>NZ_AP021901.1:2927500-5855000 GCF_018325905.1 Pseudomonas sp. St316 | reverse complement strand
CGTCGAGCAGGTACGAAAGTAGGTCTTAGTGATCCGGTGGTTCTGTATGGAAGGGCCATCGCTCAACGGATAAAAGGTACTCCGGGGATAACAGGCTGATACCGCCCAAGAGTTCATATCGACGGCGGTGTTTGGCACCTCGATGTCGGCTCATCACATCCTGGGGCTGAAGCCGGTCCCAAGGGTATGGCTGTTCGCCATTTAAAGTGGTACGCGAGCTGGGTTTAGAACGTCGTGAGACAGTTCGGTCCCTATCTGCCGTGGACGTTTGAGATTTGAGAGGGGCTGCTCCTAGTACGAGAGGACCGGAGTGGACGAACCTCTGGTGTTCCGGTTGTCACGCCAGTGGCATTGCCGGGTAGCTATGTTCGGGAAAGATAACCGCTGAAAGCATCTAAGCGGGAAACTTGCCTCAAGATGAGATCTCACTGGGACCTTGAGTCCCCTGAAGGGCCGTCGAAGACTACGACGTTGATAGGCAGGGTGTGTAAGCGCTGTGAGGCGTTGAGCTAACCTGTACTAATTGCCCGTGAGGCTTGACCATATAACACCCAAGCAATTTGTGAACTCGAAAGAGGCCAGATTGCGGTGTGTGAAGACGAAACGAACCGAAAGTTCGAGAGACTCGACAGCAACACACAAATCTATCGCATACCCATTCGCTGGCACGTGACCGCAAGGCACGCACCGGCTACCGAATTTCTTGACGACCATAGAGCATTGGAACCACCTGATCCCATCCCGAACTCAGCAGTGAAACGATGCATCGCCGATGGTAGTGTGGGGTTTCCCCATGTGAGAGTAGGTCATCGTCAAGATTAAATTCCGAAACCCCAATTGCGAAAGCAGTTGGGGTTTTGTTTTGCCCGCAGGAAAGTTCGTACGAGCAGCGCGGACAGTTCCCGGCTGTCACAACCCCCCGACAGTGCTAAGGTTCTGCCCCTAGCTTTTGCATTTTCAAGGATGCCTTTCATGCCGGACGCAACGTCCCTTAGCCCAGCTTTCATGGTGGTTCACGGGAATCGCCTTGATGAATTGCGCAGCCTGGTAATCAGCTTGATGCGGCGCTATCCGCTGGCCCCCTTGAAAATGAAATCGCGTTGGTACAGAGCAACGGCATTGCCCAATGGCTCAAGCTCGCACTGGCTGAAGACCCGGAAGACGATGACTCCGGCGGCTGCGGTATTGCGGCTGCCATTGATGTGCAACTGCCGGGCAGTTTCATGTGGCAACTTTATCGAACAGTCCTGGGCCGCGACGAAATTCCGGCCAAGTCCCTGCTGGATAAGGCTCCGTTAACCTGGCGCCTGATGCGTCTGCTGCCGCAGTTGATCGAGCAGCCTCATTTCGAACCTCTGCGACGATTCCTTACCCACGACACCGACTTGCGCAAGCGCTATCAATTATCCGAGCGTCTTGCCGATCTGTTCGACCAGTACCAGGTTTACCGGGCCGACTGGCTTGAGGACTGGGCGGAAGGTCGACACCAGACAAGAAATGTCCGAGGCGAAATCAAGCCGCTCGCGCCAGCAAATTGCTGGCAAGCGGAACTGTGGCGAGCCTTGTTGCTGGATGTGGGGGAGCAAGGCATGGCGCAAAGCCGTGCTGGCGTTCATCAGCGCTACATCGAACGTATCAACAGCCTGGAAGTCGCCCCGAAAGGCCTGCCCGCACGGGTCATCGTGTTTGGTATTTCTTCGTTGCCTGCCCAGGTCCTGGAGGCGCTCGCCGGCCTTTCCCGGTTCAGTCAGGTTCTGCTTTGCGTGCATAACCCGTGTCGCCATCATTGGGCGGACATCGTCGCCGACAAAGACTTGTTGCGGCACCAATACAAGCGCCAGGCGCGCAAGGCCGGCATGCCCGTCGTCCTCGATCCGCAAACCCTGCATCAACATGCCCATCCATTATTGGCCGCCTGGGGCAAGCAAGGGCGCGACTATATCAACCTGCTCGACAGCTACGATGACCCCAACAGCTATCGCTCGGTATTTCGCGATGGGCGAATTGACCTGTTCACCGATGGAACCCCTACGACCCTTCTCAGCCAGTTGCAGGATGACATCCTGGAGCTGCGCCCCCTGAATGAAACCCGGGAACACTGGCCTGTCATCGATACGGAGCGAGACGGCTCGATCCGTTTTCATGTGGCTCACGGCGCCCAGCGTGAAGTCGAAATTCTTCACGACCAATTGCTGGCCCACTTCAGTGCGGATCCGACGCTGCGCCCACGGGATATCATCGTCATGGTCCCGGACATCGACAGTTATGCACCGCACATTCGCGCGGTGTTCGGCCAGCTCGACAGGAGCGACCCTCGGTTCATTCCCTTCACACTGACCGATCAGGGCCAGCGTGGACGTGATCCACTGCTGATCGCCGTCGAGCATTTGCTCAAGCTGCCGGACAGTCGTTTCCCGGTCAGCGAAATCCTCGATCTGCTGGATGTCCCGGCGTTGCGTGAGCGGTTTGGCATCGATGAGGTCGATCTGCCGACACTGCACCGCTGGATCGAAGGCGCCGGCATTCGTTGGGGGATGAGCGCCGAACACCGTGCCGGCTTGGGCCTGCCCGCGGAGCTTGAGCAGAACAGCTGGCATTTCGGCTTGCGTCGCATGTTGCTGGGGTATGCCGTCGGCAGTTCGAACGCTTATGAGGGCATTGAGCCCTATGACGAGATCGGTGGCCTGGACGCGGCGTTGATCGGTCCCTTGGTTGCATTGCTGGATGCCCTGGAGGTCGCCCATCAGGAACTCACCCGGCCGGCATCGCCGCAGCAATGGGGTTCACGCCTGCAAGATCTGATGCGGCTGTTTTTCCAGGCAAGCAACGAGCATGACGACTATTTGCTGGCCCAACTCGAAGACTTGCGTGAAACCTGGCTGGAAACCTGCGAGTCGGTGGGGCTGCACGATGAGTTGCCGCTGACGGTGGTGCGAGAGGCGTGGTTGGCCGGACTGGACCAGGGGCGACTGTCCCAGCGTTTCCTGGCCGGCGCAGTCAACTTCTGTACCTTGATGCCGATGCGCGCGATCCCCTTCAAGCTGGTGTGCCTGCTGGGGATGAATGATGGTGATTACCCGAGAGCCCAGCCGCCTTTGGATTTCGACCTGATGGGCGGTGATTATCGTCCGGGCGATCGTTCCCGCCGTGAGGACGACCGTTACCTGCTGTTGGAGGCGCTGCTTTCTGCTCGGGAAAAGCTGTACATCAGTTGGGTGGGTCGCAGTATTCGCGACAACAGCGAGCGTCCGGCATCGGTGTTGATCGGCCAACTGCGCGACCATCTCGCCAGTGGCTGGCGGTTGGCAGATGACAGCAAGCCTCTCCTCGATGCGTTGACCCAGGAGCATCCGTTGCAACCGTTCAGTGCTCGTTATTTCCATCAAGGTGACGAGCTGTTCAGTTACGCCAGCGAATGGCGAGTGCTTCATGACGCTTGTGATCAGACCGACAAACACCAGGTGTTGGAACCCTATGTCCAGGAGGAGCCCTTGGGCCTTGGGCAGTTGCAGGACTTCCTGCGCAATCCTGTCCGCCATTTCTTCAGTCAGCGGTTGAAAGTGTTCTTCGAGGCCATCGAAGCGCCGTTGGCCGATGACGAACCTTTTGTGCTTGATGCGCTGCAACGCTACAGCCTGAGTGACAGCTTGCTCGAGGCCGCCCTGGTACGCCTGGACCAGCCGGATCTTGCCCTCACCGCTCACGCCAAAAGACTGCAGAACAGCGGCCTGTTACCCATGGCCGGTTTCGGTGAATGCATGCAGCGTGAATTGATCGAACCTCTGCCGGATCTGCTCCAGCGTTACCAACAGCTTCTGGCGTTATGGCCAACACCGTCGGTCAGCGCTGTGCCAGTCAGCCTGCAATTGCAGGGGGTGAATGTCGACGGGTGGCTCAGTGGTTTGCACCAGCGTTCCGACGGTGCGGTCCTCGCCATCACGGCCATACCCAACAGCATCGGCTCCACCAAGACCCGTAAGTGGCATCGCCTGATACGGCCGTGGGTCAATCATCTCGTGGCTTGCGCTAATGGCGTGTCATTGACGACGGCACTGGTGGCCAGTGATGACAGCTTGCTGTTGGCACCTTTTGAGGAGCCCGTCGCACAAAGGCTGCTGGGCGACATGCTGCTGGCCTGGCAGACCGGTATGCGCCAGCCGCTACCGATCGCGGTGAAGACGGCTTTTGCCTGGCTCGGCCAGACTGATCCGGTCAAGGCCGAAGCGGCGGCTCGCAAAGCCTATGAGGGTGATGGACAGACGTTTGAAGGCGAACGGCGGGAAAGTCCGGCCTTGGCTCGACAGTTTGCTGATTTCGATGCCTTGATGGCTGATGAAACATTCCCCGATTGGTGCGATGCACTCTACCGACCATTGCTCGAAGCCCCATGGCGTTCATTGGTCGGCGAGGAGGCCCGCTCATGAGTCGCCAGACACCATTGGCCCTGGCTTTCCCGCTACGTGGCAGCCAACTGATCGAGGCCAGCGCCGGTACCGGCAAGACCTTCACCATCTCGGCGTTGTACCTGCGTCTGGTGCTGGGGCATGGCGGTTCGGCGTCCGGTTTTGGCCGCGAGTTGCTGCCACCGCAAATCCTGGTAGTGACCTTCACGGACGCTGCCACCAAAGAGTTGCGTGAACGAATTCGCACTCGTCTGGCCGAAGCGGCGCGTTTCTTCCGTGACGAAATTCCCGCTCCGGATACGCTGATCGCCGCGTTGCGCGATGAGTTCAACGCTGACCAATGGCCTGGCTGCGCGAACCGGCTGGACATCGCTGCGCAGTGGATGGACGAAGCGGCCGTTTCGACCATCCACAGTTGGTGCCAGCGCATGTTGCGTGAGCATGCCTTCGACAGCGGTAGCCTGTTCACCCAGACCCTGGAAACCGACCACAGCGAATTGCTGGGCGAGGTCTTGCGCGATTATTGGCGGCTGTTCTGCTATTCGATGCAAGGCGAGGCACTGAACTGGGTGCGTACCCATTGGGGTGGGCCTGCTGCGCTATTGCCGCGGGTACGAGGTTTGTTTTCCAGCGAGCGTGGTGACGGTTATGGGCCTGAGCCTGCCGAACTCATCGCCGCGGCCTTGCAGGAGCGCAGTGCCGCCTTGCTCGATCTCAAGGCGCCGTGGCGGCAATGGGCGGTGGAACTGTTGGAAATCTGCCAGCAAGGCGTTGCCAGCAAGTCTGTCGACGGGCGCAAGATGCAGGCGCGTTACTTCGAACCGTGGTTTCAGAAAATTACTGCCTGGGTCGATGACGAAAGCCTTGAGCTGTTGGACATCGGCACCGGATTCACGCGGCTGACGCCCGAGGGCATGGCCGAAGCCTGGAAAGGTGAAGTGCCCAACCATCCCGGGCTGGACGCCATGGCCGGTCTGAAGGCCAGCCTGGATGCGTTGCCCACGCCAGATGCCGCCGTGTTGCAGCATGCCGCGCAATGGGTCGGGGCGCGCTTCGAGGCAGAGAAACGTCGCCGCGCCGAGATGGGCTTCGATGACATGCTGCTGCGTCTCGATGCGGCCCTGCAGGCCGACGCAGGCGAGCGTTTGGCGAGCCTGATCCGTGAACAGTTTCCGGTGGCGCTGATCGATGAGTTCCAGGACACCGACCCGGTCCAATACCGGATCTTCGAAAGCATCTACCGTATCGACGACAACGACCCCGGGACCGGACTGTTCCTGATCGGCGATCCGAAGCAGGCGATCTACGCTTTTCGCGGCGCCGATATCTATACCTATCTGCGCGCTCGCGAAGCCACTGCTGGCAGGCTGCACACACTGGGCACGAATTTCCGTTCCAGCCATGCCATGGTAGGCGCGGTAAACCATGTTTTCCAGAATGCCGAGTCCCGCCCGAAGGGGCGTGGGGCCTTTCTGTTCCGTGAGCCTTCGGGCGAGAACCCGGTGCCGTTCCTGTCCGTTGAATCCCAGGGGCGAAAGGAGTCCCTGCAGGTCGCTGGGCAGGCGGTCGCGGCACTGAACATCTGGCACCTGTCGTCGGACCAGCCACTTTCCGGTGCGGTGTATCGGCAATCCATGGCGGCCGCCTGCGCCAGTGAGATCACGGCGTTGCTCAACGGCGGTCAGTCGGGACGCGACGGCTTCACGGTCGATGGACAGGTGCTGCGAGGCGTGCGCCCGGCAGATATCGCCATCCTGGTACGCGATGGTAAAGAAGCGCAGGCGGTGCGAGACGCGTTGTCCGCGCGGGGCGTGCGCAGTGTCTATCTGTCCGACAAGGATTCGGTCTTTGCCTCGCAGCAAGCGCGGGATTTGCTGATCTGGCTCAGGGCCTGTGCCGAACCGGATGCGGAACGACCGCTACGGGCGGCCCTGGCCAGCATCACGTTGAACCTGTCGCTGATGGAACTGGAGCGTCTCAATCAGGATGAGCTGGCCTGGGAAGCCAGGGTCATGCAATTTCGCGGTTATCGTACGGTCTGGCGCAGCCAGGGCGTGCTGCCGATGTTGCGGCGCCTGCTGCATGATTTCGAACTGCCCCAGGCCTTGATGGCGCGCAGCGACGGCGAGCGGGTGCTGACCAACTTGCTGCACCTTTGCGAACTGTTGCAGCAGGCGGCCGGTGAGTTGGATGGCGAACAAGCCTTGATCCGGCATTTGTCCGAGCACCTGGCCTTGTCCGGGCAAGCGGGAGAAGAGCAGATCCTGCGCCTGGAAAGCGATGAGCAACTGGTCAAGGTGGTCACGATCCACAAATCCAAGGGCCTCGAATATCCATTGGTCTTCTTGCCCTTCATCTGCTCGACGAAACCGGTGGACGGAAGTCGATTGCCGTTGCACTACCACGATGAGGCCAACAAGGCGCAGATCAGCCTCAAGCCCACTGCCGAATTGATCGCCAAGGCCGATGACGAGCGTCTGGCCGAGGATCTGCGGCTTCTCTACGTGGCACTGACCCGTGCACAACATGCCTGCTGGCTAGGTGTCGCGGATCTCAAGCGGGGCAGCAACAATCGCTCGATCCTCCATGTGTCCGCGCTGGGGTACTTGTTGGGTGGTGGTGCGCCGCTGGCCGAATCGGCGGCGCTGGGGCGCTGGTTGGACGACCTGCAGCAAGGCAGTGACGCGGTGAGCTGCCAGCCAATGCCCGAAGCCACCGATGAGCACTACCGACCCCCGCGCAACGAAGCCGTGTTGCTTGAACCCTTGGTGCCCTTGCGAAAGGCCAGCGAGCACTGGTGGATCGCGTCCTACAGTGCCTTGCGCATCAGCGAAAGCCTGAGCGAAGGCAGCGATACCGCGCCAGAGAATCCCCAGGCCCAGAAACTGTTCGACGATGAACGACTGGACCCGGACGCTCCCAGGGAGACTATCGCTGTCGGTGGCGACATCCACCGCTTTCCCCGTGGCCCCAACCCCGGTACTTTCCTCCATGGCCTGCTGGAGTGGGCCGCCGGGGAGGGCTTTTCATCGGCGCCAGCGGATATCGAGGATGCCATCGCCCGACGCTGCAATCGCCGAGGCTGGAAAGGCTGGATCACCACGCTGAGCGATTGGCTGCAGCACTTGATCAAGATGCCCATGCACGTGGGCAATGACCAGGCGCCGGTGGTGCTCGAACAACTGAGCCGATTCCAGGTGGAGATGGAGTTCTGGTTTGCCAGCCACAAGGTCGATGTGCAAAAGCTTGACCAACTGGTTTGCCGGTTCACCCATGGCGGTGTGGCCCGCGTCGCGGCGGAACCGGTGCTGCTCAACGGCATGTTCAAGGGCTTCATCGATTTGACGTTCGAGCACGACGGTCGGTACTACGTGGCCGATTACAAATCCAACTGGCTGGGTGTCGATGACATGGCCTACACCGTACAGGCCATGGAACAGTCGATCCTGGACCATCGCTACGACCTGCAATACGTGTTGTACCTGTTGGCCCTGCATCGCCAGCTTAAGGCACGGCTCCCCGATTACGACTACGACCGGCATGTCGGCGGCGCGCTGTACCTGTTCCTTCGCGGAACCCGCTCGGCCAGTCAGGGTGTGTATTTCACCAGGCCGCCACGGGCATTGATCGAACAACTGGATCGCCTGTTCCAGGGGGCGCCCGAACCCAAGGCCGAGCCGGCGTGGGTACAGGGGGAGTTGCTATGAGTCGTTCTTTTGCCGACCTGCTGCCCAAATCGTCCGACGACGAAAGCCTGGTGGAGTTGGCGCCCTTGAGCCGTGCGCAAGACCTGCTGTTGTTACTGACGCGCTGGGTCGAGCGCGGCTGGTTGCGCGCCCTGGACAAGGCATTCGTGGCGTTCCTCCATGAGTTGGCGCCCGACGATGATCCTTTGGTCCTGCTCGCCGCTGCGTTGACCAGCCATCAACTGGGGCACGGCCATGTTTGCCTGGATGTGTTCGAGACCCTCAAGGAACCGGATTTTGCGCTGTCGCTGCCTCCCGAGGGTGACCTGCAGACTGGCGTGATGCTGTTGCCATCGAAACTATTGGCGACACTGGACGGCGTCCATTGGTGCAAGGTCCTGGCGTCCAGTCGTCTGGTGGCGCTGGCCGTGGATGGGAGCGAAGAGGCGCAGCAACGTCCGTTGGTGTTGTCTGGCAAACGTCTTTATCTGCGCCGTTACTGGGGGTATGAACGACGGATCGATGAAGCGCTGCGCCAACGGCTTATCGAGCATGAAGCGGCGCCCGGTGACCTGCGCGAGCGTTTGGATGGGTTGTTCGGGCCGGCCAATGCCAGCGGCCCGATCGATTGGCAGAAACTGGCCTGCGCGCTGGCGACCCGCGGGGCCTTCAGCATCGTGACCGGCGGCCCGGGCACGGGCAAGACCACCACCGTTGTGCGCCTGCTGGCCCTGCTCCAGGCTCCGGCCGTCGAGGCCGGGAAGCCGCTGCGCATTCGCCTGGCCGCGCCCACTGGCAAGGCGGCGGCGCGCCTGACCGAATCCATCAGCCAGCAGGTCCAGACCCTGGATGTGGACGACGCCGTGCGCGAACGCATTCCCTGCGACGTCACGACAGTCCATCGTTTGCTGGGCAGCCGCCCCGGTACCCGGCATTTTCGCCACCATGCAGGCAATCGCTTGCCTCTGGATGTGCTGGTGGTCGATGAAGCGTCGATGATTGACCTTGAGATGATGGCCAATCTGCTGGATGCCCTGCCGGCCCATGCACGGTTGGTGTTGCTGGGGGACAAGGACCAGTTGGCCTCTGTGGAGGCCGGTGCGGTGCTGGGGGATCTGTGTCGAGACGCCGAGGACGGCTGGTACAGCCCCCGAACCCGAGCCTGGCTTGAGTCCGTCAGTGGTGAAAACCTGGCGGCCAGTGACCTGCAACAGGATCTCGACGGCACTCATCCCCTGGCACAGCAAGTGGTCATGCTCAGGCATTCCCGGCGCTTCGGCGAAGGCAGCGGGATCGGTCAACTGGCTCGCTGGGTCAACCAGCAGCAGCCTGAAAAAGCCCGTCAGCTACTGGAACAAGGGCAGTACGCCGATCTGTCTTCCCTGAAATTGACGAGTGAACACGATACAAAACTGGAAAAACTGTTGCTCGACGGCAAGCCGGAAGGGCCCCAGGGGTATCGGCATTACCTGGGCCTGCTACGGCAGCAACGCCCAGCCATTTCCCGCCCGCTGGAAGACCGCTGCTGGGCCGATTGGGCCCGGGAAGTCCTGGTGGCTTTCGACGAGTTCCAATTGCTCTGTGCAGTGCGCAAAGGTCCGTGGGGCGTCGAAGGGCTGAACCAGCGAATCACCGCGGCATTGCTCAAGGCTCGCCTTATCGACAGCGATCACCAATGGTACGAAGGGCGTCCGGTGCTGATGACCCGTAACGACTATGGGCTGGGGCTGATGAACGGCGATATCGGTATTGCCCTCAAGCTGCCCGAGCGTGATGGGCCCGATGCCGGCAAACAGGTCCTACGGGTCGCGTTCCCGCGCAACGATGGCCAGGGCGGTGTGCGTTTCGTCTTGCCCAGTCGCCTGAATGACGTGGAAACCGTGTATGCCATGACGGTGCACAAATCCCAGGGCTCGGAATTCACCCATACCGCGTTGATTCTTCCGGATGCCTTGAACCCGGTACTGACCAAGGAACTGGTGTACACCGCCATTACCCGGGGCAAGCAATGGTTCAGCCTGATAGAGCCGCGAGCGGGGGTGTTCGAAGAGGCGGTGCGGCGCAAGGTCAAGCGCTTGAGCGGGCTCATGTTGGAGTTGGAGGGTGAGGACTGAATGATCGGTTTTCGTGATTCAATGCCGGAGTCACGATTTTGGCTATTTTCTGTCAGATATGTCCGTAGGACGCCGGCTCGCTGGCTTTTTGACACTGTGCTATCGTTCCGGCACTTATCGTGTGGCCAAGAGATTTTCCATGAAAGTGGCGGTGTGGGAGGCGGTGCGCAGCAAGGACTGGGGGCATTATCTGCTTGCCGGTCTTCTGTGGTTGCTGTCGCCTGTGGTGGTTGCCGAAGACCCGCCATCCACGAGCCGGGCTGAACAGCGGGCCGAATCGGTCACTCAAGTCGTCTTGGGCATTCTCAGCTATGCACGCTGGCCAGTGGAGCCTGCGCAGTTGCAACTGTGCATCGTGGGCCCGACTCAATACACCGACGACTTGGTCAAAGGCACCACCCAGGCCACCGGTCGACCAGTGACCGTGCAGCGATTGCTGGCCGATCACCCCAACATCGCTACGGATTGCAACGCCGTCTACATCGGCAGGCTGACCAGCGACGAGCGCACCCGTCTGTTTGACTCCCTGATTGGCAAGCCCGTGTTGAGCATCAGCGAGGGCGGTGACCAGTGCACCGTGGGTAGCCTGTTCTGTCTGCGGGTCGGTGATGAGCAGGTATCGTTCGAGGTCAACCTCGACTCGGTAGCGCGCAGTGGCGTGCGTATCCATCCGAGCGTTCTGCAGCTTTCCCGTCGCAGGCCGGCAGTACCATGAGCCTGTCCAAGTCGCGGATCCGTTCCACCCTGGGCTCGGTCATCGGGCGCGGCCACCTGATTGTCGCTTTGGTGGCGATCACTATGGCCAGTGTTTCCCTGACGTTGCTGGGTGTGCTTGCGTTGCGGGTCTACGCCGATCACAACCTGCACCTGATCGCCCGCTCGATCAACTACACCGTGGAAGCGGCCGTGGTATTCGATGACGCGGCGGCGGCCACCGAGGCGCTGGCTTTGATTGCCTCCACCGAGGAGGTCGCCGATGCCCAGGTGCTCAATGAGCACGGTCGCCTGTTGGCGCGCTGGAAACGTCCGGACACCGGTTTATTGTCGGAATTGGAAATGCACATTGCCAAGGCGTTTTTGGAAAAGCCCATCAGCTTACCGATCTTCCACCAAGGGCAGAGCATAGGTCGCATCGTATTGGCGGGGCATGGCGGCAGCCTGTTGCGCTTTTTGCTCAGTGGTCTGGCGGGAATCATCCTGTGCACGGCAGTGAGTGCCTGGGTGGCGCTTTATCTGGCGCGGCGCCAGCTGCGGGCGATCACCGGACCCTTGCGCAGCCTGGCCGAAGTGGCCCACGCGGCACGCAGCGAGCGGGCCCTGGACCGGCGAGTGCCGCCGGCCGCCATCGCCGAACTGGATAATCTGGCCAATGACTTCAATGCACTGCTCGACGAACTGGAGTCCTGGCAGACCCACCTGCAAAGCGAAAACGAAACCCTGGCACACCAGGCCAGCCACGACAGCTTGACCGGTTTGCCGAACCGGGCGTTTTTCGAGGGACGGCTGATCCGTGCCTTGCGCAACGCCAGCAAGCTCAACGAGCAAGTGGCCGTGTTGTACCTGGACAGCGACCGGTTCAAGGGCATCAACGACAATTTCGGCCATGCTGCCGGTGACGCGGTGCTGACGGCCGTGGCGACCCGGGTTCGGGCACAGTTGCGTGAAGATGACTTGGTTGCTCGCCTGGGAGGCGATGAATTCGCCGTGCTGCTGGCCCCCCTGCACAAGGCCGAGGACGCCGAGCGGATCGCTGAAAAAATCATCGTCAGTATGGAAATGCCGATTCAATTGCCCGGCAATGCTTCAGTGCTGACGTCTCTGAGTATCGGCATTGCCGTTTACCCCGATGATGGTGCCACACCAGGCACCTTGCTCCACGCCGCCGATGCGGCGATGTACCAAGCCAAACGCCTCGCCCGAGGCGGTCAACCTACGGCGGGGTCGGATCACTCCGTCGCTGATCTTCAAACCAGGAGCTGATTCGTGCGTTCATACCCTCAATTTTCCCTGCGCTGGTTCGCGGCGGTTCTATTGCTCGCCGTCCTGGCCCTGAGCGGTTGCCAGACGGCACCGCAGAAAGGCCTGACCCCGGCGCAAATTGCCGTACTCAAGCAACAAGGGTTCGAGTTGACTGACGATGGCTGGGCGTTCGGTCTGTCGGGCAAGGTCCTGTTCGGCAGTGACGTGGAAAACCTCAACCCGGCCAGTACCGACATCGTCGAGCGCATCGGCAAGGCACTGCTGGGGGCGGGAATCGAGCGGGTACGCATCGATGGTCATACCGACGCATCGGGTTCCCAGGCCTACAACGAACAGCTGTCGATGCGCCGGGCCGCCAGCGTGAGCAAGGTGCTGACAAGCGTTGGCATGCGCGAAGAAAACGTCCAACTGCGCGGCCTGGGCAGCAGCAACCCGGTCGCCTCCAACGACACCGCCAGCGGCCGCAGCGAAAACCGCCGTGTCGCCATCGTGGTCATCGCCGACTAGTCGGCGAACACCATCTCCCGGCTAGCGCCCATCAGCAGTGGCTGGTTCTGTTCAGTCACCTCGCGAATGTAATCCCACAACAACGTAATCCGCTTGAGCTTCCTCAAGTCCTCCCGGCAGTACATCCAGAACTGCCGGGTGACGGTGATGTCCTCCGGCAGCACGGGCAGCAGCCGTGGGTCCTGGGCGGCGAGGAAGCAGGGCAGGATTGCCAGCGAGCGGCCTTGCTGCGCTGCCACGAATTGCGCGATCACGCTGGTGCTGCGCAGGTGGGCATTGGCGCCGGGCAGGACGTTGGCCAGGTAGAGCAATTCGGAACTGAACGCCAGGTCATCCACGTAGCTGATGAATGAGTGCTTGCCCAGGTCTGCCGGGCGCTGGATGGGTGGGTGGTTGTCCAGGTAGGACTGGGTGGCATAGAGCTGCAGCCGGTAGTCGCACAATTTGCAGCACACATACGGGCCATGTTCGGGGCGTTCGAGGGCGATGACGATGTCGGCTTCGCGCTTGGAGAGGCTGATGAAGTGCGGCAGCGGAAGAATGTCTACCGAAATGGCCGGGTAGGCGTCGACGAAATGGCTCAGTTGCGGGGTGATGAAGAAGCTGCCGAAGCCTTCGGTGCAGCCCATGCGCACGTGGCCGGACAGCGCGACGCCGGAGCCTGAGACCTGTTCGCAGGCCATGTGCAGGGTGCTTTCGATCGATTCGGCGTAACCCAGCAGGCGCTGGCCTTCGGCCGTCAGGACAAAACCGTTGGTCCGGGATTTTTCGAACAGCAACGTGCCCAATGAGGCTTCCAGCGAACTGATGCGTCGCGACACCGTGGTGTAGTCGACGGCCAGGCGTTTGGCCGCGGTGCTGGCCTTGCGGGTGCGGGCCACTTCGAGGAAAAACTTGAGGTCGTCCCAATTGAGCGACCCCAGGGAGGTGATGTTTTTTTGCATGTTGGACCGGTTTTTATGTGCGTTCTTATTAGAAGTTTGCACATCTATACTCCAAAAACAGTCTCATCACCAAGCGTGTCCTGTGCACCTTGGTTTTTGCTGAACCAGCGCTCTCTATAAGAACAATCCCGGAGGCCAGCATGAACGTTTCCCTTACGCCCAGCGATACCACCCTGCAAACCGTCAGACTGTTGATCGATGGCGAGTGGGTTGAATCCCAATCCAACGAATGGCACGACATCGTCAACCCGGCCACCCAGCAGGTGCTGGCGAAGGTTCCGTTCGCCACGGCGTCGGAAGTCGATGCGGCCATCGCCGCTGCCCAGCGTGCTTTCCAGACCTGGAAGCTGACGCCCATCGGCGCGCGGATGCGCATCATGCTCAAGCTCCAGGCGTTGATCCGCGAGCATTCCAAGCGCATCGCCGCGGTGCTCAGCGCCGAACAGGGCAAGACCATTGCGGATGCCGAGGGCGATATTTTTCGCGGCCTGGAAGTGGTCGAGCACGCCTGTTCCATCGGCACCCTGCAGATGGGCGAGTTCGCCGAGAACGTCGCCGGTGGCGTTGATACCTACACGCTGCGCCAGCCGATTGGGGTGTGCGCGGGCATTACCCCGTTCAACTTCCCGGCGATGATTCCGCTGTGGATGTTCCCGATGGCCATCGCTTGCGGCAATACCTTTGTGCTCAAGCCCTCGGAACAGGACCCGCTGTCGACCATGCTGCTGGTGGAGTTGGCCATCGAGGCCGGTGTGCCGGCGGGGGTGCTCAACGTGGTGCACGGCGGTAAGGACGTGGTGGATGCGCTTTGCACCCACAAGGACATCAAGGCGGTTTCGTTCGTCGGCTCGACGGCGGTTGGCACCCACGTGTATGACCTGGCGGGTCGTCACGGCAAGCGCGTGCAATCGATGATGGGCGCCAAGAACCACGCGGTGGTATTGCCCGATGCCAATCGTGAGCAGACGCTCAACGCCTTGGTCGGCGCCGGTTTCGGCGCGGCGGGCCAGCGTTGCATGGCCACCTCCGTGGTGGTGCTGGTGGGCGCTGCCAAGCAGTGGTTGCCGGAGCTCAAGGCCCTGGCGCAGAAGCTCAAGGTCAACGCCGGCAGCGAGCCGGGCACGGACGTCGGCCCGGTGATTTCCAAGCGCGCCAAGGCACGGATCCTCGAATTGATCGAGAGTGGCGTGCAGCAAGGGGCGAAGCTGGAGCTCGATGGTCGTGGCATCAGCGTGCCGGGTTTCGAGCAGGGCAATTTCGTTGGTCCGACCTTGTTTTCCGGCGTGACCACCGACATGCGTATCTACACCGAAGAAATCTTCGGCCCGGTGCTGGTGGTGCTGGAAGTCGAGACCCTGGATCAGGCGATTGCCCTGGTCAACGCCAACCCATTCGGCAACGGCACCGGCCTGTTCACCCAAAGTGGCGCAGCGGCGCGCAAGTTCCAGAGCGAAATCGACGTCGGCCAGGTGGGTATCAACATCCCGATCCCGGTGCCGGTGCCGTTCTTCAGCTTCACCGGTTCCCGCGGTTCGAAACTCGGCGACCTGGGTCCGTACGGCAAACAGGTGGTGCAGTTCTACACTCAGACCAAGACCGTGACCGCACGCTGGTTCGATGATGACAGCGTCAACGACGGTGTGAACACCACCATCAACCTGCGTTAAGGAGCCGGACATGAAGATCGCCTTTATCGGCCTTGGCAACATGGGAGCGCCCATGGCGCGCAACCTGCTCAAGGCCGGCCATTCGTTGAATCTGTTCGACCTGAACCAGACGGTATTGGCCGAGCTGGCGGCATTGGGCGGCACGATCAGCGCATCGCCGCGCGATGCGACCCAGGGCGCCGGGTTGGTGATCACCATGCTGCCGGCCGCCGCCCATGTGCGCAGTGTCTGGCTGGGTGACGACGGCGTGCTGGCCGGCATCGCCGCCGGCACGCCGGCCGTGGATTGTAGCACCATCGATCCACAAACCGCCCGCGACGTGGCGGCTGCTGCCGCGAAACAAGGGGTGGCGATGGCCGATGCACCGGTCTCGGGCGGCACCGGCGGTGCGGCGGCGGGCACGTTGACCTTCATGGTCGGCGCCACGACCGAGTTGTTCGCCACCTTGCAACCGGTGCTGGCGCAAATGGGCCGTAACATCGTGCATTGTGGCGAAGTCGGCACCGGGCAGATCGCCAAGATCTGCAACAACCTGCTGCTGGGAATTTCCATGGTGGGCGTCAGCGAAGCCATGGCCTTGGGCGATGCCTTGGGCATCGACACCCAGGTGCTGGCCGGCATCATCAACAGTTCCACCGGGCGTTGCTGGAGCTCGGACACTTACAACCCATGGCCGGGCGTGATCGAAACGGCGCCGGCGTCCCGTGGCTATACAGGGGGCTTTGGTGCCGACCTGATGCTCAAGGACCTGGGCCTGGCGACCGAGGCCGCGCGGCAGGCCCATCAGCCGGTGGTGCTGGGGGCGGTGGCGCAGCAGTTGTATCAGGCGATGAGCCAGCGGGGCGAGGGCGGCAAGGACTTTTCGGCGATTGTGAACAGCTATCGCAAGCCGCAGTAAAACCTGCGGTGCCCTGAAGCTTTTTGTGGCGAGGGAGCTTGCTCCCGCTGAGGTGCGAAGCACCTCTTAAAACGCGGCTGCTGCGCAGCCGAGCGGGAGCAAGCTCCCTCGCCACAGGGGCCTCTCGGTTTTTTGTTTCAGGCAAACACGAAATATTTGCGCACGGTCTCGACCACTTCCCAAGTGCCTTTCATGCCTGGCTCGACGACGAAGATGTCACCTGCGCGCAAATGGATCGGCGCCATGCCATCTGGTGTGATGATGCAGTAGCCTTCCTGGAAATGGCAGTATTCCCACTTCACGTAGTCCACACGCCATTTGCCAGGTGTACAGATCCAGGTGCCCATGATCTTGCTGCCGTCTTCGCTGGTGTAGGCGTTGAGGTTGACGGTGTGCGGGTCCCCTTCGAGTTTTTCCCATTTGCAGGCGTCGAGTACGGGCAGCGGATGGGTGTCGCGCAGGACGGTGATGGGTGCGGTCATGTGAGCTCCGAAAGGGGCAGAAGAGAACAGGCACCCTAACGCGCGGCATGAGCGGGTAGATGTCTGTGGTCGACACCGGGCTATCCAGAAGCGCGCATCAATCGGCCAGATGCCGAGCCAGGGCCGTGGCGTAGGCAGGCAAACCGTCGAAGTTGCGGGCGCACAGCAGCAACGCCCGGTGCGCCCAGGCTTCTTGCAGCGGGACACATTGATACGAAGGCTCGGGTGGGCGCCGGTCGATGGCGGCTTTCGGCACGATGGCAATGCCTGCACCATGCGCCGCCATGCGAATCATCCCGTCGAAACCGTCGGCGCGAATGCGCACTTGCATGCGTGAGCCGATGTGCAGGGCCTGCTCTTCCAGGTGGATCGCCAGGGCGCTGGATGCGTTCAGGCCGACATGATCGTAGCTGAGGGTCTCGCTGAAACGTACGGCGCGACCGTCAGCCAGGGGGTGTCCGGTCGGCAGGATCAATACCAGCGGATCGTCGCGAAAAGGCCAGGTCTGAAGACCATCGGTGTCCACTGCGTCGGAGACGATCCCCAGGTCTGCCGCGCCTTGGCGCAGCGCATGGGTGATCCGTGAGCTGGGCAGTTCCTGCAGGTCGATGTCGAGGTTGGGATGGGTGTTGAGGAAGCCGGCCAGCAGTTCGGGCAGATGCTCGGTCATGGCGCTGGTGTTGCACAGCAGTCGCACCCGGCCTTTGACGCCTTTGGCGTATTCGGCCAGGTCCTGTTGCAGGCGTTCGGCCTGTTGCAGCAGGAGCCTGGCGTGCTCGACCAGGGCTTTGCCCGCGGGAGTGGGTGTTACGCCACGCCGCCCGCGTTCAAGCAGGTCGATGCCCAGGGAGGCTTCCATGGCTCGCACTCGTGCGCTGGCCGCGGCCAGGGACAAATGGCTGCGAGCCGCACCGGCGGTGATGTTGCCGGTGTCGAGGATGTTCAGGAAGAGACGCAGGTCGGTGAGGTCGAAGTGCATGAGGGGATCCTGTCTCAGGTACTGTGGCGCCTGGTTTATCGTCATCGCGAGCAAGCTCGCTCCCACAGGGGATTGCATTTCAACTGTGGGAGCGAGCTTGCTCGCGATGGCGTCGGCCGCACCAGCGAATTAACAGCCTCTTGTCGGACGAGAGGCAACCTCAGTATATGGCAGATTTTAAAGCCAAGGCCCGGGGCGCACGATGTCCCCATGAACACACTCATCGCTTTCTATCAAAACCTCGGCCTGGCCCTTTCTTTACTGGTTATCGGCACCTTCCTGCTGGCCGGCACCATCAAGGGCGTCATCGGCCTCGGCCTACCGACGATCTCCATGGGCTTGCTCGGGCTGGCTATGGCACCGGCGCAGGCTGCGGCGTTGCTCATCATTCCGGCGACCTTGACCAATGTCTGGCAACTGGCCTTCGGCGGTCATTTGCAAGCCTTGATCCGGCGCCTGTGGCCGCTGCTGCTGGCGATCTTCATCGGCACCGGGCTCGGCACGCTGTGGCTCGGCATGGCGGGCGGGGCGTGGGTGGTGCGAGCCTTGGGCGGGGCGCTATTGCTGTATGCGCTGAGCGGGCTGTTGTTGCCCACGTGGCGGGTTGCTCCCCAAGCCGAACATTGGCTCGCGCCTCTCTGCGGGCTGCTCACCGGTCTCATCACCTCGGCCACCGGCGTGTTTGTCATTCCGGCAGTGCCGTATCTGCAAGCGCTGGGTTTGAGCAGGGATGAACTGGTGCAGGCCTTGGGCCTGTCGTTCACCGTTTCTACTTTGGCCCTGGCCGCCGGGCTGCTGTGGCGCGGCGCCCTGGGGGGCGGGGAGTTGAGTGCTTCGTTGCTGGCGCTGGCACCCGCGTTACTGGGGATGTGGCTGGGGCAATGGTTGCGCCAGCGGATCAGCGCCGTGGTGTTCAAACGGGTGTTTTTTGTCGGCCTCGGCGTGCTCGGCGGCCATCTGCTGATCAGCGGCTAGCCGAGGACGGGCTGAGCATGTCGACGCGGCGGATGTCGAAGTCGCGCTCCAGATAATCCATGCGTTTCTCGAAGAACTGCTTCATGTGCGGCAGGTTCGAATGCACATCCAGGTGCGCCTGGGAGGCCCAGATCTCGTAGAAGATAAACAGTGTCGGATCCTGCTGGTCCCGCAGCATGTGGTACTCGATGCAACCAGGCTCGGCGCGGCTTGGCTCGACATAAGCGCGAAACAACGCTTCGAAGGCATCGGCTTTTTCCGGACGGGTCTTGGCGTGGAGGATGAAACCGTGTTGTTCGCTCATCGGGCGGCTCCTTGATAAAAGTCGGCCGAATTCTATTGCAACAATCGGTTGTCGATTCGTGCGTATAGGTCAAATCAGTTTTGCCGCTGTGCGGCTTATTCCTTGTGAAGCTCATCGCTATTGTGCCGTCATCATTTTCAACCTTTCCATGCAGCGGCCCTTGAACGGCCTACGCCGTGGAACCCGATGAGGCTCCCCATGAAAAAAGTCCTGTTGCTCAATGGCGGCAAACAATTCGCTCACTCCGACGGTCG
This sequence comes from Pseudomonas sp. St316, assembly GCF_018325905.1. Lineage (NCBI taxonomy): Bacteria > Pseudomonadati > Pseudomonadota > Gammaproteobacteria > Pseudomonadales > Pseudomonadaceae > Pseudomonas > Pseudomonas sp. St316. Next base: position 5,835,807 of record NZ_AP021901.1, on the reverse strand, counting down.
CTACAACGCCACCCTCCACGACACGGCGCTCAGCGTGTTGGACCGTGGCGGTTTCGATGTAAAAACCACGTTCATCGACGGCGGCTACGACATCAAGGAGGAAGTTGCCAAGTTTCTCTGGGCCGACGTGATTATTTACCAGATGCCAGGTTGGTGGATGGGCGCGCCGTGGACCGTGAAGAAATACATCGACGAAGTCTTCACCGAAGGCCATGGCAGCCTCTACGCCAGCGACGGTCGGACCCGTTCCGATGCCTCGCAGAAATACGGCAGCGGTGGCCTGATCCAGGGCAAGCAGTACATGTTGTCCCTGACCTGGAACGCCCCGCAGCAAGCCTTCGACGACCCGACCGACTTCTTCGAGGCCAAGGGCGTGGACGCGGTGTACTTCCCCTTCCATAAGGCCAATCAGTTCCTCGGCATGACCGGCCTGCCGACCTTCCTGTGCGTGGACGTGATGAAGCGTCCGAACATCGAAGGGGATGTGGCGCGGTATGAACAGCATTTGCGCGAGGTGTTCGGTCTTTCGCGGTAATCCGGCTACTATCGGGACTTGCCTGAAAGCATCCTTCACACAGGATGTGCATGCCACGAGAGGATGTTTGTGAAAGCCAGATCCGACGAATTGCAGATTTTCGTCTGCGTGATCGAGTGCGGATCCATCTCCGCCGCCGCCGAGCAGGTCGGGCAGACGCCGTCGGCGGTCAGCCGCACGTTGTCGCGGCTGGAGACCAAGCTCGACACCACGCTGATCAACCGCACCACGCGGCGCATGGACCTGACCGAGGAGGGCAAGTATTTCTTCGAGCAGGCCAAAGGCATCCTCGACCAGATGGACGAGCTGGAAGAGCGCCTGTCATCCCGCCAGAAGAACCCGGCAGGCCGGTTGCGGATCAACGCGGCGTCGCCGTTCATGCTGCATGCCATCGTCCCGCACATCGAAGAGTTCCGCAGGCTTTACCCGGACATTCAGCTGGAACTCAACAGCAACGACCTGATCATCGACCTGCTGGAGCAAAGCACCGACATCGCCATTCGCATTGGCACCCTCACCGACTCGACGCTCCACGCCCGCGCCCTGGGTTGCAGCCCATTGCACATCCTGGCCAGCCCCGCTTATCTGAAGCAGCACGGCACGCCGTCAAGCGTCGCCGAGCTGGCAGGTCATGCGTTGTTGGGGTTTGCCCAGAACGAGGGCCTCAACCAGTGGCCACTGCGCCACGCACACGGTGATCGTTGGCCGATCCAGCCAGCCATCAGCGCGTCCAGCGGCGAGACCGTGCGCCACTTGGCGCTTCTGGGGCAGGGCATTGCCTGCCTGTCGGACTTCATGACCCGCGAAGACATCCGTGCCGGTCGGCTGAAGGTGCTGCTGGCCGATGCCAACAGCGGATATCGCCAGCCGATCAATGCCGTGTACTACCGCAACTCGCAACTGGCCTTGCGGATCCAGTGCTTCCTGGACTTCATCCAGGGCAAGCTTGCCGAATACGCCTCGCGGGAATTCAAGGGCTGAGCCTCGATCCCACTGAGCTTGTACATAACCTGTGGGTTTGTGGTGGCATGTCGTCAGTCGTGTTGCACGCCCGCGCGCTTGAGCATTTGTTTGCAACGCTCGGACAGGTGGAACACCCGCAGGTGCTTGCCGGTTTTGCCGTAGCGCTCGCGCAGGGTCTTGAGTGCGGCGACGGCCGAGTAGTCGACGAAACGCAAGTGACGGCAATCGAGGGTCACCAGGGCCGGGTCGTTGGCTGGGTCGAACTGGTTGAGGAACGGCGTCGTCGAGGCGAAGAACAGCGTGCCGTGCAAACGATAGAGTTTGCTGCCATCGGCTTCCAGGTGCGTGTCGGCGTAGAGCTCCCGGGCCTGTTGCCAGGCGAAGTTGAGCGCCGCGATGATGATCCCGCACAGCACGGCCACGGCCAGGTCGGTGAATACCGTGATGACGGTCACCGCGATGATGACCAGCACATCGTTCGCCGGCACTTTGTTGACCACCCGCAACGAGGCCCAGGCAAACGTCTGCTGGGACACCACTAACATCACCCCCACCAGCGCGGCCAGCGGGATGCGCTCGATCAGCGGCGACAGGAACAACACGAACAGCAACACCATCACCCCGGCCACCACCCCCGACAGCCGCCCGCGCCCGCCCGAGCTGAGGTTGATCATTGTCTGGCCGATCATGGCGCAACCGCCCATGCCGCCCAGCAACCCGGAGGCCATGTTGGCCGCGCCCAGTGCCACGCATTCACGGTCTGGATAGCCGCGGCTCTCGGTGATTTCATCGGTCAGGTTCAGGGTCAGCAAGGTTTCCAGCAAACCGACCATCGCCATGATCACCGCGTAGGGCGCGACGATCTGCAAAGTATCAAGGTTCCAGGGAATGTCCGGCAGGGCAAAGGCAGGCAAACCGCCGGCGATGTGGGCCATGTCGCCCAGCGTCCGGGTCGGCAGGCCGAGCAGGTCGACTGCCAGGCCAACACCCAGGATTGCCACCAGGGCCGGTGGCACGCTGCGGGTCAGGCGCGGCAGCAGATAGACAATGGCCATGGTCAGCGCCACCAGGCCGGCCATCAGGTACAAAGACGAGCCGCTCAGCCAAGTGTCGCCGTCCTTGAAGTGTTCCAGTTGCGCCAGCGCAATGACAATCGCCAGGCCGTTGACGAAGCCGAGCATCACCGGGTGCGGCACCATGCGCACCAGCTTGCCCAGCCGCAACAACCCGAACGCCATCATGATCAGCCCACCCAGCAACACGGTCGCCAGCAGGTACTGCACGCCGTGCTGCACCACCAGCGCGACGATCACCACGGCCATGGACCCCGCCGCACCCGACACCATCCCGGGCCGACCGCCAAACAGCGCGGTCAGCGTGCAGAGGATGAACGCGCCGTACAGCCCCATCAACGGGTTGAGGTGGGCGACCAGGGCGAAGGCGATGCATTCGGGGAGCAAGGCGAAAGAAGTGGTGAGGCCGGCGAGGGCGTCGGCGCGAAGACGTACTGGTTTCATGAATTACCTGATTGGGGCGCCGGTGAAGCGTCGGCTGCCGGGGGATGTGGTGCAAGAAAACAGGGGGCGATAGTACGAAATTGCAGGGCGCAAGAACAGTGAACCTGTGGGAGCGAGCTTGCTCGCGATCGCGGTTGGTCAGGCGACAGCTGCATTGCCCTGGCCTGCCGCTATCGCGAGCAAGCTCGCACGGGGATGAAAGTTTGACGGTGAATTTTCATCGGGCCTGCATGGTAATAGCTGTCAGCGACAATTTTTGTCTGTGCGCGAAAATTACTTTCAGCGGGTTTGAAGATTTCCCCTCGAAATGATTTATGAGTTTCACAACACATCGTCGTGACCCCATTCGAGGAGTAACGCATGGCACCTGCTTTCGGTTATTGGCTATTGGTCTACGCGGCCATCGCGATCATTGCGCTGATCGTTCTGATCGCCCGTTATAGGCTCAATCCGTTCATCGTGATTACCCTGGTTTCCATTGGCCTGGCATTGCTGGCGGGGATGCCGCCGTCAGGTGTGGTGGGCGCTTATGAGGCCGGTGTCGGCAAGACGCTGGGGCATATCGCACTGGTGGTGGCCTTGGGCACGATGCTCGGCAAGATGATGGCCGAGTCCGGTGGGGCGCAGCGGATGGCGCAGACGCTGATCGAGCGTTTCGGCGAGCGCAATGCCCATTGGGCGATGGTGTGCATTGCGTTCCTGGTCGGGCTGCCGTTGTTCTTCGAGGTCGGTTTTGTGTTGCTGGTGCCCATCGCGTTCACCATCGCCCGGCGCGTGGGCGTGTCGATCCTGATGGTGGGGTTGCCGATGGTCGCCGGGCTTTCGGTGGTCCACGCCCTTGTCCCTCCGCACCCGGCGGCGATGCTGGCGGTGCAGGCGTTCCAGGCCTCGGTGGGGCAGACGTTGTTGTACGCGATCCTGATTGGCATCCCTACTGCGATCATCGCAGGCCCCGTGTACGCCAAGTTCATCGTGCCGCGCATCCAACTGCCCGCCGACAACCCGCTGGAGCGGCAATTCCTCGACCGCGAGCCTCGGGCCAACCTACCGGGCTTCGGCGTGACCCTGGGGACCATCCTGCTGCCAGTGATCCTGATGTTGATCGGCGGCTGGGCCAACCTGATTTCCACGCCGGGCAGCGGTTTCAACCAGTTTTTGCTGTTCATCGGCAACTCGGTGATCGCCTTGTTGCTGGCGACCATCCTCAGCTTCTGGACCCTCGGCCTGGCCCAAGGCTTCAACCGTGAGTCGATCCTCAAGTTCACCAACGAATGCCTGGCACCGACCGCCAGCATCACCTTGCTGGTCGGTGCCGGCGGCGGCTTGAACCGGATCCTGGTGGATGCCGGTGTCACGCAACAGATCGTCGGCCTGGCCCAGGAATTCCAGCTGTCGCCATTGGTCATGGGCTGGTTGTTCGCTGCCCTGATGCGCGTCGCCACGGGCTCGGCCACGGTGGCGATGACCACGGCCTCGGGGATTGTCGCGCCCGTGGCAATCGGCCTGGGTTACCCCCATCCCGAATTGCTGGTGTTGGCCACTGGGGCCGGCTCGGTGATCTTTTCCCACGTCAATGACGGCGGCTTCTGGCTGATCAAGGAATACTTCAATATGACCGTTGCCCAAACCTTCAAGACCTGGACGGTATTGGAAACGCTGATCTCCCTGGTCGCGTTCGCCTTGACCCTCGGGCTGTCGCGCTTGCTCTGAGCGCACCGTAACGCCACAGGAGCCGCCATGGACATCCTTTACCAGATCCGCTCCCGCCAGGATTCCTTCAGCGCCGGCGAAGGCCGGATCGCTCGCGTGATGCTCGACGACGTAGGTTTTGCCGCCTCCGCCAGCCTCGATGAACTGGCCCAACGGGCCGAAGTCAGCAGCGCCACGTTGTCGCGTTTCGCCCGTACCGTCGGTTGCCGCGACCTTCGCGACTTGCGCCTGCAACTGGCCCAGGCCAGCGGCGTCGGCAGCCGTTTTCTCGACCCGGCCGGGGCGCCGGAACAGTCGGCGTTTTATGGGCAGATCGTCGGCGATATCGAGTCAACCTTGCGCCAGCACCTGTCAGGGTTCGAAGAGTCGCGGTTCGGCGACGCCGTACGGATGATCGGCAAGGCGCGGATGGTCCATGCGTTCGGCCTCGGTGGCTGGTCGGCTTTGTGCGGCGAGGAGTTGCAAGTGCGGCTGGTGCGTTTCGGCTACCCGATTGCCGCGTGCCGCGACCCGGTGATGATGCGCATCACGGCCACGTCCCTGAGTGAACATCATCTGGTCATTGCCTGCTCGCTCACCGGTATCACTCCGGAATTGCTCGGCGCGGTGGAACTGGCCCGCAGCTACGGTGCAGCGATCCTGGCCATCACCCGTGCCGACACGCCGCTGGCCCGGCTGGCGGATGTGGTGGTGCCCCTGCAAGGCGCTGAAACCTCGTTCATCTATAAACCCACGGCGGCGCGCTACGGCATGCTGCTGGCCATTGACGTACTCGCCACCGAGCTGGCGTTGGCTCACCCTGAAGACAATCAAGAACGCCTGCGGCGGGTCAAGCTCGCCCTGGACGATTACCGTGGCGGCGACGATCACTTGCCGCTGGGAGACTGACATGCCGTACGACACCCTTATCCGCAACGCGCTGCTCATCGATGGCAGCGACTGTCCCGGCTACAACGCCGACGTGGCGATTCGCGGCGGGCGCATCGAGCGTATCGGCGACCTGGGCGATGCCCGGGCGATTGAAGAAGTCGACGCCGCCGGCCGTGTGCTGGCGCCCGGGTTCATCGATGTGCACACCCATGACGACACGGTGGTCATTGGCCAGCCGCAAATGTTGCCCAAGCTCAGCCAGGGCGTGACCACGGTCATTGTCGGCAACTGCGGCATCAGTGCTGCGCCGGTCAGCTTGCGCGGCGATCCGCCGGACCCGATGAACCTGCTCGGCACTGCCCAGGCGTTCGCCTATCCGCGCTTCGCGGATTATCGCAGGGCGGTGGAGGCGGCCACGCCTGCAGTCAACGTAGCCGCATTGGTGGGCCACACCGCATTGCGCAGCAACCACATGGACGATTTATTGCGCACCGCCAGCGTGGCAGAAATCACCGCCATGCGCGGGCAACTGCGCGAAAGCCTGGAGGCTGGTGCACTTGGCCTGTCCACCGGCCTGGCCTATGCCAACGCGTTTTCGGCTTCCACCGACGAAGTCATGCAACTGAGCGAAGAGTTGAAGGCCTTCGGTGCGATCTACACCACCCACCTGCGCAGCGAATTCGAGCCGGTGCTCGAAGCCATGGACGAGGCGTTCCGGATTGGCCGTCACGCCCAAAGCCCAGTGATCATTTCCCACCTCAAATGTGCGGGCGCCGGTAATTGGGGGCGTAGTCCACAGGTGTTGGCGGCGCTGGAAAACGCTGCAAAAAACCATCCTGTCGGTTGTGATTGTTATCCCTACGCGGCCAGCTCCTCGACGCTGGATCTCAAGCAGGTGACCGATGCCCATCGCATCACGATCACCTGGTCGACCCCTCATCCGCACATGGGCGGTCGCGATCTCGCCGACATTGCCCGCGAATGGGACGTGTCGCTGCTGGACGCCGCGGGTCGCCTGCAACCGGCCGGCGCGGTGTACTACGGCATGGACGAAGGCGACGTACGACGCATCCTCGCTCATCCGCTGTCCATGGTCGGCTCCGACGGTTTGCCCGAGGACCCGTTTCCCCATCCGCGCTTGTGGGGCGCATTCCCACGGGTACTGGGACATTTCAGTCGTGACATCGGGCTTTTTCCGTTGCACACCGCCGTGCACAAAATGACCGGCCTTTCAGCGGCGCGTTTTGGCCTGAAGGAGCGTGGTGAAATTCGTGAAGGCCATTGGGCGGACCTGGTGTTGTTCAATCCGCACACCATTCGCGACGTGGCCGATTTCAACGAACCTCAACGAGCTGCCGAAGGGATTGATGGCGTGTGGGTCAATGGTGTCTTGAGCTATCGCGAAGGGCAGGCCAACGGGCATCGGGAAGGGCGGTTCCTGGCGCGCGAAGGCGATCTGCGCAGGGGATTCAGCCCATCGGACAGCGTTTGATGGCGTATTGGCGGCTGAAATTGTTAATTGGCGTCACAATAATGGCACTGCGACACTAAAGAAGCCGGGTTCAAAGCCGAAGCATTGGGGTCAACCCATCTACACTGGGTCTTTTCAGCCAGGGAGCAACCCATGAGCTTCGGTAAAACCACTCCGATCCTGCGGATCTTCGATGAAGCCAAGGCGTTGGCCTTCTATGTCGACTTCCTGGGGTTTACCGTCGACTGGCAACATCGTTTCGGCGACGACTTTCCGCTGTACCTTCAAGTCTCCCGTGGTGACTGCGTGCTGCACCTGTCCGAACACCATGGCGATTGCACGCCGGGCTCGGCGCTGCGGATCGAGACCGATGAACTGGAAGCCTTCCAGGCGCAACTGCAGGCCAAGCAATACGCCTTCGCCCGCCCGCAAATCCAGGCCATGCCCTGGGGCAGCCAGGACATGACCGTGGTCGATCCATTTGGCAATCGGTTGGTGTTTACCAATGGGATCTGTGTCTAGTGACCAGATGATCAATCCGTGGAACGCTTGAATGACGGATTGATCATCTCCTGGTTGGACCGCTCATGAAGGCTAGGGAATGGCGTATCGGCCTAACGATTGGTTGTATTTGTTAAGCCGCCACAGCAGTTCCCGTCCATGTTGTATCGTCGCCCGGGTGGCGTGGATCTCGCTTTGTATTTCCGAGCGGCTTAGCGTGCGGGCACCCGCCCTGTTGGTCATCCGGTCCAGGGTTCGATCCAGGGATCCTTTTGCACCGGGGGCATAGAATTGCTCCACGCCAAGGCTATCGAACGCCGCATTGATGGCGCTGGCGTCATGCTCCAGATAGTCATCGAGCTTAAGCAAGGCATCGTTCAATCGTTCGATTTTTTGTCCCGGGACACCGTTCGAGTTTTTGCTTGCCTGGGTCGACGCTTCGAAGTTCGCGATCCACGCGCCTGGGACCCGAAGGACTTTGGTCAGGATAAAACTGGTTGCCATCAACGACAGTTTTTTTTGTCCTGTGGCGGTGCGTGGGTTCAGGTCCTTTATGGCCTTGCGCGACTTCGTGTTCAGGTCATAGAAGGCGGTCCTGCCTGCATGCTCTATATCCTCGGGGTCCAGTCGGCTGGTCTGTGGATAGATCGACACCGGCAGGTGCCGTGTTGCCTCCATTTTGCTGGCGATCGTACTAATCGCCAGGGAGCTGCCGCTCATGGCGGCCCAGGCGGCGGGCAATCCGGCGGGTGCTGCCAGCGCGCCGGCGCCCAGCGAGATCAGGTTGGTGAGTGCGTTGTAGGCGTAGGTTTGAAAAACCCTTTTGGTGATGTCCTTGGTGCGCATGCTGTTGTAGAGCTGATAATTCAGCGTGCCGACCCGGTTGTTCACCTCGGTCAGAATACCCGGATAGGCGGCTATTTCGGCCTTGAGGTCGTTGAAATCTTCTTTGTCGTGGCCGTTTGGATCGGTGTAGCGCAACGGGTTGTTCCCCACCATGCGATACAAGTTCAAGCCGTCAACCGCCCCCGCCGGATCTGGGCTGATCCAGCGCTGCAACCACGGCGCGTAGTACCTGTGCCCGTAGTAATACAGGCCGCTGGCGTCGCGTTCCTTGCCGCAGTAGCGAAGGGTCCGGTAGTCGGCCTCCACGGCCGAACGGGAGGCCGCCCAGGCGGTTCCACCATAAGGCAAATAGCTTTCCTGGCTGATCAGCCACGCCTGGTCGTCGAGTTCCAGTGAGCTGGAACCCAGGTGATCTTCGAGGCTGTAGCGCAGCGGGTTGGCGGCGATGCCGGACGGTCGACCTTCAGTCCAGTGCAGATAACGGACGTTGCAGCGGCCGGCTTGCAGGGTAATGACTTCCAGGCGCTCGTTAGGCCGGGTGCGGATTTCGAGGCCCGGCAAATAGCGGACTTCCCGGGTGTGAGTCACGGCCGACGCGTAGCTCGTTTGTACCTTGCGCACCCGTTGACCCGCGTTGTCATAGCCATAGCGCTCAATGTCATCGCGGCCATCTTCGCGGTGGACCAAGACCACGCTGGCGAGTTGGTTGCGGGTGTTCCATTGCAACGCCTGGCCTGGAGAGAGCATTTGCTGATTGCCGTGGACATCGAAGTTCGTGGGCACGTCGGGCATTGAGTGGCCCTTGTTCCAGGACAGGAGGCGATTGCTTTGGGCGGCAATGTTCAGTGTCCGGGTGTAGTTGTTACGCTCGCGAACATGGCGCAGTTCGATCAGGTTGCCTCCGGCGTCGTACTCGTAATGCTCGGTAAACTTGAACAGTTGCCGGGCGTCGAAGGGTGTTCGGCTGAAGGTGGGAATATCGGGGTTGCTGGTCAGCCCCGCCGCTTCACGGCCTGTCGCGCTGATCAACTGGTAGAGGCTGTCGTAGGTGAATGTACAGGTGGCGTCGACCCGTTGGTTACTGCCGAACTGCACCGGTTGGGCCCGGTCCTCGATTTGCGTCACGTTCCCCACGGCGTCGTAGCTGTAGTGCAGGTCTTGCAAGGCGCTGCCAGACACCGCCGCGCTGAGCGAGGTCAGTCGACCGCTGGCTGGATCGAACACGGCGCGACTGACCACGCCATTGCCGGCCACCTGGGATTCGACTTGGCCAAAGGCGTTGTAGACCAGATCTTTGACGATGATTTTCGCGGTCGCCGCGTCTTTTAGCTTCAGGCTCACCGACTTGAGTTGGCCTGCGACATCAAACGAATAACGTTGCTGGTTCTGGGCGGCGTCGAATTGCACGAGAGGCTCTGCGAGGGCGTCGTAGCGCCAGCGCGTCGTGTAGCCATGCCCCTTTTCCAGCAACGCAGTGCGATCTTTCTCATCGTCGGGCCAGTCCGGCTGGGTGACATCGACGAGGAAGTGCCTGGTCTGGTCAAGCGGTTTGCCACACAGTGCATATTCCTCGGTCAGCAGGCTGCCCGCGCTGTCATCGTGACGGGTCAGTGCACCGCACACATTGCGCGCCGCCGATTCTGGCGAACTGTCGCCGTAGCGCAGGCATTCGACTCGACGCGGATCTTGACCAGGCACTTGCTCGTGGATAGCGGTCGGCCTCAACTGATTGTCGTAGGTGGTTCGCCATTGGGTGCCGCGCTGATCCCAACTGCGCAGGATCTGTCCGGCAGTGCCAGGCAGGTTCAGGCGCCAGCCAGCGTCGACACTGTTGACCAGCAGTGGCTTGCCGCAGAGGCTGTAGACCGTCGTCAGATTCGCCTCCAACGTGGCGCCAGACCGTCGAGGGTCCCACTGCTCAACTTGCCGGCCCGTCGTGTCGTGGCGTTGGCGGGTGATGCGCGCTTGGGCGGTTTCGTCTGCGCTGCGCCGGCAATAAGCGACCTGCCGCACAGGCCGGCCTCGGCTGTCGACAACGCTGATCGTGGGCGTCTTGCGATGAAGGCGTGGGTTCATGCTTCACCTCCGGTGGACATGGCTTCTTCCAGCGTGTCGTTTTCATCCTCGTCCAGGATGTACCAGGCATGGCGGGTACACCGCCGCATAGGGCTGCGACCATCCTGTGCGGCAAGGCGCGTGCGGGTGGGGCGGCCCAGCGCATCGTAGAACTGCTGGTCGCAATGGCCGAACTGGCGCAAGGACTCGTCATTGATGTAGCGAGGCTGGTCGGCGAAGTAAGGCCGGTAGCGGCGGATCGGCAAACCCTTGTTGTTGTATTCCACCCGTTCGCTGACACGCCAGCGTTTAGCGGCGGTCTGCTCCAGTGGTTTTCCGTCCTTGAGCGCCAGTGCTCCCCGGGCGTTGACGACGTAGGCCGTACCCGGCTCGACCTGTTGCTTGCTTTGCAGCGTCCGACCGAAACCGTCGAAGCAGGTCAGCGCAATGCGGATTTGCCGATGCTCGTCGTCGGGGTAACGGTCGGCGACCAGTACGGCGATGTGCACTGGTTCGCGTACCGACGCCTCCACTTGCGCTTTCAGTTTCACCTCGTCGGCAGAGTGGGTTGCAAGCGCCGTCAGCCGGGTTCGCGCGGCCGCGCGGATGTGCCCGCTGGGCAGCAGGTAACGGTTGGTCACGCACCGCGCCAGCCAGTCGGTGTCGGCCAACGCGGCATTCGATACACGCCCCATCCAGCTGAAGGGCGCGTAGTAAAACGCGCTGGCGGCACACTGCAGAGCGTCCTCGCTGTGTTTGATCGCCTCTGTCGGACTGTCCGATAGCGGCCGTTTGAACTGCGCGATGGGTTTGAAACCGACCGGTGCGTTGTTCTCGTTGCCGTAGAACGTCGTGGCCAGGACTTGGCCGAAGGCATCGACCAGGCCTTCCTGTACGTTGCCGTTGGGATCGGTAATGCGTCGTGGCTGGAGTGAGCGGTAGTCGTGGAGCGCCCGGGTGGCACAGCCATCGGGCTGTTTGAACTCGGTGATAAAACAGTGGCAGTTGTCGTAGCTGAACGCGGTCACGCCATGGCTTTCACTCGCTTGCAAGGTCTGGATTTTGTAGAAACCCTGCAAGGGGGCGTAGGTCGCGAAACCGCTTTTGACCGACCAGAGTTTTTTAAGCGACGGGGTCGCCGGCAGGAAGCTGTCCAAGCGGTGATAGCCCAGTCTTTCCAGCAGTTTTCCCTTGGGGCGGGAGTCCTGCGGCAACAGATGAAAGGCTTTGAGGGTGGTTTCGTCCAGCTCGGCGCTTTCCAGATGATCGCCCAGGGCCTCGAAGTGAGCGACGCCGTCCGGCAGGGTTTCTGCGGTTGTGGCGTCCTTGTAGCGTTGCACGGACAGGCCTGTCAGAACACTTTGGGTGGTCCAGGTGGTTTCCCGGGTGAGTTCGATGAGCATCTCATACGTCATGTCTTGCGTGGCCAGCCCGCCGGCCTCGGGGGCCTTGGGGCGTTCCAGGGCATTCGTCCGCTGGCGATAGGGCAGGCCCAGTCGCCAACCCTGAGGGGCTTGCAGATGGATGAATTCGGTGCGGGTTTCGTCCAGGTAGTAGACCTGTTGCGCCGGATCATGGGCGTCGCGCCACCACTGCTGTTGGTCGACATCGCTGAACGGCGGGGTGTCGCTGGCGGTTTTGCGTCGGGCGTAATGGACGTTGACGCTGTGAGTCAGCGAGCCAAACAGGTCGTGTTGCAGGTTGAAGGTGTGCTGGCATTGCGGATCGTCGCTCAGGCCTTCGTACTGGTAGTGAATGGACTCCAGCAGCAGTGGCAACATCCGGGCATAGCGTTGTGTGTCGCCGGGCGCCTGGAGCAAACGTATCGCGTAGCGGTTTTCCTGGACTGAATACAACGTGCTGCTGTTCTGGTGAGGATCGACTCCGAATACCTCGCTTCGCAGCCAATGACCGCTCAGGGCGCGGGACATTTCCCGGGTCGTCGCCGCGGTGGGCGAGGCCATGAACGTGTCATTGCCGGTTTCAGGCTGGTACTGGCAAGGCACGGTCTTGCCCAATGCCACGGCCAATGGGTCGACCCGGCTGTAACCGACTCGAGGCGGGTCCAGTGCTTGCCCGGTGTGAAACCAGGTTTTGGTCAGGCAAGGCGCGCTGAAGCCTGATGAGCCGGCATCGTCAGGGCTGGTTTCTGCGTCGTTTTGCAACAGGAGGCCAAAGCCGCGAAATTCCCGTTGCGCACCGTCGTAGTAGCCTTGGCGATAAGCGAATGTCTGCGACAGGCGATTGCCGGTAATTTCATCCACCTGGGTCTGGCTCGAAACCAGGTGCAGGACCAGTGGGACATGACAGACAGGGGGCATGTTGGTTGCTGATCTTTCGGCCTTTTCATCCAGCCATTCCTGCGCCGAGCTGCGGTAGCGGATGCTGTTGGCGGCGCCCATATTGTTGTGGGTGCCGGTGAGCAGATACGGTTTTTCCCTGACGAAGTCGTAGCGCCAATGTTGTTGAGGTGTCATGTGCGGCGCGCTCAGGATCAGGCTGGAACAGCCGAGCCCTTGTAGATCGGCGATGCTCACCTGGCACAAGCGGTCGTAGCGCAGTCCCTTCGGCCAGGGCAGCGCGACGGGAGGACTGAAGCCGTTGCCGCCGCGGTTCATGAAGATCAGCGCCTGATTGGCTTGCAGGTAGATCAGGTCGGTGGCGCCGGAGCCATCCAGGTCCGCCAGGCGGATCCGCGCGGCATCGAAGTTTTCGTAGGCAAGGCCCGGCGAGCCCAACACGATGCCTCTGCCGAAACGTCCACGGCCCAGGTTGGGCCAGCACTTCACTTCGTCATGACGAATGCGCACCAGGTGCGGCTGTCCACTGCCCAGCAGGTCGCTGAAGGCCACCAGCTCGCTGGGCGAAGGGCTGAGCAGCGCCAGGGCGTCGTCATCCGCGTCGCGGTGCACCTCTTGCGCTGGCGCAAACCCATGCTCGCGCTGATTGGCGTACAGACGCACGCTGCGCGGGCCGATCAACGCCAGGTCGCTGAGGCCGGCACCCATCAGATCGGCCAACTGCCCTTGTGGCTGGAAAAACTCCGCAGGGAATGCCTTGAACGCGGCGAAGCCTGACCAGTCTCGATGGGGCCCAAGGGAGAAAAAACCGCTCAACCCCGGCTCGGCGATGACCCAATCCAATCGACCATCGCCGGTCAGGTCACTCAGTGACTGGCCCATGGGTTTGGCCGAGTCGGCCACAGGAATGCGCGGCAACGACCGCCATTGGTCGTAAGCCACTTCATCGCTGTGGGGCTTGGCCCGCATGGGTTCGCGGTAATACCAACCGGCATCGCCTCGACAGAGCACGCCCGGCAGGCCTTCGCCATACAGATCCACCAGTTGATAGCCTTGCGCTTCGTTGAGCCGCGGCATGTCGTGCCAAGACGGGGTTTCACACCGCAGCTTGAACTCGCTGTAGCTGAACTCGACAGGGGGACGATTAGCCATGCCCTGCGAGTCGTCGAACGCCTGGTCATGGGCCGCGATCAGGTGGTGATAGCCCAGCGGCGTCTGGTGGTACTCGAGCAGCAGGCGGCGCACCAGGACGGGGGCCGTCCCCAACTCGTCGGGGAAGCGGTGGAACATCAACACCTGGCGGCACAACCGTTGTGTGCGTAGTTCAAAGCCGTAGGCGAAGCTGGAAAACGCGTCGCTGCGGGGGTGCCATTGTTGGCCTTCATAGCGCGGTACCTGTGAGTACTCCGTGTCGCGCTCGCCATAGTCGAACAGCAATTCGAAGTGCCATTGCACCGGCTTCAACCGTTCGCTTGTCCACGAATAGAGGTGCGCATCGGCCTCGAAATTGCCATAGCTCACCCGGCTCAGGTAGCGCTGAGCCGTTGCGTCTGCCTGGTATTGATAGAGGATGTGCTCGCCGTGGGCGTTCAGGCTTTCCTCCAATAACCATTCGCCTACCCGATTGGCGTCCTCGGGGTCGGCTCGGCGCGATGCCGGATTCTTTCCTAACATGTGGAGGCTGCCGTCGGCGCCGTGCACCAGCCAGAACCCCGCTTTGTCATGCTCCGATGTCCAGCGCTCAATGCGGTCGAAGCAGCTTTCAACGCTTGGGAAGTGGCGTGTCACCGTGTAGGTCTGGCCCAGGTCAAGCGTGTTGTAGCGGTCGATACGGGTTGAGTGGATGACGCCTTGTGGATCTTGTTCGGGCAGCCACACCACGCCGCTTGGGCCGAGGATCTCGTCATCTTCGGCATAGGCCGGTACACCGTGGCTGGTGCGGCGCGCCACGCTGGGGAGTGATAGCCCCCAGCCGAGGCCGAATACGCCGTTGCCGGCCGAGCTGGCATACCCCAGCGATAAGGCGGGCGCAAAACCGCGCCCCGGCGAAATCGGCAGGGCGATCGCATACGACGCCGTACCGTGGGCGCCGACAGTGCCCCAGCCTTTGCCAATGCTCTGGATCGCACCGCCGCCCTTGGGCAGCGCCGGGGTGGTGACAGGCAATGCATTGGGCTCACTCATAGCGAACCTCCGCCGGCCCTGGCCGTGTAGCTCACGTGCACGATGATGTCGGTCAGCGACTCAAGCAGCTCCTTTTGGGCTTCGGGGTTAGGGAAGGTCAGGCACCAGGTGGAGACAGCCCCGGTGTACTCGAAGGGCAGGTAGCGTTCATCGTTGAAGCCCAGGGTGAACAGGCCGTTGTCGTCGACCCCCGTGGAAAGCGCGATCTGCTGGTTGGCGCGGTGGCTTTCCAGGGCCGGGCCCTTTGGGGACAGCAACACTTTGCTGGCCGTCTGGGTCAGCGTGGCCCGGATGTTTTCATAAGGGCTGACGATGGCCGGCAAGGAGACGCTGATGGTTTTGATGCGTCGCAGGTAATGCTGCTGATCCTTGTAGTCGTCTTCGAACAGCTCGTGGGTCAGCTCGAATTCGCACTGTCCTGCCATCAGGTCGGCGTGAAGCGGTGCCCAGTCTTTGTTGATCGTGCTGGTGGCGGTTTTGCGCTTCAACTGACGCAGCGATACCGTCTTGCGAATTTCCAGCTCGCGCACGTTAGCTCGCAAGTACTCGGCCTGCATGTTCAACAGGTTCAGTTTCAACTGCTCGCCCGCGCCGAGCCCTCGATAGGTTGCATTCCAGCCGCCGGGTTGAATGAAGCGCCTGTTGAAGTCCGCCAATTCATATTGCCAACAGGCTTCGGCGGCCAGGCACAGCGCCAGTGTGGCGTCGTAGGCTTGGCGGTAGAGCGTGGCAAATTGGCTGTTCAACCATTGGTACAACTGCGTTTTGGTAAAGCGCTTGCTGAAAAAATCGTAGTGGGCCTTGGCCTGGCTCAGGCTCGATTCGGCCAGGCGTAGTTGCAGGCGCGTGGCCGTTTCCTGCTCGGCGAAATGCGCCAGTTGTGCATCGATCTGGTTCAGCTCGAGCAGGGCCTGGTGGCGAGCCAGGATCCACTCTTCCCGGCGACGACTGAACTGCGCCGTACGGTCGAGATGGGCCGCCGAGGTCCGATGGGCGACGGCGGCGCCTTGGGCGAGGGCCGTGGTCGCGTGCAGCGCACCTTCCCAGCGACAGCCGCCATTGCTGAAGCCGAAAATGTTCGGCGTCACCATGAGTCCGCCCGCCACGACCTGGGCGCGGGATGCATCGAGCTCGAATGCGCCGCTGCGCAGGTACAGGTGACTGGCTTGGCGCTCGGCCTCACTGATGCCTTGCTCCAGCAAGTGATGGTAGTGGCTGGCCCGGTTCCGGATGATCGCTTTACTGGCCAACAGCGCCTGGCGGTTATGACGGTCGATGTTCAACGCCTGGCGTTGCAGGTCGACGGTGATTTTAGCCAGGTCCCAGGCTTGCTGTTGTTGAAGCTCCTGCAGTTGCACTTGTTCTTTGCGTTCGATCAGCGATAGCAGCGTGGCGCCGAACTGGCTGAGGGTTTCAACCGCGCCCAGGGCCTTACTCTGCATGACCGTGAAACGATAGTGCGCAAGGTGTGCGTCCGGCAGGTCTTGTGCGGCATGGCCCGGGATGTTCAGGGCGTTGGCGCCGGACAAGGCGCGAGGGTCCGATGCAGTCGCGAATATCGGCAAATGCAGCGGCTTGCCGGCGATATCGAGGTTATGCCGCAGGTTGTACAAGCGACTTTCGGTCATGTCCCAGCGCTTGAGCAACTCGGGGTTGAACGGCAAACGCAGCTGCGGACTGTCGACGCTCGGCAAGTTGGGCGGTGAACTGTCTTCACGAATCAGCAACGTGGGGGTGGCGCTTGAGCGGGCCAGTGATCGTTCAAATGCGCGCAGGTGTTTGTTGGTTGTTTCGCTCAACGTTTGCAGGCTGATGGTGCTCCACTGATCGACCGGCTGCACGACTGGACGTGGCCCCAACAGGTCCAGTGCTCGCACATACCATAGCTTTGCCTCGCTCAGGCTATCGGCGGTCTGCTCGCGGTAGGCGACGTCGCCACGGTTGATCAGGATATCCAGGTAAAGAAAGTACAGGGCCTTGCGAAAGTGCACCGGATGACTGAGGGCAATCTGGTGTGGGTCGTGGGGGGCCTGATCGGCATAGGCAGAGGTGTGGGTGCCGACCAACGGAACACTCTTCCAGCACCCATCACTCCCACGCCCCGGATCGAAGACATGGCGCAGCCAGCGTTCGGCCTCCTCGTAGCGGTGCTCGCTGCTCAACCGCTCGGCGACCAACCAAGGTACGTAGAGAAATAGCTCTGTGAAGTAACGACCATAAGCCCCATGGAAGTCCATCCGCGTGCTGGGAGCACCTGGCAAGCCGGGTTCCGGCAGGTGTTGCGTCTCCCAATCGAACAGTTCATCCAGGCTGTTTTCGGTTCGCCGGATCAGTTCGGCGGCGAACACGGTGTTCAACCTGATCGGCTGGCGTGGTTGGTCTTTGGCGTCGCTGTCACTGATCGCGGAGTTGGAAAAGTCCAGCAGTTGGCTGGTGCCCAGGCTTGACGTCACGTAGGTGATGTCGGGTGTGAGGCGCTTGGCGGGAGGATCCTGTCCCAAGGAGATACCCGTTTGCGTTGCCGTTACAGCACTCGCGTCTTTTGTGTCGCGATGAACGCCAGTGGCTGCGGCCTCGGTTTGCGTGCTGGAGTAGACATCGGTGACAGCAAGCGTGCCTTGTGCACTGGCGTAGACATCAGTGGCCGGCGTCTCTTCTTTCGCTTGCAGGGGGACCTTTGCTTGAATGCGATGGGCACTGCTGTCCAGAAGCGCTTGCTCAGCGCTTGGGTACTGAAGGTACTTTTTGGCCCCTGGTGCTTTTGCTGTGTCTGAACGGTCAACTGCGTGGCCGAGGTTTTTATCGATGCGAGTCGATTCAATGAAAATGAAGTGGCTGGCCGAGTCGGCCTGGTAGCCCCTGACACACAACGCGAGAAAGAGTAAGTGGTGCGAACCTTTGCGCTGGTGTGTTGCAACGCTACCCAACAGCGGCTTGATGGCTTGCACGTCCTTGTCTCGCAGCGCTTTGTCCTGGCAATAACCTTGCAGGCAAACACGCGGGGTGCTCCAACTGCCATCCTGTTTTTTGTAACACAGGCTCAGGCGCAACAGCGGAGCACTGGGGCCTGGCTGGGTTGTGCTGGAGTCCACGTGGGCAATGCGGGTGGCCGGATCCTGGTGGATGCATTCTGCCCATATGACGAACAGGCGATTGTTGAACCAGACCGGCCGTATCGAGTGTTCGGCCGCGCTGTCGGGGATGGGCACGTCGGCTTTTTCCCAGTCCGACCAGGCGTATGGGGCCGGCGAGTCAAGCTTGGGTGGGGTTGCGGGCGATTGCGGCGGGGTACCGTCGAGGGGGCGTTGAGCCATGTCCAGGGAACGCCAGAAGTAGGTGTTCTCGGACCTTGATTTGGCAATGAAGTAATAGGTGCTGTTGGCAAGGTCCTCGCCGTCGACGTAGCCATTGAGAATATTCAGGTTGGCGACTTCTTCGAGTCGGCTCAGGTATGCCAAGACTGCCGACTGAACCGCTTCGGGTTGGAGCCGATGCTGGTTGAGGTCGTTTTCCAGTTGCCGGAAGTTGTCGCTCTTGTTGGCCCTGAGCGATGGCTCCAGATACGTGGCGGGAAAATAGAGCAGCTTTTGATGGGCCGCCCAGGTGGGATACTGATGCATCTCGTTGCGCCACGTGCGCAGGTGTTCGGCGCTTATGTCGTCCGAGTCGTAACCGGGCTCCAGGTTCAACAGGATGCGATGGATGTATTGCTGCAGGCTGGCAATGGCGCACGCCACAGGCGTGGTGGGCACATCCTGGCTGACCAGCACGTCGAGCAACCAGTATTCGTAGAGGTCCTGGGCCGTCTTGAGCTTCAGGTTCATTGTCGTGGCGTTATTGGGCACGACCTTGTGCAGGTAGAACGCCAACTGTGCATCGCGCAGGTGTTCATCAAGCTGCTTTTTAAGGGCAACGGTCATATTCAATCCTTGAATGTCGAAGAGGGGGTGGAGGTCAGTGGCAGGCCGCGATCAGTGCTTCACCGACGGTCTTCCAGTCCGAGGTCGCGCTGTCGGCGTTCAATGCGGTTGCCTTGAGTAGGATGCTGGCCGATAGCCCGGTTTTTTGGCAGCACGCCTGGCAACGCATGACCCAATCCACGACTTCCATTGATGTGGCGCGTTTGTGCTGCAACTGCGCAGTCAGGCAGCTCACTTCGTCGGTGCTCCAGTCCAGCAGCCTGGCCAGCAGGCTGTTGGCATCCTCCTCCGGGTCCTGCGTACGCTGGTTGGCAAGGTGCAAGTAATGCAGCAGGTTTTCTTCTGACTGTGCGTGATGGCGAGCGCAGTGACTGAAGCGTTCGAGCAGGTACAGCGTGTGCGGCGTCAACGTTCCCGGGCTCTTGGAGGTCAGCCACTTTGGCTTGCTCAGCAACTGCTGGAGCGTGCTGCTACCCAGGTGCAATCCATGGCATGCCTGGGCCGCGCGAAGCACTGTCGCCAACAGGGACGGCATTTTTCCCGGCGAGGCCTTGATGGCCTCGACAATCGCCATGGCGCTGGTGTCGGCCATCAGCAGCACGGCGGGAACGTATTCGGCAGACACGTCCGCCATGTCGTGCAGCAGGGTTTCCACCAGGCGTCGCTCATCGGCAAGGTCGGCATCCGCCAGCCGTATCGCCAGGCGCTGTTCCAGGTTCTGATTCAGCGGCAAGTCATTTTCCGCGGTGTCGAACAGGCGACACCATTGCAGCACATCGCGGTTGTTTTGCCTGAGCCAGCCGACGGCCCAATCCAATGCCATCAGCACATCGAGAATGTCGGCGCTCGCCATGGATTTAAACGTGTGCAGTGACCCGGTCACCAAGGTTTTGCAGAAATGTTCCCCGCCCAGTAAATGAGCCAGTCTTGTGCATTCCAAGGGCGTGAGCCCGAACATCCGCGCGATACGGGCCTGGCGATAGAGTGACGAGACAGTGGATAAATCATGTTTCAACGATGAGAGGTGTTTCTCGGTCTGCTTGGCGAGCAACAACAGCGAATCCTGCGTGATGGCAAGCCCAAGGCCGGCACTGAGATAGCTGAAGGTCTTGAGGTCCGTGATGGCAAGGTCTTCTACCTGAGGGTGTTCAAGCAGTTGGGTGTGATTGAAGACTTGATCGAACAACGCAACCCGTTCACCGCAAGCACGGGTCGGCATGTCATGCAGCAGCGATGCAAACTCTTCAGGCGCGATGCCATGGCGTTGATTCAGGTATCGATAGACACCCAGCGTGCGCAAGGTATTGCTGTTGAACGTCATTGTTGTGTTGTCTTCGGCGCGAAACGCATTGACGATCAGCGTATCCAGTTCGGCAACGGGAATACCGCTCCAGCGGTGCAGCCGGATCATTCGCTGCAGGCGGGCGAAACGCTCGCGGGAGGCGTTGGTAAAGCTATTCCCAGGCTTGAGGATTGCCAGGGCTGGCGTCGAGGCCGGCCAGTTGATGTACCCGGCACCATAATTGGAATGCGTGGACGCTGGACTGTTGGCTGAGGTGCGAGGGGTATAGATGCCTTGCGCCAGCAGTTGCTCGAGCTGTTCGGTCGCAAGCCCGGTGCGGGCCTTGAAGAACTCGGGATCATGCAGCCGATTGATCTCTTCAGTGCCGTAGCTTTTCTTCAGGGTACTGAGGTTGGCATCCAGGCCAGGCGCTGCGAGCAGCAGTTTCTGCTGTCCTGGACTGAGCCCGGACATCAGCTTTTGCGCCTCGGTACGAAACTGCGAAACGACCCCGTAAGCGGTGTCGCCTGGGGCAAACGGCAACTTCAGGCTCGTCCGATAATTCAATTCGCCGAGGGCCGGTTTGTCTGCGCCCAGCCCAAGCAGGCATTGGTGATGATGCAGGTCATAGGGCAGGGAGAAGGGGTAGTGTTCGCTGGCCAGTACCTCGTGGACGGTCTTGTCGCTGGTTGCCAGGTGCGCCTGGATCTGGCTGCGCAAGGTTTCGTTGACGATACCGAGCATCGGTTGTGTAACGAAGGCACTCTGCCGATTGATTTTCAACTGCCCGAGATCCTGGCGCCGTTGTTCCAGGGTGATTTTGTCGGCGGACTGGGAGGCTTTTTCCAACTGCCCGGCAAACAGATACAGCGCCCGCAGATAGGCTACGGGTGAGTCGAATGCGGCGATATCGCCTTCCTTGCAGAACTGATCCCAGTTCTCTTTGAACAGCGCCTGATAGCGGGTGGATTCCGATAGCGTGCTCGAGCCCAGGCTGCGTCGCACGCGCTGGCCGGCGTCGCTGGAGGCTATTTGCTGCTCCTGATACAGGCGAGCGATCTGGCCGGCATAACACGCCGCGTTGTCATAGACCTGCCCGGCATCGGTGTCCGTGTGCTTGCCCAGCTCGAGGGCGAACTGCGCCTTGCCCATGCGCATGATGTCGAATACCGAGTTCAGTCCCATGCGCTGCAGGGCGGTTCTGAAATCGGCGCGGGTGTTGTCTTTGCCGATGGGCGCTTCGATGAGCCTATGCAGCAGTGAGTCGTCGCTTACGTCCATGAGTTGTCCATCTCCTATTCGAACGGAATGTGCTTGTTCAAGCGAAACCGTACAGGAGCGTGCAACGAAAGGCGGTAGGACGAGGGCGGAGGATTTGTACGAAAGGGCGATGCGTTGCTTGTTTCTGCTCGTCAGGGGCGATACACCGTGGCTGGACAACGTGGCCGGTTTTGACCTAGCCTGAAATCAATGATTGCATTGATTGCGGAGGCATTATGGCCAGCATCACTATTCGAAACCTTGATGATCAAATCAAGGAACAACTGCGTATCACTGCGGCTCACAACGGTCACTCCATGGAGGAGGAGGCTCGTCTGATTTTGGCGCGCGCATTGGCGACGGTCAGCCCTGCGGGAGGATTGGGGAGTCGCATCAGAAACAGGTTTAGCGACCTGGGGGGCGTTGAGCTGGATCTGCCTTCACGTGACGAAAAAGCCAAGGCAGTGGATCTTTCTGAATGATACTGCTCGATACCAACGTTATTTCAGAGTTCATGCGTGCCGAGCCAGACGCGAACGTCCTGGCCTGGATCGATTCGCAGCCTGCCATGGAGCTGGTCATTTGCGCGGTCACGGTTGCTGAGATTCTTCATGGCATTGCCCGCCTGCCGTTCGGCAAGCGCAAGCAAAAACTCCAGTCCCATGCCATGGCAATGTTCGAAGAGGATTTTGCCGGCAGGATCCTGCCCTTCGATGCTCACGCAGCGGTTGAGTACGCAACCCTTGTTGCATCATGCGAGGCCAAGGGGAGGGCGGCAGGCATGGCCGATGCGCAAATTGCAGCTATTGGCCGTACCCACGGCGCTCTGATTGCAACTCGCAATACAAAGGATTTCGAGTTTCCAGGTGTTGAGGTTATCAACCCCTGGAACGCTTGAGTCAGGCCTCACACAAAACGCCCACCTCCTACCGGAAACGGGCGTTTGTCATGATCAAACCCGGAAGTGGCTGACCATCATCTGCAACTGATTGCCCAACCGTGCCAGTTCAACGCTGGAGGCCGCGGTTTCTTCGCTGGCGGCGGCGGTCTGTTCGGAGACGTCGCGCACGTTGATGATGCTGCGGCTGATTTCCTCGGCTACAGCGCTTTGTTGTTCGGCGGCGGTGGCGATCTGCTGGTTCATCGACTGGATGTTCGACACGGTCCGGGTGATGTTTTCCAGGGAGACGCCGGCCTTGCGGGTCAAGGCCACGCTGCTGTCGGTGAGGCTGCGGCTGTTGTTCATCACGGCGGCCACTTGTTGGGTGCCGTTCTGCAGGCCGGCCACCAGGCCTTCGATTTCCTCGGTGGATTTCTGCGTGCGCTGGGCCAGGCCACGGACTTCGTCGGCTACCACGGCGAACCCACGACCGGCTTCACCGGCGCGGGCCGCTTCGATAGCCGCGTTGAGCGCCAGCAGGTTGGTTTGCTCGGCCACGGCCTTGATCACGTCCATGACGCTGCCGATCTTGTCGCTTTCCTGTTGCAGCACGGTCATGGCGTCGGTGGAGCGCGCCACTTCGCTGGCCAGGCGCTCGATCTGGGCGATGGCTTCGTTGACCACTTTGTCGCCGGCACGGGCTTCGCCGTCAGCGGCGGCGGCTGCCTGAGAGGCTTCTTCGGCATTGCGCGCCACTTCCTGAACGGTGGCGGTCATCTCGTGCATGGCGGTCGCGACCTGATCGGTCTCGACTTTCTGGCTGTTGACCCCGGCGCTGGTCTGCTCGGTGACGGCGGACAGCTCTTCGGCGGCGCTGGCGATCTGGGTCACGCCATCGCGGATGCCGCTGATCAAGTCGCGCAGGGTCACGCCCATGCGCGCGATGCCTTGTTGCAGCACGCCCAGTTCATCGCGGCGGGTGACGATGACCGTGTGCGAGAGGTCGCCGCTGGCAATGCGCTCGACCACGGCCAGGGTATCGCGCAGCGGGCCGGTGATCTGGCGCGTGATGATCACGGCCGCAATGACGCCGACCAGCAATGCCAACAGGGTGCTGACCAGTTGCAGGGTGCGCGCCTGGGCACTTTCGGCGTCGCGGCGGTCGAGTTGGATCTGGTACAGCTGCTCGCTCAAGGTCACGATGGTCGCGCCCTGGTCAGTCATTTCCTTGCGTGCCTGTACCGCGTCGGCGGTTACCAGCTTGAAGGCCTGCAGGGCGCTGCGGTATTGGGTGAGGGCGTTTTCCAGCTGGCGCAGTTCATCCTGGCGGGTGCTGGAGAAATGCTCGTTCAGCGGCTTGAGCGACGCGATGGCGGCGTCTAGCTGGGTGACGGCCTGGCGTTCGGTGTCGGCGTTGCTGTTGGCGGTGTAGCCGCGCACTTCATAGCGGGCCAGCATGAAGTCCTGCTTGGCCTGGGTGATGGCCTGGAACTGGGCGAAACGCTCATCGCCGGGGGCCATTTTGCGCACGTCCGAATCCAGGGTCTCGATCAGCTTGTAGGCGATCTCGGCGTTAGCGCCCATGGCATCGCGGGCGGTATTGCCCGTGCGGTAGGCACTGCGCATTTTGTTCAGGGACACCTGGTAGGCGCTGATGACTGCGCTCTGCTCCTTGAGCAACTTGACGTTTTCCGGGCTCTTGAAGCTGCTGAGCAGGGCATTCTGTTGCGCCACGAAACCATCGAGGGTGGTTTGCACGTTTTGGGCGGCGGTCTCGTCACCGTTGGTCAACATGTATTGCAGGCGCGTAACTCGAAGTTTGGTCAGGCCGGCGTTGAGTTGGGTGATGTCGCTCATCCAGTTGCTGCGGTCGATCAGCCCGCCGAGGCTGGTCCAACTGGTCAGGGCCAGCAGGCAGGTCAGTACCAGCACCAGGCCGAAGCCCAGGCCCAATTTCATGTTGACGCTAATGTTGCCAAACCAGCTATTCATCAAATTCCTCCAGGAACGTTGTGCTGCTTGATCGTCGGTAGGCTGGAAGATTGTTGTTGTTAAGAGCCAGCAAGAGCATGTAGCAGGGCTGTATCGGCGGGGGGACCTGGATCTGAAGACTTTTTTCACATTGGTTTCACCGCCTGCCCACGTCGGCCTCTCTACTGTCGCGCCATCGAATGACTGGGTGGATGCCGTCGGGGCGGCTTGATGTGGAACTGAGACTGAGCCTTTTCGGCCTGAGGCGCTCGATCGATACGCGCCGCTTTGCCCGTTACCAAAACGCCGTGGTCGTGCTGGCGTCGGCGCTGCTGGTCATCCCGTTGACCCTCTGGCTGCTCAGCCCGGCGGCAGTGCCGGACCTGGCCCATGGCAATGTTGCCGGCGCCCGGGCCTTGGCCGATGGCTGGGCCAAGGGCGAGATGATCGTGCTGGTTCGCCATGTCGAGCGCTGTGATCACGCCAAGGCCGCGTGCCTGAACGATCGCGAAGGCATCACCGACCGGGCCCGTGCCGTTGCGGTGGGCCTCGGTGCGCGGTTCGAACAACTGGGCCTGGACAACGCCGACCTCTACAACAGCCCGTTGCTGCGCACGGCCCAGACGGCAGGGTACATGTTCAATAAGGTCAGCACGGGCGATGACTGGTTGGCCAATTGCCGACATGACCTGCTGCGTAACGCCCTGGCCCACAAGGTGCCCGGCCGCAACCTGATTCTGGTCACCCACAGCGAATGCATGCAGGCCCTGGAAACCGAACTCCAACGACCCACCTCGGTGTTTGGCTACGGCGCTTCGCTGTTCGTCTCCACCGCCCAGCCACAAGCGCCGCAGTTGCTCGGTTTTATCGAAGCATCTGACTGGCGCTCGGTGGCGTTTCAGTAATTTTTCCTACGATTAGGACCGCCCATGCTGACGTCTGCTCGCGCCCGTTTCTACGGGCTCAACCTTGGAATTCCCCTGCTCTGCGCCGCCGTTGTGTTCTTGTTGTTCGACATGACGCGCATCGACATCGCCATCAGCGATTTTTTCTACGATCCGGTGCAACAGCTGTTCCCGTTGGAGCACGTGCACCTGTTCGAGAAAATCACCCACAAATGGGCGCGGGTCATTCCGAACTGGACAGGTGAGGCGGCGATCATTGGTGCGTTGTTGTCGTTTGTCTGGCCGATCCTCAAGCCGGAAAAACGGGCCGGGGTGCTTCGCCTGCTGGACAAGACCCGGCTGACCAAACCACTGCGTTTTGCCCACAAGCACCGCCGCGATTTCCTCTATGTGGTCTTCGCCTTTTCCCTCTGCACTGGGGTGATCCATTACCTCAAGGGCCACACCAGCGTTTACTGCCCAGTGGAAACCACCCAGTACGCCGGCAAGATCGAGCACAAGGAGTGGTACCAGAATTTCGACCTGCTGAAAGTTGCCGGTGACGGTCGCTGCTGGCCCGGCGGTCATGCCTCCGGCGGCTTCACGATGCTGGCGCTGTATTTCGTCGCCCGCCGCTACCGTTGGCGTCATTCCAAAGCCTTGATGCATGGGGCGCTGGTCTTGGGGTTTGTCTACGGCACGACGCGGGTCCTGCAGGGCTGGCATTACATGTCCCATACATTCTGGGCGGGGATTTTCGTCTGGTTGACGTGTTGGCTGGTGGCCCTGGTGTTTTATGGCCGGGAGGCCTTGCAACAGCCGGTCCTGAACGCCAGGTCCGCGACGGTGGAGCCTGGCATGGCTGAGTTGGGCAGTGCGCGGTCGCCAGCGTGAATGCCAGGCAAAAAAAAGCCCGCTGGGAGAGCGGGCTAAAACCTTAGTTTCTTGAATGAGCGAGGCGACTGTACCCAATCACACGCAGGCCTGGGGTGAAGAAAAGTTCATGAGGTGGCCTCCTTGCCAGACCTCATGCCCTCGGACGCTGCTCACCTGAGATCAAACCGATCCAGGTTCATCACCTTGACCCACGCCGCGATGAAGTCCTTGACGAACTGCTCCTGCGCATCCGGGCTGGCATAGACTTCGGCCAAGGCCCGTAGCTGGGCGTTGGAGCCGAAGACCAGGTCGGCACGGGTGCCGGTCCATTTGGCCTGGCCGGTCTTGCGATCGCGGGCTTCGAAGGTTTCCTGGGTGTCGGACAGGGCCTTCCATTCCACGCCCATGTCGAGCAGGTTGACGAAGAAGTCATTGGTCAACGTCCCTGGCCGTTGGGTAAAGACACCGTGCGCCGTGTGGCCGACGTTGGTGTCCAGTACCCGCAGGCCGCCAATCAGCGCCGTCATCTGCGGTGCACTGAGGGTCAGCAGTTGTGCCTTGTCGATCAGCAGTGCCTCGGCAGACACGCGGTACCGGCCCTTGAGGTAGTTGCGAAAGCCATCGGCGATAGGCTCCAGAAAACCGAACGACTCGACGTCCGTCTGCTCCTGGCTTGCGTCCATGCGTCCCGGCGAGAAAGGCACCGTCACGCTGAACCCGGCATTTTTCGCGGCTTGTTCAATACCGGCGCTGCCGGCCAGCACGATCAAGTCCGCCAGGGAGATTTTCTTGCCACCGGACTGGGCGCTGTTGAACTCGTTCCGGACCTTGTCCAGGGTCGTCAGCACTTGCGCCAGTTGCTCCGGCTGGTTGGCCGGCCAGTCTTTCTGCGGGGCCAGGCGCAGGCGGCCACCGTTGGCGCCACCGCGCTTGTCGGAGCCGCGGAAGGTGGATGCCGCGGCCCAGGCAGTCGATACCAGCTGTGAAACCGACAGGCCCGAGGCCAGCAGCTTGCCTTTGAGGGCAGCGATGTCGCTGTCGTTGACCAGGGCATGGTCCACCGCTGGGATAGGGTCTTGCCACAGCAGCTCTTCATTGGGCAGTTCCGGGCCGAGGTAGCGCGAGAGCGGGCCCATGTCGCGGTGGATCAGCTTGAACCAGGCGCGGGCGAAGGCGTCGGACAACTGCTCCGGGTTTTCCAGGAAGCGCCGGGAGATCTTTTCGTAGATCGGGTCGAAGCGCAGCGCCAGGTCGGTGGTCAGCATCGTTGGGTTGCGCCGTTTGGACGGATCATGGGCATCGGGGATGATGCCT
The DNA here is from genome assembly GCF_018325905.1 of Pseudomonas sp. St316. Classification (NCBI taxonomy): domain Bacteria; kingdom Pseudomonadati; phylum Pseudomonadota; class Gammaproteobacteria; order Pseudomonadales; family Pseudomonadaceae; genus Pseudomonas; species Pseudomonas sp. St316. The sequence goes on along the minus strand of NZ_AP021901.1, from coordinate 5,808,468 downwards.
GCGCCCGCGCCATTTTTCGGCGTCCACTGATGCGCGCCTGCCGGGCTCTTGGTCAGTTCCCACTCGAAGCCGAACAGGTTCTCCAGGTAATTATTGCTCCAGCGCGTAGGCGTGGTGGTCCAGGTCACTTCCAGGCCACTGGTGATGGTGTCGGCGCCTTTGCCGGTGCCGAAGGTGCTCTTCCAGCCCAGGCCTTGCAGCTCCAGGCCAGCGGCTTCGGGCTCGGCACCGACGTTGTCCGCAGGGCCTGCACCGTGGGTCTTGCCGAAGGCGTGGCCGCCGGCAATCAATGCCACGGTTTCTTCGTCGTTCATCGCCATGCGGGCGAAGGTTTCGCGGATGTCCAGCCCGGCGGCGACCGGGTCCGGCTGACCCTCGGGGCCTTCCGGGTTGACGTAGATCAGCCCCATCTGCACGGCGGCCAGCGGGTTCTCCAGGTTGCGTCCTTCATCAGTGCGGCTTTCTTCATTGCCCGGTTCTGCCACCAGTTGTCCTTCACCGGGGTCTTGCATGGCGGCTTTATCGGGCTTGCCGTAGCGAACATCGCCCCCCAGCCATTTGTTTTCGGAACCCCAGTAGACGTCTTCATCCGGCTCCCAGACATCGGCGCGGCCACCGGAAAAACCGAAGGTCTTGAACCCCATGGACTCCAGCGCGACGTTACCGGTGAGGACGATCAGGTCGGCCCAGGAGATGTTGCGGCCATACTTCTGCTTGATCGGCCACAGCAGCCGACGGGCCTTGTCGAGGCTGACGTTGTCTGGCCAGCTGTTGAGCGGTGCAAACCGCTGCTGGCCGGAACCCGCCCCACCGCGCCCGTCACCGGTGCGATAGGTGCCGGCACTGTGCCAGGCCATGCGGACGAAGAGCGGCCCATAGTGACCGAAGTCCGCCGGCCACCAGTCTTGCGAGTCGGTCATCAGTGCATTCAGGTCTTGTTTCAGGGCCTGGAAGTCCAGGCGCTTGAACGCTTGGGCGTAGTTGAAATCCTCGCCCATGGGGTCGGACAACGAGGAGTGCTGGTGCAGGATTTTCAGATTCAGCTGGTTCGGCCACCAGTCGCGGTTCGTCGTACCGCCGCCAGCGGCGTGATTAAACGGGCATTTCGATTCATTTGCCATGAGAAGCTACCTTTGGTCGTATTCATCCAGCTATCCGGCCCGGCCGGGCTCTGAATAGCGACAGGCGAAATAAATGACACAGGGCGCAGGGCTCACAGTTCGCTCAACTGATCGTCATGACCACACGGCAACGCGAGAAAGCGGTCCCGTTGCCAGTACGGTGGCCCACGGCAAGCCCAATACGTTTCTGAACGCTTCGTATCTCTTTGTCAGGTTTCACGGGCCGGATTACACCAGCCTGAACTCAGGCTAGTCCCCCTTTGCCAGATAGCTAATAGGCGCAGTATTAACAGTCGATAGGGATAAACTTTCACCGAAGCCAAACGGCGAGGCAGATGATATGAGTGTCGCCTGCCGACGGACCCGATCATGAACAAATGCCCGCGCAGCACGGCCTTCCACGAAGCGGGTCATGCCCTGGCCTTTTGGTGGAACGGTCAACCGATAAAACGCATCATCGTGCGTACCAAGGCTCAAGCCTGCACGGGACCCCTGTTCGACTTGCGCGGCAACCCGCAATACGCAGAAGGCTTGGTCGAAGCGGACTACCTTGTCCCACGCCCCGCCTTCGACGCGCCGGGGATCGCTGAATACCTGCCCTCGATGGTCGATGCCATTGAACGTGACCTGCTCCATTGCTTCGCGGGGCCCGTGGCCGAAGCGGTCTATCGGCATCGCAGGTCGGACCGGCTGATCAGGGGCAGCGGTCGCGGTGACCTGGACCGAGGGCACGAATTGATCAGCCTGTTGCCTGCGCGCAAACTGCTCGACGCCCAAGCCCTGGCCATCGCGCGTTGCAGTTGCCTGGTGCACCGTTACTGGCCGGCTGTGTGTGCGCTGGCGGGCCTTCTGCAAGCGCGAGGCATGGTCGAGGGCAACGTTGTGACGGCGCTGCTGGGCGAGATCACTGGGGAGTCGCCCACCTTGCTTGGCAACGGGGTTAAAAGCCTTGATTCGCGAGGGGGAAACGGTAAAGGCGCTGACCTGCTCGTGTCTTGCAGACGTGTTTTTTCGTTGTGATTGTCGACGCTGTCTGTGAGACGCGTCTCTTTTTTGAGTGGAAAATTCCCGCTCTCTTGAACCGAAAGCGATAAGCAGGGTCTGGTGTGCGCGCATTGCTGTGCATGCCTGCTGTCATTTCTGTATCGAGGGATCGAACATGTCCGTATTTGCCTTAGGGACGAGGCTAGTCGTTGCGTCGCTGTGTTTTCTAGCGATGAACATCGCCGTCGCCGCGCCAACCCCCGGTGACACGGACCTGATTCGTGAACGCCAGGATCGCTTGCTCGAAGAGCAGCGCCGACGTCTTGAAGAACTCAAGGACCTGCCCGGCAAGGAGGCGAAGCCGGCCCAGCCGACGGCCCCTGTCGATACCCGTTGCTTCCCGATCAAGACCATCGAGCTCAAGGGCGCCGATGCTTTGTCCAATGCGGAGCGCGAACGCCTGCTCAAGCCCTACATCGGCCAATGCCTGGGCGTGCCACAGCTGAACGAGCTGCTCAAAGTCATTACCGACCATTATCTCGACAAAGGCCTGGTCACCAGTCGCGCCTATTTGCCGCAACAGGACCTGTCCAGCGGCCATCTGCAAGTGCTGGTCGTCGAGGGCCGCCTGGAAGGCCTCAAAGGTGCCGAGAACAGCCAGCTGTCGGAGCGCGAGTTGGCGATGACGTTTCCCGGCAAAACCGGCGACCTGCTCAACCTGCGTGAGATGGAGCAGATGGTCGATCAACTGAACCGGTTGCCGTCCAACCGCGCGCAAATGGAACTGACCCCGGGGCAGAACATCGGCGGCAGCCAGGTGCTGGTCAATAACACCCCGCAAAAACCTTGGCGCGCCGGCCTGTCACGGCATAACGACGGGCAGAAAAGCACGGGCGAACAGCAATGGGGCGCCTCCCTGGACTGGGACAGTCCCCTGGGCCTGGCTGACCAATTGGCCTTGCGCGGCGGCCACGATGCCATCAGCGACCACCAGAAAACCTCGCGCAACGGCATGCTCTATTACAACCTGCCGTTTGGCTGGTGGAACCTGAGTTACACCTACAGCCAGAGCGAGTACCGCGCGCTGGGCCAGGCCAACGGCTTCAATTTCAAGCAGAGCGGCGACAGCCAGAACCATCAGGTGCGCCTGGAACGGGTGGTGCATCGCGACGCGGTGAGCAAAACCTCGCTCAACACTGGCCTTTCGTACCTGCGCACCAACAACTTCATCGAAGACAGCAAGCTCGCTGAAAGCAGCAATCGCATCAGCGAAATGCAGTTCGGCATCAACCATGGACGACGGGTCGGCAATGCCTTCGTCAACCTCGACTTGGGCTTGCAGGAGGGTATCGGAGCCCTCGATGCCCAAGGCGATCACGACCCCGGGCCAGGGCTGCCGGATGCGCGCTATCGCAAATACACCGCCACCCTCAGCTACTTGCAGCCCTTCACGTTGGGCGGCGAGTCCTTCAGTTTCAGCAGCCTGATGACCGGCCAGCGCAGCGAGGATGCGCTGTACAGCTCGCAGCGCATGAGCCTGGGCGGCCTTTCGTCGATTCGCGGCTACAAGGACCAGACATTGTCCGGTGACAGCGGCGGCTACTGGCGCAACGACCTGCGCTGGAGCCGCCCGGTGACCCTGGAATGGCTGCGCCCGGTGTTCGCCGAATACGGCACCAGCCTCGGTTATGACCAGGGCGTGATTCGCGGCAATCGCTATAACGGCGACGAGCACGGGCGTATGTCGAGCAACTCGCTGGAGTTGTTCGCCCGCGGCGAGCACCTGAGCGCCAGCGTGACCTTCGCCCACTCCCTGGAACGTCCGGATGCCCTGACCGAGCGCGAAGCGCCGATCTACTTCCGCTTGGATGTATCTATTTAACGCTGCTGTAACGAGACCTGATCATGGACGACCGCCAATACGCCTTCCTGGCCCGCCAGCCTTCGGCTGCCCTGAAAACTCGTGACGCCTTCTGGGGCATGCCCAAGCGCGGCCTGGCGTTCCTGTTGGCCAACGTCATGTTCTGGCAGCCCATGTGGGCCCAGGCCGACGGCATCGTGGTCAGCGCGCCGGGCACCAGTCTCGGCCAGGCGGGCAATGGCGTACCGGTGGTCAACATCGCCAAGCCCAATGGCAGTGGCCTGTCCCACAACCAGTTCAAGGACTACAACGTCGGCAGCAGCGGCGTGATCCTCAACAACGCCACCAATACCGCCCAGGCGACGCAACTGGGTGGGATCATTCTCGGTAACCCGAACCTCCAGGGCACAGCCGCCACGACCATCCTCAACGAAGTCAATGGCGGCAACCCCAGCCAACTGCGCGGCTACACCGAGGTGGCGGGGCAGTCGGCCCACGTCATTGTCGCCAACCCTTATGGCATCACCTGCAATGGTTGCGGGTTTATCAATACGCCGAAGGCGACGCTGACTACCGGCAAGCCGGTGCTCGAAAATGGTCAGCTCAAGAGCTATCAGGTCGACCAAGGCAGCGTGTCCATTGAAGGCGCAGGCCTTAACGCCAACAACGTCGACCGCTTCGAAATCATCACCCGCAGCGCCAAGATCAACGCCGAAATCCAGGCCAAGAACCTGACCATCGTGGCGGGGCGCAACGACGTTAATGCCAACACCCTCAACGCCACCGCCCGTGCGGATGACGGCAGTGCTAAACCGGAACTGGCCATCGACTCCTCGGCCTTGGGCGGGATGTACGCAGGTGCGATCAAACTGGTGGGGACCGAGGCTGGGGTTGGTGTGAAGCTGGACGGCCAGATGGTTGCCAGTGGTGGGGATATTCAGCTCGATGCCAATGGGCATTTGAGTTTGGCGCAGACGGCTGCTGCCGGTGCCGTCAACATCCAGGCCAACAGCCTGGAAACCCGCGGCCAGGTGTACGCCGGTAGCCGCTTGGACGTGAAAACCCAGGGCGACCTGACCAGCCGGAACAACCTGGTGGCGCGCGACAGCGTTCACCTGGACAGCGGCGGCACGTTGAGCAACAACGGCATTATCGAAGCCGGGGTCAACGCCGATAACAGCCGCAATGCCACGGGTGATGTCACCCTCACGGCCAAGCAACTGAACAACGGTGGCAAAACCGTCATCGCCAGCCAAGACCTGAACGTCACGACCACCGTCGGGCTGAACAACCAGGGCGGCACCCTCAGCGGGCAGCGCAAGACCACCGTCACCGGCAACGTCGTGGATAACCGCAACAAAGGCCGGATCCTCGGCGGCACCGAATTGCACCTGACCGCCAATCAGGTCTTGAACAGCCAGGGCGGTCTGATCAATAGCCAGGGCATTTTGACTGCCACCCTGGGTCATCTGGAAAACAATGCAGGTGAACTGTCGAGCCTGAACAGCGCGACGCTGATCCTCGGCAGCCTGGACAACCTGACCGGCCTGGTCATGGCCGGCAAAAACCTCGACATCACCAATACCGGCGCGATCAACAACCAGGGCGGCGAATTGTCCAGCCAAGGTGTCATGACCGTGCGCAGCGCCAGCCTGGACAACAGCAACAAAGGCACCGTCGCCGCCAATGGCAAGTTGGTGGTCAGCGCTACCGGCGCGGTCAGCAACGCCGACAAAGGCCTGATCGCCAGCCGAGCCGCCGAGGTTGAATTCGGTGCTGCCAGCCTGAATAACGCCAAAGGCACGTTGCAAGGCAAGGGCCTGGTGACGGTGAATGTAACGGGCGATATCGATAACCAGGGCGGCAGCATCATCGCCCAGGACGCCAAGCTGGGTGTCTTCGCGAGCAACCTGGACAACCGCGGTGGCGTGCTGTCCAGCGTCAAGGCCGCGCTGGAGGCGCGTACCACTGGCGTATTGAAAAACGGCTACGACGTGAATCGCGTGGGCGGCACGATCCAGGCCCAGGGGCTGAACATCAAAGCCTTGGCCGGGCTGTACAACGACGGCGGGCGCATGGCCGCGCAAGCCGGCGACATCGTGATCAACAACCCGGCTGCGGATATCAACAACCGCAATGGCGGGATGTATGCCACGGGCAAGGTCCAGGTCATTGGCCGGCAGATGGACAACAGCGGCGGCGGGCAGGTCAGTGCCAGTCGCATCGACTTTGACCTTTCTGGTGCGCTGAACAACAACGCGGGCATCATCGAAAGCCAGGACAGCCTGGATGTTCTCGCCGCCAGCCTGAGCAACCAGAAAGGCCAACTGCGCACCCTGGGCCAGAACAGCACGACGGTGTTCAGCATCGGAGGCCTGTTCGACAATAACGACGGCACCCTGGAAACCGCCAGCCAGAATGTGGGCCTGGACACCGGCAGCCTCCAGAACGTGGGTGGCAAGCTGCTGCACACTGGCCTGGGATTGTTCGGCATCAGCCAGGCCAACCTGGGGCAGGCCGGCGGTCAGTTGGTGACCTACGGCAACCTGACGGTGACGGCTGATCGTTGGACCAACAATACGGCGATCCAGGCCGGGCACCTGGTCGTGGATGTCGACCAGTTGACGCAGACGGCCACCGGCCAGTTGCTCAGCACCGACAGCATGGTGGGCCGTGGCAGCAACTGGCGCGTCGACGGCCTGATCGGCAGCGATGGGGCGATCGACCTGCAACTGACCGGCGCCTATGCCGGCAACGGCCGCTTGAGCAGCCTCGGCACCTTGGGCCTCAAGGCCGCGCTGATCAATCTGGAACAAAACGGCAGCATCGCTGGCGGCGGCAACACAAGCGTCGTGGTCGATGGCGTCCTCAACAGCTACGGTCGCCTGACCTCGGCTGCGGACCTGAGCGTCACGGCCGCTACGATCAACAACTACGGCACCCTGGGCAGTGCCGGTACGCTGGGCGTCACGACCGGTGATTTGCTCAACGAGCACGGTTTGATCTTCAGTGGCGGTAATACCAACCTGCGCGTCAATAGCCTGACCAACCGCTATGCCGATATCTACAGCCTGGGTGATCTGAGCATCGATCGCGACGGCCTCGGCACCCGTGCCAGTCGCATCCTCAACAGCTCCAGCACGCTGCAAAGCGACGGCAACATGCGCCTGGCGGCCAGCACGATCGACAACGTCCGCGAGGTCTTGACCACCCACGATGCAGGCATCTACACCGCCTCGATCAGGGAAGTGGCCTGCATCGAAGGCGTCAACGCCGGTGATTGCAGCGGCGGCAAGGAAAACCACGTCTGGCAGATCGTCCAGCGCGACAAGTTTGAAGTCACCGCTGCCAGTGCCGCCTCCAGCATCACCACGGGCGGCAACCTGGATATCCAGGGCGACAGCCTGACCAACCGGAGCAGCAGCATCGGCGTCGGCGGTGCATTGACCGCCAACCTCGTCAGCCTGAACAACATCGGCATCGAGACCGGCGAGACCGAAACCTCGCGCACCTTCATGTCCGAGCGCACGCGCAGCCCGGGTGGCTGGCGCGCCGCCGCGAATGACTTCACCAACAAATACTGGTTACAGAGCCCAGGCTACAATGCCGACGACTTGGGCGGCCTTGAAGCAGCGATGGGCCGCTTCATCGGCATGACCGAGCGCGAGATCCCAGGGCTTGGCTCTCAGACAGCCACCACCGACAGCCAGACCTACGCCGCGATTATCCAATCGGGTGGTGCGGTCGATATCCGCACCCAAGGCACCGCCAATAACGGTGTGGTACGAGGCGGCTATAACTACGTCGGCGCTGGCCCACGCACCGACACGGGGGCCGATGGTGCATTCTCAACCCGCGTCACCGTCAACCGACAGCTACCTCCGAGCCTGACCCAGCAACAAGTCGATCCGCTGGCCTTGCCGGGCTTCGACTTGCCCACCGGGCAAAACGGCCTGTTCCGCATGAGCGGCGACGGCTCGGCCACGCCGACCCAAGGCACGGGGCTGACCCAAGTGCGCGGCCTGCCGGACCGCTCGTTCCAGGCCAACCCGCAAAAATACCTGATCGAAACCAACCCGGCGCTGACCGACATGCGTCGGTTCATGAGCTCGGATTACCTGCTGAGCAACCTCGGCTACGACCCGGACGACGCCGCCAAGCGTTTGGGTGACGGCTTCTATGAACAGCGCCTGATCCAACAAGCCGTGATCGCCCGCACCGGCCAACGTTTCCTCGACGGCCAGACCTCCGACGACGGCATGTTCAAGTACCTGATGAACAACGCCATCGCCAGCAAGGACGCCCTCAACCTGTCGTTGGGCGTCAGCCTGACCGCTGAACAGGTGGCGGCGCTGACCCATGACATCGTCTGGATGGAAACTCGGACGGTGAACAACGAACAGGTGCTGGTGCCGGTGCTTTATCTGGCCCAGGCCAACAATCGTCTGGCGGCCAATGGGGCGTTGATTCAGGGTTCGGATGTCAGCCTGATCGCGGGTAAGAACCTGAACAATGCCGGCACCTTGCGTGCGTCCAGTCATTTGAGGGCGACGGCGGGTGACAGTCTGGTTAACAGCGGGTTACTGGAGGCTGGGAATCGGCTGGAGGCGTTGGCGGGTAATGATCTGACTAACCGGGCTGGTGGGGTTATTGCCGGAGGAGATGTCAGTGTTGTTGCTCTGACTGGCGATGTGACTAACGAGCGTACCGTTACTACCCACGAAAGCGACAGCGGCTACCGCAGCGAACGCACCGACTTCATCGATAGCGCCGCTCGTATCGAAGCCGGCAACAACCTGAACATCAGCGCAGGGCGTGACATCAACAGCGTCGGCGGTGTGCTGAAAAGTGGCGCCGACACCACCCTAAACGCCACGCGCGATGTCAATCTCATCGCCGCCGAACGCATCACCAGCGGCACTCGCGGCAGGCATCGCGACCAAGACATCAAGCAATACGGGTCCAGCCTCGACAGCGGCCGCGACCTGACCGTCAACGCTGGTCGCAACCTCACCGTTGTCGGCACTCAGATCGATGCCAAGCGCGACGTTGCCATGGCCGCCCAAGGAAACTTGACCTTCGCCTCGGCGGCGGATGAGCAGCATTCCTATGGCAAGAGCAAGAAGGTCACTAGCCAAGAGGATCACGTCAGTCAGGTGGCCTCTACGGTTAATGCGGGACGCAACGTTGTACTGAGCGCGGGGCAGGATTTGGCGATGATCGCCAGCAAGGTCAACGCTGCAAATGAGGCCTATTTCGTGGCGGGTGGCAAGCTTGAACTGCTGGCTGCGCAAGACAGCGACTATTCGCTGTACGACATGAAGAAGAAAGGTGGTTGGGGGAGTAAGAAAACTCAGCGGGATGAAGTAACCGATGTGAAAAACATCGGCAGTGAAATCACTGCCGGGGGCGACCTGCGATTGGTCAGCGGCGGCGACCAGCGGTATCAAGTGGCGAAACTGCAGAGTGGCAAGGACATCACGCTGGACGGTAGCGGTTCCATTACCTTCGAAGGCGTGAAGGATCTCCATCAGGAGAGCCACGAGAAGACCGACAACAACGCGTTCTGGGTCTCGTCCAAAGGTAAGGGCAAGACCGATGAAACCTTGCGCCAAAGCCAGTTTATTGCTGAGGGCAATGTTGCGATCAAAGCCGTCAACGGTTTGAAGATCGATATCAATCAGGTCAATCAGCAAACCGTCAGCCAATCCATCGATGCGATGGTCAAGGCAGATCCGCAGTTGGCGTGGCTTAAGGATGCAGAAAAACGCGGAGATGTGGACTGGCGTCAAGTCAAAGAGATCCACGACAGCTTCAAATACAGCAACTCCGGCTTGGGGCCGGCTTCGCAGATCATCATTGCGATTTTGATGGCAGCGGTCGTTGGACCGTTAGCGGCAGGCGCAATGGGAACCGCGACTGGAGGGATGGTTGCTGCCGGAACAATTACTGCGGAGACGGCTGCGGGTATTTCAGCCGCGGCAGGCGCCGTTGCAGCGGGAGCAGCAACAAACGCTACCGTCAGCGTTGTCAATAATCGCGGCAATCTTGGCGCAGTGTTCAAGGATGTGACCTCTTCGGATGCAATGAAGGGGTATGCCATCGCCGGTGTTACGGCAGGACTGACGGCCGCTTATTTTGATGGCTGGACTGGAACTGAAACGAGCACGGCAACTGAGAAAGTTGTTACGTCGAGTTCGCTGAGCACTTGGAACGGTGTTGGTCAGTTCGCTGCCAACCAGGCATTGCAGAACAGTACCTCTATGTTGCTGAGCAAAGCGCTCGGGCAGGGAGGCAGTGCCAGCGATGCGTTGAAAAACGCGCTGTTCAACACCTTGGCAGCAGCGAGCTTCAACGCGATGGGCGACTACACGAAGGGTGTTTACGCCACCGGTACGCCTCAGAAAATTGTGATCCATGCAATGGTGGGGGGCTTCTCGCCGAAGCTACAGGCGGTGATTTCAAAGTCGGAGCCTTGGCAGCTGGGGCTAACGAGGCTCTAGTTGGGCACCTCAACGATCTGGTTAAGGGTGATCAAAACCTACTGAGCATGAGCTCCCAGATGGTTGGGTTGCTTGCGGCTGCTTCGCAGGCGGATGGAGATACCAGCAAGCTGGATAAAGGTGTTTGGGTGGCGAGGAACGCTACGCAATACAACTTCCTAAATCACTTGGATGTTCTGGAATTGGAGGTCGCAGAGAAAGAGTGCCATACCCGAGGCACCTGCGATCAAGTCAAGCACGAATTCGATAAGCGCAGCGCTGCGAATCTGGCTCGTTTGGATAACTGTCGAACAACGAACAATTGCGCAGAGATTCGAGCTGAGTTGGACGGGGGGTCAAAAGCGATCGTTGCGTCCGTAGAGCGAACTGAACCGCTTGATCCAGGCGGCTCCAGCAATGACCTCATGGCAGGCTACCGCACGGTTAATGAACAAGAGTGGACCAAAGCGGGGTCTCTCCACCTGGATCAAATTGCCAACATGTGGCTGAATGGTGATTCGGCTTGGATGAGCGAAGCGGGAGCTTATCTCGATCAAACTGGATTCAATCCGTTTGGGATCAACGTCGTGCCCGGAATGCTTCCCGGAGGTGGTGCTGGAAGTGTTGGCACGGCGGGAGCAAAGCCAAGCAGTCTGACAAAAGAACCGATGGCCGAGGCTGGTACTCCGAGGTGGGATACGCCACAGTCGCGGGTAGATGGGGAGTTTAGTTCGCCAGGTCGTGGTGCAAAAGAGACAGGCGCTCATGCAAAAGTCGATTATTCAAGTATTGAAGATCCGCCAAATGTTGGTCCCGGTAAAGATTTCACTTTGCGGCAAAAACAAGAGGCATTGGAGTTGAATAAAGCAGCCAACGACGGTGTAGTAAAATCTGATTCCAGTGGTACGGTGTTAGTCAAACCACAAAAAAGCCAGCGCGGCGTAACTCCAGATCCTAACGAGTGGCAGTTTGACCATATAAAGCCAAAAAAATTGCGATGGTACAAATTGCAGCTCAAACCTTCAGATTCTTTCTCGACAAGAGAATAGAGCTAAATCTGACAAATAGGTGCTACTAGATGAATAATTCGATTCCAAATATAAATGAACTGCCTTCAGTTGATCGCGTTAAACATGTGGCTCAGGGGCTGGCATTGTTGGATGCCATAATAATGCCCGAGTGGCAGTATAGATATTTCTCATTCAACTGTAATTGGGATGGGGCGGGGAAAGAAATGATGGGCTCAATGAGGGACGGTTCTGGTGCTGAGTATTTTTTGCATTTTACCGATGCCGGTGTTGCAGGAAAAGTTATATGTGGTTCTCCTTTGCCCAATGTATCTGAGTGTTTGAGTGCGATGCCCGAGGCGTTTCAGCGATTTAAAGTTGAGCCAGCGTTTTCTACGGATAATGCTAGTCTGTTTTTTTGGCGAGGTATCAAGCAGCCATCGTGGTGCGCGTCGCCGGATGGGCTGAAAGAGTATCCACTGCTAGGTTTTTTTGTGGGAGGTATTGCGGCTTATCAGAGTCTAGCTGAGGACTATTACGAAAAAAATATCGATGCAACCGTACTTGAGGAAGTATTTGCATCGCTAGATGTGACCGAGGACCAGCTAATTGTACTTAATCCTAATATAGAGCTTGGTGATTTAGTCGATGATTTTCAAGAAATTTTCGGTCGTGCGCTTTAATTTTTAGATTGATGGAACGGTGCAAAGAAAAAGGGGACACCCATTAGCCGGTCTCAAGTTAAGGCTAAAAGCCAACTCGCCCTGAGGAAAAGGGGACTGAGGAAAAGGGAGGAAAAGGGGACAGATTTATTTTGGGCTAAGGGCGCGGGGCCGTTGATTTGCTTAAGTAAATCTGTCCCCCTCTTCTAAAAAAGATGCCTGGGTACCGAAATGAATGACGTCATTGAAGAGTTTGATATGCTTTGCGATGTGGCGATGGCCGCTTTTGGTGAAGAGCAAGAGATTTCCTATGAGATGTCACTGTTAAATATTTTGGAGTTTGTAAAAAAGCATCCGGACTATAAACAGGATTTTGTAGAAAAATTTAAAGCTATTTTAGTATCTGGTAACTCACCATTTGAAGTTGTGGCATTTTGCATGCGTGAACTTCAGTGGCCCGAAATTAAAGAGTTTGTAATTATAAAGATGAATCCTTCGGAGGATCCTCGCAGTGAGGCACTGCGAAGTACATTGACCGCATATGATGAGCTTTGGCCTGATGCAGATCTTTATAGTTACTATAGAGTGAATTAGTTGTGCAAAAGCGACAGGCGAAGTTTTGCCTCCAGCGCCTGTCGTTACTTTTGGTACGACTCGGACAGGTGTTGTTCGGACTCCCATTGACCGGGCTAAAGTCAAGTTCTAGAGCCGTCGGTGGGGGCAAAGGAGCGAAAAGGGGACACCCATTAGCCGGTCTCAAGTCAAGGCTAAAAGCCAACTCGCCCTGCAGCTTTTAACTGTAGGGTTCCCCTTTATTTCAACCTGCCTGACTGAGCCCGTTATACCGTTTTTCTCTGAGTTAGATTTCAACCGGCTGGTTGGGTTAGATCTTCATCGGCGCCAACAGTCACACTCACCTCTTTGCGTTCACCCGTCGTGGAAATTTCATAAATTTTCATAAGGTAGTTATCCGCGATCACCGTTTCAATGAGGTAGTTCTTTTGCGGTTCCGGTGTGAATATCTGTGAAGCAGGCTGCGGCGTTATGGAGTAGCCGAACAATGAGTGCATGGGAATGCCGTTGAGGGCCGCTATCTGCCTTTTTAGCGCAGCATTCAGGGAAAAGGGGACGGATTTATTTTGTGATGCGCCGAGGGGATAGGATCATTGGGGCGTAAATAAATCTGTCCCCTTTTTCCATGGCGGCCCACAGAAAATTGTTGCCCACGCGATCATGGGTGGCCTGCTGGCTGAACTGACGGGCAGCGACTTCAAGACTGGCGCGGTCGCCGCCGGTTTGAACGAAGCGCTGATCCCTGGTATGGCCAAGGTGGCGGGTGAAAACAAAGATCTGCAGCTGATGCTGTCGCAACTGACAGGCCTATTGGCCGCAGCTGCGGTTGATGGCGACCTGAATACAGGCTCGAAGATCGCCGAGAAAGCGACGACATTTAACTACCTGTTCCATGCCGAGCTGCTCGAAAGGGAACAGAAACTCAACACCTGCGCGTCCCCAGCGGATTGCCAAGCCGTCAGGGACCATTACAACAACCTCGACGCGACTCGCAATAAAGAGTTCGGCCAGTACTGCCGGAACAACCCGTCGGCGTGTTTGCAAGTAACCGAGCAACTGGTGGATGAGATTCCAGCCAATGAGAAATTGCTGCATGACGGCAGAGGCGCCGGGCTCGGTCGCTCGATAGCGCTTTGGGAGATTACTCAAGGCAACGAGCGGGCGATCAACACCGGCATCGTTGAGAAGACGCGCACTGAAAAAGGCGATGGGCCTGCACTATTGGCGGAGCTTGCGGCGGATGGGTTGAGTCCTGATCGGGATTTGTTCTCGTCGACGGCTGGGGGGAAGGGTGGTACAACCGGGGTTAAGGTTGGGGTTGTTTCAGGAAGTGCTAATGGTTCTGGAATAAAGAATGTCTATGAATCTATAAAGAAGGCTCCTCTGTACCCAGAAGGCTTTAGGGAAAAAATGGTGGAACGACAAAGAATGCCGTGAAGAACACCGACGCGCTAGCTGACCTGCGGCAAGTTGAATCTGGAAAATGGACAAAAATTTACAAAGATGGCTATGACTCAAATGGATCTAGGGTGTCTGTTCATTATTTCCAAAGTGAAAGTGGTAAGGTTTTTAACGTTAAAACCAAACCGGGCTGGAGCAATAACTAAATGAAAGATATGTCTTTGATGTTAGAAGTTTTTGAAGTCGAAGAGGCAGCTAGGTTTATATCTGCTTTGTCGATAGGCTTGTTGGTGTCTGTTCAACGCGGCGCAATGACGTTAGAGGAGGCTGAGCGGCTTATTTTTTCGCCAAGAAGCTCAAGAGTTTTGAAAGAGAAAGGCATTTCGCCCGAGATTTTTGAGTTGATAATGAACTGTTGTGAGTTGGAGGATGTGCTCGATCTAGCCCCATCCAAGTTTGATAGCAATGTGCAAATTCTTTTGGATAAATTTTTAGGTTTTTTGAAGACCTCCAAATCCCGTGATACTGACTTGAATTTTGTGGAGCTAAAATAGATTAATGATAGTGGGAAGGAGGCAGATCTGCGAAAAGGTGCGAAAGGGGGGGGGGCACCCATTAGTCGGTCTCGTCAAGGGGAGTGTCAGACTTTTTGTGTTCGGGCCATTACGGCTCGTCCCCTGACGAACCATGGTATGACAAGGTCGGTCTGGTGAAGCGGTCCCCATAAAGGATCGCAAATTGATTCATCGCACTACACATGTTCCTCTGTTCCCGATACTGTACCGCCAGTTCGTCGTTGAATTTAAGCTTTGATTTCGGTGACTTGTGTACGTGCTGCCAGATAATTTTGATATTTCTCTGTTGTCCGGGTGTTACTTGGAAATGGTTAGTTTTGAGCGAAAAGGGGACAGATTTATTTTGGAGCGTGAGCGAAAGAGCGAAAAGGGAACAGAGCGAAAAGGGGACAGATTTATTTTGTGGTCCGCCGAGGGGGCAGGAACGCTGGTATAAATAAATCTGTCCCCTTTTCTTCTGAAATCACTATGACTACTGACATTAAGATTGCTAGTGCAACTAATATTTTTTTAGATAACGACGTGTTTAACCTTGAGGGCGCGAAAGAGGGCGAGGTGCTTTCGGTTGCCAAATTCGCAACTAATGGTTTGGAAAGCGAGTCCGTGGCCTCGGTGTTGAATTTTCTTTATGAGCTAATTGGTCTAAGGTTTTCCGAGCACAAGTTATGGATCTTCTTGGGTAGCCCTGCATGGCAACAAGATGCCCGAATTATTCGCTATAGAAAATTGTGGGGGGCGTTGAAGTTCAGAGGACTGGAAATTGTAGACGGCAGTGATTCGCAAGAACATGTTGTCGAGGCAGAAGGAAAAGTAAAGTTTTTTGGAGCGCTACGTTTTTCAAAATCTTCGATAGGCACTGTCGCTAGGGTGCTTGAAATAGAGCGTTGCTCCTATATCGTGGCGCTGCCTAAGGACTTTGGTGTTTCTGCCATTCTCAATAGGGGGTGGACGGGGGAGTTGAATCGAGACCAAGACTTTTATCATCTTGTTAGTAAGGGGGAAGGCCTACTTTTTAAAAAGCTCGGTGAGTTTGATGATGGTGAAAGGGCGCTTTTATTTATCGGTTCGCCGAGCCTGATGGATAGGTTGTTGAATTGAGGAAGGCGGGGGCAGGTCACGTTTTTGTGAGGCCGGCGGGGCTCTTGAAAGCGACCATGGTTTTAAACGAAAAAAACGAAAAGGGGAAAGTTTATTTTGGAAGCAAAAAGGGCTCGTTGTTTTACTGAGACGAGATGAGAACGTGCCTTGGAGGGCCATTGATGCGACACGATGTTTTTCTACGATTTATTGCAGTGATTTTGTTTTGCCTCACACTGACCGGATGTATTCATTACGAGCATAAAAGCGCAGAAGGAAAGCCCTGGGACGAGGTCGCGACAATTCGGCAGTTTGACAAGCATTTATCGATAGACAAGATCGATGACGATACATCGCTATATTGGCTAGCCCGCCAAACCGACTATCGACTCGGCGCGGGAAGGCATAAGCTTTCCGTTCAGTACGCTATTGGAACCGAATACTCACGTCCAATTGAAATGACCGTGGATTTGGTCGGTGGCCGTACCTATGGTCTTTATGGCGTGTCTTCGATGAAATGGTGGTATTACGAAGTTCGCGATGTCGAGACAGGGCGTTCCGCGAAAGTCATAGAGCCGGCCGTCACAACGACGCCATCTGGATCAGCCGGGCAGGCGGTCCAATAATTTCATTGTGGCGATGGGGCAAGCTCCCTCGCCACAAAAGCCGGATTGTTGATCGCTCACCATGGGCCGGTTTATTTTGCTGTCCCCTTCTTCTTCGTCCTGCCGCGCCTTGGGTGTTCCGTAGTTGCGTACAACGAGTTTACAGCGGGCACCACGGGTCTCCTCCATTCGCGCTTTCCAGGATCTTCGGAAAATTTCGCTCAAATCCCCAGCCTGAGGCTACGGCCGTCATGGTGGTTTTGCAGGCGGGGTTCTTTTCCGAGACGATCACGTTCATATAGAACTGGCTGCCGTAGATTGTCGGCGCCCATAGCAGCATGTCGCTTCTTTCGGCATTGCTGTCGACTTTCAATTGGATGGTATTGACGAGTCTCCCACCTGTCGTGAGCTCGGTCACTTGCGGGTGAAAGCAGTGGTTCAGGTAGCCTTGCACTCGTTCTTCGACCACCGCCCGCTCTTGCGTCAGGCAGTATTCGGGGCTGGTTACGCCAGTGTTCAGCAGCTCGTCCTTGGTATACGGATGCAGTGAGCAGCCGCTCAATAGCAGAAAAACGATCCCTGTAATTTTCTTGTACAAAACTCATGCTCCTTCAGAGGTAGTGGGCTGCCAAAACAGATTGCCGTAAGGGCGGCGGGCGCGACTATACGCAATTTGTTCCTGGAGGAAACGGGGACAGACCACGGTTTCTGGAAGTATGAGGAGTAGAGGAAACGTGGTCTGTCCCCCGTTTTTCCTATCGGAATTGTGAGATATGTTTTCATTCGATCCATGAACTGAATGTGAGTAGATTTGGGCTCGTGACGCGGGCCCAGTGTATCCGGAGAACCATTGGCTGGGGCGCCGGCGGATGTGCCTCTTCTATTGGAACGTCAAGCGGGCGACCCAAGGTCGCCCGTCTCTTTCATTCAACCGCCTGCGCCCGCAATCGTCTACCCAGCACATCCATCACATCACACCCATCGCGCCGCGATATCGTCAGCATTTTGCAAAAGTCGGAAAGCACCAGCGTGTCGGAGCTGATGTCCGAGCGGAACGCGATGTTTTCCAGCAATTGAGTCACGGTGCGGATGCGGTAGTCGGCGGTTTCGAAGAGGACGTCGAGCGAGGCTTCGGTGTCGATGAGCAGGGTGGCGGGGGCGCAGTCGATGCCGGTGATGGGCATGTATCGGTTCATGGGTAGTACCTCATTCAATTGAAAGGAGCTACCTCGTTAATCGAGTCGCCAAACCCGAGTCGCCATCAGGGCGACGACGGAATATAGGCCGCTTTATCTCGGAGCTAAAAAGACGCCACTTTCCGAGCTTGATGTAGGGCGTTTAGCCTGTCGGCGACGGTATTTTGCTACGTTGGTGTGGGGCTGCTGCGCAGCCCAGCGGGCGCAAGCTCCCTCGCCGCAGGGGAGGCGAACAGCGTTTAAGTGGGGGAGCTAGCTAAAGGTGCTGGGGGATCCTTACCAACGCGGGCGCGGCCCTGTTCACAACGGCTTTATTCGCTTCCACGAGTTGCCCAGATCATTTGCGCGAAATTGTGGAGGGCTGACTACACTGCGATGGTCTTCTTCGTTTATCCATTGGTCGTGAACCCATATTGGCATCTGGAAAATTCGATAAGGAGCATCGATGTCATATTTTTTCATTTGCGATATGGCGCATCTCAGTCGCTCAGAAAAAAAGCTCACGCCGCGCATGTTGGTGCATAGAGTCTGCCCGGCTTGCGGCAGCAAGCTGAAGGCCACCTTTGCGCGGGCAACTTATGTCTCGGATCATCCGGTACTCAAGTCCGAGTACCATCCGCGAGCGAAGGTGCCCATTACCCGTCTTTTCGGGACGCAAGACAGAAGCGACTCCGGCACCACCTCTGCCCCCATGGTCATGCAATCGACTGTTGCTGTTCCGTCCTTTTCCCCACCATCTTCACCTGTTGCTTCTTTCGGTTCTTCGTTCTCTCCTGCGACGTCACCGTTCTCCTCTCAATCGCTACCGGGATCACCGGTAGTGTTCCCTATGTTCACCAACACATCCGTGGCCTCTTCACCCGTACCTACGCTCGAACAGAAAGTCTCGGCCAGCAATGCCTACGACGAGTTCAGCAGTTCATTGCACCAGGGAAATCTCTTGGTGGTGGAAGCACAGTCGCAGGCGCGGATGTATCAGAAACTCCACGAGGCCAATTACCTTTTTCTCGCCAGGGACGGACAGTTCAAGGCTTATCGAGCCAATACCGGCAGCTTCCGCGATGACGAAACAGTTCCTGAACCGGGCCTGGTAAAGTCGAAAACTGCCTGCGGCAACCGGCAGGGGCATCAGGTTGTTCTAGGGCGAGATGAGATTTGCAACGGGGATGGCTCTCTTTATTTCCAGAAAGGCAACATCACCTATCCTGACTATTACGTGAAGCTGGACAACCGGGTTTTCGCCATAGAATTGAAGACCCCTCGCTGCGCGAAGCTCTCCAGTTTCCTGTCCGATTACTTCATGCAGGCGCGCAGGTTCCATGACTCGCGAAGCGTGAAAGATGAGCTGGATTATCGTCGAGGAATTATCGATGGATCCGTCGATCAGGTCATCCTGTTCGACCTCAGCAACATCACCCAAGGAGACCCTCTGAAGGATGTCTACAACTTTGTCAAAAGCTCGCTGGCGAACCAGCAATGGTTCAGCAAAAACATAAATAGGTTTATCTTCGCTGGCGACCGGGAAGCCGTCATCGAATTCAAACCGGTGCTGTATTCAGAAATAGAAAGTGCAGTGAAGCTGCACGGGAAAAATGACGGACGGGTGGTGTTGGCGAGCGGTAGGCAAGTAGGGCTTAGTGCGTTTTTTTCTAGCACATCCAAATAGTGAGGTCGGTTGCGAGCTGATTTGACACGCCAGGCGGGTTCAGGGAAATCGCAGATCCCACGGGCGTGGTGTGCAGAACGGCTCCTGGGGCAAGCTCCCTCGCCACAGGGTGGAAGCGATATGGCTACCTAACCCTGCAACCTCTTCAGCAATACTTTGTTTTATGCTTTCCTAACGGCCATATCACCCTTCAATCCCTTTCGCAGATTCCCAGACCGTGCACACCCCCAACCGCAACGCTCTGATCACCCAACTCGCCGCCAACCCCGATGACACCACCACGCGCGCTTCGCTCTATCGCGATCTGCTCGATACCGGGGAGGTATCACTGGAAGGTTTACGCGTCGCGGCGGGCCTGGGCGATCCGGCGGCTAAGGTGGTGATGACTCAACTGAACACCACCGCCCACACAAATCGCCCCGGGCCATGGCTGTCGCAACTGCGCGGCCTGCCGGTCGACCATCTGGAGTTGAACAACGCCGAGCCGCAGTGGTGTGACGCCCTGGCCGGGCTGCCCTTGCGCACGTTGGTGCTCAACAGCCCGAGGTTTATCTGTGGGCCAGAGATGTGGCAGCGTTTGCCCGCCAATGCCCTCGAAACCTTGGAGGTCAGTAATTTCTCCCGCGACGATAACGCCCACTGCCTCCCGTCGCTCGCACGCTTGCGTCGGCTGAAGTTGCAAACCTACGGCGAAGACTTTGACGATAGTTTCCTCCGCCAACTGAGCGACAGCCCGTTGCAGGAACTGTCGTTGAACCGTTGCGATGACATCACCGACGACGGCTTTCGCGCACTGTCACGCCTCAAGCTGCGATCCCTGACCTTGCAGCGCGTGGGCGAGCTAACGTCTCGTGGCATGGCGCACTTGGCAAGTCATCCCCTTGAACAGTTGTCCCTCAGTGGCAGCGGCGCGATCCTGGACGATCCTTCCTGGCTTCGCGACCTGACGGGATTGCGCTCGCTGAGTCTGGATGACTGTTATGCAAGCGAGAGCGTGTTGCAGGCGATTCGGGGCCTGCCTCTGGAAAAGCTTTCGCTGCACTCTGCGTTCATCTGCGAAGACGATCTTGAAGTGCTGGAGGGAATGCCGCTCGCGGAGCTGGACCTCAAATGCCTACGGCAGGTGATCGAGCGGCTCGATGTGCTACACGGGTTTCCCCTCAAGCGATTGGGTCTCTCCGACGTGCAAGGTGTCTGCGCCAGTACGTTGAGTGATCTGCGTGGGTTGGAGTTGGAGTCCCTGGACCTGTCCTTGAACGACATCACGTGGAAGGATCTGAAACAATTGGCCGGCCTGCCGCTGAAGCGGCTGGCCCTGAGTTTTTGCCAGGGCGTCGATGGCAAGGTCTTGCGCAAGCTCGTCGACTTGGGGCTGCCGTTGGAGCAGCTTGAGATCAGCGGTCTGGATTTGCGCGACGATGACCTGGCCTGCCTGCGCCATCTGCCGCTGCAGCGCCTCGGCCTGTACGAAAGCCCCTGGCTCACGGATGCCGGCGTCGCGCACCTGGCGCATCTGCCGTTGCGGGACCTGACGCTTGAGGCAGGCCCCGGCGAATCGCAGCTGACGTCCGCCATCATCCCCGTGTTGGAGCGGTTGCCGCTGCAACGATTGTCCTTGCGAAACGGCGCTGGAATCTGCGCGCAGGGCTGGGATCGCCTGGCCCGGTTGCCCGCTCGAGTGGTGGGGCCCGGTATCTGACACGGGCACGAAAAAGGCGCTGTCGATCACCGCCAAGTGCCTGGTTTACCGGGTCTCGCTCATGAGTGAGACGCAGCGGGTAAGCGTTTGCCCAGGCGGATCAGTTCATTGGAGAAACACAGCCCGAGGACAATCAGCCCCGCGCCCGCGTACAGGCTTTCCCTCGGCACTTCATTGAGCACCACAAAGGCCAGCAGCGCGGCGAACAGCGGTTCAGTCAGTTCCAGTGCCTGCACTTGGGAGGGTTTGAGGTACTCGATGGCTTTGGTGGTGCAGAAGAAGCCCAGGATGGTCGGCAGCGCGGCCAGAGCCAACAGCGCGGCAATCGCCAGGACGGACAGCTCTCCGATCACGAAGCCATCCGCCGCGGCCGGCATCAGCAGGTAAAGGCTGCCGAAAAACAGCAATTGACGAGTGAAGTGCAGCCCTCCCGACACGCCCATGCCTTTCATCGCCACCGAAAACGCGCCATAACCACAGCCAGCCATTGAGGCGAGCGCCGCGCCTTGTAGCGTAAAGCCCTGCTGGAGATCGGCGCCGAAAATCACCGCGATCCCGGCAATGGCCAGTGCCGCGCCGACCGTCGCGTTCGCCGTGATCGCATCCTTCAGGAACAGACGCCCCAAGAGAATCGAGGAAATGGACGCGCTCGCCATCAGCATCACGACCACACCTGCCGCCGCATAATGCCGATACGCGGCGGTTTCGAAGTGAAACAGCACGAAAATGCCGAGAAACGCGCAAATCGCCGCCTGCCACCACTTGGCCTTCGTCGCCGGCCCCTTGAGAAAAAACAGCAGGACCGAGAGCAACAAGCACCCCAGCACGGTCTTGATGACGGCGACGCTGCTCGCCGTGAAGCCGCTGCTCATCAACACTTTACTGAGTACACCGATGGTGGCGTTCAGCGCGGCGGCGCAGAGGGCAAAGATCACGCCTTTGCTGAAGTGGGTTTGCATAACGAACGGTCCTTGTTATTGAGAGGCACTTGGCAGGATACCGGGGTGTCTTGCGGGAGCAAGACTCCAGGCGCAAAAAGATGTCCTTGGACGTCTTCTGTGGCTTGGGCCGATGCGTGCGGCGCTGAGTCGCCTGTTTATGTTCATCGCATTAGGGGGGCTGGATTACCCCTATCCTGCAAGAGCTTAAATTGCTTAAAAAATAAGAGACTAAGCATAAATAACCAAAATATTAAATATTATTGGTCGTTTTTGTGTTTTTTATCAGCGCTTTGATGAGAAAACGCAATTTGCATCAAGTTGTGCTCCTTTATGATTGGATCCAATGTTCGGTGGCGTCAGATGCCGAGCCTGCCCACCTACGGACGGTATAAAGAGGAGCAACGCCATGATGCTGAAGGATCCTTCCAGCAAGTATCGACATTTCACCACGGTGGATCTGCCGGACCGCGCATGGCCCAGTCAGGTCCAGTCCGTTGCGCCTGGCTGGTGCAGCGTCGATATGCGCGATGGCAATCAGGCCTTGATTGAACCGATGAATGCCGAACGCAAGCGTCGTTTTTTCGATCTGTTGGTCAAGGTCGGTTTCAAGGAAATCGAAGTAGGCTTTCCAGCCGCTTCGCAGACCGATTTCGACTACGTGCGCGAACTCATCGAACAGGGTGCGATTCCCGATGACGTGACGATTCAGGTCATGACGCAAGCGCGCAGCCATCTCATCGAGCGCACGTTTGAGGCATTGAAGGGCGCTCCCCGCGCTATCGTGCACGTGTACAACGCGACCGCGCCGGTGTTTCGAGACGTGGTATTCGGTGTTGACCGCGCCGGGTGCATCGAGATTGCCACCCAGGCCACTCGCGAAATCAAACAGCACATGGACAACCATCCCGAGACGCAGTGGACCTTCCAGTATTCACCCGAGACCTTTTGTTTCACCGAGTTGGATTTTGCATTGCAAGTCTGCGAGGCGGTGACGGACGTCTTTGCACCAACGCCTTCCAACAAGATGATCCTGAACCTGCCGACTACCGTTGAAGTCTCCACGGCCAATGTATTCGCCGATCAGATCGAATGGTTTTGCCGGCATTTCAGCCGGCGTGACAGCGTGATCATCAGTGTCCATCCGCACAATGACCGGGGCACCGGAGTTTCCACCGCCGAGCAGGCCTGCCTGGCCGGTGCCGAGCGGGTCGAGGGCACGCTTTTTGGTAACGGCGAGCGAACCGGCAATGTCGATATCCTCACCCTGGCCATGAATCTCTACACCAGCGGAATCGATCCACAGTTGGATTTCTCGGACATCATCCATGTTCAGCGCGAGGTGGAATACTGTAATCAGTTGCCCACGCATCCTCGCCATCCTTACGCGGGCGAGTTGGTGTTCACGGCCTTTTCAGGGTCGCATCAGGACGCGATCAAAAAAGGGTTTGCAGTGCGCCAGGCCAACCCCGATGGCTTCTGGGAAGTGCCTTATCTGCCTATTGATCCGGCGGACATGGGGCGCAGTTATGAGGCGGTCATCCGCGTCAATAGCCAATCCGGCAAAGGCGGCGTGGCCTATCTGCTTGAACAGCATGGGGTGGTGATGCCGCGCCGGTTGCAGATGGAGTTCAGCAATCTGGTCCAGCAAGAGGCGGATGGATCCGGCCAGGAGATCAGTAGCGAGATGATCCTTGCATGCTTTACCCGGCACTATCTGGATGAGGGCAAGCCCTACACGTTGTTGCAGCCTAAATTGGTCAGTGAAGGTGCTGTGACTTACCTGGAGGGCGTGCTCGACATGGGTGGCACCCAGTTCGAGCTCAGCGGTGAAGGCAACGGTCCGCTGGCGGCGCTGGTCGATGCATTTGCCCAGCGTGGCGTTCACTTCGATATCGCCGATTATCATGAGCACGCCGCTCGCGATGGGGCTCAGGCCGAAGCACTTGCCTATGTCGAGATCCGGGTGAATAACCGGCTGCTATTTGGCGCCGCGCGCGACGGCAGTAGCTTGCTGGCGTCCCTCAAGGCGGTGACAAGCGCCGTCAATCACGCATCACGCCTGGGGCTGCTCAGCTTGATGAGCGTTGTGGTGCCTTGCGGATAGGGCTGCGTGTATAGCTCTGGCGATGTTGGCCGATGGGCAACTGGTGTATGCGATCAATGGCGTGATGTCGGTCTCGGCCGCCGGAACGACGTGGGTCGTTCCCTCTGGCCACGCGCCGCGGATACCCTCGGGTTGGAGGCGCGTAGGGCGGGAGCAGGCGTGGGAGAGTTTTGTTAGGGCACAAAAAAAGACGTCCGTGGACGTCTTTTTTTGTTGAGTTGGTGGGCCGGGGTAATTTGAACTGAGTTCTTAAGTATTTGATTTAATTGATTGATGTTGGTTTGTAAATTTCTTTGGAATACCGATTGGAATACCGAGAGAAGCCGGAATGAGCAATATGCTTCGTTTCTGTATCTTGCAAAGGACGGCCAAGGGGGCATCTGTTTACTCGAAGCCGGGCAAGCTGAGCATGCCGCCTGTGGTGCGCTTGCCAAAGCCGGTGGGCATTAGGATCTTATGTTTTTTCATCTCCGCAATTACCGCCAACCATTCGGTTTTGCCAAAGCGCAGCTTGGTGTCGTTCCAGCTATGCATGACTTCGTCCACGATGGCGTCATCGGAAACCGGGCGGCCTTCGAGAATAAAGTCGTTCCAAGCGGCATAGAGTGTCACAGTCATTTCGCAATGGTCCGTATCCCAGTCCCGCATTAGCTCAATGACCTGCTCAATGGTGGCCTGCTCAGCGGCCGACCAGGCACTGCGATACCCCTGCCGATGCTGCCCTGCTTGGGAAAGCGGGCGGTAAGCATTGCCAACAGTCTCGCGCTCGATGCGCTCATACCACTGATGGTTTTGCAGTTCGTCTTCGACCTTATTCATCAACTGGCGATCGTGGGGGCCGGCGGCGTCGCGCAGGTAGTTACCTTGGATAGCTGCAAGCCTGGCTGCGTGTTCGGCCAAGTAAATTACTTTTTGCAGCTTGCGTTGGCCGAACGTGCGTTGGTTGTGCAAACGATGAGTGATTTCTGCTGCGAGTAGGGTGCGAGCTATTTGCCGATCTGTGGCCATGGGGGCCTACTGGCTATCTTCGGTAAGGGCTCGTTCGACGAGGGTGCTGGCCAATTGTTCGTTGAGCTGCCGCGCCTGGGTTAGCCGGGCTTTGAGTTGGTCGCAGAGGATCATCAGTTGATCTAGTTTGGCGACGATGCGGTGTTGTTCAATAACTGGCGGTAGAGGAAGAACAGTCTCTTTAATTTTTCCCAGGTTCAGATTCGGCTGCGCGCCCCCAGCCGCGAGCAAACGAATATCGTCATAGCTCTTAACGAAGAAATACTTCACAAACTTCCGGTGCGACTCGTTTTGATCAAGGAGTTGAATTGCGGCACATGCTTGATTCGTACAAGCATCTATCAATAACTCAGAAATCTGTCCTCGTGTTTTTCCTTGACCGTACATGGCTACGATCAGCGTATGCGGTGGGTAAACGGTTAGGTTTGTCTCCGTTAGCGCAAGAGGCGCAACCTTCTGTTCTGACTCATGGATATAGTCTTGTGATGTCTCGCCGCTCGTCACCCAGTTAATCGTTGCCGGCGCAAAATATTTTGGATTTGTTCTGAGTGGGGTTGCGCCTGTTCCGACTTGCGCAATTTCCTCTAAGCGTACCCACTCCCACTTTTCTGGCAACTCAAATGATTTTTCAGCCTCAGTAATCTGTGCTGGCGGCCTCTGTTTCTTGAGCTTGCCTTCCTCTACCAGCCGCGCCTTGTCTTCTGAGATCCGCCTCAGCAACTTATTGGCCGGCTCATCGCTAGGCTCTTGTGGAACCAGTTTTCCCATCACTGCCAGTTGCAGCAGGGTTTGTTTGAGTTTGTCGATGCTGGATTCGGTGGTGAACAGGGTGTGGAAGTGTTCGGCCAGGCGATCCCAGTTGGTGGCGAGTTCGGTGGCGTCGCTGGTTTGGGTCAGACTGTCGAGCAGTGCCTGCACCAGTTGGGCGTGGGCGCTTTCGGCGCCGGCTTGCTGGGTTTCCAGTCGGTCGCACAGGGCCATCAGTTCATCGACTTTGGCGACGATGCGGTGTTGTTCGGCGAGGGGCGGTAGCGGAACTAAGCAATTCGCCACATCTTTTAAATACAAAGCAGACACAGCTGTAGCCGACGAAGCCCCCAGCATCCATAGTTGAGCAAGCGTCGTCTGAAGATACCGAAGCATGTACCTGTAGAAAGTGTTCACTGATGGTTTTACTAGGATGACACTTCCCATTAAGCAAAAAACCTGATCAGTCTCCACTGCGGCGCATCGCCCAATAGTGCCGCGACTACAGATTAGAATGTCGCCTCGAGCAGGATTGCAGCGCTCACGGTACTTGAGTCCATTTTCAACAGTCACGAACTGGGTGCTCTCAAAAAGCACACCGGAGTCAGTGACGTCCTTTGCCGTCAAAAGAGGCATCCCAGAGGGTGCTTTAGGAGGTGATAGATGCTCACCATCGGTCAGTTTGATTACCCCTTTAGCTAAACGGAACCACTGCCAGCCTCTAGGTAGCTCAAAAGGCTTTTCATCCTCCGCAATCTCTGCCAGCGGCTTTTGCTTCTTGATCTTGCCCTCAGCCACCAACCGCGCCTTTTCTTCGGCTATTCGCTTGAGCAACTCACTGGCCGGCTCATCACTGGGATCTTGCGGCACCAACTTGCCGCGCACCGCCAGTTCCAGAATCAGCTCGCGCAGCTTCTTGGTTCCATTGGGCGCACCGGCCAACAGCTGCAAACTCTCGGTGAGCAACGCCGTCATACCTGGCGCTCCAGGGCTTCGGCCAGCACTACCTTAAGTTGGTCGCGCAGGTTGCTGATTTCGCCTTGCAGGCTGGCGTAACTGCGCAGCAGTTCATCCGGGTCGTGGCATATCTGCTCGCCGATGTGCGGGTTTTTGCAGTCGAGGTTCCAGTTGCGTGCTTGCAGCTCTTCAACGCTGACCTTCCAGGCAAATTCGTTTTCCACCCGTGCAGCAAAGCCATCGGCCTCGTTGCCCCACCAGGCTTCTTCCACAACGAACTCTTCGATGCGCATGGGGCGGGTTTTCGAGTAGTTCTTAACGCCGGCCGGGTACTGGTGTTCGTAGAACCACACCTGTTTGGTTGGAGTGCCTTTGGTGAAGAACAGCAGATTGGTCTTGATGCCGGTATAGGGATTGAACACGCCGTTGGGCAGGCGAACGATGGTGTGCAGGTTGCACTCGGTGAGCAGCTTTTCCTTGATGCGGCTTTTGATGCCTTCGCCAAACAGAAAGCCATCGGGCAGCACCACAGCGGCGCGGCCACCGTCTTTGAGCAGCTGCATGATCAGCACTAAAAACAGGTCTGCGGTCTCACGAGTGCGAAAGGCCGCAGGGAAGTTGGTTTCGATGCCGTCTTCTTCCATGCCACCGAACGGCGGATTGGCGACGATGCAGTGCACGCGCTCGCTTGGCCCCCAACTGATCAGCGGTTTGCTCAGGGTATTGTCGTGGCGAATCTGGTTGGGCACCTCGATGCCGTGCAGGATCATGTTCGTGGTGGCCAGCAGGTGCGGCAGCGGCTTTTTCTCCACGCCGAAAATGCTGGCCTGCAGGGTGCGTTCGTCTTCGGCGGTTTTTACATAGCGGCTGCGTTTGTGTTCGATGGCACAGGTGAGGAAGCCGCCGGTGCCGCAGGCCGGGTCCATGACCTTTTCGTCTAACTTCGGATCGACCATACGCACCATAAACTCGGTGACTGGGCGCGGGGTGTAGAACTCGCCAGCATTACCCGCGTTCTGTAGGTCTCGCAGCAGTTGCTCATAGAGGTTGCCGAACTCGTGGCGCTCCTGGGCCTTGTTGAAATCCACGCCTTCCTGAATCTTGTTGATCACCTGGCGCAGCAGCTGGCCGGATTTCATGTAGTTATAGGCGTCTTCAAACACACTGCGCACCACGAAGGCTGACGGCGTGTTGCTGTACTCGTGCAGGTTCTGCAACTGGGGAAACAGGTTGTTGTCGATAAAGTCTTTCAGCGCCTCGCCGGTCATACCTTCCGGGTCGGCGGCCCAGGTACGCCAGCGGCAACTGTCGGGAATGGGCGAGCGGTAGTTGTCGTCCATCAGCTCCCATTCCAGCTCGCGGTCATCGAAGATTTTCAGGAACAGCAGCCAAACTAACTGGCCAATGCGCTGGGCGTCGCCGTCTACGCCAACGTCTTTGCGCATAATGTCCTGGATGGACTTGATGGTGGAGCTAATGGACATGAAGTTCTCTCAACGCGTACCGCAAGGGGGCGAAATTCTACCGGATAGTGTGGATGGCTGCTTTGGCATGTCGTCGGTGCTTAGCCCTTAGCTTGCGTAAAGTTCGTCTTCCAGTTCGTGGATAGCCTTGTTGTAGCCAGCCTTGCCGCCAAAGGCTTTGACCAGCTCGATGGGGGCACCGAACTGGCTAAAAGGGTCGAGCTGGAGGATTTTGATGTCCTCAATGTGCTCGATGCCGGTATCGGCGTATTTATCCAACAACGCCTCCAGGACCTGGCGGGCGGCACCGGAATACTTGGCGAAATAGTTGCGCTTTTTCACCTGCTCGGCTCGCTCGCGGCGCGACAGGGCTGGCTGATCGAAGGCTACATGGCAGATCAGATCGAACGGATCGAGCGGCTTGCCCTGTTTCTTTTCCACTTCTTCGGCCAAGGCTTCCCACATCACACCCTGGGCGGCCATCTCCTCGATGATGACTTTCTTTTGCTCGGCATCACTCCAGCGGCGGAGGAAGTCATCCAGCGAGGTGAACTGCTTTTTTACACAGGTTCGGGTGTAGTCGTGGAGCGATTCGGTAATGAGTCGTCCATCCGGACCGTAGTACTGCACGCGCTCGGCGACGACGTAAATCGGGACGTTGTCGATGACATACTTGATGCGTTTTTTGCCCTCATCTTCGCCGGTGAAATCCAGGTCATCGCCCTCGTTATCGTTGCCTGCGCTTATGCCATCTTCATCGGCAAGCGGGTCATCCGGCGGTACGGGGGAGTCATCGCCTTCTGGGGCGTAGATCACTACTGGGTCGCCGTCGAAGGCCGGGTCGGCAAACAGCTCGGTGGCCTTTTTGAAGTCCATGATGGTGAACCAGTACTTGCCGTAGTCCTCGTTGATGCGAGTGCCGCGACCGATGATTTGCTTGAACTCGGTCATCGATTTGATGTGCTGGTCGAGCACGATCAACTTGCAGGTCTGAGCATCGACGCCGGTGGTCATCAGCTTGCTGGTGGTGGCAATCACCGGGTAGCGCTCTTCCGGGTTGATGAAGTTATCCAGCTCGGCCTTGCCTTCCTGGTCATCGCCGGTGATACGCATAACGTATTTGCGATTCTCGGCCATACGCTCGGGGTTGAGGTTGACCAGTGCCTGGCGCATGCGCTCGGCGTGGTTGATGTCGTCGCAGAAGATGATGGTTTTCTGAAACGGATCGGTGGCCTTGAGGAGTTCGGTGACCTTCTGCGCCACCAGTTGGGTGCGCGCCTCGATCACCAGGGTGCGATCCATATCCTTGAGGTTGTAGATGCGGTCTTCGATCAGCTCGCCATTCTTATCGAGCATGCCTTTGGGTGGCCGCCAGCCTTGCAGGTCTTTATCGAAGTCGATACGCACCACTTTGTAGGGGGCGAGAAAGCCGTCTTCGATGCCTTGCTTCAAGGTATAGCTGTAAATCGGTTCACCGAAGTAAGTGATGCTGGATACTTCTTTGGTTTCCTTTGGTGTAGCAGTAAGGCCGACATGGGTGGCGCTGGAGAAGTAGTCGAGGATTTCACGCCAGGCTGAATCCTCGGCGGCGCTGCCACGGTGGCATTCGTCGATCACGATCAGGTCGAAGAAGTCGCGGGAGAACTGCTTGTAGATGTTCATCTCTTCATCAGTGCCGGTGACGGCCTGATAGAGCGACAGGTAGATTTCGTAGGAGGTATCGATCTGGCGTTTGGCGATTTTGGTCATCGCCTGGCCGAAGGGCTTGAAGTCATTGTTTTTAGTCTGGTCGACCAAGATGTTGCGGTCGGCCAGAAACAGGATGCGTTTCTTCTGTTTCGATTTCCACAGCCGCCAGATGATTTGGAAGGCGGTGTAGGTCTTGCCGGTGCCCGTGGCCATCACCAGCAGGATACGGTCTTGGCCGCGCGCCACAGCCTCGACGGTGCGGTTGATGGCATTCATCTGGTAATAGCGCGGCATGCGTCCGGAGCCGTCGTCGTAGTAGGGCGCTTCGATCTTGTGCTGGACTGTATTATCCAGCCCCTTCCACTGGCAGTAACGCTGCCAAAGTTCGGCAGGGCTGGGGAATTGATCAAGGGTGAGTTCGGTTTCTACCTGGCTGCCTGTGCCACTGCGGTCGTGAAACAGGAAACCATCGCCATTGCTGGAGAACACGAACGGTACGTCTAGCGCCTCTGCATAGCCCAGGGCTTGCTGCATGCCCGATCCAACGGAGTGCTTGTTGTCCTTTGCCTCGATCACAGCGATAGGCAGGTTGGCCTGGTGGTAGAGGATGAAGTCTGCGCGGCGTGCTTCGCCACGGCTGTGAAGTTTTCCCCGGACGATAATGCGGCCTTTGGTAAAGCTGACTTCCTCGCGCACCTGCTTGTGCATGTCCCATCCAGCTTGCTGAACGGCTGGCGCGATGTACTTGCTGCAGATATCCCGCTCGGAAAGCGACTTTTTGTCCATAACCCCAATTCCCTTTCAAACCGGCCTGGTCGCTCCATTCCGGCACTGCTGATCGTGCTCGATGGGTGTAAATGTACCTTGTTTAATAGTGGCACGGGGGAAGATCGGATTTTGGTGATGGAGTTGTAGGCAAGATAAGCCGAGGCCATAGCAGGACTAGTGTTTCACGTCGTCCCTGCAGTGCGTTTATCTTGGATCGTGCCCTAGGGCAGGGTGAAGGTGGCTAGGAAGCAACGCCGTTAGGCAATCGGCAAAGAAGCCTAAAAATTTGGGGCTCTGTACTTTCCTGCCGGCCGCGACAGGTATCCAGAGGGATGGTCGATTCTAAAAATTTAGTGGTGTTTTTTGGCGGCGGACTCAACCTTTCGACGTGAAGCCGAGAGTTGTATGCCGTAGACCCCAAGTCATAAGTGGCATTATGCTACCCATTATCAGAATTTCCACGGAAGGGTGCTTGATGTCGCAAGATCTCCTGCTTACACAGAATGCCCAATTCTACCGCCCTACGGCCCCTTTTACTAAGGCTACGCTCACGGTAGTCCTCGAAGCTGCCAGCTCCAATATGACTATTGGTAGCGCGCTTATCGCGGACATTCTGGACCAGGATGATGCGCTTCCAGACGGCAGTAAGTTCTCCTATAGCCTCCGCGTCTTCAAGACCGACCGTGATGTACATTTTTGGCAGCAGCCACTCAAAGATACGATCTATGCGTTTATTTTGATCATTGCCATAGATGACTGTATCGCTATATTCAAAAAGTCTTGTGCCAGCATAACGGAAAGCATGGACAAGCATGCGATGCTAATTCGGAGTAGTGAGCTGACCTCTGCTTTTAGCGACGTCGATGCGCAGTATCAAAAGATGGCGACCCGCAACATGACTGTGTCCGATCGAGCAATGCGTGGCCGGGCCTTTGAAGCTTCAGATCTGAAAGGGCTTATGTCTGTACACGCTGCGGGGAGATCAATACCCTACTTCTTTAAGCTTAAATTGAAGGGGCGTACTAAAACTATTTCCGCGCAAAGCGGTCGCGTGGTCGAGGCATCGGAACGGAAATCGGTACATCACGCCGTGGAATGGGCTAAGGCACAACTGCACGACATCCATAATCCTTCTACTGAAAAAGACTTTCTCAATAATTTCGCAAAATTTATCGAGCTTGATTTAGTCTGGAAATCGAGTGCGCCAAACGCAATTCTGCTGGAATATTCGTTTTTTGTTGAAAACGTAATAGATCAAGGTATTCCTGTTTTTTACACAACCAAACATGGTCGTGTTATTGAGATGACATCTAAGCAGATCAAGTCCTTGATTGCGGAAATGGAACAGGTTTACGAAATTGGTCCGGGGCCCGATTACGAACTCCTAGGTAGTTTTAGGGCGGCCACACTCAAAAAGAATCTTCACTCGATTGCCGTCAATAGCCGGGCACTCCGAAATATTCATTTTGAGCAGAACGGCAAACGGATCACACTCCAGGCGTACATCAAGAAGCAGAGTTTGGCAACTATCACATTCTCCGATCCAAGGTACATGTACTTTATGGGGCAGTGCTTTGAGGATGGTGCGGGGATCAACGAAATCCCTTCAATGCTTCGGACTTTAAAAGTCCTACCTACGCTAGCCTCAGCGACCTCTGAGAAAGGTGAAATCACAAAGAAGATAACCAAGTTTGATTCCACCTCGGTATTTGATCTCGTTGAGATAGCTCATGGTGCTGACGACTACGTTTTCTGCGATGATCTAGGCAATGAGTGGGCGGATCACATCACTTTTAACCAAACTGATTTTTCCGTGTCTTTCATACACTCCAAACATGGGAAGCCTAGCAAGTCGGCCAGTAATCTCCATGATGTCGTGGGCCAGGCCATAAAAAACATCGGTAATATGGACGTTGACCCGAAGCTGTTTCTAAAAAAGTACAAGGAAAAGCTTCAAAAGAAATATAGTGGTGGTCTTTTGAATCGCACGAGAAAAAGTATTCCTGGCAAGTTTGAAGACTATCTTTACAAGATCAGGCAGGACTATCGATTCAATCGAAGGTGTATCATCTGCTGTTCGTTCATATCCAAGAAAATTATTGAGAGGGAGTTCAAGAAAATCCAGAAAGGAAAGAGTGTGGCAGGTAACATAACCCAGCTCTACTGGATCTTATCGTCGTTCGTGCATGCCGCTAAAGAAGCGGGTATACATCCCATCGTTTATTGCCAAGAATAATTTGATAAAAATCACCTAAATTCGAGCGGTAGATCAGTATTTTCTATCATTCCCTAATCGCTTCCAGATCAATAGAGCGGTGAGTTGATAGTAATACCGGGTAGCGTCGGAATGGTCTTTCAGGTGCTGAGTGAGAAACCAGCGCAAATGCTTGAGCTGCCAGGTCCAGGGATTGTCTCGCTGCCATCGTTGTTGAATGGCCGCTTGCATGGCTCGGGCTTGCCGTAGGTGTCGTTGCTGGGTGGCCTGCGAGCCATTCAGTACACCGCTCAGGAACAGCGCCATATCGAAGGGCTTGGTCACGCTCGACCTCCAATGTAGGCCGAAACTACATCGATCCGGTTATGCCCGAGTTCAAGGCTGATCTGTTTCCGCGCCTGTTGATCAAGGTCACGGTCAAGGCGATAGCAGTGGCCACCATTGACCGGTGCGGCGTGGCCCGTGAGTTGCTCGTAACGCTCGCAGGCGTAGGCCGCGCGCAGTTCATGAAAACCCTTCAGCCTGTGTTCATGTAGCGTTTCACGGGCGGGGAGCACGGTCTGTTGCAGGAACGCGGCGTAGCTTTCGTCGCGGGCCAGCAAGTTGCGGCTATGGGGTGGCGACACATGGCGAGCCAACTGCAGCGCCGCCTTCACCGCGTCATTGGCCACAACCCATCGCGGCGCTGATGCCCCTGAACGGCCGCCTTTGGTGCCGTCCTGGATATTGATGCGGCCAAAGTGCTCGGCTTCGCGGTGCAAGCGTGACAGGTCAGCCAGAATCGCTTCGCGCAGGCGCATACCGGTTGCTCGGGCCAACAGGACAATCGCGGCCACCCGCTCGTGTTGCTGTTCGCCAAGCACCTCAAGCACTCGCCGGACCTGTTGACGATCTTGGCCATCCGGCACGCGGGTGCGTACGCTCGAGCGATGGTGGCCTAACGCCTGGCTCGGACTGGCGATCCTCACGTCCTGATCACCACGCAGCGCAGCGAGGGTACGGTTGACGCTGCTTAGGCGGTTCTGCGCGGTCGCGATGCAGAGTTCACCTTGCTGGATCTGCTGGCGCAGATACGCAGCGTAGTCTTGCAGTGTCCGTCGATCGATCTGACGCGCATCGTTGTAACCGGGGCCGTCCTCTGATCGACACCAACGCACGAACGCTTGCCAGCGATCACTATGCGCTTTGACCGTGGCGAAGTGGCCACCGGCAAACAAATCCTTGAGCGCTTGTGGGCCGGCGTAGCTCAGCTGGCGGCCATAGCCAAAGTTGCGACCCTCACGCCGACCGACCAGGGCCATCGTCATCACCGTTTTCGTTGGTTTGCAGAAAGAGCAGCAAGGCTTTCCAGTGAGGGCTGAGCCTGTCCACCTGCTGCCAGTGTGTCGGGCGGATCAGGAGGGCGTTCTCGTGGTGTTGCAGCAGTGCCCCTTCCTCACGCAGTTGCTCAATCAGCAGGGCGAGGTTGGTAGGCTCCAAGGGTGGTGTGGCGACACCGGCGACAGTGGCGACAATCCGGGTCGTTTCTGGCCTGGAGCGTGGCGACAGGGTGGCGACAGAGGCGGCGACACGCCGCGATTCTAGTTGCGATCGATGTTGCGCCTGGTAGCGGCGCACCGCGTCATTGAGGCGAAACATGGCGGACCTCGAAAGTTTTTCCGTCGCGGCTGCTCAGCCAGCGATGAGTGATCAGCACGACCAATAAAGAGGCGGTATGGTCAGCGCTCTTGCGGGCAAAACGAGGGCCGTTGCGATTGACGTCGCGAATGGTGAAGTGAGTCCAGCCTTTCTGCACCAGCCAGCGCAGCAGGCGATCTGCCTCTTCGCATCGGCTATTGACCGGCTCCTGTTCGGTCAGGCGTTGGATCTCGGCCAGGTAGTAATCCATCAACGTGGAGGCGCGCTGAATGTGTGCTTCGTCCAACGCACTGGCCTCTTCAACCATGGCCAGCACACCCGCGATACGCAGTACATTCGCCGCGGCTTTGCCCGCGACAGGCTGGATGCCGGCCAGCTCGCCGAACTCGCCAGACTGACATTCGATGGTGTCGTGAATATCAATCCAGGCACGACGGGCACGGGCAGTCAGCTCCAGTGTGGCGGGATTGAGTGAACCATCCTGGTGAATCGACCAAGGCTGTTGCAGCAGGGTGGTGATCCGTTGTTGGTAGCGCTGGACTTTGGCATCCCGGCTCAGGTCAATCGCCTTGTAGAGCCGCTGGCCGACCAGGCGCTCGGGCCAACTGATCAGGCAACGGCCGAGGATGCCTTGGCCATTGATCACCGGGTCTTTGAACAGCTGGTTGGCCAGGTAGGGTTGCAGCATCAGGTGCAGGCTGAGGCGGCGGTCATAGGCTCGCAGGCTTTCTCCGGCCATGGAGCGCGCCCGATCAATCGGGCTGCCATCCCACAGTGTCGACAAGGTGGTGATCGCCTTAAGCAGGTTCTCTTTGCTCATGGTGCTGCTGCCCAAGAACTGGCCACCTTCATCATTGAACAAGCCCATGCTGGGTAGACCATGGCACAGGCTTTTGACCAGAGCCTCAATGGTGGGTTCTGCAATGATCAGTCTTGGCGGTACCGGCTCGGATAGCTCACCGTCTTTCGCCTCCGCGTGTTTCTTTGAGGTTTTGGGTTTGGCCATGATGTTGGTAGCGGCGCGATAGGCTTTGAGCTTTTCCGCATACAGGGTCCACTGCTGTCGTTCCCAGTCACGCGCGGCCTTCAGTGCCAGATGGTCCACCGCGCTTTTGCGATCACCCGAGGACGCCACCGTCAGTAGGTAGAGGGACAGCGGATAGGTTCGGCCGTCGAGTTGGACATTGGCATGACCCTGGCTCACCAGAGCAGCGCTGGCCAGCACCGATTGCGCGGCCATGGCGCAGGGCACGCCGATCACCTCGGCCAGTCGTTCGACCGCAGGGCCCAACAATTCCCCCAGTGCTTCGACCGGGTAGGACAGTGGCGCCTGCTGATATTCCAGCAACGGTTGTGGTGGCTCGAACGCTTCGCACAGTTGCATCGCAATTCTCCTGAGATTATCGACTTCGTCCTCACTCATCCCGCCACGGTTGTTGAGTGTTATCAGGGATCAAGGCCCCTGCGACCTGTGAGGTTTGTCCACTAACGCGGGACTGACGGCTCCTTACGGCCGGGAGCTTGGGCATCTCATGATCTGGCCTCCTGAACACCGATAGCGGTGGGCGGGTGGAGGCTGCACTGGCTGACGAGACCGGTTCCGCGAGATCCTGAGTCGGGTGAAGGCAGCAAGGTGATGACTGGGGCATGCCTGACTGTCAGTCAGGTGCAGTCCATTGCGTGGGCTGCGGCATCATCATCGGCATCGCTGTGGCGAGTGAGCGTTCGGAGTTTGTCACGCCGATTGTCACGAGGGGGAAAGCCGCAAAGGCCCGTGCGATCAGGGCTACAGCAGTTTGATATGCGCCCGTCTCTTTAGGCGGCAAAGAGACGGGCAACAGGTTGGCGCAAGAAATGGCCAAGCGGATAAGTTGCTGCAGGGCAGCCAGGAGAAGGCCTGAATTGCCGCAGTGGGCAAAGTTGAAAAGTAGGCATCCATCACATCGCTGTGACCGTGCGAGCCGCCGGACACTAATCGCACTTGGGGTGAACCACCACGATGTGGCGTAGCCTCAAAGGTTCTAGCTACCTGGGTGCTGTCGAGGACAGCGCTTGTACAGTTCTGGTTTAGCGCTCGTTCTGATCGCGGTCAACAGTATTTTTGGGGCGACTCTGCGCCAATCGGTAGCGCTGGAAGATCTTGGAAATCGGTGGCATTCCATGGCCGGGTGGTCGCTCGTCGGTTTTTAATGTGAGCCCATGCGGGCGGGAATGCGGAGCCTTCCCGCCCGCATGGGCTTGGCCGAACAAGGCCCAAGAGCGAAGCTTGCAACGGCGACAGTCGCCACTTCTGTCGCCATGCTGCAGGCAACGGATTACGCGGGTTGTCGCCGGTGTCGCCGCTGTTGCCAACAGAACTGCCTTAGCATCTGGGGCGTCATTTGCGGCTGGTTTTGCATGCCGGGGCGCCGGATCAGGCTGGCAACTCTTTGCTGGGCGGAACGGTCATCAGGCTGTCTGGAGGTGAGAGCGTCAAGATGACCCATTGGGGCAAGGCAGCCGACACCATCAGTGGCCAGGTGGGATGCCCGCGTAATGCATTTTCTGTGAGGTCATAAGCTGGTCATTGAAATGCCCAGCCGAATGATGGCACTGTCTGGCCTCACCAACGAAAGGATTCCAACTGTGTACCGCAAAGTTTCCCTGATTTTGTGCCTTAGCTGCCTGCCTGCCTGCTCTCTCTCAAGCGGCTGATTACGATATAAAAAAATACTGTGGAAAAGTTTCGGATGCAGTGGGCGGTAGTGCTCAGATTGAGCTCGGCTGTCGAGAGCAAGAAGCAGATGCCCGGGCTGAGATCCCGGCCAAGAACGCTTCGCCAAAGATACTGGCTTACTGTGATCGAGTAGCGAAAGCAGTAGGCGGGAGTTACCAAATATTGTCAGGTTGCATCGATCAAGAGCAGGAAGCCCAAGCGCAACTCGACAGGTGATCCTATTTAGCAATCAAACCCGCCCCGGCGGGGTTTTTCATCTCTGAAGCAATTGATGAGCCTGCCGCTGATCACGCTGGGTGGCATCCCCATACCGGCGCTATCCGGGAGACCTTTAGCGTATAGGCACGACGTTGCGGTCCTTGGTTTGATTGATCGCAGATGCTAACAGGCTGCCGGTGGCCGCCTTCTGGATATGCTCACTCCTCCAGGCCACCATCGGACGCCGGCGTTCGATGTAATCCGCCCGGTTGTAGGCGCTCCGAACTTCATCTTTGTCGATATGCGCTAGCGCGATTTCAATCAGCTCCGGATCGCACTCATGCTCATTCAAGATGGTGCTGTCTGTCAGAGCTGTGAATCAAAGCTGATAAGCCCCCACGCATTGACCATCAAGCATTTCGATAGTGAGCGTGACCTTTGCTTCTCTTTCTAGCAGCAGTTGCTGGGCTCGATGGATCTCAGTCTGGGCGTTACTCTTCAGCTCAGGCAACCTTTCCTCTTTCCATTGACGCAACTCGATGCGTTTGAGCTGGAGTGTGGACTGCCATTCCCAGACAGCACTCAGCGTATCGATACGCTTGTCCACGGCGTCCTTGAACGTTTCCAAGGGGCCGTTAGAGCCGAAAAAGGACTGCACCTCTGCTTCGAGATCCTGCTGACGTTTAGCTAACAGTGAAGTCTTGCCCGTGATCTTCCCAAGAAGGCTACAAGCGACCCATCGACCGCTCATACACAGCTTCCATTCCTCGACGAGTCGTTCGGCTTTTTCTTGTTCAGCTGCCAATTTGGCCGTTAAGCCAGATGACGTGTCAAAAAGCCCTGGAGAATCAAACTCGACCACCTTCCTCTTGAGTCCGAGCAGTTCAAGGCTGAGATGATCATTGATACCGCTGAGCTTAAGCTCAATCGCCTCCAACTGAGCGCGAGCAGCGTCATCCCGTTCCCCATGTTGAAGCATGGCCGCGACCTGCTGAAGATACTTCAACGATCCAGTGATTTCGGATTTACGTTGATCTGCAAGAAAAGACGCAATGGAATCAATGCCGGCTTTTATTTCGTCGAGCTTGGCGCTGATATCGGCAAGGTGCTTCTGCGCCACGACTACCGACGCGATTTGAAATAGCGCGGCGGAATTGACCAGATTTTGAAGACGCTCCGGCTCGAATAAGCTCGCATGTTCTTTGATCTTGCCGCCCTCGATTGTAAAAGCGCGGAAGCCCTCTCCGTTGGCCACCTTTGCAAGCGGGCCGTCAATTACAACTTCCATCAGACGCGACTGTGCAACCTCTGTGGCTACCGCTGCACTGGGGATAGCCTGCAATAGCGGCGAAAGTTTATCGATGCCTAGTGAGGATCTATCGATGGATGTAGAGCCTCTGGGTATGGTATCCAATGACCTCAGGGTCACCAAAGGCTTGTCCCCATCCACACCGATGATTACCAAATCGGTTGCAAATGAGCAGTGCGGGGATTCGTTTACTGACTTCATGTCTGCCTTCCCTTACCCAGCGGACGCGCCCGCGTGCTTTTGTCGAATGTACGCAATTTGCGCGACACATGGCAATGTGACTCTGTACGCCTCTTTGGCCGCAAGATGTACACCGGCAGCCCCCGCCAGCGCCACGCCGACCGGGCCCAATAACCCAGTCGCTACTCGTCCAGCAACCGTAGTCACTCCTACTGAGAAAGCGCCTTCAGCTAACAAAGCGCCAATGCCACTTACTCCTATAAAGCCCGCTTTGGCCGCACCGAGCCCTCCACCGCGTATTGCCGCGAGTATTGCCGCCAGCCCTATATCAATCGCGCCATTGGCGTCATGGAATTTCCGCGAAAAGTCAGCACGCTCTTGTGCGCTCATCTTCTCCCAGACCTTGGTTACGAGCTTCTCCAAAACCTTCAATTCAAGCGCCTCGACTGACTCATTCCCCGTTACGCTGCCACCGACGTATTTCAGGACA
The DNA here is from genome assembly GCF_018325905.1 of Pseudomonas sp. St316. Lineage (NCBI taxonomy): Bacteria > Pseudomonadati > Pseudomonadota > Gammaproteobacteria > Pseudomonadales > Pseudomonadaceae > Pseudomonas > Pseudomonas sp. St316. Next base: position 5,769,136 of record NZ_AP021901.1, on the reverse strand, counting down.
TCCCGCACAATTTCTGCGTACGGGACGCCAGTCCGGCGGATTAAGTTAGCAATGCTGTTTCCTCCAAAGAGCTGGAGTTCGCGGATCAGTAGCAACAGCGTATCGCGTGAGTATTTGTTCTTCTGCTTCGCGGCTACCAGCGCTTTACGGACATCGGCAGCCATTGCCAGGCGCCCGTCACCAGAATCAGTGAGAAAGTCCACGAGTGAACCTACATCTGCAGCATCTGCCACCTGAAAAAGCGATAGCAAATCCTTATCACCATTGACCACATCTTCTTCATACGCCACGAGCTATCCCCTCTTCCGTGCTGGCCCTGAAATCTCTGCAGGTGCGTAACTCTGATTAATATAAATTTTAGTCGATCATTTTCACAGTGAAGCCGAAGTGGTCGAGACGCGTGAAGCCCTGCCGCGAGGCTTCAATTTCTTTGCTTATCGGCCTGACTAAACAAGTCTTAAGCACCTCTGTAACTACCGGTATTTCAAGCCTTTGATTTTGGGGTAAGAGCAGCGGTGTACTTGGCGACAGTCGCCATGTCTGTCGCCGCTGTCGCCAACAGGTGACCGCTCACCGTATCGGCACAATATTGCGGTTCCTAGTGTCATTGATGGCAGCTACCGACAGGCTGCCAGTGGCCGCTTTCTGGATGTGCTCACTCCACCAAGCCATCATCGGACGCCGGCGTTCGATGTAGTCAGCTCGGTTGTAAGCGCTTCGGACTTCGTCCTTGTCGACATGCGCCAGTGCGACTTCGATTAGCTCCGGATCCCACCCATGCTCGTTCAGGATTGTGCTGGCCATGGAGCGCATGCCGTGGCTGACCAAGCGATCCTGAAAACCCATTCGTTTCAATGCCATGTTGGCTGTCTGGCTATTCGCGTGGGTGCGCGGGTTTCTATCTGACGGGAACACATATTCCCTGTGGCTGCTATGGGGCTTAAGCGTCTCCAATAATGAGAGTGCATGTTCGGTCAGCGGGATTGTGTGCGGACGACGCTTTTTCATTCGCTCCGGAGGGATGGTCCAAATGCGTTTGTCGAAGTCGATGTCTGCCCATCGAGTGGTGGCCGCCTCAGCGGGGCGGGTCATGGTATGAAGTTGCCATTCGATCAGGCAGCGGGTCGTCCGCTTGATGCTGGCGTTCGCGATTTCCATCATGAGCTCCGGAAGCTCATCAGGTGGTAGCGCGGCCATATTCTCTTTCTTGGGTTTCTTGAACACCGCTCGAATGCCGCTGAGAGGGTTGGCGAAGATCATTCCGGAATTGACTCCATAGGTCATGATCTCGTTAAGGCGCTGGCTCACTCGTTTAACAGTCTCGAGGCTGCCTTTGGCCTCAATCGGACGAAGCAGCTTGATGACCATCGGGGCGTTTACTTCCGATAACGGCGTTGATTTCATGCTTGGAAAAACATGCAGTGTGAGCGAGCGCCAGATGTCTTCGGCATACGCTGGTGTGACGGAATCCTTCTTCAATTCGAACCAGGCGGTGGCCACGTTCTCGAATGTGTGTTCCGTTTCCGCTCGTTTGGCTTCTTGCAGTTCATTTCGCTGAGCTTTTGGGTCGATGCCCTGTGCAAGGAGCTCTCTGGCCTCAACGGTTTTCTTCCTCGCTTGCGCAAGAGAAACCTCGGGATAAGAGCCGAGTGCCATGTTGATTCGATTCTTGGTGACGGGATGTCGGTAGTTGAAATTCCACTGCATCGAGCGATTGACCCTGACTCGCAGCTGGAGCCCGTCGCCATCCGTGAGGACGTAATCCTTGTCTTTCGGTTTGACCGCCTTGAGCTGGCGGTCGGAGAGGCGGGTGGTTTGAGCGCACATGAGAAGTACTCCATGACACCTTTTGGTATTCCCAAGATTAGCGCCGGGGAGTCGGGAATACCATTGGGAATACCAAACCGCCTGGAACTCAAAAAATCTGGAAAGCCCCCAGTAGCCCTGAAACCCCCGTATTTACTGGATTTAAGGCACAAAAAAAGACGTCCGTGGACGTCTTTAGATGATGAAGTGGTGGAGCCGGGGGGATTTGAACCCCCGTCCGCCAGTACTCCGCTGTCGGTACTACATGCGTAGCCGTGTCTATTAAGTTAACCCTCAGCGACCCGACGGGCAGGGTGCTTTGGGCGAGTTGTGTAAGTTTTAGCCGATTCGTCCACAACGTACTGCACGGCGATTCTGTTCTATATGACAATCACTTTGGGTTTACAGACATCCCCTAATGATTGCTGGACCCGAAGGTACCAGAAGCTCAGGGTCTAAGGCTGCTTACGCAGCGATAGCGAATTCCTGGCCGTAGTTTTCGTCATTGGCAACTATAGAAGTTGCAACAGTGGATTTACGAGTTCTGTTACCAACTCGGCATGCACCTAAAGTTTCGCAACCGGCGTCGAATCCTAAACGGCCCCGAACCTGTCGCTTCGTGTATCTGCTGAAGCGGCAGGCATTTGCAGTGTACGCCAATACGCGGCCGAGGCCAACCCGAAGGTTGGCCCATGACGCTTATGAGCTTTTATCGCCCTTGTCCGTCTTTTGGATATCTTGCAGGGTTTTCGTGGTTTCGGTGATGCATGTCTTGGTGCTTTCCTCAGTGCCCTCTGCCTTGAGGGCCTCAGCTCTATTGAGGCTGGTCTCTACCTGACCTTCAATTGCCGTACCCTGAATCTGAGTCTTGAGGTTTTTAATAGTCGTAATGTTGGTGTCGCACAGATTGTCCGAGCCGCCGGCGGCAAACGAGGACGACGCCAGCATGGAGGCGGTAACGAACAGACCTAACAGTACAGAGCGCTTCATGTGTCTCTCCTTGGACTGAGGCCCAGGTATTGCAGGCCTTCAGTACGGCTACCCATTGGGGGAGGTCCCGCGTTTGCGGGACTTGATCAGTGGACTGTGACCGTGCGCCAGGGTTCTATTTTTCTTCAGGTCGCTCTGGCCTGGGTCACCCGATCGATCAGGTAGACCAGCCCGTGGTAGTCGATTGCGCCATGTTGTGTAAGACCGATCTCACAAGTGCGGCTGGTGGAAATCCCTTCGCTGCAATGCTGTACCGCGTCCTTCAGTGAGCGCAGCGAATGGGCATTCAACTCCGGCGTGGTGAAGCCCTTGTCGCCAGCGAAACCACAGCAGTGAATGCCCTCCGGAATGACCACGTTTTTACTGCATTTGCGCACCAGGTCGATCAGCGCCTGGCTTTCGCCAAGGTGCTGCGTGCTGCACGTGACGTGCACGGCGATGGGTGCCTCTTGGGGAATGAAGTCGAGCCGATCCATCAGGTGGGTACGGATGAAGCGCACCGGGTCATACAGGTCCAGGCGCACTTCGCCCAGGTCCTGGACCAGCCGCAATGTGCAGGGGCTGGTGTCACAGTAGATAGGGTCGAGCCCGCCGCGACTGGCGTGCAGCAGGGCACCGATCAGTTCCTGGCGCTTGTGCTCGGCCTGTTCGGTGTAGCCTTTGGAAGCAAAGGGTTGGCCGCAGCAGAGGCTGTCCACGTTGTCTGGAAAGACCACCTGATAACCGGCCTTTTCCAGCAGGCCGCGGGTCTTGTCGTACAGCGACATCTGCTCCTTGTCCGCTGCCGCCGGGCCCATGACCCGCGACACGCACGCCGCCAGGTACACGACTCTCGGACGTTCGTCCGACACGGCGGGGCTGAAACGGATTGCCTTTTCCGGCTGGGGCATGGCGCCTGTCCACTGTGGCACCTGGCCCTTGGACAGGCGCGTCAATGAGGCCGACAGTTTCGCCAGGCGAGGCGCGCCCAGCAGCATGCGCGCACCGTTGGCGACGTGCAGGGCGAAGCGCGCGCCTTGCAGCGTGGTGGCGAAATTTCCTTCAATCCAGTTGGCGGTTTTCGTCTTCGTCGCGTCACGGCTGCGCAGTTTTTTCACCAGCTCGCCGGTATTGATGCCTACCGGGCAACGTTGTGCACACAGGCCCGTGGCGGCGCAGGTATCGATGCCCTGGTATTGGTAGGCCTGTTCCAGTTCCGTGGTGTCGGTGCCGGCGCGTTTTTTCGCTTGAATGTCGCGCCAGATCACAATGCGCTGGCGCGGGCTCAAGGTCAGGTCCTTGGATGGGCACACCGGCTCGCAGAAACCGCACTCGATGCACTTGTCCACGATCTCATCGGCGGCCGGCAGTGGCTTGAGGTGCTTGAGATGGATCTGCGGGTCTTCGCTAAGTACCACGTCCGGGTTGAGAATGCCGTTGGGATCGAGCAGGCGCTTGAGCTGCCACATCAACTGGTAGGCATCGCTGCCCCATTCCAGTTCGACGAAGGGCGCCATGTTGCGCCCGGTGCCGTGTTCGGCTTTGAGCGAACCGCCGAACTCCACCGCCACCAACTGCGCCACGTCGTCCATGAACGCCTGGTAGCGTGCGACTTCCTCGGGGTTGTTGAAGCCTTGGGTGAAGACGAAGTGCAGATTGCCTTCCAGTGCGTGTCCGAAAAGGATCGCTTCGTCGTAGTGATGTTTGTCGAACAGCTCGATCAGGCGGTTCACGCCGATGGCCAGTTGTTCTACTGGAAAGGTCACGTCTTCGATGATCACCGTGGTGCCGGTTTTGCGTACCGCACCCACGGCGGGGAAGGTGTCTTTGCGGATCGCCCAGAGCCGGGCGTTTTCCCGTGGATCCTCGGTAAAGTCGACCTGTTTCTCCACCGGGAAACCGGCCAGTGAAGCCATGATCCGGGCCAGTTGCTCCTGCAGTAAAGACGAGGAAGCGGCGCGGGATTCGATCAGTAAGGCGCAGGCATTGGTCGACAGATGCTGTACGAAATCCGGCATGCCCGGTTTGTCCTGCACCGAGCGCAGGCTGCGGCGGTCCAGCAGTTCCACGGCCGAGACGGGTTGGCTTTTCAGCACGGTGACGGCGTTGCAGCAGGTTTCCACATCGGGGAAGACGATCAGGGCAGAGGCTTTGTTCGGATGGTCGATGACGGTGTTGTAGGTCACCGCACTGATAAAGCCGAGGGTACCTTCGGAGCCGACCAGCAGGTGGCTCAAGATATCCACAGGTTCGTCGAAATCCACCAAGGCATTGAGTGACAGGCCGGTGGTATTTTTCAGACGGTATTTATGCCGGATTCTGGCAGCCAATTCAGTATTGGCGCGGGTCTCGCGGCCCAGGGTCGCGAGGCGTTCCAGCAGTTCGCCGTGGCTTGTACGAAAAGCCGCCACGCTGCTGTCGTCTTCAGTGTCCAGACGCGTGCCATCGGCCAGCACCAGACGGATACCGGCGAGGGTGTGATAGGTGTTCTGTGCGGTGCCGCAGCACATGCCGCTGGCGTTGTTGGCCACGATGCCGCCGATTTTGCAGGCGTTGATCGACGCCGGATCGGGGCCGATCTTGCGCCCGAACGGCGCCAGCCAGGCGTTGGCCTGGGCGCCGATCACGCCAGGCTGCAACCGAATCTGCGTGCCTTGTCCACGAATCTCACGCCCGTTCCAGTTATCCCCAAGCACGATCAGCACCGAGTCACTGATGGCTTGCCCGGACAGGCTGGTGCCGGCGGCGCGGAACGTGACCGGAACCTGATCGCGCTGGGCCAGTTTCAGCAGGGCAATCACTTCCTCTTCGGATTCGACGCGCACCACCAGTTTCGGAATCAGCCGATAGAAACTGGCGTCGGTGCCGAAGGCCAAAGTCGACAGCGGATCGTCGAAACGACGTTTCTGCGGGATCAGTTGTTGGACGTCGTGTAGGAAAGGGGCCGGAAGGGTCATTGGTCCTCCAGAATCAAAACCACCAGATCCTTCGGACCATGGGCACCGTAGGCCAGGACTTGTTCGATGTCGGCGGTTTTCGATGGACCGGACACCAGCAGGGCGTTGGTGGGCATGCCTTGGGCCCATTCGAATTCCTGTTGCACTTCATAGAAGTTGTCGCGGATTTGGCTGGCCTTGAGCAGGGCGAAATGCACCGGAGGGACCAGGCTCATCAGTCGCGGCTCTTCTCGCGTCGGCCAGAGGATCAGGCTGCCGGTGGCGGCGATGGCGCCGAGGGTTCCGGTGAGGCTGGCGGGGGTGTCGTTGAACAACTCGGCTTTCCACTCTTCTACCGGGCGGTCGTAGGCCTTAAGGGGGGCAGGTCCGGATTGTTCGCCCAGAACTGTGTGACTTTTTCCCCGTGCGCGGTGGTCGGGGCGATGAGCAGGCTCGGCAATTGACGGTCGCGCAGCAATTGCGCGAGCAGGGCTGGCCAGCCTTCATCAGATGTCAGATGGATTTCGGTGTGCACCGCCTCCATCAGTTTGCGCAATTGCGGGATACGTTCCTCGGGCGCATAGCGATAGGTTTGTGTCACCAGCTCGACGTCGAAGTTGTCGGCAACGGGCGTGGCGCCGGTCAGGCTTTTACGCAACTTGGCGAGGATATTGTCCTTGGCGCTCATCAACGGTCTCCCTGCTGGTTCAGGTGTTCGCGGGCCAGGTCATGCAATGAGCGGGCGGCGGGCTTGGGGGCGCTGTGGTTTTGGGTCCAAGGGCCGACGTTCTTAGGTGTCAGGGCACGCAGGCGCGTGGCGAGGAAGCCGAACAGCCGATACAACCGTGGCGAACTGTTGAGCCGAGCCCAGGCATTCCAGATGAAGCGTTCCTTGGGCGAGTACTTGCTGCCCTGGCCGCGCATCACCTGATGGGGGCTGTCCGGCGCCTTGACGTTTTCTTCCCGCAGCCGCCGCAGCAAGGCCGGGATCGGAATCTTCACCGGACACACTTCACCGCAGGCACCGCACAGCGAAGAGGCGCTCGGGTGGTCCGGCACCTTGGCCAAGCCGACCATGTGTGGCGTGATGATTTTTCCGATAGGTCCCGGGTAAACCTCGCCGTAGGCATGGCCGCCGATTCGGGTATAGACCGGGCAATGGTTCATACAGGCGCCGCAGCGAATGCAGTTCAGGGTCTGGCGCAATTCGCTGTCGGCAAACGCCTGGCTGCGACCGTTGTCCAGCAGCACCAGGTGGACTTCCTGGGGGCCGTCCAGTTCGCCAGCCTTGCGCGGGCCGGAGATCATGTTGACGTAGGTGGTGATCGGCTGGCCCAGGGCCGAGCGGGTCAGCAGCGACAGCAGTGGCACGACGTCGCGCAGGTTCTCGACGACTTTTTCGATGCCGGTCACGGCGATGTGCACGGGCGGCACGGTGGTGGACATCCGCCCGTTGCCTTCGTTTTCCACCAGCAGCAGCGTGCCGGTTTCGGCCACGGCGAAGTTGACACCGGAGACGCCGATGTCGGCTTCGAAGAATTTCTGCCGCAATACCTTGCGACCGATCTGAATGAGTTGGTCAACGTCCTTGGTGTACTCCACGCCGAGTTTGTCGTGGAACAAGGACGCGACCTGACCGGCATTCTTGTGGATTGCCGGCATAATGATGTGTGAAGGCTTCTCGTGGTCGAGCTGGACGATGTATTCCCCCATGTCGGATTCGAGACATTCAATGTCCCGACCCTCGAGGAAATGGTTCATCTCCATCTCTTCGCTGACCATCGATTTGCCCTTGATCACTTGCCGTGCCTCGTGAGCGCGGATGATCGAGAGGACGATGCCATTGGCTTCGTCCACCGTTTCCGCCCAGTGCACATTCACACCGTTGCGGGTCAGGTTGCTTTCAAGTTGCTCGAGCAGGTCGGGCAGCTTGGATAACGCGCGGGCGCGGACAGCATTGCCCAGCACTCGCAGGTGTTCTCTTTCGTGGGCATCGCTAAAGGACGCTGCCCGTTTGGTCATCAGTGAATCCATCGCACTGCGAAAGTTGTTTCGCAATTGCGTGTCGTCCAAAGCCTTGTGGGCTCGGGCGCGAAAATCTTCCTGCACTGCAACGGTCGGGATCAGCGTCGGCGTGCTCATGCCACACCTCCGCTACGCTGCCACAGGAAGCTCGCCAGGTGCTGGCCGCGTAACGTCTCCTGCTGTTTTTCCAGTGCGCCGTTGATGTTCATCAGGCAGCCACAATCGGCACTGATGACCTGGTGCGCGCCGGATTCCTTCAGCGCTCGGGTCTTGTCGGCCACCATCGCGCCGGAAATATCCGGCATGCGCACGCTGAACGTCCCACCAAAGCCACAGCATTCGCTTTCGTGGCTGTGTTCGACTCGCTCCACATTGCGCAACTGCGCCAACAACGCGCGGCCGTGCAGGTGGGTGTTCATTTCACGTCGTGCCGAGCAGGACGTGTGTAGCGCGATCTTTACCGGTGCACCGCTGTCGTTCAACTGCACCTTGCAGACAAACAGCAGGAATTCGGCCAGTTCATAAGTCCGGGCCGCCAGGGCCTGGACTTGTTTGAGCGTGTCGGGCTCATCCTTGAACAGGTCGGCATAATGTTCGCGCAGCATGCCGGCGCAGGAACCCGAGGGCACGACTACCGGATAGTCTTCGGCAAACAAGGCCAATTGCGCTCGTGCCACCGTCCGCGCCTGCTCGGTGTAGCCCGAGGTGTAGGCCGGTTGGCCGCAGCAACTTTGCCCTTGCGGGTAGTCCACCCGGATTCCTTCGCGCTCCAGCAGATGAATCGCATCCATCCCGGCTTCGGGATAGAACAGATCCACCACACACGTTCCGAACAGGTAGACCCGTTGCGGTTTTTCGCTGGGGTACTGCCGAGGCTCGGGCAATGGCGGGGCGACACGGGTCGCGTTCGGCACGGCGTTGTAAAAAAGCTCGCTCATCAGGCGTGTCTCCGGGTGGTCCCGGTTATCCGTCCGCTGAGGCTGCTGAATATAGACAGGAAATCTTTCAGCAGCCTTGCAGACCCGGTGGTGAATAGCAGACGCCGAATCACGGTTCGGCGTCGGTTTTTTCAGTATTGCGTGTAGGGCTCAATGAACCAGCATGCCGGTAAACCAGTAGGCCTGGGCCAGCGTGATCAGGCCGACAATCGTTGCAAAGAATAGGCTGTGTTTGAGGGTGAAACGGAACAGATCCGATTCTTTGCCCACCAGCCCGGTCGCGGCGCAGGCCACCGCGATCGATTGTGGCGAGATCATTTTGCCGGTCACGCCACCGCTGGTGTTGGCCGCGACGAGCAAGGTGTCGTTGACGCCGATCTGGTGCGCGGTGGTGGCTTGCAGCGAGCTGAACAGCGCGTTGGACGACGTATCGGAACCGGTCAGGAACACGCCCAGCCAACCCAGGAACGGCGAGAAGAACGGGAACGCCGCGCCCGTGGCGGCCAGCACCAGGGCCATGGTCGACGACATGCCCGAGTAGTTGGTGACGAAGGCGAATGCCAGCACCATGCCGATGGACAGGATCGGCCAGCGCAGCTCGAAAAGTGTCTCTTTGAAAGTGGTAAGACCAGTTTTGATGTTGATCTTCAGCACCAGCATCGAGATCAATGCAGAGAAGAAAATCGCCGTGCCGGTGGCAGAAATCGGATCAAGCTTGAACACGGCCGGAATGGCCGTGGGGTTGACCACGATGGGCGCGACCTTGATCACCATCTGGTCCAGGTGCGGGATGGCGAAGTTGAACACCCAGCTGTACATCGAACCGCCAGCGGCGAACATCGCCTTGAACGGCTTGAGAGTCCAGATCGTCACCAACACGGTCAGGATCAGGAACGGCGACCAGGCCTTGATGATTTCCCCCAGGCTGTAGGGCGAAGCCACGGTGCTGCGCGGTTGGCCGAAACCGCCGACGCTGGCGGTAACCGCTGTGCTGGAAGTGGCGCCGGCAATCTGGGCGCCAGCGGTGCGTTTGGGCTGCCAGACTTTCAGGAACAGCGTCAGGGAAATCAGGCTGGCCAGGGCGGAGGTGATGTCCGGCAGTTCCGGGCCAATGAAGTTGGAGGTGAAGTACTGGGTGACGGCGAAGCTCAAACCCGCCACCAGTGCAGCTGGCCAGGTTTCCCGCACGCCACGCAGGCCGTCCATCATGAACACCAGCCAGAACGGCACAAACAACGACAGCAAGGGCAGTTGGCGACCGGTCATGGCGCCGATCTTGAAGGCGTCGATCCCGGTGACCTGGCCGGCGACGATGATCGGAATGCCCAGCGCACCGAACGCTACCGGGGCGGTGTTGGCGATCAGGCACAGGCCGGCGGCGTACAGGGGGTTGAAGCCCAGGCCGACCAGCAGGGCGGCAGTGATCGCCACCGGAGCACCGAAACCGGCGGCACCTTCCAAAAATGCACCGAAGCAAAAGCCGATCAACAGCACTTGCAGGCGTTGGTCATCGGTAATCGACAGCACCGAGCTGCGAATCACCTCGAACTGGCCGCTCTTGACCGTCAGTTTGTAGAGAAACACAGCGGCGACGATGATCCAGGCGATGGGCCACAGGCCATAGGCAAAGCCATAACCGGCAGCGGCGAAGGCCATGTCGGCGGGCATCTGGAACGCAAAGATCGCCACGGCAATCGCCAGCGCCAAGGTGATGCTGCCGGCCACGTGCCCCTTGAGGCGAAACACCGCCAGGGCCAGGAAGAAAAACACGATGGGAATAACGGCCGCGAGTGCGGACAAGCCGAGGCTGCCGAGCGGGCTGTAGAGCTGTTGCCAGGTTTGCATAGTGGGTGGGCCCCTAATTGTTGTTGGTCAGGCACTGGTCAGCGATTTGGATAATTGGTAATACCAATTTACAAGCGCTGTTGGCTAGGGTAAAAGCCTTGGTTGTCGTGTGTCAATTTGCCGCCCTGAAACTTTCGTCGAATAAGCGGTGCAGATGGCATCTGATCCGGTGGTGAAAACGGCTTTTGATGGGTGTGGACAAGGCCCGGATGGGCCAGAATAGAGAGCCCGGCGAGCCGTCGGGATCGTGGAGAACTGAGTTATGGGGTTTGATCAGATTCGTCAGCGCCGTTTGTCTGACGATATTGTCGAGCGGCTTGAAGGCATGATCCTTGAGGGCACGCTCAAGTCCGGTGAGCGGCTGCCGGCCGAGCGGACCCTGGCTGAGCAATTCGGTGTGTCACGCCCTTCGTTGCGCGAGGCGATTCAGAAACTGGCGGCCAAAGGCTTGTTGGTCAGTCGCCAGGGCGGCGGCAACTATGTGGTGGAGTCGCTGGGCTCGACGTTCAGTGATCCGCTGCTGCAGCTTTTGGAAAGCAATCCCGAGGCGCAGCGTGATTTGTTGGAGTTCCGTCACACCCTGGAAGCGTCTTGCGCTTATTACGCGGCGCAGCGGGCCACGGAGGTGGATCGCGAGCGTCTGACGGCGGCCTTCGAAGAGCTGCAGGATTGTTACTCGCGCCACGACGAGGTGAGCCGGGCGGAGGAGGGTGCGGCGGATGCCCGGTTTCACCTGGCGATTGCCGAGGCCAGCCATAACGCGGTGTTGCTGCACACCATCCGCGGCCTGTTCGACCTGCTCAAGCGCAACGTCGTCACCAATATTGGCGGCATGTACAAGCAGCGCACTGAAACCCGCGACATGTTGATCAGCCAGCACCGGGAGTTGTACCAGGCCATTATGGACGGGCATGCCGAACAAGCGCGGGAAGTGTCCAGCCGGCATATTTTGTATGTGCAGGAAGTCTTGGAAGAGGTGCGCCAGGAAGTGCAGCGCGTGGCGCGTGCAGAGCGGCGCAAAGGAATGTAATCGCTCCCACAGTGGATCTTCAGGGAACACAGGATTTGTGTATTGCCGGGATCGGGTGTGGGAGCGAGCTTGCTCGCGAAAGCGGTCTGTCTGACGCATCAATGCCAGATGTGTCGACGCCATCGCGAGCAAGCTCGCTCTCGCAGTGGATCTTCAGGGAACACAGGATATGTGTACTGCCGGGATCGGGTGTGGGGGCGAGCTTGCTCGCGAAAGCGGTCTGTCTGACGCATCAATGCCGGATGGGTCGATGCCATCGCGAGCAGGCTCGCTCCCACATTGGATCTTCAGTGAACACAGGATCTGCGTATTGCCGGGATCGGGTGTGGGAGCGAGCTTGCTCGCGAAAGCGGTCTGTCTGACGCATCAATGCAGTATGCGTCGACGCTATCGCGAGCAAGCTCGCTCCCACAGTGGAACTTCAGTGAACACAGGATCTGTGTACTGCCGGGATCGGGTGTGGGAGCGAGCTTGCTCGCGAAAGCGGTCTGTCTGACGCATCAATGCCAGATGTGTCGACGCCATCGCGAGCAAGCTAGCTCCCACAGTGGATCTTCAGTGAACACAGGGTCTGTGTATTGCCGAGATCGGGTGTGGGAGCGAGCTTGCTCGCGAAAGCGGTCTCAAGGCGAAAGAATCAGTCTTCCTTGCCCTTGTTGCGCACCGCGCGCTGCAGCTCGCGGCCAGCATCGCGTTCGCGCTCGGTATCGCGCTTGTCGTATTCCTTCTTGCCCTTGCCCAGGGCAATTTCGCACTTGATCAAGTGCTTGCTCCAGTACAACGACGTGCAGACGCAGGTATAGCCCTTCTGCTGCACGGAGGCGAAGAGTTTCTCCAGCTCGCGCTTGTTAAGCAGCAGTTTGCGCGAACGTACTGGATCGGCAATCACGTGAGTGCTGGCGGTGGTCAGCGGCGTGATATGACTGCCTAGCAGCCACGCTTCGCCGTCCTTGAGCAGCACATAGCTGTCGACCAGTTGCGCCTTGCCGGCACGCAAGCTCTTTACTTCCCAGCCGGCCAGGACCATGCCAGCCTCGAAACGTTGTTCGATGAAGTAATCGTGTCGCGCCTTTTTGTTTTGCGCGATGGTCCCTGTGGGGTGTTTCTTCTGTTTAGCCATAGGGGCGGCATTATAGGCAGTTGCGTGCGTGTCGGCTACGGTGAAGCTGCGTGCTTGAGCACGTTGAGTGAATCCCGGACAATGCGGCCTCTTTTTCGAACGCTGGGCGTGATCACGATGTCGACAGACAAGGTTTCTGTCCACGGCAGTTGGGCTAGCCGCTGGGTCTTTATATTCGCTGCAACCGGTTCAGCGGTGGGGCTGGGCAGTATCTGGAAATTCCCCTACATGGTTGGCGTCTACGGTGGCGGCGCCTTCGTACTGATGTTCCTGGCGTGCATTGCGCTCATTGGCGCACCGGTGATGCTCGCCGAAACCCTGATCGGTCGTCGGGCCCGGCAAAGCCCGGCCAATGCCCTGAAAGTGCTGGCGGTGGAAGCCGGGCATTCGGCCAAATGGTCGTGGGGCGCCTTCGCCGGGATGATCACGGCGCTGTTGATCCTGTCTTTCTATAGTGTGGTCGGTGGCTGGTCGCTGGACTACATCATCGACATGGGGCGCGGGGATTTCCAAGGGGCCACGCCAGATCAGGTGGGCGCCTACTTCGGCAACGTCATCTCCGATCCCTGGAGGCTGACGCTCTGGCACACGATCTTCATGGTGCTCTCGGCGGTGGTGATTGCCCGAGGCGTGGTGGCCGGGCTTGAGCGCAGCCTGCGGATCATGATGCCGCTGCTGTTCGTGATGATCCTGGTGCTGCTGGGCTACAGCATAACCACTGGGCATTTCATGGAAGGCGTGCATTTCATGTTCGACTTCCAGCCGGAGAAAGTCCTGGACGGCCTGCTGCCGGCCATGGGGCATGCGTTTTTCTCCCTGAGTGTCGGGGTCGGTTCGATCATGATCTACGGCGCCTACATGCCCAAGAATGCCTCCCTGACCCGAACCGTCTTCGGCGTCGCACTGCTGGACACCTTCGTGTCGCTGCTGGCGGGTGTGGCATTGTTTCCGATTGTGTTCGCTGCCGGCCTGAACCCGAGTGAGGGGCCGGGGCTGATGTTCGTCAGCCTGCCTTTTGCCTTCGGCAGCATGGCGTTCGGCCAGATAATGGGCGTGGTGTTTTTCCTGCTGGTGGCGATCGCCGCCTGGAGTTCCGCCATCTCCCTGTTGGAACCCATGGTGGCTTACCTGGTTGAGCGGACCCGGCTCAGCCGCGCCTGGGTAACCTTCTGGTTGGCCTTCACCTGTTGGTTTGTCGGCCTGGGTACGGTGTTTTCCTTCAATATATGGAAACAAGCGAAGTTTTTCGTGAACGAAGGTGGGCTGTTCCATCTCTACCAGTGGGGAGCAACCGGAGGGCTGGACTTCTTCGGAGTGATTGATTTCTTCACCTCACGAATCATGCTGCCATTGGGTGGTTTGTGTTTCGTAGTGTTTGCAGGATGGATCATGGGACGTGAAGCGGTGCGTGATGAACTGTCGCTGCGCAGCCCGGTATTGTTTGGTTTGAGCCTGTTCTTGATGCGCTACGTGGCGCCCATTGGCATTCTTGTAGTGTTTGCCGCCCAGCTGTGGAAGTGACGCTTACATGACGACACATATTCAACGCTCGGCCTTGCTGCCCTACCCGGCGCAGGCGCTGTATGACCTGGTCAACGATGTGGCGAGCTACCCGGAGTTTTTGCCGTGGTGCTCGTCGGCCGAGGTGCTGGAGAGCTCTGAAACCCATATGCGCGCCAGCCTCAACATTGCCAAGAGCGGCTTGAGCCAGCGCTTCGTTACGCGCAATACGCTGGTGCCGGGGCAGTCCATCGAGATGAACCTGGAAGAAGGGCCTTTCAACCAGCTCCACGGTGTCTGGGTGTTCAAGCCGCTGGGTGAAAAGGCCTGCAAGATCAGCCTGGACCTGTCGTTCGACTACGCCGGTCCTCTGGTGCGGGCGACGTTAGGGCCGCTGTTCAATCAGGCCGCCAATACACTGGTCGATGCGTTCTGCCAGCGGGCCAAGCAGAATGCAGAGCTCAAGCGTTGATTGAGATAGAAGTGGTGTATGCCTCGGCGGAGCGTCAAGTCTTGCACACCTGCGTGGTGCAGGAAGGCACGAGTGTTCGCGCCGCACTGGCGGCATCGGGTATTGCCGATGTGTTTCCGGAACTGGATCTGGCGACTTGCCCTGTGGGGATTTTTGGCAAAGTGGTTGCCGATCCTGATCACCAGGTGGTGCAGGCGGCTGATCGACTGGAGATTTATCGACCGCTGTTGGCCGATCCGAAGGAAATTCGTCGCTTGCGCGCGGCCAAGGCTGCCCAGGCGCGTCAATCGGAGCAATAACCTGGCTTGAATGGCAGGCAATAAAAAACCCGGCATGCCGGGTTTTTTAGGCCGCAATTTATTGCGGCGAGGTGTCCAGGGGCTCTGGTGTCGGGACGGGTACGGTCTCGACTTTGTCCACGTCCTTCTGGATCTGGTCCAGCAGCGAACCTGGCTTGGCCGGTTTTTCCGGTTTCGGCTGTTCGGTATTCTGGGTCGGATCGGTAACGGTCGTGCCGCTGTCCTTGCCCAGGATGGCTTCGTCACGGCTCACGCCAGGCATGAAATCGCCCGACAGGCTGACGAGTTGGTCGTTGGGGCTAAAGATAACGCTGATGCGTTCCTGCTGGCGCTCACCGCCGCCTGGCTGCAAGCTGTACAGGTAATCCCAGCGATCGGCATGGAACGTGTCGGTCAGCAGGGGGTTGCCCATGATAAACCGTACTTGCCGGCGGGTCATTCCCGGGCGTAACTGGTCTATCATGTCCTGCGTGACGACATTGCCCTGCTGGATGTCGATTTTGTAAACCCCGGGGAATGAACAACCGGCGAGTGCGAGCAGTCCCACAAAGGTGAAACTGGTTAGCAAGAGCTTGGTGTTTTGCATCGGTGGGCGACTTCCACTATCTTGGCTGGGACAACGTAAACGCCGATCATACCCGCATTAAGAGAAGCTGCGAAGCAGCATCGCGAGAAAGCTGACCATGGTTGAAAATAGCGAACTACGCAAAGCCGGCCTCAAAGTGACCCTGCCACGGGTCAAGATTCTACAAATGCTCGACTCCGCCGAGCAACGCCACATGAGTGCCGAGGATGTCTACAAGGCGCTGATGGAGGCTGGTGAGGACGTCGGTCTGGCCACGGTTTACCGTGTTCTGACTCAGTTCGAGGCAGCTGGCCTTGTGGTGCGGCACAACTTCGACGGAGGCCATGCGGTCTTCGAACTGGACGACGGCAAGCATCACGACCATATGGTCAACGTCGAGACCAGCGAAGTGATTGAATTCTTCGACGAAGAAATCGAGCGGCTGCAGAAAGCAATCGTCGACAAGTATGGCTTCGAGATGGTTGATCACAATCTTGTGCTGTACGTACGCAAGAAAAAGTAAGCATGTCGCGCGGACTATCAAGGTTCGCGAAACGAACGAAGGCGACCCCCGGGTCGCCTTCGTGCTTTCCGCCGTTCTCAGATTTTCGCGGTAACGACCATTTTTTTCGCGTGGGCCAGGGATTCCTTGGTGAGGTCGATGCCCCCGAGCATTCGCGCCACTTCTTCCACGCGCTCGTTTTTGTTGAGCTTGGACACGGCCGTGCGAGTGGCATCCTCGCCGCGCACCTTGTGCACGAATAGATGCTGGTGTCCCTGGGCGGCGACCTGGGGCAGGTGAGTCACCGTCAGCACCTGGCCCCGCTCCCCCAGCCGGCGCAGCAACTGGCCGACAATTTCCGCGGTTGGGCCACCGATACCCACGTCCACTTCGTCGAATACCAGCGTCGGCACGCGAGAGGTCTGTGCGGTGATGACCTGGATGGCCAGGCTGATCCGTGACAGCTCGCCGCCGGAGGCGACTTTGGCCAGGGCCTTGAGCGGTTGCCCGGGGTTGGCGCTGACCAGTAGTTCCACTTGCTCCAGGCCATTGGGCTGGAGTTCGTCGCCAGCGTTGGGGCGCAATTCGATGGTGAAGCGCCCGCCGGGCATGCCCAGGCGCTGGATTTCCTGCTCCACGGCGCTGGCCAGCCCTGTTGCGGCGTGCTGCCGCAGTTCACTGAGCTCCTTGGCCTTTTCCTGGTAATGACGGGCATAAGAAGCCAGTTCATCCGCCAGGCGCTCGATGGATTCATCGTTGGCGTTCAGGGTTTCCAGTTCTTCCAGCAGCCGCTGCTGGAGTTCGGCAACATCGGTCGGCTGGATGCGGTGCTTGCGCGCCAGTGTATAGATGGTGTCCAGGCGCTCTTCCAGGTACTGCAGGCGGGCGGGGTCGGCATCGAAATGATCGAGGAAGCGGTTCAGTTCCCCGACGGCTTCTTCGACCTGGATCTGCGCACTCGTCAGCAGGTTGGTCGCTTCGTTCAGGGCGCCTACCGAATTGTTCACGCTGGAAAGTCGGTTCAAGCTCGCCGTCAGGGCATTGAGCACATTGCCTGAATCGCTCTCGCTGCATTGTTCGACCACTTGCCGGCAAATGCCCAGCAGGGTTTCGGCGTTGGTCAGGTTCTTGTGTTCCTGCTCCAGTTCTTCCAGTTCATTTTCACCCAGGGCCAGGTTTTCCAGCTCTTCGAGCTGGTAGCTCAATAACTGGTGACGTGCGCGCTGTTCGTCGCCGGAGTTGGAGAGGCGATCCAGTTCCTGTCGGGTTTGGCGCCAGCGTTGGGCCGCCAGTTGGACCTGTCGGGCCAGGTCCGTGGCGCCGGCGTACTCATCCAGCAGGCGACGGTGGGTATCGGTCTTGAGCAGGGATTGATGTTCATGCTGGCTGTGAATGTCGATCAGCAGCTCGCCGAGGGCCTTGAGGTCGCCCAATGGGCACGGGGTGCCGTTGATGTAGCCTCGGGAGCGGCCTTCAGCGGTGATGACCCGGCGCAGGATGCACAGGCCGTCGGTGTCCAGGTCGCGTTCGGCCAGCCAGGCGCTGGCCTCGGGGATGTCGACCAGGTCGAACGTCGCCAGGATGTCGGCTTTGTCCGCTCCGGGGCGCACCACGCCACTGTCGGCGCGGTCGCCCAGCGTCAGGCCCAGGGCATCGAGCATGATCGACTTGCCCGCGCCGGTTTCACCGGTGATCACACTCATGCCTCGATCAAGTTCGAGGTCGAGGTGTTCGACGATGGCGTAGTTGTGTACGGACAGGTGCACCAGCATAAAGGCCGCTCCCAGGCTTTAGGTCTGGTTATTTATACAGTGTTTTGTTTTGGCCTGACAATGCCCTCGCTTAGCTCGATTTGCTTGGATAAGTGATTTTCTTAGCGCGGCGGGGAATGGTTATGCAGCTGTTTTTTGTAAGGTTAATTCGTCAGATGCCCCTTGAAGCTGCAAAACCCGACCCCATATACCGGGGCAGAAGCGCGAGTTGAGCTCGCGGACGAAGTTGAGAGGAGAAATCTATGGCTGACGAACAGACGCAGGACACGCAAAATCTAGACGCCAATCAGGCTTCCCAGGATTCCGGTGAAGACCTGGCGGCACGTGTACAAGTGCTCGAGGAGCAACTGGCCGGTGCGCAGGATCAGGCGTTGCGTGTAGCAGCCGACCTGCAGAATGTCCGCCGTCGCGCCGAGCAAGATGTAGAGAAGGCTCATAAATTCGCCCTGGAGCGTTTCGCTGGCGATCTGCTGCCGATCATCGACAGCCTGGAGCGTGGCCTGGAGCTGTCCAACCCGGATGACGAAAATATTCGTCCGATGCGTGAAGGCATCGAGCTGACCCTGAAAATGTTCCAGGACACCCTCAAGCGTTATCAGCTCGAAACCCTTGATCCGCATGGCGAACCCTTCAACGCCGAGCACCACCAGGCCATGGCGATGCAGGAAAGTGCCGACGTCGAGCCAAACAGTGTGCTGAAGGTTTTCCAGAAGGGCTATTTGCTTAACGGTCGTTTGCTGCGCCCGGCCATGGTCGTGGTCAGCAAGGCGCCGGCGCCGGTTTCGCCTTCTATTGATGAGCAGGCTTGAAATCGGTCATAGCGGCCCCATCTATAAGTCAAGCGTTTAAGTGCTACCGCAGTTAGCCACCACTGCTGCGGCAACAAAATCCAAGTTTCGGGAGAGTTAACATGGGCAAGATTATCGGTATCGACCTGGGGACCACCAACTCGTGCGTCTCCGTGCTGGAAAACGGCAAGGCCAAAGTCATCGAAAACGCTGAAGGCGCGCGTACTACGCCGTCGATCATCGCTTACGCCAATGATGGCGAGATTCTGGTTGGCCAGTCGGCCAAGCGTCAGGCAGTGACCAATCCGCATAACACCCTGTACGCGGTGAAGCGTCTGATCGGTCGCAAGTTCGACGAAGACGTCGTCCAGAAAGACATCAAGATGGTGCCTTACAAAATCGCCAAGGCTGATAACGGCGACGCCTGGGTTGAAGTGAATGGCCAGAAAATGGCGCCGCCACAGATCTCGGCTGAAATCCTCAAGAAAATGAAGAAAACCGCCGAAGATTACCTCGGCGAAGCGGTGACTGAGGCGGTCATTACTGTTCCTGCCTATTTCAACGACAGCCAGCGCCAGGCGACCAAAGACGCCGGCCGCATCGCGGGCCTGGACGTAAAACGTATCATCAACGAACCGACCGCGGCTGCCCTGGCCTACGGTATGGACAAGGCCAAGGGCGATCACACCGTGATCGTTTATGACCTGGGTGGCGGTACCTTCGACGTTTCCGTGATCGAGATCGCTGAAGTCGACGGCGAGCATCAGTTCGAAGTATTGGCAACCAACGGCGACACGTTCCTCGGTGGTGAAGACTTCGACATCCGCCTGATCGACTACCTCGTCGACGAGTTCAAGAAAGAAAGCGGCATGAACCTCAAGGGTGACCCGCTGGCCATGCAGCGCCTGAAAGAAGCCGCTGAAAAAGCCAAGATCGAACTGTCCTCGAGCCAGTCGACCGACGTGAACCTGCCGTACATCACTGCAGACGCCACCGGTCCTAAGCACCTGAACGTAAAAATCTCCCGCGCCAAGCTTGAAGCGCTGGTGGAAGACCTGGTTCAGCGCACCATCGAGCCTTGCCGCATCGCCATGAAAGACGCCGGTATCGACGTTGGCTCGATCAACGACGTGATCCTGGTTGGCGGTCAGACCCGTATGCCACTGGTTCAGAAGCTGGTGACCGATTTCTTCGGCAAAGAAGCCCGTAAAGACGTCAACCCTGACGAAGCTGTTGCCATGGGTGCTGCTATCCAGGGCGCGGTATTGGCCGGTGACGTGAAAGACGTTCTGCTGCTCGACGTCAGCCCGCTGACCCTGGGTATCGAAACCATGGGCGGCGTAATGACCGCGCTGATCGAGAAAAACACCACGATTCCTACCAAGAAATCCCAAGTGTTCTCGACGGCCGACGACAACCAGGGCGCAGTGACCATTCACGTACTGCAAGGTGAGCGTAAGCAAGCCGCACAGAACAAGTCCCTGGGCAAGTTCGACCTGGCCGAGATTCCACCAGCACCACGTGGCGTGCCACAAATCGAAGTGACCTTCGACATCGACGCCAACGGCATCCTGCACGTCGGCGCGAAGGACAAGGCAACTGGCAAGACCCAGTCGATTGTGATCAAGGCCAACTCCGGTCTGTCCGAGGAAGAAATTCAGCAGATGGTTCGCGATGCTGAAGTCAACGCCGAGGAAGACCGCAAGTTCGAAGAGCTGGCCAGTGCTCGCAACCAGGGCGATGCCTTGGTGCACTCGACTCGCAAAATGATCGCTGATGCTGGCGAAAAAGTGACTGCAGAAGAGAAAACTGCCATCGAAGCGGCCGTGGTTGCCCTGGAAGCTGCCGTCAAAGGCGACGACAAGGCCGCCATCGAAGCGAAGATCGAAGAGCTGTCCAAGGTCTCCGCGCCAGTGGCTCAGAAGATGTACGCCGAACAGGCTCAGCCTGCAGAAGGCGCGGCTGCGCAGGGCGAATCGGCCGAGAAAGCCGACGACGTCGTTGACGCCGAGTTCGAAGAAGTGAAAGACCACAAGTAATCGCTTGTTGGTCGGCCGGTTGACTGCATTTGTGCGGTGGCTGGTAGGATGTCGCCGCGCGGGAGCTTGCTCCCGCGTTGGCGTGTCTGGAGTCAGTGAATTTTTACAGCATGCGACAACGCTCGGATGCTGGCGGTGTGATCGGGAATGCTCCTGCTTTCCGAGCAACGGACGCCGCGTTTTGGCCGGAGCCCTGGCTGAAAGATAAGGGTTTGTAGGAGAAGTCGCCGAGCGGCGATCAGGCAAGGCGAAAGCAGGCGAGAAAGCGGAGTTTACTTTAGTAGATGAGCATTTCGAGCCTGCTTTCAACGCCGCCTGATCGTCGCGCAGGCACTTCTCCTGCAAGCCCAAGACCAGGATCGTTGAATTGACGTATGTTGGGTCCGGGCCTGTATTGGGGCTCAACGAGTTTGGCAAGGTTCAGGAGAGGTTTGCCGGACGTCCTATAAGAGTGCAAAGACTAATGGCAAAGCGTGACTTTTACGAAGTATTGGGTGTCGAGCGGGGGGCCAGCGAGGCAGACCTGAAAAAGGCCTATCGTCGCCTGGCGATGAAGCACCACCCGGACCGTAATCCCGGCGACAAAGCGTCGGAAGAGATGTTCAAGGAGGCCAACGAGGCCTACGAAGTACTGTCCGATTCGAGCAAGCGCGCGGCTTACGACCAGTATGGTCATGCCGGCGTCGACCCAAGCATGGGCGGCGGCGGTGCCGGTTTCGGCGGTCAGAACTTTTCCGATATTTTCGGTGATGTGTTCAGCGATTTCTTTGGTGGCGGTCGTGGCGGTGCCCGTGGCGGCGCCCAGCGTGGCAGTGATCTGCGCTACACGCTGGAGTTGAACCTGGAAGAGGCGGTGCGTGGTACCACCGTCAATATCCGTGTTCCAACACTGGTCAATTGCAAGCCGTGCGATGGCTCGGGTGCCAAGAAGGGCTCCTCGCCCGTTACGTGCCCGACCTGTGGTGGCATCGGTCAGGTCCGCATGCAGCAGGGCTTCTTCTCGGTGCAGCAGACCTGCCCGCGTTGCCATGGCCAAGGCAAGATCATTTCCGATCCGTGCGACTCCTGCCACGGCGAAGGGCGTGTCGAAGAGTACAAGACGCTGTCGGTCAAAGTGCCGGCCGGTGTCGATACCGGTGATCGCATTCGCCTGTCCGGCGAAGGCGAGGCGGGTGCCCAGGGTGGCCCAACTGGCGACCTGTATGTGGTCATCAACGTGCGCGAGCATGCAATTTTCCAACGCGACGGCAAGCACCTGTTCTGCGAAGTGCCGATCAGCTTCGTCGATGCGGCCTTGGGTGGTGAGCTTGAGATCCCGACCCTGGACGGTCGCGTCAAGCTGAAAATCCCCGAGGGCACCCAGACCGGCAAGCAGTTCCGGATTCGCGGCAAAGGTGTCGCGCCAGTGCGTGGCGGTGGTGCGGGTGACCTGATGTGCCGTGTGGCGGTGGAGACTCCGGTCAACCTGGGGCGGCGTCAGCGTGAGCTGTTGGAGGAATTTCGCAACTCGCTGGCGGATGACAACAGCCACTCCCCGAAAACCACCGGTTGGTTCGAAGGCGTGAAGCGCTTCTTCGGCGACCTGTAAGGAGTTCGCATGCGACGTATAGCTGTGATGGGCGCTGCGGGGCGCATGGGCAAGGCACTGGTCGAGGCGGTGCAGCAGCGCTCGCCGCTTTCCGGCCTGACCGCGGCCATCGTTCGGCCCGACAGCACGCTGGTCGGCGCCGATGCGGGCGAGTTGGCCTCGCTGGGGCGTATCGGCGTGCCGATGTCCGGCGGCCTGGAGAAAGTGCTCGACGAGTTCGATGTACTGATCGATTTCACCCTGCCGGAAGTGATGCTGAAAAACCTCGCGATCTGCCGCAAGCACGGCAAAGCCATGGTGATCGGTACGACGGGCCTGGATGCCGCGCAAAAGCAATTGCTGGCCGATGCGGGCAAGGACATTCCGATCGTGTTCGCTGCAAACTTCAGCGTCGGCGTGAACCTGTCGCTGAAGCTGCTGGACATGGCGGCCCGGGTCTTGGGTGACGATGCGGATATCGAGATTATCGAGGCGCATCACCGGCACAAGATCGACGCGCCTTCGGGAACGGCCTTGCGCATGGGCGAAGTGATTGCCGATGCGCTGGGTCGCGATCTGCAGGAAGTGGCTGTGTATGGGCGCCAGGGGCACACCGGTGCTCGTGAGCGCAGCACCATCGGTTTCGCCACTGTGCGTGGCGGTGATGTGGTGGGCGACCACACCGTGCTGTTCGCCACCGAAGGCGAGCGCCTGGAGATCACCCACAAGGCGTCAAGCCGGATGACGTTCGCCAAGGGCGCTGTACGTGCCGCGCTGTGGCTGGATGGCCGCGAGCCTGGTTTGTACGACATGCAGGACGTTCTCGACCTGCGTTGATGCCCTTAAGCGCGGGGTTCAGGTTATACTGAGCCCCGTTTTACACCGCTTCGCGACGGCCTGTCGCATTCCCCTGCCTTTAAGGCTCATTAGCGGTGGACCAAAAAAGCCTTTTTCTGTAAGCTACAGCTTTAGTGTGTCCACTAAAAGCGCGCAGAATAATTCAGTGAACAAGCGGGGTGACGTGTCCATACGTCACTCCGCTTTTTTACAACCTGCGATCGCCCTTTCAGGCTTTATTTACGGGAGGTCTTCTTGACTAAGCCAGCCATACTCGCCCTTGCTGATGGCAGCATTTTTCGCGGCGAAGCCATTGGAGCCGACGGTCAAACCGTTGGTGAGGTGGTGTTTAACACCGCAATGACCGGCTATCAGGAAATTCTTACCGATCCTTCCTACGCCCAACAAATCGTTACCCTGACTTACCCACACATCGGCAACACCGGCACCACGCCGGAAGACGCCGAGTCTGATCGTGTCTGGTCCGCCGGCCTGGTCATCCGTGACTTGCCGCTGGTAGCGAGCAACTGGCGTAACACGATGTCCCTGTCCGATTACCTGAAAGCCAACAACGTCGTGGCGATCGCCGGTATCGACACCCGTCGCCTGACCCGCATCCTTCGGGAAAAAGGCGCGCAGAACGGCTGCATCATGGCCGGCGACAACATTTCCGAAGAGGCCGCCATCGCGGCTGCCCAGGGTTTCCCTGGCCTCAAGGGCATGGACCTGGCGAAAGTCGTCAGCACCAAGAAGCCGTACGAGTGGCGCTCCACGGTCTGGGACCTGAAGACCGACAGTCACGCGACGATCGAAGCTTCCGAGCTGCCTTACCACGTGGTGGCCTACGACTACGGCGTCAAGCTGAACATCCTGCGCATGCTGGTCGAGCGTGGTTGCCGCGTCACCGTGGTGCCGGCCCAAACCCCGGCCGCCGACGTCCTGGCCCTCAAGCCCGACGGCGTGTTCCTGTCCAACGGCCCGGGTGACCCGGAGCCTTGCGACTACGCGATCCAGGCGATCAAGGACGTGCTGGAAACCGAGATCCCGGTATTTGGTATCTGCCTCGGTCACCAACTGCTGGCCCTCGCTTCGGGCGCCAAGACCTTGAAGATGGGCCACGGCCACCACGGTGCCAACCACCCGGTGCAGGACCTGGATACCGGCGTGGTGATGATCACCAGCCAGAACCACGGTTTCGCGGTGGACGAAGCCACCCTGCCGGCCAACGTGCGCGCGATTCACAAGTCGCTGTTCGACGGCACGCTGCAAGGTATCGAGCGTACCGACAAGAGCGCGTTCAGCTTCCAGGGCCACCCTGAAGCCAGCCCGGGCCCGAACGATGTGGCTCCGCTGTTCGATCGCTTCATCAACGAGATGGCCAAGCGACGCTGACCGCGAGAAGCCCGAGGGCGGCCCCGAGCACGGCGGCCCCTTCGGGCGCTTCAAAGATTGTTCGACGGCCTAGCCGACTGACCTGCGGATTTGAGTGACAAACCCATGCCAAAACGTACAGACATAAAAAGCATCCTGATTCTCGGCGCTGGCCCGATCGTGATCGGCCAGGCCTGCGAATTCGACTACTCCGGCGCCCAGGCCTGTAAAGCCCTGCGCGAAGAGGGCTACCGCGTCATCCTGGTGAACTCCAACCCGGCCACCATCATGACCGACCCGGCCATGGCCGACGCCACCTACATCGAGCCGATCAAGTGGCAGACCGTTGCCAAGATCATCGAGAAGGAACGCCCGGACGCGCTGTTGCCGACCATGGGTGGCCAGACCGCACTGAACTGCGCCCTGGATCTTGAGCGCGAAGGCGTCCTGGAGAAGTTCGGTGTGGAAATGATCGGCGCCAACGCCGACACCATCGACAAGGCCGAAGACCGTTCGCGCTTCGACAAAGCGATGAAATCCATTGGCCTGGACTGCCCACGCTCGGGCATCGCCCACAGCATGGAAGAGGCCAACGCCGTCCTGGAACGCCTTGGCTTCCCGTGCATCATCCGTCCGTCCTTCACCATGGGCGGCACGGGTGGCGGCATCGCCTACAACCGTGAAGAGTTCGAAGAAATCTGCGCCCGTGGTCTCGACTTGTCGCCGACCAAGGAACTGCTGATCGACGAATCCCTGATCGGCTGGAAAGAATATGAAATGGAAGTTGTCCGTGACAAAAAGGACAACTGCATCATCGTCTGCTCTATCGAAAACTTCGACCCGATGGGCGTGCACACCGGTGACTCGATCACCGTCGCACCAGCCCAGACCCTGACCGACAAGGAATACCAGATCCTGCGTAACGCCTCCCTGGCGGTATTGCGTGAGATCGGCGTGGAAACCGGTGGCTCCAACGTCCAGTTCGGCATCTGCCCGAACACCGGTCGCATGGTGGTCATCGAGATGAACCCACGGGTATCCCGTTCGTCGGCCCTGGCCTCCAAGGCCACCGGTTTCCCGATTGCCAAGGTCGCTGCCAAGTTGGCCGTGGGCTACACCCTGGACGAGCTGTCGAACGACATCACCGGCGGCAAGACCCCGGCGTCCTTCGAACCGTCCATCGACTACGTCGTTACCAAGCTGCCACGCTTTGCCTTCGAGAAGTTCGCCAAGGCCGATGCCCGCCTGACGACTCAAATGAAGTCGGTTGGTGAAGTCATGGCCATCGGCCGGACCTTCCAGGAATCCCTGCAGAAAGCCCTTCGCGGCCTGGAAGTGGGCGTTTGCGGCCTCGATCCGAAGCTGGACCTGAACGACCCGGAAAGCATGGGCGTGCTCAAGCGCGAGCTGACTGTGCCGGGTGCCGAGCGCATCTGGTACGTGGCTGACGCCTTCCGTGCCGGCATGACCGTCGAGCAGATCTTCGGCATGAACATGATCGACCCTTGGTTCCTGGTGCAGATCGAAGATCTGATCAAGGAAGAAGAGAAGGTCAAGACACTGAGCATGTCGAGCATCGACCACGACACGATGTTCCGCCTCAAGCGCAAGGGTTTCTCCGACATGCGCCTGGCCAAGCTGCTGGGTGTGACCGAGAAGAGCCTGCGGGCTCATCGTCATAAGCTGGAGATATTCCCGGTCTACAAGCGCGTCGACACCTGCGCGGCCGAGTTCGCCACCGACACCGCCTACCTGTACTCCACGTACGAAGAAGAGTGCGAAGCGGCACCATCGACCCGGGACAAGATCATGATCCTGGGTGGCGGTCCTAACCGGATCGGCCAGGGTATCGAGTTCGACTACTGCTGCGTACACGCGGCACTGGCTCTGCGTGACGACGGTTACGAGACCATCATGGTCAACTGCAACCCGGAAACCGTGTCCACCGACTACGACACCTCCGATCGCCTGTACTTCGAACCAGTAACCCTGGAAGACGTGCTGGAAATCGTCCGCGTCGAGAAGCCAAAAGGCGTCATCGTCCAGTACGGCGGCCAGACCCCGCTGAAACTGGCGCGCGCCCTTGAAGCCGCTGGCGTGCCGATCATCGGTACCAGCCCGGATGCGATCGACCGCGCCGAAGACCGTGAGCGCTTCCAGCAGATGGTCGAGCGCCTGAACCTGCGCCAGCCGCCAAACGCCACCGTGCGCAGCGAAGACGAAGCGATTCGTGCCGCCGCCAAGATCGGTTACCCGCTGGTGGTGCGTCCGTCCTATGTACTGGGCGGCCGTGCGATGGAAATCGTCTATCAAGAAGACGAGCTCAAGCGCTACCTGCGTGAAGCGGTCCAGGTCTCCAACGACAGCCCGGTGCTGCTGGACCACTTCCTCAACTGCGCCATCGAAATGGACGTGGACGCGGTCAGCGACGGCAAGGACGTGGTGATTGGCGCGATCATGCAGCACATCGAACAAGCGGGCGTTCACTCCGGTGACTCCGCTTGCTCGCTGCCGCCTTACTCGCTGCCGGCGCACATCCAGGACGAGATGCGCGAGCAGGTCAAGAAAATGGCCCTGGAACTGGGCGTTATCGGCCTGATGAACGTGCAGCTGGCCCTGCAGGGCGAAGACATCTACGTCATCGAAGTCAATCCGCGCGCTTCCCGGACCGTGCCGTTCGTTTCCAAGTGCATCGGCGTTTCCCTGGCGATGATCGCTGCACGGGTCATGGCGGGTAAAACCCTGAAGGAACTGAATTTCACCAAGGAAATCATTCCGAACTTCTACAGCGTGAAAGAGGCGGTGTTCCCGTTCGCCAAGTTCCCTGGCGTCGATCCGATCCTCGGCCCTGAGATGAAGTCCACCGGTGAAGTGATGGGTGTGGGCGATACCTTCGGTGAAGCCTTCGCCAAGGCCCAGATGGGTGCCAGCGAAGTCTTGCCGACCGGCGGCACGGCGTTCATCAGCGTGCGTGATGACGACAAGCCACTGGTTGCAGGCGTAGCCCGTGATCTGATCAACTTGGGCTTCGAAGTGGTCGCCACTGCCGGTACTGCTAGGCTGATCGAAGCGGCAGGCCTGAAAGTGCGCCGCGTGAACAAGGTGACTGAGGGGCGTCCGCACGTGGTCGACATGATCAAGAATGACGAAGTCACGCTGATCATCAACACCACCGAAGGTCGCCAGTCGATCGCCGATTCCTACTCCATTCGTCGCAATGCGCTGCAGCACAAGATCTACTGCACCACGACCATTGCTGCGGGCGAAGCGATCTGCGAAGCGCTCAAGTTCGGTCCCGAGAAGACCGTGCGTCGCTTGCAGGATCTACATGCAGGATTGAAGGCATGAGCATAACCAAGTACCCGATGACCGTTCAGGGCGCGAAGGCCCTGGAAGAAGAGCACGCTTTCCTGACCAAGGTCGAGCGCCCGCGCTTGAGCCAGGCGATTGGTGAAGCGCGTGAGCTGGGCGATCTCAAGGAAAACGCTGAATACCATGCTGCCCGAGAGGAGCAGGGGATGGTCGAGGCGCGAGTCCGTGATATCGAAGGTCGCATGCAGAATGCGGTGATCATCGATGTCACGACGATCCCGCACACCGGCAAGGTGATCTTTGGCACGACCGTGGAAATCGCCAACGTCGAGACCGATGAAAGCGTCACTTACCAGATCGTTGGTGAGGACGAGGCAGACATCAAGCTCGGCAAGATATCCGTTGGTTCGCCCATCGCTCGCGCCTTGATTGCCAAGGAAGAGGGTGATGTGGTGGTGGTGAAGACGCCAGGTGGTGTCATCGAGTATGAGATTGTCGAAGTCCGTCACATCTGAACGAAGGCGCCCGCTGCGAGCGGGCGCCATGATCTGGCAGCTCACCCAGATGTTGTGGGTGGGCGGCGTCTGGTTGTTGCACGTCGGTTTGCTGCCGGTGCTGGGTCGAGTCGGCCTGGCACCGCTGCTCATCGATGAAATCGCAGGCATGCTGACGACGCTGCTGGTGGGCTTTTGCGCGGCGTGCGTAATGTTTCAGGCTTTGGTGCTGGTTCAGGCCGAGGGCCTTGCCAGTCTATGGCGCGACATTCGTGGGCAATTGTTGCTCATGTCGTTGTACGCGTGCGGGATGTTCTTTGCAGTGCGTCTCGGCTGGCCAGAGGCTACCCAGTGGCAGGTATTCAGTTACCTGGTGCTGGGTTTTTCCGGATTGGTACTGGTGTTGCAGCCGGTTCCCGGGTGGAGCGGCAGGGTGTGCGAGGCACACCCTTGACCCTTTGACATCACTTGAAGCGGTGAACGTTCGACAGTTGCTTGTTGACGCTGAAATTCTTGCGATAAATCAGCGCCATCTTGCCGATGACCTGCACCAGGTCTGCCTTGCCGGTCTTGCACAGTTCGGCAACGGCAGCCAGGCGGGCTTCGCGGTCGAGGATGTTGAGCTTGATCTTGATCAGCTCGTGATCGCTCAAGGCGCGTTCCAGTTCGGCGAGGACACCTTCAGTCAAACCGTTGTCAGCCACAGTCAAAACCGGTTTCAGATGGTGGCCAATGGATTTGTATTGTTTCTTCTGCTCTTGAGTGAGCGGCATAATCTGACCCCTGCGTCTGATCTTGTAAAAAGCGGCGGCCAGTTTACCCGAGCAAGTCCGGGACCGCCCACTTAATCACGACCCGTTTTATTTTTGAGGTGGCCCGTGGCCCGTTCCAAGACAAGTCTTAAATGGCTGCAAGAGCATTTCAACGATCCATTCGTGAAAATGGCGCAAAAAGACGGGTATCGTTCCCGTGCCAGCTACAAGCTGCTGGAGATTCAGGAAAGAGACCGTTTGATCCGTCCAGGCATGAGCGTGATCGACTTGGGCGCCGCCCCGGGTGGCTGGTCCCAAGTGACCAGTCGTCTGATTGGTGGGCAAGGCACGCTGATCGCTTCCGATATCCTGGAAATGGACAGCATCCCGGATGTGACCTTCATTCAGGGCGACTTTACCGAGGACGCCGTACTGGCGCAGATCCTTGAGGCGGTTGGAAAAAACGAGGTGGACCTTGTGATTTCCGATATGGCCCCCAATATGAGTGGATTGGCATCTGTTGATATGCCGCGATCGATGTTCCTGTGCGAGTTGGCACTGGATCTTGCGACTCGGGTGTTGAAGCCAGGTGGTGATTTTTTGATCAAGGTCTTCCAGGGTGAAGGCTTCGACGAATACCACAAGAGCGTGCGCAAGCAGTTCGAGAAGGTCACGACGCGCAAGCCGAAATCATCGCGTGATCGCTCCCGTGAGCAGTACCTGCTGGGCCGTGGCTTCCGTGGTCGCAGTGAGGAATAAGAGGTTTTTCGACCGGGGCGATAGGTTTTTCGTATTTCGTCCCGTGAGCATTAGCGAATATTGTGTAGAAAGTGTTTCACAAAGGGTTACAGACGGCGCCTGCCAGAGTCGTAGGTAATGTAGTAAGTTAGGCCGGTGAATATCATGCGAAGCGCGCGCCAGTAGCGGAGCTTGCTTCAGAGGGTAGTTAATTGAACGATATGGCAAAGAATCTGATCCTGTGGTTGATCATCGCCGCTGTCCTGGTGACCGTGATGAACAACTTCTCCAGCCCTAACGAGCCGCAGACCCTCAACTATTCCGACTTCATCCAGCAGGTCAAGGATGGCAAGGTCGAGCGTGTAGCCGTTGATGGCTATGTGATTACCGGCAAGCGCACCGATGGCGACAGCTTCAAGACCATTCGTCCGGCGATCCAGGACAATGGCCTGATCGGCGACCTGGTGGATAACCATGTCGTGGTCGAAGGCAAGCAGCCTGAGCAGCAAAGCATCTGGACCCAGCTCCTGGTCGCCAGCTTCCCGATCCTGGTGATCATCGCCGTGTTCATGTTCTTCATGCGCCAGATGCAGGGCGGCGGTGGAGGCAAGGGCGGGCCGATGAGCTTTGGCAAGAGCAAGGCCCGTCTGCTTTCCGAAGACCAGGTGAAAACCACCCTGGCTGACGTCGCGGGTTGCGACGAAGCCAAGGAAGAAGTGGGTGAGCTGGTCGAGTTCCTGCGTGATCCGGGCAAGTTCCAGCGCCTGGGTGGTCGTATTCCGCGCGGCGTGCTGATGGTGGGCCCGCCAGGTACTGGTAAAACCTTGCTGGCCAAGGCAATCGCCGGTGAAGCCAAGGTGCCGTTCTTCACGATTTCCGGTTCCGACTTCGTCGAGATGTTCGTCGGCGTGGGCGCCAGTCGTGTTCGCGACATGTTCGAGCAGGCCAAGAAACACGCGCCATGCATCATCTTCATCGACGAAATCGACGCCGTCGGTCGCCACCGTGGCGCCGGCATGGGTGGCGGTCACGATGAGCGTGAACAGACCCTCAACCAGTTGCTGGTCGAGATGGACGGCTTTGAAATGAACGACGGCATCATCGTGATTGCCGCCACCAACCGTCCTGACGTGCTCGACCCCGCACTGTTGCGTCCAGGTCGTTTCGACCGCCAGGTCGTGGTGGGGCTGCCGGATATTCGCGGCCGTGAGCAGATCCTCAAGGTTCATATGCGCAAGGTGCCAATGGGTGACGACGTCGCTCCGGCAGTCATCGCGCGTGGTACGCCGGGCTTTTCCGGTGCTGACCTTGCAAACCTGGTCAACGAGGCGTCGCTGTTCGCTGCTCGCACCGGCAAGCGCGTCGTGGAAATGAAGGAATTCGAGCTGGCCAAGGACAAGATCATGATGGGCGCAGAGCGCAAATCCATGGTCATGTCGGAGAAAGAAAAGCAGAACACCGCTTATCACGAGGCCGGTCACGCGATTGTCGGTCGTGTCGTGCCCGAGCATGATCCGGTCTACAAGGTCTCGATCATCCCGCGCGGTCGTGCCCTTGGCGTGACCATGTTCCTGCCGGAAGAGGATCGCTACAGCCTGTCCAAGCGTGCCTTGATCAGCCAGATCTGTTCCTTGTACGGCGGTCGTATCGCTGAAGAGATGACGCTTGGCTTCGACGGTGTGACCACCGGCGCGTCCAACGACATCATGCGTGCCAGTCAGATCGCCCGGAACATGGTCACCAAGTGGGGCTTGTCCGAGAAGCTGGGGCCGCTGATGTATGCAGAAGAAGAGGGGGAGGTGTTCCTTGGTCGTGGTGGCGGTGGCCAGCATGCAAGCTTCTCCGGCGAGACAGCCAAGCTGATCGATTCCGAAGTGCGCAGCATCATTGACCAGTGCTACGGCACTGCCCGGCAGATTCTCACGGACAACCGTGACAAGCTCGATGCCATGGCCGATGCCCTGATGAAGTACGAAACCATCGACGCCGAGCAAATCGACGACATCATGTCGGGTCGCGAACCTCGCGAGCCTCGTGACTGGTCGGGTGGTACCGGCACCTCCGGTACGCCTCCGGCGGTACAGGGTGAGCGTCCGGAAACACCAATTGGCGGTCCGGCCGCTGATGTCTAAGGCTTGAAATGACTTCTGTTCAGTCCTCGACCCGGTTGCCTTGCGGCAACCGGGTTCTTGATTTGGCCCATGCGCATGTCATGGGCATTCTCAATGTCACGCCTGATTCCTTTTCCGACGGTGGTCGATTCAGCCAGCTCGATGCTGCGCTGCGGCATGCCGAGGCCATGGTGGCGGCGGGCGCAACGCTGATCGATGTGGGTGGCGAATCGACCCGGCCGGGCGCACGTGCGGTCTCGCCTACCGAAGAGCTGGAGCGAGTGGCGCCGATTGTCGAGCGCATCCATCGCGAACTTGATGTCATTATCTCAGTCGATACGTCCACACCTGCGGTCATGCGTGAGACTGCGCGGCTGGGGGCGGGCCTGATCAATGATGTTCGGTCCTTGCAGCGCGATGGTGCCCTGGACGCGGCGGCGGCCACCGGATTGCCGGTGTGCCTGATGCATATGCTCGGCGAGCCGGGGACCATGCAGAACGACCCGCATTATGAGGATGTGACCAGGGCGGTGGGTGAGTTCCTGGTGGAGCGTCTGGGCCAGTGTGCCGCCGCGGGTATTCCCGCCGAGCGGATCATTCTTGACCCCGGGTTCGGCTTTGCCAAGACCCTGGCTCACAACCTGAGCCTGTTCAAACATATGGAAGCCTTGCATGCCCTGGGGCGGCCCCTGTTGGTTGGGGTCTCGCGAAAGAGCATGATAGGCAATGCCTTGGGCCGCCCGGTGGGTGAGCGCCTGTATGGCGGTCTCGCCCTTGCGGCCTTGGCCCTTGCCAAAGGTGCACGCATATTGCGCGTGCATGATGTAGCCGAAACGATGGATGTCGTTCGGATGATCGCAGCTGTGGATTCAGCCGAATAAGAATGACGGAGCACTTATGAGCAAGAAATACTTTGGCACCGACGGTATTCGTGGTCGGGTCGGCGAATACCCTATTACCCCTGATTTCATGCTCAAGCTCGGCTGGGCGGCCGGCATGGCGTTCCGCAAAATGGGCGCGTGCAAGGTGCTGGTCGGCAAGGACACACGAATTTCCGGCTATATGTTCGAATCGGCGCTCGAAGCCGGCCTGACGTCGGCGGGTGCCGATGTGATGCTGCTGGGCCCGATGCCGACGCCAGCCATTGCCTACCTGACGCGAACGTTCCAGGCCCAGGCAGGTATCGTGATCAGTGCCTCGCACAATCCTCATGATGACAATGGCATCAAGTTCTTCTCCGGCCAGGGTACCAAGCTGCCGGATGATATCGAGCTGATGATCGAAGAGCTGCTGGACACGCCGATGACTGTGGTTGAGTCGAGCAAGATCGGCAAAGTGTCGCGGATCAACGATGCGTCGGGTCGCTACATTGAATTTTGCAAGGGCAGTGTGCCGACCGGTACCAGTTTTTCCGGCCTGAAAGTCGTCGTCGATTGCGCCCATGGGGCAACCTATAAAGTTGCGCCGAGTGTCTTTCGCGAGCTGGGTGCCGAGGTGGTGGTACTTTCCGCCCAGCCTAATGGCCTGAACATCAACCATAACTGTGGCTCCACCCATACCGAGGCGTTGCAGGCTGCGGTGCTGGCTGAGCAGGCGGATCTCGGGATTGCCTTCGATGGCGACGGTGATCGGGTCCTGATGGTTGATCACACCGGCACGGTTGTCGATGGTGATGAGCTGCTGTTCATCATTGCTCGCGACTTGCATGGGCGCGGCAAGCTGCAGGGCGGCGTGGTCGGTACGTTGATGAGCAACCTCGGGCTTGAACTGGCCCTGGCTGACCTGGATATCCCGTTCGTGCGGGCTAACGTGGGTGACCGCTACGTGATCTCGGAGCTGCTGGAGCGCAACTGGGTGATCGGGGGCGAGAACTCCGGCCACATCGTGTGCTTCGACCATACCACCACGGGTGATGCAATCATTGCGGCCCTGCAGGTGCTGATGGCACTCAAGGCGCGCAACGAAGGGCTCGCACAGTCGCGCCAGGCATTGCGCAAATGCCCGCAAGTGTTGATCAACGTGCGTTTCGGGGGCGGTGTAAATCCTCTCGAGCACGCGAAGGTCAAGCAGGCCAGTGAACGTGTGACACAGGCGATGGCCGGGCGTGGTCGCGTGTTGTTGCGCAAGTCCGGCACAGAGCCTTTGGTGCGTGTCATGGTCGAAGGAGAGGATGAAACGCAAGTTCGCGGTTATGCCGAAGAGCTGGCAAAACTGGTTACTGAAGTTTCTGCCTGAATTCGGCTTGCCAGTCATGAATCGGTTGGGTAACATCTGCGCCCACTTTGACCGACGAGGTACAGCATGCGTCGCCCTATGGTAGCTGGTAACTGGAAGATGCACGGTACCCGCGCCAGCGTCGCTGAGCTGATCAATGGCCTTCGTCATCTGGCCTTGCCAAGCGGTGTTGATGTCGCGGTATTCCCGCCTTGCTTGTATATCAATCAAGTGATTGATGGCTTGAAGGGTAAGTCGATTTCGGTCGGCGCGCAGAACTCTGCGGTGGAATCCATGCAAGGTGCATTGACCGGTGAGATTGCGCCGAGTCAATTGGTGGATGCAGGTTGCTCCCTGGTCCTGGTCGGGCATTCCGAGCGTCGCCAGATCATGGGCGAGCAGGACAAGACCTTGATCCGCAAGTTTGCTGCGGCCCAGGCCTGTGGTCTGATTCCGGTGTTGTGTGTAGGGGAAACCCTCGAACAGCGTGAAGCCGGCAAGACCCTTGAAGTTGTCGGGCGTCAGCTGGGCAGCATCATCGAAGACCTGGGTGTCGGTGCTTTTGCAAAGGCAGTCATTGCTTACGAGCCAGTCTGGGCCATTGGCACCGGACTGACTGCTTCGCCGCAACAGGCGCAGGATGTGCACGCAGCCATCCGCGCACAGTTGGCGGCAGAGAATTCTGAAGTGGCACGAGGTGTGCGGCTTCTATACGGCGGCAGCGTGAAGGCGGCCAATGCGGTCGAACTGTTCGGCATGCCGGATATCGATGGGGGGCTCATTGGTGGAGCGTCCCTGAATGCAGATGAGTTCGGTGCGATTTGTCGCGCCGCGGGAAACTGAAAAAATGCTGGAAACAGTCGTAGTCGTTTTTCATCTGCTGGGTGCACTGGGCGTAGTTGCTCTCGTATTGCTGCAGCAGGGTAAAGGTGCGGACGCTGGTGCGTCTTTCGGTGCAGGTGCTTCAAATACTGTGTTCGGAAGCCAAGGTTCCTCTACCTTTCTTAGTAAGTTTACTGCTATACTTGCCGCCGGTTTCTTCATGACCAGCTTAGGGTTAGGTTACTTTGCTAAAGAGAAAGCTCACGAGCTGACTCAAGTAGGTTTGCCAAACCCAGCGGTACTGGAAGCGCCAAAGCAACAACCGGCTTCTGATGATGTCCCGGTGCTTCAAGAGCAAAAGTCGGCCAACCCGGCGACTGACGTGCCTCCAGCTCAAGAGCAGAAGTAAGAAGGTTTCAAACGTTGTATTGCCGAGGTGGTGGAATTGGTAGACACGCAACCTTGAGGTGGTTGTGCCCATAGGGTGTAGGGGTTCGAGTCCCCTTCTCGGTACCAATTATCAGGAGAGCCCGCAATTGCGGGCTTTCTTGTAGGTGGAAGGGTTACATTGACCCTGTAAGGGATCGGTCGTATACTTCCGCCCCAGCTTTGTCGCGGGATGGAGCAGTCTGGTAGCTCGTCGGGCTCATAACCCGAAGGTCGTCGGTTCAAATCCGGCTCCCGCAACCAGTTTCAGGGGCCCCTTCCAAGGGGCTTTTTGTTAGCTGGACACTTTATAACGCCGCTGTTCGACGGCGTTTCAGGGATGGGCGATTCGCCCATTTTTTTTTATTTGCACAGCATGCACAAACATGCACGAGGGGGTTCAGGTGTCGAGCAAGCTAGAACAGTTGCAGGCCTTGTTGGCCCCGGTGGTCGTGGCCCTTGGCTATGAATGCTGGGGTATTGAGTTCTCGGCTCAAGGTCGCCACTCACTGTTGCGCGTTTATATCGATAAGGAAGGCGGCGTGTTGGTGGATGATTGCGCCATCGTCAGCCGTCAGATCAGCGGTGTACTGGATGTTGAAGATCCAATCACCTCCGAATACACCCTTGAAGTTTCCTCGCCTGGCATGGAGCGCCCCCTGTTCACAATTGAACAGTTCGCTTCGTTTGCCGGTGAACAAGTGAAGATCAAGCTGCGCTCGCCTTTCGAAGGTCGACGCAACTTCCAAGGCCTTCTGCGCGGTGTAGAAGAGCAGGACGTCGTGGTGCAGGTAGATGACCATGAGTTCCTGTTGCCGATCGATATGATCGACAAGGCCAACATTATTCCCAGTTTTGACTGATACGTGCCAGATACTGCGGATCCCGCGGATCCAATGGCTTGCGAAAGGCGAGGCGTACGATGAGCAAAGAAGTACTGCTGGTTGTTGAGTCGGTATCCAATGAAAAGGGCGTACCGGCTAACGTTATTTTTGAAGCGCTGGAGCTGGCTCTGGCCACTGCTACCAAGAAGCGGTTTGAAGACGAAGTTGATTTGCGTGTGGAAATCAATCGCCACACCGGTGCCTACGAGACTTTCCGTCGCTGGACGGTAGTCGAGGAAGCCGACCTGGACGATCCTGCTATCGAAACCTGGCCGAGCAAGGTTGCAGAAACGCATCCGGGCGCCAAGGTTGGTGATGTAGTAGAAGAAAAAATCGAGTCCATTGAGTTCGGTCGCATCGCTGCACAGACTGCCAAGCAGGTTATTGTGCAGAAAGTTCGCGAAGCCGAGCGCGCGCAAGTCGTTGACGCTTATCGCGAGCGCCTGGGGGAAATCATCTCCGGCACCGTGAAAAAAGTCACCCGCGACAACGTGATCGTCGACCTGGGCAACAACGCCGAAGCGTTGCTGGCTCGCGAAGACATCATCTCTCGCGAAACTTTCCGGGTTGGCGTGCGTTTGCGTGCGCTGCTCAAGGAAATCCGCACCGAGAACCGCGGCCCACAGCTGATCCTGTCGCGTACAGCGCCGGAAATGCTGATCGAGTTGTTCCGCATCGAAGTGCCGGAAATTGCTGAAGGCCTGATCGAAGTCATGGCCGCCTCCCGTGATCCGGGTTCGCGTGCCAAGATCGCGGTCCGCTCCAAGGACAAGCGCATCGACCCGCAAGGTGCATGCATCGGCATGCGTGGTTCGCGTGTCCAGGCCGTATCCGGCGAGTTGGGCGGCGAGCGCGTGGACATCGTCCTGTGGGACGACAACCCGGCTCAGTTCGTGATCAATGCCATGTCGCCTGCTGAAGTGGCGGCAATTATCGTCGACGAAGATGCCCACGCCATGGACATCGCCGTTGGCGCAGACAATCTGGCTCAGGCCATCGGTCGCGGTGGTCAGAACGTACGTCTGGCCAGCCAGTTGACTGGCTGGACCCTGAACGTGATGACCGAATCGGACATCCAGGCTAAGCAGCAAGCTGAAACCGGCGACATCCTGCGCAACTTCATCGACGAGCTTGAAGTCGACGAAGAGCTGGCGCAGGTGCTGGTGGACGAAGGCTTTACCAGCCTGGAAGAGATTGCCTACGTACCGGTGGAGGAAATGCTCAACATCGACGGCTTTGACGAGGAAATCGTCAACGAGCTTCGCGCTCGGGCCAAGGATCGTTTGTTGACCAAAGCCATCGCTACTGAGGAAAAGCTGGCAGACGCCCATCCGGCCGAAGACCTGCTCTCGCTTGAGGGCATGGACAAGGATTTGGCGATGGAACTGGCGGTGCGCGGCGTAATTACCCGCGAAGACCTGGCCGAGCAGTCTATTGACGATCTGCTCGACATCGACGGCATTGACGATGATCGTGCCGGCAAGTTGATCATGGCCGCCCGAGCCCACTGGTTCGAGTAATTAGGCGCGGCCTGAGGAGAGAAGTGCATGACGCAAGTCACGGTGAAACAACTGGCCGATGAGGTCAAAACACCGGTAGAGCGCCTGTTGCAGCAGATGCGTGAGGCAGGTCTGCCGCACACCGCCGCCGAGGAACATGTGACCGACAGTGAGAAGCAGTCCCTGCTGACTCACCTGAAGAGCAGTCACAAGGCGAAAGTGGAAGAACCACGCAAGATTACTCTGCAGCGTAAAACCACCAGCACCCTGCGTGTTGCCGGTAGTAAAAGCATCAGCGTTGAAGTACGCAAGAAGAAAGTCTTCGTACAGCGCAGCCCGGAAGAAATCGAAGCCGAGCGCAAACGCGAACAGGAAGAACGTCGCGCAGTAGAAAATGCTGCACGTCAGAAGGCTGAAGAAGAAGCCAAGCGTCGCGCCGAAGAAGAAGCGCGTCGCCAGCCTGCTGCTGCGCAATCCGCTCCGGTAGCAGCCGTCGAGGCTGCGGCCCCGGTAGCCGAACCTGTGCGCGAAGCGGCGCCAGTGGTGGCAGCAGCGCCGGCGCCAGCCGACGCTCGCAAGCGCGACGAACAGCGTCGTCCGGACAAACCACGTGCCGACGACAACCGTCGTGGCAGCGGCGATGGCGAGCGCAAGAACGCGCCTCATCGTGCTTCGGTCAAGGAAAAGGCGCCAGCACCCCGTGTTGCGCCACGTACTACCGATGAAGAAAGCGATGGCTTCCGTCGCGGCGGTCGCGGCAAGGCCAAGCTGAAAAAACGCAACGCCCACGGTTTCCAGAGCCCTACCGGCCCTGTCGTGCGTGAAGTGAAGATCGGCGAGACCATCACTGTGGGCGATCTGGCCCAGCAGATGTCGGTCAAGGCTGCTGAAATCATCAAGTTCATGTTCAAGCTGGGTACGCCAGCCACCATCAACCAGGTACTGGACCAGGAAACTGCCCAACTGGTTGCTGAAGAGCTGGGCCACAAAGTGACCCTGGTCAGCGACACCGCCCTGGAAGATTCCCTGGCCGAGTCCCTGAAGTTTGAAGGTGAGGCGGTTTCCCGTGCTCCGGTCGTGACCGTCATGGGCCACGTCGACCACGGTAAAACTTCCCTGCTCGACTACATCCGTCGTGCGAAGGTTGCGGCAGGTGAGGCTGGCGGTATTACCCAGCACATCGGCGCCTACCACGTTGAAACCGACCGCGGCATGGTGACGTTCCTCGACACCCCGGGTCACGCTGCGTTTACCGCGATGCGTGCCCGTGGTGCCAAGGCGACCGACATCGTGATCCTGGTGGTTGCAGCGGACGACGGCGTGATGCCGCAAACCATCGAAGCCGTTCAGCATGCCAAGGCTGCTGGCGTGCCTCTGGTGGTTGCGGTGAACAAGATCGACAAGCCGGGCGCTGATCTCGATCGCATCCGTAGCGAACTGTCGGTTCACGGCGTGACTTCCGAAGAGTGGGGTGGCGACACTCCATTCGTTCCGGTCTCGGCGAAGATGGGTACCGGCGTTGACGAACTGCTCGAAGCCGTTCTGTTGCAAGCCGAGGTCCTGGAACTGACCGCGACACCTTCGGCTCCTGGCCGTGGTGTGGTTGTTGAATCGCGCCTCGACAAGGGCCGTGGCCCGGTTGCGACTGTCCTGGTTCAGGACGGTACGCTGCGTCAAGGCGACATGGTACTGGTCGGCTCCAACTATGGCCGCGTGCGCGCCATGCTCGACGAGAACGGCAAGCCAATCAAGGAAGCCGGTCCGGCTATCCCGGTCGAGATCCTCGGCCTGGACGGCACCCCGGACGCTGGCGACGAGATGAGCGTTGTGGCTGACGAGAAGAAAGCCCGTGAAGTGGCTCTGTTCCGTCAAGGCAAGTTCCGCGAAGTCAAACTGGCTCGTGCTCACGCTGGCAAGCTGGAAAACATCTTCGAGAACATGGGCCAGGAAGAGAAGAAGACGCTCAACATCGTCCTCAAATCCGACGTCCGTGGCTCGCTGGAAGCGTTGAACGGTGCCTTGAACGGCCTGGGTAACGACGAAGTGCAAGTGCGTGTGGTCGGTGGCGGTGTCGGTGGTATCACCGAGTCCGACGCCAACCTGGCACTGGCCTCCAACGCTGTACTGTTCGGCTTCAACGTGCGTGCCGATGCCGGCGCTCGCAAGATCGTCGAGCAGGAAGGCCTGGATATGCGTTACTACAACGTGATCTACGACATCATCGAAGACGTCAAGAAAGCGTTGACCGGTATGCTGGGCAGCGACGTCCGGGAGAACATCCTGGGTGTGGCCGAAGTTCGCGACGTATTCCGTTCGCCGAAGTTTGGTGCCATCGCCGGTTGCATGGTGATCGAGGGTGTTGTTCACCGTAACCGTCCGATCCGTGTACTGCGTGAAGACATCGTGATCTTCGAAGGCGAGCTGGAATCCCTGCGCCGCTTCAAGGATGACGCTTCCGAAGTACGTGCCGGCATGGAATGCGGTATTGGCGTCAAGAGCTACAACGACGTCAAGGTCGGCGACAAGATCGAAGTCTTCGAGAAGGTCCAGGTTGCTCGCAGCCTCTGACTCGCGCACTTCAAGAGCTGCACCGGGTAGCCGCATGAACATGCGCTGCCTGGCTGGTGGACTCTAAACGCAACGCCCGGTCTGGCTTTTGCCAGGCCGGGCGTTTGCCGCTTTCAGACCTCGCGGGTTTCACCGTGGGGCAGTAACAGGTAACAAGACATGGCAAAAGAATACAGCCGTACCCAACGAATCGGCGATCAGATGCAGCGTGAGCTGGCCCAACTGATCCGTCGCGAAGTCAAAGACCCGCGCGTCGGCCTGGTCACCATTACCGCAGTGGAAGTCAGCCGTGACGTCGGTCACGCCAAGATTTTCATCACCGTGATGGGCCAGGACAGCGCCGAAGAAATCGCCCAGAGCATCAAGGTGCTCAACTCGGCCGCCGGCTTCCTGCGTATGCAGTTGGCCCGGGAAATGAAGCTGCGCAGCGTCCCACAGCTGCATTTCCACTACGACGAGAGCGTCGTGCGTGGTGCGCATCTGTCGGCCCTGATCGAACGCGCCGTGGCTGAAGACAGTCAGCACCCGGTTGCCGCTGAACCCGAAGACACCAAGGAGTAGTCGGTGGCTCAGGTCAAACGTATCCGTCGTAACGTCAGCGGTATCATCCTGCTCGACAAGCCGCTGGGGTTCACTTCCAACGCGGCGTTGCAGAAGGTTCGCTGGTTGCTCAATGCCGAAAAGGCCGGGCACACCGGTAGCCTCGATCCGCTGGCCACCGGCGTGCTGCCGCTGTGCTTTGGCGAGGCGACCAAGTTTTCCCAGTACCTGCTCGATTCCGACAAGGGTTATGAAACCCTGGCGCAACTGGGTAAGACCACCACCACGGCGGATGCTGAAGGTGAGGTTTTGCTTGAGCGCCCGGTGACCGTTGGTCAGGCCGATGTCGAAGCGGTGTTGCCGAAATTTCGCGGGCAAATCAGTCAGATACCACCGATGTACTCGGCTCTGAAGCGTGATGGCCAGCCGCTGTATAAACTGGCTCGTGCAGGCGAAGTAGTGGAGCGTGAACCGCGTTCTGTTACTATTGCGCGCTTGGAATTGCTGGCCTTTGACGGTAATACTGCGCGGCTGGCCGTGGATTGCAGCAAAGGCACCTATATCCGGACCCTGGTGGAGGATATTGGTGAACAGCTCGGCTGTGGCGCGTACGTGGCAGAATTGCGACGGACCCAGGCCGGGCCTTTCACGTTGGCCCAGACGGTTACGCTGGAAGAGCTTGAAGCGGTACATGCCGAAGGCGGCAACGAAGCGGTCGACCGTTTCCTGATGCCATCGGACAGCGGGTTGCTGGATTGGCCGCTGTTGCAGTTCTCGGAACACAGTGCGTTCTACTGGCTCAACGGCCAGCCGGTACGTGCCCCGGATGCGCCGAAGTTCGGCATGGTCCGGGTGCAGGATCATAACGGTCGCTTCATCGGTATCGGTGAAGTGAGCGAAGACGGGCGCATTGCGCCGCGTCGACTGATTCGGTCGGAATGACCGGAACCAGCCTGTGTAACAGCAGGTTGGCGAGTGTGGCTGTTAACAGGCACGGTCACTACTCATTTATAGATACAGGGATTTGTCCCTGGCCTGTTGAAGCTGTTTCCTTGAAACAGTTTCCTGACTAAAAGGATTGCCTCATGGCTCTCGACGTTCAAGAAAAAGCTCAAATCGTAGCTGACTACCAGCAAGCTGTTGGTGACACTGGTTCGCCAGAAGTGCAAGTTGCACTGCTGACCCACAACATCAACAAACTGCAAGGTCACTTCAAGGCCAACGGTAAAGATCACCACTCCCGTCGTGGTCTGATCCGCATGGTAAACCAGCGTCGTAAGCTGCTGGACTACCTGAAAGGCAAGGACGTGAGCCGTTACAGCGCTCTGATCGCTCGCCTGGGTCTGCGTCGCTAATCAGCGATTGCGCTAGAGGTTGGTTGTCTGTCGTACGCCAGAGGGTTTCCCGCTGGCGCATGGCAGGCTCCCAGCCTCAAGTTTTATCTGGATACACGTTTTACCCTGGACAGGCGTCGGGCCGATTCCCGCCATTGCCCAAGAATTTCGCAAGAAGACAAGTTCCCCAAGAGCCACAAAGAAGGTAGGACACCGTGAACCCGGTAATCAAAAAATTCCAGTTCGGTCAGTCGACCGTTACCCTCGAGACTGGCCGTATCGCCCGTCAGGCCTCCGGCGCAGTGCTGGTCACCGTTGACGACGACGTCAGCGTATTGGTGACCGTTGTCGGTGCCAAGCAAGCCGATCCAGGCAAGGGCTTCTTCCCTCTGTCTGTTCACTACCAGGAAAAGACTTACGCTGCCGGTAAGATCCCTGGCGGTTTCTTCAAGCGTGAAGGCCGTCCTTCCGAGAAAGAAACCCTGACTTCCCGACTGATCGACCGTCCGATCCGTCCGCTGTTCCCAGAAGGTTTCATGAACGAAGTGCAGGTTGTCTGCACCGTCGTTTCCACCAGCAAGAAAACCGATCCGGACATCGCTGCGATGATCGGTACCTCGGCTGCCCTGGCGATCTCCGGCATTCCTTTCGATGGCCCGATCGGCGCTGCCCGTGTCGCTTTCCACGAAAGCACCGGCTACCTGCTGAACCCGACCTACGAGCAACTGAAAGCCTCGAGCCTGGACATGGTCGTGGCCGGTACTTCCGAAGCCGTGCTGATGGTTGAATCCGAAGCCAAAGAGCTGACCGAAGACCAGATGCTGGGCGCCGTGCTGTTCGCCCACGACGAGTTCCAGGTGGTGATCAACGCCGTCAAGGAACTGGCCGCCGAAGCCGCCAAGCCAACCTGGACCTGGGCTCCTCAAGCCGAAGCCACCGAACTGCTGGGCGCGATCCGTGCCGAGTTCGGCGAAGCGATCTCCCTGGCCTACACCATCACCGTCAAGGCCGACCGTTATGCACGCCTGGGCGAGCTGAAAGACCAGGTCGTTGCCAAGCTGTCCGGCGAAGAAGGCCAGCCGTCTTCCGCTGAAGTGAAAGCTGCTTTCGGTGAAATCGAATACCGCACCGTTCGCGAAAACATCGTCAACGGCAAGCCACGTATCGACGGTCGCGACACTCGCACTGTGCGTCCGCTGAACATCGAAGTCGGCGTTCTGCCAAAGACCCACGGTTCGGCACTGTTCACCCGTGGCGAAACCCAGGCGCTGGTCGTTGCAACACTGGGCACCGCCCGTGACGCGCAACTGCTGGACACCCTGGAAGGCGAAAAGAAAGACCCGTTCATGCTGCACTACAACTTCCCTCCGTTCTCGGTGGGCGAGTGTGGCCGCATGGGTGGCGCCGGTCGCCGCGAAATCGGTCACGGCCGTCTGGCCCGTCGTTCGGTCCAGGCCATGCTGCCTGCCGCTGACGTGTTCCCGTACACCATTCGCGTGGTATCGGAAATCACCGAGTCCAACGGTTCGAGCTCGATGGCTTCGGTCTGCGGCGCCTCCCTGGCCCTGATGGACGCCGGTGTGCCGATGAAGGCGCCGGTTGCCGGTATCGCCATGGGTCTGGTTAAAGAGGGCGAGAAATTCGCCGTCCTGACCGACATCCTCGGTGACGAAGACCACTTGGGCGACATGGACTTCAAAGTGGCCGGTACCGCCAAAGGCGTCACCGCACTGCAGATGGACATCAAGATCAAGGGCATCACCGAAGAGATCATGGAAATCGCCCTGGGCCAGGCCCTGGAAGCGCGCCTGAACATCCTCGGTCAGATGAACCAGATCATCGGTCAGTCCCGTACCGAACTGTCGGAAAACGCTCCGACCATGATCGCGATGAAAATCGACACCGACAAAATCCGTGATGTCATCGGTAAAGGCGGCGCGACCATCCGTGCGATCTGCGAAGAAACCAAGGCTTCGATCGACATCGAAGACGACGGTTCGATCAAGATCTTCGGCGAAACCAAGGAAGCGGCAGAGGCTGCTCGCCAGCGCGTCCTGGGCATCACCGCAGAAGCCGAGATCGGCAAGATCTACGTCGGCAAGGTCGAGCGCATCGTCGACTTCGGCGCGTTCGTCAACATCCTGCCGGGCAAGGACGGTCTGGTTCACATCTCCATGCTGAGCGATGCTCGCGTCGAGAAAGTGACCGACATCCTCAAAGAAGGCCAGGAAGTGGAAGTGCTGGTACTGGACGTGGACAACCGCGGCCGTATCAAGCTGTCCATCAAGGACGTGGCAGCCGCCAAGGCTTCGGGCGTTTAATCACCCCGTGACCTGAGCGCTGAACAAGCAAACGCCCCGACTGGTTCGGGGCGTTTTGCTGTGGGTCGAAAAATCTTCCGGCGCCGGTTGCCGGGCCACAGGGGACGATGCTAGGTTTAGCCTCCGCCCGTGTAGCTCAGTCGGTAGAGCAGCGCACTCGTAACGCGAAGGTCGCAGGTTCGATTCCTGTCTCGGGCACCAGACTAAGTTCCAGCACTTCCTGAAGGGGTCCGCCCTCGCCCACAAGCAGCCTATCCAGGCTGCTTTTTCATTGGTTGGCTGCGACACGCGGTCTTTCCACCGCGCGGATCTGTTTCGCCAGTGCTCAACCTCGCCCGCACCACCGAAGTAACCTAGCGCTTCTGCGATCGTCACCAGTGGATTGGCGCGTATCGACAACCCTTCCTCATCAGGCTCCAGGACAGCGTTGTAAGGCTCCTGAATCACCGAGTGGGGAAGTTCGATCA
This sequence comes from Pseudomonas sp. St316, assembly GCF_018325905.1. Classification (NCBI taxonomy): domain Bacteria; kingdom Pseudomonadati; phylum Pseudomonadota; class Gammaproteobacteria; order Pseudomonadales; family Pseudomonadaceae; genus Pseudomonas; species Pseudomonas sp. St316. The sequence continues at coordinate 5,724,273 of NZ_AP021901.1, read as the reverse complement.
GTCCCGATGCCGGCAGCGGAGAGTCGCTCACCCTTGCCGCCATGCACCCAGCAGGCAGCAAGCGATTGCTCGGGCAGGGCGTCACCGAAACGGACTGGGCGGTGGGGCGCCTGGCGCGGCCTGAGGACTTGCCAGGAGCAGGCGACACGGGCTGACCGCGAACAGCATTTACCGCATCCAGAGCGCTGATCTGGTGCTGCTGGCGCAGCAGCTTAAAACCACCCCTCAACGGCTCAAAGACCAGGCCGCCACCAAGCTGCTGGGCACGATTCTGGACGAAACCAACATGGCAATCATCGAGCCGGGCGCCTGGGAAAAGGCGACTATCACAACCCGGTGATGCGTAACGTCGACGTCCCGTTAAATATCGATGGGCAATTTTCAAACCCGCAAAACGGCTCGCCCCTCAATGGCTCGACGAACGTTTTCAATTTCAGCAGCTTCAACGGCGGCAAGCTCACTTTTTCAGGAAGCAGTGGAGCGTTCGGGGGAGGGATATTTTCCGGCGACCGAGGCTATGGACTTAATGTGTTCGGTGCCCGTATTTACAACACGCTCATTTATCGAGGAATCGGCGCAATCGTATGAGGCACGTTGTTCGCGTGCGTATTCAAGGACGTGATCTTTCAAGGCTCATCGGTTACGGCTCCAATCGATTTCACTGCGCCAGGATTCGGAGCCCCCTGCACTGCAAACTGGCCTAATCAGATCATCGTTGAGGGAGTGAAATTCCTTGGGAACCGTGATTATGTAATCAAATCTGACGGGGCGTCTGGTCGCTTCGGGGCCTGCCGTTTTCAGATGCAATTGACAGTGCGCTTGCAACACCAGGTGGGATTGTCGATGTTGCTGGAATCACCCAAGCAACCTTGGATCTTTCTTTGAGCGATCAAGCATTCAGGTCATCCGGGATTCGTACTCTATCGAATGTCTTCTCATCGGGTAATGGAATAGGTATATGCGGTCGGCAGGCCGTCGAAGGCACCGTTACCCCTGTGGACGCGAGCGGGGCTGGCCTGGTCTTCACCAGCACAAGCGGCTATTACGTTCAGCACGGGAAATGGGTCTCTGGATACATGAGGGTTACCATTCCGACAACCGCCGATGGTGCTACATTCAAACTTGGTGATCTGCCGCTGCCTGGATTAGGGTTTCCAGAAACGGGCGGGGCAAATATCTCATTCACCAGCGCTGCCGTAGCGGCGCATGCTCGAGTCCTGGGGGCATATGGCTTTACTCAACTATCGGCGTCCCCGTGACCAACGCTCAGCTTTCGGACACTACTCTGACCGTAAGTTTCAGCTATCGGGTTGCATAATAGTTGCTTTGTGTACAATGGGGAAAATCATGGAAGGGGATTGAAATGTATAAGACGCCTATAAGTGGAGTATTTATATCTGGAGTTTTGCTTTCATTAGCCGGAATGGGGATAACAATCAACTTTTTATTGAGATCGAAAGAGATTGAAATTCCCGGAGTGATGATGATTGTTGTCGGTTTCATTCTGGCCTTTTCAGGCTGGAAAAGAAGTCGCAGATACTAGCACTCACGTAATGCTGATAAGGCGCTAGAGGTTTTTCCGTATTCTGTGGGCTGGTCTTATGCGAAGAGGTCCACAAAGACAGTGGCTACCCATGTCTTTGTGGCTGATGTTCATCAGGTGGGCGAAAGCGGGCCAGCAAGGCGATCGCGTTTGCTCGCATACAAAGCTGTCTGGATGCGCAGCAAAGCGCGGTATCCCGCATAGGCTGCGAATACGCACAGCACGATCACCAGTAGACGGGCGTTGAATATTCCGCCGCGAGCGATTAGCGTGAATCCGATACCGCAGAACAGCATGGCGAAACCAAGAATGCTCGGCGCCCTAGTGCGCCGGGAAACGCCCAATATCATCAGAGTCTGACAGATCAATACTACGATCCAGTCCGCATAGAACGCCCAGCCTCCCAGGTGCATCAGCACGTTCGCCTTAAGCGGGAAAGTGATATTCGTGCCACGGATAGCCACTTGAGGATAAAGTGCGCGGGTCTCAGCTGTGGAGATTGGTTTGCTTGGCATCAGCTGACGAGGTATGAATAGCGTCATCGCATCTTCAATGGCATATGCCCTGGGTTCAATCTTGTTGTTCCGGATTGCACTCAAGACATCCTCTGAAATGAATGCGGCATTGTAGTTCAGGTCCTCAAAACTGTTCGTGGGGTCCACTACTACCGATTTTTTGGATCCGGAGAGCTTATCTCCGCGCGCCATGGCCTCAATTGGCGCCACGGGAGCAATCACAATAGGCTCCACGGGGGCACGCATGTTGGTGATGAAAACGTAGGAGATTCCCATCGAGGCAACTGCAAGAATGGAGGCGATCAAAAACTTCAAGAGGCTCACGCGCTGGAACATCAGCATGACAATGAACATCAGCGCGAATAGAATTAGGATTCCGCGCCCACCGCTGAACGACACGATAAGCAGGCTCAGTAGCAGGAAAGTGCCATTCTTCAAAGTGACGCCACTGAAGTACATGTTCATTAGCTGAAGAAGCAGTGCGGAATACATTGCGAGAACTATCCAGGCGCCGCCGTTAGTTACCATGAAACTGTACGTGTGGTAGTTTTTAACGACATGGCCTGGGGAGAGAGTCCCAAAAACTCGATACATGCTCAGCGCCAGAAGAGCCAGAGTTCCCGTTGTTATCAGTGCAAGGGACAGTGTTGATAGACGTTCAAATTTTGGTGAGAATTCGTCGAGAAGACCTAGGCGACGAGAAAGTAAAAATCCAAGTACGGCGACAGCAAGCGCGCAGACCGAGTCTATGATCGTCGCGCCATTCATGTAAGTTGAAGTCAGTACCGGGTATTTTTCAATGCTGAGATACCGGCCGATGAAAAGTATCTGATAAGTGATATAGCATCCAAGTGGCCCAACTAATATCAATGCTATTTTTTTCGTTGTGTTATTAAATATATGCATAAGCCAAATCGCTCCTTTTTGAGCTTTCATAAACCAGGCAGTCGACTACATTAGCCTGATTTGTCAGGCGCTATCTGCAAGCTATTCCATTGCCGGCAATGATCGCATCATAGCGGTCGCCTCAGGAAATAACAGGCGGCGAATCATACCGGATCACGTGCCTGCTTTGAATGGGGTCAGGCATGCAATGGGTTGAACGGTCAGCAATACGCCAGATTTCGTCCTCAAGGCATTTGCCAAGGATGCAGTTAGCAGGGCGGTGGTCTGGTAGACTCCAAAATCATCACCCCTGATGTCGCCCAGGGCCAATGAAAAAGTACATTAGCTAGCACATCATTTCTGAACAGCATCGGTAATGCCCGGTAAATGCTGGGCATGTGCGCTGAGTAAGGGTCCTGTCCCGGGCACCATCCCTCGTTATTTCACTTTCCTGCTCAGCTCCTCGACCGTACGTTTGAGCTGATCCATCTCGCGATCCTGATCGCTGAGCTCCCGTTTCAGGGACGACATCTCGCTGTTGCTCGAACTCGAACTGGAGCCGCTGTTGCGCTTGAGTTCTTCCACTTGCTTGCCAAGGTCGTTCAGGTCGCGTTCCTGTTCCTTGACCGTGCGCTTGAGATCTTCGATCTCCTTGCTGGAACTGGTGCTGGAGCCACCGTTGCGCTTGAGTTCTTCGATCTGGCGGGCCTGTTCGCTGAGGGTGCGTTTCTGGTTTTCCAGTTCGTCAGCGTTGTTCTTCACGGCTTTTGGCAGGTTTTCCAGGGTGCTGGCGGTGACGTTGGTCTTGAGGAGTTTGTACTTATCAAAATCTACATGATGAAGGGCAGCAATGGCGTCGTCGGAAGATGGCCCATCGGAGGAGACTTCAACAGCCGCTTGGGCAACGCCGGCCAAGGTCAGGCTGCCAAGCAGCAAGGTCGCGGTAGCAAGCCGGGTCAACGAACGTTTCGAAAAGCTGCGCATCACTGGGGTTCCTTGTGAAGTGCCGGCATGGCACATGGCTATGACTGGTTATTTTGACAGATGTTCCCAGGCTCCCCTGGTTTCTGATGCGAATGGTTTTTTGTGGGATAGATGTAAAGAACCGTGTAAATCGTCGACAAAACGTCCTATATTCATTGCCTGCATGTGCATCGCCCAGCAGTTTTCAGATGATCCCCGAATGGTTCTGAAGGCCAGATAAACCGGGCTTTTAACGGTTTTTTGCGTCAGAGAGATCCTTGATGATCCAGATCCATCTTCCATTCCCCAGATCAACGAGAACGCCATGACTGTTAAAGCATTGACCCAGGAAGCCAGGCACGAAGAAGCGCTGAAGAAGTACGTGTTGGATGCGCCCCAATTGCTGGAAGAGATCAAGGACTTGTCTGCCGATGATCAAAAAGACCAGATCCAATGGGCGTTCGAGGACGAGGCCGAGGCCCAGGGCCTGCAGCCTTGGGAGTTGACGCTCAAGTACACCAGCACACCTGAAGAGTTCGAGGTGCAGCGCCTTGCGCTGCACAAGGAAGCGGCCGAGGTGCTGGGCGTGGAATGGGATGAGTACTGCGAGATGAACAATCTGGTGGTCTGAAAAAAACGCCAGCCTTTCGAGGCTGGCGTTTTTTGTTGTCAGAGGCTCAAGCGCATCGACAGGTCCACTGCCTTCACATCCTTGGTCATCGCGCCGATCGAGATGTAGTCCACCCCGGTCTCGGCAATCGGGCGCAACGTACTTTCGTTGATCCCGCCGCTGGCTTCCAGCTTAGCCTTGCCGCCATTGAGGCGCACGGCTTCACGCATGTCGTCCAGGCTCAGTTCGTCGAGCATGATGATGTCGGCGTCGGCCGCCAGCGCTTCTTTCAATTCCCCCAGGCTTTCCACTTCGACTTCCACCGGTTTGCCCGGGGCAATCTTGTGGGCGGCAGCGATGGCCTGGGCGATTCCGCCGCAGGCGGCAATGTGGTTTTCCTTGATCAGGAAGGCATCGTACAGGCCGATGCGGTGGTTGTGGCAGCCACCGCAGGTGACCGCGTACTTCTGGGCCAGGCGCAACCCGGGCAGTGTCTTGCGAGTGTCCAGCAGCTTGACCTGGGTGCCGGCGACAAAGTCGGCCAGGTAACGGGCCCGCGTGGCAACGCCGGAAAGCATTTGCAGGAAGTTCAGCGCGCTGCGTTCACCGGTCAGCAGCGAGCGTGCCGGGCCTTCCAAATGGAACAGCGCTTGATTGGGGTTGACCCGGTCGCCGTCGCGCACTTGCCAATGCACCGCGACACGCGGGTCCAGTTGCCGGAACACGGCATCGACCCAGGCCGTGCCACTGATGATCGCCGCGTCGCGGGTAATGATGGTGGCCTTGGCCAGGCGTTCGGCGGGGATCAGTTGCGCGGTGATGTCGCCGCTGCCGATGTCTTCAAGCAGCGCACGGCGCACGTTGGCTTCGATTTCGGCGGTCAGATCGGCGAGACGTAGATTCGGCATAACGGGCTCCACAAACAAAGTGGCCTGATTATAGGGTGTCGAAACCTGCATTTGGTCGTGTCCTCGCAACATTTCCTCATTTCCCAGGTCACTTATTGCGCCGTCTTTCGAGATGGATCACAGAGTGTGCTGGTACGACAGGGTTGTTTTACCCGATAATCCGCCTTTCGATTGACGTCATAGCTTTGACGTTACGAGCCGCACAAAGCCGTTTCAGGAGGCCAGGATGCACAACGACGGGAATGTGGTGCCTTTGCACAAAGTCGCTACCGATCAGGCGAATTCCTCGCCGCTCGCCCGCCTGCCTGTGATTCTGCTTCAGGTTCGTGATAAAGCCGCCCAACAGTTGCGCCTGGGTTTGCAAGGGTTGTTCGATAACGCCGACGACACCTTGTTTGAAATGGCCGACCGGGCACGCGACGACGTCGAGCAGAACCTGTACTTCGAGGCCATGCGGGACCTGCGCCTGAAGCGTAAAAGCATCGAACGTGAATTTATCGAGCAGTTTTTCGAGACCTTCGTCAGTCTCGCCCAATACGACCTGACCCGCGCCACCTTGGCGCCGAACCTGGCGCCAGACAGCCAAGCCCAGCGTTCCCAGGACGAACTGGAGCGGCATCTGGCGGTCGAGGCGATGGTCACTCGGGTGCTCAGGCGCGATGGCGCGTCGCTGGAGCAACTGACGGCCCGGCTCGGTGTGCTGCTGGCCCGACCGCTGGCCATTCAGCACAACCCCCTGAGCCCGGCATTGCTGTGCGAGAAATTCCTGCAGGCCGGGCGCAACCTGGGCGTGGGAATCAAGGTCAAGCTGATCCTGCTCAAGCTGTTCGAGCGTTATGTGCTCAGCGATTGCGACCAAATCTATACCGAGGCCAACCAGTTGTTGGCCGCCACAGGCATCCTGCCAGAGCTCAAGGTTACGCTGGCGCGCCGGGCGTCGGATCGCACCGAGGATAACCCCAGGCCCAACGCCGAGATGGCTGCCAAGCCCAGCGATGCCGAGGTGGATGACAGCGTGCAGGAAGTGTTCGCCGCCTTGCAGAAGCTGTTGATGCAGGTGCGTGGTACTGTCGCGCCGACCCTGGAGCCCAGCGTGCCACCCCAGCCGATCTCTACCCGTGACCTGCTGCGGCTGCTCTCTCATTTGCAGCAATACGTGCCGGCGCCTACCGTTCACGACGAATTCGATTTGCGTAGTCAGCTCGAACAACTGTTGACCCGGGTCAGCGTCAGGAGTGGCAAGTCCCGCGTGGTTGAAGGCACCGATGAAGACGTGATCAACCTGATCTCGATGATGTTCGAATTCATCCTCGACGACCATAACCTGCCAGACTCCTTCAAGGCCCTGATCGGCCGCCTGCAGATCCCGATGCTCAAGGTCGCGGTGCAGGACAAGAGTTTCTTCAGCCGCGGCAATCATCCGGCCCGGCGGCTGCTTAACGAAATCGCGGCCGCGGCCATGGGCTGGGGCGATTGCGACGATCATCAGCGCGACAGCCTGTACCTGCGCATCGAGCAGGTGGTGCAACGCTTATTGAATGATTTCGTCGATGACCCGGCCATCTTCTCCGAACTGCTGGCCGATTTCCTGGCTTTCACCAGTGACGAGCGACGCCGCAGCGAGTTGCTTGAACAGCGTATCCGCGACGCCGAAGAGGGCCGGGCCAAGGCCGAACTGGCGCGCCAGCGCGTCGAAGGGGCGCTGAACCAGGTGATGCTGGGCAAGGTCTTGCCGCAAGCGGTGGTGGAGTTCGTGCAACACGCCTGGAGCCAGGTGTTGTTGCTGACCTGTTTCAAGCACGGCAAGTACTCCGCCGAGTGGCAGGCCGACGTCCTGACCCTGGAGCAATTGATCTGGAGCGTCCAGCCTCACGAAGAACCCGACGCCGGCCTGCGTTTGCTGGCGATGGTGCCGGAGCTGCTCAAGTCCCTGCGTGAAGGCCTGAGCCGTTCGGCGTTCGACCCGTTCGCCACCAGCGAGTTTTTCAGTGAGCTGGAAGCCCTGCATGTGCAGGCGCTGGAACGCACGGGCCAGGCAACGGAACAGGCCCAGTCGTTCGATTCGCCGGCCATGGTCGAGGTGCTGGAAAGAATCGTCCTGCGCCCTGCGCAAAAAACGGCGGGGGAGAACGTGGCGGTGCATTTGCCGGCGGATGATGTCGGCTTGATGCAGGTCGACCAGTTGCGCCTGGGAAGCTGGGTCGAGTTCCAGGAGGACGATGACAACACCCTGCGTTGCAAGCTGGCGGCGATCATCGAGGCCACCGGCAAATACGTCTTCGTCAATCGCACCGGCCTCAAGGTGCTGGAGCACAGCCGCACCAGCCTGGCCCTGGAGTTTCGCCGGGGCGCGGCACGGTTGTTGGACGACACCCTGTTGTTCGACCGGGCGCTGGAGTCGGTACTGGGCAACCTGCGCCAACTCAATCGCGGCAAGTGATCGCGCAGCCCGGTCCGATCACGGCATACTGGCGGCATTCACCGTCGTCATCGAAGGAACCTGTATGCAGTTGGACTCCGCGAGCGGTTGGTGCGAGGGGGTGCGTCATTGCCCATCGCCCAACTTCAATGCGCGCCCCGAAGGCGAAATCTCCCTGCTGGTGATCCACAACATCAGCCTTCCCCCGGCACAATTCGCCACCGGCAAGGTGCAGGAATTCTTCCAGAATCGTCTGGATGTCACGGAACATCCCTACTTTGTCGGTATTGCCGACCTGCGGGTCTCTGCGCACTTTCTGATCGAGCGTGACGGCGCCGTGACCCAGTTTGTCTCTTGTCTGGATCGTGCGTGGCATGCGGGCATCTCGTGCTTCGAGGGGCGCGAGACCTGTAACGATTTTTCCCTGGGCATCGAGCTGGAGGGTACGGATGATCTGCCGTTCACTGACGCGCAGTATGTCGCATTGGTGGACCTGACCCGGCAGTTGCAAGCGGCGTTCAGGGCGATCACTGTGCAGCGTATCTGCGGGCACAGCGATATCGCGCCGGGGCGCAAGACCGATCCGGGGCCGGCATTTGACTGGGTGCGCTATCGCGCGGCCCTGACAGAAGGGGAAGGACAATGAGTTTTCTGGTGTTGCTGCTGGCCGTCTGGATCGAGAAGTTCTCGGCCTTGCGCCAGCGGGTCCAGCGCGACGGCGGTTGGCTGCACGAACTGAACAAGCTCGAGGCGAGCCCACGTTGGGTCAACCGACCCTGGCTGGTGCTGACGGTGATGGTCCTGTTGCCGGTGGCCCTGCTGGCGTTGCTGCTGTGGGTGTTGGAGCCAGTGGCCTATGGTCTGCTGGCATTGCCGGTGCATTTGCTGGTGGTCATTTACAGCCTGGGGCGCGGTGATCTGCTGGCGGACTTGGGGCCATTTCGCGACGCGTGGCGTCGGGAAGACCTGCAAGCGGCGGCCCATGTGGCCAAGCGCGACCTGGACATTGAAGCCAATGACGGTGAGCAGTTGCTGGAGCGGGTCCAGAGGCATTTGCTATGGCAGGCCTACCAGAGCTTTTTCGCGGTGATTTTCTGGTATTTCGTGTTGGGTCCGGTCGCAGCCCTGAGTTATCGACTGCTCGCGTTGGCTGCCGAGCACAGCCAGAACCCCGGCGTGGCCGAGCGGGCCGCGCAAATGCGCCATGCCTTCGATTGGGTGCCGGTGCGGTTGCTGGCGGCGAGCTTCGCCCTGGTGGGCAATTTTGTCGCGGTCAGCCGGGTCATGCTGCATGAGCTGTTGAACTGGAACATCAGTGCCGCCGACCTTATCGACAAGGTCGGCCTGGTGGCGGGCGAGATCCCCCGGCCTGTCGCCGGGCCGGACGGCATCAACAGCCTGGACCGTCTCTGGGAATTGCTGCTGCGTGCGGCGGTGCTCTGGTATGCCGGGTTTGCATTGTGGACGGTGTTGGCCTAAGAGCGGCAACCGCATTCCTTGTGGTGAGGGGATTCTGTGGGAGCAAGGCTTGCCCGCGATACAAGCGATGCGGTCTCTCGTAAACCGAGGCGCCTGCATCGCGGGCAAGCCTTGCTCCCACAAAGCCTTGTTCCAACAGGCTTGCTACACAGATAAATCCCTTGCATAGCTGAACCGTGTCAGTCCTTCTCGTTAACCTTAAGTTACAAATCTCCCCGACGATTTAGGCTATACAGAGGCAGCGCCCGAATAGTGGCTTTCTGCTGTCTCCGTGCGCGAACTCATAACAATAAGAACACTACCGGGAGACTTCCTTGTGAAGAGTTTGCTCTGGCCCGCCGTCGCGTTGATGAACCGCCTGAGCTTCGGCATGAAGTTCAGCCTGATCAGCGTGCTGTTCCTGCTGCCCATGCTGGTGACCAACTTCTTTCTGGTGCGCGATTCCTATCGGGAATTCCAGGGCACGCAAGTGGAGCTGCAAAGTCTCGACCTGCTGGGCAGCAGCCTGGTCCTGCGCCGAGACCTGGAAACCCTCAATAACCTGGTGCAGATCAACGCCAGCCTGGGCCAATCCGGCAAGGCCGGTGATGTGGAAGCGAAGATCGGCAGCCTGGAACAACAGGTCCTCGCGCGGCTGCAAGGCATGACCCCCGTGGCCATCGAGGCTGAGCAGGTCAGTGCCTTCGAGGCCAAGCGCGACGAGATGATCGGTGCTTTCAAGACCCAGCAGGCGGAAAGCTCCCTGCAGAGCAAAAGTGCGCTGATCGGCAAGTTGCTCAACAGCGCCCAGATGTTCAGCCAGATCATCGCCAGCCAGGCGGGGCTGAGCCGCGACAACCAGGGTGATATCCGTCAGCTCAGCGAGTTGATTGTCGGCACGACCCCCAAGGTCACCCAGATCCTCGGCGAAGGCCGGGCGCTGGGCGCATCCTCGTTGGGGCTGGGGTTTCTCAATTCGGCGTCGAGCACCCGCTTTGACGAGTTGCTGGTGCAGATCGAAAAGCTCCAGGGTGAATATGACGTGAAACTGCAGGATGCCTTGGGTTCCAGCAAGGCCGCCGGGCAGGCCCTTGCCGATCAGGCCAATGGCAGCAAGGGCACCCTCAAGAAGGCCAGTGAACTGATTGAAGAGCAGGTGGTGATGGCCGACACGCTCGATGCGCCATGGCCGGCATTTTATGAGCAAGTCAGTGGCCTGATGGAGCAGACCTATCGGCTCAACGAAGGGACCCAGGGCTTCCTGGGTGTGCAGTTGCAGCAGCGTCTGGAGCAGAACCGCAGCCACATGGTGCTGCAAGCCGTGGCGCTGGTGCTGGTGTTCCTGTTGATTTTTTACCTGTACGCCGGTTTCTACGCCTCGACACGTACCACGCTCCAGCACCTGGGCCAGATGATGGACAAGGTGGCGGCGGGGGACATGACGGTCAATTTTGTCGCCCGCAGCAAGGATGAGCTGGGCGAATTGGGTGAAGTGTTCAACGGTACGGTGGCGAAGATCCATGACCTGATCGAACAGGTCGGCCGCACCGTTACGCAAGTCGAACGCCAGGCCGGGCAGGTGGAAACGGTATCGGCCCAGAGCAACCAGGCCGTCGCCGGCCAACGCAGCCAGATCGAACAGGTGGCCACGGCGATGAACCAGATGTCGGCCACGGCCCAGGAAGTGGCCCGCAGTGCCGCTGCTGCGGTGAGCAGTGCCCACAGCGTGAACGACGAGACCCTCAGCGGGCGCGTTCTGGTGGAATCCCAGCAGGGCAGCATCGCCCGCTTGGCCAGTGAGATCGATCAGTCGGTGCAGGTGATCAATCAACTGGCGACCGACAGCCAGGCCATCAGTCGCGTGCTGGATGTGATCAAGAGCATCGCCGAGCAGACCAACCTGCTGGCCCTCAATGCCGCCATCGAAGCGGCCCGGGCCGGTGAACAGGGGCGCGGCTTTGCGGTGGTCGCCGATGAGGTCCGGACCCTGGCCAAGCGAACCCAGCAATCGACCGAAGAAATCGAAGCGATGATCGCCCGTCTGCACGGTGGTGTCGGCGCGGCGGTCAAGGCGATGGGTACTAGCCATGAGATGGCCAGCGGCACGGTCAGCCAATCGGAAAAGGTCCAGCAGGCCCTGGAGAATATCCTCGGCGCCGTCGGCATGATCGTCGACCAGAACCAACAGATCGCCGCCGCTGTAGAGCAGCAGACGGCGGTGGCCCATGACATCGACCAGAACATCGTCGAGATCAACCGCGCCGGCGAACGCACCGCCGAAGGTGCCCACCAGACCGAAGGCGCCAGCCGCGAATTGTCCGCCCAGGTGGTGCAACTCAAGCAGCTGATCAATGCATTTCGGGTGTAATTGCCGCTGATTCACCGCAGGTCTGGTGTGGGAGCGAGCTTGCTCGCGATAGCGGAGTGTCAGGCAACCTATTTGTCGACGGATGGAACGCTATCGCGAGCAAGCTCGCTCCCACAGGGATCACCAGTTGAACAATGCTCGGGCGTTGTTCGTACTGGCCTCGGCCAATCGTTCCGGGCTGATACCGATGATTTGAGCCAGTGCCGCGCAGATGTCCGGCAAATGCGCCGGGCTGTTGCGTTGGCCGGGAAACATCGCCGGGGCCATGTCGGGTGAGTCGGTTTCCAGCACCACCGCCTCCAGCGGCAGTTTTGCCAGCACCCGTTGCATGCGCAGGGCCTGGGGCCAGGTCGCGGCACCGCCCAGGCCGAGCTTGAAGCCAAGCTTGATGTATTCGCGGGCTTCTTCAAGGCTACCGGCGAAAGCATGGATAATCCCCGCCCGGGTGGGGCTTATGCGCTTGAGGGTGGCGATCACGGCGGCGTGGCTGCGGCGCACGTGGATCAGCGCCGGCAGTTCGAACTCCACGGCCAATTTCAACTGCGCTTCGAACAGCGCTTGCTGGCGGTCACGGTCCAGGGTCTGGATGTAGTAATCCAGGCCGATTTCCCCCACGGCGCACAATTGCCGGTGCCCGGCCAGACGGCTTAACCAGTCGCGCAGGTGCGCCACATCGTCGGGTCGATGTTCATCGAGGTACACCGGGTGCAAGCCCAACGCGGCATGCAGGTCCGGGTCGCTTTGCACCAGGTCCCAGACCCGCTGCCAGTTGTCCCGGTACACGCCCAATACCACCATTTGCCGCACGCCCAAGGCGCGGCTTTCGGCCAACAATGCCGGGCGGTCCGCGTCGAAGTCTGGAAAATCCAGGTGGGTGTGGGTGTCGATCAACTCCATGCATCAATCCTGAAGAAGCTTCAGCTCTGGTGAATACGCTGCTTGAACGTCCGCGCGATGGCCTGCACGCCTGGTTGGTAGTCATCGTTTTCGATGGCCGCCAGGGCCAGTTCCAGGGCTTTTTCGGCGATCAGTTGGTGCTGCTGGGACATGGCATTGACCGGTAGCGGCAAGAAATCCAGCAACTGCGTGTCACCAAACGTGCCCAGGCGCAACGGCCGTGATTTGAGCGGGAAATCGTGCAGGGCGTCGAACACCCCTTGCAGCAGCACGTAGGACGTGGTGATCAGCGCATCGGGCAGATGCCCCAGGCGCGCGAGCATTTCATCCATCAACTGGCGGCCGCATTCACGGCTGAACGACTCGCCATGCTCGATCAGCACCTGGCCCTCGAACCCGGCCAAGGCTTCGCGAAAACCGGCGGTCCGTTCCTGGCTGATGCTCAGCTCGGGGCGAGCGCTGATCAGCGCGATTTGCCGAGGCTGGGTCTGCAGCAGGCTGCGCGTCAGTTGCAGGCTGGCCTGGCGGTCGTCGCTGATCACCGAGCAGAACTGCGCAGGGTCCATCACCCGGTCGATGGCGATGATCGGAATGCCCTTGGCCTGCAACTGCAGGTAGCTGTCGTCACCGGCCGGCAGGCAACTGGCGACGATCAGTGCGTCGCAGCGGCGGGCGCGGAACAACTGCAACAGTTGCCGCTCACTGTCGGGCCCATCGTCGGAGCTGGCGATCAGCAACTGGTAGCCCCGCGCCCGTGCCCCTTGCTCCAGCAACTTGGCGATGCGGGCGTAACTGGGGTTTTCCAGGTCGGGCAGGATAAAACCCAGCGTACGGGTGTGGCGGCTGCGCAGCCCGGCGGCCTGGGGATTGGGCGTGAAGCCGTGTTCCTGGACCACCGCGCGCACCCGTTCGACGGTGGCGCTGCTGATGCGTTGCTGTTCGGCTTTGCCGTTGATGACATAACTGGCGGTGGTCACGGACACACCGGCCAGCTGGGCAATATCACTGAGTTTCAACCCGGTTTTCCTTGTTTTTTCGAGTTAGCCCCGACGATAAGGGCCATCCTACCCGATTCAAGCCGACGGTCACCGTCCAAGCGCTTACGACAAGTTGCACTTCAAGGATGAGAGATTATCGAGTAACGTGCCAATCTTTCTAGATTAAACGTTTCAGCAAGCGTATTTTCAAGGCTAGCAGGATTTTTGGCCCTTCTGCCGTGATCACGCCAAAAATCATCCTGCAACGCTAAGCTGATTCATTCAAAACAATACCTGGCGCCAACCGGACGCCAAAAAGGAGAAAGCATGCTCGAGCTCACTCTAGAGCAGATATCCATGGCTCAGACGGCTGTGGATAAAGACGCTGCACTGCAACTGCTCGCCGACAAACTGGTGGCCGATGGCTTGGTGGCCGAGGGTTACCTCGCCGGCTTGCAGGCTCGCGAAGCCCAGGGCTCGACTTTTCTTGGCCAAGGTATTGCCATCCCCACGGCACCCCGCAGACCCGCGACCTGGTTCATTCGACCGGCGTGCGCCTGCTGCAATTTCCCGAGGGCGTGGACTGGGGCGATGGTCAGATCGTCTACCTGGCCATTGGTATCGCGGCCAAGTCCGACGAACACCTGCGCCTGCTGCAACTGCTGACCCGCGCCCTTGGCGAGACAGACCTGGGCCAGGCCCTGCGCCGTGCCGGTTCCGCCGAAGCCTTGTTGAAGCTGCTGCAGGGCGCACCGCAGGAACTGGCCCTGGATGCCCAGATGATCGGCCTCGGTGTGTCGGCTGACGATTTTGAAGAGCTGGTATGGCGCGGCGCCCGCTTGTTGCGCCAGGCCGATTGCGTGAGCAATGGCTTTGCCGGGGTGTTGCAGCAAGTCGATGCGCTGCCCCTGGGTGACGGCTTGTGGTGGCTGCACAGCGAACAGACCGTCAAGCGTCCGGGCCTGGCGTTCGTCACGCCGGACAAACCGATCCGCTACCTGGGTCAACCGTTGAGCGGTCTGTTCTGCCTCGCCAGCCTCGGCGAGGCCCACCAGGCCCTGCTGGAAAGGCTCTGCGCCTTGCTGATCGAAGGTCGCGGCCACGAACTGGGTCGCGCCACCAGCAGCCGCAAGGTGCTGGAAGTGCTCGGCGGCGAATTGCCCGCCGATTGGCCCAGCGCGCGCATTGGCTTGGCCAACGCCCATGGTCTGCATGCACGGCCGGCGAAGATCCTCGCTCAGTTGGCGAAGAGTTTCGAGGGTGAGATCCGCGTGCGCATCGTCGACGGCCAGGACAGCGCCGTGTCGGCCAAGAGCCTGAGCAAGCTGTTGAGCCTGGGCGCCCGTCGCGGTCAGGTGCTGGAATTCATCGCCGAACCGAGCATTGCCGCCGATGCGTTGCCGGCGCTGCTTGCCGCCATCGAAGAAGGCCTCGGCGAAGAGGTCGAGCCGCTGCCGCCGCCGAGTGCGCCGCGGGAAACCGTGATGGCCGAAGTCGCGACCGTCATGTTAGCCCCCGAATCGGGCAGCCTGATCCAGGCCGTCGCCGCCGCGCCGGGCATTGCCATCGGCCCGGCCCACATCCAGGTATTGCAGGCCATCGAGTATCCGTTGCGCGGCGAATCGGCGGCCATCGAGCGCGAGCGCCTGCAAAACGCCTTGAACCAGGTACGCCGCGATATCCAAGGCCTGATCGACCGCGCCAAGGCCAAGGCCATCCGCGAGATCTTCATCACCCACCAGGAAATGCTCGACGACCCGGAACTGACCGACGAAGTCGACACCCGCTTGAAGCTGGGCGAGAGTGCGCAAGCGGCGTGGATGGGGGTGGTTGAAGCCGCCGCGAAAGAACAGGAAGCCTTGCAGGATGCTTTGCTGGCCGAACGTGCCGCCGATCTGCGAGACGTCGGCCGTCGGGTGTTGGCGCAACTGTGCGGTGTCGAAACCCCGAATGAACCCGATCAACCCTACATCCTGGTGATGGACGAAGTCGGCCCGTCCGACGTGGCCCGCCTGGACCCCGCGCGCGTGGCCGGGATTCTCACCGCCCGTGGCGGTGCCACCGCCCACAGCGCCATCGTCGCCCGTGCCCTGGGCATTCCAGCGCTGGTGGGCGCCGGTGCGGCGGTGTTGCTCCTGGCGCCGGGCACATCGTTGCTACTGGATGGTCAACGCGGTCGCTTGCACGTGGACCCCGACGCGGCCACTTTGCAGCGCGCCAAGGAAGAACGCGACACCCGCGAGCAGCGCCTCAAGATCGCCGCCCAGCAGCGCCACGAGCCGGCGGTGACCCGTGATGGTCATGCCGTGGAAGTGTTTGCCAACATTGGCGAAAGCGCCGGTGTCGCCAGCGCGGTGGAGCAGGGTGCCGAAGGCATTGGCCTGTTGCGCACCGAGCTGATTTTCATGGCCCACACCCAGGCACCGGACGAAGCGACCCAGGAAGCCGAATACCGCAAGGTCCTCGATGGCCTGGCCGGTCGACCGCTGGTGGTGCGCACCCTCGATGTCGGCGGCGACAAGCCGCTGCCGTACTGGCCGATCGCGAAAGAAGAAAACCCGTTCCTCGGCGTGCGTGGCATTCGCCTGACCTTGCAACGTCCGCAGGTCATGGAAGCGCAATTGCGTGCCCTGTTGCGCTCGGCGGACAGCCGTCCGCTGCGGATCATGTTCCCGATGGTGGGCAGCGTCGATGAATGGCGCCAGGCCCGGGACATGACCGAGCGCCTGCGCCAGGAAATCCCCGTGGCGGACCTGCAACTGGGGATCATGATCGAAGTACCGTCCGCCGCGTTGCTGGCACCGGTGCTCGCCAAGGAAGTCGATTTCTTCAGCGTCGGCACCAACGACCTGACGCAATACACCCTGGCGATCGACCGCGGTCATCCGACGCTCTCGGCCCAGGCCGATGGCTTGCACCCGGCCGTGCTGCAACTGATCGACATCACCGTGCGCGCCGCCCATGCCCATGGCAAATGGGTCGGTGTGTGTGGCGAACTGGCGGCCGACCCACTGGCGGTGCCGGTGCTGGTGGGCCTGGGCGTGGACGAGCTGAGTGTCTCGGCCCGCAGCATTGCCGAGGTCAAGGCGCGCGTGCGCGAATTGAGCCTGGCGCAAGTACAAACCCTGGCCCAAGAGGCCTTGGCCGTGGGCAGCGCCGATGACGTGCGCGCATTAGTGGAGGCGCTGTAATGGCGAAGATTCTTACCCTGACCCTCAACCCGGCGCTCGACCTCACGGTAGAGTTGGCGCGCCTGGAGCCGGGCCAGGTCAACCGCAGCGACGCCATGCACGCCCACGCCGCCGGCAAGGGCGTGAACGTGGCCCAGGTGCTGGCCGATCTTGGCCATACGCTGACGGTCAGTGGTTTTCTGGGCGAAGACAATGCCCAGGTGTTCGAGACGCTGTTTGCCCAGCGTGGTTTTGTCGATGCTTTTATCCGTGTGCCCGGCGAAACGCGTAGCAACATCAAACTGGCTGAGCAGGACGGACGCATCACTGACCTCAATGGCCCGGGCCCGGTGGTTGATGACGCCGCACAGCACGCCTTGCTGGCGCGCCTTGAGCAAATCGCCCCTGGCCACGACGTGGTTGTGGTGGCGGGCAGCTTGCCCCGGGGCGTCAGCCCTCAGTGGTTGCAGGCTTTGATCACGCGCTTGAAAACACTCGGCCTGAACGTGGCCCTCGATACCAGTGGCGAAGCCTTGCGTGTCGCCCTGGCGGCGGGGCCGTGGCTGATCAAGCCAAACACCGAGGAACTGGCCGATGCGCTGGGTTGCGAGGTGGTGAGCGAATTGGCCCAGGCGCAAGCCGCGCAGCGCCTGCATGCCCAGGGCATCGAGCATGTGGTGATTTCCCACGGCGCCGATGGCGTGAACTGGTTCAGTGTCGGTGCGGCGCTGCATGCTTCGCCGCCTAAGGTCAGCGTCGCCAGCACCGTGGGTGCCGGGGATTCGCTGCTGGCGGGCATGCTGCACGGCCTGCTTCGCGCCGACACCCCGGAGCAGACGCTGCGCACCGCCACGGCTATCGCCGCCATGGCGGTCACGCAGATCGGTTTTGGCATCCACGACACCGCGTTGCTGGCGTCGCTTGAACAGGGCGTGCGCGTGCGCCCCCTGACAGAACAATAAGAGGGTTCGCAAGAATGAAACTAGCCATTGTGACGGCCTGCCCCAACGGCATGGTCACCAGTGTGTTGTGCGCCCGCCTGCTGGACGCCGCGGCACAGCGCCAGGGTTGGAGCACCAGTGTTGAAGTCCACGACGCGGCTCATCCGGAACGCCAGTTGTCGGCCGCGACCCTCGAGGCCGCCGAGTGGGTCTTGCTGGTCGCCAGCGGCCCGGTGGACATGGCGCGGTTCGTCGGCAAGCGCCTGTTCCGCAGCACCCCGGCCCAGGCCCTGCAAGACGTCGATTCGGTGCTGCGCCGCGGCGCCGAAGAGGCCGAGGTTTTTCTCGCCTCGGATGTGGTGGTGGAGACGCCGGTGGTGTCGACCGAGCGTGCGCCGCGGCTGGTCGCCATCACCGCCTGCCCGACAGGCGTTGCCCATACGTTCATGGCCGCCGAGGCATTGCAGCAGGCAGCGAAGAAGCTGGGCTACGACCTGCAAGTGGAAACCCAGGGTTCTGTCGGTGCGCGCAATCCGTTGAGCGCCGAGGCCATCGCCGAGGCGGACGTGGTGCTGCTGGCGACCGACATCGAAGTCGCCACCGAGCGTTTTGCCGGCAAGAAAATCTACCGCTGCAGCACGGGCATCGCCTTGAAGCAGGCCGAAGCGACGCTGAACAAGGCGTTGGTCGAAGGCCGTCAAGAAAGCGCGTCGAGCGGTGCCAGCGCCCCGGCCAAGTCGGAGAAGAGCGGCGTCTACAAGCACCTGCTGACGGGCGTGTCGTTCATGTTGCCGATGGTGGTAGCCGGTGGTCTGTTGATCGCCTTGTCGTTCGTGTTCGGCATCACCGCCTTCAAGGAACCCGGCACGCTGGCAGCCGCGCTGATGCAGATCGGCGGCGACACCGCGTTCAAATTGATGGTGCCGCTGCTGGCCGGCTACATCGCCTACTCCATTGCCGACCGTCCGGGCCTGGCGCCGGGAATGATTGGCGGGCTGCTGGCGAGCACCCTGGGTGCCGGTTTCATTGGCGGGATCATCGCCGGTTTCCTGGCCGGTTACGTGGCCAAGGCGATCAACCGCTACGCGCGCCTGCCCCAGAGCCTGGAAGCGCTCAAGCCGATCCTGATCATCCCGCTGCTGGCGAGCCTGATCACCGGCCTGGTGATGATCTACATCGTCGGCAAACCAGTGGCGGGCATGCTTGAAGGCCTGACCCATTTCCTCGACAGCATGGGCACCACCAATGCGATCCTGCTGGGCGTGCTGCTGGGGGCGATGATGTGCGTCGACCTCGGAGGGCCGATCAACAAGGCCGCCTACGCGTTTTCGGTGGGACTGCTGGCTTCCCAGAGTTATGCACCGATGGCCGCGACCATGGCCGCTGGCATGGTGCCGCCGATTGGCCTGGGCATCGCCACCTTCATCGCCCGGCGCAAGTTCGCCCAGACCGAGCGCGAGGCCGGTAAAGCCGCGCTGGTGCTGGGGCTGTGCTTCATTTCCGAGGGCGCGATTCCGTTCGCGGCCAAGGACCCGCTGCGGGTGATCCCGGCCAGCATCGCCGGCGGCGCGCTGACCGGTGCGCTGTCGATGTACTTCGGCTGCAAGCTCATGGCGCCCCACGGTGGGCTGTTCGTGATGCTGATCCCCAACGCCATCAACCATGCGCTGTTGTACCTGCTGGCGATCGTGGCGGGGAGCCTGCTGACGGGGGTGGCGTATGCGCTGCTCAAGCGGCCTGAGGTGGTGGAGATGGCGTTGGAGCCGGCGAAGGCCTGACCAGCCCTGTTCTTCCCTGTGGGAGCGAGCTTGCTCGCGATAGCGGTGTATCAGTCGACCAATAGGTTGCCTGACACTCTGCCATCGCGAGCAAGCTCGCTCCCACAGTGGTTTTGGGGTGGCCATAAAATTTTTGTCACACCCACTTCACAGAGCCATGCTTAAGTTTTCCCATTTCAAGGGAGAACACCATGAGCGAATTTGACCTGGGCCGCCGCCGTGTGATGCAAGCCGTGGGCGCGGGGTTGTTGTTGCCGGGGCTGGCGCCGGCGGTGATGGCTTCGGTCAAGGATCGTCCGGTGCTCACCGACGGTGTGCAGTCTGGCGACTTGCAGGGCGACCGGGCGATGATCTGGAGCCGCAGCGACCGTCCGGCGCGGATGGTGGTGGAATGGGACACCCGCAGCAAGTTCAGCAATCCGCGTCGTTTCGTTTCGCCCATGGCCGACGCCCGCAGTGATTTCACCGCCCGGGTCGAACTCACCGGGCTGCCCCGCGACCAGGCGATTTTCTACCGGGTGCATTTCGAAGACGCCCAGAGCGGTGTCGCCAGCGAACCCTGGTTGGGCCACCTGCGCAGCGTGCCGCAGTTCAAGCGCAACATCCGTTTTGTCTGGAGCGGCGACACCGTCGGCCAGGGCTTCGGCATCAACCCGGACATCGGCGGCATGCGCATCTACGAAGCCATGCGCCTGCGCCTGCCGGATTTTTTTATCCACAGTGGCGACACCATCTACGCCGACGGCCCGGTGCCGGCGCAAATTACCGTCGAGGGCGGGCGCATCTGGCGCAACCTCACCACCGACGCCAAGAGCAAGGTCGCCGAAACCCTGGATGAGTATCGCGGCAACTATCGCTACAACCTGATGGACGAAAACGTACGCCGCTTCAATGCCGAAGTGCCACAGATCTGGCAATGGGACGATCACGAGGTGGTCAACAACTGGTCGCCGGGCAAACAACTTGACGAGCGCTACCAGAGCAAGGATATCCACAGCCTCGTTGGCCGGGCGCGCCAGGCCTGGTTGGAATACGCGCCAATGCGCTTGCAGAAGGCCGACGGCGGTGGGCGGATCTACCGCAAGCTCGGTTACGGGCCGCTGCTGGATGTGTTCGTGCTCGACATGCGCAGCTACCGCGAAGCCAACGACGCCAACCTCGGCGCCGCCAAACCGTTCCTGGGGCGTGAGCAGTTGAATTGGCTCAAGCGCGAATTGAAGCAGTCCCGGGCCCAATGGAAAGTCATCGCTGCCGACATGCCCATCGGCCTGGGCGTGCCGGACGGTGAGGTCAGCCCCGGCGTGCCGCGCTGGGAAGCGGTCGCCAACGGTGACCCGGGCGCGGCCCAGGGGCGTGAGGTGGAGATCGCCGAACTGCTCGGCTACCTGCGCAAGCATCAGGTACGCAACTACGTCTGGCTCACCGCCGATGTCCACTATTGCGCCGCCCATCACTACCATCCCGAACAGGCCGCGTTCCAGGATTTCGAACCATTCTGGGAGTTTGTCGCCGGGCCATTGAATGCCGGTAGCTTCGGGCCCAATCCCCTGGACAAGACCTTCGGCCCGGAAGTGGTGTTCCAGAAAGCGCCTCCGGCCCAGAACACCTCGCCGTTTGCCGGGTATCAGTTCTTTGGCGAGGTGAACATCGACGGGCCGAGCGGGGAGATGAGCGTGGTGCTGCGGGATTTGGAAGGTGTGGCGGTGTTCGAGAAGAAGTTGCAGCCGGTTTGACTGTCAGTCGCGCCAGGAGCCTCGGTGGGAGCAAAGCTTGCTCGCGATGACGGTATATCTGTCAATAAATGGCTGACTGAAAGTCCGCTATCGCGAGCAAGCTTTGCTCCCACAAGGGGTACTTAAGATGGGTGTCTGTCAGTAGACATCCCGCCGATACCGCCCCTGCTCGATCAGCCGCTCCACTTCCTCGCGCCCCAGCACCATGTTGAGCACGTGATCCACCCCTGACGCCATGCCCTGCAAGCTGCCGCAGACATAGATCGCCGCGCCGTCGGCCAGCCATTGCTTGAGCAGTGGCGCCGATTCCAGCAGGCGATCCTGGACATAGATTTTCTGTTGCTGATCTCGGGAGAAGGCCAGGTCCAGGCGTTCCAGATCACCGGAGGTCACCCACTCCTGCAGCTCATCGCGGCAGTGGAAATCGTGTTCGCGGTTGCGCTCGCCAAACAGTAGCCAGTTGCGTTGCATGCCTTGGGCCCCGCGGGCCTTGAGCAGGCTGCGCAGGCCGGCCAGGCCGGTGCCGTTGCCCAACAGGATCATCGGCACACCCTGGGCCGGCAGATGGAAGCTGCTGTTGCGGCGTAGCCGCAGGCTGATGGCGCTGCCCAGCGGTGCGTGTTCGGTGAGCCAGCCGGAACCGACGCCCAGGCTGCCGTCGGCATGGCATTGCTGGCGCACGATCAGCTCCAGCACACCGTCCGCCGGGATCGAGGCGATGGAGTACTCGCGTATCGCCAGCGGTGCCAGGGCATCCACCAGGGCCTGGGCATGCAGGCCGACCAGATGGGCGCGGATTTCCGGGAGTTGGCGGGTCGCCAGGGCCTGGTCGAGGCTCTGGGACAGGCCATCGACTTGCACGCGCGCGTGGCCGGAGAGGCCGAGCCCGTCGAGGAAATGCTCGATGGCCAACAGGTCATTGCGCGGCAGGATTTCCACCAGGTCACCGGCCAGCCAACTGCTCGGGCCGGGGGCGCTGAGACCCAGCAGGTACACCCCGCAGCCGCTGCTGTCGGGGTTGAGCAGGGTGCGCTGGCTGAGGATCCAGTTTTCGAAGCTGGGGGCCTGCCAAGTGTCCAACGGGGCTTGGCCGGTCAGCTCCGCCAATTGTTGTTGCCAGTGGCGCAGGGCGTAAGGGTCGCCGCTGTCCACTTCCACCGGCGCGAACAGCGTCTTGCCGCCGTGTTCCGCCAGCCAGGCGTGCAGGCGCCGGGCGAAGCCGCAGAAGTGTTCATATTGCCGGTCGCCCAGGCCCAGCACCGAATACTGCAGGCGCTCCAGGCTCAAGGCCTGGCCCAGCACTTTGCGTTCAAAGCCGCGGGCGCTGTCCGGCCCTTCGCCGTCGCCAAAGGTGCTGACGACAAACAGCGCATGGGTGGCGTTGTTCAGGTCCTGCTCACGTACTCCGGCCAGTGGCTGGACCTTCACCGGCAAGCCGGCGGCCTGGAGTTGGCCGGCGGTCTGCCAGGCCAGTCGCTCGGCGAAACCGCTTTGGCTGGCGAAGCCGATCAGCCAGGCCGGCGCATTGCCCGGGTTGGCGATGAGGGCCTGACGGGCGTTTTTGACGTGGCGCTTCTTGCGGCGGCGGTCCAGGTACAGCAACCAGCCGGTGATGAAGAACAGCGGCATGGTCAGCCCGGCAACGGTCACCAGGATCCGTCCGACCAGGCCGAAGTAACTGCCGACATGCAGGGCATAGACACTGGTCAGCAACTGCGCCTTGACGCTCTTGTCGCTGTAGCGGCTGTGCCGGCTGATGACGCCAGTGGCCGGGTCAAGGGTGAGCTCGTTCAGCGCCCGGTCGTGCGGCGAATTTTTCAGCAGGTAGAACACGGTCGCCGGTTGGCCGGCCACGGGCGGCATGCGCACGTTATAGGCCGACAGCCCCGGGCCGGCGGCGCTGTAGATGCTGCTCCACATGGCCCGGTAATCGGCCGCGGGGAGTGGGCCGCTCGGTGCCGGACCACGATTGCGCACCCGTTCCTCTTTCGGTGAATCGGAGAGCAGGCGGGTCACGCCGTTGTTGTACCACTCATAGGACCAGGTCAGCCCGGTCAGGGCCGCCAGCAGATAGAACGCCAGGCACCAGGTGCCCGCCACCGAGTGCAGGTCCCAATTGAAGCTCCGACCTTTTTTCCCCCAATCGAGGGTCAGCCAGGCGCGCCAGCTGTTCCATTGGCGCGGCCAGCGCAGGTACAGCCCGGACAGGCAGAAAAACACCAGGATCAGCGTGCAGGCACCAGTGATTTGCCGACCGACATCATCCAGGGTCAGGACGCGGTGCAGCCTGAGTATCAGGCCGAAGAAGTCCTGGCCCGTCACATCACCCATGAACTGCGCGTTGTAGGGGTTGAAATAGCGCATGGCGCCGCGTTTTTCCCCAGGCGGCGCGGCGAAGATCACCCGCGCGGCGTTGCCGCTGTCGGTCTCGACCCAGAGCATGGCGACGGTCTTGCCGGAAGCGGCCTCGATCTGTTCCACCAGTTCGGCGGGCGGCAGGACGCCGGCCGGTTGCGGCTCGACCGTCAGTACTTGCGGATTCAAGGCCCGCAGGATTTCATCCTGGAACGACACCACGGCCCCGGTAATGCCCATCAACGCCAGGACCAGCCCGGCACTGATGCCGAAAAACCAGTGCAACTGGAACAGGGTTTTCTTTAACACGTCGCCCGCCTTGTTCATCTATTACTGTTCATCATGGTGCGCATTATGCCGTGAGTTATCGAGAATCATTCATAAATACACACAAAAAGCCATGCTTTGTGGGGATGAACGGGGCTTTTATGTGGGCGATGTGTCGAGCCCCTACGTGTGGCGAGGGGGATTTATCGAAACGTCGCGTCGCCCCGCTGGACTGTGGGAGCAAAGCTTGCTCGCGAAACAGGCGCCTCGATTTCTGAAAAACCGCATCGCTTCCGTCGCGGGCAAGCCTTGCTCCCACAAAAAAGCCCGTGACACAGTCACGGGCTTTTGGGGCCAACAATCAGCGAATTACACGTAGAACGACTTCAGCGGCGGGAAGCCATTGAATTCCACCGCGCTGTAGCTGGTGGTGTAGGCACCGGTCGACAGCCAGTACAGGCGATCACCGATAGCCAGGTTCAGCGGCAAACCGTACTTGTAGTTTTCGTACATGATGTCGGCGCTGTCGCAGGTCGGGCCGGCGATGACCACTTCTTCCATCTCGCCTTTCTTCTCGGTCCAGATCGGGAACTTGATGGCTTCGTCCATGGTTTCGATCAGGCCGGAGAACTTGCCCACATCCGTGTACACCCAACGCTCGACGGCGGTACGCGATTTACGCGCCACCAGCACCACTTCGCTGACCAGGATGCCGGCGTTGGCAATCAACGAACGGCCCGGCTCCAGGATGATTTCCGGCAGGTCGTCGCCGAAGTCTTCCTTGAGGAAGCGGATGATTTCCTCGGCATAGGTTTCCAGGCTGTTGGTACGGGTGATGTAGTTGGCCGGGAAGCCGCCACCCATGTTAATCAGCTTCAGGACGATGCCGTCTTCTTCTTTCAAGCGCTCGAAGATCACCTTGACCTTGGCGATGGCGGCATCCCAGACACTGATGTCGCGCTGTTGCGAGCCAACGTGGAACGAAATGCCGTACGGCACCAGGCCCAGGTCACGAGCGAGGATCAGCAGGTCCATGGCCATGTCGGTCTGGCAGCCGAACTTGCGCGACAACGGCCAGTCAGCGGTGGTCGAGCCTTCGGTGAGAATACGCACATAGACTTTCGAGCCCGGCGCGGCCTTGGCGATGTTGCGCAGGTCAGCTTCTGAGTCGGTGGCATACAGGCGCACGCCCTTCTCGTAGAAGTAGCGAATGTCGCGGGATTTCTTGATGGTGTTGCCGTAGCTGATCTGGTCCGGGCCGACGCCACGGCTCATGACCTTGTCCAGCTCATAGATCGAGGCGATGTCGAAGTTCGAGCCCTTATCCTTGAGCAGGTCGATGATTTCCACCGCCGGGTTGGCCTTGACGGCGTAGTAGACCTTGGCGAAGTCGAAACCGGCGCGCAGGTCGTCATAGGCCTTGGAGATCATCGCGGTGTCGATCACCACGAACGGGGTTTCCTGCTTGTCGGCGAACGCTTTCATTTTCTGGAAGGTTTCGCGCGCGAAATAATCTTCGACCTGGATCGACATACTTGGGACTCCTACTGGCAAACATCAGGATCAATGGGTGTGAGGGCAAGCAGCCCTCGTGAACGTCCTCCGTATCCCCACTTTGGTTCGCCTACTTCCCAAGGCATGTCGCCGAAAGCAAAAAGGCCATGGGATGCGTAATGCCCTTGGCCTTGCTGTCTCGTCGTCAGTACTTGAGCCGGATGGATCGTTTCCAGCATGGACGTTCGGCGCGAACTTTAGGGCGTGAGGGGCCTGAGATCAACTAAAAATGTCGCGTTTTTGCACACATCCGTCGTGCGGCCCGCGACAGCTCATGATGTAACCGACCTGCGTGACAGATTGATGTTCCCTTGGATCGGTCAAACGACCTGCTTGATGTGGCTTGGCTCTTGTGGCGAGGGAGCTTGCTCCCGCTGGGTCGCGTAGCGGCCCCAAGCAAAAGCGATGAGCGCTGCGCACTCAAGCGGGAGCAAGCTCCCTCGCCACAAAGGTGTCATGCCTCAGGCCGAAGCCGCCTCGGCCGGCGAAACGATGCTGGTCTTGCCGCCACGGGACTTGCCAGAACTCAGGTACTCGGCAATCGATTCCTGGGTCACTTCCCCCAGGAACACCCGCTCGGCGTCCATCACCGGCAGCCAGGAGCGGTTGAACTCGTACATGCGCGACAACAGGATCCGCAGGTGTTCGTCGTAGGCGGCGGTGGCGTTGAATTCGCGCAGGTATTGGCCGCAGGTGCCAGCCTGGCGGTACAGGTCGCGACGGCGGACATACCCCAGGGCCTTGTTCTCGGCACAGGTGACCACCACGTAGCGACGGTCATGTTCGTCCATCAGCTCCAGAGCCTCATTCACCGACGTTTCCGGGCTGACCGACGGAGCGTTGTCCGCCGCGTCTTCGGCCTTGACCAGCAACAGGCGCTTGAGCGTGCTGTCCTGGCCGACGAAGTTGCTGACGAACTCATCGGCCGGGTGCGCCAGCAATGTGTCCGGGTGATCGCACTGGACCAGCTTGCCGGCCCGGAAGATCGCAATCTTGTCGCCCAGCTTGATGGCCTCGTCGATGTCGTGGCTGACCATGATCACGGTTTTGTTCAGCGCCCGTTGCATCTCGAAAAACTCGTTCTGGATCATCTCGCGGTTGATCGGGTCCACCGCGCCGAAAGGTTCGTCCATCAGCAACAGCGGCGCATCGGCCGCCAAGGCGCGGATCACACCGATCCGCTGCTGCTGGCCGCCCGACAGTTCCCGGGGGTAGCGGTGCAGGTATTGCTTGGGTTCGAGCTTGATCATGCTCATCAACTCGCGGGCGCGGTCGTGGCATTTCTGCGGGTCCCAGCCGAGCAGGCGCGGGACCACGGTGATGTTTTCCTCGATGGTCATGTTCGGGAACAGGCCGATCTGCTGGATCACATAGCCGATGTTGCGGCGCAGGGTCACCTCGTCGAGGCCGGTGGTGTCTTCGCCGTTGATCAGCACCTTGCCCGACGTGGGCGGGATCAGGCGGTTGATCATCTTCAGCGTGGTGCTCTTGCCGCAACCCGACGGGCCGAGGAACACGCAGATCTCGCCTTCATTGACGGTCAGGTTCACCGAGTCCACGGCCTTCACATCCTTGCCGTTGCTCTTGAAGGTTTTGCTGAGGTTTTGAAGTTCGATCATTTGAGAAGTCCTTTAGGAGTCAGCGAGCGTTGCAGCCATTGCAGAAGCAGGTCGGCGAAGATGGCCAGGAGACTGACCAACACGGCGCCGACGATCAGCATCGACATGTCGCTGCGGCTGATGGAAGCGAGGATGAGCACGCCCAGGCCACCGGCACCGATGGTGGCGGCGATGGTCATGACGCCGATGTTCATGACCACGGCAGTGCGCACGCCGGCCAGGATCACCGGCACGGCGATGGGCAGTTCGACCATGCGCAGGCGCTGGCCGAAGGTCATGCCGATGCCACGGGCGGCCTCACGGATACCCGGTTCCACGCCGGTCAGGGCCAGGTAGGTGTTGCGCATGATTGGCAGCAGGGAGTACAGGAATACGGCGGTGATCGCCGGCATTGGCCCCAGGCCCTGGCCGAACTTGGAATAGAACGGTAGCAACAGGCCGAACAGCGCAATCGACGGAATCGTCAGCAGCACCGTGGCGCTGGCCTGCAATGGGCCGGCGAGCGTCGGGAAGCGGGTCATGAAGATACCCAGCGGCACACCGACCACAATTGCCAGGGTCACGGCGATGCCCACCAGGGTAATGTGCTGCCAGGTCAGGTGCAGTACCAGCGGCCAGTCCAGATGGGAAAAGGCGTCAAGAAAGTCCATGGCTTTTCCTCCAGGTCATTGGGTTGAGAGCAGGGAATGCTGGCGCAGGAAATCGGCGGCAACGGTGGAAGGGCTTTCGTGGTTGACGTCCACGCGGGCGTTGAGCTGGCGCATGGTTTCATCGTCGAACAGCGCGGCCAGGGGCTTGAGTTGCTCGGCCAGTTGCGGGTGCGCATCGAGGAAGGCCTGGCGTACCACCGGTGCGGCGGTGTAGTCGGGGAAGTAATGCTTGTCGTCTTCCAGCAACTTCAACTTGAACGCGTTCAACCGGCCGTCGGTGGTGTACACCAGCCCGGCGAACACCTGGCCGTTGCGCAGGGCGGTGTAGACCAGGCCGGCATCCATCTGGCGGATGTTCTTGCGGGTCAGGTTCATGCCGTACTGCTCGACCATGCCCGCCAGGCCGTCGGAGCGGTTGGCGAACTCGGTGTCCAGGGCCACCAGATGATTGTCATCGGCTTCGGCCTGCAGCACCGTGTTCAACTGGCTGATGTTGTTGATCTGCGGGTATTGGCGGGCGATTTTTTCCGGCAGCGCCAGGGCGTAGGTGTTGCTGAATTTCGACGGGGCCAGCCAGACTAGGCCTTTTTTCGCGTCGAGTTCTTTCACCCGGGCGTAGGACTGGGCGCTGTCGAGTTTTTCCGTGACGTGGTTGTAGGCCACCAATGACACGCCGGTGTACTCCCAGAGCATGTCCAGTTGCCCGGTTTCATGGGCGCTGCGGGCCAGGTTGCTGCCCAGGCCGCCGGTGATCTGCGCGTCGTAGCCCTTGCTGCGCAGGTATTGCGCGGTGATTTCCGCCAGCAGCGTTTGTTCGGTGAACACCCGGGCGCCAAGGCGGATCAGCGGTTTTTCAGCGGCTTGGGCGAATCCTGCGAACAGCAGGACGCAGCCCAGTATCAAGCTCAACTTCTTCATAAACGATTTCCTTTATCCAACCGGCTTATGACGGTTGCAGACCGCGTTCCAGCCAGAGGCGGCTGGCCAGTGTCACCAGGCCGTCGAGCAGCAGCGCCAGCAGGGCGGTGCAGGCCGCGCCGAGCAACAGCTGCGGTTGGTTGTTCAAGGCAATGCCGGGGAAGATCAGGCTGCCGAGGCTGTTGGCGCCAATCAGGAATGCCAGCGGGGCGGTACCGACGTTGATCGCCAAGGCCACGCGCACGCCGCCGACGATGATCGGCACGGCGTTGGGCAACTCGACTTTCCACAGCACTTGGCGCGGGGTCATGCCGATGCAGACGGCGGCTTCCTTGAGCGAACCCTGGACGTTTTTCAGGCCTTCATAAGTGTTGCGCACGATGGGCAACAGCGAGGCCAGGAACAGGGCGAAGATGGCAGGACCGCTGCCGATGCCCAGGATGCCCAGGGCAATGGCCAGCACGGCCAGGGGCGGCACGGTGTTGCCGATGTTGAACACTTGCATGAAGCGTTCGGCGCGCCCGACCATGCCAGGGCGGCTTAAGGCGATGCCGGCGGGAATGCCCACGAGCAGGGCCGCCAGCATGGAGGCCAGGACAAGCACCAGGTGCGCTTGCAGGTAAAACAGCAGATCGTCTTGGTAGCGTTGGATCGTATCGATGCCGATCCAGTGGACCAACAGGGCCAGGAGAGCGACGACGATCGCACCTCCGATAAGCCCTTTGCCATAGCGGATAGCCACAGGCGGACTCCTTTGTCTTTCAGTCGGCGCACGCTTTCCCGGGCGGCAAACCATCACGGGTTGCCGGGAAAACATTCGCGAGAAGCAGCTCTTTCGATGCCGGTAAACGGCATTTCATGCGAGCCATGAGCGCAGCCTCGTCAGGCTAACTTGCTGATTTTTCAGGCCCTGACGAAAAGCCATTGCAGGGAGGTGGACGTCTCCTCGGGGCAAAAGGTTCCCATGCCGGAGAATATCCGGCTGCCCTGGATGCGCTTAACGGTTTGGTTCCTGCCGGGCTGAAGGCCCGTGCCGGCCCAGTGCCTCTTTTAAAAACTCTAGAGTCGATCCGCAGGCAGGGAGCGAGAATATGTGTTTGACGGAATATTCACTTAAGGGTATTTTTCATCGTGAATTGGTTTGTCGAATTTTGTAATGAGTTTGAGCAGGAATTCGAGGCCATGGCCGAAGCGGTTCAGGATGAGTTGCTGGCACAGCTCAGGCTGCTGGAGCGCTTTGGTCCGGAGTTGGGGCGTCCTCAGGTGGGCACCCTCAACGACTCGAAGCACGCCAACATGAAAGAGCTGCGCTTCAAGGCTGATGATGGGGTCTGGCGCGTGGCCTTCGCGTTCGATCCTGAAAGGAAGGCTATTTTGCTGGTTGGCGGTGACAAGTCGGGCGGGAGCGAAAGGAAATTCTATAAGGCGTTGATCAAGCGTGCGGACGTCCGTTTTGACCGGCACCTGAGCTTACCGAAGAAAGGAAAGGACAATGGCTAAGACACTCGATCAGGTTATGAAGGCGCTCCCTGCTGCGCGTCGAAAAAAGGTCGAGCAGCGCGGCGCGCAGCTCATTGCAGAACAGATGACCTTGCAGCAGTTGCGCAAGGAGCTGAATCTCACGCAGGAGACCATGGCCGGCCTTCTCCATATGAAGCAAGGCAACGTCTCCAAGGTAGAGAAACGTACCGACATGCTGCTCTCTACGCTACGCGACTACGTTGAAGCCATGGGCGGAACGCTGGAGTTGGTTGCCCGGCTTCCCGGTCGCGCCCCCGTGAAGCTGGAGGGCCTTCGCGACCTGAACGCGGACTTCAAGTAAGAAAAGGCCTTTCATGCGGATATATCTTCCGCCTGTTACAATGCGCGGTTATCTCTGTTGGCCTTTGCAATCGGCCAAAGGTACTTTTTAGCTGTGTACTTATCTGCGTACACAATCGAGATTTTAAGCAATGTCCGATCGTAAAATTGTCAATGAAGTCAACAGCAGACGCACGTTTGCCATTATTTCCCACCCCGATGCCGGTAAGACCACCATCACCGAGAAGCTCTTGCTGATGGGCAAGGCGATTGCGGTCGCCGGCACGGTGAAATCTCGCAAATCCGACCGCCATGCCACCTCCGACTGGATGGAAATGGAAAAGCAACGGGGTATCTCCATTACCACGTCGGTCATGCAGTTCCCGTATCGCGATCACATGATCAACCTGCTCGACACCCCGGGCCACGAAGACTTCTCCGAAGACACCTACCGCACCCTGACCGCGGTGGACTCGGCCTTGATGGTCCTCGACGGCGGTAAAGGCGTCGAGCCACGGACCATCGCGCTGATGGACGTCTGCCGTCTGCGGGACACGCCGATCGTCAGCTTCATCAACAAACTCGACCGCGACATCCGCGACCCGATCGAACTGCTCGACGAGATCGAAGCAGTCCTGAAGATCAAGGCGGCGCCGATCACCTGGCCGATCGGCTGCTACCGCGACTTCAAGGGCGTGTACCACCTGGCCGACGACTACATCATCGTCTACACCGCCGGTCACGGGCATGAGCGCACCGAAGTCAAGATCATCGAGAAGCTCGACTCCGACGAAGCCCGCGCACACCTGGGCGACGAGTACGATCGCTTCATTGAGCAACTGGAACTGGTGCAAGGCGCCTGCCATGAGTTCAACCAACAGGAATTCCTCGACGGCCAACTGACCCCGGTGTTCTTCGGTACCGCCCTGGGCAACTTTGGCGTGGACCATGTGCTCGACGCCGTGGTCGATTGGGCCCCGCGCCCGCTGGCTCGCGTTGCCAACGAGCGCACCGTGGAACCGGTGGAAGAGAAGTTCGCAGGCTTCGTGTTCAAGATCCAGGCGAACATGGACCCCAAGCACCGCGACCGCATCGCCTTCATGCGCATCTGCTCCGGCAAATACGAAAAAGGCATGAAGATGCGCCACGTGCGCACCGGCAAGGACGTGCGCATCGGCGACGCCCTGACCTTCTTCTCCTCGGAACGCGAGCAACTGGAAGAGGCCTTCGCCGGCGACATCATCGGCCTGCACAACCACGGCACCATCCAGATCGGCGACACCTTCACCGAAGGCGAAACCCTGGGCTTCACCGGCATCCCGCACTTCGCCCCGGAACTGTTCCGCCGCGTGCGCCTGAAAGACCCGCTCAAGTCCAAGCAACTGCGCCAAGGCTTGCAGCAACTGGCCGAAGAGGGCGCCACCCAGGTGTTCTTCCCCGAGCGCAGCAACGACATCATTCTTGGCGCCGTCGGTGTGCTGCAGTTCGATGTGGTCGCCAGCCGCTTGAAAGAGGAATACAAGGTCGAGTGCTCCTACGAGCCGATCACCGTTTATTCCGCCCGCTGGATTGAGTGCAGCGATAAGAAGAAGCTCGAAGAGTTTTCCAACAAAGCCGTGGAAAACCTCGCGCTGGACGGCGGCGGTCACCTGACCTACCTGGCCCCGACCCGGGTCAACCTGGCGTTGATGGAAGAGCGCTGGCCGGACGTGAAATTCCGCGCGACGCGCGAGCATCACTAAGGGCTGCCCCCGAAACCCCGCTGCGAAAGCCGCGGGGTTTTTTGTGACCTGCCCAAATCCTGAGCATAAATAACTCACTGTGGGAGCGAGCCTGCTCGCGATAGCGGTGGGTCGGCTTGCCTGTATGTTGAATGTGCCGCCGCCATCGCGAGCAAGCTCGCTCCCACACTGGATCTTCAGCGGGCAGAAAACGGGTGCTCGGCACAGATCCCTTGTTGGAGCGAGCTTGCTCGCGATAGCGGTGGGTCAGCTTGCCAGAATGTTGGATGTGCCGGCCTCTTCGCGAGCAGGCTCGCTCCCACACTGGATCTTCAGCGGGCAGAAAACGGGTGCTCGGCACAGATCCCTTGTGGGAGCGAGCCTGCTCGCGATAGCGGTGGGTCGGCTTGCCAGAATGTTGGATGTGCCGGCCTCTTCGCGAGCAGGCTCGCTCCCACACTGGATCTTCAGCGGGCAGAAAACCTGTGTTTGGCACAGGTCCCCTGTGGGAGCGAGCTTGCTCGCGATAGCGGTGGGCCAGTTTGCCAGGATGTTGGATGTGCCGGCCTCTTCGCGAGCAGGCTCGCTCCAACACTGGATCTTCAGTGGGCAGAAAACGGGTGCTCGGCACAGATCCCTTGTGGGAGCGAGCCTGCTCGCGATGGCGGTGGGCGAGGTGCTAGCGTGGGTCGGCGATATCCAGCGCCCGATTCGCCAAGAGTTCGCTCAGCTCGATCACTTGCTGGATACCCATCGCGACATGCCGACGAGAGCCTTCCAGATCGAATGCCAGGTCGCTGATCATGGCATTGGCCGAGGCGAGGTTTTCGCTGAGGTTGGCGAGCAGGCTTTCACTATCGACTCCCTCCACGACGGTGAAGAGCTGGCCGGCTGATGGATCTTTCTTGGCTTTGGCCTGTTCCGGCTTCAAATAATAATCGAGCGCCCGCTCAGTGGCTTCGTGGAATTTTTCAGGATCGAGACTTGAGTAGGACGAGGTGGGATCTGATTCCGGTGGATTGGGTGTGGCTTTGAACATGATGACGCTCCTATGGGGGAATGGGAGCCGCCAAGATCTGTCGCTAAACAGAAGGGTGGCGACTGCACGCAGGTTAGCGAACCGGACATAGGCACCCGGTAGACCCGAAGGTCTCCTACATACAGCCGCCATAACATAAATGCGGTAAGACCCCGCAATGAAGCATGGTTGCTTATGTGCCTATGGTTCGGGTCGCTAAACCCGACCGCTGATTTTCAGCGACGAGATAACCATAAAGTCCCGCCCCAAGGCGCACAAGCCGGCGGATTCTGGCTGAGTTGTAGGCAAAGGTGCAAGGCGATGTAGCCCCGGAACTGGCGGTTCATGTCACTGGGTATTTGTCTGTAGGTTCGGTGCCTGCCGTT
Organism: Pseudomonas sp. St316; assembly: GCF_018325905.1. Lineage (NCBI taxonomy): Bacteria > Pseudomonadati > Pseudomonadota > Gammaproteobacteria > Pseudomonadales > Pseudomonadaceae > Pseudomonas > Pseudomonas sp. St316. The sequence goes on along the minus strand of NZ_AP021901.1, from coordinate 5,690,820 downwards.
AAAAGGAGCCGGAGGCATGTGCCCTAACGTGTGGGAGCAAAGCTTGCTCGCGAAAGCGGAGTTTCAATCAGCGTCCATGCAGCTGCCCCACCGCCATCGCGAGCAGGCTCGCTCCCACAACAGAGCGCAGTCATAACCGTTCGAGATAGGCCTTATTCGAAACCCGTCTGTGGCGCCAAGGCATTTATGGCCCCGCTTGGGCATCATATCTGGTGAACCGGTCTGTTCAGTATTGGATTTCCCAAGTCTTCAGGCCCAAGCTTTCATCCGCAAGAGAAGGAATAGGCTATGAACAAAGTGCTACGCATGCTGTTTTTGCTGAAGGTGCTGGTGATGCTGTCCCTGGGCTCGACGTTTGCCTGGGCCGAGTGCGACCAGCATGAGCAACATGCCTGGGGTGGCCAGGTGGGGCAGGGGGAGATGACGCTAGCGGCAACCGAACAGCAGGAACCCGGCGACCAGGACGATGACGATTCAACCATCGACCACCCGGACACCGACGAGGGTGACGAAGGCGATGAAGGTGACGAGGGCGACAGCCAGACGTAGTCCTGACCCCCAGCAAAACTGTGGCGAGGGAGCTTGCTCCCGCTGGACTGCGCAGCAGGTCCAAAAAATAGGATCCGCTGCGCGGCCCAGCGGGAGCAAGCTCCCTCGCCACAAGTTTTTTTCTGCCTTTTAGCCTTACGCCGCGCCGTCGAGGAACTGCTCGGCGTAGTGACACGCCACCAGCCGATTATCGAGCGGCCGCAACGCCGGTTCCTCGGTCTGGCAACGCTCGGTAGCGTACGGGCAACGCTTGTGGAAAGCGCAGCCGGACGGCGGATTGAGCGGGTTGGGCAGTTCGCCGACGATCTTGATCTTCGGCTTGTTCGGGTCCGGGTGGATGGTCGGGGTGGCCGACAGCAGCGCCTGGGTGTATGGGTGCAGCGGGCGGCTGTAGATGTTTTCGTTGGGGCCCATTTCCACCGGGCGCCCGAGGTACATCACCATCACGTCATCGGCCACGTGCTGGACTACCGCCAGGTTGTGGGAGATGAACACGTAGGCGGTGTTGAATTCCTCCTGCAAGTCCATGAACAGGTTCAGCACCTGGGCCTGGATCGACACGTCCAGCGCCGAGGTCGGTTCGTCCGCCACCAGCACCTTGGGTTGCAGCATCATGGCGCGGGCCAGGGCGATGCGCTGGCGCTGGCCGCCGGAGAACATGTGCGGGTAGCGCTGGTAATGCTCGGGGCGCAGGCCCACCTGCTTCATCATCGCCTGGACCTTTTCCCGGCGCTCGGTGGCCGACAGGTTGGTGTTGATCAGCAGTGGCTCGGCCAGTTGATCGCCGATCTTCTGCCGCGGGTTAAGGGATGCATAGGGGCTCTGGAAGACCATCTGCACGTCTTTGCGCAGTTGCTTGCGTTCGGCCTTGTTGGCGCCGGTCACTTCCTGGCCGGCGATCTTCAGGGAACCGGAGGACGGCTCTTCGATCAGCGTCAGGGCCCGGGCGAGGGTGGATTTGCCGCAACCGGATTCGCCGACCACGGCCAGGGTCTTGCCGGCCTCCAGCTCGAACGACACACCGTTGAGGGCACGCACGGTCGCATGGCCCTTGAACATGCCACGGGACACTTCGTAATGACGGGTCAGGTCACGGGCGGTAAGTACGACGGCCATCATGCCACCTCCTGGTTAAGCGGGTAGAAGCAGCGGGCGAGGCTGTTGGATTTCGGATCGAGGGCGGGGCGTTGCTGACGGCAGTTGTCCTGCACGTACGGGCAGCGCGGCGACAGCAGGCAGCCCTGCGGGCGGTCGTAGCGACCGGGCACGATGCCGGGCAAGGTCGCCAGGCGCTCGGCACCCATGCTGTGTTCCGGAATCGCCGCCAGCAGCGCTTCGCTGTAGGGGTGGGCCGGGATGTCGAACAGCTGCGGCACCTGGCCTACTTCCACGGCCTGGCCGGCGTACATCACGCACACACGCTGGGCGGTCTCGGCGACCACGGCGAGGTCGTGGGTGATCAGTACCAGGCCCATGTCCTGCTCTTTTTGCAGGGCCAGCAGCAGGTCCATGATCTGTGCCTGGATGGTCACGTCCAGGGCGGTGGTCGGTTCGTCGGCGATCAACAGCTTCGGCTCGCCGGCAATGGCCATGGCGATTGCCACGCGCTGGCTCATACCGCCGGAGAGTTGATGCGGGTAGGCGTCCATGCGGCTGGCGGCACCCGGGATCTCGACTTTTTCCAGCAGCTCGATGGCGCGCTTGCGGGCCGCCTTGCCGGACATCTTCAGGTGCAGGCGCAGTACTTCTTCGATCTGGAAGCCCACGGTGTAGCTGGGGTTGAGCGCGGTCATCGGGTCCTGGAAGACCATCGCCAGGTCTTTGCCGACGATCTGCCGACGCTGGCGGTTGCTCAGCTTGAGCATGTTCTTGCCGTCGAAGTTCAGCGCGTCGGCGGTGACGATGCCAGGGTGCTCGATCAGGCCCATCAGCGCCATCATGGTCACGGATTTACCCGAGCCCGATTCGCCGACGATGGCCAGGACTTCGCCTTTTTCCACGCTCAGGTCCAGGCCGTCGACCACCGGCACGGCGGTGGCGTCGCCGAAGCGGACATTGAGATTCTTGATTTCTAGCAGTGACATGGGAATCTCCTCAGGCGGCATTCTTGAGTTTCGGGTCCAGCGCATCGCGCAGTCCGTCGCCCATCAGGTTGATTGCCAGCACGCTGAGCAAAATGGTCAAGCCAGGCAGGCTCACGACCCACCAGGCGCGTTCGATGTAGTCGCGGGCCGAGGCCAGCATGGTGCCCCACTCAGGCGTTGGCGGTTGTACGCCGAGGCCGAGGAAGCCCAGGGCGGCGGCGTCGAGGATCGCCGAGGAAAAGCTCAAGGTCGCCTGCACGATCAGCGGCGCCATGCAGTTGGGCAGCACGGTGATGAACATCAGGCGTGGCAGGCCGGCGCCGGCCAGGCGGGCGGCGGTCACGTAGTCGCGGTTCAGTTCGCCCATCACGGCGGCGCGGGTCAGGCGCACGTAGGACGGCAACGAGACGATGGCGATGGCGATCACGGTGTTGATCAGGCCAGGGCCGAGGATGGCAACGATCGCCACGGCCAGCAGCAGCGAGGGCAGGGCGAGCATGATGTCCATCAGGCGCATGATGGTCGGGCCGAGGATGCGCGGGAAGAACCCGGCGAACAGGCCCAGCAGGATGCCCGGGATCAGCGACATCACCACCGACGACAAGCCGATCAGCAGCGACAGGCGCGAACCCTGGATCAGGCGCGAGAGCAGGTCGCGGCCCAGTTCGTCGGTGCCCAGCAGGAACTGGATCTGTCCGCCTTCGAGCCAGGCCGGCGGCGTCAGCAGGAAGTCGCGGTACTGTTCGCTCGGGTCGTGGGGCGCGACCCACGGCGCGAAGAGCGCGCAGAACACCACCAGGATCATGAACAGCAGCCCGGCCACGGCGCCCTTGTTGCGGGAAAACGCGTGCCAGAATTCTTTGTACGGAGACGGGTACAGCAGGCTTTGATCGACTGCTACCGCGGTAGTTGGAGTACTCATGGTTTTGATCTCAGCGCTGGTGACGGATGCGTGGGTTGGCAAAGCCGTAGAGGATGTCCACGACGAAGTTGACCAGAATCACCAGGCAGGCGATTAACAGGATGCCGTTCTGCACCACGGGATAGTCCCGGGCGCCGATGGCTTCGATCAGCCACTTGCCGATGCCCGGCCAGGAGAAGATCGTTTCGGTCAGGACCGCACCGGCCAGCAGCGTGCCGACCTGCAGGCCGACCACGGTCAGCACCGGGATCAGTGCGTTGCGCAAGCCATGCACGAACACCACGCGCGACGGCGAAAGGCCCTTGGCCTTGGCGGTGCGGATGTAGTCCTCGCGCAGCACTTCGAGCATCGAGGAGCGGGTCATGCGGGCGATCACCGCCAGCGGAATGGTGCCCAGCACGATGGCCGGCAGGATCAGGTGGTGCAAGGCGTCGAGGAATGCGCCCGGCTCATCGGCGAGCAGGGTGTCGATCAGCATGAAGCCGGTTTTCGGCTCGATGTCGTAGAGCAGGTCGATCCGTCCCGATACCGGCGTCCAGCCCAGGGACACCGAGAAGAACATGATCAGGATCAGGCCCCACCAGAAGATCGGCATCGAATACCCCGCCAGGGAGATGCCCATCACCCCATGGTCGAACAGGGATCCTCGCTTGAGTGCCGCGATCACCCCGGCCAAAAGACCCAGGATACCGGCGAACAACAGGGCGGCCATGGACAGTTCCAGGGTCGCGGGAAACAGGGAGCTGAACTCGGTCCATACGCTTTCACGGGTACGCAGCGATTCGCCGAGATCGCCGTGGGCCAGTTTGCCGATGTAGTCCAGGTACTGGGCATACAGCGGTTTATTGAGGCCAAGGCGTTCCATTGCCTGTGCATGCATTTCGGGATCGACCCGACGTTCGCCCATCATCACTTCCACGGGGTCGCCGGGGATCATGCGAATCAACGCGAAGGTCAGCAAGGTGATGCCGAAGAACGTGGGGATCAGTAATCCCAGTCGGCGGGCAATAAAACTAAACATCTTCAGGTGTACCTCATCAGCCGGTTAGGCGTGCCCGGCCACTCTTGGGTCAAGAGCGGCCGGGCGTTTTCTTATCTACTTCACCTGGGTGGTGGCGAAGTTGTTGGTGGTGAGCGGGCTAATCACATAACCCTCTACGTTATTGCGCATTGCAGTAAACATGCGGGTGTGGGCCATGCTGATCCACGGTTGGTCCTGGTTGAAAATCACCTGGGCCTGTTCATAGAGCTTGATGCGCTCCTCGGGGTTCACTGTGGCGCGAGCCTGGTCGATCAGCGCCTGGAATTTCTCGTTGCACCAGCGCGCGTAGTTTTCGCCGTTCTTGGCCGCCTCGCAACTGAGCATAGGCGTCAGGAAGTTGTCCGGGTCGCCGTTGTCGCCCGCCCATCCGGCGGAGACCATGTCGTGCTCGCCGTTTTTCGCGCGCTTGAGCATTTCGCCCCATTCCATCACGCGGATGTCGACCTTGATCCCGACCTTCGCCAGGTCGGCCTGCATCATCTGCGCGCCGAGCATCGGGTTGGGGTTGGTCGGGCCGCCGCCGTTGCGGGTGAACAGGGTGAACACGGTGCCTTCCGGAACGCCGGCTTCCTTGAGCAACTGACGGGCCTTGTCCAAGTCATGAGGCGGGTTCTTCAGGTCGTGGTTGAAGCCCAGCAGTGTCGGTGGGTAGGGGTTGACCGCCACGGTGGCGTTGCCCTTGCCGAACAGCGCGTTGACGTAGGCTGCCTTGTCGAAGGCCAGGTCGATGGCTTTGCGCACCCGCACGTCGCTCATGTATTTGTGGCTGGTGTTCAGGGCGGTGTAGGAGACAGTCATCGCGTCCAGCTCGGCGACCTTCAGGTTCGGGTCTTTCTTGATGCTGGGGATGTCATCGGGTTTGGGGTACAGCGCGATCTGGCACTCATTGGTCTTGAGCTTCTGCATGCGCACGTTGTTGTCGGTGGCGATGGCCAATACCAGCGCATCGGCTGGCGGCTTGCCACGGAAGTAGTCCGGGTTGGCCTTGAAGCGCACCTGGGCGTCCTTGTTGTAGCGCTGGAAGACGAACGGCCCGGTGCCGACCGGTTTGCTGTTGAGGTCGCCGGCCTTGCCTGCCTTGAGCAATTGGTCGGCGTATTCGGCCGGGTAGATCGAGGAGAAGGCCATGGCGATGTCGGCCAGGAACGGCGCTTCGCGGCGGGTCAGGCTGAACTTGACCGTGTGCTCGTCGACTTTCTCGACGCTTTTGAGCAGTTCCTTGAAGCCCATGCTTTCAAAGTAGGGGAAGCCCACGCTCGACAGCTTGTGCCACGGGTGGTTCGGGTCCAGCTGGCGCTGGAAGCTCCAGACCACGTCGTCGGCGTTCATGTCGCGGGTCGGCTTGAAGTATTCGGTGGTGTGGAACTTGACGCCCTTGCGCAGGTGGAAGGTGTACGTCAGGCCATCCTCACTGATGTCCCAGGATTCGGCCAGGGCCGGAATCACTTCGGTGGTGCCGGGCTTGAAATCGGCCAGGCGATTGAAAATGGTTTCCGCCACGGCGTCGGCGGTGACTGCAGTCGTGTACTGGACCATGTCGAAGCCTTCCGGGCTGGCTTCCGTGCAAACCACCAGGGGCTTGGCCGTGGCGCCAACGGCGACACTCAGCAACGCGGCGGCGATGGCGGCGCGTAGGGGAATCATGTTCATCGTCAATCCTCTGCAATCGGGTCAATGGCAAAAGACCGGGCGGGCGACCTTGTGAGTCGACCGCCCGGTGGCAGTTTAGAGAATGTTGAACGGGATGGTGGTGACCAGGCGGAACTCGTTGATGTTGCCATCCGCCTGGTGTTCGCTGGCGCGGTGAGTGGTGTAGGTCGCACGAATGGCGGTGGCCTTTAGCGGGCCGCTTTGCACTGCGTAAGAGGCACCGATGCCATATTCGTAGTGGCTTTCACCGTCCATCAGGCTCAAGTCGCCACGCTTGGCACCTGGATCGGTGTAAGCCGTACCGCGGTAGTGAGTACCGTCAATGCCCCAACCGCGCGCTTGATAGATGTTGAACTTAAGGCCAGGCACGCCGTATTCGGCCATGTTGAGGCCGTAGGCAATCTGAAAGGATTTCTCGTTCGGGCTGTTGAAGTCCGACAGCAGGGAGTTGGCCAGGTAGATGCCGTTGGTTTCATGCAGGTAGTCGAAGTACTCGTCGCCGTTCACTTCCTGGTAGGAGAAGGTCAGGCTGTGAGCCTGGTGAGCAAGGCCGAGGGACAGGGAGTAGGTATCGTTGTCGATATTCCCCATCAGCTTTTTGCCTTCATCGACGGTTTTGTAATAGTTCAGGCCGGTGGTCAGGCTCAGCACCTGACTGTCCCCGAGCTCGTGGGTAGCACCGAAGTAGTATTGGTTCCAGAAGTCTTCGACTTTGGCGCCATACAGGCTGGTTTTCAGGCTTTTGAACGGTTGGTAGTTCAGGCCGGCGGTGTAGACCTTGTCGGTTTCCACGCCGGTAGCGGAATATTCACTGCGGAATTTCGACAGGCTCTGCTCGGTCCGTGGCGAAACGCGATCGAAACCGGCCAGGTCGAACGACAGGTTGTTGAATTCTTCACTGTGCAGGCTGATACCTTCAAAGCTAGAAGGCAGTGCACGGTTACCGATGACATCAACGATTGGCGTACTGAAGTTCTGGCGACCTGCGGTCAGCGTCGTGTTCGATGCACGGAACTTGACGTTGGCCAGGCCCAGCTTGCTCCACTGGTCCACGGCATCACCGTTGTTGTCCGCCAGGGTGCGGTTGGAACCACCGGCGATGTGCTTGCGATCCTGGTCCAGAACGACAGCGTTGTAGGCGGCTACTTCAGTGCTGACGCCGATGGTGCCTTGGGTAAAGCCGGACGTGTAGTTGACGATAGTGCCCTGAACCCAGTTGATGCGACGAGCAATGGGAGTAGCCGGTACGGACGGGTCATTTTTTACACTGTTTGGTTTGTAGCTGAATCGGTCATCACGACGTTTCAACTCGTTGGCGTACCAGTTACGAGTCGTGCCCCCCAGGCTTTGCCCATCGATGAAACCTTTTGCTTCGCTCTGGGCGCTGCTGTCGGCCAGCGCGGTAGGGACGAATTCCTGACTGACAGATTCAGCATACGCCGTCGCGGTGATGCTGCTGATGGCCAGGGCCAGTATCGCGGTGCTGCTCAGTTTCATCGGTAACGCTCCTTTGCTTTTTTAATGCCGGTCTTTTTTGGTGATACGGCTATCGGGTTTTACAACTCATTTACAGATCGCAAACGTTTGCATGGCACCTGATCGGCGAATTCAGGCAAGACGTCTGCGTGAGGGCTTCCAAAGGAAACCCTCGCTGCGTGGCTATACGGTTATGGGTTCAGGCTGACGCCCGAGAACACGTTACGACCGAAGGGGCTGACCTTGAACCCTTCGACTTTGGCACTCAGCGGCTGGTTGACCGTCGAGTGGGCAACAGGGGTGATCGGCACTTGCTGCTTGAGCAACTGCTGGGCCTGTTTGTAGAGCACGGTGCGCTGGTCGCGGTCGGTGACGACCTTGGCCTGCTTGATCAGCTTGTCGTAATCCTGGTCACACCACATGGAGTAGTTGTTGCCGCCAATGGCGTCGCAGCTGTACAGCGTGCCCAGCCAGTTGTCCGGGTCGCCGTTGTCGCCGGTCCAGCCGATCAGGCTGATGTCGTGCTCGCCGTTCTTGGTGCGCTTGATGTACTCGCCCCATTCGTAGCTGACGATCTTCACCTTCAGGCCGATCTTCGCCCAGTCGGCCTGGAGCATCTCGGCCATCAGCTTGGCGTTGGGGTTGTACGGACGCTGTACGGGCATGGCCCAGAGGGTGATTTCGGTGCCTTCCTTGACCCCGGCGGCCTTGAGCAGCTCTTTGGCCTTTTCCGGGTTGTAGGCGGTGTCCTTGATCGTGTCGTCATAGGACCACTGGGTCGGCGGCATGGCGTTGACCGCCAGTTGTCCCGCGCCCTGGTACACGGCATTGAGGATGCTTTGCTTGTTCACCGCCATGTCCAGCGCCTGGCGCACTTCGACCTGGTCGAATGGCTTGTGGCGGGTGTTATAGGCGATGTAGCCCAGATTGAAACCGGGCTTCTCGATCAACTGCAGCTTGGGGTCGTTCTTCAAGGCCGGTACGTCCGCCGGACGCGGATGCAGGGTGACCTGGCATTCGTTGGCCTTGAGCTTCTGCACCCGCACCGACGCATCGGTGTTGATGGAGAAAATCAGGTTATCCAGCTTGACCCGCTCCGGCGCCCAGTACTGCTTATTGGCGACGTAGCGGATGTTGGAGTCTTTCTGGTAGCTCTTGAACTCGAACGGCCCGGTGCCGATCGGCTTCTGGTTGATGTCGCTCGGCTTGCCGCTCTTGAGCAGCTGGTCGGCGTATTCGGCCGACAGGATGGCGGCGAAACTCATGGCGATGTTCTGGATGAACGCGGCGTCCACGCTGTTGAGGGTCATGACCACGGTCAACGGCCCGGTCGCTTCCACCTTGGCGATGTTCTTGTTCAGGCTCATGCCGTTGAAGTACGGGAACTCGGTAGGGTAGGCCTTGCGGAACGGGTGCTGCGGATCGAGCATGCGGTTGAAGGTGAACAGCACGTCGTCGGCGTTGAAATCCCGGGTCGGTGTGAAGTAGTCGGTGGTATGAAACTTCACGCCTTCGCGCAGGTGAAACGTGTACTTCAGGCCGTCTTCGGAAATGTCCCAACGGGTCGCCAGGCCTGGGACGACATTGGTCGCGCCTTTTTCAAACTCGGCCAGGCGGTTGTACAGCGGCTCGGCGGCATCGTTGTCGGTGGCCGTGGTGTATTGCGCGGTGTCGAAACCGGCAGGGCTGCCTTCGGAACAAAATACCAGGCTGCCGGCGGCGGCCTCGGCCACAGACGTCGCGGCCAACAGGCCGGTGCCCAGCAATGCGGAAAAAACCAAGGTATGGCGCATGACGCTCCCTCTCTCGTTCGGGGTGTTTTAACAGTGAACCGGTGTCCTCCCGTGGACAGGTCCGGAGCACTGAGCTCATTCCATTGCGTAGCGATGCCGCAGGGCTGGCAAGCCGTCCAGGCCCGACGGTATGAGTCGTGGACCAGGCGGTAAATGCGTAATGCCTGAAAGACTTGTGGGAAAAGGCGATACGTCCTAAACCAACTGCTGTGGTACGCAGTGTTTTTGGAGGTAGGCGATTTCCTGAGTCTTGGTCTCGGCAGATACAGCAACGGCGACGTTGAACACGCCGCCGTTGCCTATCTTTATTTGCTGACGCTGACGCCGTAGAAGGAGTTCAAGCCAAAGGGGCTGATCTTGAAATCCTGCACGTTGGCGCGCATGGGTTGATACACCGTCGAGTGAGCGATAGGTGTCATTGGCACGGCATCCTTGAGGACGTGTTGTGCCTGTTTGTACAGTTCGGTGCGCTTGGACTGGTCGGTGGTGCGCTTGGCTTCCTTGACCAGGCCGTCGAACTTCTTGTCGCACCATTTGGAGAAGTTGTTGCCGGCCAGCGAGTCGCAGCCGAACAGCACGTTGAGCCAGTTGTCCGGGTCACCGTTGTCACCGCTCCAGCCGATGATCATCGCCTGGTTCTCGCCGCCTTTGGAACGCTTGATGTACTCGCCCCATTCGTAGCTGACGATGTTGACGTTCAGGCCGATCTTCTTCCAGTCGGACTGCAGCATCTCGGCCATCAGCTTGGCGTTCGGGTTGTACGGACGCTGGACCGGCATCGCCCACAGGGTGATGTTGGTGCCTTCCTTGACGCCGGCTTCCTTGAGCAGCTCCTTGGCTTTCTCAGGATCGTACTTGGCGTCCTTGATGGTGGTGTCGTAGGACCACTGGGTCGGCGGCATGGCGTTGACGGCCAGCTGGCCGGCGCCCTGGTAGACCGAATCGATGATCTGCGGCTTGTTGACCGCCATGTCCAGCGCCTGGCGGACTTTCAGGTTGGCCAGCACGTTAGGCTCGTTGCTGCCCTTGATCTTGTCCATCACGTTGTAGGCGATGTAGCCCAGGTTGAAACCCGCCTGGTCAGGCATCTTCAGCGCTTTGTCTTCCTTCAGGGCCTTGAGGTCGGCCGGGCGTGGGAAGAGGGTGATCTGGCATTCGTTTTTCTTGAGTTTCTGCATGCGCACCGACGGGTCGGTGGTGATGGCGAAGATCAGGTTGTCGATCTTCACGTCGTCAGGCTTCCAGTAGTCCTTGTTGCCGGTGTAGCGGATGTTGGAGTCTTTCTGGTAGCTCTTGAACACGAACGGGCCGGTGCCGACTGGCTTCTGGTTGATGTCGGGGGCCTTGCCTTCCTTGAGCAACTGGGCGGCGTATTCGGCGGACTGGATCGAGGCGAAGCTCATGGCCATGTTCTGGATGAACGCGGCGTCGACGTCCTTGAGGGTGAACTTGACGGTGTGGTCGTCGACTTTATCGATCTTGGTGATGTTGGTGTCCATCCCCATGTCGGTGAAGTACGGGAATTCGGTCGGGTAGGCCTTACGGAACGGGTCGTCCTTGTTGATCATCCGGTTGAAGGTGAACAGCACGTCGTCGGCGTTGAATTCGCGGGTCGGCTTGAAGTACGGGGTGGTATGGAACTTGACGCCTTCACGCAGATGGAAGGTGTAGGTCAGGCCGTCTTCGGAAATATCCCACTTGGTCGCCAGGCCAGGAATCACGGCGGTGCCGCCACGTTCGAACTGGGTCAGGCGGTTGAACATGGTCTCTGCAGAGGCGTCGAAGTCGGTTCCGGTGGTGTACTGACCAGGGTCAAAACCGGCCGGGCTCCCTTCGGAGCAGAACACCAGGTTAGTCGCGGCTTGGGCGAAAGGTGCGCTGGCTAATAAGCTTGCGCCGACTAAAAACGGAATGACCGCTTGTTTAAGCATGTTGGCCTCATGATTTGTTGTCATTTTTGGATTTGAGGGCGACCTCGTGAGTCGTCCTGCGGATACTTATGCAGGCCCCATACCCAATGCAAGATCCAGAGCGGTCACAAGTCCGAAACAGTGGCACGAACGTACCTTAATGTCGCATCTGTGTAACTTCTGGCGCATTTGATCGTTTGCGCGTGTTTTTTCGGGGCAAATAGCGCCCTTTCCCGGTGCGCTGCGCGACCGCAATGCACCGGAAATGGGCGGGTGCTACTTCTTCAAACCCACGCCGTAGAAGGGTGTGAGGCCGAATGGGCTGAGTTTGAAGTCCACCACTTGCTTGTTTATCGGCTGGAATACCGTGGAGTTGGCGATCGGCGTGATCGGCACTTGTTGCTTGAGGATTTTCTGCGCTTGTTGGTACAAATCGATCCGTTTCTGGCGGTCTGTCGAGACTTTGGCCTGCTGAATCAAGCGGTCATACGCCGGGTCGCACCACTTGGCGTAGTTGCTGCCCTTGACCGCCGCGCAGCTGTACAGCACACCCAGCCAGTTGTCGGGGTCGCCGTTGTCGCCGGTCCAGCCGTAAATCATTGCATCATGTTCGCCATTTTTTGCACGCTTGATGTACTCGCCCCATTCATAGCTGACGATGTTGGCCTTGATCCCGATCTTGGCCCAATCCTGCTGGATCATCTGTGCAGACATTCGCGCATTGGGGTTGGAGGCGCGCTGCACTGTCATCGCCCATAAATTGATGGTTGTACCGGGCGCAACTCCGGCCTCCTTCAGTAGCGCCTTGGCTTTGGTCACGTCGTGGGGCGCGTCCTGGATGGTCGGGTCGAACGACCACTGGGCCGGCGGCAAGGCGTTCTGTGCCAGTTGTCCGGCGCTCTGGTACACGGCCTTGATGATCGCAGGCTTGTCGATGGCCATGTCCAGCGCCTGGCGGACCTTGAGCTGATCCAAGGGCGGGTGCGTGACGTTGTAGGCCAAGAAGCCCAGGTTGAAACCGGGCTGCTTGAGCACTTGCAGGTTGGGGTCTTGCTCGATCACCTCGATGTCGGCCGGGCGTGGGTAGCCACTGACCTGGCATTCGCCACGCTTGAGCTTTTGCAGGCGCACGGCGGCGTCCGGGGTGATCGAGAAGATCAGGTTATCGAGCTTCACGTCCTCGGGTTTCCAGTACGCGGTGTTGGCGGCGTAGCGGATCTGCGAGTCCTTCTGGTAGCGCTTGAACACGAACGGCCCGGTGCCGACGGGTTTCTGGTTGAGGTCGCCGGCCTTGCCTTCCTTGAGCAACTGCGCCGCGTATTCGGCGGACTGTACGGAGGCAAAGCTCATCGCCAGGTTCTGCACGAAAGCCGCGTCGACGTTGTTCAGGTTGAAGCGCACGGTGTGTTCGTCGACTTTCTCGACGTTTTTGATCGTGGTGTTCAGGCCCATGTCGGTGAAGTAGGGCGACTCGGTGGGGTAGGCCTGGCGGAACGGGTGTTGCGGGTCGAGCAGGCGTTGGAAGGTGAACAGTACGTCGTCGGCGTTGAACTCGCGGGTGGGGGTGAAATAGTCGGTGGTGTGGAATTTCACGCCGTCGCGCAGGTGAAAGGTGTAGGCCAGGCCGTCGGTGGACACATCCCAGCTCGTCGCCAGCCCCGGCTCGACTTCGGTGCCGCCGCGCTTGAATTGGGTGAGGCGGTTGAAGACGGTTTCGGCCGAGGCGTCGAAGTCGGTGCCGCTGGTGTATTGGCTGGGGTCGAACCCGGCGGGGCTGGCTTCGGAGCAGTAGACCAGGGTGGTGGCGGCCTGAGCCATTGGTGCGCTGCTGATCAGGGCGAGGGTGAGTAGCAGAGGTTTGAAGGTGGTTCTGTCCATGAAATCCCTTGGGGGTGGTGACGGTTTTTCAGGAGAGTAGCGTTGTGGGTGGGGGTGTTGGAAATATCGAAAAGTGAGGAGGACTGTCGGGTTTGGGTATACCTCTTTGGACGAGGCGGCCTTATAGTCGGCCTGTCTCTCCCTGCCGTACATCTGTCAGGTCTGTGGGAGCAAAGCTTGCTCGCGAGGCGGCCTTACATCCGGCCAGGGTTTTTGTTGACCGGGTACATATCCATTGCTGCGGTAACGGCCACTTAGGGTTCCGCCCTGACGGCGGGTCACTTTCGAAAAGCGCGAAAGTAACCAAAGCGCTTTTGCCCCACCACTCGGCACCTCGCCTAGGCTCGGTGTGCCCGAACGAAGGCATTGCTCCGTGGGCCCGCCGCGAAGGGCCATCCATGGCCCAGCGCGGCTATCCCGGCATCCATGCCGGGATGCCCACTCCACAATGCCTGCGTTCGGCCAGCGTGGTTAACGGGGCGCCCGAGATCAACGTCCACCGCGAGGCGGCCTGATAGCCGACCTGGCTCTCCCGGTCGTACACCCATCAGATCTGTGGGAGCAAAGCTTGCTCGCGAGGCGGCCTGATAGCCGACCTGGTTCTCCCGGTCGTACACCCATCAGATCTGTGGGAGCAAAGCTTGCTCGCGAGGCGGCCTGACAGCCGACCTGGCTCTCCCGGTCGTACACCCATCAGATCTGTGGGAGCAAAGCTTGCTCGCGAGGCGGCCTGATAGCCGACCTGGCTCTCCCGGTCTTACACCCATCAGATCTGTGGGAGCAAAGCTTGCTCGCGAGGCGGCCTGACAGCCGGCCTGGTTCTCCCGGTCGTACCCTGATCCAATTGTGGAAGCGAGCCTAAAGAGATGACTGCTAGGCCGGGATCTGCACGACTATCCAGGAAACGTCATCATCGGCAAGGATAAGGTCAAGCGTCTCGACTTCCAGCAACTGGGCCTGTGTTACATGATTTAAGTCAGCCCAAAAGCCATCGGTCGCAAAAACCAGTTTTTCACCATTAATGATCGTTTTTGTGACTATTTCGGGATCTGGTTTATTCCGTGCATTGAAACACCGGCTTATCCGATGCCGACCTGGATCTGCTGCCAGTTGTCGGTGGTCACGATCGCGTTTCCAGTTGGCAAGGCAGTGAGGTGTTGTGAGCCAGGTGATCGTGCTGTTTGAAAAAGCCACGCCAGCGCAACAGTCGCCCTCGTAAGCGATTGTGAGAAGTCCAGTAGCGGCTACACCGACCAGGTAGCTCGCCGACCCTGTGAAGGCTGTCGAAAAGAGCCGGTCGTGTGCATCATTCAATACCTCCTTGAGTAACGCCGCCGCTTTTTCATGGCTATTATCCGAACAGCCCAGCACGACTTTCTCGCAATATAGTGTGAGTATTTGGTCGACCAGCGCCTGTGCGAGCGGGCCACTGCCTGGTCTTGAGGTGCCGTCTACGATGACAAATAGTCCTCGTGCTCCGTCGAACCTTGCTCCTACACCGTCTCGGTTTTCATCGCTTGCCCGCCCTTTGACAGACCTGGCTGAGTAAATCATTTGATGTTGCCCAGTTGTTTCAGGCGCTGATAAATCAGTTTGTCTCGGCCCGGGTTCGCACTGACGGAATGGAAGCTTTGTATTACATAGTCCAGGGAATCGAGTGCCAGCAGCCCGGTGATGCCGGCCGCAATATACGTTCGCAACGCCTGATCTGCCTGGCTAACCTCCTCTCGCAAGCTCTCCCGGCCGTCTACAGCGAGAACGATATCCTCGACATCTTTATGGTAGGCATCGCCGTTACCACGGCCTTTGAACGCTTCGAGTTTTGTCGCGACGAAGTAGGCGGGTTTGAAAATTTTGATCACAATCCCGCTGGGCAGTGTGAAGGTGTCTGCGTTCGCCAGGCCATCCACAAACCAGCGGTTTTCATAGCCGAGTACCTCCTTCACGGAGGGCATCACGTCGACAATCACATCGTTGAACTTGAACCGGCACGTTACATCGCTGTACTCGGCGGTAATCTTGAAGCCCTTGTCGGCCAAGCGTTCTGTCAGTCTTTGCCAGTCAGCAATGCCACCTAGCTCAATGACCAGGTCAACGTCGTCAGTGCTGCGGATATCATCCAGCACAATGTCGTCAGTGCACAGAAGCCAGGTGGTAGAGCCGCCAACGAAAGCGACTTCCTTTAAAAGCTCGTCGCCCAATCCCTGCGCGACGGCATTCAACATCTCGTAATTGTGATCGGCGGCAACACTCAAAGGCCCATGCCTTTTTTAAGAAGCTGAATGGCGACGCTGGTCTCGCGAGGTCCGCCCAGCCGTATCGAGTCAACCAAGGCTAAGTAGTGATAAAGGGTTCGATCGTTCTTCACGGCCTCGGGGACTGTCTTGTAAATGGGTTCGATGGTCTGGCCACGCTCCGTGCCTTGTGGATCGGGCCAAACGTGGATATTTCCCCCGGCGCTTCTAAGGTGTTTGGATAGCACCGGTGATGCGAAGCCTGTGGGAATCCCTCGTGCCAGGGCACCCGGCTTGACGGGGAAAAAGTACTTCAGCGCGTGCTCGGTGATCTTTAAAAGCGCCAGGCGATTCACTTTGGGCAGGGAGGTTTCATAGTCGTTTGTTATCAGTCCAGCCTCTCGGCACCGGGTGATCGAGTTCGATATCTCGCTTTTGCTCAAGCCCAATGACTCCGCCAGGGCTCTGAGGGTGTAGCGGTCCTCCCACTTGGCTGCGGTCTTTTTGTGGGGGGATCATCGTCAGTGTCCCAGCCCTCCCACAGGAACGAGTCTGCGTCGATGATGCGTTTTATGGCGACCTCCAAGTTGTCCCAGGATTTGTCAGGCGCAGGGGAAGTGATCAATTTTGGTTCGGGACTGTAGTCGTCCGGGAGCAAGTCAATCTGGGATAAGCCGCCCCAGGCCACGGTCTGGCTGCCTGTCGGAGACAACTCTTCCTGCGCGTGAAGGCTGGCCATTTTGTACATGAGTAAAATATCTTGACTTTTCACTAAGGCAAAATCTCTTTCTGTCCACATTCCATAAAGCGTGGACAAGTTTTGCGCGCTGTTTTTTATACTGTCAAATATTATTTTTAGAGTTCGTTCTGAAGAGGCTTTCGTTGGGACGCGAAGAAGCTCCCGTTGGGCCGCGCAGCAGCCCCATAAGCAGCGCAAAGAGTCAGGTTTGGATCTGCTGTGCAGCCCAGCGGGGGCACGACGTTTCGCTAAATCCCCTCGCCACGGGTTTCTCCTCGCAGGTTTGAGAGGTTCGGTCTGTATGGGCATCCACCTGTCAACCCTGACAGTAGACGGTCTGGCAAGCGTGGTTAGGATGCTGGATACGGACGTGCTTTATTCAAAGCAGCGATGCCGTACCAATCTGACTTAACGGATGAGGTTCGATGATGGCCGCCAACGAAATCCGCATATCACTTAAAGATCTTGATCGTGATGAAAGCCCTGAGGTTCGGCTCAAATTTTTTCGGGACGAGCAGTGTTACCTCGATACGTTTGTATCTTCCTCTTTGAAGGACGGGCGCTACGACAAGGTGGGTATAAAAACTGATTTAAACGAGGATGGCGCACGCGATGGGCGTGATATTGAGTTGCTCACCAAACTCGCGCAGGCGGCGATGCCTTTGCTGAAGTAAAAACGAAGCAGGCAGTTTGATCATTCCCGCGCTTCGCGTGGGAATGATCAGGCGGGTTACTGCATCAACACCTCAATCGCCCCATCCGCCGTCATGGTCACCTTGCTGGTGCCCGCTTCGACTTCCGGCGTCACCGACTCGGCATCCATGGACGCGCCTTTCATCATCATCGGTGCGCGCATGTAGGGTTGTGGATAACCGTTGGTGTTGAAGTTCAGGTTGACGATCTTGTAACCCTTGCCGCCCAGGGCGTCGGTGGCCAGTTGGGCGCGGGCCTTGAAGGCGTTGACGGCGTCCTTGAGCAGGGCGTCTTCGCTGCTTTGGCGGGTGGCAGTGGCGATGGCGAAGTCCATGCCGCCCATTTTCATGTCACCCAACAGTTCGCCGGTGAGTTTGGACAGGGCGGCGAAGTCGGCGCTTTCCAGGCGCAGTTCGGCGCGTTCGCGCCAGCCGGTGATTTTCCCGCCTTTATTGTCGTAGACCGGGTAGCTGTTGCGGCTGCCCTGGCGCAGGCTGATGTCCTTGACCTCTTTGGCCTGGCCGATGGCTTTGTTCAGCGTGGTGCTGACGGCTGCGGCGAGTTTGGCCGGGTCGGTGTTCTGTTCCTCGGTGTAGAGGGTGACGATCATCAGGTCGCGGGCGACTTCCTGGCTGGCTTCGGCGCGCAGGGAGATCTGGTTGTAGTGCAGCTCATCGGCGGCCAGGGCCGGCAGGCTGGCGACGGTGCCGAGGCTGAGGGCGAGTAGGGCAGCGGGGCGACTGAACGTGTGCATGAAAGCTCCTTGGGATGAGGCGCAGGGATAAGGTCCGGGCCTGCGTGAACGATAAGACTCTAGCTTTTATGGGCGGGTTCGCACAGTTACAACTTCTATACAGATTGCCCGGAGATGGGTTTTCTGTGGCGAGGGAGCTTGCTTGCGCTGGACTGCGTCGTAGGAGCTGTCGAGTGCAACGAGGCTGCGATCTTGTTCCGGCTACTTGAGTCGTGAGCGAAAGATCAAAAGATCGCAGCCTTCGGCAGCTCCTACGCGCCGTCCAGCGGGAGCAAGGGGATAGGCAGCCTCCAAGGCTGTGGCGCTTTGCCGCATATCTGCCTGTGCAACCCGCGCCTTGGTTATACTCCGTGCGATTCGCCTGGAGCGCTCATCAGGAGAGCTCATGCTCGCCCCTTTGCAATTGACTTCCGCCTCTCGCCAGAACCTCTGGCGCCTGACATTCATCCGCATCCTGGTCCTGGCTGCCCAGGCCGGCTCGGTGGGGCTCGCCTATTGGTTCGATCTGCTGCCGCTGCCCTGGCTGCAACTTGCGATCACCTTGGCCTGTTCCAGCGTGCTGTGCGCGCTGACGGCGATTCGCCTGCGCACCTCGTGGCCGGTGACCGAGCTCGAATATGCGGTACAGCTGGCCTGCGACCTGTTTATCCACAGCGCATTGCTGTATTTCTCCGGCGGCTCCACCAACCCCTTCGTCTCCTATTACCTGGTGCCGCTGACCATCGCCGCCGTGACGTTGCCGTGGCGTTTTTCGCTGATTCTTTCCGGCATTGCCCTGGCGCTGTACACCTTGCTGCTGGCGCGGTTCTACCCGCTGGAAACCTTCCCCATCGCCCGGGAAAACCTGCAGATCTACGGCATGTGGCTGAGCTTCGCCCTGGCTGCGGCGGTCATCACGTTTTTTGCCGCGCGCATGGCCGAGGAGTTGCGCCGCCAGGAAGAACTGCGGGCCATCCGCCGTGAGGAGGGGCTGCGCGACGAGCAATTGCTGGCCGTGGCGACCCAGGCCGCCGGTGCTGCCCACGAGTTGGGTACGCCACTGGCGACCATGAGCGTGCTGCTCAAGGAGATGCGCCAGGATCACCACGACCCGGCACTGCAAGAGGACCTCAGCGTGTTGCAGGATCAGGTCAAGCTGTGCAAGGAAACCCTGCAATACCTGGTGCGCGCCGCCGAGGCCAATCGCCGGTTGGCCATCGACATGCAGGACGTCACCGACTGGCTCGACGAGGCCCTGAACCGCTGGCACCTGATGCGTCCGGAAGCCAGTTATCGCTTCCAGCGCCTGGGGCAAGGCCCGGTGCCGCGCATGGCGCCGCCGCCGGACTTGACCCAGGCGTTGCTGAACCTGCTGAACAACGCCGCCGATGCCTGCCCCGAAGGGCTGGAAGTGGCGCTGGACTGGAACGCCTATGAGCTGACCATCAGCATTCGCGACCACGGCGCCGGTGTGCCGCTGGCGATTGCCGAGCAGATCGGCAAACCGTTTTACACCACCAAGGGCAAAGGTTTCGGCCTGGGCCTGTTTTTGAGCAAAGCCAGCGTGACACGCGCCGGCGGCTCGGTGAAACTCTACCCCCATGAGGAAGGCGGCACGCTCACCGAGCTGCGCCTGCCCCATGCCGACCGAGGAGACGAAACATGAGTGACGAGATCCAAGTCGACGGCGAAGAACTGCCGCACCTGTTGCTGGTGGATGACGACGCCACGTTCACCCGCGTGATGGCCCGGGCAATGTCCCGTCGTGGCTTTCGCGTGAGCACCGCAGGTTCCGCCGAAGAAGGCTTGACCATCGCCCAGGCCGACCTGCCGGACTACGCCGCCCTGGATCTGAAGATGGACGGCGATTCGGGCCTGGTGCTGCTGCCCAAGTTGCTGGAGCTGGACCCGGAGATGCGCGTGGTGATCCTCACCGGCTATTCGAGCATCGCCACCGCGGTCGAGGCCATCAAGCGCGGAGCCTGCAATTACCTGTGCAAACCGGCGGATGCCGATGACGTGCTGGCGGCGCTGTTGTCCGAGCACGCTGACCTCGACACCCTGGTGCCGGAAAACCCCATGTCGGTGGATCGCCTGCAATGGGAGCACATCCAGCGGGTGCTGACCGAGCACGAAGGCAATATCTCCGCCACGGCCCGCGCCTTGGGCATGCACCGGCGGACTTTGCAGCGCAAATTGCAAAAGCGTCCCGTGCGTCGCTGAACCTGCGCTGAACAGGTGTTGTCCACCCTCGCGACACATCGGGCCGTTGCTCTATGATCGGCCCGAGTCTGTTCTTTTCTTTATAGAGCCTTAACCATGAATCAGAACGCTGAATATTCCGCGGTCAATGACACGGTGCGCGGACAGTTTTTCCGCCGTGTCTGGCAAATGACCACGCCGTACTGGCGCAGTGAGGAGAAGGGCAAGGCCTGGACGCTGTTGATTGCCGTCATCGCACTCTCGCTGTTCAGCGTGGCGATCTCGGTGTGGATCAACAGTTGGTACAAGGATTTCTACAACGCCCTGCAAGAGAAGGACAGCGCGGCGTTCTGGCAGTTGATCCTGTATTTTTGCGGCATCGCGGCGGTGGCGATCCTCGGCGCGGTCTACCGCTTGTACCTCACGCAGATGCTCACCATTCGCTGGCGGGCCTGGCTCACCGAGCAACACTTTGCCCGTTGGCTCAACGACAAGAATTACTACCGGCTGGAGCAGGGTGGTTATACCGATAACCCGGACCAGCGGATTTCCGAAGACCTCAACAGTTTCACCACCAACACCCTGAGCCTGGGCTTGGGATTGCTGCGCACCGTGGTCAGCCTGGTGTCGTTCTCGATTATTTTGTGGGGCGTGTCGGGCAGCATCGAAGTGTTCGGCTACACCATCCCCGGCTACATGTTCTGGTGCGCGCTGGTGTATGCGGCGGTGGGCAGTTGGCTGACGCACCTGATCGGCCGACGCCTGATCGGTCTGAACAACAACCAGCAACGCTTCGAAGCCGACCTGCGTTTCTCCATGGTACGGGTGCGTGAAAACGCCGAGAGCATTGCGCTGTACAACGGCGAACCGAACGAGAACCGTCGCCTGAGCGGGCGTTTCGGCCTGGTCTGGCATAACTTCTGGGACATCATGCGAGTGTCCAAGCGCCTGACGTTCTTCACCTCCGGCTATGGCCAGATCGCGATCATCTTCCCGTTCATCGTCGCCGCGCCGCGCTACTTCGCCGGCAAGATCCAACTGGGCGAGCTCATGCAGATCAACTCGGCGTTCGGCAACGTGCAGGAGAACTTCAGCTGGTTCATCAGCGCTTATGCCGACCTCGCCGCGTGGCGCGCCACCTGCGACCGTCTGCTGAGTTTCCGCCAGGCCATGAGCGACAATGAAGACCGCGTGCCGGCCATCGACGTGCAGAACCAGGGCGATGAATTGAAGGTGCATCACTTGGGGCTGGACCTGGCCGACGGTCGCCATCTGCTCGATAACGCCGACATGACCGTGGAACCGGGCGAACGGGTGATGCTCAGTGGCCGTTCGGGCAGTGGCAAATCGACCCTGCTGCGGGCGATGGGGCATTTGTGGCCGGCGGGGCACGGGACGATCCGGCTTCCCGCCGCGCGTTATCTGTTCCTGCCGCAGAAGCCTTATCTGCCGATTGGCAGCCTGCGTGAGGTATTGAGTTATCCACAGGCTGGCGATATCTATCCCAACGAACGTTATGCCCAGGTGCTGGAAACCTGCCGCCTGCCGCACCTGATTGCGCGGCTGGATGAAAGCAACCATTGGCAGCGCATGCTCTCGCCCGGCGAGCAACAACGCCTGGCCTTTGCCCGCGCATTGCTTTATGCACCGCAATGGTTGTACATGGACGAAGCCACGTCGGCGATGGATGAAGAAGACGAAGCAACGCTGTACCAGGCACTGATCGATCAGTTGCCGGGCCTGAGCATCGTCAGCGTCGGCCATCGGAGCAGTTTGAAACGTTTCCATCCGCGACATGTGCGTATCGAAAATGGCCAGCTGGTGGAACGTACAGTAGCCGCCTGACCACCACAAAACCTGTGGGAGCGAGCTTGCTCGCGATAGCGGTAGGTCATTGATATTGATGTGGCTGACCCACCGCCATCGCGAGCAGGCTCGCTCCCACAAGGGTTTGTGGTGAGTCGGGTACTCGTGTACGCAGCCGATCCAATGTGCGAGCCTGCTCGCGATGAAGTTGGCTCGGTTTCCGCACCCACAGTGATCATACAACCACGTTGCGCTATGATGTTGCCATTCAGCCGTTTACCGAGACACAGCCCCATGGAAAACCCGATCGAAGTACCACGCTTTCCCCGCAAGCGCCGCAGCCTGGCGCAGGAGCTGGTGACGGTGTTGACCGAGCAGATTCGCGACGGCCTGCTCAAGCGTGGCGATAAATTGCCCACCGAGTCGGCGATCATGGAAGCCCATGGCGTCAGTCGTACCGTGGTGCGCGAGGCGATTTCCCGCTTGCAGGCGGCCGGCCAGGTGGAAACGCGCCATGGCATCGGCACTTTCGTGCTGGACACGCCGAGCCCGAGCGGTTTTCGCATCGACCCGGCCACCGTGGTCACCTTGCGTGACGTGCTGGCGATCCTGGAATTGCGCATCAGCCTGGAAGTGGAATCCGCCGGGCTGGCGGCGCAGCGCCGCAGCGACGAGCAACTGGGCGCCATGCGCGCCGCCCTCGACGCCTTGAACGAAAGCGCTGCCCACGCCAGCGATGCGGTGGCCTCGGACTTCGCCTTCCACCTGGAAATCGCCCTGTCCACCGGCAACCGCTACTTCACCGACATCATGACCCACCTGGGTACCAGCATCATTCCGCGTACCCGGGTGAACTCGGCGCGCCTGGCCCATGATGACCAGCAGCGCTACATGAATCGCCTGAGCCGTGAGCACGAGGAGATCTACGACGCGATCGCCCGCCAGGACTCCGACGCCGCCCGTGCGGCCATGCGTTTGCACCTGACCAACAGCCGTGAAAGGCTGCGCCAGGCCCATGAAGAGGCACAAGCCCAGGGCTAAATCCCCTTGCCACAATAAAAGGTGCCTGGCTTGGTATCCGGGGCCTGCCTGACAGCGGGCGCCCAGTCCTACGCCACGATCCGCAACATTTGTGGCTCGGATCTATCGGGGTCCCGACTCTCGTAGCTGACTTCGTAACGAAGCTCAACCACTTTACCGCTGAACGCTTTCAAGTCGGCGCCGGTGACCGTCAATGTCACATCCTTGCGTGGCGTGGCCTCCTCGAACTCGGTCAGGGGGGCGAAAGGGCCTACCCGAGTAGGGGGATTCGAGCCGATACCCAGCGTCAGTTGCGCGGATGAGTTGGGTTCGAAATCTGCATTCGGAATCTTTACGGTCAACGTCTTTGTCTTCGACAAGCTGATGGTGACCTCCCCGGAGGCTGGATTGGCTGGGAAATCCTTAAGCGTGGGCTTCGCATACGTCGTCATGATGTCACTCCCTGTGAGGCAGCCCTGAGCGTCGCGTATGGGGCGTCTCACCTGAAAGATTGAGAAAGGCACTGCGACCGGGTATGGCACGGCCATTCGTGGTTATGCCCCCTTGCCACGATGACGACTACTGACAGAGTTAACAGTGACGACGAGCGGTGCGGATGCCGCCCAGCAGGTTTTATCTGTGTTGCGATCAAGCCCAAACCCCTGATCTACAGAGCTTGGCGATCGATTCCCGAGGCCGTGCACCCAACAAGAGACGAAATACAGTTGACGTTCATATTTTAAGTTGTACGATGACCTACAACTTCTGGCCGAAGCTTAACTCTCTCATACATAAATTGCGTCCCAGGGTGTTCGAATAATGAATCCACAAGAACTGAAGTCCATCCTCTCGTCTGGCCTGCTGTCGTTCCCGGTCACCGATTTCACTGCTCAAGGCGATTTCAATCGCGACAGCTACATCAAGCGCCTCGAGTGGCTGGCCCCGTATGGCGCCTCTGCCTTGTTCGCAGCTGGCGGCACCGGTGAATTTTTCTCCCTGGCCGCCAGCGAGTATTCGCAAGTCATCAAGACCGCTGTCGATACCTGCGCCACCAGCGTGCCAATTCTTGCCGGTGTTGGCGGTGCCACTCGCCAGGCCATCGAATACGCTCAAGAAGCCGAGCGACTGGGCGCCAAGGGCCTGTTGCTGCTGCCGCATTACCTGACCGAAGCCAGCCAGGACGGCGTTGCCGCCCACGTAGAAGCGGTGTGCAAATCGGTGAAGATCGGCGTCGTGGTCTACAACCGCAACGTTTGCCGCCTGAACGCCACTTTGCTGGAACAGCTGGCCGAGCGCTGCCCGAACCTGATCGGCTATAAGGATGGCCTGGGCGACATCGAACTGATGGTGTCGATCCGTCGCCGCCTCGGCGATCGTTTCAGCTACCTGGGCGGCCTGCCGACCGCTGAAGTCTACGCCGCGGCCTACAAGGCCCTGGGCGTGCCGGTCTACTCCTCGGCGGTGTTCAACTTCATCCCGAAAACCGCGATGGATTTCTACCACGCCATTGCCCGTGAAGATCACGAGACCGTTGGCAAGATCATCGACGACTTCTTCCTGCCGTACCTGGACATCCGCAACCGCAAGGCCGGTTACGCGGTGAGCATCGTCAAGGCGGGCGCCAAGATCGTTGGCTATGACGCCGGTCCTGTGCGTACCCCGCTGACCGATCTGCTGCCAGAAGAATACGAAGCCCTGGCCGCGCTGATCGACAAGCAAGGCAAGCAGTAACAGACCCGGTAAGGCCGCTGAGCAATCAGCGGCTTTTTGCGTAAGGCTTTATGTAAGGAGGAGCATTCGTGGCAGATTCAAAGCGTTTCGATAACTACATCAACGGTCAGTGGGTGGCCGGTGCTGACTATTGCACCAACATCAACCCGTCTGACTTGTCCGATGTCATCGGTGAATACGCCAAGGCTGACGCAGCGCAAGTCAATGCCGCCATCGAAGCCGCCCGCGCCGCGTTCCCGGCCTGGTCGACCTCGGGCATCCAGGCCCGTCATGATGCGCTGGACAAAGTCGGCAGCGAAATCCTCGCTCGCCGTGAAGAGCTCGGTCAACTGCTGGCCCGGGAAGAGGGCAAGACCCTGCCCGAAGCCATCGGCGAAGTGACCCGCGCCGGTAACATTTTCAAGTTCTTCGCCGGTGAATGCCTGCGCCTGTCCGGCGATTACCTGCCGTCGGTGCGCCCGGGCGTCAACGTCGAAGTCACTCGCGAAGCCCTGGGTGTGGTCGGCCTGATCACCCCGTGGAACTTCCCGATCGCCATTCCCGCGTGGAAAATCGCCCCGGCCCTGGCCTACGGCAACTGCGTGGTGATCAAGCCTGCCGAGCTGGTACCGGGCTGCGCCTGGGCCCTGGCCGAGATCATTTCCCGCGCCGGTTTCCCGGCCGGTGCGTTCAACCTGGTGATGGGCAGCGGCCGTGTGGTCGGCGAAGTCCTGGTCAACAGCCCGAAAGTCGACGGCATCAGCTTTACCGGTTCGGTGGGCGTAGGGCGGCAGATCGCGGTCAATTGCGTGTCGCGCCAGGCCAAGGTGCAGTTGGAAATGGGCGGCAAGAACCCGCAGATCATCCTCGACGACGCCGACCTCAAGCAGGCCGTCGAACTGGCGGTACAGAGCGCGTTCTACTCCACCGGCCAGCGTTGCACGGCTTCGAGCCGCCTGATCGTCACTGCCGGCATCCACGACAAGTTCGTCGAGGCCATGGCCGAGCGCATGCAGTCGATCAAGGTCGGTCATGCGTTGAAGGCAGGCACTGATATCGGCCCGGTGGTTTCCGAAGCCCAGCTCAGCCAGGACTTGAAGTACATCGACATCGGCCAGAGCGAAGGTGCACGGCTGGTCAGCGGTGGCGGCCTGGTGACGTGCGACACCGAAGGTTACTTCCTGGCGCCGACTTTGTTCGCCGACAGCGAAGCCTCGATGCGTATCAGCCGCGAAGAGATCTTCGGCCCGGTGGCCAACGTTGTGCGCGTGGCCGACTATGAGGCCGCGCTGGCGATGGCCAACGACACCGAGTTCGGTCTGTCCGCCGGTATCGCCACCACCTCGCTGAAGTACGCCAATCACTTCAAGCGCCATTCCCAGGCGGGCATGGTGATGGTCAACCTGCCAACCGCCGGCGTGGATTACCACGTGCCGTTCGGCGGCCGCAAAGGTTCGTCCTATGGTTCGCGTGAGCAAGGTCGCTACGCGCAAGAGTTCTACACCGTGGTGAAGACTTCCTACATCGGATCGTAAGCGCAATACCGATCGGCGCCGGGCATCCGGCGCCGATCGCATACAACCTGATTTCCCGTATAAAAATAAATAGTGGAAGTAGATGACATGCAAGAGACCAAGCCGACCCGCGTCCGCTATTTGATCCTGCTCATGCTGTTTTTGGTGACGACGATCAACTATGCCGACCGCGCCACCATCGCTATCGCAGGCTCCAGCCTGCAAAAAGACCTCGGCATCGATGCCGTTACCCTCGGTTATATTTTCTCCGCTTTCGGCTGGGCCTACGTGGCCGGGCAGATTCCTGGCGGCTGGCTGCTCGACCGTTTCGGGTCGAAAAAAATCTATGCCTTGAGCATTTTCACCTGGTCGCTGTTCACCGTGCTGCAAGGCTATGTCGGTGAGTTCGGCATGTCCACGGCCGTGGTTGCGCTGTTCATGCTGCGCTTTCTGGTGGGGCTGGCCGAGGCGCCGTCCTTCCCGGGCAATGCACGCATTGTCGCCGCCTGGTTTCCCACCGCTGAACGCGGCACAGCCTCGGCGATCTTCAACTCGGCGCAGTACTTCGCCACGGTGCTGTTCGCGCCGCTGATGGGCTGGATCGTCTACCGCTTTGGCTGGCAGCACGTGTTCATCGTGATGGGCGTGATCGGCATCCTGTTCTCGCTGATCTGGTTGAAAGTGATCCACAGCCCGCGCCAGCACCCGATGATCAACGAAGCCGAGTTCAATCACATCGCCGCCAACGGCGCGATGGTCGATATGGACCAGGACAAGGGCAAGGACAAGAAAACCGACGGTCCGAAGTGGGATTACATCCGCCAGCTGCTGACCAACCGCATGATGCTCGGCGTGTATCTGGGCCAGTACTGCATCAACGGCATCACCTATTTCTTCCTGACCTGGTTCCCGGTGTACCTGGTGCAGGAACGCGGCATGACCATCCTCAAGGCCGGTTTCATTGCGTCCTTGCCGGCGATCTGCGGTTTCATCGGTGGCGTGCTGGGCGGAGTGATTTCCGACTACCTGCTGCGCAAGGGCCACTCGCTGACCTTCGCTCGCAAAGCGCCGATCATCGCTGGTCTGTTGGTGTCCAGCAGCATCGTGGCGTGCAACTACGTGGACATCGAATGGATGGTGGTGGGCTTCATGGCCCTGGCCTTCTTCGGTAAAGGCGTGGGCGCATTGGGCTGGGCCGTGGTGTCCGACACCTCGCCAAAACAGATCGCCGGTTTGAGCGGTGGCCTGTTCAACACCTTCGGTAACCTGGCATCGATCACCACGCCGATTGTCATCGGCTACATCATCAGCGCCACCGGTTCGTTCAAGTGGGCACTGGTGTTCGTCGGTTGCAACGCGCTGTTGGCGGTGTTCAGCTACCTGGTCATCGTCGGGCCGATCAAGCGTGTCGTGCTCAAGGAACCTACGGCCAAGGATGCCGACATCTCCAGCCTGTCTGAAGCTAAATCTTGAAGGAGCGGCGTCAATGCAACTGATTGAACATGCCGATTCGCCCCGTTACATCCGCCTGCACGAGCGGGACAACGTGGTAATCGTCGTCAATGACCAAGGCGTACCAGCCGGGACCGAGTTCCCGGACGGCCTGGTCACCGTCGACTTCGTACCGCAGAGCCATAAAGTCACCTTGGAAGACATTCCCGAGGGCGGCGAGGTGATCCGCTACGGCCAGGTCATTGGCTACGCGCTGCAACTGATCCCCCGTGGCAGTTGGGTCAAGGAAGACCAACTGCGCATGCCCACCGCACCGCCGCTGGACAGCCTGCCGCTTTCCACCGACGTACCAGCGGCCGATGCGCCGCTGGAGGGCTATACCTTCGAGGGTTATCGCAACGCCGACGGTACCGTCGGCACGCGCAACATCCTGGGCATCACCACCACGGTGCAGTGCGTGACCGGTGTGCTGGACCATGCGGTCAAGCGCATCAAGGACGAGCTGCTGCCCAAGTACCCGAACGTCGATGACGTGGTGGCGCTGACCCACAGCTACGGCTGCGGTGTGGCGATCACTGCCACCGACGCCTACATCCCGATTCGCACCGTGCGCAACCTGGCGCGCAACCCCAACCTGGGCGGCGAAGCGTTGGTGATCAGCCTGGGCTGCGAGAAATTGCAGGCCGGGCAGGTGATGCATGAAGGCGACAGTTCGGTGGACCTCAGCGAGCCATGGTTGTATCGCTTGCAGGATTCCAGCCACGGCTTTACCGAAATGATCGAACAGATCATGGCGCTGGCCGAGACCCGCCTGAAGAAACTCGACCTGCGCCGCCGCGAAACGGTTCCGGCTTCGGAACTGATCCTGGGCATGCAATGCGGTGGCAGCGATGCGTTCTCCGGCATCACCGCCAACCCGGCGCTGGGCTACGCCTCGGACTTGCTGTTGCGGGCCGGGGCGACGGTGATGTTCTCCGAAGTCACCGAAGTGCGCGATGCGATCTACCTGCTGACCTCCCGGGCACAAACCCAGGAAGTCGCCCAGGAACTGGTGCGCGAGATGGACTGGTACGACCGTTACCTGGCCAAGGGCGAGGCCGATCGCAGCGCCAACACCACGCCGGGCAACAAGAAGGGCGGGCTGTCGAACATCGTCGAAAAATCCCTGGGCTCGATCGTCAAGTCCGGCAGCAGTGCGATCAACGGCGTGCTCGGCCCGGGCGAGCGCTTCAAGCAAAAGGGTCTGATCTTCTGCGCCACGCCGGCCAGTGATTTCGTCTGTGGCACGCTGCAACTGGCGGCGGGGATGAACCTGCACGTCTTCACCACCGGGCGCGGCACGCCGTATGGCTTGGCGATGGCGCCGGTGGTGAAGGTTTCGACGCGCACCGAACTGGCCCAACGCTGGCCGGACCTGATCGACATCGACGCCGGCCGGATTGCCACCGGACGCGCAACCATCGAAGAGTTGGGTTGGGAGCTGTTCCACTACTACCTGGACGTGGCCAGCGGCAAGAAACAGACCTGGGCCGAGCGGCACAAGCTGTACAACGACATCACGTTGTTCAACCCGGCGCCGATTACCTGATCCTGGGGTGACCACAGGGCCTTTGATAGGCAAAGTCCCCTGTAGTGTGAGGTACAAAATGTGGGAGCGAGCCTGCTCGCGAAGACGGTGGCACATTCAACGTCGATGTCAGTTGAATGACCGTCTCGCGAGCAGGCTCGCTCCCACAACCAGACGCCAATGCCGTGAGTGGCTTATCATTAGCCACCTAACGACATCCCTCTCAAGGTCCCCGGCATGCTGGCAATTTTCCTCGAAACCCTGAACATCACCGCGCCGGTGTTCGCCATGCTGTTTCTGGGAACGTTGCTCAAGCGCATTGGCTGGATCAACGACAACTTCATCCACATCGCATCGTCCCTGGTGTTCAACGTCACCATGCCGGCGCTGTTGTTCCTTGGCATCCTCCATGCCGACCTGCACGCGGCGTTGCAGCCTGACCTGCTGATCTACTTTTCCATCGCCACCCTGGTGAGTTTCGCCATGGCCTGGGGCTGGGCGATCTGGCGGTGTCCGCGCCAGGACCGTGGCATCTACACCCAGGGCGCGTTTCGCGGCAACAACGGGGTCATCGGCCTGGCGCTGGCGGCAAGCATGTATGGCGACTACGGGATTTCCCTGGGAGCGATTCTCGCGGCGCTGGTGATCTTGTTCTACAACACCCTGTCGACCATCGTGCTGGCGGTCTACAGCCCGGTGATCAAGTCGGACCCGTGGAGCATCTGCAAGAGCGTGTTCAGCAACCCGCTGATCATCAGCGTGATCGTCGCCGCGCCGTTCGCCTATTGGCACATCGGCCTGCCGAACTGGTTCGAGACCTCGGCCAAGTACCTGTCGCAAATGACCTTGCCCCTGGCGTTGATCTGCATCGGCGGCACGCTGTCGCTGGCGGCCTTGCGCAAGAGCGGCAAGATGGCCCTGAGTTCGAGCCTGGTGAAGATGGTCGGGCTGCCCCTGCTGACCACCCTCGGTGCGTGGTGCTGGGGCTTTCGCGGGGCGGAGCTGGGGATCCTGTTCCTGTACTTCGGCAGCCCCACCGCCGCCGCCAGTTACGTCATGGCCCGCGCGGCCGATGGTAACCATGAACTGGCGGCGGCGATCATCGTCATCACCACGTTGATGGCGGCGATCACCACCAATGTGGGGATTTTCGTGTTGCAGTGGGGTGGGTGGATCTAGCCTTGGGCTTGCGCTGTTTTTGAGGCCCAATCGCGAGCAAGCTCGCTCCCACAGGTGATCACGGGTGTACGGGAAACTTGAATACACCCACAAGCCCCTGTGGGAGCGAGCTTGCTCGCGATAGCGATCTAACGGTCACTCAGATGTCTGATAGCTATCGATCACTTCCTGCGCCGCCCGAAACGCATCGATCGCCGCCGGCACGCCCGCGTACACCGCACAATGCAGCAATGCCTCGCGAATCTCTTCCACCGTGCAGCCATTGTTCAGCGCGCCACGTACGTGGCCTTTCAATTCCTGCGGGCACTTGAGGGCGGTGAGGGCGGCCAGGGTGATCAGGCTGCGGGTCTTGAGCGGCAGGCCTTCGCGGCTCCAGACGCTGCCCCAGGCATGTTCATTGACGAAGTCCTGCAATGGCTGGGTGAACTCGGTGGCGTTGCCCAGGGCGCGGTCGACGAATGCGTCGCCCATGACCTGGCGACGCATGTCCAGGCCGGTCTTTGGAGTGTCAGTCATGGCAAATCCCTCTTGTGGTGTTGGCGGCGCCAGGCGCGCAGGGAGGTGAACAGCAAAAACGCGAGCAAGGCCGGCAGCACATAAAACAGCATCAGCCGTTCCAGTTGACCGGCCAGGGGCATGCCGGTGGTGAACGACACCACGTGCAGCCCGTAGGCCAGGTACAGGCCCAGGAACAGCAGGCCTTCGGCGCGGGTGACGCGATAACCGGAATAGAACACCGGCAGGCACAGCACCGCTACGCCGAGCATCACCGGCAGGTCGAAATCCAGGGCGTTCGGCGAGACCGACAGTGGCGTGGGGGCGGCGAGGGCGGTTATCCCCAATACCCGAGCAGGTTGAACAGGTTGCTGCCGATGACGTTGCCTGCCGCAATGTCCCGTTGGCCGCGCAGGGCGGCGATCAACGAGGTGGCGAGCTCCGGCAGCGAGGTGCTGACGGCGACAATGGTCAGGCCGATGATGCGCTCCGAAAGCCCCAAGTCCATCGCCACTTCCACCGCCGCGCCCAGCAGCAGGTGTCCGGCGAAAACCAGCATTGCCAGACCCAGCACGATCATCACCAGGCTCTTGGGCCAGGACCCCCGGGCACCTCGATACCCAGCGTGTGCGGCCGTCCCGAATGCCGCGACTGGCGCAGCAACAGGCCCAGGTACACCGCCAGGGCCGCCAGCAGCCATACGCCGTCCAACCGGGTCAGTTCTTCATTCCAGGCCAGCACGAACACCAGCAGGCTGGCACCGATCATCAACGGAATGTCCAGGCGCACCAGTTGGCGCGAGACGCGCAACGGAATGATCAGCGCCGACAGCCCAAGGGTGACGAGGATGTTGAAGATGCTGCTGCCGATCACGCTGCCCACCGCGATGTCGGCGTTTTGCGCCAGGGTCGCCTGCAGGCTGATGGCCATTTGTGGGGCGCTGCTGCCGAACGCGACGACGGTCAGGCCGATGATCAGCGGCCGGACCTGCAAGCGTGCCGCCAGGCCCACGGCGGCGCGTACCAGCAGTTCGGCACCGCCGATGAGCAATAGCAGGGCGCCGAACAATTCGATCAGGCTCAGCAGCGGTAGGGCGGTGAGTAGGGAAATGGCCGGGCTCCGTCTATCAATCGTCGAGGGCTTGCACGCGCACCCGTGCGGTGCCGGTGCGCAACATGCCCAGTTGCTCGGCGGCTTCGCGGGACACGTCGATCAAACGGCCTCGGGAGTATGGGCCACGGTCGTTGATGCGCACCACCACGCTGTCATTGTTGCCCAGGTTGGTGATCTTCACCCGCGTGCCGAACGGCAACTGGCGATGGGCGGCGGTCAGGCCGTGCTGGTCGAAACGCTCGCCGCTGGCGGTGCGCTTGCCATGGTGCCTGGCACCGTAATAGGAGGCGACGCCGGTCTGGTCGTAGCCGTGTGGATCGACCGTCCCGCTCTGGCTGGCGCAACCGGCCAGCAGGGACAGCAGGGCGCAGGCGCCAAGGAGACGCTTCATGTAGGGGTTTCCAACTACAGATAGGGGGGCTGGCCAGTGGGTGTGAAGCCTGTGGGAGCAAAGCTTGCTCGCGACGAACGATAACGCGCTCCTCTGATAGACCGAGGTGCCTTCATCGCGAGCAAGCTTTGCTCCCACTGGCTCACTCTCGCAAGGGCGAAGGGAGCCAGGCTTGAAATCTGGCTCCATTGCAATCAGCCTTCGAGCTTGCTTTTGAGCAGTTCGTTGACTTGTTGCGGGTTGGCCTTGCCCTTGGAGGCTTTCATGGCCTGGCCGACGAAGAAGCCGAACATCTTGCCGCGCTTGGCTTCGTCTGCGGCGCGGTACTGTTCGACCTGCTCGGCGTTGGCCGCGAGCATTTCATCGAGTACGGCGGAAATGGCGCCGGTGTCGGTGACCTGCTTCAAGCCGCGCTTGTCGATGATCTCGTCGGCGCTGCCTTCACCATTGGCCATGGCTTCGAACACCATCTTGGCGATCTTGCCGGAGATGGTGTTGTCCTTGATCCGCACCAGCATGCCGCCCAGTTGCTCGGCCGAGACCGGCGACTGGTCGATTTCCAGGCCCTGCTTGTTCAACAGGCTGCCCAGTTCGACCATCACCCAGTTGGCCGCCAGCTTGGCGTCGCCACCGATGCTCACGACTTTCTCGAAGTAATCGGCCTGTTCGCGGCTGGTGGCCAGGACGTTGGCGTCATAGCTCGACAGCCCGAACTGCGCCTGGAAGCGCTCGCGTTTCTGCGGTGGCAGTTCCGGCAGGGTGGCGCGCACCTCGTCGAGGAACGAGTTCTCGATGACTACTGGCAGCAGGTCCGGGTCGGGGAAGTAACGGTAGTCGTTGGCTTCTTCCTTGCTGCGCATCGGACGGGTCTCGTCCTTGTTCGGGTCGTACAGGCGGGTCTGCTGGATGACCTTGCCACCGTCCTCGATCAGTTCGATCTGGCGCTGGATCTCGCTGTTGATCGCCTTCTCGATGAAGCGGAACGAGTTGACGTTCTTGATCTCGCAACGGGTGCCGAATTCAACCTGGCCCACGGGGCGGATCGACACGTTGCAGTCGCAGCGCAGCGAACCTTCGGCCATGTTGCCGTCGCAGATGCCCAGGTAACGCACCATCGCGTGGATCGCCTTGACGTAGGCCACGGCCTCCTTGGCGCTGCGCATGTCCGGCTCGGAAACGATTTCCAGCAGCGGTGTGCCGGCACGGTTCAGGTCGATGCCGGTGGCACCGTTGAATTCTTCGTGCAGGCTCTTGCCGGCGTCTTCTTCCAGGTGCGCGCGGGTGATGCCGACGCGCTTGACCGTGCCGTCTTCGAGGGCGATGTCCAGGTGGCCCTTGCCAACGATCGGCAGTTCCATCTGGCTGATCTGGTAGCCCTTGGGCAGGTCCGGGTAGAAGTAGTTCTTGCGGGCGAACACGTTGTGCTGGCCGATCTCGGCGTCAATCGCCAGGCCGAACATCACCGCCATGCGCACTGCTTCGGCGTTGAGCACCGGCAGCACGCCGGGCATGCCCAGGTCGACCAGGCTGGCCTGGGTGTTGGGCTCGGAGCCGAACGTGGTGGAGCTACCGGAAAAGATTTTCGACCGGGTGGTGAGCTGGGTATGAATCTCCAGCCCGATCACGACTTCCCATTGCATGTGTTTCTCCTCAGAAGCCGGTTGGGGTGCGGGTGTGCCAGTCAGTGTTCAACTGATACTGGTGGGCAACGTTCAACAGGCGGCCTTCCTGGAAATACGGCGCGAGCAACTGCACGCCCACTGGCAGGCCATCGACGAAACCGGCCGGCATGGACAGGCCCGGCAAGCCGGCGAGGTTGGCGGTGATGGTGTAGACGTCTTCCAGGTATTCGGCGACTGGATCACTGGTCTTGGCGCCGAGTTTCCAGGCCGGGTTTGGCGTGGTCGGGCCGAGGATGATGTCCACCTCGTTGAAGGCGGCCATGAAGTCGTTCTTCACCAGGCGACGGATTTTCTGCGCCTTGAGGTAATAAGCATCGTAGTAGCCGGCGGACAACGCGTAGGCGCCGACCATGATCCGGCGCTGCACTTCGGCACCGAAGCCTTCGCCACGGGAGCGCTTGTACAGGTCGATCAGGTTTTGCGGGTTCTCGCAGCGATAGCCGAAGCGCACGCCGTCGAAACGCGACAGGTTCGAGGACGCTTCCGCCGGGGCGATCACGTAGTACGCGGGAATCGCGTGCTGCATGTTCGGCAGGCTGATTTCCTTGATGATCGCGCCGAGCTTCTCCAGCTCCTTGACGCTGTTATGGACCAGCTCGGCGATGCGTGGATCGAGGCCGGCGCTGAAGTACTCCTTCGGCACGCCGATGCGCAGGCCCTGTAGCGAGCCATTGAGGCTGGCGCTGTAGTCCGGCACAGGCTCATCGATGCTGGTGGAGTCGTTCGGGTCGAAGCCGGCCATGCCTTGCAGCAGGATCGCGCAGTCTTCGGCGGTGCGGGCCAGCGGGCCACCCTGGTCGAGGCTGGAGGCGTAGGCGATCATGCCCCAGCGCGAGACGCGGCCGTAGGTCGGCTTCAGGCCGGTGAGGTTGGTAAATGCTGCCGGTTGGCGAATCGAGCCGCCGGTGTCGGTGGCGGTGGCGGCCGGCAACAGGCGCGCAGCCACGGCGGCGGCGGAACCCCCGGACGAGCCGCCCGGTACGTGGTCCAGGTTCCACGGGTTTTTCACCGCGCCGTAGTAGCTCGACTCGTTGGCCGAGCCCATGGCGAATTCGTCCATGTTGGTCTTGCCCAGGGTCACGGTGCCGGCGGCGGCCAGCTTGGCGACCACGGTGGCATCGTACGGGGCCTTGAAGTTGTCGAGCATCTTCGAGCCGCAGCTGGTGCGGATGCCCTGGGTGCAGAACAAGTCCTTGTGGGCAATCGGCGCACCGAGCAGGGCGCCGGTTTCACCGTTGGCGCGCCGGGCGTCGGCGGCCTTGGCCTGGCTCAGGGCCAGCTCTTGGGTGAGGCTGATGAAGCTGTTGAGCTGCGGGTCGAGCTGGGCGATGCGCGCCAGCAGGACCTGGGTCAGCTCTTCGGAAGAAAACTTTTTATCGGCGAGTCCGCGGGCGATCTCGGCCAGGGTCATGTGATGCATGAGAGGCTCTTTCCCTTTAGTCGATGACTTTCGGAACCAGGTACAGGCCGTTTTCGACCGCTGGTGCGATGGACTGGTAGGCCTCGCGGTGATTGGACTCGGTCACGACGTCGGCGCGCAGGCGCTGGCTGGCTTCCAGTGGGTGAGCCAGTGGTTCGATGCCGTCGGTATTGACCGCCTGCATCTCGTCGACCAGCCCCAGAATGCTGTTCAGGGCAGAAGTGATGTGTGGAAGATCGGCTTCATTGAGGCCCAAACAGGCCAGATGAGCGATTTTTTCCACGTCGGAGCGTTCAAGCGCCATGGGATTCTCCAGTGGAAAACAAAACGGACGTAGTCTGTCCGTGTGTTAGATTGTCGGAACACTACCGCAGTTCTACGGTCTTACGGCCGCGATTGTAGGGTTTGGTGCACAGAAAAGCGGCCAATTTAACATATTGGCGCCTTGCCCAAAATCCCTGTCGTTGTTAGAGTTTGCCGCACTTTTTTACCCACGCGTTGCCTAGGGTCCCTTTCCCATGTTCAAGAAACTGCGTGGCATGTTTTCCAGCGATCTTTCCATTGACCTGGGCACTGCCAACACCCTTATTTACGTGCGCGAGCGCGGTATCGTCCTGAATGAACCCTCGGTCGTGGCCATCCGCACGCACGGTAACCAGAAAAGTGTCGTGGCTGTCGGTACGGAAGCCAAGCGCATGCTGGGCCGTACACCGGGCAACATCGCGGCCATTCGCCCAATGAAGGACGGCGTGATCGCCGATTTCAGCGTCTGCGAAAAGATGCTGCAGTACTTCATCAACAAGGTTCACGAAAACAGTTTCCTGCAGCCCAGCCCTCGTGTGCTGATCTGCGTGCCATGCAAGTCCACCCAGGTAGAGCGTCGCGCTATCCGTGAATCGGCCCTCGGTGCCGGTGCCCGTGAAGTGTTCCTGATCGAAGAGCCAATGGCCGCTGCCATCGGTGCCGGCCTGCCGGTGGAAGAAGCCCGCGGCTCGATGGTCGTCGACATCGGTGGCGGTACCACTGAAATCGCGCTGATCTCCCTCAACGGTGTGGTCTACGCCGAATCCGTACGTGTGGGCGGCGACCGTTTCGACGAAGCGATCATCACTTATGTGCGTCGCAACTACGGCAGCCTGATCGGCGAATCCACCGCCGAGCGCATCAAGCAGGAAATCGGCACGGCCTACCCGGGCGGTGAAGTGCGTGAAGTCGACGTACGCGGTCGTAACCTGGCCGAAGGCGTTCCACGAGCCTTTACCCTCAACTCCAACGAAGTGCTCGAAGCGCTGCAAGAGTCGCTGGCGACCATCGTCCAGGCCGTCAAGAGCGCCCTGGAGCAGTCGCCGCCGGAGCTGGCGTCGGACATCGCCGAGCGCGGCCTGGTGCTGACCGGTGGTGGCGCGCTGCTGCGTGACCTCGACAAGCTGCTGGCCCAGGAAACCGGCCTGCCGGTGATCGTTGCCGAAGACCCGTTGACCTGTGTTGCCCGCGGCGGTGGCCGTGCATTGGAAATGATGGACAAGCACACCATGGACCTGCTCTCCAGCGAATAAGTTGGCTGGATCGTCTATGTTGTTCGCTCCCGGGCAGCACTTTGCAGTGCTGCCCGTTGGCGTTTATCTTCTGTCATTCGTATCCAGGCCGGTTTGATGCCGTATGAATAAAGAAAACATTTGCCTGGGAGGAGCGGCCTATTAAACCGCTTTTCGCCAAAGGCCCCTCATTGGGTGTGCGCCTGCTGGTGCTGACCGTGCTCTCGGTCGCGCTGATGGTGGTCGATGCCCGCTTCACGCTGCTCAAGCCTGTGCGCAGCCAGATGTCGCTGGTGTTGATGGAGTCCTACTGGATTACCGACCTGCCGCAGCGCTTGTGGCAGGGTGTGGCCAGCCAGTTTGGCAGCCGGACCGAACTGGTCGCTGAAAACGAAAAACTCAAGACCGAAAACCTGCTGCTGCAGGGGCGCATGCAGAAGCTGGCGGCCCTCACCGAGCAGAACGTGCGGCTGCGCGAGTTGCTCAATTCTTCGGCGCTGGTCAACGAGAAGGTCGAAGTGGCCGAGTTGATCGGCATGGACCCCAACCCCTTCACCCATCGCATCATCATCAACAAGGGCGAGCGCGACGGCGTGGTCCTTGGCCAGCCGGTGCTCGACGCCCGGGGCCTGATGGGCCAGGTGGTGGAGTTGATGCCCTACACCTCCCGAGTGCTGCTACTGACCGATACCACCCACAGCATTCCCGTGCAGGTCAATCGCAACGGCTTGCGCGCGATTGCCAGCGGCACCGGCAACCCGGAACGCCTGGAACTGCGGCACGTGGCCGATACCGCCGATATCAAGGAAGGCGACCTGCTCGTCAGCTCCGGCCTTGGCCAGCGCTTCCCGGCCGGTTATCCGGTGGCAACGGTCAAGGAAGTCATCCATGACTCCGGCCAGCCGTTTGCCATCGTTCGCGCGGTGCCGACGGCTGCATTGAATCGCAGCCGCTACCTGCTGCTGGTATTCAGCGACAACCGTACGCCCGAAGAGCGTGCCAACGATGCCGCCGTGGCCCAGGAAGCCCAGGACCGCCAGGGTGGTGAGTCGGCTGCCCCGGCGACAGCAGCGCCGGCGCCTGTCCCTGCCACGGTGCCCAAACCATCCGTGCCCGCACCCGCGACGGCGGCTCGGGCCACCCCGCCGGCGGCCACCCCGGCCACCCCGGCCACTGCACCCGCCACGCCTGCTGCGAAACCGACCCGCTCGGCCACCCACGTGCCCGCCGCGCAGCCTGCTCAATCGGCCCGGCCCGCCGCCAAACCACCAGTCTCCACGCCGGCCACCACGCCAGCCCCCAGGGGAGCACGAGAAGAATGAGCAGTACCCAATCCGGTAACGGCTGGATGGTCTGGCTGACCTTCGCCATCGGCCTGTTGCTCAGCGTTTCGCCGCTGCCGCAGTTCATGGAAATCCTGCGCCCACTGTGGCTGGCCCTGTTGCTGGCCTTCTGGGCGCTGGCCTTGCCGCACAAGGTCGGCATGGTCACCGCCTGGTGCCTGGGCCTGGCCGAGGATGTGCTTTATGGCACTTTGCTGGGGCAGAACGCGTTGATCCTGACGCTGATCACCTTCCTGGTGCTGTCGCTGCAACAACGCCTGCGGATGTTCCCTATGTGGCAGCAGTGCTTGGTGATCCTGGTGATCTTCGGCCTGGCGCAACTGGTGCAGTTGTGGCTCAGCGCGCTGACCGGCAATCGCCAGCCGACCCTGGCGCTGGTCTTGCCAGCCCTGGTCAGCGCCTTGCTCTGGCCCTGGGTCAGCTTCGGTTTGCGTGGCCTGCGCCTGCGTTTCAAAATCAACTGATTCGGTCAGGCATTGGCCTTGATAGGGAGATGTCTTGATGAAACCGCTTTACCTCGCCTCAGGCTCGCCGCGCCGGCGTGAGCTGCTCACGCAGATCGGCGTGCCGTTTACCGCCGTCAGCGCGGACATCGACGAAACCCCCTTGGATCACGAAAGCCCTTCGGCCTATGTCGTACGCCTGGCGCGCGGCAAGGCCGAGGCTGGGCGACGTGCTCTGGGCGACGGCATGGATGGCTGCGTGCTCGGAGCCGACACCGCCGTGGTGCTGGACGGACGGATTCTCGGCAAGCCATTGGACCAGGCCGATTCCATGACGATGCTCTTGAGCCTGTCCGGTCGCGAACATGAAGTATTGACTGCCATTGCCATACTGGATGGACAGCGTTGCGAATCCCTCGTTGTGCGCAGCCTGGTGCGCTTTCGGTCGATCACGGAACAGGAAGCGACGGCCTATTGGGCCAGCGGTGAACCTCGGGACAAGGCCGGCGGCTATGGTATCCAGGGCCTGGGCGCGGTGTTTGTCGCCGGGTTGGACGGCAGTTATTCGGCCGTGGTCGGCCTACCGCTGTGCGAAACCGCAGAACTACTGGGCCATTTCGGCATACCCTGTTGGCAAACCTTGAGCGCGCGCTGAGCGCCGTCTGACTGATGCGGCCATAATCGTGAATATGCCTGAACGAGACCCTGCCATGAGTGAAGAGATCCTGATCAACATCACGCCGATGGAATCGCGCGTGGCGGTGGTTGAAAACGGTGTGCTGCAAGAGGTCCACGTCGAGCGCACGCAAAAGCGTGGCATCGTCGGCAATATCTACAAAGGCAAGGTGGTGCGGGTGCTGCCGGGCATGCAGGCGGCCTTCGTCGACATTGGCCTGGACCGCGCGGCATTCATTCACGCGTCGGAAATTTCCATGCGCGAAGGACCGGCCGTGGAGAGCATCAGCGCGCTGGTGCATGAAGGCCAGAGCCTGGTGGTGCAGGTCACCAAGGACCCCATCGGCTCCAAGGGCGCGCGCCTGACCACGCAACTGTCGATTCCGTCGCGCTACCTGGTGTACATGCCGCGTACTGCCCATGTCGGTATTTCGCTGAAGATCGAAGACGAAGCCGAGCGCGAGCGCCTCAAGCAGGTGGTCAGCGACTGCGTGGAAAAAGAAGGTATCAAGGAAGCCGGTGGGTTCATCCTGCGCACCGCCGCCGAAGGGGCCGGGGCCGATGAAATCCTCATGGACATCCGCTACCTGCGCAGGCTTTGGGACCAGATCGCCGCGCAGATCAAGACCATCGCCACCCCCAGCGTGATCTACGAAGACCTGGGCCTGGCGCTGCGGACCTTGCGCGACCTGGTCAGCCCCAAGATCGAGAAAATCCGTATCGACTCCCGGGAAACCTTCCAGAAAACCACCCAGTTCGTCGCCGAACTGATGCCGGAAATCGCCGACCGCCTCGAGCATTACCCGGGTGAACGGCCGATTTTCGACCTGTACGGTGTCGAGGACGAAATCCAGAAAGCCCTTGAACGCAAGGTGCCGCTCAAGTCCGGCGGCTACCTGGTGGTGGATCCGGCCGAGGCCATGAGCACCATCGATGTCAACACCGGGGCGTTCGTCGGCCATCGCAACCTGGAAGAAACCATCTTCAAGACCAACCTGGAAGCCGCCACGGCCATCGCCCGGCAACTGCGCCTGCGCAACCTGGGTGGGATCATCATCATCGACTTCATCGACATGGAAGATGAAGAGCATCAGCGCCAGGTGCTGCGGACCCTGGAAAAACAACTCGAACGCGACCACGCCAAGACCAACATCATCGGTATCACCGAACTGGGCCTTGTGCAGATGACCCGCAAGCGTACCCGCGAAAGCCTCGAACAGGTGCTGTGCGAGCCGTGCAGCAGTTGCCAGGGACGCGGCAAGCTCAAGACCCCGGAAACCGTGTGTTACGAAATCTTCCGGGAAATCCTCCGGGAGGCGCGCGCCTACCAGGCCACTGGCTATAGAGTGTTGGCGAACCAGAAAGTGGTGGATCGCCTGCTCGACGAAGAGTCAGGCAATGTCGCGGAGCTGGAAGCGTTTATCGGCCGCACGATTCGCTTCCAGGTGGAAACCATGTATTCCCAGGAACAATACGACGTGGTGTTGCTCTGAAGAGCTTGGGAAGCGGCGGGCCCGCGGATTTGATTGTCTTTGCCAGGGGAGCCCACTGACATGGAGCGTCTGACACGCATTTTGGCGGCGCTGACTCGCTGGGGGCTGGGATTGTGTGCGCTGCTGCTGGTGGTGCTGGCGTTGTACGTCAGTCTCGGTCGCGAGCTGGTCCCGCTGGTGGCCGAATACCGCGCCGAGGTCGAGACCCAGGCCAGCGTCGCCTTGGGCATGCCGGTGCACATCGCAAGCCTCGACGGTAGCTGGAGCGCCCTGGCGCCGATTCTGGCGGCGCGGGACGTGGTGGTCGGCGAAGGCCCCAACGCCTTGCACCTGGATCAGGTGCGAGCCGTGCCTGATCTATGGGACAGCCTGCTGGCACGTCAGGTGCGTATTGCCCACCTGGAAGTCAGCGGCCTGAAGATCAGCCTCAAGGAGGGCGCCGACGGCAAGTGGGCCCTGGAAGGCCTGCCGGTGAAGGACGACCAGCCCCTCGATCCGCAGCAATTGCTCGAACGCATGCAGGTGGTTTCCAAGTTCTCGCTGCTCGACAGCCAGGTGACCTTGCAACCTGTCGAGCAACCACCACTGACCCTCACTTACGTTGGTTTGAGCCTGCGCACCGGCGCCACCCGCCAACGGCTGGATGCGCGCTTGACCCTGCCTGACGGTCAGCCGGTGGCGATCAACCTGCGCACCCGTATCCGCGCCAGTGATTGGAAAAATGGCCAGGCCGATGCGTACCTGAGCCTGCCGCAAAGCGACTGGTCCAAATGGCTGCCCAAACGCCTGACGCAGCAATGGAATTTTTCCCGGATCAAGGCCGGTGGCGAGTTCTGGCTGAGTTGGGGCGGCGGTACGGTGCAAAGCGCGGCCATGCGCTTGAACGCTCCTGACATCCAGGGTGCCTACGCCGAGCGCAAGCCGGTACAGATCCATAACCTGGCGCTCAATGGATATTTCCAGCGTGGCGACCAGGGATTTACCGCGACCTTCGATTCCCTGGCGATGAACCTGGGCGACACCCGCTGGGAATCGCGCCTGCAATTGCAACAGAGTGCCGCCACCGAAAAGGCCGAGGAGCGCTGGCACCTGCAGGCCGACCGCCTCGACTTGACCCCGCTGACGCCTTTGCTCAATGCCCTGGCACCGTTGCCCGAAGGCCTGGCGACCACCATCGACCGTCTCAAGGTGACCGGTGGCCTGCGTAACGTGCTGCTGGACTACCGGCCGCAGAACACCGGGGACCAGAAAATCAGCTTCGCCACCAACCTGGACACGGTGGGCTTCGATG
This sequence comes from Pseudomonas sp. St316, assembly GCF_018325905.1. NCBI lineage: Bacteria > Pseudomonadati > Pseudomonadota > Gammaproteobacteria > Pseudomonadales > Pseudomonadaceae > Pseudomonas > Pseudomonas sp. St316. The sequence continues at coordinate 5,648,786 of NZ_AP021901.1, read as the reverse complement.
CCTATCGCGGCGCCCCGGCTGCGCGCAATGTATCGGGGAGCCTGAGCGGCGACCTCGGTGGTGGCGAGCTGCGCATGGACAGCAAGGATTTTTCCCTGCACCTGGACCCGATTTTCGCCAAGCCCTGGCAGTACCTGCAGGCCAACGCGCGGCTGACCTGGAAGCTCGACAAGCAAGGCTTCACGCTGATCGCGCCCTATTTGAAGGTGCTGGGCGAGGAGGGCCGGATTGCCGGCGACTTCCTGATCCGCCTGCATTTCGACCACAGCCAGGAAGACTACATGGACCTGCGGGTCGGCCTGGTGGATGGTGACGGACGCTACACCGCCAAGTACCTGCCGGCGGTCCTCAGCCCGGCGCTGGATGAGTGGTTGCGCACGGCCATCGTCAAGGGCGCGGTGGACGAGGGCTTTTTCCAGTATCAAGGCTCGCTCAATCACGGTGCCGAAGACGCGGCACGCAGTATCAGCCTGTTTTTCAAGGTGCACGACGCCGAACTGGCGTTCCAGCCGGGCTGGCCTTCGGTCAGCAAGGTCAGCGGCGATGTCTTCGTCGAAGACAGCGGCGTGCGCATCTTCGCCAGCCAAGGACAATTGCTCGATACCCAGGTCAAGGATGTGTCGGTGAACATTCCCCATGTACCGACCGGGCAGAGTTCTCATCTGCTGCTGGACGGTGGCTTCGCCGGAGGGCTGGGCGACGGTCTGAAAATCCTCCAGAGCGCGCCGATCGGGACCGCCGAGACGTTCGCCGGCTGGGAAGGCGAGGGGGACCTGCAAGGCAGCGTCAAGCTCGATATCCCGCTGGTCAAAGGCGAGCAACCGAAGATCCTGGTGGACTTCGTCACCGACAAGGCCCGTCTCAAGCTCAGCGAGCCGGCATTGGAACTGACCCAACTCAAGGGCGATTTCCGCTTCGACAGCAACAAGGGCTTGAGCGGCAAGGGCATCAGTGCCCGGGCATTCGACCGGCCCGTGACCGCGCAGATTTTCGCCGAGGGCCGCGCCGGAGCGCTCAACACACGGGTCGCTGCGTCCGGGCAGGTGGAGATCAAGAAACTCACCAGTTGGCTGAATGTCACCCAGCCGCTGCCGGTATCCGGTGTCGTGCCCTACCAGTTGCAAGTCATCCTCGACGGTGCCGACAGCCAGCTGTCGGTCAGTTCCAACCTCAAGGGCGTGGCGGTGGACCTGCCGGCACCCTTTGGCATGGCTGCCGATGTCGGGCGCGACACGGTGTTTCGCATGACCCTGCAAGGGCCGGAGCGGCGCTATTGGCTCGATTATGGCGACCTGGCCAGTTTCACTTACGCTGCGCCGAGCGGGAAAGTCGCCGACGGTCGCGGCGAATTGTTGCTGGGTGACGGCGATGCCGTTCTGCCCGGGGCCAAGGGGCTGCGACTGCGCGGCAAACTGTCGGAACTGGACGTGAGCCCCTGGCAGGACCTGGTGAACAAGTACGCCGGCCAGGATCCAGGCGGCAGTGCCAAGCAATTGCTCAGCAGCGTCGACTTGACCGTCGGCAAGCTCACGGCCATGGGCACCACCCTGGACCAGGCATCGGTGCAACTGGACCGCAAGCCGGACGCCTGGGCCTTGCGGCTTGATAGCCAGCAAGCCAAGGGCAATGTCAACCTGCCGGACGCAAAGGCCGCCCCGATCGGTATCAAGCTTGATTATGTGCGCCTGCCGGCCACAGACCCGACGGTCCAGACGGATGAAAACTCACCGGACCCGTTGGCGTCGGTCGATCCCGGTAAAATCCCGGCCATGGATATTGCCATCGACCAACTGTTCCAGGGCCCCGATCTCATCGGTGCGTGGTCGCTGAAAGTGCGACCGACCGCCAAGGGCATCGCGCTGAACGACCTGGACATGGGCCTCAAGGGCATGGTGTTGAACGGCAGTGGCGGTTGGGAAGGCGCGCCCGGTTCCACCAACAGTTGGTACAAGGGCCGTATCGGCGGCAAGAATTTGGGCGACGTGCTCAAGGGCTGGGGTTATGCCCCGAGCGTGACCAGCCAGACATTCCGCCTGGATGTCGACGGCCGCTGGCCCGGCTCGCCGGCGTGGGTCGCCACCAAGCGCTTTTCCGGCAGCCTCGACGCGTCGCTGAGCAAGGGCCAGTTTGTCGAAGTGGAAGGCAGCGCCCAGGCGTTGCGGGTGTTTGGCCTGCTGAACTTCAACTCCATCGGCCGACGCTTGCGCCTGGACTTCTCCGACCTGTTCGGCAAGGGGCTGAGCTACGACCGGGTCAAGGGGCTGTTGGTGGCGAGCGACGGTGTGTACGTGACCCGCGAACCCATTACCCTGACCGGGCCGTCGAGCAACCTGGAACTCAACGGCACGCTGGACATGGTGGCCGACCGGGTCGATGCCAAGCTGCTGGTAACGCTGCCGGTGACCAACAACCTGCCAATCGCCGCGCTGATCGTTGGCGCACCGGCGGTGGGTGGGGCGCTGTTTCTGATCGACAAACTGATCGGTGACCGCGTGGCGCGCTTTGCCAGCGTAAGATACGACGTCAAGGGGCCGTGGAAAGAGCCGAAGATCACTTTCGACAAGCCGTTTTGACAGTTCGACGCCAACCCCCTTGTGGGAGCGGGCCTGTGGGAGCAAAGCTTGCTCGCGATTGCGGTGTATCAGTCAGCCTATATGTTGGATGTACCTGCCTCATCGCGAGCAAGCTCTGCTCCCACAGCCGCCTTGGGCGAGGATAAAAAGAGGGAAGCACCATGCCAGTCGCTGTGATTCAAATGGTCAGCCAAAGCGATGTGCTCGCCAACCTGGCCCGTGCCCGTGTGCTGCTGGAGCAGGCTGCCGCAGGCGGCGCCAGGCTGGCCGTGCTGCCGGAGAATTTCGCGGCGATGGGGCGGCGGGACATTGCCGATATCGGTCGTGCCGAAGCCTTTGGTCAGGGACCGATCCTGCCCTGGTTGAAACAGGTCGCCCGCGACCTCAAGTTATGGATTGTGGCTGGCACGTTGCCGTTGCCACCGGTGGACCAGCCGCAGGCCAGGTCCCATGCCTGTTCGTTGCTGGTCGACGATCAGGGCCAGATCGTGGCGCGCTACGACAAGCTGCACCTGTTCGATGTGGATGTGGCGGACAATCGCGGGCGCTATCGCGAGTCGGATGACTATGCTTATGGCGCTAACGTGGTGGTTGCCGATACCCCCGTGGGCCGGCTGGGCTTGACGGTCTGTTATGACTTGCGGTTCCCGGAGCTCTACAGCGAGCTGCGGGCTGCCGGGGCCGAACTGATCACGGCGCCGTCGGCGTTTACCGCGGTGACTGGCGCGGCCCATTGGGAGGTGCTGATTCGCGCCCGGGCCATCGAGACCCAGTGCTATGTGCTGGCGGCCGCCCAGGGCGGCGTGCATCCGGGGCCGCGGGAAACCTTCGGCCATGCCGCGATTGTCGACCCCTGGGGCCGTGTGCTGGCACAACAGGATCAAGGTGAGGCCGTGCTGCTGGCCGAGCGCGACAGCAGTGAACAGGCGTCCATCCGGGCGCGCATGCCGGTGGCGAGCCATCGGCGCTTTTTCTCGCAGGGCGCTCGACAGCGCCCTGTCCAAGACGACGAATTCAAGGCGTAAAACATATGAGCGGGTTGTTGTCCTCAGTCAGTGAACACCTTTTAGCCCCCGGTGGCGTGACCCTCGAAAGCCTGCAAGGCGTGCTGGGCGACCTGGCCGGCCCGGGCATCGATGCAGCCGACCTGTATTTCCAGGGGCAGATCTCCGAGTCCTGGTCGCTGGAAGACGGCATCGTCAAGGAAGGCAGTTTCAACCTCGACCAGGGCGTGGGCGTGCGTGCCCAATCCGGGGAAAAGACCGGTTTTGCCTACAGCAACGCCATCACCCTTGAGGCCCTCGGCGCCGCTGCCCGTGCGGCTCGCTCGATCTCCCGTGCCGGGCAGAATGGCACGGTCCAGGCGTTCACCAGTCAGGACGTGGCGCAGTTGTATGCGCCGGATAACCCCCTTGAAGTCATGAGCCGCGCCGAAAAAGTCGAGCTGCTCAAGCGTATCGACGTCGCCACCCGTGCCCTCGACCCGCGCATCCAGCAAGTGTCGGTCAGCATGGCCGGGGTCTGGGAGCGGATCCTGGTGGCTTCCACCGACGGTGGCCTGGCGGCGGACGTGCGGCCGCTGGTGCGGTTCAACGTCAGCGTGATCGTCGAGCAGAACGGGCGCCGTGAGCGCGGCGGCCATGGTGGCGGTGGGCGCACCGACTATCGTTATTTCCTCAGCGAAGACCGCGCCATGGGCTATGCCCGCGAAGCGCTGCGCCAGGCGCTGGTCAACCTCGAAGCCATCCCCGCTCCGGCAGGCACGCTGCCGGTGGTGCTGGGCTCCGGCTGGTCCGGCGTGCTACTGCACGAAGCCGTCGGCCACGGCCTGGAAGGCGATTTCAACCGCAAGGGCAGCTCGGCCTACAGCGGACGGATGGGGGAAATGGTCGCCTCGAAACTCTGCACCATTGTCGATGACGGCACCCTGGCCGGGCGTCGCGGCTCCCTGAGCGTCGACGATGAAGGTACCCCGACCGAATGCACCACGCTGATCGAGAACGGTGTGCTCAAGGGCTACATGCAGGACAAACTCAATGCCAGGCTGATGGGCGTGGCCCGCACTGGCAACGGTCGCCGTGAATCCTACGCGCACCTGCCGATGCCGCGCATGACCAACACCTACATGCTGGGTGGTCAAAGCGATCCGGCGGAAATCATCGCCTCGGTGAAAAAGGGTATCTATTGCGCCAACCTCGGCGGTGGCCAGGTGGACATCACCAGCGGCAAGTTCGTGTTCTCCACCAGCGAGGCCTACTTGATCGAAGATGGCAAGATCACCGCGCCGGTCAAGGGCGCGACCCTGATCGGCAATGGGCCGGAGGCGATGAGCAAGGTGTCGATGGTCGGTAACGACCTGGCGCTGGACAGCGGCGTGGGCACGTGTGGCAAGGATGGACAATCGGTGCCGGTGGGCGTCGGCCAGCCGACCCTGAAGATTGATGCGATTACCGTGGGTGGCACGGGCGCATGACCGGAGCTTCGGGTGGAGAAGGCCTCCACCCGTGGGCGTTACTCAGCGCAAGCCGCGTTGGGTTTCGTCCAGCTCACGAATGTACTTGAAGATTTTACGGCTCGAGGCCGGTGGCTTGTTCTGCGCCAGTTCGTGCTGGGCCTGACGGATCAGGGAGCGCAATTGCTGACGGTCAGCCTCCGGGTAGTCGATGACGAATTTTTCCAGGGTGCCGTCGTCGCCTGCGATCAAGCGATCGCGCCAGCGCTCCAGGTTGTGGAAGCGTTCGTTGTACTGCCGGGTGGAGGCATCGAGTTGATCGAGCAGGACCAGAATGGCGTCAGTGTCTTGATCGCGCATCAGTTTGCCGATGAATTGCAGGTGCCGTTTACGCGCGATATTCGCGGTGTGCTTGGGCGCATCGGCCAGGGCCCGGCGCAAGGCGTCGGTCAAAGGCAGTTTGGCCAGCAAGTCAGGCTTGAGTGTTGTCAGGCGCTCGCCGAGGTCAACCAGAGCATGCAGCTCGCGTTTGACCTGGGATTTGCTTTTTTCACCCTCGTAGAGGGAGTCGTCGTAAGAATCAACCATGGTGGCAGTCCGCAAAGAAACGCCGCCATGATAACCAGTCGGGGGCCGCTTGTCCGGCCCGGTCGCTCGAAGGCCTCGGGTTTGTACGCAAAGTTGCGCAGGCACTGTTCGTACACACCCTGACCGAAAACAGAATTTGAGTGGAGAACACCATGAGTGCAGTTCAAAGCGTCGGCCCGCAAGCATTGCCGGCACTGCAGGAACAAGTCGAGCAGATCCTCGCCGAAGCCAAGCGCCAGGGCGCCAGTGCCTGTGAGGTGGCGGTGTCCCTGGAACAGGGCCTGTCGACCTCGGTGCGCCAGCGCGAGGTGGAAACCGTCGAATTCAACCGCGACCAGGGCTTTGGCATCACCCTGTACGTGGGTCAGCGCAAGGGCTCTGCCAGCACTTCGGCGAGCGGCCCGGAGGCTATTCGCGAAACCGTTGCCGCGGCACTGGCGATTGCCAAGCACACCTCCGAAGACGAAGCCTCGGGCCTGGCCGATGCCGCGTTGATGTGCAAGGAGCTGCGCGACTTCGACCTGTTCCACGCCTGGGACATCACCCCCGAGCAGGCCATCGAGCAGGCACTGCGTTGCGAAGCGGCGGCATTCGAGGCCGACAGTCGGATCAAGAACGCCGACGGCACGACGCTCAATACCCACCAGGGCTGCCGGGTCTACGGCAACAGCCACGGTTTCATCGGTGCTTATGCATCGACCCGCCACAGTCTCAGTTGCGTGATGATCGCCGAGGCCAACGGCCAGATGCAGCGTGATTACTGGTACGACGTGAATCGCCAGGGCACCTTGCTGGCGGATCCGGTGAGCATCGGCCAGAAAGCCGCGCAACGGGCGGCCAGTCGCCTGGGCGCGCGGCCGGTGCCGACCTGCGAGGTGCCGGTGCTGTTTTCCGCCGAGCTGGCCGGCGGCCTGTTTGGCAGTTTCCTGTCGGCGGTGTCCGGTGGCAACCTGTACCGCAAGTCGTCGTTCCTTGAGGGCGCGCTGGGCCAGAAACTGTTCCCGGAGTGGATGACCATCGACGAGCGTCCGCACCTGATGCAGGCCATGGGCAGCTCGGCGTTCGACGGCGACGGCCTGGCCACCTACGCCAAGCCGTTCGTGGAAAACGGCGAGTTGGTGTCCTACATCCTCGGCACCTATTCGGGGCGCAAGCTCGGCATGCCGAGCACCGCCAATGCCGGTGGCGTGCATAACCTGTTCGTGACCCATGGCGAAGAAGACCAAGCGGCCTTGCTGCGGCGCATGGGCCGGGGCCTGCTGGTGACCGAACTGATGGGGCACGGCCTGAACATGGTCACCGGGGACTATTCCCGTGGCGCGGCGGGTTTCTGGGTCGAGAACGGCGAGATCCAGTTCCCGGTCCAGGAAGTGACCATCGCCGGGAACATGCGCGACATGTTCAAGCAGATCCTGGCGGTAGGCAACGATCTGGAGCTGCGCAGCAACATCCGCACCGGTTCAGTGTTGATCGAGCGTATGACCGTGGCGGGTAGCTAACGCTCACCGCTTAAAAAAGGCGCGTCATCCGCTGAGGATGACGCGCCTTTTTTGTACCCGCAGAACGCCTTTGTGGCGAGGGGATAAACCCTCCTCGCCACATGTGATATTTGCCGGACTTGTGTTGCTTCTTATTATCATCTAATAATGAATCTCATTCGCCGAGTGAGCCCCGGTCATGAGTCCTGCCCTGCACGAACAACCCTACCTTGAAAGCTGGCGCTGGATGAGCCGCCAGATCCGTTGCGCGATGAACCCGGACGAGCCGCGGCTGATCGAGCACTACCTGGCCGAGGGCCGCTATCTGGCCTGCTGCACCGCCACTTCGCCGTGGCTGATTGCTGAAACCGCCTTTCGTCTGCTGCTCGATACCGCCTCGGATGTCGCGCTGCCCTGGCATTGGCGCAATCTCTGCCTCGATCAGGCCTGGCGCCCTTTGCGTGAGCTCGAACAACTCTCACTGTGCCGCTGCCGTCTCAAGCGCTGGCAGAGCCATGCCTGGGCGCTGGCGACCTGCGCCTTGGAGCCGTCGATTCCCCTTATTGAACTGGTGCAAGGATCTCCCGATGAGTAATACCCGTATCGAACGCGACAGCATGGGCGAGCTGCAAGTCCCGGTGGAGGCCCTCTACGGCGCCCAGACCCAGCGCGCAGTGGATAACTTTCCGGTCAGCGGCCAGCGTATGCCAGCGCAGTTCATCCGCGCCCTGATCCTGGCCAAGGCCGCCGCCGCCCGGGCCAACGTAGAGCTGGAACAAATCAGCGCGGCCCAGGGCAAGGCCATCGTCGATGCGTCCCTGGGGCTGCTCGAAGGGCGTTTCATGGACCATTTCCCAGTGGATATCTTTCAGACTGGCTCCGGCACCAGCTCCAACATGAACGCCAACGAAGTGATCGCCACCCTCGCCAGTCGCCTGCTGGGGGAAACGGTCAATCCGAACGACCACGTCAATTGCGGCCAGAGCAGCAACGACATCATTCCCACCAGCATTCATGTCAGCGCTGCGCTGGCCTTGCACGAGCAACTGCTGCCGGCGCTGTTGCACCTGGTGCAGGTGATCGAGCGCAAGGCCGAGGAGGTCCACCCGTTCATCAAGACGGGCCGCACCCATTTGATGGATGCCATGCCGGTGCGCCTGAGCCAGGTGCTCAATGGTTGGGCGCAGCAGCTCAAGGCCAATATCGGCCACTTGCAGGATGTGCTGCCGAGCCTGCAATCCCTGGCCCAGGGCGGTACGGCGGTGGGCACCGGGGTCAATGCCCATCCCCGTTTCGCCGAGCTGTTCAGCCAGCAGCTGACGCAATTGACCCAGGTGCAATTCACCCCGGGCAAGAATCTGTTCGCGCTGATCGGCTCCCAGGACACCGCCGTAGCGGTTTCCGGGCAGCTCAAGACCACCGCCGTGTCGCTGATGAAAATCGCCAACGACCTGCGCTGGATGAATTCCGGGCCGTTGGCAGGCCTGGGCGAGATCGAGCTCGAAGGCTTGCAACCGGGCTCCTCGATCATGCCCGGCAAGGTCAACCCGGTCATTCCCGAAGCCACCGCGATGGTGGCGGCCCAAGTGATTGGCAACGACACGGTGATCACCATCGCCGGTCAGTCGGGCAACTTCGAATTGAACGTGATGCTGCCGATCATCGCCCAGAACCTGCTGAGCAGCATCGCCTTGATGTCCACCGCCAGCCGCTTGGTGGCGGACAAGGCCATCGCCACCTTCAAGGTCAACGAGGCCCGGCTCAAGGAGGCGTTGTCGCGCAACCCGATCCTGGTGACCGCGCTGAATCCGATCATTGGTTACCAGAAGGCCGCTGAAATCGCCAAGAAGGCTTATCAGCAAGGCCGGCCGGTCATCGATGTCGCCCTGGAGCACACCGACCTGACACGCAGCGAACTCGAAGTCCTGCTGGACCCGGAGAAGCTCACCGCCGGCGGCGTGTAACCCCGACACCTGTGTGGAGGACTCATCATGGAACACTGGAAACGTACGATCGAACGAGCCAATCGCTGTTTCATGCAGGGCGAGCTGGTAGACGCCCGCGAAGCCTATCTGCAAGCCCTGGCCCTGGCGCAAGTGTTGTTCGAGCGCTGGGCGGATGCTGACGAAGCCGTGGCCGCCTGCGTCGTCTCCCATCACAACCTGGCGGACCTGCACTTGCGCCTGAACCAGCCGGAGGAGAGCGCCGAGTATTTGTGTGCGATCCACCAACGGTTGTTGCAGACGATCCAGGACGAACGCCTGGCACCGGCCCTGCGCACCGCCGCGCTGCGTCAGAGCCACAAGACCTATGTCGAACTGCTGAATTTCATCAGCGAGCACGGTGAGTACCCACGCACCCAGCGCCTGCTGCACTGCAATGCCGCTAAGCCCCGGCAGCGCAATGCCCCTCTTCATCATGGAGTTCATTGAACATGGCTTTTACCTTGCCTGCATTGCCCTACGCCTACGACGCCCTGGAACCGTACATCGATGCGCAAACCATGGAGATCCACTACACCAAGCATCACCAGACCTACATTAATAACCTCAACGCAGCGGTGGACGGCACCGAATATGCCGGGTGGCCCGTCGAAAAACTGCTGTCCAGCGTTGAACAGTTGCCGCCGAGCCTGCAGGCCGCGGTGATCAACCAGGGCGGTGGTCATGCCAACCATTCGCTGTTCTGGGAAGTGATGACGCCCCGGGGCGGCGGCCAGCCCGATGGCGCCCTGGCGGCGGCGATCGAAGCGCAGCTGGGCGGTATCGAGGGTTTCAAGGAAGCCTTCACCAAAGCGGCGCTGACTCGTTTCGGCAGCGGCTGGGCCTGGTTGAGCGTGACCGCGCAAAAGACCCTCGTGGTGGAAAGCAGCGGCAACCAGGACAGCCCGCTGATGAAGGGCAACACACCGATTCTTGGCCTGGACGTCTGGGAGCACGCCTATTACCTGCGTTACCAGAACCGCCGTCCGGAATACATCAGCGCCTTCTACAACGTGATCAATTGGCCTGAGGTCGCCCGGCGCTACCAGGCTACGCTGGCTGCGAGTTCTTCATGAAAGCAACCCAAGGCTGACTATGGATACTCAAACACTGGCGATTGGAAGCGGACGGATGTTCCGCTATGCCTTGGGGTCGTTGTTGCTGTTGGCCGGGATGACGTTGTTGGCGGCCCAGGGCCTGGCATGGCTGGACCTGGAACCCAGGTTGTTGCGTGCGCTCGAGGGCGGCGGGCTCTGTGCCTTGGGCACCGCGCTGGGGGCCGTGCCGGTGCTGGTTATCCGGCGCATGCCCCAGGCCGTCAGCGATTCGCTGCTGGGCTTCGGTGCCGGGGTGATGCTCGCGGCCACGGCGTTTTCGCTGATCGTGCCGGGCGTTGCCGCAGCCGAGCAATTGGGACTGACGCCTTGGGCGGCCAGCGGCCTTATCAGTTTCGGTATTCTATTGGGCGCGTTCGGGCTGTATCTGGTGGACCGCAGGGTCTCGGCCAGCCCCGAAAGTCTGGTCGCGACGCCTGGCCGTCCGATCATTGCGCCGCGGATCTGGTTGTTCGTGTTTGCCATCATTGCTCACAACATTCCCGAAGGCATGGCGGTGGGTGTGTCGGCGGGCGGCGGCATGCCGGATGCCGACAGCCTGGCGATGGGCATCGCTTTGCAGGATGTACCCGAAGGGCTGGTGATCGCGCTGGTGCTGGCTACGGCGGGGATGTCGCGGGTCAAGGCGTTCCTGATTGGCGCGGCGTCAGGGCTGGTCGAGCCCGTGTTTGCGCTGCTGTGCGCCTGGTTGGTGAGCCTGGCCGAGATGCTCTTGCCCCTGGGGCTCGCGTTGGCGGCCGGGGCGATGTTGCTGGTGGTGACTCACGAGGTCATTCCCGAATCCCGCCGCAAGGGTCACGAGAAACTGGCGAGCCTGGGGCTGTTGGTGGGGTTTTGTCTGATGATGGTGTTGGATACGGCGCTGGCGTGACAGCGAAGGAGCGCGAATCCATACCCTGTGGTGAGATTTATCCGTGGGAGCGAGGCTTGCCCGCGATGCAGGCGCCGCGATTGAGCAGGTTAGCCGAGTTATCGTTCAGCGCGAGCAAGCTTTGCTCCCACAAAAATCTTCTGGCCACAACAAGTTCGACTCGAGTCCTGAATCCGTTATTCGCCTTCGTCGAAGTATCGGTTGATCAGGTCCACCAGGGCATCCATCGCTTCCTGCGCTTGCTCCCCTTCAGTGCTCAGGTGAATCTTGGTGCCCTTGCCGGCGGCGAGCATCATCATCGCCATGATGCTTTTACCGTCGACCGCGGTCTCGGGTGTGCGGCCAACCCTGATGGTGGTGTCCTTGAACTGGCCCGCGACTCCGACGAACTTGGCCGACGCTCGGGCATGCAAACCCAGCTTGTTGATGATTTCAATTTCCTGAGCAGGCATCGCGATGTGAATCCTTTAGCTGAGGTCGCGGTGGCGAACCTGGACGTTCTTCAGGGATTGTTGCAGGAGCTGACCCAGGCGTTCGGTCAGGTAGACGGAGCGGTGATGGCCGCCGGTACAGCCGATGGCGATCGTGACATAGGCACGGTTGCTCGCCGCAAAGCGGGGCAGCCATTTGAGCAGGTAGCTGGAGATGTCCTGGTACATTTCCTCGACATCCGGCTGGGCGGCCAGGTAGTCGATCACCGGTTGGTCGAGCCCGGACTGCGCGCGCAATTCCGGTTTCCAATAAGGGTTGGGCAGGCAACGCACATCGAACACCAGGTCGGCGTCTACGGGCATGCCACGCTTGAAACCGAACGACTCCACCAGGAACGCCGTGCCCGGCTCGGGTTGGTTGAGCAGGCGCAGCTTGATCGTGTCACGCAACTGATACAGGTTCAGGTGCGTGGTGTTGACCTTCAGGTCTGCCAGATCGGCGATCGGCCCCAGTAGCTGGCTTTCATCCTCGATGGCTTCGGCCAGGGAGCGGTTGGCATTGCTCAGCGGGTGGCGCCGGCGGGTTTCGGAAAAGCGCTTGAGCAGTGTCTCTTCATCGGCATCCAGGTACAGCACGTCGCACTGGATATGCCGGCTGCGCACTTCCTCGAGCAGTTCAGGAAAACGCGACAGGTGGCTTGGCAGGTTACGCGCATCGATGGACACCGCCACCAGCGGCTGCGCCAACTCGGTGTGGATCAGGGCGCGCTCGGCCAGTTCCGGCAGCAGGCCGGCGGGCAGGTTGTCGATGCAATAGTAGCCGCTGTCCTCAAGCACGTTGAGGGCCGTGCTTTTACCGGAGCCGGAGCGGCCACTGACAATGATCATGCGCATTTTTTAATGACCGTTCTGCTCGTCCAGGACAACCTGGTACAAAGCTTCGTTACTCGGTGCGCTGCGCAGTTTTTCGCGCACTTCCTTGCGGTCCAGCATGCTGGCAATCTGGCGCAGCAGCTCAAGGTGCGCATCGGTCGCTGCCTCCGGTACCAGCAATACAAAAAGCAGGTCGACCGGGGCGCCGTCGATGGCGTCGAAATCTATAGCGGTTTCAAGGTGCAACAGCGCGCTGATCGGCGCGGCACAACCCTTGAGACGGCAGTGGGGAATGGCGATGCCGTTGCCAAAACCGGTGGAACCGAGTTTTTCACGGGCAACGAGGGCCTCGAAGACGTCCTGCATTTCCAGATCCGGCACCTCGCGGTGGATCAGGTTGGCAATGTGTTCGAGGGCTTTCTTTTTACTGCCGCCCGGCGCGTTCACTTGGGAACGGCCGGGGGTCAGGATGGTTTCTAGTCGGATCATGGATTGGGGGGGTTAACGACCGGTTGCGCCCTGGAGGAGGCTCTGGGTCTTTTCCTTATGCTTTTTGAGTTGGCGATCCAGCTTGTCGGTCAGCAGGTCAATCGCGGCATACATGTCTGTGTGCTCTGCGTTGGCGACCACTTGTCCGCCGGGAATATGCAGCGTGGCTTCGATTTTCTGCAGCAGCTTCTCGACGGTCATCGTGACTTGCACGTTGGTGATCTTGTCGAAATGCCTCTCCAATCGGTCGAGCTTTTCGCCGACGTAGATGCGCAGGGGTTCGGTCACTTCCAGTTGGTGTCCACTGATCTTGACTTGCATACAGCTTCTCCTTCGTTGCCAGTGCATAAAGCGGCAGGCAGAAATGCCTGCCACTGGAACGCTGTGGCGTGGCCTGTTACATCAACCGCTTGCGTTCGCTCGAAGGCGCGATCCCGAGGGATTCGCGGTATTTGGCGACGGTACGGCGGGCCACCTGAATGCCTTGTGCCTCCAGTAAACCAGCGATCTTGCTGTCACTCAACGGCTTTTTCTGATTTTCCGCAGCCACCAGTTTTTTGATGATCGCGCGGATGGCCGTGGACGAGCATTCGCCGCCTTCGGAGGTGCTGACGTGGCTGGAGAAAAAGTATTTCAATTCATAGATGCCCCGAGGGGTATGCATGAATTTCTGGGTGGTTACCCGGGAAATCGTCGACTCGTGCATGCCCACCGCCTCGGCAATGTCATGCAGGACCAACGGTTTCATCGCTTCATCGCCGTACTCCAGGAAGCCGCGCTGATGCTCGACGATCTGGGTGGCCACTTTCATCAGGGTTTCGTTGCGGCTTTGCAGGCTCTTGATGAACCAGCGCGCTTCCTGCAACTGGTTGCGCATGAAGGTGTTGTCGGCGCTGGTGTCGGCGCGCTTCACAAAGCCGGCGTACTGGGCGTTGACCCGCAGCTTGGGCATCGACTCCTGGTTGAGCTCCACCAGCCAGCGATCATTGTGCTTGCGCACGATCACGTCGGGGACCACATATTCGGGCTCGGTGGATTCGATCTGCGAGCCGGGGCGCGGATTGAGGCTCTGCACCAGTTCGATGACCTGGCGCAGCTCATCTTCCTTGAGCTTCATGCGACGCATCAGTTGGCTGTAGTCGCGGCCACCCAACAGGTCGATGTAATCGGTGACCAGGCGCTTGGCTTCGGCCAACCAGGGTGTCTTGGCGGACAACTGGCGCAGTTGCAGCAACAGGCATTCGCCCAGGTTGCGGGCGCCGATGCCGGCTGGTTCGAACTGCTGGATGCGATGAAGGACGGCTTCGATCTCGTCCAGCTCGATGTCGAGCTCGGGGTCGAAGGCCTCGAGGATTTCCTCGAGGGTCTCGTCCAGGTAGCCCTGGTTGTTGATGCAATCGATCAGGGTCACGGCGATCAGGCGATCGGTATCGGACATCGGCGCCAGGTTCAACTGCCACAGCAGATGGCTTTGCAGGCTTTCGCCAGCAGAGGTGCGGGTGGTGAAGTCCCACTCGTCGTCATCGCTGCTCGGCAGGCTGCTGGCGCTGGTCTGGTAGACGTCGTCCCAGGCCGTGTCCACCGGCAGTTCGTTGGGGATGCGTTCGTTCCATTCGCCATCCTCGAGGTTGTCCACCGTCGGGGCGGTTTCCTGGTAGGCCGGTTCAGGGATTTCGGTGTTGGTCTTCTGCTCGACGTTGTCGGCCAGCGGGTCGGTGTTGTCGAAGTCGTCGCCTTCTTCCTGGCGTTCGAGCATCGGATTGGACTCCAGGGCCTCCTGGATTTCCTGTTGCAGGTCCAGGGTCGACAATTGGAGCAGGCGGATGGCCTGTTGCAGCTGCGGTGTCATCGTCAGCTGCTGGCCCATTCTCAAGACTAGCGATGGTTTCATGGCAGGGGCTTAACACCTTATTCGCCGGCGCACATGCGCCATCCACTACAGGGCGCCGAGGCGCCAAACTTAAGCAAATTATATGCCTGAAACTGAAGTGTTTGCCTAGAGCGTCGCCATAATAAAATTAAACGACGCTCGGGCAATTCGCCAGACACTTGTGCTTACAGGCGGAACTCATGGCCCAGATACACTTCCTTGACCAGGTCATTGGCCAGGATGGCTGCCGAATCGCCTTCGGCGATCAGTTGGCCGTCGTTGACAATGTAGGCGGTTTCGCAGATATCCAGCGTCTCGCGCACGTTGTGGTCGGTGATCAGCACGCCGATCCCCTTGGCCTTGAGGTGATGGATGATCTGCTTGATGTCGCCCACCGAGATGGGGTCCACGCCGGCGAACGGTTCGTCGAGCAGGATGAACTTCGGTGCGGTGGCCAGGGCGCGGGCGATTTCCACGCGACGGCGCTCGCCACCGGACAGGCTCATGCCCAGGTTGTCGCGAATATGACTGATGTGGAATTCCTGTAGCAGGCTTTCCAGCTCCTGGCGACGACCGGCCTTGTCGAGTTCCTTGCGGGTCTCGAGGATTGCCATGATGTTGTCGGCAACCGACAGTTTGCGGAAAATCGACGCTTCTTGCGGCAAATAGCCGATACCTGCCTTCGCCCGACCGTGCATTGGCTGGTGGCTGACATCCAGGTCGTCGATCAGCACGCGACCCTGATCGGCCTGGACCAGGCCGACGATCATGTAGAAGCAGGTGGTCTTGCCCGCGCCGTTGGGGCCGAGCAGGCCGACGATCTGGCCGCTGTCGATGGACAGGCTGACATCGCGCACGACTTGACGGCTCTTGTAGCTCTTGGCCAGATGCTGAGCTTTCAGAGTTGCCATTACTGGGCCTTCTGCTCGTCGGTTTTCTTTTTCGGTTGGATCACCATGTCGATCCGCGGACGCGACTCGGTCACCTTGCTGCCGGTGGCGCGACCGGCGCTGGCGAGTTTCTTGTTGGTGTCGTAGACGATTTTCTCGCCTTGGGTCACGTTGTTGTCCTTGTCGACGACCTTGGCGCGGTCGATCAGGACCACGCGATCCTGGGAGGCGTGGTACTGGATGGTGATCCCGTAGCCCTGCACAGGCTTGGTATCGCCTGCGGTTTGCAGCTGCTCGAAATAGGCCAGGTTGCCCACCGAGGTGACTACGTCGATGTCGCCGGACGGGGTGCGGGTGATGGTCACGGTATTGCCGGTGACCTTCATCGAGCCCTGGGTGATGATCACGTCGCCTTTATAGGTGGCGACGCCATTCTTGTCGTCGAGCTGGGCATCGTCAGCCTGGATGCGGATAGGCTGGTTGCGGTCGTCGGGAAGAGCCCAGGCGCTCGCGCTTCCCAGTGCTGCGCCCAGACTGAGCAAAATAGGGAGGGTTTTAGCGAGCTTCATACTGTCCTCTTACGTTCGATAGCAGGTGTATCCTGCTTTCCTTCAAATACGCTTTCATTCCCGTGCCGGTCGATACACCCCCAGCGCCGTCGATTCTAACGGGTTGCTCGGTCTGCGCATATTGTTGCTGTGGGAACACGGTCATGCGCGTGCTGGTGATGATGGTCGTACGGTTTTTCTCGTCGGTTCGGGCAACGCGCACCGAGTCGATCAGTTCCACTTCGGTGCCGCCGGAATTGACCTCGGCGTGCTCGCTCTGCACATGCCACGGAAATTCGGTGCCGCGGAACATGTTCAGGTCGGGCTTGGTGACCAGCGTAATGTCAGTGGCCTTTACGTGGTCGACCTTGTCGGACGTCATCTCGTATTGCACTTTACCGTCGGGCAGGTACTGCAGGGTATGCGTGTTGGTCGCGTACCAGTCGATCTTTTCCTCGACCTGGGCCGCAGGCTGGTCGAGAAACCGTTCAGGGCTGATGTTCCAGTAGCCCACCGCAGCAAAAATCGCCGCGATACAACCGAACACCACAATGGTGCGAATCTTCTTGCTCAGCATAAATGGCTCACAGGTACGCGGCGTTGGCCGCTTCGAGGCGGCCCTGGGCGCGCAGGATCAGTTCACAGAATTCGCGGGCCGCACCTTCACCGCCTCGCGCTGTGGTGACGCCGTGGGCGTGCTCGCGGACGAAGCTGGCCGCGTTGGCGACCGCCATGCCCAGGCCGACCCGGCGAATCACGGGCAGGTCTGGCAGGTCGTCACCCAGGTAGGCCACCTGTTCATAGCTTAGGTTGAGTTGACCCAGAAGCTCGTCCAGCACCACCAGTTTGTCTTCGCGCCCCTGGTAAAGGTGTGGGATGCCGAGGTTCTTGGCGCGTCGCTCGACCACTGGGGTCTTGCGGCCGCTGATGATAGCGGTCTGCACGCCGGCAGCCATCAACATCTTGATGCCTTGGCCGTCGAGGGTGTTGAACGTCTTGAACTCGCTGCCGTCTTCAAGGAAGTACAGGCGACCGTCGGTCAGTACGCCGTCGACATCGAACACCGCCAGCTTGATGGCTTGGCCGCGTTGCAACAGGTCTGTGTTCATTTACATGACTCCCGCACGCAGCAAATCGTGCATGTTCAGGGCGCCCACCGGACGGTCTTCGTCGTCGACGACCACCAGGGCGCTGATCTTGTGGTCTTCCATGATTTTCAGGGCCTCGGCGGCGAGCATCTCGGCGCGGGCGGTCTTGCCGTGAGGCGTCATGACTTGCTCGATGGTCGCACTGTGGATGTCGATGGTGCGGTCCAGGGTGCGGCGCAGGTCGCCGTCGGTGAAGATTCCCGCGAGCTTGCCGTCGGCCTCCAGGACCACCGTCATGCCCAGCCCCTTGCGGGTCATCTCCATGAGCGCGTCCTTGAGCAGCGTGCCGCGCAGCACTTGCGGCAACTCCTGGCCTGCGTGCATCACATTTTCGACTTTCAGCAGCAGGCGACGGCCGAGGGCGCCACCGGGGTGGGAAAAGGCGAAATCTTCCGCGGTGAAGCCGCGGGCCTCCAGCAGCGCCACGGCCAGGGCGTCGCCCATGACCAATGCGGCGGTGGTGGAGGAGGTCGGTGCCAGGTTCAGCGGGCAGGCTTCGTGTTCGACATGAACATTGAGGTTCACTTCGGCGGCCTTGGCCAGCGGCGAGTCCGGGTTGCCGGTCATGCTGATCAACTGGATGCCCAGGCGCTTGATCAGCGGCAGCAGCGTGATGATCTCATTGGTGGAGCCGGAGTTGGACAGGGCCAGGATGACGTCGTCCCGGGTGATCATGCCCATGTCCCCGTGGCTGGCTTCGGCCGGATGGACAAAAAAAGCCGTGGTGCCGGTGCTGGCGAGGGTGGCTGCGATCTTGTTGCCGATGTGCCCGGACTTGCCCATGCCGACCACGACCACGCGGCCTTTGCTGGCCAGAATCATCTCGCAGGCGCGTACGAAATCAGCGTCGATATGGGGCACCAAGCCTTGCACGGCTTCGAGTTCGAGGCGGATGGTACGTTGTGCCGATTGAATCAGGTCGCTGGATTGGCTCATGTCAGAAATCGTATAGCCCGATGAAAAGGCGGCGATTATAGCGGCAATGAACAATTCCCTCACGTAAGTTCGTCATGCTTTGTTCGAACGGCCACAAGGTTCGACATAAAATGTAGCTTTTTACCTTAAGCCAGGTTTAACAGGGGGGTGTTGGCCTTGGGCGCTGGGCTGTTGCAGTGATATAGTTCGCCGCCGGTTCGCGTGCCCGGCGGTACCGGCGCTTGTCGGCTGCCCAGGGCATTCGAATGTGAGGCTGCATCGCAAGGAGTTTAGATGAGTGCCGACAACGCCTACGCGGTCGAGCTGAAGGGACTGTCCTTCAAGCGCGGGACGCGCAGCATTTTCAATGACATCGATATTCGCATACCACGCGGCAAGGTCACCGGCATCATGGGGCCTTCCGGGTGTGGCAAGACCACGCTGCTGCGGCTGATGGGCGCGCAGCTGCGTCCCAGCGCCGGCGAAGTGTGGGTCAATGGCCAGAATCTTCCCGAATTGTCTCGCGGCGACCTGTTCGATGCGCGCAAGCACATGGGCGTGCTGTTCCAGAGTGGCGCGCTGTTTACCGATCTCGATGTGTTCGAGAACGTGGCGTTTCCGCTGCGGGTCCATACCGACCTGCCGGAAGAGATGATCCGTGACATCGTCCTGCTCAAGTTGCAGGCTGTCGGGCTGCGGGGCGCCCTCGACCTGATGCCCGACGAGCTGTCCGGCGGCATGAAGCGTCGGGTCGCGCTGGCGCGGGCGATTGCCCTCGATCCGAAGATCCTCATGTACGACGAACCCTTCGTGGGTCAGGACCCGATCGCCATGGGTGTGCTCGTGCGCCTGATCCGCCTGCTCAACGATGCCCTGGGCATCACCAGTATCGTGGTGTCCCACGACTTGGCCGAAACCGCGAGCATTGCCGACTACATCTATGTGGTCGGCGATGGCCAGGTGCTGGGGCAGGGCACACCGCAAGAGTTGGCAGATTCGGACAACCCGCGTATCCGCCAATTCATGAAGGGTGATCCGGACGGGCCGGTGGCGTTCCACTTTCCGGCCACGGACTACCGTACCGATCTGCTGGGGAAGCGCTGATGCGCAAGAAATCACTGTTGGAAAGAATTCGCCTGTTCGGCCGCTCCGGCATCGATGTGGTGGCGGTACTGGGCCGTTCCTCGCTGTTCCTGATGCATGCATTGCTCGGTCGCAACTCGACTGGCGGCGGTTTTGGCCTGCTGGTCAAGCAGTTGCACTCGGTGGGCGTGATGTCCCTGGTGATCATCGTGGTCTCCGGGATCTTCATTGGCATGGTGCTGGCGCTGCAAGGCTTCAGCATTTTGTCCAGCTACGGTTCGGAGCAGGCGGTTGGGCAGATGGTTGCGTTGACGTTGCTGCGTGAACTCGGCCCCGTGGTCACCGCGCTGCTGTTCGCCGGGCGGGCCGGTTCGGCGCTGACGGCTGAAATCGGTAACATGAAGTCCACCGAGCAATTGTCCAGCCTGGAAATGATCGGTGTCGACCCGCTCAAGTACATCGTCGCCCCGCGCTTGTGGGCCGGTTTCATTTCCCTGCCGGTGCTGGCGATGATTTTCAGCGTCGTGGGGATCTGGGGCGGCTCGTGGGTGGCCGTCGACTGGCTGGGGGTCTATGAAGGTTCCTACTGGTCGAACATGCAAAACAGCGTCGACTTCCTCGACGATGTCCTCAATGGCGTGATCAAAAGTGCCGTATTCGCTTTCGTCGTGACCTGGATCGCCGTGTTTCAAGGCTATGACTGTGAGCCCACGTCAGAGGGGATCAGCCGTGCCACAACCAAGACCGTGGTGTACGCCTCGCTGGCGGTCCTGGGCCTCGACTTTATTCTGACCGCCTTGATGTTTGGAGATTTCTGATGCAAAACCGCACCCTGGAAATCGGTGTCGGCCTTTTCTTGCTGGCTGGCATCCTGGCTTTGCTGCTGCTGGCCCTGCGGGTCAGTGGACTGGCGCCGACGGCAAGCACCGATACTTATAAACTTTACGCAAACTTTGACAATATCGCCGGTTTGACGGTCAGAGCCAAGGTAACCATGGCCGGTGTCACGATCGGCAAGGTCACGGCAATCGATCTGAATCGCGAGGATTTTACCGGTCGGGTGACGCTGCAGTTGGAAAAGCGCGTGGATAACCTGCCGACTGATTCCACTGCATCTATCCTCACGGCTGGTCTGCTGGGTGAGAAATACATCGGCATCAGCGTGGGTGGGGAAGACACCGTGCTCAAGGACGGTGGCGTCATCCACGACACGCAGTCGTCCCTGGTGCTCGAGGACCTGATCGGTAAATTCCTGCTCAATACCGTTAGCAAAGACGCCAAATGAGGAGCTTTTGAATGATCTCTATCTTGCGACGTAGCCTGTTGGTGTTGCTCGCGGCGCTGCCGTTGATGGCTAACGCTGTGGCTGCTCCTTCGGCCCATGAAATCATCCAGGACACGACGACCCGGCTGTTGGCGGACCTTTCCGCCAACAAAGAGAAATACAAGCAGGACCCCGGCGCGTTTTATGAGGCACTGAACGGCATCGTCGGCCCCGTGGTCGACGCCGACGGCATCTCCAAGAGCATCATGACCGTCAAGTACTCGCGCAAGGCCAGTCCTGCGCAGATGACCCGTTTCCAGGAAAACTTCAAGCGCAGCCTGATGCAGTTCTATGGCAACGCCTTGCTGGAATACAACAACCAGGGCATCACCGTTTCGCCGGCCAAGGACGAAAGCGGTACCCGCACCAGCGTCGACATGCAGGTCAAGGGCAACAACGGCGCGATCTATCCCGTGTCCTACACACTCGAGAAAATCAACGACGAGTGGAAGGTGCGCAACGTGATCATCAATGGCATCAACATCGGCAAGCTGTTCCGCGATCAGTTCGCCGACGCGATGCAGCGCAATGGCAATGACCTGGACAAGACCATCAACGGTTGGGCCGGTGAAGTCGCCAAGGCCAAGGAAGTGGCCGAAGACGCCAAAGAGAAGCAGGCACAATGATCGAGTCGGTGAGTGAATCGGCCGTTCGTCTGGGTGAGGCTGGCGTGCTGATGCTCAGTGGCGTGCTGGATTACCGCTCCGGCCCGGCCCTGCGCAAGCAGGGCCAGGCGCTGATCAAGTCGGTCAGTGCCGCCGAGGTGGTCATTGACTGCTCGGCGGTGCAGAAGTCCAGCAGTGTCGGCCTGTCGCTGCTGCTGTGCTTCATGCGCGACGCCAAGGCTGCCGGCAAAACGTGGAGCATCCGTGGGATGCCCGAAGACATGCGCGAAATAGCCCAGGTCAGCGAGCTGACCGAGTTGTTGGCGCACCCCTGACCCACATCGTTGGAAAAGTCCCCCCGTCAGAGTCCTGCTTCGCGGGGTTCGCAGGCGCGGGGCTTTTTTGTATGATGTGCGACCCGCGCGCACAGGGCGCCGATTGAGGTTGAGCATGCAGGCTGTAGAAGTGAAGAGCTTCCTTGAAGGAAAGCTGCCTGGTACGCAGGTGGAAGTTGAAGGCGAAGGCTGCAACTTCCAGCTGAACGTGATCAGCGATGAACTGGCGGCGTTGAGCCCAGTGAAGCGTCAGCAGAGCATCTATGCCCATTTGAACCCATGGATTGCCGATGGCAGCATCCACGCGGTCACGATGAAATTTTTCAGCAGCGCGGCTTGGGCCGAGCGCACCTGAGCCCAAGGGCCTCGAGATTCTTATGGATAAACTGATTATTACCGGCGGTGTTCGTCTTGATGGCGAAATCCGTATTTCCGGGGCAAAGAACTCCGCCCTGCCGATCCTGGCCGCGACCCTGCTGTGCGATGGCCCGGTGACCGTGGCCAACCTGCCGCACCTGCACGACATCACCACGATGATCGAGCTGTTCGGCCGCATGGGCATTGAGCCGGTGATCGACGAGAAGCTCAGCGTCGAGATCGATCCGCGTACCATCAAGACCCTGATCGCCCCGTACGAGCTGGTGAAAACCATGCGTGCGTCGATCCTGGTACTGGGTCCGATGGTCGCTCGCTTCGGTGAGGCTGAAGTTGCACTGCCTGGCGGTTGCGCCATCGGTTCGCGTCCGGTGGACCTGCACATTCGCGGCCTGGAGGCCATGGGTGCGGTCATCGACGTCGAAGGCGGCTACATCAAGGCCAAGGCGCCGGAAGGCGGCTTGCGTGGCGCGAACTTCTTCTTCGATACCGTCAGCGTGACCGGTACCGAGAACATCATGATGGCTGCGGCACTGGCCAAGGGTCGCAGCGTGTTGCAAAACGCCGCGCGCGAGCCTGAAGTGGTCGACCTGGCGAACTTCCTGATCGCCATGGGCGCCAAGATCAGCGGTGCTGGCACCGACACCATCACCATCGATGGCGTCGCGCGTCTGCATTCGGCCACTTACAAAGTGATGCCGGACCGGATCGAAACCGGTACCTACCTGGTGGCTGCTGCCGTCACCGGTGGCCGCGTCAAGGTCAAGGACACCGATCCGACCATCCTCGAAGCCGTCCTGGAGAAACTCAAGGAAGCCGGTGCTGAAGTCACCTGCGGCGAAGACTGGATCGAAGTGAACATGCACGGCAAGCGGCCAAAAGCCGTCAACGTGCGGACCGCTCCGTACCCGGCGTTCCCGACTGACATGCAGGCGCAGTTCATCTCCCTCAACGCCATTGCCGAAGGCACGGGTGCTGTGATCGAGACGATCTTCGAAAACCGCTTCATGCACGTCTACGAACTGCACCGCATGGGCGCCAAGATCCAGGTCGAAGGCAACACTGCCATCGTCACTGGCACCGAGAAGCTCAAGGGCGCGCCAGTGATGGCCACCGACCTGCGGGCTTCGGCCAGCCTGGTGATCTCGGCCCTGGTTGCCGAAGGCGATACCCTGATCGACCGCATCTACCACATCGACCGTGGCTATGAGTGCATCGAAGAAAAACTGCAGATGCTCGGCGCCAAGATCCGCCGCGTGCCGGGCTAGTTCCGGCTGCATGGGCACAAGGACGTGCTCGTTGATTTCGTTTCAGGTCGGGGGTGTTTACACCCTCGATGTGTGTCCGGCGCCGTTTGCGACCGGGCATGAGTACCTTGATAAGGACTGACGTTTCCCATGTTGACCATCGCACTGTCCAAGGGCCGCATCCTTGACGACACCCTGCCGCTTCTGGCTGAAGCGGGCATCGTGCCGACCGAGAATCCGGACAAGAGCCGCAAGCTGATCATCCCCACGACCCAGGCCGATGTGCGCTTGCTGATCGTGCGTGCCACCGATGTGCCAACGTACGTGGAACATGGCGCCGCCGACCTGGGCGTTGCCGGCAAGGACGTGCTGATGGAATATGGCGGCCAGGGCCTGTACGAGCCCCTGGACCTGCAGATCGCCCGCTGCAAGCTGATGACCGCCGGCAAAGTCGGCGCGCCGGAGCCCAAGGGGCGTTTGCGCGTGGCGACCAAGTTCGTCAACATTGCCAAGCGTTATTACGCCGAGCAGGGCCGTCAGGTCGATATCATCAAGTTGTACGGTTCGATGGAGCTGGCGCCGCTGATCGGCCTGGCGGACAAGATCATCGACGTGGTCGACACTGGCAACACCCTGCGGGCCAATGGCCTGGAACCCCAGGATTTCATCGCCGACATCACCTCCCGGCTGGTCGTCAACAAGGCTTCGATGAAAATGCAGCACGCCCGTATCCAGGCTCTGATCGATACCCTGCGCAAGGCAGTGGAATCGCGACACCGCGGCTGATTCACCTGCGCGACCTTGAGTCGCGCCCGTCTATCCGTGTCATAGCCAATTTTCTCAGGTGCCCACGCGAATGGACTGGTAGCTTAGGGCGCCTGAGCATTTGCCATTAATGAGGCCCTCGCTATGACCGCTCCCACTTCGATTCGCCGACTCAACGCTGCCGACCCGGATTTCGCACATCATCTGGATCATCTGCTGAGCTGGGAAAGCGTGTCTGACGACTCGGTCAATCAGCGGGTGCTGGATATCATCAAGGCTGTGCGCGAACGCGGCGATGCCGCCCTGGTGGAATTCACCCAGAAGTTCGACGGCCTGCAAGTGGCGTCCATGGCCGATTTGATCCTGCCGCGCGAGCGCCTGGAACTGGCCCTGACCCGGATCACCGTGCCCCAGCGCGAAGCCTTGGAAAAGGCCGCGTCCCGGGTGCGTGACTATCACGAAAGGCAGAAACAGGACTCCTGGAGCTACACCGAAGCCGACGGCACGGTGCTGGGCCAGAAGGTCACGCCGCTGGACCGCGCCGGCCTGTACGTGCCGGGTGGCAAGGCCTCCTATCCATCCTCGGTGTTGATGAACGCCATTCCAGCCAAGGTCGCTGGCGTGACCGAAGTGGTCATGGTCGTCCCGACCCCTCGCGGTGAAATCAACGAACTGGTGCTGGCCGCCGCCTGCATCGCTGGCGTGGACCGAGTGTTCACCATCGGCGGTGCCCAGGCCGTGGCTGCGCTGGCCTATGGCACCGAAAGCGTGCCGCGGGTCGACAAGGTGGTCGGGCCGGGCAACATCTATGTCGCCACCGCCAAGCGCCACGTGTTTGGCCAGGTCGGCATCGACATGATCGCCGGCCCTTCGGAAATCCTCGTGGTGTGCGATGGCCAGACCGACCCGGACTGGATCGCCATGGACCTGTTTTCCCAGGCCGAGCACGACGAAGACGCCCAGGCGATCCTGGTCAGCCCGGACGCCGAGTTCCTCGACAAGGTCGCCGCCAGCATCGACAAGCTGCTGCCGACCATGGACCGCGCCGAGATCATCAACACCTCGATCAATGGCCGTGGCGCGCTGATCAAGGTCCGCGACATGGAACAGGCCATCGAAGTCGCCAACCGTATCGCGCCGGAACACCTGGAATTGTCGGTCGCCGACCCGCAGGCCTGGTTGCCGCAGATCCGTCACGCCGGAGCGATCTTCATGGGGCGCCACACCAGTGAGGCCCTGGGTGACTATTGCGCAGGCCCCAACCACGTGCTGCCGACTTCCGGCACCGCGCGCTTCTCGTCGCCGCTGGGGGTGTATGACTTCCAGAAACGCTCGTCGATCATCTTCTGCTCCGAGCAGGGCGCCTCCGAACTGGGCAAGACCGCTTCGGTGCTGGCCCGTGGCGAATCGCTGAGCGCCCACGCGCGCAGTGCCGAGTACCGCATTCTTGATGAACCATCCATTGAAGGGCAGGGGAACTGAAATGAGTAAATTCTGGAGCCCGTTCGTCAAGAACCTCGTGCCCTACGTGCCGGGCGAACAGCCGAAGCTGACCCGGCTGGTCAAGCTCAACACCAACGAGAACCCCTACGGCCCATCGCCCAAGGCCTTGGCGGCGATGCAGGCCGAGCTGAACGATAACCTGCGCCTGTATCCGGATCCCAACAGCGACCTGCTCAAAGGCGCCGTGGCCCGCTATTACGGCGTGCAGAGCAACCAGGTGTTCCTGGGTAATGGCTCGGATGAAGTGCTGGCGCACATTTTTCACGGTTTGTTGCAACACGACCAGCCGCTGTTGTTCCCGGACATCAGCTACAGCTTCTATCCGGTGTATTGCGGGCTGTACGGCATTCAGTTCGATGCGGTGCCGCTGGATGCGCAATTCCAGATCGATCCGGCGGACTACGCTAAACCCAATGGCGGGATCATTTTTCCCAACCCGAACGCGCCGACCGGCTGCCTGTTGGCACTGGAAGCGGTCGAGCAGATCCTCAAGGCCAGCCCGGATTCGGTAGTGGTGGTCGACGAGGCCTATATCGACTTCGGCGGCGAGACGGCCATCAGCCTGGTGGATCGCTATCCGAACCTGCTGGTGACCCAGACCCTGTCCAAGTCCCGCTCCCTGGCAGGGCTGCGCGTGGGCCTGGCGGTGGGCCATCCGGACTTGATCGAAGCGCTGGAGCGGATCAAGAACAGCTTCAACTCCTACCCGCTGGATCGCCTGGCGAATGTCGGTGGCGCGGCGGCGTTCGATGATCGCGAGCATTTCGAACGGACTTGCCAGTGGGTCATCGAGCACCGCGAATGGGTCGTGGCCCAACTGCAAGCCAAGGGCTTTGAAGTCCTGCCCTCGGCGGCCAACTTCATCTTCGCCCGCCACCCCCGGCACGATGCGGCAGGGCTGGCGGCGAAACTGCGGGAACAGGGTGTGATCGTGCGGCACTTCAAGCAGGAGCGGATTGCCCAGTTCCTGCGGATCAGCATCGGCACACCGGAGCAGAACCTGGCCCTGATCCAAGCTCTCGGCGAACTCTAAAGCCGCGGCATTGCAGGCTAAATGTGGGAGCGGGCTTGCCCGCGAAGGCGTTGTGTCAGTCACTTCCATGTTGGCTGAGCTGACGCCATCGCGAGCAGGCTCGCTCCCACAGTTGTTTTGGGGGTGTTCACAAGATCGGCTTGCCACCGCCAATCCCCTGTGGGAGCGGGCTTGCTCGCGACGGCGTGGTGTCAGTCACTTCAATGTTGGCTGAACGCACGCCATCGCGAGCAAGCTCGCTCCCACAGTTGTTTTGGGGTGTTTGCGCGATCGGCATGCCACCGCAAATCACCCTGTGGGAGCGAGCTTGCTCGCGATGGGGTCTTCGGATCAGACCCTGAACTGATTGATCAACCGCCGTTGCTGCTCCGCCAGTTTGGTCAACCCGGCGCTGGCCGCGCTGGATTCGTCGGCACCGCTGGCGACTTCGTTCGCCACTTGCCCGATGTTGATCACGTTACGGTTGATGTCATCGGCCACGGCGCTTTGTTCCTCGGCGGCGCTGGCGATCTGGGTGTTCATGTCGTTGATCACCGACACGGCCTGGGTGATGGTCTCCAGGGCCTGGGCCGCTTTCGCCGCATGTTTCACGCTTTCATCGGTGCGGTTCTGGCTGTCTTCCATCACCCGCACCACGTCCCGGGTGCCTTGTTGCAACTGTTGGATCATCGTCTGGATTTCTTCGGTCGCCTGTTGCGTCTTCTGCGCCAGGTTGCGCACTTCGTCGGCGACCACCGCGAAACCACGACCCTGTTCACCGGCCCGGGCGGCTTCGATGGCCGCGTTGAGGGCCAGCAGGTTGGTCTGCTCGGCGATTCCGCGGATGGCGGTGAGGATCGCGTTGATGTTCTCGCTGTCCTTGGCCAGGGTCTGCACGACACCCACTGCCTTGCCGATTTCCACGGCCAGGGCACCAATGGAGGAGGAAGTGTCCCGCACAATCTGCATGCCCTGGCTGGCAGCCTGGTCTGCATGGCTGGCGGCCTGGGCGGCTTGGGTCGCGTTGCGGGCCACGTCCTGGGCGGTGGCGGTCATTTCGTGCACGGCAGTGGCGACTTGATCGATCTCCGACATCTGCTTGTGCACGCCCTGGTTGGTGCGGATCGCGATATCGGCGGTGTGCTCCGATGAATCGCTGACGCTCTGCACCGAGGTCACCACCTGGGTGATCATGCCCTGCAACTTGCTCAGGAAAGTGTTGAAGCCCCTGGCGATAGCCCCCAGTTCATCGGCGCGGTCGCTGACCAGGCGACGGGTCAGGTCGCCTTCGCCCTGGGCGATGTCATCGAGCATCGCCACCATTTGCTTGAGTGGCCGGGCAATGCCGTGGCCCACCAGCCAGATCACCAGCAGACCGATGCCAGCAATCACCAGGCCCACCATCGCCATGCCGAAGATATCGGCCTGGCGCTGATGGTCGAGGTCTTTCTGCAACGCTTGCAGATCGGCCATGACCGCATTCAGCGGCAGCTGCAACATCAGCGTCCAGCGAGCGTTGGTCTCGCCGATGCCAAACGGCATGTACACCTCGATATGCCCGTGTTCTTCGTCGATGTCATAGCGCACTTCACCGACGCCCAGCTTGGCCAGGTTATCCAGTTCGCTGGTATCCAGCAGGTCGCTGGCCTTTTCCCCGAGTTTGCTCGGGTCCTTGGTGAAGGCCACCAGTCGATTGTTGCTGGAGAGCAAGGCCATTTCCCCGGCGCCGTCGTACAACTTGCCATCGGCGGCCACGAGCATGTCCTGGATGAAGTTCACCGACAGGTCGGCGCCGACGATGCCCTGGAACTTGCCATCGATCGTGATCGGTTCGATGAACGAGGCGAGCATGGTCATCGTGCTGCCAACGCGGTAGGGCGCCGGGTCGATCACGCAGGCTTTCTTGCTGTCCTGGGAGCACAGGTAGTACTCGCTGGCGCGGATACCGGTGGAGAGCAGTTTCTGGTCGGTCACGTCGGCGAGTTTTTCCAGGCCCAGGGAGCCGTCCTGGTTGCGAAACCACCACGGCAGGAAACGCCCGTTGGTTTCCATGCCCAACACCTGGCTGTTCACATAATTGGCGTCATCGTGGTCGATGGCGTTCGGCTCCCAGGCGATGTAGGCACCGAGGATCTTTGGGTTGCGAACCACGGTTTCGCGCAGCAGGCTGATCATTTGCTCGCGGGGCACCTTCAGTTGCGGGTTGCCGTCCGCGCCGTTCATGCCCATCAAGGCATTCGTGGTGGCCAGGCCGCGGGCGAGCAACAGCGGTGCTTCCAGTTCCCGCTGGATCAGGCTGGCCTGGGTGCGCGCCAAGGCACTTAGGCGTTGTTCGATAAGTTGTTCGAACTGCGCCTTGGTCCGCTGTTGCACCATGTCCTGGGTGCGCGCGCCGGCAAACAGCGCGTACAGCACAAGGGCGCCCACCACGCTGAGCACAATGGCACCGGCCAGGGCGGCCACGGAAAACTGGATCGATCTGAATTTCATAACGGCTCCGGACGCGTAAATGACGTCTTGAGCCGTTATCGGCGTTTCTGTGGCGCGGCATGAGGCGCTGTTCGTCGGGTGACTGTTTTAGCTGCGTGGGTGTCGCAAATGGACTGTGTAGGGCTGTCCGAAAAACCTGTAATCCTTGGTAATGTATCTGGCGCCGATACAAATCAAGGCCTAGGATACGCCCACGTTTCCAGGGAGCTTCTTTTACATGAACAAGACATTGATGGTGAGTGCTCTGAGCGCGGCTCTGCTGCTCACCGGTTGCCAGTCGGTCAATACCACCAGCGGCGGAGCCGTGGGCGTGGAGCGCAAGCAGTACATGTTCAGCATGCTGTCGACCGACGAGGTCAACCAGATGTACGCCCAGTCCTATCAAAAGACGATGGGTGAGGCGAGCGCCCAGGGCGCGCTGGACAAGACCAGCAAAGATGCCAAGCGCATCCAGGTCATTGCCGACCGCTTGATTGCCCAGGCGCCCGTGTTCCGCCCGGATTCGGCGCAGTGGAACTGGGAAGTGAACCTGATCAAGAGCGATGAGCTCAACGCCAATTGCGGTCCTGGCGGCAAGATCATGTTCTACACCGGCCTGATCGACCAGTTGAAGCTGACCGACGCTGAAATCGCTGCGATCATGGGCCACGAAATCGCCCACGCCCTGCGCGAGCACGGGCGCGAAGCGATGTCCAAGGCCTATGGCAT
The DNA here is from genome assembly GCF_018325905.1 of Pseudomonas sp. St316. Lineage (NCBI taxonomy): Bacteria > Pseudomonadati > Pseudomonadota > Gammaproteobacteria > Pseudomonadales > Pseudomonadaceae > Pseudomonas > Pseudomonas sp. St316. The sequence continues at coordinate 5,619,116 of NZ_AP021901.1, read as the reverse complement.
CGAGATGGCCAAGCAGGGCGCTGGCGCCTTGTTCGGCCTGGGCCAGGACAGCCTGGCGTTGGCTGACACCGTCGCCAACTACGGCATGACCTTGCCCAACAGCCGCGGCAACGAAAACGAAGCCGACCTGATCGGCCTCGAACTGGCCGCCCGCGCCGGCTACGACCCGAACGCCGCGATCACCTTGTGGAACAAGATGGCCAAGGCCTCGGAAGGCGCACCGCCGGAGTTCATGAGCACCCACCCATCGTCGAGCAGTCGTATCGCTTCGCTGCAGGCGGCGATTCCAAAGGTGATGCCGCTGTATCAGCAGGCCAAGAAGTAAGCATCGTTGTGGGAGCAAAGCTTGCTCGCGACAGGGGCGACGCAGACGTCAATCAGACCGCGTCATCGTTTATCGCGAGCAAGCTATGCTCCCACAGTTATCCTCTGCCCAAGGTGTGACACAGGGTCAAACCCACCCACTGCTCTGCATCGCCTTGTACACCGCCACGATCGCCAGGACGAAGAATGCCGAGGCGGCCAGGCGGCGGATCAGGGTCAGGGGCAGCTTCTCGGCAGCGAAATTGCCAGCCAGGACCACCGGCACGTTGGCAATCAACATGCCCACGGTGGTGCCGATGATCACCAGCCACAACTCCGGGTATTGCGCGGCGAGCATCACCGTGGCGATCTGTGTCTTGTCGCCGATTTCCGCCAGGAAGAACGCAATCAGCGTGGTCAGGAACGGGCCGAACTTGCGGGCCGTGTTCGCTTCCTCATCGTCCAGTTTGTCCGGGACCAGGGTCCACAGTGCCGTGGCGGTGAAGCTTGCCGCCAATATCCAGTGCAACACCGCATTGGAGAAAAATCCGCTGACCCAGGCCCCTACCGCCCCTGCGGCTGCGTGGTTGGCGAGTGTTGCGGCAATGATGCCGGCGATGATCGGCCAGGGTTTGCGAAAGCGAGCGGCCAGGATAAGTGCGAGCAATTGCGTCTTGTCGCCGATTTCGGCCAGCGCAACGATAGCGGTAGGTACGAGGAGTGAGTCCAGCATCAGGAATTCCTAAAGGGGCGGGTCGACACGGCTATGACACGTACAGCCTTCCCGCCCCGGGTAAGGTGTGCGTGTCATAGGTCTTGTCAAACCCAGCGACCATCTGCGTGGACGCTTGGGCCGCATACGCCATGGTCTGCTGACCAAGTATGTTGACGTATGCCGGGCGAGCATGGCGCTCGCTGGAGACTACTCCCCTAGGACGGAGCGGATTCTGCCTAGGCAAACCCGATTGAGCAAGTACTGTTTGCCCAAAGGCCTCAACCGCGCTTGGCCCGGTAGATGCGAAAGCCCTGGCCTTCGGCCTTGATGGCGCAGACGCCCAAATGCTCCTCGATCAGTGGCTGGTACTTGAGGAAGCTATTGGCAACCAGCCGCAGTTCGCCGCCGTTTTTCAGATGTTTGGCTGCTTTTCGCAACAGATTTTCCGTGGCGTGGTAATCGGTGTGCACGCCGACATGGAACGGTGGGTTGCTCAGGATCGCGCTCAAGCCCATCGGTGCGGCGTCGATGCCGTCACCGGTCAGCACCTCGGCCTCCAGGCCGTTGGCGGCCAAGGTCAGGCGACTGCTGGCGGCGGCGAAGGCGTCCACGTCCAACAGGGTGACGGTGTTGTGCGGATAGCGCCGCTTGACCGCCGCCCCCAGCACCCCGGCACCGCAGCCGAAGTCCAGCAAATGTCCGCTGGGCAGCTTATCGAGATGTTCCAACAGCAGCGCACTGCCGCGATCCAGGCGACCGTGGCTGAACACCCCCGGCAGGCTGATGACCTTCAGCGAACCTTCGGCCAGGGGCAATTCGTAGGTCTGGGCCAGGCTTTCCAGGGGCTTGGCCTCGGGCGCGTTGGCGACCGTGACTTGCCACAGCTGGCAGTGCCGCGCGCTGTCGAGCTTGCGCGGCTTGCCGAACGGGTTGAGCTGTTTGGACGCCCCTTCGATGCCGCTGCGCTTTTCCCCCACCAGGTACACCTCGCGACCGACCAGGCGCGCCGCCACGGCGTTGAGGATGTAGTCGGTCAGGTCCTTGGCCTTGGGCAGGAACACCACGGCGGTGTCGAACCCAGCCTCGGGCACGTTCACGCCAAAATAGCTGCGCTCGGGAAAACGAGCGTCCAGCGCCGCCTGGTCGCCGGCATGCCAGCACCAGCCATGGGCCTCTGGCAAACGGCCGAGCAGATCGTCGGCGGGCAGGCCGGCCAACAACACCGAACCCTGGAATAGCTCGGCCTGACGAAGCAGTACTTCACTGCGCGGATCCATGGTCTGTTCCTTGAAGAAAGCGGGTAAAAAAAGTGCGGCAGTTTATCAACTGACGACACGCCGTGCTGTACCGCTGAAAAAGCCCTGGGCGTTCTCGCTCATTTGGCCGACGATCCGTTGCCGTGCCTCGCGGCTGCCCCAGGCGTTGTGCGGTGTGACGATCAAGCGTGGAATATCGCCGGCCAGCAGCGGGTTGCCTTGGGCTGGTGGCTCCACGCTGAGCACGTCGGTGGCGGCGCCCCCCAAGTGACCGCTGCGCAGGGCCTCGGCCAGGGCCTGTTCGTCGATCAGGCCGCCACGGGCGGTGTTAACCACGAATGCACTGGGCTTGAGCAGTGCCAGTTCGCGGGCACCGATGAAGTTGCGGGTGTGTTCGTTGAGCGGGCAGTGCAGGGTCAGGGCGTCGACTTGCGGCAACAACTGCTCCAATGGCAAGCGGTCGGGGCGGGCAGGGCGCCCGGGGATTTGCCCCAGCAGCACACGCATGCCAAAGGCTTCGGCCAGCCTCCCGACGGCGCTGCCCAGTTCGCCATGGCCCAGCAAGCCCAGGGTCTTGCCTTGCAGTTCGACAATCGGATAGTCCAGCAGGCAGAACTGCGAAGCCTGCTGCCAGCGACCTTCACCCACCGCTTTTTGATAATCGGCCAGGCGCGTTGCCAGGTTCAGCAACAGCATGATCGTGTGCTGGGCCACCGACGGTGTGCCGTAGCCCTGGCAATTGCACACTGTGATGCCATGGTTGCGGGCGGCGTCCAGGTCGACGTTGTTGGTGCCGGTGGCACTGATCAGGATCAGCTTCAGTTCGGGGCTGGCCGCCATGGCCTGGGCATCGATCACGATTTTATTGGTGATCGCCACGGTGGCGCCCTTGAGCCGCTCGATCACCTGGTCCGGCGTGGTCCGGGCGAACAGTTGCAAGTCACTGAAGCAGTTGCGCAGCGGGCCCAGGTCCAGGTCGCCGAGGTCCAGGGAAGGGTGGTCGAGGAAAACGGCGCGGGCGGTGTTCGTCATCAGCTGTACCTTTTATCTCAAGAATCGAAGGCGTAATGTGGCGAGCCTATCAGATGTCTGTGGGAGCAAAGCTTGCTCGCGACACCGACGATGCGGTCTTCCAGGAATCGAGTCGCCTGTTTCGCGAGCAAGCTTTGCTCCCACACAGCCCCCTCACTACACAGTTGATGTTTGTTTTGAGATTGCGTTAGCCAAGGAGCTCCACCATGTACCTCACCGAATTCCTCACCGTCGCCCTGATCCACCTGTTGGCCGTTGCCAGCCCCGGGCCGGATTTTGCCGTGGTGGTGCGTGAAAGCGTGACCCATGGCCGGCGTGCCGGGACCTGGACGGCGCTGGGCGTCGGCACGGCGATTTTCCTGCATGTGGGCTATTCGTTGCTGGGCATTGGCCTGATCGTGTCGCAATCGATCGTGCTGTTCAACGCGCTGAAGTGGGCCGCCGCCGCGTACCTGCTGTACATCGGCTTCAAGGCACTGCGGGCGCAACCGGCCAAGCCGACCGAGGACAACCTGCACAAGGAGGCCGGTGAACGTACCGCCCGCGGCGCATTCACCTCGGGCTTCGTCACCAATGGCCTGAACCCCAAGGCAACGCTGTTTTTCCTGTCGCTGTTCACCGTGGTGATCAACCCACACACGCCGTTGGCCGTCCAGGCCGGTTACGGCGTGTACCTGGCGATTGCGACGGCCGCCTGGTTCTGCCTGGTGGCGCTGTTGTTCAGCCAGCAACGAGTGCGCGCCGGTTTCGCACGCATGGGCCACTGGTTCGACCGGACCATGGGCGCGGTGCTCGTCGCCATCGGCGTGAAGCTGGCGTTTACCGAGGCGCACTGATCCCGCTCTGTGTAGGAGCTCCTACGGTCCCGGACATGGCTCAAGGCTAGTATTGGCGCGCCGATCAAATCATTCCTTTGGCTGATTTGATCGGTGTATAAGCGCTCTAGAGTGCGTACTTCCAGCCAAGACCGTGCAGTCAGAAAAGGGACTCCTATGTTGCAGACTCGCGTTATTCCTCCCGCCGAAGGCGCTTATCAATACCCGCTGCTGATCAAGCGGCTGCTGATGTCCGGCACGCGTTACGAGAAAACCCGCGAGATCATCTACCGTGACCAGTTGCGCTACAGCTATCCGACGCTGATAGAGCGGGTCGCGCGGCTGGCCAACGTGTTGACCGAGGCAGGGGTCAAGGCCGGTGATACCGTGGCGGTGATGGACTGGGACAGCCATCGCTACCTGGAATGCATGTTCGCGATCCCGATGATCGGCGCGGTGATCCACACCATCAATGTGCGCCTGTCACCGGAGCAGATCCTCTACACCATGAACCACGCCGAGGACCGCTTCGTGCTGGTCAACAGCGAGTTCGTCGGCTTGTACCAGGCGATTGCCGGGCACCTGACCACCGTGGACAAGACCCTGCTGTTGACCGACCTGCCGGAAAAAACCGCTGAGCTGCCGAACCTGGTGGGTGAATACGAGCAACTGCTGGCCGCCGCCGCCCCCACCTACGACTTCCAGGATTTCGACGAAAACTCCGTCGCCACCACGTTCTATACCACCGGCACCACGGGCAACCCCAAGGGCGTGTACTTCACCCATCGCCAACTGGTGCTGCACACCATGGGCGTGGCCACCATCATGGGTTCCATCGACAGCGTGCGACTGCTGGGCACCAACGACGTGTACATGCCCATCACGCCGATGTTCCATGTCCACGCCTGGGGTTTGCCGTACGTGGCGACCATGCTCGGGCTCAAGCAGGTTTACCCGGGTCGCTACGATCCCGAATTCCTGGTCCAGCTGTGGCGCAAGGAAAAGGTCACCTTTTCCCATTGCGTGCCGACCATCCTGCAAATGCTCCTCAATGCCAAGGGCGCCCAGGACACCGATTTCGGCGGTTGGAAAATCGTCATCGGTGGCAGCGCCCTGAACCGCAGCCTGTACGAAGCGGCCAAGGCCCGGGGCATCCAGCTCACTGCCGCCTATGGCATGTCGGAAACCGGCCCGCTGGTGTCCTGTGCCCACCTCAACGATGAACTGATGGCCGGCAGCGAAGACGAACGCACCACCTACCGGATCAAGGCCGGCGTGCCGGGCCCGCTGGTGGAAGCGGCGATTGTCGATGCCGAGGGGCGCTTCCTGCCGGCCGACGGCGAGACCCAGGGCGAACTGGTGCTGCGCGCGCCGTGGCTCACCGAGGGCTATTTCAACGAGCCGCACAAGGGCGCCGAGCTCTGGGCCGGCGGCTGGCTGCACACCGGTGACGTCGCCACGCTGGACAACATGGGCTTCATCGACATCCGTGATCGCATCAAGGATGTGATCAAGACCGGTGGCGAATGGATCTCCTCCCTGGACCTGGAAGACCTCATCAGCCGTCACGTGGCGGTACGCGAAGTAGCAGTGGTCGGCATTCCCGATCCGCAATGGGGTGAACGGCCGTTTGCCTTGCTGGTGGTTCGCGAAGGGCATCAGATCGGGGCTCGCGAACTCAAGGAACACCTCAAACCGTTCGTCGAGTTGGGGCACTTGAGCAAGTGGGCGATCCCGAGCCAGATCGCCCTTGTTACTGAAATTCCCAAGACCAGCGTCGGCAAGCTCGACAAGAAGCGCATCCGCGTCGACATCACCGAATGGCAGAGCAACAACAGCACCTTCCTCTCCACGCTTTAGGCCTTTTTGCCGTGCCCGAAAGGGCACGGCAGCCCCACCAAGCAAGCGCTTGCCTTGTCAAACCGAAAATTTCAGCCATCCTTGCCGTGCCGGCATTTGTCGGCCTGGCGAAAGGACTGTTCCAGAGTGGTTGAGGGCTGCAAATCACACTTTAGAGGGATCAAGCCGTACTACCTGCTGGCTATAGTCCGCTCACGGATTCTCAAGAACGGGGCGCACGCACGAAAGGGCGATGCGACCTTGATGGATGTCGGGACGCTGCCGCTCCCAGTCATCGAGGTGTTCTCGAAATGTCCACTGCCATAACAATAATGCACATGGAGTAGCGTCGATGACCTCAGCAACCACGTTCTGGCGCCGGGCAAAATTGCCTCTGGCGGTCAGTCTCGCCTCTTCGCTCGCCGGCCCAGCCTTCGGCGTCAGCTTCAACATCGGTGAAATCGAAGGCCAGTTCGACTCGTCCCTGTCGGTCGGCGCGAGCTGGTCCACGGCCAACGCCAACAAGGACCTGATCGGTGTCAACAATGGCGGCAAGGGTTTGTCGCAGACCTCCGATGACGGCCACTTGAACTTCAAGCGAGGGGAAACCTTCTCGAAGATCTTCAAGGGCATCCATGACCTGGAACTGAAGTACGGCGATACCGGCGTGTTCGTGCGTGGCAAGTACTGGTACGACTTCGAACTCAAGGACGAAAACCGCCTGTACAAGGACATCAGCGACAACAACCGCAAGGAAGGCGCCAAGTCCTCCGGCGGGCAGATCCTCGACGCATTCGTCTACCACAACTACGCCATTGCCGATCAGCCGGGCTCGGTCCGCCTGGGCAAGCAGGTGGTCAGCTGGGGTGAAAGTACCTTCATCCAGGGCGGCATCAACTCCATCAACCCGGTCGACGTGTCCGCGTTCCGTCGCCCCGGTGCCGAGATCAAGGAAGGCCTGATCCCGGTCAACATGTTCTACGTGTCCCAGAGCCTGACCGACAACCTGTCGGCCGAGGCGTTCTACCAGTTGGAGTGGGACCAGACCGTGGTGGATAACTGCGGTACGTTCTTCTCCCAGCCGGATGTGATTGCCGATGGTTGTGACAATAACCTTCGGGTGTTGAACAAGCGTTCAAGCATCCCGCTTCCTGGCGTAGTTCTGCCACTGCTGGAAGGCCAGGGTGTCGATATCAACGAAGAAGGCGTGCTGGTACGTCGTGGTCCGGACCGCGACGCTCGCGATAGCGGCCAGTGGGGCGCATCGTTGAAGTACATGTTTGAACCGCTGGACACCGAGTTCGGTGCTTACTTCATGAACTACCATAGCCGTGCGCCGATTTTCAGCGCCCAGGGTGCTGCGCAGCAGTTTTACACCGCTGGGCCTATCGCGGCACTTCGCCCTCTGATCGTGGCGGGTAACTCCAACTACTTCGTGGAGTACCCGGAAGACATCCGCCTGTATGGCTTGAGCTTCTCCACGACGCTGCCCACCGGTACGGCGTGGAGCGGTGAGCTCAGCTACCGTCCAAATGCACCGGTACAACTGAGCACCACCGACATTCTCTTCGCTGGCGTAACACCGCTTCCCGGGTTTGGCAACGCGTCGGTGCTCCAGGGCACGCCGGGCCAGGACCTGCATGGCTACCGTCGTAAAGAGATCACTCAGTTCCAGACCACATTCACTCACTTCCTGGACCAGGTCATGGGCGCCAGCCGCCTGACCCTGGTGGGCGAAGTCGGGGTGACCCATGTCGGTGGCCTGGAAAGCAGATCCGAGGCCCGCTATGGTCGTGACCCGGTATTCGGGCCGGGCAAGCTACCCAACGGTTTCTGTAACTCGCTCAATACCTCTACTGCGGCGGGGGGCGGCCAGACCATCAACGACGTGAACAGCAACTGCAACAACGACGGCTTCACCACCGCCACTTCCTGGGGCTACCGCGCACGCGCCATCTGGGAATACCCGGACGTCTTCGCCGGCGTGAACCTCAAGCCCAACGTGGCCTGGTCCCATGACGTCAAAGGCTACTCGCCAGGCCCTGGCGGCAACTTCGAGGAAGGCCGCAAGGCCGTCAGCCTCGGGCTGGATGCCGAATACCAGAACACCTACAACGCGAGCCTGGCCTACACCAACTTCTTTGGTGGCGACTTCAGCACCGTGAACGATCGTGACTTCCTGGCGCTCAGCGTCGGCGTGACCTTCTAAGCACCGTATTTCAGGACGACACACTATGAAAATAACAAAGAATTTGTTGCAGGCCGGTGTTTTGGGGCTATCCCTTTTGGCCGCCAGTGTCATGGCGGCAGTGCCCGCGGCCGAGGCCGACAAGCTCGGAAAGAGCCTGACGCCGATGGGCGCCGAGATGGCTGGCAATGCCGACGGCTCGATCTCGGCCTGGAAACCCATGGCCAAGAATGCCGGTTCCGTAGACAGCAAGGGCTTCCTCGCCGATCCATTCCCGACTGAAAAGCCGCTGTTCACCATCACTGCGCAGAACGTCGAGCAGTACAAGGACAAGCTCGCGCCGGGCCAGTACGCGATGTTCAAGCGTTATCCGGACACCTTCAAGATGCCGGTCTATCCGACCCATCGTGGCGCCACCGTGCCGGACGAGGTGTTCGCCTCCATCAAGAAAAACGCGGTCAACACCAAGCTTGTGTCCGGCGGCAACGGCCTGGAGAACTTCGAGAACGCCGTGCCGTTCCCGATCCCGCAGAGCGGCGTGGAAGTGATCTGGAACCACATCACCCGCTATCGCGGCGGCAGCGTGACGCGCCTGGTGACCCAGGCCACGCCGCAGCCCAACGGCTCCTACAGCCTGGTGTACTTCCGCGACCAGTTCGTATTCCGCGACAAGATGAAGGATTTCGATCCGGCCAACCCTGGCAACATCCTGTTTTACTTCAAGCAGCAAGTGACCGCGCCGGCACGCCTGGCCGGTGGTGTGCTGCTGGTCCACGAAACCCTCGACCAGGTGAAGGAACCGCGTTCGGCGTGGGTCTACAACGCCGGCCAGCGCCGCGTGCGCCGTGCACCGCAAGTGTCCTATGACGGCCCGGGTACCGCCGCCGACGGCTTGCGTACCTCCGACAACCTGGACATGTACAACGGCGCACCGGACCGTTACGACTGGAAGCTGGAAGGCAAGAAAGAGCTGTACATTGCCGCCAACAGCTACAAGATCGATTCGCCGCAACTCAAGTACGCCGACATCCTCAAGGCCGGCCACATCAACCAGGATCTGACCCGCTATGAGCTGCGTCGTGTCTGGCATGTGACCGCGACCCTGAAGGAAGGCCAGCGCCACATCTACGCCAAGCGTGACTTCTTCATCGATGAAGACACCTGGCAAGCCGCGGTAATCGACCATTACGACGGCCGTGGCCAACTGTGGCGCGTGGCCGAGGCCCATGCCGAGAACTACTACGACAAGCAAGTGCCGTGGTACGCCCTGGAAACCCTCTACGACCTGCAGTCCGGCCGCTACCTGGCGCTGGGCATGAAGAACGAAGAGAAACAGGCCTATGACTTCGGCTTCACCGCCACCACCGCCGATTTCACCCCGAACGCGCTGCGTCAGGACGGCATCCGCTAAACCGCTTTACCCGAGGCCGCATCCTCGAAACAACGCCCCGACTGGTTCGGGGCGTTGTTTTTGAGCAACACAAATCCCCCATGGCAGCTGTGTAGGAACTGTGTATGAGCTATGTAGGAGCTGTCGAGTGAAACGAGGCTGCGATCTTTCCCCAGACGCTTGAACCCCAAGCGAAAGATCAAAAGATCGCAGGCTTCGCCAGCTCCTACAAGAAACCAGCGCGAGCAAGCTCCCTCGCCACAGTGATCCCTGGCACCGCTTTCAAGTTGAATCGGCTTGTAGTCTTTTTGTAGCCATTTGTAGCACTCCCTTCAATACCTCCTCGTTTACCGCTAGTCTGCGGACATCTGCAACGCCGCCACCCGCATTCCAACAAGAGCCGGCCATGACTGATTTGTCTTCACTTCCGGATTCAGCCCGCGCAGCCATCGCGGTACAGGACGGGCGTTTCTACCGCCCGCCCTTGCCCGACGGCCATGTTCTGCGGCCGCGGTTGTGCGAGCGTTTGAGCGCAGGGCTCGCAGGCAGGTTGCTGTTGGTCAGTGCCCCGGCGGGTTTCGGTAAAAGCTCCCTGGCGGTGGAGTTCTGCCAGAGCCTGCCGGCCCATTGGCAGAGCCTCTGGCTGGGGCTCAGCGCCCGCGACAACGATCCAGGCCGCTTCCTGGAACGGTTGCTCGAAGGGCTCCAGGCCTTTTTTCCGCAACTGGGCGGTCGGGCCCTGGGGCTGCTGAAAATGCGCCAGCGTCATCAACCCTTTGCCTTCGAGGAATGGCTCGACGGCCTGCTGGACGAACTGTCCACGCACTTATCGCCCCATGAGCCCTTGCTGCTGGTGCTCGACGATTACCACCTGGCCCAAAGCCCAGTGCTGGATCGCTGCCTGCAATTTTTCCTCAATCACCTGCCCGACGGGTTGCTGGTCCTTGTCACCAGCCGCCAGCGCCCGGATTGGCATTTGGCGCGCTTGCGCCTGTCGCGGCAACTGCTCGAACTCAATGAACAGGACCTGCGCCTGACCCATGACGAAGCCTTGACCCTGCTTCAGCATCACAGCAGTTCGTTGCGCGGTGAGGCGCTGGAAAATCTTATCCAGCGCAGCGAAGGTTGGGTGGCCGGGTTGCGCTTCTGGTTGCTCGCCGCTTCCGAAGCCGGCCCCGAAGGCCTGCTGCCCCAGGCCTTGCACGGCGGCGAAGGGCTGATTCGCGATTACCTGCTCGAAGAGGTCATCGACTGCCTGCCCGCCGAGGTCCAGGCCTTTCTCTACGACACGGCGCCTCAGGAGCGCTTTTGCAGCGAGCTGTGCGACGCCGTGCGCGAGGGCCATGACAGCGCCGAAATCCTGCGTTACCTGGCGGCCCACCAAGTGTTTCTGGTACCGCTGGACGAGCATGGCCATTGGTACCGATACCACCACCTGTTTTCCGACCTGCTGCGCAGTCGCCCCAGCGCACCGGCCATGGTCCCGGCCGCGACCCTGCACTTGCGAGCCTGCCGCTGGTTCAACGCCCAGGGCCTGATCGACGAAGCGGTGGAACAGGCGCTGCGGGCCGGGCACCTGGACGTGGCGGCGAACCTGGTGCAAAACCTCTCGGAGGAGCAACTGCTGGCCGAGCAGAACGTCGGCATGTTGCTGCGCTGGAAAATGGACTTGCCCGACAGCCTGCTCATCAGTACCCCGCGGCTGATCGTGCTCTACAGCTGGGCGTTGGGGCTGGCCTGCCAGTTGGACGCGGCCGAAGAGCTGGCGGCGCACTTGAGTCGTTTCCTGCCGGCGCCCTCGGCCACTGCGCAAAAATCCATGCTCGCCCAATGGCTGGCCCTGAGCGGGATCGTCGCCCGTGGCCGCGGGGATCGCGAGGCCACCGTGCGGTATTGCAGCGAAGCGCTGGAGAGCCTGCCGCAAAAACGCTACGGCCAGCGCCTGATGTGCCTGTCCACACTGTCGAACCTGGCGATTGCCGACGGCGACCTGTGGCGCGCGCGGAACCTGAACCGTGATTCCCTGGAGCTGGCGCAGCGGGTCGGTAATCCACTGTTCGAGGCCCTGGCCCATTACGATCGTGCCCGGGTCCTGCAGGCGCGGGGAGAGATCCTGCGGGCGCTGGATGAAGTGCACCAGGGCCTGCAACGTTTGCACAAGCTGTCGCCCCAGCGGCTTTATGCGGTGCGGGCGCGCTTGATCATGTACGAAGGTTTTTTGCTGACCTTGCGCATGCAGCCCCAGGCCGGCCTTGCGCGGCTGCAGGCGGGCCTCACCGAAGCCCGCGCCTGCCGCGACATCAGCGTGCTGATCGGCCATTGCGTGATCGCGCGTATCGAAGGCTACGGCGGCGAGTTCGCCCGGGCCTTCGCCGAGCTGGCGGAAGCCGAGCGGCTGATGCACATCTGGGACGTTCCGCCGATCTACTACCTGGCAATGATCACCCTGGTCAAATGCGAACTCTGGTTGGCCCAGGGGCGCACCGACCTGGCCGAAGCCTGGCTGGCGCGGCTGGGCCAGACCTACACGGGCGAACGGGCCGCCGCGCCACCGGAATTCCACCCGCAACTGCCGCTGCATGTCGAGTTGCAACAGGCGGTGCTGGAGTCCATCCGGGGCCAACCGCTACTCGCGCAAGGGCGGCTCGATGCTTTGCTTGAACACGGTCAGCAAAGTGGCCGGCAAATGCTCAGCGTGATGGCGCTCAACCAGAAAGTCGCCTTGCTGCTGAGCATCGGGCGTGAACCCGAAGCCCGTCGTACCCTGGCCCAGGCTTTCGAAGCCGCCAGCGGCGGGGTATTGCAGCCCTTCGAGTGGTTGTTCGGCGAGCACCGTGAATGGTTGCGCGAACAGCTGCTGCAGGTACCGCCCAGTACCCTGCGCGAGCATCTGCTCGAACGCCTGCCCTCGACTGTGGTCCTGCCTGCCGACCCAACGGCGCCGATCGAAACCCTCAGCAGTCGCGAGCGGGCGGTGTTGCAGTTGATCGCCCAAGGGTGCTCGAACCAGGAAATCAGCGAGCAATTGTTTATCTCGCTGCACACCGTCAAGACCCACGCCAGCCACATCAACAGCAAACTCGGCGTCGAGCGCCGCACCCAAGCGGTGGCGCGGGCCAAGGCGTTGGGGTTGTTGGGCTGAGCAAAACTCCCGGGCCGGTGAGCCCCTGTGGCGAGGGAGCTTGCTCCCGCCGGGTTGCGAAGCGACCCTGTAGCCCGGCACCGCGGTGTGTCAGATGATCAGTTGGGGCTGCTTCGCCGCCCAGCGGGAGCAAGCTCCCTCGCCACAAAGGCGTCGTGCCGCAAGCGCGGTCAACCCGTGATAAGGAATTCCCCGATGTTGCCCCTCTACAAAACCATCCCATCCCCCGTGGGCCAACTGATCCTCGTCGCCCGACAGACGCGATTGGCGGCCATCCTCTGGGAAAACGAGCGGCTCAATCGGGTGCGGCTGGGACCTTTGGAGGAGGACACCCAGCATCCGCTCCTCAAGGAAACCGAGCGTCAGTTGCTGGAGTACTTCGCCGGGCAGCGTCGTCATTTCGAGCTGGAGCTGGACTTTGCGGGGACTGATTTCCAGATCCGGGTCTGGCAAGCCCTGTTGACCATCCCCTTCGGAGAAACCCGCAGCTACCGCGACATCGCCCTCCAGATCGGCCAACCGACGGCGGTCCGGGCCGTCGGCGCCGCCAATGGCCGCAACCCCATCTCGATCATTGCCCCGTGCCATCGGGTCATCGGCAGCAGCGGCAGCCTCACTGGCTTCGCTGGTGGCCTGGCGGCTAAACAGTTCCTCCTGGGCCTTGAAGGTCAGCAGTCCCTGCAATTGGTGTTCTGACCTACCACCTGTGGGAGCGAGCTTGCTCGCGATAGCGGTGGATCTGCCAGCATCTGAGTTGACTGACCTGGCCCTATCGCGAGCAAGCTCGCTCCCACAGAGGACACAGGACCACAGGTCACAGCACAGAGGCTATCAGGCTGATGGGGATTCGGGAGGCCGCATCCTCGTCGGTGGCTGGCCATTGGCATTGTGCTGGTAGATCTGTGCGGGCTGGCCCTGTTCATTGAAAAACACTTGGCCGATACCTGCGCTGTTCCACAATCGTTCGCCCGCTTCGGCGTGTTCCGGGGTGTGGGGGACGATGCGCATGCTGCGGCGCTTGGTGAACCAGTTCAGGGGCGAGCGCGGCGAATAGAGCCAGCGGTTCAGGCGGTCGAACCATTCCAGTAACGCAGGGGGAAATTCATTCTTGATGCCGCTGCTGGTGATCTGCCAGATGCGCGGACCGCCCTTGCGGTGTGGGATCAATACTTCGTAAACGAAGGAATAATGCACGTCCCCGGACAGCACCACGTAATTACCAGGCGTACGCGAGTGGCGGAAAATGTTCAGGATCACCTGGGCAGCGCCGCGATGGGCCATCCAGTTTTCGGCATCCACCAGCAGCGGATAACCGCACCAACTGAACACGCGCTGCACCGTCTCGATCAGCTTCACACCGAAGATCGGCGCCGGTGAAACGATGATCGCCGACGGGTGATCCAACAACTCCTGCTGCAACTCGCTCAGGGCTTCCCAATCCAGCAGGCCGGAAGGTTGCTTGAGATTGTTCTCGCTGCGCCAGCGGCGGGTGCGAGTGTCGAGCACCACCAGGGCCGGGGTGCTCGGCAGTACGTAATGCCATTGCTGGAAACCCAGCAGGGTGTCGATCAGTTGGTCCTGGGGTTCGCTGTCGAGGTAACGGTCCCGGGCGCTGTCGCTCAGGGCCAAGGTTTGCGCGAGCACGTCAGCGAAGGCATCCGGGTTGTTGCCCCAACCCTGGCAGAGCATGTAGGCGATCAACGCATTGCCGATGATGCGTTTGGAGAACGGATGGCCGTAGGCCGTTTCCTCCCATTGCGCGGACAGATTCCAGTCATCGGTAATGTCGTGGTCATCGAAAATCATCAGGCACGACAAGTGCGCAAACACCCGCGCCACGCCACCCAGCCCGATCTTGAATGCATCGATGCGTTGCTGTTCCAGGTCGTAGCGCTGGCGCCGTTCCACGGTCAGTTCGGGTGGCTGCACGGCGATCAGGGTCCAGGGCACCGGCGACCACACCAGCAGGTACATCGCCATCACCTCGGCGAAAGTCACCAGGTGATTGTCGGCGCTGCTGCTGGTGAAAATCGGTTTGCGCGCCCCGCCGAAAAATCGCTCGCGCAGGGTTTCGTTACTCTTAAGTGCGGGCAACAAATCGGCACGATGGTAGTAACTGGCCGGGTGCTGATAAAGCTTGGCGCTGTCTTGCACCACGGCACCGTCCAGGCACTCCTCGAACAGCCCCAAACGTTCGATCAACGCATGAATCGCCCGCAACATGGGGCCGGCGACGTCGTCGGCATAGACCTGGTCGCCGCTCATCATCAGCAATGCCGGGCGCTGCTCCGGGGCTTGCGCCAACAGCCGGTCGACGCAGAGCAGGCCGTCGTTGGCCGGGTAGTGGGGTTTGCGGCAAGAGCCGTGGACCAGTTGCTCGATGCGCGAGTGCAGCATGAAGTTGGGGCACTGTGCGCCGTCATACAGCAGATGCGGCGCCCATTCGGCCATGGGGGCCCCGTCTACCAGCACGTCGTAGTCGATTGTCACGTCTTGGGGCAGTGGGCTGTCGAGCCGCACATCGATCAGGTGCACAAACGCCTGCTGTCCCACCGGCACCACGGTGCAGCGCGTCGCATCCAGTGCAAGATCGCCCACGCCGGCTACGCGCAACGTCAACGCCAATGCTTGTGTGCCCACCAGCCACATCACCAGTCGCGTGGGCTCCAGCCGTCGCAACAGAGGGCCGACCAGGACGGGGGGCAGGGCGCAGGTGTCGGGAACGGACGGCAGCATTCGCGGGTAAAAGCTCTGTTCAGGGAGAGGCGGGGATCATAACGCAATGTGCTTTGTCGCAGGGGAGGTAGGTTCCCGCCTTTGTGGCGAGCAAGCGTGCTCCCAAGGTGCCTGTAGGAGCTGTCGAGTGCAACGAGGCTGCGATCTGTCCCCAAACACTTGAGTCTCAAGCGAAAGATCAAAAGATCGCAGCCTTCGGCAGCTCCTACAGGCCCAGCGGGACCGTGTTGAACCTTGTTACATCATTGCGCCTTGTTGGAAGCCTGCGCCGCCTTGATCAAATCCGGCCCGATTTGATTTTCAAACTTGGCCCACACCGGTTTCATCTTGTCACGCCATGCGTTGCGCTCTTGCGGAGTGAGGGTAATGATTTCGGTGGTCTTGGCGTCGAGTACATGCTGCTTGTCCTGCTGGTTGAATCGCTCCGCTTCCTGGTTGGCATAGGCGGTGGACTCGACCACGATCTTGTCCAGTTCGCTGCGGATATCCGGCGGCAGGCCGTTCCAGAAATCCGAGGTGGTGATCAGCATGTAGTCGAGTATGCCGTGGTCGGACTCAGTGACGTATTTCTGCACTTCATTGAGTTTCTGGTTGTAGAAGTTCGAATAGGTGTTTTCCGTGCCGTTGACCAAACCGGTGTGCAAAGCCTGGTACACCACCGAGAAAATCATCGGTTGCGCTTTGGCGCCCACTGCCTGGAACTGTTCCTGCAGCACCGCTGAGGTCTGTATCCGGAACGTCTGGCCGCGGGCATCCTCGGGGGTGCGCAGGGGTTTGTTGGCCGATAGTTGCTTCATGCCGTTGTGCCAATAGGCCAGGCCGGTGATGTTCTTGCTTTCCATGGACTTGAGCAGCTTCTGGCCCTCGGGGCTCTGTTGAAAACGGTCCACCGCGTGGATGTCGTCAAACAGGAACGGCAAGTCGAACAGTTGCACGGTCTTGGTGTATTGCTCGAACTTGGCCAGTGATCGGGCAATGATCTGCACCTCTCCCAGCAGCAAGGCTTCCATCTCCTTGTCGTCGCCATACAGCGTTGAATTTGGATACACCTCGACCCTTACCTTGCCCGGCAGTCGTTCTTCCGCCAGCTTCTTGAACATCAATGCGCCCTGGCCCTTGGGCGTTTGTTCGGCTACCACGTGGGAGAATTTGATGACGATCGGCTCAGCCGCCATGACTGTGCCCCACGCCCCGAAAGCCAGGGTGCAGGCGAGCGCTTTCCACACAGGTTTGAGCATTGCGAAATTCCCTTTGCATTTGTATTTATCGTACGGGCCTCTTCGAAACCCGGCGTACAGCAAACAGCGACAAGTCTAGGGGAAAAACCATCCATTGCCGGGTGGTACGTCGGGGAGATTCAGTCGTCTCCCATTTGATCCCGGATGTTCACTGCTCGCGAGCAAGCGCCCTCCCACAGGTTTCTATCCTCGCTTGGGTTTCCAGCCTTCCAGTCATCGTGGCGCTCCTGTGCAGAGTCGTATCTTTTTTGCCTTGTGGTATGACGACATTTTAAATTTCTCTCAGGAAAAATAACCTTATTTACGTGAAGGATCCCTGCTATCCGTAATTTTTATTGATTTTGTGTGTTGACAGTCCGCGTGAAACGTCAGAATAATCTGTCACGTTGTATGACGACATACAAATAAACAATAACAACAGGGTGCTCCCGCTATGAGAATCACAGGCGTTCACGTCGAAGTCTTTTCCACCCCTTCGCGCCGCGCCCAGGACAGCGCCGGTCACGCCCATCCGGGCGATGAGGTCATGATCAAGATGGCCTTGCTGCGCATCGGCTGCGACGATGGCTCCGAGGGTTACGCCTTTGGTCCGCCTGAGTTGATTCGTCCGCACATCATCGAATCCTTCGTGCGCAAGGTGCTGGTTGGCCGCGATCCGATGGACCGCGAAAGCATCTGGCAAGACCTGGCGCACTGGCAGCGTGGCAGTGCCGGGCAGTTCACCGACCGGGCGTTGGCGCTGGTGGAGCAGGCGTTGTGGGACTTGGCCGGACGCAAGCTCAAGTTGCCGGTGCACAAGTTGATTGGCGGTTATCGCGACAAGGTCCCGGCGTACGGCTCGACGATGTGTGGCGACGATTTGCCGGGTGGGTTGTCGACGCCGGACGAGTACGGTCAGTTCGCCGAGAAGCTGGTCCAGCGCGGCTACAAGGCCATCAAGTTGCACACCTGGATGCCGCCGATTTCCTTCGCGCCCAATCCACAAATGGACATCCAGGCTTGCGCCGCTGTGCGTGAGGCGGTGGGGCCGGACCTCGCATTGATGCTCGACGGCTACCACTGGTACAGCCGCACAGACGCACTGACCATCGGCAAGGCCTTGGAGAAACTGAATTTCGCCTGGTTCGAAGAACCGATGATGGAAGACTCGGCAGAGTCCTATGCCTGGCTCGCGGCCAACCTGGACATTCCGGTGCTGGGCCCGGAAAGCATCGCCGGCAAGTTTCACAGCCGTGCCAGCTGGGTGACACAAAAGTCTTGTGACATCCTGCGCGCCGGGGTGGCCGGGGTCGGTGGTATCGGGCCGTGCCTGAAAGTGGCGCACCTGGCGGAGTCGTTTGGCATGGACTGCGAAGTGCATGGCAATGGTGCGGCTAACCTGGCGGTGGTCGGGGCCATCAGCAATTGCCGCTGGTACGAGCGTGGCCTGCTGCACCCGTTCCTCGACTATGAAGACGTCCCGGCGCACCTCAACAGCATTGTCGACCCGATGGACGCCGACGGTTTTGTGCACCTGTCCGACCGACCGGGGTTGGGCGAGGACATCAACTTCGCGTATATCGAAGCCAATACCTTGTCTCGACATTGATCGCGCACCACGTCCGAGGCGGATAACTGCCCGGACGACCAAGTCTTTATAAATATAAGAAAGGACTGAACCATGAAACTCTGGCCCAAGCGCCTGACCAGGCTGCTGTGTGTCGCCGTGGCCCTGTGCACAGTGCAGGTGCCCGTCAGCCTGGCCCAAGGCGAAACGCCCGCCGACCAATTGGTGGTGGGCATGAGCATGATCAACCTGCTGTCCCTGGACCCCGCTGCGGCGACGGGCCTGGAGGTCGCCGAAGTCAACGCCAACGTCTATGACATGCTCCTGGAGCAGGACGCGGCGCAGCCGGACACGCTGATTCCCGCCCTGGCGAAAACCTGGGAAATCAGCTCCGACCGCATGCGCCTGACCTTCCAATTGCGCGACGACGTGCGTTTTCACTCCGGCGCACCGCTCACTGCCCAAGACGTCGCCTGGTCATTGCAGCGTGTGGTCACCCTCAACCGCGCCCTGGCTTCGACCTGGAAAGCCTACGGTTTCAGCGCCGACAACGTCGTCAAATTGATGCGCGCCGAAGGGCCGCACACCTTTGTCATGGAATTGCCGCGCAGCACCGATCCGATGCTGGTGCTCAACACCCTGGCGACGTCCCCCAGCGCCTTCATCATCGATCGCAGCGTCGCCTTGCAGCATCAGATCGGCGACGACCAAGGCGCGGCGTGGCTGGCGACCCACACGGCGGGTTCCGGTGCGTTCAAGCTCGACATCTGGCGCGCCAACGACGTGATCCTGATGACTCGCAATGACGACTATTGGCGCGGCGCCGCGAAGTTGCGCCGGGTAATCATGCGCAACATGACCGAGTCCCAGGCACTGCGGCTGATGGTCGAGCGCGGCGACCTGGACGTCGCCCGCGGCATGGCCGCCACCGACATCAAGGCGCTGGGCAAGGTCGATGCGGTCCGCATCCAGAGCATCGCCCGCGGCACGCTGTACTACGTAGCGATGAGCATGCAGCAACCGTTGTTCCAGGACATCCGCGTGCGCCAGGCCATCCGCCTTTTGATCGATTACCAGGGCATCAATGATGTGGTGATGCCGCACTACGGCGTGATCAACCAGCGGCCCTTGCAACTGGGGTTGCCAGCACGCCTGGACGACCCGGGCTATCGCCTGGACGTGGCCGAGGCCAAGCGCCTGTTGGCGGCGGCCGGACATGCCGAAGGTTTCAAGGTGAGCATTCGCTCGCTGACCGATCCTCCGTTCATCAACATCGCCACCAGCCTGCAAGCCACCCTGGCCCAGGCAGGCATCGAGGCGACGATCATTACCGGCACCGGCAACCAGATCTATGGGGCGATGCGCGACCGCCAATTCGACATCCTCGTCGGTCGTGGCGGCGGTGGGGCGGAGCGTCATCCGCATTCGAGCCTGCGCGCCCTGGTGTA
This sequence comes from Pseudomonas sp. St316, assembly GCF_018325905.1. Classification (NCBI taxonomy): domain Bacteria; kingdom Pseudomonadati; phylum Pseudomonadota; class Gammaproteobacteria; order Pseudomonadales; family Pseudomonadaceae; genus Pseudomonas; species Pseudomonas sp. St316. Next base: position 5,599,468 of record NZ_AP021901.1, on the reverse strand, counting down.
CAACCCGGACAACCGCACCGAAGCCAAGCTGAGCAACTTCCAGGGCTGGCGCACCTCGTTCTTCAACCCACAGCTCAATCAACTGATCGAGCAGGCCGAACGCGAGCGTGACCCCGAGCGCCAGCGCGAAATCTACGCACAGATCCAGACCCTCTACGACCAGCAGGCCGGGGCGATCATGCCGGTCTCACAAATGGTGGACGAAGTGGTGATCCATGCGGATGTGCGCAACTACATCGGCCACACCGCCGCCACCACGCGTCTTCGGGACGTCTACAAGCAGCGCTGAAATCGACGGCCACAGGGCCAAGGCAGGAATGAACATGTCGACTGCATCCTTTTCAATCTGGACCACCCGGGCCGCTTCGGCGACCCGGCGCGGCGGCTCGGTGGCGGTGACGCTGCTGGGGTTGCTGCTGCTGACTTTTTTCATCGGGCGAGTGATGCCCCTGGACCCGGTGCTGGCCATCGTCGGCCCGGACGCCGACGCCTCGGCCTACGCCCAGGTGTACCAGGAGCTGGGCCTGGACAAGCCGTTGTGGACCCAGTTCGCGATCTACTTAGGCGACCTGCTGCACGGTGACTTCGGCATGGCCTTGCTGACCGGCAACCCGGTCATCACAGACATCGCCCGGGTCTTCCCGGCCACCTTGGAACTGGCGACCCTGGCCATTCTGTTCGGTGTGCTGGCGGGCCTGCCGCTGGGTGTCTACGCCGCGACCCACCAAGGCCGCGCCGGGGACCATATCGCGCGGTTGATCACCTTGTTCGGTTATTCCACGCCGATTTTCTGGATCGGCATGATGGCTTTCCTGGTGTTCTACGCCTGGCTGGGGTGGGCCGGTGGCGTCGGGCGCATCGGCCTGGCCTATGACGGGCTGATCCCGAAACACACCGGGCTGTTGTTGATCGACACCGCCTGGTCTGGCGACTGGGAGGCCTTTCGCAGCGCACTGCGGCACATCCTGTTGCCGGCGGTGATCCTCAGCTTCAATTCGGTGGCCTACATCAGCCGCATGACTCGCAGCTTCATGCTTGAGCAACTGTCCCAGGAATACATCATCACCGCCCGGGTCAAGGGTTTGTCCCAGCGGCGGATCGTCTGGGGTCATGCCTTCGGCAACATTCGCGTGCAGCTGTTGACCATCGTCGCGCTGGCCTACGGCGGCTTGCTGGAAGGCGCGGTGCTGATCGAAACCGTGTTCGCCTGGCCAGGTTTCGGCCAGTACCTGACCAGCAGTTTGCTGCTCGGTGACATGAACGCGGTGATGGCCTGCGTGCTGTTGATCGGCCTCATCTTCGTGACGCTGAACCTGATCAGCGACGCGCTGTACAAGATCTTCGACCCGAGGACTCGCTAATGAACCTGCCCCTTGCTTCCAGCGCAGCCGGCAGTGCCGTGCTGCCCGCTTCGAGTTCGGCTGCGTTGGTCGCCAGCACCGCGCGCCTGCTGCGATTTCTGCTGCACAACCCGATGACTTTTGCCGGCCTGGTCGTCGTCGCGACCCTGATGCTGGTCGCGGCTTTCGCCCCCTGGATTGCCGGCCACGATCCGCTGCTGCAGAACCTTGCCGGCGCCTTGCAGGCACCCAGTAGCGCGCACTGGTTCGGCACTGACGAATACGGTCGCGATGTCTTTGCTCGGTTGGTGTATGGCTCGCGCATCACCCTTTACATCGTCTTGCTGGTGACGGTGATCGTCGGCCCCATCGGCCTGCTGGTTGGCACGGTTTCCGGTTACTTCGGTGGCTGGGTCGACAGCCTGTTCATGCGCATCACCGACATCTTCATCTCGTTCCCCAGCCTGGTCCTGGCGTTGGCGTTCATCGCCGCCCTCGGCCCAGGCCTGGAGCACGCGGTGATCGCCATCGCGCTCACCGCCTGGCCGCCGATCGCTCGTCTTGCCCGCGCCGAAACCCTGCCGTTGCGCAACGCCGACTTCGTCGTTGCGGTGCAGCTCCAGGGCGCGTCGAGTGCCCGCATCATCCTGCGGCACATCATTCCGATGTGCCTGTCGTCGGTGATCATCCGCCTGACCATGAACATGGCAAGCATCATCCTCACCGCCGCCGCCCTGGGCTTTCTCGGCCTCGGCGCCCAGGCACCGCTGCCGGAGTGGGGCGCGATGATCTCCACCGGGCGCCGCTACATGCTCGAAAGCTGGTGGCTGGTGGCGGCGCCCGGTGCGGCGATCATGCTGGTCAGCCTGGCCTTCAACCTGTTGGGCGACGGCTTGCGCGACGTCCTCGACCCACGCAGCCAATCCTGAGGAACAGCCCATGACTGAGATAAAACTTGCGGTACAGGATTTGTGCGTGGCGTTTCGCAACGCCGGCAAAACCTCCCTGGCGGTGCGTGATGTGTCGTTCACCCTGGGCCGGGAAAAACTCGCCATTGTCGGCGAATCCGGATCGGGAAAATCCACCGTTGGCCGCAGCCTTTTGCGTCTGCACCCACCGACGGCACAGGTCAGCGCCAAGACCTTGCGTTTTGCCGACATCGACCTGTTGGCCGCCAGTGAAAAGCAGATCCAGGCCATTCGTGGCGCACGCATGTCGATGATCATGCAAGACCCCAAGTACTCGCTGAACCCGGTGGTGCGGGTCGGCGAACAAATCGCCGAGGCCTACCTGGCCCATCACAAGGTGCCCCATCGCGAAGCCCGCGAACGCGCCTTGGACATGCTCGCCAAGGTGCACATTCGCGACCCTCGACGGGTCTATGACCTGTACCCCCACGAGGTCTCGGGCGGTATGGGGCAACGGATCATGATCGCCATGATGGTGATCACCGATCCCCAGGTGATCATCGCCGACGAACCGACTTCGGCGCTGGACGTGTCGGTGCGCCGCCAGGTGCTCAACGTGCTGGAAGAGTTGGTCAGCGAGCGCGACCTGGGGCTGATTTTCATCAGTCACGATTTGAATCTGGTACGGCATTTCTGTGATCGCGTGCTGGTGATGTACGCCGGTCGCGTGGTCGAGTCGATTGCCGCCGCCGACCTGGATCACGCCACCCATCCCTACACCCAAGGCTTGTTGGCCGCATTGCCGAGCCTGGACCACCCGCGCGCCACGCTGCCGGTGCTGCAGCGCGACCCACACTGGTTGAATGCTTGAGGACGCTGACATGAGCATGATTGAAATCGCTGGCCTGAACCTCAGTTTTGGCACCGGCGCGGCACTGAACGCGGTATTGCACGACGTCGATTTAAGCGTGGCCGAAGGCGAGGCATTCGGCCTGGTGGGAGAGTCCGGTTCGGGCAAGACCACCGTGCTGCGCTGCCTGGCCGGGCAGTACCAGCATTGGAACGGGCAACTGCGGGTCGCAGGGCAAGCCGTCACGCGCAACCTGCCGCTGAACCACTACCGCACCGTGCAGATGGTGTTCCAGGACCCGTATGCCTCGTTGCATCCGCGCTACACCGTCGATGCCGCGTTGCAGGAGCCGCTGCGCATCCATGGCATCGATGGGCGTGCCCAGAAAGTCAGCGAGATACTGCGCAAGGTCGGCTTGAACGACAGCTTCCGCTTTCGTTATCCGCACCAGTTGTCCGGTGGCCAACGCCAACGGGTGGCGATTGCCCGGGCGCTGATCCTGCGTCCCCGGGTGCTGTTGCTGGACGAGCCGACCTCGGCGCTGGATGTTTCGGTGCAGGCGGAGATCCTCAATCTGCTGGCCGACTTGCGTCGCCAGGAAGGGCTGACCTACCTGATGGTCACCCATGATCTGGCGGTGGTCGCGCACCTGTGTGATCGGTTGGCAGTGATGCAGCAGGGCAGGGTGGTGGAGACGCTCGACAGTCATCTGCTGGCGAGCGATGGCGCCACCCATGCGTACACCCGGTTGCTGGTGCAAGCCAGCCGCGACATACAGCGTGTACCTATCGCTGTCTGAGTTTTTTAACTAACGAGTTGTACTTGTTTTAACCCGTAAAAGACGTTGAACCCCAGGTATCAATGCCGCGCACGCGCTCGCCTGTGATTTGACGTTTACCCCAACTTACTATTAAACCAACAAGAATAAAAAACATGAAAAAGACCCTCGTAGTTCTGTCCTTCGCTTCGTTGTTCACATCGGTTGTTGCACAGGCCGATACCGGTTATATCAACGTTCGCCATCAATATGCGGAACAGTCGCGCATGCATGCCGACCGCGCCAAGTTCGGCATGCGGCTGGACAACGGCGTGGGGCTGGAAGGTGAACTCAAATACAAGACCGCCGGTGATCGTGAAGACGTCGCCTTCGACAACACTGTCGGCAGCGGCCATGAATTCACCGTCAACTATCAGCACAAGATCGATGACCGCTGGACGCTGACGCCCTCGTTCGCCATGGAAAGCGACGAGGAATCCACCACCTACAAATTGGGCATGCGCCTGGGCTACAAGATCACCAAGGAGCTGAGCATCGCCGGTCGCTACCGTTACGATTCGTCCAAGCTGGACCGCGACCAGATTGATCGTGACGTACCGAACAACGGCCAGGACGATCAGAAGATCAATCGCTACGACGTCTACGTCAACTACGCCAACCAAGGGCCGTGGGCTTATGAGTATCAACTGACGTACTTCGATGCCAACTACATCCGTTATAACGGTGGCACCGATGACTATGAACAGAATGCGGTGGTCAAGTACAAGTGGGATAAGCGCTGGGCACCGTTCTTTGAAGTGGGCGATATCAAGGTGAACTCGGTTGACAGTGATCGCCAACTGCGCCTGCGAGTCGGCATTCAATACAACTTTTTCTAAGTTGCGGTAGCACTGGTCGACAGTGAACCCATGAACACCGGGATCAAAACTGTGGGAGCGAGCGTTCACAGCTCAGGCATTCACCCTGAATCCCCTGTGGGAGCGAGCCTGCTCGCGATAGCGGTCTGCCTGGTGCCGACGATGTTGAATGTACCGCCGTCATCGCGAGCAAGCTCGGCTCCCACACGGGTTTTCGAGCGTTCAAAGCTCAGGCATTCACCCTAGGTCCCCTGTGGGAGCGAGCCTGCTCGCGATGGCGGTCTGCCTGGTGCCGACGATGTTGAATGTACCGCCGTCATCGCGAGCAAGCTCGGCTCCCACACGGGTTTTCGAGCGTTCACAGATCAGGCATTCACGCTCGATCCCCTGTGGGAGCTGAGCTTGCTCGCGATAGCGGTCTGCCTGGTGCCGACGATGTTGAATGTACCGCCGTCATCGCGAGCAAGCTCGGCTCCCACACGGGTTTTCGAGCGTTCACAGATCAGGCATTCACGCTCGATCCCCTGTGGGAGCTGAGCTTGCTCGCGATAGCGGTCTGCCTGGTGCCGACGATGTTGAATGTACCGCCGTCATCGCGAGCAAGCTCGGCTCCCACACGGGTTTTCGAGCGTTCACAGCTCAGGCATTCACCCTCGATCCCCTGTGGGAGCTGAGCTTGCTCGCGATAGCGGTGTGTCTGTGCCGACGATGTTGAATGTACCGCCGTCATCGCGAGCAAGCTCGGCTCCCACACGGGTTTTCGAGCGTTCACAGATCAGGCATTCACCCTCGATCCCCTGTGGGAGCTGAGCTTGCTCGCGATGGCGGTGTGTCTGTGCCGATGATGTTGAATGTACCGCCGTCATCGCGAGCAAGCTCGGCTCCCACGCTGGTTTTCGAGCGTTCACAGCTCAGGCATTCACCCTAGGTCCCCTGTGGGAGCGAGCTTGCTCGCGATAGCGGTCTGCCTGGTGCCGACGATGTTGAATGTACCGCCGTCATCGCGAGCAAGCTCGGCTCCCACGCTGGTTTTCGAGCGCTCACAGCTCAGGCATTCACCCTCGATCCCCTGTGGGAGCGAGCTTGCTCGCGATAGCGGTCTGCCTGGTGCCGACGATGTTGAATGTACCGCCGTCATCGCGAGCAAACTCGGCTCCCACACTGGTTTTCGAGCGTGCACAGCTCAGGCATTCACGCTCGATCCCCTGTGGGAGCTGAGCTTGCTCGCGATAGCGGTCTGCCTGGTGCCGACGATGTTGAATGTACCGCCGTCATCGCGAGCAAGCTCGGCTCCCACACGGGTTTTCGAGCGTTCACAGCTCAGGCATTCATCCTGGATCCCCTGTGGGAGCTGAGCTTGCTCGCGATAGCGGTGTGTCTGTGCCAATGATGTTGAATGTACCGCTGTCATCGCGAGCAAGCTCGGCTCCCACACTGGTTTTCGAGCGTTCACAGCTCAGGCATTCACCCTAGGTCCCCTGTGGGAGCGAGCTTGCTCGCGATAGCGGTCTGCCTGGTGCCGACTATGTTGAATGTACCGCCGTCATCGCGAGCAGGCTCGCTCCCACAGGGGGGCGGGGTTATTCGTTGTAGAACGCCTGGCGTTGTTGCGTTTCACACAGGCGCATGCGGCTATTGCTCAAGTGCAGGTACATGGCCGCCCGCGCCGCATCGACATTCCTGCTGGCGATGGCGTCGAAAATCTGCTGGTGTTCGGCGTTGATCCCTTGCAGGTAAGCGCTGCGATCACTCTGCCCGGAGTAGGCGGAGTTCATGCGCGTACGCGGGATGAGCTTGGTGCCCAGGTGCTTCATGATGTCGATCAGGTAGTAATTGCCGGCGGCCTTGGCGATTTTCAGGTGGAACTGGAAATCGGCATTGATGGTAGTGCCGGACTTTTCCGGCCCTTGCAGCAACGCCTCCAGCGCCTGGGCCAGTTCGGCCAGGGCTTCAGGTGTTGCGCGCTCGGCGGCCATGCCGGCGGCCTGGACTTCCAGGCTCAGGCGAAACTCCAGCAGGTTGAGCACATCCGGCAACGTGGCAATCGTCGCCGGCCCCAGGGTGAAGCCCTCCGGTGCCGGCATGTCCAGGACAAACGTGCCGACGCCATGCCGCGTCTCCACCAGCCCCGCGGCCTGCAAGCGCGACAGCGCTTCGCGCACCACCGAACGACTGACGCCTTCGGCCTCCATGATATGCACTTCGGTGGGGAGCTTTTCGCCGCACTTGAGAATGCCGTCGCGCATGCGCTGGGCAAAGCGGTCGACCAATGTTTCGGCGAGGCGGCGCGGCTTGTTCAGTGGAGATAACGCTTGATCCGTCATCGGCATGCTCTAGTGTGATCAGCGGGCATTATAGTGAGTTTTGACCCAAGGTCGCGGCTATAATGCCGCGATCGTCTGGCTTTAATGGATAGGTGCAATGGACCGTGTCACACCCGATCGACGCTTGAGCATGACTCAGCAGTTGGTGGTCGACTTGACGCAGCAGATACTGGCTGGCGAGCTGCCTGCGGGCAGCAAGTTGCCGACTGAACAGGTCATCATCAAGGAACGCGGCGTCAGTCGGACGGTGGTTCGCGAAGCCATGTCGCGACTCCAGGCCGAAGGCTTGGTCGAAACCCGTCACGGCATTGGCACCTTCGTGGTCGACACCGCCCGCCCGGGAGATTTTCAGGGCAGCAAACACGTCAAGGGCGGCGCCTACGATGCATTGGCCGTCATCGAACTGCGCCTGAGCCTGGAAGTGGAAGCCGCCGGCATCGCCGCGCACCGCGCCACGCCGGAGCAGTTGCAGGCGATGCGTGAAGCACTCGACGCGGCGAATGCTTTTGACGCAACGGATGATGAAAGCGCGCGGGTCGATTTCGAGTTTCATCTGCAGGTCGCCCAGTGCACGGGCAACAGTTTTTTCATCGACGCCATGGCCCATGTGGGCAATAGCTTGATCGCGGTCGTGCAACAGGCCGGGCCTACCGTCACGGTTGAAAATCGGGCGTTGGTGGTTCGCGAGCGCGAGCAGATTTATGCCGCCCTGGCGCGACATGATGCCGAAGCGGCGCGGGCGTCGATGCGTTTGCACTTGATCAATATGCTGCAGCGGGTTCGAGGTGTGGTCGAGTCGACGGCGCAATAAGCTCCCACCGCAGAACCCTGTGGGAGCTAGCTTGCTCGCGATAGCGGTAACCCATCCTCTTGCTAGTTGCGCTTCCAGCACTCCGCGAACCGTGTACATACCCCGTAACGTTCATCCATCTGCGCCATCCTCTCCAGGTGATGACCTACCGCTTCGACCGTCACCCCATTCCCGATCCGGAAGTACTCCACCATCATCGCGACGTCCAGGTCGATCTCGGCTTTCTCCGGTTTGGCATTGGCGGTTTTGGGCAACGCCCACTGCTCCAACTGCTCGTCCTTCAACTGCCGCAGCCGCGTCTGGTATTCGTCCCTGAAGCGTTCCATCGCGTGTGCCTTGTTCTGCGCCATGTCATCGCCAAACGTTTTCAGGTTTTCCCGGTACAGCGTCCAGTAGTCGGCCGGCAGCTCGAAGCCGAGCTTGGCCTTGCGTTCGTTGATCAGGGTGTCCAGCTTCTCTGGTGAGTAACTTTCGACTTTGTCCTTGGTCGGATCGACCTTCACGGTGACGACCAGACTTTTGTCGATGACTCGATTCATTAGCTCCAAGCGATGGGGCGTGTCCGGGTAGGTCTTGGGGAACAGCGCATTGCGACCGGCGCAGGCGGGAAAGTCTTTTTTCAGGATCGGGATCGGTGTGCGCACGTCCTTGCCGTCGACCCGTTGCAAGCGTTGCAACTGAGTCAGGCAGAAGTTCTTCTCGGACTTGAACGTCACCTCGTATTCGGCATTGGCCTCGGGCGTAAAGTTGAAGCCCTTGCCACACACGGCATAACCGCTGTTCATGTTGGTGCGCAGGTGAATCTGCTCACCCGGCTTGAGCTTGACCTCCAAATAACCCCTGGCATCCTTGGGCGCCGGAACGCTCATCCCCACCCGCCGCGCGGTGTCGCTCAGCAGCATATTATTGAGAATGCCCGTGGTTTGCCCGTCGCAATGGGCTGCGTCGAAATAATCCAGCGTGGCGTTGCTGGTATTGGCGACGAACCGCAACTTGGCGGCGTCCGGTTCGATGGCGTCGGGGTAACTGCCATTGACGCTGCAACCGCCGAGCAATACAAACAACGCGGACAATGCTAACAACGGGGCAGGACAGCGAGGCAGGGCGAGCATGGGTCATCCTTGAAGGATCGATAAAGTTGGCAAATGCTACTGAAGTGCCACTATTGCGTCCACCATCTGCCGCCGGGCTGTAGCAATACCCTCTTCTTCTCGACAAGGACTTGAAATCTCCAAGGTGATCTCCAAACACCTCCTGACCTGATCGACAAACTCAGCGTTCACCGCCGATCCCCTGTGGGAGCGAGCTTGCTCGCGATGACGTCGGCACAGCCGACATCACCGGCCCAGACAGACCGCCATCGCGAGCAAGTTCGCTCTCACAGGGGCAGCATCCGCCAGTTGAAGCTCAGGGCTCCAGCGCGGGCCCCTTCAACTCGATCTGGTTGCCATCCGGATCGAAGCAGTAGAGCGACCAGCCTTTGCCCTCCGCGCCATAGCGCATCTGCGCTTTCTCGACCTCCAGGCCAGCTGAAGCCAAATGCGCGAGGAGGGCTTGTTCATCAAACGGCTCGATACGCAGGCAGAGGTGATCGACATTGTGCCCTTGCTTACCGGCCGCCGGCCCGCCTTGGCGACCCAGAGGCCCGTCGACAGCAACCAGGTCAATCATCGAAACACCTGTGCCCAGATGAAGCATGCCAAGATCGTCCCGGCGCTTCTTGAGCTCGCAACCCAGCACCGACGTATAGAAAGCGAGGCTGCGCTCGAGGTCTTTTACGCGCAGGACGATGTGGTCAATACGTTGAATCGTGAAGTTCTTCATACGGGCCTCGTGTACTCAGTGATGGGCATTAACGGGTTACTTCACCTTAGCTATTCATGCTGGAATGTCGTCGCCAAGCTCTGTGGGAGCGAGCTTGCTCGCGGATGTTTATCCACAGGGAAAGGCGCAGTGGCAGTTCTGGCGTCGCGATAAGACCCTTCTGTTAAGCGCCATACACAGGATTTCAGCACGCTATCAATGTTTCTGATAGCGTGCGAAAAACATGATTCAAACGAGACTGAAGGCTTCTTGAATGGTTTTGATCAGATGAGCGCCATCCACCCTTTTATAAAGATTTGGGTTCGAGGCTAGTTCAGCGGGCACCTGACTGAGAAATGACCTCAAATCGTTGGCCATTCGATCAGGAAGCACGGCCATTGCTTCAGTCAGAGCGACAGCCAGTACGATTACATCCCTGAAGTGCTTGTTGATGTCGCGACGGTCCACATGCACGCCGCTCTCGATCAGCGCCTTCTTGTTCAGCCAGGCATGGGCTTTGAGGGGAACCAGTCGGTCGGCACCGATGTGGCTGATCTCCTGGGTGTGATCGACGCCGGCGAGGAGAAAAGCGTAGTACTCATCATCCAGGATAATCGCAGACAGGCTGGCAGCTTGCTCTTCCACAGGAATCTTGGTCATGCGCGCTGCTTCTTCGTGTTCCAGGCCGTCCGGGACACGGGAAAACAGTTCGACCTGAACGGGGAAGGACTTGTCTTCAGGATTCTGGAAACGATAGAAAACAGGGGAGTCTCCGTCGCTGTCTCCATTCTGGCGAATGGTATAGCCGCCGTCCTTGATGAACTTCCAGAACTGCCCGACGAACTCACGATCAAGTGCCTCGACGACCAGGACGATATCCAGATCCTTGGTCAGTCGAAACTCTTCACCGAGTTCCTCCATGGCAATCGAGGCAGCCACCCCGCCGATCAGAACGTAGCTCGCCTGGAAGTCCTTGAAATACTCCCGAAACCGGTCGACACCCACTACCATTTCACGCTCTCCATCATTTCATCCAGGCACATTTGTATGCGTTCATCATGATCATCCTTGAGGCTCAGATAGAGAGAAAAGGGATCTACCGTTCCATTGGCGATGTTGCTGCGGGGCGGCTCATAACTCCAAAGCTGAATACAACACGCCGCATCGTTTTGCGGCACTTCAAGATAGGGCGCCGTGCTCTCGAGTTTCGACTGGGCCGCTTTTGAAGTTGAACCCCAAGCGCCGAACGTGTCCCCGTAAGCCGCATTCATTTCAGACTGCGCGCGCGCTCGAATCTGATCGAACTGCGCGGCCGTCAGTGCAAAGCAAGGAGCTTTCGGGCTGGCGAGAAGGCTCATCTCGGCCAGGGCAGTTTCTCCCGCCAGCAACATTGGCGTGTCGAAAGCTTCCGGAATGGCATTGAGCCAAAGTGTTTTTTTGACCGGCGTACGCATGGCCTCTTTCACCCTTTCCCAGGTTTCCTTGGGCGACAAATGAAAAAGGATCACGGTTTCACCCAGTTCCTTTTCGGGCTTAACAATATCCAAGTCGGTCAGTTCCTTGATCGCTCGGGTGACGGTCATCTTTGCGTAGGTAAAGGATTGCTCGAAGGCCGCGCGAGTGTTCCGTAGCGGGTGCTGCCATCCTTTGATCAGGTATTGAATCAGCATGGCTTGGGTAGCCGGGCTCAGGACCTGGGGTTTGTCCAGGCGCTGGCGGTAGTACTCGCGCAAATCCATGCCAAAGGCCGGAAGAAAAAGCTGATTGCCTGGCACGATGAACTGGACGCCTTTTTCCACCAGTCGCTTACGGTCATAACTGGGGAGGGTGTCGGTGACGAAAATCATCAGGTCGCCGGTCTCGGGCAACTTGTTGTAGGCCTGGAAGTTGTGGATGGCTTGGATATGCTTGGCGACATCCGCAACGCTGGCTTCGCGCTGTGGACGTTCCTTCAAGATAAGACATTGGGCATTTAAGATATTCGTGATGAAAAATTCGTAGCGGTCACGCAGCCCATACGGAAGGATCTTGACGTTTTCCCACGGTTTCAGGCGCAGCTTCAGGCCAAGTACGCTTTCTACATAGACTTTGAGCTCGATCAGATCACGTCTTTCCGGGAGGTCATGGTCTTGGTGGATAACAGTCATGGTGTTTTCTTCCGTATCACAATTTCAACACGGTATCAGAGCTTGTGATAGCGTGCAAAATTCGTGATATTGTCCGTGGATATTGACGTGCCAGGCTCGTCGAAAAACCTTATCGAGGCACCTGAGTATGAAGGCTCCACGCATTTTTATGATCCACGCGACCCCATTGGCGATCGAGCCCATCACAGCGGCTTTTGCCCGGCATTGGCCGCAGGCACGGATCATCAATCTGCTCGAGGATTCGCTGCCCCAGGACCGGGTGGAAGAGGGCGAGTTGACCACGAGCATGAAGGCGCGTTTCCTGACGCTGTCCCACTACGCCGTACAAAGCGCGGCGGATGCCATTCTGTTTACCTGCTCGGCGTTTGGCGATGCCATCGACCTGGTTAAACCCGAGGTGGCGATTCCCGTGCTCAAGCCGAACGAAGCCATGATTGACCAGGCGCTGAGCCAGGCATCGCGCATTGCGGTGCTGGCAACGTTCGAGCCCACGATTACCTCGATGATGCCCGAGTTCAAGCAAGCGGCAGAGCGCAGTGGTCGCGCGGTAGAAGTGGTGCCCTATTTCGTTCCGGGCGCATTGCAGGCGTTGAAAGACGGCAACCCGCAAGCCCATGATGCCGCCATCGTGGAAATGGCCGCCCGGGTCGAGGGCTGCGACCTGATTTGTTTCGCCCAGTTTTCGATGACCAGTGCTGCCGAACAGGCCCAGGCTCGCTCCGGTCTGCCAGTATTGACCACACCCGACAGTGCCGTGCTGGCGCTGCGCAAGTTGCTCTAAACGGATGATTTCGTTTCTTCCCAGGATGGAGGATTTACCCCATGCCCAAGTTCAACGCTCACCTCGGTTTCCAATTCAATGAAGTGCCTTTTCTACAGCGCATCGAAGCCGCCGCCGCTGCGGGGTTTCGCGCGGTGGAGTTCCCGTCGCCCTACGAGTTCGACGCCAGTCTTCTGGCCGATCATCTGACCCTACACAACCTGCCGTTGATCCAGTTCGCCGCACCGGCTGGCGTGACCAAAGGCATCGCGGCCTTGCACGGCAAGGACGAGGAGTTTCGCAGCGGCTTGCTCCAGGCCGTTCGCTATGCGAAGGCGCTGGCGTGTTCGGATGTCCACATCATGTCCGGCGTTACGACCCAGGAAGATGCCGCGATTATCTATGGGCGCAACTTGGAGTACGCCGTCAATTACCTTGAGGACCAGGGGTTGCGGCCGCTGATCGAAGTTATCTGCGTGCAGGAAATGCCGGACTATTACATGTCCGACTTCAGCAAGGCGCAACAGGTGCTGGAGGCTTTCCCAAGTGTCGGGCTGATCCTCGATCTTTACCACGCCCAACGGCTGACCGGGGACGCGGCGGATGTCCTGGCCCGCTTCTATGACCGAACCGTCCATGTGCAAATCGCCGACTGCCCGGGGCGTCATGAACCGGGGACGGGGAATATGGATTTTGCGGCTTTGTTCGCAGACCTGGAGCGGCGTGGCTATCAAGGGTGGATCGGCTGTGAATACCGTCCCACCGACTCTACCGTGGCAGGCCTTGATTGGATCAAGCCGTTCAGCGCCTGACAAACAGCCAAGCCTGCCTCCACCCCCCTGTGGGAGCGAGCTTGCTCGCGATAGCGGATTCACAGTCAACCAATCTGCTGGCTGATACACCGCCATCGCGAGCAAGCTCGCTCCCACAGTCTTGATCCCAGGTGCTCACGGTGTCTGCGCCCACCACAAATCCCCTGTGGGAGCGAGCCTGCTCGCGATCACGGCGGCACAGCCAACATCACCGTCCCAGACAGACCGCCATCGCGAGCAGGCTCGCTCCCACAGTTTTTTATCCCAGGTGCTCACGGTGTCTGCGCCCGCCACAAATCCCCTGTGGGAGCGAGCCTGCTCGCGATGGCGGCGACACAGCCAACATCCCCGGCTCAGACAGACCGCCATCGCGAGCAAGCCCACTCCCACAGTCTTGATCCCAGGTGCTCACGGTGTCGCGCCCGCCACAAATCCCCTGTGGGAGCGAGCCTGCTCGCGATGACGGCGGCACAGCCAACATCACCGGCCCAGACAGACCGCCATCGCGAGCAAGCCCGTTCCCACAGTTTTTGATTGCAGGGGGCGCAGCCTTTGGGCCATGCAGTTCCTAAGTTTTTTTCAGGCTAAAGGCGCGACAGTCACGTCCGACTGGCCGCTGTCGATCAAAGCCGCACGCACGAAACCGTCCGCTTTCTTTCGCTCAATGAAGTCCCTGACGTAGGCCGCGCCGGCTTCACGAGCCCTTGGAACCGCCATGGCTTGCCGGATGGAAGTGAAAGCCCCGGCGAGCACGCGGTATGCCGGGTTGCTGGCCGCCACTTTCTCCAGCGGCTGCCTCACACCGGCTGCCGCATCCAGGGATTTTTCGATGTACAGGTCTACCGCAGCCGCTGAGGTCGCAGCGCGTTCGAGTTGTGCATGTTCCAACGTGCGAGAAAGAAAAAGGTCGTACGCAGCGCCTTTGCCAACGGCGAGTTTTAGCCCCGGCTGGTCGAGATCCTGGACATGCTGATAGGCCGAATCAGCGGCCACCAAATAAGTCCCTTCGATAATGACGTAAGGTTCGCTGAACGCAATCTGCTCTTCGCGCACAGGCTCGATGGCCAGGAACGCGACGTCCCACACATCCTCATCCAGCGCCGCAAACACCTTGCCGGCGGCATCAAAAGTGACCATCTCCAATGGCGCACCCAGCGCCTGGGCCAATGCCTTGGCCAAAGCTACCGAAACCCCTTGGGGAGAGCCGTCCGGCCCCTGTTGAGCCAGCACGGGATTGCCGAAGTTGATCGCGGCACGCAGCACGCCTTTTGGGGCCAGATCTTCAAGCACTGCACGGTCGAGAGACGTCATCCTTTTTGCTCCGGGTACGGGATTATGGGGTTCTATCAACTGGGTAAGGTGTGGAAACGACCAGCCGATTTTGTTCGTCCAGCTGCTAGACCGAAGGCCTCATGAATGGTCTTGATCATACCCGTATGACGCCAATGACTTTTCCATCAAGCGCAAACGCAGCTCCGGCTTATCTTGCCTGGCCCCGATATCAATCCAACCATGGTGCCTATAAAACCGCGCTGCCCTGTGGTTCGTTTCGCTCACAGACAACCTCATCCGTTCGCACCCCAGCCCTGCAAAAAAGTTAGTGGCGTGGGCCAGCAGCAACTTCCCTGCACCGCGGGATCGCCACTCAGGGGTGAGGTAGAAAAAATGGATGTAGCCCACTGTAGGTTCTGCCTTCAGCAGTGACATTTCTATCTGGCCCACGATCCGTGTTTCATCCCAGGCATGGACAATGCTGCCAGGAAGCTCGGCTGCTTTTTCTTGGAGAGATTGAAGGTAACGCTGCTTACCATCGGGGCCATGAAGCTGTTGTGCGCAACCAAACGCACACAGCAGCATGTCCTCAAAGAAATGCACGCAAAGGTCGCTGTCCTGGTTGAGGTTAACCGGACGAAAACTCAGCGGAACGTCTGACGCATGTTCTATAACCATTTGGGGCATGACTCAGCATCTCAATTGAGTAGGAGTATGCGCCGCTCGAATCTCAACGGGAGGCTCCGTCTGTTCGCAATTCGAGGGGGTATGAGCCTCCCTTGCTTGAGCGGAAAATCTTCGTAGCTTCGCGTAAAAAGTGCCATTCGCGCTGGTGTTCGAGCGTGGTGGTGCATATCCCGAGCAACCGATCATCCACGGACACTCGAACCCATGAAAAAACAAGAACAAGACAACCTCATTCAAACCCTGAAAACCCGTTTCGAAAAGAACCTGAACCGTCACCCGGATATCCTCTGGGCCGACGTCCAAACCCGGCTCGAAAACAACCCCAAAGCCCTGAAGTCCCTCCACGCCATGGAAACCACCGGCGGCGAGCCAGACGTGATCGGCCTCGACCCGAAAACCGGCGCTGTCACCTTCTGCGATTGCGCCAAGGAAAGCCCAACCGGTCGCCGAAGCCTCTGCTACGACCGCGCAGCCCTGGACGCACGCAAGGAGAATAAGCCCAAAGGCAGTGCCGTCGAAATGGCCGAAGACATGGGCATCGCCCTGCTGACGGAAGAGCAGTACCGAGCCCTGCAACAGCTCGGCGAGTTCGATGCCAAGACATCCAGTTGGCTGGCAACCCCTCAAGCGCTTCGCTCGCTCGATGGGGCGATTTTTGGCGACTACCGTTATGGCCGGGTGTTCATCTACCACAATGGCGTGCAGTCGTATTACGCGGCGCGCGGGTTTCGTGGGTTGCTGTGCGTTTAAGCAAACCTGTGACGAGGGAGCTTGCTCCCGCTGGGCTGTGTGTAGGAGCTGTCGAGTGCAACGAGGCTGCGATCTTTCATTGCCCGTTGAGTCTAGAGCGAACGATCAAGATCAAAAAATCGCAGCCTTCGGCAGCTCCTACAGAGCCGAGCGGTCGAAGGCGCGCGGTGGGCAAACCACCTCACTCAAAAACCAAAACCTCACGCCCCTTGGCCTCAACCATCTCACTAAACCCCGGCAACCGCGCCACAAACTCCGTCTCAAACGCCAGATACCGATCCTGCCCCGGCACATAACGAACATCCGGTTTAATGCGCGGGATGTCCTTGCTCGACAGCTTCACCACCTCATCGCTGCTTTGATTCCAGAACCACGCCAGCGTCTGTGTGCCAAAGGTGTTGGTGCGATAACCCCATACCCACCAATCCCCATGCCCCCGGGATACATGAAGCTGCCCATGAAACGTGCGCAACGTAATGACCTGCTTGGGTTGCGTGACAAGCAGGCGCGTGTCTTGACGCAGCTCACTGCCGAAACCGTCCAATGTCGCCTTCGTCGCAGTGCCGGTCATGAAGTTGAAGCGCCACGCCAACAACACCGTCTCCTGATAACCCGAATGCTCGACATTCTGCCGCGCGCCTTCGCTGAACAGCAGAACCTCGTCACCCCCCAGGTACGCGGTAGACGCCCGCAGCTTATAGGCCTCAGTGGGCATCGATTGGGCCGCGATGGCTTGGTGCGGTGAGTCTTGATTCCAGACCCAGCACTTCGGGCCGTTGTGCTGCATGAACAGCAAGCGACCAGGGCCGACGGGCAGGATCGTCAGTTCATCCGCGTGCTCGAAAATCACCTCGTTGCTGTCCGCCGTGATCCGCCAGATCCGCGTCAAATGCTCGGGTTCGTAAATCCGCTGGCGTTCGAATATCTCCGAACCCACCACCACACAAGGCTGTTCAAACTCCGGCCACTGGACCTCGGCCGGCCCGAACGCCGCGATCTCATCGCCGTGCCGAATTTCGTATTGGTAACGGTCATCCGCGCTGTAATCGCCGCGTATGCCCGACGTTTCCACAGGCTGCGCTGGGCATCGGCATCGATGAGCTGCAAGTCCGCGCCGTCCACGCCATCGGTCCGGTGTTCGAGCATGTCCTGCTCGGCGGGCGGCCATTGGTTGTAATCGATCAGGAAGCACAACCATTGGTCTTCGTCCTGCTCGGTGATGGCGGCCCAACCGTTGCGGTAGTTGTACTCATGCACATAGGTGGCGCCGGGATAGTCATGGACTTCCTGCAGCCAGTTCACCTTGCTGCGTTTGGCTTTGGCCGGTTTGCGTTCGATGGCGGCAGGCTCCGGCGGCGCGATCAAACTCGCCGTGAACCTCGGCTCGCCGCGCTGGCCCTGCCAGTGCTGGGCAAACGCCTCGCGTTGATCGGCCGGAACAACCACCGGCCGATAGTCGTCGCCACCGGCATCCAGGTTCCACAAGTCATAACCCTGAGCCGCCAACACCGGCGCTAGCACGTCGAAGCAGACTTCGGGCATCTCGTTGGACAGCTCATCCAACAACGCCTCGAACCCCGGGCCGGCAAACACACCGAGGTCGGGATAGTAATGCTGCAACAGCCCGAGCAAGTCGCTGCCGGGTGTTTTCCAATCGATGTGAACCAGTGGATCGAAACGGGATTGCATCACGCCAGCCTTCCTTGTGATTTCGCCTCTGCGCCATCTTAGCCGCACCCCACAAAAAAGTACGCCACCCACGTCACAAGCCCGCCACCCACCCCAGGCAACCCCCAACCCGTGGCGAGGGAGCTTGCTCCCGCTGGGCTGCGCAGCAGCCCCAAAACCCTACAACCCGGTGCACCAGGAAAAACGACTGGCAGATTTCCTCCCCGCATAAATGGCGCCCCGGCTACCCCTCGTCTACCGTTGACAGACACCATCCTCCCGGAGCACTCCCCCATGTTCACCTTCCCACGAGCGCACCAGAGCACAAGATGGGAAGGCCAAGGCGCTCTATTCGGCGGGGCGATTCCCTGGTTTGGCGGGGACGGCCTGGGCGTGTGCTTCGGTTTTAGTACGCTCTGGGTCGCGATCGGTGCGCCTTATGACTGTGTCGATGCGTTGCGGGCCAGAAAGGAGGAGATCGCCGAGGCTCAGCAGGGGCTGACTGCCAATATGTTTCTCGGTGTCAGGGCGGCGCTGGATATCACCGCCGAGGTGATCATCGGACGCGGTTCGAGCGGCGATGAGAGCTACCTCGGTGGCGTTGCCAGCCACATTATCCTCGATATCCATCAAAGGCTCGGGCCCCGTCATTTCATTATTTCGTTCTACTACGTCGATGGCCCGCAGGGCGGTGGTGGTCACGCTATCGCAGCGTCCTTTGACGACGGCCAGACGGGGCGACTCTTCGATCCCAACTACGGCGTCGGCGCCTATCAATCGCGGACCGACCTGTGCAACGACCTGCACGCGCTGCTGGCGAGCTACGTCGCTCCCGGCGGGCATGTGACCGAGAGCTATCTGTTGGAGTTTGATCACGAGGATGAATTCGGTGCGTTCCAAGGAGCAGCAGCTCACTGATCGGAATGGAGTTCAGTTCACATCAATGGCCGGCGAATTCGGATCGATAACAAACCGGTGAACTCGCGTCTGCCCGCTTCTCCACCTCATCCTCCAACCATTCAGCCAACACCACGGCATTGTTCTCGACCGCGGATTTGGCGGCATACACCAGGGTCAGGTTGCCACCCTGTGCAACATCCACCAACCGCCACCAACACTGCGGCTGTGCAGCCAGCTCCTTGCGATAGGCCACCTTGAACTGCTCAAACGAAACAGCCCCCGCCTTGAACGCCTTGCGCAGCTCATGGGAAGGCGCAACCTCCGGCAGCCACTCCGCGATGGGGAGTTCGTCCTTACGACAATTACGCGGCCACAAGCGGTCCACCAAAACCCGTACGCCGTCCTCGGCGCTGGCTGTTTCATAGGCTCGTTTGCATTGGATCATGGAGGCCTGCCTGTGGGAGAGGGGACAGCGTCAGAATAGGTGATCGATTCGGCTATCGAAGTCGGAGCGTCTTCACCACCGCCTCTCCTTGGGTGCCACCAGGCCAACACAGGTCTACAGAGGCAGAAGCACCGCCCGTCACATGGAAAATCGCAAAGTTTTTATCTTCCGAGTGACTGAAAAGATGTTCAAAATAGATCGAGTCATGGCCGCTGATCCTTCCTGAGTTCGCGATGCCGCTTCCGGCAAACTGACCAGCCGGCATCCGGGAAATAGCACTTGAGGTGACTTGATAAATACTGGCTTTACGATATTTGTCGTGGCTTAGTCGAAAGGCCGCAGCACAGTGAACATCGCCACTTATGAATACAAGCGTCTTGCCGCCTTCATCTAGTGTACGAAAAATGTAGTCAAGCAGGAGGTTGCGCTCTGCATGATTGCTACTATGATCCCATTCATCCATGCAGTCATCTTTCGCTGAATCTATCCATGATCCCGCCGTCAATACAACAGACTTCCAATGAACAAATGGTACCGGACTAACCACAAATAATAGGGGCGAGGATGCACTCTCGTTACTTTTCAGCCACGATTCGAATCGTTCGATTTGTTTTGTTCCAAGAATAAAATTCTTATTTTCGGGGCTTTCGACGTCGTGATGCCCACGCATGTCAAGCATATAAAATGGAACCCCTCCCTTATCAAAACTATAATCCCAGATGCAGGACTCTGGTTTTTTTAACAGATCTTTAGAAACGCCAGTCTCAGGGTTGTGGCTATGCGCATATTCGAAGTAAGCAGTCCGCGCAGCCGTCCACATTGAGTTGACCAGTTTTCGGTCTGTTACTTTGTCATCACGCTCGAAAAACCTCGAAATTATTGCAATTCTCTCTGAGTCCGTGCGAGACCCCAGCCATCCATGATTTCATGATCATCCCAGATCATATACTGCGGGAATTTGGAAAATGCTTCCTGGAGGTGCGGAAATTTCCAGTACACCCGATAGTACCAGCGGTATAGATTGAGCAGGTACGCATCAAGTTTTTTAGTGTCAAGTTTTCCTTTTGTGGAGCTCTCGGTTATCAGATCATCTTTGTTGTCTTTTAACCACTCCCAGATATCGGGAAAGTGCTTGCTGTCTTGACAATCAACATAAACCTGGTCGCCACCGCCTATAGAGAACCGGGCGTTCGAAATATCCATTTTTTCCAAAAATAGAGGCCAGGCGCCATAACTTCCATTGGCATTAAACGGATCATGGCAGCTATAAAAACCAAAGCTGAAATCAAGCATCTTGTCAGCCATGGTTCTAAAAGAGAGTGATTTATGGCAGCCGATTTCGGTCCTGCGAAATGTTTCCGTACCGTCCGTCTCGTCGGTCATCAGATAGTAATAGTAAGCCGTATCTTGATCCAAACCTTCTAGGTCAAATGTGTGGGTCAGATCATCGTTCCAGTTGAAGTCATGTGACTCATAGGCGCAGTCAAAAGGTTTCAAAAAATCCTTCAACGGCTTGCCGGCAAGCGTTACCAAGTCTCCTTCAATTATTTTTTTTGACCAAACCAAGCTCCAGTTCCCTGGTTTATAGACTCGAATCCAAATGCGTGCGGAATGAGTGGTTACGTGCCCGATAATGCTGGCGCTCTGTAGTTTGGAAACGTCGTACTCATTATTTCTAGGGTCGACTAAGGCCATGGGGAATTCCTTTGTCCGAGCATAATTATCTCAGAACAGGAGATGAGTCCGGTTCGGATGCTTACGTCATCTCCGGCAGGATCTACAGCGATGGATTCAAATCCATTCAGGATGAAAGCCTTGTGAATATAGCCGTACCGCTTCGCTTGTCTAATCGTCTCTCCTCACTTTTGGCAATAAGCTGAAGTGCCGACGGCGATAGGTTGGATATTTTAGGGGTAGCGGTTTGACAGCATTGGGGCGTGAACTATCTTGCGAGAGAGCCGCGTTGCTTATGTCATAAGGATTTTCATGAAGCCCTACCATACTGGTGTTGTCTTACTCTGTGCAGCATCGCTTCTCTTGGGCGGGTGCGCTTGGTCTCCGGTCCATGACAGTTGGCCTTTGCCACCCGAAGACGTTGTCGGCTTTGCGCCGCCAGTCCTCGCCCCTGATCCTAGCCACTACGCGCAAATGAGCATCGCCCAAAAACACGCAGAAGCCCTGCGCCAGCTGATAAACAAGCATTCGCTGGATCGAGGGCGGTTGGATTGGGCTACCGGCGACTATACGTCGATAGGCGCCATTGCGGCCGTTGGTGGCGCTGTGGCAGGCCAGCCTGGCCTGATGAATACCGGGGCAGGACTGTCGTTATTGGGTATAGCTGCATCTGATCGCTACCAGTACAACATCCAATACGCCTCCTACGCCGGCGCTCGCAAGGTGCTGGAGTGCATGCTCACTCACGCGCAGACCACAAACGACAAGGAGGTGCTGTGGGGCACCATCCAGCAAGGCAGCAAAGAGACCCAGGAAGCGGCGAGCGCCTTACCCGACGGCATGGTGCAAGCGACGCTCAAGGTCAAGGAAGGTCTCATTACCCGTCTACAGTCCATCGAGAATGAACCTGTAAAAGCCGGTGACTTCAGGGCCATAGTGAAAGAACAGCAGGCAGCCTTGGCTAACGAGGAAACCGCGAAAGCAGACCTCACCAGCAAAGTGACGGATGAAAGTACCAGCGTCGCGGGATTCTCCATGAGGGGCGCAGGAAAACTGAACGCCGCTCAGGAGGCGACAAAGAAGCGGATTGCCTATGAGCAAACGTTGGTCCCGCTGGAGCGCCAAGTCGAAGTAGGCAAGAAGCTCATCATGCTGCTACCGGCGATAAACACATGCGTTGCAGGTTACTAGAGGGGATAAAAACAGCGTCAGAACAGGTTGTCGGATAATACCGGGCAAGCGAACCTTACCAGGCCACATCGCCTTGCGCTTACGCCGAATCTTCCTGTTACCGATGAACATGTGCCTGGTGCCCAGTCCTAGAACAAGAAATGACTACCCAAACAAATCCTTGCTTTCCCTCCTGGCGGTACCTCAAGAAATGAGGGAAAGCGCTGGAGAAAATTCAAGTTGTCCGGTCGAACGCCGATAGGCTTGCGGAAGATTTCACGCGAAGGATCGAGCATGTTTTACCCACGAGAAGCTGAAAAAGACCACCTGTATAACCGAATCGTCCTGCTTACCGTAGCTTGCTGCGTGTTGTTGTTTCTAGCCTCCCTGGCAAAACATTCCGGAACCATTTATGGGGCAGTTCAATGGAGCGCTGTCGAGGTAAAAGGCACCGTGACGCAACTGGAAAGCATCCCGATGAATGAAAACGGGATCATCATTCATTACCGGTATACCGACGGTGATCAACAAGTCCATGAAGACGAATACATGGACCAGCGCTATAACGAACATGATCAGTACGAAGTAGGGGGTGACGTTCCCCTGCTGTACTCACGTTGGCTCCCCCAAATCAGCAGTATCGCCACCGAGCTACACACTTATCGCGCCAGCTTCTTCGTCATGGCTGGCGGGGTGTTGCTGACATTGGTATTCCTCGGGATCTCCTTCATGACCTTCGGAAGCATTTATCGCATGAAGGAAGAAGACCGCTTCTATTGAAACGGTTTTTGGTCATGGCGCCACGAGCCTCATTCATCAGGTATCGGTTTTCTCACCTATGAAAAAGTTGATTTTCGCGTTGCTTTCGCTGGCCCTGCTTTCCGGGTGCGTAACCAAGTCTTTGAGCGTTGAAGACCGCCACCAGATCAAAACGATCAAGATCCTTCCCGTGTACTTTGCGGTAGAAAACTTCAAATACACGAGCATGACCCAGGCGTGGGGTGCCGGCCTGGGGGCCGGAGCAGGCGCCGCGACTGGCATGGCCGCCGGGGCATCGAGCGTCGGCACGAGCGCATTGGCAGGCGCCGGTTCGGTCGCGGGCACCAAGGTGGCCGACGGCGCGACGGCAGATATTTCCCAGTTGATTCTGAACAACATGCAGGCTCACGGTATCGATGTGGGCCAACTGGTGCGTGAAAGCTTCGAGAGGCGCATCAAGCAAGAAGGGTTGTTCACCCTCGTGGCGCAGGGTGAGAGGGCGGACGCCGATGTTGAAATCATGGTCTCGCAGTGGGGGCTTAGCCTGAAAAACTACAGCACCGTGCTTTACCCCGTCATTGGCGTCAACGCCTCCATGAAACGCAGCGGCACCTCGGTTTGGCGCAACTTCAATACCATTTCGGTATTCAATGAAAGCAACACCATCGCTTACACCCCGGAGCAGTACGCCACCGATCCTGAAGCTGCGCGTGCGGCGTTTTCCCGGGTGGCTGATTTGGCGGTAGGTAAGCTGATTGAAGACCTGAAGCAATAGCTGCTCGGGTGAGCCGCACGCCTCTATATGGCTGGCGTGAATCTGCTTTTCTCTTTTTATTGGCTACAGCTTCAGTGGCTACCAGGTATCTCGATAGTCGAAAGCAATCTGGTAGTCGTAGCTACTCCAATCAATTGAGTGTCGAAAGTGAGGTTGGAGAATTTTTACCCATTCTTGGGGAACATCAACCCCCCCGTTGTTTATGCTGTTTTCGACTGGAATCCCTAGGGCTTCAATGACAGAGCCGTCATCACCCAAGTCTTCCGAATACTCTTCCCCTTCGTAGGTTTCGGTTTGCTTGCCATACCATTCAAGTCTGAGTTTGAGTCCCATTTGATCCTCACAAATATTTTTTGATATTACGGTTTTTTTTGGGGCCGTCTGTCTGCTCGCCAGTAATATGATCGAAGGCTCCTAGGTGACTTCCATCACTCGCACGATAGGCTTCCAATTCACCATGTGAAGAATCCCATTCATAAATGGTTCTGCCCTTCGCATCAAACCAGCGATCCCGCAGGCCGCCACCTCCTTGTACAGGTGTTTTTTTCTTGCCTCTCTTCAATCCAGGGAAGCCAATAATTTCATGGGTTTTCGGGGCTGGATGATAGTCGTGGCCGGTCTCGGCCAAACCCTTTCGACGAACGCTTAAAACCACATAAACCGGCCGAACCCCCGACTCCGCCGGAAACACCAGAATGAAATCCTTGTACTCCGGCGGATAGATCGGATTGACGATGATGCTGTCAGCCATCGGCGTCGGCGGATAGATCCAAATAGGCGGCGCCTGGGGCGCCGCTTCCAAGGCAGGAATGCCGAGGGTGTCAGCCGGATTGGTAGCCGGCGTCCAGATCAGTTCAATGCCATCACCCAGGTCAGCGATGAACTGATCGGCTCGCGGTGTGAACTGGACAACGTCCACCATTTCCCAGTCGCGATGCTGGCCGGTGTAAAAGCCGTAGCCCTTGAGGCTGCCGTCGGCCTGCTGCTCGACGCTCAGGCGCATGCGGCTGCGGGCCTGCTTGAGGTCGCGTAGCTGGTCTTCGCTATAGAGCGCGCTGTCGCCCAGGTTGGAAGGCCAGAGCAGGGCAACGATGCCTGTCAGCAGGGCCGCGCCGACGGTGCCGCCAGCGACTGCAGCCGAGGAAGTCGCCGAACCACCCAGCGCGAGCCTGCCCAAGGTAACGGGAACCGTACCCGCACCGATCCGCTTGAGGGGAATGGTGCCGGATGGATCGGCGCTCCGGCCGCCGAGCCACATGAGATCGCCGTACTGTTTGACCAGGTCTGCCGGGACGTAGCCGTTGGGGTTGCTGTAATCGATGATGCCGTTGGGGAGCTTGCAGCTCTTGGCGAAAACGCTTCCGGTTACGGTGGACAGCGGCTTGTTATCCACCGTGGCCCAGCGCTCTCGCTCATAGGCTGCCTGCCGGGCAAGCATGGCTTCGTAAGCCAACTGCCGGGCTTCGCGCTCGGCCAGTTCGCTGGCGGTCATGTCCCGATAGGTGACGTGATGCCCGTCGCCGCCGGGTGGGTTTCGAACCTGAGGGATGTCTTTTTTGCGTGTCGCCACGTAGTGAGTCTCGTCCGGTAAAGGCAGGACAGACGCTAACGCGGGGAGAGAGGGGCGCGATGTAGGAGGTTTCTTGAAGTGGTTGTTCCTGTTTCCTCAATACAGGTAGGGCTGGCTATGAGGGACCGGAACAATTTGAAGTATCAGATGGGGCTGTCAGTCATTGGGCAACCGCAACTCGCGAGCCGACGTCGCCTTGCGCCTTTGCCTACAACTACGCCAGAATCCGCCGGCTTGTTCGCCTTGGGTTGCGTCGGTAGTTTGAGTCCTGTCACTGCTCATCAGTGATCGGGTTTAGTCGCCCGTCGTTGCTAAGTCGCTCAAGCGTCCATCAGTCAGGTATCCCCATCCCTGCACTTGATGGTGGCTGTGCGCAGGGCGCCTCCGGGCGCGCCGATTTCTTAGCTCGTCGGTCGACTAACCTGCGTACAGCTGCCTCCCAATCGTTTAGTCGCGAGCGGGTCGTAGCCTCAACCAAAGAGAGCTAGGACCATGGTCAAAATTACACCGAATCCTCCAGTTACAGATGAACCCACGTCTCGTGCCCAATCGGCTCGCAATAAAAAACTCGACGAAGCGGCCACTCGTGCCCTGGATTACTATTTGAAACCCAAGCCTAAGGGGGAAACGTCTGATAAGTCCGATTCTATTTTACGGATTGATCCGGGGGTGGATTCTGAATGTTTGCTTGCGAACCTCAGTGAGAATCTGGCTTCGGCGAACGCGATGATCAGTGATTTGGCGTTTGATTTGGATGGGTCGCGGCGGCACGTGGCGTTGGGGATTTTGCAGGTGATTGAGGTGAGTGAGCTGTTGGCGAATCGGGCTTTGGATATTGTTGAGGTGAGGTAGGGTAGCAGAGCTACACGCTGCCTGAGTAGAAAGGAGGTCTTACCTAGCAAGACCTCCTTTCAAGGGAGACTATAATATTTCAGTAAATTCAAGGCTTACTGAGCGGTTTTCTATATCGGGATACATATAGGGATACGTGATCGTGGGTGCTGGCCTTGTATCGAGAATCTATGCGACCTCGTGCAATCCATTCGAGAATCTGGCCTTGGTTGATCCAAATTCATTAGCGCCGCTTTGCGCTGTGGGCCGCCCTCATTGGTGTATAGGCAGTTTTGACAGGCCGAAGCCATTTGAACTGGATTGATTTATTCCGGCTTTATTGAGTTTTTCTGCAAGAGAGTTAAGGATACAGCGGGGGTACACCGTTAGAGGTAATTCTCACAGGCGCACGAATGAATTCTGCATCCTGACTCAATGAAGCAACAATGCGATCATGAGACTCGATGAATCGGATGCGAGGCACTCAACTACTGGGGCTTGATAGCCTAAGCAGCAATACAACGCGATGCGCACGCTGCTACAGCCCCTCTCTAGCGCCAATAAGCTGAATATCATCCTGGCCGGCTTCCGAAAGAAGCACGTCCATGCAGATCTACCGTTATGCGCCTGCGACGCTTGTAGCGATCCAGAGCGCCTATCTGCAGCCCCGTTACATCGCTGCGAATGGGTTGAGGTTAGGCTGGTAAAAAAACTGGCGAGCTTAGGCCTTCTTGAGTGGGGCGTGATCCTGGAGCTCCGTCGGTAAGCGGATACTCTCGCCGCTTGCACCAAGAACCCTCCGGGTATGGGTAGCTGACAGAGTGGAATACCTTTTTAAAACGCTGCCGGCTTCCCAAGGTAAGGAAAGTAAAGGTAAAGTGAGTTCTATCGTAGAAAATATTTACCTCAGGCGGACGCAGATATGGAACTCAGTGTACTAGGCACGGCGCAAGATTTACGAACATCAACACCTGTAATTTATGCTCAATGCGATATACCGAATTATATTTCGCTTGTTGGAGATGAATTTGCTTCGTTTTCCATTCAAAGGCGGCGGGAAAAATTTACTGCATACACAAGATTGAAGGCAGATATTATAAATGGAACACTTCTGCCCACGATTACTCTTGCTCTACCCATAGAGATCTCAGTGCGAGCAAAGCAGGCTGTGGAGTCAGGAGATCATGGAAAACTGAAGGATTTGTTATTGGAGTCGGCTCCTTTAAATATTCTAGATGGGTTGCAGCGAACATTTATTTTGAAAGAAATACTTGAGAGCGGACATACCTTTCCACCAGAGCAACTCGTTCATCTTGAGATAAGAGCCGAGCCGGATCTTGATCATCTTATTTATCGAATAATTGTCTTGAATGCGGGTCAAAAGCCGATGTCAATGCGGCATCAAATTGAAATTCTGTCACTAAGCTTACGAGCTACTTTGATGAAAGAGATCGAAGGGCTGGAATTGGTGCCAGAGGTTGAAGGGGGCGGCGAACGAGATCGCGTAGATATTCTTTGGATAAAATTTCAAGCGGCTATCATGCCTATCTTTTAAAGTCCCCAGAAGTAGACAAGCAAAACGTGGTAGCGCAACGACTAAGTGAACAAGCCGTTCTTCAACAGGATGTAGAACAGTTTGGTATTCAGTTTGGTGACTTCGTCAACTTTTTTAGATTTTACTGCGATCTTGACGATGCTGTAGAGGATACACAGCCAGCGAATGGCGGGCTTTCAGCTACCAACTGGCTTGGAAATGAAAATACTATTAATGGTTTTTTTGCAGCGGCCGCAGATTTCGGTTCTACGCCCGATAGGCAGGAGCGCATAAAAACTGCTCTTAAAAAAGTTACATCAGATATAGCGACAGAACAGTCAGAAGAGTCGTTAGGGTTGAATCTCTTTCAGGAGATTATTTCGGGGTTTCCGAGCCGCAAAACGAATATAGGATATGCAACCCGAAAACTAATATTCGTATCATTTAAAGAGTTTTTTAGAGACGAAGGGCAAACTCCTTTGCGTGATATATGGGAACGTGAGGCGGAGTAATGAACTACACGGATTTAGTTCGGCAGGTTCCTTTTGAAGATTTGAAGATTGATGCTAGTCTCGCGGTCTCGGAATTTCAAGGGGAGTGCGCAGTAGATGGCTATATAGCCATACCTATCCTCCATCTTTCGACCCGTTATCAGAGAAATGAAACTTTCAAAATGGATCTCGACTCACATGCAATAGCCAAGTGTTATCTTTTGTCGTGTAAAGGCGAGGCTTTCACCTACGGAGAAGCTTCGGCTTTGTTGGCTGCAGCCTATCTGCGGGATACTAGGTCCGAAGATCTAGAAGAATTGCAGGTATTTGACTATTTATTTAAATATGATTATGTTGTTTTGGAGGTTGTGTTCTATGAGATTTATATTGAAGAGTACAAGAGCTCAAGTGCGATATGGGGCGGTTTTTCCCATGATACTCCACTTGAGCTCAATGGGCAGATAACGGGGGTCAGCTCTATACGTGCGATTGCTAATCTTCAACTTCCCACTTCGGATCACCGCACTGCGACATTGCGAGCAATATATGATTCGACGCCGCTTGGCCATTATTTGGCGCTATTTCATTTGCTGGAGCTTAGCTTTGACTACGATTTGGTCGAGGATATAAAAACCCTTGGGGCCGATTTAAAAGGGGTCGGTAAACTTTTAGCTACGTATAATAATAGCGAGTATCAACGGTTATTGCGATTGATAAAGAAATACTGGACCGACGAATCCTCGTTAGCATGTAGTCTGGAGGTTTTTTTTCGCACGTCATCCCACGATGCGGTGATAGATGAACTTCTTTATGCTTACGAGAAAGATGGGTTTCCTTGGGCGTTTAACGATAATATACAGAAACGAAATGAGTTTATCGCTCATTCTAAACATTCCTTCAATAAAGCCAGTATTGAAAAAGCCAGATTTGGTTGGACGTTAGACCATTTGCAGAAATCAACAGCTTATATTATTTATCGATTTCGCTGCGCTATTGCCCATGCTTCTATTGGTGAGCATATTTTGACGGTAAATGATTCAAGGCTAGTTTCGGAAAAGGCTGAGCCTTTGTTGGTTAGCTTTATTGCCCAGATGTATAGGCGTTCTCCGTAAGCCTAATGAGGCGTCACAATTACTTGGTTCAATATTTTAGTTTGATTGTATAGGTGTTGCACAACGGTAACACCTATACGATTTTGCTAGGATTTAAATAGTTTTCTTTGAGGGCTTGAATTGTTTTCAGTGCCAGCAGGATGCGGTTCCTCATCATTAATTAGCGTCGTATCTAATGTGGCTGATCTAGGCGTCAGATTGTTTTGCTGGGCAACCGGCAGGACCGAACGTTTTACCTGCGAAAAGTCTGCAAATATGCCTAGCACAGATCGTGCCTCTATGGACATGTTCCACATCGCGTCAGGGTTCAAAGAATGAGCAGCAACATCAAATTCTTTCGCAACTGAAAATAATGCTTGAGAGTTATGCTCCCGAGCAAAATGTTCAGCTATAACGCTTGCTCGTATTTGAGAAAGTTTTTCGTCAATTTTCTCTTTGGCTTGTGCGGCGATGGTCTTGCCGTTGCTAATGCTTTCAGATATTACATTCAATGCTACATCGATGCTTTGTTTGAATTTTCCGTTCGTGTTTCCGTAGGTTACACCATCTTTTATACCCTCGTATCGACGATGGCGATCTTCAAAAGTTAGTTTCTCCAGCGCGCCATCAAGTGCAATGCTTGCTAGTGAGGCGATTAAGAGGGCGCATCTTATCGTTTGCTCTTGATGTTGTGCTCTAACTTCTGCGCGTTCGGCAAAGAAACGAAAAGCAATCATGATTTTGTTGAATGCCGCAAAGCCTGGCTGACTTACGATGGCTGATTTTGAGTCTGATATAACCTTTAACCAGTCACCATCCTGTTTGTGGGCGGGGTTGATTTGGATTAGTGCATTAAACTCTTCGAGCGAAAGCCTAGATTCGGCTTCGATATTTTTATCCAGTCGTTCTAGAAAGCTCTTAGACAAAACGGCGATGTTTTGTTCTTGTGCAAAACGACTTAGGTCTGCTCCGGCATCCGTTGTTGCGATAATTGCTCTATCACAATGGAGTATGGTTTGAAGGCCTTTAACCCAAAGTACTCGCTCGAACGCTTTTGGTGAGCGTTTGTTTTTAACATCTACTACCGCGCGGACTCTAACGCTAGCGGCTTGCCGATTGTAGAGCCAAACATCTATGTCTGTGACATCTGTGCCATTATATTTAAATGGTACGGATCGAATAGTAAAGAAGCCCTGTTTCTCAAAATACGCTCGGACTAATTCTTCCAGCATTGCACCTTTTGGAGTAACCATTTTATGCCTCGCTCCTCATTTGGTCCAATGCGCCCAAGATAAATTGAGTGTCGTTTAAAGTGTGCTTGGCTCGAATGTCAGCTCTAGTGTCCGATGGACCTTTAAAGTTTTGAGCCGCGGCACCATCCATGAGTAGTGCCTCTTGTGCCCCAGCATTGCCAGAAATAATTGTACGCGCTAGTTCACCTACGTCTTTCTTGAGAAGCTTCATCGTGAATCTGCTTCCGTTCTTTTTGAAGACTTGCACAACTTGGCGCTTCTCTAGTTCTCTATAATCCTCTCCTATAGCAGTTGCACCATATTTTCCGCCAATTTCTTCTCCTGAAATCAATTTTCTAATGAGTGCATCTGGGAAGGAAATATGACCTCTAGATGCTGCGCTACGAGTCATGCCATACGTTAACGATGCTAAGAGAGCTTTAGCATCGTCAATCGGGTCGTCTTCAAAAGGGCGTCCAAACTTTTGAAAAGAATTTGGTGATGTGAGGTAGCCAATGGCTTCAGTATTGTTGCTAACCTCTAGTCTGTCAAATAGTCCGATCCCGATTACCCTCTTGTAGAGTGACTCGCTCAATATTTTCGCTGCCTCAGTATCTACTATCGCGCCTCTCTTTTTTATTAGTGCTAAAACTTCCTGTACATTCTGCATGTCAGTTACAGACAGCGCCTGCATCATGCGAAAAGCTTTTTGTGCGTACTCTGCATTACGGAAATTATTATTGTTAAAGAGAATTGCAAAACCTTTATCCTCCGCCTGATCGACTATTGCTGTTGACTTACATAGGTCCAGCACACCTTTAGTTTTTGCGGTGGTCAGAGAGAACATGTCCGAAATTAATTTATTTGCCTCATCAAGGGGGAGAGGGTTTTCTGACACGCGTTCCGACAAATAGATTGCCGCTCTCTCTTCATTCGTAGGGTCACAGTTTTCAAAAATACTTGACGTCGCTTCAAGAACAGCGGTCGTGGTAGCGCCTATTACCGCCACTGCTTTTGCAGGTGTTATATCTATTCTGCCTTCTCTTTGGAGTGCTAGTAGGCCGTATTCTCTTGCAGCACGGTCAATGTTGTTAAGTTGGCAGATTCTAGTGATATCTTGCGCTTGCAGGGTCGAGTCTGAAGCATCGATAGTGTTTCGCCTTAGCAAATTATAGAGTCTGCCTGTTTTCCCCGCATACTGAATGTTTTCTAGTCTACCCCCGCCATTCACGCCATCAAGGCATTTCGATTGGGCTAACAGCCATGCACCCTTTGTTTGCTCATCCATAAGTCACCTATTGAATTTAATACTGCCGAGGAGCTATTCATTCTTTAGTCAGTTTATTTTCACGTGCTAGGAAGCTCTTGTTCGAGTCGAATGTACCAAATCGTTACGACGTTTGGCAGTAGAGATATCAAATAAAATAGGAGGACAAATACTGATTAGATACGGTGTAGTGCTCATCCGGCCCGGCGGGCTTGGCTAGGTGCGACCGACCACGCACTTTGGAGTCGTTGCGTCCAGGGGATTAGATAAATTTTTGCCTCGACTGAGCCAGAAGCGTATTGAGTCCACGTTTACCTTGAGCGGCTTGTTTCATTGCTTCCGATGCTTGCTTGAGAGCCTTTTCGGCACGCTCTTTGACTGCGTCGTCACCGTCGGCCAAAGCTGCTGCGTATGCGTCGGCAGCACGCTGTTCAGCGGTTTGAGCTTTTTCGATTTCGCCGCGTTGCTCCCGTTGTGCTTTATAGAGCTTGGAGGAGTTTTCGGGAAAAGAGACGAGTCTACTTTCCTTCATGGCGGACTACGGAAAAGGGGTTGTACATGACGATAGATGATTTACAACGGTTGTCCGCGTCTCAGAGCGAACTGGTCCTTCCTTACCCGCATGCGATGAACGCTTTGGAGCTTCTTAAGGTCGCAGGGGCGTCGTTGTTGGGATGGGAAGGTTGGCTACGCTACCCGGACGGTAGGTTAGGTCATTCGCTCTTGCATCAAGGCGCCGACACTTCAATGCTCGATCCATTAGAGGCATATCGTATGGCCAGAAATACCATTTGGCTTTCACAAAAGGAACACGAATCCCAGGCCGCAATGGCCGGTATTCACTTGCTGTTCTGTATTGCCGTGAAAACTGAGTGATCGCCGCAGATCATCTAGCCGCTGAACAGTCGAGAAATCCCCTGTCTTGGATGAAGCAGGGGCGTTAATTCCTGACGAAGCCCGTCCGTTAAACGCTATTCACTGGATATCTTTTAGATAACCCCTCAGCGCGATGAGTGGGGCATCAAGCTGTTCCATAGTCTGCACAGTGCTGAACTCTGACGCCAACTGATGCAGCTCACGGCCCAGAGCTGTATCAGCGCCCCCAACCGCCCCCAACGCCAAATCCAAACACCGCCCAATTTCCCCCTGAATCCCAACCAAATCCCCCCGCCGGACCAACAACCCAAAAACCTCCCGATCACACCCGCCCATCAACGGATCATCCCGCAAAATCGGGCTATGCCCCTCCGTCTCATAAGCCAGCTTCAGCGAGTAAAGAGCGACCGTTTCCAGCAGCAATTCCATGGGGTGAAATCCTTAGTGACTGGGTGAGGAGGGTGGGGTGGATATGGGTGGGTGGTTCATGTCTTGGTGATGCATGACCTGGAATATCGGTGAGGGCAGTGACTTTTTTGTGAGCGCTTTGCGCTCAAGCGGGAGCAAGCTCCCTCGCCACGGGTTTCTCCTCGCCATGGAGACTTTCTCATCCACAGGATTTGCGGCCCAGCGGTGATGAATCCCCTCGCCACAAAAACGGGTGCGGGGGATGGCTGGGATCTGCTTCGATCACGACCCAACCCACTTTCCTCCAGACGAAAAAAAAGACCTTGAATTTCAAGGTCTTTCTTTAAGATGGTGCCCCGAGGGAGACTCGAACTCCCACTCCTTTCGAAAACGGATTTTGAATCCGCCGCGTCTACCAATTCCGCCATCAGGGCTCAATGGCGGCGAAGTATAGAGAGGTGCCTACCGTTGGTCAATCACGTTTCATGGTGAATTTTTAATAATTCCGCTAGACTTTCCGGCCCTGCTAGACGAACCCCATCATGCGTGTTGCTGACTTTACTTTCGAACTCCCGGATTCGCTGATCGCCCGCCACCCTTTGGCCGAGCGTCGCGCCAGTCGACTGTTGACCCTGGACGGGGTCAGCGGTGCCATGGCTCACCGTCAATTCACTGATTTGCTTGAGCATTTGCGCCCGGGCGATTTGATGGTGTTCAACAATACCCGGGTGATCCCGGCGCGGTTGTTTGGTCAGAAGGCCTCCGGCGGCAAGCTGGAGATTCTGGTGGAGCGGGTGCTGGACAGCCATCGCGTGCTGGCCCATGTGCGTTCCAGCAAGTCGCCCAAGCCCGGTTCCTCGATCTTGATCGACGGCGGTGGCGAGGCGGTGATGGTGGCGCGGCATGATGCGTTGTTCGAGCTGGCGTTTGCCGAAGAGGTGTTGCCGCTGCTCGACCGTGTCGGGCACATGCCGTTGCCTCCTTATATAGACCGCCCGGACGAAGGTTCGGACCGCGAGCGTTATCAGACCGTGTACGCCGAGCGCCTGGGGGCGGTGGCGGCGCCGACGGCGGGGCTGCATTTCGATCAGCCGTTGCTGGAGGCGATTGCCGCCAAGGGCGTGGAGACGGCGTTCGTGACGTTGCACGTTGGCGCCGGTACGTTCCAGCCGGTGCGGGTCGAGCGCATCGAAGACCATCACATGCACAACGAATGGCTGGAAGTCAGCCAGGAAGTCGTCGATGCCGTGGCGGCCTGTCGCGTCCGCGGTGGACGGGTGGTGGCGGTGGGGACCACCAGCGTGCGTTCCCTGGAAAGCGCCGCGCGCGATGGCGTGCTCAAGCCGTTCAGTGGCGACACCGACATCTTTATCTACCCGGGCCGGCCGTTTCATGTGGTCGATGCCCTGGTCACCAACTTTCATTTGCCCGAATCCACGCTGTTGATGCTGGTTTCGGCGTTCGCCGGTTATCCCGAAGCCATGGCCGCCTACAAGGCCGCCGTCGAGCATGGATACCGCTTTTTCAGCTACGGTGATGCGATGTTCATCACCCGTAACCCCGCGCCACGCGGGCCCGAGGAAACAGTATGAGTCGCACCTGTCGCATGTCCTTCGAGTTGCTTGCCACCGATGGCAAGGCGCGTCGCGGTCGCCTGACCTTCCCCCGCGGTACCGTGGAAACCCCGGCGTTCATGCCGGTGGGCACCTACGGCACGGTCAAGGGCATGCTGCCACGGGACATCGTCGCCACGGGCGCGGAGATCATCCTCGGCAACACCTTCCACCTATGGCTGCGCCCGGGCATGGAAGTGATCAAGGCCCACGGCGACCTGCACGATTTCATGCAGTGGAAAGGCCCGATTCTGACTGACTCCGGCGGTTTCCAGGTGTTCAGCCTCGGTGCGATGCGCAAGATCAAGGAGGAGGGCGTGACCTTCGCTTCTCCGGTGGACGGTTCCAAGGTGTTCATGGGGCCGGAAGAGTCGATGCAGGTCCAGCGCGACCTGGGCTCGGACATCGTGATGATCTTCGACGAATGCACGCCGTACCCGGCCGATGAAGACGTGGCGCGGGTGTCCATGGAGCTGTCGTTGCGTTGGGCCCAACGTTCGAAGAACGCCCATGGCGAGAACACGGCGGCGCTGTTCGGCATCGTCCAGGGCGGCATGCACCGCGACCTGCGCATGCGCTCGCTCGAAGGCCTGGACAAGATCGGCTTCGATGGCCTGGCGATTGGCGGCCTGTCGGTGGGCGAGCCCAAGCACGAGATGATCAAGGTGCTCGATTACCTGCCGGGCGAAATGCCCGCTGACAAACCTCGTTACCTTATGGGCGTTGGCAAACCGGAGGATCTGGTTGAGGGTGTGCGCCGCGGGGTGGACATGTTCGATTGCGTGATGCCAACCCGTAATGCCCGCAATGGGCATCTGTTCATCGACACGGGCGTGCTGAAGATCCGTAACGCGTTCCATCGCCATGATGATTCGCCGCTGGATCCGACGTGCGATTGCTACACCTGCCAGAACTTCTCCCGCGCTTATCTGCATCATTTGGACAAGTGCGGCGAAATGCTCGGCAGTATGCTCAATACCATCCACAATTTGCGCCATTATCAGGTGCTTATGGCTGGTTTGCGCGAGGCTATCCAACAGGGTACATTGGCCGCCTTTGTCGAGGCCTTCTATGCCAAGCGCGGGTTGCCTGTACCGCCCTTGGACTGAGTTTTCCGATCCCTAGATTCAATACTTGCAACTGGAGTGCTAAATGAGCTTTTTTATCTCTAATGCCATGGCTGACGCGGCTGCACCTGCTGCTGCCGGCCCTATGGGCGGCGGTTTCGAGTGGATTTTCCTGGTCGGCTTCCTGGTCATCTTCTACCTGATGATCTGGCGTCCACAGGCCAAACGCGCCAAAGAGCAGAAGAACCTGCTGGGCAGCCTGCAGAAGGGCGATGAAGTGGTCACCACCGGCGGCATCGCTGGCAAGATCACCAAAGTGGCCGATGACTTCGTGGTTCTGGAAGTGTCCGACACTGTTGAAATGAAGTTCCAGAAGGGCGCTATCGCGGCCACGCTGCCAAAAGGCACGCTGAAAGCGATCTAAGTAACAACTTCTATTCAATCGACGGGGCGCGCAAGGCGCCCGCGTCATAAGCGGGCGGCGTGATGCTGAACAAATACCCTCTGTGGAAATATGTACTGATCCTGGCGGTGCTGGCGGTCGGGCTGATTTATTCCGCTCCCAATCTATACCCGGATGACCCGGCCATTCAGGTCAGTGGCGCAAGCACTGCGCTGCAGGTCACCCAGGCCGATCTGGACCGTGCGAGCGCTGCGCTCAAGGCGTCCAATATCGAGGTCAAGGCTGCGTCCATCGCCGAAAACGGCAAGGGCGGTCTGTTGCGCCTGGTCAAGGCGGAAGACCAACTGCCAGCCAAGGACGTGGTGCGCAAGGCGTTGGGCGACGATTACGTTGTGGCCTTGAACCTGGCCCAGACCACCCCGCAATGGCTGCGCAAGTTTGGTGCGCATCCGATGAAGCTGGGTCTGGACTTGTCCGGTGGTGTGCACTTCCTGCTGGAAGTGGACATGGATAAAGCCCTCGACGCGCGGATGAAAGTCTACGAAGGCGACGTCAAGAGCCTGCTGCGCAAAGAGCGCGTGCGCTATCGCAGCCTGCCGGCCTTCAACGGTGCCATTCAGCTGGGCTTCAGCGATGAAGATACCCGCGAGCAGGCCCGTGCGCTGGTCCGCAAGACCTTCAACGATTTCGACATTGTGCCGGCCGACCTCAATGGTCAGGCGGTGCTGCGTCTGGCGATGACCCCGGCCAAGCTGGCGGAAATCCGCGAATACTCCATCAAGCAGAACTTGACCACCGTGCGTAACCGGGTCAACGAGCTGGGCGTGGCCGAACCGATCGTGCAGCGCCAGGGCGCCAACCGCATCGTGGTCGAGCTGCCGGGCGTGCAGGACACCGCCGAAGCCAAGCGTATCCTCGGCAAGACCGCCAACCTGGAGTTCCGCCTCGGTGCTGAACCGGGCGCGTCCAAGGCCTCTTCCGAGAGCTTCGAGTTCCGTGAGGGCAATCGTCCGGCGGCGCAGATCGAGCGTGGCCTGATCATCACCGGTGACCAGGTGACCGACGCCAAGGCAAGCTTCGACGAGCACGGTCGTCCACAGGTGAACATCCACCTCGACGGCCACGGTGGCGAGCTGATGAGCCGCGCCACGCGCAGCAACGTCGGCCGCAGCATGGCGGTGATCTTCATCGAGCAGAAGCCGATCACCACCTACACCAAGCAAGTGGTCAATGGTGTCGAGAAAGACGTCGCGGTACAGGCGTTCAAGGAAGAGAAGAAAATCATCAGCCTGGCGACCATCCAGTCGCCGCTGGGCAGCCAGTTCCGTATCACCGGCCTGAACGGCCAGGGTGAAGCCTCGGAACTGGCCCTGCTGCTGCGTGCCGGTGGCCTGGCCGCGCCGATGTACTTCGCTGAAGAGCGCACCATCGGCCCGAGCCTGGGTGCCGACAACATCACCAAGGGCATCGACGCCTCGCTGTGGGGCATGCTGTTCGTGTCGCTGTTCATCATCGCCATCTACCGCTTCTTCGGCATCATCGCCACCGTCGCGCTGGCGGTGAACATGGTGATGCTGCTGGCCTTGATGTCGCTGCTGGGCGCCACGCTGACCCTGCCGGGTATCGCCGGTATCGTGTTGACCATGGGTATGGCGGTGGACGCCAACGTGCTGATCTTCTCGCGGATACGTGAAGAGATCGCCGCGGGCATGTCGATCCAGCGGGCAATCAACGAAGGCTTCGGCCGGGCATTCACCGCGATTCTCGATGCCAACCTGACCACGTTGCTGGTGGGCGGGATTCTCTTCGCCATGGGCACCGGCCCGGTCAAGGGCTTCGCAGTGACCATGTCCCTCGGGATCTTTACCTCGATGTTCACAGCCATCATGGTGACCCGCGCAATGGTCAACCTGATCTTTGGCGGTCGTGACTTCAAGAAGTTGTGGATTTAAGGGGCTGCCATGTTACGTACAATCAACTTCATGGGCGTTCGCAACGTTGCGTTCGGCTTCACATTGTTCCTCACGGTCCTGGCGTTGTTCAGTTGGGCCACCAAGGGCCTGAACTATGGCCTGGACTTCACCGGCGGTACGCTCATCGAGCTGACCTACGAGCGTCCGGCTGACGTCACCAAGGTGCGTGAGCAACTGGCGAGCTCGGGCTACGGCGAAGCCATCGTGCAGAGCTTCGGTGCGACCACCGACCTGCTGGTGCGCATGCCGGGTGAAGATCCGCAGTTGGGTCATCAGGTAGCCGAGGCCTTGCAGAAGGCCGGCGGCGACAACCCGGCCCAGGTCAAGCGCGTCGAGTTCGTCGGCCCGCAAGTGGGTGAAGAACTGCGCGACCAGGGCGGCCTCGGCATGCTGATGGCGCTGGGTGGCATCCTGATCTACCTGGCCTTCCGCTTTCAGTGGAAGTTTGCGGTGGGCGCCATCGTCTCGCTGATCCACGACGTGATCGTGACCGTGGGCATCCTGTCGTTCTTCCAGATCACCTTCGACTTGACGGTGCTGGCGGCGGTGCTGGCGATCATCGGTTACTCGCTCAACGACACCATCGTGGTGTTCGACCGGGTGCGTGAGAACTTCCGTGTGCTGCGCAAGGCGTCCCTGATCGAGAACATCAACATCTCGACCACCCAGACCCTGTTGCGGACCATGGCGACGTCGATCTCCACCTTGCTGGCAATTGCCGCGCTGCTGTTCTTTGGTGGCGACAACCTGTTCGGGTTCTCCATCGCGCTGTTCATTGGTGTGTTGGCGGGTACCTACTCGTCGATCTACATCGCCAACGTGGTGCTGATCTGGCTGAACCTGAGCACCGAGGACCTGATTCCTCCTGCGGCCACGGAAACGGAAGTCGACGACCGCCCATAAGGCTCGTTGCTCCACCGGTCACAGCTGAAAAGGCGCGAGTTGAACTCGCGCCTTTTTTTATGCTCCAAGGCTGGGAGAAGCGCGGATTACTCCGCATGTGATGGTCAGGAGGTTCAAGTGAACAAATCGATGCTGGTTGGTGCGGTATTGGGTGCTGTCGGTGTAACGGCCGGTGGTGCGGTCGCCACCTACAGCTTGGTAAAAAGTGGCCCTGAATCTGCCCAGGTGTTGGCCGTGGAGCCGGTCAAAACACAGATCAAAACCCCTCGTGAAGTGTGCAAGGACGTCACCGTGACTCGGCAGAAGCCAGTCCAGGACCAACACCAGATCGCTGGCACCGTGATCGGCGCCTTGGCCGGTGGCCTATTGGGCAACCAGGTCGGCGGCGGCACCGGCAAGAAAATCGCCACCGTGGCAGGTGCGGCCGGCGGCGGGTATGCCGGTAACAAGATTCAGGAAGGCATGCAGGAACGCGACACCTACACCACCACCCAGACTCGCTGCAACACGGTCAATGACATCAGCGACAAGGTTGTGGGCTACGACGTTCGCTACATGCTCGACGGCAAAGAAGGCAAAGTCCGCATGGACCGCGACCCGGGCAATCAGATCCCGGTGAACAAGGAAGGCCAACTGATCCTGGGGCAGAACGAACCGGCTCAGTGATCCAGCTGTTATGAAGAAGCACCCTTCGGGGTGCTTTTTTTACGCCCGCATTCCAGACCCACCCCAGATCCCCTGTGGGAGCGAGCCTGCTCGCGATAGCGTCGTGTCAGCTTGCCTCCATGTTGAATGTGCTACCGAATCGCGAGCAGTGTGGCTCCCACACTGGATCTTCAGTGGACACAACTCTTTTGCCCGGCCCAAATCCCCTGTGGGAGCGAGCCTGCTCGCGATAGCGTCGTGTCAGCTTGCCTCCATGTTGAATGTACTACCGAATCGCGAGCAGGCTCGCTCCCACACTGGATCTTCATTGGACACAACTCTTTTGCCCAGCCCAAATCCCCTGTGGGAGCGAGCTTGCTCGCGATAGCGGTGGGTCAGCTTGCCTCCATGTTGAATGTGCTACCGAATCGCGAGCAGGCTCGCTCCCACACTGGATCTTCATTGGACACAACTCTTTTGCCCAGCCCAAATCCCCTGTGGGAGCGAGCCTGCTCGCGATAGCGGTGGGTCAGCTTGAATCCATGTTGAATGTTCTACCGAGTCGCGAGCAGGCTCGCTCCCACACTGGATCTTCAGTGGACACACCTCTTTTGCCCAGCCCAAATCCCCTGTGGGAGCGAGCCTGCTCGCGATAGCGTTGGGTCAGCTTGAATCCATGTTGAATGTGCTACCGAATCGCGAGCAAGCTCGCTCCCACACTGGATCTTCAGTGGACACAACTCTTTTGCCCGGCCCAAATCCCCTGTGGGAGCGAGCCTGCTCGCGATAGCGTCGTGTCAGCTTGCCTCCATGTTGAATGTGCTACCGAATCGCGAGCAGGCTCGCTCCCACACTGGATCTTCATTGGACACAACTCTTTTGCCCAGCCCAAATCCCCTGTGGGAGCGAGCTTGCTCGCGATAGCGGTGGGGCAGCTTGAATCCATGTTGAATGTGCTACCGAATCGCGAGCAAGCTCGCTCCCACAGGGGGATTTTTTTTGGGGGGGGCGCTGAAAATGCGGGCATAAAAAAAGCACCCCGAAGGGTGCTTTCTCTGCAGCCGGTTACTTAACGCTTCAACGAAGCTGGCAAGTGCGGCTGGATAGCTGTCAGTACAGCCTTGAAGCATTTGGTGTTGCCGGCAACGATGTGGCCTTTTTCAAGGAAGTCGTGACCGCCGGTGAAGTCGCTCACCAAGCCGCCGGCTTCCTGGATCAACAGGGCGCCTGCGGCCATGTCCCATTCGGACAGGCCCGATTCCCAGAACGCATCGAAACGGCCGGCGGCCACGTAAGCCAGGTCCAGGCTGGCAGCGCCGGCGCGGCGGATGCCGGCGGTCTGGCCGACCAGGGCGCGGAACATGCCCAGGTAGTTGTCCAGGTTGTCCATCTGGTCATCGCGGAACGGGAAGCCGGTACCCAGCAGGGCGCCGTCCAGGCTGGTGCGGCCGCTGACGCGCAGGCGACGACCGTTCAATTGGGCGCCACGGCCACGGCTGGCGGTGAATTCTTCCTGGCGAACCGGGTCCAGCACAACGGCGTGTTCCAGGCGACCACGGTATTTGCAGGCGATGCTGACAGCGAAGTGAGGAATGCCGCGCAGGAAGTTGGTGGTGCCGTCCAGTGGATCGATGATCCACAGGTACTCTTCGCCTTCGATGCCAGTACCGGCGTGCATGCCGGTCTCTTCACCGAGGATCGAGTGGTTTGGGTAAGCCTTGCGCAGGGCGTCGACGATTTTTTGCTCGGCGGCGCGATCAACCTCGGACACGTAGTCCTTGGCGTCTTTTTCATCGACCTTGATGGTATCCAGGCGCTCGATGGAGCGGAAGATCAGTTCACTGGCGCTGCGGGCGGCGCGCAGCGCGATATTCAGCATGGGCTGCATGGATGTGTCACCTAAGGTTGTTAAAGAAAGCCGCGCATTCTATCAGAAAGTTTTCCGAGGAGAAGGTTGGTGTTCGCTTTCATAGCTTAACGGTAGGTGCTTATGTAAGATTTGCTCCCTTTATTGTGTTCGAGAGCGCCTCCCTTGTTGCAGAACATTCGTGTCGTCCTGGTCAATACCAGCCATCCGGGTAACATCGGCGGAGCTGCGCGGGCCATGAAGAACATGGGCCTGTCGCGCTTGGTGCTGGTCGAGCCGCGCTTGTTTCCCCATCACGAAGCCGACGCCCGTGCCTCGGGTGCCGGTGACATCCTTGCCAATGCCCAGGTCGTCGCCACCCTCGAAGATGCCCTGGTGGGTTGCAACCTGGTGCTCGGCACCAGTGCTCGCGACCGGCGTATCCCCTGGCCGCTGCTCGACCCCCGCGAGTGCGGCACCAAAGTGGTCGAGGAAGCCGCGCAAGGCTTTGAGATCGCCCTGGTGTTCGGCCGTGAAGACTCCGGCCTGACCAACGACGAGCTGCAGCGATGTCACTTTCACGTGCATATCCCTTCCGACCCTGAGTTCAGTTCCTTGAACCTCGGGGCGGCGGTGCAGGTGTTGAGTTATGAAGTGCGCATGGCCTGGCTCGTCGCTGAAGGCAAGCCAAGCAAGGTCGAAAAAACCGAGGTGACGTCGCCGCGCAGTGAGACACTGGCGACCATGGATGAGCTGGAACGGTTCTATGAACACCTGGAACAGACCCTGGTGGACATCGAGTTCCTCGACCCGGAAAAGCCGCGACACTTGATGGCGCGCCTGCGTCGGTTGTACGGACGAAGCTCGGTCAGCCGGGCGGAGATGAATATATTGCGCGGCATCCTCACGGAAACCCAGAAGGCGGCCCGTGGCGAGCTGATTAAGCGGAAGAAATAAAATGTTCGAACGTTTGCGTGAAGATATCCAAAGTGTTTTCCATCGTGACCCGGCGGCGCGCAATGCCTTTGAAGTGTTGACCTGCTACCCGGGGATGCATGCGATCTGGATCCATCGCCTGTCCGGCGCCTTGTGGAACATGGGCTGGAAGTGGCTGGCGCGACTGGTCTCGAACTTCGGGCGCTGGTTGACCGGGATCGAGATTCACCCGGGCGCCAAGGTCGGTCGGCGCTTCTTCATCGACCACGGCATGGGCATCGTCATCGGCGAAACCGCCGAGATCGGCGACGACGTGACGCTG
This sequence comes from Pseudomonas sp. St316, assembly GCF_018325905.1. Classification (NCBI taxonomy): domain Bacteria; kingdom Pseudomonadati; phylum Pseudomonadota; class Gammaproteobacteria; order Pseudomonadales; family Pseudomonadaceae; genus Pseudomonas; species Pseudomonas sp. St316. Next base: position 5,556,970 of record NZ_AP021901.1, on the reverse strand, counting down.
TACCAAGGCGTGACCCTCGGCGGCACCAGTTGGAACAAAGGCAAGCGTCACCCAACCCTGGAAGACGGCGTAGTCGTGGGGGCGGGTGCCAAGGTGCTTGGGCCGTTCACGGTAGGGGCGGGGGCGAAAGTCGGCTCCAATGCCGTGGTCACCAAGGCCGTGCCGCCTGGCGCGACCGTGGTGGGTATTCCGGGGCGGATCATCGTCAAGTCCGATGACGAGCAGGACGCCCGTCGCAAGGCCATGGCCGAGAAAATCGGTTTCGACGCCTATGGTGTCGGCGAAGACATGCCCGACCCGGTCGCCCGTGCGATCAACCAGTTGCTCGATCACCTGCAGGCCGTCGATGGGCGCTTGGAGGGGATGTGTGGGGCCCTGAAGGACCTGGGCAGTAATTACTGTGCCAAGGACCTGCCTGAACTGCGCGAGGAAGACTTCGCGTGTGTGAAGGATAAGGACGAAACCCAGGCCAGCTGAAGTCCGGCTGGCCCCATCGCGAGCAAGCTCGCTCCCACAGGGGATCTGTGTCGTACGCTCATTGTGCGTTCACCAGTGGCCCCTTGTGGGAGCGAGCTTGCTCGCGATGAACGATAACGCGGTATCGCTGGTCGCCGCCGGCCAGCCTTTGCTATGATGCGCGCGCTCTTTCGCGGGTAAACCCGAGTAAAGCACTAGGTCTTATACTTGACTTAAATACTCGGGAATTGCATACTCGCCCCCATTCCGAACTCCGTGGTAATTGTCCATGCGACTGACTACAAAAGGCCGATACGCCGTGACCGCAATGCTGGATCTGGCATTGCATGCGCAGCACGGGCCGGTGTCCCTGGCCGATATCTCCGAGCGCCAGGGCATTTCCCTGTCTTATCTTGAACAGCTGTTCGCCAAGCTGCGCCGTAGCAACCTGGTTTCCAGCGTTCGCGGCCCAGGCGGCGGCTACCAGTTGTCGCGCGACATGCAGGGCATCCAGGTTGCCCAGGTGATCGATGCGGTGAACGAATCGGTCGATGCGACCAAATGCCAGGGCCTTGGCGACTGCCATGGCGGCGATACTTGCCTGACCCACCACTTGTGGTGCGACCTCAGCCTGCAGATCCACGAATTTCTAAGCGGTATCAGCTTGGCTGACCTTGTAACTCGCCGTGAGGTGCAAGAAGTAGCCCAGCGTCAGGACCAGCGCCGTTGCAATAGCAAGGCGCCGCACCTGGACAAGATTGAAGCGTCCGCCGTCGAATGACCGCCGCAGAGCACGCGGAACGCCAGCCAGCCTGATTTAGGAGAGAGTCCATGAAATTGCCGATTTACCTTGATTACTCAGCGACCACCCCGGTTGATCCGCGTGTCGCGCAAAAAATGAGTGAGTGCCTGCTGGTCGACGGAAACTTCGGTAACCCGGCGTCCCGTTCCCACGTGTTCGGCTGGAAGGCCGAAGAGTCGGTGGAAAACGCCCGTCGCCAGGTCGCCGACCTGGTCAACGCCGACCCGCGTGAAATCGTCTGGACCTCCGGTGCCACCGAGTCCGACAACCTGGCAATCAAGGGTGTCGCGCACTTCTATCACACCAAGGGCAAGCACCTGATCACCTCCAAGATCGAGCACAAGGCTGTCCTGGACACCATGCGCCAACTGGAGCGTGAAGGCTTCGAAGTCACCTACATCGAGCCCGGTGAAGACGGCATCATCACCCCGGCCATGATCGAAGCCGCCCTGCGCGACGACACCATCCTGGTTTCGATCATGCACGTGAACAACGAAATCGGCACCGTCAACGACATCGCCGCCATCGGCGAGCTGACCCGTTCCAAGGGCATCCTGTTCCACGTCGACGCAGCCCAGTCCACCGGCAAGGTCGACATCGACCTGTCCAAGCTGAAAGTCGACCTGATGTCGTTCTCGGCCCACAAGACCTACGGCCCTAAAGGCATTGGCGCGCTGTACGTCAGCCGCAAGCCACGTGTTCGCATCGAAGCGACCATGCACGGCGGCGGTCACGAGCGTGGCATGCGTTCCGGCACCCTGGCGACCCACCAGATCGTCGGCATGGGCGAAGCCTTCCGTGTAGCCAAGGAAGACATGGCTGCCGAGAACGTGCGCATCAAGGCCCTGAGCGACCGCTTCTTCAAGCAGGTCGAGCACCTGGAAGAGCTCTACGTCAACGGCAGCATGATCGCCCGCGTACCGCACAACCTGAACCTGAGCTTCAACTATGTTGAAGGCGAGTCGCTGATCATGGCGCTCAAGGATCTGGCCGTGTCGTCCGGTTCGGCGTGCACCTCGGCGTCGCTGGAACCTTCGTACGTACTGCGCGCCCTGGGCCGCAACGACGAACTGGCTCACAGCTCGATCCGCTTCACCTTCGGCCGTTTCACCACCGAAGAAGAAATCGATTACGCCGCGCAGAAAGTCTGCGAGGCCGTTACCAAGCTGCGCGCTCTGTCGCCGCTGTGGGACATGTACAAAGACGGCGTCGACATTTCGAAAATCGAGTGGGCGGCGCACTGAAGAAGTCGCCACCAGAGCGACTCACTGATGAGGATTGAAGCAAATGGCATATAGCGAAAAGGTCATCGACCACTACGAGAACCCGCGCAACGTCGGCAAGATGGACGCGCAGGATCCTGATGTCGGCACCGGCATGGTCGGCGCCCCGGCGTGCGGCGACGTGATGCGCCTGCAGATCAAGGTCAACGAGCAAGGCATCATCGAAGATGCCAAGTTCAAGACCTATGGCTGCGGTTCCGCCATTGCGTCCAGCTCCCTGGCCACCGAGTGGATGAAGGGCAAGACCCTTGATGAAGCCGAAACCATCAAGAACACCCAGCTGGCCGAAGAACTGGCCCTGCCGCCAGTGAAGATCCACTGCTCGGTACTCGCCGAAGACGCCATCAAGGCCGCCGTTCGCGATTACAAGCAGAAGAAAGGCTTGATCTGATCCGCGCATTGGTAAGGAGTTTTCATGGCTATCCAGATGACAGAAGCGGCAGCTAAGCATATCCAGCGCTCCCTCGCGGGGCGCGGCAAGGGCGAGGGTATCCGCCTGGGTGTTCGCACCACGGGCTGCTCTGGTCTTGCCTATGTGCTGGAATTCGTCGACGAAGTGGGCGAAGACGATCAGGTATTCGAAAGTCATGGTCAGAAAGTGATCATCGACCCGAAAAGCCTGACGTACCTGGACGGCACCGAACTGGATTTCGTCAAGGAAGGGTTGAACGAAGGCTTCAAGTTCAACAACCCCAACGTGCGCGGTGAATGTGGCTGCGGCGAAAGCTTCAACATCTGAGGCGGCTTGTGGGAACTCCTTGTCATTTTGCGTTGTTCCAGATGCAGCCGGCGTTCCAGCTGGATCTCGAACAGTTGTCAGCGCGTTACCTTGAATTGGCCCGTGGCGTCCATCCCGATCGCTTTGCCGATGCTTCCGAGGCGGAGCAGCGGCGGGCGCTCGAGCAGTCGGCGAACCTCAACGAGGCCTACCAGACGCTCAAGCACCCGGCCAAGCGCGCGCGTTACCTGCTCGCCATCAGCGGCCATGAGTTGCCGCTGGAGGTCACGGTTCATGATCCCGAGTTTCTTTTGCAGCAGATGCAATGGCGCGAAGAGCTCGAAGACCTGCAGGACAGCGCCGACCTGGCCGGTGTCGCGGTATTCAAGCGTCGCTTGAAAGACGCCCAGCAAGAACTGAACGAAAGCTTCGCAGCCTGCTGGAACGATGCCGCGCAACGCGAACAGGCCGAACGCCTGATGCGGCGCATGCAGTTCCTCGACAAGCTCACCTACGAAGTGCGCCAGCTCGAAGAGCGCCTCGACGATTAACCCAGTGCCGCTCCGGTCGCACGCCTGATTACAGATAAGTCCTGATTACGATGGCCCTACTGCAGATCGCCGAACCCGGCCAAAGTCCACAACCGCACCAGCGTCGCCTGGCTGTCGGGATCGACTTGGGTACCACCAATTCCCTGGTCGCTGCCTTGCGCAGCGGTCTTTCCGAACCGCTGGCCGACGAGCAAGGACAGGTGATCCTGCCGTCCGCCGTGCGTTATCACGCCGATCGCGTCGAAGTGGGCGAGTCGGCCAAGCTGGCCGCCGCCACCGACCCTCTGAACACCATTGTCTCGGTCAAGCGCTTGATGGGTCGTGGTCTGTCCGACGTCAAGCAACTGGGCGACCAGCTGCCGTACCGCTTCGTCGGTGGCGAATCCCACATGCCGTTCATCGAGACCGTGCAGGGCCCGAAAAGCCCGGTAGAAGTTTCCGCCGACATCCTCAAGGTCCTGCGCCAGCGCGCCGAAGCGGCATTGGGTGGTGAATTGGTGGGTGCGGTCATTACCGTGCCGGCTTATTTCGACGACGCCCAGCGCCAAGCCACCAAGGATGCCGCCAAGCTCGCCGGCCTGAACGTGCTGCGCCTGCTCAACGAGCCGACCGCCGCTGCCGTGGCGTATGGTCTGGACCAGCATGCCGAAGGCCTGGTCGCTATCTACGACTTGGGCGGCGGTACGTTCGATATTTCGATCCTGCGCCTGACTGGCGGTGTCTTTGAAGTCCTGGCCACTGGCGGCGACAGCGCCCTGGGCGGCGACGACTTCGACCACGCCATCGCTGGCTGGATCATCGAGCAAGCGGGTCTCTCCGCCGACCTCGACCCGGGTGCACAGCGCCATCTGCTGCAAACCGCCTGTGCCGCCAAGGAAGCCTTGACCGACGCCGCAACGGTTGAAGTCGCTTATGGCGACTGGAAAGCCGCGCTGACCCGCGAAGCCTTCGACGCCCTGATCGAGCCCATGGTTGCCCGCAGCCTCAAGGCCTGCCGCCGCGCCGTGCGTGATTCCGGCGTGGAGCTGGAAGACGTCAAGGCCGTGGTCATGGTCGGTGGTTCGACCCGCGTGCCTCGGGTTCGCGAAGCCGTCGCCGAGGCCTTTGGTCGCCAGCCGCTGACCGAAATCGACCCGGACCAGGTGGTGGCCATCGGTGCCGCGATCCAGGCCGATACCCTGGCCGGCAACAAGCGCGATGGCGGCGAACTGCTGTTGCTCGATGTGATTCCGTTGTCCCTGGGCCTGGAAACCATGGGCGGCCTGATGGAGAAGGTGATTCCGCGCAACACCACCATCCCGGTTGCCCGCGCACAGGATTTCACCACCTATAAAGACGGCCAGTCGGCCATGATGATCCACGTGCTGCAAGGCGAGCGTGAACTGATCAGCGACTGCCGTTCCCTGGCCCGTTTCGAACTGCGCGGCATCCCGGCCATGGTCGCCGGTGCGGCGAAGATCCGTGTGACCTTCCAGGTCGATGCCGACGGCTTGCTCAACGTTTCCGCCCGCGAATTGGGTTCGGGCGTGGAGGCGAGCATCCAGGTCAAGCCGTCCTACGGCCTGACCGACGGCGAGATCGCCAAGATGCTCAAGGATTCCTTCCAGCATGCCAGCGACGACAAGGTGGCTCGCGTATTGCGCGAGCAACAGGTCGACGCCCAGCGCCTGATCGAAGCCGTGCAGGGTGCCCTTGAAGCCGACGGTGAGCGCTTGCTCGACGACGAAGAGCGCATGGTCATCGAACTGCAGATGCAAGAACTGTCCGAATTGATCAAAGGCACCGATGGCTATGCCATCGAGCAGCAGACCAAGCGTCTGTCGCACGTCACCGATGCCTTTGCTGCCCGCCGCCTGGACTCGACGGTGAAAGCCGCCCTGGCGGGGCGCAACCTGAATGAAATCGAGGAATAACTGATGCCGCAGATCATTTTCCTGCCACACGCCGAGCATTGCCCGGACGGTATGGTGGTCGAGGCCGAAACCGGCAAGTCCCTGCTTGAGGTGGCCCATGACAACCACATCGAGATCGAGAGCGCCTGTGGCGGTGTCTGTGCCTGCACCACGTGCCATTGCATCATTCGCGAAGGTTTCGACTCGCTGAATGAGGCCGATGAGCTGGAAGAAGACTACCTTGATAGGGCCTGGGGCCTGGAACCGACGTCGCGCCTGACCTGTCAGGCCAAGGTCGGCACCGAAGACCTGGTGGTCGAAATTCCGAAATATTCGCTGAACCATGCGGCCGAAGCGCCGCACTGATGGTGACACTGTCATGAGCTATGGTTGGAATGATGTACAACGCATCGCAGAAGAACTGGCCGAAGCCAAGCCGGACGTGAATCCGTTGACTGTGAATTTTGTCGATTTGCAGCGCTGGATCATGGAGCTTCCCGATTTCGACAATACCTCTGGCCGTTGTGGCGAGAAGGTCTTGGAAGCGGTCCAGACGCTCTGGATCGAAGAAATCGACTGATCGAGCTGGCAGGTTAGGCAATACCCCTGAACCCGCGTATAATTCGCGGGTTTAATTTTTCGCAAATTACCGTTTCTGGAGTTACACCATGGCTGTTCAACGTACTTTCTCCATCATCAAGCCTGACGCCGTTGCTAAAAACGTGATCGGCAAGATCGTTACCCGCTTCGAAGACGCTGGCCTGCGCGTTGTAGCTTCGAAAATGAAGCAACTGTCCAAGGCCGAAGCCGAAGGCTTCTACGCTGAGCACAGCGAGCGCGGTTTCTTCGGTGAGCTGGTTGCCTTCATGACTTCCGGTCCGGTTGTCGTTCAGGTTCTGGAAGGCGAAAACGCTATCGCTCGCAACCGTGAGCTGATGGGCGCTACCAACCCTAAAGAAGCCGCTGCCGGCACCATCCGTGCTGACTTCGCTGAGTCCATCGACGCCAACGCCGTTCACGGTTCGGACTCCGAAGCCGCTGCTGCTCGCGAAATCGCTTACTTTTTCGCTGCTACTGAAGTAACCGCTCGCTAAGCATTGGCTTGAGAGTGAAGGTGAATCCATGACTACATCGACTGTTAAAACCAATCTGCTGGGGCTGACCCAGCCGGAAATGGAGAAATTCTTCGACTCGATCGGGGAGAAGCGTTTCCGTGCCGGTCAGGTGATGAAATGGATTCACCACTTTGGCGTCGACGACTTCGACGCCATGACGAATGTCGGCAAGGCCCTGCGCGAAAAGCTCAAGACTGTTGCCGAGATTCGCGGCCCCGAAGTGGTCAGCCAGGACATTTCCAGCGACGGCACCCGTAAGTGGGTGGTGCGCGTGGCGTCCGGCAGTTGCGTCGAGACCGTCTACATTCCCCAGGGCAAACGCGGCACCTTGTGCGTTTCGTCCCAGGCAGGCTGTGCCCTGGATTGCAGTTTCTGCTCCACCGGCAAGCAAGGCTTCAACAGCAACCTCACCGCCGCCGAAGTGATCGGCCAGGTGTGGATTGCCAACAAATCCTTTGGCAGCGTCCCGGCGACCGTCGACCGTGCCATCACCAACGTGGTGATGATGGGCATGGGTGAGCCGCTGCTGAACTTCGACAACGTCGTTTCCGCCATGCACCTGATGATGGACGACCTGGGCTACGGCATCTCCAAGCGCCGCGTGACCCTGTCCACCTCCGGCGTGGTGCCGATGATCGATGAGCTGGCCAAGCACATCGACGTCTCCCTGGCGTTGTCGCTGCACGCACCCAATGACGCATTGCGTAACCAATTGGTGCCGATCAACAAGAAGTATCCGCTTAAGATGCTGCTTGAGTCGTGCCAGCGCTACATGTCGTCCCTGGGCGAAAAGCGCGTGCTGACCATCGAGTACACACTGCTCAAGGATGTGAACGACAAGGTCGAGCACGCTGTCGAGATGATTGAGCTGCTCAAGAACATCCCGTGCAAGATCAACCTGATCCCGTTCAACCCGTTCCCGCATTCCGGTTACGAGCGTCCGAGCAACAACGCGATTCGTCGCTTCCAGGATCAGCTTCACCACGCTGGCTTCAACGTCACCGTGCGCACCACCCGCGGCGAAGACATCGACGCCGCTTGTGGCCAATTGGTAGGACAGGTGCTGGATCGCACCCGTCGCAGCGAGCGCTACATTGCCGTGCGTGAGTTGAACGCCGCGGACGATGCGGTGCAAAACGCTGCGAACAGTCACTAAGAGAGGAACTCTATGTCCCTGCGCTTCGCGCTCGTTTTGCTGTTGGCCGGCCTTTGTTCCGGTTGTGTCCTGTCGGGTGACTACAACCCGATGAGGACCAGCAAAGGGCGCGACGAGGCGCGTGGGGCCTACGTGCAGCTGGGCATTGGCTACTTGCAGCAGGGCATGACCGAGCGGGCCAAGGTGCCGCTCAAGAAAGCCTTGGAACTGGACGACTCCGACCCTGATGCCAACGCGGCCCTGGCCCTGGTGTTCCAGGCCGAGATGGAGCCGGATCTGGCCGACGAGCATTTTCGCAAGGCGCTGTCTGCCCGCCCGCAAGACGCACGGATCCTGAACAACTACGGCAGCTTTCTTTTCGAGCAAAAACGTTACAAGGAAGCCTACGAGCGCTTCGAGCAGGCTGCCGCCGACACCCTTTACCCTGAGCGTTCGCGGGTTTTCGAAAACCTCGGCATGACGGCCGCGCAGCTTGGCCAGCGTGACCTGGCCCGCCAGCAGCTGGAAAAGGCGCTGCGGCTCAACCGCCAGCAACCGCGGGCGCTGCTGGAAATGGCTGAGTTGTCCTACGAAGACAGGCATTATGTGCCCGCGCGTGACTACTACGAACGTTTTAGCCTGCTGAGCGAGCAAAATGCACGTAGTCTATTGCTCGGCGTTCGGCTGGCACATGTGTTTGAAGATCGCGACAAGGCTGCAAGCTACGGCCTGCAACTCAAAAGACTCTATCCCGGTACGCCGGAATATCAGCAATACCTGTCGGAGCAATGATGAAAGCGGCGCATCCCGAAGTTGTAGCAGCGACTCGCGTAAATCCTGGTGAGACCCTGCGTCAAGCCCGCGAAAGCAATGGTTGGTCGCTGGCCGAAGTGGCCCTCAAGCTCAATCTTACCGTGGCGTCCTTGGGCAATCTGGAAGCGGGCGCGTTCGACAAGCTGCCAGGGCATACCTTTGCCCGGGGCTATATCCGTGCCTACGCCAAGTTGCTCGGCATGGACCAGACCGTGCTGGTCCAGCAATTCGATCAATACACCGGCTCCGATGCCCAGGGCAGCAGCGTGCACAGCCTGGGTCGCATCGAGGAGCCCGTTCGCGTTTCCCACACCATTTTGCGAATCGTCAGCCTGTTGCTGCTGATCGCGGTAATTGGTGGCGGTTTTGTCTGGTGGCAGGACCAGGCTTCCTTGCGCAACAAGGAGCCGGTCGCCATGAACCCTGAGCACGTTGAAGTCGAAGGCGCCGACGGCACCACCCAGATCCATCCGCTGGACGAGCCGGAAGACCAGGCTGTCGTCGAAGGCCAGGCCGAAGGCGAAACCGCCCTGGCGTTGCCGGGCCAGGACGCCGCCGATGCCCAAGCGGGTGCCGAGCCAGCTTCTCCGGCCCCTGCGCCCGCTGCACCAACAGCGCCGGCTGCACCGAGCCCCGGCACCGCACCGATTGCCACGGCGCCTGCCGCCCCAAGCACGCCAGCGCCGACCGCGACCCACGCCGCGCCAGCCGCTCCCGTTGTCCCGGCAGCGCCAGTGGCTGCGGTGGCGCCTGCGGCAGGTGAAGGCCAGGTGCAGATTCAGTTTGTCGCCGACTGCTGGACGCAGATCAGCGACGGCAACGGCAAGGTGCTGTTCAGTGGCCTCAAGCGCAAGGGCGACAGCACCGCCATCAACGGCAAGCCACCCTTTGCCGTACGCCTGGGTTATGCCCGTGGCGCGCAGGTCAGCTACAACGGCCAGCCGGTCGACATCGCTCCGTTCACCAGTGGCGAGACCGCTCGCCTGAAGTTGGGTCAATAAGTCATGCACGGCGAATCTCCAATCAAGCGTCGCGAATCCCGAAAAATCTGGGTCGGCAACGTGCCCGTGGGCGGCGATGCGCCTATCGCTGTGCAGAGCATGACCAACAGCGACACCAATGACGTGGCCGCCACGGTCGCGCAGATCAACCGCCTGGAAGCCGCCGGTGTCGACATCGTGCGCGTATCGGTGCCGGACATGGATGCCGCCGAGGCGTTCGGCAAGATCAAGCAACTGGTCAAGGTCCCGTTGGTGGCCGACATCCACTTCGACTACCGCATCGCCCTGCGCGTGGCCGAGCTGGGTGTCGATTGCCTGCGCATCAACCCGGGCAACATCGGTCGCGAAGACCGTGTACGTGCCGTGGTGGATGCCGCCCGCGACCGGGGTATCCCGATCCGCATCGGCGTGAACGCCGGTTCCCTGGAAAAAGACCTGCAAAAGAAATACGGCGAACCGACCCCGGCCGCGCTGGTGGAGTCTGCCCTGCGCCACGTCGAGCACCTGGAACGCCTGAATTTCCAGGACTTCAAGGTCAGCGTGAAGGCCTCCGACGTGTTCATGGCCGTCGAAGCCTACCGCCTGCTGGCCAAGGAAATCGTCCAGCCGCTGCACCTGGGCATCACCGAAGCCGGTGGGTTGCGTTCGGGCACGGTGAAATCCGCCGTCGGCCTCGGTATGCTGCTCGCCGAAGGGATTGGCGATACCATCCGCATCTCGTTGGCGGCCGACCCGGTCGAGGAAGTGAAGGTCGGCTACGACATTCTCAAGTCCCTGCACCTGCGTTCCCGTGGCATCAACTTCATCGCCTGCCCGAGCTGCTCGCGGCAGAATTTCGATGTGGTCAAGACCATGAACGAGCTGGAAGGGCGCCTCGAAGACCTGCTGGTGCCGCTGGATGTCGCGGTGATCGGTTGCGTGGTCAACGGGCCGGGCGAAGCCAAGGAGGCCCACATCGGCCTGACTGGCGGTACACCGAACCTGATTTACATCGACGGCAAGCCGTCGCAGAAACTGACGAATGACAATCTGGTGGATGAGCTGGAACGGCTGATTCGCCAGAAAGCGGCCGAAAAGGTCGAAGCCGACGCAGCGGTCATCGCGCGCGGTTAAGTCGAAAGATTAAGGAATACACGTGAGCAAGTCCCTGCAAGCCATTCGTGGCATGAACGACATCCTGCCCGAGCAGACGCCCCTGTGGCGTTATTTCGAGAGTACTGTGGCGCGCCTGCTGGATAACTACGGCTATCGGCAGATCCGCATGCCGATCGTCGAGTTCACCGAGCTGTTCAAACGCTCCATCGGTGAAGTGACCGACATCGTCGAAAAAGAGATGTACACCTTCGACGACCGCAACGGCGACTCCCTGACCCTGCGCCCCGAAGGCACGGCGGCCTGCGTGCGTGCGGTGCTCGAGCACGGCATCACCGGCGGCGGCCAGGTGCAGAAACTCTGGTACGTCGGCCCGATGTTCCGTCACGAGCGTCCGCAGAAAGGCCGTTATCGCCAGTTCCACCAGATTGGCCTGGAGGTGTTCAACCTCGAGGGTCCGGACATCGACGCCGAGCTGATCGTCATGACCTGGCGCCTGTGGGGCGAGCTGGGGCTTCGCGATGCGGTCAAGCTCGAGCTCAACAGCCTGGGCACCAGCGAGTCCCGTGGCCGCTACCGTGAAGCGTTGGTGGAGTTTCTTTCCGCCCACCTGGACAAGCTCGACGAAGACAGCCAGCGCCGTCTGAAGACCAACCCACTGCGTGTGCTCGACACCAAGAATGCCGAGACCCAGGCGGTTTTGGTCGATGCGCCGAAAATGGCGGACTACCTCGACGACGAATCCCGTGCGCACTTCGAAGGGCTGAAGGCGCGTCTCGACGCCGTGGGCATTCCTTACGTGATCAACCCCAAGTTGGTCCGTGGCCTGGACTACTACAGCAAGACCGTCTTCGAGTGGGTCACCGACAAGCTCGGCGCCCAAGGCACTGTATGTGCCGGTGGCCGCTACGACGGGCTGGTGGAGCAGATGGGCGGCAAGCCGACTCCGGGCGTTGGCTTTGCCATGGGTATCGAGCGCCTGGTGCTGATGCTTGAAGCCTTGGACAAGGTTCCCGAAGAACTGTCCCGTCAGGTCGACGTCTACCTGTGCGCCTTTGGCGAGGCCGCCGAGCTGGCAGCCCTGTCGTTGAGCGAGCGGATCCGCGACCAGTTGCCCAACCTGCGCCTGCAGATCAACGCCGGCGCCGGCAGCTTCAAGAGCCAATTCAAGAAGGCCGACAAGAGCGGTGCGCTGTACGCACTGATCCTCGGTGACGACGAAATGGCCCAACAAGTGGTAGGTTTCAAACCCCTGCGTGGCCAGGGCGAACAACAAAGTATTGCCTGGGATGCGCTTGCTGCACACCTGGCCACCTGCGTCGTGCAGGGTTGAAGCTGTCAAACAGCCGATTTAGCGATTAAGGAGTATTGGGGTGTCGAGTACCGAAGATGAACAGCTGGCGGATTTGAAGGACTGGTGGACGCGCAACGGCAAGCCGCTGGTCACTGGCGGCCTGTTGGCGCTGGTCATCGTGTTCGGCTGGCAGGCCTACCAGAAATACCAGAGCAACCAGTCGCAAGGCGCCTCGGTGCTCTACCAGCAATTGCTGGAAACCACCCTGACTCCGGACGGCAAGCCTGACGCTGCACGCGTGGCGGACCTGGCCGGCAAGCTGGACAAGGAATTCGGCGGCACCGCCTACGCCCAATACGGCCATCTGTTCGTGGCCAAGGTGGCGGTGGACAGCGGCAAGCTGGACGACGCGGCCACCGAGCTCAAAGGTATCGTCGACAAGCCGGCCAACCCGACCCTGGGCGAAGTGGCGCGTCAGCGCCTGGCGCAGGTGCTGGCGGCACAGAACAAGACCGAAGACGCATTGAAGCTGCTCGACGGTGATGCCGACAAGGCATTCCTGGCGACCCGCGAAGAACTCAAGGGCGACCTGCTGGTACAGCTGGGCCGTGCCGATGAGGCCCATGCGGCCTACCAAAAAGCCAAGGCTGCGCTGTCGGATGAGGCAGCAGTCGGTGGCCTGCAAATCAAGCTGGACGACCTGGCCAAAGGGGATGCGTGACGTGATCCGTTGGAAACATGCAGCATTGCTGGCCCTGGCCATTCTGGCCGCGGGTTGCAGCAGCAACAGCAAGAAAGAACTGCCTCCGGCCGAACTGACCGACTTCAAAGAAGAAGTCGTGCTGCAGAAGCAGTGGAGCCGTTCCATCGGCGATGGCCAGGGCGAAACCTACAACATGCTGGTGCCGGCCATTGACGGCGACACCATCTATGCAGGTGATGTCACGGGCGTGGTGATGGCAATGGACCGCACCAACGGTGACGTCAAATGGAAGAAAGATCTTGAGCTGCCTGTTTCCGGCGCCGTTGGCGTGGGTTATGGCCTGGTCATGATCGGCACGCTCAAGGGTGAGATCGTCGCCCTGGACGCGAGCAGCGGTGAAGAGAAGTGGCGCGCCCGCGTGACCAGTGAAGTGCTCGCACCGCCGGCCACCAACGGTGACGTGGTCGTTGTCCAGACTCAGGACGACCGCCTGATCGGCCTGGATGCCGCTACTGGCAACCAGCGCTGGTTGTACGACAGCACCCCGGCAGTACTGACCCTGCGCGGCACCAGCGCGCCGATCGTCACCAACCGCCTGGCGGTGGCTGGCTTGTCGACCGGTAAAGTGGTGGCCCTGGATATTTCCAACGGCGTGCCGGTCTGGGAACAGCGCGTAGCGATCCCGCAAGGTCGTTCGGAGCTGGAGCGTGTGGTCGACATCGACGGCGGCTTGCTGCTGTCCGGCGGTACGCTTTACGTCGCCAGCTACCAGGGTCGCGTCGCGGCGCTGGACCTGGAAAGCGGTCGTCCGCTGTGGCAACGCGATGCGTCCAGCTACGCCGGTGTCGCCCAAGGCTTTGGCAGCGTCTACGTGAGCCTGTCCTCGGGCACCGTCGAAGGCGTTGACGAGCGTTCCACCACCGCATTGTGGAGCAACGACTCCCTGGCCCGTCGTCAACTGTCGGCCCCGGAAGTGTTCTCCAGCTACGTTGCAGTGGGTGACCTGGAAGGTTACCTGCACCTGCTCAGCCAGGTGGACGGTCGGTTCGTCGGCCGTGAGCGCATCGACAGCGACGGCCTGCGTGCCCGTCCGCTGGTGGTGGGCAACATGATCTATGTGTATGGCAACAGCGGCAAACTGGAAGCCCTGACCATCAAGTAAGACTATGCTTGGGGCTAATCCCCCAAGCGGCCTTGTTCACAAGGTTTGCAGGGCTTGCACAGACTGCCCCGAGCACCAGCCGCTGCCTCGCAGCGGCTTTTGTATTTTCTGAAATAACGAAGTGGAGAGCCGCATGGTTCCCGTAATCGCCCTGGTGGGCCGACCGAACGTCGGCAAGTCCACCTTGTTCAACCGCCTGACCAGGACTCGCGACGCCATTGTCGGCGACTTGTCCGGTCTGACCCGTGATCGCCAATACGGTGAGGCCAAGTGGCAAGGGCGTACCTATATTCTGGTCGACACCGGCGGCATCTCCGGTGATGAACACGGCATGGACGAAAAAATGGCCGAGCAGTCGCTGCTCGCCATCGAAGAAGCCGATGTGGTGCTGTTCCTGGTAGACGCCAAGGCCGGTTTTACCGCCGCCGACCAGATGATCGCCGAGCATTTGCGCAAGCGTAACAAGCGTTCCTATGTGGTCGCCAACAAGGTCGACAACATCGACCCGGACATGGCCCGCGCCGAGTTCGCGCCCTTGGGCATGGGCCAGGCGATCCCGATCGCCGGTGCTCACGGTCGTGGCATCACCCAGATGCTGGAAATCGCCCTGGCGGACTTCCCCAAGGACGCTGAAGAGCCGGAAGATGGCGAAGAAGAGATCGTTGCCGAAGGTGAGGAAGCCAAGCGCATTCCGGGCCCGAGCGAAAAAGACGGGATCAAGATCGCCATCATCGGCCGCCCGAACGTGGGCAAGTCGACGCTGGTCAACCGCATGCTCGGCGAAGACCGGGTTATTGTCTACGACCAGCCCGGCACCACCCGCGACAGTATCTACATTCCCTTCGAGCGTAACGAAGAGAAGTACACGCTGATCGACACCGCTGGTGTGCGCAAGCGCGGCAAGATCCACGAAGAAGTTGAAAAATTCTCCGTGGTCAAGACCCTGCAGGCGATCAAAGACGCCAACGTGGTGATCTTCGTGATGGACGCCCGCGAAGGCGTGGTCGATCACGACCTGAACCTGCTGGGCTTCGCCCTGGAAGCGGGTCGTGCGTTGGTCATCGCGATCAACAAGTGGGACGGCATGACGCCAAGCGAACGGGATTTCGTGAAGATCGAATTGCAGCGTCGCCTGTTCTTCGTCGACTTTGCCGACATCCACTTCATCTCGGCTCTGCACGGCACGGGCGTGGGCAACCTCTACGCTTCGGTGCAGAACTCGTTCAAGTCGGCGGTGACCCGCTGGCCGACCAACCGCCTCACCCAGATCCTCGAAGATGCGGTAGGTGAGCACGCGCCACCGATGGTCAACAACCGTCGGATCAAGCTGCGCTACGCCCACTTGGGCGGTGCCAACCCGCCGATTATCGTGATCCACGGTAACCAGATCGAGAAGGTGCCCAAGTCGTACGTTCGTTACCTGGAGAACACCTACCGTCGCGTCCTGAAGCTGGTCGGCACGCCGATCCGCATCGAGTTCAAGGGCGGCGAGAACCCGTACGAAGGCAACAAGAACACGCTCACCGACCGCCAGGTCAACAAGAAGCGCCGCTTGATGTCGCACCACAAGAAGGCCGACAAGAAGCGTCGCGACAAGCGCTGATCTAGTTTGGATCTGGGATTTGGAGATCTGTAGCTGTGGAGATCTGTAGCTGTGTAGCTGTGGGAGCAAGGCTTGCCCGCGATGAACGATAACGCGGTTCAGTTGTTACACTGCGGTGCGGCCATCGCGGGCAAGCCTTGCTCCCACAGGGCATGAGTCTTCAGCATGAGAAGGGTGCCCTGTGTGGCACCCTTTTTCATGCCCGGCGATTGGGCTATTCTCGAGCTCTCCCGCGCCGCACCAGAGCCGGGTGCAGAGCAGGGAATCCTTGATGATCACCAGCAAGTTGCCGAATGTCGGCATCACTATTTTTACCCAGATGTCCCAGCTCGCGGTGCAGACCGGCGCGCTCAATCTGTCCCAGGGGTTTCCCGATTTCGATGGTCCGCAGGCCCTGCGCGATGCAGTTGGCCGGCATATCGCCCAAGGCCATAACCAATACTCGCCCATGACCGGTCTGCCGGCGCTGCGCCAGCAAATCGCGATGAAGATCGCCCGCAGCTACGGCGCCAACGTCGATGCCGATCAGGAAGTGACCGTGACCCCTGGCGCGACCCAGGCGATTTTCTGTGCCATTGCGGCGGTGGTCCACAGCGGTGACGAAGTCATCGTCTTCGACCCGAGCTACGACAGCTACGAACCTGCCGTGCAATTGGCCGGGGGGCGTTGCGTGCATGTGCCATTGGGCCTGGATGACTTCGCCATCGACTTCGAGAAGCTCGGCCAAGCCCTGGGCCCGCGTACGCGCATGATCATCCTCAACTCGCCGCACAACCCCAGCGGCGCCCTGATCAGCCGTGCCGAACTGGATCAGTTGGCGACGCTGATTCGCGACCGTGACATCTACCTGGTCAGCGACGAGGTCTACGAACACCTGGTGTTCGACGGCGTCGCCCACGCCAGTGTCCTGGCCCATGAAGAGCTGTATCGCCGCGCCTTCGTGGTCAGTTCGTTCGGCAAGACCTATCACGTCACCGGTTGGAAAACCGGTTATGTGGTGGCGCCAGCGGCCCTGACGGCGGAGCTGCGCAAGGTGCACCAGTACGTCAGCTTCTGCGGCGTGACGCCGTTGCAGTACGCCCTGGCTGACTATATGGCCGAGCATCCGGAACACGTCGATGAGCTGCCGGGCTTCTACCAGGCTAAGCGCGACCTGTTCTGCGACCTGCTGGCCCCGTCGTGCTTCAGTTTCAAGCGCGTGGCCGGCACCTATTTCCAACTGGTGGATTACTCGCAGATTCGCCCGGACCTGAATGACGTCGACATGGCGGTGTGGATGACCCGCGAGCATGGCGTGGCGACGATTCCGATCTCGGTGTTCTACCAGCACCCACCACAAGGCCAGCGCCTGGTGCGCCTGTGCTTTGCCAAACGCGAGGAGACGCTGCGTGAAGCGGCGGAAAAACTATGCGTGATCTGAGCACGTTACCGAACCTCGACATTGCCCTGGTCCAGACCACGCTGGCCTGGCACGACCGTCGGGCCAACTTGGAACATTTCGAACCGCTGCTCGAACAGGCGCGCGGGGCTGACCTGATCATCCTCCCAGAAATGTTCACCACCGGTTTCTCCATGGAATCCGAGACCCTGGCGGAGCCGGAGAACGGCCCGACGCGCCAATGGCTCAGGGCCCAGGCTGCGAAGCTGGACGCGGTGATTACCGGCAGTGTGATCATCCAGGCCGCTGACGGCAGCCATCGCAATCGCCTGCTCTGGGCGCGGCCGGATGGAGAAGTGCTGCATTACGACAAGCGCCATCTGTTTCGCATGGCGGGGGAGCACAACCACTACACCCCGGGTGAGCGACAGGTGCTGTTCGAGCTCAAGGGCTGGCGGATTCGTCCGCTGATTTGCTACGACCTGCGCTTCCCGGTCTGGAGCCGCGACGCCGAGGACACCGACCTGCTGCTGTACACCGCCAACTGGCCCGGGGCGCGGCGACAGCATTGGAACCGGCTGTTGCCGGCCCGGGCGATCGAGAACCTGTGCTACGTGGCGGCGGTGAACCGCATCGGCACCGACGGCAAGGGCTTTGCCTACACCGGTGACAGCCAGGTGCTGGATTTCCAGGGCGAAAACTTGCTCAGCGCCGGCGAAGCCGATGGTGTGTTCAAGGTGTGCTTGAACGCAGGGGACTTGGCGGCGTATCGCACGCGGTTTCCGGCGAATCTGGATGCCGATGACTTCGAATTCATCTAATTGTAACGATTCAGCCCTTCAGGAACGGCGCTACCTGCCGATAGACGGTCATCCAAGGAGGCGTTCCCATGACCACTATCAGTGCAACTACCATAAACCCTTATCCGCTCTCGGCCCCAACCACTCGGATCAAGGGCGCTGACGAAGACACAACTGCGACCACGACTGCATCGACGGACGCTGGCGACGAAAAGGGCAAGTCACTGAAAGTCGATACCAGCGGCGCCAACGTGGCGGGTGCCCCTTCCAGCGGCGGCATCGATATCGTCGAACAGCTGAAGAAGCAAATCGAGCAGACCGAGAAGCTCCTGGCCCAGCAGCAAGCTGAACTGGCCCGGGTGCAAAAGAGCCAGGCCAGCGCCGAGCAGAAGGCTCAGCAGACGATGGCCATCCAGACCCAGATCATGGGCACCCAGGCCGCCTTGCAGACCCTGCGGGCCTCGTTGCTGCAGGCGATGACCACCTCCATCGATACCCATGCCTGAGATTTGTATTGCCTGATAGACCGCCATCGCGAGCAAGCTCGCTCCCACAGGGGGGCGGCGTGATGCAGAACCTTGTGGGAGCGAGCTTGCTCGCGATGAGGCCAGAGCAGTCAGCACAAAATCCTGAGCCAAACAAAAAGGCCCCGAGGTTCACACCCCGGGGCCTTTTTCATTTCATCAGTCGATCAGGCCGCCTTGGCTTCCGGCTGGCTCAGGGAGCGGTTCAGTGCGCTGAACACCGCCTTGAAGCTCGCCGTGGTGATGTTTTCATCGATACCCACGCCATGCACCGCACGCTCGCCATTCACTCGCAATTCGATGTACGCCGCCGCCTTGGCATGAGTGCCGGCGCCGATGGCGTGTTCGTTGTAGTCCATGATCTCTACTGGAATTGGCAGGCCGGCCACCAGCGCTTCCAGCGCACCGTTGCCCTTGCCGCGCCAGTGCAGGTTGGTCTCGCCCTGGCCCTTGCTCGCCACTTCCACTTCCACGGCGCTGTTGCCGTTTTCTTCCTGCAGGCGATGGCTGACCAGCGCGTACGGGGTGTTGGCTTGCAGGTATTCACGCTGCAGCAAGGCGTGGATCTGCTGGGCCGTCATTTCCAGGCCCAGGCGATCGGTTTCGCGCTGTACCACCTGGCTGAACTCGATCTGCATGCGACGTGGCAGGCTGATGCCGTATTCCTGTTCCAGCAGGTAGGCGATACCGCCTTTGCCCGACTGGCTGTTGACGCGAATCACCGCCTCGTAGCTGCGGCCAATGTCGGCTGGGTCGATCGGCAGGTACGGCACTTCCCACAGACCGTCCGATTTCTGCTGGGCAAAACCTTTGCGGATGGCATCCTGGTGCGAGCCGGAGAACGCGGTGTGAACCAGGTCGCCCACGTACGGATGGCGCGGGTGCACGGGGATCTGGTTGCATTCCTCGACCACTTTGCGCACGCCGTCGATGTCGGAGAAATCCAGCTCAGGGTTGATGCCCTGGGTGTAGAGGTTCAGCGCCACGGTGACCAGGTCGACGTTACCGGTGCGTTCGCCGTTGCCGAACAGGCAGCCTTCGACACGATCGGCGCCGGCCATCAGGCCCAGCTCGGTCGCGGCCACGCCGGTGCCACGGTCGTTGTGGGTGTGCAGGCTGATGAGCACGCTGTCACGGCGAGTGATGTTGCGGTGGAACCACTCGATCTGGTCGGCGTAGATGTTCGGCGTGGCGACTTCCACGGTGGCCGGCAGGTTGAGGATCACCTTGCGCTCGGGCGTCGGGTTCCAGACTTCGATCACCGCGTCGCAGACTTCCTTGGCGAACTCCAGCTCAGTGGCGCTGAAGGTTTCTGGCGAATACTCGAACTGCCACTGGGTTTGCGGCTGCTGCGCGGCGTATTTGACGAACAGCTTGGCCGCGTTTACCGCAATTTCCTTCACGCCTTCCTTGTCCTGGTTGAACACGATGCGGCGGAACGACGGGCAGGTGGCGTTGTACAGGTGGACAATGGCTTTTTTCGCGCCGCGCAGGGATTCGAACGTACGAGCGATCAGGTCTTCACGGGCCTGGGTCAGCACCTGGATGGTGGTGTCGTCCGGGATGTGGCCTTCTTCGATGAGGGTACGCACGAAGTCGAAGTCGGTTTGCGAAGCGGCTGGGAACGATGCTTCGATTTCCTTCACGCCCACCGCGACGAGGGTTTTCCAGAAGCGCAGTTTCTTGACCGCGTCCATCGGCTCGATCAGCGACTGGTTGCCGTCGCGCAGGTCGGAGCTGCACCAGATCGGCGCGGCGGTGATGGTCTTCGACGGCCAGGTGCGATCCGGCAGGTTGATGGTCGGGAAGGCGCGGTATTTGGAAGACGGGTCTTTGAGCATGCTCATGGGGAAATCCTTATTGTCGTGGCCGGAAAAAGGCGGCCTGCCGGTGGTTCGATGGGGGTGGCTTCGCAGCCGAGACGAGGTGCCGCGATTCAGCCCGGCAGTCGTGCGCTGACGAGGCACAGGCTGCGGTGCTGGCGAAGCTGAATGAGGGTGTGAGAGGTTTTCATGCCCTCAACCCTAACCGTGTGGATCGGGGGTTGCAAGCAGTCAGAAAAAATTGGGATAAGTTCTGATTTTGGGCGGGTTTGCGAGATTTAATCGCGTATATCTAAAGTAAGGGTCTTGGGAATTGCGGCGATGTTTTGAGCTTGGCAATTCAGGAGTGAGGGGTGATGCGGCTGCCGTCATCGCGAGCAAGCTCGCTCCCACAGGGATCTCTATAGATTGTAAATGTTGAGTTCACAGCAGATCCAATGTGGGAGCGAGCTTGCTCGCGATGGGGCCAGTAGCCTCACCGCAAGACTCAGGGTTGGAAAGCACCGATAAAGATCGCCGGGTCTACCCGTGCATCGTTCAAGCTGATGTTCCAGTGCATGTGCGGCCCAGTCGCGCGGCCGGTGGCGCCGACCTTGCCCACCACGGTGCCCCGGGCCAATTGCTGGCCGACCTTCACGTCGATCTTCGACATGTGGCAGAACATGCTGATGAACCCCTGGCCATGGTCGACGAACACGGTGTTGCCATTGAAGAAGTAGTTACCGGTGAGGATCACCTTGCCGGCGGCCGGGGTCTTGATCGGCGTACCGGCGGGCACGGCGAAGTCCAGGCCGGCGTGGGGGTTGCGTTCTTCGCCGTTGAAGAAGCGGCGCACGCCGAACTTGCTCGACAGCGGGCCGTTGACCGGTTTGTCCAGCAACAGGTTGCTGGGGATGTTCGGGCTGAAGCTGCGGTAGGCCTTCAGTTGCACCGCCAGTTCGGCATCGATGCGCTTGAGGTCCGCGGGCTCTGGGTTGACCTGACGTTTGTTCTTCAGGGTGATGTGTTGCTCGGGGTACTTCTTGTAGCCGACCACGAACGGTTGGGTTGTCCCGCCTGAGCTGATTTGTTGGGTGCCGGGCTGGACCGTCAGCGGGATGCCGACAATCGCCAGCCAGTTGTCCTGTTCCTTGACCACCAGCACCGGCTTGCCCTGGTAACTGGCTTTCGGTGCCTTGGCGGCGCTGCCCAGGTCCACCACGGCCACGCCGCCGGGCACCGGTTTGTTCAGCAGGCGGCTGATGTAACTGTCAGCGTGGGCGTTGACGGTCAGGCAGAGCAACAGCAAAGGGGCCAGGGTGAAGGCGGAAAATCGCAGCATGAATCAATCCAGTAAAGAAAGGGTGACCGGCGTCAGGTGATTGTCTTCGACCCGTACCAGCAATTCGCCTTCGCCGAGCTTGGCGGTCAGGCGCTGGCCGGTCTGGGTTTGCCCGGCAATGCGGATCGCCTGGCCGCGCTCGTCGAGCAAAATGCTGTAGCCCCGGCCGAGGGTCGCCAGGGGGCTGACGATGTGCAGCGTCTGCATCTGGTTGTGCAGCTGCACGCGGCGGGTTTTCAGGCCTTCGCGCATGGCCCGGGGCAGGCGTTCGGCCAGGCTGTCCAGGCGCTGGCGCAGCAAGGCCAGCTGCCGGCCCGGGTGTTGCCCGGCGAGGCGGGTCTCCAGGCGGATCAAACGTTCACGACGGGTATTGAGGCTGCGTTCGAACGCCCGGCGCAGGCGCATGTCCAGGTCGTCGAGGCGCTGGGCTTGCTGGCGCAGGCGTTCGCCGGGGTGGCGCAGACGTCGGGTGAGGCCTTCGAGGCGCAGTTGATCGCGCATCAGCCGGTCACGCATGCGCATCACCAGCCGGCGATGCAGGCTTTCGACCCGGCGCACCAGGTCGCCGGCATCCGGGGCGAGCAGTTCGGCGGCGGCGGACGGGGTCGGGGCGCGCACGTCGGCGACGAAATCGCTGATGGACACGTCGGTTTCATGGCCCACGGCGCTGACGATCGGCGTGACGCAGGCATCCACCGCCCGGGCCACGGCTTCTTCGTTGAAGCACCACAAGTCTTCCAGCGAACCGCCGCCTCGGGCCAGGATCAGCGCATCGAAACCACGGGCGTCGGCCAGCTTCAGGGCACGGACGATTTGTGCGGTCGCTTCGCGTCCCTGCACGGCGGTGGGGATCAGCGTCAGGGCGATCTGCGGCGCGCGGCGGCGGAACACGCTGATGATGTCGCGGATCACCGCGCCCGTGGGCGAACTGATAATGCCAATGCGTTGCGGATGGGCCGGCAACGGCACCTTGCGCTCGGCACTGAACAGGCCTTCGGCGCTGAGTTTCTCCTTCAAGGCATCGAAGGCCAGGCGCAGCGCACCATCGCCGGCCGGCTCGACGGTGTCGAGGATCAGTTGATAGTCGCCACGGCCTTCGAACAGCGAGACCTTGCCACGCACTTTCACCGCCAGCCCGTCCTTCAAGGCCTGGCGCACCCGCGCGGCATTCTGCCGGAACAGCGCGCAACGCACCTGGGCGCCACTGTCCTTGAGGGTGAAGTACACATGGCCGGAGGCCGGGCGGGCGAGGTTGGAGATTTCGCCCTCGACCCAGATGTTGCTGAACACGTCTTCAAGCAACACCCGCGCACGGCCGTTGAGCTGGCTGACAGTCAGGACTTCGCGGTCCAGGCCCAGTCGGGCAAAGGGATCTTTAATCATGGGCGGCATGATAAGGGGATTTGCCGGTGAATCTCCATGTGTGCAAGCAATTAGACTGAGTTGCCTGTATCGCGAGCAAGCTCGCTCCCACACTGGATCCATGCTGCACTGAAGATCCAAAGTGGGAGCGAGCTTGCTCGCGATAGCGGTGTATCAGCCGCCACAACTACTGGATATG
Source organism: Pseudomonas sp. St316 (assembly GCF_018325905.1). Lineage (NCBI taxonomy): Bacteria > Pseudomonadati > Pseudomonadota > Gammaproteobacteria > Pseudomonadales > Pseudomonadaceae > Pseudomonas > Pseudomonas sp. St316. The sequence continues at coordinate 5,533,943 of NZ_AP021901.1, read as the reverse complement.
CCACCGCACATCTGGCTAAAGTCCCCGCTCTCCTCATCAAGGAAGTGCCGGATGGATCTTCTGTCATGGTTAGGCCAGTGGGCATTTGCCCCCACGCAATGGCTGGTGATCGGCTCGGCCATTGTCCTGGCTTACATCGTGTTCGGCATCGCCGGGTTCGGCACGGCACTGGTGGCCGCGCCCATTCTGCTGCTGTTCATGCCCCTGTCGAAAATCGTCCCGTTGCTGGTCTTGCTCGACTTTGTCGCGGCCTTCGGCAACTTGTTGCCCTCGCGCCGGGACGTGTCCCGGCCGGAGCTGCTGCGGTTGTTGCCGTGCATGGCGCTGGGCTGCACCGTCGGGGTGATTTTCCTGCTCAACCTCAAGTCCGACCTATTGTTGCTGTTGATGGGGCTGTTCATCAGCAGCTATGCAATCTACAGCCTGTTGATAAAAACCCGGCCGACGCAGTTGTCATCGCGCTGGGCGTTTGCGATGGGCACGGTGGGCGGGATGTTCGGCGCGTTGTTTGGCAGCGGCGGCTTTTTATATGCCATCTATCTGAACAGCCGCCTGCCCAAGGAACCGGCCCGGGCCACGCAAAGTGCCTTGATCAGTTGCAGCACTGTGGTACGCCTGAGCCTGTTTATCGTCGCCGGTGTGTATGCCGAGCTACCCTTGCTGGTACTGGCGCTGTGTTTGTTGCCGGCCATGGCGCTGGGGCTGTGGGTAGGACGTCGCTTGACCATGAAGATGTCGCGAGAGGCATTCGTGCGGCTGGTCACCTGGCTGGTGCTTGCCAGCGGCCTCGCGTTGATCGGGCGCTACCTGAGTGCTTGACCTGGCCCCGCCAGGGATTAAGCTGCCGGCCTTTGATCAGACCCTGCCAGGGAAACAGCCAGGCCTCGCCATGAATTCGCAAAGCATCATCGTTCCGAAAATTTCCACCCTGCCGGTCCACGAGCCTCGGGCCCGGGCGATCGTGCGCTGGCTGGTGCGCAAGAATATCGTCGAAGAACAACTGACCACCTGTGGGCGCACCGGCAATCGCATGGCCCACGCCATCGCCTCCGGTGCCCGCGACGTGGTCATGCACCCCGAAGCCTTGCCATTCGGTGAGGCGATCAATGGCCTGGAGATCATCACCAAGCGCTGCATCTATACACCGGCCAAGGGGTTTCTCGAAGAAGCCGGTTGCGCCGAGTGCCGCAAGGAAGTCGGCGAAGCACTGTTCGAAAGCCTCGAAGACTGGATGCCGGCGCGCACCGACAACTTCACCTGCCCCGAATGCGGCCATGAAGATGACATCAACGGCTTCCTGTTCTTGCAGCCCTGCGGGTTTTCCAACCTGGGGTTCATCTTCAATAACTGGCTGGAGGCGGGGTTCAAGCAGGACTTCCTCGACGAATTCGCCGATTGGCTGGATCAGCCGGTGAGTTGGGTGAAGGTGGAATTATAGAAACAACGCAGCAACCCATGTGGGAGCGAGCTTGCTCGCGATAGCGGTGTGTCATCCACTGCCTATGCCACTGGCACGCGCATTCGCGAGCAAGCTCGCTCCCACAGGGATTTTGTTGGCAGTCAGGCTGTGTTTAGCCCCATCGATCACCCCGGCAATAATAGACAGAGTTTTACATTGAGCCAGACGGGGTGCATGAGTATAATGGCGCGCTTCCATTTTCCCGCTCGGGAGCCCCCGCGATGCTGCGTATCAGCCAAGAAGCTCTGACCTTCGACGACATTCTCCTAGTGCCCGGTTATTCCGAAGTACTGCCTAACGAAGTCAGTCTCAAAACCCGTCTCACCCGTGGCATCGAACTGAATATCCCCCTGGTTTCCGCCGCCATGGACACCGTGACCGAAGCCCGTCTGGCCATTGCCATGGCCCAGGAAGGCGGTATCGGGATCATCCACAAGAACATGACCATCGAACAGCAGGCCGCCGAAGTGCGCAAGGTCAAGCGGTTCGAAGCTGGCGTGGTCAAGGACCCGATCACCATCGAGGCTGACGCCACGGTTCGCGATCTGTTCGAACTGACCCGCATGCACAACATCTCCGGCGTTCCGGTGCTGCACGATGGCGACCTGGTCGGCATCGTCACCTCCCGCGACGTACGCTTCGAGAACCGCCTGGATGCCACCGTCCGCCAAGTGATGACGCCTAAAGAGCGCCTGGTCACGGTCAAGGAAGGCACCAGCAAGGACGAAGTCCGCGAGTTGCTGCACAAGCACCGCATCGAGCGCGTGCTGATCGTCGACGACAAGTTCGCCCTCAAGGGCATGATGACCGTCAACGACATCGAAAAAGCCAAGGCCTACCCGCTGGCCAGCAAGGACGACCAGGGTCGTCTGCGCGTCGGTGCTGCGGTCGGCACAGGTAAGGACACTGGTGACCGCGTCGCGGCCCTGGTGACTGCCGGCGTTGACGTGGTAGTGGTCGACACTGCCCACGGCCATTCCAAAGGCGTGATCGACCGCGTTCGCTGGGTCAAGCAGAACTTCCCTGAAGTACAGGTGATCGGCGGCAACATCGCCACCGGCGCTGCCGCCAAGGCCCTGGCTGAAGCCGGCGCCGATGCGGTCAAGGTCGGTATCGGCCCTGGCTCGATCTGCACCACCCGCATCGTCGCCGGTGTCGGCGTGCCGCAAATCAGCGCCATCGCCAACGTCGCCGCCGCCCTTGAAGGCACGGGCGTACCGTTGATCGCCGACGGCGGCATCCGGTTCTCCGGTGACCTGTCCAAGGCTATCGTTGCCGGTGCTTCCTGCGTGATGATGGGGTCGATGTTCGCCGGTACCGAAGAAGCACCGGGCGAGATCGAGCTGTTCCAGGGCCGTAGCTACAAGGCCTATCGCGGCATGGGTTCGCTGGGCGCCATGTCCCAGGCCCAGGGTTCTTCCGACCGTTACTTCCAGGACTCCTCCGCGGGTGCCGAGAAGCTGGTGCCGGAAGGCATCGAAGGTCGTGTGCCGTACAAAGGCACCCTGAGCGCCATCATCCATCAACTGATGGGCGGCCTGCGTTCTTCCATGGGCTACACCGGCAGCGCCAACATCGACGAGATGCGCACCAAGCCGGAATTTGTCCGCATTACCGGCGCCGGCATGGCCGAGTCCCATGTCCACGATGTACAGATCACCAAGGAAGCGCCGAACTACCGAGTAGGGTAAGGCCTTCAGCAAAACGTTAATCACCGGGGCTGTTCATTCAGCCCCGAGTTGTTTCTGATTCACCACATGAGAATGAGTCATGGCCCTCGACATTCACGCTCACCGCATCCTGATCCTCGACTTCGGTTCCCAGTACACCCAGCTGATCGCCCGCCGCGTGCGTGAAATCGGCGTGTACTGCGAATTGCATCCGTTCGACATGGATGACGAAGCGATTCGCGAATTCGCGCCTAAAGGCGTCATCCTCGCCGGCGGCCCCGAGTCCGTGCACGAAGCCGACAGCCCGCGCTGCCCGCAAGCCGTGTTCGACCTGGGCGTGCCCGTCTTCGGTATCTGCTACGGCATGCAGACCATGGCCGAACAACTGGGCGGCAAGGTCGAAGGTTCGGACCTGCGTGAGTTCGGTTATGCCCGCGTTGACGTAGTCGGCAAGAGCCGCCTGCTGGACGGCATCGAGGACCACGTCGACGCCGACGGCCTGTTCGGTCTGGACGTGTGGATGAGCCACGGTGACAAGGTCACCCGGATGCCGGAAGACTTCCACATCCTGGCCAGCACCCCGAGCTGTCCGATTGCCGGCATGTTCAACGATGATCGCCGTTACTACGGCGTGCAGTTCCACCCAGAAGTGACCCACACCAAGCAGGGCGGCCGCATCCTGTCGCGCTTCATCCTCGACATCTGCGAGTGCGAAGCCCTGTGGACCCCGTCGAAAATCGCGGAAGACGCCATCGCCCAGGTGCGCGCCCAGGTGGGCACCGACAACGTGCTGCTGGGCCTGTCCGGCGGTGTCGACTCCTCGGTGGTCGCGGCGCTGCTGCACAAGGCCATTGGCGATCAACTGACCTGCGTCTTCGTCGACAACGGCCTGCTGCGCCTGCACGAAGGCGAGCAAGTAATGGCCATGTTCGCCGAGAACATGGGCGTCAAGGTGATCCGCGCCAACGCCGAAGAGCAGTTCCTGAACAACCTGGCCGGCGAGTCCGACCCGGAGAAGAAGCGCAAGATCATCGGCCGCACCTTCATCGACGTGTTCGATGCCGAATCCTGCAAGCTGGACAACATCAAGTACCTGGCCCAGGGCACCATCTACCCCGACGTGATCGAGTCGGCCGGCGCCAAGAGCGGCAAGGCTCACGTGATCAAGTCCCACCACAACGTCGGTGGCCTGCCGGAAGAAATGAACCTCAAGCTGGTCGAGCCGCTGCGCGAGCTGTTCAAGGACGAAGTGCGTCGCCTCGGCCTGGAACTGGGCCTGCCGTACGACATGGTCTACCGCCACCCATTCCCAGGCCCGGGCCTGGGCGTGCGGATCCTCGGTGAAGTGAAGAAGGAATACGCCGACCTGCTGCGTCGCGCCGACCACATCTTCATCGAAGAACTGCGCAAGGCCGACTGGTACCACAAGGTCAGCCAGGCCTTCGTGGTGTTCCAACCGGTGAAATCGGTGGGCGTGGTCGGCGATGGCCGCCGTTACGCCTGGGTCGTGGCCCTGCGTGCCGTGGAAACCATCGACTTCATGACCGCGCGCTGGGCACATCTGCCGTATGAGCTGTTGGAAACCGTTTCCGGTCGCATCATCAATGAAATCGAAGGCATCTCTCGCGTCACTTATGACGTGTCGAGCAAGCCGCCGGCGACGATTGAGTGGGAATAAGTCAGGCTTGAACAGCTGACCGCTGACGGCCGCTATTGGCCCCTGCGCTCCTTTTGAACAAAAGCCCTGTGGATAACTTCCATGGGGCTTTTTTCATTTTTGCTGGTCAATTCCATGCCTCCGATCGCAATGACATGCTGGTGTTGGAAGGGGGCATGGTTCACGAGGACCTGTCGCATGCCAGCCCGTTCTCCTCGTGCTCGTGCATGTAAATCGAACAGGGTCTCCAAATCCGGACGTGGTGTGTGCACCAAAGCCCGCAGCATCTCCCTGGCCATGGAGCATTGAACATGTTCGATCGGGGGCTGCTGCGCAGCCCAGCGGGAGCAAGCTCCCTCGCCACAAGAGCGGTTCGGCGTAGTAACCCGTTCGGTGTTTGTGCGATGGCATTTGAGAGGTTCACCTCATTGCCCCATCAACCCCCAAAACCGTGGCGAGGGAGCTTGCTCCCGCCGGGGTGCGAAGCCCCCCAATCCAGGCGGGCAGCATCAATCGAGCCGATCGTGATGACGGTTTTGGGGCTGCTGCGCAGCCCAACGGGAGCAGTTCGCCGTAGGCAATCGGTGTACGCCCAAGCGTGTTCTATACTCCTGGCACCCATTGCGGTGACAAACACGCCGCGATAAGGAGCCCCGGCATGAATGACATTCAAAAGCTCGCCGCCTTGCGCATGGTTTTGATCGTTGTCGGCCTGATCGCCGTCTTCGCGATCTGGCCGCTGATGAACCTGTGGCCGTCTGGCTGGGCGTGGCACAGCGGCCATTCCCACTATCCGTTGATGATTGTCGGCATCTACGCCACCCTCGGTGTGTTCCTGCTGATGGCATCGCGCGATCCGATGAAGCACCTGAGCCTGATCTGGTTCACGGTATGGTCGAGCATCGTGCACGGCGCGATCATGGCGGTGCAGTCCTTCGACGTCGAGATGGATGGGACTCGGCATATGGGGCATTTACTTGGCGATGTGCCGGCGCTGTTCATTGTCGCGGCGGCGCTGGCTTTTTTCATGCCGCGCAGCGACCCGACGCGCTAGCCGCCTCGAATTGGGGGCAATGGTGCTCCCTTCCGGATATCGAGCATTTCGGCACAATTGTCGAGCGTTTCGGCACACTGACCATTCGGCGTTCAACCTAGACTCTGGCTTCATTTTTAGCCTTGACCGGAGTCGCGATGAACATCAGATCGATCCTGCCCGCACTATCCATGGCAGTGGCATTCAGTGGCTACGCCGCCGACTTTTCATTGAGCAGCCAGGACATTGCTGACAATCGTCCATTGACTCAACGGGAAGTGTTCCAAGGCTTCGGTTGCGAAGGCGGTAACACCTCCCCGCAACTTTCCTGGATAAACGCCCCCACCGGCACGAAAAGCTACGCGATCACGGTCTACGATCCTGATGCGCCGACGGGTAGCGGTTGGTGGCATTGGACGGTCTTTAACCTGCCCGCTTCTATCCATAGCCTGCCAAGAGGAGCAGGGCCGAGTTTGCCTGCCGGTGCGGTACAAGGGCGAACTGACTATGGTCAATCCGAGTTTGGCGGCGCTTGTCCTCCCGTTGGGGATAAACCCCATCGCTATCAATTCACCGTATGGGCATTGAAAGTCGATAAGCTGGCGCTCGACAACCAGGCCAGCGGGGCCTTGGTCGGGTACATGCTCAATGCCAACGCCTTGGCCAAAGCGACCATTACTTCAACTTACGGACGTTAAGCACGATGCACCCTTGTGAGGGCATACAGCACCGGGAAAACATTATCGATGCGTGTGTCATTCGGGCGCGCCAGCCCCTGACCTTGTCACGGGTGCCGGTGTTCGTGACGACTTTGTGTCGAGTACGACAAGGGGAAAAGTTGTTGCAGTGGGATGACCGTGAGATGCGCGCCGGGCCGCAACAGCTGATTCTGATGCCGGCCGGGCGCGAGTTGGGTCTCTCAAACTTGCCCGGCCCCCACGGTCACTACATCGCCGATGCGGTGACCTTCCCCGCTTCGATATTGCGCAGCTTCAGTACCCGTTATAGCCAGCAGATCAGGAGCCGTCGCGGTGTACTCAAGAGTGATCTATGCGTTCCCCTGGACAAGCACACGATACAGGCATGGGATCAGTTGCTGGCGGCCATCAGCGCGGACGCCCCGCAGGTATTACGCACACATTATGGGGAAGCGGTTCTTCTGAGCCTATGCCTTGGCGGCCAACTCGGACCTTTGCTGATGGGGCGCGACGATCCACTTTGTGAACGTGTCCAGCAACTGGTCATGGGCAACCCGGAGAGAGATTGGACGGTGGCAGACATCGCACAGTACCTGAACCTGGGTGAGTCGACGTTGCGTCGTCAATTGGCGAATGAAGGGGACAGTTTCCGCAATATTCTGGAGGGTGTTCGATTGGCGACCGCGTTGCAATGGATGCAGACCACCTCTCGGCCGATCGGTGAAATCGCCGGGGCCTGTGGTTACGCCTCGGCCTCGCGTTTTGCCGTGCGCTTCCGCTCACGCTATGGGCTGTCGCCACGTGAGTTGCGCGAAGGGATTTAAAGCGTTTTTCATTTTTGCAGCCCTTACCGTTTCTCATCTGCGGGTGTATCGTATTCGCCTTTTGCGGGCCCAACGGTTCGCCGCGGATTCAATAGGTGGTTGCGTTCATGTCCTTTACCCGTCGCCAAATACTCGGTGGCCTGGCCGGTCTTGTTGTCGTTGGCGTGGGTGCAGGAGGTGCGTCGCGGTACTGGCTGGGCAAGCGCGCCGATGCCGAGGCCGGTCACGATTATGAATTGATCGCCGCACCGCTGGACGTCGAGCTGGTGGCCGGGCACAAGACCCAGGCCTGGGCGTTTGGCCCCTCGGCGCCGGGCACCGAGCTGCGGGTGCGCCAGGGCGAATGGTTGCGGGTGCGCTTTATCAATCACCTGCCGGTCGCTACCACCATTCATTGGCACGGCATCCGTTTGCCACTGGAGATGGATGGGGTGCCGTATGTCTCGCAGTTGCCGGTGCTGCCGGGCGAGTACTTCGATTACAAGTTCCGCGTGCCGGACGCCGGCAGCTATTGGTACCACCCTCACGTCAACAGCAGCGAGGAGCTGGGGCGCGGCCTCGTGGGGCCGTTGATCGTCGAGGAGCGTGAGCCCACCGGCTTCAAGTACGAACAGACCCTGAGCCTCAAGAGCTGGCATGTGGACGAGCAGGGCGAGTTCGTGGAGTTCAGCATTCCCCGTGAAGCGGCGCGTGGCGGCACGGCCGGACGGCTGGCGACCATCAACGGCGTGGCGCAGGCGGTGATTGACCTGCCGGCCGGGCAGATCACCCGGGTGCGCTTGCTCAACCTGGACAACACCCTGACGTACCGCATCAACATCCCAGGCGTTGAAGCGCAGATCTATGCGCTGGACGGCAACCCCATCGAACCGCGCCCGTTGGGCAAGGAATACTGGCTTGGCCCGGGCATGCGCATTTGCCTGGCGATCAAGGCGCCGCCAGCCGGCGAAGAGTTGTCGTTGCGCAATGGCCCGGTGCGCCTGGGGACCTTGCGTTCGGTGCCTAACAGTGACGCGCCGAGCCAATGGCCGCCGGCGCTGCCGCCCAATCCGGTGTCTGAGCCGGACCTGGCCAATGCCGAAAAACTCAACTTCAATTTCGAATGGGTCGGCTCGGTGTCGGTCAATGTCGACAATGGCAAGCCGCCGAGCCTGTGGCAGATCAACGGCAAGGCCTGGGACATCACCGACAAGACCTGCGCCGACCGGCCGATCGCCACGCTGAAGAAAGGCCAGAGCTACATTTTCGAATTGAAGAACATGACCCAGTACCAGCACCCGATCCATTTGCACGGCATGAGCTTCAAGGTGATCGCGTCGAACCGGCACAAGGTCGTGCCGTATTTCACCGACACCTACCTGCTGGGCAAGAACGAGCGGGCGCAGGTGGCGCTGGTGGCGGATAATCCAGGCGTATGGATGTTCCACTGCCATGTGATCGACCACATGGAAACCGGCCTGATGGCCGCCATCGAGGTGGCGTGATGCGCCAGATTCGCCCCGCCAAAATCATCGACCGCAGCCGTGACCAGGACTTCATGCGCGAAGCCTTGGCCCTCGCCGCCCAAGGCGCAGCCCTGGGCGAAGTGCCGGTGGGCGCGGTGCTGGTGCAGGACGGCGAGATCATCGGACGCGGTTTCAACTGCCCGATCAGCGGCCACGACCCCAGTGCCCACGCGGAAATGGTCGCCATCCGCGCCGCCGCCCAAGCGGTGAGCAACTATCGCCTGCCCGGCAGCACGCTGTATGTGACGCTGGAGCCCTGCAGCATGTGCGCTGGCCTGATCGTCCATTCGCGTATCGCCCGGGTCGTCTACGGCGCCCTGGAGCCCAAGGCCGGCATCGTGCAGAGCCAGGGGCAGTTTTTCAGCCAGGGTTTCCTGAACCATCGGGTGATGTACGAGGGCGGGGTGTTGGCCGAGGAATGCAGCACTGTGCTGAGTGAGTTCTTCAAGGCCCGAAGAGCCAAAGACTGAACACCGCCCCCTGTGGGAGTGAACCTCTGTGGGAGCAAGGCTTGCCCGCGATGAACGATAACGCGGCCTTACTATAGACCGCGGTGCCCGTCATCGCGGGCAAGCCTTGCTCCCACAGGTTCACTCCCACAGAGGCCCTCTCACAGGGGGGCGGCGATTTATTTACGCGCCACAATCACCGCCCGCATCGGCGCCGGCAACCCTTCGATGGTTTTGCTGTGGTCGGCGGGGTCGAGGAAATCGCTCAGCGACTGATACTTCATCCACTCGGTGCTGCGCTGTTCCTGCACGGTGGTCAGGCTCACGTCCACGCAACGCACATCGCTGAACCCGGCGCGGCGCAGCCAGCGTTCCAGGGCCGGGACTGACGGCAGGAACCACACGTTGCGCATCTGCGCGTAGCGGTCCTCGGGCACCAGCACCTGGTGTTCGTCGCCCTCGATCACCAGGGTTTCCAGCACCAGTTCGCCACCCTTGACCAGGCAGTCCTTCAAGGCCAGCAGATGCTCGATCGGCGAGCGCCGGTGGTAGAACACGCCCATGGAAAAAACCGTGTCGAAGCCTTCCAGCTCTGCTGGCAGGGCCTCGAATGGGAACGGCAGGTGCCAGGCGTTGGGCTGCGACAGGTAGCGCTGCACCGCCTGGAACTGGCAGAAGAACAGCCAGTTGGGGTCGACGCCGATCACCGTGTCAGCCCCGGCGCCGAGCATCCGCCACATGTAGTAGCCGTTGCCGCAGCCTACGTCGAGGATGCGCTTGCCTTTGAGATCCAGGTGCGGGGCCACCCGTGACCACTTCCAGTCCGAGCGCCATTCGGTGTCCACGTGCACGCCGAACAGGTCGAAAGGTCCTTTGCGCCATGGCGACAGGCCCATCAACGCGGTACGCATTTGCGCACGGGTTTCGTCGCAGCAATCGGTGTCGAGCGTCAGGCCACTCAGCAGGTCGACCGTGGTGGGTTGCAAGGCCGGCAGCGCATCGAGCGCGCTTTGCCAACGCTCCAGATCGCCATGGCCCTTTTCCATCTTGCTGTCGAGTTGCGTCTGCAGTGTCGCGGCCCAATCGGCCAGGGGCGTGCCGGCCAGATGGCGGGCGAGGGGGACAGATCAATCATGGCAGGGCAATCAACGAGGCGAAGTTAAGACACTGGAACCACGGCACGACTTTCGAGAAACCGGCCGCCAGCAGGCGTTCGCGGTGTTCCTCGAGGCTGTCGGGCTTCATGACGTTTTCGATGGCGCTGCGTTTCTGGGCAATTTCCAGCTCGCTGTAGCCGTTGGCGCGCTTGAACGCTACGTGCAGGTCGGTGAGCAGGGCGTGTTCCTCGGCATCGTTGAAACGCAATTTTTCCGACAGGATCAGTGCGCCACCCGGTAGCAAGGACTGGCGGATGCGGCTCAACAATGCGGTGCGCTGGTCCGGTGCGATGAATTGCAGGGTGAAGTTCAGTGCCACCACCGAAGCCGGCTGGAACGTCAGGGCGAGGATGTCGCCTTCGATCACTTCCACCGGCAGCAGCTCCTGGAACATCGAGTCCTGGCCGTTGAGGTATTCGCGGCAGCGCTCGACCATGGCCGCCGAGTTATCCACTGCAATCACCCGGCAACCGTCGGTGCGCACGTGGCGGCGCAGGGCCTGGGTCACGGCGCCCAGGGACGAGCCCAGGTCGTAGAGTACGCTGCCCGGCTGGGCGAATTGCGCGGCGAGCACGCCGAGGTTTTCGACAATGGTCGGGTAACCCGGCACCGAACGCTTGATCATGTCCGGAAACACCCGCACCACGTCCTCGTTGAAGGCGAAGTCCGGCACTTGGGCCAGGGGTTGGGCGAATAGACGATCGGGGTCTTTGCTCACGGCGGTTCCAGCGGCATGGGTGGTGAAAAGGCCGGCATTTTAACCAAAAAACCTGTGGGAGCGAGCTTTGTGGGAGCAAGGCTTGCCCGCGATGAACGACAATGCGGTCTTGCTATAGACCGCGGTGCCTTTATCGCGGGCAAGCCTTGCTCCTACAGGGCCTTGCTCCTACAGCGCTCGGGCCCACATTAATCTTTCTTCAGTGTGGCTTTTGGGGGAACGCCGACGCCGTAATCCCCCATTGGCCGAGCCAGTAACTGACGATGATCAGGTAAGGCGCGGCAAGGAAGGGCTGCACGAACCGGTTGATGCCGATCAGGCTGTCGGAGAACACAAACGTCAGCGCCCCGGCGGCGGCCAGCCAGGCCGAGCGTTTCGGCACGCCGGTGCCCAGCCGTGCCAACGCTCGCCAAAGCATGGCGCTGATGGCTAGGCCGTAGACAATCACCGGCACTAGCAACGGCCCGAGACCGTTCGACACCAGGATCCCCAATAGTACCGCGCCGATGCCCAAGGCCAGGGCCAATGGCAGCAGCGCCGGGCGGCGGCAGTCGCTGAGATAGGCTTTCAGGTAGGCCAGGTGTGCCAGCAGAAACGCGCCAAGGCCGAACACGAACAGATCCCCAGGCCAGGCCAGCAACACGTCGCCCACCAGTGAAAAAATCAGCCCGAGGCTGATCCAGCGCCGATATTCGCCAGGCGGCGCATCGTGCAGCCAGCCGAGCAGGGCCAGGACCGGCATGGGCTTGACCAGCAGGCACAGCAGCGTGGCATGCATGGCCAGGCCGTACAGGTAGGTGGCTGCGCCCATCAGTGCAAGGATCAGCCAGCCCACGGTCAATTCACCGCAATGGCGCAGTCGAACGTTTCCACGGGCGGTACTTCCGGGGCCCAGGGCTGTTGATAAGTCAGGCGCAAGCGCCCGGTGCCGGTGCCGAACGCCTGGAAGCGCCAGGTCGAGACACCTGCGGCGCCGACGATGCCGGCGTCTTCCGGGTTGCGATAAACCTCCGGTCCCAAGCCTTTGAGCACGCCACCGGCCGAATCCTGGATCGCCCAGCGATAACCGGTAGTGGGATTGCTGGGCAAGCTCAGGATCAGGTTCTGCCCGTTATTGAGCCTTACCGGGCACTGGCTCAGTTTTTCCACGGTCACGTTGTTGCTGGTTTGCGTGGCGCAGGCGCTCAGCAGGGCGAGGCTGAAAGGGACGAGCAGGCGGGTGAGGGACATAAGGGCTCCGGCATTCACGACGAACGGCGAGCATAACCGAAGATGCTACTGGGTGTGTCAGCTGGGAAAGGGTTGGGGCTGATGACACCATCGCGGGCAAGCCTTGCTCCCACAATGGATCTTTGTTGCACCCCCAATTCTGTGAGCGACATTGACCCTGTGGGAGCAAGGCTTGCCCGCGATGGGGCCCGCACACGCGCTACTGTCCTATCAGAACAACACCTTGGCCACATCCGCAAACCGCTTGGCAAAGTGCACCGTGACACCTTCCTTGAGGTAGTCCGGCAGTTCTTCGAAGTTGCCCCGGTTGGCTTCCGGCAGGATCAGCTCGTTGATTTTCTGGCGGCGTGCCGCGATGACCTTCTCGCGCACCCCGCCAATCGGCAGGACGTGCCCGGTGAGGGTCAGTTCGCCGGTCATGGCCACGCCTCTTTTCGGCGGCTGGTTGCGGGCCAGGGACAGCAACGCGCTGGCCATGGTGACGCCGGCGCTCGGGCCATCCTTGGGCGTGGCACCTTCGGGTACGTGCAGGTGAACGAAGGCCTCGTCAAAGAACTTCGGATCGCCGCCAAATTGCTTCAGGTGCGAACTGACATAGCTGTGGGCGATTTCCGCCGACTCTTTCATCACCTCGCCCAGTTGCCCGGTCAGCTTGAAGCCGCGATTGAGGGTGTGGATGCGCGTCGCTTCGATCGGCAGGGTCGCGCCGCCCATGCTGGTCCAGGCCAGGCCGGTGATCACGCCGACACCGGACAACACCTGTTCGTTGCGGAACACCGGTTTGCCCAGGGACGCCTCGAGGTCTTTTGGCCCGAGCTTGATCACGGCCTTGGGGTCGTCGATCAGCTTCATCACCGCCTTGCGCACCAGTTTGCCCAGCTGTTTCTCCAGTTGTCGCACCCCGGCTTCACGGGCATAGCCATCGATCAGGGCCTTGAGGGCGCTGTCATTGATACTCAGGCTGCCTTTGGACACGCCGGCCTTGGCCAGTTGCTTGGGCCACAGGTGCCGCTTGGCGATGGCGACTTTTTCTTCGGTGATGTAGCCCGACAGGCGGATCACCTCCATCCGGTCCAGCAGCGGGCCGGGGATCGAGTCCAAGGTGTTGGCGGTGCAGACGAAGAGCACTTTCGACAGGTCCAGGCGCAGGTCCAGGTAGTGGTCGAGGAATTCGACGTTCTGCTCCGGGTCGAGGGTCTCCAGCAGGGCCGAGGCCGGGTCGCCCTGGTAGCTCTGGCCCATCTTGTCGATTTCGTCGAGCATGATCACCGGGTTCATCACTTCGACATCTTTGAGCGCCTGCACCAGCTTGCCCGGCTGGGCGCCGATGTAGGTGCGCCGATGCCCCTTGATCTCGGCTTCGTCGCGCATGCCGCCGACGCTGAAGCGGTAGAACGGCCGCCCCAGGGATTCGGCGATGGACTTGCCGACGCTGGTCTTGCCCACGCCCGGCGGGCCCACCAGCAGGACAATGGAGCCGTTGATCTCGCCCTTGTAGGCACCCACGGCGAGGAACTCCAGGATCCGGTCCTTGATGTCGTCCAGCCCGGCGTGGTGCTGGTCGAGCACCTTGCGTGCGTGCTTGAGGTCGAGTTTGTCCTGGCCGTATACGCCCCAGGGCACCGACGTCGCCCAGTCCAGGTAGTTGCGGGTGACGGCGTATTCCGGGGAGCCGGTCTCCAGGATGGAGAGTTTGTTCATTTCCTCTTCGATGCGCTTCTGCGCCTGGATCGACAGTGTCTTGCCTTCCAGGCGTTGCTCGAATTGTTCGAGGTCGGCGCTGCGGTCGTCCTTGGTCAGGCCCAGCTCCTGCTGGATCACCTTGAGTTGTTCCTTGAGGAAGAACTGGCGCTGATGTTCGCCGATCTTGTTGTTGACCTCGGCGGAAATCTCTTTCTGCAGGCGTGCCACCTCGACTTCCTTGCGCAGCATCGGCAGGACTTTCTCCATGCGCTTGAGCATGGGCACGCAGTCGAGCACTTCCTGCAACTCACTGCCGGTGGCGGAGGTGAGGGCGGCGGCGAAGTCGGTCAGCGGCGACGGGTCGTTGGGGCTGAAGCGGTTGAGGTAGTTCTTCAGCTCTTCGCTGTACAGCGGGTTGAGCGGCAGCAGTTCCTTGATCGCATTGATCAGCGCCATGCCGTAGGCCTTGACCTCGTCGGTCGGCTCGCTCGGCTGGTGCGGGTATTCGACTTCCACCAGGTACGGTGGGCGATGGTGCTTGAGCCAGGTGCGGATACGCACGCGGGTCAGGCCCTGGGCGACAAATTGCAGTTTGCCGCCTTCGCGGCTGGCGTGGTGCACCTTCACCAGGGTGCCGTACAGCGGCAGTTTCGAGGTGTCGAAATGGCGCGGGTCTTCCTGGGGCGAGTCCATGAAGAACAGCGCCAGGGAGTGATGCTCGGACTTGGCCACCAGCTCCAGGGTCTCGGCCCATGGTTCTTCGTTGACGATGACCGGCAGCACTTGGGCCGGGAAGAACGGACGATTGTGGATCGGGATGATGTAGACCTTGTCCGGCAAGTTCTGGCCAGGCAGGGCCAGGCCGGTGCCGGAGGAGGTGTGTTCGATGTGTTCGGAATCAGCGTATTCGTTCGTGGCTTCGGTAGAGTGCTGGTCGCTCATGGGGCACCTGCGCAATGGAGTATGGGTCTTAGATGGGGCAGGTGGGGGGTGGTTTCAATGGCGGGTGATTGTTAGCGGTTATTTCATTGGCCGGTTTTGCCCCGCAGGAGCGGCCGAGTGAAGCGAGGGCTGCGATCTTTCCTCTGACGCTTGAGTCTCCAAGTGAAAGATCAAAAGATCGCAGCCTGCGGCAGCTCTTACGGGAGGCGCGTCAGGCGACCCGGTTCAAGTCGTTGTGGCGCGTCTCCTTCAAGCACAGCACGGCGATTACGCTGAGCAGTGCGGCCGCTGAAACGTAGCCCCCGACGTAGCTCAAACCGCCCATCGCCACCAGCTTCTGGGCGAAGAACGGTGCGGCCGAGGCGCCGACGATGCCACCCAGGTTGTAGGCGGCCGACGCGCCGGTGTAGCGCACGTGGGTGGGAAACAGTTCTGGCAGCAAGGCGCCCATGGGGGCGAAGGTCACGCCCATCAGGAACAGCTCGATGCACAGGAACAGCGCCACGCCGCCGGTCGAGCCGTGGGTCAGCAAGGGTTCCATGAGGAAACCCGAGGCAATCGCCAATACGCCGCCGCTGATCAGCACCGGCCTGCGCCCGTAGCGGTCGCTGGCCCAGGCCGACAGGGGCGTGGCGGCGGCCATGAACAGCACGGCAAAGCACAGCAGGCCCAGGAAAGTCTCGCGGCTGTAGCCGAGGGTGGACACGCCGTAGCTCAGGGAAAACACCGTCGAGATATAGAACAGCGCGTAACACACCACCATCGCCGCCGCGCCCAGCAAGGTTGGCGCCCAGTACTGGCTGAACAGCTCCACCAATGGCACCTTTACCCGCTCCTGGCGGGCCATGGCATTGGCGAACACCGGGGTTTCGTGGAGCTTGAGCCGTACATAGAGGCCGACGATCACCAGCACGGCACTGAGCAGGAACGGAATCCGCCAGCCCCAGGCGCGAAATTGCTCATCGTCCAGGCTCATGGCCAGGGTCAGGAACAGCCCGTTGGCCGCCAGGAAGCCGATGGAGGGCCCCAGCTGGGGGAACATGCCGAACCAGGCACGTTTGCCCTTGGGCGCGTTCTCGGTGGCGAGCAGCGCCGCGCCGCCCCATTCACCGCCCAACCCCAGGCCCTGGCCGAAACGCAGCACGCACAGCAGGATCGGCGCCCAGGCGCCAATGCTGGCGTAGCCGGGCAGCACGCCGATGAGCGTGGTGCACACCCCCATCAGCAATAGGGACGCCACCAGCGTCGACTTGCGCCCGATCCGGTCGCCGAAGTGGCCGAACAACGCAGAGCCCAGCGGTCGGGCGAGGAAGGCGATGCCGAACGTCAGGAAGGACGACAGCATCTGTGCCGTGCCTGAGGTCTGTGGGAAAAACACCGGCCCGATCACCAGGGCCGCCGCCGTGGCGTAGACGTAGAAATCGTAGAACTCGATGGCGGTGCCGATAAAGCTCGCGGTCGCCACACGGGTGGCCGAATTTGTCGGCTGGGCAGGCACAGCTTCGTTGCAGGTAGCGGTCGTCATGCGGTTATCCCTGACAGTCATGTGCTCCGTTGGAGCGAATTATTATGGTCGAACACCCAGGGATGTGGGCGGGTATCCTTTCGCTGTTTCGGGTAGGAACAGTCGCAGGACTGATGCGGATTTTGCCAATGGTCGGGCGGGAACCGGCTGGGTGCAGGATAGACACAGGGTTCGATAAGCGGCTTGAGTATAGGAAGGGGGCTAACGATTCGACAATATGTATTGTGGCGAGGGGATCTATCCCCGCTGGACTGTGCTGTAGGAGCCGTGTTGAGCTGTGTAGGAGCTGTCGAGTGCAACGAGGCTGCGATCTTGTTCCAGGCAATTGAATCGCAAGTGAAAGATCAAGATCAAGAGATCGCAGCCTTCGGCAGCTCCTACACAGCGTTGTTCAGCGAGAGCAAGCTCCCTTGACCAGGGATGTCAGGAAGCCGTGGGCACCGAACTGTTATGCCACGCCAGCACCTGGCTGACGCGGTTGTCCACGGTCTCGATGATTTCCAGCCGATAACGGCCGATCTTCAGGCACACCGGGCTTTCGGGGATGGTTTCCAGGGCTTCGGTCACCAGCCCGTTGAGGGTCTTGGGGCCGTCGCAAGGCAGATGCCAGCCCAGGGTCCTGTTCAATTCGCGGATCGACGCCGCGCCATCGATCATCAGGCGACCATCGGGCTGGGGCTGAACGTGGGGGTTGTCGAGGCTGTGCTCGCTTTCGAATTCGCCGACGATTTCTTCCAGGATGTCTTCCAGGGTGACGATGCCCAGCACTTCGCCGTACTCGTCCACCACCATGCCCAGGCGCCGCTGCTGCTTGTGGAAATTCAGCAATTGCAGTTGCAGTGGCGTGCTTTCAGGGACGAAGTAAGGCTCGTGGGAGGCGGCCAGGAGTGCTTCCTGGGTCAGGCTCGCATCTGCCAGCAGATGTCGGATCTGGCGCGTGTTGAGCACCGCCTCGACCTGGTTGATGTCGCTGTGGAACACCGGCAGGCGGGTGCGACGGTTCAGGCGCAGCTGTTCAATGATTTCGCCGATGGGGTCGTCGAGGTTGATCCCATCCACCTCGCTGCGGGGCACGAGGATATCGTTGACGGTGATGTTGTCCAGGGCGTGGATGCCGGAAATCGGGTGCAGCCGGCCGCTATTGTGCTCCGATTCATGCTCGCTGCGCGGTGGCGTGGGCATCTCGTCGTCGCTCTGCTGCACCATGCCGGTCTTGCGCGCAAATGGACGCAGCAACAATTGGCTAGCACCATTCAACAGCCAGGCAAATGGATAGAGGATCTTCAACGGTATGCCAAGCAAGGTGTTGCCCAGTGCCAGCACCGCTTCGGGCTGGCGGGTGGCCAAGGTGCGCGGCAGGTAATCGGCAAACACCAGCAGGGCGGCGCTGATGCCGAGCCAGGCCACCCAGGGGCCGTTTTCCAGCCAGGTAAAAATCGCCAGCAATGTGCCGATGACCACGGCCAGGGTGCGGCAGAGGGTATTGCACAGGATCAGGCTGGCCAGCGGGAATGTCAGCGCGGCCAGCGGTTTGTCACTGGCGCGTGAGGCTGTACGCTGGGCCAGCAGGTGTTGCTGGGCGGCTTCGATAGCGGTGAACAGGGCCGACCAGAGGATCAGCACCACCAGCACGGCAAACAGCGGCGCCACGGGCAACGTATCCATCAGGGCCGTCCGTCACACATGCAGGATGTATTCGCGGACCAGCTTGCTGCCGAAGTACGCGAGCATCAGCAGGCAGAAACCGGCCAGGGTCCAGCGAATCGCCTTGTGCCCGCGCCAGCCGAGGCGGTTGCGGCCCCACAGCAGCACGCTGAAGACTATCCATGCCAGGCAGGCCAGCAGGGTCTTGTGCACCAGGTGCTGGGCGAACAGGTTCTCGACGAACAGCCAGCCGGAGATCAGCGACAGCGACAGCAGGCTCCAGCCGGCCCAGAGGAAGCCGAACAGCAGGCTCTCCATGGTCTGCAGTGGCGGGAAGTTGCGGATCAGCCCGGACGGGTGCTTGTTTTTGAGCTGGTGGTCTTGCACCAGTAGCAGCAAGGCCTGGAACACCGCGATGGTGAACAGGCCGTAGGCCAGGATCGACAGCAGGATGTGGGCAAGGATGCCTGGCTCTTCGTCGATGATCTGCACCGTGCCCGACGGCGCGAACTGCGCCAGCAGCACCGTGGCCAGCCCCAGCGGGAATAGCAGCACCAGCAGGTTTTCCACCGGGATGCGCGAGCAGGCCAGCAGCGTCAGGGCGATCACGGCGACGGCGATCAGGCTGGCGGCGTTGAAAAAGTCCAGGCCCAGGCCGATCGGCGTCATCAAGTGGGTATAAAGGCTGGCCGCGTGGCCGAGCACCGCCAGCACGCCAAGCGTGACCAGCAGGCGTTTGTTCGCCTTGGCGCCTGTGGCCAGGCGGGTGCCTTGATAGAGGGTCGCAGCGGCATAAAGGCAAGCGGCGGCGAGCGTGGCAAGCAAGCTGGGTGACAAGGGGAGCATAAATCCTGTTAGGCAAGCCCGAAAGACGCTGAGTTTGGCATAGAACCCCCTCCGCACGAAAGACCACCGCAACTGACAGTAAGGTGTACGTCGCCCGCTTCTTCGCTATAATCCGCGACCTGCCCACGCCGCAGGCTCGCCGAGCACATTTTTCACGGTCTGGGCCGCCATTATCCCGGTCTCATCTGGGCCTGAAAGGATCGCGCATGTTTGAAAACCTAACCGACCGTCTCTCGCAGACGCTGCGCCATGTCACCGGCAAGGCGAAACTGACCGAGGACAACATCAAAGACACCCTGCGCGAAGTGCGCATGGCGTTGCTCGAAGCCGACGTCGCCCTTCCGGTGGTCAAGGACTTCGTCAACTCGGTCAAGGAACGCGCCGTCGGCACCGAGGTGTCGCGCAGCCTGACACCGGGCCAGGCGTTCGTGAAGATCGTCCAGGCCGAACTCGAAAGCCTGATGGGCGCCGCCAACGAAGACCTGAACCTGAGCGCCGTGCCGCCAGCTGTGGTGCTGATGGCGGGTCTGCAGGGCGCGGGCAAGACCACGACGGCCGGCAAGCTGGCGCGCTTTCTCAAAGAGCGCAAGAAGAAGTCGGTGATGGTGGTGTCGGCGGACATCTACCGTCCGGCGGCGATCAAGCAACTGGAAACCCTGGCCAACGACATCGGCGTGACGTTCTTCCCGTCCGACCTGAGCCAGAAGCCGGTGGACATCGCCCAGGCGGCTATTAAAGAAGCGAAACTGAAATTCATCGACGTGGTCATCGTCGATACCGCCGGTCGCCTGCACATCGATGAAGAGATGATGGGCGAGATCAAGGCGCTGCATGCCGCGATCAACCCGGTGGAAACCCTGTTCGTGGTCGATGCCATGACCGGCCAGGACGCGGCCAACACCGCCAAGGCATTCGGTGATGCACTGCCGTTGACGGGTGTGATCCTGACCAAGGTCGACGGTGACGCCCGTGGCGGTGCCGCGCTGTCGGTACGCGCCATCACCGGCAAGCCGATCAAGTTCATCGGTATGGGCGAGAAGAGCGAAGCCCTCGAGCCGTTCCACCCCGAGCGTATCGCTTCGCGCATCCTCGGCATGGGCGACGTGCTCAGCCTGATCGAGCAGGCCGAACAGACCCTCGACAAGGACAAGGCCGACAAGCTGGCCAAGAAGCTGAAGAAGGGCAAGGGCTTCGATCTCGAAGACTTCCGTGACCAGCTGCAACAAATGAAGAACATGGGCGGCCTTGGCGGCCTCATGGACAAACTGCCGAACATCGGTGGCGTGAACCTGGCGCAGATGGGCAATGCCCAGGGCGCGGCTGAAAAGCAGTTCAAGCAGATGGAAGCCATCATCAACTCCATGACCCCGGCCGAGCGCCGCGACCCCGAGCTGATCAGCGGTTCGCGCAAGCGCCGTATCGCCATGGGTTCCGGCACCCAGGTGCAGGACATCGGTCGCTTGATCAAGCAGCACAAGCAGATGCAGAAGATGATGAAGAAATTCTCCGCCAAGGGCGGAATGGCCAAGATGATGCGCGGCATGGGCGGTATGTTGCCCGGCGGCGGCATGCCGAAAATGTAAAGAATCTGCGCCGGCTGTCATGTCGGCGTTGCCCCGCACGGATGCGGGGATCACCAGCAAACCCGCAGTACGCGGGAGCTGACTTGCCGTTTTTCATGACGGCTCTATGGCAAATCTTGATCGCATGGCGCCAGGCGCCGGAAAAAGACATTTGCAAAAGTCCGGATATTCCTTAGAATATGCGGCCTTTCGGGCACCTATGCCCGCTGTGCATTTAGATTTGCAGCACCGACTACAGGAACGATGTTCACATGCTAACAATCCGTCTTGCCCTTGGCGGCTCCAAAAAGCGCCCGTTTTACCACCTGACCGTAACCGACAGCCGCAACCCGCGTGACGGTTCCCACAAGGAGCAGGTTGGTTTCTTCAACCCTGTTGCCCGTGGTCAGGAAGTTCGTCTGTCCGTGAACCAAGAGCGCGTAGCCTACTGGCTGAGCGTTGGTGCACAACCTTCTGAGCGCGTTGCTCAGTTGTTGAAGGAATCGGCTAAGGCTGCGGCCTGAGCAATATGAACGCGACGCCAAAAGATGCTGATGATTTGATCGTTGTCGGCAAGATCTACTCTGTACATGGCGTTCGCGGCGAAGTGAAGGTGTATTCCTTTACTGATCCGATCAAGAACCTGTTGGACTACAAAACCTGGACGCTCAAGCGCGAAGGTAGCGTGAAACAGGTGGAGCTGGTCAGCGGACGCGGGAACGACAAGTTCCTGGTCGCGAAGCTCAAGGATCTCGATGATCGTGAAGAAGCGCGTCTTCTGGCCGGTTATGAGATCTGCGTGCCGCGCAACCTGTTCCCTGAACTGACCGACGGCGAGTACTACTGGTACCAGCTGGTGGGTCTGAAGGTCATCGACCAACTCGGGCAATTGCTCGGGAAAATCGATCACCTGCTCGAGACCGGTTCGAACGATGTCATGGTGGTCAAGCCTTGCGTCGGCAGCCTGGATGATCGCGAACGCCTGTTGCCCTATACCGAGCAATGCGTGTTGGCCGTCGACCTTGCCGCAGGCGAGATGAAGGTGGAATGGGATGCGGATTTCTAAACGTGGCTAATTTGCGCGTTGAAGTCATCACATTGTTTCCCGAGATGTTTTCCGCCATCAGCGAGTACGGCATAACCAGCCGCGCGGTGAAACAGGAGCTGTTGCAGCTCACCTGTTGGAATCCGCGGGACTACACCACGGATCGACATCACACTGTGGACGATCGCCCGTTTGGCGGTGGTCCGGGCATGGTGATGAAGATCAAGCCCCTGGAAGATGCGCTGGTTCAGGCCAGGACGGCAGCCGGGGAGGGTGCGAAGGTGATCTACCTGTCGCCCCAAGGCCGCCAGCTGACTCAGTCGGCGGTACGCGAGCTGGCGAATTTGGATGCATTGATCCTGATTGCCGGCCGTTATGAAGGCATTGACGAGCGTTTCATTGAAGCTCATGTCGATGAAGAGTGGTCGATTGGCGACTATGTACTGTCTGGCGGCGAGCTGCCGGCGATGGTCCTGATCGATGCGGTTACACGACTGCTGCCTGGAGCTTTAGGGCATGCAGATTCCGCTGAGGAAGATTCCTTTACGGATGGTCTGCTGGATTGCCCGCACTACACCCGACCGGAGGTGTATGCGGATCAGCGTGTTCCCGACGTGTTGCTAAGTGGCAACCACGCGCACATCCGGCGTTGGCGTTTACAGCAGTCCCTTGGTCGGACCTATGAACGACGCGCCGATCTTCTGGAAAGCCGCTCGCTTTCTGGAGAAGAGAAGAAGCTGCTCGAGGAATACATCCGCGAGCGGGACGATAGTTAACAACGTATCGATGGTGAGTCCGACGACTTGCCTTAGGAGCACAGCATGACTAACAAAATCATCCTTGCACTCGAAGCAGAGCAGATGACCAAAGAAATCCCTACCTTTGCCCCAGGCGACACCATTGTCGTTCAGGTGAAAGTGAAGGAAGGCGACCGTTCCCGTCTGCAAGCGTTCGAAGGCGTCGTTATCGCCAAGCGTAACCGTGGCGTGAACAGTGCATTCACCGTTCGTAAAATCTCCAACGGTGTCGGCGTAGAACGTACTTTCCAGACCTACAGCCCGCAAATCGACAGCATGGCTGTGAAACGTCGCGGTGACGTGCGTAAAGCCAAGCTGTACTACCTGCGTGACCTGTCGGGTAAAGCAGCTCGCATCAAGGAAAAACTGGCTTAAGTCCAGCTTCCGATGCAAAAAAAGCAGCCTTCGGGCTGCTTTTTTGTTGCCTGCGATTTGCGCTTTGAGCACCCTGCATGGCTTCATTTGCCATTTTGATGCTGTGTGTGCCCGCATCCCTCAAGAGTTCTTATGCCCGCCATCGATCATCCGCTGATAGACCAGTTTCTCGACGCCCTTTGGCTGGAGAAGGGGTTGTCCGATAACACCCGCGATGCCTACCGCAGCGACCTGGCGCTGTTCAACGGCTGGTTGCAGGAAAACCACCTGGAACTGATCAATGCCGGGCGGGAGTTGATCCTCGATCACTTGGCGTGGCGCCTGGAGCAGAACTACAAACCGCGCTCGACCGCGCGATTTCTTTCTGGTTTGCGTGGGTTTTATCGCTATTTGCTGCGGGAAAAATTGATTGCGGTGGACCCGACCTTGCGTGTGGAAATGCCGCAATTGGGGCGTCCATTGCCCAAGTCCCTGTCGGAAGCCGATGTGGAGGCGTTGCTGGCGGCGCCTGACCTCAGCGAAGCCATCGGTCAGCGCGACCGGGCCATGCTGGAAGTCCTGTATGCCTGCGGCCTGCGTGTCACCGAGTTAATCAGCTTGACGCTGGAGCAGGTCAACTTGCGCCAGGGCGTACTGCGGGTGATGGGCAAGGGCAGCAAGGAGCGCCTGGTGCCGATGGGGGAGGAGGCGATTGTCTGGGTCGAGCGCTACATGCGCGATGCTCGTCATGAATTGCTGGGTGGGCGCCCCAGCGACGTGCTGTTCCCGAGCCGCAACGGCGACCAGATGACCCGCCAGACCTTTTGGCACCGCATCAAGCACCAGGCCAAGGTAGCCGGGATCAGCAAATCCCTCTCGCCCCACACCTTGCGCCATGCCTTCGCCACGCACCTGCTCAACCACGGCGCCGACTTGCGGGTGGTGCAGATGTTGCTGGGTCACAGCGACCTGTCCACCACCCAGATCTACACCCATGTGGCCCGGGCACGTCTAAAGGATATGCACGCTAAACACCATCCGCGTGGCTGAAGCTGTTGTTGCACAAGCATTCTGTGAGTGGGGGCGATCACATGCTCAGTCGAATCGGTGGGTTACCAAACGGTTATTAAGTGAAGATTCTGTATTCGTGCTTCCTCAATTGTTTATCCAGCTTATGGGAGTCTGATCAAATGAGGCGAACGCCCTTTTGGCGCCTCTAAGATTTGGAAAAATGGGGTGCCAACTCCTGACGATGTCAGTAAGTGTCTAAGGGCGCATCTCATTATTTGGAATCCATCTATAGGCCTGTAAGTTCTGACAGTAGACCGGTTCGGCAAGACGGGTAAAAATATTCAGAAACGGCCCTGTAAGTATGTTTTCCCCCGGCATTGAACACTACGTGGTGCCACTTCGGGACAGGGCATCTCAGTGGCCTGACCCTGCTACGCGACGACCTCGGGAGATTTATCATGCGAGATAAAACCGCTCAAGATAAAGGTGTAGCCTCTGAACGGAAATACGGCGATGACCCGGGGCCTAATGCAATAGTAGAGGGTATTTACAGAATTGCGACAAACTTAAATCACGGTCGTACTATCCAAATGGATACGAATAATATGGCCGAGCCACGGACAATCACTCTATGGCCTGACAATGACACTCTTCAAAATTTATGGCGTATTACATACGAGGCTGAATACAATGCGCACATAATTACAAATCAACACAATGTAAAGGATCGATCTATCTTTGTGGCTGATGAGTCTGACGTATTTGCAGGGGTACGCCCAATTCTTTTCCGGCCACAACATTTTTGGGATTTTGAGACGGCGGGCTCTAGCTTGTACGTTATTAAAAGTAAACATAATGGCCGCGTTCTGGATGTCCGCGGTTCCAACATTGGGAATGGTACTCGTATTATCGCCTGGCCCTATGGAGGAACGACAAATCAGGTATTTAAACTAGTGCGAGTAGGAAATTAAGAGCTGGGCAGTGTACGAAAGGTAATATTGCTTTCGGTAGCGATCACAATAGTGGCGCAGAGCTTCGGCGTGATAGCTCTTGTCGTCAGCAACTGCCGGCAGCGCTTACGGGGGCGGCCGCGCAGGAGGGGACCAATAAATCCCTCTCGCCCCACACCTTGCGCCATGCCTTCGCCACGCACCTGCTCAACCACGGCGCCGACTTGCGAGTGGTGCAGATGTTGCTCGGCCATAGCGACCTGTCCACCACCCAGATCTACACCCATGTGGCCCGGGCACGGCTGCGGGACCTGCACGCCAAGCACCATCCGCGCGGCTGAATGAAATCCCCTGTGGGAGCAAGACCTGTGGGAGCAAGGCTTGCCCGCGATGGCCGCGCCTCGGTGTGAAAACTGAACCGCGTTATCGTTCATCGCGGGCAAGCCTTGCTCCCACAGGTCAGCTCCCACAGTCCAGTTCCCACAGAAAAGCCTCCACCAGCGTCTTGCGTCAGCGGCATTCGGTCACGCGGGCCTTATGTGGTAGGCTTTGTCGGTTTGCACAGTGGGCGGTTGGAACCCGAATCTGCGGGTCGGCGTTTCCCGTCTCATTTGTTCGCCTCAGGAGTTCCCATGCGTTTGATCCAGATGTTCACCGCCGCCGCCATTGCGTTGGCCAGTACCTTTGCCATCGCCGACGATGCGGCCGACAAGGCTATCCGCAAGAGCCTGGAAAACCTTCAGCTCGACGTGCCGATCGAAACCATCTCGGCCAGTCCCATGGCCGGCCTGTATGAGATCAAGCTCAAGGGCAGCCGCGTGCTTTACGCCAGCGCCGACGGTCAGTACATCGTCCAGGGCAACCTGTTCGAGCTCAAGGACGGCAAGCCGGTCAATCTCACCGAGATGACCGAGCGCCAGGGCATTTCCAAGTTGATCAACGGCATTCCAGTCGCTGAAACCGTGGTCTATCCGGCGATTGGCGAAACCAAGTCGCACATCACCGTGTTCACCGACACCACCTGCCCGTATTGCCACAAGCTGCACGCCGAAGTGCCGGAGCTGAACAAGCGCGGCATCGAAGTGCGCTACGTCGCGTTCCCGCGCCAGGGCCTGGGTTCGCCGGGCGATGAGCAGTTGCAGGCGGTCTGGTGCTCCAAGGACAAGAAGGCGGCCATGGACAAGATGGTCGATGGCAAGGAAATCAAGGCCGCCAAGTGCGAGAACCCGGTTTCCAAGCAGTTCGCCCTTGGCCAGTCCATTGGTGTGAACGGCACGCCGGCCATCGTTTTGGCCGACGGCCAGGTGATTCCGGGCTACCAGCCGGCGCCACAAGTCGCCAAACTGGCCTTGGGCGCGAAATGATCACGGGCGTTGCGCTTCTGAAGATCACGGCTCGGCGAAAACCTTCGTCGGGCCGTTAAACACAAAGTCGCGTTGCTGCGCGGCTGTATTTCACGGCCGACCTTGCGTCGGCCGTTTCATGGGGAGTCAAGAGTGAATCCGGTCAAAGTAGGCATCTGTGGGTTAGGTACCGTCGGTGGCGGCACCTTCAACGTACTTCAGCGCAACGCCGAGGAAATTGCTCGTCGTGCCGGGCGTGGGATCGAAGTGGCACAAATTGCCATGCGCACGCCAAAGCCTCAGTTCCAGACGACCGGTATTGCGATTACCAACGATGTCTTCGAAGTGGCCACGAACCCTGAGATCGACATCGTCATAGAGCTGGTCGGCGGCTACACCGTTGCCCGTGAGCTGGTACTCAAGGCCATCGAGAATGGCAAGCATGTGGTCACCGCGAACAAGGCGCTTATCGCTGTTCACGGTAATGAGATTTTCGCCAAGGCCCGCGAGAAAGGCGTGATCGTGGCTTTCGAAGCCGCCGTGGCCGGTGGTATCCCGGTGATCAAGGCGATCCGCGAAGGCCTCTCGGCCAACCGCATCAACTGGGTCGCGGGGATCATCAACGGCACTGGCAACTTCATCCTCACCGAGATGCGCGAGAAGGGTCGCACCTTCGAAGACGTGCTTGCTGAAGCCCAGGCCCTGGGCTACGCAGAGGCTGATCCGACGTTCGACGTGGAAGGCATTGACGCAGCGCACAAGCTGACGATCCTGGCCTCCATTGCGTTCGGCATTCCGTTGCAGTTCGACAAGGCCTACACCGAAGGCATCACCAAGCTGACCACCGCTGACGTGAACTACGCCGAAGCCTTGGGTTATCGCATCAAGCACCTGGGCGTGGCACGCAGCACCGCCAACGGCATCGAGCTGCGCGTGCACCCGACCTTGATCCCGGCCGACCGCCTGATCGCCAACGTCAACGGCGTGATGAACGCGGTGATGGTCAACGGCGATGCCTCCGGCTCGACGTTGTTCTACGGCGCCGGTGCGGGCATGGAACCGACGGCCTCTTCGGTGATTGCCGACCTGGTGGACGTGGTTCGCGCCATGACTTCGGACCCGGAAAACCGTGTGCCACACCTGGCCTTCCAGCCGGACTCGTTGTCGGCTCACCCGATTCTTCCGATCGAGGCGTGCGAAAGCTCCTACTACCTGCGCATCCAGGCCAAGGACCATCCAGGCGTGCTGGCCCAAGTGGCGAGCATCCTCTCGGAACGCGGCATCAACATCGAGTCGATCATGCAGAAGGAAGTCGAGGAACACGACGGCCTGGTGCCGATGATCCTGCTGACCCACCGTGTGGTCGAGCAGCGCATCAACGATGCGATTGCGGCGCTGGAAGCGCTACAGGGTGTCGTTGGCCCGGTGGTCCGTATCCGCGTCGAACATTTGAATTAACCAAGCGGCAAGCGACAAGCTGCAAGCGACAGGTAAAAGCACACCGCTTTGAACTTGCAGCTTGAAGCTTGAAACTTGAAGCTCAAACCAAAGGTTTGCCCCATGCGCTATATCAGCACCCGCGGCCAGGCACCGGCCCTGAATTTCGAAGATGTCCTGCTGGCCGGCTTGGCCACGGACGGCGGTCTCTACGTGCCGGAAAACCTGCCGCGCTTCACCCAGGAAGAAATCGCTTCCTGGGCCGGCCTGCCGTATCACGAGCTGGCGTTCCGGGTCATGCGCCCGTTCGTCACCGGCAGTATCCCGGACGCCGATTTCAAGAAGATCCTGGAAGAGACCTATGGCGTCTTTTCCCACAATGCCATCGCACCGCTGCGTCAGCTCAACGGTAACGAATGGGTCATGGAGCTGTTTCACGGCCCCACCCTGGCATTCAAGGACTTCGCCCTGCAATTGCTCGGTCGCCTGCTGGACTACGTGCTGCAAAAGCGTGGCGAGCGTGTGGTGATCGTCGGTGCCACCTCTGGCGACACCGGTTCGGCGGCCATCGAAGGCTGCAAGCATTGTGAAAACGTCGATATCTTCATCCTGCACCCGCACAACCGGGTCTCGGAAGTGCAGCGTCGGCAGATGACGACGATTTTCGGCGATAACATTCACAACATCGCCATCGAAGGCAACTTCGATGACTGCCAGGA
This sequence comes from Pseudomonas sp. St316, assembly GCF_018325905.1. NCBI lineage: Bacteria > Pseudomonadati > Pseudomonadota > Gammaproteobacteria > Pseudomonadales > Pseudomonadaceae > Pseudomonas > Pseudomonas sp. St316. The sequence continues at coordinate 5,505,685 of NZ_AP021901.1, read as the reverse complement.
AATGGTCAAGGCCAGCTTCGCCGACCAGAGCTTCCTCAAGGGCACGCGGCTGGTGGCGGTGAACTCGATCAACTGGGCGCGGATCATGGCCCAGATCGTTTATTACTTCCACGCGGCCCTGCAATTGGGCGGCCCCGCCCGCTCCGTGTCGTTCTCGGTGCCGACCGGCAACTTCGGCGATATCTTTGCCGGCTACCTGGCGCGCAACATGGGCCTGCCGATCAACCAATTGATCGTCGCCACCAACCGCAACGACATCCTGCACCGCTTCATGAGCGGCAACCAGTACGTCAAGGAAACCCTGCACGCCACGCTGTCGCCTTCGATGGACATCATGGTGTCGTCGAACTTCGAACGCCTGCTGTTCGACCTGCACGGTCGCAATGGTGCGGCGATTGCCGGCCTGATGGATAGCTTCCGTCAGGGCGGCGGTTTCAGCGTCGAGCCCGAGCGCTGGACCGAAGCCCGCAAGTTGTTCGACTCCCTGGCCGTAGACGATGAGCAGACTTGCGAAACCATCGCCGAGGTGTTCGAGCAGAGCGGTGAGCTGCTCGATCCGCACACGGCCATTGGCGTCAGGGCCGCCCGTGAATGCCGTCGCAGCCTGGATATCCCGATGGTAATCCTGGGCACGGCTCACCCGGTCAAGTTCCCGGATGCCGTGGAGAAAGCCGGTGTAGGAAAAGCACTTGAGCTCCCTGCACATCTTTCTGATTTGTTTGAACGAGATGAGCGTTGCACCGTGTTGCCCAACGACTTGAAGGCCGTGCAGGCCTTTGTCAGTCAGCATGGCAACCGCGGCAAGCCACTCTGACCGCGCAAACCTGTCACATTTTGAAGCCCGTCTCCTGACGGGCTTTCTTGTTTCTGCATGCCAAACTGGTCGGGTTTTCGCCCTTGGAGGGACGGGCGAGTCATCTCGAAGGAAATGCAGATGTCGTTTTATAGCAAAGGCAAACCAGCCCTGGGCTGGGTCATGAGCCTGGCCCTGATGTACTGGGCGCAGGAGGGCAACGCGGCGCAGTTGGCGGCTTTCGAAACGCCGTCGTTCAATCCTGGCGAACGGCTGGTGCTGGATGCGCAGGAGTTGAAGTGGATCAAGGAGAACCCCCGAGTCATCGTGGCCACGATGCAGTTTCCGCTGTACCTGTTCAAGAATGAACTGGGGCAGTGGAACGGCCTGAACCACGACATTCTCCAGCGTATTACGCAAATGACCGGCCTTGAGTTCGTACACCGGGAGTCGTTCTCCCCCGGTGAGTTGCTGACGATGCTGGAAAACGGCGAAGCCGATATGACGACCCTCTTGGCGATGAATGACGAACGCCGGGATTTCCTGAGTTTTAGCCACGCATTCGGCGGCTCGGGCTGGGTATTCGTCGGTCGTGACGGGGAGTCGATCCTCCATTCGCTGGAACAACTGGAAGGGAAGGTCCTGGCGTTGCCAGCGCGGCACGCCTTGGAAGCGGGGATCAGGCGCGACTACCCGGCTATCAAATTGCGCACGACCAAGACCTATGGCGAGGCGCGGGCATTGGTTGAGAGTCGGGAAGCCTATGCCACCATCGAAAATGAAACCGGGGTGCATCTCTATCCGGCGGGACAACTGCAGGTAGGAAGGGGCCTTGAGGGCAAGTGGGAACCCGATTACCTTGCGGTACGCCAGGACCTGACCGTGCTGCTGAGCATCTTGAACAAAGCCCTGGAGGCCTTCCCGGCCAAGGACATGCGCGCGCTGCGTTCCAAATGGATGGCCGGCGTCACACCCGTACAGGTGCCATCGACCTGGGAGCGGTTGTCCCGCTGGGGGTACTGGTGCGTGACCGTGGTCGTGGTGTTCAGCCTCCTGTCCCTGCTATGGAACCGCCGTCTGCAGATACAGATTGACCAGCGCCTCAAGGCCGAGGCGATCCTCAAGGACCAGTTGATGCTCCAACGGGCCCTGATGGATGCCATTCCCGACCCGATTTTTATCCAGGATCTGGAAGGGCGCCTGATCATGTGCAACAAAAGCTACGAGGACCAGTTCGCGACCCGCTTTGAAAAGCTGCGGGGCATGCGGCTGACGGACTCCGGGGCATTCCCACCGGCCACCGCCGAGTTGCTCCATGGGGAGGCAATGGAGCAATTGCGCACCGGCCAGTCGCGGTTCGTCGACCGGCAATTGATGTTCAGCAGCGGCTTGCGGGAAATCTATCATTGGTCGGTGCCCTTCTATGGGGCCGACGGGCAGTTGCGCGGCATTCTGGGGGGCTGGACCGATGCCAGGCGTCGGTGGCGCCGTTGCGACAAGTTGATGGCCTGACGCCGACCGTCACCACGCCAAGGCTTCAAGATAAGGCGGTTGTTTGCCTGTCATATTGGGCGCGCATGCTCGGTTGAACAGGTTCAAGGCGTGCCGGTTCGGTGCGCTGGCGAACTTTCTGCTGCGGCCCACGGTCACTGACTGTGAACATGCAGTTGTTTTCGGACTATTGAAGGGTGAGCGAATGGAAAGTATCAGCCTATTGCTGGGTGAGGCTTTGAGCCCGTATCAGGTCACGCTGACTCCCTCCGGCGCCAAGGGCGAATGCCTGGTGACGCTGAAGAATGCCTCCGGGGCCATCATGGTCGAGCGAGTGTTCAATCAGGCCCAGTTGACCGACAAGCGTCAGTTGACGGATGTGGTCGATGGCCTGCATCGCGATGTGTTGATTGCCGAGGGCCGCCTGGAGCCCTGTGTGATTGCGGCGCTGCGCAATCTGGCGCGCGACAAGGTCATGGTCGGGGCGAATTGACTGGGGGTTTGTGGGAACCTTCCTACCTCCTGAGGAGTCAGACCCTTTACCAACAAGAGCAAGCATTGTGCTCCGGTGCTTGTCGCTTGTTGTACGGACCCTGAATGGTCACGTTTAACCCCGAGTCGTCTCCCCACTTCTCGGGGTTTCTTTTTGCCTGGCTTTTACGTTTTTAACGCGTTCTGTCAGGCGCTGGAATCTTTGTGGGAGCGAGTTTGCTCGCGATGGCGGCCTGATGGTCGGGTATATATCCATTGCTGCGGTAACGGCTGCTTAGGGTTCCGCCCTTACGGCGGCTCACTTTTGAGAAGCCCGGAAGCCGGCCCAGTCAAAAGTAAGCAAAACGCTCATGCCCCACCACTTGGTGCCTCGCCTAGGCTCGGCATGCCCTCACTCCGGCATTGCTCCGTGGGCCCGCCGCGAAGGGCCCTCCATGGCCCAGCGCGGCTATCCCGGCATCCATGCCGGGATGCCCACTCCACAATGCCTGCGTTCGGCCAGCGTGGTTAACGGGGCGCCGAGATCAACGTCCACCGCGAGGCGGCCTGACAGCCGACCTGGTTCTTGATCAGACCGCGTTCTTCCTGTGGGAGCAAAGCTTGCTCGCGAGGCGGCCTTATATCCGACCTGTCTCTCCCGGTCATACACCCATCAGATCTGTGGGAGCAAAGCTTGCTCGCGAGGCGGCCTTATAGCCGGCCTGTCTCTCCCGGTCATACACCCATCAGATCTGTGGGAGCAAAGCTTGCTCGCGAGGCGGCCTTATAGCCGACCTGTCTCTCTAGGCTGTACCCCATCCAACTGTGGGAGCGAGCCTGCTCGCGAAGGCGGCCTTACAGCTGGCCTGATTCTCCCGGGTGAAACCAATCCTAATGTGGGAGCGAGCTTGCTCGCGATTGCGGTGTGCCAGTCAACATCAAGTCGGCTGAGCCGACGCTATCGCGAGCAAGCTCGCCCCCACAGTTTGATCTTCGGTGACTGGCCCCTACGGAGCGTCAAATGGCGCCGTCGCTGCGCAATTTGGCGATCTGCTGTGCGTCGTAGCCAAGCTCGCCGAGCACTTGGGCGTTGTGTTCGCCCAGCGCCGGCCCGACCCATTCGGAGGTGCCCGGGGTGTCGGAGAGTTTCGGTACGATCCCCGGCATCTTGAACGCCTTGCCGTCGGGCAATTTGGCTTGCAGGAACATTTCACGGGCGAGGAACTGCGGGTCGCTGAACATATCCTCGGCGCTGAAGATCCGACTGGCCGGCACTCCGGCCTGGTTCAATTGGTCGATCACGCTATCGAGCGGCAGCGCGTTGACCCAGCGATCGATGACGCCGTACAGCTCGTCGCGGCGGCTGTCACGCCCATCGTTGCTGGCCAGTTGCGGGTCATTGGCCAGGTCGTCGCGGCCAATGATCTGCATGAAACGCTTGAAGATTGCGTCGCCGTTGGCGCCAATCTGCACGTGCTTGCCATCGGCGCTGGTGTGGATGGACGAGGGGGTGATGCCGGGCATGATGTTGCCGGTGCGCTCACGGATGAAACCGAACACGTCGAACTCCGGCACCATGCTTTCCATCATGGCGAAAATCGCCTCGTACAAGGCCACGTCCACCACTTGCCCGGTTCCGCCATTGACCTCGCGGTGACGCAGGGCCATCAAGGCGCCGATCACGCCCCAGAGGGCGGCGATGGAGTCTCCGATGGAAATCCCGGTGCGCACCGGCGGACGGTCCTCGAACCCGGTGATGTAGCGCAGGCCGCCCATGGACTCGCCCACCGCGCCAAACCCCGGCTGATCTTTCATCGGCCCGGTCTGGCCGAAGCCCGAAAGCCGCACCATCACCAGTTTCGGGTTCAGTGCGTGCAGGACATCCCAGCCCAGGCCGAGCTTTTCCAGTACGCCGGGGCGAAAATTCTCGATCAGGATATCGGCTTCGCCGATCAGCTTTTTCAGAATCGCCAGGCCTTCGGGGTGCTTGAGGTTCAAGGTCAGGGATTTCTTGTTGCGTGCCTGTACGAACCACCACAACGAGGTGCCTTCGTACAGCTTGCGCCACTTGCGCAGGGGATCACCGCCGTCGGGCGACTCGACCTTGATGACTTCGGCACCGAATTCACCGCAGATACGCGAGGCGAAGGGCCCGGCGATCAAGGTGCCGAGTTCGATGACTTTGACGCCGGCAAGGGGTTTGGCAGTAAGCGACATGACAGATCCTGTAGGACAAAGGCAGAACGAATAGAGCGTTTTATCATAGGCCAGGGTCAGTCGCCGCAGGTTGATGGTCGGCAATTCGTGGATTGCCCGCGTCATCGGTTAGACTTGCCGCCTTTCCTCGTATCAAGAAGCCCGTTCATGGCCCAGCCGTCCACGACTTACAAGTTTGAACTGAACCTCACCGATCTCGACCGCAATGTGTATGAGAATGTGAAGCAGACCATCGCCCGCCACCCTTCGGAAACCGAAGAGCGGATGACCGTGCGCCTGCTGGCTTACGCGTTCTGGTACAACGAGCTGCTGGCGTTTGGTCGTGGTCTGTCAGACGTCGACGAACCTGCGCTGTGGGAAAAAAGCCTGGATGACCGTGTGCTGCACTGGATCGAAGTCGGCCAGCCGGATGCCGATCGCCTGACCTGGTGCTCGCGCCGGACCGAGCGCACCAGCCTGTTGGCCTACGGCAGCCTGCGGGTCTGGGAAGGCAAGGTGATCCCGGCGGTCAAGAACCTGAAAAACGTCAACATCGCTGCGGTGCCCCAGGACGTGCTCGAAACCCTGGCCAAGGACATGCCGCGGGTGATCAAGTGGGATGTGATGATCAGTGAGGGCACGATTTTCGTGACCGACGACCGTGGCCAGCATGAAGTCCAGTTGCAATGGTTGCTGGGCGAGCGTGGTTGAGCCATTGACCCGGTATTGCTGAGCTAGGGTGGGCAGCCATTGTGGGAGCGAGCTTGCTCGCGATAGCGGTTCGTCAGCGCCGAAGAGACTGGCTGGTGGCCCCCATCGCGAGCAAGTTCGCTCCCACAAAAGCGCTCTTCGCCAGTGTTTTAATGATTCATAGAGAAAGTCCTGTTTCCCATGCGCATAGAACCCCGCCAACTGCCCGACACCCTGCCATTTCTCGGTGACTTGCCACCCCTGTTGACCCGCCTGTACGCGGCGCGTGGTGTGCAGTCCGAGGCTGAACTGGACAAGAGCCTGGCGCGCTTGATCCCTTTTCAGCAGCTCAAGGGGATCGACGCTGCGGTGGATCTGCTGGTGACGGCGCTGGAGCAGCGCCAGCGCATCCTGATCGTGGGCGACTTCGATGCCGATGGCGCGACCGCCAGTACCGTGGGCATGCTCGGGTTGCGCCTGCTCGGTGCGGCCCATGTCGATTACCTGGTGCCCAATCGCTTCGAATATGGCTACGGGCTGACCCCGGAAATCGTCGAAGTCGCCCTGGCCCGCGAACCGCAGTTGCTGATCACCGTGGACAACGGCATTTCCAGCGTGGAAGGCGTGGCGGCGGCGAAAGCGGCGGGGCTCAAGGTGCTGGTCACCGACCACCACTTGCCTGGCCTCGAACTGCCGGCAGCCGATGCCATCGTCAATCCGAATCAGCCGGGCTGCGAGTTCCCGAGCAAGGCTCTGGCCGGTGTCGGGGTGATTTTCTATGTGCTGATGGCCCTGCGGGCGCGTCTGCGCAGCCTGGGCTGGTATGCCAGCACACCCCAACCGAACATTGGCGAATTGCTCGACCTGGTGGCCCTGGGCAGCGTGGCCGACGTGGTGCCCCTGGACGCGAATAACCGGATCCTGGTGCACCAGGGCCTGGAACGGATTCGCGCCGGACGTGCCCGGCCCGGCATCAAGGCGATCCTGGAAGTGGCCAAGCGCGACGCTTCGCGGATTACCTCCACCGACCTCGGCTTTATCCTCGGGCCGCGTCTGAATGCGGCGGGGCGCCTGGACGACATGAGCCTGGGCATCGAATGCCTGCTCACCGATGATTCGGCCCTGGCGCGGGAGATGGCGGCGCAACTGGACGGCATGAACCAGGACCGCAAGTCCATCGAGCAGGGCATGCAGCGCGAAGCCCTGGCCCAGCTCAAGGACCTGCCGGTGGAGTCGATGCCATTTGGTTTGTGCCTGTTCGATCCGCAGTGGCACCAAGGGGTCATCGGCATCCTCGCCTCGCGGATGAAAGAGCGCTATTTCCGTCCGACCATCGCCTTTGCCGATGCCGGCGACGGCTTGCTCAAGGGCTCGGGTCGTTCGGTGCCGGGCTTTCACATTCGCGATGCGCTAAGCGTGGTGGCCGCGCAGCATCCCACCCTGATCAGCAAGTACGGCGGTCACGCCATGGCGGCGGGGCTGACGTTGCCGGAAGCGAATTTTCCGTTGTTCGCCGAAGCGTTCGACGCAGAAGTGCGCCGGCAATTGCGCGACGAAGACCTGACCGGGCGGCTGCTGTCGGACGGTACGTTGGCGGTCGAGGAATTCCACCTGGAACTGGCCCGGGCGCTGCGTCATGCCGGACCTTGGGGCCAGCATTTCCCCGAGCCGATGTTCCATGGCGTGTTCCAGTTGGTCGAACAACGGGTGGTGGGTGAACGACACTTGAAGGTCGTCCTCAAGAGTGAGTGCGGCTCGGTGAAGCTCGATGGTATCGCCTTTGGCATCGACCGCGAGATCTGGCCCAACCCTACGGTGCGCTGGGTGGAACTGGCCTACAAGCTCGACCTCAACGAGTTCCGCGGCCAGGAAACGGTGCAGTTGATGATTGCCCATATCGAGCCGCGGTAGGCTCGAATACTCATCTGCCGGGTGGCGACTCCTTGTGTGGGAGCAAGGCTTGCCCGCGATGAAGGCGATGCGGTTTTTCAAAGAACGAGGTGCCTGGCTCGCGAGCAAGCTTTGCTCCCACACGAGAATCAGGGCCGGTTTTTAATCCTGAACCCGCCCTGATCCCAGGTTGTCGACTAGGCTCTAAGCACTGCTTGATAGCCCTTGTGACGTCTTGTCGAATTTTTTTGCCCGCGGGCGCGGGTGTTGCACCCTTTGTCACTCGTCGACTTTTCAAACAGAACCCTGGAGCCTGCCCACTGATTCGAGAGGTGCCCCATGAGTCTGCTGCTGGAACCCTATACCCTTCGCCAATTGACCCTGCCCAATCGCATCGCGGTATCGCCGATGTGCCAGTATTCGAGCACCGATGGCCTGGCCAACGATTGGCACCTGGTGCACTTGGGCAGCCGCGCCGTGGGTGGCGCCGGCCTGGTCTTCACTGAAGCCACCGCTGTCACCGCCGACGGGCGCATCACTGCCCAGGACCTGGGGCTGTGGAATGATGAACAGATCGAACCTTTGCAACGCATCACCCGCTTCATTACCGCCCAAGGGGCCGTGCCGGGCATACAACTGGCCCATGCCGGACGCAAGGCCAGCACCTGGCGACCCTGGCTGGGCAAACATGGCAGCGTAAAACCAGCGGACGGCGGCTGGGTTCCAGTCGGCCCGTCGCCAATTGCCTTCGACCCGCAGCACGCCCAGCCGGTGCCGTTGGACGAAGGACAGATCGCCGGTGTGATCCAGGCCTTCGTGGATTCGGCCAAGCGCGCCCTCACGGCCGGCTTCAAAGTGGTCGAGGTTCACGCGGCCCATGGTTATCTGCTGCATCAATTCCTCTCGCCGTTGAGCAATCAGCGGCGTGATCAATACGGCGGCTCGTTCGAGAATCGCATCCGCCTGGTGCTGCAAGTCACCGAAGCGGTGCGGGCGGTATGGCCTGAAGAACTGCCGGTGTTCGTTCGCGTTTCCGCCACCGATTGGGTCGAGGACGGGTGGAACCCGGACGAAACCGTGGAGCTGGCGCGGCGATTCAGGGCACTGGGGGTGGATTTGATCGATGTGTCATCGGGTGGCACGGCCGCCAATGCGGAAATTCCCACCGGCCCGGGTTACCAGACACGCTTTGCCGAGCGGGTGCGCAAGGAGTCGGAAATCGCCACCGGCACCGTCGGCATGATCACCGAACCGGCCCAGGCCGAACACATCCTGCGCACCTGCCAGGCCGATATCATTTTCCTCGCCCGCGAGTTGTTGCGCGATCCGTACTGGGCCCTGCATGCCGATGATGACCTGGGCGGACGCAAGGCCACGTGGCCGGCGCAGTACCAGCGGGCTACGCATCGGGACCAGCCGATTCATGAGTCGGATTTGCGCGATTGAGTGAGCGGTAAAACAAAAAGCCCCGGTCGTCATTGGCCGGGGCTTTTGTTTGGAACGTCGGATTATTCGGTGGCTGTACAGGCCTCATCGCGAGCAAGCTCCCACAGTGGATTTGTATTGTTCCTACATATCCTGTGGGAGCGAGCTTGCTCGCGATAGGGCCAGCCCAGACGCCGAATCAATATCAGGGATACTTGCGCTTATCCGGCGCCGGCGGGAAGTACTGGTACAGCCAGGTCTCGCTCAAGACGCGGTCCTTGGTGCGAATGAACAGGCGCATCTGCACCGGCTCCACACTGTCGTCGGTCGGGTACCAGTCGAAGGTGATGCGGTAGCCTTTGATCGCGTCCAGCACCAACACGTTGAAGTCCTTCACTTCGCCGTGGGAGCAGGTCACCACCGGTTCGATGCCGGTGCCCGGCGGCAGTTGGTCGAGGCCGCCGCCGCTGAAGTCCACGGCGAAACGACGTGCCCAGACGGTCGGGTAATGCTCGCCTGGTGCCCAGCCTTCGATGAAGCCGCCCATGCCTGAGCGGGTGGCGTCCACATGGGCCAGGTGGGTGCTGACCGGCGGCAACGCGCTCCAGTAGAGCTTGTAGCCATAGTTCAGCGAGTCACCGGCGGCCACCGGTTTTTTCGGCGTCCAGAACGCGACAATGTTGTCCAGGGTTTCGCCGGTGGTAGGAATCTCCAGCAGGTCCACCGAGCCTTCGCCCCAGGCGGTCGTCGGTTCGACCCACAGGCTTGGGCGCTTGCTGTACCAGTCCACGGTGTCCTGGTAGCTGGCAAAGTCGTGGTCGGTCTGCACCAGGCCGAAACCTTTCGGGTCCTTGTCGGCGAAGGCGTTGAATTGCAGCGTGGCGGGGTTGTTCAACGGACGGCACACCCATTCGCCGTTGCCGCGCCACATGGCCAGCCGGTCGGAATCGTGGATTTGCGGGTGAATGGTGTCGCACATGCGCCGTTCGACGGTGCCGCAGCTGAACATGCTGGTCATGGGGGCGATACCCAACTGCTCGATGGCGGTACGGGCATGGATGTGCGCGTCGATCTCCATCACCACCCGGGTCGGTTGGCAATCGATGTCGAACCGATAGGCACCGGTGGCGCTGGGGGAGTCGAGCAGGGCGTAGACCACGAATCGGGTGCTGTTCTTTTCCGGGGTTTCGAACCAGAACTTGGTGAAGTCGGGGAACTCCTCCCGCTTCTTGGCGTAGGTGTCGATGGCCAGGCCGCGGGCCGACAGCCCGTACTGGCCGCTGGCATCCACGGCGCGGAAGTAGCTGGCCCCCAGGAACGAAAGGATGTCGTGCCGATCCAGCTCCGGCGCCTTGAAGACACGAAAGCCGGCGAAGCCCAGGTCACCCGTCAGTTGAGAGGTGTTGACCGTGGTTTTCTCATAGTTGAACAGTTCCGGGCGGAAGTGCACCTCGCGGGCCATACGCGTCTTCGGGTCGACGCTGTACATGCGCACCGGCTGCTTGAAACCCATGCCGACGTGGAAGAACTGTGCATCCAGTTGCCGCCCGTCGAGGTCATTCCACAGGGAGTGGTTGGCGTCGTACTGGATGGCGTTGAACTGCAGCGGCGACATTTGCGCCAGGGTCGGTGGCAAGACTTGCTTGGTGTCGACGTAGCGGCTCTCGGCCAACCGCCGGGCCTGATCTTTCAAACCGTTGAAATCGAAGGGACGGGCTTCGCCGTCGGCAGTCTGATCGGCGGCCCAGGCGCGTGCGGCCATGAGCCCGGAGGCCGATAGCCCGGTGTAGGCGGCGAAGGCCATGGAGGCCTTGAGCAGATTCCTGCGGTGCATAAATACAACCTTTCTCGAAACAATCCCGAGCCGATCCTGGCAACAGAGACTGATAAGGGAGTTCGGACATGCCTTTGGCCAAACGCGACGAACGTTAGAACAGATGCCTGAGAGCTGGATCGGTTCACCGAGGCGCAAAATCATAGGGGAAATGCAGGCTTTGAGAGAAAGGAAAGCGTGGCCTGGTCAAATTTTCTTACAGTTATTTCTTTTTTTATGTCGATTTCGACTTTTTTTGACTAATTACTCTAAAACTCTCTTTTCACGCTTTGAATCCTCCCTATTCTTTAGCGAGATAGGCGATCGAACCCGGATTCAGACGGCGCTATCAGGTCAATCTCGACGTAAAGAAGGACAACTCATGAAAAAATAAAGGGCATTGCCGAAATGCTGGGGATCTTTCCAGGGCTGACCAACCCGCGCAGGAAACGCCGGCTCAGCTTGGAAGAATTGAGACTGGTCGAGCGCTATAGAGAATTATCGGAAAATGACCGCATCGCCATGCGTTACCTGGTGGATGCGATGCGCAGTGTTTCGCGGTTTTGAAGGGTGAGGCAGGTGAGCGGCTGGGGCGGGGAGCACCGGCCGATGTCACTCCACTGACCAGTCCCGAGTGCGTTCGGTGCGCTGGTGCAGTATCCGCAGGACCTGCAATTGTCCGTGCATCAGCCGGTAAGGGGCAACGAACGGGTGATGTGTCAGCACCAGCTCTCGAATATCGGGAGCGACCGAAGGGCGTCCCGAGCCGGGAAAGCGTTGCAGTTGGCGCAGTGTCTCCAGGATGGCGCTGATGACCGCATCGGCGCCTTCTGCACCGATAGCGCCTTGGTAGTGTTCGTGGATCGAGTCGAGGTCACTCTATGTTTTGTCGGTCAGTACGATGCTCGGCACGTTTTGCCCACTTAGCCTTCACGGCGTCCAGATCGGTCAGGTTTCCAGCGTCGGCATCGGCTATGCCTTCGCTGATGGCTTGCAGATGCCAGGATTCGGCTTCCACATATCGGACCAGTGCACGCTTGAGGTGATACTGACGGTCGCGGTCGGTGGCGGCAGCCAGCAAGTCCAGCTGTTGGACCAGACCTTCTTCCACACGAAAGGACAAAACGGGCGAGGCCACGGCTGATCTCCAGGGTGTATACGTTGTAGACACCCTAGGTGCTGCCAGGATTTCCGTGAACCGGCGAGCGTGCACCGATCGACGAAAACCTTGGCAGCGCGCAGGCGGGGGAGGCGCGAGCATGTGTTGCCAACGTTGTCATGGTTTCAATGCTTGAACATCACATGCCGCACCACCGTGTAATCCTCCAGCCCGTACATGGACATGTCCTTGCCATAGCCGGAACGTTTCTGACCGCCATGGGGCATTTCGCTGACGAGCATGAAGTGGGTGTTGACCCAGGTGCAGCCGTATTGCAGGCGCGCCGAAAGGCGATGGGCCCGACCGATGTCGGCGGTCCACACCGATGAGGCCAGGCCGTAGTCCGAATCGTTGGCCCAGCCCAGCACTTGTGCTTCGTCGAGGAACGGCGTGACGGACACCACCGGCCCGAAGACTTCCCGGCGGACGATTTCGTCATCCTGCTGGGCGTCGGCCAGCACCGTCGGCTCGAAGAAGAACCCGTTGCCGTCCACGGCCTTGCCGCCGGTGATCAGGCGGATATGCGGCTGGGCGATGGCCCGTTCGACAAAACCGGCCACGCGGTCGCGGTGCTGGGCGGTGATCAGAGGGCCCATCTCGGTGTCTGGCGCGGTTTGCAAGCCGTACTTGATGCTGGCCACTGCGGCGCCGAGCTTCTCGACGAACTGGTCGTAGATGCCTTGCTGGGCATAGATGCGGCAGGCCGCGGTGCAGTCCTGGCCGGCGTTGTAGAAACCGAAGGTACGGATGCCTTCCACCGCCGCATCAATATCGGCGTCGTCGAAAATGATTACCGGGGCCTTGCCGCCCAGTTCCATGTGCATGCGCTTGACGCTGTCGGCGGTGCTGGAAATGATGTTCGAGCCGGTGGCGATGGAGCCGGTCAGCGACACCATGCGCACTTTCGGGTGGGTGACCAGCGGGTTGCCGACGGTTTGCCCACGACCGAAGATCACGTTGAGCACGCCGGCCGGGAAAATTTCCGACGCCAGTTCCGCCAGGCGCAGCGCCGTCAACGGGGTCTGCTCCGACGGCTTGAGCACCACGGTATTGCCGGCGGCCAGGGCCGGGGCGATTTTCCAGGCGACCATCATCAACGGGTAGTTCCACGGCGCGATGGAGGCGATGACGCCCACCGGGTCGCGACGGATCATCGAGGTGTGGCCCGGCAGGTATTCGCCGCCTGCCGAACCACTCATGCAGCGGCTGGCGCCGGCAAAGAAGCGGAACACGTCGGCAATCGCCGGAATCTCGTCGTTCAGCGCGGCGCTCAAGGGCTTGCCGCAGTTGTCCGACTCCAATGTCGCCAGCTCTTCGCCGTGGGCTTCGATGGCATCGGCCAGCTTGAGCAGCAACAGGGAACGGTCTTTGGGTGGCACTTGCGACCAGGACTCGAAGGCGGCGTCGGCGGCGCGCACGGCGGCATCGACCTGGGCTTCGCTGGCCTCGTTGATTTCCACCAGCACCCGCCCCAGCGCCGGGTTGAACACCGCTTGGCCAGGGCCTTCGCCATTGACCAGGTGGCCGTTGATCAGCAGTTTGGTTTGCATAGCATTGTCCTCATCGAAGCAGTTCTGTGTCTGCTGGAACCGATCCCTGTGGGAGCGAGCTTGCTCGCGATAGCGGTCATGCAGTCGACATCGGTGTTGAATGTTTGTCAGTCATCGCGAGCAAGCTCGCTCCCACAAAAAGCTCTTTTTACCGTGGGAAAGGGGTTACTTCCCGCCGCTACCGGCCACGCTCTCACCGCCTCGGGTCAGGTAATACGCACCCAAAATCGGCAACATCGTCACCAGCATCACCAGCATCGCCACCACGTTGGTCACTGGCACATCGCGAGGGCGGCTGAGTTGGTTGAGCAGCCACAGTGGCAAGGTGCGTTCGTGGCCGGCGGTGAAGGTGGTGACGATGATCTCGTCGAATGACAGCGCAAACGCCAGCATCCCGCCGGCCAGCAATGCCGACCCCAGGTTAGGCAAGATGATGTAGCGAAAGGTCTGCCAGCCATCGGCGCCCAGGTCCATCGAGGCCTCGATCAGGCTGTGGGAGGTGCGGCGCAGGCGGGCGATGACGTTGTTGTAGACGATCACCACGCAGAAGGTGGCATGACCGACGATGATGGTGAACATGCCCGGCTCGATGCCCAAGGTCTTGAAGGTGGCCAGCAGCGCAATGCCGGTGATGATGCCCGGCAAGGCAATCGGCAGGATCAGCATCAGTGAAATGCCCTGTTTGCCGAAGAAATCACGACGGTAGAGCGCCGCCGAGGCCAGGGTGCCGAGCACCATGGCGATCAGCGTGGCGATGGCCGCGACCTGCAACGACAGCTTGATCGCCTCCAGCACATCCGGACGCGAGAAGGCGACGCTGAACCACTTCAGGGTCAGGCCCTTGGGCGGAAAGCTGAACGCGGCATCCTCGGTATTGAAGGCGTAGAGGAAGATGATCAGGATCGGGAAATGCAGGAACACCAGCCCGCCCCACGCCGCGATCCGCAAGCCCCACGAGGCCCGGTCTTGAGAGTCAGAGTGCATCGAAGGCCCCCAGTCGCTTGACGATGGATAAATAGATGGCGATCAGCACGATGGGCACCAGGGTGAACGCCGCGGCCATGGGCATGTTGCCGATGGCGCCTTGCTGGGCGTAGACCATGCTGCCGACGAAGTAGCCTGGCGGGCCCACCAACTGGGGCACGATGAAATCCCCCAGGGTCAGCGAGAAGGTGAAGATCGAGCCGGCGGCAATGCCCGGGATCGACAGCGGCAGGATCACCTGCATGAATGTCTGGTGTGGCCTGGCGCCCAGGTCGGCCGAGGCTTGCAGCAGCGATGGCGGCAGACGCTCCAGGGACGCCTGGATCGGCAGGATCATGAACGGCAGCCAGATGTAGACGAATACCAGGAAACGGCCCAGGTGTGAGGTGGACAAGGTGCTGCCACCCACGCCCGGGATCCCCAGCACGAACTGCAACACCGGCCCCAGGCCCAGGTGCTGGACGAACCACTGCGCCACGCCACCCTTGGCCAGCAGCAGCGTCCAGGCATAGGCCTTGACGATATAGCTGGCCCACATCGGCAGCATCACCGCGATGTAGAAAAACGCCTTGGTCTTGCCACGGGTATAGCGCGCCATGTAGTAGGCAATCGGGAACGCGACGATGGCGCTGGCGATGGACACGACGATGGCCATGCTCAAGGTACGCAGGATGATGTCGAAGTTCGAAGGCTGGAACAGCGCCGTGAAATTCGCCAGGGTCAGGTCCGGCGTGACCGCCATGGTGAAGTCGTCGAAGGTATAGAAACCCTGCCACAGCAGGGTCAGCAGTGAGCCGAGGTAGATTGCGCCGAACCAGATCAGCGGTGGTACCAGTAACATCGACAGGTACAGGTTGGGGCGCCGGTACAGCAGGTTGGAAAAACGTCGCAACGGTGAACCAGGCGTGGGCGTTTGAGCGATAGCCAGGGTGTTCATCTCACACCTCGCCACTGACGGTATCGTGCAGCGCAACCATCGCCTCCCGCGCCCAGCGTACGCTCAGGTGCTGGCCGGTCTGGTGCTGGGCTGTGTTGTCGAGCCACTGGGTGTTGGCCTGGCTGAGGTTCAGGGTCTGGCCGTTGGCAAGTTTCAACTCGTAGCGCGTGGCGCTGCCCTGGTACTGGATGTCGTGCAGCAGGCCGTGGACTTCGATCTCGCCACCGCCCAACGGGCCCTCGGCGAAACGCACGTGTTCCGGGCGAATCGAGAACGGCTGTGGATAACCGCTCAGTTCCCGGGCCAGCTCGCCACGGATCACATTGGAGGTGCCGACGAATTCGGCAACGAAGGTGGTCGCCGGTTTCATGTACAGGTTGCGTGGGGTGTCGACCTGTTCGATGCGGCCCTTATTGAACACCGCGACGCGGTCGGACATCGACAGTGCTTCGGTCTGGTCGTGGGTGACGAAAATGAAGGTGATGCCCAGCTGGCGTTGCAGCTTCTTCAATTCGCCCTGCATCTGTTCACGCAGCTTCAAGTCGAGGGCGCCCAAGGGTTCATCGAGCAGCAACACCCGCGGGCGATTGACCAACGCGCGGGCCAAGGCCACGCGTTGGCGCTGGCCGCCGGAAAGCTGCACCGGTTTGCGCTCGCCGTAGCCGCCCAGGGCAACCATCTCCAGCGCTTCGTCGGCGCGCTTGATGCGTTCGGCCTTGGCGACGCCTTTGACTTTCAGGCCGTAGGCCACGTTGTCGCGCACGTTCATGTGGGGGAAGAGCGCGTAATCCTGGAACACCGTGTTGACGTCCCGCTGATAGGGAGCAAGCCCGGTGGCCTCTTCGCCGTGGATGCGGATCGAGCCGGCACTGGGTTGTTCGAACCCGGCGATCAGTCGCAGGCAGGTGGTCTTGCCCGAGCCGGAGGGGCCCAGCATGGAAAAGAACTCGCCGTCCTGGATGTCGATGGAGACCCGGTCAACGGCCTTCACATCGCCGAACTGACGGGATACCTGGGTGAATTGGACTGCAAGCGTCATGGTGCGGGGCTCCAAAAAAGCGCGACTGCTGTTGGATCGTTAGCGGATTGCCGGGCACAGCCCCGTCGGTGCAAAGCTGTGGAAGCAAAGCTGTGGGAGCAAAGCTTGCTCGCGATACAGGCGCCTCGGTTCCCCGAGGGACCGAATCATCTTCATCGCGGGCAAGCCTTGCTCCCACACGGTGAACAACATCGACTGACTGGCCTTAGCGCCCACCCATGATTGCAATGTAGTCCTGGGTCCAGCGGCTGTACGGCACGAACTTGCCGCCCTCGGCCTGTGGGGTTTTCCAGAAGGCGATCTTGTCGAACTGATCGAAACCGTTGGTCTTGCAGCCCTCGGCGCCCAGCAGTTCGCTGCCCTTGCACGCCGCCGGCACCGCCGGCAACGAGCCGAACCACGCGGCCACGTCACCCTGGACTTTCGGTTGCAGCGACCAGTCCATCCACTTGTACGCACAGTTGGGGTGCTTGGCCTCGGCGTGCATCATCGTGGTGTCGGCCCAGCCGGTGGCGCCTTCTTTGGGAATGGTCGAGGCGATCGGTTGTTTCTCGTTCATCAGGCCGTTGACCTGATACGGCCATGCGCCGGATGCCACCACGCCTTCGTTCTTGAAGTCGCTCATCTGCACGGTGGTGTCGTGCCAGTAGCGGTGGATCAACGGTTGCTGGGCCCGCAGCAATTCCAGCACGGCCTTGTACTGGGTCTCGTCGAGTTGGTACGGGTCCTTGATGCCCAGCTCAGGCTTGGCGGCCTTGAGGTACAGCGCCGCGTCGGCGATGTAGATCGGGCCATCGTAGGCTTGCACGCGCCCCTTGTTCGGCTTGCCGTCGGGCAAGTCCTGGGCATTGAACAGCACGCTCCAGCTGGTGGGCGCCTGCTTGAACACATCAGTGTTGTACATCAGCACGTTCGGGCCCCACTGGTACGGGGTGCCGTAGGTCTGCTGATTGACCACGTACCACGGCGCATCCTTGAGGCGCGGGTCGAGGCTTTTCCAGTTGGGGATCAGCGCGGTGTTGATCGGCTGTACGCGCTTGCCGGCAATCAGTCGCAGCGAGGCGTCACCCGAGGCGGTGACCAGGTCATAGCCACCCTTGGTCATCAGGCTGACCATTTCGTCGGACGTGGCGGCGGTTTTCACATTGACCTTGCAACCGGTTTCCTTCTCGAAACCGCTGACCCAATCGTAGGCCTTGTCGCTTTCGCCGCGTTCGATGTAACCCGGCCAAGCGACGATATCCAGTTGGCCCTCGCCGGCGCCAACGGCCTTGAGCGGTTCGGCGGCCTGGAGGCTGATGCTGGTCAGCAGCGCCGTGGTCATTGCACTGAGCAATACGGTCTTGTGCGCGTACATGGAAATCCCTCTTGCTTTAATTATGGTCGGGGCAGTGTTCGGACAGGGTGAAGCGCCAACGATGGCCTGTTATTAGAGTAGTGCTGTTATCTACAGATGCTGGCCGTGGCGGGCCATGATGTGGCGCACCACGCTGTAGTCCTGGAGCGAATCACTGGACAGGTCTTTGCCGTAGCCCGAGCGTTTCAGGCCGCCGTGGGGCATTTCGCTGACCAGCATGAAATGGCTGTTGATCCAGGTGCAGCCGTATTGCAGGCGCGCCGCCACTTGCATGGCCTTGTCCAGGTTCTGGGTCCATACCGAGGAAGCCAGGCCGTATTCGGAATCGTTGGCCCAGTCCACCGCCTGGCTGAGTTCGTCGAAGCGGGTCACGGTGACGACCGGACCGAACACCTCGCGCTGGACGATTTCATCGCTTTGCTTGCAGCCGGCCAGCAGCGTGGGCTGGTAGTAGAAACCGGCGCCGGAATGCACCGCCGCACCGGTGATGCGTTCGATGTGCGGCTGGCCGAGGGCGCGCTCGACAAAACTGGCGACCCGGTCGCGCTGGCGGGTGCTGATCAGTGGGCCGATCTCATTGTCGGCGTCGCGCTTGCCGGCAAAGCGCAGGCTGCTGACCGCTGCGCCGAGTTCGGCCACCAGGCGGTCGTGAATCCCGTCCTGGGCGTAGATCCGGCATGCCGCGGTGCAGTCCTGCCCAGCGTTGTAATAACCATAGGTGCGCACGCCTTCGACCACAGCCTGGATGTCGGCGTCGTTGCACACGATCACGGGTGCCTTGCCGCCCAGTTCCAGGTGCGTGCGCTTGAGGGTTTTCGCTGCTGCCTGGAGGATCTTCTGTCCGGTGACGATATCGCCGGTCAGCGAGACCATACGCACTTTCGGGTGGCTGACCAGATGGCTGCCCACACCTTCGCCGCCCCCGCAGAGGATGTTGATGACGCCTTGTGGCAGGATCTGCGCCAGCATTGGCGCCAGGGCCAGGATCGACAGCGGCGTGTGCTCCGACGGCTTGAACACCAGTGTATTGCCGGCGGCCAGGGCCGGGGCGATTTTCCAGGCGGCCATCATGATCGGGTAATTCCACGGTGCAATGGACGCCACCACGCCAATCGGGTCGCGGCGCACCATGCTGGTGTAGCCGGGCAGGTATTCGCCACTGAGCTGGCCGGTCTGGCAGCGCACGGCGCCGGCGAAGAAGCGGAAAACATCCACCGTCGCACTGAGGTCGTCCTGGCGCGCCAGGTGCAGCGGCTTGCCGCAGTTCAGGGATTCGAGGCGGGCCAGCTCATCGGCGTTGTTTTCGATGGTGTTGGCGATGTCCAGCAGCAGGTTCGAGCGTTGTTGCGGTGTGGTGCGCGACCAGCCGTCGAAGGCGCGATGGGCGGCGAGGATCGCGGCTTCGACCTGCTCGGCGCTGGCCTCGGCGATGTGGGCCACCACTTCGCCGGTGGCCGGGTTGAGGATCGGCTCGGCAATGCCTTCACCGGGAACGAGTTCCCCGTCGATCAGCAACGCGGTGCACAACGGGGTTTGCGTGCCAGCCATTTTTTATAGGTCTCAGTTGAAACAAAGAACCTGTGGGAGCGAGCTTGCTCGCGATAGCGGTGTATCAGTCGAATTAATGTTGCCTGTCACACCGCTATCGCGAGCAAGCTCGCTCCCACAATGGATTGTTGGGGCTCAACAAGACTAGTGCTCAGCCGCAGGGCCGACAAATTCGAAATACTCAAGGCTACGTTCGATTAAATAGATGGCTTGCGCCCGCCATGGGGCTGTTCCCGGGCGACGGCCAGGAACGGGTCGACCGACGCCGGCCGCGCCGTGCCCCGGCGCCAGGCCAGGCCGACGTCGAGGGTCTGGTTGAGGTCGGCAATCGGTCGCGCCTCGATGATGTCGCCTTCCAGTGACCAAGGGCGGTAGGTCATGTCCGGTTGAATCGACACCCCTAGGCCTGCTGCCACCAGGCTGCGCACCGCTTCGGTCGAGGCGGTGCGCAGGGTGACCTTCGGTTGCAGGCCCGCGCCGCGCCACAGGCGTTGGGCGTTGCGGTCCATTTCATCGACGTTCAGCTGGATCAGCGGCTCGCGGGCGACGTCGGCCAGGTTGATGCTGTCGTGTTCCAGCAGTGGGTGCTGCGCCGGCAGCCACAAACGGTGTGGTGAATGGGTCAGCACTTCGGTCTGCAAGGCGTGGCGGTCTTCCAGGTTGGACAGGATCAACACCCCGACGTCGATTTCGCCGCTGACCAGCAAATGCTCGATGTAGGGCCGTTCGTCCTCCATCACTCGGATTTCCACGTTGGGATAGGCGCGCTGGAAACGGGTCAGCAGGTCCGCCAGGTAATACCCGGCGACCAGGCTGGTAACGCCAACGGTGACGTGGCCGGCGACCTGGTCGGTACTCTGTTGCAGGCTGCGCTTGGCGTTGTCGACGGTGGCCAGGATCAGGTGGGCCTGGCGCAGGAATTGATGCCCCTGGTGGGTCAGGGTCATGCCCTTGGCGTGGCGATTGAACAGGCTGACGCCGATTTCCTGCTCCAGTTGCTGGATGGCCAGGGTCAGGGTGGATTGGGAAATGAACGCCGTTTGCGCAGCGGCAGAGATGGAGCCGGTTTCGGCCACGGCGATGAAATGACGAATCTGGCGCAGGGTCATCATGGTCGAATATCCGGTGGGCGGTTTTATCGATGTGCTGCAGTGTATATCGTTTTTTTAGAATGGAAGGCGAGCACTTTGTTGAAGGCGGCAGGCAACATCTGGAAGCAATCTCGCCCGAGGCGCCGGGGCACTTTCGATCTAGGCTGGTGGCCTTACGTTGGCCCGAAATGTGGAGACGACAAATGAACACTCGTGGATTGCTCGATCAGCTTCTCAAGTCCGGCCAGGAAATGTTGCAGAACAAGGCTGGCGGGTCACAAGGCAAGTCGTCCGGCGGTCTGGGCGGATTGCTCGGCGGCTCCGGCAACCTGGGCGGGATGCTTTCCGGCGCGGGCGGCGGGGCACTGGCCGCCGGGGCCATGGGCCTGTTGCTGGGCAACAAGAAAGCCCGCAACTTCGGCGGCAAGGCCCTGGCCTATGGTGGCCTGGCTGCCTTGGGCGTGATCGCCTACAAGGCCTACGGCAACTGGCAGGCCCAGCAAGGCACCGCGCCGAAAACCGAACCGCAGACCCTCGACCGTGTCCCCCTGCGCAGGTCGAGCAGCACAGCCAGGCGATCCTCAAGGCGCTGGTGGCGGCGGCCAAGGCCGACGGCCATGTGGACGAGCGCGAGCGGCAGTTGATCGAAGGCGAGTTCACCAAGCTCGACAACGACCAGGAACTGCAACACTGGCTACACGCCGAACTCAACAAGCCCCTGGACCCCACCGACGTCGCCCGCGCCGCCAGCACCCCGGAAATGGCCGCAGAAATGTATATCGCCAGCGTGATGCTGGTGGACGAGGAAAACTTCATGGAGAAATCCTACCTCGATGAACTGGCGCGCCAACTCAAGCTGGAGCCGGGTCTGAAGACTGAGCTGGAAAAGCAGGTTCGGCAGGCGACGGTATAGAACAGTCCTAACCCCATTCCCTGTGGGAGCGAGCTTGCTCGCGATGGGGCCCGGTCAGTCACAGCGTTTTGACTGATACACCGCTATCGCGAGCAAGCTCGCTCCCACAGGGGCATTGCTCGTCAAAATTCCCCGCACACCGTCATACAGGCCTGGCGCTACCCTCGGCTATACTCCCCAGCATTTTCAAGTGCCCGAGGTTTTACTGTGAAGAATTGGACATTGCGCCAACGCATCCTGGCGAGTTTTGCGGTGATCATCGCCATTATGCTGCTGATGGTGGTTGTCTCGTATTCACGGTTGTTGAAGATCCAGGACAGTGAAGAAAACGTCCGGGTCGATGCGGTGCCTGGGGTGTATTACAGCTCCATGATTCGCGGCGGCTGGGTCGACAGCTACGTCCTGACCCAACAAATCGTCGGCCTTTCGGGCAGCCGGGAAATCACCGCCGCAGACAAGGCTCGCTACCAGGGCTTCGAGCAGCACCTGCGCGAAGAGATGCAGAACTATCAAAAGCTGATCCAGAACCCGGCCGACCAGGCCTCTTTCGACGAGTTCGAGGTCAATCACCAGGCGTTCAACCTGGCCATGGCAAAGGTCCTGGACTTGTACCAGCGCAAGGATTACGAAGGTGCGCGGCAGGCTTTGGACAAAGAGCTGACGCCAGCATGGATCGGCGGCCGCGGGCACTTGAATCACATCATCGAGCGCAATCGTGAGCTGGCGGAAAACGCCACCCAGACCATCGACGATTCGGTAACGGCGGCCAAGGTCGCCATGGGTCTTTCGTTACTGGTCGCGCTGATCGTCGCCGTACTCTGTGGCCTGCTGCTGATGCGGGCGATCATGGCGCCGATGAACCGTATCGTCGAAATCCTCGAGATCATGCGCAGCGGTGACCTGAGCGGGCGCCTGAACCTGGCGCGCAAGGACGAATTCGGTGCCGTGGAAACCGGCTTCAACGACATGATGGCCGAGCTGACCTCTCTGGTGTCCCAGGCCCAGCGCTCTTCGGTGCAGGTCACCACCTCGGTCACCGAGATCGCCGCCACCTCGCGTCAGCAACAGGCCACGGCCACCGAAACCGCCGCCACCACCACCGAGATTGGCGCGACGTCCCGGGAAATCGCCGCCACCTCCCGAGACCTGGTGCGCACCATGACCGAAGTGTCCACTGCCGCCGACCAGGCCTCGGTGGCCGCCGGTTCCGGCCAGCAAGGCTTGGCGCGCATGGAAGAAACCATGCATTCGGTGATGGGCGCCGCCGACCTGGTGAACGCCAAGCTGGCGATCCTCAACGAGAAGGCCGGCAACATCAACCAGGTGGTGGTGACCATCGTCAAAGTGGCCGACCAGACCAACCTGTTGTCCCTCAACGCGGCCATCGAGGCCGAGAAGGCCGGTGAGTACGGTCGCGGTTTCGCCGTGGTTGCCACTGAAGTCCGACGCTTGGCCGACCAGACCGCCGTGGCGACCTACGACATCGAGCAGATGGTGCGCGAGATCCAGTCCGCGGTATCGGCCGGCGTGATGGGCATGGACAAGTTTTCCGAAGAAGTGCGCCGAGGCATGGCCGAAGTGCAACAGGTGGGTGAGCAACTGTCGCAGATCATCCATCAGGTCCAGGCCCTGGCGCCGCGGGTGTTGATGGTCAACGAAGGCATGCAGGCCCAGGCCACCGGTGCCGAGCAGATCAACCACGCGCTGGTGCAACTGGGCGATGCCAGCAGCCAGACTGTGGAGTCCCTGCGCCAGGCCAGTTCCGCCATCGACGAATTGAGCCAGGTCGCCGTGGGACTGCGCAGCGGCGTTTCGCGTTTCAAAGTCTGATGAGCGAACTCGAGACCCGGCGTGGCGCCGCTCCGACGGCCCGCCAGTCGTTGTTCCTGGTGTTCTGCATCGGCAACGAACGTTACGCCTTGCAGGCCATCGATGTGGTGGAAGTGCTGCCGCGCCTGCCCCTCAAGCCGATCGCCCGGGCGCCGTCCTGGGTGGCGGGGGTGTTTGCCTGGCGTGGCACGGTGGTGCCGGTGATCGACCTGTGCGCCCTGACCTTTGGCCAGAGCGCCGAAGCCCGGACCAGTACACGCCTGGTGCTGGTGCGCTATCAGGGCGCCGCGCAACATGCGGGACAGGTGCTGGGCTTGATCCTGGAACAGGCAACCGACACCGTGCGCTGCGACCCGACCGATTTCAAACCCTATGGCCTGGACAATCGTCAGGCGCCTTACCTCGGCCCGGTACGCGAAGATGCCCAGGGTTTGCTGCAATGGGTGCGGGTCAATGATCTGCTCGACGAATCCGTTCGGGCGCTGCTGTTTCCTGTGCCGCCGTTGAACCTCAATGACCTCGAGGCACGGCCATGAACAACGACCAGCGTTTTTTCGATTTTCTCAAGGAGCGCATCGGCCTCGATGTGACCTCCGTCGGCACCGCGATCATTGAGCGGGCCTTGCGCCAGCGCATCATTGCCGTGCCCGGGCGAACCGCCGATGAGTATTGGCAGGCCCTGCAGCATTCGACCCAGGAGCAGCAGGCGCTGATCGAAGCGGTGATCGTCCCGGAGACCTGGTTCTTGCGCTACCCCGAATCCTTCGCCACCCTCGCCAGGCTGGCCGTCAAGCGCCTGGCCGAGATCAAGCACCTGCGCGCGCTGCGCATCCTCAGCCTGCCGTGTTCCACCGGGGAAGAACCTTATTCGATTGCCATGGCCTTGCTCGACGCAGGCCTGGGGCCACATCAGTTCAAGGTGGACGGCCTTGATGTCAGCCCGCTGTCGGTGGAGCGAGCCAAGGAAGCGTGTTACGGCAGGAACTCCTTCCGTGGCGCGGAGCTGGGTTTTCGCGAGCGGTATTTCGACGTTGAAGACGACTGCTATCGCCTCAGCGAACGGGTGCGCGAACAGGTGCGTTTGCAAGTGGGCAACCTGCTGGATCCGGCCCTGCTGGTGAACGAGGCCCCTTACGATTTTGTGTTCTGTCGCAACCTGTTGATCTATTTCGACCAGCCGACCCAACAACAGGTGTTCGAGGTGCTCAAGCGCCTGACCCATCAGGACGGCGTGCTGTTTATCGGCCCTGCCGAAGGCAGCTTGCTGGGCCGACTGGGCATGCGCTCGATCGGAATCGCCCAGTCGTTCGCCTTCAGTCGCCACGGGGCGGCCGAGCCGCAACCGTTGCCGACCGTGATGCCGACCCCGCTGCCGGTTCGTCAGTCTGCGCCCCGCGTCGTTGCGCCAGTGAGTCGGCCGCGACCATTTGCGGCGAACGTGATGCCGATTGCCGAGCCCAAAAGCAGCGACGCCACCACCTTATTGGCGAATATCGCCGCCCTGGCCAACGGCGGCAAAAGCGCCGAGGCCCGGGTGGCTTGCGAGGCCTACTTGCGCAGCCACGCGCCAAACGCCCAGGTGTTCTATTGGTTGGGCCTGCTCAGCGACATGGCTGGCAGCGCCCTTGAAGCCCAGGGTTTTTATCGCAAGGCGCTTTATCTTGAACCGCAACACGCCGAGGCCCTGGTGCATTTGGCGGCGCTGCTGGCTTCCCAGGGGGACGCGGCCGGAGCCCGTCGATTGCAGGAACGCGCCGCCCGTAGCGGGCGCGCGGCAGACAGTGAGCACAAACGATGAGCGGTTCGGCTTCTTACACCGTCACCCATGACGATGCCCAGGCTATCGACGACTGCTGGAATCGCATCGGCGTGCATGGCGACAAATCCTGTCCGCTGTTGGTCGAGCATATCCACTGCCGCAATTGCTCGGTGTATTCGGCGGCGGCTACCCGGCTGCTCGACCGTTACGCCTTGCCGCAGGATCAGCGGGATCTGTCCCTTGCCCCCGCGGACACCGATGTGGTCACGCGCTCGCTGCTGATGTTCCGTCTCGGCGAGGAATGGCTGGGCCTGACGACGCGCAGCCTGGTGGAAGTGGCGCCGTTGCAGCCGATCCATTCCTTGCCCCACCAGCGCTCGCGGGCCTTGTTGGGTGTGGCGAATGTACGCGGGGCGCTGGTGGCCTGCCTGTCGCTGGTGGACCTGTTGGACCTGGAGCCCGGCGCGGCGGTGATTGCCGGCGCGCGGGTCATGCCGCGCATGTTGATTGTCGCGGCCAAGGGCGGGCCGGTAGTGGTGCCGGTGGATGAGGTGGACGGCATCCACGCCATCGATGAACGCATCCTGGCGAGCGCTTCGCAATCGACGGGCAAATACACCCGTGGCGTGCTGCCCTATAAGGGCCGCAGTCTGCGCTGGCTGGATGAAGAGCAACTGCTGTGCGCCGTGGCTCGGAGCCTGTCATGACCCCTGATCAGATGCGCGACGCCTCGTTGCTGGAGCTGTTCAGCCTGGAAGCCGAAGCCCAGGTCCAGGTGCTGAGCGCTGGTCTGCTGGCCCTGGAGCGCGATCCGACCCAGGCCGATTACCTGGAGTCGTGCATGCGCGCGGCGCATTCCCTCAAGGGCGCGGCGCGCATTGTCGGGGTGGACGCCGGGGTTAGCGTCGCCCATGTGATGGAAGATTGCCTGGTCAGCGCCCAGGAGCGGCGCCTGGTGCTGGGCGCTGAGCACATCGATGCCTTGTTGCAAGGTACTGACCTGCTGACGCGCGTCGCTACCCCGGACAACAACGTCGGTGCCCCGGACATCGACGCCTATGTGGCGTTGATGGGGCGGCTGCTTGATCCCAATGCGCCACCGGCTTCGGCCGTGGCGTCACCCCGCGTCGAAACACCGGTCGAGCCGCTTCGCGTCGAGCTGCCGGAAGTGGAGCCGCCCGCGACAACGGAGTCGGCCGCCAAGCGCAAACGGGTCACCGAAGGCGGCGAGAGGGTCTTGCGGGTCACGGCCGAACGCCTCAACAGCTTGCTCGATCTGTCGAGCAAATCCTTGGTGGAGACCCAGCGCCTCAAGCCTTGGCTGGCGACGTTGCAACGGCTCAAGCGCCAGCAAAGCAGCGGCCTGCGCGCCCTTGAAGAACTGAACGTGCACCTCAAGGACCACGCCCTGAGCCTGCAAGCCCAGGAAGCCCTTGGTGATGCTCGCCGCTTGCTCGCCGAAACCCAGCAATTGCTGGCGCAGAAAACCGCCGAGCTGGATGAGTTCGCCTGGCAGGCCAGTCAACGGGCGCAGGTGCTGTACGACACGGCGCTGGCCTGTCGCATGCGCCCGTTCGCCGATGTGCTTTCGGGCCAGGTACGCATGGTCCGTGACCTGGGCCGCAGCCTGGGCAAGCAGGTGCGCCTGGAGATTGAAGGCGAGAAGACCCAGGTCGACCGCGATGTGCTGGAAAAGCTTGAAGCGCCGCTGACCCACCTGTTGCGCAACGCCGTGGACCATGGCATCGAACCCCCGGAGCAACGAATACTGGCCGGTAAGCCCGCCGAAGGCCTGATCCGCCTGCGGGCTTCCCATCAGGCTGGCCTGTTGGTGCTGGAGCTGGCGGACGATGGCGCCGGGGTCGACCTGGAACGGGTGCGCCGCAGCATTGTCGAGCGCGGCCTTTCCCCTGAGCAAACCGCCGCCAGCCTGAGCGAAGAGGAGCTGCTGACTTTCCTGTTCCTGCCCGGTTTCAGCCTGCGCGACAAGGTCACCGAAGTGTCCGGACGTGGCGTCGGCCTGGACGCGGTCCAGCACATGGTCCGGCAACTGCGCGGTGCGGTGGTGCTGGAGCAGACGGCGGGTGAGGGCAGTCGTTTCCATCTTGAGGTGCCGCTGACGCTGTCGGTGGTGCGCAGCCTGGTGGTGGAAGTCGGCGATGAAGCGTACGCCTTTCCCCTGGCCCACATCGAACGCATGTGCGACCTGGCGCCGGAGGACATCGTCCAGGTCGAAGGCCGCCAGCATTTCTGGCACGAAGGCCGGCATATCGGGTTGGTGGCCGCCCGCCAATTGCTCAATCGCCCGGCGACGCAAGGCAGCAGCCAGACCCTCAAGGTCGTGGTGATCCGCGAGCGCGAGACGATCTACGGGGTGGCGGTGGAGCGCTTCATTGGCGAGCGGACGCTGGTGGTTCTGCCCCTGGACGAACGCCTGGGCAAGGTCCAGGACATTTCCGCCGGGGCCTTGCTCGACGATGGCTCGGTGGTGTTGATTGTCGATGTCGAAGACCTGCTGCGTTCGGTGGACAAGTTGCTCGATACCGGACGCCTGGAGCGCATCGCCCGGCAGAACCAGGCCCAGGCCCCGCGCAAGCGGATCCTGGTGGTGGACGATTCCCTCACCGTGCGCGAGCTGCAACGCAAGTTGTTGCTCAATCGCGGCTACGACGTGACAGTGGCGGTGGATGGCATGGACGGCTGGAACGCCTTGCGCGCTGAGGATTTCGACCTGCTGATCACCGACATCGACATGCCACGCATGGACGGCATTGAACTGGTGTCGCTGTTGCGGCGTGACAACCGTTTGCAATCGCTGCCGGTGATGGTGGTGTCCTACAAGGATCGTGAAGAAGATCGTCGCCGTGGCCTCGACGCCGGCGCCGACTATTATCTGGCCAAGGCGAGCTTCCATGACGACGCTCTGCTTGATGCGGTGGTGGAATTGATCGGAGGGGCACGCGCTTGAAGATCGCCATCGTCAATGACATGCCCCTGGCAGTCGAAGCCCTGCGCCGCGCCCTGGCATTCGATCCGGCGCATCAACTGGTCTGGGTGGCCGCCAATGGGGCCGAAGCGGTGCAGCGCTGTGCCGAGTACACCCCGGACCTGATCCTGATGGACTTGCTCATGCCGATCATGGATGGCGTGGAGGCCACCCGGCGGATCATGGCCGACAGCCCATGCGCTATCGTGATTGTTACCGGTGACAGCCAGCAGAACGTCCACCGGGTATTCGAGGCCATGGGCCATGGCGCGTTGGATGTGGTCGATACCCCGGCCCTGGGCGTCGGTAACCCGGCAGACGCGGCGGCGCCGCTGCTGCGCAAGATCACCAACATCGGCTGGCTGATCGGTGAGCGCAACAAGCTGGAACGACCGGCACCGGCGGCGCAGCGCGCGGCGGTATCGCGCAAGAGCCTGGTGGCCATCGGGTCGTCGGCGGGCGGGCCGGCGGCGCTGGAGTTGCTGCTCAAGGCGCTGCCGCGTGACTTTGCCCCGGCCATCGTGCTGGTCCAGCACGTGGACGAGGTGTTCGCCGCAGGCATGGCCGAGTGGCTGGGCAGTGTCTCGGGCCACACGGTGCGCCTGGCCCGGCACGGCGAGACACCACAGCGCGGCACGGTGTTGCTGGCCGGGACCAATCATCATCTGCGTTTGTTGAAGGGCGGCACCCTGGCCTACACCGCCGAACCGGTGAACGAGATCTACCGGCCCTCCATCGACGTGTTTTTTGAAAGTGTCGCCCAGTACTGGAGTGGCGACGCGGTGGGCGTATTGCTCACTGGCATGGGCCGTGATGGTGCGCAAGGGCTTAAACTCATGCGCCAGCAGGGCTACGTGACCATCGCCCAGGACCAGCGCAGCAGTGCGGTGTACGGGATGCCCAAGGCGGCGGCCGCCATCGACGCCGCCGCCCATATTCTTGCCCTGGATGCTATCGCGCCACGGTTGTTGGAGATTTTTACCCCATGAAGCTCCCCGCCAGCTTTGCCCCAGGACGTACCCAGGTAAGCGACCATGAATGATCTGCAGCTCGACGAATTCAAGCGCGATGAAAACGCCGCCATGGTCTTGCTCGTCGACGATCAGGCAATGATCGGTGAAGCGGTACGGCGCGGGCTGTCGAATGAAGAAAACATCGATTTTCACTTCTGCGCCGACCCGCACCAGGCCATCGCCCACGCGGTTCGCATCAAGCCGACGGTGATTCTCCAGGACCTGGTAATGCCCGGCCTCGACGGTTTGAGCCTGGTGCGCGAGTACCGCAATCATCCGGCCACCTGCGATATCCCGATCATCGTCCTGTCCACCAAGGAGGACCCGCTGATCAAGAGCGCGGCGTTCGCCGCCGGAGCCAACGACTACCTGGTCAAGTTGCCGGACAACATCGAACTGGTTGCACGCATCCGCTATCACTCGCGCTCCTACATGATGCTGTTGCAGCGCGACGCGGCCTATCGGGCACTGCGGATCAGCCAGCAGCAACTGCTCGACACGAACCTGGTGCTGCAACGCTTGATGAACTCCGACGGCCTGACCGGGCTGTCCAATCGCCGGCACTTCGACGAGTACCTGGAACTGGAATGGCGCCGGGCGATGCGCGACCAGAGCCAACTGTCGTTGCTGATGATCGACGTGGACTACTTCAAGTCCTACAACGACAACTTCGGTCACCTGGAGGGCGACGAAGCCCTGCGCAAGGTCGCCACGGCGATCCGCGAGGCATGCAGCCGCTCTTCCGACTTGCCGGCCCGCTACGGCGGCGAGGAGTTCGCCCTGGTACTGCCCGGCACCTCGCCTGGCGGCGCCCGGCTGATGGCGGAGAAACTGCGCCAGAGCGTCGTCGCCCTGAAAATCCCCCACGCCACGCCCGACGGCGGCGAACACCTGACCATCAGCATTGGCGTCTCGACCTTCACCCCCCAGCAGGGGAGTGATAGCCGGCAATTGATCTCGGCGGCGGACAAGGGGTTGTACATGGCCAAGCACAATGGGCGTAATCGGGTGGGGATTGAATAAATCCCCTCGCCACAGGGCTGTGCAGATTACCTGAAGCTCATTACCCCTAAAGCCGCCAGGCGGGCTGCCGCTGGCGCTTGATTACGTTATACTCGCCGGCTTTCAAAAGTTCGCCAACGAGTGCTGCCCGCCATGGAAATCAACCCGATCCTTAACACCATCAAGGACCTGTCCGAGCGCTCCGAAACTATTCGGGGGTATCTTTGACTACGATCAAAAGCATGAGCGCCTGACCGAAGTCAATCGCGAGCTTGAAGATCCGAATGTCTGGAACAACCCTTCGTACGCCCAGGAGCTGGGCCGCGAGCGTTCTGCGCTGGCGCAGATCGTCGAGACCCTGGACGAAATGTCCAGTGGCCTGGCCGACTGCCGCGACCTGCTGGACATGGCCGTCGAAGAAAACGATGAAGGCGCGGTCGGCGATGTCGTCGCCGAGCTGACACGTCTCGAGGAGGCCTTGGCCAAACTCGAATTCCGTCGCATGTTCAGCGGCGAGATGGACATGAACAACGCCTACCTGGACATCCAGGCCGGTTCCGGCGGCACCGAGGCCCAGGACTGGGCCAACATCCTGCTGCGCATGTACTTGCGCTGGGCTGACAAACGCGGTTTCGACGCCACCATCATGGAACTGTCGGCCGGTGAAGTCGCCGGGATCAAGGGCGCCACCGTGCACATCAAGGGCGAATACGCCTTTGGCTGGCTGCGTACCGAGATCGGCGTGCACCGTCTGGTGCGCAAGAGCCCGTTCGATTCCGGCAACCGTCGTCATACCTCGTTCTCAGCGGTGTTCGTGTCGCCGGAAATCGATGACAACATCGAAATCGACATCAACCCGTCGGACCTGCGCATCGACACCTACCGTTCCTCCGGGGCCGGTGGCCAGCACGTTAACACCACTGATTCGGCCGTACGGATTACCCACGTACCGACCAACACCGTGGTCAGCTGCCAGAACGAGCGCTCCCAGCACGCCAACAAAGACACCGCGATGAAGATGCTCCGGGCTCGCCTGTACGAGCAGGAAGTGCAGAAGCGCAACGCGGCGTCCCAGGCCTTGGAAGACACCAAGTCGGACATCGGCTGGGGTCACCAGATCCGTTCGTACGTGCTCGACGCCTCGCGGATCAAGGACCTGCGCACCAACATCGAACGCAGCGACTGCGACAAGGTGCTCGATGGCGACATCGACGAATACCTGGAAGCGAGCCTCAAGCAAGGCCTGTAACGCGACACCCATGCGGCAGGCGAGCACGCTTTCACCAGAGCGCTGCTCGCCGGCAAACTCCGGCCCGGGGCCGGGGGCAACGAACCTGTGATGGAATCCTTAAAGACATGAGCGACCTAGAACTCGACCCGCAAGCCCTGCAACAGGAAGAAAACTCCCTGATCGCCCTGCGCAAGGAAAAGCTGGCTGCCGAGCGCGCCAAGGGCCAGGCCTTCCCCAACGACTTCCGCCGCGACGCGTACTGCGACGTCCTGCAGAAGCAGTATGCGAACAAGACCAAGGAAGAGCTGGCCGAGGCTGCGATTCCCGTCAAGGTGGCCGGTCGTATCATGCTCAACCGTGGTTCGTTCATGGTGATCCAGGACATGACCGGGCGTATCCAGGTCTACGTCAACCGCAAGACCCTGTCGGAAGAAACCCTGGCCGCTGTCAAGACCTGGGACCTGGGTGACATCATTGCCGCCGAAGGCACCCTGGCCCGTTCCGGCAAGGGCGACCTGTACGTCGAGATGACCAGCGTGCGCCTGCTGACCAAGTCCCTGCGCCCGCTGCCGGACAAGCACCACGGCCTGACCGACACCGAGCAGCGCTATCGCCAGCGCTACGTTGACCTGATCGTCAACGAAGACGTGCGCCAGACGTTCCGCGTGCGCTCGCAAGTCATCGCCCACATCCGCAGCTTCCTGATGAAGCGTGACTTCCTGGAAGTCGAGACGCCGATGCTGCAGACCATCCCCGGCGGTGCGGCGGCCAAGCCGTTCGAAACCCACCACAACGCCCTGGACATGGAAATGTTCCTGCGCATCGCGCCGGAGCTGTACCTCAAGCGGCTTGTTGTGGGTGGGTTTGAAAAAGTGTTCGAGATCAACCGCAACTTCCGTAACGAAGGCGTTTCGACCCGGCACAACCCCGAGTTCACCATGCTCGAGTTCTACCAGGCCTATGCCGACTACGAAGACAACATGGACCTGACCGAGGAACTGTTCCGCGAGCTGGCGCAGCTTGTTCTCGGGACTACCGACGTGCCTTACGGCGACAAGGTGTTCCACTTCGGTGAGCCGTTCGTGCGCCTGTCGGTGTTCGACTCGATCCTCAAGTACAACCCTGAACTGACTGCCGATGACTTGAACGACATCGACAAGGCCCGCGCCATCGCCAAGAAGGCCGGCGCCAAGGTGCTCGGCTTCGAAGGCCTGGGCAAGCTGCAGGTGATGATTTTCGAAGAGCTGGTCGAGCACAAGCTGGAGCAGCCGCACTTCATCACCCAGTACCCGTTCGAAGTGTCGCCGCTGGCCCGTCGTAACGACGAGAACCCAAGCGTGACCGACCGTTTCGAGCTGTTCATCGGCGGCCGTGAAATCGCCAACGCCTATTCCGAGCTCAACGATGCAGAAGACCAGGCCGAGCGTTTCATGGCCCAGGTGGCTGACAAGGACGCCGGCGACGATGAAGCCATGCACTACGATGCCGACTTCGTGCGCGCCCTGGAGTACGGCATGCCGCCGACCGCTGGCGAAGGCATCGGCATTGATCGCCTGGTGATGTTGTTGACCAACTCGCCGTCGATCCGGGACGTGATTCTCTTCCCGCACATGCGGCCACAAGCGTAAGTGTTTCAACTAAAAAGCCGCCTGGAAGGGCGGCTTTTTATTGCCTGTCTGGTACAAACGTATCAATTGGTTACTTTTGAAAAAACGAGGAAAGACCTGTCGTGAATCGTGCAATGGCTTCAGAAGGTGCAGCGGGCGTCGCCACGGCTGTCGCTGAAAGTGTTCAGTACCAGGGCCGCAAGGCCAGCCGACAGGGCAGTGAGCAGCGTCGCCAGGAGATTCTCGACGCGGCCATGCGCATTGTGGTGCGTGATGGCGTGCGGGCCGTGCGTCACCGCGCCGTGGCCGCCGAAGCCGGAGTGCCGCTGTCTGCCACCACGTATTATTTCAAGGACATCGATGACTTGCTCACCGATACCTTCGCCCAGTATGTGGAACGCAGCGCGGCGTTCATGGCCAAGCTGTGGGCCAGCAACGAAGGCCTGCTGCGGGAAATGGTCGCTTACGGTGACGGCAGCGCCCAATCGCGCTCGCAACTGGCGGACGACATTGCGCGGATGACCGCCGATTACGTGCAACACCAATTGGACAGTCGCCGTGAGTACCTGATGGCCGAACAGGCCTTTCGCCAGGAAGCGCTGCTCAACCCGCGCCTGGCGGTGTTGGTACGTTCCCACCAGCAGATTTTGCTGCACGGCACGTGTCAGTTTTTCCAGGTATTGGGCTCCCGTGAGCCGCAACAGGATGCCAAAGTGTTGACGGCGATTATCGGACGGATGGAATATCAGGGCTTGCTCAATGGCGCCGAGCCGGTAGCCGATGAAGATATGCTCGGCATCCTGACCCGCTACATGCACCTGGTACTGGCGTCGGTGTAACCCCTTGTGGGAGCAGGTTGTGTGGGAGCAAGCGTTGCTCCCACACAACCTGCTCCCACATGTAAGGACAAGGCGCCGTCCCATAGGGAGTTCAAATGAAAGCCTGGCGTGCCGTTGTACTGGCCGTGTCGTTGCTGCTGCTCAGTGGCTGCCTGGTGTCGTTCAAGGCGCCGTTGCCTGACAGTGAAGCCGCGCCCGAGGGCCTGCTCGGTCACTGGACCAGCACCAATGCCTGGGGCGAACCGTTGAACCTGGAGCTGACGAAGGTCGGCAAGCACCGCTACCAGGCCATCAGCTACTTCAGGGCCAGACCCCATGAGCGCGAAGCCATCGCGCTGACCGTTTCCCGTCATGGCAGCCGCTGGTACGCGTCGGCCAAGGTGCCGGCCCGGTTTGGCGGCCACTATTTGATCGCCGGTTTCGAGTTGACCGACAAGCAAGAGCTGGTGGTCTACAACCTGGACCTGGACCAGATCAACCAGGCCATCGGCCAGAAGCGTCTCAGCGGCCAGCCGAACCCTAGCGAAGAAGGCGACGGCGTGCTGGTGGACAGCGACATGAACCAGGTCTTCAGTTACCTCGACGACCCAGCCAATTCCGATGTGTTCTCGGAGGCCGTGCGCTACCAGCGGCTGGTCAAATCCCAATAACAGCAACAAGCGGACGTTTTTTCACAGGAGTTACGGGTGGACGATTACCAGCAGACGATACGCACCTTGTCCGATCGCATTGTGCTGGCGCAAACGCCGATTCGCATCCTCGACGCGGTGAAGTGGGACGAGAACATCCGCAAGGGCTTTCTCAAGGCCAAGGGCAAGGAAATGCCCGCGGTGGATCGCGACTATTACCTCAACCGGCCACTGTCCTTCGATTCGAGCAAGGTGAAGCTGGAGTTCCAGAACATCGAGCGTGACATCACCCGCCAGCTTGGGCAGTTCAACCCGGTTGGCCAGATCATGCGGCGCATGTGCAAGGAATACCGCATGGTGGTGCGCATGCTCGAGGCGCGTGGCACCGAGGATTTCGGGCTGATCTCCCAGGAGCTCTATGGCGCCGCCTCCGATGCCTTCCACGCCGGCGACCCGACCCTGGCCGACCTGGGCCTGATGCTCTCCGATTACCTGAACAACATTGATGGCCGTGGCGACCTCAAGGACGAGCCGAAAGTCCTCAGCGCCAAGGAAGCCGTCAGCCTGCTGCAACACCGCCTCAACCGGGTGTTTGGCGAAGCCGAGGAAACCATCCGGGTGTTCGAGTCCGATGGCATCGTGGCTGACGCAGCGGCGGGTGCGGACTACATCAAGATCCGCACCGATGCGATGTTCAACGAGCGCGACGTGCGGGCGCTGGAAGTCCACGAAGGGTTGGTGCACGTCGGCACCACCCTCAACGGCCTCAACCAGCCGATCTGCACTTTCCTGTCCAAGGGCCCGCCCTCGTCCACGGTGACTCAGGAAGGCCTGGCGATCCTGATGGAAATCATCACCTTCGCCTCCTATCCGAGCCGCCTGCGCAAACTGACCAACCGCACCCGGGCCATTCATATGGTGGAGGAGGGCGCCGATTTCCTGCAGGTCTTCGAGTTTTTCCGCGAGCAGGGTTTTGAAATGGCTGAAAGCTACGGCAACGCCAGTCGGGTTTTCCGAGGATCGGTGCCGACGGGTCTGCCATTTACCAAAGACTTGTCCTACCTCAAAGGCTTCATCATGGTTTACAACTACATTCAGTTGGCCGTGCGCAAGGGCAAGCTGGAACAGGTGCCGCTGCTGTTCTGCGGCAAGACCACTCTGGAGGACATGCGTACGTTGCGGCAACTGGTGGACGAAGGCCTGGTCGTACCGCCCAAGTACTTGCCCGAGCAGTTCCGCGACATGAACGCCCTGTCGGCCTGGATGTGTTTCTCCAACTTCCTGAACCACCTGAGCCTGGACCGGATCGAAGCGGATTATTCCAATATCCTTTAATCGCACCACCAATCCCTGTGGGAGCGAGCTTGCTCGCGATAGCGTCAGTACAGTCAGTACGGCTGTGACTGACCCGCCGCTATCGCGAGCAAGCTCGCTCCCACACTGAATGTATTACAACCTTCCATCGAGGTTCACCGGATGCGAACCCTCGGCATCATTTGCCTGTTGCTGGCCCTGAGCGGTTGCAGCTCCCTGCTGTTCTACCCCGAGCACGGCTTGCCGTTCACCCCGGAGCGGGCCAGGCTCGAATACCGCGACGTTACCTTGACCACCGCCGACGGTCTCAAGCTCCACGGCTGGTGGCTGCCCGTCAAACCGGGTGTGGAGGTCAAGGGCACGGTCCTGCATTTGCACGGCAACGGCGGCAACCTGGCCTGGCACCTGGGCGGGAGCTGGTGGTTGCCGGAGCAGGGCTACCAGGTGTTGATGGTCGACTACCGGGGGTACGGCTTGTCCGAAGGCGAGCCGAGCCTGCCGGCGATTTACCAGGACATCGACGCCGCGTTCCAATGGCTCGACCAGGCGCCCGAGGTGCAGGGCAAGCCGCTGGTGCTGCTCGGCCAAAGCCTGGGCGGCGCGCTGGCGGTGCATTACCTGGTCGAGCACCCGCAGCGCCAACGGCAGCTCAAGGCCCTGGTGCTCGATGGCGTGCCCGCCAGCTACCGCGACGTCGGCCGATTTGCCCTGAGCACGTCCTGGCTGACCTGGCCGTTCCAGGTGCCGTTGTCCTGGCTGGTGCCGGACGGTGACAGCGCGATCAGTTCCGTGGCGCAATTGAATGGCGTGCCGAAGTTGATCTACCACAGCCTGGACGACCCCATCGTGCCCCTTTCCAACGGCATCCGCCTGTATCAAGCTGCGCCGCCGCCGCGGGTCTTGCAGTTGACACGCGGCGGTCATGTGCAGACATTCGCCGACCCCACCTGGCGCACCGTGATGCTGCGCTACCTCGACGACCCCCAGCATTTTGACGGCCTGCGTCGCCTGGGCGAGGTCCCGAACTACCCGAAATCACCCGTTGAATCACCAGAGAGTCCGCAATGAGCGAAGAACGTAACGCCATCCCCCTGATCATCACCGGTATCTGCAGCATCCTCGGCACCGTCGCGACGTTGTGGTACTACGGCTACCTGCACTTCGCCAAGCCCGAGGACGCGCTGCTGCTCAACCAATTCACGATGCTCAAGACCGTACCGGGCGAGGACTACAAGGTTTCCCTGGAGCCGGCCCCTCAGGTCGCCCAATGCATCGATGGTGTACTGGTGTTGTTCGACACCGAGCAGAAAGGCCTGACTGGCGTGCTGATCAACGAGAAGAAACGCGCCGTGCGCTGCATGGGGCAGGAAACGCCGCAGAAGTTGCAGCCGTAATCCAATCCCAAGGACACCACCATTCCCCTGTGGGAGCGAGCTTGCTCGCGATGGCGGTGGATCAGTCAACACCTATGTAGACTGACCTGCCGCCATCGCGAGCAAGCTCGCTCCCACAGGGAATGTGTACAGCCAAACATATTTTGGTCATAAAAAAGCCCCGCCTGATTGAAGTCAGGCGGGGCTTTTGTGTTGCACTCAGCCGATCAGTTGGCGCTCATGCTCGAACGTGGGGCCACTGGCTGGTTGTCGTTGGAGATGGTCACTTCCACGCGACGGTTCATGGCACGGCCCGAGACGCTGGTGTTGTCGGCCACCGGGAATTCCTTGCCATAACCCTGGGTCACGATGCGAGCCGGATCCACGCCCATTTTCACCAGCGCCAGTTGCACGGAGCTGGCGCGGCGCTCGGAGAGCGACTGGTTGTAGGAATCCGAACCGGTGCTGTCGGTATAGCCTTCGATGATCACCTTGCGGTCCGGGTTTTCCTGGAGGAACTGCGCCAGTTTGCTCACATTCGTCATGCCGCTGGCGCGCAGGTCGGACTTGTTGGTGGCGAACAGCACGTCGCCGAAAGTCACCAGCGTACCGCGTTCGGTCTGCTTGGCGTTGAGGCTGTCCTGCAGTTGCTTGATCTGCGCGTTACGCGCATCGAGCAAGGCACGGGCACGTTCGTCACCGGCGTTTTTCAGCTCGGCTTCGGCGTTGCGCAGGGCGATGGTCTGCTTGGCCACTTCGACGCGCTGGTTGGTCAGGTAGGCCAACTGGTCGACCTTGGCTTCGTCTTCCTTGTCCATGTAGGCCTTATCAGCCTTGGCCAGGAAGTCGGCGGCGTCCTTGGTTTCCAGGGCTGCCACTTTGGTCGCCGCCGGGTCGGCCTGCAGGCCGTTGTAGTTGGTACGAGCTTGTTCCAGGTTCGCGTTCGGGTCGTGGGAGCAAGCGGCCAGGGCTACGCAGGCAGCGAGCAGGGCGGGCATCATCAAGTGTTTGTGCATCATAGTCTGTCGTCCTTTTATCAATGAGAAGTACGTCGTGGCGTGAACGGCTCACTGAACCTTGTTCATGCCTTCCTGACGCAGTTCTTGAACCCCTTTCTGAGAATCCTTGAGTGCTTGTTCGGCCTTGGCGGCCTGAGCCTTGCGCTCGGCGACGCGGGCGTCCCACTCGGCCTGTTCGGCCAGACGCTTGGCTTCGTCGTATTTCTTGTCGTGCATGGCGATCTCGGCCTGCTTGAGCTTGTCCTGGGCCGATTTCATTTCCACGGCGGCGAATTCGGTACCGCCAGCGCTGACGGCGCTGTTGACCGCCGATTGGGTCACCGCGTACTGCTCCGAAGGTGGATTGCCGGCACAACCGGCCAGGATGAAGCTGCTACCGATAGCCAGGGCAGCCAACTTAAGACCGCGAAGGCCAGTGGATGAGGGTTTGGCAGTGCAGGTATTCATAGGCTTCAACTCCATTGGAAAACTCCTGAAAAAACTACAAATCCATGCTGGGACCGAAGCGGTTACGTCTGGTTTGGCGCTGGCGCCAAGGCGTGTTTATTTAAACAACCGTTCCAGTATGGTTACTCGGTGTGACCCGAGGCGTTTTTCAAAAGTTCAGCGCAGATGGCCATTCGCCAAAAGAATTACTGACTGATCGGTCAACGACAGAAAAGCTGAACTTTCCACGCCCGCAGCGGTATTCCCGGTGTAGAGGAGGGGGCGATTTTTGGGCCGGCGCGTGTGTAGGAGCTGCCGAAGGCTGCGATCTTTTGATCTTTCGCTTGGGACTCAAGTGTCAGGGAAAGATCGCAGCCTCGCTTCGCTCGTCAGCTCCTACGGGAGTCAGTGTTTGGGTTTGTCGTTCTGCGAGGAAAGTTCGTGCAGATGCCGGCGGGACAAAGCGAGGAATCGCGGGGTTGGACCCACGTCTTCGTACAGCGGGTCGCCTTCTTCATCGGTGGCGACCACTTGCGAGCCCTTGATGTAGGGGAAGCTTGCTTCCAGCTCTTCCAGTGCTGCCCCGATCAGCTCGCCGAGCAGCTCCTCGGGTTGGCGCTTGGGGTACATGTCGCAGATCGCCGCCAGCCGTGCGGCGGCTTCCACGTCCAGATGAATCGTGTAGCCGGTCTGGGTCAGGCGGCCCTTGGCGTTTTCTTCCCAATGCTGGGCAAGTTCACGGATTTTCATGATGACCTCAATCAGCCTGCTCGTGGCAGGCGCGGTGAGTGACAAGCCGTTGTGTGGCTTACCATGAGACTAGCTTTGTTGTGCAAGGTTTAAAGTCCCTTCGTCGCTTGTCAGAAACGGTGGGCATCGGCACTCTCTCATCCAAGAGCTGTCCGGACTTTTTTGCTGGAGAAATGCTGATGACCGATATCGATGCACGCTTGCGCGAAGACGTTCACCTGCTCGGTGAGCTATTGGGCAACACCATCCGCGAACAATACGGGGACACGTTTCTCGACAAGATCGAGCAGATCCGCAAGGGCGCCAAGGCTGACCGCCGCGGTTCCGTGGACGCCGAGCTCAGCGCCAGCCTTGATCAGTTGAGCGAGGACGAACTGCTGCCGGTGGCGCGGGCGTTCAACCAGTTTCTCAACCTGGCCAACATCGCCGAGCAATACCAACTTATCCACCGCCGCGAAGAATCGCAGCCGCAACCCTTCGAGGCGCGGGTGTTGCCCGAGCTGCTCGCCCGGTTGCGGGCCGAAGGCCATGGCGCCGAGGCCCTGGCCCGGCAATTGGGACGGTTGGAGATCGAACTGGTCCTCACGGCCCACCCCACGGAAGTGGCTCGCCGTACGCTGATCCAGAAATACGACGCCATCGCCGCGCAACTGGCGGCCCAGGATCACCGCGACCTGACCGGCGCCGAACGCGCACAGATTCACGAGCGTCTGCAACGGTTGATCGCCGAAGCGTGGCACACCGAAGAAATCCGCCGCACCCGGCCGACCCCGGTGGACGAGGCCAAGTGGGGTTTCGCGGTGATCGAGCATTCGTTGTGGCAGGCCATTCCCAATTACCTGCGCAAGGCCGACCAGGCCCTGCATGCCGCCACCGGGCTGCACCTGCCGCTGGAGGCCGCGCCGATCCGTTTTGCCTCGTGGATGGGCGGCGACCGCGACGGCAACCCGAATGTCACCGCCGCCGTGACCCGCGAGGTGCTGTTGCTGGCGCGCTGGATGGCGGCGGACCTGTACCTGCGTGACGTCGATCAACTGGCAGCCGAGCTGTCGATGCAACACGCCAGCGAGGCCTTGCGTGCCCAGGCCGGTGACAGCGCCGAACCTTATCGCGCGGTGCTCAAGCAATTGCGTGAACGCCTGCGCGCCACTCGCAACTGGGCCCACGCCTCCTTGAGTGCCGCCACGCCGCCAAGCGCCGACGTGTTACAGCACAACCGCGAGCTGCTGGACCCTCTGGAGCTGTGCTACCACTCGTTGCACGAATGCGGCATGGGTGTGATTGCCGACGGGCCGCTGCTCGATTGCCTGCGCCGGGCGGTGACCTTCGGCCTGTTCCTGGTGCGCCTCGATGTGCGCCAGGACTCGACGCGCCATACCGCTGCCATGACGGAAATCACCGACTACCTGGGCCTTGGCCGCTATGAGGATTGGAACGAGGAGCAGCGCATCAGCTTCTTGCTGGCGGAACTGAGCAACCGGCGTCCGCTGCTGCCGGCCCATTTCAAGCCATCGGCCGATACGGCGGAGGTGTTGGCGACGTGCCGGGAAGTGGCTGCGGCGCCAGCGGCGTCCCTGGGTTCCTACGTGATCTCCATGGCCGGTGCGGCTTCCGATGTGCTCGCGGTGCAGCTGTTGTTGAAGGACGCCGGCGTATTGCGGCCAATGCGCGTGGTGCCGCTGTTCGAGACCCTGGCCGACCTGGACAACGCCGGGCCGGTGATCGAGCGGCTGTTGCTGCTGCCCGGATATCGCTCGCGGCTGCAAGGCCCTCAGGAAGTGATGATCGGCTATTCCGATTCAGCCAAGGACGCCGGGACCACAGCGGCGGCCTGGGCGCAGTATCGGGCCCAGGAACGGCTGGTGGACATCTGTCGCGAACAGCAAGTCGAGCTGCTGTTGTTCCACGGTCGCGGCGGCACCGTGGGCCGTGGTGGTGGTCCGGCGCACGCGGCGATCCTGTCCCAGCCACCGGGTTCGGTGGCCGGGCGTTTCCGCACCACTGAGCAAGGCGAAATGATTCGTTTCAAATTCGGCCTGCCGGACATCGCCGAACAGAACCTCAATCTTTATCTCGCGGCGGTGCTTGAAGCGACGCTG
The DNA here is from genome assembly GCF_018325905.1 of Pseudomonas sp. St316. NCBI lineage: Bacteria > Pseudomonadati > Pseudomonadota > Gammaproteobacteria > Pseudomonadales > Pseudomonadaceae > Pseudomonas > Pseudomonas sp. St316. Next base: position 5,464,461 of record NZ_AP021901.1, on the reverse strand, counting down.
CTGCCACCGCCGCCGCCCACGCCGCAGTGGCGGGACCTGATGGACGAACTGGCGGCCGATGGCGTCCGTGCCTACCGGGCCGTGGTGCGGGAAAATCCGCAGTTTGTCGAGTACTTCCGCCAGTCCACCCCCGAGCAGGAACTGGGGCGCCTGCCCCTGGGCAGCCGTCCGGCCAAGCGTCGGGCCGGTGGCATCGAAAGCCTGCGGGCGATCCCGTGGATCTTCGGCTGGACCCAGACCCGCCTGATGCTGCCAGCCTGGCTCGGCTGGGAAACCGCACTGAGCAAGGCCCTGGAGCGCGGCGAAGGTGAGTTGTTGGGGCAGATGCGCGAGCAATGGCCGTTCTTCCGGACCCGCATCGACATGCTGGAGATGGTACTGGCCAAGGCCGACGCCGATATTGCCCGCTCCTATGACGAGCGCTTGGTGGAACCTGGGCTGCTGCCTTTGGGTGCGCATTTACGCGACCTATTGTCGCAGGCCTGCTCGGTGGTCCTGGGGTTGACCGGTCAGTCGCAGCTACTGGCACATAGCCCTGCCACGTTGGAATTCATTCGCCTGCGCAACACGTACCTCGACCCGCTGCATCTGTTGCAGGCCGAACTGTTGGCGCGCTCGCGGCAGCAGGATGCAGCCCAGGGCAGCCCCGTGGAACAAGCGTTGCTGGTGTCTGTGGCGGGGATTGCCGCCGGTTTGCGCAATACCGGCTAAGGTTAGGCAGCGCACCGAAACGGCTCGCCCGGCGTTCCCGGGCGTTGTCCGCCGGGGGAGGAAACAGGTTGGCCAGGCGACAGTTTGTTGCCCGGTTGCGACGCTCGCCACCCCCTCCGAAGGTCGTATCGGGCGCGGGTTCCTCCGACTTTCGGCGGCTTGTGTGGGTCGGGCCTGCTGTGTATCTTGATCAGCCTTTGGCCGTTTGGGCGGTCACGATCCTGTTTTTCGAAGATTGGCCCCACGAGGCGAATCCGAGCGTTTTACATAAAAAAATTGAGGAGCACATCGATGCGCGTCATTCTGCTGGGAGCTCCCGGGGCCGGTAAAGGTACTCAGGCAAAGTTCATCACCGAAAAATTCGGTATCCCGCAAATTTCCACGGGCGACATGCTGCGTGCCGCGGTCAAGGCGGGCACCGAGCTGGGCGTCAAGGCCAAGAGCATCATGGATGCCGGCGGCCTGGTATCGGATGACCTGATCATCGCCCTGGTCAAGGATCGTATCGCTCAAGCCGATTGCGCCAACGGCTTCCTGTTCGACGGGTTCCCGCGCACCATTCCCCAGGCCGAAGCCTTGGTGACGGCCGGTGTGGAGCTCGATCACGTGGTCGAAATCGCGGTCGACGACGAAGAGATTGTCCAGCGCATTGCGGGTCGTCGCGTCCACGAGCCGTCCGGCCGTGTCTACCACACCGTCTACAACCCGCCGAAGCTCGCGGGCAAGGACGACGTCACCGGTGAAGAACTGGTGCAGCGCAAGGACGACACCGAAGAAACCGTGCGTCATCGCCTGTCGGTCTACCATTCCCAGACCAAGCCGTTGGTGGCGTTCTATCAGAACCTGTCGGCTGCCCATGGCAAGCCGAAGTACAGTCACATCCCGGGCGTTGGCTCGGTCGATGCGATTACCGGCAAGGTGCTCGAAGCGCTGAGCTGAAAAGTCTGATCAGTTGCATCAACTACGGCCCGCTTGCGGGCCGTAGTTGTTTATACTGGCGCACTTTTTTCCACCTGATTTACGGACACATCGATGAGCACCTTGCTGGCCCTGGACACCGCGACTGAAGCTTGCTCCGTTGCCTTGCTGCATGACGGCAAGGTCACGAGCCATTACGAGGTGATCCCGCGCTTGCACGCGCAGAAACTGTTACCGATGATCCAGAAGCTGCTGAGCGATGCCGGAACGACCCTGCAGGCCGTGGACGCGATTGCCTTCGGTCGCGGGCCGGGCGCTTTTACCGGCGTGCGCATCGCCATCGGCGTGGTGCAGGGGTTGGCGTTTGCCCTGGAGCGACCGGTGTTGCCGGTGTCGAACCTGGCGGTGCTGGCCCAGCGCGCCTTGCGCGAACAAGGCGCCCGCCAAGTCGCGGCGGCCATCGATGCGCGCATGGACGAGGTGTACTGGGGCTGCTATCGCGAAACCGACGGCGAAATGCGCCTAGTCGGTGGTGAAGCGGTATTGCCGCCTGAAGCGGCGACGTTGCCAAGCGGGGCCGAGGGTGACTGGTTCGGTGCCGGTACCGGTTGGGGCTACGGCGAGCGCATCGCCGTCAACCTTGGCGGCCAGGACGCCACCTTGCTGCCTCACGCCGAAGACCTGCTGGCCCTGGCGCGCTTCGCCTGGGAACGCGGTGAAGCCATCCCGGCTGACGATGCGCAACCGGTTTACTTGCGAGACAAGGTCGCAACGCCCAAGGCCGAGCGGTAAAAATCTCACCCTGTTCTCAAGTGAGCACACCTGTGACGAGGGGATTTGTGGGAGCAAAAGCTTGCTCGCGATGCCGGCGACTAGGTCCCCGGGAGGCCCGCGTCATCTTCTTCGCGGGCAAGCCTTGCTCCCACAAAGGCGTTACCCACACAAAGCCCTTTAACCGGCCAACCCAGCACATAAATCATTCCCCGCCAAAAAGTCATTTCCTTTCCAAAAAGTCACACCTGGCATTGCCAGTCGTCACTTTTTCAGCCCGTTTTTAAACCTTTTCGACTTTATGTGTTCTAGTTATCACTTGCGCATTTGCGCGGCTGCGAAAGTGCCGCTAAATTGCCATCATTGATACCGAGCATTCTGTTATGCGTATAGACGGCGTTTCATCCCAGTCCTACCCCATCAAGCGTCGGCCTCGTGCGGGTAAAGTCACTGAGCCGGAAAACTTCGATGACATCGACGGCGAACTGGAGTTTCCGTCCGAGGAGCAGCTGGCCGCCCGTGCCGCCAAAGCTTCCGCGCAACGCCTGAGCAATCTTCCCGCCCGTCAGCAAGACATGATTTATCACCGCGCGATGAGCCGCAGTGTCGCCACGGCCCTGGCGAGCTACCTGAGCACCGCCGGTTTCGTCGATTGGGATATGGAAGTGCTGGGACTCGATCTCTACATCTGATGGTCTTGCCTTACTACCTGGGCTGTCCGTCCTGGAGCGAAAACGCCTGGCGTGATTATCTCTATCCCCAGGACGCGAAAAGTACCGACTTTCTGAATCTCTATTCCCAAGTGTTCAATGCCGTGGAAGGCAATACGACCTTCTACGCCAGCCCGTCTGCGACCACGGTCCAGCGCTGGGCCGAAATCCTGCCCGCGCACTTTCGCTTCACCGCCAAGTTTCCCGGTGACATCAGCCACAATGGCGACTTGCGCGAGCGCCTGACGGCCACTGAAACCTTCCTGCAATTGCTCAGCCCCTTGGGTGAGCGTGTCTCGCCGTACTGGCTGCAACTGTCCAAGGCCTTTACCCCGAATCGGTTGCCGGAACTGGCGGGGTTCATCGACGCCTTGCAGCGCCCCTTGGCCGTGGAGGTGCGTCACGATGAATTCTTTGCCAAGGGCGACGCTGAGCGACGCCTCAATCGCCTGTTGCTCGATCGTGGTGTCGAACGCATCTGTCTCGATTCCCGGGCCTTGTTCAGTTGTACCTCGCCTGATCCTGCGGTGCTTCACGCGCAATCGAAAAAGCCCCGGGTGCCGCCCCGGCCTGCGGCGTTCACCCAATGTCCGCAAGTGCGCTTCATCGGCCATCCGCTGTTGGAAGCCAATGAACCGTTCCTGACGCCGTGGGTGGAGAAAATCGCCGGATGGATCGAAGAAGGGCGCACGCCCTATATCTTCCTGCACACCGCCGACAACCTGCTGGCGGCCAAACTCGCGCAACGCTTCCACGCGCGCCTGATGAGTCGTTTGCCTGGCTTGTCGGCCCTGCCTGAGCTATATAGAGAGCCCGCCGCCGAGCAACTGGGTTTGCTCTGAGGCCGAACCTCTCTGCTCAGGAGCGAACTACATGGATGCGCAAATTCGTCGAGCCCAGGTGTTCAAGGCGTTGCACGAACGTGAAGGGGCTTTTGTCATTCCCAACCCGTGGGATGCAGGTTCCGCCAAGATGCTGGCCAGCCTCGGTTTTGAAGCCCTGGCGACCACCAGCGCCGGCCATGCCTTTTCCCTGGGCCGGCCCGATGGCGCGCTGGGCCTGGAGGACACGCTGGCCAATGTGCGGGCGATTGTGGCGGCCACCGACCTGCCCGTGGCGGTAGATCTGGAGAACGGTTTTGCCGATGCCCCCGACGATTGCGCGCGTAATCTGCTCCGTGCGGCGCAGGCCGGTGCGGTGGGGGGCTCGATCGAAGATGCCACGGGGCGCGAAGACAGCCCGATCTATTGCTTCGACCATGCCGTGGCACGGGTCAAGGCCGCCGCCGACGCGGTGCGCAGCTTGCCGTATCGCTTCCTGCTGACGGCCCGGGCGGAGAACTTCCTGCACGGTAATCCGGACCTGGACGACACCATTCGCCGCTTGAAGGCTTTCGCAGACGCGGGGGCCGACGTGTTGTACGCCCCGGGGCTGAGCAGCGCCGAGCAAGTGCTTGCGGTAGTGCGGGCCGTGGCGCCGAAACCGGTCAACGTGCTGATGTCCGGGGCGCTGGACCTGACCGTCGCGCAGTTGAGCGAGTTGGGCGTCAAGCGTATCAGCGTCGGATCGGCGTTGGCTTTGGCCGCGTATGGCGAGTTTTTCCGCGCCGCCGAAGAAATCCAGCAGGAGGGCACGTTCACCTTCACTCGTCGCTCGATGCCGTTCAAGCAGGCCAACCAATTATTCAAGGGTTGAGGCCCGAGGCAACGTCGTGCGGTTTTTGAAAATTCTTGCTGTCGTGGCGCTGCTCGTTGGCGTTGCAGTGCTGGGGGTATGGCGCGGCTGGGTGGCAGTGCCGCCCCAATGGAATCCCTGGGCGCCCCTGGACGTCAATCTCGCGCCCAACCTGCTGACCCGCTTCAAGCTCATGGCCCTGCGCAATGACCCGCAGTTGTGCGACCAGGCCCTCGCCACCTCGGGGCTGCGCACCGCCCGCCAGGCGGACAGCGGCGCCAGTTCGACGTGCCCGCTGACCAATGTGCTGAGGGTGCAGGGTGGTGAGGTGGCGCTGAGCAGCAGTTTCCTCGCCAGTTGCCCGCTGGCCGTGGCCTTCGCGCTGTTCGAGCGTCATGCGTTGCAGCCGGCGGCAGCGGCGGTCTATGGGCAGAAAGTGACGCGGGTCGATCACCTCGGCAGTTTCGCTTGTCGCAACATGTACGGTCGTGAAAACGGCTCGCGTAGCCAGCACGCCACTGCCAGTGCGCTGGACATCGCCGGGTTTCGCCTGGCCGATGGGCGCACGGTCAGCGTGCTCAAGGACTGGCCCAAGGACAATGCCGATGCGCGCTTTCTACGTCAGGCCCGCGACGGCGCCTGCGATATGTTCAGTGTGGTCTTGAGCCCGGATTACAACGCGGCGCACCGCAACCATTTTCATCTGGATGTGGGGCCATGGTGGATCTGTCGCTGATTGGGATCAGGCGGCGATGCGCAGGTTCTGCAGCACGATCGGACGTGCCCAGCGGGTGTCGAAGTCCAGTTGTTTCTGCTGCGCCACCAATTCCTCTTCCGGGAAGGGCGGGAAGGGTTTGTCCAGCAGGTCGAGTTCGAACTCGGCGATCGGCAGGTGCAGTGGGCGCGGTTGCGGTGCAGGGCCGGGCTCCGGCAGCGGTTGGCCGGCGGTGAGGACGAGTGGGCGAACCCAGTTGCTTTCGAAGGTCTGCTGTTTTTGCTGGGCGGCGATTTCTTCCGCTGGGAAAGGTGGGAACGGTTTGTCCAGCAGATCGAGTTCGAATTCGGCGATGGGCAGGAACAGCGGCTCAGGTGGCTTGACCGGTGTTTCGGTCACTTCGCAGGTGCGCTGGCTGACGATGTGCTCCAGCAATTCGGCGCCAAGGGTCGGCTCAACAGCCTCATCGAGGGGCACTGGCTGGTAGCTGCCAGGTGCCGGTGCGTTATCACCCAGTTGATCGGCCAGGGCCCGGGCAAAAAAATCCTGCCACAGGTGACTGACGCCGCTCAGCGCTTGGGTGTTACGCAGGCTGTAATCGCCGTAAGGGGAGATAACGCCTATCGATGTGGATTGAATGTCTGACATTTTTCTCGGTCGACGCTCAGCTCTGGCAAAATGCCGTTCACCGTTGTTATCGGCCGTTTTTGCCGATCCTTAATTTTTTGAGCATGTTTCCATGAATGAACAACTTCCATGAGTGAGCAACCTGCGGCCTGCCGCATCCATGTCGAGGCCCTGGCCCCGGCCTTCCAACCGCAGGCCGAGCATTGGGCCGAACGGCTTGGCCTGCCATTGCAAGTGGACGATGGCGAGTTTGCCTTGCAGGTCGGCGAGCAGGGCTTGCAGTTGCAGCAACTGGGCCCGGACGCGCCGGGGCCTGTGCGCGTGGACTTCGTCGAGGGCGGTGCGGCCCATCGGCGCTTGTATGGCGGTGGCAGCGGCCAGATGATCGCCAAGGCGGTCGGCATTGCCCAAGGTGTGCGTCCACGGGTACTGGATGCCACGGCCGGGTTGGGCAAGGATGCGTTTGTGCTGGCCAGCCTGGGCTGCGAAATGAGCCTGATCGAGCGTCAACCGCTGATTGGGGCCCTGCTGGAGGATGGCCTGGCCCGTGCGGCGGAGGACTTCGACGTGGCGCCGATCGTGGCGCGCATGCGGTTGCTCAAGGGCAATTCCATCGAGGTGATGCGCAACTGGGAAGGCGAGCCGCCCCAGGTGATCTACCTGGACCCGATGTTTCCCCATCGGGAGAAAACCGCCCTGGTGAAGAAGGAAATGCGCCTGTTCCGTCCCCTGGTGGGCGATGACCCGGACGCCCCGGCGCTGCTCGCTGCGGCCCTGGCCCTGGCGACTCACCGGGTGGTGGTCAAGCGCCCCCGCAAGGCCCCGTGCATCGAAGGGCCGAAGCCGAGCCATGGGCTCGATGGCAAATCCAGCCGCTACGACATCTACCCCAAGAAAGCGCTCAAGGCCTGATCTGTGGGAAAAGGTGTTCTGGGGGAGGAGAATGATCTGTGGGAGCAAAGCTTGCTCGCGATGAACGATTACGCGGTCTTCTGAGAGATCGCGCCGCCGCCATCGCGAGCAAGCTTTGCTCCCACAGGTCCACCTCAGTCAGAAAAAACTGTGGCTGACCTACGGCCGATAAGCCCGCATGAACAACCCCACCACTTCCTGCACATGAGCCTCGGCGGCTTCCGGTTCCAGGGCCGGGCCGCAGCCAGACAACAGCCGGAAATTCGCCGCGCCCTTGATCAGGCAGAAGAAATGCTCGGCGGCATTGCGCGGTTTATCGATGCTCAGGGCACCGATCTGATTGACCTTGATCAGCAGCCGTTCCATGCCTGAGAGCATCCGCTGTGGGCCTGCTTCGTAGAAAATCGTCGACAGCTTCGGGTCCTGGCTGCCCAGGGCCATGATCAGCCGATGCAGGTTCAACGATTCCTTGCTGCTGACGAGCTGGTGAAAACCACGGGCGATGTTCAGCAGCACGTGTTCGATCGGAACGCCGTCCGGCCATTCGAAAAACAGCGGCGGCACCTGTTCTTCGCACTTGGCGATCACAGCAGCGGAAAACAGCGTCTCCTTGTCGTTGAAGTGGCTGTAGACCGTCAGCTTCGAGACCCCAGCCTCGGTAGCGACGGCGTCCATGCTGGTACTGGCGTAACCCATACTCAGGAACAAGCGCTTCGCCGCGTCGAGAATGGCCTGGCGCTTGGCCAGGTCCTTGGGACGGCCGGGGCCGGAGGGGATTGGAGGATTGTTCGACATTTGTTCGCTTTAATACTGGACTGGTGAGTTTGCTATTAATAACATACTCGCCAGTATAATTATTCCAAGCACCATTAGCGAAAGGTCACTCGCCATGTTCCGCTATGCCCTGCCCCTCGCCGTGCCAGTTACCCTGGCTTTTTTACTGTCTGCGTGCGGTCATGACGAGCCGGTCCCGGTCGCCGTACGCCCCGCCATGGTGGTCAAACCACAACCTTCAGCCCAGGCGATGGACAGTTATCCCGGTGAAGTGCGAGCACGGTTCGAGCCCGAACTGGCCTTTCGCATTGGCGGCAAGGTGAGCCGTCGACTGGTCGATGAGGGCCAGCGGGTCAAGGCCAATCAGCCGCTGGCCGAACTCGATCCCGAAGATGTGCGCCTGCAATTGGAAGCCTCCCGTGCCCAGGTCGCCGCCGCCGAGGCCAACCTGAGCCTGGTACGCGCCGAGCGTGATCGCTACAAAACCTTGATGGAACGGCAGATGGTCAGCCGTTCTCAATACGACAATGCCGAAAACCTTTATCGCTCCGGCACCGCGCGGCTCAAGCAGATCAAGGCCGAGTTCGATGTCGCCAACAACCAGGCCAGCTATTCGGTGTTGCGTGCGCCCCAGGATGGCGTGGTCGCTCGGCGTTCGGTGGAAGTCGGGCAGGTGGTGTCGGCCGGGCAAACCGTCTTTACCCTGGCCACCGACGGCGAGCGTGAAGTGCTGATCAGCCTGCCGGAGCAGGGTTTTGGGCGGTTCAAGATCGGCCAGCCGGTTTCGGTCGAACTGTGGAGCCAGCCCGACCAGCGTTTCAGCGGACGCATTCGCGAACTGTCGCCAGCCGCCGACCCCAAGTCTCGCACCTTCGCCGCCCGCGTGGCCTTCACCGCCGGCAGTGTTCCGGTCGAGCTGGGCCAGAGCGCCCGGGTGTTTATCCAGACCGCCGACAAGGTGCCGCTGTCGGTGCCCTTGTCGGCCCTCACGGCTGAAAACGGCGCGACGTACGTCTGGGTGGTCAACGCCAACAACACGCTGAAGAAAGTCCCGGTGCGGGTCGGTGCCTTCGGCGAAAAGACCGTTCCAGTGCTTGAAGGCCTCAGCCCCGATGACTGGGTGGTGGCGGCCGGCGTGCACGTGCTCCTCGACGGCCAGCAGGTGCGGCCGGTGGATCGCTCCAACCGCGTGGTCAACCTGACGGCCAAGGAGTAATCCCGATGGGTTTCAATCTTTCCGAATGGGCGCTGCGCAACCGCCAGATCGTACTGTTCCTGATGCTGTTGCTGGCGATCGTTGGCGCGCTTTCCTACACCAAGCTCGGCCAGAGCGAAGACCCGCCGTTCACCTTCAAGGCCATGGTCATCCGCACCGCCTGGCCGGGGGCCACGGCGCAGGAGGTGTCGCGACAGGTCACTGAGCGCATCGAAAAGAAGCTGATGGAAACCGGCGATTACGAAAGGATCGTCTCGTTTTCCCGCCCGGGTGAGTCCCAGGTGACCTTCGTGGCCCGCGATTCCCTGCATTCGGTGCAGATCCCCGAGCTGTGGTATCAGATCCGCAAGAAGATCGGTGACATCCGCCAGACCTTGCCGCCGGGTATCCAAGGGCCATTTTTCAACGATGAATTCGGCACCACCTTCGGCAACATCTATGCGCTGACCGGAGACGGCTTCGACTACGCCGTGCTCAAGGACTACGCCGACCGCGTCCAGATCCAACTGCAACGGGTCAAGGACGTCGGCAAGGTCGAACTGATCGGTTTGCAGGACGAGAAGATCTGGATCGAGTTGTCGAACGTGAAGCTGGCGACCCTCGGCCTGCCCTTGGCGGCGGTCCAGCAGGCCCTTGAAGAGCAGAACGCCGTCTCGACCGCCGGCTTCTTTGAAACCGGCAGCGAGCGATTGCAGCTACGGGTTTCGGGGAATTTCCAGACCGTGGAAGAGATCCGCAACTTCCCGATCCGGGTCGCCGATCGTACGTTCCGTATCAGCGATCTGGCGGATGTGCGCCGGGGGTTCAATGACCCACCGGCACCACGCATGCGTTTCATGGGTGAGGATGCCATCGGCCTGGCCGTGGCCATGAAGGAGGGCGGTGACATCCTGGTGCTGGGCAAGGCCCTCGAGGTCGATTTTGCCCGGATCCAGAACACGCTTCCGGCCGGCATGCAATTGCGCAAGGTGTCGGACCAACCGGCGGCGGTGAAGACCGGGGTCGGTGAGTTCGTCCAGGTGTTGGTGGAAGCGCTGACGATTGTGTTGCTGGTGAGCTTCTTCTCCCTGGGACTGCGCACCGGGATGGTGGTGGCCCTGGCGATCCCGCTGGTGTTGGCGATGACCTTCGCCGCGATGTATTACCTGGGGATCGGCCTGCACAAGATTTCCCTCGGCGCGCTGGTATTGGCGCTGGGACTGCTGGTGGACGACGCGATCATCGCGGTGGAGATGATGGCGATCAAGATGGAGCAGGGCTTCGACCGGATCAAGGCCGCCAGTTTTGCGTGGACCAGCACGGCGTTCCCGATGCTCACCGGTACGTTGATCACCGCGGCCGGCTTCCTGCCAATCGCCACCGCGCAATCGGGCACCGGCGAATACACCCGTTCGATTTTCCAGGTCGTGACCCTGGCATTGCTGGCATCTTGGGTGGCTGCCGTGGTGTTTGTGCCGTACCTGGGTGAAAAGCTCCTGCCGGACCTGGCGAAAATTCACGCGGCCAAACATGGCACGGCTGACGGCCAGACCGACCCATACGGCACGCCGTTTTATCAGCGTGTCCGGCGGATGGTGGAGTGGTGCGTGCGTCGTCGCAAAACCGTCATTACCCTGACCTTGCTGTTGTTCATCGGCTCGGTGGTGTTGTTCCGTCTCGTGCCGCAGCAGTTCTTCCCGGCATCGGGGCGGCTGGAGCTGATGGTCGACCTGAAACTGCAGGAAGGCGCCTCCCTGAGCAACACCGCCGAGCAGGTCAAGCGCCTTGAAGCGCTGCTCAAGGACCACGTGGGCATCGACAACTACGTGGCCTACGTCGGCACCGGCTCTCCGCGTTTCTACTTGCCGCTGGATCAGCAATTGCCGGCGTCCAGCTTCGCCCAGTTCGTGGTGCTGGCCAAGACCATCGAAGACCGCGAGCCTTTGCGCAGTTGGTTGATCGCGACCCTGAACGAACAGTTCCCAACCCTGCGCTCGCGGGTCACTCGCCTGGAAAACGGCCCGCCGGTCGGCTACCCGGTGCAGTTCCGCGTCACGGGCGAGCACATTGAAGAGGTCCGCGCCCTGGCGCGCAAAGTGGCGGTGAAAGTTCGCGAAAACCCTTACGTAACCAATGTGCACCTGGACTGGGAAGAGCCGAGTAAGGTGGTGTACCTGAACGTCGACCAGGACCGTGCCCGGGCCCTGGGCGTGAGCACCGCCAACCTGGCGAGTTTCCTGCGCAGCTCCCTCACGGGCTCCAGCGTCAGCCAGTACCGGGAAGACAACGAACTGATCGAAATCCTGCTGCGTGGCACGGTGCATGAGCGCACCGAACTGTCGTTGTTGCCGAGCCTGGCGGTGCCGACCGACAACGGCAAGAGCGTTGCCCTGTCGCAGATCGCGACCCTGGAATACGGCTTCGAAGAGGGCGTGATCTGGCACCGCAACCGCCTGCCGAGCGTGACCGTACGGGCCGATATCTACGGCAAGGAGCAACCGGCGACCCTGGTGCAGCAGATCTTCCCGACCCTGGAGCCGATTCGTGCGCAACTGCCGGACGGTTACCTGCTGGAGGTGGGCGGTACGGTTGAGGATTCGGCCCGCGGCCAGAAGTCGGTGAATGCCGGTGTGCCGCTGTTCATCGTGGTGGTGTTGACGTTGCTGATGCTGCAACTGCGCAGCTTCTCACGCTCGGCGATGGTGTTTCTCACCGCGCCGCTGGGGTTGATCGGTGTCACGCTGTTCTTGCTGGTGTTCCGCCAGCCGTTTGGTTTTGTCGCCATGCTCGGCACCATCGCGCTGTCGGGGATGATCATGCGTAACTCAGTGATCCTGGTGGACCAGATCGAACAGGACATCAAGGCGGGGCTGGCGCCCTGGCAGGCGATCATCGAAGCGACGGTGCGCCGCTTCCGCCCGATTGTACTCACCGCACTGGCGGCGGTGCTGGCGATGATCCCGCTGTCACGCAGCCTGTTCTTCGGCCCGATGGCCGTGGCGATCATGGGCGGGTTGATCGTGGCGACGGCGTTGACACTGTTGTTCCTGCCGGCGCTGTATGCGGCGTGGTTCAGGGTCAAGAAAACCTGAATCCGATCTAGCGATCAGCACAGATCCAATGTGGGAGCGAGCTTGCTCGCGATAGCGGTGTAACAGTCAACAGAGATGCAATGGCTGATACCGCTATCGCGAGCAAGCTCGCTCCCACAGGTGTTTTGCGCGCAATCTCAGAGCGTACCGAACACCTTCTTCGCCAAGCTGGTCGCGGCAGCCGCCGGGTTCTGGCGAATAGCGGCTTCCTGCTTGCCGATCATCTCGAACAACCCGTCCAGCGCCTGCTCGGTCACGTAGTTTTCAATGTTGGCGCTCTTGGCGTCCAGCACGCCGAAGGTCGCGGCCTGGCCGGCGAAGGCGTTGTATTTCTGCGCCAGGCCGACCTTGTCGGTGGCTTGCTTGACGATGGGCAGGAACTTGGCGCGGATCTGCTCGCGACTGCTCTTGTTCAGGTATTGCGTGGCGGAGTCCTGGCCGCCGCTGAGGATGCCTTTGGCATCGCTTACGCTCATGTTCTTCACGGCATTGACCAGGATAGGCTGGGCCTGGACCACGGCGGCTTCGGCGGCCTGGTTCATGCTGGTTTCCAATTGATCGACCTGGTCACCCATGCCGAAGGCTTTCATCTTGCTGGCGACTTTGCCGAGCTTGCCTGGCAGTTCGATCTTCACATCCGGGTTGTTGCTGAAGCCGCCGGGTGTGCCCAGTTGCTTGACCGCGACCTGCGCGCCTTGGGTCAAGGCGTCCTTGAGACCGCCCGTGGCGTCTTTTTGCGACAGGTCGCCCAGGGACAGGGCCATGGCATTGGCGCAGATCAACAGGCCTGCGCACAGGCCGGTGAAACGGAGGGTTGAGCGAAGCATGATGGCGTCCTTGAAGAAAGTTGGAAAAAGGAATCAGCGTGCGGCGTTGACGCGGATCCTCAACGGCTGCGGATCCTTGCCGTCGAGTTGCACGGCGTGTTGTTCGGTGGTGATGAACATCAACTGGCCGTCCACTTCGATGCGGGCGCTCACGGCATAACGATGACCGGGCTTGACCTGGGCCTGATCATAACTGAGGTGGAACGGCAGTGGGACCTGGCCTTTGATCGGGCCGCTCTGTTCATCGAGTACCACCGCAGGGGCGTCGGCCAGGGAAACGTCCTGCAGGCTCACGCTCAAGGTCGCGTTGGGCGGCAGGGCGATGCGTTGCAGGTAGAACACTTCGCCATCGAGGGATGCGGAGGGTGGTGGCGTTGTCGATTGGCAAGCGGCCAGTAAGGTCATGGAGGCAAGCAGAGCGAGTTTTTTCATGGGAAGCACCTTGCCCATTGACGCCAGCGGCATACTGGCGTCAATGGGCATTCAGCGGGTTTGCGTCCAAGCATCCATTCGTAACGTCGCGGCTCAGGAACCGAACGCGGGCGCTTGAACAGTTTCTGCCAGCGATGCTGGCGCCAGGCTCAGGGCGATGTCAACGTGTTGATTGCCACCCTCCCAGGTGAAGGCCTGTTCGGTTTCAAGAAAAAGAGCGGTATCGCCTTGGTACGCTTGTGCCTTGACCGAGAGTTCCTCCCCTACGGGCGTCGTCTTGGGGTCGACGAGAAAGCGATATTGCCAAGGCTGCTGGGCCACTGGCTCCTTAGGCGCCATGTTGGAACCCTGGCCGCCGCTGGCGCTGATCTGTGCGCCGGCGGCATTTCGCACGCTGACTTCGGTGCGAGCGGCTTGCGGGAGTTGGAAGCCTTCAGGCAGTTGCAGGGTTAACGTGATGATGTTCATGCTGAATTCCTTTTCAGTACGTCGACATTGACGTGAGCCCATCCTAGAGACCCGTTCCAAAGTTCTCTGTAGGTCTTTTCTTCGTTTGACGTCGCCTTAGCCGCTGCGCAGCGTCGGAGTAGGCTCGTTGACTGCCCATTCACTCACCGGAACCTTCCCTGCTTCTCGGTGAGTGATCGGCAACCGTCAACTGTCGGGGCTGCTGGCGATGTCCGCCGCATCTTCACTGCGATGCAGCGCTACCTGACGGATCGACAGGCGAATTTCCGCTGGCAGCACCCGCTTGGCCGCGCCTTCGGCCAGTTCCCCCAGCAGCTCGTGGTAGCTGAGTTTGCCGGCCTCGTCGCGGCGCAGCACATCGAGGTCCAGCATCGTCTGGATGAAGTGGCGGAACAGGCTCTTGTCGAAGAACTCCGGCGCATTCAGGCCATGCAGGATCGACAGGCGCTGGGCCATGACGGTGCAGAGGTCTTCCAGTTCTTCGGCGCTGACGGTGTTCTGGCCGCTGTTGAGCAGCAGCGAAACGGTCATGTAGAAGCGCTGCAAGGTCTGGGCGATGCTTTTTGACAGCAGGGTCAGCAGCACGAAGTGCCGCGAACTCGGCGCCGGACGCAGGTACAGGTCATTTTCGAAACGCAGCAGGCCTTGTTCGACGAATGCTTCGAGCCACTGGTCGACCACGCCGTCCAGTTCTTCCAGCGACCAGCGAATGAACAGCTCCGATTGCAGGTACGGGTACAACGCATGAGTGTAGCGCAGGATCTGCTCGCGGCTCATGCGCGAGCTGCTCTGGAAGAAGCTCGCCAGCAACGCCGGCAGCGCGAAGATGTGCAGGACGTTGTTGCGGTAGTAGGTCATCAGTACCGCGTTCTGCTCATCCAGGTACAGAATCTTGCCCAGTGCATCGTTCTGTTCCGACAGCAGGTCCATGCCTTTCACATGTTCGATCAGCGCCTGGCCATCGCCTTCGGGCAGGGTGGTGTGGGGCGAGTACGGGACCTTGCGCAGCAACGCCAGGTACAGGTCGAGCACCCGGGCCATGGCGCGGTCGTCCAGGGCCAGGCGGCTGGTGGACAGCAGCGCCAGGGCGACGAGGTTGACCGGGTTGATCGCCGCGGCTTCGTTCAGGTGACGGGCCACGCGCTCGCCGAGGCGGTGGGTGGTCGCGTTGAGCCAGGCCGGTTTGAATTGCGGGCCCAGTTCCTGTTGGCGCCAATCCGGCTGTTCGCTGTCGAGGAATTCCGCCAGCTTGATCGGTTCGCCGAAGTTCACCGCCACCTGGCCGAAGCGTTGCTTGAGGGCGCCGATGACCTTGAAGATGTCGAAGATCGATTCCTTTTTCTTGCTCGCCCCGCGCAGTTCGCCCAGGTAGGTGCGACCTTCCAGTACGCGCTCATAACCGATGTAGACCGGCACGAACACGATGGGCATGCGCGAGGAGCGCAGGAAGCTGCGCAGGGTGATGGCGAGCATGCCGGTCTTGGGTTGCAGCATGCGCCCGGTGCGCGAACGCCCGCCCTCGACGAAGTACTCCACCGGAAAGCCTTTGGTGAACAGCGTGTGCAGGTATTCGTTGAACACGGCGGTGTAGAGCGGGTTGCCCTTGAAGGTGCGACGCATGAAGAATGCCCCGCCACGGCGCAGCAGGCCGCCGATCACCGGCATGTTGAGGTTGATGCCGGCGGCGATGTGCGGCGGCGTCAGGCCGTTGCGAAACAACAGGTACGACAGCAGCAGGTAGTCGATGTGGCTACGGTGGCACGGCACGTAGATGACTTCGTGGCCTTGGGCGACGTTCTGCACGCCTTCGATGTGGTTGACCTTGATGCCGTCGTAGATCTTGTTCCAGAACCAGCTCAGCACCACTTCCAGGAAACGGATCGCGGTGTAGGTGTAGTCCGAGGCGATCTCGTTGCCGTAGCGCAGGGCCTGGGCCTTGGCTTTTTCGGTGGAGATCTTTTCCCGCTCGGCTTCCTCGGCAATCGCCTGCTTGACCAGCGGCTGGTTCAACAGGCCCTTGACCAGATTGCGTCGGTGGGAGATGTCGGGGCCGATGACCGCTGCTTTCAAATTGCGGAAATGCACCCGCAGGATGCGCTGGGCCATGCGTACGGTGCGCTCGTGGCCCTTGTCGTGTTCGATCAGCTCGCGCAGGTGAATCGGCGCGGAGAACTGCACGCGGGTCTTGCGCCCCAGGATCATGATGCTCAACAGGCGACGCAGGCGCCCGGTGACGGCCCAACTGTCGGCGAACAACAGCTTCCAGGGGCTGGATTCGCTGTCGGGCGACTGCCCCCAGAACACGCTGACCGGAATGATCTGGGCGTCTTCGGCGGCATTGTGGGTCAGGGCGTTGACCAGCCGCGTCAGGGTGGGCGGCGCGCCGCGCTTGTCCTGGCGGCCGATCCAGTCCGGCGCTGGCGTCAGGTAGAAAAACGCCGCCGGTTCCAGCAGGTTGCCCACCGAGACCGGCAGCACCGGACGGGGCAGGCCGGCCTTGGTGCATTCGGTGTCGAGCACCGCCAGGTCAGTGAGTGAAGGATCTTGCAGGACGTAGAACACCGGACGACTGCGGTCGAGGTTGAGGGTGAAGGACGACTGGTTGATCGTCTCGGAGCGAACCCAGAGATACAACAGTCGGCGCAGGGCGCCAAACACAAGACGGCGGAACGGGGAACGGGTCATACGGCTTCTGCATGAGTGGATAAAACCGAGCGGCTGCTCGGGCTCGCTAGTGTGCCGGATTCATCGAAAATCGGCAAAAAAGCGCCGAAGTAAAGTCAGTTGAGAGTTTTTACCTGTGTCATATACTCGGCCGGTGACTGCCACGGCCCCTTATGGACGGCTGGACGGCAGCTAACGTTCGTACGGCTTTGCCTTCTGCAGTCGGGCGGGAAAAGCCGACCTAAAAATAAGAAAGGGGAGTGAGTATCATGGCAGCAAGGGAAACCGGCAACGTGAAGTGGTTCAACGATGCCAAGGGCTACGGTTTCATCCAGCGCGAAGGTGGGGCGGATGTGTTCGTGCATTACCGCGCGATCCGCGGTGAGGGCCACCGTTCACTGACCGAAGGCCAGCAGGTCGAGTACGCGGTCGTGGAAGGGCAGAAGGGCTTGCAGGCTGAGGATGTGGTGGGGTTGTAACCCGCATTCACTGGCGATACAAAACCCATTGTGGGAGCGAGCTTGCTCGCGATAGAGGTGTATCAGGCAACATCTTCATTGGCTGTCACACCGCTATCGCGAGCAAGCTCGCTCCCACATGGGATCTTCTTTCACCTTGGATCTGTCATGAACATGGCAATTGCGCCATGCGTCCAGACTGTTACGCCGTCTTCCAGGTAATCTCTTCTTCCCCATCGGCGCTGATGCGAATCCAGCGATCGGCCGATTCCTCGCCTTCTTCCTCGACCCATGACCCAGGCGCGCAGCGCACTTCGACGTTCAGTGCGGCGAAGGCGGCGCGGGCGCAGGCGATGTCGTCTTCCCACGGGGTCTGGTCACTTTCCAGGTACAGGCTGTTCCATTTGCCCACGGCCTTGGGCAGCCAGGTCACTGGGATATTGCCAGCCTTGCACTTGTAGGTCTGGCCTCTCTGGACCCAGTCGCTGCACGGCCCCAGGGCCTGGCCGAGCCAGGTGGCGATGGCCTTGTGGTCGACGTCGGCGTCTTTGAGGTAAATCTCGATATCGGGTTGGCGCATGGATGTCCTCGCTGCGGTCTTGAAAAATCCATTCGCGGATTTAACTGGCCCCGAACGGTTGCCCGGGGCCCGGAATCAAAAGGTTATTGAAGAACGAAATAATCGTAGCGCATCGACACCGTGACCTGGAACGGCTCGGCCTGCTCGATCACGCTGGCACGGCGTTCGGCACTGGCGCGCCAGCCGTGGGGTGTCATGGCCAGCAGGTTGGCGCGGTCCTGGCCGTTTTCGAGCGTCAGCTTGAATTCGAGGGTTTCGCTGTGATCCAGCACCATGCCCGACGGCACCAGGGCCAGGTGCTTGTCGTCGGTGTATTCGCGCACTTCGTCGTACAGGCGCTCGCGCAATTCCATCAGGTGGCCGGCGGTGGGGCCGACTTTCATCAGGCCGCCGCCGGGGCTGAGCAACCGTCTGGCCTCCTGCCAGTCCAGCGGGCTGAACACGCTGGCCAGGAACTGGCAGCAGCCGTCCGCCAGCGGCACCCGGGCCATACTGGCGATCAACCAGGTCAGTTGCGGGTTGCGTTTGCAGGCGCGCTTGACCGCCTCGCGGGAAATGTCCAGGGCATAGCCATCGGCATCGGGCAGCGCCTCGGCGATCTGCGCGGTGTAGTAGCCTTCGCCACAGCCGATGTCCAGCCAACGCCCGGGCGCGCGTTCGGCGGCCAGTTGCGCCAGGCGCCGGGCGACCGGGGCGTAATGCCCGGCGTTGAGGAAGTCGCGCCGGGCTTCGACCATCGCCTGGTTGTCGCCGGGGTCGCGGCTGTTCTTGTGCTGCACTGGCAGCAGGTTCAGGTAACCCTGCCGCGCGCGGTCGAAGCGGTGGCCGGCTGGGCACACTACACCGTTGTCCACCGCGTTCAGCGGTTCACTGCAGATCGGGCAGGCGAGCATCAGGCGAGCAACTTGATCAGCGTCTTGTAGTAGATCTCGGTCAGCACATCGAGATCGGCGGCCAGCACGCGTTCGTTGACCTGGTGGATGGTCGCGTTGACCGGCCCCAGTTCCACCACTTGCGTGCCCATGGTGGCGATGAAGCGACCATCGGACGTGCCACCGCTGGTGGACGCCTGGGTCTCGCGCCCGGTGACGTCCTTGATACTCGACGATACGGCGTCGAGCAGCGCACCTGGTTCGGTGAGGAACGGCAGGCCGGACAGTGCCCAATCGATGTGCCAGTCCAGTTGATGCTTGTCGAGGATATCGGCGACGCGCTGTTGCAGGCCCTCGACGGTGGATTCGGTGGAAAAGCGGAAGTTGAACACTGCCACCAGGTCGCCGGGGATCACGTTGGTCGCGCCGGTGCCGGAATTGAGGTTGGAGATCTGGAAACTGGTCGGTGGGAAGAAGTCGTTGCCGTGGTCCCAATGCTCGGCAGCCAGTTCTGCCAAGGCGGGTGCGGCCAGGTGGATCGGGTTCTTCGCCAGGTGTGGATAAGCCACGTGACCTTGTTTGCCGCGCACGGTCAACTTCGCGCCGAGGGAACCGCGCCGGCCATTCTTGACCACATCACCCACCAACGTGGTGCTCGACGGTTCGCCGACGATGCACCAGTCCAATCGTTCCTGGCGGGCCTTGAGGCGCTCGATCACGGCTTTGGTGCCGTGGTGGGCCGGGCCTTCTTCGTCGCTGGTGATCAGGAAGGTCAGCGAGCCCTTGTGGTCCGGGTAGTCGGCGACGAACCGTTCGGCCGCCACCACCATCGCCGCCAGGCTGCCCTTCATGTCGGCCGCGCCACGGCCGCAGAGCATGCCCTGTTCGTCGATGACCGCATCGAACGGGTCGAGCTGCCAGGCCTGCACCGGACCGGTCGGCACCACGTCGGTGTGCCCGGCGAAGCACAACACCGGACCGTCATGCTTGCCATGGCTGGCCCAGAAGTTATCCACATCCTCGATGCGCATCGGCTCGAGCGTAAAGCCCGCGTTGCCCAGGCGCTGCATCATCAGTTTCTGGCAATCGGCATCCACTGGCGTCACGGACGGACGGCGGATCAGGTCGCAGGCGAGTTGCAGGGTCGGCGAGAGGTCGGCGTGGGCCGTCATGGAAGCTCCGGGAATATAGAGTGAACGCAAGGCTTATGCAGGCGCGGGCAGGCTCGCGCAAAATGGCGGTTATCTTATAGCAAAACACAAAACCCTGTGGGAGCGAGCTTGCTCGCGATAGCGGTGGATCAGCAAGATCAAGACCGACTGACACGCCGCTATCGCGAGCAAGCTCGCTCCCACAAAGGTTTTCGACAGGCCTACATCGCGACGGGTCGTTGGGTGCCCTATAATGCGCGCCGGTTTTTGGGGTAATGGTCATGAGTACAGAAGATCCACGGTTTGCCGGTATCGCCCGTTTGTATGGCGTCGAAGGTCTGGAGCACCTGCGGGCGGCCCATGTGGCGATTGTCGGTGTTGGCGGTGTCGGTTCCTGGGCGGCGGAAGCCATTGCCCGTTGCGGCGTGGGCGAGATTTCGCTGTTTGATCTGGACGATGTCTGCGTGAGCAACGCCAACCGTCAGTTGCACGCCCTGGACAGCACCGTCGGCAAACCCAAGGTCGAAGTGATGGCCGAGCGGCTGCGCGGGATCAACCCCGACTGCACGGTGCATGCGGTGGCCGACTTCGTCACCCGTGACACCATGGCTCAATACATCACGCCGAACATCGACTGCGTGATCGACTGCATCGACAGCGTCAACGCCAAGGCTGCACTGATCGCCTGGTGCAAGCGCCGCAAGATCCAGATCATCACCACGGGCGGGGCGGGCGGGCAGATCGACCCAACGCTGATCCAGGTCTGCGACTTGAACCGTACGTTCAACGATCCGTTGGCCTCCAAGGTACGTTCCACCTTGCGTCGCGACTACGGCTTTTCCCGCACCGTGACTCGTCACTACAGCGTGCCTTGCGTGTTCTCCACCGAACAACTGCGCTACCCGAAACCGGACGGCAGCATTTGCTTGCAGAAGAGTTTTGTCGGCGACGGCGTCAAGCTCGACTGCGCCGGTGGGTTTGGCGCGGTGATGATGGTGACGGCGACCTTCGGCATGGTCGCGGCGACCAAGGCTGTGGATAAGATTGTGGCGGGAGTGCGGCGGCCGTCTGACAGGGCCAAGCCTCAGGTTTGAGGGCGTGGTTGAAGGCCTCATCGCGAGCAAGCTCGCTCCCACAGTGGATTTGGGTGTATTCAACATCGCATTCAACCCGATCCAATGTAGGAGCGAGCTTGCTCGCGATGGCGGTTATTGAGCCAACTCAAACATCCGCTTCAACACCGCATTCAACCCATTGCTGCGCGACGGCGATAGCTGCCGCGACAATCCCAACTGATTGAACCAACCCGGCAAATCCACCTGCTGCAACTCTTCAGTGGACAAACCGTTGACCCGCGCCAGCAAAAGCGCCACCAGGCCGCGAATCAGCCGCGCATCGCTGCTCGCGGAAAACTGCCAGTGCCCATCGTGCAAGCGGCCCACCAGCCACACCTGGCTCTCGCAACCATGGACCAGGTTGGCGTCGCACTTGTCCGCATCGCTCAGCGGCGGCAGGCGTTCGCCCCATTGCATCAGCAATCGCGCACGTTGTTCCCAGCCGGCGGCGTCCTGGAAGGTTTGCAGCGCCAGGGCGGCATCGGCGGGCAGGTTCATCGCAACATCTCCAGGGCCTGGTCCAGGGCCTCGAAGAAACGTTCGAGATCGGCAGAGTCGTTGTACAGCGCCAGCGACACCCTGATCGCCCCGGACAGCTTCAAATGCTTGAACAACGGCATGGCGCAGTGATGCCCGGCGCGCACGGCGATGCCTTGCTCGGTCAGCAGGTGCGCCAGGTCGGCGTTGTGGATGCCGTCGACCACGAAGCTGACCAGGGCCAGGCGCGGGGTGCCCACCAGGTGAACGCCGTTGCGGGCCAACAGGCCATGGAGCAGGTAGTCATGCAGCGCTGCCTCATGTTCGATGACCGCCTGCGGGTCGAGGTCGGACAGGTAATCCAGGGTCGCCCCCAGGCCGATCACGCTGGCAATCGGCGGCGTGCCCGCTTCGAAACCCAGCGGCGCGGGGCGGAAGCTGGCGCTGTGGTAATCGGCCTGTTGCACCATTTCGCCGCCGAACTGCCAATGACGCAGGTTGCCAAGGGCTTCGGTACGGCCAAACAGCACGCCCAGCCCATCGGGGCCGTAGAGTTTGTGGCTGGAAAACACGTAGAAGTCGCAGCCCAGCGCCTCCACGTCGTGGCGGCCATGAACCACGCCTTGGGCGCCGTCGATCACCGTCAGCGCGCCCCGGGCCTTGGCCAGCGCCAGCAGCGCTGGCACCGGTTGCCAGGCTCCCAGCACATTGGATAACTGGCTCACCGCCAGCAACCGCGTACGCGGGCCGATCAGTTCGGCGGCGGCGCCAGGGTCGATCACCCCGTCGGCATCCAGTGGCAACACCACCAGTGTCAACGAACGGCGCTCGGCCAGTTGTTGCCACGGCAGCAGGTTGGCGTGGTGTTCCAGGGCGCTGATGACGATCTCGTCGCCCGGGTTGAATAGATGTTCCAGCCCATAGGCCAGTAAGTTCAGCGCCGAAGTGGCGCCGTGGGTGAAGACCACTTGCCCGCAGTTTCCGGCATTGAGCCATTGCGAGACCTTGAGGCGGCTGTCCTCGAACGCCTGGGTGGCATGGGCGCCCGGCAAATGTTGCGCCCGGTGCACGTTGGCCGCGCCGTTGGCGTAGTAATGCGTCAGGGCATTGAGCAGTGCTTGGGGTTTTTGCGTGGTGGCGGCGCTGTCCAGGTAGGTCTGGCCTTGCCGTTGCAGGGCGGCGATAGCCGGGAAATCGGCCCGCCAGGGGGATTGGATCAACATGCTTTCGGGCCCTGCTGAAGGTACGCCGGTCCCTGTGAGGGCGGGCTTTTTTTTGTGGGAGCAAAGCTTGCTCGCGATGAACGATGACGCGGTCTCACCGTAAACCGTGTCGCTGCCATCGCGAGCAAGCTTTGCTCCCACAAAAAAAGCTCGCTCCCACAGGTGAGGATGTGAAGCGGCTTAATTGTGGGCGTGCAGTGCTTCGTTCAGCTCGATGGCTGATTTGTGCGTCTTGCACTCCACCGCGCCGGTTTCGGAGTTGCGGCGGAACAACAGGTCAGGCTGGCCGGCCAGGTCGCGGGCCTTGACCACTTTGACCAGTTGGTTGTTTTCGTCCAGCAGCTTCACTTTGGTGCCGGCCGTCACGTACAGGCCCGACTCCACGGTGTTGCGGTCGCCCAGCGGGATACCGATGCCGGCGTTGGCGCCGATCAGGCAGCCTTCGCCGACCTTGATCACGATATTGCCGCCGCCCGACAGGGTG
Organism: Pseudomonas sp. St316; assembly: GCF_018325905.1. Classification (NCBI taxonomy): domain Bacteria; kingdom Pseudomonadati; phylum Pseudomonadota; class Gammaproteobacteria; order Pseudomonadales; family Pseudomonadaceae; genus Pseudomonas; species Pseudomonas sp. St316. The sequence continues at coordinate 5,441,611 of NZ_AP021901.1, read as the reverse complement.
CCCATGGTCGAGCAACCGCCGCCCAGGTCCGAGCCCTTGCCGACGAATACGCCCGCCGAAACACGGCCTTCGATCATGCCCGGGCCTTCGGTGCCGGCGTTGAAGTTGACGAAGCCTTCGTGCATCACGGTGGTGCCTTCGCCCACATAGGCGCCCAGGCGGACCCGCGCGGCATCGGCGATACGCACGCCGGCCGGGACCACGTAGTCGGTCATTTTCGGGAACTTGTCCACCGAGAACACTTCCAGCAACTCGCCACGCAGGCGGGCTTCGAGCTGGTGTTCGGCCAGTTCGCTCAAGTCGATCGCGCCCAGGCTGGTCCAGGCCACGTTCGGCAGCAGTGGGAAGATGCCGGCCAGGTTCAGGCCATGGGGCTTGACCAGGCGATGGGACAGCAGGTGCAGCTTGAGGTAGGCCTCAGGCGTGGAAGCCAGTTGGGCATCTTCGGCCAGCAGGGTGGCGACCAGCGGCTTGTGGCTTTCGGCCAGGCGGGTCAGCAGCGCGGCTTGCCCGGCATCAACGCCCTTGAGCGCTTCCGCCAGTTGCGAGGCCTGGGCGGTGGTGAAGGTGATGGCCTGGTTGCCTTCGCTGTAGCCGAGGATCGGTGCGATGGCTGCGACGATGTCGGCCGACGGGTTGAGCAGCGGCTGTGCGTAGAACACTTCCAGCCAGGCACCTTGACGGTTTTGAGTGCCGACACCGAAGGCCAGGCTGAACAGGGTAGTGGACATGAAATTACCTCTACAAAATGGACTGGGCAGGCTTACTTGATCTCTGCCGCATAAATATCTGGCTTGAAGCCAATCAGGGTTCGGTCACCGAGATCGAGCACCGGGCGCTTGATCATCGAGGGTTGCGCGAGCATCAGTTCGATGGCTTTCGTCTGGTCGAGATCGGCTTTGCGTTCGTCGTCGAGTTTGCGAAAGGTCGTACCGGCACGGTTCAACACCACTTGCCAGCCATGTTCGTTGCACCATTGGGTCAGGTGCTCACGGTCGATGCCGGCGGTCTTGTAGTCGTGAAAGTCGTAGCGCACCGCGTGCTCATCGAGCCAGGTACGCGCTTTTTTCATCGTGTCACAGGCTTTGATGCCGAAAAGCTGCAAGTGCTTGTTTTCCTTGGGCATGAATGCTCCCCCAAAACGTTCCCGGTATCGTCCTGAAAATCAGCGGACGATTATGCCACGTCGTTCCTTTCAGTGCCTTGACTGTCGCGACGGATCGGACGAGGCGGAACCGATCGGAAAGAGGTGACCACGCAACACAGGTAAACCCTTCACTTTTGCGCACAAGAGACCCGCCCATGGATTCCATCTCCCTGACACCGCCCCATCCACTGACGAATCAGGTTGAAGAAACACTCCCGTCCCATTCAACGACCGCGACCACCGGGACCGCTGCATCCGTCCCGATCGGTCCTGTCACGGCTGAACAGGACCTGGCCAATCGGACGGGTGCAATCAAGGCCCAGCTCACCCGGGTATTCGAGCCGCATATAAACGGTGCCAATCGCGAGGCCTTCGAAGCACTGATCGACGATCGTTCGCGTACCTTGGCCAATGACGGGGAAACCGCGCAAAGCGTCGATGCCGTGCTGACCAAAGGCTCGCGCCTGGATCGCGCGGCCCATGACACGGTTGGATTCCTTCGTTCGGTTCCCTTCGGCGCGGCGTCCATCGCGCTGGACTTCGCCCCGGCGGTGACCGGCAATGGTTCGATTACCGCTCCATTGGCGCTGTCGGCGATTGCCGGCCTGGTCAGCAGCGCCTCCGACACGGTCGGCAATGGCCTGATCAAGCGCGCCACCAGCGACACCCAGTGGCTGGTCGCCGAAAATGCCGATCTGGAGCCGGTCATGCAGGAAGCCGCCCAGGCTGTGAAGCCGAGCCTGACGACCCAGGCTGTCGAAGGCAGCCTGACGTTCCAGACCTTCACCGCGCGAAACGTGTTGCGCACGGTCATCCAACCCGTCGTGACGAAGACCGTCGATGCGCAAACGGGCAGCAAGGTGGACTCGGTGATCGCTGCCGTCGGTTCTCCGCTTTCAGGCATGGCCGCTTATGACCTGCAACATTCCATCGATAAATCCAAACACCGGATTGGCCCGGAATACCTGCTGGGGCGTCAAGACTGGCACCAGCGTTACAAGGACCTCAAGAATTATGGCGTAGGGAGTGCTGCGATGGGCATTGCGAAGCGGGTCGGTAGCCTGCCGCTGGACGCGATGCGCGATGGCAGCAAATCGCTGCAAGCCTTGGTTACGCCGACTGGCCTGGTCAGTGGTCTCGGCGCGTTGGCCGGCGGTATTACGGCGATCGGCATGGCCCAGACCGCCGCGGTCAACGCAGCCAGGCGTTCCGGGATTTCGCCTGCGGGTGTGGCGGCGGCTGGCAAGGCGACGGTGACGGCCACGATGGCCCCGGTGCTCGCTGCCTGGGTGACGACGGGAGTGATGACCCAGCCGTTGGCGGACAAGGCCTCCGCCGCGTTGGACAGGCTATCCGCCGGTCCCGCTCATCCGGATGAGCTGCAGGGAATGTTGCCCTTGGCCAACATGTCGACGGCCGAACAGATCGCCGAAGATAGCGACAATGAGGATGACGGCGCCGATGTGGTCTCGGGCCGCTCGACCCTCAATGCCGCTGAGCGAGCTGTTTAGCTTCGCAGAGTCGCCGGTCGCTCTGAGTTTTTGTTAAAAAAAGCCTCTTTAAGCTCAAGGCGTCAAGAGGCTAAGGAGCAAGCAAGAGTGCGCGCGTATAAAATACTTGCGTAGTGCACGATTCACGTTCGTCGAGAATTATTGCTCCGGGCTATTTCAAAGACTCGGCATTCTCAGTCTGGAGAATGCCGAGCACGGCTTGATGCGCCGTGCTGTTTTTTGCCCAGCCCAGGCACTCGAATCAGAAGGGGTACTGACGCGGTTGACGTTGTACAGATACCCATTGAGTTGTGGTGAATTCGTCGATTGCCCAGTCGCCGTTGAATCGGCCAATGCCAGAATTCTTCTCCCCACCGAAAGGAATGTTGGCAGCGTCTGCAACAGGAATATCGTTGACGTGCGCCATACCTGACTGAATCCGCCGGGCAAATTGAACACCTCGATCCAGATCACCAGAGAAAACTGCAGCAGAGAGACCAAACTGAGTTGCGTTTGCCAGTTCCAGGGCGTGCTCGGCGTCTTTGGCACGCATCAGGCCGGCAATCGGGCCAAATATCTCTTCGACCGCCAGTTCCATATGGGGTTTGACCTCTGTGAAAACATGAGGAGCGAAGACTAGACCCTCAGACTCGCCAGCGTAGGCCAGGGTTGCGCCTTCTCTTTTGGCTTGTGCTACTTTCTGCGTCAGGCCGCTGAACTGCTTCTGGTTGATCACTGGGCCGACAGCAGTTTTGATGTCTCCCGGATCTCCAAGCACGAGATTGCTTACGCGCTGGATGAACATTGAGGCGAAGTCGTCATAAATCGAGTCTTCCACGATGATCCTGTTGACGGCCATGCAAATCTGCCCTTGGTGAAGGAACTTGCCAACAACGGCTGCGTGTACAGCGAGCTCAAGGTCTGCGTCTGCAAGGACAACAAACGGGTTGTTACCACCGAGTTCGAGAGCAACATGTTTGAGGTATTCACCGCAGCTTGCCTGTCTAGCGATGTTCTGCCCTATAGGCGTTGAGCCGGTGAATGAAATGAAACTCGGTATTGGATGCGACACGAAGTCGTCACCGATTTCTGCTCCGGAACCAACGATCACGCTGAGTACGCCAGCTGGCAGTCCAGCTTCCTCAAAGATTCGTGCGAGCAGAAGTCCGCCGGTAACAGGTGTGTCACTTGCAGGCTTTACTACCACTGCATTGCCAAGTGCCAGGGCTGGAGCAAGTGAGCGCTGAGTCAGGTGGAGAGGGAAGTTCCAAGGACTAATTACCCCCACAACCCCAAGTGGACGGCGATAGATACGGCTTTCTTTAGCCGGCACGTCGGATTCGACAATCCGTCCATGGACACGATTCGGGAAGGATGCTGCTTCCAAGGTAATGTTTTTTGCCGATATCCATTCGAACTCGGCTTTAATCCGGGTGCTACCTGATTCCGAAATAATCCAATCAACTATTTCTTGATGACGCTCATCGAAGATCTGTGCTGCGCGCAGTAGTACCGCAGCGCGTGCAGTGGGGCCTGTTTCTGCCCATGCAACCTGAGCCTGCGCCGCTCGGGTGTAGGCATCATTCAAATCCTCTTTGCTAGCGAGAGAGATTTCGATTAAAGGTTTGCGCGTAAAGGGGTCATTGACGGTCATTGAGCGGCCCGTGCTGCCTTCGCGCCAAGTACCCGCAATGGGTTGAAGATTCAGAGAGGTATAAGGTTGGGTCTTATGCATTTTTTGGCCTCCAATATCTGTTTGTTCAAAATGAATTGAATATGAAAATTATATTTAACGAGCAGACTCAGCGTTACAAATGACTGAGTGCTTGTTGTGAAGCCGCCATATTTATTGCCCTAACGTTGGAATACTGATGGCGGCTAAGCGGCTCGGCGATTAAAAGAAAGTTCCCACGATCAGCTGTAGGTAGGTGTTAGTCGAGTTATCACCCAGCTGGAGCCCTCCATCCTGAGCGCTCTTCTTCGGTTGGTAAAAACCAATGACCGGGCTGATCATGAGATGTTCATTTACCATCCACTCGGCATAAAGATCTAGTTCCCTGCCGTCAAGATTACCTTGGTTCTTGTTGATTGTTCTAAAATCAAACGCCAATGCCCCCACAGTTAAACTTTCGGTGGGTTTTGCTTTGATGCCAACATGATGAACTTTGGTGTTTTGGTTGAACGGGCCAGCGTAATTAGAGGCGACTTCCCCCTGGAACCAGGTGCCATAACCTCTACTTTGGCCGTAAAACAAAGTGTCATAGTTTTCAGAGAAACGGCTATATCTATAAGTAACTGTTGGTGACCAAGTTAAATCCTTGAATGTCCAGCCCCCCTCAAGGTACCAGGCGTTTTCTCGACCGTCACTTCTATCCTGCGTTGCGTATTCAAATGAGAGGTGAAGCTGCTCTACACCTAAAGAGCCAACCCCGCGAATGCTAGCCACGTTCATACCGTCACGCTCACGTTGCAGCGGCGTAGCGTAGCGCTCGTTCACGTCTAAACCGCGAATATACGTGACGCCGAGAGTCCCAAGTTCATTGACATGCTCAAGCGTTGCTAAGCCAAGCTCTGTTTCTGCCTGGGCGCGATTGTCTGATTTGATCCATGCTAGATCGCTCCGCCATCCTTCGCTCCCACCTATTTTTACAACAGCAGTATTTTTGAATGCTTTGCGGGCCGCCAGGTAGTAGGCACCTCCCCGATCATAGTTGCCACCCAGATCTGCATCACCGTAGCTCAGGCCATCACTATGGATTAGGAATCCATCGCCAATCATGACTTGCTGGCTGCCTGCTGAAACATCTAAACCATTGTGACCGAGGGTAGGGAACATATCCCCGGAACGCCAGCCAAAATAGGCGTCGTTGACCGCCGTTCTGCGCTCGCTACCTTGTGTAAATCCGGCTGCATCGCCGTCCCCCCAAGTTCCAGAACTAATCAAGTTAAATGCGCCGTACGCAGTTGAGCTGTTAGCGATTTCTTGGCTGCCGCTCAATCCGTACTTGATGTAGCCTTCGCTCCAGTTCGAGCTGCCGGGGTCTCGGTTGTTTAAGACGTTATAATTCTTATCGCTGTGCATCAATGCATACACGGCTTCCAGGGATGCATCAACTTTCGTGCCGCCACTCGCTAGAAGCTCGTAAGCATTCGCACCCAAGGAGTAGCTCAGCGCCATGCACGGAATGATTTTGGTAATGCAGCTCTTGCTAAGTGCCATAGCTGGAATCCTTTATTATATTGTTGTTGGCAGACTCGTTAATTAACAGCAATGTCTAAGCATATTGCTTTATTGAAGCTTTGAATTTTGGCGTTCCCAAGGAACGCCGTAATTTTTTTGCGCAATCAAGTTGAAGCCGGGTTGCCCCCATCAATCAGTCGCTTAGGTTTCCTGATACCGTTAACTACTCCCAAAATTGCTGCCACCAAAACTAGCCAAGGTAGTTGGCTAGCGAGCCCGGATTTTGCTCCGCTTAGTTCTTGAAAGTTAGTGATGGCGAGCAGAACGACTACAAATAGCCCAGCGCCACCTAGGGCCGGTGCTACTAGCCCCTGCCAGAAGTGCCCTTTGCGGGTTTTCTTAAAGTATGCAATAACTGCAATGCAACCCAATGTTTGAAGTGCCAGGATACCCAACGTGCCAAGAGCAACCATCCACATATACAGACTGTTGATAGGGTCTGCATCTGCTGCCATGAACAAAGCGATAATAAACAGTGTTATGAAACTAAGCGTAATACTTGCATTGTGTGGGCTGCTATTTTTGGCATGAACCCTGCCTAGCCTTTTGAAAATGAAGCCCGAGCGCGACAGCGAAAAGAGATACCTGCAAAGTGCATTGTGGAACGACAGCAAGACGGCAAATAGACTCGTCACTGCTAGGATTTGCATAAGGTCTGTTGACCATTGGCCTACAAATTTTGTGTTTGCATTGAAGACGAAGTTTACTAAATCCGTGCCTGCAGCGGCTTGAATGTCAGCGCCGCTGTAAGCGATCCCCAGGCACCAGGTGGTGACTGTATAGAATATACCGATTAATCCAATTGCAATGTAAGTTGCCATCGGGATGGTCTTATGTGGGTTTTTAGCTTCTTCACCGTATATCGTTGTTGACTCAAAACCCACGAAACACGCGAAAGCGAACATAAAGGCCACACCGAGTCCAGGTGTGCTTAAGTCAGTAGGTATGAGGTTTTGAAAGGTGATGGCTGTGGTATCGGATTTTATAAGAACGGCGGCGTCAAATACCACCAGAATCAAGACTTCCAGTATCATCAGAACGCCAAGAACTTTGGCCGAAATATTCACATCCAAATAGCCGAAGACACCAACAATAATGATCGCGAAAATAGCGCTAGCTTGCCAGCTTAGATCAAATCCGAGAAAGGACTTGAAGGCTTCAGAGTTAAAAGCAGCGAAGGCGCCGAAGATTCCAATCAGCATGCAGATGTAAGCCAGGATCGCGATGCCTGAAGCAGCGTTGCCAAAAGGTCGACCTATTCCGACTTTAACCAGTTCAGCAAAGCCACCAGCACTCACCACATACCTGCTCATGGCCGCAAAGCCAATAGCGAAAAGTAATAGAATCACGGATGCACAAAGATACAGACTTGGTGCGCTGGGGCCTCCAATAGCAAAAACAGCGGGTGCTGCACCCAGCGTAGCTCCTAGAGGAGCGGCAGCGGCTACAACAAAAAAAACAATATCGGATACGCCTAATGAATTGGGGCGTAGCTTGTGTTCATCGGTTTGCATAGAACCCTCCGCATACAGCAAACTTCCCGGCTAATAAGATCGCTCTTAATAACTAGGTCGTCTATTTTAGGATTTAATTAAATGGCCAGAGCCGCAGTTTGGCAGTTGTCGCAAATTAATTAAATCATGGTTTTTGTTTTTATTAATTTGGAGTGCGTAATTTGGGATTCCTCGGGCTTTTGAGGGGCGGATGGGGAACGCTCTTCTCAAAAAGCTCTTCATTTATCACCGTGCGGCAGCTACAGGCACCGATATTCGTAAGCCGCCTGGATCCGAACGTAGGATCCAGGCTGAGATTCACTTAAACCGTACCGTCTGGCCTTACGCGGGCCAGTACGCCGCAGACTGCCTCTACTGCGCGATCTGCTTCCTCTCTGCTCATTGTGAGGGGAGGAGACATGCAAATGTTCGTGGCATTGCTGATACGAACAATAACGCCCGTTTCTTCGCGGATGATGTCGGGGATCGTCATTGCAACATCAGGCAAAGGTTGGCGAGACTCCTTGTCTGTCACCAGCTCAATGCCAATGCCCATTCCAGCCTGACGAACTTCACCAACGCATGGATTATCACGCAGGGCCGACAGTTGTTCTGCGATATAAGCGCCCATTTCGTTAGAGCGATTGATCAGATCTTCATCTTCTAGAATGCGGAGGTTTTCCAAGGCGACCGCACATGCTACGGGGTGACCACTGTAGGTGTAACCCAATGGATAGCCATGGCCCTCACGTACCGTATCTGCAACATCACGGCTCATGATTACAGCGCCGAGGGGAATGTAGCCACTGGAAATGCCCTTGGCTGTTACGATCATGTCTGGGGTAACGCCGTATTTTTCTGCCGCGAACCAGTAGCCTGAGCGGCCAAAAGCAGATACTACTTCGTCGAAGATCAGTAAAATCCCGTTCTTCTTAAGAACTTGCGCCATGCGTGGCCAGTAGTCGGCTGGTGGAGGCACCATCCCACCTACGCCCATGATCGGTTCGGCGATCATGGCTGCAATGTTTTCGGCGCCAATGCTGGCGATCATTTTTTCAAGCTCAGCGACACAGAAATCAGTCGGATTTTGTCCATTGAAATAGTAAGTGCGATAAGCATTTGGCTGAGTAAGATAAGCGACGTGTGGTAGGTGCGGCCCCATACCATCCCGCAATTCAGCAAATCCGGTAGCGGTACCCCCGCCATAGGCAAGTCCGTGGTAGGCGTTTGTTCGAGAGAGAATCCAGGTGCGTTTTGGTTCACCACGTTGGGTGTGATAATAACGAGCAGTTTTAATCGCTGCGTCATCGCCCTCCGATCCACCACTGGTGAAAAAGCTCATTTCCAAATCACCAGGTGCCAAGGTGGCGAGTTTTTCCGCCAACTCAATTGCACGTTCGTTCGAGAAGTCCCAGAAGCACGTGAAATATTCTAATTGTTTCATCTGGCGGGCGGCTGCTTCGGCGATCTCCTCGCGGCCATGCCCAATCTGTGCTAACCAGAGCCCACCGGTCGCGTCCAGATACTCGCGTCCTTCGATGTCCCAGAGTTTGCAGCCTTTTCCTCGCGCAAAGATGACGCGGTTATCATCGTTTTTTGGCAGGTGGGGGTGGATCAGATGTTTTCGATCTAAAACGAGCATTTTTTCGACATGATTCATTTTATTGCCTCTTTTTGTCATTGTGAGAAAACATGGCAGGTGATCGTATCGCCCAAACATGATTTCATTACAGGCACAAAGATGTATTGGTTGAGCGTTGCTATTAAAGTTAAATGTTCGCTGATAAAGGTGAACTGACGATTCGATGATGTGACAGGCTTAGCAGAGGTTCAATGCAAGAAAGCTGATTGATTAATCACGTTTTGTGATTGGATCGAATCTATATGTTTTCTGCGTCTAAGTTCGCAGCAAAAGGATATAAACGCAGCTAAGCCGATGCCTTGCGACTATCAGCTTCGGAGAGGAAGGTGGCAAGAATTGCTTCAACGGTCGGCTTGAGATCGATGACATCACGAGAGGTTGATCAAATTTCGAATCCTAAAGCTTTGGAGGCACAGTTTCTCAGAGCCATGATCGATGGCGATCTATTTCCATTAATTGTAGCGAGTGTCATTGTGTTATGAGACGCATCAGTAATGGGTACATACCTAATACCTGGATGGTTATGCGCCTTGCTCATCGAGAGTGGGAAAGTATCAAATGCACCCCCGTACGCTACTGCAGCTAGAGCTTCAGGTATAGAGTTTACGAAAGCGGCAACTCTACTGGGCTCTTGGCGAATGTCGGCTAGGCTCCAATATGAAATTAAGTCTCGGGGAGCCCCTTCAGCCGGTATCGCAAATGGCTTATCCAGGAGATCTGCCACCGTAAGCGATTGACGCTCAGCAAAAGGATGTGTTGAGGGTACAACCGCGACGCGTGACTCTTGAAAGAGCTCGATATACTCCAGTCTTTCGTCGAAGGTTGGCAATCGCATTAGTACTACGTCCACCGCGCCGCCTATCAATGACTGTACCTGGTTACTCATCTTGAGTTCTACAAAAACTAGACGAATATGAGGGTTGAGTTTTTGAAATAGAGCAAAGATCGGGTGTGTGTATTCAGCGGCTTGGTCACCAAAAAAACCTACCCTGACAACCGCTCGCTTATTTTCAGATAGCGCTTTGCATTCTGCGATTGAGTTGTACATATCATCAATGAATATACGAGATTTCTCGATGAAGCGCTCCCCAGCCTCAGTCAGGGCGACTCTACGGTTCGCTCTAATGAAAAGCCTGAACCCTAAATCGCTCTCAAGCTTGGCAATTTGCGCGCTTAAGCCTGACTGGGCCATGTTCTCAAGCTCCGCCGCCTTGCCAAAATGCAAGGTTTCGGCGAGTCGGACGGCAAGGAGAATTTTTTTTGTGTCCATAATCGTTACATCGACAGATAGTGGCTTCTGTCATATTCAAGCAAGATTTGTGCAAATGTTCCGTTGCGGTCTCAACTTTTTTATGGCCTGGGCGGCTGTTTGCTGTGGCGTTGGGATTGCCGACTTAGAGCCTTCCGGGTCTTAACACTGAGGGTGCGAGTCAATCATCGCGGTGATGGGGGCACCTTGATTTCTAGTCAAGGTGCGCACCTGTTACCAAGCTCCACCAATGTTGTGTATTTCCGTACATGGGTTGGTGCGCATGTTTCCATGAGCGCACATTTTTGGAGCGTGGTTATATTTCAGGATACTGGATTTCGCAGCACGTCGATGACGTTGATTCATTGTACGCAGCAGTTTTATCAGACAGAAATCTGAATTTGGAATTCAGAGTCCACTCAGTTGTTGATTTTCTACAAGGTGTATGGGCGGTGGAGCCCATGCCTCCTGCAAAAACAGCAAAGCATGGGTTCGGATTTTCTATAAATTGACTATGGGCTGTCCAGTCTAAACAAGGGGCATAGGCTGCTGGAGGTTTATTGGAAATAAATTTTCAGCTTATGATTTCGTTACGCAGCTTTTCGATAATTTTTCTTGCCCTATTTGCTCCGACGTCTACATGAATGTCTACCATCGGCCCGTTGCCAATTTTAACCATGTTTTTGTACTGGGCTTCGATTACAACTTTGTCTTCGTCGAAGGTCATTATTGTTTGCTCAACTACTTTTTTGAGCGTTTCTTGAGGGGAACTGACCGGATTGGTTGCCATCGTCCAAAAATAATGGCTAGTAGTTTCTGTTTCTGGAGTTACTCCGTGAAACCCTCGCATATGAAACCCGCCGCGATCCGGGTCATCCAGTGAGTCAGTACCAATATCCACAGCGCCTGTCCAAATGCGGAGATGCGTGACGCGGAATTCAATTTCCTGCCACCTGTCTACTCTCCCTTTGAAGGGGTATGCCGCAACATAAGTAGGTGGTGGTTCGGAATCAGGCATATACCTTGTGACACGGACTGAAGAGTCGTCACTTTCGACATTCATTTGTGCGTTCATGTGGATGCTTGCATTGCCACCAATTGTGCGTAAGTGGACATATCCCAAATGACTTAAATCTAGAAGATTGTCATGGATCAGTTGGTACGGCGCGTCGTAGTGGTAGACATCACCTTCGAAAAGATATCTACCATTCGAGTGAACTTCGTATTCAGGTGGCTCGCATGTAGGATTGGCGTTATCAGCATCGCCAAACCAAATCCAGATAATTTGATCTCTTTCTTTCGCGTGAAACGCTGGAACTTTAGCTTTGGTTGGGATTTTTGCTTGGCCTGGTACTTCTATGCAATGGCCTTTATTATCGAACATTAGTCCGTGATATCCACAGCGAACGCCATGCGCCTCAACAGTGCCATGCGATAACGGGAGGGCGCGGTGACAGCAGCGATCTTCCAAAGCCGCTGGCTGACCATCTGCAGTGCGGAATAGAACAATCGGCTTGCCAAGGAGGGTTCTACCAATGGGCTTATCTTTAAGTTCCGATGCAAGCGCTGCAACATACCAAAGATTCAGAGGGAATTTTGATGCCTGTGAAGCCCCTGCTGCATCATATGCGAGTGGCTGAGTTTCTGTTGTACTCATGTCTTTCTCCGGGCTATCAGGATTTTTTATTGTTTGACTACAGATCCAGTACCAGTCGCTTGCTGTGAGCGCGCGAGCAGCAGGGAGTAAAACGATCATTTTTTGAGTGTTCAGCGGCATTCATGTATTGATCGCGGTGATCCGGAGTGCCATCTAAAACCTTAGTAATGCAAGCACCACAGATGCCTTGTTCACAGGAGGTTTCTATTTCCACTCCGTTTTCCAAAAGAATCTCAAGAACGGTTTTGTCTGCTGGAACTTCAAATATTTTCCCAGTTTTATGTAGCTCAATTTCAAACTGACTGTCTCCTTCAATTACCTGGGGCTTAGAGGCAAAATCTTCCTTGTGTATTTGATGGTCTTCCCAGCCCTGGGCCTTGGCTGTATTTTGAATATGAGTCATGAAGCCTGACGGGCCGCAGCAATAAAGCTGGTCACTTTTTGAAGGCGCAGATAGAGTTTTTTCAGCGTTCAATAGTTGATCGGGATGTCCATCGTTGACGTGAATATGCACATGGTCGCGATACGGCGCCTGGTTGAGGGTATTCAGGAAAGCGAGGCGCTCGATGGATCGACCGCAGTAGTGAATTTCGAAGTCCTTACCGGCAGCATTCAACGTATGTGCCATGGCCAGGATCGGTGTGATGCCAATCCCACCTGCAAACAGAAGGTATCTCTCACCTTTGAGATCCAACTCGAATAGATTTCTAGGGCTTCCAATAGAAAGCATTGCTCCTTCGACCACGTCTGTGTGCATACCACGAGACCCTCCTCGTGACTCGGGTTCATGGAGCACGGCTATGACATACCGGTCACGTTCATGCGGAGCGTTGCAAATCGAATATTGGCGTGTGAGGCCAGTTGCTACATGCACATCGATATGCGCACCGGCAGTAAATTCAGGCAGCTGGGCACCGTTGGTTGCGGTTAATTCGAAGCTGCAAACGCCGTCAGCTTCGTTGATTTTTCGAGAAACGCGGACTTCAAGCATGAGCTTAACCCCACCGCATGGTTGCAGTGTTTGATTGCTGGGAGGATGTTGGCTGGGTCTAGCGCTTCTTGGCGCTAAAAGCCTGGGTCAGGAAGAGAGAAAGAAGGCTACAGAGCAAGACATGGCATGGCACCTTTGTTTTTATTGTCATACCGCGAACGCTTACACTGCGAACGCGGAGTCATCACGTGATTCTCATACTAGGCATTTTGGTTGCGGTGTCAACCAATTTGGTCGAAAATCCAGGAACCATTCGTCATGCCAGTTACCCATTTGAACCTCGAACGCTACATACCCGCCTTGCTCACTTTCTTGACCAATAAAATGTCCACTGGTGCGTCACAGTGTTATCGAAAGCATTTTGGGATCGGGATTGTGGAATGGAGGTTGCTGGCTTTACTGGCCGTGGAGCAGCAAATCAGCGCTAACCGAATGGTTCAGGTCATCGGCCTAGACAAGAGTGCTGTCAGTCGAGCTCTCCAGCTGCTTGAGCGTGAGCGACTCATCACAATTGATACAGATCTGAAGGATGCGCGGAGGTACACCGTGTCTTTGACGGTGTCGGGGCAGGAGCTCCATAACCGGGTGCTTGTCGTTGCCTTGGAGAGAGAGCGGTTGCTCTTGGCCGGCCTCAGCGGGGAGGAGGTAGAGTTACTTATCGGCTGTTTGAACAAAATGAGCGCGCAGTTGGATGCGGTTAATGCTGTTGATCCGAACGCCTTACTGTTTACTTCGGGTTACGAAGTCGCGGAGTCGTAACTCTTCTTAGTCATATCAAGAATGGGGCTGAAGGCGCTGGTTGTTTCAGCGGCCTGTTGGCAAAAGCACGGCCCTCCAACAGGGCTGCGCTTACGACTGATCTAGGCTTGGCGGAACATATTGTGAGGGGCAATGACGAATTTTTTCGGCACTCCTGCGTCGAACTCGCCGTACCCTTTAGGTGCTTCGTCCAATGTGATCACTTCTACCCCAACGATGTCAGCGATGTTCAGGCGATCCCACATGATCGCTTGCGCGAGCTGAAGGTTATACGTCATTGCCGGCGTTTGCCCAGTGTGGAAGCTGTGGGATTTAACCCCGCCTAGGTCGAAGCGAATGTTTAGCGAACCGTGTCCAGCAGCACTATCCGTAGCGCCTGGATCATTACCTCAAGCCTGACGACAGCGAGTCGGAACCCAAGCCCTCGGTGCAGTTGTTCACCGTTGTAGACAATGTCGATACCGAAAGCCTGCTAGCCAACCTCAGTGAAACCCTGGCCTCGGCCAATGCGATGCTCAGCGACCTGGCGTTTGGCCTGGACGGCTCGCGGCGGCATGTGGCGTTGGGGGTGGTGCAGATGATTGAGTTGGGGGCGTTGTTGGCGAACAAGGCTTTGGATCGGGTAGAGCTTCGGACTTGATGCAATAAGTGCTGGCCCCATCGCGAGCAAGCTCGCTCCCACAGGCGATTGGTGTCGATCACGCGTTCTGCGAACAACACCAAACCACTGTGGGAGCGAGCTTGCTCGCGATAAATCGATTGGCAAAACACAAAAATACCAGTGAAGCACTGAACCTGTGGCCCCCATACAGCCATCAACCCTGGCGCTGGATGAACGCCCGGATCCGCTCGGCCGCTTCCACGCATTCGGCCAGTGGCGCGACGAGGGCCATGCGCACGCGGCCGGCGCCTGGGTTGACGCCGTCCACGTCGCGGGACAGGTAGGAGCCTGGCACCACGGTCACGTGTTCCTGTTCGAACAGGTCACGGCAGAACGCTGCATCATCGCCGCCCACATTTGGCCATAGGTAGAAGCTGCCATCGGGTCGCTGTACATCCATCACCGGCGCGAGGATATCCAGGACCGCGTTGAATTTCTCCAGGTACAGCGCTCGGTTGGCCCGCACGTGTTCTTCGTCGTTCCACGCCGCGATGCTCGCCAGTTGGGTCTGAACCGGCATCGCGCAGCCGTGGTAGGTGCGGTACAGCAAAAAGCCCTTGAGGATGTCCGCATCGCCAGCCACGAAACCGGAGCGCAGGCCTGGCAGGTTGGAGCGTTTGGACAGGCTGTGGAACACCACGCAGCGTTTGAAATCCTTGCGGCCGAGTTCGACGCAGGCGCTGAGCAGGCCTGGCGGCGGGGTTTGTTCGTCGAAGTACAGTTCGCTGTAGCACTCGTCGGCAGCGATGACGAAGTCGTGTTCGTCGGCCAGGGCGATGAGTTTTTTCAGTACATCCACTGGAATCAACGCGCCGGTCGGGTTGCCAGGCGAGCACAGGAACAGGATCTGGCAGCGTTTCCAGATGTCTGGCGAGACCGCATCGAAATCCGGGTTGAAGCCGTTCGCGTCCAGGCACGGCAGGTAGTGCGGTTTGGCCCCGGCCAGGAACGCCGCGCCTTCGTAGATCTGATAGAACGGGTTGGGGCTGACCACCAGGGCGTCGTCGCCACGGTTGACCACGGTCTGGGTGAAGGCGAACAGTGCTTCACGGGTGCCGTTGACCGGCAGCACGTGGCGCGCCGGGTCGAGCCAGCCGTTTGGCACGGCAAAGCGGCGCTCGCACCAGCCAGTGATGGCCTCGCGCAACTCCGGGATGCCGAGGGTGGTCGGGTACACCGCCATCTTTTCCAGGTTGCTGGCCAGGGCCTCGGCGACAAAGCTTGGCGAGCGGTGCTTGGGTTCGCCGATGGACAGGGCAATCGGCCGCTTGTCCGGGTTGGGCGTGACGCTACCGAGCAAGGCGCGGAGCTTTTCGAACGGGTAGGGCTGCAACTGGTTCAGAGCGTTGTTCATCGGGGGCCTCGTTCAATAGGGTTTGTGGGAGCGAACTTGCTCGCGATAGCGGTGGGTCAGGCAACCTCACTATTGAATGTTGCGCCGCTATCGCGAGCAAGCTCGCTCCCACAGGGGATTCGGTGATTCAGATGCTAATGCGTGTCGGGTGAGCATCAGGTTCCTGGTTGACGCTCAAGTGCCGGACCATCTCTTCCTGCAAGCGGCTGCACAGCTGCGGATCGGACAACGGCTGGTTGTTGGCGTCGGTAATGAAGAATACGTCTTCGACCCGCTCGCCGAGGGTGGCGATCTTGGCGTTTTGCAGCGACAGGTCGAACTCCAGGAAAATATGACCGACCCGCGCCAACAGGCCGGGACGATCCGGCGCGCTGAGCTCCAGCACCGTGACCTGGCGCTGGGCGTCGTTGTGGATCGTTACCTGGGGCGCGAAGGCGAAATGCTTGAGCTGGCGCGGCACCCGGCGCTGGATGATGGTCGGGTAGTCCGCCGGGTTGCGCAGGGCTTCGGTCAGGCCGTCGCGAATCTGCTTGACCCGTGCCGGGTTGTCGCCAATCGAGTCGCCGTCGGTGTCGAGCACGATGTAGGTGTCGAGGGTGAACTGGCTGCTGGAGGTGATGACCCGGGCGTCATGGATGTTCAGGTTGAGCTGGTCCATCGCCGCCACGGTCACGGCGAAGAAATCGTGCTGGTCGGGGGCGTAGATAAAGATCTGCGTGCCACCTTCGAACTCGCGCTGGGTGGTTTCCTTGATCAGCACCAGCGGTCCGCCATCGGCCGGTTGCTGCAGGATCGCGTCGCTGTGCCAGGCTACGTCGCCGGCGGTGTGGCGCAGGAAATAGTCATCGCCCAATTGCGACCAGAGCTGCTCGACGTCGTCCGGATCGGTGCCTCCGCGCACCAGGATATCCAGGGCTGCGCTTTGGGTGCGACGGATCTGCTCTTCGCGGTCCACCGGGTTTTCCAGGCCGCGACGCAAGGCGCGCTTGGTCTCGGTGTAGAGCTGGCGCAACAGGCTGGCGCGCCAGGAATTCCACAGGCTCGGGTTGGTGGCGTTGATGTCGGCCACGGTCAGCACGTAGAGGTAGTCCAGGCGGGTTTCATCGCCGACGATCTGGGCGAAGTCGTGGATCACCTGCGGGTCGGACAAGTCCTTGCGTTGGGCGGTGGTCGACATCACCAGGTGGTTCTGCACCAGCCAGACGATCAGCCGGCTATCCCACAGGGGCAGTTGATGGCGCTGACAGAACGCCTCGGCATCCACCGCACCAATCTCGGAGTGATCGCCTTGGCGGCCCTTGCCTATGTCGTGGTACAGCCCTGCCATGTAGATCAATTCGGGCTTGGGCAACTTGGCCATGAGCTTGCTGGCCAGCGGGAATTTCTCCGACACCTGCGTGTACTGGAGCTTACGCAGGTGCTTGATCAGGTTCAGGGTGTGGGCATCGACCGTATAGATGTGGAAGAGGTCGTGTTGCATTTGCCCGACGATGAAACCGAACTCCGGCAGATAGCGCCCGAGGATCCCATAGCGATTCATGCGCCGCAGGTTGCGGTGAACGCCGATCCGGCATTTGAACAGCTCGATGAACAGGCTGGTGTTGCGGATGTCGTGGCGGAAATCCTCATCGATCAGATGGCGGTTTTCCCGCAGCAGGCGAATGGTATCGGCACGCACCCCCTTGATTTCCGGCTGCTGGGCCATCAGCACGAAGATTTCGAGCATGGCGAACGGCGTGCGGCGGAACACATAGTCGTGACGCGCTTCGATGTAGCCGTCGTGCAGTTGAAAGCGGGAGTTGATCGGCTGCGGCGGTTCTTCGTCCTCGGGGGCGAGGATGACCTCCTCGAAGTGCTGGATGATCAGTTCGCTGAGCTGGGCAATGCTCATCACCACGCGGTAGTACTGCTGCATGAAGTTTTCGATGGATTGCTTGGCATCCTGCCCTTCGAAGCCCAACAGGCTGGCGATGGAGCGCTGGTGGTCGAACAGCAGGCGGTCCTCGGAGCGCCCGGCCAGCATGTGCAGGGCGTAGCGGACCTTCCATAGAAATTCCTGGGACGAGGCCAGCAAGGCGTTTTCGCTTTCCACCAGGAAACCTTCACCGGCCAGGGCGCGCAGGTTCAGCGTGCCGTACTGGCGTCGGGCGACCCACAGGATCGTCTGGATGTCCCGCAGCCCGCCGGGCGAGCCCTTGACGTTGGGCTCCAGGTTGTATTCGGTGTCGTTGTACTTGTGGTGGCGGGCCTTTTGCTCAGCGCGCTTGGCCAGGAAAAAGTCCTTGCTGGGCCACATGTGCGCCGTGCTGGTGACATCGAGCATGCGCTGGCGCAGGTGCTCGGGGCCGGCGATGGTGCGGCTTTCCATCAGGTTGGTGATCACCGTCAGGTCGGCGCGGGCCTCGTCGACGCATTCCTGCACCGAACGCACACTCTGGCCGACCTCCAGGCCGATGTCCCACAGCAGCGTCAGGAAGCGCTCGATGGAGTCACGGAAAACTTCATGATCGGCGCTGTCGAGCAGGATCAGCAGATCGATGTCGGAGTAGGGGTGCAGTTCGCCGCGCCCGTAGCCACCGACCGCCACCAGGGCGATGTCGGCATCCTCGCTCCAGTTGAACTGCTCCCAGGCCTTTTGCAGGATGTTATCGACGAACCAGGCGCGGTCCTCGATCAGCCGCCGAATGTCCCGGCCATTGCGAAAGCGCTGGTCGAGCACTTCGTGGGCCTGGCGAATCGCCTTCTTGAACGCCGAGATGGGGCTTGCCTTCAGGGCCAGTTCAGCCTGGAACTGGCCGCGGTCGAAGAGTTCGGGATCCACCTGCGGCATTTAATGGCTTTCCTTTCTATCTATATCTATAGGCTGGGTTCGGATCAGGCGGAAACGCGAGCAATGGTGTCATCGCCGCGCAGGGTGAAGATCTCGTATCCGGTCTCGGTGACCAGCAAGGTGTGTTCCCACTGGGCCGACAGCTTGCGATCCTTGGTGATGGCCGTCCAGCCGTCGCCCAGCACCTTGGTGTCGGCGCGACCCTGGTTGATCATCGGCTCGATGGTGAAGGTCATGCCCGCCTGCAGTTCCATGCCAGTGCCGGCACGGCCGTAGTGCAGGATTTGCGGTTCCTCGTGGAACACCTTGCCGATGCCATGGCCGCAGAACTCGCGTACCACCGAGAAGCCGTTTTTCTGCGCGTGCTTCTGGATCACTTCGCCGATGTCGCCCAGGCGGCAGCCCGGTTTCACCAGTTCGATGGCCATGTACATGCATTCCTGGGTGACCTTCGACAGGCGCTCGGCCCACTCCGGCACGTTGCCGACATGGAACATGCGGCTGGTGTCGCCGTGAAAACCGTCCTTGATGACGGTGACGTCGATGTTCAGGGTGTCGCCATCCTTCAACGGTTTTTCGTTGGGGATGCCGTGGCAGACCACGTGGTTGATCGAGGTGCAGATCGACTTCGGGAAGCCTTTGTAGTTGAGCGGGGCCGGGATGGCTTTCTGCTCGTTGACGATGTAGTCATGGCAGATGCGGTCCAGCTCTTCGGTGGTCACGCCTGGCTTGACGTAGTCGGCGATCATCTCCAGCACATCGGCGGCGAGTTTGCCGGCGACACGCATTTTTGCGATGTCCTCGGGAGTCTTGAGGGTAACGGTCATACAGGCTCTCTTTGCGCCTGACGGCGCTGTTCAAAACGAAATGGGCGGCGGATGATGATTCACGTGGCCCTGAAAGAGGCGATTCTAACAGACGATCAGCGCAAAGAACTCTCCCGCTGGAACTCTGTGGCGTGGGCGCGCGAGTGGGAGCAAAGCTTGCTCGCGATCCAGGCGACTCGATTTCTAAAGGACCGCATCGCCTTTATCGCGGGCAAGCCTTGCTCCCACAATCCCCTCGCCACAGGGATTTCAGAATCCGTGTTCCGTTTTCGCCCTTGCTGTGGTATAAAATGCGCCGCTTTCCGGGGATGACCCCGCAAGCTTAAATCCACACACGTGTCGACACGATGACCTGGGTGCCTTTGGCTCATATAGCCGCTGGTTGGTCATTGGGATACGTGGAGGCCAAACCCGACTTATCAAGGAACTATCATGTCCCAAGTCAACATGCGCGATATGCTGAAGGCCGGTGTGCACTTCGGTCACCAGACCCGTTACTGGAACCCGAAAATGGGCAAGTACATTTTCGGCGCGCGTAACAAGATCCACATCATCAACCTTGAAAAAACCCTGCCGATGTTCAACGAAGCACTGACCTTCGTAGAGCGCCTGGCCCAGGGCAAAAACAAGATTCTGTTCGTCGGCACCAAGCGTTCCGCTGGCAAGATCGTTGCTGAAGAAGCAGCACGTTGCGGTTCGCCGTACGTCGATCACCGCTGGTTGGGCGGCATGCTGACCAACTTCAAGACCATTCGCGCTTCCATCAAGCGTCTGCGTGACCTTGAAGTCCAGTCCGAAGACGGTACTTTCGCCAAGCTGACCAAGAAAGAAGCGCTGATGCGCACTCGCGATCTTGAGAAGCTGGACCGCTCCCTGGGCGGTATCAAGGACATGGGCGGTCTGCCTGACGCACTGTTCGTGATCGACGTTGACCACGAGCGCATCGCGATCACCGAAGCCAACAAGCTGGGTATCCCGGTCATCGGCGTTGTCGACACCAACAGCAGCCCGGAAGGCGTTGACTACATCATCCCAGGCAACGATGACGCCATCCGCGCCATCCAGCTGTACATGGGTTCGATGGCTGACGCTGTGATCCGTGGTCGCAACAACGTAAATGGCGGCACCGAAGTCTTCGCTGAAGAAGCTCCGGCAGCAGCCGCTGAGTAATTGACGCCCTGGCGTTGACTCAGTAAGCAAAAAGGGGGCTTGGCCCCCTTTTTGCCACCTCGAAAACCACTTGTCGGCAGCGCAGCTACAGCATCTGTAACGTGCAGCGGCTAACAAGGGTGGTTCGGGAAGAATTGATCGCCCGTTCGATCGGGTGGAATGGTTGAAAACCTATCCAAGAGGATTTTGAAATGGCAGAGATTACTGCAGCGTTGGTCAAAGAACTGCGCGAGCGTACCGGCGAAGGCATGATGGACTGCAAGAAAGCCTTGACCAAGGCTGGCGGCGACATCGAGAAAGCCATTGATGACATGCGTGCTTCGGGCGCCATCAAGGCTGCCAAGAAAGCTGGCAACATTGCCGCTGAAGGCGCGATCGGCATCAAGGAAGACGGTAAGGCTGCCGTTATCATTGAAGTCAACTCGCAGACTGACTTCCTGGCTCTGCAAGACGACTTCAAGGCATTCGTTGCTGCCAGCGTAGAAAAAGCATTCGCTGACAAACTGACCGACGCAGCTCCGCTGATCGCCGCTCAGGAATCGGTGCGTGAAGCACTGGTTGCCAAAGTAGGCGAAAACGTCAACATTCGTCGCCTGGTTCGCGTTGAAGGCGACGTTGTCGGTTCTTACCTGCACGGCAACAAGATCGGCGTTGTTGTAGCCCTCAAAGGCGGCAACGTGGAACTGGCCAAGGACATCGCGATGCACGTCGCTGCCAGCAACCCTGAGTTCCTGCTGCCTTCGGAAGTTTCCGCTGACGCCATCGAGCGCGAAAAAGCTGTGTTCATGCAGCTCAACGAAGACAAGATCAAAGGCAAGCCAGCCGAAATCGTTGAAAAAATGGTTGCCGGTCGTATCACCAAGTTCCTGGCTGAAGCCAGCCTGGTTGAGCAGGCGTTCGTCAAGAACCCTGAAATCAAGGTCGGTGAACTGGCCAAGAAGGGCGGCGCTGAAATCGTTTCCTTCACCTACTTCAAAGTGGGCGAAGGCATCGAGAAGCCAGTAGACAACTTCGCTGAAGAAGTTGCTGCTCAGCTGGCTGCCAGCAAGCAATAAGACGGTTTTTATAACTGTCGCCCTGAAGAGGCTGCCCGCTTAACGCGCGCAGCCTCTTTTTGGATGGGGATGCCGATTTTTATTGGTTTCCTGTCGGAACTGGCTTACAAAGCCGTGTTCCGATGGCGCTGTGTCAGCGCCACGCTAGAGTGAACGCAGGCTGTAAACAGCTTGCAAAGAATTTTCGAAAATACGCCGCAGGAGAGATTCGCAATGGCTCAGCAGGGCAGTGGTTATCAGGCTCGCTATAAACGCATTCTACTCAAGCTTAGCGGCGAGGCCCTGATGGGCTCGGAAGAGTTCGGGATCGATCCGAAAGTGCTGGATCGCATGGCCCTGGAAGTCGGCCAGTTGGTCGGGATCGGCGTTCAGGTCGGCCTGGTCATCGGCGGCGGCAACCTGTTCCGCGGCGCGGCGCTGAGCGCGGCCGGCATGGATCGGGTTACGGGCGACCACATGGGCATGCTGGCCACTGTGATGAACGCCCTGGCTATGCGTGACGCGCTGGAGCGTGCCAATATCTCGGCCATCGTAATGTCGGCCATTTCCATGGTTGGCGTGACCGATCACTACGACCGCCGCAAAGCCATGCGCCACCTCAACTCCAAAGAAGTGGTGATTTTTGCCGCCGGCACCGGTAATCCGTTCTTCACCACGGATTCGGCCGCCTGCCTGCGAGCGATCGAGATCGATGCCGATGTCGTGCTCAAGGCAACCAAGGTCGATGGCGTCTATACCGCTGACCCATTCAAGGACCCGCATGCCGAGAAGTTCGATCATCTGACCTACGATGAAGTGCTGGATCGCAAGCTGGGTGTAATGGATCTGACGGCTATCTGCCTGTGCCGCGACCACAAGATGCCGCTGCGCGTCTTTAACATGAACAAGCCCGGCGCCTTGCTGAATATCGTCCATGGCGGCGCCGAAGGAACACTGATCGAGGAAGTACAACAATGATCAACGAAATCAAGAAAGACGCTGAACAGCGCATGCAGAAATCCCTGGAGTCCCTGGCGCACAACTTCGGTCGCATCCGCACCGGCCAGGCGCACCCGAGCATCCTGGAAGGCGTGATGGTGCCGTACTACGGCTCCGACACCCCGATCAAGCAAGTGGCCAACATCACCGTCAAGGACGCTCGCACCCTGCAGGTCGTGGCCTTTGAGCGCAACATGCTGGGCGCAGTCGACAAGGCCATCGGCAGTGCCGGCCTGAACCTGAACCCGACCAACCTGGGTGAGCTGCTGCTGATCTCCATGCCGGCCCTGACCGAGGAGACCCGCAAGGGCTTCACCAAGCAGGCCCGTGATGTGGCTGAAGACGCCCGTGTTGCCGTGCGCAACATCCGTCGTGATGCCAACAGCCAGCTCAAGGACCTGGTCAAGGAAAAGGAAATCAGCGAAGACGAAGAGCGTCGTGCCACTGGCGATATCGACGACCTGACCAAGAAGTACGTGGCTAAGATCGACGCGGATTTGGCGCAGAAAGAAAAAGACCTGATGGCCGTATAAGGGTCTCGTTTTCATGGAAAAGACCAAGCAGGCCGTGCCGTTCGCGGTGCCGCGCCACGTGGCGATCATCATGGACGGCAACAACCGCTGGGCCAAGAAACGCTTTATGCCCGGCGTCGCCGGGCACAAGGCGGGGGTCGACGCGGTTCGTGCGGTTATCGAGGTGTGCGCCGAGGCAGGGGTCGAGGTGTTGACCCTGTTCGCCTTCTCCAGTGAGAACTGGCAGCGTCCGGCCGATGAAGTCAGTGCCTTGATGGACCTGTTCCTCAAGGCCCTGCGTCGTGAGGCCAAGCGCCTCAACGATAACAAGATCAGCTTGCGGATCATCGGTGATCGCTCGCGCTTCCATCCGGAATTGCAGGCTGCGATGCGCGAAGCCGAGTCCGCGACGGCGGGTCCTGATCGGTTTGTCCTGCAGATCGCCGCCAACTATGGTGGTCAGTGGGACATTGCCCAGGCGGCCCAGCGGCTGGCGCGGGAAGTCCAGGCCGGGCACTTGCGCCCGGAAGACATCACCCCGGAACTGTTGCAGACCTGCCTGGCGACCGGCGACCTGCCGTTGCCAGACCTGTGCATCCGTACCGGTGGCGAACATCGCATCAGCAACTTCCTGCTCTGGCAATTGGCGTATGCCGAGTTGTACTTCTCCGACCTGTTCTGGCCGGACTTCAAACACGAAGCCATGCGTACCGCACTGGCCGATTTC
The DNA here is from genome assembly GCF_018325905.1 of Pseudomonas sp. St316. NCBI lineage: Bacteria > Pseudomonadati > Pseudomonadota > Gammaproteobacteria > Pseudomonadales > Pseudomonadaceae > Pseudomonas > Pseudomonas sp. St316. The sequence goes on along the minus strand of NZ_AP021901.1, from coordinate 5,417,828 downwards.
GCTTCCCGTCAGCGTCGCTTCGGTAAAACGAGCGAGCAGATCGAAGCTGGAGCCCGGGTTTAATGCTTAAACAACGAATCATCACTGCCTTGATCCTGTTGCCCATCGCCCTGGGCGGTTTCTTCCTGCTCGAAGGCGCCAGTTTTGCGCTGTTCATCGGGTTTGTCGTGACCTTGGGCGCGTGGGAATGGGCGCGGCTGGCGGGTTTTCCTGCACAGTCGGCACGCGTGGCCTACGCAGCGGCCGTGGCGGCCATGCTGTTCATCATGTACGTGGTGCCTGGCCTCGCGCCTTGGGTGCTGGGCGCGGCGGTACTGTGGTGGGCGACAGCGACCTTCCTGGTCCTGACCTATCCGCAGACGACCCATCATTGGGCCAATGCGGCGACCAAGCTGATGATCGGCCTGCTGATCCTGCTGCCGGCCTGGCAAGGGCTTATCTGGATCAAGCAAGGCCCGCTGGGCAACTGGCAGATCATGGTCGTAATGGTGCTGGTCTGGGGGCCGATGTCGGCGCCTACTTTTCCGGTAAGGCCTTCGGCAAGCGCAAGCTGGCGCCGAAGGTCAGCCCTGGCAAGAGCTGGGAAGGGGTCTATGGTGGCCTGGCCCTGAGCCTGGTGATCACGACCGTGGTCGGCTTCGTGCGGGACTGGACTGTCGCACAGTTGCTGATGGGCCTTATTGGTGCCGCCCTGATCGTATTTGTGTCCGTGGTTGGCGACCTGACCGAAAGCATGTTCAAGCGTCAATCGGGGATCAAGGACAGCAGTAACCTGTTGCCCGGCCACGGTGGCGTGCTGGATCGCATCGACAGCCTTACCGCCGCGATCCCGATCTTTGCCGTGCTGTTGTGGATGGCGGCATCGTGAATCGCCCCCAGCAGATCACGGTTCTTGGTGCGACCGGTTCGATCGGCCTGAGTACGCTTGACGTCATTGGTCGGCATCCGGAGCGTTACCAGGTGTTCGCCCTCAGTGGCTTCACGCGCATGAGTGAACTGCTGGCCTTGTGCATACGCCACACGCCGCGGTTTGCTGTGGTGCCTGAAGCCGCTGTGGCGCGGGCGCTGCAGGACGATCTGCGCGCCGCTGGCTTGCAAACCCGCGTGCTGGTGGGAGAGGAGGGCCTTTGCCAAGTGGCATCCGACCCCGAAGTCGATGCCGTGATGGCGGCCATTGTGGGTGCGGCGGGTTTGCGTCCGACGCTGGCGGCGGTGGAGGCCGGCAAGAAGATCTTGCTGGCCAACAAAGAGGCGCTGGTGATGTCCGGCGCACTGTTCATGCAGGCTGTGCGTAAGAGCGGTTCGGTATTGCTGCCCATCGACAGCGAGCACAATGCGATTTTTCAATGCATGCCGCAGGATTTTTCCCGTGGCCTCGGCGCGGTGGGTGTCCGGCGGATTTTGTTGACAGCCTCCGGTGGTCCGTTCCGGCAGACACCGCTGGAAGAATTGATGCATGTTTCACCCGAGCAGGCCTGTGCGCACCCGAACTGGTCCATGGGGCGCAAGATTTCCGTGGATTCGGCCAGCATGATGAACAAGGGGCTGGAGCTGATCGAGGCCTGCTGGCTGTTCGATGCCAAGCCGTCCCAGGTCGAGGTGGTGATTCATCCCCAGAGCGTGATTCACTCCCTGGTGGACTATGTCGACGGTTCGGTGCTGGCCCAGTTGGGCAATCCGGACATGCGTACCCCGATCGCCAATGCCCTGGCCTGGCCGGAGCGCATCGATTCGGGGGTTGCGCCGCTGGACCTGTTCGCCATCGCTCGCCTGGACTTCCAGGCGCCCGATGAGCAGCGTTTTCCCTGCCTGCGCCTGGCGCGCCAGGCGGCCGAGGCGGGTAACAGTGCGCCGGCCATGCTTAACGCCGCCAATGAAGTGGCGGTTGCAGCGTTTCTCGATGGACGTGTCCGTTACCTCGAGATCGCGAGTATCATCGAGGAAGTCTTGAATCTCGAGGCCGTGGTTTCGGTCGATGACCTCGCTACGGTGTTTACGGCCGATGCCAGGGCTCGTGAGTTGGCGGGCCAATGGCTGCGGCGCCACGGGCGTTGAAGCTGCGATACGTTAGCCAGGGTCGCCCTGGACAGGATTGCGGAGAAAACAGATGAGCGCGCTCTATATGATTGTCGGCACCCTGGTTGCTTTGGGCGTGCTGGTCACATTCCACGAATTCGGTCATTTCTGGGTCGCGCGGCGCTGTGGCGTCAAGGTCCTGCGTTTTTCCGTGGGCTTTGGCATGCCCTTGCTGCGCTGGCACGACAAGCAGGGCACCGAGTTCGTCGTAGCGGCCATCCCGCTGGGTGGCTACGTCAAGATGCTCGATGAGCGCGAAGGCGAAGTCCCGGCCGACCAGCTCGATCAATCCTTCAATCGCAAGACCGTCCGTCAGCGTATCGCCATCGTCGCCGCGGGGCCGATCGCCAACTTCCTGCTGGCCATTGTGTTTTTCTGGGGCCTGGCCATGCTGGGCAGCGAGCAGGTGCGTCCTGTCATCGGTGCGGTGGAGTCGGGTAGCGTTGCGGCCCGTGCCGGGCTGGGTGCCGGGCAGGAAATCGTTGCTATCGATGGCGAACCGACGTCGGGTTGGGCGGCGGTCAACCTGCAACTGGTGCGTCGCCTGGGTGAAAGCGGTTCGTTGCAATTGATGGTGCGCGAGCAGGGCTCCACGGTGGATTCGCCTCGCGAACTGGCTTTGGACAACTGGCTCAAGGGCGCCGACGAACCGGATCCGATCCGGTCGCTGGGGATCCGGCCATGGCGTCCGGCGATGCCGCCGATACTCGCTGAACTTGATCCCAAAGGCCCGGCCCAGGCCGCTGGCTTGAAGACCGGCGATCGGTTGCTGGCGTTCGACGGCCTGCCGGTCAGCGACTGGCAGCAGGTGGTCGATTCGGTTCGTGTACGTCCTGATACCAAAATTGTGCTGCGCGTCGAGCGCGACGGTGCTCCAATCGACATCCCGGTGACCCTGGCCGCCCGTGGCGAGAGCAAGGCGCCGACCGGTTACCTGGGGGCGGGCGTCAAGGCGGTCGAGTGGCCGCCGGAAATGATCCGCGAGGTCAGTTTCGGCCCTGTGGCGGCGATTGGCGAGGGTGCGCGTCGTACCTGGACCATGAGCATCCTGACGCTGGACTCACTCAAGAAAATGTTGTTCGGCGAGCTCTCGGTAAAAAACTTGAGTGGACCGATAACCATTGCTAAAGTGGCGGGCGCTTCTGCCCAGTCGGGCGTCGCTGATTTCCTGAATTTCCTTGCTTATCTGAGCATTAGCCTGGGGGTTCTGAATTTGCTGCCCATCCCGGTACTGGATGGGGGGCATCTGCTGTTTTATCTGATCGAGTGGGCGCGTGGTCGTCCCTTGTCGGATCGGGTGCAAGGTTGGGGGATACAGATCGGTATCAGCTTGGTGGTCGGGGTGATGTTGCTTGCCCTTGTCAACGATCTGGGTCGACTGTAACGCTTCGCTGAATTGCGAATCTGCCGCATTTTGCGGCAGTTTGTTTATTGCCAGTTGGAATAAGAAAGGACTTCATGAAACGTCTGCTGCTAACTGCGGTTCTCACCGTATTGATGATCGCCGAAGTTCACGCCGAGTCCTTCACTATCTCTGATATTCGCGTCAATGGCCTCCAGCGGGTCTCCGCGGGTAGCGTCTTTGGTGCCTTGCCGTTGAACGTCGGCGAGCAGGCGGATGATCGGCGCCTGGTGGAATCCACTCGTGCGCTGTTCAAGACCGGCTTCTTTCAAGATATCCAACTGGGCCGTGACGGCAATGTCCTGGTCATCACGGTAGTCGAGCGCCCGTCGGTCGCCAGTATCGAGATCGAAGGCAACAAGGCGATCTCCACCGAAGACCTGATGAAGGGTCTCAAGCAATCCGGCTTGGCCGAAGGCGAGATCTTCCAGCGCGCCACCCTCGAGGGTGTCCGTAACGAGCTGCAGCGCCAGTACGTTGCCCAGGGCCGCTACTCGGCCACCGTCGACACCGAAGTGGTGCCGCAGCCGCGCAACCGCGTCGGCCTGAAGGTCAACATCAACGAAGGCACCGTGGCGGCCATCCAGCACATCAACGTGGTGGGCAATACGGTTTTCCCGGATGAAGACCTGATCGACCTGTTCGAGCTCAAGACCACCAACTGGCTGTCCTTCTTCAAGAACGACGACAAGTACGCCCGTGAAAAACTCTCCGGTGACCTTGAGCGCCTGCGTTCCTACTACCTGGACCGCGGCTACATCAACATGGACATCGCGTCGACCCAGGTGTCCATCACCCCGGACAAGAAGCACGTCTACATCACTGTCAACGTCAACGAAGGCGAGAAGTACACCGTTCGTGACGTCAAGCTCAGCGGCGACCTGAAAGTGCCTGAAGACCAGGTCAAGTCGTTGCTGCTGGTGCAGAAGGGCCAGGTGTTCTCGCGCAAGCTGATGACCACCACGTCCGAACTGATCACCCGTCGCCTGGGTAACGAGGGCTACACCTTCGCCAACGTCAACGGCGTGCCGCAGCCGCATGATGAAGACCACACCGTCGACATCACCTTCGCCGTGGACCCGGGCAAGCGTGCCTACGTCAACCGCATCAACTTCCGTGGCAACACCAAGTCCGAGGACGAAGTGCTGCGCCGTGAAATGCGCCAGATGGAAGGTGGCTGGGCTTCGACCTACCTGATCGACCAGTCCAAGACTCGTCTTGAGCGCCTGGGCTTCTTCAAGGAAGTCAACGTCGAGACGCCGGCCGTACCGGGTGTCGATGACCAGGTCGATGTGAACTACAGCGTCGAAGAGCAGGCTTCCGGCTCGATCACCGCCAGTGTCGGTTTCGCCCAGAGCGCCGGTCTGATCCTCGGTGGCTCGATCACCCAGAACAACTTCCTGGGTACCGGTAACAAGGTCAGCATCGGCTTGACCCGCAGCGAATACCAGACCCGCTACAACTTCGGTTATGTGGACCCCTACTGGACCGCTGATGGTGTGAGCCTGGGCTACAACGCCTTCTACCGCACCACCGACTATGACGAGCTCGACTCCGATATCTCCAGCTATGCCGTGGACAGCCTGGGTGCAGGCGTCAACGTGGGTTATCCAATCAGCGAGACTTCGCGTCTGACCTTCGGTCTCACCGCCCAGCAGGACGAGATCAGCACCGGTCGTTATACCGTTGACGAGATTTTTGACTTCGTTGACAAGGAAGGCGACAAGTACCTGAACTTCAAGGCTTCAGTCGGTTGGTCTGAGTCGACCCTGAACAAGGGTGTGCTGGCAACTCGTGGCCGTTCCCAGAGCCTGGTGCTCGAGACCACCACCCCTGGCAGCGACCTGTCGTTCTTCAAGCTCGACTACCGAGGCCAGCTGTTCCAGCCGCTGTCTGACAACTACACCATGCGCCTGCACACTGAGCTGGGTTATGGTGACGGTTACGGTTCGACCGATGGCCTGCCGTTCTACGAGAACTACTATGCCGGTGGTTTCAACTCGGTTCGCGGCTTCAAGGACAGCACCCTGGGCCCACGCAGCACTCCGAGTTCGGGCAACAACCCGGGTACTATTCGTGATCCGGACCAGGATCCGCTTCCATTCGGTGGCAACGTGCTCATCCAGGGTGGCGCCGAAATCCTGTTCCCGATGCCGTTCGTCAAGGATCAGCGCTCCCTGCGTACTTCGGTATTCTGGGACGTAGGTAACGTCTTCGACTCCTCGTGCAGTGACACCACCAATACGAACGGTACTAGCTCCAACACCAAGTGCAACGACATCAGCCTGAGCAACATGGCCAGTTCTGTCGGTGTAGGCGTGACCTGGGTCACCGCGCTTGGTCCCTTGAGCTTCGCATTGGCAATGCCGATCAAGAAACCGGATGACGCTGAAACCCAAGTGTTCCAATTCTCCCTCGGCCAGACGTTCTAAGTATCTGGCCCAAGATAACGACAATGGATTTTGTAGGAGTACATCGTGCGTAAGTTGACTCAATTGGTTCTCCTGGCGACCGTACTGGTCGCAGGTCCGGCTTTTGCCGACATGAAGATCGCCGTGCTGAATTATCAGATGGCCCTGCTGGAGTCCGACGCGGCGAAGAAGTATGCCGTGGATGCGGAGAAGAAATTCGGCCCGCAACTGACCAAGCTCAAGGGCCTGGAAAGCAGCGCCAAGGGCATTCAGGATCGTCTGGTCGCCGGTGGCGACAAGATGGCCCAGGGCGAGCGTGAGCGTCTGGAGCTTGAATTCAAGCAAAAGGCCCGTGACTTCCAGTTCCAGTCCAAGGAGCTGAACGAAGCGAAAGCCGTTGCCGACCGCGAAATGCTCAAGCAACTCAAGCCGAAACTCGACAGCGCCGTGGAAGAAGTCATCAAGAAAGGTGGTTTTGACCTGGTGTTCGAGCGTGGCGCAGTGATCGATGTCAAGCCTCAATACGACATCACGCGCCAGGTGATCGAGCGCATGAATCAGCTGAAGTAATCCATGACAGCGACTATCAAGCTCGGCCAGTTGGCCGAGTTCCTCGGCGCCACCCTGCGTGGCGACCCGCAGAAAGCAATTACTGGGCTAGCCACTTTGCAAGAGGCTGGCCCAGCTCAGTTGAGCTTTCTGGCGAATCCCCAGTACCGCAAGTACCTGGCCGACAGCCGGGCGGCTGCGCTGTTGCTCAAGGCCGCTGATGCCGATGGGTTTGCTGGCGATGCCCTGATCGTGCCCGATCCGTACCTGGCGTATGCCCGCATTTCCCATCTGTTCGACCCCAAGCCGAAAGCGGCTGCCGGTATTCACCCCAGCGCAGTGATCGCGGCAGACGCCGTGGTTGACCCAACGGCCAGCGTCGGCCCATTCGTGGTCATCGAAAGTACGGCCCGTATCGGTGCCGGCGTCACGTTGGGTGCCCACTGTGTCATTGGTGCGCGCAGCGAGGTCGGCGAAGGTGGTTGGCTGGCACCACGGGTCACCCTGTATCACGATGTGCGCATCGGCAAACGGGTAGTGATCCAGTCCGGCGCAGTGCTGGGCGGCGAAGGGTTCGGTTTTGCCAACGAGAAAGGCATCTGGCAGAAAATTGCCCAGATCGGCGGTGTCACCATTGGCGATGACGTGGAGATCGGCGTCAACACCGCGATCGACCGCGGCGCCCTGGCCGACACGGTCATCGGCAATGGCGTCAAGCTCGACAACCAGATCCAGATCGCCCACAACGTCCAGGTCGGTGACCACACCGCCATGGCCGCCTGCGTGGGCATCTCCGGCAGCACCAAGATCGGCAAGCACTGCATGCTCGCCGGTGGCGTGGGGCTGGTGGGCCATATCGATATCTGTGACAACGTGTTCCTGACCGGGATGACCATGGTGACCCACTCGATTACCGAGCCGGGTGCCTACTCTTCCGGTACGGCCATGCAGCCGGCAGCCGAATGGCGCAAGAGCGCGGCGCGTATCCGCCAGCTCGACGACATCGCGCGGCGCCTCAAGCAGGTGGAAAAGCGTGTAGGGGACGTGACCCCTGGCGGTAATGCTTCATCAGATGGCTGATACCATTTCCATATCAAGTGTGCACAGCCGTTAGGGCATCTTGATTTGCTAGCGGAGTGCGCGTCACTCGTGCGCTTCCAATCTTTACATAGGCTTCCCCCCGAAATGATGGACATCAACGAGATTCGCGAATACCTGCCTCACCGTTACCCGTTCCTGCTGGTGGATCGGGTGGTGGACCTGGACGTTGAAGGCAAGCGCATTCGCGCCTACAAGAATGTCAGCATCAACGAGCCGTTCTTCAATGGTCACTTCCCCGCGCATCCAATCATGCCGGGCGTATTGATCATCGAGGCGATGGCTCAGGCTGCCGGGATCCTTGGTTTCAAAATGCTCGACGTAAAGCCTGCCGACGGCACGCTCTATTACTTTGTCGGTTCCGACAAGCTGCGCTTCCGCCAGCCGGTCACTCCGGGCGATCAGTTGATCCTCGAAGCCAAGTTCATCAGTTGCAAGCGCCAGATCTGGAAGTTCGAGTGCCAGGCTTCGGTCGACGGCAAGCCAGTCTGCTCCGCTGAAATCATCTGTGCGGAACGCAAACTATGAGTTTGATTGACCCTCGCGCAATCATCGATCCGACGGCCATTTTGGCCGCCGATGTCGAGGTCGGCCCGTGGTCGATTGTCGGCGCAGGTGTGGAAATCGGCGAGGGTACGGTCATCGGTCCCCACGTAATTCTCAAGGGACCGACCCGGATTGGTCGGCACAATCGCATCTACCAGTTTTCTTCGGTAGGCGAGGACACGCCCGATCTCAAGTACAAAGGTGAAGAAACCCGTCTGGTCATTGGCGATCACAACGTGATCCGCGAAGGCGTGACGATTCACCGTGGCACCGTTCAGGATCGCAGCGAAACGACCCTGGGCGACCACAACCTGATCATGGCCTACGCGCACATCGGCCATGACAGCGTGATTGGCAACCACTGCATCCTGGTCAACAACACTGCGTTGGCCGGCCATGTGCACGTGGATGATTGGGCGATCCTGTCCGGGTTCACCCTGGTGCACCAGTATTGCCATATCGGCGCCCACAGCTTCTCTGGCATGGGCACGGCCATCGGCAAGGACGTCCCGGCCTATGTCACGGTGTTCGGTAACCCGGCCGAAGCCCGCAGCATGAACTTCGAAGGCATGCGCCGTCGTGGTTTCAGCGAAGAGGCGATTACGGCGCTGCGTCGCGCCTACAAGGTCGTGTATCGCCAGGGCCTGACGGTTGAGCAGGCGCTCGCCGAACTGGCCGAGGCTTCGGCGCAATACCCGGAAGTCGCGATCTTCCGCGACTCCATCCAGTCTTCGACCCGCGGCATCACTCGCTGACCATGGCTAATTTGCGTGTTGCACTGGTGGCGGGAGAGGCTTCCGGTGACATTCTGGGCGCCGGTCTGATGCGCGCGCTCAAGGCGCAGCATCCTGCCGTCGAGTTCATCGGTGTTGGCGGGCCGTTGATGCAAGCCGAGGGGCTGACGTCCTATTTTCCGATGGAGCGCCTGTCGGTGATGGGATTGGTGGAAGTGCTCGGTCGCCTGCGCGAGTTGCTGGCCCGGCGCAAGAAACTGATCCAGACCCTCATCGATGAAAAACCGGATGTGTTCATCGGCATCGATGCGCCGGACTTCACCCTCAATATCGAACTCAAGTTGCGCCAGGCCGGGATCAAGACCGTGCATTACGTCAGCCCGTCGGTCTGGGCCTGGCGGCAGAAGCGGGTGCTGAAGATTCGCGAAGGCTGCGACCTGATGCTGACGCTGTTGCCATTCGAAGCCCGGTTCTACGAAGAGAAGGGCGTGCCGGTACGGTTTGTCGGGCATACCCTGGCCGATACGATTCCCCTGGAGGCTGATCGCCAAGCAGCGCGCCAGGCATTGGGCCTGCCCGAAGGGCCGCTGGTGGCCTTGATGCCTGGCAGCCGTGGTGGCGAAGTGAGTCGCCTGGGTGGCCTGTTTTTCGACGCCGCGCAGCGCCTTCTGTCGATTCGTCCCGGCGTGCGTTTTGTTCTGCCATGTGCCAGTGCGCAGCGTCGGGCCCAGCTTGAAGAGCTTTTGATCGGTCGCGATTTACCGATTACGCTGCTTGACGGTCGCTCCCATGAAGCCCTGGCCGCGTGTGACGCCGTGTTGATCGCGTCCGGTACGGCTACCCTTGAGGCGTTGTTGTTCAAGCGCCCGATGGTGGTCGCCTATCGCCTGGCGCCGCTGACGTTCTGGATTCTCAAGCGCATGGTCAAGAGCCCCTACGTGTCCTTGCCGAACCTGTTGGCCCAGCGCTTGCTGGTGCCTGAGTTGTTGCAGGACGAGGCCACCGCCGATGCATTGGCCAGTACGCTTGCGCCGTTGATTGACGGCGGCCAGGAACAGACCCGGGGCTTTGACGAAATCCATCGCACCTTGCGCCGCGATGCCTCCAACCAGGCTGCGGACGCGGTGCTGACCCTGATCGGCGCAAAACAATGAGTAACGTGAAGCTACAGATGGGCCTGGACTTCAATCTGGTCGCCGAAGTCGAAGAGCTGGTGGCCGGTGTCGATGAAGTGGGGCGTGGCCCGTTGTGCGGCGCGGTGGTGACGGCGGCGGTGATTCTCGACCCGAAGCGGCCGATCCTGGGCCTCAACGATTCGAAGAAACTCACCCAGGCCCGTCGCGAAAAGCTCTACGACGAGATCTGCGAGAAGGCCCTGAGCTGGTGCATCGCCCGGGCCGAGGTCGAAGAAATCGACGAACTGAATATCCTGCACGCCACCATGCTCGCCATGCAGCGTGCCGTGCAGGGCCTGCACATTACGCCGAAACTGGCGATGATCGATGGTAATCGCTGCCCGAAACTGTCGATGCGCGCCGAAGCGGTGATCCAGGGCGATGCGAAAGTGCCGGCCATCGCGGCGGCTTCGATTCTGGCCAAGGTCAGTCGCGACCGGGAAATGAGCGCCTTCGAGCTGATTTATCCGGGCTACGGCATCGGCGGCCACAAGGGCTACCCGACGCCCGTGCATCTGGAAGCCCTGGCGCGCCTCGGGCCAACGCCGATCCACCGGCGCTCGTTCGCCCCGGTACGGTTGGCCTATGAGGCGCGCGAAGGGGTGGTGGAACGCTCGCCAATCCCGTAGGAGCTGCCCAAGGCTGCGATCTTTTGATCTTGGAACTCAAGATCCAGATCAAAATCAACAGATCGCAGCCTTCGGCAGCTCCTACATGTTTTACCCAAGGCCCGGTACAATCCGGGCCTTGTTGTTTTCATGACTTAACGCAGGATCACTATGCCGGCTTCATTCGTTCATCTACGCCTGCACACTGAATACTCCCTGGTCGACGGTCTGGTGCGGATCAAGCCCCTGGTCAAGACCCTGGTGGGCATGAACATGCCTGCCGTGGCGGTCACCGACCAGAACAACATGTGTTCACTGGTCAAGTTCTACAAGGCCGCCATGGGCGCCGGGATCAAGCCGATCTGTGGCGCCGACCTGTGGCTGTCGAACAAGGACCCGGACGCACCGCTGAGCCGTATCAGCCTGTTGGTGATGAACGCCCTGGGTTATCGCAACCTCACCGAGTTGATCTCCCGTGGCTTTATCGACGGCCAGCGCAACGGCTCGATCATCATCGAGCGCGAGTGGGTGGCCGAGGCCAGCGAAGGGCTGATCATGCTGTCGGCGGCCAAGGAAGGTGAAATCGGCCTGGCCCTGCTCAGTGGCAACCCCGAGGAAGCCGAGACCCTGGCCCGTGACTGGATGTCGGTGTTCCCGGATCGCTTCTACATCGAAGTGCAGCGCACCCATCGTCCCAATGATGAAGAACACCTGCATGCCGCCGTGGCCCTGGCCGACAAGATCGGCGCGCCGCTGGTGGCGACCAACGACGTGCGCTTCATCAAGCAGGAAGATTTCGAGGCCCACGAAACCCGCGTCTGCATCGGTGAGGGCCGTGCCCTCGATGATCCGCGTCGGTCGAAGAACTACAGCAACCAGCAATACCTCAAGAGCGCCGAGGAAATGGCCGAGTTGTTCAGCGACCTGCCCGAGGCGCTGGAAAACACTGTCGAGATCGCCAAGCGTTGCAACATCGACGTGAAGCTGGGCAAGCACTTCCTGCCCAACTTCCCGATCCCCGATGGCATGACCATCGACGAGTATTTCCGCAAGGTGTCCTTCGACGGCCTGGAGGAACGCCTCAGCGTCCTCTTGCCCAAGGACACCACCGAAGATTACGAAGCCAAGCGCCAGGTGTATGTCGATCGGTTGAATTTCGAGCTGGATATCATCATCCAGATGGGCTTTCCCGGTTACTTCCTGATCGTGATGGACTTTATCCAGTGGGCCAAGAACAACGGCGTGCCGGTGGGGCCTGGCCGTGGATCGGGTGCCGGGTCGCTGGTGGCCTACGTGCAGAAGATCACCGACCTCGACCCGCTGGAATATGACCTGCTGTTCGAACGTTTCCTCAACCCGGAACGGGTATCCATGCCCGACTTCGACGTCGACTTCTGCATGGACGGTCGCGACCGGGTGATCGACTACGTGGCCGAGAAATATGGCCGCAACGCGGTGAGCCAGATCATCACCTTCGGTTCCATGGCCGCCAAGGCGGTGGTACGCGACGTGGCGCGGGTGCAGGGCAAGTCCTACGGTTTGGCGGATCGTCTGTCGAAGATGATTCCGTTCGAAGTCGGCATGACCCTGGAGAAGGCCTACGAGCAGGAAGAAATCCTGCGGGACTTCATCAAGGTCGATGAAGAAGCCGCGGAAATCTGGGAGATGGCCCGCAAGCTCGAAGGCGTGGTGCGTAACGTCGGCAAGCACGCCGGGGGCGTGGTGATCGCGCCGACCAAACTGACTGACTTCTCGCCGATCTATTGCGATGAAGAAGGCGACGGCCTGGTGACCCAGTTCGACAAGGATGACGTCGAGGCGGCGGGCCTGGTGAAGTTCGACTTCCTCGGCCTGCGGACCCTGACCATCATCGACTGGGCGCTGAAAACCATCAACCGTGACCGGGCCAAGGTCGGCGAAGAACCGCTGGACATTGCCTTTATTCCGCTGGATGACAAGCCGACCTACAGCCTGCTGCAAAAAGCCGAAACCACGGCGGTGTTCCAGCTTGAATCCCGGGGCATGAAGGAGCTGATCAAAAAGCTCAAGCCCGACTGCCTGGAAGACCTGATCGCACTGGTGGCCCTGTTCCGTCCGGGCCCGTTGCAGTCGGGCATGGTGGATGACTTCATCAACCGTAAGCACGGCCGCGCCGAGCTGGCATACCCGCACTCGGATTATCAGTACGAAGGCTTGAAACCGGTGCTGGCACCGACCTACGGCATCATCCTGTATCAGGAACAGGTGATGCAAATTGCCCAGGTCATGGCCGGTTATACCCTCGGCGGTGCGGACATGCTGCGCCGGGCGATGGGTAAGAAAAAGCCCGAGGAAATGGCCAAGCAGCGCGGCGGTTTCATTGAGGGTTGCGCGACCAACGGCATCGACCCCGACCTGGCCGGTAACATTTTCGACCTGGTGGAAAAGTTCGCCGGCTACGGCTTCAACAAATCCCACTCCGCCGCCTACGGCCTGGTGTCATACCAGACCGCGTGGCTGAAGGCGCACTACCCGGCGCCGTTCATGGCCGCGGTACTGTCGGCGGATATGCACAACACCGACAAGGTCGTGACCTTGATCGAAGAAGTGCGGACCATGAAGCTGCGCCTCGACGCACCGGATGTGAACGCCTCGGAGTTCAAGTTCACGGTGAACGACGAAGGCCGCATCATTTACGGCCTGGGCGCGATCAAGGGCGTGGGCGAGGGGCCGGTGGAGGCCATCACCGAAGCGCGCCAGGACGGGCCGTTCAAGGACCTGTTCGATTTCTGCGCCCGGGTCGACCTCAAGCGCATCAACAAGCGCACCCTCGACGGTTTGATCCGCAGTGGCGCCCTGGACCGGCTGGGCCCTTACTTCCAGGATGAGCCCAAGGCCTACCAGGCCAACATCGACCGCAACCGCGCGGTGTTGCTGGCGGCGATGGAGGAGGCGATCAAGGCTGCCGAACAGACAGCCCGCACCCATGACAGCGGCCACGCCGACCTGTTTGGCGGGCTGTTCGTCGAAGAAGACGCCGACGTCTATGGCAACCATCGCAAGGCCAAGGAACTGACCCTCAAGGAGCGCCTCAAGGGTGAGAAAGACACCTTGGGCCTGTACCTCACCGGTCACCCGATCGACGAATACGAGGGCGAGATCCGCCGCTTCGCCCGTCAGCGCATCATCGACCTCAAGCCGGCGCGCGATACGCAAACCGTCGCCGGCATGATCATCGCCCTGCGGGTGATGAAGAACAAAAAGGGCGACAAGATGGGCTTCATCACCCTTGACGACCGCTCCGGGCGCATCGAGGCCTCATTGTTCGCCGATGCGTTTCACTCGGCGCAGTCGCTGTTGCAGACCGATGCGATGGTGGTGGTGGAAGGCGAGGTCAGCAACGATGACTTTTCCGGTGGCCTGCGGCTGCGGGTCAAGCGGGTGATGAGCATGGAAGATGCCCGTACCAACCTGGCGGAAAGCCTGCGCCTGAAGCTGCAGACCCAGGATCTCAAGGGCGATCAGCTACGCTGGTTGGGCGAATTGTTCAAGCGCCATCGCGGCGCCTGCCCGATCACCATGGAGTATGTACGCCCCGACGCCAAGGCTGTGCTGCAGTTTGGTGAAGGCTGGCGGATCGACCCGGCGGATGCGTTGATTCAAGCCTTGCGTGACCAGTTCGGCAAAGACAACGTCTTCCTCCAATACCGTTGACGGCCAGGGGCCATTCCTGAAACCGGAATACCCCTGATCTCGACCCGAATTTTTAATCTCGACCTGAACGCGCCTCTCCCTTAAGGTAGGCGCGAATAGACAACCGGCCGGCCCAAGCTCTCTTGGACGTCGACCCAAGACGGACGCCTATGAACCCGAATTTTCTAGATTTCGAACAGCCGATCGCCGACCTGCAAGCCAAGATCGAAGAGTTGCGCTTGGTCGGTAATGACAATTCGCTGAATATCGGCGATGAAATCTCTCGTCTGCAGGACAAAAGCCGCACGCTGACCGAAGACATCTTCGGCAAGCTGACCAGCTGGCAGATCGCCCGCATGGCGCGTCACCCGCGTCGTCCCTACACCCTGGACTACATCGAGCACATCTTTACCGAGTTCGATGAGTTGCACGGTGACCGTCACTTCTCCGATGACGCTGCCATCGTTGGCGGCGTTGCTCGCCTGGATGACCAGCCGGTGATGGTTATCGGCCATCAGAAAGGCCGCGAAGTGCGCGAGAAGGTGCGTCGCAACTTCGGCATGCCGCGCCCTGAAGGCTACCGCAAGGCGTGCCGCCTGATGGAAATGGCCGAGCGCTTCAAGATGCCGATCCTGACCTTCATCGACACGCCGGGCGCCTACCCGGGCATCGACGCCGAAGAGCGCAACCAGAGCGAAGCGATTGCCTGGAACCTGCGCGTCATGGCGCGTCTGAAAACCCCGATCATCGCCACCGTAATCGGCGAAGGCGGCTCTGGCGGTGCATTGGCCATCGGCGTCTGCGACCAGCTGAACATGCTGCAATATTCCACCTATGCGGTGATCTCGCCGGAAGGCTGCGCCTCGATCCTGTGGAAAACCGCCGAGAAGGCGCCGGATGCGGCAGAGGCCATGGGCATTACCGCTGAGCGTCTCAAAGGCCTGGGCATCGTCGACAAAGTGATCAGCGAGCCAGTCGGCGGCGCCCACCGCGACCCGGCTGCGGCGGCGGCACTGATTCGTGCCGAGCTGACATCGCAATTGTCGATGCTCAAGAAGTTCGACAACGACGCCTTGCTGGCTCGTCGCTACGAGCGGTTGATGAGCTACGGCCTCTGATTCAAGCGCTGTACCCCTGTGTGGGAGCGAGCTTGCTCGCGATAACGGTTTAACATTCAACCGATAAGTTGACTGATACTCCGCCGTCGCGAGCAAGCTCGCTCCCACATTTGATTTGTGTGGAGGCCAGTTTCTATGAATCAGCCCAGGATTGATCTGCCCACCCGGCTCCTCACACAACTGTCCCCCTGGTGCAACGCCGCCACCTGGCGCATCGCCTTCTCCGGCGGCCTCGATTCCACCGTCCTGCTGCACCTGCTCGTGTCTCTCTCCAAAACCCAAACCCTGCCCCCGCTAAATGCGATCCACGTCCACCATGGCCTTCAGTCGGTGGCAGATGCATGGCCGGCCCATTGCCGCTCGGTTTGCGAGGCCCTTGGGGTGCCGCTGCAAGTGGTCAATGTGCAAGTCCGGCCGGGCGCCAGCGTCGAGCGCGCCGCCCGGGAGGCGCGTTATGGTGCTTTCCACGCAGCAACGCAGGGCAACGAAGTGCTACTTACTGCCCAGCACCGCGATGACCAGGCTGAAACCCTGTTGTTTCGTTTACTGCGCGGGGCAGGGGTGAGGGGCTTGTCGGCGATGCCAAGGCAGCGTGCGCTGGGCCAGGGTTATTTGTTGCGACCTCTGCTCGACGTGTCCCGCGCGGAGTTGGAGATCTATGCGACGCAACAAGGCTTGAGCTGGATCGACGATCCCTCCAACGACGACCATCGCTACGCGCGCAATTATCTGCGCCAGCGAGTTTTTCCAGTGCTGGCCGAGCAGTGGCCCCAAGCCCCGACGACCCTGGCGCGCAGCGCGGCGCACATGAGTGAAGCCCAGGGCTTGCTGGACGATCTGGCGCGGATCGACCTGGCCCAGGCCGCGTCTGCGGGCGCGTTCGACTGGCTTGGGCTGCAGTCCCTGGCACTGGCACCTTTGCGGGCGTTGTCGCCGGCCCGTCAGCGCAACGCCTTGAGCCACTGGCTGGCACCGATGACCCTGCTGCCCGACACCGATCACTGGTCGGGCTGGGACTCGTTGCGCGATGCCGTCGACGATGCCCGGCCGATCTGGCGCCTGGCAGGTGGCGAGCTGCACCGCGCCGTCGGGCGGGTCTGGTGGTTATCCGACCACTGGCTATGTTCGCTGCCAGGCAGCGTCGACTGGGCGGATCCGGCGGTTGCGCTGAGCTTGCCAGGCAATGGTCGGGTGGTGCTCGACGGCACGCCGCCTGCGGGGCCGCTTAGCGTGCGCTATCGTCAAGGCGGCGAGGTGATGGCGTTAGCGGGTCGTGGTCACCGTGACCTCAAGCGTTTGCTCAATGAAAAGGGCGTGCCGGCGTTCGTTCGCGGCCGATTGCCGCTGCTCTATCAGGGTGAGCAATTGCTGGCGGTGGCCAACCTGGCCGGGCTCGATGCACAGGCTGATGGCAGTTGGCAATTGATCTGGACGCCAGGAAGCCAAGATCTGGGTTTGAGCTGAAAGGGGCTTTCCGGTAGACTACGCTCCCTTCTTGATACAACTTCTGTGGATTCGCCTGAATTGCAGGAGTTGCCGATTACCAAGCAGTCTTTGCTGGGCGATTCCAAAAAATGTGTAGCGAGCAACGTACCGGTGATTTCACTTCCGGTCTGTCCCAACGCGGCGGTTTTTTTGAAAGGTGCACTGTGATTAATGCAGGTGATCGGGGGCTTCGGCCTTCCTTCGCTTTCCCCGGCGGCTCGG
The DNA here is from genome assembly GCF_018325905.1 of Pseudomonas sp. St316. Classification (NCBI taxonomy): domain Bacteria; kingdom Pseudomonadati; phylum Pseudomonadota; class Gammaproteobacteria; order Pseudomonadales; family Pseudomonadaceae; genus Pseudomonas; species Pseudomonas sp. St316. The sequence continues at coordinate 5,400,732 of NZ_AP021901.1, read as the reverse complement.
ACCGCTTTAACGCAGACTTCTAGGGTTTTTCATGACGCGCTACATATTCGTCACGGGCGGTGTTGTTTCTTCATTGGGGAAAGGCATTGCCTCGGCTTCATTGGCGGCCATCCTGGAGGCGCGGGGACTTAAGGTCACCATGCTCAAGCTGGACCCGTACATCAACGTTGACCCGGGCACCATGAGCCCGTTCCAGCACGGTGAAGTGTTCGTCACCCACGACGGCGCCGAGACCGACCTGGACCTGGGCCACTACGAGCGGTTCATCCGCACGACCATGACCCAGAACAACAACTTCACCACCGGCCGTGTCTACGAACACGTGCTGCGCAAGGAACGTCGTGGTGACTACCTGGGCGCGACCATCCAGGTCATCCCGCACATCACCGACGAAATCAAGCGCCGCATCATCAAGGGTGCTGGCGATGCCGACGTGGCGATGGTCGAAATCGGCGGCACGGTGGGCGACATCGAGTCCCAGCCGTTCCTCGAGGCCATCCGCCAGCTGCGTTTCGAAATCGGCGCCAAGCGCGCGATGCTGATGCACCTGACACTGGTGCCGTACATCGCCACGGCCGGCGAAACCAAGACCAAGCCTACCCAGCACTCGGTCAAGGAACTGCGCTCCATCGGCCTGCAGCCGGACGTGTTGATTTGCCGCTCCGATCACCCGATCGACATCTCGTCGCGTCGCAAGATCGCCCAGTTCACCAACGTTGAAGAGCGCGCGGTCATCGGCCTGGAAGACGCCGACACCATCTACAAGATCCCGGGCATCCTGCACTCCCAGGGCCTGGACGACTTCGTCGTCGAGCGCTTCGGCCTGCAGTGTGCCAGCGCCGACCTGTCTGAATGGGAAGCGGTGGTCGATGCCAAGCTCAACCCTGAGCACGAAGTCACCATCGCCATGGTCGGCAAGTACATGGAGCTGCTGGACGCCTACAAGTCGCTGATCGAGGCGATGAGTCACGCCGGCATCAGCAACCGTACCAAGGTCAACCTGCGCTACATCGATTCTGAAGACATCGAGAACCAGGGCACCGGCCTGCTCGAAGGCGCCGATGCGATCCTCGTGCCGGGCGGCTTCGGCCTGCGGGGCGTGGAAGGCAAGATCACTGCCGTGCAATACGCTCGCGAAAACAAGGTGCCTTACCTGGGGATCTGCCTGGGTATGCAAGTGGCGGTCATCGAGTTCGCCCGTAACGTGCTGGGCTGGAAAGACGCCAACTCCACCGAATTCGATCGCGCCAGCGGCCATCCGGTCGTGGGCCTGATCACCGAGTGGGAAGATGCCACCGGTGCCGTGGAAGTGCGTACGGAAAGCTCGGACCTGGGCGGCACCATGCGTCTCGGTGCCCAGGAGTGCCTGCTGGAAGCCGGCTCCAAGGTCCACGATTGCTACGCCAGGGATGTGATCGTCGAGCGTCACCGTCATCGCTACGAAGTGAACAACAACCTGCTGCCGCAGTTGATCGAAGCCGGCCTGAAAATCTCCGGTCGTTCCGGTGACGGCGCGCTGGTCGAAGTGGTCGAGGCCCCGGATCATCCATGGTTCGTCGCCTGCCAGTTCCACCCCGAGTTCACCTCGACGCCACGCGACGGTCATCCGTTGTTCAGCGGTTTCGTGAAAGCCGCTTTGGCTCAACACCAGAAAAAGGCATAAGACGATGGCCCAGAAGATCATCCGCGTCGGCGACATCGAGGTTGCCAACGACAAGCCCATGGTGCTGTTTGGCGGCATGAACGTGCTGGAAAGCCGCGACATGGCCATGCAGGTCTGCGAAGAGTACGTGAAGGTCACCCAGAAACTGGGGATCCCTTACGTCTTCAAGGCCAGCTTCGACAAGGCCAACCGCTCGTCCGTGACCTCCTACCGTGGCCCGGGCCTGGAAGAAGGCATGCGGATCTTCCAGGACATCAAGCAAGCTTTTGGTGTGCCGATCATCACCGACGTCCACGAGCCTGCCCAGGCCGCAGTCGCCGCCGAGGTCTGCGACGTCATCCAGTTGCCGGCCTTCCTGTCGCGCCAGACCGACCTGGTGGTCGCGATGGCCAAGACCGGCGCGGTGATCAACATCAAGAAAGCCCAATTCCTCGCGCCCCAGGAGATGAAACACATCCTGAGCAAGTGCGAAGAAGCCGGCAATGACCAGTTGATCCTCTGCGAGCGGGGTTCGAGCTTCGGCTACAACAACCTGGTGGTCGATATGCTCGGTTTCGGCATCATGAAGCAGTTCGAGTACCCGCTGCTCTTCGACGTGACGCACGCCTTGCAGATGCCTGGCGGCCGTTCCGACTCAGCCGGCGGTCGTCGCGCCCAGGTCACTGATCTGGCCAAGGCGGGCATGAGCCAGTCCCTGGCCGGTCTGTTTCTCGAGGCCCACCCCGATCCGGATAACGCCAAGTGCGACGGCCCTTGTGCCTTGCGCTTGAACAAGCTGGAACCTTTCCTGTCTCAGCTCAAGGCATTGGATGAGCTGGTCAAGAGTTTTCCGACAATAGAAACCGCGTAACGCGGTTTTCTCCGGTAAAGTACCGCTCGATTATCGCTCTGGCCCGCTGGCCGCACTGCTCTTGTGGGAGCATGGCTTGCCAGCGATGGCGTCCTTGAGGGCCCCATCGCCGGCAAGCCGTGCTCTTGTGGCGAGGGAGCTTGCTCCCGTTGGAGTGCGAAGCGCTCCCATTCGGTCTCTTTTGGCTGAATCGCAGCTGAGGGTGAGCAAGTTTTCTGCAACGTTCTAGTCAACTTTGGAGTGTTTACAACAATGGCAAAAATCGTCGACATCAAAGGTCGTGAAGTTCTCGACTCCCGTGGCAACCCCACTGTTGAAGCGGACGTGCTTCTCGACAACGGTATCATCGGCAGCGCTTGTGCGCCGTCCGGTGCTTCCACTGGCTCGCGCGAAGCGCTGGAGCTGCGTGATGGCGACAAGAGCCGTTACCTGGGCAAGGGCGTGCTCAAAGCCGTCGCCAACATCAACGGTCCGATCCGTGACCTGTTGCTGGGCAAGGATCCTGCCGACCAGAAAGCCCTCGATCACGCGATGATCAAGCTCGACGGTACCGAAAACAAAGCCACCCTGGGCGCCAACGCGATCCTCGCCGTGTCCCTGGCCGCTGCCAAGGCCGCTGCCCAGGACCAGGACCTGCCGCTGTACGCCCACATCGCCAACCTCAACGGCACCCCGGGTGTTTACTCGATGCCGGTGCCGATGATGAACATCATCAACGGCGGCGAGCATGCCGACAACAACGTCGACATCCAGGAATTCATGGTACAGCCGGTTGGCGCCAAGACCTTCTCCGAAGGCCTGCGCATGGGCACCGAGATTTTCCATCACCTCAAGGCTGTGCTCAAAGCCCGTGGCCTGAGCACCGCCGTCGGCGACGAAGGCGGTTTCGCACCGAACCTGGCGTCCAACGAAGACGCACTGAAAGTGATCTCCGAAGCCGTGGCCAACGCTGGCTACAAGCTGGGCACCGACGTGACCCTGGCCTTGGACTGCGCCGCCAGTGAATTCTACGAAGACGGCAAGTACAACCTGTCCGGCGAAGGCCAGGTGTTCACCGCCGAAGGTTTCGCCGACTACCTCAAGGGCCTGACCGAGCGTTACCCGATCATCTCCATCGAAGACGGTTTGGACGAGTCCGACTGGGCTGGCTGGAAAATCCTCACCGACAAGATCGGCGAGAAAACCCAGCTGGTGGGTGACGACCTGTTCGTGACCAACACCAAGATCCTGAAAGAAGGCATCGACAAGAAGATCGCCAACTCGATCCTGATCAAGTTCAACCAAATCGGCACCCTGACCGAAACCCTGGAAGCCATCCAGATGGCCAAGGCCGCCGGCTACACCGCCGTGATCTCCCACCGCTCCGGTGAAACCGAAGACTCGACCATTGCCGACCTGGCCGTGGGCACTGCGGCAGGCCAGATCAAGACCGGTTCGCTGTGCCGTTCCGACCGCGTTTCCAAGTACAACCAACTGCTGCGTATCGAAGAGCAATTGAATGGCAAGGCCAAGTACAACGGTCGCGCCGAGTTTCGCGGCTAAGCAGTAAATGGTAAAAAGACAGCGGATTGTGTCGAAAAGGTCGCCCTGGCGGCGGTTTTGCCTCTAATCTGATGCCTTATCAAGCACAAGCCTGGGTTTTCCAGGCTTCGTGCTATCAGACGCTGCAAAGTTTGGCATGGCGGTCTTTTTTCACTGGATACCTGATATTCGATGCGCAGTCCCAACTGGTTGTTTCTTGTCTTGCTCCTGTTGCTGGCCGGCCTGCAGTACCGCCTGTGGGTGGGTAATGGCAGCTTGGCGCAAGTGGCCGACCTGACTCAGCAAATTGCCGACCAACACGCCGAAAATGAGGCGCTGCTGGAGCGTAATCGGGTGATGGATGCCGAAGTGACAGAGCTGAAAAAAGGCATGGAGACCGTTGAAGAGCGGGCTCGACATGAACTGGGCATGGTCAAGGAGGGCGAAACCCTCTACCAGTTGGCCCAATGAGTATTCGTTTGCCGGCCTTCTGGGCCGTGATTCCTGCCGCGGGCGTTGGCGCTCGTATGGCCGCGGACCGTCCCAAGCAATACCTGCAACTGGGCGGGCGCACAATTCTTGAACACAGCCTCGGCTGTTTCCTCGATCATCCCACCGTCAAGGGGGTGGTGGTCAGCCTTGCACACGATGATCCCTACTGGCCGACCCTGGCCTGCGCCAACGACACACGCATCCAGCGCGTCGACGGTGGCGAACAACGTTCGGATTCAGTGCTCAATGCCTTGCTGCACCTGCACGAGCAGGGCGCCGACGATCACGATTGGGTGCTGGTGCACGACGCCGCCCGGCCGAACCTGGCCCGGGATGACCTGGATTCATTGCTCAGCGAGTTGGCGAACGACCCGGTCGGCGGCCTGCTGGCTGTCCCTGCGCGCGACACCCTCAAGCGCGTCGACAAGCATGGACGGGTGCTGGAAACCGTTGATCGCAGTGTGATCTGGCAAGCCTACACGCCACAGATGTTCCGCCTCGGCGCCTTGCATCGGGCCTTGGCCGACAGCCTGGTTGCAGATGCGGTGATTACCGACGAAGCGTCCGCCATGGAATGGGCGGGGCAGGCTCCGCGGTTGATCGAAGGGCGGGCCGATAACATCAAGGTCACTCGGCCGGAAGACCTGGAGTGGTTGCGCCAGCGGTGGGCGAATGGTCATTGAGCGGGTTGTGTTTCCTCGTTGGATCACCATTGTTTGGGCCGGCGCCATCGCGAGCAAGCTCGCTCCCACACTGGATTTCATTGAGCACAAATAGTGTGTTCAGCACAGAACCCCTGTGGGAGCGAGCTTGCTCGCGATAGCAATCGCTCAGGCAACCCGAACAATCAGTGCTATCCCCGATACTCCGGCCGCTGCGCCAACCCTTCCTTCAAATAATCCACCAACTTGCGCACCTTCGGCGACAGATGCCGCTGCTGCGGGTACAACGCCCACACCGCCGTATTCGGCGGCTGATGTGCCTCCAGCAGCGAGATCAATGCACCACTGTGCAAATGCTCCAGCACGTAATAATCCGGCAGTTGGCACAACCCCACCCCTTGCAACGCTGCATCGAGCACCGCTTGCCCACTGTTGCAGCGCCAGTTTCCCTGTACCCGCTGGGAAAATTCCCGCCCGTTCTGCTCCAGTTGCCAAATGTCGGAACTGCCGATCAGGCAGTTGTGGCGGCTCAATTCCGACAAGCTATGGGGCCGCCCATAACGTTCCAGATAAGAGGGTGAAGCGCACAGATACATGCGCCGCGGCGCCAGGCGCGTGGCGACCAGGCGCGAGTCCTGCAAGCGACCCAGGCGAATCGCCAGGTCCAGGCCTTCATGCACCAGGTCCAGAGGGCGGTTGCTCAGTTCGATGTCTACCCGCAACTGCGGGTACAGCCCCATGAAACTCGTCACCAGGGGCACGATAAATCGTTCGCCATAGGCCACGGCACAGGTCATTCGCAGCATGCCCTTGGGTTCGCTGGTGAGATCGCCTACCGCCCGCAGTGCTTCCTCGCGTCCGTCCTGCAGGCGTTGGCAATGCTGCAAAAACGTCTGGCCGGCCTCGGTGAGGGTGACCCGCCGGGTGCTGCGGTAGAGCAATCGTGTCTGCAATCGCTCTTCAAGTCGTACGATTTGCCGGCTGATGTGGGAGGAAGAAACCCCGAGGCGTTCGGCTGCGGCAGTGAATTGACTGCATTCGGCCACGGCGACGAATTCGTCGATCCCTTCCCAGCGGTTATCGGACATGAAGGATTATCCCTGTACGGCAATAATGTTTTGCTTTTGATTGGATTATTCATCGTCCAGCGAAGGATTACACTCCCGGTCTTGTTTTTATTTGCTGGAGAGTCCGAATGATCAAGTCGCGCGCTGCCGTTGCCTTCGAGGCCAAGAAACCCCTGGAAATCGTTGAAGTCGACGTCGCCATGCCCAAGGCGGGCGAAGTGCTGTTGCGCGTGGTGGCTTCCGGTGTCTGCCACACCGACGCCTACACCTTGTCGGGCGCCGACCCGGAAGGGATCTTCCCGTCGATCCTCGGTCATGAAGGCGGCGCCATTGTCGAAGCCATCGGCGAAGGCGTGACCTCGGTCGCGGTGGGGGACCATGTGATCCCGCTGTACACGCCGGAGTGCGGCCAGTGCAAATTCTGTAAGTCGGGCAAGACCAACCTCTGCCAGGCGATTCGCGCCACCCAGGGCAAAGGCCTGATGCCAGATGGCACTTCGCGCTTTTCCTACAAGGGCGAGACGATTTTCCACTACATGGGCACCTCGACGTTCTCGGAGTACACCGTGCTGCCGGAAATCTCCGTCGCGAAGATTCAAAAAGAAGCCCCGCTGGAAAAAGTCTGCCTGCTGGGTTGCGGCGTCACCACCGGTATCGGCGCGGTACTCAACACCGCCAAGGTCAAGCCGGGTGACACCGTGGCGATCTTCGGCCTGGGCGGCATCGGCCTGTCGGCGGTGATTGGTGCCGTGAAGGCCAAGGCCGCGCGCATCATTGCCATCGACATCAACCCGGCCAAGTTCGAAATCGCCAGGCAGCTGGGCGCCACCGATTGCGTCAACCCGAAAGATTTCGACCGTCCGATCCAGGAAGTCATTGTGGACATGACTGACGGCGGCGTGGACTTCTCCTTCGAATGCATCGGCAATGTCCAGTTGATGCGCGCTGCGCTGGAATGCTGCCACAAAGGTTGGGGCGAGTCGGTGATCATCGGTGTGGCCGGCGCTGGCCAGGAAATCGCCACCCGTCCCTTCCAGTTGGTGACCGGGCGCGTCTGGCGCGGTTCGGCCTTTGGTGGCGTGCGCGGTCGCAGCGAGTTGCCAAGCTATGTGGCAATGGCCGAGACGGGCGAGATCCCGCTGGATACTTTCATCACCCACACCATGGGCCTGGAAGATATCAACAAGGCGTTCGACCTGATGCATGAAGGCAAGAGCATCCGTACCGTTATCCATTTCTGAGGTCGGTCATGAGTCTGGAAAACATCTCCTGCCAGAAAAGTTTCGGCGGCTGGCACAAACGTTACCGGCACCGTTCCGAAGTGCTCGGTTGTGACATGGTGTTTGCCGTGTACCTGCCGCCGCAAGCCGAGCAGGGCGGCAAGTTGCCCGTGCTGTATTGGTTGTCCGGGCTGACCTGCACCGACGAGAACTTCATGCAAAAGGCCGGTGCCCAGCGCATGGCCGCCGAGTTGGGCCTGATCATCGTTGCGCCAGACACCAGCCCCCGTGGCGCCGATGTGCCGGGCGATCCGGACGGTGCCTGGGACTTCGGCCTGGGGGCGGGCTTTTATCTGAACGCCACGCAGGATCCGTGGGCACGGCACTATCGGATGCATGACTACGTGGTGCAGGAATTGCCGGCACTCGTCGAAGCGCATTTCCCGGCTTCGGACAGGCGTGGCATCAGTGGTCATTCCATGGGCGGTCATGGCGCGCTGGTCTGCGCCTTGCGCAACCCGGGGCGTTACCGTTCGGTGTCGGCTTTTTCGCCGATCAACAATCCGATGGATTGCCCTTGGGGCCAGAAGGCTTTCTCTCGTTACCTGGGGGAAGACCGTTCGAAATGGCGTGAATGGGATGCCTGCGCCTTGATTGCCGAGGCCCAGGAAAAGCTGCCCCTGTTGGTGGACCAAGGCGATCGCGATGATTTCCTGGCCAACCAGCTCAAGCCCGAAGCCCTGCAACAAGCGGCCAAGACTGCCAACCATCCGTTGCAACTGCGCCTGCAACCGGGCTACGACCACAGTTATTTCTTCATTGCCAGCTTCATTGTTGACCACTTACAGCATCATGCGCGCGCTCTAAACGCCTAATGCAGGTAGAATCACGCCCTGACAAAAATCGGGGCGTTTTTTTATGCGTATTGGCCACGGCTACGATGTTCACCGTTTCGCTGAAGGCGACTTCATTACCCTGGGCGGCGTGCGGATCGCACACGGCTTCGGGCTGCTCGCGCATTCTGACGGTGATGTCCTGCTGCACGCCTTGAGCGATGCCTTGCTCGGCGCGGCTGCCCTGGGTGACATAGGCAAACACTTCCCCGACACCGACCCGCAATTCAAGGGCGCCGACAGCCGCGTGCTGCTGCGTCATGTGGTCTCGCTGATCCATGCCAAGGGCTGGAAAGTCGGCAATGTCGATAACACCATCGTTGCCCAGGCCCCCAAGATGGCGCCGCACATCGAAGCGATGCGCCAGTCGATCGCCGAGGATCTTCAAGTTGAGTTGGACCAAGTGAACGTGAAAGCCACCACCACCGAGAAGCTTGGCTTCGTCGGTCGCGAAGAAGGCATTGCCGTCCATTCCATCGCCTTGTTGCTGCGCTCATGACCGAATTGGAATTGTTGGGGCCACGTGCCTACGGCGAGTCACTGGGTCGCGCGGTACTCAAAGCCACCGCTGAAGACTTCCAGGTCGATGAAGTGCTCGACATCCCGTTGACCGGCGATGGCGAGCACCTGTGGATCTGGGTTGAAAAGCGTGGCTTGAACACCGAAGAAGCGGCCCGGCGAATCGCCAAGGCTGCCGGCGTGCCGTTGCGCACCGTCAGCTACGCCGGGCTCAAGGACCGCCAGGCCCTGACCCGCCAGTGGTTCAGCGTTCAGTTGCCGGGCAAGGCCGATCCGGACCTGTCGGCGGCAGAGAACGACACGCTGAAGATCCTAAAGACCGCACGCCACAGGCGCAAGCTGCAACGCGGCGCGCACTCGGCCAATGGCTTTACCTTGCGCCTGACCCAGTTTACGGGCGACGCGGCGGCGATCGATGCGCGTCTACAACAGATTGTCCGCCAGGGCATCCCCAACTATTTTGGCGCCCAGCGTTTCGGCCACGACGGCGGCAATGTCGTCGATGCCCGGGCCTGGGCGGCGCGCAAGGCGTTGCCGGAACAGCGCAATGTGCGCTCGCGTCTGTTATCCACCGCCCGCAGTTTTCTGTTCAACCGGGTGCTGGCGGCGCGGGTCGCCGACGGTACCTGGCAGCAAGCCCAGGTGGGCGATTTGCTCGCCTTCACCGACAGTCGCAGTTTCTTCCCGGCCGGCGAGGCTGAGTGCAGCGACCCGCGCCTGGCGATCCTCGACGTGCATCCGACCGGGCCGCAGTGGGGCGAGGGGCCTTCGCCTGCCGCCGGTGCGACGTTCGAACTGGAACAAGCCATCGCCGCAGGCGAAGCCGATTTACGCGACTGGTTGATAAACGCGGGAATGAGTCACGAACGTCGCATCCTGCGACTGCCCATTGGCGGGCTGTCGTGGCATTATCCCTCGCCTGACATTCTGCAACTGGAATTCGTCCTGCCGGCCGGATGTTTCGCCACTGTCTTGGTGCGCGAACTCGTCGATCTGGTGCCGGTGGGGCAGACGGACAGCCCATGCGTATTCTGATTTCTAACGACGACGGGGTGACTGCACCCGGTCTTGCCGCGCTTTATGCTGCGCTGGCGGATTTTGCCGAGTGCGTGGTCATCGCCCCGGACCAGGACAAAAGCGGCGCCAGCAGCTCGCTGACGCTCGACCGTCCGTTGCACCCCTGCTACCTGGATAACGGTTTCATCAGCCTCAACGGAACACCGACCGATTGCGTGCACCTGGGCCTCAACGGCCTGCTGGAGCGAGAGCCGGACATGGTGGTATCGGGGATCAACCTGGGCGCCAACCTGGGGGATGATGTGCTTTATTCCGGCACGGTCGCCGCGGCCCTGGAGGGGCGCTTCCTGGAAAAGCCTTCGTTTGCCTTTTCGTTTGTTTCACGCCAGGTCGACAACTTGCCTACCGCCGCCTACTTCGCCCGTAAACTGGTCGAAGCCCATGGCGAGCTGGACCTGCCGCCACGCACCGTGCTGAACGTGAATATCCCCAACCTTCCACTCGATCACATCCGTGGCATCCAGCTCACTCGCCTGGGCCATCGTGCCCGCGCCGCCAAGCCGATGCACGTCGTCGACCCGCGCGGCAAGGCCGGTTACTGGATCGCTGCGGCCGGTGATGCCGAGGACGGTGGGCCGGGCACTGATTTCCATGCGGTGATGCAAGGTTATGTCTCGATCACGCCGTTGCAACTGGACCGCACCTTCAACGACGCCTTTGGACATCTCGATGGCTGGCTGGAGGGGCTGCGCTGATGGCTCGTGAGCAAGACGATATGCTGCGCCGCGGAATCGGCATGACCTCCCAGCGCACCCGTGAACGACTGATCCAGCGTCTCTACGAAGAAGGCTTGTCCAACGCCCAGGTGTTGGAAGTGATTCGCCGCACACCGCGCCATCTGTTCGTCGATGAAGCCCTGGCGCATCGCGCCTATGAAGACACGGCGTTGCCGATCGGCCACAACCAGACCATTTCCCAGCCATACATGGTGGCCCGCATGAGCGAGTTGCTGTTGGAGGCGGGGCCGCTGGACAAGGTGATGGAGATCGGTACCGGCTCGGGTTACCAGACGGCGGTGTTGTCGCAACTGGTCGAGCGGGTGTTTTCCGTAGAGCGGATCAAGGTACTGCAGGATCGCGCCAAGGAACGCCTGGTTGAGTTGAACCTGCGCAACGTGGTGTTTCGCTGGGGCGATGGCTGGGAGGGATGGCCGGCTCTGGCGCCGTACAACGGCATCATTGTGACCGCGGTGGCCACCGATGTACCCCAGGCCCTGCTGGATCAGCTTGCCCCCGGTGGACGACTGGTCATTCCGGTGGGCGCCGGTGAAGTCCAGCAACTGATGCTGATCGTGCGTGAAGAACACGGTTTTTCGCGACACGTCCTGGGGGCGGTACGGTTCGTGCCGTTACTCAATGGACCGTTGGCCTGAGCATTTATAAACAGACGCTGAATTCCGTGGCCTGGCCTGTGTCTTACAGCGGCACCGATTTGCTGAACAGAGTCCAACGGCGTCGAGCAAACGTGTGCGGCGACACGTTGTGCTTCATTAATAGAGGCGCTGTCGTTGCCAGCTATATTTATATGAGTTCTGCCTGGACAGGCAGTTTCCAATTTTTCAGCCACCACAAAGGGAGCGGCGGGTGAGTCTCACAGTCATTGCGCAGCGTATGGGTATCACGAGCTTTCAGCGCCTGGTGACTGGCCTTGTCTTGAGCACTTTGCTGGTCGGATGTTCCAGTACGCCGTCGAGTAATGTCCGGGTTGTCGATCGCAACAGTGCAGCACCTCAACGTCCTACAGTAACGACCGGCCAATATGTAGTCCGTCGCGGCGATACGCTGTTTTCCATCGCTTTCCGCTACGGCTGGGACTACAAAGCCCTCGCGGCGCGTAACAACATTCCTGCGCCTTATACGATTCACCCCGGTCAGACAATTCGCTTTGATGGCCGTAACGGTTCAACGCCTACCGCGGTGGTGACGCAGTCGGGTTCGACCCCTTCTTCGTCGAGTAAAACCACGGTCATTCGCCGGCCGGCGGGGGCTGAAACGGCGACAGTACCGTCCGTCGCGAGCAAACCAGCCCCCGCTCCGATGCCTCCGGCAGGCCCCGCCCCGACAGGCTGGGGATGGCCTTCTAATGGCGTTCTCATTGGAAAATTCTCTTCAAACGGTAGTTTGAATAAAGGAATTGATATCGCCGGGGATTTGGGACAGCCTGTTTTAGCCGCGTCTGATGGCACGGTTGTGTACGCCGGGAGTGGTTTGAGGGGCTACGGCGAACTCGTGATCATCAAACACAGCGATACCTACGTCAGTGCCTACGGCCACAACCGCAGGCTGTTGGTTCGGGAGGGGCAGCAGGTCAAGGTCGGACAGACAATTGCCGAAATGGGATCGACGGGAACAGATCGGGTGAAACTGCACTTTGAGATTCGCCGACAAGGTAAACCAGTAGATCCGCTGCAATTCCTGCCACGGCGTTGATTTGATTGTCAGCCTGTTCCGTCACGTAGAGGGAACAGGCTCCAGCGTTGCCAAGGATAAAGGCGTCGCTTGAGCTTGAGGTCGAACTCACCAAAGGACTATAACAATGGCTCTCAGTAAAGAAGTGCCGGAGTTTGACATCGACGATGAGGTTCTCCTTATGGAGACCGGCATCGCTATGGATTCGATGTCGAATGATGAAGGGGCGACTCCACCTTCCGTTCGTGCCAAATCCAAACACTCCGCTTCACTTAAACAACATAAGTACATCGATTACACCCGGGCGCTTGACGCCACTCAGCTGTACCTCAACGAAATCGGTTTCTCGCCGCTGCTCTCCCCCGAGGAAGAAGTTCATTTTGCGCGGCTGTCGCAAAGTGGCGACCCGGCCGGTCGAAAACGCATGATTGAAAGCAACCTGCGCCTGGTGGTGAAAATCGCCCGACGCTACGTCAATCGTGGACTTTCACTGCTGGACCTGATCGAAGAGGGCAACCTGGGCCTGATTCGCGCCGTCGAGAAATTCGACCCCGAACGCGGCTTCCGTTTCTCGACCTACGCCACCTGGTGGATCCGCCAGACCATCGAACGTGCAATCATGAATCAGACCCGGACCATCCGGTTGCCGATTCATGTGGTCAAGGAGCTGAATGTCTACCTGCGGGCTGCCCGTGAGTTGACCCAAAAACTCGACCATGAACCTTCACCCGAAGAAATCGCCAACCTGCTGGAAAAACCGGTAGGGGAGGTCAAGCGCATGCTTGGGCTCAACGAGCGGGTCTCTTCGGTAGACGTCTCGCTGGGGCCGGACTCGGATAAGACCCTGCTGGATACCCTGACCGACGATCGTCCGACCGATCCTTGCGAGTTGCTCCAGGACGATGACTTGTCCCAGAGCATTGACCAGTGGCTTTCGGAACTTACGGACAAGCAACGGGAAGTGGTGATTCGCCGCTTCGGCTTGCGCGGTCATGAAAGCAGCACGCTTGAAGATGTGGGCTTGGAGATTGGTTTGACCCGTGAGCGGGTCAGGCAGATCCAGGTGGAAGGTCTCAAGCGTCTGCGTGAGATCCTGGAGAAAAACGGCTTGTCGAGCGAGTCGCTGTTCCAGTGACATAAAGCTCAGTGCAACAGCAAAAGCCCCGACTGGTTCGGGGCTTTTTCGTTTGTGAGCATGGGCCGTGGTCCAGGGGGCACCACATTCTTGTGGCGAGGGCGGCCGGTGAGTGTTCCCACGCTTATTCTATTTATAGATTTAGCGTGTAAGCCTTTGCCTAGTGTTACGTAAGCGATTGGTTTCTCATCGGCGGGACAGACCGCTATAAACGCCGTGATATTTTTATATTTAACTGATTTATAAGGGGAATTTTCTGATGAATGTAGTGTGACAGAGCCGGCCACCTGTATCAGCCGCGTTGCACTCGCCCGGGAAAACACTAATATCAGCCCTGTGTCGACGGACAGACACACCCGTCAAGGACGATGGGAAGGAAGGACATCGCAGGACGCGATTCATCAGGATGATGAAAAGGATTAAAGGGATTAGGGAAAAAATGTGGGCGGGTCAAACCGCCCCTTTTTTTTGCCTGCGATTTTGTTCCAGGCAGCAAAAAGGCCCGCAAGGGGCCTTCTCAGCGAACGATGGTAATCAGCGTTCCAGGTCTGCGATCTTGCCAGTCTTGCCATCCCACTCTTCAGCGTCAGGCAGCGCGTCTTTCTTCTCGGTAATGTTCGGCCAGATGTCCGCCAGTTCGGCGTTCAGCTCGATGAAGTTCTCCATACCGGTCGGCACTTCGTCTTCCGAGAAAATGGCATTCGCCGGGCATTCCGGTTCACACAGGGCGCAGTCGATGCACTCGTCCGGGTGAATGACCAGGAAATTCGGCCCTTCGTAAAAGCAGTCCACCGGACACACTTCTACGCAGTCGGTGTACTTGCACTTGATGCAGTTGTCGGTGACGACGAAGGTCATTTCTAATTCTCTCCTCAGGCGGCGGCAGCGAAGCCCCTTCACGGTGGGGTCGCCAGGTTTGGGAGCGATAGTCTGCGAACCAGGCTAATAGTTCGCAGCATCCCAAACCGCGCGCGATTCTAACAGCTTGAAAGCCTGTGTGTTAGATCCGTGTCTTCAATGTATAGAGTAAATCCAGTGCCCGACGAGGTGTCAGGTCATCCAGATCGAGCTTGGCCAGTTCATCGAGTACCGGATGCGGCAGGCTGGCGAACAGGTCGCTTTGCTGCGGTGCGGCCGGTTTGCCTTTGGTCGGGCGCGGCGTTTCGTGGGGCAGGCTGGTGGTTTCCAGGCGGCTCAGGTGTTCACGGGCACGGGTAATGACTTCACTTGGCACACCGGCCAGTTGCGCCACCGCCAAGCCGTAGCTCTGGCTGGCCGGGCCGGGCAGCACGTGGTGCTGGAACACGATGCGTTCGTTGTGCTCGGTGGCATTGAGGTGCACGTTCGCCACCAAAGGCTGGCTTTCCGGCAACACGGTGAGTTCGAAGTAATGGGTGGCGAACAGCGTGTAGGCCCGCAAGTGCGCCAGGCGTTCGGCCGCTGCCCAGGCCAGGGACAGGCCGTCGAACGTACTGGTGCCACGTCCGACTTCGTCCATCAGCACCAGGCTGCGTTCGGTGGCGTTGTGCAGGATGTTCGCGGTTTCGCTCATTTCCACCATGAACGTCGAACGTCCGCCGGCCAGGTCATCGCTGGAGCCGATCCGGGTGAAAATCCGGTCCACCAGGGACAATTCGCAGCTCGCCGCCGGCACGAAGCTGCCAATGTGGGCCAGCAGCACGATCAATGCGGTCTGGCGCATGTAGGTGGATTTACCGCCCATGTTCGGACCGGTGATCACCAGCATGCGGGTGTTGTCGTCCAGGCTCAGGTCGTTGGCCACGAACGGCGTGCTCAGTACTTGCTCGACCACCGGGTGACGGCCTTGGCTGATGCGCATGCACGGTTCGCTGACGAAGCGCGGGCAGTTGAGGTCCAGGTTCAGCGCGCGCTCGGCCAGGTTGCTTAGCACGTCCAGTTCCGCCAGGGCGCCGGCGGTGTCCTGCAAGGGCGGCAGTTGGCTGATCAGATCTTCGAGCAGCGCTTCATAGAGCATCTTTTCCCGAGCCAGGGCGCGGCTCTTGGCCGACAGCGCCTTATCTTCGAACGCCTTGAGTTCCGGGGTGATGAAACGCTCTGCGCCCTTGAGGGTCTGGCGGCGGATGTAATCGGCCGGGGCTTGCTCGGCCTGCTTGCTCGGCAACTCGATGAAGTAGCCGTGGATGCGGTTGTAGCCGACCTTGAGGTTGGCCAGGCCGGTGCGGGCTTTTTCCCGGGCTTCGAGGTCGATCAGGAACTGACCGGCGTTTTCGCTCAGCGATTGCAACTCGTCGAGTTCGGCGTCGTAGCCGGTTTTCAGCACGCCGCCGTCACGGATCACTGCCGGTGGATTATCGATGATGGCTTTTTCCAGCAGCGCGGCCAGCTCCGGATAGGTGCTGGTGGTGCGCGCCAGTTGCTGCAGGTGCGGCGCTTCGAGGTCGGTCATCGCCACTTGCAGTTCGGGCAAGGCGCCGAGGGCATCGCGCAGGCGTGCCAAGTCGCGGGGACGGGCGTTGCGCAGGCCGATACGGGCGAGGATCCGCTCGATGTCACCGATTTCCTTGAGCTGTGGTTGCAGTTGCTCGAAGCGATAACGGTCCAGCAGGCAGGTGATGGAAGTCTGGCGCGCCAGCAGCACCGTCAGGTCACGCAGCGGACGGTTCAGCCAGCGGGTGAGCAGGCGGCTGCCCATGGCGGTCTGGCAACGGTCGACCACCGATTGCAGGGTATTGTCGCGGCCGCCGGCCAGGTTGGTGTCCAGTTCCAGGTTGCGGCGGCTCGCGCCGTCCAGCACCACCGTGTCATCCAGGCGCTCGTGACGCAGGCTGCGCAAGTGGGGCAGGGCGGTGCGCTGGGTTTCCTTGGCGTAGGCCAGCAGGCAACCGGCGGCGCCAATGGCCAGGGTCAGGTTCTCACAGCCGAAGCCCTTGAGGTCTTGGGTGGAGAACTGCTGGCAAAGACTTTTCAGCGCCGAGTCGCGCTCGAAATCCCACGGCGCCCGACGCCGCACGCCACGGCGTTTTTCTGCCGGCAGGTCTTTGGGCCAGTCATCCGGGATCAGCAGCTCCACCGGATTGACTCGCTCGAGCTCCGCCAGCAGGTTTTCCCAACCCTTGATCTCCAGCACCGAGAAGTTGCCACTGGTGATGTCCAGCACGGCCAGGCCGAACAGGCGCTCATCCCCCAGCACTGCGGCGATCAGGTTGTCCCGGCGTTCATCCAGCAGGGCTTCATCACTGACCGTACCCGGGGTGATGATGCGTACGACTTGGCGTTCCACGGGCCCTTTGCTGGTGGCCGGGTCGCCGACTTGCTCGCAAATCACTACCGACTCGCCCAGCTTGACCAGCTTCGCCAGGTAACCTTCCGCCGCGTGGTAAGGAATCCCACACATCGGAATTGCCATGCCCGCCGATTGCCCACGCGCCGTCAGGGTGATGTCCAACAACTTGGCGGCCTTCTTCGCGTCCTCGTAGAAGATTTCGTAGAAGTCGCCCATGCGGTAGAACATCAGCTGATCGGGGTGCTGGTTCTTCAGGCGCCAGTATTGCTGCATCATCGGCGTGTGGGAGGACAGGTCGTTCACGGCTGTATTCATCGGTGTCAGGCAAGCTCGTTGAAAGGTGTGGGGCAAAAGGAGGGCGGCGGCCCGGGCTTTTCCGCGATGGGCGCAAGGTTAACATGGGTGGTCGGGGGCGACCCATATGTGAGTGGTTTTGGACGGGGTGTATATCCGATTCTTCGGTAACGGCTGCTTATGGTTCCGCCCTGACGGCGGGTCACTTTCGAAAAGCCGGAATGCCGGCCCAGGCGAAAGTAACCAAAGCGCTTTTGCCCCACCACTCGGTGCCTCGCCTAGGCTCGGCATGCCTGAACGAAGGCATTGCTCCATGGGCCGCCGCGAAGGGCCATCCATGGCCCAGCGCGGCTAACCCGGCATTCATGCCGGGTTGCCCACTGCGCAACACCTTCGTTCAGCCAGCGTGGTTAATGGGGCGCCCGAGATCAACGTCCACCGCGAGGCGGCCTGACAGCCGGCCTGGCTCTCCCGGTCGTACACCCATCAAATCTGTTGTGGGAGCAAAGCTTGCTCGCGAGGCGGTCTGATAGCCGACCTGGCTCTCCCGGTCGTACACCCATCAAATCTGTTGTGGGAGCAAAGCTTGCTCGCGAAGCGGTCTGATAGCCGACCTGGCTCTCCCGGTCGTACCCCGATCCAATTGTGGGAGCGAGCTTGCTCGCGATGACGGCAGCCAATACAACTTAGTTGTAACTGAACTACCGCTATCGCGAGCAAGCTCGCTCCCACAGTGATTACTCGGGCTTCTCTTAAATCCCGGTTTGCATCACGGATGCCTACCTCGGATCGACTACATCCAACGCTCGATTCGCGAGCAACTGGCTCAGCTCGATCATCTGCTGGACCCCCAGGGCGATATGCCGCCGCGAGCCCTTCAGGTCGAATGCCAGGTCGCTGACCATGGCATTGGTCGAGGCCAGGGTTTCGCTGAGATTGGCGAGCAGGCATTCGGCATCGACGTTAGGGGCGATGACGAAAAGGGTGTCGAGGGTGTCGCAGGTTTCTTTGTCGGCTTTTGGTTTGAGGTAATAGTCCAGGGCGCGAGTGGCCGCGTCGTCGAGTTTCTTGGCGTTGGCCGATTGGCTGCGGGAGACGTGATCGTCTGGGGTGGGGGGATTGGACGTGTTCTTGCTCATGATTCTTGGATCCTCGAAGTGAGAGCCACCACCGATTCGCTACTAAACGAAGTGGGTGGCAGCTGTACGCAGGTTAGTAGACCGGGGATCCAAGAAACCGGCGCACCCGAGGGCGCCCTGCGCACAGCTACCATTGAGCGCAGGAGAAGGAATACCTGACTGAATGGAGCAATGAACATCTTGGATGCCGAGCTACTAAACCCGATCACTGATGGGCAGTGACGAGAACCAAAGTACCGGTGGGATCCAAGATGGACAAGCCGGCGGATTCTGGCGTAGTTGTAGGCAGAGGCGCAAGACGACGTAGCCTGGTGCCGCACAATTGAAGGACGCGGATCGGGCGATTTCCCATGAGGTTGTAGGGAAAATTTCGGATTGATCCGTGGCGAGGGAGCTTGCTCCCGCTTGAGTGCGAAGCGCTCACAAAAAAGCTGGCTGCCCTACGTAGCCAGAGACAGCGTTGGATCATCTTGCATTGATGTTGAATGCGCTGCCGTCATCGCGAGCAAGCCCGTTCCCACCTATGTTCCGGGGTTGTTATAGACATCGCGTCCACCGCAGATCCTCTGTGGGAGCGAGCTTGCTCGCGATAGCGGTAAGTCAGCCTGTATTGATGTTGAAGGCTCCGCCGTCTTCAATACGCGGTCCGACACGCCCCAGATGTGAGCGATCTCATCATTGATATGCACGTTTATGCAAAACAGCATTTGTCTTCTGCGAAAAGAACAAGCACTATGCGCGTTATGCAAAAACGCAACGTTTCTACCGTATTAAGAGCATTGCTCGACCAGCACGGGATCTCCCCCACGGAGCTTCACCGGCGTACCGGCGTGCCTCAGTCCACCCTCTCGCGGATCCTCAGCGGCAAGATCGTCGACCCTTCGGATAAACACATCTCGAAGATCGCCGAATATTTTGCCGTGAGCACCGACCAGCTGCGCGGGCGCGCGGACGTTGTGCCCGTCGGCAATGCCCGCCGCGACGAGCCGCATTCCGAACTCAAGGACATAAGCCTGTGGGACGACGAAACACCCGTCGAGGAAGACGAGGTCTCGGTCCCTTTTCTGCGCGAGGTTGAATTGGCTGCTGGATCAGGAAGATTCGTCATCGAGGAAAGCGAACGCTCAAGTCTGCGCTTCGGCAAGCGCAGCCTGCGCCACAACGGTGTGCAGTTCGACCAGGCCAAATGCGTGACGGTGCGCGGCAACAGCATGTTGCCTGTGCTGCGCGACGGGGCCACGGTTGGGGTGAACGCAGGTAAATGTGGGATCGGCGACATCGTCGACGGTGACCTCTACGCCATCAACCACAATGGCCAATTGCGGGTGAAGCAGCTTTATCGCCTGCCCACTGGCATTCGCCTGCGCAGCTTCAACCGTGATGAACATCCGGACGAGGACTACACCTTCCAGGAAATGCAGGATGAGCAAATCGTCATCCTCGGTCATGTCTTCTGGTGGGGCATGTACGCCCGCTAACCCCCCCGCTGTCAGATAAAACCCGCCGCCGTGCGGGTTTTTTTTCGCCTCCTGAAAACTCCCAACACCCGTGTTTACGAGGGTTAAATGCGTTTGTGCATTTCGCGCGCATAAATAAATGCATTTATGCATTGACTGTATATGCATCCATGCATATTCTATGTCCAAGCCGCTCGACAAAGCGGCTGGCAACGAAGCTCTTTAGTTCCACCAACAGGCAGCGATGAACCGGCCTTAACGGTTCAGAGGGTTGGCAACTGACCCGGGTGTGCAGCGTAAAGCACCAGAAGCAGTTATCCGGCGGGCAGGGACCGCGGTCGGAAAAACAATTTGAATGGATCCGTACCGCGCCAGTCGCGCCGAAAGATTAAGCGCATTACTGAAAAGCCTGGGCGACCGGGCTTTTTGGAATGCCTGTGCCGTGAGGTGCTTCCGATAAAGATTCCTATCAACGTCCCAACAAAGCTACTTACCTAAAGGAAGTCAGTTAATGAAAAAAATGCTCAGTGTGCTGATCGCAGCAGTCCTGGCCTCCCAGGCCATCCAAGCCATTGCTGAAACCTCACCTGTCGGTTCCTGGCAATTCGCTTCCTACCACGTTCCGGGCGGTGGTTTTTTCGCCAACCAAACGATCTGTTTCAAAGCAGACAACACCTGGTACTCGAGCTCGCAGGCCGGCTGGAAGGGCGCATGGTTCCAGAACGGAGAAGACCTCCAATGGAACGGGAGTGTGCCAATGCCGGGTGCAGGGAGCGCCAACAATCTCGCGACCATTGCCATGGGTAAGGTCGTTGCCGTGGGGTCGATGTCGGGCAACTACGCGGAATGGGCAGCCCCCAGCGGGCTACCGCTGCCTTGGGACCGGCACTACACCTACACCATGACTTACAAAGGCGCGACCTGCGCTGCGCCAAAGTGATGTAAGCCCCCAATTACCTGAAAAACGCTTGAACGCCGTTTCTAGCGATTTAGTGGGTTTCACCGACCCGCATCTCATTCCATTTCAAAAAAACTTACCCGTCCAATATTAATCATCCCCAGGAAACGAGACATGACAAACGAGCAACAAGCGTTGCTGGACATGCCGATCTGGCTGGTCATCGTGCTCGCCCTGGTGGGCGGGGTGTCCGGCGAGATGTGGCGCGCCGACAAGGAGGGCGCCCGCGGCTGGTCGCTGTTGCGGCGCCTGGCCTTGCGCTCCGGTGCCTGCGTGGTCTGCGGCGTGTCGGCAACCATGCTGTTGTACGCCCTCGGCATGTCGATCTGGAGCGCCTGCGCCCTGGGTTGCCTGACCGCCATGGCCGGTGCCGATGTGGCGATCGGTCTTTACGAGCGCTGGGTCGCCAAGCGGATTGGCGTCTGCGAAGTGCCACCGCGGGACGTTCCTCCCGACCAGCCATGAATCGACATTGTTGATCCATACACAAGGAGGCGATCAATGCCCGTCCTTATCGAAAAACCGTCGCAGCTGTTCGCCGCCATTGCCCAGACGCTGCGCGCCACTTATCCGACTTTGAAAATCGGCAGCCCTCAGGATTTTGATGGCACCGACGACCAGCCCTGGGTGCTGATTGCCATTGAACGTGATGCGTCAGGCAACCGCGCCAACGACGGGCGTATCGCCCATGTCCTGACGGTTTCCCTGCAGGTGGTCATGGCCGTTCCGGGATGGGAAGCGTGCGACCTGGCCGGTGAGCTGAAACACCTGGTCGTGGACAACCGCTGGGGACTGTCGGGCGACCAATGCGATCTGCCCACGGAGATCGATGGTCTTGCGTCCACGTTCATCAGCCCGGCACGGACGTACACCGCCTGGACCCTTTTATTCCACCAAACCTTGTACTTGGGCCCGACGCTGCTGGAGGACCCGTTGGGCATCCCGAAATTTGCCCGTACCTGGGAAGTCTCGAACATCGACGACCCGGACCAATACACCGCACTCGAGGGCTGAGCCATGTTTGATGCGCTGCTACGGATGCATCTGGGGCCGATCATCGAGCGTCTGGCGCAGATGGAAACCGAGCTGGAAGACCTGCATCGGCGGGCGGAGAGTTTCTGCCGCATCGGCGTTTGCCAGGAGGTCGACGCCGCCAGCAACACCTGCAAGGTCAGCCATGGCGGTCTGCTGACCCCGGCGATCCGTTTTTTCAACCCGAGCGCCGGGACCCAGAGCGAGTCGCGGATTCCGTCCGTGGGCGAGCAATGCCTGTTGCTCAACCATGGCGGCGGTGAGAGCGGTGGACAGGCGGTGGCGCTGTTCGGCCTCAACGGCGGTCAGTTCCCGCCCGTCTCGACCCAGGCCTCGCTGACGCGTCGCCTCTATCAGGACGGTACGGAAAACGGCTACGACCACGGCAGTCATGTCCTGCACTGGCAAAACGGCCCGGCGACGTTCAGCGGTTCCCGCGAAGCCCTGCAGTTGAACATTGGCCTGGCGCGGCTGGCGATGACGCCCGATGCCATCGAATGGCAACTGGGCGCCGTCGGCATTCGGCTCGACGCCTCCGGTGTGCACCTGAGCGGCCCGGTGGTGGATCACCAGGGACGTGTCATCAGTACCGCATAAGAGATTTCCCCATGATTGGAATCGATCGAAATACCGGCGTCACGGTCGACGACTGGCTGCAGTTCGTGCAGCGCGCCACCCGGGCCCTGACCACACCGTTGGGCACTCGCCAGAAGCGTCCGCTGTATGGCTGCGCCCTCACGCAGTTGCTGGGGCAGAACCTCGGCGACGACCTGCTGATCCTTGCCCAGAGCCACGCGGCCCAAGCGTTCTACAACCCGGACAACGGCATCGATGATTTTGAACCGCAGATCATTGTCGCCAGCCGACACGGCGCCGGCTTGTTGTTGCGTTTCGCCGGCACCTGGAAAAACCGCAAACAGACTTTCGAGGTGGTGACATGAGCATGTTGATACCCGGCCAGAACCAACTGGCGGAACCGGCCATCGTCACCGTCGAAGCGTTCGAGGATTTGCTCGCCGAATTCAAGACCTTCGTGGTCGAGTACGTCGGTGCCCGTTCGCCCGCCAGCGCGGCGAAGCTGGTGGACAGTCTCGAAAACCAAAGCGAATTGCTGACCCTCGCCCTCGAGGCGTTCTGTGTCCGCCTGCAAACCCACGAACGCAAGTACAACGCCCGCATCCAGCAGATGCTGGCGTGGTGGGCCACGGGCAGCAACCTCGATGCGCGGCTCGCCGACATGGGCTTGGAGCGCCAGTTGCTTGATCCCGGTGATCCTGCAGCGTTTCCGCCCGTTCCCGCAGTCTACGAGAGCGACGATGACGCCCGGTTGCGCTACTACCTGGCCCCCCATGCCCCGGCGGCCGGCTCGCGCATGCAGTATCGGCGGGAGATTTTTACCTTGGGTGAGCGGCCCGTCGTGAAGGTGGAAAATGCCTCGGCGGGCGTGGTAACGGTTACCTACACCTTCGACCCGGATGGCTATGCGGCGCAGGTCAAGGACGGCAATGGCCGCCGCACTGCGCCAGGCGAAGTCACGGTCACGGTGCTGTCCCGAGAGGGCAATGGCACACCGTCCGAGGCGCTGCTCGACGGCGTTCGCGAGCATTTCGCTCGGCCTGATGTGCGACCGGAAACGGATCGGGTCATCGTCCAGGCCGCGCAGATCAAACCCTACAAAATCCGTGTCGTGGCGAAGATCAATGCCGGCCCGGATTCGGGGTTGACTCAGGTTGCCGCCGAGCAGCAGTTGCAGGCATATGCCCAAGCTTGTCATCGCCTGGAAGGTCGGGTGGACCCGAGCTGGATCGACTACACGCTGCACAGCGCGGGCGCGGTTCAGCTGCAGATTCTCGAGCCGCTTGCACCGATCGTGACCACGGCTTTCCAGGCGCCGTATTGCACGGGTATCGAGGTCGAGGTGGATACGTTATGAGTGACGACACACCTCACCCGAGCCTGTTGCCGGCCAACAGCTCACCGTTGGAACGAGCGCTCGATCTGGGTTTCGCCCGGTTGCTCGAAGGCATCGATCCGCCGTTTCCCGAACTGATGAACCCGGCGACCACGCCCCTGGCATTCCTGCCGTATCTCGCGGCGGATCGTGGGGTCAACGAGTGGAGCTCCGCGGCACCTGAGGCGCAGAAGCGCCTGACCGTTGAGCTCGCCTGGCCCACCGCCCGGCAGGCCGGGACGCGAAAGGCGCTGGAAAATGCCGCCAAGGGTTTGCAACTGATGCCTGAAGTGCGCGCCTGGTATGAGCAAACGCCACCCGGCCCGCCCTACAGTTTTTCCGTCAGGGCATTTACCGAGCAGCCCTACAGCGAAGAAATCGACGCCCGCCTTGACCGGCGCCTGGCCGACGCCAAGAGCGAACGCGACACCTTGACGGTGTCGGTCGGCTTGAGTGCCTCCGGTCGCCACGTCATCGGGGCCGCCACGGTGTGCGGCGAGCTGACCACGGTTTATCCGATTGTCATCCAGGGCCTTGAAGCCTCGGGCCAGTCCTTCATGGCTGCAGGGCTCTACACCGTCGAAACTTCCACTATTTATCCACAGGGGTCCTAAATGGCCGACTACTACACCCTGCTTACCGACGCGGGGATTGCCTACGAAACCGCCTGCAAGGCGACGGGCGTACCGATCAAACTGTCACAGATTTCCGTCGGCGACGGCGGCGGCGCGGAATACAACCCGGCTGCAACAGCGACGGCACTCAAGCGCGAAGTGTGGCGCGGGCCATTGAACGCGCTGTTCCAGGATGAGAAAAACCCGAGCTGGTTACTCGCTGAGGTCACCATCCCACCTGAGGTGGGTGGCTGGTATGTGCGTGAGGCCGGAATCTGGACCGATACCGGGATCCTGTACGCGATCGTCAAGTATCCGGAGTCGTTCAAACCGGTGTTGGCGACGTCCGGTTCGGGCAAAGAGTTCTACATCCGGTCGATTTTCGAGACCAGTAATGCTGAGCTGGTGACGTTGCTGATTGACGATACGGTGGTCAAGGCGACGCGGGCTTGGGTTGCCGGCTATGTGGCTGACGAACTCGCCAAGCTCGACAACAAGCAATCTGTGCGGGTGGCAACGACAGCCAATATTGTCTTGAGTGGCGCGCAGGCGATCGATGGTGTTGCGGTGATCGCCGGGAATCGTGTCTTGGTCAAATCCCAGACTTTGGCGAAAGACAACGGTATTTACGTTGTCGCGAACGGCGCTTGGGTTCGGGCAAAGGATGCCGATGCGAGTGCCGAGGTGACTTCGGGGTTGATTGTCTCGGTGGAGGAGGGCGCGACGCTTGCCAATACGATCTGGCAGTTGATTACCGATGGTTTGATCGTACTGGGCACTACGGCGTTGGCGTTTCAGAACATCACTCAAGGGTTTGCGCCGCTCAATTCGCCCGCGTTGCTGGGCGTCCCGACGGCTCCGACTGCACCGGTCAGCAACAACAATCAGCAACTCGCGACGACTGCGTTTGTGCAGCGTGCGCTCGGTAACCATTCAAGCATTGGTGGGCTGGACGCGAGTACCGTTCTGACCACAGATGCGTTCGGTAAGTCGTTCATCATCAATTCGGCGAATCCGGTGAATATCACTTTGCCTAAGGCAAGCACGGGGTTCAATGGCGGCACTATCAATCTGCTGAACGTGTCGACCGGTACTGCAACCATCGTCCTGCAAGGTACGGATTATGTGGCGGGTATTGCTGCTAATCAGTTGGTGCTCAATACACTGGATAGCATCACTCTGTCGACTGGCGCGGGTATTACCTGGTATGCGGAGAACGGATCGGTCCCGGATGCGTTGTCTACTGCAATGAGGAGGCAGGCAAGTCCGCTTGATCTGACTGCCGGCGTACTTATGACCGTCGGCGCCTTTGGCGCTGGTCGAGGATTCTTGAGAACTGAAGTTGACATGGATAATTATCTGGTCCCCGGTAATTATTTGACCCCTTTGGCTGGTTTGCTAAACATCCCGCTCGGCTGGTCTCCGTCATTACGCTACAGCCTTGTTGTCGAGGGCTATGCCAGTAACAACTACCTGGTTCAGCGAATCACTGGAGGTCTATCCAGCGGACAGACGCCGATCTTTGCCGTGCGTGTCATGCAAAACGCGGGAGAGTGGACGGGTTGGTTGGTAGGGGTCACCAGTGATGATTTTAAAGTTTCGGTAGGCGCGAGTGGATATCAGCATTATCCGGGTGGACTAATTCGCCAATGGGGAACCTTCAATGCGGCCTCTGCGATTGCTGGCGGTGCTTATACAACGCTAACAATCACGCTGCCTAAAGCGTTTCCAAATGGGCTTCTTTCCGGTTCGGGGACAGTCCATAGTCAAGGTTTGTCGAATGCTCAGCCCCGGCCTAACGGCACCTCCAAGAGCACTATCTTGGTCTGTGTGAATAACAACTCTGCCGTTTCACTCAGCAATACCGTTGGAACTTGGGAATATTGGGGATATTGATCATGACTGTATTTTTTTGCGCAGAGACAGGTGGCTTTTATCCCGGAGAACCTTATGGCGATGCAGTCGGGAAGGAGTGTGTAGAACTTTCTCAGGAAGTGTACCAAGCCTTGAGAGATGAGATTGATCAAGGCAAAGAAATAAAGGTCGTCAATGGTTGGCCCAAGTCCTTTGACCGGGTGATATCGCCAGATCAATTGATCGCCTTCGAGCGTAACTGGCGCGATTCTGAAATTCGAAGCACTGAATGGTTGGTCGCACGTCACCGTGAAGAACAGGAGTTAGAGTTGGCTCCTACGTTGAATGCAGAGCAGTTTCCCGTGCTGCTCTCGTATCGCCAGGCGCTTCGGGACTGGCCGCAAACATCTGACTTTCCTTCCTTGGAATCCCGGCCGATTGCACCTCTCTGGCTCGCCGAGCAATCCCAGTAAACGCCCCGCACCGTCGGGGCGTTTTCTTATCCGTCCAAAACCTCAAAGCCCCTTTCCCAAGGGGCTTTTTCATATCCGGAGAAACAGAAATGGCACTACGCCAAACCTACACCGTACTCCTCCCATTCCCCACCGGCGGCGGCCATTGGTCGAGCATCGGCCAGGAACTCGATCTGCTCGACGTCGAGGCCAACGCCTTGCGCAGCGCCGGTCGCCTGGCGCTGAAAAAAACCGAAGTCGTCGAACCGGCTTCTGCATCCACCCCGGCCAAAAAGGCCGCCACCAAAAAGGCTGAATAACCATGGCTGAGGTTTTGAACTTCGAGCACAACGGCATTACCGTCAATGCCACCGAATCTCCCGAGGCCATGGGTGGCCTGGGGGACAACGTCATCGGGCTGGTCGGCACCGCGCCGAATGCCAATCTGCTGATTCCGAAAAACACCCCGTTCCGCATCAACAGCTTCACCACCCATGCCCAGTTGGACCCGACCGGTGCCGAGGCGGGGACGCTGTTCCAGGCGGTCTACCAGATTCTCAAAGTGGTCAAGGTGCCGGTCTACGTGGTCATCGTCGAAGAGGGTGCGACGCTGGCCGATACGCAGAACAACGTCATCGGCGGCATCGAAGCGCAGACCGGTCGCAAACTGGGCCTGGCGGCGTTGAGTGGGGTCGCTGAAGACCTGACCATCATCGGCGCGCCGGGCTTTACCGGTAGCAAGGCCGTGGCGAGCGAGTTCGCTTCGTTCGGCAAGCGCATCAAGGCGCGTGTGGTGCTCGACGGCAAGGACGCCTCGGTCGCCGACCAAGTGACCTACAGCCAGGAACTGGGCGGTGCGGACCTGGGTTTCGACCGTTGCCTGGTGGTGCACAACATGCCTGCCGTGTACTCGAAAGCGGCGAAGAAAAACGTCTTCCTGTCGCCTTCCAGCCTGGCGATTGCCGCGCTGGCCAAGGTCAAGCAATGGGAGAGCCCGGGCAACCAGGTGACCTATGCCGAGGACGTTTCGCGCACCGTCGAATACAACATCCTCGACACCTCCACCGAAGGCGATCTGCTCAATCGCTACGGCGTCAGCTACTACGCCCGGACCATCCTCGGCGGCTTCTCGTTGCTGGGTAACCGCTCCATCACCGGCAAGTTCATCAGCTACGTCGGCCTGGAAGATGCCATCAGCCGCAAGCTGGTGAAAGCCGGCCAGAAGGCCATGGCCAAGAACCTGACCAAGTCGTTCATGGACCAGGAGGTCAAGCGCATCAACGACTGGCTGCAAACCCTGGTGGCCGACGAAACCATCCCCGGCGGCAGCGTGTACCTGCACCCGGAATTGAACAGCGTCGAGAAGTACAAGAACGGCACCTGGTACGTGGTCATTGACTACGGCCGCTACGCGCCGAACGAACACATGATTTATCAACTCAATGCCCGCGATGAAATCATCGAGCAGTTCCTGGAGGACGTTCTCTAATGTTTACCAACCGCGTAAGACAGGCCATCGCGGCCACCCTGCAAGGCCTGCCGTTGTCGGCGACGGTGGAAGAGTTCAGCCCGCCGAAGATCGAATTCGACATGGAAGAGATGCGTGGCGGCCGCTTCATTGGCGAGGAAATGGCCAAGGGCGGCAAGGTACTGACGGCCAAGTTGACGCTGCAAGGCCTCGGCCCGGAAATCATGCTGGCACTGGGCGTGAGCGTGGGCGACGACATTCTGCTGAACGTGCGTGAAGCTGGCCAGGATCAGGACGGCAACACCTGGTTCACCTACCACACGGTGGGCGGCAAGTTGAAATCCCTCGAGGAAACCCCGCTGAAAATGAGCGAGAAGCCCAAGACCAACCTTGAGCTGTCCTGCCGCACCTACAACCGTCTGGAAAACGGCGTTCCGGTGATCGACATCGACGTGCGCACCCAGAAGTTCGTGCTCAACGGCGTCGACATCCTCGGTGATGCGCGGCGTGCGGTGTTGTTGCCTTAAACAACGGCCTGTCAGCTAACCACAATCCCCTGTGGGAGTGAGCTTGCTCGCGATAACGGTGTATCAGACCTCCTGATGCTGAATGTACCGCCGCCATCGCGAGCAAGCTCGCTCCCACACAGGTTGCACATCTTGACTGACCGGCATTGCGCAATACCTCCCCACGATTCAGCAAGGAATTCATTTCATGTCCTGGACACCTCCCGTTCACGTCTTGCTGTCGCCGATCACCGGTGACGACGAGTCGCAGATCGAACAAATCCAACTCAAGCCGCTGTACTACGCCGCGCAGAAAGACGCCCTGGCCCGTGCCGGCGATGACGAAGACGATCAGTTCTTCGAGCTGGCCAAATTGGCCACCGGCCTGTCGGTCAAGGCACTCGACCAGCTCAAACGCCCGGACTACGTGAGCATCGCCCAGTACGTGCACGAGATGTCCACGCGCCCGGCGTCGTACTTTCTGGATGACCCACAGGCCGATCCCGACCAAGTGCAACTGCTGCAACCACTCGACGTAGCGGGCCGCAGCCTGACCGCGCTGACCCTGGAAATGCCGGTGCTGCGCGCGACCAAGGCGATGAAGAAACTGAAGACGGCCAAGGAACGCGCCGAGTTCATCACGGCCCATTGCACTGGGCTGATGATTCCCGACCTGGGCCTGTTGACCGTGCCCGACTGGACACAGCTTCAGGTACGCATTGACGATTTTTTAAACAAACCGGCGGACTTCTTTCGGAGCGCGACATCGAAGTGATTCTCGATGTGGTGCCGCTCATTTACTCGGTAAGTGAGGCGGAAATCCTGGAGTGGGACGCCGGCAAGGCCTTGCGCCGCTACGACATTGCGATCACTCGCCTTGGCGTGAAACAGGAGTAGAGCGGGATGGCGGACGATAGATATTCGCTCAAATACGCAGCCTTCGATGAGCGTGGGTTGGCGTTCGGTAATACCAGCCTCACGAGCGGTGTGTCAGCACAAGGCGCGTTCGCCAGGGATCAACTGGCGAGCCTCGATCTGGCGTTGGAAACGCTTGGGCTCAAGCTCGGCCTGCTGACCACGGCGATCGAGTCGCTGACGGTGAAGCTTTCGGCGCAACGATTGTTTTCCCAAGCCATGGGCGCAGGCGCCAAGGGTGAGTCGGCCAATGAGCCAAAGGGTAGGTCGGGGGGCGGTATCGAACCACCGGCGCTGCTCAAACCGGCGATAGCGATGGATTCGGCCGTGGCCGATCTGAAGCAGGCCGGCCAATTCACGCCTCGCCAGATTGCGGAGATGGCGCAACCAACCCAGCGTATCGCCAGTGCGCCATTGGTGGCGGCCGCAGGCACCACGGCGGTTGAGGTGGTGAGGATGCAAAGCCTGGCGGCCAGGGCAGGAGTCGGCAGCGATCTGCCCAATGCCTCGGACCGGCAGTTGGCACTGTTGCGCTTCGCCAGTGATGCAGGTGTCACAGCCGCGACGTTCAAAATGCCGGCCATGGAAGCCGCTGAGATGGTGCTCGGCTGGCGCACTTCCATGAAACTCAGCGCAGAGAGAGCGTTTGATCTGGCGGATGCAACCAACCACCTGAGCAAGATTCCCGGTGGTGCGAAAGCGAGTGAGATCGGCACTGTGTTGCAGCGTGACGGTGCGGCCGCCACCTCGGCGGGCCTGCAGCCTGCCCAAGCGGCGGCACTGACGGCGGCACTGCTCAATACTGGCGCGCAACAAGCTGAAGCGGGTGTGGCGCTCGATCACTTCACGACCGCTTTAGGCAAGGGCGATCAGGCCTCCGCGACCGAGCAAGCGGCCTGGAAGCAACTGGGGCTTGATCCCAAAGAGGTGGCGAGCGGCTTGCGTGACAAGGACGTCGCGCCGGGGGTGGTGATGTCAGTGCTGGCGGCCTTGAACGCGCAGCCGCCCGAAAAACGCTCGACCCTTGCCTCTTCGCTGTTTGGCACTGGCGATGAAGCGGTGCTGCGCATGTCGCAGAAGCTCGACGATGTGAACGCCGCGTTCTGGCAGGTGAAAGACCCAGGCCAATACGCCACTTCACAACTGGGCAACGACGGCTCGGTGCGACAGGACGCGTTGGCGCTGTCGAAAACCCGGCAAGGTCAGTTGAACGTCCTTAACGCCCGCAGCGAGCGTTTGTCGGTGGCCACCGGCAATGCCGTGACGCCTTTGGCGGATACCTCGTTCCAGTGGCTGGGATCGCTGGCCGATGGCATGAGTGAGTTGGCTGAGTCCTCACCTAAAGCCGCCGCGGCCATTGTGTTGATTGGCGCGGCGATCAAACCGCTGGTGGGGGCGCTGCTCAAGGCCATGGCGGATGAGATGAGCAACCAAGCGGCCAAGCGGGTATTGGGTAAGGCCGCCCCGCACCTTCCTGGCCGATTGGGTGAGGTGATCTCCGAAGATTTCAGAAATCCTCGTGGGGACAAGCTGGATACACGCAACGCCAACCAGCGTACCGAGTCCACGAGCAGGCCGAAAATACGCGTCAGTACACGAGGCTCGCTGGGCGGCGCTGGGCGTCTTTCACTCGGGCCAACGGCCTCATTACGCTCGATGACTCGCAGGGCTCCCGGCCCATTGAAAGTAGTCGGCGCCGTCGCTGATGTGGCCGAGGGTGTCCTTACCGGCGACAAACGAATGATGGGCGCAGGCCTGGGCGCTGCGGGTGGCGGCTGGGCAGGCGCTGCAGCGGGGTCTGCGGCCGGTGCGGCCTTGGGGAGTGTCGTTCCGGTGATTGGCACGGCCATTGGTGGCCTGATTGGCGGACTGCTGGGCGGCTGGTTGGGGAGCGATGCCGGCGCGTCTCTGGGTGAGAAGCTCGTCGCCCCCGTCGACAGACTCGCCGCTCCAGACCAGCTCAGCAAAGACCTGACCAACGCCCAGACCACCACGCAACAGAACACCATGACCGCCAACATCTACATCAACGGCCAAGACCAGGCCAGCGCCAGTCAATTGGCCAACCTGGTGGTGCAGCAGCTCTCGGGCCAGTTTGGCTTGACTACCATGCCCAACTCACTCGCCATGCGCAGTGACGCGGCCCTGACCGACGGAGGTACGTGATGCGTCAGCAAATGGCCCTGGGCAGTTTCATTTTCGGCCTGTCCAGAAACTTTGCGTACCACAGCCTGGTGCGCACCTCGGACGGTGGCTGGAAGAGCATCGATATCCTTACCAGCAAACCCAAGTCCAGCCAAGTCGGGCAAGGCCTGCAAGGGCTGACGATCACCGGCAAGTCGATGTACGCGACCGCCATGGATCGCCTCGATGAGTTGCGCGCCTTGCAGGCGCAGCGCGTGCCCGTGCCGTTGGTCGATGGCATCGGTCGCAATTGGGGCCTGTGGCAGATCAACAAGGTCACGGAAACCCAGACCGAGATCATTGATGACGGCACGGCAATGGTGGTCGGCTGGGTGGTTGAATTGACGGAGTTCGCCAATGCGTAGGGTTCGAAGTATCGCCGGTGATTCGGTGAATCTGTTGCTGTACCGCGAGCTCGGGCGTTGTGACGATATCGTCGAGGAGGCGCTCTGGCTGCTCAATCCGGGCTTGGCTGAATGGGGCCCGGTATTGCCGGCAGACGTATGGGTGGTCCTGCCGGAAGTGGACCTCAAGCCCGTGGCAACCCCACCGGTTTCGGCCTGGGATTAAGGAGGCGACATGTCATTGGGTTTTACGCCAACGGTGGAAATTTATGGCGCGAACGCCGCGCTGCTCAACGAACGCCTGCTCAAGTGGGAGCATGTCGACGCCGCGGGCATCGAGACCGACCAGCTGACGCTCACCATTAGCCTGGAGGGGCTCGAAGGGTTACCCAGCCTGGGCGGGAAGATCGGTCTACGGGTCGGTTATCGGGAGTCGGGGCTGGTGGATAAAGGTGAGTTCGTCATCACCCGGCGCACGCCGTTCCTGTTCCCTTTGCAACTGGTGCTGGTGGCCATGGCCGCGCCGTTCAGTGCTGCGGATCAGACTGGATTCAAGCAACGCCGATCTGTCAGCCATGGTCCGACGACCCTGGGGGCGCTGTTTCGTCAGTTGACCTCCAGGCACGGGTTTTCCCCCCGTGTGGCGCCGGACCTGTCGCTGATCAAAATCGAGCACATCGACCAATCCAACGAAACCGACATGGGGTTCCTGACGCGCCTGGCCCACCGTTATGACGCCGTCGCCAAGCCGATCAACGAGCTGTATGTGCTGGCGCGGCGCGGTCAGGCGAAGTCGTTGTCGGGCAAGGTCCTGCCCGAGATGAAACTGTTGGTGACGACCAACAACCGTCCGGGCGACCACGCTTTCATCTCGGCCAAGCTGGATGAAACCGCCCGGGCGAAATACCAGGGCTGCAAGACCCGTTGGTGGGATGCGGCGGCCGGCAAGCTGCAGGTCGAGGCGAGCGGCATCGCGCCGTTCAAGACCCTGCGGCAGCGCTTCCAGAGTGCCGATGACGCCCGCGCTGCCGGTGAAGGAGAGGTGCGCCGGATGCTGCGCGAAGCACTCAAGGTGACGATCGAATGCCCTGGCAACCCGGGGCTCGGCGCCGAGGGCATCGTACTGCTGGACCCGTCCTGGCCGGATTTCATGCGCGGTCGCTGGTCGATCGACAAGGTCACCGCCAGCGGTGACCGGGAAAAAAGTTATCGCTGCTTGATTAATGCAACCTGCCTGGATGCCAGGGCCTGACCCCACTCGCCTGTGTGGGAGCGAGCTTGGGGCGAAATCGTACTGAAGTGGCGTCGTCGTCAGGTATGGAGA
Source organism: Pseudomonas sp. St316 (assembly GCF_018325905.1). Classification (NCBI taxonomy): domain Bacteria; kingdom Pseudomonadati; phylum Pseudomonadota; class Gammaproteobacteria; order Pseudomonadales; family Pseudomonadaceae; genus Pseudomonas; species Pseudomonas sp. St316. Next base: position 5,367,468 of record NZ_AP021901.1, on the reverse strand, counting down.
CCTTTGTGTCATTGCGCTGCGGTGCGAGGTTCGAGCAATTACAGGTGTGTCTGCATCCGCTGGCACGAACTCAATCGCCTCAAGGAGAAGGCCATGTCCGTCACGCAAGCCCAGTTGCTGTTTATCCTCCCGAACGCCGGCACCAATGCCGGCGTTTTTGCGCCGGTCCTGAACGATGCCATGGGGCGCTATCGGATCATTGGCGTTAAACGTGTCGCGGCGTTCATCGCCCAGGTCGGCCATGAGTCCGGCCAGCTGCGTTACGTACGGGAACTAGGGAGCGATGATTATCTTGAAAAATATGATACCGGCCGACTGGCGTCGCGCCTGGGGAATACGCTCGAAGCCGACGGTGACGGTCAAAGATACCGGGGGCGCGGACTGCTCCAGATTACCGGACGTGCTAACTATCGGGCTTGCGGTGAGGCCCTCGGCCTAGATCTGCTCGCGGAGCCTGGGCTGTTGGAGCAACCACGATGGGCCGGCCATTCGGCGGCATGGTTCTGGGCTATGCGCGGGCTGAACCCCCTCGCCGATGCCGGCGATTTCGAGACCATCACCCAGCGGATCAATGGCGGCCAGAACGGTGCGGCAGACCGGCGAGCGCTGTATGAGCGTGCGTTGCGGGTGCTCGAATGAATCCGGCGTTGCTGAGGTTTCTTCCCGTCGCGACCCTGATTTTTTCGTTGTTGATGAGCAGCGCCGCATGGAAAATCCAGGATTGGCGCTATGGCAAGGCGTTGGCCGAACAGGCCCATTCCCAGGCTGAAATCCTGAAACAACTGACCGTGGCAGCCGCCGCGTCGCAGCAAAAAGAAATAGACAAACGCCTCGCCCTCCAACAGCAACTCTCCACCAGCGAACAAACCCATTACCGAGCCTTGAGCGATGCCCAACGTGATCAGGATCGCCTGCGCGATCGCCTTGCTACTGCCGATGTCCGGCTGTCAGTCCTCCTCGACGCCGACGATGTTGCCGCCGGTTGTGCAGTGCCTGCCGCCACCCCCGCCAGCGGCCTGGATCATGGCGCCCCACGCGCCCGACTTGACCCGGCGCATGCTCAACGAATTATCGCCATCACCGACGAAGGTGACCGCGGATTGATCGCCTTGCAGGCTTGCCAGGCCTACATCAGGGCGCTGGGTCGATAATCCGGCGAGCCTTGCAAGCTGCCGTTGCTCGTGTACGGTAGGCCTCAATTGTGTGGAATCAGGAGAGGCACCATGGATGACATCACCGGACTGGCCGCCGAGCTGGGCAGGCGCCTGCAGTTGCTCAATGCCCACGTCACCACGGCCGAATCCTGCACTGGCGGCGGGATTGCCGAGGCGATTACCCGGATTCCCGGGAGTTCGGCCTGGTTTGAGGCCGGTTTCGTCACCTATTCCAATCGCCAGAAGACCCAGCAGCTGGATGTGCCCACCGAGTTGTTCGGGAAGGTCGGGGCGGTCAGCCGCGAGGTGGTCGAGGCCATGGTGCGAGGTGCCCAGCATAAAAGCCTGGCGCGTTTTGCCGTGGCGGTCAGCGGCGTAGCGGGGCCGGATGGCGGTTCGCCGAATAAACCGGTGGGTACCGTATGGCTGGCCTGGGGCGTTGGAGAGGCGGTGATCAGCGAGCAGCGATTCTTTGCAGGCAACCGTGACGAGGTCCGCCGACAAACGGTGAAGGCCGCGCTAGAGGGGCTGCTGCAACATGCCGCTGTAGAAATCTCAAATCAGGGGTAGGCGATCCTCGAACGCTGTGGAATAATACTGGCTACTTATACAGGTGTTGGCCGTCAGGCCTTATTGATTACGTGAGGACTTTAATGGACGACAACAAGAAGAAAGCCTTGGCTGCGGCCTTGGGTCAGATCGAACGTCAATTCGGCAAGGGTGCCGTAATGCGTATGGGCGATCAGGACCGTCAGGCTATTCCTTCCATCTCCACCGGCTCCCTGGGCCTGGACATTGCGCTTGGCATCGGCGGCCTCCCAAAAGGCCGAATCGTTGAAATCTACGGTCCTGAATCTTCCGGTAAAACTACACTGACCCTGTCGGTGATCGCCCAGGCCCAGAAAGCCGGTGCGACCTGCGCCTTCGTCGACGCCGAACACGCCCTGGACCCGGAATACGCCGGCAAACTGGGTGTCAACGTCGACGACCTGCTGGTTTCCCAGCCGGATACCGGTGAACAGGCCCTGGAAATCACCGACATGCTGGTGCGTTCCAACGCGGTTGACGTGATCATCGTCGACTCCGTGGCAGCACTGGTACCAAAGGCTGAAATCGAAGGTGAAATGGGTGACATGCACGTGGGCCTCCAGGCTCGCCTGATGTCCCAGGCCCTGCGCAAGATCACCGGTAACATCAAGAACGCCAACTGCCTGGTGATCTTCATCAACCAGATCCGCATGAAGATCGGCGTGATGTTCGGCAGCCCGGAAACCACCACCGGTGGTAACGCGCTGAAGTTCTACGCCTCGGTTCGCCTCGACATCCGCCGTACTGGCGCGGTGAAAGAGGGTGATGAGGTTGTCGGCAGCGAAACCCGCGTCAAGGTCGTGAAGAACAAGGTGGCTTCGCCGTTCCGTCAGGCCGAGTTCCAGATTCTTTACGGCAAGGGCATCTACCTCAATGGCGAGATGATCGACTTGGGTGTGCTGCACGGTTTTGTCGAGAAGTCGGGCGCCTGGTATGCCTACAACGGCACCAAGATCGGTCAGGGCAAGGCCAACTCGGCCAAGTTCCTGGCGGACAACCCGGAAGTCGCCGCTGCCCTTGAGAAGCAACTGCGTGACAAGCTGCTGAGCCCGGTGGCAGACGTCAAGTCCGTGGCTAATCGCGAGACTGCGGACGACCTGGCTGACGCTGACATCTGATCGATTCGATGACCGTCGTACTCGATACCCTCGTCGCGGTGCGGCGAACCGCAATGGACCTGCTCGCCAGGCGCGAGCATGGTCGAGTCGAGCTGACGCGTAAACTGCGTCAGCGCGGCGCGACCGATGAGTTGATCGACACAGCCCTCGACCGTTTGACCGAAGAGGGCTTGCTGTCTGAGTCCCGTTACCTGGAAAGCTTTGTCTCCTATCGCGCCCGTTCCGGTTATGGTCCTTTGCGCATTCGTGAGGAACTGGGTCAGCGCGGTTTGCAACGCCCGGATATCGAACTTGCCTTACGCGAAAGTGGTATCGATTGGCAGGAGCAACTGATGGACACCTGGCGCCGCAAGTTCTCAGGACATTTACCCATCGATGCACGGGAACGAGCCAAGCAAGGGCGTTTCCTGGCGTATCGAGGCTACTCCATGGAAATGATCAACCGCTTGTTCAGCGGTCGCGGTATGGATGACTAAACAAAAACGGCCTGCTATTTCGATAGCAGGCCGTTTTTTTATGGGCTCAGGTTACCTTGATCGGCTCCCACGTGAGGGGATGGGTTTTTTGGGCGGGTTGGGCCCAGTTTTCCGGCAGGTTGATGTAGTCCACCAGTTCCCTCAAGCGACCGTGATCCCGGGCGTTGAAGGCAAACGCCAGTCGCGTCAGATGACTGAACTGCGCTTCGTCGTGCTCTTCACCGCTGTAGTCATGCTGATGAAAACAGTCGTTCAGGCACAAATCGGCGAATTCTCCCTGCATCTGCTGCAACGCCTGTTCGGTTAGCTTGTGATTCATGCGGATCACGAACTGATGCTTGAGCCAGCGACTGGAGTGGAAGTTGCGATAGAACTGGTTGATCTCTTCCACGGCCTCTTCGGCGTTGTACACCAGGCGCATCAGCTTCATGTCGGTGGGCAGGATGTAGCGGTTTTCCTCCAATTGCTCGCGGATAAAGTTCAGGGCGCCTTGCCAGAATTTGCCTCCCGGGACATCCAGCAGGACCACCGGCACCAGCGGGCTCTTGCCTGTCTGTACCAGCGTCAGGACCTCCAGCGCTTCATCAAGCGTGCCGAAACCGCCGGGGCAGAGCACCAGTGCGTCGGCCTCTTTGACGAAAAACAGTTTACGGGTGAAGAAGAAGTGGAACGGCAGCAGGTTCGGCGTGCCTTCAACGGTCGGGTTTGCGTGTTGCTCGAAAGGCAGGGTGATATTGAATCCCAGGCTGTGGTCGCGGCCTGCGCCTTCATGGGCGGCGGCCATGATGCCACCGCCGGCACCGGTGATGACCATCATGTCCGAACGGGCCAGCGCGGCCCCCAGCTCTCGGGCCAGGCCATACAGTGGATGTTCGATAGGCGTTCGGGCCGAGCCGAAGACCGTGACCTTGCGCCGGCCCTTGAACTGCTCGAGGGTACGGAAGGCGTGTTCCAGTTCCCTCAGCGCTTGTAGCGTGATCTTGGCATTCCAGCGGTTGTGATCTTCCTGGGCCATGCGTAGCACAGTCAGGATCATGTCTCGGTAAATGGGGAGGTTGGGGCTGTTGGGGGACACCAGGTTGAGTTGTTCTTCGACCTTGCGGGTGAGGTCGTGGCCGTGGTTCTCAAAATGACGACTGAGCAGGTCATTCGGTTTGTAAGGCATTCAGCTTCTCCTTCTTAACAGGACCCCGGCCCGGATGAGATATTCATCGAGGCCACGACACTCCGTGTGTCGTTGTCAGCCCAGGCATCAGGCCTGGAGGGTGACCTGGCTTGACGCGGTCTGCAGCAAGGCGACCAAGCCATCCAGCGGGTTCTGCTTTTCCCTTTGATAAAAACAATCGCACGCCAAGGTGTTGGCCGGGCAGCCTCTTTCTGCCCGATGAAAATACTATGGATACTTCTGAATCTAGACCGTCATGCCGATCTTTGCTGTCCTGATCATGGCGCTCAAAAGTGACCGTTGGCAACCGCAGGATACATGCGCTGAAATATCGCGCCGCTCGTCAGATTGCCGGCCGGATGCGTGCCGCTCTGATTTACTGATAACAAGCGTTCCAATGCAATTTGACGCCCAGGGTTGGGTGCCATGTGATGGATTGAAGCGGATCGGGCATGGAGGCGGGAGAAATGACCAAGGTCACTCTGGAGCTCGACAGGCAGTTGTACTTGATGCTGTTGGAATCGGCACAGGCCAATCGGGTGAGTCTTGAGGAAGAATGCTGTCGTCGGTTGGGAGGGCGAGCGTGGCGCTCGCGTTACCTGCAGGCGCTGGTGGCGGAGTTGCGCGCCGACGATGAGCAGCGGCGCGCAAGCTCAGGTTGATTACTTCTTCGTCTTGGCGGGTTTCGGGCAATCCGATTCCTGGAAGCGCTCGGTCGCGACCGGGCGGTTGGTCTTAACCTCGGTGAACTCGTAGCGCATCGTCGCGCCCTTGGCCATCAGCTTGCGAAAGCCCGGGTTGGTGCACACCGTGGAGCCCAGCTGGAAGTACACGGCCTTGGGGTCTGCACGCATTTTCTGGGCATGGCTGCTTTGCACACTGAGATGATTGATCAACTCGGTGCCTTCGACGGTATAGCCTTGGTCGAGAATGTCTTCGTTGATCGCCCGCGGCGTACCGACGCTACTTTCCTTGGCGACATTCTGCAGCATCTTGTTCAGTTCGAGTTCTTTCAGCGAAGCAGCCTGAGCGCTGAAGGACGTCGCCAACAGAACGGCAACGGTAGGGACGATAAGGCGCAGCATGAAACTCTCCTGGTTCAGTGACTGGTGGTTCGACCGATCACATGACTGTGCGTTCAGTGGCCGGGAATTATAGGGGAGCCAGGGTGGACGGTACAGGCTCGTGCGCTCTGGTAGACTGCCGGCCTTTATTGCCCTGCCGAGTGTCGTTCGTGTCGAGTTTTCCTGTCTGTCGGCGTTGCCCACGATGAATCACGCCCCTAACGCCGTAGCCCGCCTGCGCGATCAGCGAATCGATGAAGGAATCAGGCCGATCCAGGCCCGTGGTTGGCGCGCCCCCCGTTGCAGCGCCTGCCGAGTGATCGAGAGCCATTGCCTGTGTGCCTGGCGTCCGAGTGTCGAGACCCGCTCCGGGGTCTGCCTGATCATGACCAGCAAGGAAGTGTTCAAGCCGAGCAACACGGGTTGGCTGATTGCCGACGTCGTGCGCGACAATCACGCGTTCATCTGGTCGCGCACCGACGTCGACGAGCAACTGCTCGCGCTGCTGGGCGATCCGCAATGGCAACCGTACCTGGTGTTTCCGGGGGAATACGTCGAGCCATCGCGGGTGACCCACACGGTCGACCTCGATCATTCCAAGCGCCCGCTGTTCATCCTGCTGGATGCGACCTGGACCGAGGCGCGGAAGATTTTTCGTAAAAGTCCGTATTTCGACCGACTGCCGATACTGAGCCTGCTGCCCGATAGATTGTCGCGTTACCGCCTGCGCCGTTCAACCCGCAGCGAGCACCTGTGCACTGCCGAAGTGGCGGCATTGTGTCTGGAGCTGGCGGGGGACAGCGATGCCGCGTCGGCCCTGGACGCTTATTTCGATGTGTTCAGCCAGCATTACCTGGGTGCCAAGGGCCAGCAGGAGGTAAACGTGTCGACCCCGGCCCATGCCGAGTTGCAAGCCTTTATCCGTACGCCGCAAGCGGTATTGGCCCAATAGTGGCCCATACTGGACACCGTGGCGGCCGTGCTGCTTGACCACCCTGGCTGCGCTGGGCATGCTTGGCGCCGACCAGGGCGCCGCCAATGTTTGAAACGCCGAGTTTGGCGTTGAATGTGCCCCTGTGGATGCCGCTGCAAGGCGGTGTCTTGAGTTGTCTTGGCGAGGCGCGAATGCATCGGGCCTGCCATTAAAAACAGGATCATTTGAAAAATGGCCACATACGAAATCCTGATTGCCGATGACCACCCGCTCTTTCGCAGCGCGTTGCATCAGGCTGTGACCCTGGGCCTCGGCCCGGCTGTCCGGTTGACGGAGGTGGCCAGTATCGCGGAGCTGGAGGTCCAGTTGACGGCGAAGGCCGATTGGGACCTGGTGCTGCTGGACCTGAATATGCCCGGTGCCTATGGTTTTTCAGGGCTGGTGCTGTTGCGGGGCCAATATCCACAGATCCCCGTGGTCATGGTCTCGGCCCAGGAAGAAGCCTCGGTGATGGTCAAGGCCCGGGAATTCGGCGCCAGCGGCTTCATACCCAAGTCCAGTTCCCTGGAGATGATCCAGAAGGCCGTGAAGGCCGTCCTGGACGGCGATGTCTGCTGGCCGCCCCAGGCGTTCGAAGCGGTGAGCGTGTCCTTGGAAGCCAAGGCCGCCAGCGAAGGCTTGGCCAGTCTCACGCCGCAGCAGTTCCGGGTGTTGACCATGGTCTGCGAAGGCTTGCTGAATAAGCAGATAGCCTACGAGCTGAACGTGTCGGAGGCCACCATCAAGGCCCACGTCACGGCGATCTTTCGTAAGCTGAACGTGCGCACCCGGACCCAGGCAGCCCTGCTGCTGCAACAACTTGAGTCAATTTCACCGCAGACTTAGTGTTCTGGTTCACGCTTTTTTGACCAGGTTTGAATTAGTTTCCCCACTCCTTTTCGAGCAGTTGCCCACTCTATGTCACCTTTTAAAGGCCAGACCGGCCTGAAACGCATCCTCAACGCCTCCGGTTATTCCTTGGACGGGCTGCGTGCAGCTTTTGTCGGCGAAGCGGCTTTCCGTCAGTTGGTGTTGCTCAACGTCGTACTGATTCCGTTGTCATTCTTCCTGAACGTCAGTCGTGTCGAGCAGGCGCTGCTGATCGCCGTGTGCCTGCTGGCATTGATCGTGGAATTGCTCAACTCGGCGGTGGAGGCGGCCATCGACCGTATCTCCCTGGAACTGCACCCATTGTCGAAAAACGCCAAGGACATGGGCAGCGCGGCCCAGCTCGTCGCCCTGACGATGATCGCGTTGGTGTGGGGCGTGGTGCTGCTGTAACGGCTCAGGCAATGGTTGGCAGCACAATTTCGTCGCTGCGCTGGGCCCCGGCGGTGAAAGCCCGGCACAGCTCGAGGAACTCACGCATGGCGGAGGTCTGGTACTTCTGTTTGTGCCAGATGAAATAGAACTGCCGCGCCAGGTCCATGTCCGGGGTTTCCACTGCGACGAGGCTGCCGCGGCGGAAGGCGTCGCGCAGGGCCAGGCGTGAGATGCAGCCAATGCCCAGGCCCGATTCCACGGCGCGCTTGATCGCTTCGGTGTGTTCCAGCTCCAGGCGGATATTCAACGCGCTACGGTGGTGACGCATGGCCTGGTCGAAGGTCAGGCGCGTGCCGGAACCCTGTTCCCGCAGGATCCACGCCTCATGGGTCAGTTCCTCCATGGTCGCCTGGCCGCGCTTGGCCAGCGGGTGTTGAGGTGCGCAGAACACCACCAGTTCGTCCTCGACCCAGCTCTGTACCTCGATGTCTGGATGACTGCAGTCACCTTCGATTAGACCCAGATCAATTTCATAATGGGCAACCTGGTGCACGATATTGGCTGTGTTCTGCACGTGCAGCTTCACCTGGCTTTCTGGATGGCGCTGCATGAAACCGCCGATCAACAAGGTCGCCAGGTAATTGCCGATGGTCAGGGTGGCACCGACCGCCAGTGAGCCGAAACCGGACTTGCCGTTGAGCAGGTCTTCGATTTCCTTGGCCTGGTCCAACAGCGCCACTGCCTGGGGCAGCAGTTGTTTGCCCAGGGCGTTGAGGCTCAGGCGCTTGCCGGCACGGTCGAACAATTGGCAGCTCGATTGCCGCTCCAGTTCGGTGATGGAGGTGCTGGCCGCCGACTGCGACAGATTGAGTTGGCCCGCAGCGCGAGAGACGCTTTCCTGCTGGGCAACGGCGACGAAGACTTGAAGTTGACGTAGAGTAAATCGCATATCTATATAACCGATAACCCTTATCTTAATAATCCATTTAACAGATATTGTCGCCGCCATTAGAATGCGATGCAATTGCGCAGATTATCGGCGCAGGCATCATTCCCAGGAGTCCCCGTACATGAGCAACATGAACCACGAGCGTGTCCTCAGTGTTCATCACTGGAACGACACTCTGTTCAGCTTCAAGTGCACCCGCGATCCGGGCCTGCGCTTCGAGAACGGTCAGTTCGTGATGATCGGCCTGCAACAGCCCAATGGCCGCCCGCTTATGCGCGCTTACTCGATTGCCAGCCCGAACTGGGAAGAGCATCTCGAATTCTTCAGCATCAAGGTGCCGGATGGTCCGCTGACCTCCCAGTTGCAGCACTTGAAGGAAGGCGACGAGATCATCATCAGCAAGAAACCCACCGGCACCCTCGTGCTGGACGATCTCAAGCCTGGCAAGCATTTGTACCTGCTCAGCACCGGCACCGGCCTGGCGCCGTTCATGAGCGTCATCCAGGATCCGGAAACCTATGAGCGTTTCGAAAAAGTGATCCTGTGCCACGGCGTGCGTTACGTCAATGAAGTCGCTTACCGCGAGTTCATCACCGAGCACTTGCCGCAGAACGAGTTCTTCGGCGAAGCACTGCGTGACAAGCTGATTTACTACCCGACCGTGACGCGCGAGCCGTTCGAGAACGAAGGCCGCCTGACCGACTTGATGCGCAGCGGCAAGCTGTTCCGCGACATCGGCCTGCCACCGATCAACCCGCAGGACGACCGCGCCATGTTGTGCGGCAGCCCGAGCATGCTTGACGAGACCAGCGAAGTGCTCAACAGCTTCGGCCTGACCGTTTCGCCGCGTATGCGCGAGCCGGGTGATTACCTGATCGAGCGGGCGTTTGTAGAGAAGTAAGCCTAGATATCTGTGGTGGCTGATAGATCGCCATCGCGAGCAAGCTCGCTCCCACATTTGACCTGTGTTGTTCGTGAGATTTGACTCAACACAAAACCCTGTGGGAGCGAGCCTGCTCGCGATGGCCGCGACTCGGTCCAGCTGCCAGACCATAAAAAGCCCGCGCCGCCTGATGAAGGCCGTGCGGGCTTTTTCGTTTCCGGGGTCTATTTAACCGCAGGAACGACTTCCAACACCCGAATCAACCCCGGCTGCGGGTAATGCCAGCGAACGTCCAGGTCCCAGAACTGCGCACCATATTCCCGTTCGGCGGTAGGAAGCTGGTACGCCGGGCGTGGGTCTTGGGCCAGGCATTGCTCGATCAGCGCCACCAAGGGCTCTTGCAGGCGTCTGGCATGATCCTGGGCTTGCAACAGGGCTGCGTCCGCCCATTGCACGGGGATCAGCTCAGGCGCTGCACTGGCGATGTGGTTGGACGCGCAGCTGATGATGTCGGCGTAGGGCACATAGGGCTTGATGTCCAGCACCGGTGTGCCGTCCAGCAAGTCGATGCCCGAGATCCACAGGCGTCCGGCTTCGACCCGATCCAGCTTCACCACTGACTGGCCGATGCCGTTGGGGCGGTGGGTGGCGCGGGTGGCGAACACGCCCATGGTCTTATTGCCACCCAGGCGCGGCGGCCGCACTTTCAACCGTGGCTTGTCTTCCAGGGCCTGGTGGAACAGGAACAGCAGCCAGACATGACTGACCTGCTCCAACCCCTGCACGGCCTCACCCTGATCGAACGGCGCCACCAGCTCCAGCACACCGCGTGCGGCCGGGGCCAGTTGCGGTTGGCGGGGGATGGCGAACTTCTCCTTGAAACAGGAGCGGACGAAGCCGATGGGGGAGACGGTGTAGGTCATGGGTTGGGATCGAGGCTCTGGAAATCTCGAAAGTCAGCCGCGAACGCGCAGCGTCAGGCCCTTGAGGAAATTGCGCAGCAACTGGTCGCCACACGGGCGGTAGTTGGTGTGGCCGAACTTGCGGAACAGCGCGCTCAGTTCCGGTTTGGACACCGGGAACTCGGCGGCCTTGAGGATGGCGTGCATGTCGTCTTCCTTCAGTTCGAACGCCACTCGCAGTTTCTTGAGGATGATGTTGTTGGTCACCGGCACTTCGATCGGCTGCGGCGGGCGGCTTTCGTCCTTGCCACGCTTGAAGATCACCAGGCCATCGAGAAAATGCGCCATGACCTCGTCAGGGCAGAACACGAAGCCTTCTTCCTCGTCTTTCTTGAGGTAGCCCGTAAGGTCCGCCAGGGAGACTTCCAAGCCGCCCTGCTTGATGATCTCGATGACTTTCTTGTCGTTGATGTCGAGCATGTAGCGCACGCTGCGCAGTACGTCGTTGTGAATCATGTGTGCAGTCCTGATCAATCGGCAGTGGGCGCCCCGGTTCGACGGGGCGCCGGAAAATTAGAATTTCTCTTTGGCAGACAGGTAGCGCCACTGGCCCAGCGGCACCTTGCCGATGGACACGCCGCCGATGCGAATACGGCGAATGGCGACGACCTTGAGCCCGACCGCCTGGCAAAACAGAGCGATCACCCCGGGCTGTGGGTTTTTCATGGCAAAGCGCAGGCGGTTCTCGTTCTGCCAGCTGGCCTTGACCGCCGGCAGCTCCTTGCCCTTGTAGGTCAAGCCATGGTTCAGGCGATTGAGGCCATGGGCGACCATCTCGCCTTCGACTTCCACCACGTATTCCTGCTCGATCTTGGCGGCGTCGGCGGTGAGCTTGCGCAAGATCTTCCAGTCCTGGGTGAACACCAGCAGCCCGCTGGCGTTGGCCTGCAGGTCGGCGCTGGCGGTCAGGCGCAGGAAGTGGCCCTTGAGCGGGCGCTTGCCGAAGCGATGTTCTTCGCTCAGGGTCTGCGGTCCCAGGGACGCCATCGCGGTGTCCACGTCCATGCCCGCCGGCACATTCAGCAGCAGGGTCACCGGCTCCGGCGCGGTGGCCTTGGCCTCGGGGTCGAGTTCGACCTTCTGGGTGGTCACCTTGAACTGTGGCTCATCGATCACTTCGCCATCCACGGTGACCCAGCCGCCCTCGATGAACAGCTCAGCCTCCCGACGGGAACAGCCGACGAGTTCGATGAGGCGTTTGGAGAGACGAATCGGGTCAGTCATGACGGGGGCCGTAACAAAAAGAGGGTGGGCATTGTACCTGCCTGGCGCCGGTTAATCGCGGGTCCATTTGCCTCATGCCGTTTTTAGCCGCGCCCAGCCTTCAGGTCAGGCTGCTTGTAGCGCATGTGTAGCAGCGGGTAGGGCTGGTTCATGCCGTCTCGTTCCGAGCGGCCGATGACCTCGAAGCCCTGCTTGAGGTAGAAGCCCAAGGCCTGTGGGTTCTGCTCATTGACGTCCAGTTGATCGGCGTTCAGCTGTTCCATGGCGTAGTGCAGCAGTTGCTTGCCCAGGCCCTGCCCGCGGTGTTGAGGGTCGATGAACAGCATCTCGACCTTGCCGGCCGCAACGCCGGCGAAACCGGTGATCCGTTGGCGTGCGTCCCGGGTGCAAACGAGCATCACCGCATCCAGGTAACGGGTGAGCACCAGGTTTTTCAGCAGCTCGATGTAGCTGTCCGGCAGGAAGTCGTGGGTGGCACGCACCGAGGCTTCCCACACCTGGGTCAATTCCTGATAGTCGCTCGGTTTGGGTGTATGGATGACCGAATGCTGACGCATGGCCGCGTGTTCCTTGTGCTGATGTCCTGGGATTTCTCCATACGATAGTCGTAAAAAAGCCCCGCATCTTGTCGCAAGGCAGGGCTTATCAATTTTTACCGGGTTTGCGAAGCGCCTGTGGGAGCCGAGCTTGCTGGCGATAGCGGTGTGTCAGTCAGTTAAGGTGCCAACTGATCCGACGCTATCGCCAGTAAGCTCGGCTCCCACAAGGTACAGCGGTGAGTCTGTGACGCAGGTCAGTGGATCTGTTCAGCCCACAAGTCATATTCATCGGCGTCGGTCACCTTGCACCAGACCTTGTCGCCCGGCTTGAGGTTGCTGCCATTGTCGATGAAGACGTTGCCGTCGATTTCCGGGGCGTCGAAGAAGCAGCGGCCCACGGCGCCTTGCTCGTCCACTTCATCGACCAGCACTTCGATTTCACGGCCGATGCGCATTTGCAGGCGCGCCGAGCTGATGGCCTGTTGGTGCGCCATGAAGCGCTCCCAACGGTCCTGCTTGACGTCGTCCGGCACCACGGCCAGGTCCAGGTCGTTGGCCGGTGCGCCTTCGACAGGCGAATACTGGAAGCAGCCGACGCGGTCGAGCTGGGCTTCGGTCAGCCAATCCAGCAGGTACTGGAAGTCTTCTTCGGTTTCACCGGGGAAGCCGACGATGAACGTCGAGCGGATGATCAGGTCCGGGCAGATTTCGCGCCAGTTCTTGATGCGGGCCAGGGTCTTGTCTTCGAACGCCGGGCGCTTCATGGCCTTGAGCACTTTCGGGCTGGCGTGCTGGAACGGGATGTCCAGGTACGGCAGGATCTTGCCGGCGGCCATCAACGGGATCAGTTCGTCGACGTGCGGATACGGGTAGACGTAATGCAGGCGAACCCAGACGCCGAGGGTGCTGAGGGCTTCGCACAGCTCGGTCATGCGGGTTTTCACCGGCGCGCCGTTCCAGAACCCGGTGCGATATTTCACGTCGACGCCGTAGGCGCTGGTGTCCTGGGAGATCACCAGCAGTTCCTTGACGCCGGCCTTGACCAGGCGCTGGGCCTCGTCGAGCACATCGCCCACCGGGCGGCTCACCAGCTTGCCGCGCATCGACGGGATGATGCAGAAGCTGCAGCTGTGGTTGCAGCCTTCGGAAATCTTCAGGTAGGCGTAGTGGCGCGGGGTCAGCTTGATCCCTTGTGGCGGCACCAGGTCGATCAGCGGGTTATGGTCCTGGCGGGGCGGCACCACGTCATGCACGGCGTTGACCACCTGCTCGTACTGCTGCGGACCGGTCACGGCCAACACGCTTGGGTGCACGTTGCGGATGTTGCCTTCTTCCACGCCCATGCAGCCGGTGACGATGACCTTGCCGTTTTCCTTGATGGCTTCGCCGATCACTTCCAGGGACTCGGCCTTGGCCGAATCGATGAAGCCGCAGGTGTTGACCACGACCACGTCGGCGTCCTGATAGGTGGACACGACGTCATAGCCTTCCATGCGCAGCTGGGTCAGGATGCGCTCGGAGTCGACCAGAGCCTTCGGGCAACCCAGGGAAACGAAGCCGACCTTCGGATTGGCTGGCGTGGTAGTGGTGGACATGTCTAACCTCGGTGTAGGGGGATCGTCTCTTGCCGAGACAGGGCGCCTGACGCGCCTCTGATCAAAAAGTGCGCAATTCTATCCATGGTCGAGGCACTTGACCAGCTTTATACCGGGAAATGCGACGAGTGCTGCGCTATGCTTCGCGCCTTTGCGTTCTGACGATTGCTGCAGTCAACAAAACGTCTGTAACAATACGTAAAACAGCGCATGCTGCCTCAACAAAGCATCGTGCTTCGTTCAAGAAGCCAGGTCTGGAATCAGGAGTGTTGGATGGGTCATGCAAGTAGTCAGGCGGTGGGTGCCGAGCATTCGGCAGCGAAGCCGCTGAGCATGCTGGTCGCGGCGGTCGGAGTGGTTTATGGCGACATCGGCACGAGCCCGTTGTACACCCTCAAGGAAGTGTTCTCCGGTGCCTATGGGGTGTCTGTCAATCACGATGGGGTGCTGGGGATTCTCTCGCTGATTTTCTGGTCGCTGATCTGGGTCGTGTCGATCAAGTACATGATGTTCGTCCTGCGCGCCGACAACCAGGGCGAGGGCGGGATCATGGCGCTTACTGCCCTGGCGCGGCGAGCGGCGGCGGGAAGGGCACGGCTGCGGACATTCCTGGTGATCTGCGGCTTGATCGGCGCGGCGCTTTTCTACGGCGACAGCATGATCACGCCGGCCATTTCCGTGCTCTCGGCCATTGAAGGCCTTGGCCTGGCGTTCGACGGTATCGATCACTGGGTGGTCCCTTTGTCATTGGTGGTGCTGGTGGGGCTGTTCCTGATCCAGCGCCACGGCACTGCCCGCATTGGCATCCTGTTCGGCCCGATCATGGTGACCTGGTTCCTGGTGCTTGGCGCCCTGGGTGTTTACGGCATCCTGCAACACCCGGAAGTGTTGCAGGCGGTGAACCCGGCCTGGGCCGTGCGTTTCTTTGTCGTCCACCCGGGCATGGGCGTGGCAATCCTCGGCGCCGTGGTGCTGGCGTTGACGGGGGCCGAAGCGCTGTACGCCGACATGGGGCACTTCGGCCGCAAGCCGATCGCCCGCGCCTGGTTCATCCTGGTGCTGCCGGCGCTGGTACTCAATTATTTCGGCCAGGGCGCGTTGCTGCTGGGGGATCCCGAAGCGGCACGTAACCCGTTCTATCTGCTTGCGCCAAGTTGGGCGCTGATTCCGTTGGTGGGCCTGTCGACACTGGCTACGGTCATCGCCTCGCAGGCGGTGATTTCCGGGGCGTTCTCCCTGACGCGCCAGGCGATCCAGCTCGGTTACATCCCGCGCATGTACATCCAGCACACCTCCAGCGCCGAGCAGGGCCAGATCTACATTGGCGCGGTGAACTGGTCGCTGATGGTTGGCGTGGTGCTGCTGGTGCTGGGGTTCGAGTCTTCCGGCGCGCTGGCTTCGGCCTATGGCGTGGCAGTGACCGGTACCATGCTGATGACCACGATTCTGGTCTCGGCGGTCATGCTGCTGTTGTGGAAATGGCCGCCGCTGCTGGCGGTGCCGGTATTGATTGGTTTTCTGCTGGTCGATGGCCTGTACTTTGCCGCTAACGTGCCGAAAATCGTTCAGGGCGGTGCGTTCCCGGTCATCGCCGGTATCGCCTTGTTTGTGCTGATGACCACCTGGAAGCGCGGTAAGCAATTGCTGGTGGAGCGCCTGGACGAAGGCGCGTTGCCGCTGCCGATCTTCATTAGCAGTATTCGTGTGCAGCCGCCCCATCGCGTACAGGGCACCGCTGTGTTCCTGACTGCACGTTCGGACGCCGTGCCCCATGCGCTATTGCACAACCTGCTGCACAACCAGGTGCTGCATGAGCAAGTGGTGTTGCTGACGGTGGTGTACGAAGACATTCCCCGAGTACCGCCGCAGCGGCGCTTCGAGGTCGATGCCTATGGCGAAGGGTTCTTCCGGGTGATCCTGCACTTTGGCTTCACTGACGAGCCGGACGTCCCGCAGGCGCTCAAGCTTTGCCATCTGGACGACTTGGACTTCAGCCCGATGCGCACCACCTACTTCCTGAGCCGCGAGACCGTCATTGCCTCCAAGCTGGAGGGCATGGCCCGCTGGCGCGAGATACTGTTTGCCTTCCTGCTCAAGAACGCCAACGGCAACCTGCGTTTCTTCAACCTGCCGGTGAACCGGGTGATCGAGCTGGGGACCCAGGTCGAGATGTAAGCTTGAACAAAACAAAAAGCCCTCGTTGCTTGGCTGCAGCGGGGGCTTTTTTATGGGCGATACGAATACTGATGCCAGAGTGAAACTTTGTGGGAGCGAGCTTGCTCGCGATAGCTGTTGGCCAGTTGGCGGTGATGTTGACTGTGCTGCCGTCATCGCGAGCAAGCTCGCTCCCACAAAGGGGGGTGTGTGAAGCCAAGTCCGCATAAAAAAGCCCCGGCAACCAAGGCTGCCGGGGCTTTTTGTCATGCCTGCATCAGGTCACTGGTCGGCAGGTTTGCTCTGGCGCTTGTTGATCTCGTCGATCAGGCGCTTGGCCAGGGCCGGGTAGTTTTCATCGAAGTGATGGCCGCCAGGCAGTTTGATGGCTTCGCCCACGGCCGTCTTGTCGGTGCAGCCGCTTTCGTCGGCCTCTTCACCGCCATAGATGCACACCACTTTCTCGGCGGGCAGCTTGGCCATTTCCGGGCCAGTGGCGGCTTCGGTGCCGACGTTGCCGAGCCAGCCTTCGACTTCGATCTCGAAGCTGCCGGTGCGGGCGAAGGCCAGCAGGATAATTGCATCGACCCGCTGTTGTTCGGTGTCTGGCAGGCGATTGTAGATGGCCGGCAACACGTCGGCGCCGAAGGAGTAGCCGGTGAGGACGAAGCGCTTGGTGCCCCAGATCTGGCGGTAGTGCTGCATCAGCTCGGCGAGGTCTACCGCGCTCTGTTCAGGGCTCTTGTGCTGCCAGTAGTAGCGCAGGGTGTCGATGCCGACCACTGGGTAGCCGATCTTGGCCATTTCGTCGGCCACGTCGCGGTCCAGGTCGCGCCAGCCGCCGTCGCCGGAGAGGAACAGGGTTACGGTGTCCCGCGCCTGACTGGCTGGGACTTCTACCACTGGGATGGCCAGGCCACCCTTGGCCTTGTCGGTGCCCACCAGGATTTTGCGCAGTTCGTTGTTCAGCACTTGCGGCAGATTGATGTCGTAGTCGCTGATGCTGGTCTCGGCATTTTTCTGATCCCGTACGAAGCCGGCGCTGGTGTCGTCAGGGTTATCGTTCCAGGCCACCAGCCAGTGGCCGTGGGCTGCGCTTTTGGGCAGCAAGTGAGTGCAGCCGGGTTTTTCCAGGGCCAGGTCCACCGAAACGGCCTTGGCCTTGTCGTCCTTCTGCTCGGCCAACCAGCGCCAGGCCAGCACGGCGCCAGGGCCGATGCCGCTGACCAGCGTGGCTGGCCCTTGGAGCTGGCGCAAGCCCGTCTGCAGGGCGCGACCTTGCAACATGCAGTCCTTGGGCAGGATCACCTGGACGATCTGCGCCGAGCCGCTGCGGCTGAGGGTCGTCAACTGCGTGTCGCTGAGCTTCTGGTCTTCATTGACCGCCACCAGCACCTGGGCGCGCGGCTTGGTACCGGGGATGACCCTGGTCATCGCTACGCCGTCGGTGGGCGCTAGCTGTTCCAGGGTCGGTTGCGGGGCCGGGCGGTTCCAGTACCAGTAACCACCACCGAGAATCACCGCCAGCACCAGCAGAGCGGCCACTACGTATCGCCAGGAGCGTTGCATCATCAGCGTTTCACCAGTCCAGTCAGGCCGCCTGCAATCAAGGCGGCAGTATCGGCCAGCGCCACCAGCGGATCGAGTCCGGCGGGCACGGCCATGTAACGAGGTTCCCAGTCAGGCTGGAATTTGTCTTTGAAGCGGCGCAGCCCCTGGAAGTTATAGAGCTGCTCGCCACGACGGAACACCATCGAACCCAGGCGCTGGGTCAACGGCGCGCCGCGCCGCGGTTGCAGGCCCGACAGCGGGACCATGCCAAGGCTGAAGCGGGCGTAGCCATGGTTTTTGTAATGTTGGATGAGGCCGACCATCATGAATTCCATGGTCAGCTTAGGCGCCTCGGGGTGGGCGCGCATCAGGTCGAGGCTGGCGAGCTCCGGGTTGTGGGTTTCCAGCAGGTTGGCGAATGCGACAGGGCGGCCTTCGAAACGAATCACCGCGATGCGGAAATGCTTGAGGTAGTCATTACTGAAACGGCCCAGGGAGAAACCTTTCTCGCGCACGTTCTTGCCGGTCAGCCAGGCATCGGAAATGACCTTGAGCTCATCCATCGGCGCCTGGGCCGGTTCATGGATCTCCAGCGACAGGCCGTCACGGGTGCCGCGGTTCCAGGTGTAGCGCAAGTCCTTCATCTCTTTGCCCTTGGCTTCGAGATCGAAACGCTTGAGGTCTACCCGTGCTTCCTCGCCCAGCTTGATGGCTGTCAGGCCGATGTCCATGTAGTACGGCAGGTTCTCGGCACGTACCTGATAGAACACGGGGCGGGCATGGTGGATGTCACACAGGTCGCGGAACTGCCAGATCATTTCAGCCCGTTGCTGGGTAGGACCGATCGGGTCATACAGCGCTACCAGGCTGCGACCACGGCGGGCGTACATCAGGAAGGCTTCGTCGTTGGGGTGAAACAGCAGTGCCTTGTCGCCGGTCAGGGACAGGCCGCCGTCGGGTTGCGAAGACGTCATGAGAATCGTCTTGGCCCGCTCCAGTTCTTCTGCCGTCGGCAAATGGATCACCGGCCGCGCGGTGCGCAGCAACCAGGTCAGGGACACCACCACCAGCAGTACGGCGGCACCCAGCAGGGAGCGCAGGCCACGAGGGGCGTCGGCATCGAGGGTGAACTGCCACCACAACTGATGGCTGTAGGGCACGTCCTGGTAGGCAAACAGCAGCAGCCAGATCGACGCGCCCAGCACGCAGATACTGGCGATCAGGAACAGCGGGGAAAACGGTAGCTCGGTCAGGCGACTCGGACGATAAAAGGACCGTCGGAATATCGCCAGCAGGGCGGCCGTCAGCGTCAGCAGCGTGGCTTCTTCCCAGTCAAAACCCTTGAGCAGCGAGAGCAGGGCGCCCACCAGCAGCAAAATGGTGGTCAGCATCCAGGCGGCCGAGAGGCGACGGCGCAGGCCCTGGGCGAGCAACAGGCACAACACGCCCACCAGGCTGGCGCCGAAGTGCGAAGCGTCCACCAGCCGATGAGGGATCAGGAAGCCGATGTGCTCCAGGCGGGTATCGATTTCCGGTGTCACCCCGGAAAACAGCAGCACCACACCTGAAAGGAATACCAGCACCGCCAGGATCGGCGCAGCGAAACCCGACGCTGCCCGCAGGCTCTGGCGCGTCTGGAACAGCCGTTGCGCTTCATTAATCAGCAGTAGCACACAGGCCACCAGCATCGGCAGCAGCACGTAGATCAAGCGATACAGCAACAGCGCGGCGGCCAGCGGCGCGGCCCCGAGTTTGTCGGCAAACGCGGCCAGCAGGATTGCTTCGAACACGCCGACGCCGCCCGGTACATGGCTGAGCACCCCGGCGGCCAGCGCCAGCAGGTACACCAGCAGGAAAGCGCCGAACGGCGGCGCCTCGGGCAGCAACAGATACAACACGGTGGCGGCGGCGGCGACATCCAGCGCGGTGATTACCAGCTGCAGGAAGGTCAGGCGTCGGCCCGGCAGGCGCAGTGTGCGGCGACCGGCTTTTACCAGCAGGCTGTCACGATGAGGCTGTTCCGGCAGGCGTCGGCGGTAAATGCCGATGGCCAAGACGCTGGTGAGCAGCAGCACCGCCACGGAAATGGCCCCCAGCAAAGTCGCAGGCAGGTGCAGCGCGGCGGACGCGGCGGGCAGGTTGCTGAGTGTCGCCAGGGCCGCCAGCGGCGGCAACGCGCAGCCCAGGGACAGGCTGGCGAACAGCGTCATGTGGGCGACATCCGAGGCCCCCAGGCCATGACGCGCATACAGACGGTAGCGAACCGAGCCGCCCGACAGCAGTGACAGGCCAATGGCATTGCCGATGGCGAACGCGGTGAACCCACCCAGGATCATGGTTTGTGGCGGCAGCGTCACCCCGGCATAACGGCTGGCGGACCATTCGTAGCCCAGGAGAATGATGAAACCGGCTACCGTGGCTGCGATCGCGCCCAGCAGGGCCGGCCGTGGCACTTCCAGAATTGAATCGTGCAGAGCGTAAAGATCGAGCTCGCTCAGCAAGTGGCGACAGGCAATCAAGGCAATTGCAAACAGCAGCAACGTGACCGCCAGACCAATAGGCTGGCGGTACTGACTGATCCGGTCCAGCCAGCGCAATCGTTCGGCCTTGATCGGTTGTGTCGCAGTAACAGGGTCTTGCGGGTCAGACGAGTGGGCGCGCATCAATCACCTCTTGAGCTATGCGCGACAGGATGGGGGTATCCAGCCAAGTTACCAATCCCTGCGAAGGAAAATAATTACAAAATCTTTGTAATGTAGAGCTTTTTTCGCCAGACACAAAAAAGGCCACTCTTTCGAGCAGCCTTTCTTGATATTTGGTTGCGGGAGCCGGATTTGAACCGACGACCTTCGGGTTATGAGCCCGACGAGCTACCAGACTGCTCCATCCCGCGTCTGTGTGGCGGCATTCTACAGGCGAATGCCTGAGTGTCAACCGTTAAAAGGCGATAGGCTCAAATAAACGCTCGATCCGCTCCTTGCCTTCCTAAATGCTCGGAATTTAAAGGAAATTGTCCTACAACTGGTTGTGCTTAGGGTGTCGCAGGCGGCGACTCTCTGATCGGGTAGTCAGAAAACGAGCGCGCACAAAAAAGGCCACTCTTTCGAGTAGCCTTTTTTGATGTTTGGTTGCGGGAGCCGGATTTGAACCGACGACCTTCGGGTTATGAGCCCGACGAGCTACCAGACTGCTCCATCCCGCGTCTGTGTGGCGGCATTCTACAGAGGATCGCGCCGCTGTCAACCCTGACTTCATAAAAACCTGTTCCGCTTCAAGCGCTTAGCCTTGTGAAAAGGCATTGTGACAGCGCTGTGACGCAGGCCTGGCAAGGGTTGCGGCTCTATTGGAGGGGGCGTTGCGATTGAGAAAGTAAATTTGTGTAGGCACTTTCGCCTCTCCACGAAGGATCTTTCAAACTACTGGTGCTACATACAGGTGTCGGTGCGATACTGGTGGTCCGATTCGTCGCACACTCTGCTTCTTTATTTATGACGCAACGTAAGATCATCCATGTCGACTGTGACTGTTTCTATGCCGCTATCGAAATGCGCGATGACCCGCGGCTGGCCGGCAAGCCTTTGGCGGTGGGAGGTTCGGCGGATCGGCGGGGCGTGATTGCCACCTGTAACTACGAAGCGCGGGCCTACGGGGTGCGCTCGGCCATGTCCTCCGGTCACGCCTTGAAGCTTTGCCCGGACCTTACGATCGTCAAGCCACGAATGGATGCTTATCGGGAAGCGTCGAAGGAAATTCATACGATTTTCAGCGATTACACTGACCTGATCGAGCCGCTATCGCTGGACGAGGCCTACCTGGACGTCTCCGCCAGCGCCCATTTCGGTGGCAGCGCCACGCGCATCGCCCAGGACATTCGCCGACGTGTTTCCAACCAATTGCACATCACTGTGTCTGCAGGCGTCGCGCCGAACAAGTTCCTGGCCAAGATTGCCAGCGACTGGAAAAAGCCCAACGGGTTGTTCGTCATTACCCCCGATCAGGTCGATGACTTTGTTTCGGCCCTGCCGGTCAGCAAGCTTCACGGTGTTGGAAAGGTCACCGCCGATAAGCTGAACCGGCTCGGCATCGTCGATTGCTTGCAGTTGCGCCAATGGGACAAGTTGGCGCTGGTGCGCGAATTTGGCAGTTTCGGTGAGCGCCTCTGGAGCCTGGCCCGTGGGGTCGATGAGCGGCTGGTGCATAACGACAGCCGACGGCAGTCCATCAGTGTGGAAAATACCTACGATGTCGACCTGCCCGACCTGGTGAGTTGCCTCGACAAACTGCCGGAACTGATGGAAACCCTCAGCGGACGCATGGCACGGATCGACAGCAGTTATCGACCGGGCAAGCCGTTCGTCAAAGTGAAGTTCCATGACTTCACCCAAACCACCTTGGAACAGGCCGGGGCAGGGCGGGACCTGGGCAGCTACCAGTTGCTGTTGACCCAGGCGTTCAACCGGGGCGGCAAACCAGTGCGATTATTGGGGATAGGGGTGCGGCTGGAGGATTTGCGCGGTGGGTTTGAGCAGTTGGAGTTGTTCGAGCGGTGAGGCAGCCGATGAATGCTCCGTCTGGCGCGGTACTTGTGGTCAGGAGGATCCTGTGGGAGCAAGCTTTATTCCCACAGGTCTTGCTCCCACACAGTTCCTTGCCAGAGGGGGGTCAGTTAACGCCAGGATCCGCGACCAACCGCCCGCCATCCTTGGTCAGGGCTTTCATGAATTCGGCCTGCAACTCCGGATCATTGCGCGTCAGTTCGATCAGGCTCTGTTCCAGTTCGCTGGCCTCTTCTTCAAGTCCCAGCTCCGACAGCCGCTTGACTCGATGCACCCATTGGCTCACCTCGTCATCTTCCAGGTCGTCGTAGATCAACGCGTGGGCTTCCAGCAGCTTGCTGCGCAAGGTGCTGCTGATGCTCAGGGATGAGTCGGTGTGCACTTCGTCCTGGGCATCGGTCACGCTGATCTGCAATTTGCCGAATTGGCTCAGGTCCTGCTCGGCGAACGGGCTTTCCAGCAGGTTCAGGCGCAGCACGCCGTTACGGTCGGTGCTCAGCTCGAAGGTCTGCCGGGCGGCCTTGACCTCCACCGGGCGTTCGCTCCAAGGCAGGCTCGAGTGTTCCGTACGCTTGTCGCGCTGGACTTCGTCGATGCCCGCCAGGTTCTGCTGGGCGCGGCCATGGGAAGGGACGTTCATGAACGGGTTGAGGCCGGCGAAACCGTAGCTGATCCAGTCCCGGGTCACGGTGTCCGGCAGGTTGCCCAGGGTGAACACATTGACCACGTTCGCGCCGACACCGGCCACTACGGCCACCGCGCCCAAGGGGATCTCATAAATCTCCCGCCAGGGTTGGTACGGCGTGTAGCGGTCGTAATGGCGAGTGACATCGAACTCAGTGACTTCGAAGGTCTTCTGCTCATTGATTCGCACACGACGCTGCGGCAGGTCGAGCACCTTGGGTTCGCCCACGTCGATCTGCAGGCTGTGGTCGAGCAATTTACGCTCGACCCGTTCTTCGTGCTCGCTGCGTTGTGACATGTGGTTGGCACAGCCGCTGACCAGCAGGGCGCCGCACAGGGCGGCGCCACCGAGGCCTAAGGTGTTTCGCTTGAACATGACGTCTCTATCTGGTGTCAGCGGCGGATACGGGCCTGGAGGAACGACAGCACGTCGGCGACCGGCAGCGCTTGCGGCTCGGCCTCGGTGCGGCTCTTGTATTCCAGGTTGCCTTCGGCCAGGCCACGGTCACTGACGACGATCCGATGCGGGATGCCGATCAGTTCCATGTCCGCGAACTTGATGCCGGGGCTGGTTTTCTTGTCGCGGTCGTCCAGCA
This sequence comes from Pseudomonas sp. St316, assembly GCF_018325905.1. NCBI lineage: Bacteria > Pseudomonadati > Pseudomonadota > Gammaproteobacteria > Pseudomonadales > Pseudomonadaceae > Pseudomonas > Pseudomonas sp. St316. The sequence continues at coordinate 5,343,974 of NZ_AP021901.1, read as the reverse complement.
GCACTTCAAAGCCGGCGGCCGTCAGTTCGGCGTAGAGCTTGTCGGTGGCTTCGCGCACCAGGTCGGTTTCATAGCGCAGCGGCACCAGGGCAATCTGGAAAGGTGCCAGCGTGTCGCTCCAGATGATGCCTTTCTCGTCGTTGTTCTGCTCGATGGCGGCAGCTACCACGCGGGATACACCGATGCCGTAGCAACCCATTTCCAGGGTGACCGGCTTGCCGTTCTCGCCCAGCACTTCGCACTTCATCGCCTTGCTGTACTTGTTGCCCAGCTGGAAGATGTGCCCGACTTCGATGCCCCGCTTGATTTCCAGGGTGCCCTTGCCGTCCGGGCTCGGGTCGCCGGCCACGACGTTGCGCAGGTCCGCGACAGTTGGAACCGGCAGGTCGCGTTCCCAGTTCACGCCGAAATAGTGCTTGTCGTCGACGTTGGCGCCGATGGCGAAGTCGCTCATCAATTCCACCGAGCGATCGATGATGATCGGCAGCGGCAGGTTCAATGGGCCGAGGGAGCCGGCACCGGCACCGATGGCGTCGCGCAGGTCGGCTTCGGTGGCCATGACCAGCGGGCTGGCGACGCCTGGCTGGTTGGCGGCCTTGATTTCATTGAGTTCGTGGTCGCCACGGACGATCAGGGCGATCAGCTTGCCTTCCTCTTCGGCCCGCACGATCAGGGTCTTGATGGTGCGCTCGATTGGCAGGTTGTAGCCTTCCACCAGTTGGGCAATGGTCTTGGCGTTCGGCGTATCCACCAGGCGCAGTTCTTCGCTCGGCGCGGCGCGGGAAGTTTCCCGTGGCACGGCTTCGGCTTTCTCAATGTTGGCGGCGTAGTCGGAGCCATTGCTGAAGACGATGTCGTCTTCGCCAGATTCGGCCAGTACATGGAACTCGTGGGAGCCAGCGCCGCCGATGGAGCCGTTGTCGGCTTCAACCGGACGGAATTTCAGGCCCAGGCGGGTGAAGACGTTGCAATACGCCTGGTGCATGCGGTCGTAGGTGACTTGCAGCGAGGCCAGGTCGGTGTGGAACGAGTAGGCGTCCTTCATGATGAATTCGCGACCACGCATCAAGCCGAAGCGTGGACGGATTTCGTCACGGAATTTGGTCTGGATCTGATACAGGTTGATCGGCAGCTGCTTGTAGCTGCTCAACTCGTTGCGCATCAGGTCGGTGATCACTTCTTCGTGAGTCGGACCCGCACAGAAGTCCCGACCGTGACGGTCTTTGATGCGCAGCAGCTCAGGGCCGTATTCTTCCCAGCGCCCCGATTCCTGCCACAGCTCGGCCGGTTGGGTGCCCGGCATCAACACTTCCAGGCAGCCGGCAGCGTCCATCTCTTCACGAACGATGGCTTCCACCTTGCGCATGACCCGCAGGCCCATCGGCAGCCAGGTGTACAGGCCCGAGGCAAGTTTGCGGATCATGCCGGCACGCAGCATCAACTGATGGCTGATCACGACGGCGTCGGAAGGCGTTTCTTTCTGTGTGGCGAGCAAATATTGACTGGTGCGCATGGTTGGCCGTTGTCGGTTGCTGATGACGAGAAGTGACGGAGCATTGTACGGGCGAGATGCCCTGGCGTACAGGCGCGTGGCGGGTCGCCCGATGTGAACGCCGGTTTCCCCGGCGTTTCCTGAAGTTTCCTACGACTCTTCCGCAGGCCGGGTGGGCGTTGGTTCTGCAATGGGTGTCGAGTTCTTGCGGCGGTTCTCCTGGAACCAGTGCAAGGCGATCAGCAGAAGGGTCGGAACGCCCAGCAACGCGGTGATCAGGAAGAAGTTGTGATAGCCGAACTTCTCCACCATCACCCCTGAATAACCGCCGATCAGGCGCGGCAGCAACAGCATGATCGAGCTGAGCAGGGCGTATTGGGTGGCGGAGAATTTCAGGTTGGTCAGGCTCGACAGGTAGGCGACGAACGCCGAAGTGGCCAGGCCGGAGCTGAAGTTGTCCAGGGAGATGGTGACAATCAGCATCTTTAGGTCGGCGCCCATATCGGTGAGCATCAGGAACAGGATGTTGGTGGCGGCCGAGGCCACGCCGCCGATGAACAGGATCGGCAGGATACCGAAGCGCACGATCAGCAGGCCGCCCATGCCGGCGCCGACCAGGGTCATGATCAGGCCGAAAATCTTGCTGACGCTGGCGATCTGGTCCTTGGTGAACCCCTGGTCGATGTAGAACACGTTGGCCATGACCCCCATGACCGTGTCAGACATCCGATAGGTCGCGATCAGCCCGAGCAACAGCAGGGCCTGCCAGCGATAGCGCAGGATGAAGTCGTTGACCGGCGTCAGCACCGGCGCCAATCCGCGGCGGCCCACGGCCGACAGGCACAGGGCGGTCAGGATGATATAGAGGATGGCCCGCAGGAATGCGCGGTCTTCGAGCAGCAGGTCGAGCAGGCTGACGCCTTCGAACAGCACGCTGGCGAAGTCGGTGTTGTAGAGCTGGGTGAACATCGCCGGAACCGACACCAGCAGCACGATCAGCACGAACACCGACGCCAGTTGATGGGCGAACGAGTAGCGTCCGGCCTGCAGTTGGGTGCGCAGTGGCACCGGCGGTTCGCGCATGAACAGCGAGGTGAGCAACGCCGGGACCATCAATACACCGAACAGCAGGTAGGTGCCGGCCCAGGCCGAGTGTTTGTAGCTGAAGCCGGTGGAGCCAAACCCTTCGGCGAAGAACAGGGCGCCAGCGGTGGCCAGCAGTGCCGCGATGCGGTAGCCGGACATATAGCTGGCGGCGAGGGCGGCCTGGCGGGTGTCGTCGGCGATCTCCAGGCGATAGGCGTCGACGGCGATGTCCTGGGTCGCAGAGGCGAAGGCCACGATGACGGCGATGGCGATCAACCAAGACAGGTGTTTTTGCGGGTCGCAGAAACCCATGCCGATCAGGCCGAGGATCACCAGGCCCTGGGAGAGCACCAGCCATGAACGCCGACGCCCGAGTTTACCGAGCAACGGCAGGCGCCATTGGTCGAGCAGCGGCGACCAGACCCATTTAAAGGCGTACGCCAGGCCGATCAGGCTCGCGTAGCCAATGGTTTCGCGGGCCACACCGGCTTCGCGCAACCAGACCGAGAGCGTGGAAAACACCAGCATGTACGGCAAGCCGGCGGCGAAGCCAAGCAGCAACAGCACGAGCGTCGAGGGACTGGCATAGGCGGCGAGGGCGGCGCGCCAGGTTTTACGGGGCATGGGCTGGAGTCTGCCTCAAAAATTGCGAAAACAAAGCGCGCACTCTAACCGCTGTGCTCTACCGGGCGCCAGCCATGGCGCTGAATATCAACACGATTGTTCAGGACACTGATCCCTTCCATGCGCAGGCGTGCGCGCTGTTCATCCCCTGAGGCGCTGCCCTCGGGCAGGCTGATCCGACCGCCGGCGGCCAATACCCGATGCCAGGGAAGTTTCGTGTCGTTCGGCAACTGGCTGAGAGTGCGTCCGACCCAGCGCGCCGCACGGCCCAGGCCGGCCATTTCAGCCAGTTGGCCATAGGTGACCACCTTGCCCGTTGGCACCTGTGCCAGGGTCAGGTAAAGGGTGGTGCGGCGGATTTGGGCGGCGTTCTCGGTATCCAGGGATGCATCAGTCACGTTCAGGCGTCCGAAAAAGAGGGTGTGTGGCCGTTTGTAGGTTAAGTCCTGTAAAGCTGGTTGAGAAATGAACTCATTACAAATACTTTGGTCAGTCCTTGCTGAGGTGTCGTCCCGGGGGATAATGCCGCCTTTTCACCGCAAACTTGAGCTCTTTATACGCTTATGTTGTCTAGAACCCTGCTATGCCTGGCTGTTGCCAGTGCCTCCATGCCCTTGCTTGCCGATACCGTCTGGTTGAAGAATGGCGACAAGCTCAGTGGCAAGATTACCGTTTTTGATGGCGGCAAGTTGCTGATCCAGACCGATTACGCCGGTGCGATTCCTATCGACTGGAAACAGGTCAAGACTCTGGAGAGCGATCAGCAACTCTTGGTCAAGCAGGATGCTTATACCGGCGAGAAAGCCAAGGCGCTGCATGCGGCCGAGGATGGCAAGGTCACCTTGGCCAACGGTGATGCACCCAAGACCGTCGATCTGGCCAGTATCCAGCAGATCCTCAAGCCCAAGCCGGTGGTCGAGGACTTGGTGTGGAAGGGTAATATCGATGCCGCGCTGGATTACCAGCGTGCGGAAAACGATACCGACGATTACGACATCGACTTCAAGACCTCGGCTCGCCACGGCAGATGGCGGCACACCGCCGAAGGTGAATACAACCGCGAGTTCCAGGACGATGTGGTTTCCGCCGATAACTGGCGCCTGGAATATTCCCTCGACCGGTTCCTGACCGACAAATGGTTCTGGCAAGGCCGTCTGAACTACAAGCGTGACAAAGTCGAAGACCTGGCGCGCCAGCGCGTGGTGGGTACCGGTCCGGGCTATCAGTTCTGGGATGACGAGCTAGGGGCGTTCTCCCTGGGTTCGCTGTTGAACCGCACCGACTATGAATACCGCGATGGTGGCAAGGACAACTTCTACTCCGTGGCCATGAAGTGGGACTACAACCGCTACTTGATTGGCAAGCGCGTCGAGTTCTTCACCAACGGTGAGGTGGGTAAACCGCTGTCCGATGTGGCGGATTATGCCTATGACGCTGAAGTGGGGCTGCGCTACAAGGTCACCGACTGGGCGTCGCTCAACCTCAAGGCCGAGAAGGATGTCATCGAGGGGACCGAAGACAGCGACTTGAGCAAGACACGCTACACGGCCGGGTTTGGCGTGACCTGGTAATCCCAGGCGAGTAACAAACCCTGTGGGAGCGAGCTTGCTCGCGATAGCGGTCTAACAGACAGGCCGCTATCGCGAGCAAGCTCGCTCCCACAGTTTTTTTGTGCGCCGATAAAAACAGACAGGCACAAAAAAGCCCCGCTTTTGAGGGCGGGGCCTTTTACTAAAGCAAGGACAAGTTAGATAACTTGAACTTCTTCAGCTTGCATGCCTTTCTGACCGCGGGTAGCGATGAAAGAAACCTGTTGGCCTTCTTTCAGGCTTTTGAAGCCGTCGGATTGGATAGCTTTGAAGTGAACGAACAGGTCGTCACCGGATTGTGGGGTGATGAAGCCGAAGCCTTTTTCATCGTTGAACCACTTAACGGTACCGGTTTGGCGATTAGACATGGTGTAACTCCTTGAACAAAGATAACTGCGACTCAGGAAGAACCCTGGCCGAGACTGAGTGCAAAGAGCAGGAAAAATTCTTGTAGATGGTTGGATCGAAATTCAACATATCGTGTAGAGATTCTCAGTGACACAAGCAACACAGTGGCGCCACCTTAACCCTTTTTCCAGAATGTGCCAATGGTCTTTGCGAAGGTTTCTCTTATTTGGTGACTGACGGCGCGGGCGATGGCCGGCAGGAGCCGGAAATCAAGGGGGATTGGCGAGATTTGCGTGCGGCGCTTTGAACCCGGCCCCGTGCCCCGGTAAGATGCCGGACGTATTTTTTCCACCTCGCTATTTCAGGAAACCGCCATGAGCATCAAATCGGACAAGTGGATTCGCCGCATGGCGCAAGAGCACGGCATGATCGAGCCCTTCGTCGAGCGCCAGATGCGTGGCGAAGGCGCCGACCGGCTGATCTCCTTCGGTGTCTCCAGCTACGGCTACGACGTGCGCTGCGCCGACGAATTCAAGGTGTTCACCAACATCAACTCGGCCACCGTCGACCCGAAGAACTTCGACGAGAAGAGCTTCGTCGACGTCAAGAGCGACGTTTGCATCATCCCGCCGAACTCCTTCGCCCTGGCCCGTACCGTCGAGTACTTCCGCATTCCGCGCAACGTACTGACCATCTGCCTGGGCAAGAGCACCTATGCCCGTTGCGGCATCATCGTCAACGTCACGCCGCTGGAGCCCGAGTGGGAAGGTCACGTGACCCTGGAATTCTCCAACACCACGACCCTGCCGGCGAAAATCTACGCCAACGAGGGTGTGGCGCAGATGCTGTTCCTTGAATCCGATGAAGAATGCGAAGTTTCCTACAAGGATCGTGGTGGTAAGTACCAGGGCCAGCGCGGCGTGACGTTGCCGCGTACCTGAATCTGACGAGCTGTTGGAATTCCTGAGCGGGCAGACACTCTATTGCGTGTACTGCCCGTTTTTGTGCGTCAGCGCAGCGGGCCTTCGCTCAGGAGTTGCTCTATGAAGATCGATCCGCGAATCAGTGCCGAACTGGCAAGGCTTGAGCCCAATCAGATCGGTGTCATGGCCTGGTCATTGCTGGCCCATCCTGTCGAAGCGGCGGGCGGCATCCCCGGTCAGCCTGATCCCGATACCCCCAACGAACAACCTACCGAACCCGGCGAGCCTACCCTGCCGGACGAGCCGCCTCCTGCGCCTGTTGCCTGATGAGACGATGGCCCGCCTGCGAGAGCACAGAGTGCTTTAGCTGACGGGCCATATTTCGTTATCGCCGATGACAAAAATCCTGCAAGCGCTGTCCTGCCCGACCTGATAGCCGCCCGTGAACGCACCGAAGGCCGGCAGCAGGCTGATTTCACTGCCCAGTCGGAAGCAGGCCAGGCGCAGGCGTTGCCGGCCCTTGCCGCTCAGGTGATAGACCGGATGCACGTGACCGGCCAGGACATGGCGGCTGGGGTGGGGGGTAGGCTCGTGTTGCACGGCAAAGGGGCCCAGAAGCAACGGTTGCGGTACGACACGAATGTTCAGCGCTGGCGGTGGGTCACCGGCACGTTTGTCGTGGTTGCCTCGAATCAGCGTCATGGCCAGGTGCGGATGTCGCTCACGCCAGTCGGAAAGTGCCTTCAAGGTGCCGGGCGCATGAGAGCCGGGGCCGTGGAGAAAATCCCCAAGAAAGATCAACTGCCGGCATGACAGGCTTGCCAGCAGTTGATCCAGCACGGCGATGTTGCTGGCGGTAGTGCCATGGGGGACCGGTTGACCCAGGCGGCGATAAGCGGCGGCCTTGCCGAAATGAACATCGGCCACCATCAGGGTTTCCTGGGCGGGCCAGTACACGGCTTTTTCCGGGAGCAACCAGAGTTCTTCGCCGGCCAGGCTGACGGGATACGGCGCTGGCATCAGGCATCACCGCGATCGGCAGTCTTTTCCAGCTCGCTGACCATCCGCCGGATGCGGTCGGCGAGCTTTTCCGAGCTCATGCTTTCCCGGAACCGCTCCACCAGCAGCGCAAACCCGAGCGGGGTGGGACGCTTGATCATGTGCAGGTCCAGCTTCAAGGTATTGAGACGTTGCAAGGTCTGCTCCAGTCGACGGATATCCAGTTCTTCACGCAAGACTTCCTCCCCGGCCTGGGCCAGCAACAGATTGTCGGCGTCGTATTGCTTGAATACCTGGAAGAACAACCCGCTGGAGGCCTGGACTTGCCGGGTGCTTTTTGGCGCACCGGGGTAGCCGGCGAAGACCAGCCCGGCGATCCGGGCGATTTCGCGAAAGCGCCTGAGGGTCAGCTCCCCGGCATTCAGGCTCGCGAGCACGTCGGCCAGCAGGTGATCGACACTCAGCAGGCGCGGGGTCAGGTAGTGCGACCAATCCACGGCCGTGGCGCTGAGCAGCTCCAGGCCGTAGTCATTGACCGCAATCGAAAACGTCAGCGGTTGTTGCCGACTGACGCGCCAGGCCAGCAGGCTGGCCAGGCCCAGATGAACCTGGCGTCCGGCAAACGGGTAGAGGAACAGGTGCCAGCCTTCCCGGGACTTGAGGGCTTCGGCCAGCAATGTGCCTTGCGTGGGCAAACCGGACCAGCGTTGTTGGGTCAAGAGCAGGGGCTGCACGGCGTGCATCTCCGGGCCCTCGAAGCGGCCGGCGGCGGCTTCGCTCAAACGTGCCACGACGGCGGCGGCCAATTCGCTGGAAAGCGGCATGCGTCCGCCGTTCCAGCGCGGCACAGCGGCCTTCTTGGCCTGGCTGCGCCGCACGTAGGCGGTCATGTCCTCGACCCGGACCAATTCCAGCAACCGCCCGGCGAACAGAAAACCGTCACCGGGGCGCAAGCGGGCGATGAAGCCTTCCTCTACGCTGCCCAGGGTCTTGCCGCCTCCGCCCTTGCTCCAGAACTTCAATTGCAGGCTGGCATCGCTGACGATGGTGCCAATGCTCATGCGGTGACGCCGGGCCAGGCGTGCGTCGGGCACTCGCCAGATCCCGTGTTCGTCCGGTTCGACGCGTCGGTAATCGGGGTAGGCGGTCAATGACAGGCCGCCGTGGCGCACGAAGGCCAGGGCCCAGGCCCATTCGGCCGGGTTCAGGTCGCGATAGGCCCAGGCGCCGCGCACCTCCTCGAACAACACCTCGGGCACGAAGCCGCCCCCCAACGCCATGCTGACCAAATGTTGCACCAGCACATCCAGCGGCTTGTAGGGCGATTCGCGCGGTTCGATGTGCCGTTGGGCCACGGCGTCCTGCGCGGCGGCGGCCTCGATCAATTCCAGGCTGTGGGTTGGCACCAGCGTCACCCGGGAGGTCCGCCCCGGTGCGTGACCGGAGCGCCCGGCCCGTTGCATCAGCCGCGCCACTCCCTTGGCCGAACCGATCTGCAGCACCCGTTCCACCGGCAGGAAGTCCACCCCCAGGTCCAGGCTGGACGTGCAGACCACCGCTTTGAGCTGGCCGTCCTTCAAGGCCTGTTCCACCCAGTCCCGGGTCTCACGCGATAGCGAACTGTGGTGCAGGGCAATCAGCCCGGCCCAGTCGGGCCTTGCTTCAAGGACGGCCTGATACCAGATTTCCGATTGGGCCCGGGTATTGGTAAAGACCAGGCAACTGCGGCTGGCGTCGATTTCGGCAATGACCTGGGGCAGCATCTTCAGGCCGATGTGCCCGGCCCAGGGAAAACGTTCGAGGCCGGCGGGGAACAGCGTGTCGATCTGCAACGCCTTGCCGTTGGCGCCCTGCACACTGATCCCGTTGCCTTGCGGGATCAATACCTGTTCGGCGTGGGCCTGGTTGCCCAGGGTCGCGGACACGCCCCAGACGATGAGTGCGGGGTGCCAGTGCCGCAAGCGCGCCAGGGCCAGTTGCAATTGCACGCCACGTTTGTTGCCGAGCAACTCGTGCCATTCATCCACCACCACCATACGCAGCGTCGAAACGGCGGCTTGCGCATCGGCTCGGGCGAGCATCAGGGTCAGGCTTTCAGGCGTGGTGATCAGCGTGGTGGGCAGGCGCCGGCCCTGGCGGGCGCGCTCGCTGGCGCTGGTGTCGCCGGTGCGCAGGCCGACGCTCCACGGCAGGTTCAGATCTGCCAGGGGCGCTTGGAGGGCTTTGCCGGTGTCGGCCGCCAGTGCGCGCATCGGCGTGATCCACAGGACGGTCAGCGGTTCGGCCGGCGGCTTGCGTTTGCGCGGTTTATCCGGCGGCGGTGCGGTGCGGGCGAAACGGTTGAGGGCGGCAAACCACACGGCGTAGGTCTTGCCGGCGCCCGTGCTGGCGTGCAACAGCCCGGACTCCCCCCGCTTGACCGCGGCCCATACCTGCTGCTGAAAGGCGAACGGTTTCCAGCCGCGGGCATCGAACCACTGTTTCGCGAAATTATTGGATGTCGCCATGCCTGCCGTGTGCGCCCTGAACGTCTTCTTTCAGTGACCTCGGCGAGCGATGAAAGGTTTAATGCACTGCGGGGCAGCTTTTGTGGCGAGGGAGCTTGCTCCCGCTGGAGGCGCAGCCTCCCCTCAAGGTGTGTCATGCCGAGACAAGGGGCCGCTTCGCAGCCCAGCGGGAGCAAGCTCCCTCGCCACAGGAACAGTCTGCCATGAGGGCTGAAGTTTATTTCAGGTTGCCACTGAGAAACTGCTTGAGCCGTTCGCTGGTGGGATTACCCAGCACGTCTTCCGGCCGACCTTCTTCTTCCACCAGGCCCTGGTGCAGGAACAGCACCTGGTTCGAGACTTTGCGGGCGAAGCTCATTTCGTGGGTCACCATGATCATGGTCCGGCCTTCCTCGGCTAGGCCCTGGATCACCTTAAGCACTTCACCCACCAACTCCGGGTCCAGGGCCGAGGTGGGTTCGTCGAACAGCATCACCTCCGGCTCCATCGCCAGGGCGCGGGCAATGGCCACGCGCTGTTGCTGGCCGCCGGAGAGGAACGCCGGGTATTGCTCGGCGACCCGTGCCGGCAGGCCGACCTTGTCGAGATAACGACGGGCGCGGTCGTCGGCTTCCTGCTTGCTGACACCCAGCACCCGGCGCGGCGCCATGGTGATGTTTTCCAGCACGGTCATGTGGCTCCACAGGTTGAAGTGCTGGAACACCATGGCCAGGCGCGTGCGGATGCGTTGCAGTTCGTCGGCATCGGCCACGTGCATGCCGTGGCGGTCCTTGATCATCTGGATCGGCTGGCCGTCCAGGCTCATGGCGCCGTCGTTGGGTTGTTCCAGGAAGTTGATGCAGCGCAAAAAGGTACTTTTGCCTGAGCCGCTGGCGCCGATGAGGCTGATGACGTCGCCGGTCTTGGCCTTGAGCGAAACGCCCTTGAGCACTTCATGTTCGCCATAGCTTTTATGCAGGCCTTCGATGGTCAGTTTGTACATGGAGCATGCATCCTCAAGGCGAAAGTAGGTAGCCGCTGCGATAGGCTTCGGTGCCGGCGACATGGGCGATCACCATGCCGGCCGTGGCCATGCGGCGCAGCGAACGGGCATACAGCAGCCCGGCGTTACGGCAATGAACGGGGGTAACGGTGTCGCTGACCGGGTCGATGACTTCCGCGATCAGTTGCCCCGCCTCCAGGTATTCGCCGGGCAGGGCGCTGTAGACCAGCAACCCACCCACGGGCGTCGCCACCGGTTCGACAGCGGCCAGTGGCGTGGCCGGGTAGGGCAGTTCGGGCATGGGCATTGGTTCGCCGTCGATGGCGCCGAAACGGATCAGGTATTCGATCAAGGCCTGGCAGTCGAGGCTCGCCAGCCCGTGGTTGACGTCACCCTGGCCACGCAATTCCACCGTGACCGAAAAACTGCCCAGGGGAATCTCGAAGCGTTCGCCGAAGCGTTCCTTGAGTTGCCACCAGAGCAGGGTGAAGCATTCGTCGAACGACTGGCCGCCCGAATCGGTCGCCAGCAGGCTGGCTTCGGCGCCGATGTAGCGGGCCAGTGGCTCGACCTGCGGCCAGGCTTCGGGCGTGGTGTAGAGGTGGGCCACGGCTTCGAAATCGCAATGCAGGTCCAGCACCATGTCGGCGTCGCAGGCCAGCCGCTGCAATGCCAGGCGCAGGGATTGCAATTGCGTGCCGGCGGTCTGGCGCGCGAGGGCATCGCGCAGGCTGGTGCGGATCAGCATCAGGTTGTGCTGCGCATCGTCAGTGAGCAGGTCCTGGATTTCGTTGCCGATCTCTTCGCTCAGGTCGACGAAGCGGCGATTGAAGTTCTGCCCGCTCTCGGTTTCGTAGCGACCCAGGGGTACGTCCATCAACACCTGTTCGAGGCCGATGGGGTTGGCGACGGGCACCAGCACGATCTCGTGCCGCAGGTGGCCCGAGGCTTCGAGTTCGGCCAGGCGCTGCTTGAGGTGCCAGGCGACCAGCATGCCAGGCAGTTCATCGGCGTGCAGGGACGACTGGATATAGATTTTGCCAACGGCTTTTTCCGGGCCGAAGTGGAAGCTGTGGATCTTGCGTGCGGTCCCCGGTACCGGGGCCAGCAGGTCGTGGATCTGGTGGCGCATGTGCGTGTGTGTCCTGGAACAAAAGCCCTAGTGGGTCGGCCCGAGAAAGGCCAGCCAGCGGCGTTCGGCGAGGCGGAAGAGGCCTACCAGTGCAAAGGTGACGGTCAGGTAGATCAACGCGGCGATCCCGAACGACTGGAACGTCAGGAACGTCGCCGAGTTGGCGTCCCGGGCGACTTTCAGCACGTCAGGAACGGTAGCGGTGAACGCCACGGTCGTGGAGTGCAGCATCAAGATCACTTCATTGCTGTAGTACGGCAGCGAGCGGCGCAGGGCCGACGGCATGATCACGTAGGTGTACAGCTTCCAGCCAGTGAGGCCGTAGGCCTTGGCGGCTTCGACTTCGCCATGGTTCATGCTGCGGATCGCCCCGGCGAAAATCTCCGTGGTGTAGGCACAGGTGTTCAAGGCGAAGGCCAGGATCGTGCAGTTCATCGCGTCGCGAAAGAAACTGTCCAGCAGGGGCTGGGCGCGTACCGCCGCGATGCTGTAGATCCCGGTGTAGCAGATCAGCAGTTGGATATAGAGCGGCGTGCCTCGGAACAGGTAGGTGTAGAACTGCACCGGCCAGCGTACGTAGAACTTGGGCGAAACCCGGGCGATGGACAGCGGGATCGACACCACAAAACCGATCAGCAGCGCGGCGCTGAGCAGCCACAGGGTCATGGCCAGGCCCGTGACGTTGACGCCATCGCTGTAAAGGAATGGCCGCCAGTATTCTTGCAGAAGTTCGATCATCGCACCGCCTCCCGGGCTCCGGCGGCGTAGCGGCGTTCAAGCCAGCGCAGGATGAAGTTGGACGCGCTGGTGATCAGCAGATAGATCAATGCCGCCAGTACCAGGAAGTAAAACAGCTGGTAAGTGCTCTTGCCTGCATCCTGGGCTGCCTTGACCAAGTCGGCCAGGCCGATGATCGACACCAGCGCGGTGGCCTTGAGCATCACCATCCAGTTGTTGCCGATACCTGGCAGGGCAAAGCGCATCATTTGTGGAAATACCACGAAGCGAAAACGCTGGCCACGCTTGAGGCCATACGCGGTGGCGGCTTCGACCTGGCCCCGGGGGACCGCAAGGATCGCGCCACGAAAGGTTTCGGTGAAGTACGCGCCATAGATGAAGCCCAGGGTAATCACCCCGGCGCCGAATGGGTCGATCTCGATGTATTCCCATTCCATGAAGTCGGTAAACGAGGTCAGCCAGGTTTGCAGGCTGTAGAAAATCAGCAGCATCAGCACCAGGTCTGGCACGCCACGGATCAGCGTGGTGTAGAGCTGTGCGGGGATTCGTAGCAGTTTGACGCTGGACAGCTTGGCACTGGCGCCCAGCAGGCCGAGCAAGACGCTCAACAACAGGGACAGGGCCGACAGCTTGATGGTCATCCAGGTGCCTTGCATCAGCAGCGGGCCAAAACCCTGCAGGCTGAAGGCGCTGAGCCCCAGATTTTGTAGGAGTTGTTCGAACATGGAAGAAAGCCTTTGGCAGGAGAAAAGCGCCCATCCGAGACCGGATGGGCGCAGCGCATTATTTGCCGCTGTACAGATTCAGATCGCCAAAGTGTTTTTTCTGGATCTCGGCGTATTTGCCGTCGTCGTGTAACGCTTTGATACCTTTATCCAAAAGTGCTTTCAGCTCACTGTTACCTTTCTTGATACCGACGGCGGTCTTGGCCGGCAGCAGCTCGTTGTCCACCGGCTTGCTGATTTCATAGCCTTCGCCTTTTGGCGATTTCAGGAAGCCCAGCTCAGCCTGGAGCATGTCCTGGATCGCGGCATCGAGACGGCCGGAGGTCAGGTCGGAGTAGACCTGGTCCTGGTTCTGGTAGGCCTGGGTCTTGACGCCGGCCTTGTCCAGCACGGCCTTGGCGTAGGCTTCCTGGATGGTGCCTTGCTCGTAGCCGACGGTCTTGCCTTTGAGCGAGGCAACGTCTTCGCTCAGGCCCGAGCCCTTCTTGAAGACATAGGCCGTTGGGCCGGAGAACACCTCGCTGGAGAAGTCGATGGCTTTTTCGCGGGCCGGGGTGACGGTCATGGAGGAGATCACGCCGTCGAATTTATTGGCCTTGAGGCCTGGGATCATGCCGTCGAAATCGCTTTCGACCCATTTGCATTTGACCTTCAGCTCTGCGCAGATCGCGTTGCCCAGGTCGATGTCGAAACCGACCAGGCTGCCGTCGGCGGCTTTGGACTCAAACGGGGCGTAGGAAGGGTCGACACCAAAACGCAGTTCCTTGTATTCCTTGGCCGTGGCGACGCCAGCAGCCATGCACAACGCCAGTGCAGAAAGGGTCAGCAGTGCTTTTTTCATTATTCAATCCCTAAAACCAATATGAGCGCTTGTGGCGCGTAAGTATTGTTACCGGTGAAGGCGAGAACGGTATGACGGCATAAAGGTAGCAATTTCCGAACCAGAGTGCCGAACAAGTGTTTTAAAAGCTTCGGCGGCAGGCAATGGAATGTGATGGTGCGCGGGGATGAGCGTACATCAAAAGCTGCACCAGGATGGCGCGAACGCCTGCTGGGCTCTGTAGGAGTTGCCGAAGGCTGCGAGCTTTTGATCTTGATCTTTGCTCTCGATTTAATCGCCTGGGGGAAGATCGCAGCCTCGCTTTGCTCGACAGCGCCTACGACGGGCCCGGCGGGAGCAAGTTATTTCAGCAGATCCTGCAAGGTCGACAGTGTGTCGGCCTCGTCGACGTGCTTGTCCTGGCGCCAGCGCAGCATCCGTGGAAAGCGTACCGCGATCCCGCTCTTGTGGCGCTTGGACAAGGCGATACCCTCAAAGCCCAGCTCAAAAACCAGGGTCGGCGTGACACTGCTCACCGGGCCGAACTTTTCCACGGTGGTCTTGCGCACGATGCTGTCGACCTGGCGCATTTCTTCATCGGTCAGCCCCGAGTACGCTTTGGCGAAGGGCACCAGGCTGCGTTCGCGGCTGCCCGGCGGGTTGTCCCACACCGCAAAAGTGTAGTCGCTGTACAGACTGGCGCGCCGGCCGTGGCCGCGTTGGGCGTAGATCAGCACCGCGTCGACGCTGAACGGGTCGATCTTCCATTTCCACCACACCCCCATGTCCTTGGTGCGCCCCACGCCGTACAGCGCGTCGCGGGCCTTGAGCATCATGCCCTCGACACCGAGGCGGCGAGAGGCTTCGCGCTGCCGGGCGAGGTCGAGCCAGTCCTGGCCGGTGACTGTCGATGACGGCAACAGCACCGGGCTGTGAACACCGGCAATCAGCGCCTCCAGCCGTTCGCGACGCTCGGCCTGGGGGCGGCTGCGCCAGTCCTCGCCTTGCCATTCCAGCAGGTCGTAGGCCATCACCACCACCGGGGCATCGTCGAGGATTTTCTTGCCCAGGGTCTTGCGACCAATGCGCTGCTGCAACAGGGCGAAGGGTTGCACCGCCGGTTGCAGCGGCGCGTCCGGGTCGAAGGCGTCCTCGGTGGCCGACTTGGGGGCTTTCCAGACCACGATTTCACCGTCGATCACCGTGCCGTCCGGCAGCGCCTGGGCCAGTGAATGCAATTCCGGAAATCGTTCAGTGACCAGGTCCTCGCCTCGGGACCAGACCCAGAGATGACCGTCACGCTTGATCACCTGGGAGCGGATGCCGTCCCATTTCCATTCCACCTGCCAGTCGCTGGCCGGCCCCAGCAGGGCGTCGAATTGCTCCACCGGGGCAGACAAGGCATGGGCCAGGAAAAACGGATAAGGCTGGCCGCCGCGCTGGGCATGTTCATCGTCGGACTCAGCTGCGATCAGTTTGAGGTAACTGGCCGCCGTGGGGCGATGGGACAGGTCGGTATAGCCCACCAGTCGTTGGGCCACCCGTTTGCTGTCCAGCCCCGCCAGGGTCGCCAGGGCCCGGGTCACCAACAGCTTGGACACCCCAACCCGGAAGCTGCCAGTGATGAGTTTGATGCAGAGCATCAGGCTCGGCCGGTCCAGTTGCGCCCAGATCGCCGGGAGTCGTTCAGCCAGGACTGCGGGCGACTCGCCACGCAACGGCAGTAGTTTCTCTTCGGTCCACAATGCCAGGCCTTCATCGGAGCTGTGGGGCGATTCGGGTAATACCAGCGAAATGGTTTCGGCCAGGTCGCCCACGGCCTGATAACTTTCCTCGAAAAGCCAGAGCGATAGCCCGGATACTTGGACCGCCAACTCCCGCAGGATTTTTACCGGCACCAGTTGCCGTGGGCGCCCGCCGGAGAGGAAATACACGGCCCACGCCGCATCCCGAGGCGGGGCCTTGGTGAAGTAGGCTTGCATGGCGGCAAGCTTGGCATTGCTGGAGGTGGTGGCGTCCAGTTCGGCGTACAGCTCGGCGAAGGCCTTCATGACGCCTCCTCACCACTGTCGGTGGTCGTGGCGAGGTCTTCTTCGTCATCGCCGTACTCGGTGCTGAACCCCTGGGCGTCGAGGCCTTGCTCACAGAGATGGCGCACCAGCACGCTTACCGAACCGTGCGTCACCATCACCCGCTCGGCGCCGGTCTGTTCGATGGCCCAGAGCAGGCCAGACCAGTCGGCGTGGTCGGACAGCACAAAACCCCGGTCCACGCCGCGCCGCCGCCGCGTACCGCGCAGGCGCATCCAGCCGCTGGCGAAGGCGTCGCTGTAATCGCCGAAGCGGCGCATCCAGCTGGTGCCCCCGGCAGAGGGCGGGGCGATGACCAGCGCCTGGCCCATGATCGGGTCGTTCTTGTTGATGTCGCTGGCATAAATTGTCGGCGGCAGGCGAACACCGGCCTCGCGGTAGACCCGGTTCAGCGGCTCCACCGCCCCATGGGCCAGGATCGGGCCGAGGCTTTCATCGATGCCGTGAAGAATCCGCTGGGCCTTGCCGAAGGAATAGCAGAACAACACGCTGGCTCGGCCGGCGGTGATGTTCCCGCGCCACCACTGGTTGATCTCGTCGAAGATCTGCGCCTGGGGCTGCCAGCGGTAGATCGGCAGGCCGAAGGTCGATTCAGTGATAAAGGTATGGCATTTCACTGGCTCGAATGGGTTGCAGGTGCCGTCTGGCTCGACTTTGTAATCCCCTGACGCCACCCAGACCTCGCCTTGATATTCCAGCCGCACCTGGGCCGAGCCCAGCACATGGCCGGCGGGGTGAAAACTCAAGGTCACGCCATGATGCGACAAGCGTTCGCCGTAGGGCAGGGTTTGCAGGTTGATGTCCTGGCCCAGGCGTGAACGCAGAATGCCTTCGCCGGGTGCCGCTGCCAGGTAGTGTCGGTTGCCGCTGCGGGCATGGTCGCCGTGGGCGTGGGTGATGACCGAACGTTCTACCGCGCGCCACGGGTCGATGTAGAAGTCCCCGGGCGGGCAGTACAAGCCTTCGGGGCGGGCAATGACAAGATCCATGCAGTCACCGGAGCGATGGGCTTGTCAGGTAGAGGCGGGGGCGGAGGGAGAAGTTCTATCGGGTTTTCGGGGGTGGATGGGGTGACCCCATCGCGAGCAAGCTCGCTCCCACATGGGCTTTGTGTCGAATCGCATCTGATTCAACACCGGCCCCTGTGGGAGCGAGCTTGCTCGCGATCGGGCGCGCTGCAGTTATTTACCAGGCACCAGGGTCAACCGCGTCTTGCCATAGGCCCGATCGAAATTCTGCGACTGCAACGGCAGGCTCTGGTACTGCCCCTTGATCCACGGATCGATGCCATTGGCATAGTTCGGGCTGACCGGGTTGCCGGACTGTCCGGCGCCGTCCTGGATCATCAACGGTTCAGGCTGGCCGAAGTCAACGATAAAACGCATCGCTGGTGCCAGGGTGGTATTGAAATCCTGGCCCCCGGCGAACGCCGCCATGTTGAGCGTGGAAGCGTCGCCTCCGGCCGGCAGCGGGCCGCGTACGATCTGGCCGTTGCTGTTCTTCCACGCGTAGCGATGCAGTTGGCCCCACTGCCAAGCCTTGCGGTCACCGCCCAACTGGCTTTCACCGGTGCTGATGGTGGCGGCCAGGCTGCGGGCGAGGATGACGGCCTTGTCTTCTTTCTGAGGGGTGCGCACATCGTCCCAGAATGGGCTGTCCTCTCGCCCCAACAGGTGATCGGCCTGGGCCGAGTAGGACAATTGACCATTGGCGACCAGCGCTTTCCACGCCGGGCTGCTGTCCGGGCCTAGCTCGTCGAGGAAAATCTGCTTCATGCTTTCCTGCAGGAACAGCTCATAGATCGCCGCGTCGGCGGAGGTCGGGCTGAGCCGGCCATCGAATGCCATCAAGCGGGTGTAGGCCTCGCGGGCCTTGGCCCGGTCAGCCACCGGAAGGGCTTCGATCGCCTGTTTGAGCGGCTGGGTCATGCCCGGTGCTTCGAAGACTTTCTTGAGCTTGGCCGCGAACGTCGTGCCCTGGTCATATTGCATGGCGGTCAGGCTGCGGGTGTCGTGCTTGCCCGCACCGGCCAGTTCGGCCATGCGTTCGCCACGCTCCGGTGCGGCCCACGAGTTGGACAACTGCATGCCGTAGCCGTGGGGAATGACGCGTTGGTTGGCCGTGCCAAGCCAGCCCTGGGCCGGGTCCTGATCGTAGGGGTGCAGCATCGGGTCGGCGTAACCGTCCCAGTCGTAGCGACCCTCCCAACCTGGCGACGGCAACAGGCCTTCGCCTTCGCTGCGGTTGGGGTAGCGACCGGTGACTTGCCAGCCGATATGGCCGGCGTCGGCAAATACCAGATTCACCGCCATCGCGCGGATTTCCCGGCTGGCATCGGAAGCTTTCTCGACGTTCTGCGCCCGGGACAGGTCGAAGAACGCATCCAGGGTCTTGTCCTCGCTCAGGCTCGGCATCTGCAACGCCAGGCCAAAGCCGTTGGCCATGGCCGGGCCCTGGGCGCTGTTGAGCAACGGGCCGTGGCGGGTCTCGAACACCGTTTCACGAATCGGCCGCTGGCCTTTGATGAAAAAGGTTTCGTTGCGCACGATCACCGGTTGCCATTTGCCGTTGACCTCGTAAGAGAGACCATTGCCCTGGCGGCGGATTTTTTCCAGGAACAGGTCCTGGTTGTCGCCCAGCACGCTTGTCATGCTCCAGGCCACTTTGCCGTTGAACCCGGCCAGGATCATCGGGATACCCGCCACGGAAACCCCGGCCGCCTGGTACTTGGGCGCGCGGATCTGTACGGGGCTCCACAGCCCCGGCATGCCCAGCGGCCCATGGCTGTCGCTGGCCAACAGGCTCTTGCCGCTGCGGCTGCGTTGCGGCGCGATGGCCCAGTTACTCGAAGACGCAGCGCCCAAAAGGTTCAGCTCGGTCAACTGGCTGGTGGCCTTGCTGATCTCGTTCAGGCCCGGAATCTGGCCGTTGAGTCGCAAGCCCTGGAGTTTGTCAGCCTCGGCCACGGGCAGTGGTTCATCCGGATAGGATGGGCTGAGCCAGGCGAGCTTGTCGTTGGTGACGGTCTGGGCCAGTACCAGGCTGGCGATTTCCTCCGGCAGGTTGGCCGACTGGCTGAAATTCAGCAGGCAGAACATCAGCGCCGAGTCTTCCGGTTTCCAGTATTCGGGTTTGTAACCGGTGGCGGCCAGGTCCGACGGCAACTTGTCGCGGTAGCGGAACAGGTAGGCGTTGACGCCGCGGGCATAGACTTCGAAGAAGCGCTTGAGCCGTGGCGAAGACGCCTTGTACAGCTCGTCGGCGTTTTTCCTCAGGTTGATGGCGCGCATGTAGCGGTCGACGTCGAGCCGTTCGGCGCCGGACATCTCTGCCAGCCGCCCCTGGGCCAGCAGGCGCAGGGTGACCATCTGGGTGATGCGATCGCTGGCGTGGACGTAGCCGAGGGTGAACAGGGCGTCATGGAAGCTGTTGCTTTCGATCAGCGGCATGCCCGTGGCATTGCGCCGGACCGAGACGTTCTGCGCCAGCCCCTTGAGCGGTTGCACACCGGAAGTCGGCGGGACAGTGTCCTGGGCATTCCAGGTCTGGCATCCGCTCAAACCAAGCACACTGGCCACTGCGGCGGCAACGCCGAGCCGGGGAATAAGGGAAATAGAGGCTGGCGAGGCCATGGCAAAGCTCCTGCGGGAGGGGGGTGGCACCAATAAAGGCGCTACGTTAGTGAGCAGGAGGAGGCCGCGCAAGCGGGGCGAGGGTTATTTGTTGGTTTGGCGATGAAACTCCGGGGCCGGGTCATCGCTTTTGCTCGAAGGCTTGCCTGGAGGAAGAGGTGATGCTCAAGTGTGGAAGATTCAATGACCGAGAAGAGAAAACCGGCATGGAGCTACAGAACAACGCAGCGCTGATCCTCATCGATCAACAAAAAGGCATCCTTCATCCCAGGCTTGGCCCTCGCAACAATCCCGAGGCAGAGCTGCGCATGCTGGAGCTACTGGCTTTATGGCGACACACGGCGCGCCCGGTGATTCATGTCCACCATCTGTCCCGCTCACCGGACTCGGTGTTCTGGCCGGGCCAGTTGGGCGTGGAGGTTCAGCCACGGTTCGAGCCGCTGGCGGGGGAATGGCTGGTGCAGAAACAGGTGCCGGATGCATTCAGCGCCACGCGCCTGGAGCAAGACCTGCGCAAGGCGGGCGTCGGGCAACTGGTGATCGTCGGCGTGGCGACGCACAACTCGGTGGAGTCCACGGCGCGTACGGCCGGCAACCTTGGATTCGACACCTGGGTGGTCGAGGATGCCTGCTTTACCTTCGACAAGAGCGATTACTTCGGCAACGCCCGCTCGGCTGCCCAGGTGCATGCCATGTCCCTGGGTAATTTGCATGGCGAGTACGCGACGGTGGTCGCTGTGAAGCAGATTCTGGAGGCGGGCTGACAGATAAGCGGTGAATGTGCCGGCCTCATCGCGAGCAGGCTCGCTCCCACAGAGTCGGTGATGAGCCAGGGGCCCCTGTGGGAGCGAGCTTGCTCGCGATGACGGTCTAACCGGCGAAAAAGTTTTTCGCCCGGACCCTCAAGCCCCGTGGCATTTCTTGAATTTCTTGCCATTGCCGCACGGGCAAGGATCGTTGCGGCCGACATCCTTCAGGGCGTTGCGCACCGGTTCCTGGTGGGCGTGGCCGCAGTTCGGACCGTGGACATGGCCGTGGTCATGATCGTGATCGTGATCGTGATGATGGTCGTGATCGTGGTTGCAATCAGGGCCGTGGACGTGGGGTTGTTGGGTCATCGGGGTTACTCCGCAATAAAATCGGCGGCGATTATCACGCCATTGCGTTCCAGGTGCACGTAGTGAGCGATGAATAATCCGGTTTCCAGCTCACCTTCCAGACGATAGGGGATCTGTTCCCGGGGTTTGGCCAGCAACTTCACCACGTCCCGCACTTTCGGCCACAGGTTGGTGCGGATCGGCACCTTGAAGTAGGCGCTTTGTTTTGGGGACACGGTGAACCAGTGTTCGTGCTCACCCTCGGTCAGCAGCAGGTCACCGAGGTGGATGCGGTACGTCAGGCCCCGAACGGTCAGGTCGCTGTCGCCGGGGTTGTCGACGCGAAAGTGCAGCATGAACTTCTGCTCCAGCAACCGGGCCCGCACCACCTCTACTTTGACCAGGTGCACCTGGGGGTCAGGGGCTTCTTCACCGCGCCAGGACGCACAGCCGCCGAACCCGATGAACAGCAGCAGGCAGGTGACGCGCAGCAAGAATGATGGAAGGGTCATGTCCGTGCCTCTGGTTTACCCCCAGTCTAGCCCTCTGGGCCGATGGACGAGCGTCGGACGTTTCCTAAAATCAGCGATTGAAGTAGCCGGCGCAGCACTTTTTGAATTTGTGCCCGCTGCCGCACGGACAGCCGTCGTTGCGGCCGGTCTTGACCGGCACGGTCGGGTCGATGAAGTACCAGCGCCCGTTGTTCTGCACGAACGAGGACTGCTCTCGGTGGCTGTGCTCGCCCTGGCCGTCGTGCCAGCGTGCCGTGAACGTGACAAAGGCGTGTTCCGGTTGACCACCGAGCACCTCGCTGCTTTCCACTTCCAGCCCCAACCAGGTGCTGTTGGCACTCCACTCGCTGATCGACTGGCGATCGAGGCCTGGCTGCTGGGCGGGCAGGGTGGTGGCGACCAGATAATCCACCAGGCCCAGCACATAGGCGCTATAGCGCGAGCGCATCAAGGCTTCGGCGCAGGGCGCCGGGTGACCGCCGTGGTAGTGGCCGCAGCAGGCGTCCAGTGAGTTGCCACTGCCGCAAGGGCAAATGGGTGTGTGCGAGCTTGTGTTCACGGTTACCACCAATATTTTCCAAAATTTTCCGGATTGGCCCAAAAGCGCGAGTTGAGCCAGTCGGGGACTTGTTTGTATTCAAGCAGATCGTAGGTGAACAGGGTCAACACCTGATCTTCGCGCTGGAATCGCTCGCTGGCTTGCAGGGCCAGGGAAAAAAAGTCGGTCTCTTGCCAGCCGCAGGCGTTGAGGTCTGCCAGTACGGCGATGCGGCTGGCATTGAGATTGCGGATGCCACCCAACAGGTTCAGACCCTCGCGCTTGGGTAAATGCTCCAGGCAATCGAGCGCCAGGGCCAGGTCAAAACGCCGTGCCGCCACGTCCGCCGGCAGCGCGCCGGGGCTGGCGTGGACCACTTCGGTGTTGGGATGGGCCTGCTGGAATGCTTCGAGCGCGGGAAAGCCGCCGGCACCGATCAATAGCAGTGTTTGCGGGGCATAACGGTCAAGCACGGCCGCCAGGGCTTGCTGGGGCGTACGCGCAGAAATGGCAACAGTCATCGAAGTTCCTCAGTCAGAACTATCACGATAGCCTGCCCGGACATCGTGGCCTAGAGCGGTTTGTCCCTGAACGTTCGGAATCTTCGCAAACACGGGGCGAAACCCCGCGATTGCTCAGGCTGGCGCAGATTCGAAGACGGGTCTTTACTCCCCTGAATCGGCGACAAGCCGATCCCTCAAGGAGAAAACCGATGAGCATAGTTCGGACAGCGTTACCCCTGGTTCTGCTAACCAGTGTGTTGACTGGTTGCGCAGGTTTGCAGAAAACCGACTGGCCGACCTGTGCCGCCGTCGGCGGTGCGATCGGCGCAGGATTGGGCGCCACCGAAAGTACTTCCTGGGCTGGCGGCGGCGCGTTGTTCGTCGGTGGCATGGCGGCGGCTTACTGCTGGGTGCACGGCGATGGCGATGAAGATGGCGATGGCGTGCCGGACAGCCGCGACAAGTGCCCGGGCACACCGAAGGGCGTGCAGGTCGATGCCGACGGTTGCCCACCACCCGCGCCACCGCCAATGGCGGAAGAGCCTCCAGTGGTCAAGGAAGAAACCATCGTGATCCGCGACGTGCACTTTGAGTTCAACAAAGCCACGCTGACCCCAGCCGACAAGGAGGTGCTGGGCACGGTCGCCACCCGGCTGAAACAGGAAACGTCCACCGCGCAACTGCGGGTCACCGGCCATACCGACAGCGTCGGCAGCGATACCTATAACCAGAAGCTGTCGGAGAAACGGGCCAATGCGGTGGTGCAATACCTGGTCCAGCAAGGTGTGCCTCGCGCCAGTTTCGTCTCGGTGTCCGGCTCCGGAGAGAGCCAGCCGGTGGCCGATAACAAGACCGCCGACGGCCGCGCGATGAACCGTCGCACGGAAATCAAGATAAACCGCTGAAACCCTTGCCATTCGCGGCTTGTAGAGTTGCGGATGCGGGTCTTTACTCCTGTGTGACCGGTATGGGCCGGTGACACAGGAGCCTTCACCATGAACGTTCTAATCAGGGCCGCCTTACCGGTACTGCTGGCGAGCAGTCTGTTGTCCGGTTGCGCCACTCACAGCGACGGTAGCGCACCTCTCAATCAACGCACCTGGCCAATCTGTAGCCTGATCGGCGGCCTGGCCGGCGGCGGGTTGGGGGCCATTGAAAGCAGTGGCTGGGCCGCTGGCGGCGCCGCATTGGGGCTACTGGGCGGTGGTTTGATCTGCTATGCCCAGGATGGCGATGAAGACGACGACGGGGTGTTCGACCGCCGCGACCGTTGCCCTGATACACCGGCCAATACCCCTGTCGAACATCACGGTTGCCCGGTGCCGCAATACCCGGCCAGCGCCCCACCGATGGAGCCTGAAGCACCGGCTAGCGAGGTCATCACCCTCAACGACGCCGGCAAGGTACTGTTCGATTTCGACAAATCCGACCTTACCGCAGAAGCTCGAAGCCAGCTCGATGGGCTGATGGGCAAGCTCAGCCATGCCAATGTCGCCAGCATCCGGGTCGTGGGACACACCGACAGTGTCGGCAGTGATGCCTATAACCAGGGGCTGTCTGAACGTCGGGCCAGCAGCGTCGTTGAGTATTTGCTGACCCAGGGGCTGGCCCCCGGCAAACTCACCAGCGAAGGCAAAGGCGAAAGCGAGCCGGTGGCCGACAATGACACCGACGAAGGGCGGGCACAGAACCGTCGGGTTGAACTGCATATTCAGCGTTGAAGTTCGGGCCAGGGCTGTCGGGTCGTCGGTAAGGCGATCCGGCGGCCGGCGCTCAAGTTAGATTAAATTTGCCTGGCCCTCTGGCTTATCCTGCGCGCAAGCCGTTACTGTGCGCGCAAAGAATAATTCCCGATCAGGGGGGCGTATGAAGGTGTTTTGGGGGCTGGGGCGCTTGCTGACTCTGCTGTTCTGGCTGGTGGTGCTGGTCAATCTGGTCGTGCCGTTCGTCCATCCGCTGCATGAGCTGGTCACTGTCGCCGGCGGGTTTTTGCTGGTGCTCCATCTGCTGGAACTGCTGTTGTTCAGGGCCAGTTTGCGTGACCGCCCCGCGCCAGGTCGTGATCGCCTCAGAGTGCTGCTGTTCGGTATCTTCCATTTGCAAACCCTCCCGACCGCGCCAGAGGCTTCCCATGCGTAAATTGTGTCTGCTCGCCGCATTCGTATGCCCATGGGCTTCGGCCCAGGTGGTCCAGGTCGAAAGCCATTCGTTGATGCGCCTGCCCAACACCACCAGCACCCTGGTCCTTGAGCGACTGGACGTGGCCGACTATGGCACGCTGCTGGTGCCTTCCAATGTCACTGAACTGACCATCGACCAATTGCACCTGGGGCGTGAAGCGCGGATCGCCATCGTGCCGGCGCAGCAGGTATTGGAAATGAAAGTGGCCCAGGCTGAGCTGGCCGAGGGCAGCCAGATCACTTCACGCGGCGCACCGGGTACCTACACCAAGGCCGCGCGGTCGGGGCGCGATCTCAATCTGCGTTTCAATGCCTTGAATGCGCCGCTGTTGTCGGTGGATGCCCGCGGTGGTACCGGTGCGCCGGGTTTCGTCGGTCTTGACGGTGCCAATGGCCAGGCGCCGGGTTGCACCTGGGGTTCGGCCGGTCGCGGGGCCGACGGCAGCAATGGCAGCGATGGCCAGCCGGGTGCGGCCGGTGCGTTGGTACGCCTTGAGCTGCCCCGCGCCTATCCTGCCGAGCAGATCAAGGTCGTGGTGGACGGCGGTGCCGGTGGCGCGGCTGGGCCTGGTGGCAAACCGGGGGCGGGAGGCAAGGCCAAGGGGTGCCTGGTCTATACCGCCGATGGTGGCAAAAGCGGTCGTCCCGGCGCCGAGGGCCAGCCAGGACCTGCCGGAGCGGCGGGGACGGTGACGGTGCAGCGGTTCTGAAGAAAAAACTGATCTGAACCTGTGGGAGCGAGCTTGCTCGCGATGGCGTTGTGTCAGCCGATGAAGTATTGCCTGATACACCGCCATCGCGAGCAAGCTCGCTCCCACAGGGTTTTAGGTGATGTTCAGAACATCGGCCGCGCCGCGCCAATCGCCACCACCAGTAACCCGATCAACAGGTTGATCCCCACCAGCCTGCGAATCTTCCCCAGCACCGCCGCACCCGCGGGCCAGTCCTGCGCCGTCACGGCGCTACGCAATGCCGGCAGTTGCAGGCCCTGGATGCGGATAAACAGCGCTGTCATCACCACGTACAGTCCCATCATCACCTGCACGTACCGCGGCGCGGTTTCGAAACCGGCGAAGCGCACATGGATCAGGCCTACACCGCTGATCGGTAAAAGCACCACCGCCACCCAGACCCAGACAAAAAAACGTTGAAACACTTCTACCCACAACTTGAGCCGGGCAGGGCCCTCAAGCGCCGTCATTGCGGCGGGGCGCAGGATCATCCAGGCGAAGAACATGCCGCCGACCCAGACCAGGGCCGCCAGCAAATGCAGGGTGTAGATGAAGGCAAAGGGTGTCATTGGGTTACTCCGTTCTGCGCAGGATTCATTAGCGGGGTATGATAGCCGCCGATCCGAACCACTGAAAATTTATCCAGCGTTTTTTGCGCCCGACCATTCATGATCAGCACCGAACTCAAAACCACGATCCAGGGCGCCTATTCGCGTTTTCTCGAAGCCAAGAGCCTCAAGCCGCGATATGGCCAGCGCCTAATGATTGCCGAAGTGGCAAAAGTCCTGGGTGACATCGACACCGACGACGAAGGCCGGCGCAGTGGCGAGCCCGCCATCGTGGCGGTGGAGGCCGGCACCGGTACCGGCAAGACCGTGGCCTACAGCCTGGCGGCGATTCCCACTGCCAAGGCCGCCGGCAAACGCCTGGTGATCGCCACGGCCACCGTCGCCCTGCAGGAGCAGATCGTCTACAAGGACCTGCCCGACCTGATGCGCAACAGCGGGCTGAACTTCACGTTCGCGCTGGCCAAGGGCCGTGGGCGCTACATGTGCCTGTCCAAGCTCGACATGCTGCTCCAGGAAGGCCACGCGCAGACCGCCACGGCCCAGCTGTTCGAAGAAGAAGGCTTCAAGATCGAAGTCGATGAGGCCAGTCAGAAGCTGTTCACCAGCATGATCGAGAAGCTGGCCGGCAATAAATGGGACGGCGACCGCGACAGTTGGTCCACGGCCCTGGAAGACGCCGACTGGTCCCGCCTGACGACCGACCATAGCCAGTGCACCAACCGGCATTGCCCGAACTTCGGCCAGTGCGCCTTCTACAAGGCCCGTGAAGGCATGGGCAAGGTCGACGTCATTGTCACCAACCACGACATGGTGCTGGCCGACCTGGCCTTGGGCGGCGGTGCGGTGCTGCCGGACCCGCGCGACACGATCTACGTGTTCGACGAAGGCCATCACCTGCCGGACAAGGCCATCGGGCATTTCGCCCATTACACCCGGCTGCGCTCCACCGCCGACTGGCTGGAAACCACCGCCAAGAACCTCACCAAACTGTTGGCCCAGCATCCATTGCCGGGCGACCTGGGCAAGTTCATCGAGCAAGTGCCGGAGCTGGCGCGGGAAATCAAGACGAACCAGCAGTTCATGTTCACCGCGTGCGAGCAAGTGGCCGACTTCAAGCCCGGCGAAGACGTCGAGGGCCGCGAGCGGCCACGTCACCGGTTTGTCGGCGGGGTGATTCCCGAGCACATGCGCGAAATGGGCATCGAGCTCAAGAAAGGTTTCGCACGCCTGACCGACCTGTTCACGCGCCTGACCGACCTGCTCAAGGAAGGCATGGATGGCGAGGTCAACATCGGCATCGCCAGTAACCAGGCCGAGGAGTGGTACCCGCTGTTCGGCAGCCTGTTGTCCCGCTCACAAGGCAATTGGGAACTGTGGACGGCCTTCACCGCCGAAGACCCGGAAGACAACCCGCCAATGGCGCGGTGGCTGACCCTGGCCGAAAGCGGTTCGCTGTTCGATATCGAGGTCAATGCCAGCCCGATCCTGGCGGCGGAAATGCTGCGTCGCAACCTGTGGAACGTGGCCTATGGCGCGCTGGTGACGTCCGCCACGCTGACGGCCCTGGGCACGTTCGACCGTTTCCGCATGCGCGCCGGCCTGCCGAAGAAAGCCGTGACCGCCGTGGTTCCAAGCCCCTTCCATCACGCCGACGCCGGTGTGCTGCGGGTGCCGGACCTCAAGGCCGACCCGCGGGATGCCGCCGGCCATACCGCGGCGATCATTCGCGACCTGCCGGAACTGGTGGAAGGCTCACGAGGCACCCTGGTGCTGTTTTCCTCGCGCAAGCAGATGCAGGACGTGTTCGACGGCCTTGACCGTGACTGGCGCAAGCAGGTGTTCATCCAGGGCAACCTGTCGAAGCAGGAAACCCTGAACAAACACAAGGCGCGGGTCGACGGCGGTGATTCCAGCGTGCTGTTCGGCCTGGCGAGTTTTGCCGAAGGCGTGGACTTGCCGGGTGCCTATTGCGAGCACGTGGTGATCGCCAAGATTCCATTCTCGGTGCCCGATGACCCGGTGGAAGCCGCGCTGGCCGAGTGGATCGAAGCCCGAGGCGGCAACCCGTTCATGGAAATCTCCGTGCCGGACGCTTCGCTGAAGCTGGTCCAGGCGTGTGGTCGGTTGCTGCGCACCGAAGAAGACCGCGGCACCATCACCTTGCTCGACCGCAGGCTGGTAACCCAGCGCTATGGCAAGGCGATCCTCAATGCGCTGCCGCCGTTTCGGCGGGAGATATCCTGAGGTCGCTGCGATTTTATAGCGAGCAATGTACTTGTGGGAGCAAGGCTTGCCCGCGATGAGGCCCGCGCGGTCCTTTTGAAACCGAGGTGCAGGTGCCTTCATCGCGGGCAAGCCTTGCTCCCACAGATTCTTCCTTGCCACAGCGGGCCATGCCTAGCCAGCCGTCTTGCAGCGGTTCCCAAAAGCCTGAATGGCTGAAACAATGCCAGCCACCTTAAAAGTGTTTGTTTCAAGGGAGTTACGGGTGCAGATTCAAGGCCATTATGAACTTCAGTTCGAGGCGGTGCGTGAAGCGTTCGCGGCGCTGTTCGATAATCCCCAGGAGCGCGGCGCGGCGTTGTGCATCCAGGTGGGTGGTCGCACGGTGATCGATCTATGGGCCGGTATCGCCGACAAGGATGGCCATGAAGCCTGGCACAGCGACACCATTGCCAACCTGTTTTCCTGCACCAAGACCTTCACCGCCGTCACCGCCCTGCAACTGGTGGCCGAAGGCAAGTTGCAGCTGGATGCCCCGGTAGCCCGCTATTGGCCCGAGTTTGCCGCCGCCGGCAAGCAATCCATTACCCTGCGCCAGTTGCTCTGCCATCAGGCCGGGTTGCCGGCGCTACGTGAATTGCTGCCGCCCGAAGCGCTTTATGACTGGCAAGCCATGGTCGATGCCCTGGCCGCCGAAACACCTTGGTGGACGCCGGGCGAGGGCCACGGTTATGCCGCGATCACCTACGGCTGGCTGATTGGCGAGCTGTTGCGCAGGGTCGATGGGCGTGGTCCGGGTGAGTCCATCGTGGCCCGTGTTGCCAAGCCGTTGGGCCTGGATTTTCATGTTGGCCTGGCGGACGAAGAGTTTCATCGCGTGGCCCACATCGCCCGTGGCAAAGGCAACGTCGGCGATGCCGCGGCCCAACGCCTGCTCCAGGTGACGATGCGTGAACCCACGGCCATGACCACCCGGGCCTTCACCAATCCGCCGTCGATCATGACCAGTACCAATAAACCGGAGTGGCGGCGCATGCAGCAACCGGCGGCCAACGGCCACGGCAACGCTCGCAGCCTGGCCGGGTTCTATGCGGGGCTGCTGGACGGCAGCCTGCTGGAAGGTGAAATGCTCGACGAGCTGACTCGCCAGCATAGCTTCGGCGAGGACAAGACTTTGTTGACCCAGACCCGTTTCGGCCTGGGTTGCATGCTCGACCAGCCGGATGTGCCGAATGCGACCTACGGCCTCGGCCCGCGGGCGTTCGGTCATCCTGGGGCCGGGGGCTCTTTGGGGTTTGCCGACCCGGAACATGATGTGGCTTTTGGCTTCGTGACCAACACGCTCGGGCCCTACGTATTGATGGACCCGCGCGCGCAGAACCTTGCGAGGGTACTTGCCACTTGTCTGTAAAACGCCATTGAAGGCGGCGGGCACCGGAACCTCGTGGCCTTTTCAGTTTCCAAGCGTCTGTTTATGCGGCCAAAACATGGCCTTTATTTTTCCATTTACATCATTTTGTGGATATCCAATGTCATCGAATAAAACCCTCGCTCTGGCGCTGTGCTTCGCTATCACCGGTTGCGCACAAACCCCACAAAATGATGCCGAGGGCGGCGGTAGCGGGTGGTCATTTGGCTCTTCCGACAAGGTAGTGGCCGAGGAAACGGCGTCAGCGGCGCCTCTGAAACCCGCCGCCCTCGCACCGCAAGCCAAGGCCGAGAGCGCCACCCACTGGTGGTGGCCGTTCTCTTCCGATGAAACCGCCGCGGACGCGGCCAGAAAAGCCGAGGCAAAAGCAGAAGCCAAGCCTGAGGCCAAGGCGCCGACCGCTGTTGCCAAGGCTGAAGCCGAAAGCAACGGCAAGTGGTGGTGGCCGTTTGGTGGCAAGGATCAGGAAACCGCCAAGGCGGTGCCGATGCCCGATCCGAAAGTCACCCAGGCCTGGCTCGACGACTACGAGCCGAAGCTGCGCACAGCCATCAAGGACAGCAAGCTGGAACTCGAGCGCCGCGACAATGTGCTGGTGGTCACCGCGCCGGTGGACGGCTCCTTCAACCCGGACCGTCCGGCCATGCTGCTGCCCGTGACCCTCGGCCCGTTCACCCGCGTGGCGAAGATCCTTGAAACCGACCCGAAGACTGCCGTGCTGATCCTCGGCCACGGCGACACTTCGGGCGCCGCACCTGCGAACCTGAAGCTCAGCCAGGAGCGTGCCCAGTCCGTGGCGGCGATTTTCCGTCTCAGCGGCCTGCAACGTGATCGCCTGATGCTGCGCGGCATGGGTGCAGTGGCGCCACGTGCGGCCAACGACAGTGTGGAAGGGCGTGCCTTGAACCGTCGCGTGGAACTGCTGGTCACGCCGGCCAACACCATGGTTGCGCTGCTGAGCAAATACAACATGCCGGCCCCCGCACCCGTGACAATGGTGGCGGCCCAGGACGTGAAACCCGCGGCCCCAGCCCCAGCCCCTGCGGCGAAAAAAGCCGTGACCCCGACCAGTAAAAAAGCACCGGCCAAAAAAGCCGTGGCCAAGGCGCCTGCCAAGAAAGCCCCTGCCAAGGCCACGACCCCGGCGAAGAAAACCCAACCGGCCAAAGCCGCCACCGATACCAAGAAAGTCGCGGCCGCCGATACCCCCAAGCAGTGATGGGCTAACCACAAGGAACGCGCCATGACCCAACCGCTGGCTGATATGCGCCGCGACTACACCCGCGATGGCTTGACCGAGGCACAGGCCCCGGCCGAGCCGTTTGCACTGTTCCACCAATGGTTCGCCGACGCAGTGAAAACCGAGCAGGCCCCGGTGGAGGCCAACGCCATGACCCTGGCGACGGTGGATGCACAAGGGCGCCCGCACTGCCGGATCCTGCTGCTCAAGGGCCTGGATGCCCTGGGTTTCACGTTCTTCACCAACTACGACAGTGCCAAGGGCCAGCAACTGGTCGCGAACCCCTTCGCGGCCATGACGTTTTTCTGGCCGACCCTGGAGCGCCAGGTGCGCATCGAGGGCAAAGTGGTGAAGGTCACGGCGCAGGAGTCGGATGCGTATTATCAGGTTCGCCCTCTGGGCAGCCGCCTCGGCGCCTGGGCTTCACCCCAGAGCCGAGTGATTTCAGGGCGCGCTGAACTGGACGACTTGCTCAAGGCCACCGAACAACGCTTCAGCGACCACCAACCGCACTGCCCGGAGCATTGGGGCGGTTATCGTTTGCTGCCCGAGCGCATCGAGTTCTGGCAGGGCCGTCCGAGCCGCCTGCACGATCGTCTCAACTATCGCCTGCAAGGGGCGAACTGGACACGCGAGCGTCTGGCGCCTTAGCTTCGGGGTAACCTGCCGCAGCGGTTTCAAGCCATTGCGGCAAGTCCCTGCGCTTGACCCCTTGCTCACGGGCGCGGGCCAATTGTTGCAGCATGTAGTTCTTTTTATGCTCATCCTGCCCCGCCAGGGACAGCGCCAGGTCGCGGTCCATCCAGCGTTTGATTCGTACGTACAGCCACCAGTGGAAGTACAAACCGGCCACGGTGACCGCGACGATGATGAAATAATCCATGAAAAATCCCCGGGTTGATGACGCAGGTTTCGGAAATTGGCGCTACTGTTTGGTGAATTTTTCGGGTGCGCCTGTATCCCACCTGAATGAAAACAATTTTATCCCGGCGAGGCCGTGACAGGCGTCAAGCTGCGGAGTTTAATGAATCCCTGTCTTTTGGAGTTGATGCTATGCGTAAGTCTGTTTTGCTGGTTGCTTCCTTTTCCACGATGGCGATGTTGCTCACTGGCTGTCAGTCGAGCCTGACCGGTGACTCCTACTCCCGTGACGAAGCGCGTCGCGTGCAGACGATTCGCATGGGGACCATCGAGTCCCTGCGTCCGGTCAAGATCGAAGGCACCAAGACCCCGATCGGCGGTGCGGCCGGTGCGGTGGTCGGTGGTGTCGGTGGCAGCGCCATCGGCGGTGGCCGCGGCAGCATCGTCGCCGCTGTGATCGGCGCGGTGGCCGGTGGCCTGCTTGGTTCTGCGACTGAAGAAGGTCTGACCCGTACCCAGGGTGTGGAAATCACCGTGCGTGAAGATGACGGTAGCATGCGTGCCTATGTGCAGCAGGTTCAGGAAAACGAGGTGTTCCGTGTGGGTGAGCGGGTTCGTATTTCCACCGTGGGTGGCACGAGTCGCGTATCGCACTAAGCTGGAATGATTAGAGAAAACGGCGCTTATTCCTGAACGGAAAAGCGCCGTTTTTGTTTCTGGGGTTCGATGTCTGCTGGTTTTTTTGGGGGGGTGTATATCCGTTTCTTCGGTAACGGCAGCTTAGGGTTCCGCTCTTACAGCGGGTCACTTTTGGAAGAGCGCCAAAAGTAACCAAAAACGCTTTGCCCCACCACTCGGCACCTCGCCTAGGCTCGGTGTGCCCTCACTCCGGCATTGCTCCGTGGGCCCGCCGCGAAGGGCCATCCATGGCCCAGCGCGGCTATCCCGGCATCCATGCCGGGATGCCCACTGCGCAATGCCTGCGTTCGGCCAGCGTGGTTAACGGGGCGCCCGAGATCAACGTCCACCGCGAGGCGGCCTGATAGCCGGCCTGGTTCTGGGTGACCGCGTTTCTCCTGTGGGAATGAGGGTGGGTGGGTGGGTGGGAGCGAGCTTGCTCGCGATGGCGGGGGTTCAGTCACATGGATGCTGGGCTTGCCGGCTTCTTCGCGAGCAAGCTCGCTCCCACAGAGGTTTTTGGTCGTTTATAAGATCAGTGTCCACCGCCGATTCCTGTGGGAGCCGAGCTTGCTCGCGATAGCGGTGGGTCTGCTTGCATCAATGCTGAATGTGCCGAAGCCTTCGCGAGCAAGCTTTGCTCCCACAGGTTCTGCTCAAACTGGTCTCATTGGTGTACACCGCCCGCAAGAGCCAGGTCGGCTATCAGGCCGCCTCGAGGTGGACGTTGATCTCGGGCACACCGAGCCTAGGCGAGGTGCCGAGTGGTGGGGCAAAGCGTTTTTGGTTACTTTTGGCGCTCTTCCAAAAGTGACCCGCTGTAAGAGCGGAACCCTAGGCAGCCGTTACCGCAGCAACGGATATACACACCATCCCTCGGCAAAAGCAGAAGCAAGGATCAGCCAGGCAATGCAGCCTGCTTGCGACTGGCCGCCGCCGTCACCGCATAACCGAGCAACGCCGCCAGGATCGAACCCGTGAGGATCCCCATCCGATCCATGCCCGCGTAGTCACTTACGCCCGGCTCGAACGCCAGGGACCCGACGAACAGGCTCATGGTGAACCCGATACCGCACAGGATCGCCACACCCAATACCTGGCCCCAGTTGGCGCCAAGGGGCAGGCTGGCGATGCCGATTTTCACGGCCAGCCAGGTCAGGCCGAAGACGCCGACGGTCTTGCCCAGCAACAGGCCAATGGCGATGCCCATGGGCACATGATGGGTGAAGCTTTCGACGGTGACGCCGCTCAGGGACAAGCCGGCGTTGGCGAAGGCGAACAGCGGCAGGATGCCATAGGCCACCCAGGGATGCAGGGCATGTTCCAGGGTGAGTAGCGGCGAAGTCTCGGCGTTTTTCGTGCGCAGCGGGATGCAGAACGCCAGGGTCACCCCGGCCAGGGTGGCATGGACACCGCTCTTGAGCACGCAGACCCACAGAATCAGGCCGACAACCATGTAGGGACCGAGCTTGACCACACCCATCCGGTTCATCGCCACCAGCGCGGCGATACAGGTTGCCGCCAGTATGAGCGACAGGCTCGACAGGGCGCCGGAATAGAAGATCGCGATGATGATAATGGCGCCCAGGTCGTCGATGATCGCCAGGGTCATCAGGAACAGCTTGAGCGACACCGGCACCCGCTTGCCCAGCAAGGCCAGCACGCCGAGGGCGAATGCAATGTCGGTGGCCGTCGGAATCGCCCAGCCTGCGAGGGCAGGAGGATTGTCGCGGTTGAGGAACCAGTAGATCAAAGCCGGTACCACCATGCCGCCAATCGCTGCCGCACCCGGCAAGACGATTTGCGACGGTTTCGACAGTTGCCCGCCGAGGACTTCTCGCTTGACTTCAAGGCCGATGAGCAGAAAGAACATCGCCATCAGGCCGTCGTTGATCCACAGCAACAAGGGTTTGGCGATCTTCAGCGCGCCGACCTGGGCGACCACCGGCGTGTCCAGCAAGCCGTTGTACAGCCAGGAAAGGGGCGAGTTATTGATGACCAGGGCCAACACGGCGGCGGCGATCAGCAGTAGGCCGCTGGCCGCTTCCAGCTGGAAAAAGCGTGTCAGAGAATTGCGTAGAGCCACGATCGCTCTCCATTCATCGAAACAAAAAGATGGCACACCCTAACCCGTGCGGTTAGTTGTTAAAACAAAAGTTATATTCTTTTTTGTTATATATCGTTACGAGATCTGCGCCACGCAGTCGGCAGTTACGGGCCATATTGGACCTTAGCTGTACCTGTGCATCCTGTTGGTTTTTTCCTAAGCTGACTTCTGGTTTTTTCCGAACGCCTGCGTGCCTGCACGACCGCGTGATCCCGCACGTCGAACCGATCCAATGAGCAAACACAAAATGAACGAGCACCGCCAGTGGGCGCGCGAAGCGATCCGCATCATCGAGGCTGACTTCCAGCGCAGCGCCGATACCCACCTGATTCCGCTGCCGCTGCCTGGCCTGCCGGGCATCGAGTTGTATTTCAAGGATGAGTCCAGCCATCCCACCGGCAGCCTCAAGCATCGGCTGGCTCGTTCGCTGTTCCTCTACGCATTGTGTAACGGCTGGCTCAAGCCCGGTGCGCCGGTGATCGAGGCCTCCAGCGGCTCGACGGCGATTTCCGAGGCTTATTTCGCCAGGTTGCTGGGCCTGCCGTTCATTGCGGTGATGCCGGCGACCACTTCCCGGGAAAAAATCGCACAGATCGCGTTCTATGGTGGCCAGAGCCACCTGGTGAACGATCCTACGCAGATCTACGCCGAATCCGAGCGCCTGGCCCGCGAGCATGACGGGCACTTCATCGACCAATTCACCTACGCCGAGCGCGCCACGGACTGGCGGGCCAATAACAACATTGCCGAATCGATCTTCCAGCAGATGCGCTTCGAGCGGCACCCGGAGCCGAGCTGGTTGATTTCAAGCCCCGGCACGGGCGGCACCACCGCCACCCTGGGGCGCTACGTCCGTTATCGCCAGCACGGCACCCGCGTGCTGTGTGCCGACGCCGAGCGTTCAGTGTTCTTCGACTACTACCGCAGCGGCGATGCCAGCCTGCGCCTGGATTGTGGTTCACGCATCGAGGGTATCGGCCGGCCACGGGTCGAGGCGTCGTTCTTGCCGAAAGTCATCGATGCGATGGTCAAGGTCCCGGACGCCTTGTCATTGGCGGCCATGCATTACCTGGCCCAGCGTTTGGGACGACGGGTCGGCGGGTCCAGCGGCACCAATCTGATCGGCGCACTCATGGCGGCCCGGCAGATGGTGGATGCGGGGGAGTCGGGGTCGATCGTGGCGATTTTGTGTGACGGTGGTGAGCGCTACGCCACGACCTATTACGACCCGGCATGGCTCAAGGCCCAGGGGTATGAGCTGAGTGGGCTGATGGACAGCGTAGCGGCGTGTGTGGAGCGGGGCGAGGCGCTGCCGCAAAGCGTGTTGCGGGCCAATATCTGACCTTGAAGATGCCTGGGACCCTGTGGGAGCGAGCTTGCTCGCGATAGCGGTACATCAACCAGCCATGATGTTGACTGACACACTGCCATCGCGAGCAAGCTCGCTCCCACAGGAATAGCGATCAGGCCGGCAGGCCGAGGATATCCCGTGCCACCGCCTCGGCAATCCGAATCCCGTCCACGCCCGCCGACAGGATCCCGCCAGCGTAACCGGCGCCTTCACCGGCCGGGAACAGGCCCTTGACGTTCAGGCTCTGCAGCGATTCGTTGCGGGTGATGCGCAGGGGCGATGAGGTGCGGGTTTCGATGCCGGTCAGCACGGCGTCGTGCAGCGAGTAACCGCGAATCTGTTTCTCGAACGCCGGCAGGGCTTCGCGGATGGCTTCGATGGCGAAATCCGGCAGGGCCAGGGCCAGGTCGCCCAAGGACACCCCTGGCTTGTAGGAAGGTTCGACGCTGCCCAGTGCCGTAGACGGCTTGCCGGCGATGAAATCACCCACCAGTTGCGCGGGGGCCTCGTAGTTGCTGCCACCGAGTACGTACGCGTGGGACTCCAGGCGCTCCTGCAACTCGATCCCGGCCAGCGGGCCACCGGGATAATCGACTTCCGGGGTAATGCCGACGACGATGCCGGAGTTGGCGTTACGCTCGTTGCGCGAATACTGGCTCATGCCGTTGGTCACGACGCGGTTTGGCTCGGACGTCGCGGCCACCACGGTGCCGCCCGGGCACATGCAGAAGCTGTACACCGAACGACCATTCTTGGCGTGGTGCACCAGTTTGTAGTCGGCGGCGCCAAGTTTCGGGTGACCGGCGTACTTGCCCAGGCGCGCGCTGTCGATCAGCGATTGCGGGTGTTCGATACGGAAACCCACCGAGAACGGCTTGGCTTCCATGTACACGCCGCGGCTGTGGAGCATGCGGAAGGTGTCCCGGGCGCTGTGGCCCAGGGCCAGGATCACATGTTTCGAATGAATCTGTTCGCCGCTGGCCAGTTCGACGCCGACCAGTTGGCCGTCCTCGATCAGTACATCGGTGACCCGCTGCTGGAAGCGCACTTCGCCACCCAGGGCGCGAATCTGCTCACGCATGGTTTCCACCACGCCTGTCAGGCGGAACGTGCCAATGTGCGGCTTGCTGACGTAGAGGATTTCTTCCGGCGCCCCGGCCTTGACGAATTCGTGCAAAACCTTGCGGCCAAGGAATTTCGGATCCTTGATCTGGCTATAGAGCTTGCCGTCGGAAAACGTCCCGGCGCCGCCTTCACCGAATTGCACGTTGGATTCGGGGTTGAGCACGCTTTTGCGCCACAGGCCCCAGGTGTCCTTGGTGCGCTGGCGCACTTCCGGGCCCCGCTCGAGGATGATCGGCTTGAAGCCCATTTGTGCCAGCAACAGGGCAGCGAAGATCCCGCACGGACCGAAGCCGACCACGATCGGCCGCTCGTTCAGGTCAGCCGGTGCCTGGCCCACCACTTTGTAGCTGACATCCGGCGCCTCGTTGACGTTACGGTCATCGGCGAACTTGCGCAGCAGGCTGGCTTCGTCGCGCACTGTCAGGTCGATGGTGTAGATGAAGCACAGTTCGGAGGATTTCTTGCGCGCGTCGTAGCTGCGCTTGAACAAGGTGAAGTCGAGCAGGTCATCGCTGGCGATGCCCAGGCGTTGCACGATGGCAGGGCGCAGGTCTTCTTCGGGGTGATCGATCGGCAGCTTGAGTTCGGTGATTCGTAACATGGTGGGGTCCGGTTCGCGGGATGCACAACTGCACCAGGGCGTGAACCGGCGATTATAAGCCAAAAGCTGTGAATCAGTCGTCGCGCGCGCCACCGAAGTAGGCGCAGCCACGCTGGACCTGGCCGTTGACCCGCAACTCGGCGCTCATGTGTTGCATGCTGCCGCTGACGCTGTCGATACACCGCGCAGGTGTGACCCAGAGCTCGACTTTCTGGCCATTGGCCTCGGTGCCCAGGTTGAAGCGGCCATCGCCCAATTGTTCCTCGACGTAAGGCACCGCCAACGACGGCTGACCTTCGCGGTCCAGCACCAGGCCCTTGCCACTGGCCTTGAGCGTCCATTCAGGGCTGTGTCCCGCAGCGCGCAGGATCATTCGTTTGAAGTCAACGTCTTCGCAAGCCGTTCCCGAGCGCTCCAGGCGATACAACTGTTCCAGATCCAATTGGCTGTCGGTGCCGGCCGCTGTGCTGGAGACGATACGGCCGCGCACATCGGCAAACAGCTTGCCCTGGTCATCGGCCAGACTGGCGGCCTGCTGCAGCACACTGGTGCCACCGCTATCGTTGATGATGTAGCGACGCTGTTCCTGGCATGGCTGGAACACCAGCTTGCCATCGGCCGCCGTGAGTTCGCCCTGCATGCGCGTCTGGCCGGCGTGGGAGGCGCTCTGACGTGGGGCGTCGAGCAGTTGGCAGCCGGTGAACAGCGGCAGGAGGGCGACAAACAGCAGGGAGCGAGCGGCACGCATCATTGGGTCTCCAGACAAGTGCCGCCACGTTACTCAGACTGATCCCACATCACAACCCGTAGGCGCTGTGTAGAAGTCGTGTAGGAGCTGTCGAGTGCAACGAGGCTGCGATCTTTTCCCGGGAAATTGCGTATCGAGCGAAAGATCAAAATCAAAAGATCGCAGCCTTCGACAGCTCCTACATGGGTAGGTGATCGGTTAGCCCACGTGAAAGATCTGACCGGTTTGCAGGCCTTCGACGCTCTTGGCGTAGGCCAATGCTACATCCACTGCGGGAACGGGTTTGAAGCCGCGGAAATAAGGCGCGTATTTATCCATGGCTTCAAGCAACACGTTCGGGCTCACCGAGTTGACCCGCAAGCCCCGTGGCAACTCGATTGCCGCGGCGCGCACGAAACTGTCCAGGGCACCGTTGACCAGGGCTGCCGAAGCACCACTCTTGATCGGATCGTGGCTGAGTACGCCGGTGGTGAAGGTGAAGGACGCACCGTCGTTGGCGAATTCGCGGCCGATCAGCAGCAGGTTGACCTGGCCCATCAGCTTGTCTTTCAGGCCCAGGGCGAAGCTGTCTTCGGTCATGTCGGCCAGGGGCGCAAAGGTGACGTTACCGGCGGCGCACACCAGGGCATCAAAGCGGCCGGTCTTTGCGAACAGCGCGCGGATTGAAGCGCTGTCGCTGATATCCACCTGCAGTTCGCCGCTGTGACGGCCGATCCGCACGATCTCGTGGCGTGGCGACAGTTCTTTATCAATGGCCGAACCGATGGTGCCGTTGGCGCCGATCAACAGGATTTTCATGAGTTGTTCCTCAGTGGATTGAACGAGTTTTCAGTCTAGAGGGGTTCTTTCCATTGATAATCATGCTAATAGGCAACCTTTGGTTTTCAATTGGAAACAATCCAATGAGCGAAATGGATGACCTGGCGGCGTTTGCCGTGTTGATGGAGGCGGGCAGTTTCACCTTGGCGGCCCAGCAATTGGGGTGCAGCAAGGGCCAGTTGTCCAAGCGCATCAGCCTGTTGGAGAGCCGGTTTTGCGTGGTGTTGCTACAGCGCACCACACGACGCTTGAGCCTCACGGCGGCAGGCGCGGCGTTGCTGCCCCAGGCCCAGGCGCTGCTGGTACAGGTGCAAAGGGCACGTCAGGCATTGGCCCGCTTGAAAGACGATATTTCCGGACCGGTGCGTATGACGGTTCCGGTTTCGTTGGGCGAAACTTTCTTCGAAGGCTTGCTGATGGAGTTCGCTGGCACATATCCCGACGTGCAGATCGAACTGGAGCTCAACAACGGTTACCGTGACCTGACCCGCGATGGTTTCGACCTGGCGATCCGTTCCGACGCCGCCATCGATGAGCGGCTCGTGGCCCGGCCATTGTTGGCGTGGCACGAGATGACCTGCGCCAGCCCTGCCTACCTTGAGCAGTATGGAGAACCCGAAACGCCCCAGGCCCTGGCCGAACACCGCTGTTTACTCAACAGCCACTACAGCGGCCGGGAAGAATGGCTTTACCACCAGCGACACGAACTGCTGCGGGTCCGGGTGTCGGGGCCGTTCGCCAGTAATCACTACAGCCTGTTGAAAAAAGCCGCCCTGGCCGGCGCCGGAATTGCCCGGCTGCCGTCGTACCTGCTGCATGAGGCGTTGGCCGACGGACGCCTGCACTGGCTGCTGCGCGACTACCAGACTCGGCGCATGCCGATGTAT
This sequence comes from Pseudomonas sp. St316, assembly GCF_018325905.1. Lineage (NCBI taxonomy): Bacteria > Pseudomonadati > Pseudomonadota > Gammaproteobacteria > Pseudomonadales > Pseudomonadaceae > Pseudomonas > Pseudomonas sp. St316. Next base: position 5,304,088 of record NZ_AP021901.1, on the reverse strand, counting down.
CTGGTGCACCCGTACCAGGGGGGATTGCCCAAGCGCACCCAGGTGCTGGCTGACTATTTGATTGACTGGTTCAAGCGCAGCGGCGAGGCGTTGGATCGGCTTCAGCGATAGCCCAGCTATTGGACAGCCCTTGTGGGTGGCTTGGATTTTTTGACCTGTCCAGACCCCCTGGGGGAGCGAGCTTGCTCGCGAAGGCGGTGGCACATCCGGCATTCATGCAAGCTGACCCACCGCTATAGCGAGCAAGCTCGCTCCCACAGGAGATTTGCACACAGGAGATTTTCAATCTCTCCCACAGGAGATTTGCCCACAGCAGAATTTCAATTTCAGTCAGCGGGCGTAGCGCTTGGCAATCAGGTGATCGATGGACAACACCCCCGGCCCACGAGCCATCAAGTAGAGCAATACCGCCGCCCAGGTGCCATGGGTTGGGTAAGCGTCCGGGTAGACGAACAGCTGGATGGTCACGGTCATGCCCAGCAAGGCCATCGCCGAGAAACGTGTTGCCAGGCCGAACAGGATCAATACCGGGAACACATGCTCGGCAGACGCCGCCAGGTGCGCGGCCAGTTCCGGCGACAGCAGCGGCAGGGCGTATTCGCTTTTGAACAGGGGAATGGTCGAGTCCGCCAGGTGCGGCAGGCCGATCTGGAAGGTGCCCTCGAACAGGTCGATGGCCAGGCCTTCGATTTTGGTCTGGCCGGATTTCCAAAACACCGCGGCAATCGAGAATCGCGCGATGAAGGCGATCAGGCTGTGGGGGATTTTTTCCAGCCATTGAATGGAACCTGCAATCAGGGCGTTCATGGGGATACCTGTTCAGCTAGGAGGTGAGTGATAGCGCTGTGGCGAATGAGCCCGGCCAGGGTCTGTTCCAGGTCGAGATCGATTGAGGCTTCAATGGCAGCGGCCAGGGACAGACCTTGTTGCAGGGCGCTGATGAACCCATGGGCCGCGTGATTGATTGCGAACACTTGCACGTCGAGGCCATTGCGCAGCACTAAGGCGTTTTGCGCCGAAAACGCCTCGAATGGCTCGGGTGTCTCGTGCTGATGGGCGGCCCAGATCGTCACCACGGCGAAGGACGATTGCAGCAGCCGCAGTGACGGGTGCAGACCGATCTTCAGGTGCGTTGTCTGTGTGGGGGACGACAGCGCCTCGACGATCCGTTCTCCGGCCATGGGCTCGGCGTCGGCGGCATGCCAGGCTTGAACGTGCAGTCGCTCCAGCCGGGCGACATCTGCCAGGTACGGCACGCAGGCGGCAGGTTCGAAGCGTTCGATGAACCCGGCAAAATCATCCCCGTAGTCGCTCATTAGCGGGCTTCGCGGCGGCGCCGACTGGACGTAGACCCCAGCCATGCCTCGGAAAAATTCCTCGCCCACCAGTTGCGCCACCACTGGGTAGTTGTCGGCCAGGGCATTGATCAATGAGCTGAGCACGTTGTTGCGGTACACCGCGAAGCGGCTCTGCGGGTCGGCGCCGTTAGCGCTGAGCAGCCCCGGGGGCAAGCCTTGTGCGGGTCGAGCAGGGCGGCGGCGAATGTGCGCTGGTCGCTCATGACCGGGTTCCCGTGGCATTTAGAAGTTGATCGGCCTGGCGCGCTTCGGCCAGCAGCACCTCCCATGGGGGGATATGGTTATCGCGTTCGATCAAGGTGGCTACCGGCCCGGTCTGCGCCAGAACCTTGAGGTACAGTTGCCAGACTTCGTTGTCGATTGGCGCGCCGTGGTCGTCTATCAACAGGCGCTCGCCAAGGCTGTCGGTGTCTTCGGCAAAGCCGGCCAGGTGGATTTCGCCGGTCGCTCGCAGCGGCAGGGCGTCGAGGTAGGCCAGTGGATCGCGGCAGTGGTTGACGCACGAAACGTAGACGTTGTTCACATCCAGCAGCAGGCCGCAGCCGGTGCGACGAATGACTTCGCTCATGAAGTGTGGCTCGTCGAGTGTCGAGGCTTCGAACGCCAGGTAGGTCGCCGGGTTTTCCAGCAACAGCGTACGTTTGAGGCTGGACTGCACCTGGTCGACGTGTTCGCAGACACGGTCCAGGGTCGCTTCGTCGTAGGCCAGGGGTAGCAGGTCGTTGAGGAACACCGGGCCGTGGCTGGACCAGGCCAGGTGTTCGGAAAAGGATTGGGGCTGATAGCGTTCGATCAATGCGGCCAGGCGCTGCAAATGTGCGACATCCAGCGGCCCCTCCCCACCGATCGACAGGCCGACGCCGTGCAGCGACAGCGGGTACTGTTCGCGTATCCGCCCCAGGAAGTGATGAAGCGGCCCGCCGGCCACCATGTAGTTTTCCGCGTGCACTTCGAAAAAGCCCAGATCCGGTCGGGTCTGGAGCACCTCACGAAAATGCTCGCTCTTGAGCCCCAACCCGGCCCTTGGCGGCAGCCGGTTATCAGTGGCGAGGGAGGGGGTATTCAACATGGTGGCGGGTCTCAGGCAGATGCGATCAGGACTTGGCTTTGAACGCTTCGAGCTGGCCGAAACCAGTCGGGGAGGTTTTGCTTTCCATCGTGGTGCAAGTGCCTTTGGGTACCGATTTCCAGGCGTTGCCCTGATAGTCCATTTTTGCCGTACCGGCGCAGGTGGTGCCGGCACCGGCGGCGCAGTTGTTCTTGCCTTTGAGGGCAACGCCGAAGCATTTTTCCATGGTGTCGTCGGCGGCGTGGACGGTCGAGACGGCTGTCATGCTCAAGGCAGAACCCAGGGCCAGGATCAGGGCGGTGGCGGACAGGGTGCGGGTCGAAGCAGTCATGATGATTCTCCAGTTTTCTCAGGGAAATGAACCGGCGTTAGCGCCGGTCTGCTGAACTAGAGAGGGAGCGTGGGGAAGTGTTACAGCGGGTTCTCGATTTTTTTTATTTACCCTCGAAACCCAATGAGGTGAGAGTTGATTGTGTGGGAGCAAAGCTTGCTCGCGAAACCGGCGCCTCGATTTCTGAAAGATCGCATCGCCTTCATCGCGGGCAAGCCTTGCTCCCACAAAAAAACGGCCCAAAGGCCGTTTTTCGTTTTTCGCAACCGCTTACCCGCCCAGGTACGCCTCGCGTACTTTCGGGTCGGTCAGCAGGGCTTCACCGGTGCCTTGCATCACCACGCGACCGTTCTCCAGGACGTACGCCCGGTCGGCGATTTTCAGCGCCTGGTTGGCGTTCTGCTCAACCAGGAACACCGTCACGCCATCCTTGCGCAGTTGTTCGATGATGTCGAAGATCTGCTGGATGATGATCGGTGCCAGTCCCAGGGAAGGCTCGTCGAGCAGCAGCAGCTTGGGCTTGCTCATCAGCGCACGGCCGATGGCGAGCATTTGCTGTTCGCCGCCGGACATGGTGCCGCCGCGCTGGGTAAAGCGTTCTTTCAGGCGTGGGAAAAGGTGCAGGACCTTGTCCATTTGTTCCTGATAGTCGCCCTTGTCAGTGAAGAATCCGCCCATGGCGAGGTTTTCTTCAACGGTCAGCCGGGCAAAGACCCGACGACCTTCCGGCACCACCGCGATGCTCTTGCGCATGATCCGTGACGAGTCCTGGCCCACCAGTTCCTCACCCATGTAGCGGATGCTGCCGCTGTGGGCCTGGGGCGAACCGCAGAGCGTCATCAGCAGGGTGGATTTGCCGGCGCCGTTGGCACCGATCAGCGTGACGATTTCGCCCTGGCGGACTTCGACGTTGACGCTGTGCAAGGCCTGGATCTTGCCATAGAAGGTGGAAACGTTTTCGAATTGCAGCATTTACGCTTCCCCCAGGTAGGCTTTGATCACTTCAGGATTGTCGCGGATCTGTTCCGGCGAGCCGTTGGCCAGGGGGGTGCCCTGGTTGATCACGACGATGTGGTCGGAAATGCTCATGACCAGTTTCATGTCGTGCTCGATCAGCAGCACAGTGACGTTGTGCTCCTCGCGCAGCACGCCAATCAGCGCTTTGAGGTCTTCGGTTTCCTTGGGGTTCAGGCCGGCGGCCGGCTCGTCGAGCATGAGGATCCGCGGACGGGTCATCATGCAGCGGGCGATTTCCAGGCGTCGTTGCTGACCGTAGGCCAGGGTCCCGGCGGTACGGTTGGCGAACTCCTTGAGGTTGACCTTGTCCAGCCAGTACTCGGCGTACTCCATGGCCTCGCGTTCGCTTTTGCGGAACGCCGGGGTCTTGAACAGGCCGGCAAAGAAGTTGGTGTTCAGGTGACGATGCTGGGCGATCAGCAGGTTTTCGACCGCCGTCATGTCCTTGAACAGCCGCACGTTCTGGAAGGTGCGTACCACACCCTTGCGGGCGATCTGGTGGCCGGGCAGGCCCTGGATCGGCTCGCCGTCCAGCACGATGGTGCCGCCGGTGGGCTGGTAGAAGCCGGTCAGGCAGTTGAACACGGTGGTCTTGCCCGCGCCGTTCGGCCCGATCAGGGCGACGACCTGTTTTTCTTTCACGGTCAGGGCCACGCCGTTGACCGCCAGCAAGCCGCCGAAGCGCATGCTTAGATTTTCGACTTTGAGGATCTCGCGGCTCATTTGCGCAGCTCCATGTGAGGGCGTTGCATAGGCAGCAGACCTTGAGGACGCCAGATCATCATCAGCACCATCAGGGCGCCGAACATCAACATGCGGTATTCGCTGAATTCACGCATCATTTCGGGCAGCAGGATCATCACGATGGCGGCCAGGATCACGCCCAGCTGCGAGCCCATCCCGCCCAGCACCACGATGGCGAGGATGATCGCCGACTCGATGAAGGTGAAGGATTCCGGCGTCACCAGGCCCTGGCGGGCGGCGAAGAAACTACCGGCAAAACCGGCGAACGCAGCACCGAGGGTGAAGGCCGAGAGCTTGATGATCGTCGGGTTCAGACCCAGGGCGCGGCAGGCGATTTCGTCTTCACGCAATGCCTCCCAGGCGCGACCGATCGGCATGCGCAGCAGGCGGTTGATGACGAACAGCGCGGCCAGGGCCAGCAACAGGGCAACCAGGTAGAGGAAGATCACCTTGTTGATCGAGTTGTATTCCAGGCCGAAGTACTCGTGGAAGGTCTGCAGGCCTTCGGCGGCTTTACGTTCGAAGGTCAGGCCGAAGAACGTTGGTTTCTCGATGTTGCTGATACCGTTCGGGCCACCGGTGATGTCGGTCAGGTTACGCAGGAACAGACGGATGATCTCGCCAAAACCCAAGGTCACGATGGCCAGGTAGTCACCGCGCAAGCGCAGGACCGGGAACCCCAGCAGGAAACCGAAGGTGGCGGCCATCATCCCGGCGATCGGCAGGCAGATCCAGAAGCTCAGGCCGAAGTAGTGGGACAGCAGCGCATAGCTGTAGGCACCGACGGCGTAGAAGCCGACATAACCCAGGTCCAGCAGGCCGGCCAGGCCTACCACGATGTTCAGGCCAAGGCCGAGCATCACGTAGATCAGGATCAGCGTGGCGATGTCCACCGCGCCGCGAGAGCCGAAGAACGGCCAGACCAGTGCCACGACGATCAGGCCCAGCACGATCCAGCGCTGGGTCGATGGCAGGGTGAGGAAGTTGCTGGCCTTGGCCGGGATCACCGGCAGGCCGGGCGACGACTTCCAGATGGCGCTGATCTGCGTGCTGAACAGCACCCGCAGGAACATCAGCAGCGAACACACGGCGATGCTCGCCAGGATGGCCGGGCTGGTGCCGTGCACTTCCAGGTTGATACCGACGATGGTCAGTTTAAGACCCAGTACCGGGTAGGCCACGGCCCAGACAAGCAGGGCGCTGAAGAGCGCCGATTTGAGATGCCTAGTCATACTTTCTCAACCTCCGGGCGGCCCAGGATGCCGGTCGGCCGGAATAACAGAACCAGAACCAACAAGCCGAATGCCACGACGTCCTTGTACTGGTCGCCGAAGATGTCGGCGCCAAAGGCTTCCGCCACGCCCAGCACCAGCCCGCCGAGCATCGCGCCGGGAATGCTGCCGATGCCGCCCAGTACGGCGGCGGTGAAGGCTTTCAGGCCGACGAGGAAACCGGCGTTGGGGTTGATCACGCCGTATTGCATGCTCAACAGCACCGCGGCGATGGCCGCCAGGGCCGCACCGATGACGAACGTCAGGGCGATGATGTTGTTGGTGTTGATGCCCAGCAGGTTGGCCATCTTGATGTCCTCGGCGCAGGCGCGGCAGGCGCGGCCCAGGCGGGAACGGGAGATGAACAGCGTCAGGCCGAGCATGGCGACCAGGGTCACCACGAACACCACGATTTGCATGTAGGAAATCAGCACTTCATGTGCCCCGCCTGGCCCGATGGAAAAGTTGCCCGGAATCAGGTTGGGTATGGATTTGTCCTTGGAGTCTTGCGAAAGCAGTACGGTGTTCTGCAGGAAGATCGACATGCCGATGGCGGAAATCAGCGGGATCAGACGGTTGCTACCGCGCAGGGGGCGGTAGGCGATCCGTTCGATGCTGTAGCCATAGGAGCTGGTGACGACGATGCTTGCGATGAACGCCGCGGTCATCAACAGCGGGACACTGTCGAGTCCCATCATGCTCAGCCCGGCGATGGCGATGAACGCCACGTAGGAGCCGATCATGTATACCTCGCCGTGGGCGAAGTTGATCATTCCAATGATGCCGTAGACCATCGTATAGCCGATGGCGATCAGGGCATACGTGCTGCCAACGGTCAGGCCGTTAACCAGCTGCTGGAAGAAGTGATAGATGTCAGGCATTACAGCGCTCCTAAAAACCTGATACGCATTTCACTGGTGGAGTCATTTTCCCGCCCGGCCCCGTGGATCTGCATCCACTTCGAGCGCGAGGTTTGCCAGCGAACCGCTGATGACGGTTTTGAGATTTTCAGGTGGGGAGACTGGCGGATCACGCCAGCGCGGCCCAATACGTTTAAAACAAAGCCCACGGCACGCCGTGGGCTTTATTGGCAGTCAGTCAGGCCAGGCCTTACTGAGGCGAAGCTTCGGTTTTAGGTTTGCCGAAATGCCACTCGTAGACCACGAACTTGAAGTCCTTCAGGTCGCCCTTCGCGTCAAAGCTCAGGTCACCGGTAGGGGTCTTGAAGGTGCCGGCATGGATGGCTTCAGCCACTTTGCCTGCGTCTTCGCTCTTGGCCGAGGTGATGGCCTGGGCAATCACCTGGACAGCGGAGTAGGACGGGAACACGAACGGACCGCTCGGGTCTTCTTTCTTGGCCTTGAACGCGTCAGCCAGGGCAACGTTGGCCGGATCCTGGTCGAAGGATTTCGGCAGGGTCACCAGCAGGCCTTCGGAAGCGTCCTTGGCGATTTGCGAGATGGAGTCGTTACCCACGCCTTCCGGACCCATGAACTTGGCCTTCAGGCCTTTTTCCTGGGATTGACGCAGGATCAGGCCCAGCTCCGGGTGGTAGCCGCCGTAGTAGACGAAGTCGACGTTGGCTTGCTTGAGCTTGGCGATCATCGAGGAGAAGTCCTTGTCGCCGGCGTTCACGCCTTCGAAGACGGCAACCTTGACGCCTTTGCCTTCGAGGGTTTTCTTCACGGCGCTGGCGATGCCTTCACCGTACTGCTGCTTGTCGTGCAGGACCGCAACGATTTTCGGCTTGACGTGGTCGGCGATGTAGTTGCCGGCCGCTGGGCCCTGGGCGCTGTCCAGGCCGATGGTGCGGAAGATCATTTTGTAGCCGCGAGCGGTGATGTCCGGGCTGGTAGCCGCCGGGGTGATCATGATCACGCCTTCGTCTTCGTAGATGTCCGAAGCTGGCTGGGTGGAGCTGGAGCACAGGTGGCCGACCACGAACTTGACGCCGTCGTTGACGACTTTGTTCGCGACCGCGACCGCTTGTTTTGGATCACAGGCGTCATCGTACTCAACGGCGACGAGTTGCTTGCCGTCGACGCCGCCCTTGGCGTTGATCTGTTCGATGGCCATTTTCGCGCCGCTGAACTGCATGTCGCCGTATTGGGCTACAGGGCCGGTCTTTGGGCCGGCGATGCCGATCTTGATGGTGTCGGCGGCGAACGAATGGCTGGCAACCCCGGCCAGAACCATAGCGGCAAACAGTTTGGAAATCTGCTTAGTAGCCTTAGTCATAGTGCTCCACTCATGCTGTTGTAGTTTTTATAGTCCTGGCGCCGTAGCAGCAGAACCGGGTCAGATATCTTGGATACCCTCGCGGAAAATGCCCCCGGCAACTGTACCGGTACAGTGTAGAGCGCCGATTGTTGGCAAGGGAAGCTGGCGCTTGGGGGCAAAACCTGAGGGTGTCGCTTAATTGAAAGAAAAAGACAGAATGGCGGCGGGGTTTGTCCGGTCATATTCGGCAATCCTTGGCTTTCCTGCGCTTTTCAATCGGTACTGCAATTGCTACCGGGTTTTTCTGCCAGACCACCGACGTTATCATTCGCGCCGATTTCTTTTCCGGACAGGTCCCATGAATCAAGAACCTAGCACCCTCTATGCCAAGCTGCTTGGTGAAACCGCATCCATCACCTGGAAAGAGCTGGAGCCGTTCTTTGCCAAGGGTGCCCTATTGTGGGTCGATCCGGCACTGGATTTGATCGCCGCCGCCGAGGCCGTTGCCCAGGACGAAGGTACCAAAGTCGCTGCCTGGCTGGCCGCCGACCAGCTCGCCAAGCTGTCTGAAACGCGGGCGCTGGATTTTCTGGAACGCGATCCGCAGCTTTGGGCGGTGGTGGTTTCGCCCTGGATTATGATTCAGGAAAGGGCGTCGAATTGATCAGTGCACCAAGTTGGTTCGTGTTCGGGCGGGCGAAAAAGTGTGTAGGTGAGTAGCGTGATGGCGTCTTGCCGTGGCGAAACGCCACAGGGCAGGGTGACGTATACGTAACGGGAACAGTTGATGGAGCGGCCTTTGGGCTGCTCAATTGTTTCTGGGTATTGTTAAGGTGCAGGATTCAGGACCGCTATCGCGAGCAAGCGCGCTCCCTCAGGGGTTCTGTGTACACAAAACCCTGTGGGAGCGAGCTTGCTCGCGATTGGAGGTAACGCGGTGTTACGCCGGCCTCAATACGACCTGCCAGTATGGTTATTAAGGGAAATAACCTTGGTCTTGCCAATGCGGTGACGGTAAATCTCGCGCAGGTACTTGATGGCCTTTTTCACGCAGTCGCGGGACAGGCGGATGTCGTTGATCGAGACGAACTTGTCCTTGTCGTTGATCAGCTCGCGATACTTCTTCTCGTACATCGGCTTGATCGCGTACCAGTTGGTGTCGAGGATCTTCGCCGGGTTTTCGAATTCGTTGAGCAGGTCGTCGATCCGTTCTTCGTCGAAGTCTTCATTGATGATGAAGTCCAGGATCGAGTTGTCCAGGGTGTCGTCGAAGCGGTACGGGGTGCGGGCGAAGCAGCGTTTGATGAAGGCCACGATCAGGGTCAGGAAGTCATCCGACAGGCACGGGCTCTTGGCGATCAGGGTGGTGAGCGACAGGTTGGCCGAGGCGCCGATCACCAACGCGTAACGCTTGAGGGTGGTGTTGGGGAACAGGCTGTTGAGGTGGGTCTTGAGCCGGTTCAGGTCCATATAGGACAGCTTGTAGTCCTTGGGCAGGGAGACGATGGACACCACCGACGAGCAGTTCTTGAAGAAGTGCAGGTCATGCAGGGCCGCTGCGTCGTAGCCGGAGTTCTTGTACTGCTCCAGCGAGGCGCGGTAGCGCTTGGATTCGATCGGCAACAGGCTGATGCCTTCGATGGCCTGGGTGACTTTGTTGAAGTGCGGCAGGTCGATGGAGCGGAAGAACAGGTCATCGATGTTCAGGCGTGGCGGCTCTTTTTCGAAGACCTTGAATTTGTCGCCGCTTGGCGCCGGGGTTTCCGGGACCACGGACTCGGCGTAGGCAATCGCTACCGGGCCGGCCAGGCTCATGAACAGGTCGTTGGCGTCCAGGCGAATGGTTTCGCCGATGTCGATGCCGGCCCGACGGAAATAGTTCTGGTCGTAGTCGGTGGTCACCGCCTGGGCCGTCAGGATGTTGAAGATCTGCTGGGAAATGTACTGGTTGGCGTGCTTCTCCATGGCATTGACATCAATGTTCTGGATGTTGCCGTCATCGCTTTCTTCGGCGTAGCGCATGATGTCGTTGGAGATCAGCATCATCGCGTTCCACGGACGGATACGCCCCATCACGCTGGCTTCGCTGCTGTCTTCGTTGTCGAAGTTGTACGAGAAATCCCATTCTTCCGACAGGTACTTGCACAGCAGGCGACCGGCGTTGATGTGCAACGCTTCGGACATTTCGCTGCGGTGGTCGGAAATGTTCGGCAGCACGCAGATGCCGCTGGTGAAAATCGGTTCGAAGACGAAGGAATGACCACTCTTGCTGTCGTGTTCGTCCATCGGCTTGGTGTCGAACGTCTTGTTCATGTACGAGTATTGCTGGGCCAGGCCGAACTCCGAGGCCATGCCCGAACCGGTACCGCCGCCGGCACTGAAGATCGAGAAGTACAGGCGCGACTGGTTGGCCTTGATGCCGCAGCTGTCGATCAGGTACGAGTGGATCATTTTCCAGTCGGGGCTGGAGAAGCGCTGGGTGTCCTTGTTCAGGATGATCTTGGCCAGGTACTGGCCCAGGATCGGCGCGTTACCGGCGCCACCGGCGTGGACTTCCGACAGGTCCATGATCTTCATCTTGCTGTAGTCGCGCAAAAAGCCGCTTTTCTCGCCCTTGCGCGAGAAACGGATGCGCCCGGCGATGTCCTTGTCCAGGTCGCCGAGCATCACCAGCGGTTCCACCAGGAACACCGGTTTGCTGGCCTTGCTGGTGCCCAGGCGCAGGTTGTTGCGAATCCACTGCGCGGGGCTGTAGTCCTTGTCGCCGTAGCCTTTGTCTTCGGTGTTGAATTCGTTGAGGTAGAACTTGCGGGCGTTGTACACCAGCTCTGCCACGTCCAGGGCGATGTTGGAGCCGCAGCGACCCAGGCCGATCAGGCACACCGACGGGAATTCCTGCTGGGCGCGGTCGCTTTCGTCCTCTACCAGATGGGGCGGTCGCGGGAACACCGCGTCGCGCAAGCCATCGAGGTTGTCGAGGATCCGATCGGTGTTGGTTTCGGTGAAATACAGATACTGCTGAGTCGACAGGGGACGCGAGCTGCTCGAGGGTTTCGAGACTTCAAGACCGTTGGCGGCCGGGCTCAGGGTCAGATCGGATACCGCAGTGGCTGTTTTTTTGGAAGTCATTGTGCGCCATATGCCTGAACTGGTTGGCTCGACGAGCGCTGTCATCGAACCATCGCGGATGGGAGCTCGCGTCCTTGGATGGCGCGAAGGTCGGCCCGAGCGTCCAGGGCTATGGCCTGGGCGCCGCTCGAGAGATTCTTTCCTGATAGGTTGAATCGGCCACTGGAAGACGATCTTTAATCAAGAATGGGCTAAATGATGGCAATTGTTACAGGAAATTGACCGTCATCAAGAAACGCGCCGCTCGCCATGGGTGGGTATCAGCCTTGCGAATGATTGGAGACAGCCTGTGCGCCGCTGTCTAGATTTCAGATTGCGCTAATGCCCCATAACAATAAAAGAGACGGACCCATGCAGAACTCGACCCAAGCGGCGAATGCCTGGCGCATTCTGTTCCTGTTGTTCCTGGCCAACCTGTTCAACTTCTTCGACCGCACCATCCCGGCGATCATCATCGAGCCGATCCGCATGGAGTGGAGCCTCAGCGACTTCCAGATCGGCATCATCGGCACCGCCTTCACCCTCGTCTACGCCATTGCCGGGTTGCCATTGGGGCGCATGGCCGATACCGGTTCGCGCAGCAAGTTGATGGGCTGGGGCCTGGCGGCCTGGAGCGCGCTGACGGCGGTCAACGGCCTGGTGGGCAGTTTCTGGGCGTTCCTGGTGGTGCGCATGGGCGTCGGGATCGGCGAGGCGAGTTATGCGCCGGCCGCCAATTCACTGATTGGCGATCTGTTCCCGGCCCATCGCCGGGCGCGGGCCATGGGCATCTTCATGCTGGGCCTGCCGATCGGGTTGCTGCTGGCGTTCTTCACCATCGGCGCGATGGTCAAGGCCTTCGACAGCTGGCGCGCGCCGTTTTTTATCGCCGCGGTGCCAGGCTTGGTGCTGGCGTTGTTCATGTTCTTCATCAAGGAACCCAAGCGCGGCGCGGCGGAAACCGTGCAGGTGTCCCAGGAAGAGATCGACCGGCCGATCCGTCGGGTGTTGGCGATTCCCACTTTCCTGTGGCTGGTGCTGGCCGGGTTGTGTTTCAACTTCGCCACTTATGCCTGCAACTCCTTCCTGGTGCCGATGCTGCAACGCTATTTCCTGATGCCATTGCACGATGCGGCGGTGGCCACCGGGATCATGGTGGGCGTGACGGGATTGTTCGGACTCACCCTGGGCGGCTGGGTCGCGGACAAGATCCACCAACGAGTGCCCAACGGTCGCCTGCTGTTTGCAACGTTCAGCCTGGCGATTTCGACGGTTACCACGGCGTGGGCCCTGCATGCCGGGCGCATTGAAATCGGGGTGTTCGTGGCGGTTTTCAGCGTCGGTTGGTTGTTTGCCTATAACTTTTACACCTGCGTCTACACCGCGATCCAGGACGTGGTGGAGCCGCGCCTGCGCGCCACGGCAATGGCGTTGTACTTTGCCGGGCTGTATCTGCTCGGCGGCGGCTTGGGTCCGGTGGTGGTGGGCGGCTTGTCCGACTACTTCGCGCGCACGGCCATGGCAGCGGCAGACGCCCCGCAGATGACCGAAGCGTTCAAGGCCATCGGCCTGCACGACGCGATGTACCTGATCCCAGTGGCGTTACTCTTGACCATGGTGTTTCTGTTCCTGGCGTCGCGCTGCTTTGTGCGCGATGCCAAGCGGATGAAGGACGGGATGAGTGCGCAGGTAATGCCGGTGGGCGCGGCGGCGACGGCCTGACGACTCCAGATCAGTTTGCTGGCCAAAGCGCTTTTGTGGCGAGGGAGCTTGCTCCCGCTGGGCTGCGTAGCAGCCCCAAAAACGGGTTCAGCCGACAGAACAGTGGGGCCGCTTCGCGCCCCAGCGGGAGCAAGCTCCCTCGCCACAGAGGTTTGTGCGCTACAGGGGAGGGCGCGTTATCCCACCTTCTCATCCCGCCCACGCAGCAAGCGATTGGGCATCGCCACCGCGGCTGCCAATCCCAGCAGCGCCACCGCCGCGCTGATCACCAGCAAATGCCGGAACGTCGCCTGCAATTCCTGGCGCAAGGCGTTCTGCGCCTCGCCCGGGGCGGCGTTCAGGCCGTCCAGCAAGACGTTGCCGGAATGCCCTTCACCGATCAGCGACGAACTGGCGAGTTGGGCGAAGCTTGAATCCTGCAGCAAGGCCAGCAGCAACGCTGACATCAGTGCCACGCCCACCGCGCCGCCGAGGGAGCGGAACAGGTTGGTGGTGCTGGTGGCGACGCCGATGTCCTGTTGGTGTACGGCGTTCTGCGCGCCCACCAGCGAAGTGGGAAACTGCATGCCGGAAGCGATGCCGCTGAGCAGCATGAACAGGCTGCTCAGCCAGAGCGCGGCGGGCGGGGTGAAGGCCATGCCGAGGATAGCGAACGGGAAGAGCAGGGCGCCGCTCAGGATCATCGGCTTGTAGCGCCCCGTGACCGAGGTCCGGCGTCCGGCGAAATACGCGCCGATCGGCAGCCCTATCGCCAGCGGCAACAAGTGCAACGCCGCACTGTCGGCACCGGCGCCGGTCACGCTCTGGAAGCGCAATGGCACCAGCACCGTCAGGGAAATCGCCTGGAAGCTGGTGAAGAACACCGTGCACCAACACAGCACCGCATCGCGGTTGGCGAACAGGTGCATCGGCAACAACGGCTCCCGCGCCCGGCGTTCGTGCCAGGCGAACACCCCCAGCGCGGCTCCTGCGCAACCCAGTAACCCCAGCACTTCTCGGCTGTGCCAGGCATGGCCCTGGCCGACCTGGGTGATCCCCAGCAGCAACGCCGTCAGGCCGATGATCAGCAACACGGTGCCCAGGTAGTCGATGATCGGCGTGCGTTGCGGCACCGGCAGCCCGACCAGGCTGCGTCGGGCCACCCACCAGGCCGCGAGCCCCAACGGCAGGTTGATCCAGAACACCCAGCGCCACGACAGGTACTCGGTCATGTAGCCGCCGAGCACCGGCCCGGCCACGCTGGCCACCGCGTACATGCTGCTGAAATAGCCCTGGTAGCGGCCACGCTCGCGGGGCGGGATGATGTCGCCGATGATCGCCTGGCTCACCGAAATCATGCCGCCAGCGCCGATGCCCTGGACAATCCGCGCCAGCACCAACTGCTCCATGTTTTGTGCCAGGCCGCAGAACAGCGAGGCTAGGGTGAACAGGCCCATGCCGAACAGCATCAGCGGCCGGCGACCGTAGAGGTCACCAAGCTTGCCGTAGATCGGCACCGCCACGGTCATGGCGACCATGTAGCCGGAAATCACCCAGGCCAGCAGGCTGACGTCGGCAAACTGTGCGGAGATGGCCGGCATCGAGACGGCGACGATGGTCTGGTCCAGCGCACCCAGGAAAATCGCCAGCATCAGGGCTGCCAGCACGCGGCCGATGGCCGGTTTTGGGGCTTGGAGCGTATTGAACTGAGTCAAGGCAGAACCTGCGGGCATCGCGCCGGAGAGGCAAAATGGGACGAAGTCCGCAGTTTAAGTCGATAGGCGACTATTCGATAGCCTCGTAAGGAAGTCCGACGTAATTTTCCGCGATGGTCTTGCGACCGGCCTCGGAGTCGACGAAATATTCCAGCTCGGCTTCGCTGATGCGCTGGTTGAAGGCATCGTCGTCGAAGCGGTGCAGCATCGAGGTCATCCACCAGGAGAACCGTTCGGCTTTCCAGACGCGCCGCAGGCAGATGGCCGAATACTTCTGCAGCAGATCCACACGGCCGTCGCGATAGACCTTGAGCAGGATGTTGAACAGCGTGCTGACATCGCTGGCCGCCAGGTTCAGCCCCTTGGCGCCGGTGGGCGGGACGATGTGGGCCGCATCGCCCACCAGGAACATCCGCCCATACTGCATCGGCTCGACCACGAAGCTGCGCAGCGGGGCGATGCTTTTCTCGATGGACGGGCCGGTCACCAGGGCTTCGGCCAGGTCGGCGGGCAGGCGGTTTTTCAGTTCATTCCAGAAACGCTCGTCCGGCCAGTCGGCCACTTGTTCTTCGGCGGGCACTTGCAGGTAGTAACGGGTGCGGGTCTTGGAGCGCATGCTGCACAAGGCAAAACCACGTGCGTGGCGAGCGTAGACCAGTTCTTCGTGGACCGGCGGGGTATCGGCCAGCACGCCGAGCCAGCCAAACGGGTAGACCCGTTCGAAAACCTTGAGTTTTTCCGCAGGAATGGACTGTCGCGCCACGCCGTGGAAACCGTCGCAACCGGCAATGTAGTCGCAGTCCAGGCGCCAGGTTTCGCCCTGGTGCTCGAACGTCACGAAGGGATGCTCGGTTTGCATGTCGTGGGGTTGGGCATGGCTGGCCAGGTACAGGGTCCGGGCGCCGGCAGCTTCGCGGGCGGCCATCAAGTCACGAGTCACTTCGGTCTGGCCGTAGACCATGACGTTTTTGCCACCGGTCAAGCCCTTGAGGTCGATGTGCACCCGCCGATCGTTGAGCGCCAATTCAAAGCCGTCATGGGGCAGGCCTTCGGCGTCCATGCGCTGGCCAACGCCGGCCTGGCGCAGCAGTTCGACCATGCCTTGCTCCAGCACGCCGGCGCGGATGCGGCTCAGTACGTATTCCGGGGTCTGGCGTTCGAGGATGACAGTGTCGATCCCGGCGTTGTGCAGCAACTGGCCGAGCAGCAGGCCAGAGGGGCCGGCACCGATAATAGCGACTTGGGTCTTGAGGGTTTTCATTGTTCTTATGACTCGCACGAAGCACGCGACCAGGGTCGGTGTTGATTGTTAGAAATCGAGTGCCTACATTTTTCGCTTGCGGACCTGTCAGTTGAAGGGGAAAACTGAGCCGATACCTGTTCTTTTCGCCAATTGGTGCGATTATCGCCCGCAACCCCAGGCCCGGATCCACGTTATGAAAAAACCTGACCTGCCTTCGATCCCGGTGTTCAAGCTCTATGGCGAAAGCCAGGAATGGCCGACGCCGGACCTGTTGCACTGCGAGACCATCTCCAAGCGCAGCCGCGAGCATCAATGGGAAATCAAACCCCATCGGCACGCCGATTTGTGCCAGCTGTTGTTTGTCTTCAAGGGCGAGGCGGAACTGGAAATCGAGGGCCGGCGCACTCTACTCACCGAGCCTGCCGTGCAGATCCTGCCGCCGCTGTCGATCCATGGCTTTCGTTTTTCCGAGGATGTGGAAGGTTATGTGGTGACCCTGGCGGCACCGCTGGTCACGCACCTGCAAGCGCAACTGGGGCATTCGGTCAACGTCCTGGCCCAGGCCGAAAGCTACCCCGCCCTTGAGAACGCCGAGTACCTCAACAGCCTGTTCAGCGCCTTGCAAAATGAGTACGTGGGGCATCAACCGGCGCGGGAAATGCTGATGCATGCGCTGGTCAGCGTGATCATGGTCTGGGTCAGCCGCCAGGTGATGCAGCGACACACCCAGGCCCAGCGCCCGCAACGGGCCCGGGAATACCTCAACGGCTTCATTCAGTTGGTGGAAGAAACCTATCGCGAGCACGTTAAAGTCGAAGACCTGGCCCACCGCCTGGGCATTTCCGTGTCGCACCTCAACGGCACCTGCCGGGAACTGGCGGGGCAACCGGCGTTACAGATCATGCATGAGCGCCAGTTGCTGGAAGCCAAGCGCCTGCTGACCTACACCGGCATGACCATCTACGAGATTTCCGAAATGCTCGGGTTTTCCGACCCGACCAACTTCACCCGGCTGTTCCGCCGGCGCGTTGGCATCTCGCCCAAGGCGTTCCGGGACCGGCTCAAGACTGATCAACAGGACGACTGACCTCGCCTCAGCGCAGGGCGTTCAGGGTCGCGCTGTGGGGGATGCACCGTTCGAAGTTGCAACTGGCGTATTCACGGGGCAGTTGCCTGGCCTGCTCGACCCGGTAGGCCGCAGTGCCATACAGCGCCAGCGTGGCGGCGCAGGTGACAAAAATGGCGAGGCGTCTTTTTGTTTTGATGTTCATGGCGGTGACCTCTGAACGAATACCCGGGGGTACTACTTTCAGAATAGGTCAGCTATAGCGAGTTGCCAGCCAAGCAGGCTTTGTGTGTCACCCGATATTCAGAACACTGATAACCCCTTGCGGGAGCGAGCTTGTGGGAGCAAGGCTTGCCCGCGATGCAAACACCTCGGTGTAGCAGATAGACCGAGGCGATGCCATCGCGGGCAAGCCTTGCTCCCACAAGCTCCCACAAGCTTCCACAGGGGATAGGGGGTTCTTTGCGGTCATGCCAGGTGTTCGGGCTTCATCGGGTCGCCTGGCTTGACGTCCAGTTGCTTGCGCACGTCTTCGAACATTTCGTCGTAGTACTTGTGCATCGAGCCGATGCTGGCGCTCTTGGGCAAGCCGTATTTCTGAGCGATGCGCGTGGCATGGCGGGCGAAGTCGAAGGCCTGGTCCTTGGCCAGGAAGAACGTCTCGTCCAGGGTATTGTCCTCGACGGTGCCATGCACCCGAAACGACATGCCCGTGCCCTCCTTGCCGTCCTGGTCGACCTTGTAGTCGATGCACAGGTTGTAGCTGAAATCGTCCTTGTTCAGCGCATGGCGCTCCATGTGCAGGTGTCCGGGTTCGAACATGGCCATAAGCAACTCTCCTTTGAAGGCATGGGGAGTAGGGCAGACCCTGGATCCGCCCCGCAAGTTTCCTGTTATCGATAAGCGATGCCAGGTGTCACCGTGCTGATGCGGGTGCCGGCCTTGCCCTGGACGATCGCGTCGATGTCCGAGAGTGAACCGATCACCGCGACCTTGCCAGTGTTGCGCGCGAATTCGCAGGCCGCCTGTACCTTCGGCCCCATGGAGCCGGCGGCGAAGCCGAGCTTTTCCATTTCGTCGGGGTGGGCTTGGGCGATGGCTTTCTGGATCGGCTTGCCGAAGTCGACGAACGCGGCGTTGACGTCGGTGGCGATCACCAGCAGATCGCTTTCCAGCTGTTCGGCCAGCAACGCCGAGCACAGGTCCTTGTCGATCACCGCTTCCACGCCTTGCAGCTTGCCGTCGGCGTCGTACATCGTCGGGATGCCGCCACCGCCGGCACAGATCACGATGCTGCCTTTTTCCAGCAGCCACTTGATCGGGCGGATTTCAAAGATGCGCTTGGGCCTGGGGCTTGCGACCACGCGGCGGAACTTGTCGCCGTCCGGGGCGATGGCCCAGCCTTTTTCGGCGGCCAGTTTCTGCGCCTCTTCCTGGCTGTAGACCGGGCCAATGGGTTTGGTGGGTTTTTGGAAGGCCGGGTCGTTGGCGTCCACTTCAACCTGGGTCAGGAGCGTGGCGAAGGGGACTTCGAAGTCCAGCAGATTGCCCAGTTCCTGTTCGATGATGTAGCCGATCATGCCTTCGGTCTCGGCGCCGAGCACGTCCAGCGGATACGGCGTGACCGAGGTGTAGGCCGCCGCCTGCAACGACAGCAGGCCGACCTGCGGGCCGTTGCCGTGGGCGATGACCAGTTGGTTGCCGGGGTGGATTTTTGCGATCTGTTCGGTCGCGGTACGGATATTGATGCGTTGGTTGTCTGCGGTCATGGGTTCACCCCGACGCAGGAGGGCGTTACCGCCCAGGGCAACGACGATACGCATGGTGCTGTCCTTCTCACAAAGAGGTAACGGGTAACCTGCTCAGCTGTGGGAAATGGCCTGTGGGAGCAAGGCTTGCCCGCGATACGGACACCTCGATGCATCTGATAGACCGAGGCGATGCCATCGCGGGCAAGCCTTGCTCCCACAGACCTTACCCCCAGAGATCTGCTTCTACAGAGAGCAAGCTGCGTTGGGTTCAGATATCCGCCAACGCCGACACCAGGATCGCCTTGATGGTGTGCATGCGGTTTTCCGCTTGCTCGAAGGCGATGTTGGCCGGGGATTCGAATACTTCCTCGGTCACTTCCACACCATTGGCCAGGTTCGGATAACGCGCGGCGATGTCCTTGCCGACCTTGGTTTCGCTGTTGTGGAACGCCGGCAGGCAGTGCATGAACTTCACCCGCGGGTTGCCCGAGGCTTTCATCATTTGCGCGTTGACCTGATAGGGCAGCAATTGCTCGATGCGCTCATCCCAGGCTTCCACCGGCTCGCCCATGGACACCCAGATGTCGGTGTGGATGAAGTCCACGCCCTTGACGGCTTCCTTCGGGTCTTCGGTGATGGTGATGCGTGCGCCACTTTCGGCGGCGAAGGCCTGGCACTGGTCGATGAAGTCCTGATGCGGCCACAAGGCTTTCGGCGCGCCGATGCGCACGTCCATGCCGAGCTTGGCGCCGATCATCAGCAGCGAATTGCCCATGTTGTAGCGGGCATCGCCCAGGTAGGCGTAGCTGATGTCATGCAGCGGCTTGTCGCTGTGCTCGCGCATGGTCAGGGTGTCGGCGATCATCTGGGTGGGGTGGAATTCGGCGGTCAGGCCGTTGAACACCGGCACCCCGGCGAACGTGGCCAGCTCCTCGACGATCTCTTGTTCGAAGCCACGGTATTCGATGGCGTCGAACATCCGCCCCAGCACCCGGGCGGTGTCTTTCATGCTTTCCTTGTGGCCGATCTGCGAGGACACCGGGTCGATGTAAGTAACGTGGGCACCCTGGTCATGGGCCGCGACTTCGAAGGCGCAGCGGGTGCGGGTCGAGGTTTTCTCGAAGATCAGCGCGATGTTCTTGCCCTTGAGGTGCGGCTGTTCGGTGCCGGTGTACTTGGCACGCTTGAGGTCGCGGGACAGGTCCAGCAGATAGTGCAGTTCGCGATTGGTGTGGTGCATCAAGCTCAGCAGGCTGCGGTTGCGCATGTTGAAAGCCATGATATGGATCTCCTTGGGTGTCGGTTATCCCCAGGGCCGGAATCGGGTAAACGCCGGCCCTGGCTCAACGATCAGTAATCGATAGGGTCGCGAACGATCGGGCAGGTCATGCAATGGCCGCCGCCACGACCTCGGCCCAGTTCGGCGGCGCTGATGGTGATGACTTCCACCCCGGCCTTGCGCAGCAGGGTGTTGGTGTAGGTGTTGCGGTCGTAGCCGATCACCACGCCCGGTTCCAGGGCCACCACGTTGTTGCCGTCGTCCCACTGCTCGCGTTCGGCGGCGAAGCTGTTGCCGCCGGTTTCCACCACCCGCAGCGCCGGCAGCTTGAGGGCCGCGGCGACGGTGTCGAGGAAGCTGCCTTCCTCGCGACGCACATCGATGCCGCCGGGCTTGCTCTCGTCAGGGCGCAGGGAAAAGGCGACGATCTGGCTCACCACTTCCGGGAAAACCGTGACCAGGTCGCGGTCGCAGAAGCTGAACACGGTGTCCAGGTGCATGGCGGCGCGGGATTTCGGCAAGCCGGCGACGATCACTCGCTCCACGGCCTTGTGCTTGAACAGGTTCAGCGCCAGTTGGCCGATGGCCTGACGGGACGAGCGCTCGCCCATGCCGATCAGCACCACGCCGTTGCCGATGGGCATCACGTCGCCGCCTTCGAGGGTGGCGCTGCCGTGATCCTGGTCCGGGTCGCCGTACCAGATCTGGAAGTCAGCCTGGGTGAACTCGGGGTGGAATTTGTAGATGGCGCTCGCCAGCAGGGTTTCCTGGCGGCGCGCCGGCCAATACATCGGGTTCAGGGTCACGCCACCGTAGATCCAGCAGGTGGTGTCGCGGGTGAACTGGGTGTTGGGCAGCGGCGGCAGGATGAAACTGGAGTGCCCGAGAAAGTCGCGGAACATCTGGATGGTCTTGCCGCCGAAACTGTCCGGCAGGTCATCGGCCGAGACGCCGCCGATCAGGAATTCGGCGGTATGGCGCGGCTCCAGGCTGCGCAGCCACGAACCGACTTCATTCACCAGGCCCAGGCCTACCGAGTTGGGGGTGATCTTGCGTTGCAGGATCCAGTCCAGCGCCTCGGGGATGGCAACGATGTCGGTCAACAGGTTGTGCATTTCCAGCACGTCGACGCCACGCTCGCGCATCTTGGTGACGAAATCAAAATGGTCGCGCTTGGCCTGGTTGACCCAGATTACATCGTCGAACAGCAGCTCGTCACAGTTGTTCGGGGTCAGCCGTTGGTGGGCCAGGCCAGGGGAACACACCATGACTTTACGTAATTTTCCGGCTTCGGAATGCACGCCGTACTTCATCTTTTCCGTGGTCATTACAAATTCTCCAGTTAAACAATCAGCCAGCTACAGGGTCAGGAAGCCGTCGTAGAGCCCGTAGGCCGCCACCAGGGCGCCTGCGATCACTGCAGCGAAAATCAGCTTCTCGACAGCGGTGAAAATCGGTTTGCCCAGTTCGTGCTTGGCCTTGGCGAACAGAATCGCGCCGGGGGCATAGAGCAGGGCGGAGAGCAGCAGGTACTTGATCCCGCCGGCATACAGCAGCCACACCGCATAGATCAGGGCGATGGCACCGATGGCCAGGTCTTTGCGGCGTTCGGCCAGGGCGTTCTCATAGGTCTCGCCGCGCACCGCCAACAGCACTGCGTAGGCCGCCGACCACAGGTACGGCACCAGGATCATTGAGGTGGCGAGGTAGATCAGTGACAGGTAGGTGCTGGCCGAGAACAGGGTGATGACCAAAAACAGCTGGACCATCGCGTTGGTCAGCCACAGGGCATTGGCCGGTACGTGGTTGGCGTTTTCCCGGCGCAGGAACTCGGGCATGGTGTGGTCTTTGGCGGCGGCGAACATGATCTCGGCGCACAGCAATACCCAGGAGAGCAGGGCGCCGAGCAGCGAAATGATCAGGCCGACGCTGATCAGCACCGCGCCCCAGTGCCCCACGACATGCTCCAGCACGGCGGCCATGGACGGGTTCTGCAACTTCGCCAGCTCAGGCTGGGTCATGATGCCCAGGGACAATACGTTCACCAGCATCAGGAACAGCAGCACGGTGATGAAACCAATAACGGTGGCCTTGCCTACGTCGGTGCGTTTCTCGGCACGGGCGGAAAAAATGCTCGCGCCCTCAATGCCGATGAACACCCATACGGTGACCAGCATCATGTGCCGAACTTGGGTCATCACGCTGCCCAGGTCCGGATTCTTCAGGCCCCAGATGTCGGCGGTGAAGATATCGAGCTTGAAGGCGAACACCGCGATCAACACGAACAGCACCAGCGGCACGATCTTGGCGACGGTGGTCACCAGGTTGATGAACGCGGCTTCCTTGATGCCGCGCAGCACCAGCCAATGCACCGCCCATAGCAGCACCGACGAGCCGATCACCGCTGCAACGGTATTACCTTCACCAAACACCGGGAAGAAGTAGCCCAAGGTGCTGAACAGCAGCACGAAGTAGCCGACGTTGCCCAACCAGGCGCTGATCCAGTAGCCCCAGGCGGATGAGAAACCCATGTAGTCGCCGAACCCGGCCTTGGCGTAGGCATACACACCGCCGTCCAGATCGGGTTTGCGGTTGGCCAGGGTCTGGAACACGAAGGCCAGGGTCAACATGCCGACGGCGGTAATCGCCCAGCCGATCAGCACGGCACCGACATCGGCACTGGCCGCCATGTTCTGAGGTAGAGAGAAGATCCCGCCGCCAATCATCGAACCCACTACCAGCGCGACCAGGGCTCCCAGTCGAAGTTTTCCAGGGGTATCGGACATTGCATGACTCCCATGTGGGGGAAGAGAGTCACCAGCCTAGGTCGATTCGACAGGTCGGCAGCTGATCTGGGTCAGGTAACCCGTGGACGCGAGCTCGCGATGGCGCAATAGCACAGATATCTATGGCGACGGGCACGCCGCCATCGCGAGCAAGCTCGCTCCCACACGGATTTGTGAACACAGGCCCACTGTGGGAGTGAGCTCGCGATGGCGATTGAGCTACCACCACTGCGGGCGATGAGCCCCGAGCTCGGCGGCTGGCAAGGCCCACTGCAACGGCGTTGCGGAAATTTTCAGCGGCACCCGCAATCGATGCGCCGGGCCCCAGGGAGTCTGCTCCACCACCAGCCCCAGATCGTTCTCGTCCTCAGGCCGTAACCCGGTCTCGCTTGCAGCGCCACGCTCGATCAACAGCTTCGCCGTGCGCGCCAATGACAAACGTGCCGAGCCGCCTTGACCACTTTCCAGGCGCCGGGACAACAACACAATGGCGCTGGCCGCCAGCAGATAGCCGGTGCCATGGTCCAGCGCTTGCACCGGCAGCGGTGTCGGTTTGTCGGTGGGTTTGCAGCCCATGCCGGCTTCGGCAATGCCGCTGCTCATCTGCACCAGGCTGTCGAAGCCGCGCCGGTTCTGCCATGGGCCGCTCCAGCCGTAGGCGTTGAGGCTGACGTCGATCAGGCCCGGGGCCATCTGCCGGCGCTGTTCGGTGCCGTAACCCAGGTGCTCCAGAGCGTCGGCACGGTAGCCGTGCAAGAGGATGTCGGTGTCCTTGAGCAGTGCCTCGAATGCCGCGCGATCATCGGCCCGACGCAAGTCGAGGCGGGCGCAGCGTTTGCCCAGGGTGACTTCCGGCACCACGCCGGGTTCGTTCCAGGTCGGTGGGTCGATGCGCAGCACGTCGGCCCCCAGACCCGCGAGGAAGCGGCTGGCGACGGGGCCGGCCAGCACGCGGGTCAGGTCCAGCACCTTAAGGCCCGCCAGTGGCTGGGTCACGGAGCCGAGCCAGGGTTTGCGCTGCTCTGCAGTCGTTTCAATCAGGTGCACCAGCGGCTCGGCATTCACCGCCAGGCCTTGGGGATGGACCTGCCACGCTTGCCACGAACGCATTTCGGCGGCGCAACCGCCGGCGTCGACCACGGCCTGCTCCAGCTCGGCCTTGTTCCAGCGGGCTACCCTGGCCGCCATGTCGGCGCGGTTGGTGCAGGTGCCGAGGACTTTTTCCGCCGCAAGGCGATGATGTGGCGCGTTGGTGTGCAGGCGAATCCAGCCGTCGGCGCTGGCGTAGTCGCCGGCCACCGGGTCCCACATCGGCGGCACGCTCCAGCCGATGGGGCGCAGGGAGCTGGAGAACCAGAACGACGCCAGGCGTCGGTCGACCTCGACAGGCGGCAGGCGAGCGGTTTGTTGCTGGATGAGTGCGGTGGTCGCCTGACCGGCCACGGCGATGCTGGCGCTGGCCAGCTCCGTGACGGCGAAGGCCGAGGGCAGCGCGCCATCGCCAGTGAAGGTGATCGGGGTCGTGGGCAAACCGAGTGCGGTTTGCATGGACGTGAGCAGCTCTGACATCGAAAGCCCTCCAGTACGAGAGGGCGAGCATAGATCAAAAATCCGTTGGGGGCCGCTGCGCATCCCGGCGCGAGCAAGCACCCTGCACCTGTTCCGGGCGCGACCAGATCCACAGATTGCCCAGGCCCATGCCGGCGAGCGCGAGGTAAACCGGCCAGCGGTGGTCGAGCAGCACCAGCATCAAGCCTGCGCAGAGCAGCATGCTGGTGGTGGCACCCACCTTGGCCCGGCGTGGGATGACTTTACCGTTGCGCCAGTTGTGCAACATCGGCCCGAACAACCGATGGTTCTCCAGCCAGGCGCTCAGGCGCGGCGAACTGCGGGTCGCGGCCCAGGCGGCCAAGAGGATGAACTCGGTCGTCGGCAGGCCGGGCACGACGATGGCGACCAGGCCGATGCCCAGGCTGGTGTAGGCGAGCAGGGCGAAGAGCAGCCGGGCGGTTTTTGAATAGTGGTTCATCAGCGTTTTTCAGTCATACACAATTCCAGTGGTAGCGAGCTTGCTCGCGATGGCGGTGTGTCAGTTGGCATTGATGTCGGCTGTGCTGACGCTATCGCGAGCAAGCTCGCTCCCACACTGGTTTCTGGGTGACTGAACATATGCATCCACCATAAATCTCCTGTGGGAGCGGCGTGAATCAGGCCAACTCGGCCGCATAGGCCTGTTCCAACAGCACCGTAAACCGGTTGAAGGCGTCCAGTGCACCTTTGTCGGCCTCGGCTTCCTGCTGTTGGGTAAAGGCCAGGCCGTCGAGGGTGCGGGTGAAGGTTTTCCAGCCTTCGGCGCGTCCGCCGGCAGGTTCGGCCAGGTGCCGGGCGCCGAAGGTTTCGCTCAGCCCCAGGCCCACGGCACGCTTGATCAAGAACGCGGCACCCAGCTTGGAGCCTTCAGAGACGAACAGCCAGCCCAGGGCTTGGGCCTGGGTCGGGGTTATCAGCGCGCCGGCCACTGGCGCAGGAACTTCGGTGTCCAGGTCTGCCAGATCCGCCTTGGCCGCCTCTGCCCGGCACCGGGCCGGGAGGTCGGGGATCAGGGCGGACAGTTCGGCGTCGTTGTACAGCGCCACCAGTTCCGACTGGAACAGGTACTGGGCGACGACGAAACGGGCGAAGCTGGCCGGGGTTTCGAACGGGGCGTGGGCCTTGACCAGTGCGTCGAGCTTGGCGTGGGGTTCGTGGGTGATCTGGTTCAGGCGTTGGGAGCGTGAAGTGGGGCGTTGTGCGGTCATGAGAACTCCTTCTTATAAAGACATTGTGGCGAGGGGGATCTGCGCAGGGCTGTGGGAGCAAAGCTCGCTCGCGAAACAGGCGCCTCGATTTCTGAAAGAACGCATCGCCTTCATCGCGGGCAAGCCTTGCTCCCACATGACTCTCCTCACCACAGGTATTTGTTTTGCCTGGCAAATCGGGTCAGATATCCCAGATCAGGTTCACCGCGAAGTTACGTCCAGGCGCGGTCAGGCGATCGAGGTTGGCGGGGCTCAGCACCGCCGCTTCGCCGACGCTGTCGTAGCCGCGCACGTCATCCCACAGCCAGTACTTCTTGTCGGTGAGGTTGTAGAGGCCGCCGCTGACGGTGACGTCGTCGGTCACCTTGTAGAAACCGCTCAGGTCGAGGATGCCGAAGCCCGGTGTCTTGAACTGGCTGCTCACGCCATCGGGCGAGTTGAAGTTGCTGTCGTCGACGCGGTCCTTTTTCTTGACCACGGTCCAACTGAGCAAGGTGCCGTAGCGGTCCTGGTCGTAGCCCAGGCTGAATACGCCGGTCAGTGGGTTGACGCTGTTGAGCGGCTCGCCGGTGTCGTTGTTGCGACCGTACGCGTAGGCCACCGAGCCTTGGGTGTACAAGCCCTTCGGTGCGCCAAGCACGTCCAGTTCCAGGCGTCCCCTGGCCTCGGCGCCCTTGATGGTGGCGTGCTTGATGTTATTGCTCTGGAAGGTCAACTGGTCGGCGCCGGGGTGATGGCATCTTCGTTGATGAAGTCGCGGTACTTGTTGTAGAACACCGCCACGTCGAACGAGCCGGCATCGAAACGGCCGCGCAGGCCGGTCTCGTAGCTCTTGCTTTTTTCCGGTTCCAGATCGGGGTTGGGCTCGACGCTGTAGCCGGCGTCGGGGTTTTCGAAGCGGCCATACAAGGCCTTGGCGGTCGGCGTGCGGAAGCCTTCGGCGTACTGGCCGTACCAGGTGTACTCGTCGCTCAGGGCATAGGTCACGCCGAACTTCGGTGAGACGCGATGCCAGGTCTTGTCGTTGTCGCTGACGTCACCGCCGCCGGTAGGGTCCACGGCGTTGAGGAACGCCTGAGTCAGGTGCGGCTTGAGCCGGGTGTAGTCGTAGCGCAGGCCTGGCGTGAAGGTCCAGTTGTCCCAACTGATCTGGTCCTGGGCAAACAGGCTGTAGGTGTTGACGGTCGGGTCCGGGAAGTCACTGGCTTTTGCCAGTACATCCCGGGTGCTGATGGCGCCTACCGCGGAGCAACCCACGCCAACCGCCAGGCACACGCCATTGCCACTGCGCGAGCCGGTGACTTTCTGTTGCTTGAGGGTGGTGCCGTAGGTCAGGGCGTGATCGGTGTCGGCGACGCTGAAGGCCTTGTCCAGTTGCGCGTCGAAGACCCACTGTTTCTCTTCATAGAGGGTCTCCCGGGTGCGCAGGACCTGGCGGGTAACGGGGAAGTAGAATTCTGCGGTGCTCTGGTCGGTCTTGGCGACCTGGTGATTCAGGCTCCACTTGACGTGATCGGCCAGCAGGCTGTCGAGGGCGAAGCTGTGCTCCAGGCCGAAACGCTCGCGGGTGATGGTGTCGTTGCCGGTGCGCCACTGGTACATGCCGCCGGGCAGCATGGTGGTGGGGAGCGTGGGGCGGCCGTTGGAGTAGGGCCCGCCATAGGCGCTTTTCAGGTCGGTGTCGCGGTCGTCCTTGTATTTCTCGTAGACCAGGCCAAGGCGTCCGTCGTCGCTGTAGTTCCAGCCGAGCTTGGCCAGCACGTTGTTGGCGCGCACGTCTTCGGGGTTGGCGGCGGTGCGGTCCAGGCCCGTGCCGTTGTGGCTGCCGTAGGATTGGGTTTCATGACCGTCGCGTTGGCTGTAGTGCAACAAGCCGTCGAACGGCCCGCTACGGCCAGCGACGGTGGCTGACTTGAGCCAGCTCTCGTCGGCGGAGCTGTAGCCGGTCTTCAGGCGGGCGCCAACGTCTTCGCCCGGCTTGATGATGTCGTCCGGATCGAGGGTGAAGTAGCTGACGGCACCGCCAATGGCATTGCTGCCGTACAGCACCGAGGCCGGACCGCGCAGGATTTCCACGCGTTTGATGATTTCCGGGTCGACGTAGTTGCGCTGGGTCTTGGCGTAGGGGCCGTTGAAGAAGCCGCCGGGAATTTCCACGCCGTCGACCTGGGTCAGGATCCGGTTGCCGTCGATGCCGCGGATGTTGTAGCCGCTGATACCGCCGCGCTGGCCCGCGCCGCCCACCGATACACCCGGTTCATAGCGCACCAGGTCCTTGAGGGTATTGACGTTGTTGCGATCCAGTTCCTGGCGATCGTGGACGGTGACCGTGCTCGGTACGCTGGTGATGTCCTGTTCCTGGCGGGTGGCGCTGATGGTTACCTGTTGCAACTCCAGCGCGCTGCCAGCGCTGCGCTTTTCCAGGATGATGCTGTTGTCGCCCAGCTTGCGGTAGCTCAGGTGGGTCCCCACCAACAGGCGCTCCAGGGCGTTTTCAGGTGACAGCGAGCCGTTCACCCCTGGCGAGGCGACGCCTGCGGCCAGTTCCGCGGGCATCCCGACTTGCCAGCCGGTGACCGCAGTGAATGCATTCAGGGCCGAGACCAGTGGCTGTCGGGCGATGGCAAAGGTGTAGTCGCCCATGTTGCGTACAGCGGGTTGCACGCTGGTGGCGGCCAGGGCGAGCGGCGCTGTGCCGGCCATCAGAAGGGCGGCGGTGAGCAGTGACAGCGTGCAAGAAGGGGCAAGAAACCGGCAAGTAAGGCGAGAGGACATCGATAGCGCTCCGTGTCGCATCTGTTATAGGTGCAGATTCACATGGCTGGATGCGAATCAATTGCATTGGCTATAACGAGACGAATCAGCAGAACCTATCGAGTAAAAATAATTCTCATTTAGTTCAGGATCACCAGCGCCGGGAATTCCTGGAGCCGCGCCGAGGTGATATGGGCCAGCGAACGGACCACGTCCAACGGCTGATCGAGGCGGTAATTGCCGGTCACCGTAACGTTGGCCAATTGTTCGTTACTGTTGATGATCCAGCCGGGGTAATAGCGTCGCAACTCGGCCAGTACCTGGCTCAGTGGCCGGTTCTCGAACACCAGCCGACCCTGGACCCAGGCCAGGTCCGTGTTGGCGTCGAGCCGGGCCGGGCGGTCGAAGCCGTTGGGGCCGATGCGGATGCTTTCGCCAGCTGACAGCCGCACATGGGTGTCGTTGCGAGTGGCCCGCAGGTCCACGTCGCCGCGCTGCACCTGGACCTGGGCCACGCCGTCGAGGTAACGCACGGCGAACGTGGTGTCGCTGACGCTGGCCATGACCGGGCCGGCATCGATTTCCAGTGGCAGGTTACGGTTGCCCGGGACTTCGAACAACGCTTCGCCCTTGTACAGGCGCGCCACATGCCGCTGCTCGTTGAACGTGCTGGAGAAGGCCGAGTCGGTGTTGAGCAGGACCTTGGAGCCGTCCTCCAACTGCAAGCGCTGGCGCTCACCGACCACGGTCAGGTGGTCGGCCTGCAAGCGCAGGGGCAGGTCGCTGAAGTTGAACAGGCCGAGAAACAGCACGGCGGCGGTGGCCAGGGGTTTCCAGTGGGCGCGCAGGCGCGACCGCGCGGTAACCTTGGGCACGGCTTCAAGTCGACGGGCACTTTCCATCACCTGCGGGCCGTTCCAGATCGCCTGGGCCCTGGCGAACGCCTCGCCGTGGCGTGGATCGGCTGCCAGCCAGGCGTGGAACTGGCGCGTCTGTTCCTCGCTGGGGTTGTCCAGCAGGATCAGCCAGTCCAGCGCCTGCTCCATGGCATGGGCGGTTTCCGACGTCGCAGTGGGCTCGGCAGAGCGGTGATTGTCCGTCACAGTGGGTTCTCGGTATTTAGCGGCACGGGCTCAAGCTACAAGCTGGACGCAGCAAGTGGCAAGCTTGTACGCAGCTTATGGCCTCAAGCGTGGGGCGGGTCATTGCTCGCCCTGGCTGCGCTCAGCCACACCCACACAGATCGCCATGATCAGTTTCAGTTCCTTTTGCACGGTGCTCAGGGACACGCCCAACCGTTCGGCGATTTCCTGGTAACTGTGGCCATGCAGGCGGCTGAGGATGAAGATCTGCTGCTGTCGCGAGCTCAGGGCCTGCAGGCTGACATTCAGGCGTTCGAGCAGTTGTTGGGCATGGGCGGCGTCCTCGGCGCTGCTCTGGTGGGCGACGACGTTGTGGACGACCTCCAGCGGTACGTCATCGAGCAAGGTCCGCGACTGGATGCGCCGGGCACGCAGATGGTCCAGCGCCAGGTTGCGGGCGGTCTGGAAAACAAAGGGTTCGAGGTGTTCAACCGTGCGTTCGCCCAGTGCGCGGGTGACGCGCAGGTAGGTTTCCTGAAGCAGGTCTTCAGCGGTACTGGGGTTGTTGACCATGCGCTCGAGGGTGCGCAGCAGCGGCGTGCGCTGGGCGAGGAAGACGTGATGAAAGCGCGATTGACTCACGGTAGGGCCCGATCCGATGCGAGTAGATGATAATGCTTATCATCTACTGCGCGGGTCAAGCCTTGATTTCACCTCGCCGAGACCATGTGAGGAGCAAACCTTGGGAGCAGGCCTGTGGGAGCAAAGCTTGCTCGCGATGACATCGTCACATGCAGCACCCGTGCTGGCTTTGAAATCGCTATCGCGAGCAAGCTTTGCTCCCACAGGTTTGCTCTTACAGGCTCGCTCCACATTGGTCAGCAGTGAGTTACTCGGCGTTACACAACGCCAGGCAGTTATCCAGCATACGGTTGGAGAAGCCCCATTCGTTGTCATACCAGGCCAGTACCTTGAGCAGCTTGCCGCTGGCCTTGGTGTGGTTGGCGTCGAAGATCGACGACAGTGGGTTGTGGTTGAAGTCACTGGAGACCAGCGGCAGGGTGTTGTAGCCGAGAATCTTCGAATGCTGGCTGGCATGGCGCAGCAGTTCGTTGACTTCTTCGGCCGACGCTTCGCGCTTGAGCTGCACAGTGAGGTCGACCAGGGACACGTTGATCACCGGTACACGCACCGCCATGCCGGTCAGCTTGCCTGCCAGTTCCGGTAGCACCAGGCCCACCGCTTCGGCGGCGCCGGTCTTGCTCGGGATCATGTTCTGGGTGGCCGAACGGGCGCGATACGGGTCGCTGTGGTAGACGTCGGTCAGGTTCTGGTCGTTGGTGTAGGCATGGATGGTGGTCATCAGGCCGCTTTCGATACCCAGCTCGCGGTGCAGCACCTGGGCCACAGGGGCCAGGCAGTTGGTGGTGCACGAAGCGTTGGAGATGATCTGGTGGGACTGGCGCAGGATATCGTGGTTCACGCCGTACACGACGGTGGCATCGGCGCCCTTGGCCGGTGCCGAGATGATCACCTTGCGGGCGCCGGCGCTGATATGCGCGGCTGCCTTGGCGCGGTCGGTAAACAGGCCGGTGCATTCGAACACGACGTCGATCTTCTCGGCGGCCCAAGGCAGTTCGGCCGGATTGCGGATGGCGCTGACCGAGATGCGGTCGCCATTGACCGTCAGGCTTTCGTGATCGTGCTGCACGTCAGCATCAAACGTGCCGTGGACCGTGTCGAACTTGAGCAGATGAGCATTGATTGCACTGTCACCCAAGTCGTTGATGGCGACGATCTGCAGGTCGCGACGATAGCCTTGGGTATACAGTGCACGGAGGACGTTGCGGCCGATGCGGCCAAAACCATTGATTGCGATTCGAAGAGTCATTAACTGCGCCGCCGTCGATTTGTTGTTGGAATTACAAGATTATTCGCATAAAAATAGAAAACAAGCCTTTTTAGTGGCAATATTTTGTTTTATCTACAACGAGTGACCTGAATCAACTGGTCCGAATGGTCAAGAAACCGTCTGTCGCCTCGTCTTTTACACAGCGTGCGGCGGGCTTTTGATCAGCATAGACAATCAGGTCGCCACACCCGTTAGCCTGGAGTTCTACACATGCATCCCCGCGTTCTTGAGGTCACCGAACGGCTTATCGCCCGCAGCCGCGCCACGCGTCAGGCTTACCTTGCATTGATCCACGGTGCAGCCAGCGACGGTCCGATGCGCGGCAAGCTGCAGTGCGCCAACTTCGCTCACGGCGTGGCTGGTTGCGGCACCGAAGACAAGCATCACCTGCGGATGATGAACGCCGCCAACATCGCCATCGTGTCGTCCTATAACGACATGCTCTCGGCCCACCAGCCCTACGAAACCTTCCCGGAACAGATCAAGAAAGCCCTGCGCGAAATCGGCTCGGTCGGCCAGTTCGCTGGCGGTACGCCCGCGATGTGCGACGGCGTGACCCAGGGCGAGGCGGGGATGGAGCTGAGCCTGCCGAGCCGTGAAGTGATCGCGCTGTCCACGGCGGTGGCGCTGTCCCACAACATGTTTGACGGCGCGCTGATGCTCGGTATTTGCGACAAGATCGTCCCGGGCCTGATGATGGGCGCGCTGCGCTTCGGTCATTTGCCGACGATCTTCGTGCCAGGCGGGCCGATGGTCTCGGGCATTTCCAACAAGGAAAAAGCCGACGTGCGCCAGCGCTATGCCGAAGGCAAGGCCACCCGCGAAGAGCTGCTGGAATCGGAGATGAAGTCCTACCACAGCCCCGGCACCTGCACCTTCTACGGCACCGCCAACACCAACCAGTTGTTGATGGAAGTGATGGGCCTGCACTTGCCGGGCGCCTCGTTCGTCAACCCGAACACGCCGCTGCGCGATGCCCTGACCCGTGAGGCGGCGTTCCAGGTCACGCGCATGACCAAGCAAAGCGGCAACTTCATGCCCATCGGCGAAATCGTCGACGAGCGCTCGCTGGTCAACTCCATCGTCGCGCTGCACGCCACGGGTGGCTCCACCAACCACACCCTGCACATGCCGGCCATCGCCATGGCGGCGGGCATCCAACTGACCTGGCAGGACATGGCCGACCTCTCCGAGGTGGTGCCGACCCTGAGTCACGTCTACCCGAACGGCAAGGCCGACATCAACCACTTCCAGGCGGCGGGCGGCATGTCGTTCCTGATCCGTGAACTGCTGGAAGCCGGTTTGCTTCACGAAAACGTCAACACCGTGCTCGGTCACGGCTTGAGCCGCTACACCCAGGAGCCGTTCCTGGAGGATGGCGAGCTGGTGTGGCGCGACGGCCCGATCGAAAGCCTCGACGAAAACATCCTGCGCCCGGTGGCTCGCGCGTTCTCGCCTGAAGGCGGCCTGCGGGTGATGGAAGGCAACTTGGGCCGTGGCGTGATGAAGGTCTCGGCTGTGGCCCTGGAAAACCAGATTGTCGAGGCACCGGCCATGGTCTTCCAGGATCAACAGGACCTGGCCGATGCATTCAAGGCCGGCCTGCTGGAGAAAGACTTCGTCGCAGTGATGCGTTTCCAGGGCCCGCGCTCCAACGGCATGCCTGAGCTGCACAAGATGACGCCGTTCCTCGGGGTATTGCAGGACCGTGGCTTCAAAGTGGCGCTGGTGACCGACGGGCGCATGTCCGGCGCGTCGGGGAAAATCCCGGCGGCCATTCATGTCAGCCCCGAAGCTTATGTCGGTGGTGCGTTGGCCCGGGTGCAGGAGGGCGATATCATCCGTGTCGATGGCGTCAAAGGCACCTTGGAATTGAAGGTGGACGCCGAGGAATTCGCCGCGCGCACGCCGGCCAAGGGCCTGTTGGGCAACAACATCGGCACCGGTCGCGAGCTGTTCGGTTTCATGCGCATGGCCTTCAGCTCGGCGGAGCAGGGCGCCAGCGCCTTTACTTCTGCCCTGGAGACGCTTAATTGAAACTGGCTTTGGTCGGTGACATCGGTGGGACCAACGCACGCTTCGCGCTGTGGAAAAACCACTCCCTGGAAAACATCCAGGTGTTGGCAACGGCGGATTATGCCTGCCCGGAAGATGCCATCCAGGTGTACCTGAGTGGCTTGGGCCTGAAGCCGGGCGCCATCGGTTCGGTGTGCCTGTCGGTGGCCGGTCCCGTGAGCGGTGATGAGTTTCGCTTTACCAACAATCACTGGCGCCTGAGCAACCTGGCGTTCTGCCGGACCTTGCAAGTGGAGAAGCTGTTGCTGGTCAACGACTTCTCGGCCATGGCCCTGGGCATGACCCGTTTGCGTCCCGATGAATACCGGGTCGTGTGCGAAGGCACCCCGGAGCCGTTGCGCCCGGCAGTGGTGATCGGCCCGGGCACCGGCCTGGGCGTTGGTACGTTGCTGGACCTGGGCGAAGGCCGTTTCGCGGCGTTGCCGGGGGAGGGCGGCCATGTCGACCTGCCCATGAGCAGCCCGCGGGAAACCCAGCTGTGGCAGCACATCTACAACGAGATCGGCCACGTCAGCGCCGAAACCGCCTTGAGCGGCAGCGGTTTGCCTCGGGTGTACCGGGCCATTTGCGCAGTGGACGGCCATGTGCCGGTACTCGACACCCCCGAATCCATCACCGCAGCCGGCCTGGCGGGCGACCCGATTGCTCTGGAAGTGCTCGAGCAGTTCTGCCGCTGGCTGGGGCGTGTAGCCGGCAACAATGTGTTGACGCTGGGCGGGCGCGGCGGTGTCTATATCGTCGGGGGCGTGGTCCCGCGGTTTGCCGATTTCTTCCTCGAAAGTGGTTTCGCCCACTGTTTCGCCGACAAGGGCTGCATGAGCGATTACTTCAAGG
Organism: Pseudomonas sp. St316; assembly: GCF_018325905.1. Taxonomy (NCBI): domain Bacteria; kingdom Pseudomonadati; phylum Pseudomonadota; class Gammaproteobacteria; order Pseudomonadales; family Pseudomonadaceae; genus Pseudomonas; species Pseudomonas sp. St316. The sequence continues at coordinate 5,269,973 of NZ_AP021901.1, read as the reverse complement.
GCATTCCGGTCTGGCTGGTCACGGCGCCGTACTCCGGCCTGATGGGGGCTGGGGTGGCGTTGGAACAGTCCGCCGCTGCCTGAACTGATAGGTATCCACCCCCTGTGGGAGCGAGCTTGCTCGCGATGACGGAGTGTCAGTCGCCATGAGGTTGACTGTTATGCCGCTATCGCGAGCAAGCTCGCTCCCACAGAGTGTTTGTAGTGTGTTTGCAGGTTATATCCATCAGGCATAATCCGCCCTAATCCAAACAACAAGGACGCGGCCCTGTGAGTTCAGTAAACAAATCGATTTTGTTGGTCGATGACGACCAGGAGATTCGCGAGCTGCTGGACACCTACCTCAGCCGCGCGGGTTTCCAGGTGCGTACCACGCCGGACGGCGCCGGCTTTCGCCAGGCGTTCAACGATGCGCCGAGCGACCTGGTGATCCTCGACGTGATGCTCCCGGATGAAGACGGCTTCAGCCTGTGCCGCTGGGTTCGCCAGCACCCTCGCCAGGCCCACGTGCCGATCATCATGCTCACCGCCAGTTCCGACGAGGCCGACCGGGTCATCGGTCTTGAGCTGGGCGCCGACGATTACCTGGGCAAGCCTTTCAGCCCACGTGAATTGCAGGCGCGTATCAAGGCGCTGCTGCGTCGGGCGCAATTCGGCCAGGAGCGCTCCGGCGGTGAAGTGCTGGCCTTCGATGAATGGCGGCTGGACATGGTCAGCCATCGGCTGTTCCACGCCGACGGTGAAGAAGTGATTCTCTCCGGTGCCGATTTCGCCCTGCTCAAGTTGTTTCTCGATCATCCCCAGGAAATTCTCGATCGCGACACCATCGGCAACGCGACCCGTGGCCGTGAGCTGATGCCCCTGGACCGAATCGTCGACATGGCAGTCAGTCGCCTGCGCCAGCGCCTGCGTGACACCGACAAGCCGCCACGGCTGATTCGCACGGTGCGTGGCAGCGGTTATCAGCTGGCGGCCAGTGTGGTTGCCAGCAATGGGCATTGATTGGTTGAGGAAAATCGTCCGGCGGGTACCGGTACCGCGCTCGTTGCTGGGCCGGATGCTGCTGTTGACCTTGCTGGTGGTGTTGTTCGCCCAGACCCTGTCCAGCCTGATCTGGGTTTCGCAACTGCGCGCCACCCAACTCGAAGGCCTGGTCACCAGCGCTCGCAGCCTGGCCCATTCGATGACCGCCAGCGTCAGTTATTTGCGTTCGCTGCCGGTGGCGTACCGGCCATTGGTGCTGGACCAGTTGCGCAGCATGGGCGGTACGCGGTTTGTCGTTACCCTCAACGACAAACCCCTGGGCATGGATGTGCTGCCGATCACGCCGCGCAAACTGGCGGTGCTCAAGGCGGTGGACGATGTGCTGCGCCGTTCGTTGGGCAGTAACGCCGACATCTCGGTCAATTTTGTCAGCCCCGACGACCTGCGAATTTTCAACGCTGGGCTCAAACTCGATGAGCTGCCCCGTTCGTGGGCTCACTACGCCTTGACCCTGGAACCGGTGAACCCGCCGGTGCTGGTCACGCAGATCCAGATGGCGCCGGGGGAATGGCTGTACATCGCCTCGCTGCTGCCCGAACCCTACACCAGCCTTGAAGAGCAAGACCTGCCCAAGCAACAGGTCGGTTTCATCGTGCTCACCAGCAGCTTGTTGTTGCTGTTCATCGGTTTGCTGGTGCACTGGCAGAGCCGACCACTCAAGCGTTTGGCCCGGGCCGCGCGGGACATGTCCCTGGGCGCCGAAGTGGAGCCGGTGGCCGAGGGCGGCGGCAGCGAAGTGGTGGAGGTGGGGCGGGCCTTCAATGCCATGCGCGAACGCATCAGCCGCTACCTGACCGAGCGCAGCCAGTTGTTCAGCGCGATCTCCCACGACTTGCGCACACCGATCACCCGATTGCGGCTGCGGGTCGAGCTGCTGGAAGACGAGAACCTGCAGGCCAAGTTCGGCCGTGACCTGGATGAGCTGGAACTGCTGGTCAAAGGCGCGCTGCAATGCGTCAAGGACACCGACATCCATGAAAACATCGAGCCGGTGGACCTCAACCATGTGCTCGATTGCCTGGTCGAGCCTTACCTGGCGCCCAACGGCAACGGCCGGGTGACCCAGGATGGCCGGGCGCTGGCGCCGTATCCCGGCAAGCCGCTGGCCCTTAAGCGCTGCATCGGCAACCTGATCGACAACGCCTTGAAGTACGGGCAGAACGCCCACCTGCACATCGATGACGATGAAACCGCGTTCATCCTGCACGTCGACGACGAAGGCCCCGGCGTGCCGGAACAGCGCCTGGAGCAAGTCTTCGAACCGCATTTTCGCCTGGCCGGGCAGCAGCAGGGGTACGGGCTGGGGCTGGGCATCGCTCGCAACATCGCCCACAGCCACGGCGGTGAAGTGAGCTTGCAGAACCTTCGCGAAGGCGGGTTGCGGGTGACGTTGCAGTTGCCTCGCAGTGTGGATTGATTAGACCGCGTTATCGTTTATCGCGAGCAAGCTTGCTCCCACAAGGGTCAGTGAACAGCTTGGGTCCAGTGTGGGAGCGAGCTTGCTCGCGATGGCGCCAGTAGCCTCAACCCATCCCTCAGGGAAATGTCACAAGTCGGTGACATAACTCGCCCCTTTCGTTACCTGCCCCTCGCCATCCCTTGTTTAGACTCTCTGCGTCAAAACAACAAAAAAGGTACCACCCAATGGACACCTTCCAACCGGCCTTCAGCAGTTGGCTGAATGCCCCTGCCCACCAGCAATGGCTTGCCGACGAAGGCTTGCGGCTGCTGGCGTTCGCCAAGGCGTCGAAGCTGGCGGACGGCTTTGGCAACCTGGACGAGCGCGGCCACCTGCCGGCCGATGCTCGGGCCGAGACCATGAACACTGCGCGCATGACTCACAGCTTCGCCATGGCCCACATCCAGGGCCTGCCGGGGTTTGCCGAGCTGGTGGACCACGGCGTCCAGGCGCTGAGCGGCCCCTTGCGCGACGCCGAGCACGGTGGCTGGTTCGCCACGACGCGGCCTGATGAAGACGGCGCGGGCAAGGCGGCCTATCTGCATGCATTCGTTGCCCTGGCGGCCAGTTCCGCGGTGGTGGCCCAGCGTCCCGGCGCCCAGGCGTTGCTGGACGAAGCGGTGCGGATCATCGATGAGCATTTCTGGAGCGAAGAAGAGGGGGCGCTGCGCGAGTCCTTCAACCGCGACTGGAGTGAGGAAGAGGCCTATCGCGGCGCCAACAGCAACATGCACGCCACCGAAGCCTTCCTTGCCCTGGCCGATGCCACCGACGATCCTCGTTGGCTGGCCCGCGCCCTGCGTATCGTCGAGCGGGTGATCCACGGCCATGCCGCCGTCAACGACTACCTGGTGGTGGAGCATTTCGACCGCCACTGGCAGCCGCTGCACGAATACAACCAGGATAATCCTGCCGATGGTTTCCGCCCCTACGGCACCACCCCAGGCCACGGTTTCGAATGGGCGCGGCTGCTGCTGCACCTTGAGGCCGCACGGGTGCAAATCGGCATGCTGACCCCGGGTTGGCTGGCCCAGGACGCGCAAAAACTGTTCGACCAGAACTGCCGCCACGGCTGGGACGTCGATGGCGCACCGGGCCTTGTCTACACCCTGGACTGGGATAATCGCGCCGTGGTTCGTCATCGCCTGCATTGGGTTCACGCCGAAGCGGCGGCCGCTGCCAGTGCCTTGCTCAAGCGCACTGACGAGGCGAAGTACGAAGCTTGGTACCGGTGCTTCTGGGAGTTCTGTGACAAGCATTTCATCGACCGCTGCAACGGCAGTTGGCATCACGAACTCGATCCGCAAAATTGCCCCAGCGCCGATATCTGGCCGGGCAAGCCGGACCTGTATCACGCCTGGCAGGCGGTCTTGATTCCGCGCCTGCCCCTGGCACCCAGCATGGCGTCAGCCCTGGCACGGTTATCCAGCCCTGCGCCTGTGTAACCATGTCGTGACATTTGCACGTCCCTTCGTTACCTGCGAAGGGATTCCCTCTGATTAGAATCCATGCAGCGCAAGCACCAGACTTGCATGCATAACAACAAGAAAGGTAATTCTAGATGAATGCGATTTCTCGCCTCGCTACTGTCATTTCTCTTGCTTCCTTGCTTCCCGTCGCAGCATTCCCTGTCACTACCCTTGCCGCTGAATCCAAAGGTTCCGTGGAAGTCGTTCACTGGTGGACGTCGGGTGGCGAAAAAGCCGCGGTCGATGTGCTCAAGGCCCAGGTAGAAAAAGACGGCTTTACCTGGAAGGACGGCGCTGTCGCCGGGGGTGGCGGTTCCACTGCCATGACCGTGCTCAAGAGCCGCGCCGTGGCCGGCAACCCACCGGGCGTCGCCCAGATCAAGGGCCCGGACATCCAGGAATGGGCGTCCACCGGGCTGCTCGACACCGACATCCTGAAAGACGTCGCCAAGGAAGAGAAGTGGGACAGCCTGCTCGACAAGAAAGTCTCCGATACCGTGAAGTACGACGGTGACTACGTTGCCGTGCCGGTGAATATCCACCGCGTCAACTGGCTGTGGATCAACCCGGAAGTCTTCAAGAAAGCCGGCATCACCAAGAACCCGACCACCCTCGAAGAATTCTACGCCGCCGGCGACAAGCTCAAGGCAGCGGGCTTCATCCCCCTCGCCCACGGTGGCCAGCCTTGGCAGGACAGCACCGTATTCGAAGCCGTAGTGCTCTCGGTCATGGGTGCTGATGGCTACAAGAAAGCCCTGGTCGACCTGGACAACAAGGCGCTGACCGGTCCGGAAATGGTCAAGGCGCTGACCGAGCTGAAGAAAGTCGCGACCTACATGGACGCCGACGGCAAGGGCCAGGACTGGAACCTGGAAGCAGCCAAGGTCATCAACGGCAAGGCCGGCATGCAGATCATGGGTGACTGGGCCAAGAGCGAGTGGACCGCGGCGAAGAAAGTCGCCGGCAAGGACTACGAGTGCGTGGCCTTCCCAGGCACCGACAAGGCCTTCACCTACAACATCGACTCCCTGGCGGTGTTCAAGCAGAAAGACAAGGGCACTGCGGCTGGCCAGCAGGACATCGCCAAGGTCGTATTGGGCGAGAACTTCCAGAAAGTCTTCAGCATCAACAAGGGCTCGATTCCGGTTCGCAACGACATGCTCGGCGACATGGCCAAGTACGGTTTCGATTCCTGCGCCCAGACCGCTGCCAAGGACTTCCTGACAGACGCCAAGTCCGGCGGCCTGCAGCCAAGCATGGCGCACAACATGGCAACCACGCTGGCGGTACAGGGTGCGTTCTTTGATGTGGTGACCAACTACATCAACGACCCGAAAGCCGACCCTGCCGATGCTGCCAAGAAATTGGGCGCAGCGGTCCAGTCAGCGAAGTAACTGTTAGCTCCGCAGGCCCTTGCGGGTAAGCCTGTGGGAGCAAAGCTTGCTCGCGATGAACGATAACGCGGTCATTCGAAAAGACCGAGGCGCCTTCATCGCGAGCAAGCTCAGCTCCCACACACGCTCGCTCCCACGCAGGGAGTGTTTTGTAGTCTTTTTCTCTTGTACTGGATCTTCCCATGAGTTCTGTTGCTGTGTTCAGCAAGGCCTCGCCGTTCGATGCATTGCAGCGCTGGCTCCCGAAACTGGTGCTGGCGCCGAGCATGTTCATCGTTCTGGTGGGCTTCTATGGCTATATCTTGTGGACGTTCGTCCTGTCGTTCACCACTTCGACGTTCCTGCCGAACTACAAATGGGCAGGCCTGGCGCAATACGCCCGGCTGATGGACAACGACCGCTGGTGGGTGGCGAGCAAGAACCTGGCACTGTTCGGCGGCCTCTTCATCGGTATCACCCTGGTGATTGGCGTACTGCTGGCGGTGTTTCTTGACCAGCGCATTCGTCGTGAAGGTTTCATCCGCACCATTTACCTGTACCCGATGGCGCTCTCGATGATCGTCACCGGTACGGCCTGGAAATGGCTGCTCAATCCGGGCATGGGCCTGGACAAATTGTTGCGTGACTGGGGTTGGGAAGGCTTCCGCCTGGATTGGCTGATCGACCCGGATCGCGTGGTGTACTGCCTGGTGATCGCGGCGGTGTGGCAAGCCTCGGGCTTCATCATGGCGATGTTCCTGGCCGGCTTGCGGGGTGTTGATCAGTCGATCATTCGTGCCGCGCAGATCGATGGCGCGAGCATGCCGCGCATCTACTGGAAAGTGGTGCTGCCGAGCCTTCGGCCGGTGTTCTTCAGCGCCGTGATGATCCTGGCGCACATCGCGATCAAGAGCTTCGACCTGGTGGCGGCGATGACGGCCGGCGGCCCGGGTTATTCCTCCGACCTGCCAGCGATGTTCATGTATTCGTTCACCTTCAGTCGCGGCCAGATGGGCATGGGCTCGGCCAGTGCAATCCTGATGCTCGGTGCGATTCTCGCAATCATCGTGCCTTACCTGTACTCCGAGCTGAGGACCAAGCGTCATGACTAGTCTCGCTGCCAAACCTTCCATCAGCCTGAGTCGCATCGCCATCTACGCGGTGCTGATCCTCGCCGTATTGCTTTACCTGGTGCCGTTGGTGGTCATGCTGTTGACCAGCTTCAAGACGCCGGAAGACATCAGCACCGGCAACCTGCTGAGCTGGCCGACCGTGGTCAGTGGCATCGGCTGGGTCAAGGCCTGGGCCACCGTCGACGGCTACTTCTGGAACTCGATCAAGATCACCGTTCCGGCGGTGCTGATCTCTACCGCCATCGGTGCCTTGAACGGCTACGTACTGTCGATGTGGCGCTTTCGCGGTTCGCAGTTGTTCTTCGGCCTGTTGCTGTTCGGTTGCTTCCTGCCGTTCCAGACCGTCCTGCTGCCGGCCTCGTTCACCCTCGGCAAGATGGGCCTGGCCAGTACCACCACGGGCCTGGTGTTCGTGCACGTGGTCTACGGCCTGGCCTTCACCACGCTGTTCTTCCGCAACTACTACGTCAGCATTCCCGATGCATTGGTGAAGGCCGCACGACTGGACGGTGCGGGGTTCTTCACCATCTTCCGGCGGATCATCCTGCCGATGTCCACCCCGATCATCATGGTCTGCCTGATCTGGCAGTTCACGCAGATCTGGAACGACTTCCTGTTCGGTGTGGTGTTCTCCAGCGGTGATTCGCAGCCCATCACGGTGGCGCTGAACAACTTGGTCAACACCAGTACCGGGGCCAAGGAATACAACGTGGACATGGCGGCGGCGATGATCGCCGGGCTGCCGACCCTGCTGGTCTATGTGGTGGCAGGCAAGTATTTCGTGCGCGGCCTGACGGCCGGCGCAGTCAAGGGGTAATCATGGCAACGCTTGAACTTCGCAACGTAAACAAGACCTATGGTGCCGGCCTGCCGGACACCCTGAAGAACATCGAGTTGTCGATCAAGGACGGTGAGTTCCTGATCCTCGTCGGACCTTCGGGCTGCGGCAAGTCGACGCTGATGAACTGCATCGCCGGTCTTGAGACCATCACGGGCGGCGCGATCATGATCGGCGACCAGGACGTCAGCGGCATGAGCCCGAAGGACCGTGACATCGCCATGGTGTTCCAGTCCTACGCGCTGTACCCGACCATGAGCGTGCGCGAGAACATCGAGTTCGGCCTGAAGATCCGCAAGATGCCCCAGGCGGACATCGACGCGGAAGTCAACCGCGTGGCCAAGCTGCTGCAGATCGAGCACCTGCTCAGCCGCAAGCCCGGCCAGCTCTCCGGCGGCCAGCAACAGCGCGTGGCCATGGGCCGGGCATTGGCACGGCGGCCGAAGATCTACCTGTTCGACGAACCGCTGTCCAACCTCGACGCCAAGCTGCGGGTCGAGATGCGTACCGAAATGAAGCTGATGCACCAGCGCCTGAAGACCACCACGGTCTACGTGACCCACGACCAGATCGAAGCCATGACCCTGGGCGACAAGGTGGCGGTGATGAAGGACGGGATCATCCAGCAGTTCGGCACGCCAAAAGACATCTACACCAACCCGGCCAACCTGTTCGTGGCGAGTTTCATCGGTTCGCCACCGATGAACTTCATCCCGCTGCGCCTGCAACGCAAGGACGGTCGCCTGCTGGCGCTGCTCGACAGCGGCCAGGCCCGTTGCGAGTTGCCGCTGGGCATGCAGGACGCCGGCCTGGAAGACCGCGAAGTGATTCTCGGCATGCGCCCGGAGCAAATCGTGCTGGCCGGCAGCGAGCCCAATGGCTTGCCGACCATCCGGGCGGAGGTCCAGGTTACCGAGCCGACCGGGCCGGACACCCTGGTATTTGTCAGTCTAAATGACACCAAGGTCTGCTGCCGCTTGTCGCCGGACGTTGCTCCGCAGGCCGGTGAAACTTTAACGTTGCAATTTGACCCCTCAAAAGTATTACTATTTGATGCGCAGACAGGCGAGCGCCTGGGTGTGGCCGGCGAGGCGCAAGCCGAAGGACGGGCGCCGAACGTGGCCCAGTTCAAGGGTCGCTGAGCGATCAGTGTGGAAGCGGGCTTGCTTGCTTTTACAGGGGAGTATGCGGTGGATGGGGGACCATCCGCCGCAATCGTTGTAAACCGCGTTAGATAAAAACAGTTAATAACAATAAAGACGAGGATGTAGGGATGAAGAAGAAAAACAATGCCCAGCTTATCTGCCAGTTGTCAGCCGTTGCGGCGATGATGCTGGCCGGTAGTGCCCATGCGGCCGACGCATTCAGCGCCGACTCGCAGTGGATGACGGGTGACTGGGGCGGCGAACGGACCAAGCTGATCGAGCAAGGTATCGATATCAAGGCTGACTACGTCGGTGAAGTGGGTGCCAACCTGCATGGTGGCTACAACAACGACAAGACCGCGCGTTACTCCGACCAGTTTGGTCTGGGTGTGGCCTTGGACCTGGAAAAACTGTGGGGTTGGGATAACACCCAGGCCAAGATCCAGCTCACCAACCGTAACGGCGAAAACATTTCCAATGACCGTGTCGGCGACCCGCGTGCCGGCACCTTGAGTTCTTCCCAGGAAGTCTACGGGCGTGGCCACATGGTCCGTCTGACCCAATTGTGGATCAAGCACCAGTTCCTCGATGGCAAGCTGGACGTCAAGGCCGGTTACTTCGGCGAAGGCGAAGACTTCAACACCTTCCCTTGCGAGTTTCAGAACCTGGCCTTCTGCGGATCCCAAGCGGGTAACTGGGCGACCGGCATCTGGTACAACTGGCCAGTCATGCAAGCTGCGCTTCGCGTGAAGTACAACATCACGCCTGAGTTCTACGCGCAGATCGGTGCGTACAACCAGAACCCATCGCAACTTGAGCACGGTAACGGCTTCAAGCTCAGCGGCAGTGGCACCAAGGGTACCGTCATCCCGGTCGAGCTGGTCTGGTCGCCGAAGGTCAACAATCTGCCGGGCGAATACCGTGTCGGTTACTACAAGAGCACGGCCGATGCCAATGACGTCCGTGAAGACGACAATGGCGATGACGCTGCGACCACCGGCAACGCCTATCGCAGTCACAACAGCAAGCACGGCTACTGGTTCGTGGCGCAGCAACAGCTGACTACCCACAACGGCGACGCTTCTCGTGGCCTGAACATCGCCGCCAACGCGACCTTCCACGACAAGGACACCAACTTCGTCGACAACTACCAGTCGTTGATGTTCGTGTACAAGGGGCCGTTCGATGCGCGTCCTAAAGATGACATCGGGATCGGTTTCTCCCGTATCCATGTCAACGATGACGTGAAGAAAAACGCCGAGCTGACCAACGTTGCCAATGGTGTCAGCGACTACAACGATCCGCTGTTCGCGCCGTTGCGTGACACTGAGTACAACTACGAGCTCAACTACGGCATCCACGTGACCAACTGGCTGACCGTGCGCCCCAACCTGCAATACATCACTCATCCAGGCGGTGTGGATGAAGTCGACAACGCGCTGGTGGCCGGCCTGAAAATTCAGTCGGTGTTCTAACGCTGTTGCGATAAGCTCCTCTCTATGTGCGCATATTTGCGGACAGCCAAGGCTGTCCGCTTTTTTTTGGGGGTGGGAGCAAGGCTTGCCCGCGATGAAGATGACACGGTCTTCCAGGGCGCCGAGTCGCCTGAGTCGCGAGCAAGCTTTGCTCCCACAGGCCTGTGGGGATAAATCCTCTCGCCACAAAAAACGAGCCGGACACAGTTGGGTATTTAATGATTTCCAGGACCGCGGCCCATGCATGAGCATCCGCTACAACGCTTTTTCAGATCCTTGCGCGAACGCCCGGTGTTCGCGTGGGAGCGCTATCGGCAGCGCGATGTATTGGTGATCGACCACCCGTTGTGCCAGGCGGTGTTCAGTCGCCAGGGTGCACAGTTGTTGCATTTTCAGCCCAAGGACCAGAAACCCTGGTTGTGGTGCGCGGCCAAGTGGCCTCAGGTCGGTGCGATACGCGGCGGGGTACCGGTGTGCTGGCCTTGGTATGGTCGTCATCCCAGCGAAAACGCCTGGCCGTCCCACGGCTGGGCGCGGTTGATCGACTGGAAGCTGCTCGACAGCCACAGCGATGACGACGGCGTGCACCTGCACTGGCAGTTGCAGCTGTGCGACTGGCAAGTGGATTTGCATGCAGACCTCGGCGAACGCATGGAGCTGCGCCTGAGTACCGAGCATCAGGACAGCTTGCCGTGCCAGTTGAGCCAGGCTTTGCATGCCTACTGGCGTATTGGTGACGTTGGTGAGGTAGCGCTGTCTGGGCTGGAAGGCGCGCAAGGTTACGATCAGCTGAGCCGCGAGGTTTGCCAGCAGGAAGGCGAACTGCGGGTCGAGGGCGGCTGCCAGCGGGTGTTCCAACATGAGGGGGAATTGCAGCTCAAGGACCACGCCTGGCAGCGCGAATTGTGCATCGACACTGGCGACAGTGCCGACACCGTGGTCTGGCATCCTGGCGCACGGCCGTTGCTGGGGGTGAGTTGGGATGAAGTCAGCGAATTCGTCTGCGTCGAAGCGGCCAGTGGCGGCACCGACAGCCTGTGCCTGGCGCCCGGGGAGCGGGCGCATTTGAGTTTGCAGGCGCGGGTGGGGGTTTAGTTCAGGATCTGGGGTTGGGGTGTTGTTGCTGGCCTCATCGCGAGCAAGCTCGCTCCCACATTGGATGTTTGGTGTTCACAAGCCCTGTGGGAGCGAGCCTGCTCGCGATAGCGGTTTATCAGGCGCTAGCGCATCCAAGCCAGGTCAGTTGAACTCATCCCCCACCGGATACCGGCTGGCATTGAGGCTTTCCTTGATCTTGCGCAGATGCGGCTGGAAGTCCACGCCCCGACGCAGGGTCATGCCGGTGGCGAGCACGTCCAGTACGGTGAGCTGGATGATCCGTGAGGTCATCGGCATGTAGATATCAGTGTCTTCGGGCAGGGGGATATTCAGGCTCAGGGTGCTGGCCTTGGCCAAGGGCGAGCCTTCGGCGGTCAAGCCCAGCACCGACGCACCGTTTTCCCGGGCAATGCGCGCCACTTCCACCAGCTCACGGGTACGACCGGTGTAGGAAATAATCACGAACAGTTCACCGGTATGGGCCACCGACGCGATCATGCGCTGCATCAGTACGTCGGCGTGAGCGGTCACCGCCAGGTTGAAGCGGAAAAACTTGTGCTGGGCATCCAGCGCCACCGGGGCGGAGGCGCCGAGGCCGAAGAAGTGGATTTGCCGGGCCTGGATCAGCAGGTCCACGGCGCGACTGATCAAATTCGGATCAAGGGCCTGGCAGGCGCTGTCCAATGAGGCAATGGCGCTGCCAAAGATTTTCCGGGTATAGGCTTCCGGGTTGTCGTCGGCTTCCACCGCGCGGCTCACATAAGCAGCGCCGCTGGCCAGGCTTTGGGCCAGTTGCAGCTTGAGCTCCGGGTAACCGCTGACGCCGAACGAGCGGCAGAAACGGTTGACGGTCGGTTCACTGACCGAAGCCGCCTGGGCGAGGGCGGCGATGCTGAAGCGGGTCGCCTGCTGCGGGTTGAGCAGGATGATTTCGGCCACCTTGCGTTCTGCCTTGTTAAGGTCTTCAAGGCGACTCTGGATCTGTTCCAGTAAATTTCGCACGCGGTCCATACAAGATTCCTAGAAAGACGGGTCTTTGATACGACCCTTTGCGGTGGCCTATCCTACTGATGGCTCCGACGGACCACCACTCGGAATCGGTATTTTCGAAAAATGTTGTGGTTATTACTACATTTTTCCTTGAGTGATACCTTGAAAAAAGGTATTTGTAGTTTAACTTGATAAAAGAACAAACATCATGCCTTCGATTACGGTTGAACCGTGCACCTTTGCCTTGTTCGGCGCTTTGGGCGATCTGGCCTTGCGCAAGCTCTTTCCTGCCCTGTATCAGCTCGACGGCGCCCAATTGTTGCACGAGGACACGCGAATCATTGCGCTGGCCCGTGAACCTGGCAGCGAGCAGCAGCATCTGGCATTCATCGCCGCCGAACTGCGTCGCTACGTCGGTGAAAAAGACCTGGACGAAAGCGTACTCGAGCGCTTCCTGGCGCGATTGACCTACCTGCACGTGGATTTCCTCAAGGCCGACGATTACGTCGCCTTGGCTGAAGCAGCCGGTTCGACCCAGCAGGTCATTGCCTATTTCGCCACTCCGGCGGCGGTGTACGGGGCGATCTGCGAGAACCTGGCGAAGGTTGGCTTGAGCGAAAACACCCGTGTCGTGCTGGAGAAGCCCATTGGCTCGGACCTGGAGTCTTCGCGCAAGGTCAACGACGCCGTGGCGCAGTTCTTCCCGGAAAACCGTACCTATCGCATCGACCATTACCTGGGCAAAGAGACGGTCCAGAACCTGATCGCGCTGCGGTTCGCCAACAGCCTGTTCGAAACCCAGTGGAACCAGAACTACATCTCCCACGTGGAAATCACCGTGGCTGAAAAGGTCGGTATCGAAGGCCGCTGGGGCTATTTCGACAAGGCCGGTCAGCTGCGGGACATGATCCAGAACCACCTGTTGCAGCTGCTGTGCCTGATCGCCATGGACCCGCCGGCTGATTTGTCCGCCGACAGCATCCGCGACGAGAAGGTCAAGGTGCTCAAGGCCCTGGCGCCGATCAGCCCGGAAGGCTTGACCACCCAGGTGGTGCGCGGCCAGTACATCGCCGGCCACAGCGAAGGCAAGGCCGTGCCGGGTTACCTGGAAGAACCCAATTCCAATACCCAGAGCGACACCGAGACGTTCGTCGCCCTGCGCGCCGACATCCGCAACTGGCGTTGGGCCGGGGTGCCGTTTTACCTGCGTACCGGCAAGCGCATGCCGCAAAAGCTGTCGCAGATCGTCATTCACTTCAAGGAACCGTCCCACTACATTTTCGCGCCCGAGCAGCGCTTGCAGATCAGTAACAAGCTGATCATCCGCCTGCAACCGGACGAAGGGATTTCCTTGCGAGTGATGACCAAGGAGCAGGGCCTGGACAAGGGCATGCAATTGCGCAGCGGTCCGTTGCAACTCAACTTCTCCGACACCTATCGCAGCGCACGTATTCCCGATGCCTACGAGCGGTTGTTGCTGGAAGTCATGAACGGCAATCAGAACCTGTTTGTCCGTAAAGATGAAATTGAAGCCGCGTGGACGTGGTGTGACCAGTTGATCGCCGGATGGAAGAAATCCGGCGATGCGCCCAAGCCGTATGCGGCTGGGTCCTGGGGGCCGATGAGCTCCATTGCACTGATCACGCGGGATGGGAGGTCATGGTATGGCGATATCTGAATTGAAACTGCCGCAGGGCGTTAGCGCCCATGAATTCAAGAACCCGGTGGTGCTGGCCGAGGGGCTGGCGCTGAACGTGGCCGAGCAGTTGCGCAAGGCAATCGAGGCGCGTGGTGCGGCGACCCTGGTGGTCTCCGGTGGCCGCAGCCCGGTGGCGTTTTTCCAGCACCTGGCCAAGCAGGCGCTGGACTGGTCCAAAGTGGTGGTCAGCCTGGCTGACGAGCGCTGGGTACCGGTTGAGCACGCCGACAGCAACGCCGGCCTGCTCAAGCGTTACCTGCTGCAAGGCGCGGCGGCCAAGGCCCAGTTCCTGAGCCTCTACAGCGCCAGCACTAACCTGGAAGCGGCTGCCGAGCAGGCCGATCGTCTGTTGGCCGAGCTGCCGCCGATCGATGTGCTGGTATTGGGCATGGGCGATGACGGGCATACCGCCTCGCTGTTCCCTGACAGCCCGAACCTGGCCCAGGCCCTGGACGCCAATGGCACACGTCGCTGCTGGCCGATGCTGGCGCCGACCGTACCGCACCAACGCTTGACCATGAGCCGCGCCTTGCTGGCTTCGGCGCAACACAAAGTGCTGTCGATTTCCGGTCAGTCGAAATTGACCACCTTGAACGCTGCGGTGGCGGGTGACGATGTCGCCGAAATGCCGATCCGCGCGTTTTTGCAATCTACGTTAGAGATTTACTGGTGCCCATGAACCAAGGATCAGCCGCTATGACAAACCCATCCCCGACCGTTTCCATGGCGGACAAAGTTGCCCTGATCGACAGCCTCTGTGCCAAGGCGCGGATCCTGCCGGTGATCACCATCGCCCGTGAACAGGACATCCTGCCGCTGGCCGATGCCCTGGCTGCCGGTGGCCTGACGGCGCTTGAAGTGACTCTGCGTTCTCAATACGGCCTCAAGGCCATCCAGGTGCTGCGCGAGCAGCGTCCGGAACTGGTGACCGGTGCCGGCACGGTGCTCGACCGCCACATGCTGGACGCCGCCGAGGCGGCCGGTTCGCAGTTCATCGTCACTCCGGGCATCACCCGTGATCTGCTCGAAGCCAGCGTCTACAGCTCTGTGCCGTTACTACCAGGCATCAGCAACGCCTCGGGCATCATGGAAGGCTACAGCCTGGGCTATCGCCGCTTCAAACTGTTCCCGGCCGAAGTCAGTGGCGGCGTCGCGGCCATCAAGGCCTTGGGTGGCCCGTTCGGCGAAGTGAAATTCTGCCCGACCGGCGGCGTGAGCCCGGCCAACATCAAGAGCTACATGGCGTTGAAAAACGTGATGTGCGTGGGCGGAAGCTGGATGCTCGATCCTGAGTGGATCAAGAACGGCGACTGGGCCCGCATCCAGGAATGCACCGCCGAGGCCTTGGCGCTGCTGGACTGATTGCTTTACCGAACCTCGTTGGGTGTTCTACGGTTTTACGGTGCGCTTGGTCGGCGCGCCGTTTTTTTTTTGCCTGGGTTTTAGCTTTTGTGGCGAGGGAGCAAGGGATTTAGGTACGGCTCAGCTTAATCAGCGCTGCAGTCAACCGCTCGATATCACTCGCCAAGGTGACCAGCCCCGGGGTAATGCGAATACACGGCCCGACACTGGTGTGGCGCACCACGGTGAAGATCCCATGCTCATTGAGCAATCGATCAGCCATCACCTGCTGATCGGCCTGGGCGGTGAAGCGCATCGCGGTGATGCCGCAATAGAGACCCAGGTCATCCGGGGTCATGACTTCGATGCCCGGCACATCGCGCACGGCGCTCACCCACAGGTCACGCAGATAACAGAGGCGCGCGCCTTTGGCCGAAGCGCCGCCCAGGGCCTGGTGTTCTTCGAAGACCAGCGGCAAGGTGAGCAAGGCAGGGATGTTGGGCGTGCTGTGGGGCGTGCGTGAGCGGACGTCGGTGGCGGGGTAGCTGTCTTCGTCCATGTCCGGGTCGATGTCGGCCAACCGCTGCGGGGCGATGTACAGGAAGCCCTGGGAGAGGGGCCCGCCGATCCACTTCTGCAGGTTGAACCCGGCAAATTCGATCCCGAGCTTCTTCAGGTTGAAATCGATCTGGCCCAGGGCGTGGGCACCGTCGAGGATGATGTCGACAGCAAACTCGCGGGCAGTCTCGGCAATGGCCTGGACCGGCATCACCAGTCCGGTGAGGTGGTTGACGTAGGTCAGCGCCATCAACTTGAGGCGAGGGTAGCGAATGAACGCTTCGCGATAAGTGCCCACCAGGCTTTCGAAACTGGCAGGGTGCTGGTGGACTATCTCGATCACCTGCGCGCCACGCTGGCGGGCCAGCCAGCGCATTGCGCTTTTGACCGAGGCATATTCCAGATCACAGATCAGCACTTGATCGCCTGGCTTGAGGCGGTTGTAGTTGCGAATCAGCGTCTGCAAGGCATCCACCGCGCTACCGGCCAATGCCACGCTCTGGGGGATGCGTGGATCAGTCGGGCCACCTGTCGACGAATGGTTTCGCCGTGTTCACGGTCGAAATGCTGGCGCACGTACACCGAGTTGCCCCGGTTGATGAGTTCGATGTTGCGCTGGTACTCCTCCACCACGGTACGGGACATCCGTGTGAAGTAACCGTTTTCCAGGTTGAGCGGGCCGGCGGGATCGACGTCGTAGCGGCCGACAAACGTCTGCCAGAAAGCTTCATCGTGGGCGCGTAGCGTGTTTTCGGGCATGACGGGGGCTCAACTGGTCAGGGGCGAGGCTTGGGTTTGCCGTGTTTGGCACGCAATGGATCGAGCAGGTCCGACAGCCCGTTATGATCGATTTCCTGCATCAGTGCCAGCAAACCACCCAGTTCACCGTGAGGAAAACCCTCGCGGGCGAACCAGTTCAGGTATTGACCGGGCAGGTCAGCCAGGATTCGACCCTTGTATTTGCCGAATGGCATTTGACGCGTGATGAGCAATTCGAGCTTTTCCGGGTTCATGGCAATCGTCTGATTCAAATCTGCCTCGAAAATACAGGCATTCTGCATGCAGGCCAAATGACAGATCATGCAAATAACGCGGATACAGTTTTTTTGTTTTTTGTTAATTTATTGATTTTAAAGGGAAATAACTGAATTCTTGGACTGGCATGGCCGATGCAATATCCCTTGCAGGTTTTTTATTCACCAAGCAAAGGAACTGAAAAATGACTGACATCAACAAAGAATCCATCTCCGTCTTGAACGACCTGATCGAGACCAGCAAAGATGGCCAGGAAGGCTTCAAGACCTGCGCTGAAGACATCAAGCACCCACAACTCAAGGCGCTGTTCGTTCAACGTGCTGCGGATTGCGCGACTGCTGCGGCCGAACTGCAAGCGGCGGTTCGCTCCCTGGGCGGCGATCCGGAAACCTCCACCAGCGTTGCCGGTGACCTGCACCGTCGTTGGGTGGACGTGAAATCCATGTTCACCGGCAAGGATGAAGAAGCGGTGCTCAACGAAGCCGAGCGTGGCGAAGACCATGCGCTCAAGGCCTACAAGGAAGCGCTGGAGAAAATCACCAAGCACAACCTGGTCGGTATTCGTGACCTGGTTGAGCGTCAGTACCACGGTGTGCAACGCAACCATGACCAGGTCAAGGCCCTGCGTAATCAGGCGCGCGCCAGCTAACAACGCGTCCTGATCCAAAAAACGCCAGCTTGCCTGGCGTTTTTTTATAACGATGAAAAAGTACCTGTGGCGAGGGAGCTTGCTCCCGCTGGGCTGCGTAGCAGCCCAAAATCAGGGTCGCTGCGCAACCCAGCGGGAGCAAGCTCCCTCGCCACAAAAGCCCTCGCATGATGGCGACAAACAACTCTGGACTCTGATAGGTAGCTAGCTAATAATTGCATCGCCTATCTCCCCGCATAGCATCTATTGTTACTGGCATCTCCCAAAGAGTTTTTCGCGTGCCCATTACCTTCCAGGCCTTGTTCGCCCCCGACCGCCTCGCTTTGCAGTTCGCCATCAAGACGGTGCTTGGTGCTGGGCTGGCGTTGTGGCTGGCGTTGCGCTGGGGGCTGGAGCAGCCGTCATGGGCGCTGATGACCGCGATCATCGTCGCCCAGCCACTGTCCGGGATGGTGGTGCAGAAGGGGTTGGCGCGATTGGTCGGCACGTTGGTGGGCACCGTCATGTCGGTGGTGTTCATGGGCCTGTTTGCCCAGGCGCCCTGGTTGTTCCTGCTGGCCTTGGCGCTCTGGCTGGGGTTGTGCACAGCCTGTTCGACGCTGCTGCGCAGTGCCTGGTCGTATTCATTCGTGTTGGCCGGTTACACGGTGGCGATCATTGCCTTGCCGGCCATTTCCCATCCGCTGGGTGTGTTCGACCAGGCGGTGGCGCGCTGCACCGAGATCAGCCTGGGCATTGTTTGCGCCACGGCGGCCAGTGCCTTGCTCTGGCCGTTGCGGGTCGAGCGGCAACTGGCCGGTCAGGCCCTTGCCGCCTGGCAGAGCGGCATGCAGGCCGCCCGGGCAACCCTGGCTGGCGATGTCCAGGCGCGAAAAGGATTGCTGGAAATTCTGGGCAGGATCGTCGCGGTGGATGCCCAGCGCGAACATGCCTGGTTCGAAGGCAGCCGTGGCCGGCAGCGAGCCCGGGCCATCAGCGGCTTGAGCCAGAAATTGCTGATGCTGCTGCGCCTTTCGCGCTCGGTACGTCGGCAGTGGAAACAGCTTGACCCCGAGGAGGCCGAGGCCCTCCAGCCGTGGATGAACGAGGTACGGCAGGCCCTCGACGCCGACAGTGCGACCCTGCAAGCCTTGCGCCCCCGGGTATGGGATGCATCTCACGACCCGCAGATCAGTTCGGCGCAAAGTTATTGCCTGGCGCGGTTCGCCTTGTTGCTCGATACCGCCCTGGCCGCCTGCGCCGCCTTGACGGCGGTGCAGGAGGGCCGGGAGGCGGCGGATCCACCGCGAACCCTGGCGCCTCATCGTGATCTGTCCCTGGCCATGGTCTTCGGTGCTCGCAGCGCCCTGGCGTTCCTGGCGGTGGCCAGTTTCTGGCTGGCGACCGCCTGGCCGGCCGCATCGGGTGCGCTGGTGCTGACGTGCGTGGTGTGCAGCCTGTTTGCCAGTCGCGAAAACGGCGCGCAGATCGGCATGAGTTTTCTGCGGGGCATCCTGTTGGCTGTGCCGACGGCGTTCGTGATCGGCGAGCTCATACTCCCGCAATGGAGCAGCTTCGCGATGCTCTGCATGGCCATGGGCGTGCCGTTGTTTTTCGGCGCGCTGGGTATGGCCAAGCCGCAGATCTTCGCTACGGCGACGTCGTTCTGCCTGCATTTTGTGGTGCTGGTTTCACCGCTCAATACCATGAAATACGACGTCGCGGCGTTCTTCAACAACGCCCAGGCAATTATGATTGGCGTAGGCGCGGCGGTGCTGGCCTTCAATCTGCTGATTTTGCGCAACCCGGCCTGGCACAGCCGCCGCCTGCTGGCCGCGACCCTCCACGATCTGGTGCGCCTGACCCATCGCAGCCTGCGTGGCGCCGAGAGTTGGTTCGGTGGGCGCATGGCCGACCGGCTGTTGCAGTTGGCAAGGCATTACCCTGAATTGCCGGTGCAGGCGCGCAGCCGCTGGGATGATGGTTTGCTTGGCCTGGACATTGGCGATGAACTGTTGCATCTGCGCCTGAGCCTGGCCGTCGCCCAAGTGCCCGATACCCAGGCGCAGCGGCGTTACTTCGAAGCACTGGAGCAGGTACTCGAACGCGGCCCGGCCGGTGACCAGGCCGATGCGCTGGCTGCGGCGAGCGCGCAGTTCCTGACGGTGTTGTCGACCCAACCACCCGGTGACGCAGTGAAGCTGGCCCAGGGCGCGGTGGTGCAATTGCAAAACAGCTGGCGCGCCTGGTGCCACCAGCACGAACCTGAACGACGGGAGCACAGCCATGGGCTTGCGTGAGTGGTCGATTGGCGGGGTGTTGCTCAGCCCGTTCCTGATTTATCTGGTGCTGGCGTTGTTGGTGACCGGCGCGCTGCGCCTGTTGCTCAGCCTGGTGCCGGCCGGGCGCTGGATCTGGCATGAAGCCTTGTTCGACTGCGCCCTGTATGTCTGTGTCCTGACCGTTATTACCGTGGTCCTCGGGCCGCTATAGGAGTTGAACATGCGTACCTCCGTACGTGTCGTCGTCACGCTGTGCATGGTGGCCGTGGCGATCTTCGCCGGGTTTCACCTGTGGCAGTACTACATGCTCACGCCCTGGACCCGCGATGCGCGGATCCGCGCGGACGTGGTGGTGATTGCACCCGACGTATCGGGCTGGGTGCGCGAGCTCAAGGCTGTGGATAACCAGCAGGTCAAGGCCGGCGAGGTGTTGCTGAGTATCGACCGTGAGCGTTTCGAGGCGGCGCTGGAGAAAGCCCGGGCGGTGGTCCAGACGCGTCAGCAGCAACTGAGCTTGCGCGAACACGAAGCCAGCCGCCGTGCGGCCCTGGGGCCCCAGGCCATCAGTGCCGAACTGCGGGAAAACGCCCAGATCAACGCCGGCATTGCCCGAGGCGAACTGCGCGAAGCCCAGGCCGAGGCCAAGGTGGCCGAACTCAACCTGGCGCGCAGCCAGGTCCTGGCCCCACGCAACGGCCACATCACCAACCTGCGCCTGGCCGAAGGCAACTACGTGAATGCCGGGCAGCCGGTCATGGCGCTGATCGACGACTCGACGTTCTATGTGCAGGCCTATTTCGAAGAAACCAAGTTGCCAAGGATTCGCGTGGGCGATCCGGTCAAGATCTGGCTGATGAGCGCCGGCCATGCCTTGGAAGGCCATGTCGAAAGCATCAGCCGTGGCATTACCGACCGCAACACCAACCCCGATGCGCAGCTGTTGGCAGAGGTCGAGCCGACCTTCAATTGGGTACGACTGGCCCAGCGGATACCGGTACGGATCAAGTTGGACAAGGTGCCGGAGGGGGTGAACCTGAGCGCCGGGATGACGGCGAGCGTGCAGGTGCGCGAAGACCAGCCATAGTCCGTAGCGCCACGCACCTTGTGGCGAGGGAGCTTGCTCCCGCTGGGGGGCGAAGCACCCCTGAAAAAGCGCCCGCGTTGGATCTGATCGAACACGGGCGCTTTGTTTACGACGGCTTCGCCGCCGAACGGGAGCAAGCTCCCTCGCCACAGGGGAGGTGTTGCTTCATCCAATCCGCTGTGGCTGATCGCTTCAGTGAATCAACCCACAGTAATCGCCGGCAACGTCGGCAAAGTCACGGTCTGCTGTTTGCGCGGTGCGAGGATTTCGGCCTCGCCGTCCACCACCAGTTCGTCGCGCTGGTTGAACACGCGCGTGGCGATGCGCACACGGAATTTCGGTAGTTTTTCCAGGATCTCCAGGCGCACGGTCAGGGTGTCGCCGATTTTCACCGGTTTCTGGAAGCTCATCTGCTGGCCGATGTAGATGGTGCCCGGCCCAGGTAACTCGCAGGCCACCGCCGCGCTGATCAGCGCACCGCTGAACATGCCATGGGCGATGCGCTCCTTGAACATGCTCGCTGCGGCGAACTCGGCGTCCAGGTGCACCGGGTTGTGATCGCCCGACATCGCCGCGAACAGCTGGATGTCACGCTCTTCGACGGTTTTGCTATAGCTGGCGGTCTGGCCGATTTCGAGGGCTTCGTAAGGGGTGTTGGTAACCTGGGTCATCTGTTTCAAATCCTGTGACGGAGTAAAGGAAAGACGCTGCAAGCCTACTCGCTGCGTGGCGGCCGCTTGTGGCTCAGGGCCTGGGCAATCCAGGCCAGCACGTCGGCGGTCACTTCATCGCGGTTGGTTTCATTGAACAGTTCGTGCCGGGCCTGCGGGTAAATCGTCAATTGCAGGTGCCGGATGCCGGCGTCACGCAAGGCGTCGGCCAGATCCTTCAGACGCTTGCCTTCGCTCACCGGATCACATTCGCCACCCACCACCAGCAGGGGCAGGCCCGGATCGATCTGGGCGAGATTGGACGCTTTGCTGATTTGCTGCAACCCGCCGAGCAGGTCGACCCACAGTTGATTGGTGCAGCGAAAGCCACACAGCGGGTCGTGGACGTACTTGTCGACTTCGGCCGGATCGCGGCTGAGCCAGTCAAAGGGGCTACGTGTGGGTTTGAATTTCTTGTTGAAACTGCCGAACGACAGCCACTCGATCAGGGCACTGCGCCCCGTGGCACCTTGGCGCCAGCGTTCGAAGCGGGCGATCAGGCGAGCGCTGCGGTAGAGCGTCACCGGCTGAAAGTTCGAGCCGCTGAGAATCGCCCCGTGCAGGCTGGCGCTGTGATGCAACAGGTAACCTTGGGCGATGTAGCTGCCCATGCTGTGGCCCAGCAGCAGGATGGGGGTATCGGGATAATGCTGGACGATGTGGTGGTTGAGGCTGGCCAGGTCGCCCACGACCTTGGTCCAGCCGTCCTCGTCGGCAAAATGGCCGAGAATCGCTTCCTCGCCGGTCTTGCCATGGCCGCGCAGGTCCACCGCGCAGACACCATAGCCCTCGTCGCACAGCGCCTGGGCCAGACGGGCGTAGCGGCCGCTGTGTTCGGCCATGCCGTGAGCCAGCATGATCATCGCCAAAGGGGCGGTTTCGGGCAGCCACTGGTTGACGAACAGGCGGCTATGGTCGGTCGCGGTCAGCCAGAACGTTTGGTGGATCATGGCGATTCCTTTGCACAAAGTCAGACGCAGCGTCGCTGCATTGTATAGCGCATCCGTTGCGTCTCGCCCATGGCAAGAAGATTCATACAATCAATGACGCAGGTTGCCATATTTGCCTGATTGGCCATAGCTGCTAGTGTCCCATGAGCTCCGCCTCTGCAAGCGATACAGACGCGGCCCGGACATGCTCAGGTAAAGAGGACAAAAACAATGCAGCCTGATTTCTGGAATGACAAACGCCCGACCGGCGTGCCCCTGGATGTTGATCTTGGGGCCTACAAGTCGGTGATCGAGGTGTTCGAACGTTCCTGTAAGAGGTTTGCCGATCGTCCGGCGTTCAGCAACATGGGGGTGACCCTCACCTATGCCGAACTCGAGCGCTACAGCGCGGCTTTCGCCGGCTACCTGCAAGCCCATACCGACCTGGCGCCAGGTGATCGAATCGCCGTGCAGATGCCCAACATCCTGCAATACCCGATCGCCGTGTTCGGTGCCTTGCGCGCCGGGCTGATCGTGGTCAACACCAACCCGCTGTACACCGCGCGGGAAATGCGTCATCAGTTCAAGGACTCCGGTGCCCGGGCGCTGGTGTACCTGAACATGTTCGGGCAGAAAGTCCAGGAGGTGTTGCCCGATACGGACCTGCAGTACCTGATCGAAGCGAAGATGGGCGACCTGATGCCCACCGCCAAGGGCTGGCTGGTGAACACGATGGTGAGCAAGGTCAAGAAAATGGTCCCGGCCTATTCGCTGCCCCAGGCCATTTCCTTCAAGAGCGCCTTGCGCCTGGGACGCGGCCAGGGCATCAAGCCGCTGAAAGTCAGCCTCGACGATATTGCGGTATTGCAATACACCGGCGGCACCACCGGGTTGGCGAAGGGCGCGATGCTGACCCACGGCAACCTGGTGGCCAACATGCAACAGGCCCGGGCCTGCCTGGGGCAGCTCGGCGATGACGGCCATCCACTGTTGCGCGAAGGCCAGGAGGTCATGATTGCACCGCTGCCGCTTTACCATATCTATGCGTTCACGGCGAACTGCATGTGCATGATGGTGACCGGCAACCACAACGTGCTGATCACCAATCCGCGGGACATTGGTGGCTTCATCAAGGAGCTGAAGAACTGGCGTTTCTCGCTGCTGCTGGGGCTCAACACGTTGTTCGTGGCATTGATGGACCATCCGGATTTCAAGTCCCTGGATTTTTCCAACCTCAAGGTCACCAACTCCGGTGGCACGGCGCTGATCAAGGCCACCGCCGAGCGTTGGGAGCAGATCACCGGTTGCGGCATCACCGAAGGTTATGGCCTGACCGAAACTTCGCCAGTGGCCAGTGCCAATCCTTATGGCGGCAAGTCCCGGTTGGGCACGGTGGGGATGCCGGTGCCGGGCACGCTGATGAAAGTGATCAACGACGATGGCGTCGAGCAGCCCTTGGGCGAGCGCGGCGAGCTGTGCATCAAGGGCCCGCAGATCATGAAAGGCTACTGGAACAAGCCTGAGGCCACGGCCGAAGTGCTGGACCACGAGGGCTGGTTCAAGTCCGGCGATATCGCGGTGATCGACCCGGACGGTTTCGTGCGCATCGTCGACCGCAAGAAGGACATGATCATCGTCTCGGGCTTCAATGTGTACCCCAACGAGATCGAAGACGTGATGATGGCCCATCCCAAGGTGGCCAACTGCGCGGTGATCGGCGTGCCGGACGAACGTTCGGGGGAGGCGGTGAAGCTGTTCGTGGTGGCGCGGGAAACCGGCGTCAGCCTTGAAGAACTCAAGGCCTACTGCAAGGAGAACTTCACCGGCTACAAGATTCCCAAGCACATCGTGTTGCGGGAGTCGTTGCCAATGACCCCGGTGGGCAAGATTCTGCGGCGGGAGCTGCGCGACATCGCCTGAAGTCAGAGAGGACCAGCAAGCCCTGTGGGAGCGTGCTTGCTCGCGATAGCGTTAGGTCAGTGACAGAGATATCGGCTGATACACCGCTATCGCGAGCAAGCTCGCTCCCACAATTTTTTTGCGTATTCAGAGCGACTCAGCGAAGTTTTGAACTTTTACTCTAAAAGTGACCATTTAATGGTCACGAGTCATGTTTGTGACTGTGGGGGCTATTTTTGGCTCTAGGCGGCCTTTGGCAAAGCTGCTACTCTCGGCGCGCTTTTGTGACTTCTCGGCCTTGATTCAAGCCAGATTCACCAATAAACACACACCAATAATAATCGCATCAAATGCGGTGAGAATTCGCGTTGCTGAGGAGTGGGCTTCCATGATTGAAGACTTTTGGAAGGATAAGTACCCAGCTGGGATTGCTGCCGACATCAATCCAGACGAGTATCCGAATATTCAGGCGGTGTTGAAGCAGTCCTGCCAACGCTTTGCCAACAAGCCGGCATTCAGCAACCTCGGCAAGACGATCACCTACGGTGAACTCTACGAGTTGTCCGGTGCCTTTGCCGCGTACCTGCAACAGCATACCGATTTACAGCCGGGCGATCGAATCGCCGTGCAACTGCCCAACGTTCTCCAGTACCCGGTGGCCGTGTTCGGTGCGATCCGCGCCGGGCTGATCGTGGTCAACACCAACCCGCTGTACACCGCGCGGGAAATGGAACACCAGTTCAACGACTCCGGGGCCAAGGCGCTGGTGTGCCTGGCGAACATGGCGCACCTGGCCGAGACCGTGGTACCCAAGACGAGCGTCAAGCACGTCATCGTCACCGAAGTCGCCGACCTGCTGCCGCCGCTCAAGCGTCTGTTGATCAACAGCGTGATCAAGTACGTCAAGAAGATGGTCCCGGCCTATCACTTGCCCAAGGCCGTCAAGTTCAACGACGTGATGAGCAAAGGCCACGGCCAACCTGTGAGCGAAGCCAACCCCAGCAGCGACGATGTCGCCGTGCTGCAATACACCGGTGGCACCACCGGTGTGGCCAAGGGCGCCATGCTCACCCATCGCAACCTGGTGGCGAACATGTTGCAGTGCAAGGCACTGATGGGCTCCAACCTCAATGAAGGTTGCGAGGTGCTGATCACGCCGCTGCCGCTGTACCACATCTATGCCTTCACCTTTCATTGCATGGCGATGATGCTGATCGGCAACCACAACATCCTGATCAGCAACCCGCGTGACCTGCCGGCGATGGTCAAGGAGCTGTCGAAGTGGAAGTTCAGCGGTTTCGTCGGCCTCAATACGCTGTTCGTGGCCCTGTGCAACAACGAAGCCTTCCGCAAGCTGGACTTCTCTGCCCTGAAAGTCACCCTGTCCGGCGGCATGGCCCTGCAACTGGCAGCGGCTGAACGTTGGAAGGCGGTGACCGGCTGCCCGATCTGCGAAGGCTATGGCATGACCGAAACCAGCCCGGTGGCGACCGTCAACCCGATCCAGAACATCCAGGTCGGTACCATCGGCATTCCGTTGCCGTCGACGCTGTGCAAGGTGATCAATGACGCAGGCGTCGAACTGCCGCTGGGCGAAGTCGGCGAATTGTGTGTGAAAGGTCCGCAGGTCATGAAGGGCTACTGGCAGCGCCAGGACGCCACCGACGAGATCCTCGACAGCGAAGGTTGGCTAAAGACCGGCGATATCGCGGTGATCCAGCCAGACGGCTACATGCGCATTGTCGATCGCAAGAAAGACATGATCCTGATCTCCGGTTTCAACGTGTACCCCAACGAACTGGAAGATGTGTTGGCGACCCTGCCGGGCGTGCTGCAATGTGCGGCCATCGGCGTACCGGACGAAAAATCCGGCGAGGCGATCAAGATTTTCATCGTCGCCCGGCCAGGTGTCACGTTGACCAAGGAACAGGTGATGGAACACATGCGCGCCAACGTCACCGGCTACAAGGTGCCCAAGGCCGTGGAGTTCCGTGATGCCTTGCCGACTACCAACGTGGGCAAGATCCTGCGGCGCGAGTTGCGGGATGCAGAGCTCAGGAAACTGGGGCTGAAGAAGTAAAAGCCTTTACACAAAAAAGCCCCGCTCAAGCGGGGCTTTTTTGTTGCGCAACGATGCTGGCGCAAAGAGGTTTTTGTGGCGAGGGAGCTTGCTCCCGCCGGACCTTGTAGGAGCTGTCGAGCGAAGCGAGGCTGCGATCTTTCCCCTGACATTTGAATCCTGGGTGGAAGATCAAAGGATCGTCCGAACGCGGCCCGAGCCTTCGCGGGCTTCTACAGGGCCCAGCGGGAGCACATTCAGGCTTACAACCTGAACTGCGCAAAATCCACGTTGGTGCCACCGGGCCGCATGTCCTGCAAGTACGAGTCTTTATCAGCACTCAGTTCCAGGCTCAGGGCTGCCTTGCGTTTGCCTTGGTTGCGCACTTCCAGGCCTTCCATCTTTTCCCGAAGGAAAACAGTCGGCACCTTCAGGTGCAACAGCTCATCGGTGGCCGGCGTGTGCAGCAGCAGGTGAATCCATTCGTATTGACCGATGGCCAGGCGCGCCACCGGGATATCGAACCAGAAGATGTTGCGGTTGCGGTTCAATTCGCTGAAGTGGCAGTTGTTGACGCCCAGTACGGCGCCACCCAGTTCCTGGTTCCTGCGGGCGATGGCCTGTTTTTTATCGAGTTTCATAACGTTCCTACGGGGTTGGAGCTTCAGGCCTCGGCCTGAATACGTGGGGCATTCTCGGGGCTTGATCGGCAAACATAAAGCGCAACCTGCATTCGGCGATGAAATGGGCCGCTGAAAAAAATGAAACTCCCCGCAAACGGCCCCAGTCAACCCTTGTGTAATGACTCTTCGTATTGTTGTTCACAGGAGACACATCATGGGTAGCACGAGCGATAAAGTGAAAGGCGTTGCCAACGAAGCTGTCGGCAATATCAAGCAAGGCGTGGGCAAGGCCACGGACAATGACCGCATGCGCGCCGAGGGCGTGGTCCAAGAGAAGAAAGGCGAGGCGCAGCAAACCGTGGGCAAAGCCAAGGACGCGCTCAAAAAAGGCGTCGATAAAGCGTAACCAGCCTGCTGACAAGACGATTGGAACGGCCATCCGCGGGTGGCCGTTCTCATGTCGGCTCGAACTTGCGGAGGGGAAATTGTTCCAAAGTCGCCAAACAGGTTACTTTTGTCTTGCATAACAACCCGTGAGTCGCCAAGCGACCTTCCTTTTTTGCGGCGAAAGGAGACGCACATGATGTTCCCAGCCTTGAAAGGCTTACCCTTGCATCGTGTGATGATGCGCACCGTAACCGAGTTTCTCGACGACGAGATGTCGACCTACGCCTCGGCATTGGCGTACCAGATGCTGTTTTCGCTGTTTCCTTTCATTCTCTTTTTGATCGCATTGATCGGCTTCCTGCACCTGCCGGACTTCTTCTCCTGGCTGCGTCTGCAATCGGAACTGGTGCTGCCGCCCCAGGCTCTGGAGCAGGTCAATCCGGTGATCGACCAGCTCCAGCAATCCAAGGGCGGGTTGCTGTCGGTGGGTATCGTCATTGCGTTGTGGACCGCCTCGGCGGGCGTGCGGCTGATGATGAGCGCGATGAACGCCGCCTACGATGTGGTGGAAGGCCGCCCGGCCTGGAAGCGCTTTCCGCTGTCGATCTTCTACACGGTCGGCATCGCCGGCATGCTGCTGGCCGCTGCAGCGCTGATGGTGCTCGGGCCACAGGTGATGGGCTGGATCGCGGCCCAGGTCGGCCTGGAGGAGTTCATCGTCACGCTCTGGACCATCGTGCGCTGGCCGGTGATCGTGATCTTGCTGATGGTGGCCGTGGCGCTGATCTATTACGTGATGCCCGACGTCAAGCAGGAGTTTCGCTTCATCACGCCGGGGTCGGTGCTGGCGGTGGTGGTGTGGATCATTGCCTCCCTGGGCTTCGCGTTTTACGTCAAGACCTTTGCCAACTACAACGCCATGTATGGCAGCATCGGTGCGATCATTGTGTTGTTGCTGTATTTCTATATTTCTGCGGCGGTGCTGTTGCTCGGCGCGGAGATGAATGCGGTGATCGAGCACATGTCCACCGAGGGCAAGAACCCAGGTGAAAAGAGCGCGGGCGAGCACGAAAAGCAGCATGTGTCGGGCCTGGGCCGCGACCATTCCATCCCTCATACCCAACCTGACGAAGCCCGACCATGATCCGTGAAATCCTCAAAATGGGCGATGAACGCCTGCTGCGCATCGCCCCACCGGTGCCTGTCGACATGTTCGACAGCCCAGCGTTGTGGCAGTTGATCGACGACATGTTCCAGACCATGGAAAGCGTCGGCGGTGTCGGCCTGGCGGCGCCACAGATCGGCGTGGACCTGCAACTGGTGATCTTCGGCTTCGAGCACAGTGAACGTTATCCCGACGCCGAGGCGGTGCCCCAGACCATCTTGATCAACCCGCTGATCACTCCACTGGGCCCGCAGATGGAAGAGGGCTTCGAAGGTTGCCTGTCGGTGCCGGGCCTGCGCGGTGCGGTCGAGCGCTACCAGCACATCCGCTACGAAGGCTTCGATCCCAAGGGCGAGCCGATCGTGCGTTACGCGTCGGGCTTTCATGCGCGGGTGGTGCAGCATGAATGCGATCACCTGATCGGGCGCTTGTACCCTTCGCGCATCAGTGATTTCAGCAAATTCGGGTTTACCGAGGTGATGTTTCCCGACCTGGACCCCACGGCTGACGATTGATCCCCCACGCCCAAACCCTGTGGGAGCGAGCTTGCTCGCGATTGCGGTGCGTCAGCCACCCTTGGTGCAACTGACCTGACGCCATCGCGAGCAAGCTCGCTCCCACAGTGGGCTGTGTTGATCTTTAAGGTTTTGCAGGCGCCAACCCCATCGCAATCATCGGCTTGCTGCGCGCATACCGGCTCAGGCGCTCAGCCATCGCATAGGGCAGTTCGGGGTCGAAGCTGAAACCACGCCGCTCATAAAAACCGCGCAAGTCCGGGTGGCAGAACAGCCACACCGGCTCATTCACGCCGTTCACCGCTTCGGCGATCAGCCGCGCGGCGATGCCTTGTACGCGGTACGCCGGGTCGACGAACAACCCTGTCAACCAATGCCCGCCCGACACCGGCCGCAGGCACAGGGCGGCGACGATCTGATCGCGTCGCGCCACCCAAAGCTGCGCGTCACGCACGGCTTTCATCGAGGATTGGTGGGCGCGATAAAACTTGTTCATCAGCGGCCAGAGCGATGCTTCGAGCGCTGCGTAATGGATTTCGGACATGACAGGGTCGTGGGCGATAAGGGGAGGGCGATTATAAAAGAACGCAGGTGCGACGATAGGTGTATACCTGACTTCACATCCCGTATGACTGGAGTACGTATCATGTCCAAAGGCATGGATTCAAAAAAAGCGGCAAAGAAAAAACCGGCGAAGACTGCCGATGAAAAGCGCGCCGACAAAAAAACCAAGAAGGTGAACCTGTTCGGTCATTGAGCCGATAATGCCTCCGCTGACCTCAGTTTTGAGCTGGGGCGCTGACCCCAGCTCAAACGCTGCGCAATGCGCCGAGGCTTAAAGCGAGGCGAGAAACATGTCCGTGGCCGAGGCTTTGTCGTCGGTGCGGTTCTGCTGGGCCTTTTCCACTTGTGCCATCGCCGACTTGTCCTGCATGCGCTGGGCAATCTCCTGGCTGACCGCCATCTGCTTCTCGGGCGGCATCGCCTTGAACTCTTCCTCGCTAATGCCCATCTCTTTGAGAATGCTGTCGCGCAGGCGCTCTTCGGGCGTCTTGCTCATGTAGTCCTTGAATTCTGCCGTCGCAGAACCATCTTGTGTCGTGGTTTCTTCGGTCGTTGACGGAGCCGTGGTTTGCAATTGCACGCGGGTCTTGGCGAACGCTTCGTCCACCTTGTCGCTAATGGCCGTGGCGGCGTTGACCTGTTGCGTGGTTTTTCGGGTGAAGGAGTCCTGGACCTGGGCACTGCCCTGGCTGGCCTGGGCCTGGACGTTATCGCGCAAGGCCTGCAACGCGGCACTTTGCAGCCCGCTGGCGGCTTCGGCGGTGGGATCTTCGCCCGGGCGTTTGAGCGGCAAGACCATCGCTTGCTGTTTTGCGCTGACCAACATGATGAACACCTGTGGGTAATGGCTGAGCGATGGGCAGGAGCAATTCCCATGCCGTCGCCGCAAGGCCCCTATTTCAGGGCTTGTGGGCAGGCACGCGGCGAGCTGGGCGGCCAACCCTTGCCGGCGGGCGGCATGGATCGACCGCACTGGCGCGCAGGCTCAGGTGCTTTCGCGGACCTTGAGCTCAAAGCCCATGTCCACCACTGGCTGCGCGATGCGGTTGCCAGCCATCAACGTCAGCATTTGCTCGGCGGCGCGACGGCCGATGGCTTCCCTTGGCGTGCTGATGCTGCTCAGGCGCGGCACCATGTGGGCTGAGGCGGGCAGGTCGTTGAAGCCCAGCACCGAAACCTGCTCGGGAATCTTGATGCCGCAGCGAAGGGCCTCGAACAAGGCGCCGTGGGCCAGGTCGTCGTTGCCGAAAAAGATCGCATCGACGTCCGGGTGGCTGTCCAGCAACTGCAGGAACAACTCGCCGCCCAGGCCTACCGATGATGGGCGCGGCGTCAGCACTTCCAGATCCGGGTCGTACAACCCGGCATTCTGCAGGGCGCGACGAAAACCTTCGCCGCGCAACAAGGTGCGCTGATCCAGTTGCGCGCCGATGTAGGCCAGGCGCTTGCGGCCTTTGGAAATCAGGTGCTCGGCGGCTGTTTCGCCGGCCTTGAGCTGGGAAAAGCCGACGCAGTTGAGCCCCGCGTCGGGGTCCAGCTCCATCATGTATACGCAGGGGATATTGCTGGCCTCGATCATGCGCCGGGCGCTTTCGGTGCGGTCGAAACCGGTCAACAGCAAACCCCGCGGCTGATAGGCCATGTAGTTGCGCAACAGGTCTTCTTCTTCGTCCCGGGAATAGTGGTAGTTGCCGATCACCACTTCGAAGCCCTTGGGTCGCAGCACCCGATGAATGGCTTCCAGGGTGTCGATGAACAACAGGTTGGACAACGACGGCACCAGCACGACCACTGAATGGCTCTGGGCCGAAGCCAAGGCGCGGGCGGCGGGGTTGACGACGTAGTTGAGCTCGACGGCGGCCTGGCGGACTTTTTCCACCAGTTCCGAGGCGACGGTGCTGACGCCACGCAGGGCACGGGAGGCGGTGATGGGACTGACACCGGCCAAGCGTGCGACTTCGTTGAGCGTAGGGCGACCGGTGGTGCGAGTATTCTTATCGTTTTTAGGGGCGGTCATCAGGGCGGCTTGCCAAACAAAAATCAAGGTACTAAGGTAGCGCTGTCTCGACGCGGCTGCAAATGCGTAAGTGGGGTTTGCCTGATCCCCGTGTGCTGGTGTCGTGAACGAACATGCTGCAACCACAAAAATGACAAGAAGGCGTCGGCAACTTCTGCTTTTGCTGCGGTGTCATAACTGGCAAAGGTAGCGCTGTCTGCGCGCTGAGGTGTTACATGAATAATCCCATCACCGCCCTGGTCATCATGGGCGTTGCCGGTTGCGGCAAAACTTGCGTCAGCCAGGCGCTGTGCCAGTTGAGCGGCGCCACTGCCATCGAAGGCGACACTTTCCATCCTGCGGCCAACATCCAGAAGATGAGCGCCGGTATTCCCTTGAACGACGACGACCGTGCCGGCTGGCTCGACAGCCTGTGCGATGAGTTGCGCCGTGTCGACGCCTCGGGTGAGCGCCCGGTGCTGACCTGCTCGGCCCTCAAGCACAGTTATCGCGAGCGTCTGCGCAGCGCCTTGCCAGGCCTGGGCTTCGTATTCCTTGAATTGACCCCCGAAGTGGCCGCCGACCGTGTTTCTCATCGTCCAGGCCATTTCATGCCGTCGACCCTGATCGACAGCCAGTTTGCCACCCTTCAATCCCCTGTCGGCGAGCCCCTGACCCTGGCTCTGGATGCGTCCAGCCACAGCGTTGAAGAGTTGGCGCATCAGGCTTACGTCTGGTGGTTGGACCATGGTTTGAAGCTTGCCGGCTGAGTTTCAAAAAATTTGCGTCAGAAAGATAGCGCTACCCCGACGGCTAACCAATAACTGCTTCAATAACAACAACAAATCAGGAGACACCTCCCATGTTTGGCATGTCCCACGAGACGTTCCTGCTGCTTGATGCAGTGGTCACGGTGATCGGACTCATCATCCTCATCACCAAGTTCAAATTCCACCCGTTCATTGCCCTGACCATCGCTGCCGCGTTCCTCGGCCTGACGTCGGGCATGCCGACCGGCACCATCATCAAGGCGTTCCAGGACGGCTTCGGTGGCGTGCTGGGCTTTGTCGGCATCATCCTGGCGCTGGGCACGATGCTCGGCAAAATGATGGCCGAGTCGGGCGGGGCCGATCAGATCGCCCAGACCCTGATCCGCGCCTTCGGCAAGGACAAGGTGCAGTGGGCCATGATGTTCGCCGCCTTCCTGGTGGGCATCCCGCTGTTCTTCGAAATCGGCTTCGTGCTGCTGATCCCGCTGGTGTTCATCGTTGCGCGTCGCACCGGCGTGTCGATCATCAAGATCGGTATCCCGCTGTTGGCCGGTCTTTCCGCGGTCCACGGCCTGGTGCCACCGCACCCGGGGCCGCTGCTGGCGATAGGCGTATTTGGTGCCGACATCGGCAAGACCATTCTCTATGGCCTGATCGTAGCGCTGCCGACCGCCATCATTGCCGGGCCGATCTTCGGTACGTTCATTGCCAAGCACATCCCCGGCCATCCGAACCAGGAGCTGGTGGACCAACTGGCCCGCGAGACGAACGCCGCCGAGCTGCCAAGCTTCAGCATCACCCTGATCACCGTGCTGTCGCCGGTATTCCTGATGCTGCTCAAGACCTTCGCTGACGTGGCGCTGCCCGATGGCAACCTCTTCCGCGCCTGGATGGACATGATCGGCCACCCGATCTCGGCCTTGCTGCTGGCGCTGCTGCTGTCGCTGTACACCTTCGGCTACAAGCAGGGCATCGGTGCCAACCAGATGCTCAAATGGCTGGACGCCAGCCTTGCGCCGACCGCCGCGATCATCCTGATC
This sequence comes from Pseudomonas sp. St316, assembly GCF_018325905.1. Taxonomy (NCBI): domain Bacteria; kingdom Pseudomonadati; phylum Pseudomonadota; class Gammaproteobacteria; order Pseudomonadales; family Pseudomonadaceae; genus Pseudomonas; species Pseudomonas sp. St316. The sequence continues at coordinate 5,236,666 of NZ_AP021901.1, read as the reverse complement.
ATTGGTGCTGGTGGTGGTTTCAAGCAGATGCTGGTGACCAGCGGTGTGGGTGATGTGATCGGTCACATGGCGGTGAGTGCGCAGATCTCGCCGATCCTGCTGGCGTGGCTGGTGGCTGCGGTGATCCGCATTGCCACAGGCTCGGCGACGGTGGCGACCATTACCGGTGCCGGGATCGTGGTGCCGGTGGTGGGGATGATGCCGGGTGTGAACCGTGAGCTGCTGGTGCTGGCGACTGGCGCCGGTTCGTTGATCCTGTCCCACGTCAATGACGCGGGCTTCTGGCTGGTCAAGCAGTACTTCAACATGACCGTGGCCGAAACCTTCAAGACCTGGACCGCGATGGAAACCATCCTGTCCGTGGTGGGGTTGATCTTTATCCTGTTGCTGTCGCTGGTGGTCTAAGCCACAGCACATAACCCATTGTGGGAGCGAGCTTGCTCGCGATGAGGAACTGACAGTCGACACTTGCGCCGACTGTCATACCACTATCGCGAGCAAGCTCGCTCCCACACGGGTTTGCGGTGATCTCAGGATTTTGTCTCAGGCGTTGGTTTTGTGGACCAACCCATCCGCCCTGAACATCCCACGGATCCCGCGGATCGCCTGGCGAATCCGGTCCTGGTTTTCGATCAGCGCGAAGCGCACGTGATCATCCCCATATTCCCCGAACCCCACTCCCGGCGAGACGCAGACCTTGGCTTCGGCCAACAGCTTCTTGGCGAATTCCAGTGAGCCCAGGTGCGCGTAGGCCTCGGGAATCTTGGCCCAGACGTACATCGACGCCTTGGGGTTTTCCACCATCCAGCCCAGTTCATGCAGACCCTTGACCAGTACGTTGCGGCGCTGGCGGTACTGCTCGGCGATGTCGCGCACGCATTGCTGGTCGCCTTCAAGGGCCGCAATGGCCGCCACCTGCAACGGGGTGAAGGTGCCGTAGTCGTGGTAGCTCTTGATTCGCGCCAGGGCGTTGACCAGTTCCGGGTTACCGACCATGAAACCGATACGCCAGCCGGCCATGTTGTAGCTTTTGGACAGGGTGAAGAACTCCACCGCGATGTCTTTCGCGCCGGGCACCTGCATGATCGACGGGGCTTTCCAGCCGTCGTAGACGATGTCGGCGTAGGCCAGGTCGTGGATCACCAGCACGTCGTACTGCTTGGCCAGGGCGATGACCCGTTCGAAGAAATCCAGTTCCACACACTGGGCGGTGGGGTTGGAGGGGAAGCCAAGGATCATCATCTTCGGCTTGGGAATCGAGCCGCGGATGGCCCGCTCCAGTTCGTCGAAGAAATCCACCCCGGGCACCAGCGGCACCGAACGTACCTGGGCGCCGGCGATCACCGCGCCATAGATGTGGATCGGATAGCTGGGGTTGGGCACCAGCACCGTGTCGCCCTGGTCCAGGGTTGCCAGCATCAGGTGGGCCAGGCCTTCCTTGGAACCGATGGTGACAATGGCTTCGGTTTCCGGGTCGATGTCCACCTCATAGCGATCCTTGTACCAGCGCGAAATGGCGCGGCGCAGGCGCGGGATGCCTTTGGAGGTGGAATAGCCGTGGGTGTCTTCGCGCTGGGCGACGGTGACCAGCTTTTCCACGATGTGCGGGGGCGTGGCGCCGTCGGGGTTACCCATGCTCAAGTCGATGATATCTTCGCCGCGCCGACGCGCAGCCATCTTCAGCTCGGCAGTGATATTGAATACGTACGGGGGGAGTCGATCGATGCGCGCAAAGCGGCGCGGCGAACCTTGTTCGGCCATTGTTGCCTCGAGATACGTGAGCGCCCGGAACCGTCCGAGCGACGTTGACCACTGCGGTGGCCTGCGGCGCAAGATAATCGGGCGGATGTCGGATTGTCCAGTAGCCGCGCGCAACTATTTTCGACGACACTGTCTACCTCGCCACGCAGCCTTCAACGATGGCTGCGGGCGGTTGAATTCGCTATACCCCAATCGAACGGAATGAATGATGGAATTTTCCAGCGGTTTCCTGCTGAGTCTCTCCCTGTGCCTGGACATTGGCGTGGCCAATATCGCGATGATCACCCTGGCGATGCAGCGCGGTTACTTTCAGGGTTTCGCCCTGGGCCTGGGCACCTGCGTGGGTGACCTGATCTACGCCGTCCTGGCCTTGGCGGGCATGACCGTCCTGCTGCAGTACGAGGCGGTGCGTTGGGTGCTGTGGCTCGGTGGCTCGGTGCTGTTGCTGTATTTCGCGGCGAAGATGATTCATTCGGCGATCTACCATAGTGCCGCGCTCGCCGAGACCTTGGAGGTGCAGGGCAACTCCTCGCGCCAGGAGTTCTTTCGCGGAATTTTCCTGGCCATGTCATCGCCCAGTGCCATCCTCTGGTTCGCTGCGGTGGGCGGCACACTTATCGCCCGTTCGGGTGGTGGCACCTTGCTCAGCTCGGCGCTGTTCCTCAGTGGTTTTCTCTGCGCCGGGTTGTTGTGGTGCGCGGCCCTGTGCCTGGCCGCAACCCAGGGCGGCAAATTGTTGGGGATAAACTGCTGCGGTATTCCTATTGGGCATCCGCCGCGATCTTCTGCTATTTCGCGGTATACGTGATTGTTTCTGGCTACAACGAGTTTGTAGGAAAAGCCGTCACCAACGCCTTGCCTGGAATCTGACGAGCGAAACGGCCCTGGCAATCACGGTTTGGCTTCTATACTGCCAAACCCGACTTCACGTTTTGCTGGAGTGTTGCCGCATGGAAAAGCACAAACGCGATTACACAGCCCAACCACGCTTTGAACAGGGACGTTTTCAGCTTATCGCCGGCTTTGGTGCTCGGTTTACCCAGGACACTGCCCAGGACATCCCTTTGCTCTGGGAAAAGTTCCTGCCCTGGCTCGGCAAGGTGCCAGGGCAGAAAGATGAAGTGACCTACGGCGTGTGTTGCAACCCGGACGGGAAGGGCGGTTTCGAATACATCGCTGGCGTGGAAATCAGCCGGCTCGACGATCTGCCGGAGCAATACCGCTGGATCGAAATCCAGCCTGGGTATTACGCGGTCTTCGAACACAAGGGGCCGTTGAAACAACTACCGGACACGTTCCAATACATCTGGAACGAGTGGCTGCCACATTCCGGCCATACAGCGGCCGAGCTACCGGAGTTCGAGCGCTACAGCGAGGACTTCAACCCCAGGACCGGCCAAGGCACCCTGGAGATCTGGATCCCGCTCAAGCCAAGTTGATCGTCACCGCTTCAGTACAGGCTGGCCTGCACCCGCGCAGGTGCTTCACGATCATAAGTCTCGGCATCGAACTGTCCATCATTCAAGCGCTTGTGGATCGCCCCGGCGCTGGGCAGGGCCGAGCGCTCGAGATGGCGAGCCGGATTCCACAGGTCTGAGCGCACGATGGCTTTGGAACAATGAAAAAACGCCGCTTCGACCGTCACCAGCAGCACCGTGCGAGCCGGCTTGCCGTTGACTGCAAAGCGTTCCAGCAGCGCGGGTTCGGCGCTGATCCGGGCCGTACCGTTGACCCGCAAGGTCTCGCCAATCCCGGGAATGAGGAACAGCAACGATACCCGCGGATCGTGCAGGACGTTGCGTAGGGTGTCGATGCGGTTGTTGCCGGGGCGATCCGGCAAGGCCAGGGTGTGCTCGTCGAGGACCTGCACGAAACCCGGCACATCGCCCCGGGGCGAGCTATCGAGGCCGTCGGGTCCTGCCGAACCGATGACCACCAGGGGCGAGGCCCGGACCATCGCCTGGTAATCCTCGTTCAGGAAGGGGATCTGTTTGCGCACGGCCCGCTCGTGGGGCAGGCCATAAAGAGCTTCCAGCTGTTCAATCGACGTCAACATCAGCCATTCATCCTGAGTCTATGGGTCAAGTTCCATCAGAACGCCAACCCCATCCGCCGCTCGTAACCGATGCGGCCCTTGTAGGCCTCGCCACTGTCGACCCAGCCCAGCCGGGTGTACAGGCCGATGGCCGAATCGTTATCGGCGTCAACCGAGAGCTCCAGCCCGCGGATTTCCGGCCAGGCGGCTCGCGCCACGGCGGGCAGCGCCTGCAGGCAGGCCTTGCCATAACCTTTGCCCTGGGCCCGGTGATCGACTTGCAGGGCATGCAGGGTGGCGCTGTGTTCATTGGCCCAGGCGGGCAGTACCGGTGGGCGCTTGAGCAGCAGGAAGGCCACCGGCACCTCTTCAGCCAATAGCGCAAACCCCTTGACCCCGGGGCCGGGCTTGGACAGCAGCGTGTGCAGGGCACCGTGGATATCGCCGGCGAACTTGATCTGTTCGGGGTGGATTTCGATGGCGCTGACCTGTTCGCGTTGAAGCGGGGTCAGGTCTTCGTAGGGGACGAGCTGAGCGGTCACAAAAACATCCGTTGTTTGCCAGCAGAATAGGACCTGGATTCTAGCGAATTTTTTCTTTGAAATTATTTTTGTTGGCTTGTCGATTCGCCGTTTTTCCAAACGACAAAGGGTGTCTTCAACAAAAACCTGCGGAGAATCACCATGAATACCCAAGCCACCGAAACCGAAATCCAGGCCCTGATCGACACCTATCGCCAAGCGGTGATGGCCAAGGACGTTGAAAAGGTCATGGCCCTCTATGACGAAGACATCGTCTCGTTCGATGCCATCCAGGCCTTGCAATTCAAGGGCAAGACCGCTTACCGGGCCCATTGGCAGGCCTGCATGGAAATGTGCCCCGGCCCGCACAAGTTCGACTTCCATCAGGTCAAGATTACCCCGGCCGAGAACATCGCCTTCGCCCATTGGCTGGCCTATTGCGGCGGCACCAACGACAAAGGCGAGGAACAGGCCTGCTGGATGCGCGTGACCGCCTGCTATCGGCGTGTAGCCGGGCAATGGCGAATCGTCCATGAACATTGGTCCGCGCCATTCGACCCGATGGCTGGTACGACGCTGTTCGACCTGCAACCCTGACCGTCGGTTTTTTTGCTGAGCCTCATTCTGCCGTCCATAGTTGATCAATCCGCTCAGGGAGCCTTCCATGAAGTATCTATGCCTGGTGTATAGCAACGAACACACGCTGCACAACTCGCCCGACAGTCCGGAGGACGCCGAGTGCATGGCCTATGCTGAATCGATCCAGGGCAGTGGGCGGATGCTGGCCGCCGAGGCCCTGGAGTCGGTGCAGACCGCCACCACGGTACGCATGCGCGGCGGCAAGCTGTCGATCACCGACGGCCCGTTCGCCGAAACCAAGGAGCAACTGGCGGGCTTCTACCTGATCGATGCCAAGGACCTCAACGAAGCCATCCAGGTCGCCGGCAATATCCCGGCGGCTCGGGTCGGCTGCGTCGAGGTGCGACCGGTGCGCCAACTGAACCCCTGAACAATAAATACACACAGGACTGCATTCATGAACGTTGCAGCTGCCCCTTACGCGTTATCCATCGACGCCCCGCGTCAGAAGATTTTCCGCGCCTGGAGCGAGCCCCAAGGCATGTCCGACTGATGTCGGTCGAAACGGTCAAGGCGCGGGTCGAGCAGGTGTATCGGCAAGACTCGCGGCGGATCCTGGCGACGTTGATTCGCCTGCTGGGGGACTTCGACCTCGCCGAAGAAGCCTTGCACGAGGCCTTTTTCATTGCGGTCGAGCGCTGGCAGCGCGACGGGGTGCCGGACAACCCGCGGGCCTGGCTGGTATCTGCCGGGCGTTTCAAAGCCATCGACAGTTTGCGTCGGCGTGCGCGTTTCGCCGCGTCCCGGCCAATGTTGATCGCCCAGCTCGAAGAGCTGGAGCAGGGCCAGTGGAGTGACGAAGACGTGGAAGATGATCGCCTGCGGCTGATTTTCACCTGTTGCCACCCGGCCCTGGCGGCGGATGCCCAGGTGCCCCTGACGTTGCGGGAAGTCTGCGACCTGACCACCGAACAAATCGCCCGGGCTTTCCTCGCCGCCCCGGCGGCCATCGCCCAGCGTATCGTGCGGGCCAAGGCGAAAATCCGCGATGCCGGGATTCCCTACCAAGTGCCGTCCCGCGCGGAACTGCCGGAACGGCTGGACAGCGTACTGCGGGTGATCTATCTGGTGTTCAACGAGGGTTATTCGGCCTCGATGGGCGCCGAGCTGACCCGCGAAGACCTGACGCGCGAAGCCATCCGCCTCGGGCGCCTGCTGATGGAGTTGCTGCCTGAGGCTGAGGTCATGGGGTTGCTGGCGTTGATGCTGCTGCACGAATCCCGGCGCCCGGCGCGAACGTCATCGACCGGTGAACTGATCCTGCTGGATGAACAAGCACGATCCTTATGGGATGCCGAGCTGATCGCCGAGGGCTGTGCGTTGGTGGAAGCAGCGCTGAAAACCCGGCATTTCGGGCCCTACTGCCTGCAAGCGGCGATTGCGGCGGTGCATGCCGAAGCACCGACGGCAGAGCAGACGGATTGGCTGCAGATTGTCGGGCTTTATGATGTGTTGTTGCGGGCCGTGCCGTCGCCGGTGATCGAACTCAACCGCGCCGCCGCCTTGGCCAAGCGCGATGGACCGGAAGCAGGCTTGCGCCTGGTCGAGGCGATCCTGGGGCGCGGGGAACTGCTCGACTATCACCTGGCCTACGCGGCGCAGGCGGAATTCTGTCGTCAACTGGGACGATTGGACGAGGCGAGGGCGGCGTATCGACGCGCGCTTGAGTTGACTCAGCAGTTGCCGGAACGGCGGTTTATCGAAGGGCGGCTTGCGGGGTTGCAGTAATGACCGACAAGCAACGAAATGCCTGTGGGAGCGGTTCACACATTTGCGAAACCCCAGAAACCACTGTGGGAGCGAGCTTGCTCGCGATAGCGGCGGATCAGCCAACCGTGATGTCGACTGATATGCCCTCATCGCGAGCAAGCTCGCTCCCACAGGTTTTGTAGCTCGCGTTGATCAGAACTCGTGATCAGCGTTGTCCGGGTTCAGGTCGCTGATGCCCAGTTTGCCCGCAGCCTGTTCGATCGAACCGGTCTGCTTGACCAGCGCGGCGATGGCGTCGCGCACGATCTGGTTGCCCGCAGTGTTACCGGCGGCGATCAGTTGGTCGTAGTGCTCACCCTTGTTGGCGTGATCTACCATGACCTGGATCTTGGCCTCGGTGTCGGCCAGGTCGGCCTTGAGCGCGGTGTCCGCAGCCGGATCGGCCTTGGCCACCAGGGACGACAGGCTCGCGCCGGTCATCTTGGTGCCGTCGGCGCGGGTGTATTCGCCCAGGTAAACGTTACGTATGCCCTTGGCATCGTAGAAGTGCGAGTTGTGGGTGTTGTCGCTGAAGCAATCCTGCTCGTCTTCTGGCGAGTTGGCTTCCAGGGACACCTTCATGCGCTCGCCCGCCAGTTCACCCAGGGACAGGCTGCCCATGCCGAACAGCATCTTGCGCAGGCCGCTTTCGGCGGGTTCGGCTTCCAGGGTGGCGCGGTAGTTGTCAGCCACGTTCGGCTTCCAGTTGCCGACCATTTCGTCCAGGTCGTTGACCAGCAATTGGGTCACGGACTTGAGGTACGCACGACGACGGTCGTTGTGACCACCGGTGGCGCCAGCACCTTGCAGGTAGTCCGACGCCGGGCGGTTGCCCGCACCCGGGCCGGTGCCGTTGAGGTCCTGGCCCCACAGCAGGAATTCGATGGCGTGGTAGCCGGTGGCGACGTTGGCCTCGGAACCGCCCAGCTCGTTCAGGCTGGCGAGTTTTTCCGGGGTGATGTCCTTCACGTCGACCTTGTCTTCGCCAATCTGGACTTCAGTGTTGGCGATGATGTTGGCGGTAGCGCCCGGGTTACCCAAGGCGTGCTCGTAGGATTTATCGACGTAGTCGATCAGGCCCTCGTCCAGGGGCCAGGCGTTCACCTGGCCTTCCCAGTCGTCGATGATGGTGTTGCCGAAGCGGAACACTTCGCTTTGCAGGTAAGGCACGCGCGCGGCGACCCAGGCAGCCCGGGCGGCCTTCAGGGTCTCGGCGTTCGGCTTGGCCAGGAACGCGTCGACGGCGGTTTGCAGGGTCTTTGCCGTGGATTGGGCATCGCTGTAGACGGCATAGACGATGTCGGCATAGTGCGCGACTACGGCCTTGGCGGCAGCTTCGTCGATTTTGCCGGCAGCAGGGGCGACCGGTGCCGCGGTGCTGGCGGCAGGCGTTGGCGCTTGCGGCGCGGCGGCCTTGTCTTTGCCTTCGCCGCAACCGGCGAGGGAAATAGCGATAGCCAGCAGACTGGCGGTAGCCAGGGGCATACGAATCATGGCAAACATCCTGCTTCGATGATGGATGGGACTGGCGCGAGGGTGCGCAAAACTGCGACATAATGCGAAAGATTTGCATTATGTGTAAAGGGTTGCAGGTGTAAATATTTCTTATTTAATAATGCGAGATTGCCGCCTTCGGCAGCGTCCGTAGGCGCTGTCGAGCGAAGCGAGGCTGCGATCTTGTCCCAGCCAACTGAGTTGCAAGTGAAAGATCAAGATCAAAAGATCGCAGGCTTCGCCAGTTTCTACAGGGGGCCTGGCGCAAGGGGAGGAATCAGATGATGGAAACCTTGCTGCGCTCGGCCTGCTTCAGGTAAAGGCCCAATTCCCGCGCCGGCAGCGGTTTGCTGTAGTAATACCCCTGACCTTCGTGGCAGCCCTCGGCGATGATGTAGGCTTCCTGTTCGACCGTCTCGACGCCTTCGGCAATGACCTGCATCCCCAGGCTCTTGCCCAACTGGATGATGGCCCGGACGATGGTTGCATCGTCCTCGTCGTCAAGCAGGTCCTGGACGAAGCTCTTGTCGATCTTGATCTTGTCCAGCGGCAGGCTCTTGAGGTAGCTCAGGGACGAATAGCCGGTCCCGAAGTCGTCGATGGCAATCAGCGCCCCGGAGCGGCGCAAGCTCAGCAAATGCTGGGCAGCGGTGGTGATGTCTTCCATCAGGCCGGTCTCGGTAACCTCCAGCTCCAGGCTGCGCGGCGGCAGCCGGTACATTTGCAGGAGATTGTTCACCACTCGCGGCAGTTCGGCGTGGTGCAGTTGCACCGTCGACAGGTTGACCGCCATGCGCAGGTCGAGGAAGCCCTGATCGTGCCATTCGCGCAATTGCCTGCAAGCCTGGTCCAGCACCCATTCACCGATGGCGATAATGGTGCCGTTCTGCTCGGCCAGGGGAATGAACAGATCCGGCGGCACCAGGCCGTGCTCGGGATGGTGCCAGCGGATCAGGGCTTCGGTACCCACCACCCGCAGGTCGCGGTAGCTGATCTGCGGCTGGTACACCAGGGTGAACTGCTCGCGGGCCAGGGCCTCGCGCAAGTCTTTCTCCAGTTCGCGACGACGGCGCATTTCGCTGTCGACGCTGGCGATGTAGAACTGGTAGCGATTGCGCGAGCGGCTCTTGGCCAGGGTCATGGTCTGCTCGGCTTTCTGCAACAGTTTCTCGGTGCTGTCGCCGTCTTCGGGGAAGAGGGTGATGCCGATGGTGGCCCGCAGGCGGATTTGCTGATCGTCGATGGCGAACGGCGCTTCCAGGTCGTCGAGGATACTCTGGGCCAGTTCGGCGGCTTCGTAAGGCTGTTCGATGTCGGCCTGGACCAGGGCGAACTGATCGCCCCCCAGCCGTGCCAGTGCGCCGAGCCGGCCGCTGTGGGCCCGCAGCCGATCGGCCAGGGCCAGCAGCAGCTGGTCGCCGGTCTGATAGCTGAACTGTTCGTTGATGCCCTTGAAATCATCCAGCCCCACACACAGCACCGCCACCCGGCGTTGCAAGCGTCCGGCGTCCACCAGGATCTTGTCCAGTTGCTGTTGCAATTGCTGGCGGTTGGGCAGGCCGGTGAGGAAGTCGTACTGGGCCATGCGCAGCAGACTGTTTTCCGCTTCGTGGCGCAGGTGCGTGTTGCGCTCGATGGATTCGAGCAGTTGGTTGGCCGTATTGATCCACAGGCCCAGCTCGTTTTGCTCGTGGCCGCGCAACTGCGGGATTTTGTGCGCGCTGGGGCGATCAGGGTTGATTTCGGTCAGGTGCTGGATGATTCGCGACAACGGTTTGGTCAGCAGCCAGTGATAGACCAGGTACAGCACCAGGCCCATGGCCAAGGCCCGCAGCATCCCGGAAATGAAGATGATCACCGAACTGACGATGAAGCCCTCGCCGTAGGTGGCGGTGTCGAGGGTAATGCTCAGGTCGCCGTAATATTCGCTATAGGGCCCGCGTCCCACCAGTTGCGTGGTGAAGGTGCGCTCCTTGCCCAGGATCAGGTCGGTCAGCCAGCGGCTTTCGGACTGCTGCAAGGGCCGGGTTTTTTCGGCGAGCATGGTTTCGCGTGGATGGCCGATGGAAGCCATGCGTACGGCTTCGTCCTGGAACAGGCCCTCGATCACTTGCATGCCCATCTCCCGGTCCAGGCTGTAGACGGCCTGGGTCGAAGGATCGCGGAACATGTCGAGGATCCGCTGGGCGTCGCTGGCGACGGCCTGGTTGGTTTTGTAGGCATCGAACACGATCTGGGCGCAGCTCAAGATCATGCCAACGATCAATGCCGAGAGGAGCACGACCCGGAGCAACTTCACAGACAAGCTGTTCTTGAGTTCCAGCTTCAAAGAGTGGTTCCTTGTTCCGTGCGGGTAGCGTCAAGTTGCCATGAGTATTGGCAATCCTGTGATGTCAGTCAAAGGGACAATCAAACACAAGGGTTTTCGCTTGAAACCTGACCGATGTACGTTTTTTCCAGAGTGATTGCTCTACGACCATTATGTCGGTTGGAAGGGGCCGCAACTTGAGGCATCCAGGGATTTTTTCTTGGGTTCCAGACGCGAGGTATGTTGCCTGCGGTCATTTTTGCCCGGCAAAAAAAACCCGGCACGGCGCCGGGTTTTCTGTCTGGCATCGGTGCTTAGGCGGTGAAGGTTTTGCCTTCGAACTGCTCAGCGACGAATTTCCAGTTGACCAGGTTCCAGAACGCTTCGACGTATTTCGGACGAACGTTGCGGTAGTCGATGTAGTAGGCGTGTTCCCACACGTCGCACGTCAGCAGCGGAGTGTCGCCGCTGGTCAGCGGGTTGCCGGCGCCGATGGTGCTGGCCAGGGCCAGGGAACCGTCAGCCTTTTTCACCAGCCAGCCCCAGCCGGAACCGAAGGTGCCGATGGACGTCTTGCTGAATTCTTCCTTGAACTTGTCGAACGAACCGAAGGCCTTGTTGATGGCTTCAGCCAGCGCGCCGGTTGGTTGACCGCCGGCGTTTGGCGCCAGGCAGTTCCAGTAGAAGGTGTGGTTCCAGACCTGAGCGGCGTTGTTGAAGATACCGCCCGAGGAAGTCTTGACGATTTGTTCCAGGGTCTTGCCTTCGAACTCGGTGCCAGGCACCAGGTTGTTCAGGTTCACGACATAGGTGTTGTGGTGCTTGTCGTGGTGGTATTCCAGAGTCTCTTTGGAGATGTGCGGCTGCAGTGCATCGTGTGGATAGGGCAGCGGCGGCAATTCGAAAGCCATGGTGATTCTCCTAATCAGGTCAGTTGCGGTGAGCGCAAGGCCGATCACGGGCGGCCAGACTAGCGCCGGGGAGTTTGTACTCTTTGCGGCGCAGGAGTCGGATCATAGCACCGGGGGTGCGGCATAACCACGCAACAACTGTGTGGAATAGAGGTTCCAGAGCGGTTTGGAATAATCAGCCGTTGACGATCAATTGCACCGCCACGGTAAACATCATCACCGCCACGAGCAGGTCGAGGATCCGCCAGGTGCTTGGCCGAGCCAGCCAGGGTGCCAGCCACGCAGCGCCGAAGGCCAGGGTGAAGAACCACAGCAGCGAGGCGCTGGCCGCGCCCACGACATAGGCGCCGGGCACGCTCTGCTGAGCACCGAGGGAGCCGATCAGCAGCACGGTGTCGAGGTAAACGTGGGGGTTGAGCAGCGTTACCGCCAGGGCGCTGAGCAGCACCGCCCGCAGCGAGCGCACGGCCTGGTTTTCCCCCTGTTGCAGGCTTTGCTTGGAGCAGGCCCGGCGCAGGGCCAGGCTGGCGTACCAGAGCAGGAACGCCGCCCCGCCCCAGCGGGCAATCGACAGCAGCAACGGACTCTGGGCCAGTAAGGTCGCCAAGCCGAAGACCCCGGCGGCGACCAGCAGCGCATCGAACGTGACGCACAGCGCCGCCACGGGCAGATGATGTTCGCGGCGCAGGCTCTGGGCCAGCACAAATGCGTTCTGGGCGCCGATGGCCATGATCAGCCCAAAGGCTACCAGCAGGCCGTTCATATAACTTTGCCACATAGGTTTGATCCCCGGTTCGTGTATCAATGCTGGCCATTTTCCGGGGAAGGGCTGTATAAGAAAAACCAATCCTGCTGATTGCTCATTAGGAAAACTGATGTTCGATTATAAATTGCTCTCTGCCCTGGCTGCCGTAGTCGAGCAGGCCGGTTTCGAGCGCGCGGCCCAGGTGTTGGGTTTATCGCAATCGGCCATTTCCCAACGGATCAAACTGCTGGAAGCGCGCGTCGGCCAGCCCGTGCTGGTACGTGCCACGCCGCCGGCACCCACGCAAATCGGCCGACGGCTGCTCAACCATGTGCAACAGGTGCGTCTGCTTGAGCGCGACCTGCAAAGCCTGGTGCCGGCCCTGGATGAGGAGGGTTTGCCGGAGCGTTTGCGCATCGCCTTGAACGCCGACAGCCTGGCAACCTGGTGGGCGGCGGCCGTGGGCGATTTCTGCGCTGAGCAGCACCTGCTGCTCGATCTGGTGGTAGAGGACCAGACCGTTGGCCTCAAGCGCATGCGCGCCGGTGAAGTGGCGGCGTGTGTCTGCGCCAGCGAACGCCCGGTGGCTGGCGCCCGGAGCGTGTTGCTGGGGGCGATGCGTTACCGGGCGTTGGCCAGCCCGGCGTTCATCGCCCGGCATTTTCCCGACGGGGTGCGGGCCGATCAATTGGCCCGTGCGCCGGCGTTGGTGTTTGGCCCGGATGATTTCCTGCAGCACCGCTACCTCGCGTCCGTGGGCGTGGAGGGCGGTTTCGAGCACCATCTGTGCCCCTCGTCCGACGGTTTCATTCGTCTTGCTGAAGCCGGGCTGGGCTGGGGGCTCGTGCCCGAGCTGCAAGTGCGCGAACAGCTGGCGCGAGGCGTGCTGGTGGAATTGCTGGCAGATAAACCGATCGATGTACCGCTGTACTGGCATTATTGGCGCAATGGCGGGCAGTTGCTCAACTTGTTGACCGAACAGTTGGTCCGTTCCTCCCGGCAGTGGTTGGTGCCTTGGGACGCGCACTAGACGTCAAGCTGCAGGTAAAAGCAGCGCACAGATAAATTTGCAGGTTGTAGCGCGAGGCTCGTAACCGCATTTCTTAGGAGCATTCATGAAAATTCTGGTCACCGGCGCGAGCGGCTTCATTGGCGGGCGCTTCGCGCGTTTCGCCTTGGAGCAAGGCCTGGATGTACGGGTCAATGGTCGCCGGGCCGAGAGCGTGGAACACCTGGTGCGACGCGGTGCACAGTTTGTCCAAGGGGATCTGAGCGACCCGTTGCTGGCCCGGGATCTGTGCCTGGATGTCGAGGCCGTGGTGCACTGCGCAGGCTCCGTGGGGCTCTGGGGCCGCTACCAGGATTTCCACCAGGGCAATGTCCAGGTGACAGAAAATGTCGTCGAGGCCTGCCTCAAGCAGAAGGTTCGCCGCCTGGTTCATCTGTCCTCGCCGTCCATCTACTTCGACGGTCGTGACCACCTCGGGTTGACTGAAGAACAAGTGCCCAAGCGCTTCAAGCACCCTTACGCGGCCACCAAGTACCTGGCCGAGCAGAAAGTCTTCGGCGCCCAGGAGTTCGGCCTCGAAGTGCTGGCCCTGCGCCCGCGCTTCGTGACCGGCGCCGGTGACATGAGCATTTTTCCGCGACTGTTGAAAATGCAGCGCAAGGGACGCCTGGCGATTGTCGGCAACGGGCTGAACAAAGTGGACTTTACCAGTGTGCAAAACCTCAACGAAGCGCTGCTCAGCAGTCTGCTGGCTACCGACTCAGCGTTGGGCAAGGCCTATAACATCAGCAATGGGGCACCGGTTCCGCTGTGGGATGTGGTCAATTATGTGATGCGCCAGATGGAAGTCCCACAGGTCTGGCGTTATCGTTCCTACGGCCTGGCTTATAGTGTCGCGGCCCTGAATGAAGGTTTGTGCAAGTTGTGGCCGGGCCGCCCCGAACCGACGCTGTCGCGCCTGGGCATGCAGGTCATGAACAAAAATTTCACCCTGGACATCAGCCGGGCCCGGCATTATCTCGATTATGATCCGCAGGTCAGCCTGTGGACCGCCCTTGATGAATTTTGTGCCTGGTGGAGGGTCCAAAGTACCCGCTGATCGGCCCGCCATGAACCGAGTGCCGGGTTCGGGGTCAATCGGTGCGGCGGGCGAGGGGGTTATACTCACCGCACCAAGCCATCACCGGTTTCCCAAAGGTTGAACCATGCCCATGCGTAACGATGCCAACGACGACTTCGATGATGTACCGAGCCTGCGGATGCGGGCCGACATTCCCGATGACGATGATTTCCTGCCCAACCGCCAGCCTCACGTGCAAGCGCGCCCGGCGCCCGTTGCCGCGGCCAAGGTCAGGGGGCCCAGCACCGGGCCGTTGTGGGCATTGGTCGGCGCGCTGCTGTGTGCGTTCGGTTTCCTGGCCTGGTGGAGCTTCCAGCAGATTTCCCTGATGGAGCAGCAACTGGTGGCCACCCAGGAGAGCTTTGCGCGGATCAGTGAAGATGCGGCGGGACGACTGCAGGAGTTTTCCGGCAAGGTCGTTGCTGGCCAGTCCAATGTGATGAGCGACAGTGAGGCCTTGAAACTGCAGATCAAACAGTTGGAAAGCAAGTTGCAGGATCAGGGCAAGCTATTCGACAGCAAACTGCTGGAGCAGTACAAGCAACAGCAAGCCACCTTCGGTCCGTCCGCCGACCTGGACAAGGAACTGGCCCAGCTCATTGCCCAGGCCACTGAACAGCAGAACACCAACACTCAGTTGCAAGCTTCCAACAAGGAGCTCCAAGCCCAGGTCAAGACGCTGGCGGCTGAAGTTACCGCCCTGAAAAGCCAAGGCGAGGGTGGTGCCCTGGATGCCCAGCTCAAGAGCATCGGTGCCGACATCACCGCCCTGAAAAGAGCCACCTCCAACTCGGCCATCGATCGCCTGGAGCAGGACGTGATCGTGCTCAAGAGCCAGCAGGACAAAGGCGGCAACACTGCAGAGTTCGACGCTTTCCGCGGCCAGGTCACCCGTAACATCAACACCTTGCAAGCGCAGATCCAGAACTTGCAGCAGCAACTGCGCGCTGGGGCTCAATAAACCCGTGAGCGTTTGTTCGCGATGGCGATTCTGAATGTGCCACCGCCACCGCCACCGCCATCGCGAGCAAGCTCGCTCCCACAGGGTAAGTACCATCCAGTGTGGGAGCGAGCTTGCTCGCGATGACGTCATGTCAGTCAATATCAATACCACTGACTTACCAGGCTTCCCAGCAATTCCCTGAATACTCCAACATCACCCCACGCCGTCTACGCTCTTGAAACACCAACAAGAACGAGGGGCGCGCATATGGGTTTTTTTCACAGGATGGCCTGGCTGGGCGCAATGCTTTTGCTGGGGCTGGCACCGGTTCATGCCGCGACACCGGATGACGGCCAAGCGGCCCGCACGCTGCTGGAAAAGGCCTTGGCCTATTACCACGACAACGGCGACAAAGCCTTTGCCGCCTTCAGTCGCCAGGGGGAATTCGTCGACAAGGATCGCTACGTATTCGTGGTGGACACCCAGGGTGTGATGCTCGCCAGTGGCGGGCCTTCCTCGGCGCTGATCGGGCGAGATGTTTCCGACGTGCTGGGCCCGGACCTGCGCAAAGCCTTCAAGGATGCCTTGAAAACTCCCGAGGCCAGCGGCATCCAGCAGGCCGAGTACCGTTGGCAGAACTGGTCGGACGGCAAGGTCGAGCGCAAGCATGTGTATTTCCAGCGCGTCGGTGAACGAATCCTGGCCGTTGGCTACTACCTGCCACGGGCTTCTGCCGAACAGGCCAGGGCGCTGCTGGACAAGGCCTCGAGCGACTTGCTGAAAAACGAGAAAGCCACGCTGACGGCGGTCAATTCCCTCAAGGGCGGTTATCTGCAGGATGACCTGTATGTCTTCGTCGTTGACCTCAATACCCGCCGGTATGTCGGCCACGGCACCAACCTGCGCTTGATCAATACCGACTTCGCCAAGGTCAAGGACCCCGATGGCAAGCCGGTGGGGGAGCCGATCCTGGCGATGATCGGCAAGCAGGAGGCGGGGGAATATGAGTATCGCTGGAAGAACCCGGTGACGGGCAAGGTCGAGGACAAGCATGCGTACTTGAAGAAGGTCGGGCATTTCCTGGTGGCGGTGGGGTATTACAGTCCTTAGCGTTGAGTTGTGGGTGTCTATCCGTTGCTGCGGTAACGGCCACTTAGGGTTCCGCCCTTACGTCCACTGCGAGGCGGCCTGACAGCCGACCTGGTTTCCCTGGTCGTACAACCGTCAGATCTGTGGGAGCAAAGCTTGCTCGCGAAGGCGGCGATACAGTCGATGACGATGCTGGATGTGCCGGCCTCTTCGCGAGCAAGCCCGCTCCCACAGGGTTCCGTGGCGTCTGGGCATCTTGTGGCTGCCGGAAATCCCTGTGGGAGCGAGCCTACTCGCGAAGGCGGTGTTACAGCCGACGAAGATGTTGGATGCGCTGACCTCTTCGCGAGCAGGCTCGTCCCCACAGTTGGGGCGGAGTACGACCGGGAGAGCCAGGTCGGCTGTCAGGCCGCCTCGCGGTGGACGTAAGGGCGGAACCATAAGCCGCCGTTACCAAAGAATCGGATATACACCCGATAAAAGCACCACGACGGCCCCTCGCCAAACTCAGCCCGCCACCAACACCCGAATCGCCTCCAGGCGCAACGCCGCTTTCTCAAGCATCGCCAGGCCTTGCTCGCGCTGTTGGCGCAGGGCCACCAGTTCGCTGTCGCGCACGGTCGGGTTGACCGCTTGCAGGGCGGTCAGGCGTGCCAGTTCCTCATCGGTATCGGCAGCCAGGCGGCGCTGGGCCTCGGCCACGCGTTCGGCGTGACGCGGGGCGATTTTCTCTTCGCCGGCGTTGATCCGTGGCGTCAGTTGGTCGCGCTGGGCCTGGATGAACTTGTTGGCGCTGGCACGAGGCACGCTTTCGAGCTGGTCGTTCAAGGTTTCGAACGAAACCCGGGCGGCCAGGTCGTTGCCGTTGGCGTCCAGCAGGCAGCGCAGGGCGGCCGGCGGCAGGTAACGGCCCAGTTGCAGGGAGCGCGGGGCGACCACCTCGCTGACGTAGAGCAACTCCAGCAACACGGTGCCGGGCTTGAGGGCCTTGTTCTTGATCAGCGCCACGGCGGTGTTGCCCATGGAACCGGACAACACCAGGTCCATGCCGCCTTGCACCATCGGGTGCTCCCAGGTGATGAACTGCATGTCTTCGCGCGACAGCGCCTGGTTGCGGTCGTAGGTGATGGTCACGCCTTCGTCGTCGCCCAGCGGGAAGCTGGCGTCGAGCATTTTTTCGCTGGGCTTGAGGATCAGCGCGTTTTCCGAATGGTCCTCGCTGTCGATACCAAAGGCGTCGAACAGGGTTTCCATGTAGATCGGCAGGGCAAACTGGTCGTCTTGCTCGAGAATGGCTTCCACCAGCGCATCGCCTTCACCGGCGCCGCCGGAGTTGAGCTCCAGCAAACGGTCGCGACCGGTGTGCAGCTCAGCTTCCAGGCGCTCGCGTTCGGTGCGGGCTTCGTCGATCAGGGCTTGCCACTGGCCATCGTCGGCTTCTTCCAGCAGCGGCAGCAGGCGCGGGCCGAACTGATGCTGCAAGGCGTTGCCGGTCGGGCAGGTGTTGAGAAATGCATTCAGGGCTTCGTGATACCACTGGAACAGCCGCGCTTGCGGGCTGGTTTCCAGGTACGGGGCATGCAGTTCGATGGTGTGTTTCTGGCCGATCCGGTCCAGACGACCGATACGTTGCTCCAGCAAGTCCGGGTGCGCCGGCAGATCGAACAGCACCAGGTGATGGGCGAACTGGAAGTTGCGGCCTTCACTGCCGATTTCCGAGCAGATCAGCACCTGGGCACCGAACTCTTCGTCGGCGAAATAGGCCGCTGCGCGGTCGCGCTCCAGGATGTTCATGCCTTCGTGGAACACCGTGGCCGGGATGCCGGAACGCACGCGCAGGGCGTCTTCCAGGTCCATGGCGGTTTCGGCGTGGGCACAGATCACCAGCACTTTGGTGCGCTTGAGCATCTTCAGGGTGTCGATCAGCCACTCGACCCGCGGGTCGAAACGCCACCAGCGTTCTTCTTCGCTGGCGTCCGGCTGGGCCTGGAAGCTGACTTCCGGGTACAGCTCGGGGTGATCGCCCAACGGCAGTTCGAGGTATTCGTCCGGGCATGGCAGCGGGTAGGCGTGCAACTTGCGCTCCGGGAAGCCCTGCACAGCGGCGCGGGTGTTGCGAAACAGCACGCGGCCGGTGCCGTGACGGTCCAGTAATTCGCGCACCAGTCGGGCACTGGCTTCGACATCGCCATCATTGACGGCGGTCAGCAACGCTTCGCCTTCATTGCCCAAAAAGCCCTGGATGGTCTTGTGGGCCTCTGGCGAGAGACGGCCTTTGTCCAAGAGCTCCTGCACGGCTTCGGCTACCGGGCGATAGTTTTCGCTCTCGGCGCGGAAGGCCTTGAGGTCGTGGAAGCGATTCGGGTCCAACAGGCGCAGGCGGGCGAAATGGCTGTCCTGGCCCAGTTGTTCCGGGGTTGCGGTCAGCAGCAGTACGCCCGGGATTGTCTCGGCGAGTTGTTCGACCAGCGCGTACTGCGGGCTGGCTTGATCTTCGTGCCACACCAGGTGATGGGCCTCGTCGACCACCATCAGGTCCCAGCCGGCGGCGAACAGCGCGTCCTGGGCCTTCTCGTCGTCTACCAGCCACTCCAGCGCCACCAGGGCCAGTTGAGTGTCTTCGAATGGGTTGCTGGCATCGCTTTCAATGAAGCGTTCTTCGTCGAACAGCGCGACCTGCAGGTTGAAGCGCCGGCGCATTTCCACCAGCCATTGGTGCTGGAGGTTTTCCGGCACCAGGATCAGGACGCGGTTGGCGCGGCCGGACAGCAGTTGACGGTGGATGACCAGGCCAGCCTCGATGGTCTTGCCCAGGCCCACTTCGTCCGCCAGCAACACCCGCGGCGCAATGCGGTCGGCCACTTCACGGGCAATATGCAATTGGTGGGCGATGGGTTGGGCACGGACGCCGCCCAGGCCCCAAAGCGAAGACTGCAACTGGCGGCTGGTGTGTTCCAGGGTGTGGTAGCGCAGGGAGAACCAGGCCAGCGGGTCGATCTGGCCGGCGAACAGACGGTCGCTCGCCAGGCGGAACTGGATAAAGTTCGACAGTTGGGTTTCGGGCAGGGTGACGACTTCGTTCTGCCCGTTGAGGCCGTGGTAGACCAGCAGCCCATCGACGTCATCGACTTCGCGCACGGTCATTTTCCAGCCTTCGAAGTGAGTGATCACATCGCCCGGCGAAAACCGTACACGGGTAAGCGGCGCATTCCGTAGCGCGTACTGGCGAGTGTCGCCAGTGGCCGGGTAGAGCACGGTCAACAAGCGGCCGTCCTGTGCCAGAACGGTGCCTAAACCCAGCTCGGCTTCGCTGTCACTGATCCAGCGTTGCCCCGGTTGATACTGCTGCGCCATGCTGCCTGACTCCCGCCTTGAAAAAGCCGGTTATCTTAACGGAAGGATCCCTCAGACCAAAGGATTTACGTACGCTGATTAGTGACTGACGGCACGGAACTTAAACTTGCCCAGCGATCAAACAAGCTCGGCCCTGGGCAACGCTGCAATGCCAACTGGGTCACAAGTTTCGGACCGGCGGTTCAAGCTGCCACTTTCCCAGCCGACAACCTGAAGACAGGAGACCTTCTATGTTGCCACCCATGCTCCCTTTGAGCGCCGTACCCATCACCGCTCAACAGGATCCGGTTCGCCAGCGACCGGACATACCGCCCGTGGTCCCGGTGCAGCAAAGCTCCAACGAAAGCACCATCGACCTGCAAAACCGCGACCCGGAAGAGGCCGCGCTGCTGTTGCGCGAGGAACAGCGTCGCCAGCAGGAACGCGACAGGCGCCGCCGCGAGGCCGATGAAGACCCTGAAGAACACCTGGCCGTACCGGGCACCGAACTCAACGCCGACAACACCGTGCCGGTGGTGCCGCTGATAGACGAAGAGTCGCGCCAGGGCTTGTGGGTCGATATCCAGATCTGATTCAAGTGTTTGCCGACGTGCGCAGGCTGGTCAACGCCGCCAACAGCCCGCATCATGGGCGCATCCGCAATTCACTGCACGATGCCCATACGCCATGAGCCAAGACGACAAGCTGATTGACCTCAGTGCCGAGCGCGCCAAGCGCGTTCACGACCTTAACGAAAAACGCCTCAATGAAGTCCGCCAGGCTTTCGAGCAGGCCATGCCGTTGGGCAAGCCCAAGAAAAAGCCGAAAAATAAACCGAAAAAGCGCTGAACCCCCTCGATCCATTGATGCAGATCAGTTATTTCCTCACCTTTTCGCCCCGTTGCGGGCGTTATTGACCCCGGTCAATTTCCATCCAGGCCTGATTGGTTAACTTGAACCCATCGCAACAGGGGCAAGACCAGGAGGCCAGTCATGTTTTTCGATAATGTGGTGTTTGCCGGGGTGTTGACGGTCGGCCTCATGTTCGTGTTTTTCGCAGGCTTTGGATTATTCATCTGGAAAGACGCACACAAGCGGAAAAAACCGTAGGTCTTTCCGGCTACAACGAGCACGCAAGGCATTTTGGGCGACTTCGGTCGCCCTTTTTTTTGGCAAGTTTTCTGTTTCACATAAAGCCATTGTGGGAGCGAGCTTGCTCGCGATAGCGGTAGGTCTGTAGATACATGTGTTGACTGACCCACCGCCATCGCGAGCAAGCTCGCTCCCACAGGGCATAAAAAAAGGTGCGATCCACGAGGATCGCACCTTTTTTTGTGGCCGCTGGAATCAGCTGCCCAAGGCCTTGGACGCCAGCCAGAACAGCCCGGCCGACAGCGCCACCGTTGCTGGCAGGGTCAGCACCCAAGCCAGCAGGATGTTGCGCACGGTGCCACCTTGCAGGCCGCTCTTGTTCGCGATCATGGTGCCGGCCACGCCCGAGGACAGTACGTGGGTGGTGGAAACCGGCAGGCTGAAGATGTTCGCCATGCCGATCATGCACGCCGTGGTGATCTGCGCCGACATGCCCTGGGCGTAGGTCATGCCTTGCTTGCCGATTTTCTCGCCGATGGTCAGGACCACGCGCTTCCAGCCGATCATGGTGCCCAGGCCCAGCGCCAGGGCGACCGCCAGGATCACCCAGAACGGGGCGTACTCGGTGGTGGCGGTCAGGTCCTTGCGCAGCTTGTTCAGGTCGTCTTTCTCACGGGCTGCCAGGCTTGGCAGCTTGCCGACCTTCTTCGCCGTGTCGTCCAGGCAGAGCAGGTAGCGACGAACCTCGATGCGCCTTTCCGACGGCAGCGAATGGTAGTCCGCCACGCCTTTGAGCGTATCGAGCAGGGCATCGATGGTTGGCTCGGTCTGCTGCGGGTTGCAGCGGAACTTCTCTGGCAGATCGCCTTTCACGCTTTTGCCCAGCGCCAGGTATTCACCCAGGGACTCGCTGTTGCGTTGGTAGAACTGGCTCAGGTGCAGGGTCGCGTCACGGGTCCGCTCAATCTGGTAGGTGGTGCTGCCCAGGTCAAGTACAAACTGTGCCGGCACGATACCGATCAGCACCAGCATGATCAGGCCGATACCTTTCTGACCATCGTTGGAACCGTGGACAAAGCTCACAGCCATGGCCGAGATCACCAATACCAGGCGGTTCCAGAACGGCGGGTGCTTCTTGTCGTCGATCTGGCGGCGCTGTTCCGGCGTCTTGTGCATCTTCGACAGCGGACGCCACCATTTCAGGCCGATCAGCACCAGGGCGGCGACCAGGAAGCCGGCCATGGGCGAGAACACCAGGGAGGCGCCGATATCGATCGCCTTCTGCCAGTTCACCCCGTCGGCCAACGGAATATCGTTGATCAACGCGTTGGCCAGGCCCACGCCGAGGATCGAGCCGATCAACGTGTGGGAACTGGATGCCGGGATACCGAGGTACCAGGTGCCCAGGTTCCAGGTGATGGCCGCTGCAAGCAGCGAAAACACCATGGCCAGCCCGTGTCCGGTGTTCACATTGATCAACAGCTCCACCGGCAGCAGGTGAACGATGGCGTACGCCACCCCCACACCGCCCAGCAGCACGCCGAGGAAATTGAACACACCGGAAAAGAACACCGCCAGATGAGGCGGCATGGCTTTGGTGTAGATAACAGTGGCAACCGCGTTAGCGGTGTCATGAAAGCCGTTGATGAACTCGAAGGCGAGGACAAAAGCCAGGGCGAGCAAGAGGCTCACAAGCACCCAAGCATCCAGTCCGCTGAATAAATCGATCATGAAGGTTTTCTGACCCGGTCATAAGGGGGCGCGATTATGCCAGAAAACCTCGGTAATCGATGCATTGCCTGCTCATCGGCAACATTCTTCAACGAAATAATTTGTAGGAATGCCTCTGGCGTGAGGTTTTCCACGGGGCGCGTAACCTTTTGATTCAGGGGCGCAAAGCGTCCCGGAACCGGATCGCCGCCCGCTGTAAAGCACCTCGAGCGGTTGTATGAAATATCTGAAAAGAAGGTCGGCGATGAACCTTTCCGGCCGTCGGACGGGAGCGGATAGCGGCCCGCTCATGGCGGGCGTGCGCTGCGGATTCCTGCCTGGGTGGCGGCCGGAGCCCTCTTCACAAGAACATCAGGCGCAGAGCGTCACTGCTCTTCGGCTTTGAGTTCTTTTTCCATTTTCTGGAGTTCCTGGGTGAAGGCCTGGTCCTGAACGGTGGCGCGCTTGCGCCAGGGTTTGCGTTCCGGTTCAGGTTGTGCGGCGTAGGTGGTGATTTCCCCGCCGTAAACTTCCTTGTAACGTTGTTCCTGGCGCTCAAGTTCCGCGCGCAGTTCGTCTTTCGTCACAGTTGTACCTAATTAATTGAAATTGAATCTGGTGATACGCACTGCATGTAGGCATGCAGACGGCCACGGCACCAGAGCTGACAGCTGACGTAGCATCAGGGCTTCGTGTTGTTGCCAATACAGGGGAAGCGACCCTAAAGGTGCTTCGGGCGCCAAGGTCTTGACCAAGGTGCCTGCGTACGGAAGCGGTCGATTGGCCGTATCGTCGCTGAATTGCATTATAGCGGTCCAGCTGAATAACACTATCGGGAAAAATTTAAAGTGACCTGTTGTTGTGTGAAACGATGTTTGTATGTGCAAACTTGTGTCAATCAGGTTTCAGAAGAGGCTTGCTAGTGCCGATATCCTGATGCCATTCAAGGCGACAAGTTCAATATCGCCCAGGCCTTCACGTCAAATCGCTTGTTGCTCTCGCTCAACTTGTTATCGAGCGTTCGACGGCTGGCGAACCCATGACACCGCGCAGGATTGCGATTATCGGTTGCCGGTTCGATAATCGAACACTGTTGGCGGTCCGACCCTTGTCTGTCCGTCGGACAGCCGCTTGTAATAGCCGTCATTCCCGGGGAAGGACCAGACATGAACGACCAATTGCGCAATGCTTTCACTTCAGTCGCGCCACCGATCGTCGCCTCGCCGGCCAAGCGGATCCAGGCCCTGACCGGCGATCCTGATTTCATGACGTCCCTGGCCCGCGGATTGGCCGTGGTCCAGGCCTTCCAGGAGCGCAAGCGGCACCTGACCATCGCCCAGATCAGTCATCGCACGGAAATCCCTCGCGCCGCCGTCAGGCGTTGCCTGCATACCTTGATCAAACTGGGTTACGCCACCACGGACGGACGGACCTATTCGCTGCTGCCCAAAGTGCTGACCCTGGGGCACGCCTATCTGTCCTCGACGCCCCTGGCCGTTTCTGCCCAGCCGTACCTGGACCGCATGAGCGAGCAATTGCACGAAGCCTGCAACATGGCGACGCTCGAAGGCGACGACATCCTCTATATCGCCCGGTCAGCCACCACCCAGCGTCTGATTTCGGTCGATCTGTCGGTCGGCGGGCGTCTGCCGGCCTATTGCACTTCGATGGGCAGGATTCTCCTGGCGGCCCTGGATGATGCTTCGCTGCGCGACTACCTGGACCATGCCGACCTGCAAGCCAAGACCAGCCGCACCTTGCACACTCCCGAGGCATTGCTTGAATGCCTGGAACAAGTGCGGCAGCAAGGCTGGTGCATCGTCGACCAGGAACTGGAACAGGGCCTGCGTTCGATTGCCGTGCCGGTGTACGACGCATCCGGGCAAGTGGTAGCGGCGCTGAATGTCAGTACCCATGCCGGGCGGGTCAGCCGCAATGAGCTGGAACAGCGCTTCCTGCCAGGCCTGCTGGGGGCCAGTCGTGACCTGAGCGCGCAGCTGTTCACGTAAGCTGTTCGATAAACGCACACAGTCGGCGGCGATGAATTGACGGTATTTGCCTGGCCTCATTAATGTCGCGCAGCGTCATCCGGCGTCTTTCGCCGGTCCCTGATCGTTCGCCTGCGTTTATCGCGTGGAATAAAAATAAAATGAACCAGCCTCAGACCTCCGTAGGCAACTGCCTCGATGTGCAGTCCTTCATCAATGCCCAACCCATTTCGCGCTACCAGTGGCGGGTGGTGATTCTCTGTTTCTTGATTGTTTTCCTCGACGGCCTCGACACGGCGGCCATGGGTTTCATCGCCCCGGCGCTGTCCCAGGAGTGGGGCATCGATCGCGCCAGCCTTGGCCCGGTGATGAGCGCCGCGCTGATCGGCATGGTGTTCGGCGCACTGGGCTCAGGGCCGCTGGCTGACCGCTTCGGACGAAAAGTCGTACTGGTGGGCGCGGTCCTGCTGTTCGGCGCGTTCAGCCTGGCGTCGGCCTACAGCACCAATGTCGATCAACTGTTGGTATTGCGTTTCCTGACCGGCCTGGGATTAGGCGCCGGGATGCCGAACGCCACCACCTTGCTCTCGGAGTACACCCCGGAACGCAAGAAATCCCTGTTGGTGACCAGCATGTTCTGCGGCTTCAACCTGGGCATGGCCGGCGGCGGGTTCATCTCTGCCAAGTTGATACCAGCGTTCGGTTGGCACAGCCTGCTGCTGATTGGCGGGATCCTGCCGTTGATCCTGGCGGTCGTGTTGCTGTTCTGGCTGCCGGAGTCGGCGCGTTACCTGGTGGTGCGCAATCGCGGCACCGACAAGGTGCGCAGGACCCTGGCACCGATCGAACCGAGCATAGTGGCCCAAGCGGCGAGCTTCAGTGTGCCGGAACAGAAAACCGTGAAAGCCCGCAACGTGCTGGCGGTGATTTTCTCCGGCACCTACAGCGCTGGCACCTTGCTGCTGTGGCTGACCTATTTCATGGGCCTGGTGATCGTCTACCTGTTGACCAGTTGGCTGCCGACCCTGATGCGCGACAGTGGCGCGAGCATGGAGCAGGCTGCGTTTATCGGTGCTTTGTTCCAGTTTGGCGGCGTGTTGAGCGCCGTCGGGGTGGGTTGGGCGATGGACCGGTTCAATCCGCACAAGGTCATCGGCATTTTCTATCTGATGGCCGGGTTGTTTGCCTACGCGGTGGGGCAGAGCCTGGGTAACATCACCTTGCTCGCCACACTGGTGCTGGTGGCCGGCATGTGCGTCAACGGCGCGCAATCGGCGATGCCTTCCCTGGCCGCGCGTTTCTACCCGACCCAGGGTCGGGCCACCGGTGTCTCGTGGATGCTGGGTATCGGTCGTTTCGGCGCGATCCTCGGCGCCTGGATGGGCGCGACCCTGTTGGGCCTGGGCTGGAACTTCGAACAGGTCCTCACCGCCCTGGTGATCCCAGCGGCCCTGGCGACCACAGCGGTGGTGATCAAGGGCATGGTCAGCCATGCAGATGCGACCTGAACCCACGATATAACCTCCAATGGAATACCTGTGGGAGCGAGCTTGCTCGATAGCGTTGGATCAGACAGGTATCGGTCTCTGACACATCGCCATCGCGAGCAAACTCGCTCCCACAGGGGCTCTGTGTGCTTGGGCAAATATAGATAGCTAAACAACAATCTGTTCGATAAACGAACACTCAGTCGATTATCGGATTGTTTGGCTTTACCGCCCGGCTTAATCTTCAGTCACTGCGGCGCTTAACCTCGCGCCTTTTTCTTCATGTCG
This sequence comes from Pseudomonas sp. St316, assembly GCF_018325905.1. NCBI lineage: Bacteria > Pseudomonadati > Pseudomonadota > Gammaproteobacteria > Pseudomonadales > Pseudomonadaceae > Pseudomonas > Pseudomonas sp. St316. Next base: position 5,210,444 of record NZ_AP021901.1, on the reverse strand, counting down.
GTCTACTGGAAAACGGGAGCCTGCCCCATGGCTGAAATCCTTTCGCTGCACGACGCGGTGAAGCAATTCGTCAACGACGGCGATACTGTCGCGCTCGAAGGCTTCACTCACTTGATTCCTACGGCGGCGGGTCATGAAATCATTCGTCAGGGCAAGAAAGACCTGACCCTGGTACGCATGACACCTGACCTGATCTACGACCAGTTGATCGGCGCCGGTTGTGCTCGCAAGTTGATTTTCTCCTGGGGCGGCAACCCTGGTGTCGGGTCGTTGCACCGCTTGCGCGATGCCGTGGAGAAACAATGGCCACGCCCGCTGGAGATCGAGGAACACAGCCACGCCGACCTGGCCAACGCATACGTCGCCGGCGCCTCCGGCCTGCCGTTCGCCGTACTGCGAGCCTATGCCGGTTCCGACCTGCCGAAGGTCAACCCGCTGATCAAGAGCGTGACCTGTCCCTTCACCGGTGAAGTATTGGCCGCTGTACCTTCGGTGCGCCCGGACATCACTGTGATCCACGCCCAGAAAGCCGACCGCAAGGGCAACGTGCTGCTGTGGGGCATTCTCGGTGTGCAGAAAGAAGCCGCCCTGGCCGCCAAGCGTTGCATCGTCACCGTGGAAGAAATCGTCGACGATCTGAACGCACCGATGAACGCTTGCGTACTGCCGACCTGGGCGTTGAGCGCCGTGTGCCTTGTGCCGGGTGGTGCTCATCCGTCCTACGCTCTGGGCTACACCGAGCGTGACAACCGCTTCTACCAGGCGTGGGATCCGATCGCCCGGGACCGTGAGACCTTTACCGCATGGATCAACGAATACATCCATGGCACTAAAGACTTCAGTGAATTCCAGGCCAGACTGGCAGCTGCTTCGCAGGTGAAACCATGACTTACTCCACCAACGAAATGATGACCGTCGCCGCGGCGCGTCGCTTGAAGAACAATGCCGTGTGCTTCGTTGGCATCGGCCTGCCGTCGAAAGCGGCCAACCTGGCGCGGCTGACGTCGTCGCCGGACGTCGTGCTGATCTACGAATCCGGCCCGATCGGTGCCAAGCCCAGCGTACTGCCACTGTCCATCGGCGACGGTGAGCTGGCGGAAACCGCTGACACCGTCGTACCGACCGGTGAGATTTTTCGCTACTGGCTGCAAGGCGGACGCATCGACGTCGGTTTCCTCGGCGCAGCCCAGGTCGACCGTTTCGGCAACATCAACACTACGGTGGTGGGCGACTACCATCAGCCGAAAGTCCGCTTGCCGGGTGCCGGTGGCGCGCCGGAAATCGCCGGCTCTGCCAAGAGCGTGTTGATCATCCTCAAGCAGTCGGCTCGCTCGTTTGTCGACAAGCTGGATTTCATCACCTCGGTCGGCCACGGCGAAGGCGGCGATTCGCGCAAGCGCCTGGGCCTGCCAGGCGCCGGTCCCGTCGGTATCATCACCGACTTGTGCATCATGGAACCGGAAGCCGACACCCATGAGTTCGTGGTCACCGCGCTGCACCCCGGCGTGACCCGCGAGCAAGTCATTGCCGCCACCGGGTGGGCGATTCGTTTCGCCGATCAGGTGCAAACCACCGCCGAACCGACCGAAGTGGAGCTGCGCGCACTGCGCGACCTGGAAGCTCGTACCGCGGCGGCCCACGGCCAGGCACCGGGAGAAGCCTGATGCGCGACGTTTATATCTGTGATGCGATTCGAACCCCTATCGGTCGGTTTGGCGGCGGTTTGTCCGCCGTGCGCGCCGACGACCTGGCGGCCGTGCCGATCAAGGCGCTGATGGAGCGCAACCCTTCGGTGGACTGGAGCGCGGTGGACGAAGTGTTTCTCGGCTGCGCCAACCAGGCCGGCGAAGACAACCGCAATGTGGCGCGCATGGCGCTGCTGTTGGCGGGCCTGCCGGAAAGCATCCCCGGCGTGACCCTCAACCGCCTCTGCGCCTCGGGCATGGACGCCGTCGGCACCGCGTTCCGCGCCATCGCCAGCGGTGAGATGGAACTGGCCATCGCCGGTGGGGTGGAGTCGATGTCCCGTGCGCCGTTCGTGATGGGCAAGGCGGACGCGGCGTTTTCCCGCAACATGAAGCTGGAAGACACCACCATCGGCTGGCGCTTCATCAACCCATTGATGAAAGCCCAGTACGGCGTGGATGCGATGCCGCAGACCGCTGATAACGTGGCCGATGACTACGCCGTGTCCCGTGCCGACCAGGACGCTTTCGCCTTGCGCAGCCAACAGCGCACGGCAGCGGCCCAGGCGGCAGGGTTTTTCGCCGAAGAAATCGTTCCAGTGCGCATCACCCATAAAAAAGGTGAAACCGTGGTCGAGCAGGACGAGCATCCCCGCGCCGACACCACGCTGGAGACCTTGAGCAAACTCAAGCCGGTCAACGGCCCCGACAAGACCGTCACTGCCGGCAACGCCTCGGGTGTCAACGACGGCGCGGCTGCACTGATCCTGGCGTCGGCCGAAGCAGTGAAGAAGCACGGCCTGACGCCCCGCGGCAAAGTGCTGGGCATGGCCAGTGCCGGCGTGGCACCCCGAGTGATGGGCGTCGGTCCGGTGCCGGCGGTGCGCAAGCTTACTGAGCGCCTGGGCCTGGCGGTCGCGGATTTCGATGTGATCGAACTCAATGAAGCGTTTGCCAGCCAGGGCCTGGCGGTGTTGCGCGATTTGGGGCTGGCGGACGATGCTCCCCAGGTCAACCCGAACGGCGGCGCCATCGCCCTCGGCCATCCACTGGGCATGAGCGGGGCGCGCTTGGTACTGACGGCGCTGCACCACCTGGAAAAGACCGGCGGCAAAAAAGGCCTGGCGACCATGTGCGTCGGCGTCGGCCAGGGTCTGGCATTGGCAATCGAGCGCGTCTGATGCGTCGCTCTACTAATAAGAAACCGAGGAATGCTTCATGACTGACAAGCCTGGTTATCGTCGCCCTCAAGCGGGCACCCAGCCGGAGTATCTGCACCCGCCATACCAGTCCACCAACCTGCGCTCGCCGTCCAAGCCATTGGTGTTCCTGCCTCATTCGCTGTCGGAAATTACCGGCCCGACTGTCGGTGCCGACCGCGTCCAAGAGAAGGACCATGACCTGACCGCCCAACATGCCGGCGAGCCATTGGGGGAGCGGATCATCATTCACGGGCGCGTGCTGGATGAGAATGGCCTGCCAGTGCCAGGCATCCTTGTGGAGATCTGGCAGGCCAACGCCGCCGGTCGCTACAACCATGACCGCGACAACCATGACGCGCCCCTGGACCCAAATTTCACCGGCACCGGTCGCACCGTCACCGATGCCGACGGCTGGTATCAGTTCCAGACCATCAAGCCTGGTGCTTATCCGTGGGGCAACCACCACAACGCCTGGCGCCCGGCGCACATCCATTTCTCACTGTTCGGGCCGAGTATCCTGACGCGCCTGGTGACGCAGATGTACTTCCCGGGCGACCCGTTGCTGGAATACGACCCGATCTACAACTGCGTGCCGGACACCCGCGCCAAGGAACGTCTGATCGCCCGTTTCGACCTCGAAAAAACCGTCCCTCACTACGCCCTCGGTTACCGCTGGGACATCGTCTTGCGCGGCCGCGATGCCACGCCGATGGAGAAATAAGATGACGCTCACCGCCACCACGTCCCACACCGTTGGCCCTTACTACCACATCGGCCTGACCTGGCTGAACCGCGAAGACCTGACCGTCGCACAAACCCTCGGCCAGCGCGTGGCGATCACCGGGCAGGTGGTCGACGGCAATGGCCAGTTCGTCAACGACGCGATGCTGGAAGTCTGGCAGGCCAACGCCGCCGGTAAATACGCCCACCCGGAAGACGACCAGGACAAACCCCTGGACCCGCACTTCGAAGGCTTTGGCCGGGTGCCGGTGGATGCCGAAGGGCGCTTCCGCTTCACCACCATCAAGCCGGGCACTGTGCCGGGATTGGAAGGCACGACCCAGGCCCCGCACTTGGTGGTGCTGGTGTTCGCTCGCGGGCTGGTCAAGCATTTGCTGACGCGCATCTACTTCGACGGCGAACCGGCCAACGAAACCGACCCGCTGCTGGCCTGTGTACCCGAGGAGCGTCGCGCCACGATCGTGAGCAAGCCCGATGCGTCGGGTGTGTATCAGTGGAACGTGATTCTGCAGGGCACGGATGCCGAGACGGTGTTCTTCGATTATTGAGTGTGCCAGCAGGAGCGCCATCGCGGGCAAGCCTTGCTCCCACAAGGCGTGCACAACAGGTTGTGGGTAATGGCTGCAACCTCTGTGGGAGCAAGGCTTGCCCGCGATAGCGCCAGTATAAGCAACGCAATACTGTGGAACGGGACTGTTACGAAGTGTGTCTAGACTTTGTTGAGTCCCTAAGAGTGAATAACCCATGACCACCCCAACCAGCCACTACACCGGCGAAGAACGCAGCAAGCGCATCTTCGCCATCGTCGGTGCCTCATCCGGCAACCTGGTCGAATGGTTCGACTTCTACGTCTACGCGTTCTGCGCGATTTATTTCGCGCCAGCGTTCTTCCCCTCGGACAACCCTACGGTGCAACTGGTCAACACGGCCGGTGTGTTCGCCGCCGGGTTCCTGATGCGACCCATCGGCGGCTGGATTTTCGGCCGGGTGGCGGATCGTCATGGGCGCAAGAACTCGATGATGATCTCGGTGCTGATGATGTGCTTCGGCTCGTTGCTCATCGCCTGCCTTCCCACCTACAAGGACATCGGCGTCTGGGCGCCGCTGTTGCTGTTGTTCGCGCGCTTGCTGCAGGGCCTGTCGGTGGGTGGCGAATACGGCACCACGGCCACCTACATGAGCGAAGTCGCCCTCAAGGGCCAACGTGGCTTTTTCGCCTCGTTCCAGTACGTGACGCTGATCGGCGGGCAATTGCTGGCGGTGTCGCTGGTGGTGATCCTGCAACAGTTGCTCAGCGAAGACGAACTGCGTGCCTATGGCTGGCGGATTCCATTCGTGGTGGGCGCCGTGGCTGCATTGATTTCCCTGTTCCTGCGCCGTTCCCTGAAGGAAACCAGCAGCAAGGAAATGCGCGAGAACAAGGATGCCGGCAGCATCGCGGCACTGTTTCGCAGCCACAAGGCCGCGTTCATCACCGTGCTCGGCTACACCGCCGGCGGCTCGCTGATTTTCTACACCTTCACCACGTACATGCAGAAGTACCTGGTGAACACGGCTGGCCTGCACGCCAAGACCGCCAGCTACATCATGACCGGCGCGCTGTTCCTCTATATGTGCATGCAGCCGCTGTTCGGCATGCTGGCGGACAAGATCGGTCGGCGTAATTCCATGCTCTGGTTCGGCGCTCTGGGCGCCTTGTGCACAGTGCCGATCCTGCTGACCCTCAAAAGTATCAGCAGCCCGTTCCTGGCGTTTGTGCTGATTACCCTGGCGCTGGCGATCGTCAGCTTCTACACCTCCATCAGCGGATTGGTAAAAGCTGAAATGTTTCCACCCGAAGTACGGGCGCTGGGGGTAGGGTTGGCCTATGCGGTGGCCAATGCGATTTTTGGTGGCTCGGCCGAGTACGTCGCCCTGAGCCTGAAGGCCCAAGGCATGGAAAACGCATTTTATTGGTACGTCACGGTGATGATGGTGGTGGCGTTTCTGTTTAGCCTGCGCCTGCCCAAGCAACCGGCGTATTTGCATCACGACCTTTGACACCACCGCGCCCGACCGAGAGGCGGGCGCATCCAAGGACTGTTTATGAGCGAACGACCGGGCAATCAGCTGTTCGATGCCTACTTCACCGCCCGCGACATGCGCGAGGTGTTCTGCGATGCGGGGCGGGTCCAGGCCATGCTGGATGTCGAGGCGGCGCTGGCCCGGGCCGAGGCGCGGGTAGGTTTGATCCCCCAGGACGCGGTGGCGCCAATCGAGAACGCCTGCCGTGCCCAGTTGTACGATTTTTCGGCATTGAGCGAAGCGATTGCCAGTGCCGGCAATTCGGCGATCCCGCTGGTCAAGGCGTTGGGCAAGCGCATCGCCAGCCAGAGCGCCGAGGCCGAGCGCTATGTGCACCTGGGCGCGACCAGCCAGGACGTGATGGACAGCGGGCTGGTGCTGCAATTGCGCCAGGCGCTGGGCTTGATCGAAGGCGAATTGGCGCAACTGGCCGACACCCTGGCCCGCCAAGCCGAACGCTACGCCGCCACACCGTTGGCCGGTCGCACTTGGCTGCAACACGCGACGCCAGTGACCTTGGGCATGAAAATCGCCGGTTGGCTGGGGGCGATCACCCGCAGTCGCCAACGCTTGCGGGAACTCAAGCCGCGCTTGCTGGTGCTGCAGTTCGGCGGCGCTTCCGGAACCCTGGCGGCGTTGGGGGAGCAGGCGCTGCCTGTCGCCGAAGCCCTGGCCGCCGAGTTGCAACTGAACCTGCCGGAACAGCCGTGGCACACCCAGCGCGATCGCCTGGTGGAGTTTGGCTCGGTGCTGGGTTTGATCGCTGGCAGCCTGGGCAAGCTGGGCCGCGACATCAGCCTGTTGATGCAAACCGAGGCCGGCGAAGCGTTCGAGTCGTCGGCGCCGGGCAAGGGCGGTTCGTCCACCATGCCGCACAAGCGCAACCCAGTGGGCGCGGCCGTGCTGATCGGCGCGGCGACGCGGGTGCCTGGCTTGTTGTCGACGCTGTTCAGCGCCATGCCCCAGGAACACGAGCGCAGCCTGGGCCTGTGGCACGCCGAATGGGAAACCTTGCCGGAGATCTGCTGCCTGGTCTCTGGTGCCTTGCAACAGGCGCGGCTGCTGGCCGAAGGGCTGGAAGTGGATGCGGCGCGCATGGCCCGCAACCTGGAATTGACCCAGGGATTGGTGCTGGCCGAAGCGGTGAGCATCGTCCTGGCCCAGCGTGTGGGGCGTGACACGGCGCACCATCTGCTGGAGCAATGCTGCAAGCGCGTCGTGGCCGAACACCGGCATTTGCGTCAGGTGCTGGGGGACGAACCCCAGGTCACCGAGCAACTGTCCGCCGCCGAACTCGATCATTTGCTCAACCCCGCCCACTACCTCGGACAAGCCCAGACCTGGGTGGCCCGAGCGGTGGCCGAACACCTTGCCTTTAACGCCTGAAAGGAGACTGTTGTGGGATTCGTCAAACTCGCCGAGGGCGATCTGAACTATCGTTTTGATGGGCCGCAAGACGCCCCTGTGTTGGTGCTCTCCAACTCCCTGGGCACCGATTTGCACATGTGGGATGAGCAGGTTGCGGCCTTCAGCGAACACTTTCGCGTGTTGCGCTTCGACACGCGCGGCCATGGCCAGTCGCTGGTCACCGAAGGACCGTACAGCATCGAACAACTGGGACGCGATGTACTGGCCATGCTCGATTCCTTGCATATCGACAAGGTGCACTTTTGTGGCTTGTCCATGGGGGGGCTGATCGGCCAGTGGTTGGGAATCAATGCCGGCGAACGTCTGCACAAATTGGTGGTGTGCAACACCGCGGCCAAGATCGGCGATCCGTCGGTGTGGAACCCGCGCATCGAAACCGTGCTGCGTGACGGCAAGGCGGCGATGGTGGCGTTGCGTGACGCCTCGATTGCCCGTTGGTTTACCCCCGACTTTGCCCAGGCCCAGCCTGCGACCGCAAAAAAAATCACTGACATGCTCGCCGCCACTTCGCCCCAGGGCTATGCGGCCAACTGTGCGGCGGTGCGTGATGCCGACTTCCGTGAGCAACTGGCGTCGATCCGCGTGCCGCTGCTGGTGATCGCCGGCACTGAAGATGCCGTGACGCCGCCGTCGGGTGGGCACTTTATCCAGGAGCGGGTCCGTGGGGCCGAGTACGCCGAGTTCTACGCCGCGCACCTGTCCAACGTCCAGGCCGGCGCCGCGTTCAGCGCGCGGGTGCTGGATTTCCTACTTGATTCCAGCCGCGCCTGAGGAGTTTTTTGTGGACGAGAAACAACGTTACGACGAAGGCATGCAAGTTCGCCGCGCGGTGCTGGGCGACGCCCATGTCGACCGCAGCCTCAATGCGCTGACTGAGTTCAACAGCGAGTTCCAGGAGATGATCACCCGCCACGCCTGGGGCGACATCTGGACCCGCCCGGGCCTGCCGCGCCACACCCGCAGCCTGATCACCATTGCCATGCTGATCGGCATGAACCGTAACGAAGAACTCAAGCTGCACCTGCGCGCCGCCGCCAACAACGGCGTGAGCCGCGGCGAGATCAAGGAAGTGATCATGCAGAGCGCCATCTACTGCGGCATCCCGGCGGCCAACGCCACCTTTCACCTGGCCGAGTCGGTGTGGGATGAACTGGGCGTCGAATCACGGGGTTAAGCCCACACCCTGAGTCCCTGTGGGAGCGAGCTTGCTCGCGATGGCGGTGGGTCAGCTTGCGGCCATGTTGAATGTGCCACCGTCATCGCGAGCAGGCTCGCTCCCACAAGTTTTTGAGTCGCTCACAGGCATCCATCCGCTACAAATCCCTGTGGGAGCGAGCTTGCTCGCGATGGCGGTGGGTCAGTTGGCGATGATGTTGGATGTGCCAAAGTCATCGCGAGCAAGCTCGCTCCCACACGGGATGCTCAGTGAGCACACTTTTGGTGCTCGACACCGATTCCCTGTGGGAGCGAGCCTGCTCGCGATGACGGTGGTACAGCCTCCATCCATATCTGGCTTTTACAGCAAGCTGATCGGATAGCTGACGATCAAGCGGTTCTCATCGAACTCATTGGTGCTGTAATCCCGGCGCATCGTCGAGTTGCGCCACTTCACATTGAGGCTCTTCAGCGCGCCGCTCTGCACGGTATAAGCCAGCTCACTTTCCCGACCCCATTCCTTACCATCGTCGACCGTGGCGGTATGCACGTTGTCGCCGCTGATGTAGCGGTTCATCAGGGTCAGGCCCGGCACGCCGACGGCGGCGAAGTTGAAGTCGTGGCGCAGTTGCCAGGATTTTTCCTTGGCATTGTCATAACTGGAGTTGTAGCTGTCGTTCGCCAGGGTGCCGCCGCTGGTGCCGTTGACGCGCATCCAGGCATCGTCGCCACCGACTTTTTGCAGGCCGACATAGAAGGTGTTGCCACCGTATTTGGCCGAGAGCATGGCGAACGTAGTTTTGTTGTCCAGGTCGCCGGCCAGGGCGCTGCCGTTTTCCTTGCCAGTGAAATAGCCGAGGTTGGCGCCCAAGGTCCAGTCGCCGATGGGTTGGCTGTGGGTCAGGTTGAAATATTGCTGCTGGTAGATGTCGGACAGTTCCGCGTACCAGACGCCGACCTGGGTGCGTTTTTCGTTGAAGGCATACTCGCCGCCGCCGAAGTTGAACCGGTCGGAGGTGAACGCGCCGCGGCCGTTCATCGACATGTCTTCCATGCTCGCGTCGTTGCGCGGGCTGTTGGCGCGGAACTGGCCGCCGTAGAGGGTCAGGCCGCTGATTTCGGTGGAGGTTACCTGGCCGCCACGGAAGGTCTGGGGCAGGGAACGGCCGTCGTCGGAACGCAGGATCGGCAGCACCGGCATCCACTCACCAACCTTCAACTCAGTCTTCGAGACCTTGGCCTTGAGGGCCACGCCCAGGCGACCGAAGTCATCGGCCGGGCGACCGTCGTCGTGCACTGGCAGCAGTTGTGTACCGGCCGTGCCACGACCGCCGTCGAGCTTCACCGAGTACATGCCCAGCACATCCACGCCGAAACCGACCACACCCTGAGTGAAGCCGGACTTGGCGTCGAGGATGAAGCTCTGGGTCCATTCCTCGGCTTTACCTTGGGTGGCATTCGAGTTGGTGAAGTTGCGGTTGAAGTAGAAGTTGCGCAGGTTGAGGTTGACCTTGGCATCTTCGACAAACCCTGACTCTGCGGCCAGGACGGGCAGGGCGGTGCTGGTCAGGGCTACGGCAATGAGGCTGGGGAACAAGTACTGTGTGGGTTTCATGGGCGTGTCTCTGATTTTTATGGGCAAAACGGGTCGTTGCCGCAACTTTGGATTGCAGACGGTACGGTGGAACCTGGGCGGTTAGATGATCGAGGGATCAGCCTGGCGAGGCGGGGCGTAGGGGCATGGCTTCGAACCTGTTGTTATTGGTTTTGTGCGAGCGATGGTGAAGGGCCGCCCGGGATCGGTTCAATTGCCGTTTGCGGGTTTTGGGCGATTATCGAACGGCAAAACAATTGGTTGGATAGACGCAATTACTGTGGGAGCGAGCTTGCTCGCGATGGCGGCCTGACAGCTGGCCTTGTTCTTGTTGACTGAGTACATATCCGTTTTCGCGGTAACGGCGACTTAGGGTTCCGCCCTGACGGCGGGTCACTTTCGAAAAGCGCGAAAGTAACCAAAGCGCTTTTGCCCCACCACTTGGTGCCTCGCCTAGGCTCGGCATGCCCTCACTTCGGCATTGCTCCGTGGGCCCGCCGCGAAGGGCCATCCATGGCCCAGCGCGGCTATCCCGGCATCCATGCCGGGATGCCCACTGCGCAATGCCTGCGTTCGGCCATCGTGGTTAACGGGGCGCCGAGATCAACGTCCGCCACGAGGCGGCCTGACAGCCGACCTGGTTCTCACGGTCGTGCACCCATCAGAGCTGTTGTGGGAGCAAAGCTTGCTCGCGAGGCGGCCTGACAGCCGACCTGGCTCTCCCGGTCGTACACCCATCAGATCTGTGGGAGTAAAGCTTGCTCGCGAGGCGGCCTGATAGCCGACCTGGCTCTCCCGGTCGTACACCCATCAGATCTGTGGGAGTAAAGCTTGCTCGCGAGGCGGCCTGATAGCCGACCTGGCTCTCCCGGTCGTACACCCATCAGATCTGTGGGAGTAAAGCTTGCTCGCGAGGCGGCCTGATAGCCGACCTGGCTCTCCCGGTCGTACACCCATCAGATCTGTGGGAGCAAAGCCTGCTCGCGAAGGCTCCCTTATAGCCAACCTGTTTCTTCGGCTGTCCCCAATCCCAATTGTGGGAGCGAGCTTGCTCGCGATGAGGCCAGTAGGCTCAACATCCATGTGACTGACCCACCGCCATCGCGAGCAAGCTTTGCTCCCACAGGAGAAACGCGGTCTCACCAAGAACCAGGTCGGCTACTAGGCCGCCTCGTGGCGGACGTTGATCTCGGCGCCCCGTTAACCACGCTGGCCGAACGCAGGCATTGCGCAGTGGGCACCTCGGCATGGATGCCGAGGTAGCCGCGCTGGACCATGGATGGTCCTTCGCGGCGGCCCACGGAGCAATGCCGGAGTGAGGGCACACCGAGCCTAGGCGAGGTGCCGAGTGGTGGGGCAGGAGCGCTTTGGTTACTTTCGCGCTTTTCGAAAGTGACTCGCCGTAAGGGCGAAACCCTAAGTCGCCGTTACCACGAAAACGGATATGTACCCAGTCAACAAGAGCAAAGCCAGCTGACAGGCCGCTATCGCGAGCAAGCTCGCACAAGATGTGTGGCCGGTCTGACAGACTCGACGACTTTTCCGACGAGGTTTTAAGGTTGCTGCTCGGAAGCGGTAAATCTAGCCTGTCCCGGTCGCTGCCCACTCAGCGACCGGGACTGCAAGCCCGCCGAATTCATTAGGCGCCAGCGCCCGGACCCAATGTCTCGGGCTCCAATTGATGCAGGAGCGCCGTTATGAAAAAACATCATCCTTCTTCGCCATCAGAGTGCACCTTCCCCTACAACGACCCCGATCCAGAAAAGCTCCATGAGGCCGCAGACCGAGCACTCGATTACCATCTGGGCACCACTCCCGCCCCAAAACCCAACACCTCATCTACTCAAGTTTTCACCGTCATCGATACCCTCGACACCGAGTGCCTGCTAGCAAATCTCAGCGAAACCCTGGCCTCGGCCAGTGCCATGGTCAACGACCTGGCGTTCGATCTGGAAGGCTCGCGGCGGCATGTCGCGCTCGGCGTGGCGCAGATGATTGACTTGGGTGAGTTGTTGGCCAGTCGAGCGCTGGATATCGTCGACCCACGTTAGTTGGGTGGGATTTATCCCATGCTGGGCTGTGGGAGCAAAGCTTGCTCGCGAAACAGGCGTCTCGGTTTCTGCAAGACCGCATCGCCTTCATCGTGGGCAAGTCTTGCTCCCACACAGCACGCACAAACAAAAAGCCCACCTTTCGGTGGGCTTCGTGTTTCAGCGTTCAAACATCAATCAGAACAGCTTCATCTTCGGCGCTTCTTCTTTCACCGGTTCGTTCTTGCCCGTCTCGGCGTTCCAGCCACCGCCCAGTGCCTTGTACAGATTGACCTCACTGGTCAATTGCGAGAGACGGTCGGTGATCAGCGATTGTTGGGCGCTGAACAGTTGGCGTTGGGCGTCGAGGAAGGTCAGGTTGCTGTCGACGCCGATGCGGTAGCGACGCTCGGCCAGGCGGTAGTAGTCCTGGTTGGCGGCGACGAAGGCGGTCTGGGCCTGCAGCTGTTCATTGTAGGTCCGCCGTGCGGCCAGGCCGTCGGAGACTTCCTGGAACGCGGTCTGAATCGACTTCTCGTACTGCGCGACGTTGATGTCTTTCTGGATCTTGGCGTAGTCCAGGCTCGCCCGCAGGCTGCCGGCGTTGAAGATCGGCAGGTTGATTTGCGGCGCGAAGGTCCAGGTGCCCGAACCACCCTTGAACAGGCCGGACAGGTCCGGGCTCAGGGTGCCGGCGTTGGCCGTCAGGCTGATGCTCGGGAAGAACGCAGCCCGCGCGGCGCCGATGTTGGCGTTGGCGGCCAGCAAGTTGCGTTCGGCCTGGAGAATGTCCGGACGACGTTGCAGCAGATCCGACGGCAGTCCGGCCGGCACTTCGCTGAGCAGGTCATCGCTCAGCGGTTGGGTGTGCAGGTTGGCCGGCAGGCCGGTGCCCAGCAGCAGGGTCAGGCTGTTTTCGTCCTGGGCAACCTGGCGGGTGTAGCGGGCCAGTTGCACGCGGGCGTTTTCCACGGCGGTGCGCGCCTGGCTCAGGTCCAGGGCCGAGGCCACGCCGACTTCGGCGCTGCGCGAGGTCAGCTTGAGGCTTTGATCGTAAGCGCCCAGGGTTTCCTGGGTCAGCTTGAGCAGTTCCTTATCGGCTTGCCAGGTCAGGTAGGCATTGGCGACGCTGGCCACCAGGCTGATTTGAGTGCTGCGACGAGCTTCTTCGGTGGCGAAGTAGCTTTGCAGGGCTTGCTCGCTCAGGCTGCGAACCCGACCGAACAGGTCCAGTTCATAGGCACTGATACCCAGGGTGGCCGAGTAGGAGCTGCTGATGCCCGCTTCACCGGTCTGCGACGCCCGCGCTGGCAAGCGCTGACGGCTGCCGGAACCGGTGGCCGAGACCGCCGGGAACAGGTCCGCGCGCTGGATGCGGTATTGCGCGGCATAGGCATCGATGTTCAGGGCCGCGACGCGCAGGTCGCGGTTGTTTTCCAGGGCGACCTGGATCAGCTGCTGCAACGCCGGGTCATGGAAAAACTGCTTCCAGCCTTGCTCGGCGGCGGCCTGGCCGGGCGCATTGGCCGCCTCGTAGGCAGACCCTTGTGGGTATTGCGCCGCGACCGGTGCTTCGGGCCGCTGATAGTCGGGGATCAGCGAGCAACCGCTGAGCACGACGGCAGCGATGGTCAGGGAGAGTAGCGACTTGCTCATTGGCCAGCCTCTTTGGAAGTTTCAGGAGTGTCGTGCCCGTCGGTATTTTTGCGACGGCCTATCGACGACACGGTCACGAAGAACAATGGCACCCAGAAGATTGCCAGGATGGTCGCGGTGAGCATACCGCCGATCACACCGGTACCGATGGCGTGCTGGCTGCCTGAACCTGCGCCCGTGGAGATCGCCAGCGGAACCACGCCGAGGACGAACGCCAGGGACGTCATGATGATCGGTCTCAGACGCATCCTACAGGCTTCAATGGCGGCTTCCACCAAGGTTCGACCCTGTTCGTGAAGCTCCTTGGCGAACTCTACAATCAGAATGGCGTTTTTCGCCGCCAGGCCGATGGTGGTCAGCAAGCCCACCTGGAAGTACACGTCGTTGGACAGGCCACGCAGGCTGGTCGCCATCAAGGCACCGATGATCCCCAGTGGCACCACGAGCATGACCGCGATCGGAATCGACCAACTTTCATACAGCGCCGCCAGGCACAGGAACACCATCAGCAGCGACAAGGCGTACAACGCTGGCGCCTGGGAGCCCGACAGACGTTCCTCGTAGGACAGGCCCGTCCAGGAAATACCGACACCGGCCGGTAGTTTCTTGGCGATGGCTTCGACTTCGGCCATGGCTTCACCGGTGGAGTAGCCAGGCGCCGGGGTGCCGAGGATTTCCATCGCTTCCACGCCGTTGTATCGCGCCAGTTTCGGCGAGCCGTAGACCCATTCGCCCTTGGCGAACGCGCTGAACGGCACCATGGTTCCGGCGCTGTTGCGCACGTACCACTTCTTCAGGTCTTCGGGACTCATGCGCGCATTCGGCTGACCCTGAACGTATACCCGCTTCACTCGACCACGGTCGATGAAGTCGTTCACATAGTTACTGCCCAAGGCAATCGACAGCGTGTTGTTGATGTTCGAGAGGGTAATGCCCAGCGCGCTGGCCTTCTCGTCATCGATTTCCAACTGGTATTGCGGTTCATCGTTCAGGCCGTTCGGGCGCACCTGGGCCAGTATCTTGCTCTGGGCCGCCATGCCCAGGAACTGGTTGCGGGCTTCCATCAACTTCTCGTGACCGATGCCGGCGCGGTCCTGCAGGAACACGTCGAAACCGGTGGCGTTACCCAGTTCCATCACCGCTGGCGGTGCGAAGGCGAACACCATCGCATCGCGGAAGGTGAAGAAGTGTTGCTGGGCGCGGCCGGCGATCTTGAACACGCTGTTGTCAGCGTTACGTTCTTCCCACGGCTTGAGCATGATGAACGCCAGGCCGGAGCTCTGGCCACGACCGGCGAAGTTGAAGCCGGTCACGGTGAACACCGAGGCCACGCCATCGCCTTCGCCGCCGTCCTTGCTTGGGCGCAGCAGGAACTCACGCATCTTGTCCACCACCACCTGGGTACGCTCGGCGCTGGAACCGGCCGGTGTCTGCACCTGGGCAAACAGCACACCCTGGTCTTCTTCGGGCAGGAACGCCGTCGGAATGCGGGTGAACAGCCAGACCATGCCCACCACGATGATGATGTAGGCCAGCAGGTACGGGGCCTTGTGCTTGAGCATGTTGCCCACGCCGCGCTCGTAGCTTCTGACGCCACGGTCGAAGGTGCGGTTGAACCAGCCGAAGAAACCGCGTTTCGGCGTGCCGTGCTCACCCTTGGGGATGGGCTTGAGCATGGTGGCGCACAGGGCCGGGGTGAAGATCAGTGCAACCAATACCGACAGGGCCATGGCCGAGACGATGGTGATGGAGAACTGCTTGTAGATCACACCGGTGGAGCCGCCGAAGAACGCCATCGGCAGCAGCACCGCCGAGAGCACCAGGGCGATACCCACCAGGGCCCCCTGGATCTGCCCCATGGATTTCTTGGTGGCCTCCTTGGGCGACAGACCTTCTTCGCTCATCACCCGTTCGACGTTTTCCACCACGACGATGGCGTCGTCCACCAGCAAGCCGATGGCCAGCACCATGCCGAACATGGTCAGGGTGTTGATGCTGAAACCGAATGCCGCAAGGATGCCGAAGGTACCGAGCAGTACCACCGGCACCGTCATCGTGGTGATGATGGTGGCGCGGAAGTTCTGCAAGAACAGGAACATCACCAGGAACACCAGCGCGACCGCCTCGATCAGGGTTTCAACCACGCCCTTGATCGATTCGCTCACTACCGGGGTGGTGTCGTAGGGGAACACCACTTCCAGGCCTTGCGGGAAGAACGGCTTGAGGTCGTTGACGGTCTTGCGCAGGGCCTTGGCCGTATCGAGGGCGTTGGCGCCAGTTGCCAGACGCACTGCCAGGCCGGAGGCCGGGGAGCCGTTGAACTGGGCATTGATGCTGTAGCTCTCGCCACCCAGGGCGACATCGGCCACGTCGCCGACACGCACTTGCGAGCCGTCCGGGTTGACCTTGAGCAGGATCGCCTTGAATTGCTCGGCGGTCTGCAGGCGGGTCTTGCCGATGATGGTGGCGTTCAGTTGTTGGCCGGGCATGGCCGGCAGGCCGCCGAGCTGGCCGGAGGCGATCTGCACGTTCTGCGCGGAAATCGCCGTGCTCACATCCACCGGGGTCAGGTTGAAGTTGTTCAGCTTGGCCGGGTCGAGCCAGATCCGCATCGCATACTGGGCACCAAAGACCTGGAAGTCACCGACACCGGCGGTCCGCGAGATCGGGTCCTGCATGTTGGACACGATGTAGTTGGACAAGTCTTCCCGGGTCATGCTGCCGTCGCGCGACACCACGCCGATCACCATCAGGAAGTTTCGCACTGACTTGGTCACGCGGATGCCCTGTTGCTGCACTTCTTGCGGCAGCAGCGGGGTGGCCAGGTTCAGCTTGTTCTGCACCTGAACCTGGGCGGTATCGGAGTTGGTGCCTTGCTCGAAGGTGGCCGTGATGGTCATGCTGCCGTCGGAGTTACTTTCCGAGGACACATAACGCAGGTTGTCGATGCCGTTGAGCTGCTGCTCGATCACCTGTACCACGGTGTCCTGCACGGTTTGCGCGGACGCGCCCGGGTAGGTCACTTGGATCGCAATGGCCGGTGGTGCAATGCTCGGGTACTGGTTGATCGGCAATTTGAGGATCGATAGGGCCCCGACCAGCATGATCACCAGGGCGATCACCCAGGCGAAAATCGGACGGTCGATAAAGAATTTCGACATGGTTTACTCCCCTTTGCCGCCGGCGGCTTTATCGGCTGCCTGTGCGGGGACCGGGTTCTTGGTGCCAACGTTGGTGGCTTCGGTGGCTTTGACTTCCACGCCAGGGCGTACGAACTGCAACCCTTCGGTGATTAGGCGATCGCCAGCCTTGAGCCCATCTTCGATCAGCCATTGGCTGCCGACGGTGCGGCTGGCCTTGAGCTGACGCAGTTCGACCTTGTTGTCAGCGCCCACGACCAGGGCGGTCGGCGCACCCTTGAGGTCGCGGGTCACGCCTTGCTGCGGTGCCAGGATCGCCGCGCTGTTCACACCCGCCTGCAGTTGCGCGTGGACGAACATGCCCGGCAGCAGGGTGTGGTCAGGGTTGGGGAATACGGCGCGCAAGGTCACGGAACCGGTGGTCTGGTCGACCGACACTTCGGAGAATTCCAGCTTGCCTTCGTGCGGATACAGGCTGCCGTCTTCCAGGGTGAGCTTGACCATGGCGGCGTTTTCGCCGGCCTTTTGCAAACGGCCACTTTCCAGCTCGCGGCGCAGTTGCAGCAGTTCGACCGAACTCTGCGTCACGTCGACATAGATCGGGTCCAGTTGCTGGATGGTCGCCAGCGCGTCGGCCTGGCCGTTGCTCACCAATGCTCCTTCGGTGACCGAGGAGCGGCCGATGCGACCGGAGATCGGCGCATAGACCTTGGTGTAGCGCACGTTGATCTGGGCAGTCTGCAGGTTGGCTTCCGACTCCAGGCGGTTGGCCACGGCGGTGTCGTATTCCTGACGGCTCACTGCCTGTTCGTCCACCAGTTGCTTGTAGCGGTCGGCAATCGACTTGGTGGAACGCAGGTTGGCTTCGGCGCTCTTGAGGGTCGCTTCATAGACGGCCGGGTCGATCTGGTACAACTGCTGGCCGGCCTTGACGTCGGCGCCTTCCTTGAACAGGCGCTTGAGAATGATGCCGTTGACCTGTGGACGAACTTCGGCGACGCGGAACGCGCTGGTGCGCCCCGGAAGCTCCGACGTCAGGGTGAAAGGCTGGGTCTTGAGGGTTACGACGCCGACCTGAGGAGGCGGAGGAGCAGGTGCAGCCTCTTCCTTTTTGCATCCGCTGAGCAGCGATGCCAGGGCGATGGCAGTAACCAGGGCAGTAACAGCTGGCTTGAATTGCATGGAAATCCTCGGGTCCAGGCGCGCAACGAGCGCACTCGAAAGATGGAAAGGTAAAAAGGCGCACTATTTCAATTAGTAGGATGCTAAGAAATATACTTACGTACATGGTTGTTTGTAAACAGCCAAATTGCGTAATATCCGGATTTACAAAAGCCTGACAAAGGCCTGTGTAAGTCAGAGACGCGTTCCAAGAGACGTCGCCTCATATTTTGTTCAGCTGATTCTTACGCATTGCTGACGCATCCTGATTGAGGTGTTTACTGCCATGGTCCGCCGTACCAAAGAGGAAGCCCAGGAGACTCGCAGCCAGATACTCGAAGCCGCCGAAAAGGCGTTTTTCGAGCGAGGCGTGGCGCGTACGACGCTGGCCGACATCGCCACATTGGCCGGCGTGACGCGCGGCGCCATCTATTGGCATTTCAGCAACAAGGCGGACCTGCTCCAGGCCATGCTCGATACCTTGCACGAGCCCCTTGATGAGCTGGCCCGTGCCAGTGAGAGAGAAGAAGAGCTTGATCCGCTGGGCTGTATTCGCAAGCTGCTGGTCCGGTTGTTCCAGCAGGTGGCCCTGGACCCGAAAACCCGACGCATTAATGAGATTCTGTTCCATAAGTGCGAATTCACCGATGAAATGTGTGATCTACGCCAGCAGCGGCGCGAGGTCAGCCTCGACTGCAATGTGCGTATTGCGTTGTCGTTGCGCAACGCGATGAAGCGCGGTCAACTGCCGGACGATCTGAATCCTGAAAGGGCGGCGGTCGCTATTCACGCCTACATCGACGGCATTTTGTATCAGTGGTTGCTGGCCCCCGACAGCTTCGACCTGGCCGGTGAGGCTGAGCGCTGGGTGGAAGCCGGGCTGGATATGCTGCGCCTGAGCCCCCACCTGCGCAAATGAAACAAAATGCGTAATTGCGTCGGTTTGTGTCAATAGCTGTGGAACGAAGTTGCTTTTATAAACTGACGTCGTCTTGGTTGATAGGGCATCGGCGGCGAATTTTGTAGGTGATTTGTTGCGCACCTGTGAAAGTGTATGAACAGACCTTTCGAAAGACCTTCCGAATGGGGCGGCGGATACCCCGTCAGATGAACCTGGCGGGGCCACCTATCAAGCCAGCGTGATTTCCACGGTGAACCCGTAGGGTTCATCATTCGCCGCATGAGAGATTCGGGTCGAGCACTTGATTGGCGTAGCGCCGATAGAAGTCACCCTGTTTGTCCGGATGGGCGTCAGCGTCGATGAAATTACACCGAAAGACGTGTTGACGCGCAAACCGAAGTTAAAGACGAAGCCGCAATCCTTGTCGCCAAACACAATAAAGTTTCTGTACATGTCCTTACTGCGGCTGCCCAGTTGCCTGGAATATTCGAAGTCGAGTTTAAAGGCCAGGATGTCCCAAGGAGTAATACTCAGGAAGTCTCGTTCTTCGGCGTCCAGGTCAACGTCGTTTTCACCCACGGCAAGTGCCCGGTCGGTATGGTTGATTAACTTTACAATGAGACGGGTTCGATTTGGTCGACGGCTTTCTTGTTGCCAGGCTTGAATCTGCTGGTTGGCGTCGTCGTTCAATTTTTCTTGTTTCATCAGGGCGTTGAGAACCTCGGAGGGCTCTTTCGTGTCCAGTGACTCAATGTATTTGTGCAAGATATCCGGCGGTGCGTAGTTGAACTGCGAGGGTGTTTTTTCGTAAAGGCTCTTGTCACCTTGAACGGTGTCAGTCATGTTGAATTCCTTTTCAATGGCGTGTCATTAACGTTTGATCGACAAGGCTATCCGGTTTTGCCGTCGGCCTTGATATGAACATTGAAGTGAGCTTTTAGAAAGTTTTGATAGTTGACCGAATATTTAAAGGCATCAAAAAGCCCTGGCTCTTTCGAGGCAGGGCTTTGTCATTTTAGTGGCTGATCAAAGTACTGGGTAATCAATGTATCCCACGGGACCTTTGCCATAAAACGTTTCGGGGTGCGCCTCGTTCAGGGGGGCATCGGCTTTCAAGCGCGCCGGCAGGTCTGGGTTGGCAATGAACGGCACACCAAAGGCGACGGCGTCCGCCTTGCCCTCGGCCAGCCAGGCGTTGGCGCTGTCCTTGGTGAAACGTTCGTTGGCGATGTACGGGCCGCCGAACGCTTGCTTGAGCTGCGGGCCAATGCTGTCATCGCCTTCCTTCTCACGGGAGCAGATGAACGCGATGCCACGCTTGCCCAGTTCGCGGGCCACGTAGCTGAAGGTCTCCAGGCGGTTTTCGTCGCCCATGTCATGGGAGTCGGCGCGCGGCGCCAGGTGCACGCCAACCCGGCCGGCGCCCCAGACTTCGATGGCGGCGTCAGTCACTTCCAGCAGCAGGCGGGCACGGTTTTCCAGGGAGCCGCCGTAGCTGTCGGTACGCTGGTTGGTGCTGCTTTGCAGGAACTGGTCGAGCAGGTAGCCGTTGGCACCGTGGATCTCCACGCCGTCGAAACCGGCTGCCTTGGCGTTCTCTGCCCCTACGCGATAGGCCTCGACGATGTCGGCGATCTCAGCGGTTTCCAACGCGCGCGGCGTTGGGAAGTCGGCCAGCGGACGCACCAGGCTCACGTGGCCTTTGGGTTGGATCGCGCTGGGCGCCACCGGGGTTTCGCCGTTCAGGTACGACGGGTGGGAGATCCGGCCCACATGCCACAGCTGCAGGAAGATCTTGCCGCCCGCGCCGTGGATCGCCTTGGTCACGTTGCTCCAGCCGCGCACCTGGTCGTTGGACCAGATGCCCGGGGTGTCCGGATAGCCCACGCCCATCGGCGTGACCGAAGTTGCTTCGCTGAGGATCAGGCCGGCGGATGCGCGTTGCACGTAGTACTCGGCCATCAGCGCGTTGGGCACGCGACCTGCGTCGGCGCGGCAGCGGGTGAGCGGGGCCATGATGATGCGGTTCTTCAGCTCGATGTCGCCGAGTTTGATGGGGTCGAAAATAGTCGCCATGAAATACAACCTCGAAAGTGGAAGGGTTAAAAGTCAGTGAGTTGCCGGCGCCAGGTCAGCATTGCCGCCCTGGCGAAAAGTGATCAGGGTGACCAGCAGCGCCAGCACGGCCAGCGCGCCAGCGGCCAGGGGCACGGAGGTCAGGCCCAGGCCGTGGTCGATGACGCTGCCGCCGACCCAGGCACCGAGAGCGTTGCCGATGTTGAAGGCGCCGATGTTCAGGGTGGACACCAGGTTGGGCGCGGCTTTGCCGAAGGCCACCACATTGACTTGCAGGGCCGGTACGGCGGCGAAGCAGGCGGTGGCCCAGAGGAACAGCGTGATTTCGCTGGGGATCAGCGCCACGCTGGTCCAGCTCAATACGGTGGACACCAGGGCCATGGTGATGAAGACACCCATCAGCGTATTTGCCAGGCTCTTGTCTGCCAGCTTGCCGCCGATGATGTTGCCCAGGGTCAGGCCCAGGCCGATCAGCACCAGGCTCCAGGTCACTCCACGGGGCGATACACCGGTGACTTCGCCCAGCAGCGGGGCGACGTAAGTGAACAGCGTGAACACCGAGGCGGAGAACAGCGCGGTCATGCTCAGGGACAGCCACAGGCCGGTACCCTTGAGCGCCACCAGTTCGGAGCGCATGTCGAGTTTTTCTTCATCGCGCTTGGCCGGCAGGAAGCGGATCAGGCCGATCAGCGCAATTACGCCAATGACGGTCACCGCCCAGAAGGTCGAACGCCAGCCGGCTTCCTGGCCCAGTGCGGTGCCCAGCGGTACGCCGAGCACGTTGGCCAGGGTCAGGCCGGTGAACATCAGGGCCACGGCCGAGGCGCGTTTGTTGGGCGCCACCAGGCCGGCGGCCACCACTGAACCGATACCGAAGAACGCGCCGTGGCACAGGGCCGTGACGACCCGGGCAAACATCAGCACGTTGTAGTCGCTGGCAATGGCGCAGAGCAGGTTGCCAACGATGAAAATCCCCATCAACGCCACCAGGGCAGCCTTGCGCGGCAGCCGGGCGGTGGCCAGGGCCATGAACGGCGCACCGATGGCCACGCCCAGGGCGTAGCCGGTCACCAGCCAGCCGGCGCCGGGAATCGACACACCCAGGTCGGCCGCCACGTCGGGCAACAGACCCATGATGACGAACTCGGTGGTACCGATGGCGAAGGCGCTCAGGGCCAGGATCAGGAGTGAAAGGGGCATGATGGGTCCTTGTCAGGTCAGAGCTCTTGGCTCATTTGCTTGAGGAACTGCTGGATCACGTCCTCGTTGCGTTTGAAGAAGTGCCATTGACCGACCTTCTGGCTGGTGATCAGCCCCGCCCGTTGCAACACCGCCAGATGCGCAGACACCGTGGATTGCGACAGGCCGCAACGCTGGTCGATCTGGCCTGCGCAAATGCCGAACTCGTGGTTGTGCAACTGATCGGGGAACTGGACCTTGGGGTCTTTGAGCCAGTTGAGGATGTCTCGCCGTACTGGGTGCGCCAGGGCTTTTATTATTTCGTCGAGGTCGAGGGTCATGGGTGGCAAGCTCGGGGTTGATAAAACGCTATATCGCGATGGAGCGAACCTTAAATCGTTATTTCGCGATATACAAATATGGATTTGATCTCAATGCCGAACAAATCGCTATATCGGGTTATAACGATATTGGCGTGGTGGTGCTAAGCTGCGGACCATGAACTATCTCGCGCACCTGCACCTCGGCGGCCCTGGCCGGGAACAACTGCTGGGCAGCCTCTACGGCGACTTCGTCAAGGGACCGCTGCAAGGGCTCTACGACCCACGGATCGAAGCGGCGATTGCCCTGCATCGGCGCATTGACATGTACACCGACCGCCATCCCCTGGTGGACATTGCCCTGTCGCGTTTTTCCACGGTGCGCAGGCGTTATGCCGGGATCGTGCTCGACGTGTTTTTCGACCACTGTCTGGCCCGGGACTGGACGTTGTACGGCGAGGGGCCGCTGCTGGATTTCACTTCGCGGGTATATCACGTACTCAACACCGAACCGCAGCTACCGGGACGCTTGGCGCACATCGCGCCGCATATGGCAGCGGATGACTGGCTGGGGTCTTATCGGGAGTTCGAGGTGATTGGTCAGGTCCTGCGCGGCATTTCCCGGCGCTTGTCCCGGCCAGAAGAACTGGCAGGGGCGATGCAAGAGTTGATCAGGCTTTATGAGCCGTTGAGCGAAGACTTCCGGTTGTTCTACCCGCAGTTGCAGGATTTTGCGCTGAGCCAAACCACACCACAAAACTAAGTGTGGGAGCGAGCTTGCTCGCGATAGCGGTGGCCCAGTCAACATCCCTGCTGAATGTTAAGCCGCTATCGCGAGCAAGCTCGCTCCCACAGGGGGGCTGCGCAGAAATCCGGGTCAGGCCGCAATCGCCGCGGGCCGCACCGGGGCTTGCTGTTTCTCGGGAATCGCCCCGAAGAGTGCCTTGTGCACCGCCTGCTGCGCCTGGAACGCCAGCGCCGCACGCTCCTGACCGTGGCAGGCAATCGGTTCCAGCAGATGGATTTCCACCTCACCCCGATCATTGGCAAACAAGCGCATCAGGTGCGACAGCAAATCATCATCGCCAATGAACGGTGCCAGCGAATCCGGTTCACCGTTGCGCAGGTAACGGATCGCCACCGGCTGCAACGCGACATCGGCATCGATGGCCGCCGACAACAAGCGACCGTGGAAGGTGCGCAGGGTGCGGCCATCGGTGGTGGTTCCTTCGGGGAACATCAACAGCGGATGGGCCTGTTCCAGGTGGCGGCTCATTTGCTTGCGGATCAACTGGCTGTCGCCCGAACCGCGGCGGATAAACAGGCTGCCGGCCTTTGCTGCCAGCCATCCGGCGACCGGCCAGGTGCGCACTTCGGCCTTGGACAGGAACGACAACGGCGTGAGCATGCCCAGCAGCGGGATGTCGGTCCAGGACACATGGTTGCTCACCCACAGCATCGGCCGTTGCGGCAGTTGACCGTGGACGGTGACTGAAAAGGGCAGGGCACGGCTCAGCCGTGCCATGAAGAACCGCGACCAGCGTTGGCGACGGACCATCGAGTTGGCGATTCCTGCACGTTCAAACAGGCCGAACACGCTGGCCATGCTCAGGCCCAGCGCCACCACCAGCAATACTCGCGCAATTCGCGCGTACACCCGCAGCCGGCTCATCAGACCGCTGCCTTGAAGTGGCGGGCGTAGCGCGGGCAGAGCTCGTCGCGCTTGAGCAGGATGAACACGTCGGCCACCTGGAAATCCTCGTCCCAGCACGGCTCGCCACAGATCTTCGCGCCCAGGCGCATGTAGGCCTTGAGCAGGGGCGGCATCTCGGCGATGACGTTGGACGGCACGTCCAGGGTCGGCAAGGGTTTTTTCGGTACGGCTTGCAGGTGTTCGGTGCACAGGTAGCGTTCGCGCAGGCGCTGCATGATCGCCTGGGCCTGGATACCGCCGTCCTGCATCGGAATGCTCGCGCAGCCCATCAGGTAGCTGTAGCCGCCTTCGTTCAGGACTTCGGCCAGTTCGCCCCAGAGCACGGCGATGGTGCCACCGTTGCGGTAGGCCGGGTCGACGCAGGTACGGCCGATTTCCAGGATCGGGCCCTTGAGATGGACCAGCCCGTGGAGGCTGAACTCTTCTTCGCTGTAGAACCGGCCCAGGCTGCTGGCGGCCTGATGGTCGAGCAGGCGAGTGGTCGCCACGAGGCGGCCGGTGTTCAGGTCGCGTACGCCGATGTGGGCGCAGTGAACATCGTAGTCATCCATGTCCAGACCCATTTCCGCGCCCTTGAGCTTGGCGTTGAATTCGCCGCTGAAGACGTTGAAACGCAGGGCCTGTGCTTCTTGCAAGGCTTGGGCGCCGATCAGGCGTTCGGCTTGCAGGCGGCGTTCATTGCCGGTGTCGCTGATGCGGGCGATCTGGGTCATAGCGAATCTCCGTGCGGGCTGTTCAGTTGCAGCCTGTCGACTTTCTTTATGCAGCCATGTTGTGCAAAGTCAGGCTATGTAGCCCCGGTGTCATCGCCATGAAGCTTTGGTGATGCTTATATGACAGCCTTCAAGGAGCCCTCTCATGCCCTGGCACACCCTGATCGAACGCGGCGAGCGCTTGCCCGCCCATCCGGACCTGGCCGAAGGTTATGCCGCGTTGTTGCAACGCTTGGGGCCGGTGATGCCGTTCGAGCTGGCCGTAACCGGGGCGCGGTTGATGGCGACACCGGGCCTGGCGTTCCTGGTGGGGTATCAGGCGGCGCTGCGGGTGCTTTGGCCGAGCGCGCCCCAGAGCCTCGGCGCCTTGTGTGCCACCGAGCAGCGCAGCCTGCGCCCGGCGGACATGCAAACCCGCCTCGACGACTTGCGCCTGAGCGGACGCAAGGATTTCGTCACGGCCGGTGACGCCGCCGAGTGGCTGCTGATTGCCGCTCGCTGCGAAGCGCCCGGTGAAACGCCACGGTTGAACCTGGCCGTTGCCTATGCGGGTGAGCCCGGTGTCACCCTGGAAAAATTGCCCGCCATTGCCCTGATGCCGGACATCAGCCATGGCCGCGTCGTGCTCGACGGCGCGCTGTGCGAGTTGCTGGCAGGCGACGGTTGGCACGCCTACGTCAAACCGTTCCGCACCCTGGAAGACCTTTATGTGCTCAGCGCGATGACCGCTTGGTTGTATGGTGTCGGGCAGGAGTGCGCATGGCCCCAGGCGTTGCAACTGCGCCTGCTGGCGCTGCTCGCCGGCTGCGCGCAGGTGAGTCGGCATAACCCTTCCAGTGCGGCCGGGCACGTGCTGCTGGGCGGGTTGTTCGCTCAGTTCCAGGGGCTCGATGGCGAACTCAACGCTGCCCTGGCCGTCGGGCCTGCGACGTGGCGTGAAATGTGGACGCGGGATAAAGGCGTGATGGAGATGGCGGCGGGCGCGCGGGCCAAGCGCTTGGCCAAGGCGCTTGAGTCTTCATTGGGTTGATGGGCCTCATCGCGGGCAAGCCTTGCTCCCACAGGTTCAGGCTAAATGACAGTCTGTCTTAGACCTGTGGGAGCAAGGCTTGCCCGCGATGGCGTCGGTACTGTCGACACAAGTACTGAAACTGTCATCAAGTTTGAATAGGCTCTGAAGGTTCAATCCTGCGAGCCCCAAGCATGTCCAAAGGCTGGTTGCTGATCCCGCTGCTGTTGCTCAACCTGAGCGCCCACGCCGAAGACTGGCCCAGCGAGCAATGGCCAAGTGGCCCTACCCCGAGCGGGCCGGCCATCGAAGCCTTGGAGCAATACGCCTTCCCACCCCGGGACGATGCGAGCCGCGAGGGTATCCGCACCGACGCGCTGCTGGTGATCCAGGACGGTCGGCTGGTCTACGAACGCTATGCCGGACCGACCACCGCCCAGACCCCGCACCTGACCTGGTCCATCAGTAAAAGCCTGTTGGCGACAGTGTTCGGCGTGGCTTACGGTGAACAGCGCTTTGCCCTGGATGAGCCGGCAGCCAAGTATTACCCACCGCTGAGCCGGCATCCGGGCCTGACCCTGGCCGATCTTTTCCACTGGGCGTCCGGCCTGGACTGGCAGGAAGACTACGAATACGCACCGCTCCATTCTTCGGTGGTGGCGATGCTCTATACCCGCGGGCGTCATGACATGGCGGCGTTCACTGCGCAGCATGAAAGCGCCAGTCCGCCGGGACAGGCGTTCCGTTATTCCAGTGGTGACAGCAACTTGCTGGCGGCGGCCCTGAAAACCATCGTCGGCCCGGCGCACTACCCCGACTACCCTTGGACGGCGTTGTTCGAACCCCTGGGCATCCGCCACGCCACTTGGGAAACCGACACCAGCGGTACGTTCGTGGGATCGTCCTATGCCTACCTCACCGCGCGAGACCTGGCGCGTGTCGGGTTGTTGATGCAACGGGACGGTCGCTGGGGCGAACGGCAACTGATTCCCAAGACGTGGGTCGCGTTCAATCGTCAACCTTTCGCCCACTTCCAGGCCGGCCAGGACGAAGCCGTGCCGGGTGGGCATTGGTGGCTCAACCGCGCCGTCGATCCGGCAATCGAGCCTTGGCCCGATGCGCCGCCGGATACCTTCGCCGCGCTGGGCCATTGGGGTCAGGCGCTGTACGTTATCCCCAGCGCCAAACTGGTGATCGTGCGCTACGGCGACGACCGCGACGGCAGCTATCGCCATAACGAACTGCTCAAGCGCGCCATGGCGGCGTTCGTCGGGACGGTACAGCCATGAAGCGCAACGTGTTGCTCACCCTGTTATTGATGCTGCTCGTCGCCCTGTTCAGTTGGATCTGGCTGGAGCGGGTGGCATTGCGGGCCTTCCCCGACATCATCAGTGCCTACACCGCCAAGGAATACTGCTCTTGCCGTTATGTAATGGAACAACCGGCTGACTATTGCCGTGGCTATGTGAAACAGTCGGTGCCCATCAGCGCGTTCCTCGAAACCCCCGAAGCCAAACGCGTCACTGTCACAGGCCTGGGCCGTAGCCACAGCGCGCGGTGGCTGGGGGAGCGGCAAGGGTGTCGGTTGGAGCCCTGAACCCACCTTTGGCAACAAGGTCTCGCGTCGATCCTACTGTGGGAGCAAGGCTGCCCGCGATGGCGATTGCGAAAACACCATCGCGGGCAAGCCTTGCTCCCACAGATAAAACCCCTTCAACCCAGGTTCTCTGTACTCATGGGCGGCTGTTGAAAACAGACAGTTTGCAAGCGCCCTCGGTCCGGTTAAGGTTCGCCACAGGTTTATCTACCCACCGAGTGTGTATGTTCCAGCGGTTTTTCCCTCTCGCTGCCGCCAGCTTGTTGCTGGCCTGTGCAGCGCTGCCGGCCCAGGCCGATTGGTATCTGGACGGCGAGTCGTCGCGGCTGTCGTTTATCAGCAGCAAGAACGGCAACGTCTCCGAGGTCCAGCGGTTCCTGGTGCTGCACGGTCAAGTCCAGCCCGAGGGCTTGGCGCGCCTGGAAGTGGAGCTGGACTCCATCAACAGTGGTATTGCGCTGCGGGACGAGCGCATGCGCGCCGAGCTGTTCCAGATCAAGCAATTTGCCGAAGCCACGGCCACCGCCAAGATCGACCTGGCGCCGATCCAGGACCTGGCCAACGGCGCGCAGTTGGAATTGCGC
Organism: Pseudomonas sp. St316; assembly: GCF_018325905.1. NCBI lineage: Bacteria > Pseudomonadati > Pseudomonadota > Gammaproteobacteria > Pseudomonadales > Pseudomonadaceae > Pseudomonas > Pseudomonas sp. St316. Next base: position 5,182,495 of record NZ_AP021901.1, on the reverse strand, counting down.
CTGCCGCTGACGGTGAACCTGCACGGCAAGCAGCACGAATACAACGTTGAACTGCTGGCGACGCGCCTGGACGAACGCCGCTTCCAAGTGGTGACCCTGGAACCGGTGGTGCTCAATGCGGCGGATTTCGATCTGGCGCCAGGCCTGGAAAAGTTGCGCAACCTGGCCGGGTTGTCGGCCATCAGCCTGTCGGTGCCGGTGAATGCGGTGCTGATCTTCACGGCGCGCTGACATGAATGGTCCGGTTTTTCCCTGGCGTGAAGGCAATCGCTTCGAACTGTTGATCGATGGCCCACAGTTCTTCCCACGCATGCTGGTGGCGATCGCCCGTGCCCAGGAACAGGTCGAGCTGGAGCTTTACCTGGTGGAGGCGGGCGCTTGCGCCGACGCGATGGTCCAGGCGCTGGTCCAGGCCGCCGAACGTGGCGTTCGCGTGCGCTGCCTGTTCGATGACTACGGCAGCCTGGCGTTTACCCTGGCCCTGCGCAAGCGCCTGACCGAGGCCGGGGTGGAGTTGCGTTTCTACAATCGCCTGAGCTGGCGCCGCTGGGTGCGCAACCTTTACCGGGATCACCGCAAGCTGCTGTTGGTGGACCAACGCCTGGCCGTCGTCGGCGGCACCGGGGTCACCGATGAATTCTGGAACCCCCTCGACGATCGCAGTGAGTGGCACGAGGTGATGGTGGAAATCGTCGGCCCGCTGGTGCTCGACTGGCAGTTGCTGTTCGACCGCCAGTGGCTCGCCAACCGCCATCGGCGAGCCTGGAAGCCGGCGTCCAACTTCGGCTTGCCACGCCTGCCGCGCGTACCGCCGGTGGGCGAGGGCATGGGGCGGGTGGCGTATGCCGACGCCCGCCAGCATCGCGACATCCTGCAATCGCTGTCACGGGCATTGAACAGCGGCCAGAAACGTATCTGGATGGCGACGCCGTATTTTTTGCCGACCTGGAACGTACGCCGTTCCTTGCGCAAGGCCGCCGCCCGCGGCATTGACGTGCGTCTGCTGCTGACCGGCCCGCGTACCGATCACCCTTCCGTGCGCTACGCTGGGCATCGTTACTACCCGCGATTGCTCAAGGCTGGCGTGAAAATCTTCGAGTACCAACCGTGTTTCCTGCACCTGAAAATGGTGCTGGTGGACGACTGGGTCAGCATAGGCTCCTGCAACTTCGATCACTGGAACCTGCGCTTCAACCTGGAAGCCAACCTCGAAGCCTTGGATTCCAGGCTCAGCAGTGCCGTGGCGGCCAGTTTCGAGCGGGACTTCACCCAGAGCTTGCAAGTCAGCCTCGACGCCTGGCAGCGCCGGCCATTGTGGAAGCGCTTCAAGCAGCGGGTGTGGGGGTGGGTGGATCGGGTGGTGGTGAACTTGCTGGATCGGCGGGGTTAGCCCGAACACCCAGAAACAACTGTGGGAGCGAGCTTGCTCGCGATAGCGCAGGGTCAGTCGATATCCATCTGACTGACCTGTCGCCATCGCGAGCAAGCTCGCTCCCACAGGGGCTTGGGTGTTGCCTGGGGGTCAGAGCAACTCGAAACTCTGCTGCTTCACGTCCTGGGAATCCAGGCCGATCTGCACGTTGAACTTGCCCGGTTCAGCCGCGTACGTGAGTTGGGCGTTGTAGAACTTCAGGTCGTCTTCGCTGATGGTGAAGTGAATGACTTTCTTCTCGCCGGCCTTGAGCATCACCTTGCGGAAGTTCTTCAGTTCCTTCACCGGGCGAATGATCGAGCCGGTCACGTCCTGGATGTACAGTTGCACCACGGTTTCGCCGTCACGCTTGCCGGTGTTTTCCACCGTCACGCTGGCATCGAGCTTGCCGGTCTTGTTCAGCGTGGTCGACGACAGGGCCATGTCCGACAGGCTGAACTCGGTGTAGCTCAAGCCGTAGCCGAACGGATAGAGCGGGCCGGTGGTGTCATCGAAGTACTGCGAGGTGTAGTTGCCCGGTTTGCCTGGCGTGAATGGCCGGCCGATGCTCAGGTGGTTGTAGTAGGTTGGAATCTGCCCCACCGAGCGTGGGAAGGTGATCGGCAGTTTGCCCGACGGGTTGTAGTCACCGAACAGCACATCAGCGATGGCGTTGCCGCCTTCGGTGCCGCTGAACCAGGTTTCCAGGATCGCATCGGCCTGCTGCTTCTCGTCCAGCAACGCCAGCGGACGGCCATTCATCAGCACCAGCACCAGCGGCTTGCCGGTGGCCTTCAGGGCCTTGATCAGCTCGCGTTGGCTGGCCGGGATGTTCAGGTCGGTACGGCTCGACGATTCATGGGACATGCCACGGGACTCGCCTACGGCGGCCACCACCACATCGGCATCCTTGGCGGCTTGTACCGCTTCGTCGATCAGCACCTGGGCCGTGCGCGGGTCGTCCACCACTTCCGGGGCATCGAAGTTGAGGAAGTTCAGGTAGTCGAGCACCTTTTTGTCGCCGGTGATGTTGGCGCCACGGGCGTAGACCAGCTTCGAGTCAGCGCCCAGGGCGCGGGTCATGCCGTCGAACAGGGTGACCGATTGCGCAGGCCGGCCGGCTGCGGCCCAACTGCCCATCATGTCGATCGGTGCCTTGGCCAACGGGCCGACCAGGGCGATTTTCGCGGTCTTCTTCAGGGGCAGGGTCTGATTGCGGTTTTCCAGCAGGACCAGGCTGCGGCGCGCCACGTCACGGGCGTCCGCGCGGTGCAGGCGGCTTTCGGCGTAGGTGTCGGCCGGGTCATCCTCGGCCTTGCCGATGCGCAGGTACGGATCCTTGAACAGGCCCATGTCGTATTTGGCCGCGAGCACTTCGCGCACGGCGTTGTCGATGTCGCTCTGCTCGATTTCACCGGCCTTGAGCAGCCCTGGCAGTTCCTTGCCATAGAGCGAGTCGTTCATGCTCATGTCAATGCCGGCCTTGATCGCCAGCTTCGCCGCTTCGCGACCGTCCTTGGCGACGCCGTGCTTGATCAGTTCGAAAATGGCGCCGTGGTCACTGACCGCCAGGCCCTTGAAACCCCATTCCTTGCGCAGCAGGTCGTTCATCAGCCAGGTGTTGGCGGTCGCCGGCACGCCGTTGATGGAGTTCAGCGCGACCATCACCCCACCGGCGCCTGCGTCGATGGCGGCGCGGTAGGGTGGCAGGTAGTCCTGGTACATTTTCAGCGGACTCATGTCCACGGTGTTGTAGTCCCGGCCGCCTTCCACCGCACCGTACAGGGCGAAGTGCTTGACGCTGGCCATGATGCTGTCGGCCGCGTTGGCGCCGTTGCCCTGGAATGCCTTGACCATCACCCCGGCGATGCGCGACACCAGGTAGGTGTCCTCGCCGAAACCTTCGGAGGTACGGCCCCAGCGCGGGTCGCGGGAAATATCGACCATCGGCGCGAAGGTGATGTCCAGGCTGTCGGCCGCGGCTTCCTGGGCGGCGATGCGGCCGGAGTGGTAGATCGCGTCCATGTCCCAGCTCGAGGCCAGGGCCAGGGGGATCGGGAAAATCGTGCGATGGCCGTGGATCACGTCATAGGCGAAGAACATCGGGATCTTCAACCGGCTGCGCATGGCCGCGTCTTGCATCGGACGGTTTTCATCGCGCGTGATGGAGTTGAACGTGCCACCGATGTTGCCGGCGGCGATTTCCTTGCGAATCATCTCCCGGGGCATTTCCGGGCCGATGCTGATCAGGCGCAATTGGCCGATCTTCTCTTCGAGGGTCATCTGCTTCATCAGGTTGCTGATGAAGGCGTCCTTGTTCTCTATGGGGGCTGGCAGGTTGTCGGCAAATACGGAGTGACTGGCCAGACTGACAAACAGGCCCAGCAAACACAGCTTCTTCATGAATAATTTTCTCGCAAGCCTAAAGGGCAGTGATCAGGACACGCCGGTCAGCCAAAATGTGAGGAGCGGCTATTGTTGTTCAGTTAAATGCAGCACACTTTCGAACCCATTGGGCTGAACTTAGTTTCGCACTGCGCATCTTTTAGCCCATCGCCCCGTTTCAATCCAGTGCGGCGGCAGATTATGCCCCAGACGTCGGTGAGATAGGTGGCCGTGTTTTTCCAATGTCATGCAAGGGAGAGTTTCACCCGATGAATCCACGACTGAACCACCTACGCAGCCTGCCGATACTGGCCCTGATGCTGCTCACCACACTGCTGGCCGGTTGCGGCATCAATAACATCCCGACCCTGGACGAACAGGCCAAGGCCGCCTGGGGCCAGGTGCAGAACCAGTACCAGCGCCGCGCCGACCTGATTCCCAACCTGGTGGAAACCGTCAAGGGCTACGCCCAGCACGAGCAGGAAACCCTGACCGCAGTGATTGAAGCGCGGGCCAAGGCGACGTCGATCCAGGTCGACGCCAGCACCCTGGACAACCCGGAAAAACTCAAGCAGTTCCAGCAGGCCCAGGACCAGTTGAGCGGCGCGTTGAGCCGGCTGATGGTGGTATCCGAGCGTTATCCGGACCTCAAGGCCAACCAGAATTTCCTGGCCTTGCAATCGCAACTCGAAGGCACCGAGAACCGCATCGCCGTGGCCCGTCGTGACTTCATCCTGGCGGTGCAGAAGTACAACACCGAGATCCGCACGTTCCCGGGACGCCTGTGGCACAGCGTGATGTATAGCGACTTGCCGATCCGCGAAACGTTCGAGGCCACCAGCCCCAATGCCGAGAAAGCCCCTGAAGTGAAGTTCTAGAAAATTGTGGGAGCGAGCTTGCACACAGGAGTTGCGATGCGAGTGTTGAAATTTGGCCTGGTGCTGTTGCTCTGGGTGTTCGCCATCACGGCCCAGGCCGAGCTGAAGTTTCCGGCGTTGACCGGGCGGGTGGTGGACACCGCCCAGATGCTCGACCCGTCGGTGCGCGGGCAACTGGATGCGCAGCTCAAGGCCCATGAACAGGCCACCGGCGAACAGGTAGTGGTGGTCACGCTGGCGGACCTGCAAGGCAGCAGCATCGAAGACTTCGGTTATCAACTGGGGCGCCACTGGGGCATCGGGCAGAAGGATAAAAACAACGGTGCACTGCTGATCGTCGCCCGGGACGACCGTAAACTACGCATCGAGGTGGGCTACGGCCTGGAGGATCGCCTGACCGACGCCCAGAGTTCGGTGATCATCAATCAGGTGATCACCCCGGCCTTCAAGATTGGCAACTTCAACAAAGGCATCAGCGACGGCGTCGCGGCGATGCTGGTGGTGCTGGGCGGCAGCCCTTTGGATGAGCCGACGCCGATCTACAGCGAGGGGGGCCAGGAGCAGCCTGATTTCGTCGAACGTCATCCGGTGTTGTTCATCTTTTTGGCGCTGCTGTTCATCTTGACGATAGTCGTTTGCCAGATGCTCGGTATCCTGCCGGCAGGAAGTGGTGGCTCCAGCGGTTCGAGTGGTTCCGGAGGGGGAGGCTTCGGCGGTGGCGGTGGCGGTTTCAGCGGTGGCGGTGGCAGTTTCGGGGGCGGCGGTTCGTCGGGCGGCTGGTGACAATAATAATGAGCGGGCACTTTTAACCATGGCATTACTGACTGAACACGAACAACGCAAGGTCGCCGAGGCCATCGCCCGGGTCGAGCGCGATACCGACGCCGAGCTGGTCACGGTGCTGGCCGCTCGCGCCGACGACTACGCCTACATCCCACTGCTCTGGGCCAGCCTGCTGGCCCTGGTGGTGCCTGGCGTGGTCCACTACCTCACCGGTTGGCTGGCCCTGCACAGCCTGTTGCTGGTGCAATGGGTCAGTTTCATCGTGCTGTGCCTGGTGTTGCGCATTCCCCGAGTCACCACGCACCTGATCCCCCGATCCGTACGTCACTGGCGGGCCTCCAACCTGGCGCGCCGGCAATTTCTCGAGCAGAACCTGCACCACACCGTGGGCAGCACGGGGATGCTGATCTTTGTCTGCGAGGCTGAGCGGTACGTGGAAATCCTGGTGGACGAAGGCATTTCCAAGCGCCTGGACAACAAGAACTGGGACGCCATTGTCGCGACGTTCACCCAACAGGTCCGCCAGGGGCGGACGCTGGAGGGCTTTGTGACCTGCATCGAAGCCTGCGGCGAATTGCTCAAGGAGCACGTGCCGGTGACCCAGGAGCGCAATGAGCTGCCGAATCGGTTGGTGGTGCTGGGCTGAAAATTTCCTGTCGGCATAAGCCTGTGGGAGCAAAGCTTGCTCGCGATGAGCGATGACTCGGTTTGGCTTGCCGAATAACGGCGTATTCATCGCGGGCAAGCCTTGCTCCCACAGAGGCTACTGCTCGCCACACCAACTTTTCCGTGCCCTCGCTGCCCATCCCCCCTAAAATACCCGCCATTCCCGATTCGCCCCGCCCGAGGCTGCTTTTTTCATGTCCGTCACCGCCACCCCCGCCCGTCCCGCGCCGGATCACCACGCCCAGTTCGTCGAGCTGCTGCACACCAGCCTTGCGCAAAACGCGTTCATCAAACTGGTGCTGGCCAAGTACGTGGGTGACGAAACGGACCTCCAGCGGTTGATCGTCAAGCAACTGATGGTCAAGGACCAGCCGTGCCTGTCCTTCGTTTACCGCTACAAGACCCGCGACATCACCAAGAATTTCCCGCTGGCCGAAGGGGTGCAAACCATTGCTGCGCTGTTACCGGCATCGTTCAAGAACGCGCATTTGTTGGCGGTCACCGACGAGGCGCAGCTGGAGTACAGTAAAAAGGGCAAGAGCTCGCTGTTCAAGAGCAAGCCCCAGCAACTGCGGGAAGTGCCGTCTGCCGAGCACAACCGTGAGAAAAACCGCTTCCTCGACCTGGGCCGGCCATTTTTAGCCGACCTGGGCGTGACCAACCACAAGCATGAGCTGGTCCCGGCGATGTCGCGCAAGTGGAAGCAGATCAACAAGTTCATCGAAGTCTTCAGCCATGCGCTGACGTCCTCGCCGCTGGCCCTGGACAAACCGGTGCGGGTCTCGGATTTCGGTTCGGGCAAGGGTTACCTGACCTTTGCCATCCATGATTACTTGCGCAACACCTTGCAGGCCGAAGGCGTGGTAACTGGCGTGGAGTTGCGCGAAGACATGGTCAAGCTGTGCAACGAGGCGGCGGCGCGCCTGGAACACCCGGGCTTGAGCTTCCAGCACGGCGACGTGCGCAGCGTGGCGCCGAGTGCGGTGGACGTGATGATCGCCTTGCACGCCTGCGACATCGCCACCGACTACGCGATCCACATGGGCATTCGCTCGGGCGCCTCGATCATCATGTGCTCGCCGTGCTGCCACAAGCAGATCCGCCTGCAGATCCAGAGCCCGGCCTTGCTCAAGCCGATGCTGCAATACGGCCTGCACCTGGGCCAGCAGGCGGAAATGGTCACCGACAGTTTGCGGGCGCTGTTCCTGGAGGCCTGCGGCTACGAAACCAAGGTCTTCGAGTTCATCTCCCTGGACCACACCAACAAGAACAAGATGATCCTGGCCGTCAAACGCGCTGAACCTTCGGACCCCACCGAGCTGCTGGCCAGGATCCAGGAACTCAAGGCCTTCTACCACATCACCGAGCACTGCCTGGAAACGCTGTTGCGGGCTGACGGTTATCTCGCCTGACTTCTGTCTACACCAATCTCCTGTGGCAGGAGCCTGTGGGAGCAAAGCTTGCTCGCGACGAAGGATGACTCGGTTCGACTGCCGAGTCGCGGTGCCTGCAGCGCGAGCAAGCTTTGCTCCCACAGAGTTGGGTCAGGTCTGTGAGACCAGCGTATTGATGCAGCCCGTCAGGTAATCGCCGCTTATTGCTCACCCACCGACGTACCGGTCTACCTTTAATGCGTTAACCACTTACGCATTCCCAAAGGAGCCCAACCCATGGCCGCCAAGAAAATCCTGATGCTGGTCGGCGATTACGTCGAAGATTATGAAGTCATGGTGCCGTTCCAGGCCTTGCAGATGATCGGCCACACCGTGCACGCCGTGTGCCCGGACAAAGCCGCGGGGCAGACGGTGCGCACGGCGATCCACGATTTCGAAGGCGACCAGACCTACAGTGAAAAACCGGGGCACTTGTTTGCCCTCAACCATGACTTCGCCAACGTCCAGGCCGCCGACTACGACGCGTTGCTGGTGCCGGGTGGGCGAGCGCCGGAATACCTGCGCCTGAATGAAACCGTCCTGCAACTGGTGCGCGATTTCGATCTGGCGGGCAAGCCGATTGCCGCAGTGTGCCACGGTGCGCAATTGCTGGCGGCGGCGGGTATTCTCGAAGGGCGTGAATGCAGTGCCTACCCGGCGTGTGCTCCGGAGGTCCGGCTGGCGGGCGGGACTTATATCGACATTCCCGTGACCCAAGGCCATGTCCAGGGCAACCTCGCAACCGCACCGGCCTGGCCTGCGCACCCGAGCTGGCTGGCGGGTTTCCTGACGCTGCTGGGCACGGCCATTACCTTGTAATGACGCTGCACAACGGACTGGCGGGGCAAGCGCGGCGGGTCTTTACTCTCGGGGCATGTCTTCATTGCCAGGAGAGTAATCATGTCCGGATGGTACGAAATCAGCAAAAGCAGCAGCGGCCAGTTTCGGTTTGTGCTCAAAGCGGCCAACGCCGAGACAATCTTGACCAGTGAGCTGTACACCACCCGCAGCAGTGTCGATGGTGGCATTGCTTCGGTGCAGAAAAACAGTCCGTTGGCCGAGCGCTATGAACTCAAGCACACCAAGGACGGCCATCCGTACTTCAACCTCAAGGCGGCCAACCATGAAGTGATTGGCAGCAGTGAAGCTTATTCATCGGACGCGGCCCGGGACAAAGGCATTGCCAGCGTCAAGGCCAACGGACCGACGACGGTCATCAAGGACAAGACCGTGGCTGCGCTCTGACAGGACAGCAATAAGGGGCGCCTAGCCTGTGGAGGGGCAATTGTGTGTGGGAGCAAAGCTTGCTCGCGATGCAGGCGCTGCGGTTGTGCAGGCTAACCGAGTCATCATTCATCGCGAGCAAGCTTTGCTCCCACACATAGATCCCCTCTCCACACGTTTTTTACCCTGCCTTTAAACCTCCACTGGCACCGACAACTTCGGATCGCCCAGCGGGTGGCTCTTCGCGTCGAAGAAGCGCAATTGCACCTCCAGCCCCTGGAACACCTTGGCGTAGTGCCGCTTCTGATGCTGGATGAACGCCTGACTACGGGGATAGATCGAAATCGCCACGGTTTTCGGTGCGGCCAGGCGCAGGGCTTGCACGATGTGGTTGTCCTGCTCGCCCAAGGCATGGCCGAACAGGCACAAGTTGTCGCCGTGCTGCAGCAACTGGTCGTAGCAGAACGACAGGTAATCGCTGCTGCGGATGGTCTTGAGCTTGTCCTGGCTCGGGCCTTCATTGACGAACAACGGTACGTCGTCGAGGGTCTTGATCGTGTTGTTGATGGCGAAACTGCCCAGCAAGGTACCTTCGGTGGACGTGAGCTTGCGCGCCGTGCCGTCCTGGTTGCGCACCAGGTGCAGGCCGCCGTGCAGGTACAACAGGCGTGGTTTGTCGGTGGTCGCCTGGCTCAGGTCGAAACTGTGGTCATCGCCGAAGAACAGGTCGCTGATGGTCTCGGGCGCCTGCTGGATTGCCCAGTAGTTGAGCAGGTCGTAGTTGGTGGTGAACACCGTGCGGTAGCGACTCAGCTCCTGGTTGAGCGTCGCCAGGGTCGAGGGTTGCACCAGGCGCCATGGGATGTGCACCGCATGCACGGTGTTGATCAGCGCTTCCTTGATCGCGTAATAGCGATTGCGCGGCGCGGCGGAGCTGACGGCCAGGGCCTTGTTGACCCGACTGGTGGTTTTCAGTGCAGCGAGCACCTGTTCGAAACTGCGCGTCTGCATCGCATCGAACACGCTCAGCTCCGACGGGCTCAGGGGTTTCTCCTCGACAGTGCGGGCATTTTCGAACAGCGAGTCATAGCCGAAATCATCCCACACCGCTCGGCTGGCGCCGTTGCCCACCAGCAGGCCGCTGAAGGCGGTATCGGCGCGCAGGGCTTCCCAGTCTTCGAGCCGGGTGTCGTATTCCTGGAAATCGGTCATCGCAAGGGTCATCTCAAAACGTGGCAAAGGCAGGGCGCGACTTTATCACGACCCAGTCTTGAGCCAGATCAAGATGCGTCATGACCAGACGGTCATTCTGTAGGCCCTGCCGATCCGGCCTCAACCAGGAGCGTGACCCCATGAGCAGCACTTTTTTCATTCCCGCCGTGAACATCATGGGGCTGGGCTGCCTCGATGAAGCGATGACTGCCATTCGCAACTACGGCTTTCGCAAGGCACTGATCGTCACCGACGCGGGGCTGGCCAAGGCCGGCGTCGCTACCAAGGTGGCTGAGTTGCTGGCGCTCCAGGATATCGATTCGGTGGTTTTCGACGGTGCCAAGCCCAACCCAAGCATCGCCAATGTCGAGCTCGGGCTGGGGCTGTTGAAGGAGAGCCAGTGTGATTTCGTCGTGTCGCTGGGAGGCGGTTCGCCCCACGATTGCGCCAAGGGCATTGCCCTGTGTGCCACCAACGGTGGGCAGATTCGCGACTATGAAGGCGTCGACCGTTCGAGCAAGCCGCAGTTGCCGCTGATCGCCATCAACACCACGGCAGGCACCGCCAGTGAAATGACCCGTTTTTGCATAATTACCGACGAGACGCGCCACGTGAAAATGGCCATTGTCGATCGCAACGTGACCCCATTGATGTCGGTCAATGATCCGGCGCTGATGGTGGCGATGCCCAAGGGCCTGACGGCCGCCACGGGCATGGATGCGCTGACCCACGCGATCGAGGCCTATGTCTCCACCGCCGCCACGCCGATTACCGATGCCTGCGCCCTGAAGGCCATCACCCTGATCAGCAACAACCTGCGCCTGGCCGTGCGTGACGGCCATGACCTGACCGCGCGGGAGAACATGGCCTACGCGCAGTTTCTCGCGGGGATGGCGTTCAACAATGCGTCGTTGGGTTTCGTCCACGCGATGGCGCATCAACTGGGTGGTTTTTACGACTTGCCTCACGGGGTGTGCAACGCGGTGCTATTGCCTCATGTGCAGAGTTTCAACGCCTCGGTATGCGCGGCTCGCCTGACCGACGTGGCCCATGCCATGGGCGCCGATACACGTGGCTTCAGCCCGGAAGAGGGGGCCCGGAATGCCATCGCGGCGATTCGCAGCCTGGCCCATGACGTGGACATCCCGGCCGGTTTGCGTGACCTGGGCGTACGCCTCAACGACGTACCGGTGCTGGCTGCCAACGCCTTGAAAGACGCCTGCGGCCTGACCAACCCACGGGCGGCGGACCAGCGGCAGATCGAAGAGATTTTCCGCAGCGCGTTCTAAGCGACCCGGGGCGGTACGGACCTCACGCAGAGCATCGCCGCCATCCCCAGCAGCGCGCACAACGCTGCCAACGGCCAAGCCTGTTGGCTCAACAACAGGCTGGCCATGGCGCCGATCACCGAGGCCATCAGTTGATGCAGGAACCCGCTCAACGCCATGGCGTATGCGCCGGCGACCGGTGAGCCTTCGTTGGCCAGGGACAGGCTGACGGGGTAGATCAACGATTGGCCAAACACCGCGAAGCAATACGGTAGCCAGAAGAGCAGCGCGATGTTGTCCAGGGTAAGGCTGCCTGCCAGCATGGTCGCGCTGCCGCCCAGCACCAGCGCGATGCCCCAACCCATCATTCGCCGTTGGCCGGTGCGCAGTACAAAAGCGTTCACCGCCAGCGCGCCGAACAAATAGGCCGCACTGACCGGCCAGCCCAACAGGCCGTATTCAATGGGCGACCAGTGGAAGCTCTCCTGCAGGATCAGCGGCGCGGCGGTGTTGAAGGCGACGATCACGCCGTAACCCAGCCCACCGGCCAAGGCCGGCAGCAGGAACGCGCGTTGGCGCAGGATCTGCCCATAGATGCCCCACGCCGATTGCCCGTTGTCGGCTTGCACCAGCACCGGGAACCTGGCCCGGGACACCGCCGCTGCCATGGCCAGGCTGACGGCACCCAAGCCATGGAAAATCGCCTCCCACCCAAAAGCGGCCTGGATCAGCGAGCCCAGGTACTGGCCGATACCGAGGGCAATCACAAAGGCGATCGATATCCAGGACAGGGCCTTGGCCAACAGGTCGCCGCTGAAACTGTCCCGAATCAGTACTCGCGCCATCACCGAAATGCCGCTGGCGCCGATGCCCTGGATCAACCTGAGCGTCAGGAACGCCTCCACGGTTGTGCCCAGCGGCAGGGCCAGGTTGGCCAAACCGTACAACCCCAAGGCCGCCAGCAAGACCGGCTTGCGCCCCAGCCGCTGGCTCAGGCTGCCCCACAGCAACATGGGCAGTGCCATGCCGATCAGGTACACCGACAAGCCCCAGGAAACCCGGGACGCATCGGCGCCCAGGTCCCGAGCGATATCGGGCAGGGCCGGCAAGTAGATGCTCATGCCCAGTTGGGCCAGGAAAACGGTGGTGCAGGTGACGATCAGGGTTGTACGGGTCTTCATCGAGCGTCCTGTCTCAAGGGCGGATGTCACGCCCGTGGGTCAGCAGCAGTTCGGTGATCTTTTCGCAAAACGAGCGAATCACGTTCGGCTCCATGTCGGCGCGCAGGGTAATGCGAATGGCAGCCTTGCCTTGCGGCACCACGGGAAAAAAGACCGCTGAAGTGAAATACCCCTGTTCGGTCAGTTCGACGGCCAGGCTGTTGGCCAGGGCTGCTTCACCGCAGGGCACCATGCGGATCGCCATGGGATTGCCGCGCTGTTCAGTGCGCACGAGGCTGTCGAAGAAGCGGATATTAGCTTGCAAACGCTCTTGCAGGGCGCTGAATTCTCGACTGCGGTGCAGGCGGATCGACGCCATGCCGGCGCCGATGGCCGCTGCGTTCAGGCTCTGGGACCAATTGCTTGGCCCACCGTAACGCTGCACCAGCGCCTTGTGCCGTTCACTGCCAAACATGACCAGCCCGCCACTGGCACCGAATGACTTGGCCAATGAAGCAACGATCAGGGTGCGCTCATCCACGGCCGGGACGCGCGAGCGGACCAGGCCTGCGCCGGACTCCCCGACCGCAGACAAAGCGTGGGAGTCGTCCAGATAGAGAAACAGGCCATAGCGCTGCTTGAGATACATCAGGCTGTCCAGGTCCGCCAACCCGCCCATGCTGTAGGCACCGTCAGCCACGTACGCCACGCTGCGCTGGCGTTTGCACAGGTCTTCGATGAAGTCCATGTCGTTGTGCGGGCAGGTGATGACCTGGGTTTCATCGGCGCAGGCGGCCTTGCTGTGGTTCATCGAGTAATGGGCGTGTTTGTCGAACACCATGACGGGTGAACAATTGTTGGTGAACGCGCCGCTGGCCAGCAGCGGCAGGATTCCGGCGCTTGCCGCGCTGCACGACAGGGCACTGAGGCAACTGGCGCCAAACAGTTCCGACAATTGGGTTTCGTACTGGTCCAGGATCGCCAGCTTGCAGCGATTTTTCGAGTTGGCGACCCGCAGGGTGCCGGTTTCCCAAAGGGCGGTCATGGCGCCGTCCAGCAACGCGGGGTGGTAGTCCAGGCCCAGGTAGGACGTGGTACAGAAGTGATGGAAAGTCCGACCGTATTGGTCGACCAGTACATTGGGTGTCTTGACCTCGACATTCAGCCCTGAGATTTTTCCAGCTTCAGTGCCCTGCCAGTTCTCGTCTGCGAGGGTAATCACCTTGCGGTAGTGGGTGAAGTGATGGGGCGCTTGAGCAGTCTGGTTCATGGTGCGATTACATTCCTTGGTGAGTGGTGCTGTCCGTGGGGTGTTTCGATAGCGGTGTGTTTCCAGACTTTACAGATCGTTGTGCAGGGATTTGAATCGGCTGTTTCCGGTGTGTTTGAGTGTCACTGGAGATTTCTGCGTAGGACTTTGCCTAGGACCTTGGGCGGGGAATCCGTCGGCGATGTCGGAGCTTGGAAGTACCCTGGATTCGCCCCAAGCCCGCTGGGTTATCACTCTTTTCTAAAGGTTGTTTGCTGATGCTCTCAGGCCTCAATCATCTGACCCTTGCCGTCACCGACCTGGATCGCAGCGTGGTTTTTTATGGCGGGCTGTTGCAGTTGCGTCTCGAAGCCCAGTGGGATCGCGGGGCCTATTTGTCGCTGCCGGGTTTGTGGTTGTGCCTGGCTTTCGACCCGTCGCGCAGGCCCGAGCCGGTGGCGGACTACACCCATTACGCTTTCAGCATCAAACTTGAGGATTTCCCGGTGCTGGTGGCACGGCTGAACGCGGCCCAGGTCTCATCGTGGCGAGACAACCGCAGCGAGGGTGATTCGTTCTACTTTCTCGACCCGGACGGGCACAAACTCGAGGTCCATGTGGGCGACCTGGCGTCCCGGTTGAAGGCTTGTCGGCAGGCACCGTATGCCGGCATGGCGTTTTTTACGCAGTGACGGGGTTGCGTTGGATCGAGTGGCTGATCTGCTGGGTGTTTCGTTCCCCACAGTTGAACGCCTGCGCTATCCTCATCGGTACGGGGGGCGCGTCGGTCTCGCTCGTTGTATCGGCGTCACGAACTGACGATCACCCGCTTCGCTCACCGTTGCATTATCCGGATGACCTCCAGCCCCATGGACACTCGAAGTTCCGCGCCGCTGGCCAGCTACATCGACCTCCTGCTGGACGCCGTGTGTGCCGTCGACGGCCAAGGGCGTTTCGTGTTTGTCAGCGCTGCCTGCGAACACATTTTTGGCTACACCCCGCAGGAGTTGATCGGCCAGCCGATGATCGATCTGGTGCACCCTGCCGACCGTCAGCGGACCCTCGAAGCAGCCCGGGAGATCATGGACGGCGAGCCCAAGCTCAATTTCGAGAACCGCTACCTGCGCAAGGACGGTCGGGTGGTGCATATCCTGTGGTCGGCACGCTGGTCGCCGGTGGACCAACTGCGCATTGCCGTGGCCCGGGACATCACCGAACGTAAGCAGGCCGAGTCCCGACAGGCGGCGTTGTATGCGATTTCCGAGGCGGCCCATGCCGCGGCGGACCTGCTGGCGCTGTTCAAACGCATCCACCTGATTATTGGCGAGTGGCTGCCGGCGCTGAATTTTTCGGTGGCGCTGTATGACGAACAATGTTCGCAACTCAACTTCCCTTATCACGTCGACGACCGGGAAGGGCAGCCCGAATTGCCAGGCACGGTCACCGGACGTTTGTGCGCCGAAGTGATACGCAGCGGCCAACCAATCCTCTTGACGCCCGGTTGCAGCCAGTTGCCGCCGGGGTTTGACGACCTTGTGGCGCAGCCGGATGCGCCATGTTGGTTGGGCGTGCCGCTGAACTCACAGAGCGGCACGATTGGCGCGCTGATCGTCAAGAGCGCGCCAGACAATGTGCGCTACACCGAGCAGGACAAGGAACTGCTGCAATACGTCTGCGCGCAGCTCACCATCGCCATCGAGCGCAAGCAGTTGCATGCCCGGTTGCAGCATATGGCTCAGTACGATCAATTGACGCAGGTGCCCAACCGCGAATTACTCCGTGAACGGTTCAAGTGCGCACTGGCGAGCGCTCGCGCGGCGTCCGGGCGCATGGCCCTGTTGTACATCGACCTGGACCGTTTCAAGCAGATCAACGACACCTATGGCCACGGGGTTGGCGACATGCTGTTACAAGCGGTGGCCAATCGTCTCAAGGGCTGTATCCGCGACACCGACACCGTGGCACGCATCGGCGGGGACGAGTTCGTGGTCTTGCTGCACAGCATCCAGGCCTTGGGGGATGCCCAAAGCGTGCAGGAAAAAATCCGCCATGCACTGGCCCAGCCACTGCGTCTGGACGGGCACTGCCTGAGCATCGAACCCAGCATCGGCGTGGCCTGTTTCCCCGACCATGGCACTGAAGATGTTGCCCTATTCCGCCACGCCGACGAGGCGATGTATGCGGCCAAACGCCACAATCACAAGGCGTTCGGTATCTGATAGCGCGCCACCGTTCGTCGCGGTGCCGCAGGCTTTTTTCAACCTTTCGAGCGTTGTCCTTTTCAGATGTCAGGCGGGCCCCGCTCGCCGGAAACAGGGTCCATGATCGAACGAAGAGGTTTGAAGTGGGTCGCAGAAGTAGGAGAACCCCCTCGCGGCTGTCGAAAACTACTCGGCGGAAAGCAAAATGGGGTGGTTCTGATCCAGAGGCGGGACCCCGCCAGAACTTTTATCAGAGGAGGGCGCGACCATGAGCCGTATGGCCAGTTTTTTTCGCACCACCAGCGTCATTGTGTTGATGAGCCTGGGTGCCAACAGTGCCTGGGCCCAATCGCCTGCCGAATTCATCGACGATGCTTCAGCCAAAGGCATGGCCGACATCGAGGCCAGTCGCATGGCCCACGGGAAAGCTGAATCCAGAGAGGTCAAGGATTACACCATCATGGTGATCAACGACCGTACCACCGCCAATCAACACCTGGCGAAGATCGCCAAGAAACTCGACTTGCCCGTCGCTCCCCGGGAGGAGGTGGCGGACAAGGCCAAGGCCCTGATCCCGCAGGTCCAGGAAGGCGAGTCCTTTGAGGCAGCGTATGCCGCCAGCCAGGTCAAGGCCACCGAGGAGGCCATCGCGCAGATCCAGCAGCAGGCCCAGACTACCGAAGTGCCGGAGATCAAGGCCTTCGCCGATGAGACCCTGCCCAAGCTGCAGACGCATCTCGAAATGGCCAGGGCGTTGCAAGCCAGCCGCTGATCCGCTGCGTTTTGTATCCAGGCCGGGACGTTTGCGTCCCGGCCAATTTTTGCCCGCCAGAAGGAGAACCTTTCAGCGCCTCTGCGTCAGCACTGGTTCAGGTCCACTTTGTTCTTTTCTTCCAGGCCGTCAAGGTTCTTGGCTTCGCCCTGGCCCATGGCTTGGTAATGCTTTCTCAGCGCCTCCAGTTGCTTGAGGTCCAGCGACTCGAGCCCGAGCATTGCATTCTGCGCCTCCTTGGTTGCGCGCAGTAACTCATCGACCTTGAGGTGCAAGATGTCTGTATCGCGGTTCTGCGTGTTTTGAATCAGGAATACCATCAGGAAGGTAATGATCGTCGTTGACGTGTTGATGATCAGCTGCCAGGTGTCATTGAACTGGAAAAGAGGTCCGCTGAGGGCCCAGAGCACCAACAACACGATGGCCCCAGAAATGTCTTGGGGCTTCCCGCCCAGAGCGCCAGTTTTTGAGCGATTTTTGCGAAGGTCATTGCTGTGTTCCTTATGGATGCACCTGTCTGGTGTGACAGCAATGAAACGGTGAAAATTCTGCTTACATTTTCAGGCGCCGCTGTTCGGCAAGGTTTTCCGTACAGCCTGAAAATAATTGCAACCCATTACCGGATTCGCAGGTCATTCCTTAAAGCCTTCAGCTTCGGAGTTCACCATGAACCTCGCACGTACTGTTTGTCTTGCCTGCTGTATGTTCGCCCTGCAAGGCTGCTTCGACAATTCGGGTAACGAGACCAAGGACAACACCGATGGCACCCAGTCCTCGGTGCAGATGCAAGAGTCGGGAACGGAAAAGAAATAGGCAGCCCGCAACCCCACGAATGGGCTGTCGCAAAACCCTGTGGGAGGGAGCTTGCTCGCGATGGCGGTGGATCAGCTCGCAGTGATGTTGGATGTGCCGACGCCTTCGCGAGCAAGCTCGCTCCCACAGGTTGTGGCGGCTTGCTTAGCGCCCTTGCTGCAACACTTTGAGCGCTGCCGAAGCGAGAAAGCCGGATCGGCTCTTCTCTTCAGGATGGTGCAACACATACTCATCAATACGATTGAGCAGGTAGCCGGGCAGCGTGATGTTGAGTTTCTGCGCCTTGCCCAGGTACTTGGTCACATCAATGTCCACCAGCGCCCAAGTGCAGCCGGCATAGGCCGGATTGGCGGCGTGCAAGGTGACGGTGTGGGCCGACGGAATCGGCGAGCCGTCTTCAGCCAAAATCTCGAAGTGTCCCTCGATGGCCTCGCGCGCCATCGCCATGGCCTCGTCCAAGTCGTCGCCTGCGGAAAAACATCCGGGAATATCCGGCACTTCAACACCCCAGGCGTGCTGGTCATCGCCCATGGAAATCGCAATCGGGTAAAGCATATTCATCGTCCTCCGGGAACGTCGCGCAACGGGCCGGCTGAAGCAGTGCCTGTTGCAAAATACTGATGGCCGTTTTCTTGAGCAGGTCCTTCTTCGGATGAGGAACCGTGACCAACCCCGGCTTGGTCGGATGCTTGAAATGATGGTGGCTGCCCCGAACCCGCACCAGATACCAACCGTCTGCAATGATTTGGCTTATCAAGAATCGGCTATTCACAACACCTCCGTGTGGTGTGCTTGGTGGTTACTATACCTACTGAAAATGAATGATCAACACTATAACCACCGAAGACGGCCTCGGCAGGCATTCGCAGTCATTGCAACGAAGTCTAGAAGCGGCGTCGCACAAGGGCGGCAGAGGGGCGGGGTGGGTTTATTTCGGGATGTGAAACAGGGCGAAAATGCGTGGGTGGCGAGGGCGCTTGCTCCCGCTGGGGCGAAGCAGCCTCGGAGCTTTAGCTGCTGCTAGAAAAGTACGAAAAAACCGGTCACGTTGGACCGGTTTTTTCTATCTTGAGATGCTGCAGCAGATTGGTGTGGAGTCGCTATGTATTACGCAACGTCTGCCAGTAGGCTCTCGTAAGGGATTCGCAATCCGTCATGCAGGCGTTTAATCATCGCCAGACTCAGCTTGCGTTTGCGGTTCAACACTTCAGACACACGCCCGCTCGATCCAAGGAACGGTTCCAAGTCACGCGGAGTCAAGCCTTGTTGATCCATTCGGAATTTAATTGCCTCAATTGGATCGGAGGGGGGCATTGGGTAGTGCTCGTCCTCGTATTTTTCGATTAACAAGGCAAGGATTTCCAGCTCATCGCCCTCAGCCGAACCGACTTCCGCACCCCAGAGCTGTTCGATGCGCGCAAACGCTGCATTCAGGTCGTCCTGGTTGCGAATGGGTTTGATGTTCATCATACGGTCTCCGCGTTGATTTGGTCGTACTGGGCGTGGGCACCGACGAATCGTACAAAACCAAGCTGGCGCTGATAATCGATTGCCAAAATTACTCGGTATTTGTTACCGCCGATGTTGAATACGACCCTGGCGCTTTTGAGAATACTGGCTGTTCTGAGTTCAGCCTTAATTTCTTGAGGCGTTCGATAGATCGCTTTCTCCATGTGTCGATACCATTCAACCAATGGCGTCTGGGAATCGGCATAAGCCGGATTGCTTTCCCAAAACTCCCGCAAGGTACCTCTCGCGATAATTCGCACCTGCTTCCTCCCATTTTGGGAGGAGTCTAGTCCGACTGGGCCGGCGTTGCAATTGGATTTAGCCGGAAGGGTTGATGAAAGATTTGCTCGACTCCTAGCACACCATGCTAGTGCGTTGTTCCAAGTCGCGAGATAGACATTGAATAATGGCCGCGTAGCCTAGGGTCTAGTTGTGTCGAGGACGGAGGATTGTATTCGTGGCAGTCGCTATGACTGCTGCACAAACGTCAGCCGTACCGCAAAACCAATCAGAAGACTGCCAAACAACCACTGCTGTAAGCGCTGGGCCGAAGGCGAGCGCTGAAGCCAGCGACCGAGTGCGACACCCACCAACGCATAGGCGCTATCGAACAGTAGGCCGACGCCGACCAGTACCACACCCAGGATCGCGAATTGCCCCAGCACGGGGCCGCCTTGTGGGTCGATGAATTGCGGCAACAACACTGAGCAAAACAACAAGGCTTTGGGATTAAGCAGATTCGTCAGCAGCCCACGCCGAATCGCCTGGTACCAATGCCGCTTTCCGGCCTCGACAGCGGCGCCTTCAAGGTTCGGCAACAACGTGGTCCGCAGGCATTGAAATCCAATCCATAACAAATAGGCAGCCCCGGCCAGGCGGACCACATCAAAGGTCCATGGCGCGGTCTTGAACAAAGCCGAAAGCCCCAGCGCCGCCAATGCGACATGACAGCCACGAGCAACCCCTAGGCCCACCGCCGTCGCCAGCGCCGCGCCCCTGCCCTGACGGGCACCGGTTTGCAGCAGCAGGATCATGTCCGGCCCGGGCAACACGTACACCACTATCAAGGCCATCAGGAACAACCAGAGCTCTGCCATGCCGCACCCCTTCATCGACGATTCACCAGTGCCAAGTCTATGGCGCAGGGGCAGGGCAGGTGGTTGCGAAGTTGGCTTCTAATACTTCATTAACTGGCATAACCTGCCAGCTATTCGCTTTATTCCATCGGAAACTGCCAATTCATGAAACTGGATGCCTTCGATCGCAAAATCCTCGCCGCGCTGCAGCGCGATGGTCGCCTGAGCAATGTGCAACTGGCCGAAGAAATCGGCCTGTCCCCGTCGCCCTGCTTGCGCCGCGTGCGGATGCTCGAAGACGCCGGCGTCATTCGCGGTTATCAAGCCATCCTGGACCGCGACGAAGTGGGCCTCGGGTTGACGATCTTTGTCGGCGTGAAGGTTGAACGGCACAACGACGAACAAGCCGAAGCGTTTCGCCAGGCCGTCACGGCATTGCCGGAAGTGATCTCGGCGTTTCTGGTGTCCGGCGAATCGGATTTTCTGTTGCAAGTGGTGGTGCCGGACCTGCGGGCCTACGACCGATTCCTCACCGGGCGGCTGTTGAAACTGCCGGGGGTGAGTGATATCCGGAGCAACTTTGCGATTCATACGGTGAAGACGCCGGGGGCGTTGCCGTTGGGGCATTTGCCTGGGTCTGAACAATGAACGACAGCAGTGGACGGCCAAGAAACAAAAGGCCCCGCTGCGAAAACGCCAGGGCCTTTTGTTTTGTCGTTAGGTGGGCATCTTGCGGTGCCCATTCTCAAACGTACTGTCTATCTATTGTTTCTCGGCTTTTTTTCTAACTTCAACTTCCGGTCTAGGCGTAATGACTTTCACAACGTCATCAATCACCGCCTTGCTCATCTCCAACAAAAAATGCGCAGCCCAGGCGTAGCGGTCGGTGCTCTTTTCAAACGCCGCGTCTTCGGCCAACCGGTGAGCGAGATGCAAAAGATCCGATGCCCGCTCCAATGCCTCTTGGATGGGTACGCCGCCATTGACACGGAATAGTGCTCGGTCGGCGGAATAGTTGAAGGGGGTGTAGCCGATGGTTTTAGCTCAGTGTTTTCGTTCATGACCTGCCTCCGAAGATCGGAAAGTCGTTGGCACGAAGCTGAAGCTTGGTTCGGTAAGCGCGGAAATAGGATGGAATTGTGTTTCGCATATTTTCACTACTTGACTTGAGAAACCGCCGCCATCCTTTCCTAGATTCGGGTGGCGGCCGCACGTGGGCTAGGAACCGGGAATCAAGGCACCCGGCACACCCGAGGGTGTCCCACGCACAGCCGCCATAAAACATCATCGCAAACACAAAAAGCGCCTGCAATTTTATGGGCGCTGTGCGCCTTGAATTCAACGGGTTCCTAGGCCCGGTCGCTGAATTTGCAGCGACGTCTGGAGAGTAGCCATCGAAGGACAAGGGCAACAAGGTGAAAACTCGCCGAAAAGCAAAGTAAGCGCACCCCCTACGCAATTCTCGGATTTAGCCTACAAATCTCCCCTGGGTCATGCGATACGTGGCGAGGGAGCTTGCTCCCGCTGGGCTGCGCAGCAGCCCCTCTTGTGAGCGCTTCGCACTCAAGCGGGAGCAAGCTCCCTCGCCACGGGACTCATTAGCAGGGTAGATAGGAAATAGTGTCCCGCGGAACGGATTGCTCGATTGGTTTAAGCGATTGATGTCCGACATATTTTGCCAGCTCGCGGAAAGTGGTACTGAAGGGGAGGGCGGGTTAAATCGGAAAGGATGACCCGATCCACATTTTGATTTTATTGATCGGTGCTGCTCACACGTCAACGCAGGTGATAAATCTTTTTTTGGTATCGCGGTGTAATACCAAGAATAATGAACAGCTCAGCACGCTCAGAGCCATATTCTCCAGGCCGACGCCTTCAACGTTGGAGTGGGCTCGTATTGAGTCACTGTTTGGCGCAACGGGTGCCAAGACCATTGAAGGCAGTGGATCGCGTGTACGTTTTGAATTGAATGGTGTGGTCGCAACGTTCCACCGGCCCCACCCAGACAAAGAAGCAAAGCCCTACCAGGTACGTGATGCTCGGGCTTTCCTTGAGCAAGCAGGAGTTGCGTCGTGAACGTTATGAATTATCGAGGTTACGCCGCCCGAATCGACTACAGCGAGAAGACGGTCTGTTTGTCGGCCACATCGCTGGCATTAAGGATGTCGTCGGGTTTCACGGCGAATCTGTCAGCGAGCTTCGGGCCGCGTTTGAAGAGGCGGTTACCGATTATCTGGAGACCTGTGCCAAGCTGGGGCGAGCACCGCAGAAACCCTATTCTGGCAATCTCAGCCTACGCCTAGCCCCCGCCCTCCACGCAACAGTCGCCGTGAAAGCTCAGCTCGCCCACAAGAGCATCAACCAATGGGTGGTCGATGTTCTGGATCGTGAAGTGCACGCTTGAAGACAGACTGCGACAGGACGTCAGATTTCATTTGCCTCCGTTAAACACCGTTTGCCAACAGTCCACGGTCCACAACTGATCAAGCCGCATCATGTTCTCCGAGTCATCATCTCCCTTCGTATTCCCCTGCCTGGATTGGTCGGCTCGCTATCCGCCTCGCCATGCCTGCGTCGTGTTCGGATGCTGGAAGAGACCGGTTTGATCCAAGGTTAACAAGCCATCCTCGACCGCAACGCGGGACACAGGGGGTCAACATACCCCGTTTGCATAGGACGTCAGCAGCACGCTCCCCTTCCGTACGTATCAGGCCTCTTGTGTGAAGAGATATTGTCGTGCTATCACGCAAGGACGCTCAGCGCCCAGTTAACTTCCCAATAGGGGGATGGGCCTTGGATGGAACTCAGCATGGATCGGCTGCGCCAACACGCAATTGAACGTAAAAACTCAGACATATCCCTTTTTTCAAATCGGGCGGCTTTGTCGTGCCTGTAATTTAATAAATGACACTTTGATTACCCGTTTTTCTAGACGGAGTTTCCGCTCAAGCTTCATTGGCCACGGCCGAAAAGTACCGCAGAGATCTATGCTTCAGTGTGTAAACAATTTTGATTTTAAGAGACCTCCTCTACCATCCTTAAAGCAGGGAAGAAAAAATGGCAGTTATTAATGGAACAGCTGGCGCAGATGCACTAATTGGCACCGCAGGGGATGATGAGATTAACGCGCTGGGTGGCAACGACGTAATCAAAGGCACTGCAGGCGCAGACAAGATTGATGGTGGTGCTGGTACAGATACTGTTGACTATTCGGCATCTACTGAAGGTATCAATATAGATTTGCGCCAGGGAACTGGACTTGTTGGGCGGGGTGGCGACGCAGAGGGGGATACGCTCATTGGTGTCGAAACCGTCATAGGCTCAGCTTTCAACGACGTGCTCTCTGCTGGTCCTTACACCACGGCCACAGGGGTCCGGCTGGAAGGCGGTGCTGGCGACGACATCTACAACATCAATATGGGGCAGACCCCCACCATCATCGAACAGGCCGGTGGTGGCAACGATGAAGTCCGCGTGTCGGTGATCAATGCCAGTGGCACGGTCCTGGCGGCAAACGTGGAGCGCCTGACCTACGTCGGCACTGGCGCGTTCATCGGCTACGGCAACGACAGCGACAACATCATTACTGGTGGTTCGGGTAACGACACACTGTTCGGTGGCGCGGGCGCGGATCAGTTCATCGGCGGTGTCGGCTCTGACATAGCGGGTTATACCGATAGCAAAGAAGCCGTGACCATCAACCTCAAGACGGGTGTGCATACCGGCATCGCGGCAGGTGATACCTACACCGACATCGAGGCGATCAGAGGATCGAATTTCAACGACACGTTCGTTGGCGATGGTAGCGGCATGGATTTCGACGGAGGTGCCGGGAGCGACACGGTCGACTACTCGGGTTCGACTGCCGGGATAAACGTTAATATTCGTCTCGGAACGGGCACTGCAGGCACGGGTGGAGATGCCGAAGGCACTATTTTAACGGCTATCGAAACTGTCATAGGCTCAGCTTTCAACGACGTCCTTACCGCCGGCCCGTACACCATAGCCACAGGAGTACGGCTGGAAGGTGGTGCCGGCGACGATATCTACAACATCAACATGGGGTACACCCCCACCATCATCGAACAGGCCGGTGGTGGCAACGATGAAGTCCGCGTGTCGGTGATCAATGCCAGTGGCACGGTCCTGGCGGCAAACGTGGAGCGCCTGACCTACGTCGGCACTGGCGCGTTCATCGGCTACGGCAACGACAGCGACAACATCATTACTGGTGGTTCGGGTAACGACACACTGTTCGGTGGCGCGGGCGCGGATCAGTTCATCGGCGGTGTCGGCTCTGACATAGCGGGTTATACCGATAGCAAAGAAGCCGTGACCATCAACCTCAAGACGGGTGTGCATACCGGCATCGCGGCAGGTGATACCTACACCGACATCGAGGCGATCAGAGGATCGAATTTCAACGACACGTTCGTTGGCGATGGTAGCGGCATGGATTTCGACGGAGGTGCCGGGAGCGACACGGTCGACTACTCGGGTTCGACTGCCGGGATAAACGTTAATATTCGTCTCGGAACGGGCACTGCAGGCACGGGTGGAGATGCCGAAGGCACTATTTTAACGGCTATCGAAACTGTCATAGGCTCAGCTTTCAACGACGTGCTCTCTGCTGGTCCTTACACCACGGCCACAGGGGTCCGGCTGGAAGGCGGTGCTGGCGACGACATCTACAACATCAATATGGGGCAGACCCCCACCATCATCGAACAGGCCGGTGGTGGCAACGATGAAGTCCGCGTGTCGGTGATCAATGCCAGTGGCACAGTCCTGGCGGCAAACGTGGAGCGCCTGACCTACGTCGGCACTGGCGCGTTCATCGGCTACGGCAACGACAGCGACAACATCATTACTGGTGGTTCGGGTAACGACACACTGTTCGGTGGCGCGGGCGCGGATCAGTTCATCGGCGGTGTCGGCTCTGACATAGCGGGTTATACCGATAGCAAAGAAGCCGTGACCATCAACCTCAAGACGGGTGTGCATACCGGCATCGCGGCAGGTGATACCTACACCGACATCGAGGCGATCAGAGGATCGAATTTCAACGACACGTTCGTTGGCGATGGTAGCGGCATGGATTTCGACGGAGGTGCCGGGAGCGACACGGTCGACTACTCGGGTTCGACTGCCGGGATAAACGTTAATATTCGTCTCGGAACGGGCACTGCAGGCACGGGTGGAGATGCCGAAGGCACTATTTTAACGGCTATCGAAACTGTCATAGGCTCAGCTTTCAACGACGTCCTTACCGCCGGCCCGTACACCATAGCCACAGGAGTACGGCTGGAAGGTGGTGCCGGCGACGATATCTACAACATCAACATGGGGTACACCCCCACCATCATCGAACAGGCCGGTGGTGGCAACGATGAAGTCCGCGTGTCGGTGATCAATGCCAGTGGCACGGTCCTGGCGGCAAACGTGGAGCGCCTGACCTACGTCGGCACTGGCGCGTTCATCGGCTACGGCAACGACAGCGACAACATCATTACTGGTGGTTCGGGTAACGACACACTGTTCGGTGGCGCGGGCGCGGATCAGTTCATCGGCGGTGTCGGCTCTGACATAGCGGGTTATACCGATAGCAAAGAAGCCGTGACCATCAACCTCAAGACGGGTATGCATACCGGCATCGCGGCAGGTGATACCTACACCGACATCGAGGCGATCAGAGGATCGAATTTCAACGACACGTTCGTTGGCGATGGTAGCGGCATGGATTTCGACGGAGGTGCCGGGAGCGACACGGTCGACTACTCGGGTTCGACTGCCGGGATAAACGTTAATATTCGTCTCGGAACGGGCACTGCAGGCACGGGTGGAGATGCCGAAGGCACTATTTTAACGGCTATCGAAACTGTCATAGGCTCAGCTTTCAACGACGTCCTTACCGCCGGCCCGTACACCATAGCCACAGGAGTACGGCTGGAAGGTGGTGCCGGCGACGATATCTACAACATCAACATGGGGTACACCCCCACTATCATCGAACAGGCCGGTGGTGGCAACGATGAAGTCCGCGTGTCGGTGATCAATGCCAGTGGCACGGTCCTGGCGGCAAACGTGGAGCGCCTGACCTACGTCGGCACTGGCGCGTTCATCGGCTACGGCAACGACAGCGACAACATCATTACTGGTGGTTCGGGTAACGACACACTGTTCGGTGGCGCGGGCGCGGATCAGTTCATCGGCGGTGTCGGCTCTGACATAGCGGGTTATACCGATAGCAAAGAAGCCGTGACCATCAACCTCAAGACGGGTGTGCATACCGGCATCGCGGCAGGTGATACCTATACCGGTATCGAGGTGATCAGAGGATCGACTTATAACGACATTTTCTATGGCGGCAGTTCGTCCGTGATGCAGGATGGCGCGGGTGGCCAGGATCTAGTCACTTATGAGCAGTCTGGCAGCGCGGTGACGATCGACCTCACCAACGGCACTGACACAGGAGAGGCTGCTGGTCATACCTACGCCAACGTTGAAATGTTTCAAGGCAGCAATTTTAACGACACGCTATCGGGCTCTGGCCTGAAGGACATCTTCATTGGTGGAGCCGGGGCAGATGTAATCGATGGTCGCGCAGGTCTCGACAGTGCTTTTTACATTACAAGCACAACAGGAGTCTCGATCAACTTGCAGACTCAAATCAATCAAGGTGGTGATGCCGAAGGTGATGTATTGCTTAACATCGAACACGTGTTGGGCAGTCACTTCAACGATGTCTTGGTTGGAAACACCGGTGTCAACTATCTGGAGGGCGGATTGGGCAACGACGTCATCGACGGCGGGGACGGCAATGATTTCCTCTATGGTGGGCTGACTTCGTCGATAGGACCTTTCAAAGTCGATGGCTCGGCGAATGGGCCGCAGGCAGACATCTTGTACGGAGGCAGCGGTAACGACACCATCGTCACGGCTGCTAGCGACGAGGGTACTCAAGCCTACGGTGAGGCCGGAAGTGACACTATCACTGTGGCACATGGCATGGCCGATGGTGGGGAAGGTAACGACCTGTTGACCGGTACGGGCGTGGGCTTTTCGCTGTCAGGAGGTCAGGGGGATGACAGGCTGATATTGCAGGCCAGTGGTTTTGCTAACGGTGGAGAGGGTGGCGATACCTACACCATCAATACTCCAACGCTAGTGACGATTCAGGACGACGGCATCAGCAGCGGCGACAAATTGGTTTTGTCATACATCAGCAGCTCTGAACTGTTGGCTGATCGCGTCGGTGATGACCTCTATCTGCACCGATCAAGCTTCGCTCCAGGAGAGACACCGCAAGAAGGTGTGCGCCTCAAGGATTGGTATGCAGGTTACGATACCATCGAACAGATCCAGACAGCTGATATGCAACTCGTCACTCTGTCGGGCATTAACCCGTTTGCCAATGATCTGTTTTCCTAAACAGCTGAGCCAGCGTTCTTGCGACCAGGATACAAAAAGCCCCGCTGTGAAAAACGCCGGGGCCTTTTGTTTTGTCGTTAGGTGGGCATCTTGCGACGAACAATTGCATCAAGAGGTAGAGGCGTTAGCTGAAGAGATGAGACGCTCAACCCCGACCACTCTCCGCGTTACGTTGCTGCCGTTCGGCGTCGGTGCGGCGTTCGCCTTGACCTTGTTTGTCGTTGTCGCTTTTGTCGCAAAGCATGTTTGACCCTCTATCACTTTTCGGCATAGCCCAGTCTGGCTTGCTCGGCACGCTTGCCGCCTACCGGTCTCCCCTCTTGGCGAGGGCACAGTGAAATCCTCTTCATGCTCTTGGCGTACTGTTCTTCAACGCTCCTGCTGCGCAACGTCTCGCAATAGCCTTCAGCATGCGTCGGCGGATAAGCCCGCTGACCGGGCGAATCAAATACCAATACGACGTAAAACTGCGCAGCGCATCCGCGTCGAGGCAATGCACTCGCGTTTGCGTGGTGACCCTCGTCAGGCCCGATCGTAGCAACTGGCAGTTGAAACTGATGACCAGTTTCACATTCCCCGGCTCATTGAATAGCTCGAACGCTTCGGCATTCGCGACAACGACTTGGCCGTAGTCAGCTTTCCACAGCTTGCCGGCGAGCCCGTAGGTGAGTTCGGTGTCGCCATTGCGCTCAAGCAGCGTGAAATTGTCCAGTCCGAATGACGCGCGTTGATCAGCCCCTGGGGGCCGGGATCGACCCAGCAGGCGCATGGGGAGTTCGCGCAGCTTGATTGCATACCGAAAAAAACGGTCGTCTTCGGGGCGGTGGGCGAGGATTGCCGCCATGGCTTGGGAGGGGTCAACGGGGATGTCCAAGGTATGCAATTCACTGAACTGATACGTAGGCATATATGAGTCAATCAGGTGCATCCTTGCTCTCCTTCATAGGTACTCGGTGTGCACCTCAGGGGCGCAAATCCCACAAACGCCAGACCAAAAAAAACCGGCCACCAAGAGCCGGTTTCTTTTTAATCCCCCGCCAAAGACGTACGACGCAGGACCAGAATTCGATTGGAGCGGGTGAAGGGAATCGAACCCTCGTTATCAGCTTGGGAAGCTGGAGTAATGCCATTATACGACACCCGCTCAGAGCGGCTGACTTTGTACCAGATGTGCGCACGGATTTGAAGTTTTTCTTCACATGGCGTGCGGTCAGTCGTCTACGCGAGCCTCAAACCAGAGCGGTCGTTGGCGGGCAAGCCCCGTTGCTGAAGGGGCGAAGGGGCTTGCTCGCCAGGACTCGGTTTCAGATGGCCAGTGCATGGTAGCCCTGCACGTAGCTATAGCGCGGTCGGCTTTCGTGGTGTTCCGGTGTGAGGAAACCCATCAAGGCGTTGCGGCTGTCGCGGCAGGCGGCTTTGTGCTCCATGTCCAGGAAGTGCCCGGTGGCTTGCAGCGTGCTGAAGGTGCTGTGTTCGACATGGTTGGCGAAGAGCCTGGCGTCGTCGGCGGAGGTGTATTCGTCCCATTCGCCGTTCAGGAACAGCACCGGTACGTTGATTTTCTTGGCCGCGTTGATGTAGCACTGCCGGTCGCTGTTGAGCACGTCGCTGATGTGGAAGTGCATCTGCCCGTACTCATGCTCGGCCAGACTGCTGACGTGGCGATAGTTGAAGCGCTTGAACAGCGGCGGTAAATGTTTGCCGATGGTGCTGTTGACCAAGTGCCCGACACGGTCGCCATCCAGGCTGCCCAGGTAATCCACACCGCGTTCCAGGTAGTCGCGCATCGGCGCATTGAGCACCGGCGAGAACGAGCTGATCACCGCTTTTTCGATGCGTCGTGGCCGGTGGGCCAAGGCGCTCAACGTGGCGGCGCCGCCCCAGGAAAACGACAGCACGTGCTCGGCGGCGAAGTGGTCGATCAGTTCCAGGAGGATCTGCCCTTCGATCTCCTTCGTCAGCATTTTCTCATGCCGATTGTGGGCCTTGGACTTGCCCGCGTAGGGTTGGTCGTACAGCACAACATTGAATTGCGGGTAGAGGTTTTTGGCGGTCTGTGCAAACGACGCGGTGGTGGCCATTGAGCCGTTGACCAAAATGATGGTCTTTTGTGCGGCGTCTGCGCGATAGAACTCCGTGTAAACCCGATACTGACCCTGTATATCCAGCACAGCGATTTCTGGCCTCATGTCATAAGACTCCTGGCAAGCGGGTATGCGCGCAATGAGATTGCACGGGCAATGTGACAGGTAGGCATACGCCTGGAAGATAAGGCCCATGTCGATCCAAAAAAACGGTCGACGGGTGTTGTTATAGGCGGGCAGTTCGCCGGCGGGACAAGGCGGAACCTGAGGGTTCCAGCCGGCAAAAAGTTTCTTGGAAGTATGTTGTGACTCGTCGGTCACATTTCGGCCGACGGTTTGATTCAAGCAGGGGGGCGAGCGTTGCGCAAGTCCCTATCGGAAAATTGTTCGACACTTCTGCCCAGCGGTAGCGGGTTCAGATGAGATGGACTTCGTCAGGGCTCAAGGCGCGGTACTGGCCCGGCTCAAGATCGGCGTCCAACGTCAGTGGGCCCATGCGCTCGCGGTGCAGGCGCAGCACCTTGTTGTTGAAGTGGCCGAACATGCGCTTGACCTGGTGATAGCGCCCTTCAACGATGCTCAAACGCGCCGATCTGGGCCCCAGCAGCGTCAGCTCTGCTGGTTGGGTGGTGAGGTCTTCGAAGGCAAAGTACAGGCCCCGGGCGAAGGTTTCGGCGTATTCGGCCGTGATGATTTGCTCGGTTTCGACGTAGTAGACCTTGGGCAGCTTGGTCTGCGGTTGTGTCAGGCGCCGCGACCAGGTGCCGTCATTGGTGATCAGCATCAGCCCGGTGGTGTTGAAATCCAGGCGCCCGGCGATGTGCAGGTCGTCCTTGTCCGGCTCGTCCAGCCAGTCGAGCACGGTAGGGTGTTGCGGGTCGCGAGTCGCACTGACACAGCCGGGCGGCTTGTGCAGCATGAAGTAGCGCGCCGGTCGGCCCGATTGCAGCACTTCGTCGTCGACCTCTACACGGCTGAACTCACGGACTTGTGCATGGGGATCGCTGACGGTCTGGCCGTCGATCCGCACCCGGCGTTCCACCAGCAACAGGCGCACTTGTTGGCGATTGAATCGCGGCAGATTACTGAGGAAACGGTCGACGCGCATGGACAGTTCAGGCAAGGCAACGGAGGGCGGGCATCTTACGCGATCGGCTGAGGCTTGGCGCGCAACTGGGCTTCGACCTGGGCGCAGCGTGGGCACAGGCAGGACTGATCACGCAGCTCGGCCGGCAATGCCTGGAGCACGGCCGGGTCGATGCTCACGCCGTAACACCAGCAGGCCCGGTCGGCGGTTCGTGGGTCGGCCAGGGTGCAGTCGTTGGCACCGCCGCAGGCCGGGCAAAGGTCGGGTTTATTCATAACTGGAATGAGGCATTTCCACGCAGGTTCGGTTGTACCCGGTCTGCCGGGCGCGTTGCAGCGCATGATCGGTCCGCGACAGCAGCCTGTGCAAGGTGTCTTCGTCCTGCAAGGTGGTGAGGCCCAGGCTGACGGTGACCAGCAATTGTTTTCCACTGCAGAAATAGCGCTGCTTTTCGATGTGCTGACGAATTTTCTCTGCGATCTTCAGACCGGTCTGTCCGTCGGTGTCCTTGAGCAGGACGACAAAGGCTTCAGTGCTCCAGCGACACACGATGTCCGAATGCCGCAGGCTTTGCGTCAGATCGCGGGCGAACCCGGTCAGCAGTTGATCGGTGGCGATATGACCATGGGTGCTGTCCAGCCGCTTGAAATCGTCCAGTTCCACCAGCAGCGCAGTCAAGGGTTTGGGCTCGCGCTGGGCTTCATGCAAGGCTTGCACGGCCAGCAGGTCGAAGCCACGGCGATTCGGCAATTCGGTCAGGCTGTCGAGGGTGGCCTGGGCGTCGAGGCGTTGTTGGTAGCGGTTGATCAACCGATAAAGGATTG
Source organism: Pseudomonas sp. St316 (assembly GCF_018325905.1). NCBI lineage: Bacteria > Pseudomonadati > Pseudomonadota > Gammaproteobacteria > Pseudomonadales > Pseudomonadaceae > Pseudomonas > Pseudomonas sp. St316. The sequence continues at coordinate 5,151,029 of NZ_AP021901.1, read as the reverse complement.
CCAGGACCGCCAGCGTCACGAGTATGCCGATCAGCAGGTTCAGATACAGCGTCTTGAGGATGTTATCGCGTACCGAGGCATGGGCGGCGTAATAGCCCAGCAACGCAATGGTCAGGAAACCAGTACCGAGCAGCGCCACCACGGCCAGGAGCGGCCTGCGCTGGGAATACAACGGCGAACGGAGCGACATGGCGATTCCCTTGGCGCAGACCCAATGAAATCAGTTTAGTGGCCCTGTGGGAAAAGACATTCGGATTTGCAGATCTGTAGGACTGTGGTGAGGGAGCAAGCTTCCTCACCACCGCTTCGGCCTTATTCCAGGCTACGCAGATAAGCCCGCCATCCTCCCAGGTGACTGATGTCCCGTGCGCCTTCCAGGCCATACGACTCGCAGATGAATCCGCTTTCCCAGCGACCATCGGCCAGTTGCACCTTGCCCAGCCCCAATGGCGCGGGGATGCCGGTCAGGAATGAACCCAGTTCACTGCTCGGCAGTTCCCAGACCTCGACCTCGATCGCCACGCCGCCTTCACGAACCCGAACCATGCCAGGACGCAAGGGTGGGCCGCCGGCCAAGGCATGAAGTCGGTAATCCGCTGAGCTTCGGGTGGCCTCGACCAGACGCGCACCGCGTTGCTTGAGTTGCCCGTTCAGCGCCAGCCCGTCCAGGTGTGCGCCACACACGACGAGCCGCGCCCGGTCGTGGCGCGCCGGGTTGGCGGGCAAGGGCAAGGCCTTGTCCTGTTGACGCTGCAAGGCATCGGCCACGCTCAAGAGGTATTGATCGGTGAAGGCTCGACCGAACAACGTCACGCCCCAAGGCAAGCCGTTGGCCATGAACGCACTGGGAACGGCGACGGCGGCGTAGTCCAGCAGGTTCATGAAATTGGTGTAGTACCCCAGCTCCGAGTTGCGCAGCACCGGTTCGGCGGCCAGTTCGGCGAGGGTCACCGGTCGGCCGATGGTGGGTGTGAGGACGCAATCGAGCGTGTCCATGGCCCGGTCGCATTGGGCTTTGAGCGCTTGCAAACAGTACCGGGCGCGGAAGGTTTGTACGCCATCTACCGTAGGTGCTTTCGCCAGGACGGCGCGGATGACCGGTAGCACGGCCTGCGGCTCACGTTCCATCAAGGGGCCGGCAACGCTGTAGCGTTCGGCCACCCAAGGGCCTTCATAAAGCAGCCGCGCCGCTTCCAGGAACGGCGACAAGTCCAGTTCCACGGCTTCACCGCCCAGGCGTTCGAGTCGCTCGATGGCTTTGTGAAACAGTTGCGGACCTTCCTGGCAGCCGAAAAATGCCAGGTCCTGTTGGCGCGGCACACCGAAGCGAAAGCGCCGAGGCGCGCCGAACGCGGCACCGTCGTTCCATTGCGGGTTGTGGCGGCTGTAGTCATCACGAGGGTCTGGGCGGGCCGTCAGCGCCAATAGTTGGCTGGCTTCCTTCGCCGTCGCCGTGAAGGTCGTGACGCAGTCCAGCGTGCGACAGGCCGGGACCACGCCGGCCGTGGAGATCAACCCCAAGGTGGCCTTCAATCCCACCAGATTGTTCAGCGCTGCGGGCACCCGACCGGAGCCGGCGGTGTCGGTGCCCAAGGCAAAACTCGCCACGCCCAAGGCCACGGCCAGCGACGAGCCGGCGCTCGAGCCGCCTGCCGGATAGTCGGGCAACACGCTGTTGCGGCAGGCGCCGTAGGGCGAGCGAGTGCCATTGAGCCCGGTGGCGAATTGGTCGAGGTTGGTCTTGCCCAGGGGGATCGCGCCGAGTGCCAGCAACTGCTCGACAATAGTCGCCGAGCGTGGCGGCACGTAGGTAAATGCCGGACAGGCTGCGGTGGTTGGAATGCCGGCCAGGTCGATGTTGTCCTTGATGGCAAACGGCACTCCGTACAGCGGCAGGCTCTCCAGGTCGCGGCTTTCCAATGCGCTCAGGTAGGGTTCCAGTTCTTCGGCCGTCAGCAGGTGGATGAACAGGTGATAGTCCGGGTTCAGCGCTGCGGCTTTTTCTCGCAGGCCCAGTAGCAATTTGCGTGGCGTCAGTTCGCCGCTGCGGTAGGCATTGCGCAGGTCGTCCAAGCGAAGAGAGAGGTTCATGGTGTTAATCCTTTGATTGAGTTCAGTCACGGTCCAGCACCACGACGCGCTGTCCGGCGCGCACCGCCGAACCGGGCTGGACGCGCACCTCGCGCACCACGCCGGCCGAGGGCGCAAGCAGCGGGATTTCCATTTTCATCGACTCGAGAATCACCAGCACATCACCGGCGCCGACCCTGGCGCCAACGTCTACCTGCACCTGCCAGAGGTTGCCGGCGATGTGGCTGTCGACACTCAGTTGACCGTCAGTCAGCGGCGAATCTTCGCTCGGCGCGATGGCCGGTTCTTCACTGTCGAAGTGCGCCTGGCCACTGGCGATCCAGCGCTCGCGCTCGGCGTCGAAGGCGCCTTGTTGCCGTTGGCGAAACGCGGCAATGCCGTCGGCTTCCTGCACCAGGAAACGCTGGTATTCAGCGAGGTTGAGCTGGCTGTGCTCGATCTTTAGATCGAAGCGACCCAGGGGGAAGTCCCGACGGATGCGCAACAGTTCGTCGGCGCTGACCGGGTAGAAGCGGATCTGGTCGAAGAACCGCAGCAGCCAGGGCTTGCCGTCGAACGCGGCGACGTCCCGATAACGATTCCACATCTGCAACGTGCGCCCGACGAACTGATAGCCGCCAGGACCTTCCATGCCGTACACGCACATATAGGCGCCGCCGATGCCCACCGAGTTCTCTGCGGTCCAGGTTCGGGCCGGGTTGTATTTGGTGGTCACCAGTCGATGGCGCGGGTCGAGCGGTGTGGCGACCGGTGCGCCGAGGTAGACATCCCCCAGGCCCATCACCAGGTAGCTGGCGTCAAACACCGTGCGTTGCACTTCGTCGAGGTTGGGCAGGTCGTTGATGCGTCGAATAAACTCCAGGTTGCTCGGGCACCAGGGCGCGTCCTTGCGCACCGTGGTCATGTATTTTTCGATGGCCAACTGACAGGCCGGATCATCCCAGGACAGTGGCAGGTGGACGATGCGCGACGGCACTTGCAGGTCCTGCGCGGCGCACACCGCGTCCCATTCACCGACGATGAGCGCCAGCAGATCGGCCAGGGGCATTTGCTCGGGTTGGTAGTGCACTTGCAGCGAGCGAATGCCCGGCGTCAGGTCGATCACGCCGGGCAGGTGTTTGTGTTCCAACGCCTGCATCAAGGCATGGGCGCGAAAGCGCAGCACCAGGTCCAGTTCGGGGGCACCGATTTCCAGCAGCAGGTGGGTGTCGCCTGCCAGGCGAGCGACCAGGCGGGTATCGTCCTGGCCGATATCCAACACCACAGGCGACGCAATCCCCTGTGGGAGCGAGCTTGCTCGCGATAGCGGTCTGTCAGTTTCATCAAGGTTGGATGTGCCGCCGCTATCGCGAGCAAGCTCGCTCCCACAGGGGGGCCATTGCAGGGCCAGCGAGCGGGCGGTCGTCAGGTCCACCGGCACGAACCGCACCTTGTCCCCCGCCTTGAGTTGCCCCAACTGCCACAGGTCCGCTTCGATCACCGTCACCGGGCAGACGAAGCCGCCCAGGCTCGGGCCGTCGGGGCCGAGGATGACGGGCATGTCGCCGGTAAAGTCCACGGCACCGATGGCATAGGGATTGTCGTGGATGTTGGAAGGGTGCAGCCCGGCCTCGCCGCCGTCGGCACGCACCCATTCGGGTTTCGGCCCGATCAGGCGGACACCGGTGCGGCTGGAGTTGAAGTGCACTTCCCAGGCCGTGTCGAAGAACGTCTGGATGTAGCGCTCGGTGAAATATTCGGGTGCGCCGTGGGGACCGTAGATCACGCGGATCTGCCGCACGCTTGGCAGTTCCAGGTCCGGCGCGCTCGTTGGCGGCAGCGTCGTGTGCTCATCCAGCGGCGCCAGGTGCAACACGTCGCCGGTACACAACGCCCGTCCGCCATGGCCGCCGAACTGGCCGAGGGTGAAGGTGCTTTTACTGCCCAGGTAATCCGGCACTTGCACGCCGCCCTGCAAGCACAGGTAGCTGCGCGCCCCTGCGCCAGAGATGTGGCCGATCGCGAGGGTGGCGCCGGCAACAATTGACAATGGGGTGTTCATCGGCACCGCTTCGCCGTCGAGCGTGAGGGCAATCACCGCACCGGTCACTGCCACCCGGGCAGCGCAGTTGAAACGCAGCAGCGGCCCGTTCATGGTGATTTCCAACGCCGCTGCACCTTCTTCGTTGCCGAGCAGGCGATTGCCCAGGCGCAGCGAGCGACTGTCCATCGGCCCAGACGGCGGCACACCCACCGCCCAATAGCCGAGGCGGCCGGGATAGTCCTGGACGCTGGTCTGGGTACCGGGGCTGAGCACTTCAACGGTGTTGGCGCGATAGACCAACGCTTCCAGGCAGCGGGTCCAGGGCCGGCCGCTGGAAAACGGTGTGTCGAGGAGAATCTGTTGCAGGTATTGGCGGTTGGTCTCGACGCCGTACAGCAGGCTTTCATCCAGCGCTTGATGCAAGCCCAGGCGCGCCTGCTCGCGGGTTGGCGCCCAGCCAATGACCTTGGCGATCATCGGATCGAAGTAGGGCGGGATCTGACAACCGGCCTCGACCCAGGTGTCGATGCGCAATGCCTTGCCGTCGGCTGGGGGAAATTTCACGGCGGTCAAAAGCCCCGGGCTTGGCTGGAAATCCCGACCTGGATCCTCGGCATACAAGCGCGCCTGGATCGCATGCCCCTCGGCTTTCAAACCTTGGCTCAGCTCGCTCAGTGGCGGCAAATCACCGGCTGCCAGTTGCACCATCCAGCGCACCAGGTCTACGCCCCACACCTGCTCGGTGACGCCGTGCTCCACTTGCAGGCGGGTGTTCACTTCCAGGAAATAGAAGAGCCCTGCGTCGCTGTCGAACACGAACTCCACGGTGCCGGCGCTGCGGTAGTTCACGGCCTGGGCCAGTTGGATCGCCGCTGCGCAGAGTTCGTCGGCCATACCCACGGGCAGGTTCGGCGCCGGGGTCTCCTCGAGGACTTTCTGGTTGCGCCGTTGCACCGAGCAGTCGCGCACGCCCAGGGCGATCACCTGGCCCAGGCCATCGCCGAATACCTGCACTTCCAGATGCCGCGCGCGTTCGATGTACTTTTCGATGAACACCCCGGCGTCGCTGAAGTTGTTCTGGCCCAGGCGCTTGACGGCTTCGAAGGATTCGCTCAGGTCGGCGGCGCTGCGACACACTCGCATGCCGATACCACCACCGCCCGCGGTACTTTTGAGCATCACCGGATAGCCGAGCTGTGTGCCGGCCAATAGCGCGGCGTCGAGGCTGTCGAGCAGTTCGGTACCTTCGAGCAGTGGCACACCCTGCCGGCGCGCCAGGTCGCGGGCGGTGTGCTTGAGGCCGAACACTCGCAGTTGCTCGGGCGTCGGGCCGATGAAAGCGATATTTGCCGCTTCGCAGGCTTCGGCGAAGGCGGCGTTTTCCGAGAGAAAACCGTAGCCGGGATGGATCGCGGTCGCGCCACTGCTTTTGGCAATCGCCAAAAGCTTGTCCACCGCCAGGTAAGTACCGGCCGCTGCGCCTTCGCCCAGGCAGTGGGCTTCATCGGCCTGGAGAATATGCAAGCTGGCGGCGTCGGCCTGGGCATACACCGCCACACCTTCGACCTTCAGTTCACGCAAGGTCCGCAGGATGCGGCAGGCGATGGCGCCACGGTTGGCGATCAGGATTTTTTCGAACATGGCATAACCCCCTCAGGCATGCGTGCTGCCTGAACTGGGATGCGGGCCGTCCCGCAGTTTTCGATGGCCAACGGGGTCGTCCCCGTGAGCGAAACCAAAGACCCGACTCCCCCTGTGGGAGCGAGCTTGCTCGCGATAGCGGCGGTACATCCAGCCGCGATGTAACTGACAGACCGCTATCGCGAGCAAGCTCGCTCCCACAAGGGTTGAGGGTGTTCATGAAATCGGTGGCTATTTGATGCACTGCCCCGACCGGCTCTGGCACAACGCGAACAGCCAGCGGCGCAGGCGGGTGAGTTTCAGTTCCATATCAAGAGCTCCGCTGGCGTGGGGTTGTAGGCGTTGCATGGGTTGTTCAGTTGCGGGCAGTTGGAGATCAACACGATCACGTCCATCTCGGCCCGCAGGTCGACGTATTTCCCGGGTGCCGAGATCCCGTCTTCGAAGGTCAGGCCGCCATCGGCGGTGACCGGCACGTTCATGAAGAAGTTGATGTTCGGCCCAAGGTCGCCCTTGCCCAGCCGACCGTCGTGGGCGCAGGCCCGCAGGTAGTTGTCGCGACAGCTGTGCATGTAGCGTTTTTCCAGGGCATAGCGCACGGTGTTGCTTTCCTGGGCGCAGGCGCCGCCGAGGGTGTCGTGGCGCCCGCAAGTGTCTTCGACAATGGTCAGCATCGGGTGGCCGAGGTTGGAATACAGCACGCTGCCGGTGCTCAGGTAAACGCTGTTCTGCCGGCGCAGGGTGCGCTGCACGTCGTAGCGTTCCTTGGGATTGGCCAGGCTGTAGAACAGCGTATCGACCGCCTGGTTGCCTTCCAGGTCGAGGATGCGCAGGGTCTGGCCGGCCTTGACCTCCACCAGCCAGGGTTCTCCGGCGGGAATCGTGGCGCGGTAGACGGCAGTATCGGGTTGCTTGTGTGCGGTGGCGATGGCGAGTGACATGGCAGCGATCCTCAGGCGAACAGGCGGTCGGTGTTGATGAAGCCGCGCTGGTTTTCCGGGCGCGAATGGCGGCAGTGCTCGGCGACGCTGGCGTCGGCGTTCATCCAACTGAGCTTGAGCGGTTGCGGGGCGTAGTGCGGGTTCGGGTCCATCGGGTGTTGCAGCGCGGTCAGCACCACCAGGGTGTCCATCGGTGCGTACAGCTCGATGTAGTCGCCGGCCTGGGAGTTGCCTTCAACGAAGTGAAAGCCTCCGCGCTCATCGACATCGACCCGGCTGAACAGGTTGAGGGTCATCAGCAGGTCGGACAGGCCCAGCCCCCATTTGCCCAGCTCCACCAGCAGGTTGTCGGTACCGTTGCGAAAGAACCCGTTGCGCAGTTCCTGATAGCGGCCCTGACCGTACTTTTCAGCGACTTCCTCAGCGCAGAGCACACCGCCTAGGCTGTCGCTCCAGCCGCAGGTATCGGCGGTGATGGCCGCCAGCACCCGGCCCATGTCGGAGTAGAGGCAATGGCCTGCGGTGAGCTTGGCGGTGTGTTGGCATTTGAGGCTGTCGGGCAGGTTCAGGCGTTCGGTTTTTTCGTTGGCATTGAGCAGCGTCAAGCTGACGTTTGCCCCGCCGCGCAGGTCGGTCAGGCGCAGCAGTTGGCCGCGCTTGAGCACGAAGGAACGGTGGCCGCCGCCGGGCAGCAGTTCTTCGGCGAAAGGTGCAAACAATGGGGTCGAGTCGGTCATGGAAAAACTCCTTTCAAGCGATACGCAACGTGCCGGCCAGTTCGGCGGGCAGGGCGTCGACGGCGGCACGGGCGGTGCGGCGGTCGCTGTTCAATGGAATGTCGTAGGTAATGCGTGCGCCATAGGCGCCGGGGGCGTGGGGATCGACGCGGACCTTGTCGAACACCAGCAGGCGCGTGCCGAGGCTGAAACCTTCGGACAGGTCATGGGTGACCATGAACACCGTCAGCCGGGTTTCGCGCCACAGCTCCAGCAACAGGGCGTGCATGTCTTTGCGAATGCCCGGGTCGAGGGCACCGAAGGGCTCGTCCAGCAGCAGGACACGCGGCTTCATGATCAGTGCCTGGGCGATCGCCAGCCGCTGTTGCATGCCCCCGGACAGTTGCGCCGGGTATTTATCCAGCGCGTGGCCCAGGCCGACCTTGTCCAGCAGTTGCGCGGCTTCTTCGCGGGCCTGGCGCTTGGCGCTGCCAAACAGTCGGCCCAGCAGCGGCGAGCGCGGCAGTTCCAGGCCCAGGGCCACGTTGTCCAGCACGCTCAGGTGCGGGAACACCGAATAACGCTGGAACACCACGCCCCGGCTGGCATCCGGCTCGCCGGCCAAGGGTTCGCCGTCCAGGAGAATCTGTCCGCGACTGGCACGCTCCTGGCCCAGCAGCAACCGCAGGAAGGTCGACTTGCCGCAACCCGAGGCGCCCACCAGGGTGCAGAACTCACCCTCGGCGACCCTCAGGTTCAAACGCTCCAGTACCACCTGATCGGCATACTGTTGCCAGACATTGTTCACCGTAATGAAACTCATGCCTTCGCCCCCTCGTACCAGGGGAACGCTTGCCGGGTCAGCTGCTTGAGGCCCCAGTCCATCAGCCAGGCGAGCAGGGTGATCCACACCACGTAAGGCAGGATCACGTCCATCGCCAGGTAACGACGCACCAGGAAAATCCGATAGCCCAGCCCATCGGTGGAGGCGATGGCTTCGGCGGCGATCAGAAACAGCCAGGCCGACCCCAGCATCAGGCGCAGGGAAATCAACAGGCGCGGCAGCAGTTGCGGCAGCACCACCCGCAGCATCAGGGTCCAGGTCGACGCACCGAGGGTCTGGGCCTTGATCAGCAGCTCGGGCGGAATTTCCCGGGCGCGCTGCTCCAGGTCGCGAGCCAGGCACGGTGTGATGCCGATCACGATCAGCATCACTTTCGACAGTTCGCCCAGGCCGAAGACGATGAACAGGATCGGCAGGATCGCCAGCGGCGGCACCATCGACACCACCGTGAGCAGCGGCGATAACGGCGCGCCAAACAGCGGCAACGTGCCGGCGGCGATGCCCAGGCACAGCCCGGCCAGGGCGCTGATGCCCAGGCCGATGGCCAACCGCCGCAGGCTCGACGCGGTGTCTTGCCAGAGCAGGTATTCGCCGCTGCGGGCATCGGCGCTGAAGGCCAGGCGTTTGACCGCATCGGCCATTTGCACGGCACTGGGCAGGAGCTTGTCGTTGGGGTTGTCCGTCAACCGTTCGGCCGAGCCCATGAAGTAGGCGAACAACACCAGCGCGAAGGGCAGGATCACCAGCAACAAGCGGCTGGGACGATCCGGGTAGCGGTTGATCAGGCGCATGCCAGGTCCTCCGGTTTACAGCTTGGCGTCGGCGGCCAGCTGTACGTAGGTCGGGTCAAAGCGCAGCTTGAGGTTGGCCTTGTCGCCGCGGGTCACGCCATTGGCGAACGTCATGCCGACCGCGTCGGTGCTCTTGGCACCTTCACCCAACAAGCCGTGCTGGAACGAGAACGCGGCCACCTTGCCCATGGTGGCGGGCAGTTGTTCGCTGGTGGCGAAACTCAGGGCTTCCTTGGGCGTGGCGAACAGCTTGGTGGTGTCCAGTTGTGCCTGGAAACCGGCCAGGTCGGTGCCCGAGGCCTTGGCCATGTGTTCCAGCGCGGTCTTGCTCGCGGCGTTTTTCGCGTTCATCAGGGCCACCACTTCAAACCAGGCACCGGTCAACGCTTTGCCCAGGGCCGGGTTGTCCTGCAGGGTCTGGGTGTTGACCACCATCATGTCCATGATTTCGCCGGGAACCTGGCTGGAGTTGAACACTTCGCTCACGCCGGGCTGGGCCTTGATGTCCGAGAGCATCGGGTTCCAGGTGGTGACGGCCTTGACCTGGTCGGTGTTGAAGGCGGCAGAGATATCAGCGTCGGAGGTGTTGACGACTTTCAAGTCTTTCTCGGCGAGACCCACCGAATCCAGGGCGCGGGCCAGCAGGTAATGGGACACCGACAGTTCCACCAGATTGACGTCCATGCCCTTGAGGTCGGCGACTTTCTTGCCCTCGCCCTTGAGGACGATGCCGTCGTTGCCGTTGGAGAAATCACTGACGATCAGCGCGGTGCTGTCCACGCCGCCGGCGGCGGGAATGGTCAGGGCGTCCATGTTGGTCATGGTGCAGCCGTCGAACTGACCGGCGGTGTACTGGTTGATGGATTCGACGTAATCGTTGAGCTGCACGACATCGATCTGGATGCCGTATTTTTTCGCCCATTTATCGATGATGCCTTGGCTACCGGCATACTCCCAGGGCATCCAACCGGCGTAAATGGTCCAGCAGACGCTGAAGTGGTCTTTTTGGGCGGCGGCGGATGAGAAGCTCGCGAGGGCCGAGAGGGCGGCAAGCAGCAGGGCGGACAGACGAAGCTTGAGCATGGTGGTTCTCCAGTTGATCAAGGGCGGACAGGAGCAACGCGGCACCGCGAACGGTGGCTTGTCTCCCGGGCTTTTGTCCCGCCGTGTAACCTCAACTGGAGGTCGCCAACTCTCGGACCAGCCACTCGCCAGAAGCGAGCCGGAACCCTAGTCAGCCATTGCAAATTGTGGTGCCGCGAACCTGTGATGACTCCTGCACGGAATTTGTTAAAGCGAGAGCCGTGCCAATTCGGGCAAAGGCCCGGGCCAGAGAGGGCAGGTGTTGGTAAGGGATGACTGAAGGCGCATTTGTGCTTGTTTGTGGTGCCGTCGCGCACTGGAAGAGGGCGACGAGCGACATGTTTCTAGTTGTTGCCGCATCGCACCAGATTCCGAATTTGCTGTCTGAATATGCGTCAGTCACACAAAGTTGGCTGCCGCCCATCAGCGTCGCTGATGTGGCCCATTCGCGGTCCAGGAGGCCGCCATGTATCGACGACTGCTGCTCATTGCGTTTCTCGGTTTGACTCTTTCGGCATGCGTGCCTTATTACGACGGAGACTCGAGCTACTACCGTTCCGAGGTCTACACCTCACCGGCGCCGGTCTATTACGGTGGCGGGAGTTATTATTCGGCTCCGCGTGGCTATTACGCACCGCGGTATTACCAACCGGCGCCGCGCTATTACTCGGCACCGCGTTACTACCAACAAGGCCCACGCTACTACTCGCCACCGCGAGCGGCGTACCGGTCTTATCCGAATCGGGGTGGCTGGGACGGCCATAACCGGGGCGGTTGGAATGACGACCGAGGCGGTCGAGGCGGACGTGATCATCGGGGACGCGGCGATCACGATGGACGGGGCAGCCACCGCTGATCTTTGGGCAACAAGAAGCGGCGCATTGAGCGCCGCTTTTTTTGTGCCTGCAATAAACCCGACGGGATAACACTTGTGGGAGCAAAGCTTGCTTGCGATGACGGATCAGTCTGCCTCGTGGTGACGGGTATACCGCTATCGCGAGCAAGCTTTGCTCCCACCGGGCGTCGCTCCCACAGGGGCTCACCCAGGTTCTTTACTCATTCGACAAATCCGCCAACGGATGCCGCCCCTCCCACACTTTGTGAAAGTGCGCCTCGACCGCCGCTTCGGGCACATGGTTGATGTCCGGCCAGTGCCAACGGGGCTTGTGGTCCTTGTCGATCAGCCGCGCGCGCACGCCTTCGCTGAATTCCGGATGGCGGCAGCAGTTGAGGCTCAAGGTGTATTCCATCCTGAACACGCCAGCCAATGACAAATGCCGGGCACGGGCGATCTGTTCCCAGACCAGATAAGCGGTCAAGGGCGAGCCTTCGGTCATGGTCTTGGCGGCGCGGGCGATCAGTGGGTCCGAGTGGTCCACCAGCAGGCTGAGGGCTTTCCAGGCACAGCGCACATCGCTGACATCAAGCCATTCATCGATTTTCTGCCGACGTGGCAGCCATTGGGCTTCGGGCATTTGGCCGACAGCTTCCTGTTGCAGGGCCTTGAGCAGGCTGTTGAGTTGCATCTCGGTCTGTTCCTGCCAGTTGAGTTGCAGCAGGCCTTCGATCAGGTCGTCCTGTTGTTCATCCAGCAAAAAACGGTCGGCCAGGCCCAGGTCAATGGCATCCCGAGCATTCATGTGGGCGCCGGTCAGGCCGAGAAACAGCCCGAGCTTGCCGGGCAGGCGCGACAGGAACCAACTGGCGCCGACATCCGGGTACAGGCCGATGCTGATCTCCGGCATTGCCAGGCGACTGCTCGGTGTAACAATGCGGGTACTGGCGCCTTGCAACAGCCCCATGCCGCCGCCCAATACATAGCCGTGGCCCCAGCACAGCAGGGGTTTTGGGTAGGTGTGCAGGTTGAAGTCCAAGCGGTATTCCGCCGCGAAGAATTGCGCAGCCAGCGGCGGCACTTCACCGGGATGGGCGCGGCAGGCCTCCACCAGGCTGCGCACTTCACCGCCGGCGCAAAATGCCTTGGGACCATTGCCGCGCAATAACACACAAACGACCTGCGGCTCCCGGGCCCAGGCATCGAGACGCTCACGCAAGGCGTTGATCATCGGCAGGGACAGGGCGTTCAGGGATTTTTCGGCGTCCAGGGTGGCGATGCCGATACGGGCACCGTCGATGCCGGTGAGTTCTTCGAAGTGCAGATTCATCGGGACCTCGATCAGAAATTTGAATGATCAGTATGACTGCTGCGTAGGAAAGTGCCGGTTCTGCGTCAGATCAATTGACAAGCCATGTAGGCTTTCCTAGGGTGCGCCCATTGTTTTTACCGGATGCAACCATGACTGCTGACGACCGTATCAAACTCGAACCGAGCTGGAAGCAGGCACTGCGTGCCGAGTTCGACCAGCCCTACATGGCAGAGTTGCGCGAATTCCTGCGTCGGGAATACGCCGCCGGCAAGGAGATTTATCCACCGGCACCGCTGATTTTCAATGCCCTCAACTCCACGCCGCTGGACAAGGTCAAGGTGGTGATTCTCGGCCAGGACCCGTACCACGGCCCGGGCCAGGCCCATGGCTTGTGTTTCTCGGTGCAACCGGGCGTGCCGGCGCCACCGTCGTTGGTGAACATCTACAAGGAACTGAAGCGCGATTTGAACATCGACATCCCGAATCACGGTTACCTGCAAAGCTGGGCCGACCAGGGCGTGTTGCTGCTCAACACTACCATGACCGTGGAGCGTGCCAACGCCAACGCCCATGCAGGCAAGGGCTGGCAGCACTTCACCGACCGGGTCATCGAAGTGGTCAGCGAGCACCAGCAGAACCTGGTCTTTCTGCTATGGGGCGCTCATGCCCAGAGCAAGCAGAAGCTGATCGACGCCACCAAACACCTGGTGCTGACCTCGGTCCACCCGTCGCCGTTGTCGGCTTATCGGGGTTTTCTGGGGTGCGGGCATTTCAGTCGGACTAACAAATTCCTTGAGCAACATGGCGAGGCGCCCATTGATTGGCGGTTGCCGCCGGTTTAAGCGGTTGGCAATGCAGGCCCCATCGCGAGCAAGCTCGCTCCCACAGGGTTCTATGGTGCATCACAGATCCCATGTGGGAGCGAGCTTGCTCGCGATGAAGGCAACTGGGTCTATATGTCCGAACCCGGCCTGCGCGTCCAATACCTGAACAGCGGCTCCGCCAGAAACAGCACGAACAGTAAGCGCATCACCTGCAACGCCGTCACCAGCGGCACCGACAGTTGCAGCGTTTGCGCCGTCAGGCTCATCTCGGCGATGCCACCGGGCATCATGCCCAATGTCAGCGAACGCAAATCCAGATGAGTCAGGCTGCTCAGGCCCAGGGCCGCGAGCGTGGCGATCAGCATCGTCAACACCGTGCCCACCAACGTGCGGCCCATGAACGATGGTGCCCGACGAAAGAACTGCCGGTTGAAATGACAACCCAATCCGCTGCCGATCAACCATTGGCCGACCTGGCTGGCGCCATTGGGCAGGCCGATGTGCAGGTCCCAACCGACGCTCACCGCCGCACTGACCAGCAATGGCCCGAACAACCAGGGATTGGGTTGGCGCAAGCGCTCCCAGACCCAGGCGAGCAGGGCGCCCGCCGGGAACAGGATCGCCAGCCAAAGCCAGTCCACCGTGGTGGCGTGTTGCACCGGGGCGCCTTCGCCCAACAGGTACTTGAACGCCGCCGGCACGCACAGCACCACCACCAGCACCCGCAGGCTCTGGCCCGCAGCAACACGACTGAGGTCCGCGCCGTTGCGGGCGCCGAGGTTGACCATTTCGCCGGAACCGCCCGGCATGCTCGAAAAAAACGCGGTGGCGCGGTCCTCGCCGGTGCGACGCATCAGCCAGACACTCACCACGCTGGACACGCTGGTGATCAGCGCGCCGAAGAAGATCAGGCCGAAGTGGCTCAATACCTGCTCCATCACCACGGGGGTGAAGTGCAGGCCGATGCCGATGCCCACCACCCATTGGCCGCATTTACGGCCGCCGGGGATTTCCATCAACTGCCACGGCGTCAGGCAGCGCACCAGGATGATCGCCAACAACGAGCCGACCATCCAGGGCAAAGGCCAGCCGATAAGGCTGGCCAGGTAACCGCCGGCCAGGCCGACCAGCGGTGTTCCCCACCATTGTCTGAAGGTTGTTTCAGACATTGGCCAGGGCGCGACGTTGTGCGGCGCGACGACGCCAGATCCGCAGCAATGGCATGAACAGCATGATCGCCGTCAGCACCCAGCAGCCGAAGGTGATCGGGCTCGACCAGAGGATCTCCAGCGCACCGTTGGAAATCGACAGCGCCCGCCGCAGGTTCTGCTCCATCAGGCCACCGAGGATGAAGCCCAGCAGCACCGGCGACAGCGGGAAATCCAACTTGCGCAGGATGTAACCGAAGATGCCGATACCGATCATCAGGAACAGGTCGAACGTGGTGGCATGTACCGCATAGACACCGATCCCGGTGATGATCGCGATGACCGGCACCAACGCCCAATTCGGCACCGCCAGGATGCGGGTGAAGATACGGATCATCGGGATGTTGAGGATCACCAGCATGACGTTGGCGACGAACAACGACGCGATCAGGCCCCAGACGATGTCCGGCTGTTGCTGGAACAGCAGGGGACCGGGGGTGATGTTGTACAGCGACAGCGCGCCGATCATCACTGCGGTGGTGCCCGAGCCGGGAACGCCGAGGGTCAGCATCGGCACCAACGCACCGCAGGCTGCGCCGCCAATGGCCGTTTCCGGGGCGGCAAGGCCGCGCTTGTCACCCTGGCCGAAGGTGCCGCCCGCGCCGGCAATGCGTTTCTCGGTCATGTAGGCCACGGCACTGGCCAGGGTCGCACCGGCGCCCGGCAACACGCCCATGATGAAACCGAGTACGCCGCAACGCAGGTTCACCGTAAAGACCGACGCTGCTTCCTTGAAGTTGAACATCATCCGCCCGGTGGCTTTCACTGCCTCCTGGCCACGATGGGTTTTTTCCAGCAGCAACAGGATTTCGCTGATAGAGAACAGGCCCAGCACCAGCACGACGAACTGGATACCGTCGGTCAGGTGAATGTTGTCACCGGTGAAGCGGTAGACGCCGCTGTTGGCATCGATCCCGACACAGGACAGGAACAGGCCGATCAGCGCCGCGAGGAACGTCTTGAGCGGTCGGTCGCCGGCCATGCCACCGAGGCAGACAATGGCGAATACCATCAGGACGAAATACTCCGCCGGCCCGAAGGCAATCGCCCATTTGGCCAGCAGCGGTGCGAACAACACCATGCCGCAGGTAGCGATGAATGCGCCGATGAACGAACTCCACGCCGACAGCGACAATGCCACCCCGGCCAGGCCTTGGCGGGCCATCGGGTAGCCGTCGAGGGTGGTCATCACGGTGGAGGCTTCACCGGGGATGTTGAGCAGGATCGAGCTGATGCGTCCGCCGTACTCGCAACCCAGGTACACCGCCGCCAGCAGGATCAGCGCCGACTCCGGCGGCAGCCCCAGTGCGAAGGCAATCGGGATCAGCAGGGCCACGCCGTTGATCGGCCCCAGGCCCGGCAGCAGGCCGACCACGGTGCCGATCAAGGTGCCGGTCAGGGCCGTGACGAGGTTGTAGGGGGTCAGTGCAACGCCAAAACCCTGGCCGAGATAATTCAGGGTATCCATATCAATTCTCCAGGACGTCGAGCAGGCCCAGGGGCAGCGGCACGTCCATCAGCTTGTCGAACAACAGGTAAAGACCGATGGCCATCAGGCTGATGATCACCGCGCTCGGCACCCAGCGACCGCCATACAGGCGTGCCATCGGCACCCCGATCAGGATGCTGGCGACGATGAAGCCCAGGGGCTCGAAGGTCCCGGCGAAGACCAGCAGCAGCACCACGCAAATGCCGATTTTCTGCAGGGTCTCACGGTCCAGTTGCGGGTCCTCTTCGCTGTGCACGATGGGTGTAGGCCGAAACAGCATGTACAGCAGCGCCAGCCCCATCAGCCCGAGCATCAGCAAGGGAAAGGCGCGGGGGCCGACCGGTTCGTAGGAAAAGGCGGCTTGATAGGGCCAAGCCATGAGCGCCAGGCCGATACAGGCCAGTAGCAGCACTGCGGCAAAAATACGTTGGAGGGTGAGCATGACTAACTCCTGGGCGGCGCCGGCAGTGCCAGCGCCGCTGCGAGAACAGAGACGGTTACTGGATCAGGCCGAACTCTTTGGCCAGCACCTTGTAATCAGCCACTTGTTTCTTCACATAGGCATCCAGTTCCGGGCCGGTCATGGCAAACGGGAACAGTTCGCGCTGGTCACGCAGCTTGGCGAATTCTTCGGAAGCCAGCAGTTTGTCGAAAGCGTCTTTCCACCAGGCGTAGTCTTCGTCGCTGACCTTTGGCCCGAGGTAGAAGCCACGGACCACCGGCCAGAGGATGTCGTAGCCTTGTTCACGGGCCGTTGGAATGTCCTTCATTTCCGGCTCGTCCAGGCGTTTATCGGAGAACACTGCCAACAGACGCATGTCACCACTTTGGATGTGCGGCATGGAGTCGGAGATGTCGGTACTGCCCACTTGGATATGACCACCGAGCAGGGCAGTGGCGATTTCACCACCGCCTTCAAGGGCCACGTAGCGCAGTTTGCGCGGATCGATACCGGCAGCCTTGGCGATCAACGCGGTTTGCATCCAGTCCTGGCTGCCCACGGTGCCACCGGAACCGATGACTACGGAGCCTGGGTCTTTCTTCAGGGCCTGTACCAGGTCGTCGAGATTCTTGTACGGCGAGTCGCTCTTCACCGCGATGGCGCCATAGCTGGTGCCAACGGCGGCCAGCCAGCGCACGGCGTTTTCATCGAAACGGCCGAACTTGCCTTGGGCCAGGTTCAACAACGAACCGCTGGACCAGGCTACCAGTGTGCCGGCATCGGCCGGACGCTGTGCAACCACCGCGTTGTAGGCCACCGCACCGACACCGCCGGGCATGTAGGTGACGCGCATGGGTTTGGTCAGCAGTTTTTCATTGACCAGCGCGCTTTGCGCCAGTTTGCAGGTCAAGTCGAAACCGCCACCAGGGGCGGCCGGCGCGATGCACTCGGGGCGCTTGGGCTCTTTGGATGGGTCAGCGGCGAGCAACTGCCCGGCGAACATCAGGCATCCGGCGGCCAGGGCTACTTTACGCAGTGATAGGTTCATTATCGTCTCCACAGGAGTTGTTGTTGTGTGGGGTGCAGAATCGGGTTTTGCCGGCCCTTGAGGTAAGGCGGCAAAAGGTCCATTAGCGATCGCGGTCCATGATCCCTGGCCTTGTGATGACGGGCGTGCCGAAATCCGTGGCGCAGCATGACGTCAAGGCGCGATTGTCGGCCTGGGCAATGTCATTGATCTGTACGGCCGCGATGGCCTGGTTGAAGCGAGAAGGGCGAGTGGGCACTGAGGCCTGGAGCTGCATGGACTGCATGGTCAATACTCCGCTTTTATTGTTCTTATGGGGCGAAAACGCTTCGGGGCGTTTTTCGTTTGCGATAGGGCGTCGCAGCGGGTAGTCGAAACTAACCGTGAACGGACTCTAATCGCCCAACCTTTCGCTAACCTTTCAAAAGCTTTCAGCGTGTTTTTTGGCTTCACAGTGGCGGATGCGGCTGTAAACTCCGCGCCAAAGAATGGCGCCGGCCATCCCTGAATCGAGGAATAACCCATGCGTGTTCTGCTCGTCGAAGACCATCTGCAGCTCGCCGAAAGCGTTGCCCAGGCGCTCAAGAGCACCGGTTTGACTGTGGACGTGCTGCACGATGGCGTTGCGGCCGACCTGGCCTTGAGCAGCGAGGAATACGCCGTGGCGGTGCTCGATGTCGGGCTGCCGCGCATGGACGGGTTCGAGGTGCTGGCGCGTCTGCGGGCCCGTGGCAAGACGTTGCCGGTGCTGATGTTGACCGCCCGCAGCGACGTCAAGGACCGTGTCCATGGCCTCAACCTGGGGGCCGACGATTACCTGGCCAAGCCATTCGAGCTCACTGAGCTGGAGGCTCGGGTCAAGGCCTTGCTGCGTCGCAGCGTGCTGGGCGGCGAACGCCAGCAGCGTTGTGGCGGGCTAGTCTATGACCTGGACACCCGCCGCTTTACCCTCGATGACGAACTGCTGACCCTGACATCCCGCGAGCAAGCCGTGCTGGAGGCGTTGATTGCCCGGCCGGGGCGGGTGATGAGCAAGGAGCAACTGGCGGCCCAAGTGTTCGGCCTGGACGAAGAGGCCAGCCCAGACGCCATCGAAATCTACGTCCATCGCTTGCGCAAGAAACTCGATGGTCATGCGGTGGCGATCGTGACGTTCCGCGGCCTGGGCTACCTGCTGGAAAATCGCAATGCATAAGCCCGACAGCCTGCGCTGGCGGCTGCTTCGCAACCTCGCACTGCTGCTGGTGGTGTTGATGCTTGCCAGCGGTTTGAGCGCCTACTGGAACGGTCGCGAGGCTGCCGACACCGCCTACGATCGGACCTTGCTGGCCTCGGCCCGGACCATCGCCGCGGGCCTGTCGCAGCGTGATGGCAGCCTCAGCGCGGATGTGCCCTACGTGGCCCTGGATACATTCGCCTACGACAGCGCCGGACGCATCTATTACCAGGTCAATGACATCGACAAGAAGTTGATTTCCGGCTACGAAAATCTCCCCGGCCCGCCGCCCGGGACGCCCCGCACGGACGATTATCCGGCCCTGGCGCGCTTCTATAACGCTCAGTATCACGGGCAGAGCGTGCGGGTGGTCAGCCTGCTCAAGCCCGTAAGTGAGCCGAACATGAACGGCATGGCGGAAATACGCGTGGCGGAGACCGAAGAAGCGCGGGTCAGCATGGCCCGTGGCCTGATGGCCGACACGCTGTTGCGCCTGGGCATGCTGGCCGTGGGCGCGCTGCTGTTGGTGTGGTTTGCAGTCAGCGCGGCGCTGCGCCCGCTGGAGCGTTTGCGCACGGCGGTGGAGGAGCGCCAGTCGGACGATCTGCGGCCGTTGCCGCTGGTGGAAGTGCAGCACGAATTATGGCCGCTGGTGCGGGCCCTCAACCATTTCACCGAGCGTCTGCGTGGGCAATTCGAGCGTCAGGCGCAGTTCATCGCCGATGCCGCCCATGAGCTGCGCACACCTTTGGCCGCGCTCAAGGCGCGTCTTGAGCTGGGCTTGCGTGCCAGTGAACCGGCGACCTGGCGTGAAACCCTGGAAAGTGCGGCCCAGGGCACTGACCGGCTAACCCACCTGGCTAACCAATTGCTGTCCTTGGCGCGTGTGGAAAACGGTGCCCGGGCCATTGCCGAGGGCGGCGCGCAACTGCTTGATCTCAGCCAGTTGGCCCGTGAGTTGGGCATGGCCATGGCCCCGCTGGCCCATGCCCGAGGGGTGGCGCTGGCCCTGGAAGCCGACGAGCCGGTATGGCTGCGGGGCGAGCCGACCTTGTTGAACGAGTTGTTGAGCAACCTGGTGGACAACGCCCTGGCGCATACGCCATCCGGCGGCAACGTGATCCTGCGGGTCACCGCGCCGGCGGTGCTGGAAGTGGAAGACGACGGGCCAGGCATCCCCCTGCACGAGCGTGATCGGGTGTTCGAACGCTTCTATCGACGCAATCAGCAAGTGGCAGGCTCGGGTCTTGGGTTGGCGATCGTTGGCGAAATCTGTCGCGCTCACCTGGCGCAGATCACCTTGCACGACGGGCAGGAGCGTGGGTTGAAGGTGCGGGTGAGTTTTGTACCCGGCACAGATTGAGTCTTGTGTGGGCACCGTTGTGGCGAGGGGATTTATCCCCGTTGGGTCGCGACGCGGCCCCTACAGCTCGGCTGGCACGCTGCGGTGACAGATAAATTCTGGGGGCTGCTTCGCAACCCAGCGGGGATAAATCCCTTCGCCACAATAGGCAGCAGATTCCAGTCGATGGGCTTGTTCAGTAAAACATCGACCGCGCTTCCTCGATATCCGCGCAGCGGGCCTTGTTGTCCAGGTCGATGCCCAGCTTCCTGAAAGCCGGGACCGAGAACAGATCGACCTGGCTCAGGGGATGGTCGGAGTCCTTGTAGCAATACAGCGCCGCAACCTGCACCAAGTCGACATAATCGATTTGCTTGGAATCGCGGGTGAAATCCAGATACAGCCCCGGCAGCTTCACCAACCGCTCCGGAAACTCCCAGACGCTGAGTAGTTTATCCCCCAGCACCGGGTGAATCGTTTCGATGACATGGTTGAGGCTGACCGGGTCCGACAGCAATTCATTGTTGTCTTGCGCATACGTCAGGATCGGCAGCACGCCGATCTGGTGCACCAGCCCACCCAGCGCGGCCTGATCGGGCTTGAGTTGGGTGTAACCGCGACACAGCGCATAGCTGACGCCGGCGATCTCCAGGCTCTTGCGCCAGACTTCGCGCATCTTCAGTTCCACCACCTCGGAGCGGGCATGGAAAATCTGCTCCATGACCAGGCCGATGGCCAGGTTGCTGCTGTAGTTGACGCCCAGCCGAGTAATGGCCGTGTGCAGGTCAGTGACTTCCTGGGCGGCGCGCAACAGCGGGCTGTTGACCACTTTTATCAGGCGTGCCGAAAGGGCCGTGTCGCGGCCGATCACTTTGCTCAGGTTGCTGACGCTGATTTCCGGGTCTTCGGCGGCCCGGCGAAT
Organism: Pseudomonas sp. St316; assembly: GCF_018325905.1. NCBI lineage: Bacteria > Pseudomonadati > Pseudomonadota > Gammaproteobacteria > Pseudomonadales > Pseudomonadaceae > Pseudomonas > Pseudomonas sp. St316. The sequence continues at coordinate 5,130,282 of NZ_AP021901.1, read as the reverse complement.
CTGCAGAGCCACTTCCGGTAATGTCGGCAGAACCAAGTCATCGTTATCAATGGCCTGCACCAAATCCCGTTGGACCTTATCCGCCAAATCGCTCATTTCGGTTCTCTAGGGTATTGCGGCAAATGCTGCGATCAGCGCTGGATTTCGCGGTCGCGATCCAGTTCGTAAGGCAGGTCCAACAATTGAAGGCGTGGGCCTTCCAAGGTACCAAGGTGCAAATTGTTGTCTTCTGCTGCTTCGGCCTGCAATACCGCCAGCAGTTCAATGTTTCCCTCGCCGCGGGCGGCAATCACCACTTCACCGATGGAACTGCCATGCGTGGGGGAGAATAGCGCTGTGCCGGGCTCCGGCAGTTCGCTGGCGTCCAGTTGCAGGCGATACAGGTGTCGCTTGAGCTTGCCCAGGTATTGCATGCGGGCGACGATTTCCTGGCCGGTGTAGCAGCCTTTCTTGAAACTGACGCCGCCGACGGCTTGCAGGTTGAGCATCTGTGGGATGAACAGTTCGCGGGTGGCCGGCATGACCTGGCCGATTCCGGCGCGGATCTGGCCCAGCAGCCAGGGGTTCAGGTCCGTCTCGGCCAGTTCTGCGCCCAGGCGGGTTCGCAGCGTCTGTGCCTGTTCGGCGGGGGCCCACAATTCGGTGCGACCGGGAGATACGCGGATGGCGATCAAGGCTTCATGTCGTGCCACGCTGTCGGTGTCGCTCGGCAGTTCGAGGCCCAGGCCGGCCAGCGCCTTGTCGGCGTTTTCCAGGCCGAAGCGAACCCAGGCTGCGCTTTCGTCGGTGAGCTTGGATTTGGAGAACACGGCATATTTTTTCAGGTCGGCCAGTTGCGGTTCGAGCAATTCGGTGGCCATGGCCATCAACACGCCGTCGCCTTCGAGCAGGATACGGAAGCTCGATTGCATCCGGCCTTTCTGGGTGCAGCGGGCGCCGAGGCTGGCCCGGCTGTCGCTCAGGTAATCGAGGTTGCAGGTCAATTGGCCTTGCAGGAATTTGCTCGCATCCACGCCGCGGACCGCGAGGACGCCTTCGTGGGACAGGGTGCAGAAAAAAGCGGAATCAGCCATGGGTCATCGCAGGGTAAAAGGTCTGGTAGACATCATAAGGGGGCGCCCTTGAAATGGGTAGTTCACAAAGGATCGGTGGTGGCCGACCAAAGCCGTCTGTTCCACTGCGGCGGGGCCTGTATACTTGCGCTCTATTTGAGGAGCGCTCCATGGTCGAAGATGTTGAACTGAATCGCCTCTACTGGCACAGCCGCCGAGGCATGCTTGAGCTGGACGTGTTGCTGGTGCCATTCGTCAAAGAGGTTTATCCCCATCTCAATGAAGTGGACCGCGCGTGCTATGTCCGCCTGCTCGAATGCGAGGATCAGGACATGTTCGGCTGGTTCATGGAGCGCAGCGAATCCGAAGACCCTGAGTTGCAGCGCATGGTCCGGATGATTCTGGACCGTGTCCAACCCAAGTAATCGCTTCGAATGCCGCTGGCAGGCCTCCGGGCAACTGCTGGCGGCCTATCTGCTGGCCCAGGTGTTCGCCCTGGGTTCGTTGTTCCTGTTGTCCGTCCCATCCTGGTTCGCAGCGCTTGGCATCGTATTGTGCCTGGCCCATGGTACCTGGGTGATCCCCCGACATGTAGTGCTGACCCATCGCCGCGCTTTCTGCGGGTTGCGTCGTAATGCCGCTGGCTGGCAGCTCTGGAGCCGGGCCGATGGGTGGCAGGCTGTGCAACTGCGTCCCGATAGCCTGGCGCTGCCGATGATTATCGTGCTGCGTTTTCGCGTGCAGGGTGAGTGGCGGGTCCGCTCGCTGTGTGTGCCGCGCGACGCGCTGGCGCCGGATGTCCATCGGCGCCTGCGGGTGCGGCTCAAGTTCAGTCGGCGTAGGTGGGCGGCACCAGGATAGTGTCCAGCGCTTCGGGTAGCAGGTTCGGGTAGTCGAGGGTGTAATGCAGCCCCCGGCTTTCCTTGCGCTCCATGGCCGAGCGAATCATCAGTTCGGCCACCTGGGCCAGGTTGCGCAGCTCGATCAGGTCGCGACTGACTTTATAGTTGCTGTAGAACTCGTCGATTTCATCCAGCAGCAAACGCACCCGATGTTGTGCCCGTTGCAGGCGCTTGTTGGTGCGCACGATGCCCACATAGTCCCACATGAATCGCCGCAGTTCGTCCCAGTTGTGGGCGATGATCACGTCTTCGTCCGAATCGGTGACCTGGCTGGCGTCCCACGAGGGCAGGGCGGCTGGAACGGCAATCTGCGGCAATTGCGCCAGGATGTCTGCCGCCGCCGAGCGGGCGTAGACGAAACATTCCAGTAGCGAGTTGCTGGCCATGCGGTTTGCGCCGTGCAGGCCGGTGAAGCTGGTTTCGCCGATGGCGTACAGGCCGGGCACATCGGTACGGCCCTGTTGGTCGACCATCACGCCACCGCAGGTGTAATGCGCCGCCGGCACCACCGGGATCGGCTGCTTGGTGATGTCGATGGAAAACTCAAGGCAGCGTTCGTACACCGTCGGGAAGTGGCTCTTGATGAACGCTTCGGGCTTGTGGCTGATGTCCAGGTAGACACAATCGATGCCCAGGCGCTTCATTTCATGGTCGATGGCCCGGGCGACGATGTCACGCGGGGCCAGTTCGGCGCGTGGATCGAAGCGCTGCATGAAGCGTTCGCCGTTGGGCAGCTTCAAGTGTGCACCTTCGCCACGCAGGGCTTCGGTGATCAGAAAGCTCTTGGCCAGCGGGTGATAGAGGCAGGTGGGGTGGAACTGGTTGAACTCCAGGTTCGCCACCCGGCAACCCGAACGCCAGGCCATGGCGATGCCATCGCCGCAGGCGCCGTCGGGGTTGCTGGTATACAGGTAGACTTTCGCTGCGCCGCCGGATGCCAGGATGACGAAGCGCGCGCCGTAGGTGTCGACTTCACCGGTGCCGCGATTGAGCACGTAGGCACCGAGGCAGCGATCACCGTCCAGGCCCAGGCGTTTTTCGGTGATCAGGTCGACCGCAACACGCTGTTCCAGCAACTCGATGTTCGGCCGCAGTCGCGCCTGGGCGAGCAGGGTCTTGAAGATCGCCGCACCGGTAGCGTCGGCCGCGTGGATAATGCGCCGATGGCTATGGCCACCTTCGCGCGTCAGGTGGAACTCGAAACCGCCGTCTTCGGTGCCCGACTGTTCGTCACGGGTAAACGGCACCCCCTGGTCGATCAGCCACTGGATGGCCTCCCTGCTGTGTTCCACGGTGAAACGCACCGCCTGTGGATTGCAAAGGCCCCCGCCGGCGTTGAGGGTATCGTCGACATGGGACTCAATGGTGTCGGTATCGTCCAGCACGGCGGCGACACCACCCTGGGCCCAGAAGGTCGAACCGTTGGCCAGGTCGCCCTTGCTCAGTACGGCAATGCGCAAATGCGCAGGCAACGTCAGTGCAAGGCTCAATCCGGCGGCTCCGCTGCCGATTACCAGAACATCGTGTTGAAACTGTTGGCTCATTCGAATGGTTTCCGCTCAAGGCGACCCGGGTCGGGGTTGGCGCAAGACACCGCTTCAACGGGTCAGGCAGCCACGCAGCCCACTAGTATATAGAGGGGGGATCGGCACAATAGCCGGGCATTCATGGCAATGTGAAACCAGCGTGACAGAAAAGCGACACGCTTCGTCGGATCACCGGTTTTGGTAAAAAGTGGATAAGGCCGCCGTTTCGAGGACAGAACGCTGTTTATCTCATCACGGTTGCCTGATCTTCAGTGTACAGCGCTATAAATAGCGGGAACTTTTGCCAAGCGCCTACGTTCAATAGACGGTTGTCTGCAAAAGGGAGCAGCGTCGGGTTGGTGCAAGATTTCGATTGGAGTCTCTGCCGTCAGGCCCGGTGACAGATTATTCGCGCAGCCGGGGAATCTCCTGCTGCGTTTTTCGTGCGTGCCGAGATCAGAGCGCGCCGGAAACTTGCTTGGAAGGGGGAGAACTTTTGCGAAAAGCCCGAGTCTATGTTTGCAAGCCCGGTCAATTAGTAATGCAAGCCTCCTTCGAGCTTATCGAGGAGTGTTCATGCTAACCCAGGAAGAGGATCAGCAGCTGGTCGAGCGCGTCCAACGCGGCGACAAGCGAGCTTTCGATCTGCTAGTGCTTAAGTACCAGCACAAAATTCTCGGGTTGATCGTGCGTTTCGTGCACGACACCCATGAAGCGCAGGATGTCGCTCAGGAAGCCTTCATCAAGGCCTACCGCGCACTTGGTAATTTTCGCGGGGACAGCGCGTTTTACACGTGGCTTTACCGCATCGCCATTAACACGGCGAAAAACTATCTGGTTTCACGCGGCCGCCGGCCGCCGGATAGTGATGTAAGTTCTGAGGATGCCGAGTTCTATGATGGCGATCATGGCCTCAAGGATCTCGAGTCACCAGAACGCGCGTTGCTGCGGGATGAGATTGAGGGCACTGTCCATCGAACCATCCAGCAATTGCCCGAAGATTTGCGTACGGCTTTAACTTTACGTGAGTTCGACGGTCTGAGTTACGAAGACATTGCGAGCGTCATGCAATGTCCTGTAGGCACCGTGCGCTCCCGGATCTTCCGCGCTCGGGAGGCCATTGATAAAGCCCTGCAACCTTTGTTGCAGGAAAACTAGAGACAGCGGCGACAGCCAAGAGAGGAACGCCATGAGTCGTGAAGCCCTGCAGGAATCGCTGTCCGCAGTGATGGATAACGAAGCGGACGAACTGGAATTGCGTCGGGTATTGAATGCCTTCGACGATGTTGAAACCCGTGAGACCTGGGCTCGTTACCAGATCGCCCGGGCTGTGATGCACAAGGACTTGTTGCTTCCACGCCTGGACATCGCTGCGGCCGTTTCTGCTGCATTGGCTGACGAAGCCGTACCGGCAAAAGCTTCTCGCGGACCATGGCGCAGCCTGGGTCGCCTGGCGGTAGCCGCTTCGGTCACCGTGGCCGTACTGGCCGGTGTGCGCCTGTACAATCAGGATGAGATTGCCGGCGTGCAGATGGCGCAGCAGTCCAACCAGCCAGGCCTGGTCGCTCCACAGGTCAAAGGCCCAGCGGTACTGGCCGGTTACAGCGAAGGCTCGGAAACCGCAGGCCCGATGGTCAATGGTGTTCTGCAAGGCCAACCCGGCTGGCATGATCAGCGTCTGCCCAACTACCTGCGTCAGCATGCTCAGCAAGCTGCCCTGAAAGGTACTGAAAGCGCGCTGCCTTACGCCCGTGCAGCTAGCCTGGAAAACCGTTAATAAGGAAAACCATTGCGCGCCATACCTCTATTCACGCTTCTGCTTGGTGGCTGGTGTGCGATTCCAGCCCATGCCGATGAGGCTCAGGATTGGTTGAGCCGCCTGAGTCAAGCCGAGCAACAGCAGAGCTTCCAGGGCACTTTCGTTTACGAGCGCAACGGTAGTTTTTCTACCCATAACATCTGGCATCGCGTCCAGGATGGCAAAGTCCGCGAGCGGTTACTCCAGCTCGATGGCTCGGCACAGGAAGTCCTGCGCATTGATGGGCATACTCAATGCGTCAGTGGCTCCTTGATCGCGGGGCTGGGCAATACACCTGACGGCACCTCACGTACGCTCGATCCGCAAAAACTCAAGAATTGGTATGACCTGGCCGTCATTGGCAAGTCGCGCGTGGCTGGACGCCAAGCGGTCATTGTATCTTTGACGCCCAAGGATCAGCATCGCTATGGCTTCGAGCTGCACCTGGACAAAGAGACCGGCCTGCCGCTCAAGTCCTTGTTGCTCAATGACAAGGGCCAGTTGCTCGAACGTTTCCAGTTCACCCGCTTGAACGTCGCTGCGCCGACAGACGGTGATTTGCAAGTCAGCGCCGAATGCAAGGCTGTCGTGCCGGATTCCGCCAAGCTCGTCGCGGTGAAAGCCACCTGGCACTCGGACTGGCTTCCGCCTGGCTTCGAACTGTCCAGCAGTGCTGTGCGCAAGGACCCGGATACCCAGGTCCAGGTCAACAGCTTGATGTACGACGATGGCCTGGCGCGTTTCTCGGTGTTCCTGGAGCCGTTGAACGGTGCCAACGCCACCGATACCCGTACTCAGCTCGGCCCGACCGCTGCCGTTTCCCGTAGGCTCACGACGCCTCAGGGCGAGATGATGGTCACGGTGGTCGGTGAGATTCCTATCGGTACGGCGGAACGGATTGCGCTTTCCATGCGTTCCGACGTCACGGCGACTCAATAGCCTGCTGGCTGCGGAGGGATTCGATTGCGCAAGAGGCTGATGACGCCAGGGCTTGATCGAAATGCCGAAACTTCCTGTCAGCATTTTCATTTGCAAAAACCCAGTTTTTTTTCTATAGGTCAGGGCCGCTCGGCCCTGGCCTTGTCTGTTCCCGGAACAAAAATACCGGCGTATCTTTTCCTGGTATTCCTTGCTCCATATCGCTTAACCATGCTCGTCGTAACGGGAGCCGTATGTCGATACCACGCTTGAAAACCTATCTCTCCATTTTTGCCACCGTGCTTGTGCTCGGCCAGGCCGTTCCTGCCATGGCGGTTGAACTGCCTGATTTCACGCAACTGGTCGAGCAGGCTTCGCCCGCCGTGGTGAACATCAGCACGACCCAGAAGCTGCCGGATCGCCGTGTATCGGACCAGCAGATGCCGGACCTGGAAGGCTTGCCGCCCATGCTGCGCGAGTTCTTCGAGCGCGGCATGCCGCAACAGCCGCGTTCACCCGGCGGTGGTCGCCAACGCGAAGCGCAATCCTTGGGGTCGGGCTTCATCATTTCTTCTGACGGCTACATCCTGACCAACAACCATGTGATCGCCGATGCCGACGAAATCCTGGTACGTCTGGCCGATCGCAGCGAGCTCAAGGCCAAGCTGATCGGCACCGATCCACGTTCCGACGTGGCGCTGTTGAAAATCGAAGGCAAGGATCTGCCCGTGCTCAAGCTGGGCAAATCCCAGGACCTGAAAGCTGGCCAATGGGTCGTGGCCATTGGTTCGCCGTTCGGCTTCGACCACACCGTGACCCAGGGGATTGTCAGCGCCATCGGTCGTAGCCTGCCGAACGAAAACTATGTGCCGTTCATCCAGACCGACGTGCCGATCAACCCGGGTAACTCCGGTGGCCCGCTGTTCAACCTTGCGGGTGAGGTCGTCGGCATCAACTCCCAGATCTATACCCGTTCGGGCGGCTTCATGGGCGTGTCCTTCGCGATTCCGATCGACGTTGCCATGGACGTGTCCAACCAACTGAAAAGCGAAGGCAAGGTCAGCCGCGGCTGGTTGGGCGTGGTCATTCAGGAAGTGAACAAGGACCTGGCCGAGTCGTTCGGGTTGGAAAAACCGGCCGGTGCGCTGGTGGCGCAGATCCAGGAAGGTGGCCCGGCTGCCAAGGGCGGCCTGCAAGTGGGTGACGTGATCCTGAGCATGAACGGTCAGCCGATCGTCATGTCCGCCGACCTGCCGCACTTGGTGGGTGCCCTCAAGGCCGGTGCCAAGGCCAATCTGGAAGTGATTCGTGAAGGCAAGCGCAAGAACGTCGAATTGACCGTCGGCGCCATTCCTGAAGAAGGCAAGGAGTTGGATTCGCTGCCCAAGTCTGGCGTCGAGCGCAGCAGCAACCGTCTTGGCGTGGCTGTGGCCGAGCTGACCGAAGAGCAGAAGCGCACCCTGGAGCTACAGGGCGGTGTGGTGATCAAGGAGGTGCAGGATGGTCCTGCCGCCCTGATCGGTCTTCAGCCGGGCGATATCATTACGCACCTGAACAACCAGGCCATCGGTTCCGCCAAGGAGTTCACCGACATCGCCAAGGCGTTGCCGAAGAATCGTTCGGTCTCGATGCGGGTCCTGCGTCAGGGGCGTGCAAGCTTCATCACCTTCAAGCTGGCCGAATGACCGGTTAGCAGCTCAAAAAAAACCGCCTCGATAGAGGCGGTTTTTTATTGTCTGGCAAATGCTCAGCCCATCATGTCCTTGACCATGCGTTCCTGCTCCATGAGTTCCCGCTGCCGGGCGTCGATGCGTGACGACAGAGGGAAATTGGTGCCGGCGCGCCGTTTGGCGAAGTCCAACTGCTGAATGGCCTGACGGTAGTCGCCTACCAGTGCGAAGTACTCGGCACGAGCCTGATGCAGGCCGATGATATTGCCCGACAGCCCGCGGGTCTCGGCCACCATGTACCAGACGTCCGGATCGTTCGGGCGGGTCTTGAGCAAGGATTCCAGGGCCTTCTCGGCGTCGGCGGGGCGGTTCTGCTTGAGCAGCAGATCGACGCGTACCTGGTTGAGCGGATAGTTGCCCGGGTATTGACTCAGCATCCGGTCGACGCGCGATTGAGCGTCGGCCAGTTTGTTGTTGGTGATGTCCAGGTCCACCTGGGCGAGGTTGTAGATGATCTCGTTGGGCGATTTGGCCAGCAATGGCTTGAGGTTCTCCCGTGCTTCATTCAACTGGCCGCCCTTGATCTGCGCGATCGCCAGGCCATAGCGCGCCACGTCGTTCTTCGGGTTCTCATCCAGCAGTGCCCGGAAGCGCTTGGCGCCCAGACCCGGGGTTTCTTCATAGATCAACTGGACCCGCGCGCGAATCAGTTGATAGCGCACACTGTCCTCGATGCCGCCCGGCTTGGCCTGTTCGGCGCGGTTGCGGGTGTCGGCGATCCGGGATTCGGTTACCGGGTGAGTCAGCAGGAATTCCGGGGGCCTGGCGTCGAACCGGTACTGGCGCATCAGGCGCTCGAACATGGTCGGCATGGACCGCGGGTCGTAGCCGGCCTTTTCCAGGTTCTGGATGCCAATGCGGTCGGCTTCCTGTTCGTTCTGGCGTGAGAAGCGCCGTTGTTCCTGGATGGCGGCGGCCTGGGTCCCGGCGATGGCCGCGATCCCGGCGTCACCGCCACCGGCGGCGGCAATCACGATGCCGGTCAAGAGCGCCGCCATCATTGGCACTTGCATGCGCTGCTGGGCTTCGACGCCGCGGGCAAAGTGGCGTTGTGACAAGTGCGCCAGTTCGTGGGCCATGACCGAGGCGTATTCGCCTTCGGTCTGTGCATTGAGGAACAGGCCGCCGTTGACCCCGACGATTCCACCAGGTGCGGCGAAGGCGTTGAGCTGCGGGCTGTTGATCAGGATGAACTCCAGGCGTCGGTCGTTGACCTGGCTGGTTTCCACCAGCTTATAGACGCTGGATTCGACGTAGTCCTTGAGTTGTGGATCGTTGAGCTGTGAAACCTGGCTGCGCAGCAGGGCCAGCCAGGCGCGGCCCAGCTGGTGCTCCTGTTCGGGCGAGACGATGGCAGAACTGGCGTCGCCAAGTGACGGCAGGTCGTCGGCGAAGCCCGGTGAGGCAAGCAGGCAAGCAAGCGTCAGCAGGGTGGGGCGCAGAAATGTCATGCACGAAGCCTTAGTCGACAAAGACCTTACTGTAGCCGGACACCGGGCCCGGGACCAGATATTCTAGGCCGCTCAACGATCTGCCGCGGAGTGAACCCATGACTGATGCTGTAGCCCACGATGCCGAACTGGACGCCAGCGGCCTGAACTGTCCGTTGCCGTTGCTCAAGGCCAAGCTGGAACTCAATCGCCTGGCCAGCGGCAGCGTGCTCAAGGTGATCGCCACGGATGCGGGCTCCCAGCGTGATTTCCGCACCTTCGCCCGGTTGGCCGGTCATACGCTGCTGCGTGAAGAAGACGATAACGGCGTCTACCGTTACTGGCTGAAAAAGGCCTGAAAACCGACAGCGTTTCTTAAGGATTTTTAATGTTCAAAGTGTTACGCGACTGGATCCAGCGCTACTTCTCCGATGAAGAGGCGGTGGTCCTGGCTGTTCTACTGTTCCTGGCCTTTACCGCCGTGCTGACCCTGGGCGGCATGCTGGCGCCGGTGCTGGCGGGGATGGTGCTGGCGTACCTGATGCAGGGCCTGGTCACCACGTTGGAGCGCCTGCGGCTGCCGGGGGCCGTGGCGGTCGGGTTGGTGTTCGCCCTGTTTATGGGCTTGCTCGTGCTGTTCATCGTCGTGATCGTGCCGCTGCTCTGGCACCAGTTGGTGACGCTGTTCAACGAATTGCCGGGGATGCTCGCCAAATGGCAATCGCTGCTGTTGCTGCTGCCCGAGCGCTATCCGCACCTGGTGTCCGATGAGCAGGTTCTGCAGACCATCGACGTGGTGCGCGGGCAAATTGGCAAGTTCGGTCAGTGGGCGCTGACGTTTTCGTTGTCCAGCCTGCCGCTGCTGGTCAACATCATGATTTATCTGGTGCTGGTGCCGATCCTGGTGTTTTTCTTTCTCAAGGACCGGGAAATGATCGGGCGCTGGGTGCGGGGCTACCTGCCTCGGGAGCGAGCGCTGATCACTCGGGTGGCCCAGGAAATGAATCGCCAGATCGCCAACTACATTCGCGGCAAAGTCATCGAGATTTTCATCTGCGGCGGCGTGACCTATATCGGTTTCGTGAGCATGGGGCTCAATTACGCTGCTCTGCTGGCGATGTTGGTGGGCATTTCGGTGGTGGTGCCTTACGTCGGCACCGTGGTAGTGACCGTGCCGGTGGCCTTGATTGCGCTGTTCCAGTGGGGCTGGAGCGACCAGTTCATCTACCTGATGGCGGTCTATGGGATCATCCAGACGCTGGACGGCAACGTGCTGGTGCCGCTGCTGTTCTCCGAGGCGGTGAACCTGCATCCAGTGGCGATCATCTGTGCGGTGCTGCTGTTTGGCGGGTTGTGGGGCTTCTGGGGGGTGTTCTTTGCGATACCCCTGGCGACGCTGTTCAAGGCGGTGCTGGATGCGTGGCCGAGCAAGGAGCCGGTGGTGGCGCCGCTGTTGTAGCGGGATTGATGGCCTCATCGTCGGAACGCCGCCCGGAGCAAGCTCGCTCCCACACTGGATTTATTAACACCACAAATCCAGTGTGGGAGCGAGCTTGCTCGCGATAGCGCCAGTACAGGCAGCGAAAATTTCAGCCTTTGTTGAGGGCCTGAGCCGCCGCCAACACCGCATCCACATGCCCCGGCACCTTCACGCCACGCCATTCCTGGCGCAGCACGCCGTTCTTGTCGATCAGGAATGTGCTGCGATCAACGCCCAGGTATTCCTTGCCATAAAGCTTTTTCAGCTTGATCACATCGAACAGCTGGCAGACGGCCTCGTCCTTGTCACTGATCAGCTCGAACGGGAATTCCTGTTTGCACTTGAAGTTCTCGTGGGACTTGAGGCTGTCCCGGGAGATGCCGAACACTTCGGTGTTGGCGGCCTGGAACTGCGCGTACTGATCGCGAAAGCCCTGGCCCTCGGTGGTGCAGCCGGGGGTGCTGTCCTTGGGGTAGAAGTAGATCACCACCTGCTTGCCCTTGAGGGCGGCGAGGCTGACGGTTTGCCCGCTGGTGGCGGGTGCCTGGAAATCGGTAACCGGCTGGTCGACGGCAACGGCCATGAACGCTTCCTTACATTGGGTTTTGTGGGCGCCACGGTTCGATTAGGGCATCCAGGTTCATCGCATCGGCGAAGTCCAGGAACTGATCGCGCAGCCAACTGATCTGGGTGCCTGCCGGCAGGGTCACGGTGAACGTGGCATTGAGCATGGTGCCGCCGGTTTGTGGGGCCTGATAGGTGTCGCAGGTCAGGTTTTCCAGCTCGACGTGATGGTCCATGAAGAACTGGCACAGCTCGTTGATGATGTCCGGACGATAGGCCGAGCTCACGTAGGCCACGTAGGGCAGGGCCTGGGGACGGTTCTCCAACGCGGCGCTACGCACCACGTTGACGGTGAACGCATGCTTCTTGGCCAGCACCGGCAGGCTGCCTTCCAGGCGAGCCAGGGCGTCCCAGCTGCCGGAGATCTCGAGCACGAGCGCACTGCATTCGCCATGACGGGTCAGGCGTGAGGTCACGACGGCGCAGCGATTTTCATGGCTGGCGCGGCACAGGACGTTAGTCAGCTCCATGGGGTTGGCGCCAAGGGCACTGATAACAAGGAATTGTTCGCGGACTGTGGGGGTGGACATGCAGCATTCCTAAAGCGATGAGCGGTCGGTACCTTTGCCGCTCGACACAGCGCCAGGTCCGGAAACGAAGAGCTCAAGCCTTGTGCCCGGGGTTGCGCTGCATTCCACGACAGCAGGAACGCACCAGGACAAACCCGGGATCGGGGCTTGCGGCGACGAAAACGGAGGCTGGAAACCGGCGTATGAGCTTGTCGGTACCGATCAAAGCCTGAAGGGTAGCGAAAACCATCGCCAAGGGGAATGGTAGTTCGCTTGTACAAGCATCTTGGCGCCAGTACCATTACCGCTCTCTTTTTCCGGCAGGAGCGGTTTCATGATTGCGGGCAGTATGGTGGCACTGGTCACACCCATGGATGCACAAGGGCATCTTGACTGGGCCAGCCTCAGCAAACTCGTGGACTTCCACCTTGAGAACGGCACCCATGCCATTGTCGCCGTCGGTACCACCGGCGAGTCGGCAACCCTCGACGTCAATGAGCACATCGAAGTCATCCGTGCCGTGGTCAAGCAGGTCAACGGTCGCATTCCGGTCATCGCCGGCACCGGCGCCAACTCGACCCGCGAGGCCGTCGAGCTGACCCGCAACGCCAAGGAAGCCGGTGCCGACGCCTGCCTGCTGGTCGTTCCGTACTACAACAAGCCGACCCAGGAAGGCTTGTACCAGCACTTCAAGCACATTGCCGAAGCCGTCGACATCCCGCAGATCCTCTATAACGTTCCCGGCCGCACCTCCTGCGACATGCAGGCCGAGACCGTGATCCGCCTGTCCACCGTGCCGAACATCATCGGCATCAAGGAAGCCACCGGCGACATGAAGCGCGCCAAGGCCATCCTCGATGGCGTGAGCAAGGACTTCATCGTGATGTCCGGTGATGATCCGACAGCCGTCGAGCTGATCCTGATGGGTGGCAAGGGCAACATCTCCGTCACTGCCAACGTTGCCCCGCGCGAAATGGCCGACCTGTGCGAGGCCGCGCTCAAGGGCGACGCCGAGACTGCACGGGCAATCAACGAAAAACTGATGCCGTTGCACAAGGACCTGTTCATCGAGGCCAACCCGATTCCGGTGAAGTGGGCCTTGGTTGAGATGGGCCTGATGCACGAAGGCATCCGCCTGCCACTGACCTGGCTGAGCACCCCCTGTCACGAACCGCTGCGGCAGGCCCTGCGCCAGTCCGGCGTCCTGGTTTAATTGAGGAAGTACAACGCATGAAGCGAATGGCCGGACTTTCCGCACTTGCCTTGATTATCTCCAGCACCAGCGGCTGCGGATGGATCTGGGGACCGGAAGGTTACTTCCGCGACCGTGGTAGCGATTACCTGCAGGCGCAACAGACTGCACCGATGCAACTGCCGCAAGACGTCAGCGTTGCCAAGCGCCTGGATCCGTTGCTGCCGATCCCGCGCAACGTAGCCGACGATAGCGTCAAGGGCGAATACATCGTCCCACGTCCACAGCCGCTGTCGGCCGTGGCCGATGCCAGCGACTACACCCTGCAGAAGAGTGGCGACTCCAGCTGGGTCATGGGCCAGCATCCACCGGCCGAGGTCTGGCCCGTGGCGATCCAGTTCTTCCAGGACAACGGTTTCCGCCTGGACGAACAGCGCCCACAAACTGGCGAATTCACCACCACCTGGCAGCGCTCCGATGAACTGTCTGCCGCCATGGCCAAGCGCATGAGCGCCGCCGGTGTCGCGGCCGACGCCGAAACCCGCGTGCGGGTGCGTATCGAGCCGGGCGTGCAGCGCAACACCAGTGAAGTCTATGTGGTCAGCGCCGAGCGGCCTGCCGGCAGCACCGCCGACGTGGCTTTCACCAACCGTTCGGTCAATACCGGCCTCGACGCTGCGCTGGTGGACGACATGCTTGCCAGCATGAGTCGTACCGCAGAGCAGGGCGGTTCGGTCTCGATGCTGGCGTCCAAGGAATTCGATGCGCCGAGCCGCGTCAGCCTGAGCGAAGACGGCAGCGGCAACCCGGTGCTCAACGTCGGCTCCGACCTGGACCGTGCCTGGTCGAGCGTTGGCCGTGCGCTGGAGCAGGGTGAGTGGCGCGTTGAAGACATCAACCGCAGCCTGGGCCTTTACTACATCAACCTCGCTGAAAAGGCCGAGAAGAAAGACGAGAAGCCTGGCTTCTTCAGTGGCCTGTTCGGCAGCAAGCCGGACAAGGAAGAAATCGAGGCTCGCGCCGAGCGTTATCAGGTTCGCCTGAGCAAGGTCGGCGACAACGTCCAGGTCACCGTCGAGAAGAACATCAACACCGTGGCGCCGGCGGATGTGGCCCGCAAGGTGTTGGGTGTGATTCAGGACAACCTGGGCTGATCCGATGCGTTTTGCCGTTCTCGGCAGCGGTAGCCAAGGGAACGGCACGCTGGTAGCCAGCGCCGGCACGTATGTGTTGGTCGATTGTGGTTTCTCCCTGCGGGAAACCGAGAAGCGCCTGTTGCGCCTGGGTGTGCACCCGGCGCAACTGAGCGCGATACTCGTGACCCACGAACATGCCGACCACGTGCATGGCGTGGGTTTGCTGTCTCGGCGCTACAATCTGCCGGTGTACCTGAGTCGTGGGACACTGGACGGCCTGCGCAAGCCCATTGAGCCAGCCGGCTTCGTGGCCGGTGGCGAGCAACTGCGCATCGGTTGCCTGGATATCAGCGTGGTCAGCGTGGCGCATGATGCCCGGGAGCCGACGCAATATGTGTTCAGCGACGGCGAGCGGCGCTTTGGGCTGCTGACCGACCTGGGGTCGTATTGCGACAGGGTGATGGACAGTTACCGGGACCTCGATGCATTGATGATCGAGTCCAACCACTGTCGCGACATGTTGGCCCGTGGTTACTACCCGTACTTTCTCAAGCAGCGGGTAGGCGGGGAGCACGGACATTTGAATAACCACCAGGCAGCGTTCCTGGTGGCCGAGTTGGGCTGGCAAGGCCTGCAACACCTGGTCCTGGCCCATCTGAGCAGCAAGAACAACCTGCCGCAGCTGGCCCGGCAATGTTTTGTCGACACCCTTGGGTGCGACCCGGACTGGCTGCAATTGGCCGATCAAGATTCAGGGCTCGACTGGCGACATATCGCCTAGCCCACTACTTAGCAAGCGGAGCCCATCATGGAAAAACGTGAAGAACTCTACCGCGGCAAAGCCAAGTCGGTTTACAAGACCGACGACGCTGACCGCTTGATCCTGCTGTTTCGCAACGACACCTCGGCGTTCGACGGCAAGCGCATCGAACAACTGGACCGCAAGGGCATGGTGAACAACAAGTTCAACGCCTTCATCATGCAGAAACTCGAAGCCGCCGGCGTGCCGACCCAGTTCGACAAGCTGCTGGGCGACAACGAATGCCTGGTCAAGAAGCTGGACATGATCCCGGTCGAATGCGTCGTGCGTAACTACGCCGCCGGCAGCCTGGTCAAGCGCTTGGGCGTGGAAGAGGGCATGAAGCTCAACCCCTACACCTTCGAGCTGTTCCTGAAGGACGACGCCAAGGGCGACCCGTTCATCAACGAATCCCACGTCGTGGCATTCGGTTGGGGTACCGCCGAGCAACTGGCCCGCATGAAGGAGCTGTCCCTCAAGGTCAACGAAGTGCTGACCAAGCTGTTCGACGACGCCGGCCTGCTGCTGGTGGACTTCAAGCTTGAATTCGGTGTGTTCAGCGACGGCTCCATCGTCCTGGGCGACGAATTCAGCCCGGACGGCTGCCGCCTCTGGGACAAGGACACCAAGAAGAAGATGGACAAGGACCGCTTCCGCCAGGGCCTCGGTGACGTCATCGAAGCCTACGAAGAAGTCGCCCAGCGTCTGGGTGTGCCGCTGTAATCGACGCAAGCATCTGATAGCACGGAAAAAATTTCGCTCGGGGGTTCGCTTCCGGCGAATGTGCTGGTATGATGCGCGCCACTGGAGAGATGCCGGAGTGGCCGAACGGGACGGATTCGAAATCCGTTGTACTGGCGACAGTACCTAGGGTTCAAATCCCTATCTCTCCGCCATTATTGTGTATGACTAAGCCCCTGAAATGGTTGAACATTTCAGGGGCTTTTTCGTTTGTAGCGTTTCGTTTAGGGCATTTTTAGGGCATAAGGGAAACCCGCATGTGCAAAGGAGGCAGTGCCGGCCAATCTTGTAGATTGGTTTTGTTGCCTCTCCAACCGTTCACAAGGATTCGATAATGCGGCTCATGTTCTCGCCTCTCGGTGCGCTTTTGGTACTGGCTGCGCCCGTCCCCAGCTTTGCGGAAGGTCCTGCCAGCATCATTCGGACGGCCGAAGCTTTCACGTATAAACAGCTTCTGGCTCAAGGAGCTGAGCCCATGAAGTATGCGAAGGATTGTTGCTCGCTTCTGTACAGTCCTGGCACTCCTAAAAGCGAATATCATTTTGATCTGGCGAATGCCTATTTCATTCGAGTAACGGTTGATGCCGTCAAACTCGCGCCTGTGTTGTTTCGAATGTCCTGCCAAAACCGCGGATTTTTCACCCCAACGACAGAGTGCACGCCTGACGAGCTCAAAACCAAGATCGATGACGCTTTGAGGGTCGATTATCCTGGGTCTCTATATGGGAAGTATCGATCGAGCTGGGTCGCCAAACAGAATGGACAAGCGCTTCCCAAAACTGAGAAATGGGTTGGACAGACGATCTATAGTTTTAAGCGTGAGAATGGGCTGGACGAAATTGTCCTAGGGCCGATCAAAGGCTCTCCTACTGCCGTTGAGCTACAAGGAATCGATGAGTTGCCCGTAACCCCAGCAGTAAGTGAAAGATAATTCAATAGCTTCGAGCCGTAACGCCCTAAGGCCTTACGGTTCGAAAGGGGACAAGGGGACAGACCACGATTATGAAGAGGAGAGGTCACA
This sequence comes from Pseudomonas sp. St316, assembly GCF_018325905.1. NCBI lineage: Bacteria > Pseudomonadati > Pseudomonadota > Gammaproteobacteria > Pseudomonadales > Pseudomonadaceae > Pseudomonas > Pseudomonas sp. St316. Next base: position 5,113,424 of record NZ_AP021901.1, on the reverse strand, counting down.
AGTGAACTCAAAATCGTGGTCTGTCCCTCGTTTCCCCTGTTCGCCGCTGCGGATCCCAACTGATCGAAGTCAGCCTCGGTATCCGGGTGATACGTGACTCCCCAAACCATCGAAAATCTTTAGTCTTTCTTGGCGTACCTCGCACGCATATCTGCGTGAGAAATGGCCGTTTGTGGATCGAAATTAGCCAGTCGGTCACGTGCAATCGCCTCAATGCGCAAGTCTTCCAGCTCATCAAGCATCTCTTGATAGGCTTCTACGTTTATGATGACGGCTGCCGGTTCATTGTCTTTGAATATGACCAAGCGGTCAGTGGCGCGACTTGATACTTCTTTGAGCTTCGCGCTAAAGCCGCGAACCATTGCGGTAACCGATACGGCCTGTTCAGCTCGTTCAAGCAACGCTGCCATGATTTGTCTCCGAACAAATATCGCACATAAAAAACGTCGCATACCAGGATGTGTTGCGGACTCCACGACACTTGGACACTCAGCCCACGATCATTTGGACACCTGATCCACGTCCACTTGGACAAGCAGTCGGGGGAAACGGTCTGTCCCCCGTTTCCTTTGATTGGGTTATATAGCGTCAGTCATCTAGCTCTGGGAAAGAGATTTTTCCTACAATCCAAGGTTCCACGATATCGCTATGAATCGTACGTAAAAACGATCCCCATTCCTTTCGATTATGGGCGTCTGGCCCAGTGATCGTCAGCAGTAGGTACGCCTCTTTGAAATCATCATAGGCATAGATAAGCCAGAAATCGTTATCAGGATCTTCTGTTAAGGCAGTGCGATAGTACTGACGGTCGATCCGGGCCCAGCGAGCTTGTGTTTCTGCGGTGCTCGCGAGATGGATATGATACATATCGTTCAGATCGAGCTTTTCATCCCTGCCAAAGATAGCCGGGACTTCCCCGCACACTTTGTAGTTATAAAAGTGTGCGGCAATATTTTTCCAGTTCTGTGTCTCTTCAAAAAGTGCGGAAATTTTAACGGCTGGCATCCACGCCTACTTGGTAATAGGAAGCTTGCCAGTGATTACAAATTTATCGAACACTTTCTGACCATCACGTGCAGCTTGTCGAACATCAAGAAATGTCAGCTCTTCGTGAGTGACTTTCCTGCGCGCTTTCTCGACTTTTTTTGTGGTAGCCATCGGAGCCTCCGAGGTTTGTGCATTCATGCTGATCAGCTTATGTGATTAATCGAGTCCGGGCAAACCGGAGGGTTTCGGTGTCATTGGACCATGCTCGTTTCGACGAGATGGGCCCCGTGAGAGTAGTGCCAGACAGTTAAGCGAAATAAAAACGGGCAATTATCTTGTGGCGAGGGAGCTTGCGCTGCAGCCCCAAAACAGGGTCGCTTCGCGACCCAGCGGGAGCAAGCTCCCTCGCCACGGTTTGTGTGTTTCCTCGAGGCATCCACTTAGCTGATCGGCATTACCCCGTGAGAGGGCTTTGAATTAGACCGGTTCTGCATCCAACCGTCGGGCTATGACATTGAGTACATCGCAACCATCCCTCAACGGAATGCAGCACAGTTGTGCAAAATCCTGAAGGACCACTGAGTCACTCGGAATATCCCCTCGCATGGCGAGGTTCTCTAAAAGCTGGGTGACCGCGCGAATTCTATAGCCTGCCGTGTCGAGCAGGATGTGCAAAGGCGCAGAGGTATCGACGAAGAGAGGTTGATCGTCGGCATTACTGGTAAGAGCCATATATCTATTCATTTCAAACACCATTTAATTGAGGGCCTTCTTACCATTTGTCATCGAGTCGCCAAACCCGAGCCGCTCTTACGAATGACGTTTGGACTATAGGCCCTCGCTGGAAAAATCATCAATCAGATGATGAGTCAGAAAATTCCCTAAATTTTGTGGGCGAGAAATGTCAGAAAACTCCCCGCTGCAATGACTTTTCCCACCTTTTTTATCCCGCCCAACCCCCTCCGCAACCTGCATGACCACGGCCTTCCCAACACCCAAAGCTTTGTAACAATTGGACTAATGGTCTATAGCTCAAGGCATGGCTGCCGATAGGCAAGTTAACCCCCATGAAAGGAGTGTCACCCCATGCTGCGGTTTTTCGCCGATCTGGGCTTTCGCTGGAAAATCACCCTGCCCATTGCATTCCTGGCACTGTTGTTGGTGCTGATGGGCTGGTCGGGCATGCGGGGCATCGGCCAGGTGACTGAGTCCAGTACGCAACTGACCAAGCGCTACCTGCCGGCCATCAGCCTGTTGCTCAACGCCGATCGTGATCTCTACCAGGCCTTTGTTGCCGAGCGCAGCCTGCTTGGGGGCAATGCGGGCAGTCATTCCGAGGCGCTGCGTGCCAGTCATCGGGACAATCTGAAGCAAGCTTATGATCGTGTGCAGAAGTATGCCGCGATGCAACCGAGTGCCGAGGCGTTGGCGCTGGTCAGTCAGTTCAATGATCGTTTTGCACAGTGGTCGCAGGTTTCGCGGCAGGTTGTCGAGCAGGCTGCGAGCAACCCGCAGGCCGCCAGTGCGCTGAGTTTTGGTGACGGCGAAAGTAAGTTCGACATCATGCGTGATGCCATCGACAAGTTGGGTGAGCTGGAAGACGACGCATCGCAGCGCGAGGGGCAGGCGGCGATTGATCATGGTCAGGCGGTTGGAGTGCAACAGGGCGGTATTTTGTTGGTGGGTCTGTTGGGTTGCATCCTGCTGATCGTTGCCTTGCCGATGGTCGTGCTGCGTCCAATGCGTCGACTGCTGCACCGTGTCGAACAGATCGCCGAGGGCGGTGGCGATCTGAAGGGCCGTCTTGAGGTGCGTTCGGCTGATGAGTTGGGCCAGCTTGGCAGTGCGTTCAACCGCTTCCTCGATAAGCTGCAGCCGTTGATTGCCGAAGTGGGCCGGGTGACCGGGGAGGTCGATGCCGCGGCGCGCGCCATGGCGAATATGGCGGCGACCAATGATCAACTGATCAGCAGCGAACATGCGGCGCTCGACCAGGTCAGTACCGCCGCGACCCAGATGAGTGCTGCGGTGCATGAGGTGGCGCACAATGCCGTGAACGCTTCGGACGCCGCCCAGCAAGCCAGCAGTCAGTCTCGCGACGGCACCGAGGTGGTCAACAGCACCATTGAATCGATCCGTCAGTTGGCCTTGGAAGTGGAGAGCGCTTCGGGCACCATCGAGGCATTGGCCCAGGAAACCTCCAGCATCGGTGCCGTGCTTGAGGTCATCCGGGGCATTGCCGAACAGACCAACCTGCTCGCGCTGAACGCTGCCATCGAGGCGGCTCGGGCAGGCGAGCAAGGCCGCGGTTTCGCAGTGGTGGCCGACGAAGTCAGGGCCCTGGCGGCGCGCACCCAGGATTCGACCAAGGACATTCAGGTGCGTATCGAGCGCCTGCAAAGCGGTGTCGCCAAGGCCGTGCAAGCCATGCAAGTCGGTAGCAGCAAGGCCCGTGACAGCGTCGAGCGCGCCGCGGGTGTCGATCAGGTGCTCAGTGGTACCAGTGGCTCGATCCAGCGGATCAACGACATGGCCGCGCAGATCGCCAACGCCTGTGAGGAGCAGAGCAGCGTCACCGAAGAGATCGCCCGTAACATCTCCGACATCCGCGACTTGTCCAACGAAGCGGCGGCGAACTCTGCCCAGAGCATGCAGGCCAGCCAACAGCTGTCCAGCCTGTCGAGAAACCTGGCAGAACTGACCGGCCGCTTCCGCACCTGAAGCAGGTGGTGTCGTGTCGATTGAAGAGCAGCTGCACGCCCTGCATAAGGACGGTTTCGTCCTGATGCAGGGCGTGTTGGATGCCCGGCAGATCGCCGACCTGCGCCATGCCATCGACCAGTTGAAGCCCCTGCATTGGGACTACAGCGGCGTCATCGATCATTACAAATGTGTGTTCAATCGCGATCCGTTCTGGCTGCCGCTCCTGGATATGGCCGGGGTGATCGAACTGGCCGATGCAGCCCTGGGCGATGATTGCCATGTCGTCGGCCAAACGGCTTGGCGCTGCCATCCCGGTTTTACCGGGGCGCCGTTGCATCTGGATTACCTGGTGATGGAGTTGCCGCCAAAACTGTTGGCCGACCCTGCCTTTGAACTGCCGATGCAGGTTTTTACCGCGCAGTTTTACCTGGATGACATCGACATCGACCTGAGCCCGACCCAGGTCATTGCGGGCAGCCACAAAGCCGGCCGGGCGCCAGTGAAGGGCGAAACGCAGTGGCAAGGGCGCCCCGCGCAGCCGGTGCTGTGCAGGGCGGGTGATGTGCTGGTACTGCGCAGTGAGTTATGGCACGCCGGTAGCGATAACCGCACCGCCGACCGCACGCGTTACATGCTCCAAGTGCACTATGGCCGGCGGATGGTCGCGCAGAAATTTTCACCTTATTTGAATTGGCAGTTCAATCCTGTGGTCCTGGCTGTCGCGACACCTCGTCAGCGGCGGTTGTTAGGCGATCACCAGGAAGCTGAATACGATTGAGCCTGGCCCAGTCAGATCCACACATCATTGACCGCCGTTCGCTCATTGGTTTGCTCGCCGGTGTTGAGGACGCCACGTGGCTCGATCAGCAGCAGTTTCACTTCGCGTGCGGCGCTGGGCTTGTGCTCGACACCTTTTTTGACCACGTACATTTCGCCCGGCCCTAGGGTCACCGCACCGTCGCGAAAGTCGATACGCAACTCGCCCTCCAGCACGATGAAGGTTTCATCCGTATCGGCGTGGGTGTGCCAGATGAATTCGCCTTCGAGCCGGACGATCTTGAATTGGTAGTCATTCATTTCGGCCACGACTTTCGGTGCCCATTGTTCGTGGAACAGTGCGTATTTCTGAGCGAAGTTGATGGGGGCGTAGTGGGTCATCGAGGCATGCTCCTCTGGTGGATGGTGAGCCGTACCTTACTGTCGGAGCCTGGGTGCGTATTGGATGATCGTGCAGCTTTTTGCCGTGCGCAGCTTATGCCTTCAGCGCAGCATTTTCAGCCAGCGTGCCGGTGAAATACCAAAGGCCTGTGTGTGCAGCCGGGTCATGTGGCTCTGATCGAAAAAATCACAGGCCAGGGCCACTTCGCTCAACGGCATGCCGTGGAATACCAGGCGCCGGGCTTCGTTCAAGCGACGCTGGGTGATGTAGCGATAGGGGCTGGTGCCGTACAGCGCCCGGAAATCCCGGGACAGGCTCCATCGGTCCCGGCCGCTTGCCTGCACCAGGTCATCCAGTGTGATCACCTGGTCGAGGGCATCGTGGATGAACAGGCGGGCACGCTCCGCCGCTGGGTAGTCGATCAGTCGCCGCCCACGTCGGTTGCCGGCCGCGATGTCGAGTGCCTGGGCCACATCGTAGATGGCGTCCTCTTCCTCCAGCGGATCGAGGGGATGATCCAGGCCGTTCAATAGTCGACGGGTCGCGATATTGAGGCGAGGGTCGCTGGACAATCCTCCTTCGATGAAGGGCAATGGCTTACCCCCCAGCACGTGCTGGATCACCGACGGTTCTATGTAGAACATCCCGTAGCGAACCCCCTCGCTCGTCCCGGCTTCGCAATTGTGCACCTCGTCCGGATGCAGGACGATGGTGCCGCCGGGCTGGCTGTGGCGTTTGCTGTGGCGATAGTTGAAGCTTTGCACGCCGGAAAGTGTGATCCCGATGGCGTAGGTGTCATGGCGATGGGTGGTGTAGCCATGCCCGCTGAAATAGGCCTCGATGCGCTCCATTTTCCTCGACTCGGGCGCCCGCACCAGCCAGTCGCGGTTATGGATTGATCGAGTCATTGCACCGGCCTCCTGCTTTTGTCCGCATACCCTACCTGCCTGAAAACCTTCGTTACAGCAAAAAAGCTGAACCTATGGCCGGAAATTGCTCTCGCATGGTTGCGTCCGCCGGTGCTGTGTAGCCACTGCGTAGGAGCTGTCGAGTGCAACGAGGCTGCGATCTTTCCTCTGATAGTTGAATCTCAAGCGAAAGATCAAGATAAAGATCAAAAGATCGCAGGCTTCGCCAGTTCCTACAGAGCCCACGCGGCGCTGTCAGATCTCCTTTACAGGCGTTTCGCCCTGGACATTCTTGATCAGCCCGATGACGTGAAGGCAGTCACTCTTGTTTATATAAGATTCGCCGCTGGCGATCGTTTCGTGGTTGCCGGCTCTCAAGCGCCAGCGCCATTGGCCTTTTCCGGTGCTCGGGGTACCTCGGGTCTGTCGATAGATTTCAAAATACATCGGTTCGCTCCCTGCGATTCATTCAGTCATGACATGCGTTGGACATGTGGCTGCCAGCCTAGCCAAGTGGGTGGTTTTGGCTACGGGAAATTCGTTTCCATTGGTTATCAAATATTGCTGGGTGTGAGCCCGGATCAGGTGTTCGACTTTCTGTAGGAAAAAAGTCATGTTGCGAACATGCAGTCCGCTGAAGTTCCGGTTTGATCCTTGCGTTGCCCTGCCAGGTCCTGCTTAATACGTTTCGACGCCTAGGGCCGCAAGCCAATGGGACTGAAAACACTAATAAGAAAAAGAGCCATCAAGTGACTGAATATCCAGGAGCGGATCTGCAAGGTCGTCTAGCGCTTTCGCTTGTCATTCCGGTCTACAACGAAGTCCAGTCCATCGATGTGTTCATGGCCAGGATCGATCAGGTCTTTGCCCATGAAGCGCTGGTGAGCCTGGAGCTGGTGTTCGTCAACGACGGCAGCGTGGACGACACATTGATGCTGCTGCTGGAACGGCAGAAGACCGATCCGCGCATCCGAGTCGTCGACCTGAGCCGCAACTTCGGCAAGGAGGCGGCGTTGAGTGCCGGCCTGCAAGCCGCCCGTGGCCAGGCGGTGGTGCCGATCGATGTCGATCTGCAAGACCCTCCCGAAGTGATCCTGGAAATGATCGCCCATTGGCGCAACGGTGCCGAAGTGGTGCTGGGCCATCGGATCAACCGCGACTCCGACTCCTGGGCCAAGCAGGTTTCCGCCAACGGGTTCTACCGGCTGCACAATAAAATCGCTGACCACAAGCTGCCGGAGAATGTCGGCGATTTTCGCTTGATGGATCGCTGCGTGGTCGAGGCCCTGCAAACCCTGCCTGAGTCGCGCCGCTTCATGAAAGGGCTGTTTGCCTGGGTCGGATTCCGGACCACCTACGTGGACTACGTCAGGCCTGAACGGGCGGCCGGCGAAAGCAAGTTCAATGGTTGGCGCCTGTGGAATTTTGCCCTTGAGGGCATCACCAGCTTCAGCACCGAACCGCTGCGTATCTGGACGTACCTGGGGCTTTGCGTGTCGCTGGTGTCCTTTGCGTTCGCCATTTTCATCGTACTGCGAACCCTGGTTTCCGGGGTGGACCTGCCGGGCTATGCCTCGCTGATGGTGGCGGTCACGTTCCTGGGCGGGTTGCAACTGATTGGCATCGGCGTGCTGGGTGAGTACCTGGGCCGCACCTACATCGAATCCAAGCGCCGACCGGTTTTCCTGGTGCGGCGCATCTATGACGCCAAGGACTGACCATGGACCTCAAGGAAACCGACATCCTGGGCCCCGATATCGGGCAGCATTGGTACTACCGGTCGAAAGCGCGGGCCATGCTGCACATGCTCAAGGGCACTTCGGCCAATACGCTGCTGGACGTGGGTGCCGGGTCGGGGTTTTTTTCCCATCACCTGCTGACCCATACCGCAACGGCCCAGGCCTGGTGCGTGGACATCAGTTACCCGGCCGACTCCGATGCCAGCACCGCCGGGAAACCGGTGCGCTATCGTCGAGCGGTGGACTCGCTGGACGCCGACCTGGTGCTGCTGATGGATGTGCTGGAGCACGTGGACGATGACGTGGGCCTGCTCAAGTCGTATGTCGACAAAGTGCCGTCCGGCAGCCGCTTCCTGATTACCGTGCCGGCGTTCCAGTTCCTCTGGAGCGGCCATGACGATTTTCTCGAGCACAAGCGCCGCTACACCCTCAGACAGTTGGAAACCGTCGTGGCACAGGCCGGTTTGCGGGTCCAGCAAGGTGCGTATTACTTCGGCCTGGTATTTCCCATTGCTGCCGGCCTGCGCCTGTTGCAGCGCAAGGCGTCCGGAGCCCCGGTCAAGTCGCAGCTTGCGCGCCATCATCCGCTGGTCAATGGCGTGTTGAGGTCACTGTGCAGCCTGGAACGTCCGATCATGGGCGCCAATCGTATGGCCGGCCTGACGGTGTTCTGCTTGGCGCAGAAGCCGTGACCTGGACGCACTCGCCGCTGCTGCGACGTGCCTTGCGCTTTGCCATGACCGGCCTGCTCGTCACCGCAGTCCATGTGGTGGCTGCTGTGCTTTTTGTGCACCTGATCCTGGCGAACCCTCCGCTGGCCAATGGTTTCGCCTTCGTCGTGGCGACCGTGGTGTCGTACCTGATCAACACCCTCTGGAGTTTTTCCAGCCGCTTGCATGGCCGCACCCTCGGCCGTTTCGTCGTGGTATCGATCGGCGGGCTCGGGCTGGCGATGCTGGTTGCCTGGGTAGCCCAACGTGTCGGCCTGGATTACCTGGCGGGCATCGCAGCCGTGGCGCTGATCATCCCGGTGTTCACCTTCATTCTGCATAATTTCTGGACGTATCGATGACCGTTCGTGGTGAGCGTTACTGGGTTTGCCTGTTACCCATCCTGTTGGGCGCGCTGGCATTCCTGCTGGTGATCGGCCCGCGGGTCCTGGACCCGACGAACATCGCCTGGTTGGGGGAGGGCGATGCGGCGACCCATTACATGGGCTGGGCGTTTTTCCGCAGTTCGCCCTGGACCTTTCCATTGGGCATGAACCCTTCCTACGGTTTGGAGTTGGGCAACGGCATCATTTTCTCCGACTCCAATCCGCTGCTGGCATTTCTGTTCAAGCCCTTCAACGCCTGGCTTCCCGAGACGTTCCAGTATTTCGGCCTGTGGTTGCTGGCCTGTTTCATCCTGCAAGCCTGGTTCGCCTGGAAACTCGTCGGCCTGCTGACGCCGTCGGTGTGGATCAGGTTGTTGGGGGCGGCCCTGTTTGTGTTTTCGCCGCCGATGTTTCTGCGCATGGGCGGGCACCTGTCGCTGTCCGGGCACTTTCTGATCCTGGCGGCCCTGTACCTGGCACTGCGACCTGGCCTGGAGAAGCGTCGGCTGGCCTGGGGCGGGCTGTTGGCCGTCACCGCGCTGGTGCATGCGTATCTGCTGGCCATGGTTGCGTTGATCTGGCTGGCCGATCTTGCCAGCAGGGTCGTCAAGGCCCGGCTATCCCGGCGCGATGCCTTGGTCGAGCTGTGTGGCTTGTTCCTGCTCGTCGCGTTCTGCTGCTGGCAGGCAGGTTATTTCAGCGTGGGCGGCGGGACTATAGCGGGTGGTTATGGGTTGTATCGCCTGAACGTCATGTCGCTGGTCAATCCCAGTGGCTGGTCGTACCTGTTGCGTGACATGCCTCAGGGGCCGGGCGATTACGAGGGCTTCAATTACCTGGGCTTGGGCGTTTTGATGCTGGCGATCTGCGCTGGCGTAGCCTTGCTGCAAGGCAATACCGGTGTGGTCAGCGCCGTGCGTCACCGACGACTGTTACTGTGGGCGTTGATTGGCCTGACACTTTTTTCGCTGACCAACACCCTCGGTATCGGCATGCTGAATGTGCATTACTGGCTGCCCAACAGTCTTGAAATGCTGGCGAACGTGTTTCGCGCGGCCGGTCGGATGTTCTGGCCGGTGTTCTACGCCATTGTGTTTGTCGTGGTTTTCCTGGTGATCCGCGGCAACAAGCCTCGGGTGGCGGTGTGTCTGCTGGCCATCGCCTTGGTGGTACAAGTCCTGGATACCCGCGCCGGATGGGCCGGCCTGCGCCAGAGCCGGATGATGCCGGTCGCCTCCAGTTGGCCTACGTCCATGAATGATCCGTTCTGGTCCAGTGCGGCCAGCCATTATTCGAAAGTCCGGACGCTGCTGCCGCAGAACCAGCCGGAAAATTGGCTGCTGACCAGCCAATACGCTCTGAAGCACGGGTTGAAAACCGATGGCGTGTACCTGGGGCGCATGGGCACCCGGGAGATCGAGCAAGCCCAGCGCCGCGCCGCGCAGATGCTTGCCAGCGGCGAGTATGCAGCGGATTCGCTGTTCATCCTCGACCCTGGCGCCGCGCTCCAGGCAGCGAAGACCGTCAATCGCCAGACCGACCTGTTGACCCGTATCGATGGCCTCGTGGTGCTGGCGCCGGGTTGGAAGTCATGTGCCCAATGCCCACCGTTTGCCGTTGAGACGCTGGACCTGCAGGTGAAGATCGGCGAGCGCCAGGTGTTCAGCCGAATCAACCCGATGTTGGCCAGCGGCTGGGGGCGTGTCGAGGATTGGGGCACCTGGTCGGAAGGGACCGAGGCTGAGATTGTGTTGCGCATACCGCCAGAAGCGCGCGCCATTTCGATCGAAGCGGCGGCGTTCGTACAACCCCAGCACGCGCGCCAGCGAGTGGACGTCTCGATCAACGGGGTTGAGGTGCTGTCGACGCAGTTCACGCGCCTGCAGGACAACACCCTTGAATGGCCGTTGACTCCGGCCATTCGTGAAGCGATTGGCGCGCAAGGGCAGTTGCGCGTGCATTTTCGTTTACCCGATGCCATTAGCCCCAAGACGCTGGGGTTGGGGGAGATGAGCGAGTCATGGCGCTGGGGTTGAAATCGCTGACGGTTAAGTAGTTTTTAAAGGGGCCTGCTGGACATGCCCCTTGTTACCAGGCGCCACAAGAGCCTCGCGACAAAACAAGGGACCTCTTCCAATCCTTTGAATGGATGGTATTACGCAGGCACCCAGTCTTTTTGCGCATAGACGCGCAGCCCCTGGCGTTCCTACACTGCATCCCATCAAGAGATCGGGGACAGTGGATGAACCGCAACGAATTGCGCAAGGCCGACATCAACCTGATGGTGGTTTTCGAAACGCTGATGCTTGAGCGTAACGTGACACGGGTGGCGGAAAAACTGTTCCTGGGCCAACCGACCATCAGCTCGGCACTCAATCGTTTGCGCAAGATGTTCAACGACCCGTTGTTCATTCGCGTCGGCCACCGCATGGAGCCGACGGCAAGGGCCGAGGAAATCATCCTGCATCTGTCACCCGCGCTCGATTCGCTGTCGATGGCCTTGAGCCTGACCCACGATTTCGACCCCACCAGCAGCACCATGACGTTTCGCATCGGTCTGTCGGACGACGTCGAGTTCGGCCTGCTGCCGCCCCTGTTGAGCAGCCTGCGGCAAGAGGCGCCGCAAATCGTGTTCGTGGTCCAGCACGTCGATTACTGGCGCATCCCCGATTTGCTGGCATCGGGCGACATCACCGTGGGTATCAGCCAGACTCGCGGGCTGCCGGCCAATGCCAAGCGCAAGCTGTTACGACATATCCAGCCCCGCGTGCTGCGCGCCGATGCGTCGGACACCCCGTTGACCCTGGACGAGTATTGCGCGCGACCTCACGTGCTGGTGTCCCATACCGCGAATGTCGCCGGTTTTGTTGACGAATGGCTGGCCGAGATCGGACGCACGCGCCAGGTCGTGTTGTCAGTGCCGCAATACAGCGCATTACCGGCGTTGCTGGCCGGCACCGACTTGATCGCCAGCCTGCCGGACTACACCGCCGCCGCCATGGCCGCCTCGGGGCAGCTATTCAATGAACCCTTCCCCTTCAAGACTCCGACCTTGGATTTGTCCATGGTCTGGCTTAGCCATGTCGACAGTGACCCGGCCGAGCGCTGGTTGCGGTCGCGGTTGGAGGCCTTCATGGGCGAGCGCGGGGCCTCGACGCACGCTTGACACTGGCCTGTGGCGAAACAAAACCTGCCTCAATGAAGAAAGTCGAGGTAAGGTTGTGACGGCTGAAACCACCTCGTCATATTTTCGAATCGGAGTCGAACGCATGCCTCACCTGCACATGGAGTACACCGCCAACCTGCCCGAGCTGAAGGCCGATGTTGCACTGCTGCGCCTGAACAATGCGCTAGTGGCTTCCGGTCAATTCGCTGCCGAGCTGGATATCAAGAGCCGGGCCGTGAAGCTCGAGACTTTCCGGGTGGGGACTGGGCTGGGCGAGCGGGGTTTCGTGCACGTGAAGCTGGCCTTGCTGAGCGGTCGCTCGCCGGAAATCAAGAAGCAACTGGCCGATAGCCTGCTGGCCGTGATCCAGGAGCTGGGGCCATGGCCGGCCGACGTTAGCGTGCAACTGTGCGTGGAAATCCTCGACATCGATCGAGTCCCGTATGCCAAGGCCTTGATCGGTTAATGACGATCAGGTGTCGCGTGCGGCGCAGGCCTTGATGATCTGTTCGCGCAGCCAGGCGTTGGCACTGTCCTGATCGACGGCCAGGCTCCACTGCATGTTCAGGGTGAACCCCGGCAGGCCTTGGGGCGCTTCGTGATGATTGAAGATCGCCTCGTTGGCCAGCAGTTTCTGGATGCGGCGGGGCAGGGTCAGGATGAAGTCGGTGCCGGTGATCATCTTCAGTGCGGCACTGTAGCTGTTGGCGCGTGCGGCAATCTGGCGTTGTTGCGCCTGCTGCGACAGCCAACCGTCCACCATGTTGGTCGCTGACGACCAGGGCGTCGGAAACACGTGTCGGCGCCGTACGAAAGACTGAAGGCTCAATTGCGGCTCAAGTGGCGTCGCCCGTTTATCCACGACACAAACCAGGTCCTCCTCCAGCAACGGTCGGGATTTGAAATCGGCATGGTTGCTGTGCAAGTTCGGGCCGAAGCAGATCACCAGGTCCAGGCTGCCGTCGCGCAACTCTTCGGCGGGAATGTCGGCTTCGAGCTTGTGTACGTTCACCACCAGCGGCAGATTGGCGTAATCGAAACCTTGCAGCAGTTGCGGCAGGATCAGCTGTTCGAAGTATTCCGGCGCGCAAATATTGAAGGTAGTGGCTTGCCGGGTTGGATCGAAGGTGGGTGTGCCGGCATGGCACCGGTTGATGCTTTGCAAAATGGCACGCACATGGTCGTACATGCCCTCGGCCTTATAGGTCGGAAGCATGCCGGTGCGGGTGTTGATGAATAGCTCGTCTTCGAAGCAGGTTCGCAGTTTCTTGAGGCAATAACTGACGGTTGACTGACTGACGCACAATGCCTCGGACACGCCGGTGACACTGCTTTGTTCGTACACGGCGCTAAACACCATGAGGTCTTGCATGTCGAGCTTTCTGAGGGAGTTACTGTTCAGCATCCGTTCTGTCTCTCGCTGTGCTCCTTGCGCGGATTTTGCGCAAACCAGGCTGACGATCCTAACGGAACGATCGTGCCAAGAGAATGCCAGGCAGGCGCTTTCATGGTCGGGAACGGGACAGATAATGTAGCGAACACGACGTGTCGATCAACGACTGTTTGGTTTGCCTATGTTTAGTTGGCTGCGATCCTAGTTCCATCAAATCCAGGTTTAACCTCCCAGGGTGCTGTGGGACGCTTGCCCGATGTGTTTCTTGTGATGCGCTCATGGACCGTTGGCCCCTGGCATTCCAATACCCTTCATCTGCCGCGGTCGATCCGGTCGGTCGATTCACGCCTGCCACGGCCCCAATCCTCTGTGCGTTGCCCTCCGAGCTGGCCTTTTGGGCGCTCTGGCATTGTCGTCATGCCCGTCCTCCAGATACTCGCATTACCTGTTGATCATTCGCAGTGCTCGCTTAATGGCGAGCACGGACTGACGGTGCCTTGTCGCCCGTCCGACATGGAAATACGAGCCTTCTCATGAGCCTTGCCAAAATTTCTTTCGCGCCCGTGCAACACGCCGAGGCGTTTCTTGCGCAGAACCCTGATATCGAACTGTTCGAGTTGTTCATCCTCGACAACAACGGCGTGCCCCGGGGCAAGTTGTTGCATCGGGACGAATTGCTGGCGGTTTTCGAAAGCGGCCGGCCACTGCCCAGTACGATTCTCGGGCTGACCGTCAATGGCGATGATGTGGACAATTCCGGGCTGGTGTGGGACGTCGGTGACATCGATTGCCGCGCCTATCCCCTCAGCGGCAGCTTGCAGCGCATGCCGTGGCGATTGATTCCCACGGCCGCCGTGCAGGTCAGCATGCATCCCCAGGAAGGAATGCCGGCGACCATCGCCGATCCGCGTTATCTGCTCAGCCGGGTGATCGAGGCCTTGCAGGCCGACGGTTATTACCCGGTGATGGCGGCGGAGCTGGAGTTTTATCTGCTGGACGCGCAACGCGACAACCAAGGCCGGCCACAACCGGCGCGGGATGCCGACGGTGGCCGACCGCGCGCCACCCAGGTCTACGGTTTGCGCGAGCTGGAGCAGATCGAGCCGTTCCTGGCTGACCTGTACGCTGCGTGCAAGCTGCAAGGCATTGCGGCCCGGACGGCCATTTCCGAATACGCACCGGGACAAGTGGAGATCACCCTCGAACATCGCAGCGATGCCTTGCAAGCCATGGATGAAGCGGTGCGCTACAAGCGACTGGTCAAGGGCGTTGCCCACAAGCACGGCATGCAGGCCTGTTTCATGGCCAAGCCGTTCGATCACCTGGCGGGCTCCGGCATGCACATGCATGTCAGCCTGGCGGACCGTGATGGTCACAATTTGTTTGCCAGTGAAGCCGCCGACGGCACGCCGCTGTTGCGCCAGGCGGTGGGTGGGATGCTCGACACCTTGCTCGATTCGCTGTTGATGTTTTGTCCGAACGCCAACTCCTACCGGCGATTCCAAAGCAACAGCTACGCACCGCTGGCGGCGACCTGGGGCGTGGACAACCGCACCGTGAGCCTGAGGGTGCCGGGCGGTCCGGCGTTCTCGCGGCACATCGAGCATCGTATCTGCGGTGCCGATGCCAACCCTTACCTGGCTGCGGCGGCGATATTGGCCGGCATTCATCACGGCCTACGTGAACAGTGCGATCCGGGGAAACCTGTCGAAGGCAACGGCTACGCCCAGGCGACCGAGCTGCTGCCCACTGACTGGCTCACCACCCTGCGTGCCCTTGAGGCATCGGCCTGGGCGCGGGAAGCGTTTGGCGATGAGTTTCTTGGCGTTTATCTGGCGGTCAAACGCGCCGAATACCGTCAATTCATGGGGGAAGTCGGGGAGCAGGACTGGCGCTGGTACCTGAATCAGGCGTGAAACCGGCTGGCGACCGGTTTCTTAAATAATTATTTAGTCGCAACTTTTTCACGAAAAATTGATGGTGAGCTACCTAAAGTTTGTGCTGCCGTAGGAAACGAATTTTTCACATTTTCCTGCGGCACGTCTTTTTCAAAGAGCAACTTTCAGGAAGCCGCCAACCATCATGCTGACTATTAAAGCCGTGCGCCCCGAGTGGGTGACACTGGCCGCCAGTGCCTTTTTGTTAGTGGGCTTCAATATCGTTCTCTGGCAACACTTGCTGGCGATCACCACGGCTGACGCTCGTGGCCTGCTGATGTGCGCGGCGTTTGGCCTGATGATTTTCAGCGCGTTCAACCTGGTGTTGACGCTCGTGGCCTTCCGTCCGCTGCTCAAGCCCGTGCTGATGCTGTTGTTCCTGATCAGTGCCGGTGTCGCCTATTTCATGGCCCAATACGGCGTATTGATCGACGCCGGCATGTTGCGCAATTTTGCTGAAACCAATGCCACGGAAGTCCGCGATCTGTTGTCGCTGAAGTTATTTATCTACCTCGGGTTATTGGGGGTGCTGCCTTGCTGGTTATTGTTCAAGACCCCGATCAGCTACCGTCGCTGGCCCAAAGAGTTATTAAGTAAATTGCTGGTCGGTGTGGCCTCGGCCGCGGTGATCGGCGTGGTCGCCCTGGCCAACTACCAAGGCCTGTCTTCGTTGTTTCGCAACCACCACGAGTTGCGCTTGATGGTCGTGCCGAGCAATTACATCGGTGCTTCGCTCGGCTACTTGCGTGAGCAGGTCGCGTCGGCCAAGCAACCGTTCATCGCGCTGGGCGAGGACGCGAGCCGCAATCCCGCCTGGCAAACCCACGGCCGCAAATCCCTGACCGTGCTGGTGGTGGGTGAGAGTGCCCGGGCCGAGAACTTCGGCATCCTCGGCTATAACCGCGATACCACACCAAAACTGGACAAAGAGGCCGGCCTGATCGCCTTCACCGACGTGCATTCCTGCGGCACCGAAACCGCCGTGTCGGTGCCCTGCATGTTTTCCAACATGGGGCGCAAGAACTACGACGCCAGCATCGCCAAGAATGAAGAGGGCTTGCTGGATGTGCTCAAGCGCGCCGGGCTGGAGGTGATCTGGCGGGACAACCAGTCTGGCTGCAAGGGCACCTGTGATCGGGTCACCGTGCAGGATGTGAGCAATCTGAAGGATCCAAACCTGTGTGCCAACAGCGAGTGCCGCGACGAGATTCTGCTCCAGGGGCTGCAGCATTTCATCGACACGCTCGATAAGGACACCGTGCTGGTGCTGCACCAGATGGGCAGCCACGGGCCGGAATACTTCAAGCGCTATCCCAAGGAATACGAGCATTTCACCCCGGTGTGCGAAAGCAACGCGCTGAACAATTGCAGCCGCGAGAGCATCGTCAACGGCTATGACAACACGCTTGTGTACACCGATCATGTGCTCTCGACCCTGATCGATCTGCTGCGGGCCAACCAGGACAAGGTCGATACGGCCATGCTGTACCTGTCGGACCATGGCGAGTCCTTGGGCGAGTACAACCTGTTTCTCCATGGCACGCCCTACATGCTCGCTCCGGAGCAACAGAAACACGTGGCGATGCTGGCCTGGTTTTCCGACAGCTATCAGAAGTCTTTTTCGGTCGACACCCATTGCCTGCAACTGAGTCGGCAAAAGCCGTTGAGCCAGGACAACCTGTTTCACTCGATGCTCGGGCTGCTGGAAGTCAACAGCCAGGTCTACAACCGGGACCTGGACCTGTTCGCCAGCTGCCGCGGTGCGGTGATTGACGGTGTCCTGGCCCGGGAGTGATGGCCTGGACCTTTTTTTCACGCAGCGTTGTTTAACCTGTCATCCATCCAATTCCAAGAGCCGTTCGTATGTCCGGGCTACCCCCATCCACCGTCGAGCTTGAGTTCGCCAGGCAGCATGACCAGGAACATGCACAGGTTTGCTGTCGGCCGGCGTCTCGACGCTTGCGCCTGGCGTTCTGGCGCGACGAGCACATGGTGCGCAACGCTTTGAAGGTGGCGGGCGAGCCCGGGTTGGTGCTGGATGTGGCCTGTGGCGCGGGGCGGTTCTGGCCGGTGCTGGCCGAGCACGCCAATCGGGTCATCCTGGCAGCGGACCCATCGCGGGACATGCTCGAACATGCGCTCACCCACCATGGCGGCGCGTTGCTCCAACGGGTCAAGACCTTCCCGAGTTCAGCATTCACCATCGGGCTGTCGGCCAACGCGGTCGATTGTATTTGTTGTCTGCAACTGTTTCGCCACGTCAGCGCCAGCGAGCATCGCCTGGCGCTGTTGCGCGAATTTCATCGGGTCAGTCGCGACACGGTGATCGTTTCGGTGCAAATCGAAGGACGCCTCAAGATCGGCCAGGCGCCGCAACGGAGCCTGGCCGACAAGGCCAGTCTCGAAGCCGAGTTTCGCCAGGCGGGGTTTAGCGTGCTCTGGCATCAGGATTTCCTGCCCGGTTTCGCACTGACGCGTGTTTATGTATTGCGTAAGACCGGTTAAGTCCTGATGTAGGACTATTCTTGCTTTTTCGCAGGCGATTTCTCTTAGGCTGCTGCTCTATGGATGCTCGCAATCGCCAGCGGCGATATATACTGCGCGCCATTCTTCAAGGGAGAGCCGTGTGGCCATCGATATTCACTGGATTCGCGACAACGATAGCCTCGGTCAGTTTTGCGCCGAGTGGCAGCAGTTGCCATTCGTCGCCCTCGACACCGAATTCATGCGGGTCGACACCTTTTACCCTATTGCCGGTTTATTGCAGATCGGCGACGGCAAGCGTGCCTACCTGATCGACCCCTTGACCATCGACAATTGGCAACCCTTGGCCGCACTGCTGGAAAACCCGGCGGTGCTCAAGGTGTTGCACGCCTGCAGCGAAGACCTTGAAGTGCTGCTGCGCCTGACCGGCAGCCTGCCTGCGCCGCTGTTCGATACTCAATTGGCCGCCGCCTACCTGAACCTGGGTTTCTCCATGGGTTATTCGCGGCTGGTACAGGAAGTGCTGGGTATCGAGTTGCCCAAGGGCGAGACCCGTTCCGACTGGTTGCAACGGCCGCTGTCCGAGACGCAGATCAGCTACGCGGCAGAGGATGCTGTGCACCTGGCAGAAGTTTTCGTACTGTTGCGCCCGAAGCTTTGCGACGAAAAATACCGCTGGGTCCTGGAGGACGGCGCCGAACTGGTGGCCAACCTGCGTCGCGAGGTCGACCCGTACGAGGTCTACCGCGAGGCCAAGCTCGCCTGGAAGCTGTCCCGTGCCCAATTGGCCGTGCTGCGCGAACTGTGCGCCTGGCGCGAACGTGAGGCGCGGGCCCGTGACCTGCCGCGCAATCGCATCATTCGCGAGCATTCGCTGTGGCCCTTGGCCCGTACCCAGCCGGATAATCTCGGCGCGTTGGCGAAAATCGAAGACATGCACCCGCGCACCGTGCGCCAGGACGGCCAGTTTCTGCTGGACCTGATCCAGCGCGCCGCCAGCGTGCCGCCCGAGCAATGGCCGCCGGCCGTGGCCGAGCCATTGCCCATCGAGGCCTCGGCGCTGGTCAAGCGTCTGCGGGCGCTGGGGCAGGCAGAAGCCGAGCGCCTGGAAATTGCCCCGGAGCTGATGCTGCGCAAGAAAACCCTCGAAGCGCTGATCAAGAGCGGCTTCCCCGAGGGCCCTTACCAATTGCCTGATTCGCTGCGTGGCTGGCGCCGCGAATTGATGGGCCAGGCGCTGCTCGACAGCCTGGCCACTGCCGGAGAACAGCCTTGAAACGTATTTGCTCCATCTACCGAAGCTCGAAGAAAAACGAGATGTACCTGTATGTGCTCAAAAGTGATGCCTTGGAGCGTGTACCTGAGCCGTTGATGGCGGCTTTTGGCAAGGCGATCCATGCCTTCGACCTGGTGCTGAGCCCCGAGCGGGCGCTGTCCCGGGAGGACATCAACAAGGTGCTGGAAAACCTCGATACCCAGGGCTATCACTTGCAAATGCCGCCGGCCGAAGATGAATACATCGAGCATTTGCCCGAAGAGTTGTTGCGCCGCAACGACCCGGTCTGACGGTCTCTGAGGCGCCTGTTCTGGGGGCCTTTGGAAAAACACTGGAAGGGTTTATTGACGACGATCGCAGGGATGGAGCGACACTCTGTCGGCGGTTGTCTGCACTGTTTTTGAAAGGTTTGATTCATGCGCGTTCTGATTGCCGAACACGACCACCCGGTGTACGCCCAGCTTTTGCGTCAAGCGGCACCCGATATTGAAGTCCTGACCAGCGGCGACTCCGCCGAGTTGTCGCGACTGGCCACCGATTGTCCGGTCTGGCTCGGCCAGCCCGATCTGCTGGCGACCCTGTTGCGTCAAGGCCATAGACCCAGCTGGCTGCAATCGACCTGGGCGGGTATCACGCCGTTGCTGGCCGAAGGCTTGACGCGCAATTACCGCCTGACCCGTGCGGTGGGCATTTTCGGCCAGGTGATGGCTGAGTACGTGCTGACCTACATGCTCGGCCATGAGCGTGAGGTGCTGGCACGGTTGGTCAGCCAGGTCGAGCGCAAGTGGGACAATCGCCAGGGACAAGGCCTGGCCGGACGCAAGGTGTTGATCGTCGGGACCGGAGACATCGGCCAACGCGTGGCGCAGTTCCTGGCGCCGTTCGGCGTGCAGTTGTATGGCATCGCCAGCGAAGCGAGGGCGTTGGCACCGTTTATCGAAGTCGGAGCGTTGAAGGACTTGCCACGCCTGGTCGGCGAAGTGGATTACGTGATCAATCTGCTGCCCAATACGCCGGATACCCATGACATCTATGACGCGGCGTTGTTCAAGCAATTCAAGCCGACGGGGTTGTTCATCAACGTCGGCCGTGGCGTAGCGGTGGTGGACGCGGACCTGGTGCAAGCCCTGAAGGAAGGGCACTTGGCCGGTGCGGTGATCGACGTCTGTCGCCAGGAGCCGCTGCCACAGCGCCACCCCTTCTGGACCGCCTGGGGCCTGCTGCTGACCGGCCACAGCTCGGCACCGACCTCGCCACCGATGATGGTGCAGTTGTTCCTGGAAAACCTGCGGGCCTACCAGGCGGGTGAAGCGTTGCGCGGTGAAGTGGACTTCAGCCGGGGCTACTGAAACCTGCTGCGATGCCCCTTTTGGGGCGGGCCAGCCGGTATGGATGTGCCTGAAAGACCGCCATCGCGAGCAAGGAATTGTGGGTGACCGTGGATTTGTAGGCGCTGGAGACCCACTGTGGGGGCGAGCTTGCTCGCGATAGCGGTGCGTCAGTAGATATCAATGTGACTGACACGCCGCCATCGCGAGCAAGCTCGCTCCCACATAAGGCCTGTGTCGCATCAGAGGCTGAAATTGCCTTCTGCCACCAGTTCGCTTAACGGCCGACGCGGGCTCGGGACTTCACGGGCCTGGAGGTATTCGGCCAGCGTCGATTTGTCCCCCAGCTTGCCGATCGCCACGGCGGCGTGCAGGGCGTAGCCTTGCGGGATCTTCAGTTCCTTGCGGGTCAACTCCTGGTCGAAACCGGCCATGCCGTGGGTGTGCCAGCCGCTGAGGCTGGCTTGCAGCGCCAGGTGGCCCCAGGCCGCGCCCGTATCGAAGGTGTGGGACTGCGCCGGGGTTTCCTCAGTGGCGCCGGGCACCGCGAAAGTGGTTTTCGAAACAATGATCACCAGTGCCGAGGCGTGTTGGGCCCAACCGCGGTTGAATTCATTGAGCAGGCCCAGGAAACGCTCCCAATTCGGCGTGTCGCGGCGCGCATACAGGAAACGCCACGGCTGGGAGTTGTAGGCCGACGGTGCCCAGCGTGCGGCTTCGAAAAAGCCCAGCAGGGTTTCTTCGGCAATGCTCTGGCCGGTAAAGGCGCGCGGCGACCAGCGTTCGATGAACTGGGGGTCAATGGCGTAGTCGGCGATGCGAGGGTTGGTGCTCATGGGCTTACCTGACTGGGTTCGGGAAGATAAATGAAGCAACCTACGTCCCGCCACGCGACCTGACAAGCCCCTGCATACCGACAGTCGCCAATGCTTGGCCTGGCGAGGTCCGGGCACTAGACTGTCGGCCTTCTCACCACCTGATGTTGATGCTTGAGCCATGGCCGCCAAAGTCGAACCGTTCTGGAAACGCAAAACCCTCGATCAGCTCGATCTGCAGGAGTGGGAATCGCTGTGCGACGGCTGTGGCCTGTGCTGCCTGCAAAAACTCGAAGACGAAGACGACAACAGCGTCTACTACACGCGCATCGCCTGCAAACTGCTGGACCTGAAAACCTGCCAGTGCACCGACTATCCCAACCGTCGCGACTTTGTCCCCGACTGCATCCAGCTCACACCGGGCAAGGCCGATGAGTTCAAGTGGCTGCCGCCGACCTGTGGCTATCGGCTGGTCAGCGAGGGCAAGGACTTGCCGTTGTGGCACCACCTGGTCTGCGGTGATCGCGATGCCGTGCACCACGAACGCATTTCCCAGTCCGGGCGTATGCTGGCCGAAGGCAGCGTGCCGGAAGACGATTGGGAAGATCATCTGATTTTCCGTGCCGGCTGAGCCATCGGGCGGCGCACTTCAGGGAGAACCCATGGCAGCAGGATTGAAACGGATGCTGGCCGCCGGGCTGCTGGCGATGTGCGGGCCGCTGTGGGCGGCGCAGAAAGTCGATCTGGATTATCACGTGCACCTGTTGCCCAAGAGCGATCAGGCCGAAGTGCGCCTGACGCTGGCCCGGGGTTCGGCGGTGCGCAGCCTGGATTTCGACCTCGGCGACGGCAGTCGCTACAGCGATTTCAAGGCCGACGGCCAATGGCAACTCACTCCTGGCCAAGAGGCGCGAGGTGTCTGGCGCCCGTCAGCCGACAAGGCCAGCCTGAGCTACCGGGTGCGCATCAGCCATGCGCGCAAGACGGGTACCTACGAAACCCGCATGACCCCGACGTGGGCATTGCTGCGGGGCGATGAGCTGGTGCCGTCGGCCAAGCTCGACCAGCAGGACGGCGTCGAACTGGTGGCCCGTCTTGAGGTTGAATTGCCTGATGGTTGGAAAAGCATCGAGACGCCTTGGCCGCGCATCGGCAAGCAACGCTTTCGCATCGACAACCCCTCGCGCCTGTTCGACCGCCCCACGGGCTGGATGCTCGCCGGCAAACTGGGTAGCCGCCGTACCCGTCTGGGCGAAACCGAGGTGACGGTGGCTTCGCCCCAAGGCCAAGGCATGCGCCGGATGGATGTGCTGACGCTGCTGACATTCGTCTGGCCGCAGGTACAAGCGCTGGTGCCGCGCCATCCGGCCAAGTTGCTGATTGTCGGCGCCGGTGATCCGTTGTGGCGTGGGGCCCAGGCCGGCCACGACTCGATCTACCTGCACAGCCGTCCGCCGCTGGTCAGCGAGCGCGGTAGTAGCCCGTTGTTGCGGGAGTTGGTGCAGGCGCTGGCCCGGGTCAATGATCATGATCGTAGCGACTGGATCAGCGAGGGGCTGACCGAGTACTACGCCATCGAATTGCTGCGCCGCGCCGGTGGCGTGAGTGATGAGCGCTATCAGACCCTCAATGACCGGCTTGCCCGCGACAGCAAGGGCGTCACCACCTTGCGCGGCGAACAGATCAGCCCCGCGGCAGTGGCCAAGGCGGTGTTGCTGCTGCAGGAGCTGGACCGCGAGATTCGCCTGAAAACCCGTAACAAGCGTTCGCTGGATGATGTGTTGCAGGGGGCGATGCGCTTGGAAACGGTCGACACCCAGGAATTTGTGCAGCTCAGCGAAAGCATCCTGGAGGGGAGCTCTACTGTGCTGGATACTCGGTTACTTCAGTGACACCGCTATCGCGAGCAAGCTCGCTCCCACACAAGCTCGCTTCCACACTGGAATGCGGTCCCCTGTGGGAGCGAGCTTGCTCGCGATGAGGCCATCAGCGGCACTGCAAAATCAGAGCCCAGCCTTCGGCGAATCCAACGAATCATTCCCCGTCACCGTAGCGGTACTGGTTGCCGCCTCGGCATTGGCCTTCAGGCGACCCAGCTCCTCACCGGCCTGCTCGATGCGGGCGCGGGCGCTGTTGAAGTTCTGACGGTTCTTTTCCAGCAAGGCCTTGGCCGAGCAATGCCCGGTGATCCCCCGCGCCAGCGCCATGCCACCGATCGCCAGTTGAGCCAGGCCGAGCACACCGCCACGGCGCAAGCCCTTGCCCATCATCAGCACACCGCCGGCCAGTGAGCCAATGCGTTCCCAGCCATGCACGTTTTGTGGCGGATGGGATTGGAAAGGGGTGGTCTCAATCGGCTCGAACGGGTTGTTATCGCTCATGATCTGTCTCCGGTGTGGGGATTGGTATAAAGCTGACTGCCCGAGCGATTGCCTTGTTCAATCGAATGTTGCGCCGATCAGCGGAATTGTGGCCCCGAACGGGTGTTGTTGCCTTTGGCCATGCGGTCGTACAGCACGACGTTGACCGTGGCGGCCAGGTTCATGCAGCCGGTAGTGGGGATGTACACCACGTCTTCGCACCAATCGCGGATGTCCTTGTCCAGCGAGCCGTCTTCGGGGCCGAAGATGTACAGCGCCCGGTCCGGGTGGGTGTATTCGGGCAACGGACGGGCGCCTTCCACCAGTTCCACGGCCACGGGCACACAGCCCAGGGGCAGGATTTTCTTCAGGTCGTCGATACCAATCAGCGGGATGTCGTAGTGGACTTTCTTGGTGTCGGTGACGAAGTCGGCGGCACGCTCATAGCGCTTGCCGGTGTAGAACACCGACGCCACGCCGTAGCAGCCGGCGGCACGCATGACCGAACCGACGTTTTCCGGTGACTTGGGGTTGAACAGACCGATGCAGCTATAGCGTTTGTTGGCCACGGGCGGGGTGCCTTTGGGGAAAAGGCGCGATTATACGGGGAATGGGGGAGGGTGGTCAGGTTCGAGATGTATGGCTCACACAATCTGTGGGAGCAAAGCTTGCTCGCGAACTAGGCACCTCGGTTTCTGAAAGACCGCATCGGCTTCATCGCGGGCAAGCCTTGCTCCCACAAAACGGGGCTCGCCACAACGCTGGATTACTCGTCTTTTTTCATCAACCCGGCCAGTGCGGCGAAGGGGTTGTGGGTCGCCTTGGCGATTTTCGGGGTGCTCAGGGAGCCGTCGCCGAAATATTGCTGGTCGGTGTAGCGCGAGTGCTCGTTGTCGTGGCAGTACAGGCACAGCAGTTCCCAGTTGGAACCGTCCTGCGGGTTGTTGTCGTGGTTGTGGTCGCGGTGGTGAACGGTCAGTTCGCTCAGGCGCTTGCCGGAAAATTCACGGGCGCAGCGGCCACAGACATGGGGGTACATTTTCAGGGCTTTGTCGCGGTAGCCCATCTCCCGATCGCGCTGGGCGTCGGCGAGGATGCGGTCCAATTTGGCGGTGTTGGACGGTGGTGTTGACGAACTCATGGGTTCACCTTTGTAGACAAGACGGATGACGGTTGGACAGAGTTTAGCTCAGCCCTTGAGCTTCTCGGCAATCCAGATGGTGTGGCGGGTGCCTTTGTTGCCATGGGCGAACACTTGCACTTCTTCGGCCTTGAAACCGGCTTTCTTCAGCTTGTCGGAAAACTGTCGGTCGGCGCTGGCCGACCACACCGCCAGCACGCCCTTGGGCCGCAGGGCCTTGGCGCAGGCGGCCAGGCCACCGGCCGAATACAGCCAACTGTTGGCTTTCTGGGTCAGGCCTTCGGGGCCGTTGTCGACATCGAGCATGATCGCGTCGAAACCCTGGGGTTCGGTTTGCAGCACCTTGGCCACGTCCTCCATGCGGATCACTGTGCGCGGGTCCGACAGCGGCCGCCCGGCCTTTTCTCCCAGGGGGCCACGGTTCCACTCCACGACACCGGGCACCAGCTCGGCCACCACCACTTCGGCGGTCTTGCCCAGGTGCTTGAGTGCCGAGGCGAGGGTGAAGCCCATGCCGAGGCCACCGATCAGCACGCGCGAGCCAGGACGACCGGCCACCTTGCGGCAGGGAATCTCTGCCAGGGCATCTTCGGAACCGTGCATGCGGGTGTTCATCAACTGCCCGCCGTCGCCGCCCTGGATCTTGATGACGAAGTCTTCGCCGTACTCGAACAGGCACAGGGCACCGCCGTTATCAGGGATGGGCGTGGTGTCGAGCAGAACGAAACGTTTCATGGAAATCTCGTAGGAGGGCAAACCGCGCGGTAACGACTAGCCTTAAAGCAGACAATAGCCACGGAGCCATTGATGAAGTGCATCATTCTAACGGCCATTGCCCTGGCGGCGCTCTCTATAAGTGACGCACAGGCTCAACAACCGACGATTCCGGTCAACCCACCGAGCATTCCCGGGTCGCCTGGCACCGCCACCCCCATGCCCTATCCGCCGGTCACCCCCAGCGGTGTGCCCAAGGTTGCCCCCGGAAGCGGCGGGCCGCCCCTGCTGCCCCCATCGAAATGCCCAAGCCACCCAAGGACCAGCCGATACCGGGTATGGAACCGCAAGCGCCGAAGGCCAAGTCGCCGGGGGGTAACCCTGTAGCCAGTCGGTGAAACAACTGAATGGTAAAAAACGGTGGGTTCGAGCATTGCGGTGAACTCTGTGGGAGCAAAGCTTGCTCGCGATGACGTCGGCATATGCAACACCGCTATCGCGAGCAAGCTTTGCTCCCACAGGCACCCCTCTCAGGTTCTGTGTTTCAACTGACTGAGGGGGTCAGACCTGCTGCGACAACAACTGCCCATCGGCCATGCGCAGGCGCTTGGACAGGGAGACGGCGAGGGCGCGGATGATCTTGGCGGCGATCTTGGGGGCGTCGTTGAGCATTTTCTCCAGGGAGTCCTTGCCCAGATTCAGCAACTGGCAATCGCTGGCGGCGATGCAACTGGCCGAGCGTCGCTCTCCGTCGAGCACGGCCATTTCACCGAATGCCCGGCCACTTCGCAGTGTGGCGATGGTCACGGGTTGGCCGTCGGGGCCGGTTTTCTGCACGGCCACCTGGCCGGTGTGGATGATGCACATGAAGCTGCCGGCATCTCCCTCGTGGAAAATCGCTTCACCCTCGGCGATGGCGCTGATGCTGAAATAGCCCGACGCCGCGGCGAAGTCGACAGGCAGCAACTGGTCGAACAGACCGCAGTCCATCAACCAGTCGCGGATTTCTTTGTTCAGTAAGGTCGGTTCTGACATGTCGGCACGGTCTTTTTCTTGTGTTTGTTACAGGTTTGGGCTGGCCTGGGTGTAAGACGATACCCATAACCGGTTCTTGTGGGAGCAAGGCTTGCCCGCGATACAGGCGACTCGGTCTGTCTATCAGATCAAGCTGATGCCATCGCGGGCAAGCCTTGCTCCCACAAAGGCTCGCTCCCACAGTGGATTGTGGTTGCATCATGGACTGGCGCATGGAGCTAAGACCCGGCCATCCCACAGAGTTCCTCAGGCCATCCCCAAAACCTTCAGGACAAATGCATATTCGAGCGCTACGTCACGCAATCCCTGGTAGCGCCCGCTCATTCCGCCATGGCCGGCGCCCAGTTCGGTCTTGAGCAGCAGGGGGTTGTCGTCGGTCTTGGTGGCCCGCAATTTCGCCACCCACTTGGCCGCTTCCCAGTACTGCACACGGCTGTCGTTGTAACCAGCGATCACCAGCAGCGCCGGGTAGGCCTGGGCGCTGACGTTTTCGTACGGGGCGTAGGCCCGGATCCGATCATAAACGTCCGGCTCCTCTGGATTACCCCATTCGTCGTATTCGGTGACCGTCAGCGGCAAGTCCGGGTCGAGCATGGTGTTGAGTACGTCGACGAACGGCACCTCCGCAATCGCAACCTTGAACAGCTCCGGGCGTTGGTTGAGCACCGCGCCGATCAGCAGGCCACCGGCGCTGCCGCCGCTGATTGCCAGTTGTTCGGCGGTGGTGAAACCGTTGCCGATCAAGTGTTCGGCGCAGGCGATGAAGTCGCTGAACGTGTTGTGCTTGTGTTCCTGCTTGCCGGCGCGATACCAGGCTTCCCCCAGCTCGCCTCCGCCCCGCACATGGGCGATGGCAAACGCTACGCCGCGGTCAAGCAGGCTCAGCCGCGAATGGGAAAACCACGGGTCGAGGCTTTCGCCATAGGCCCCGTAGCCGTACAGGTACAGCGGTACCGGCTGGCCGAGGGCTTCGCGCTTGACCACCAGGCTGATGGGCACCTGGGTGCCGTCCGGTGCGGTCGCCCAGAGCCGCTGGCTGACGTAGGCATCGGCGTCGAACGGGCCCAGCACCGGGGTTTGCTTGAGCACCACCTGTGCGCCGCTGGCCAGGTCCAACTGGCGGATCTGCGCCGGACGATTCAAGGCCTCATAGCGCAGGCGAATGCGGTCGCTGGTGAATTCCAGGCTGTTCTGCACATGCAGGCTGTAGGCCGCATCCGGCAGTTGCACCCGATAGGCCGGCAAGCCCTGTGGGTGCACTTCAATGATTGGCAAGCCGCCCTCACGCAGGCTCAAGGTCATGGCCCCGGCGTTCAGGCTCAGGCCGTCGATCATCACCGTGTCGCTGTGGGGGATCAGGTTCTGCCAGTCAGCCTCGGTCGGCGCCACGCCCGTATCGGCGGCCTGGTACAGGGCGAAGTTGATCCCGTCGCGGTTGCTGCGGATCAACCAGGTCCATTGGTTATCGAGCAGGCCGTGGTCGACGTCGTATTCATGGTTTTCCACGCGAGGCGCCAGGCAGGTAAAGGGGCGCTGCGGTTGCGCGGCGTCCAGCACCCAGACTTCACTGGTGGTCTTGCTGCCCAGGGACAGGATCAACTGCTTTTCCGAGCTCGAACGGTAGCAATGCAGGAAGAAACGCCCGTCCGGCTCATGGAACACTTGCTCGGCGGCAGTGCCGTCCAGGCGATAGCGCCAGAGCTTGTGAGGGCGATGGGTATCGTCCAACTCGCCAAAAAACAGCGTCAAGCTATCGTTGGCCCAAGTCATGCTGCCGTCGCAATCGGCGAAGGACAGTTCGCTGACCTTGTCGTTGGATAATTCCTTCACGAACAGGGTGTAGATCTCCTCGCCCGTGGTGTCCAGGCTGTAGGCCAGGCGCTGGTGGTCGGGGCTGATACTGAAGGCGCCCAGGGAAAAGAAGCCGCCGCCGGCCAGCACGTTCGGGTCCAGCAGCAGTTGTTCGCGGCTTTCATCCACGCTCAGGCTGTCGTCGGCCGGGCGCGGGCAGCGGTAGTGGCGCGGGTATTCGTCACCGGCCGTGGTGCGGGTGTAATACAGGTACGGGCCCCAAGGCGAGGGCAGCGACAGGTCGGTCTCGAGGATCCGGCCCTTGATCTCCTGGAACAGGGTTTCGCGCAGTTCAGCCTGATCGGCCAGTTGCGCCTGCTGGTAGCTGTTTTCGGCCTTGAGGTAGTCGAGCACGGCGTCGGTGTCGCGTTCCTGCAACCAGGCGTACGGGTCAACACCGGCGTCCCTGCGGGCAATCGGGGCGTTGGAAACGTGGGCAGATAGGGACATGAAAGGCTCTCGAACGTTGAACGAAAAAAGACACGTGGCCTGGACAGAACCAACCACACAGGCCATTCGCCAGACGCCGGGGCAGCCTGACGAGCGAAAAGCCGTTACTATAAGCGTCTCTTTGCCTGCCTTGCCATGGACACCATGACCGAGAATGACTATCTGATTGCCTGGGGCCTCTACGCCTTCGCCGCCCTGGGCTGCCTGCTGGTGTGGATGCGCATGACCCGCTGGATGTGGCGCTGGTTGCGCGAACCGCTGCGGTTGCTGATGGCGGTGTTGCTGTTTTGCCCGACCATTGTTGATCCGGTGAAGGACAAGGTCGCCCCGGCCCTGGCCATTGTTGCCCTGGACGTGCTGTTCAAAGTCGGCAACAACGTCTGGCGGGCGGCTTCCGATCTGCTCATGTACGGCATGATCGCCTTCGGCCTCTACTTCATTTTGGTGCTGGTCCGCTTCCCCATCGAGCGGGCCGCTAACGCTCGCAAGGAACGGGCCGCCGCCGCAAAAGCCGCGGCCGCGGCCGATGAGCCGGAAGACGAGCCACCGTTTGGCGTGGCCGGTGATGACCGTTACGGTCGCCCGCCCGTGCCGAGCAATCCCCAGCGTTCGCGTATCGAACCGCGCCTGTAGCCGGGCCTGCCCCTTGAAGCGAGAGTTCGAGCATGTGTGAGTTATTGGGCATGAGCGCCAATGTGCCGACCGACATCGTGTTCAGCTTTACCGGGCTGATGCAGCGCGGCGGCAAGACCGGGCCGCACCGCGACGGTTGGGGCATCGCCTTCTATGAAGGCCGTGGCCTGCGCCTGTTCCAGGACCCGGCCGCCAGCAGCGAATCGGAAGTGGCGAACCTGGTGCAGCGCTATCCGATCAAGAGCGAAGTGGTGATCGGGCATATTCGCCAGGCCAACGTCGGCAAGGTCTGCCTGTCCAACACCCACCCGTTCGTGCGTGAGTTGTGGGGCCGCAACTGGTGTTTTGCCCACAACGGCCAGCTCGCCGATTTCCAGCCGGGCGTGAGCTTCTACCGCCCAGTGGGCGATACCGACAGCGAAGCGGCGTTCTGCGATCTGCTCAACCGCGTGCGCCAGGCCTTCCCCGAACCGGTGGAGGTGGAACAGCTGTTACCGTCGTTGATCGAGGCCTGCGCTGAATACCGCAGCAAAGGCGTGTTCAACTGTTTGCTCAGCGATGGCGACTGGCTGTTCTGCTATTGCTCGACCAAACTGGCCCAGATCACCCGTCGTGCGCCGTTCGGCCCGGCTCGCCTCAAGGATGTGGATGTGATTGTCGATTTCCAGGCTGAAACCACGCCCAACGACGTGGTCACGGTGATTGCCACCGAACCCTTGACCGAAAATGAAACCTGGACCCGCTACGAACCGGGCCAATGGAGCCTGTGGCGACGCGGCGAATGCGTCAGCCACGGCCGGACCGAATAAGGACGTCACGCTATGTTGCTCAGTTATCTACGGCTGGTGTTGTTCGCGGTGGGCCTGTTGGTTGGGGTCCAGGTGCCGGGCTTCATCAATGATTACGCCAAACGGGTCGAGGCCCACCTGATCGAGGCGCAGACCGGCCTGCAAGGGTTCCAGGGCACTGCCAACCAGTTCTTCAAGGGCGACATGCAAGCCCTGGTGGCCCATTACCGTGCCAGCGAAGACCCGATTTTTCGCAGCGACGCCGACAGCCTGAACACCTTGCTCGTGCGCCAGCAGGCCCTGGACAAGCAGTTCCAGGCGATGCAAGGCCCGTGGTACATCCGCTTGCTGCAAGTGGCGCTGGCCGCCGATCCGGACATCCGCAAGGAAACCTGGAACGGCTACAGCTACCAGATCCTGTTGACCCCCGAGGCCATGATCTGGGGTGTCAGCGGTGCGTTGTTGCTGTCGTTCGGCCTGGAATGCCTGTTCCGCCTGATCGACTGGGTGGTGTTGGGCGGCAAGCGCCTGCGCCAGGGCCGGCCGATCGAAGAGCGGGATTTGCGCGGGCTCTGACGCTCGGCTCATAGGGCTTTTTTGTGGCGAGGGGATTCTATCCCCCGCTGCGTGGGAGCAAAGCTTGCTCGCGAAACAGACGCCTCGGTCTCTGAATGACCGCGTCAGCTTCATCGAGGGCAAGCCTTGCTCCCACAAAAGTGTTCAGTCAGGCCCTGCGATGAACCCAATCAAGTTTTTCTTATGACCCAGCCAGGGTTTTATTCGTTGGACGGGATCGGCCGCGCGCTCAAGAATCGACGCATCGGTCTCCACGTCAGCGTCGTTGAGACTTACAACAATAAAACCGTGGAGAAACCACCATGAGTGCACCCGACACGCTCGGCGTCCCCCAACCCCAGGCCCGTTCTGGTCCGTTCGATTGGTATCGCAACATCAATAAGCAGGAACGTCGCACCTTCTGGAGTTGCAAGATCGGCTACGCCCTGGACGGTATGGACACGCAGATGCTCAGTTTCGTGGTGCCGACCCTGATCGCGATGTGGGGCATTACCACTGGCCAGGCCGGCCTGATCCACACCAGTACCTTGATCGCTTCGGCCATTGGCGGCTGGGTGGCGGGCATTCTCTCGGACCGCATCGGTCGGGTGCGTACCCTGCAACTGACGGTGCTGTGGTTCGCCTTCTTCACTTTCCTGTGCGGCTTTGCCCAGAACTACGAACAACTGTTGATCGCCCGCACGCTGATGGGCTTTGGTTTCGGCGGCGAGTGGACTGCCGGTGCGGTGTTGATGGGTGAGGTGATCCGCGCCAAGGATCGCGGCAAGGCGGTGGGCATGGTGCAGTCGGGGTGGGCGCTGGGCTGGGGCATGACGGCGATCCTGTATGCGCTGCTGTTCTCGGTGTTGCCGCCGGAAGACGCCTGGCGCGCACTGTTCATCCTCGGCATCGTGCCAGCGGTGTTCGTGATTTTCGTCCGCCGGCTGGTCAAGGATCCGGAAGTCTATAGCCAGGCCAAGGCTCGGCAAACGCCGAGCAACCCGGCGAAATTCTACGAGATCTTCGCCCCCGGCATCCTCTTCACCACCATTCGTGCCTCGTTGCTGACCACCGGTGCCTTGGGCGGTTACTACGCCATCACCTCCTGGTTGCCAACGTTCCTCAAGAATGAGCGTGGCTTGAGCGTGTTGAGCACCGGTGGCTACCTGGCGATGGTGATCGTCGGTTCCTACGTCGGTTACGTCGTCAGCGCCTACCTGTCGGACATCCTGGGTCGGAAAAAGAACTTCGTCCTGTATGCCGTCGGCTCTTTCACCATCGTGCTGTTGTATACCCAGTTGCACGTGAGCAATGACGTGATGCTCTGGCTGGGCTTTCCCCTTGGGTTCTTCGCGTCGGGGATGTTCAGCGGCATGGGCTCGTTCCTCACCGAACTGTTCCCTACGCGCATCCGTGGTTCGGGGCAGGGGTTCTGCTACAACATTGGCCGGGCGGTGGCAGCATTGTTCCCGCTGTTGATTGGTCTGCTGAGCCAGAAAGTGCCGCTGAGCGTGGGTATCGGAGCGTTCGCCGCAGTGTCCTATGGCGTGGTGATCCTCGCGGCCCTGAGCCTGCCGGAAACCCAAGGCAAGCAGTTGGAAGCCGAGTAACTGATAACTTGTGGGGCCTGGGCTTCATGGCTTGGCCCCATGATCAAAAGAAAGAACCTACAGGAGCGTTCACCGTGAGCCGCCTGCTATTGAACTGCGACATTGGCGAAAGCTTCGGCAGCTGGACCATGGGTCTGGACGCCGAGGTGATGCCCTTCATCGATTGCGCCAACATCGCCTGCGGCTTTCACGCCGGCGATCCGAGCATCATGCGCAAGACCGTCAGCCTGGCCCTGGCCAACAGCGTGCGGATCGGCGCGCACCCGGCCTATCAGGACCTGGCGGGCTTCGGCCGCCGCTCCATGGCCTATGGCGCCCAGGAGTTGCAGGACTTGCTGCACTACCAGATCGGCGCCCTCGACGGCATCTGCCGGGCGCAAGGCGGGCGGGTCAGCTACGTCAAGCCCCACGGCGCGATGTACAACGACATGATGGCCAACCCGGCGCAACTGCGTGCGGTGATCCAGGCCGTCGCGACCTATGATCGGCAATTGCCGCTGATGCTCATGGCGACCCGGGACAACAGCGCCGCCCAGGCCCTGGGCGACGAGTACGGCCTGACCCTGTGGTTCGAAGCCTTTGCCGACCGCGCCTATGACAGTGCCGGTCGCCTGGTTTCGCGGCAAGCGCCGGGCGCGGTGCACCACGATCCCGAAGTCATTGTCGGGCAGGCCCTGACCATCGCCCGCGGCGATGCGTTGACTGCCAGTGACGGCAGCGCCTTGCACCTTATGGCCAACACCTTGTGCGTACACGGCGACAACGCCAGCTCCGTGGCAGCTGTGCAACGCATCCGCGAAGCCCTGGACCGGCAGAGTGCGCCATGAGAGCACGCTTGGAAGTGGTGGCGGTGGACTGCTTTATGGTGCGCCTGTTCGATGAGATCGCCGAGGCGAATATGCCCTGGATGCTCGCCGCCAGCGAACGCCTGCGAGCGGTGTTTGCCGAGCATCTGATTGACTTGGTGCCGTCCTATACCACGTTGATGGTGCACTACGATGTGCTCGCCCTGAACCCGGTGCAGGCTCGTGAATTGATCGACGAGGCGTTGAATAATCTTTCACCGGATGCCCGGTCCGCCGGCCAATGCCACGTGCTGCCGGTGTGGTACGACCTCCGTGTCGGGCCGGAGCTTGCGCTGCTGGCGAACCGCAGCGGGCTGACGGTCGCCCAGGTGATCCGTCGTCACAGCGAACGCGAGTACCAGGTGTTTGCCCTGGGCTTCGCCCCCGGTTTCGCCTTCATGGGGCTGGTGGACGAGGAACTGGCCGCACCGCGCCTCGACACCCCGCGCAAACGCGTGGCAGCGGGCAGTGTTGGTATCGCCGAGCGCCAGACCGCGGCGTATCCGGTGGTATCGCCCGGGGCTGGAACCTGATCGGTCGCACCCCGACCAAACTGTTTGATCGCGAGCGCGATGGCTACAGCCTGATGCAGCCGGGGGACACGGTGCGTTTTGCCCCCGTGGACCATGGCGAATTCATCGCGCTGGGTGGCGACGACACACCGTTGGAGGCCCAGATATGAGCCGGTTGTTGATCGAGGCCAGCACCCCGCTGTGCCTGTTGCAGGACGCCGGCCGTTTCGGCGTGAGGCATCTGGGTGTGACCCAGGGTGGCGCGGCGGACTGGTTGTCGATGGCCTGGGCCAACTGGATGCTCGGCAATGCCCTGGGGGCGGCGGTGGTGGAGATTACCCTCGGCGGTTTCACCGTGGTGGCCGAAGAGGATTGCGTGCTTGCATTGGCCGGAGCGGACCTGGGCGCACGGATAGACGGCCAGGGGGTGGCGTCGTGGCGCTTCTTCAGCTTGCGCAAAGGTCAGGTGCTGGCGCTCACCCAGCCCGTGCTCGGTGCCCGGGCCTACCTGGCCGCTCCCGGTGGTTTCAATGCGCCTGCGGTGCTGGGCAGCCGGGCGACGGTGGTGCGTGAGGAGCTCGGTGGCCTGGATGGGCGAGGGCGGGCGCTGAGTCGTGGCGAGCACCTGAGCTATTGCGGCGCGGCGACGCCTCGGCCCATGCCGCACACGCGGATTCCGGATTTCCAGCAAGCGCAGCCGCTGGACTTGATCCTGGGGGCGCAGAACGGTGCTTTCAGTGGACAGAGCCTGTTCGATGCGTTCAACACCTCATGGACGCTGGACAGTCGCGCCGACCGCATGGGCATTCGCTTGCTGGGTACGGCGTTGGAATATCAGGGGCCAGCAATGATTTCCGAAGGGATTGCGCTCGGTGCCGTGCAGGTGCCGCCGGACGGCCAGCCGATTGTGTTGCTCAACGACCGGCAAACCATCGGTGGGTATCCACGCCTGGGCGCCTTGACCCCGTTGTCCCTGGCCCGGTTGGCGCAATGCCTGCCGGGGGCGCAGGTGCGGTTGCGACCGGTGGTGCAGGAGGTTGCGCATCACCAGCAGGTTGAGTGCTTGCAGGGGCTGTTAAACCGCTAAAAGCATCGCGAGCAAGCTCGCTCCCACAAGGGTCCTATGTGTGACAGAGATCCAGTGTGGGAGCGAGCCTGCTCGCGATGAGGCCCGCACAGACAATAAATCCTCACACTGGATCTCATATATGACGAAGATCCAATGTGGGAGCGAGCTTGCTCGCGATGAGGCCCTGAAGGGCACCAAGGATCACTTGGAAAGAAACCGCATCCCTTCCTCCAACCCCCGCAAGGTCAGCGGATACATCCGGTCTTCCACCAACTCGCGCACGATGTTGGTCGAGGCGGTATAGCCCCAGGTGTCCTTGGGGTACGGATTGATCCAGATGAGCTTCTTGTACTTCTCCATGAAGCGCTGCATCCACACATAACCGGCTTCTTCGTTCCAATGTTCGACGCTACCGCCGGCCTGGGTGATTTCATAAGGCGCCATGGCGGCGTCGCCGATGAAGATCACTTTGTAGTCGGCGCCGTACTTGTGCAGCAAATCCTGGGTCGAGGTCCGTTCCGAAGTGCGGCGCAGGTTGTTCTTCCACACCGATTCGTAGACGAAGTTGTGGAAGTAGAAATACTCCAGGTGCTTGAATTCGGTCTTGCAGGCCGAGAACAGCTCTTCGCAGATCTTCACGTGGGCGTCCATCGAGCCACCGATGTCGAACAGCAGCAACAATTTGACGGTGTTGCGTCGTTCCGGGCGCATCTGGATGTTCAAAAGACCGGCGTCGCGGGCGGTGTGGTCGATGGTGCCGTCGATGTCCAGCTCTTCGGCCGCACCCTGGCGGGCGAACTTGCGCAGGCGGCGCAGGGCGATCTTGATGTTGCGCGTGCCCAGTTCCACCTGGTCGTCGAGGTTCTTGTATTCGCGCTGGTCCCAGACCTTCACGGCCTTGCCCTGGCGCTTGCCGGCGTCGCCGACCCGAATGCCTTCGGGGTTGAAGCCACCGGAGCCGAACGGGCTGGTACCGCCGGTGCCGATCCACTTGTTGCCGCCGGCATGGCGTTCCTTCTGTTCTTCCAGGCGTTTCTTGAATTCTTCGATCAGCTTGTCCAGGCCACCCAGGGACTGGATCTGCGCCCGCTCTTCGTCGGTCAGCGAACGCTCGAACTCCTTGCGCAGCCAGTCCTCGGGGATCAACGCCTGGAGGTGATCGTCGAGTTTTTCCAGGCCGTTGAAATACGCGGCGAACGCCCGGTCGAACTTGTCGAAATGCCGTTCGTCCTTCACCAGGATCGCCCGGGACAGGTAATAGAATTCGTCCATGTCGGCGAAGATCACCCGCTGTTTCAGCGCGTTGATCAGGTCCAGCAGTTCGCGCACCGACACGGGCACCTTGGCGGCGCGCATCTCATTGAACAGGTTAAGCAGCATGGCAATCGCCCTCGCTCTTGTTAGACGAAGAGGATCAGCGAGTGCCGCGACGGCTCATGAACGCCAGGCGTTCGAGCAATTGCACGTCCTGTTCGTTCTTGACCAGGGCGCCGGCCAGCGGCGGGATGGCCTTGGTCGGATCACGTTCGCGCAGTACCGCTTCGCCGATGTTGTCGGCCATCAGCAGCTTGAGCCAGTCCACCAGTTCGGAGGTGGAGGGTTTTTTCTTCAGGCCTGGCACCTTGCGTACGTCGAAGAACACGTCCAGCGCTTCGCTGACCAGGTCTTTCTTGATGTCCGGGTAATGCACGTCGACGATTTTCTGCAGGGTGACGCGGTCCGGGAAGGCGATGTAGTGGAAGAAGCAGCGGCGCAGGAACGCATCCGGCAGTTCCTTCTCGTTGTTGGAGGTAATGATGATGATCGGCCGTTGCTTGGCCTTGATGGTTTCGTCGGTCTCGTAGACGTAGAACTCCATCTTGTCGAGTTCTTGCAGCAGGTCGTTGGGGAATTCGATGTCGGCCTTGTCGATTTCGTCGATCAGCAGGATCACCCGCTCTTCGGATTCAAACGCTTCCCAGAGCTTGCCCTTCTTCAGGTAGTTGCGCACGTCATGGACCTTGTCCACGCCCAACTGCGAGTCCCGCAGGCGGCTGACCGCGTCGTACTCGTAGAGGCCCTGGTGGGCCTTGGTGGTGGACTTGATGTGCCAAGTAATCAGCCGCGCCCCGAAGGATTCGGCCAGTTGTTCGGCCAGCATGGTCTTGCCGGTGCCCGGTTCGCCCTTGACCAGCAGCGGCCGTTCCAGGGTGATGGCGGCGTTCACGGCCAGTTTCAGGTCATCGGTGGCCACGTAGGCGCTGGTGCCTTCGAACTTCATTCTGCAATTCCTCGAACGGTGTCGCCGGCCTGACGAGGCGGGGCGCGGGAAATAAATATCGTGCCCGACTATAACGCGGCGCCCCGCCGACTGTGAACGCAGACGCTGTATTCAGTCTCTGAATGGAGCGTCACATGTTGACTCAGTCTCGGCGCCTTGCCAGATTGCGTATCGCCAATTTGGCGATACGTTTCTGACTGACGGTCTGTGGCGAGGGAGCTTGCTCCCGCTGGGCTGCGAAGCGGCCCCAAAAGCCTGCGAGCGCTGCGCACTCGAGCGGGAGCAAGCTCCCTCGCCACAGGGGATCCACATTCAGCGCTCGCAGCATCACTCGCTACAGCAGTGGTCGCGCTAATCGGTCGACGGCGGCGGTTGTTCATATCGGGCATTGAACGCCTGGACGAAACCGTTGCGCAGGATCTGCAGGAAGGCCTCGAAGGCGCTGATGTCCTGCTGGTGAACATTGCCGCTGAGTTCCACCCGGGTGGCGAACTGGTTCTTGCGCTGGTTCTTGAGGGCCGTTTCGCCTGTGCCGACCAACGCTTCCCAGACCGAGCGGAAGATGTTCTTGTTCTGGTTTTCCACGTCCTGCTGCCAGTCGAACACGTCGACATCGCGCAGTAATGGCTTGATGTAGCCGCTGAGCCTGGCGTTATCGGCTTCAGCCTCGATCACCAGGTCGCCGTGGCCGGCATTGAAATCGAATTTGCCATAAGCCGCGGCGAAATCGTTCAGGCGCTTGAGCTCGATGTTCCTGGCCCGCAGGCGGAAGTCGAAATCCTCGAAGTTGCTCAATGGGTCGAAGGTGGCCTGCATTTCCAGCGGCGCGTGTTCGGCCACAAGGGCCTTGCCCTCGAAACGGGCGTCGCGCTTGCCTTTGGTGTCGACCACGTTGGTCAAGTTGTAGAAGCTGGCGTTGACGTCGGTGGCCCGCAGGTTGACCGGGGGCTTGGAGTTGAAGTTGCGGAAGGTGACCTCGCCATTGCGGATGCGCACTTCGTTGAAGGTGATGGGCAGCAATTTGCTCAACTGCTCGCGCCAGTTGGTGCCCCGGCCGGTCTGGGAGTTCTGGCGGTTGGGGCCGCCGTCGACGAAGTTCACTTCCGGGCGGGCGAATTCCACCTCGGCGACCACCGCATGGTCATGCCACAACGAGTGCCAGCTCACAGACAGGTCCACCAGCGGTGCTCTGACGAACGGCACCGGCACCTTGCCGTCGACCTTGACGATTTCCAGGCCATTGATCCGGTAGGCACCTCGCCACAGGGCCAGGTCCACGTCGGTGATCCGGCCGCGGTAATCGCCCATGTCGGCCAGTTTGTCGTTCAGGTAATCACGTACCAGGTAAGGCAAGGTGAAATGCAGGGTCACCAGCACCGCGGCGATGGCGGCGAAAACCCACAATGGCCAACGGTATCGACGCTTCATGTCAGTCAGTCTCCAGCGTTTGTTGGGGGAGCGCCTTCTAATGTCATTGACTGTCGCGACAACGGGAACGTTCGGTGCAACTGGACGCCCATGGGCAACAGGCATACCTTTAAAGGCTTACATTCCCGCTGCATCAAGGACCCAGCCATGAGCCGTATATTCGCTGACAACGCCCATTCCATCGGTAATACACCGCTGGTGCAGATCAACCGCATTGCCCCGCGCGGTGTGACCATCCTGGCCAAGATCGAGGGGCGTAACCCAGGGTATTCGGTCAAGTGCCGGATCGGCGCGAACATGATCTGGGACGCTGAAAGCTCAGGCAAACTCAAGCCGGGCATGACCATCGTCGAACCGACTTCGGGTAACACCGGGATCGGCCTGGCGTTCGTCGCCGCCGCCCGTGGCTACAAGCTGATGCTGACCATGCCCGCCTCCATGAGCATCGAGCGGCGCAAGGTGCTCAAGGCCCTGGGCGCGGAGCTGGTGCTCACCGAACCGGCGAAGGGCATGAAAGGGGCGATCGACAAAGCCGCCGAGATCATGGCCAGCGATCCCACCAAATACTTTATGCCGCAGCAGTTCGATAACCCGGCGAACCCGGCGATCCACGAAAAAACCACCGGTCCGGAAATCTGGAACGACACCGACGGCGCGGTGGACGTGCTGGTGGCCGGTGTGGGCACCGGCGGAACCATCACTGGGGTTTCGCGGTACATCAAGAACACCTGCGGCAAACCGATCCTGTCGGTGGCAGTCGAGCCCGAGGTTTCGCCGGTGATTACCCAGGCGATGGCCGGCCAGGAGATCAAGCCCAGCCCCCACAAGATCCAGGGGATCGGTGCCGGGTTCGTGCCGAAGAACCTTGACCTGTCGATCGTTGACCTGGTCGAACGGGTCTCTGACGACGAGTCCAAGGCCATGGCCCTGCGCTTGATGCAGGAGGAGGGCATCCTCTGCGGAATCTCTTGTGGCGCGGCGATGGCCGTGGCCGTGCGCCTGGCGGAAAAACCGGAGATGCAGGGCAAGACCATCGTCGTGATCCTGCCGGATTCGGGCGAGCGGTACTTGTCGAGCATGTTGTTCAGTGATCTGTTTACCGAGCAGGAAATCAAGCAGTAACTGTCTGCAGGATGTGGCAGGCGGTTAAATCACATTTGGAAAGGTATCGACGGGCGTCAGCCAAAGTTCAGGTCACGCATGGTAAGAAGGTCATTATTGCGTAATCCTCAACAGTGAATGTTGCGCCCGACGGTTTCCCGGTCAGGCCATGATCTATAACATGGCCGGCCGCTGCGCTGGGCTGATGGCGTTTTGTCAGTTGTTTTTGGACAAGGAGTTGTAAAATGACCGTTTCGTTTGTCGCCAAGGCCTTGGTGTTGCTGCTGTTTTTGGGCAGTACGCTTTATGTGCATTTGCGTGGCAAGGCGCGTTTGCCGGTGTTGCGGCAGTTCGTCAACCACTCGGCGCTGTTCGCCCCCTATAACACCTTGATGTACCTGTTCTCCGGCGTGCCCTCGAAACCTTACCTGGACCGCAGCAAATTCCCCGAACTGGATGTGCTCAAGGACAATTGGCAAGTCATCCGCGACGAGGCCATGCACCTGTTCGACGAGGGCTACATTCGCGCTGCCGAGAAGAACAACGACGCGGGTTTCGGCTCGTTCTTCAAGAAGGGCTGGAAGCGTTTTTACCTCAAGTGGTACGACAAACCGCTGCCGTCGGCTGAGCTGCTGTGCCCCAGGACGGTCGCGCTGGTCAGCCAGATCCCCAATGTCCGGGGCGCCATGTTTGCCCTGCTGCCGGGTGACAGCCATCTGAATCCCCACCGAGACCCCTTCGCCGGTTCGTTGCGTTATCACCTGGGGTTGTCGACCCCCAATTCCGACGACTGCCGAATCTTCGTCGACGGTCAGATCTACGCTTGGCGCGACGGCGAAGACGTCATGTTCGATGAAACCTATGTGCACTGGGTCAAGAACGAAACCCCGCAGACCCGCGTGATTCTGTTCTGTGATGTCGAGCGGCCCTTGAAAAGCCGGTTGATGACCCGCCTCAACCGCACCATCAGCGCATTCCTCGGCCGCGCCACCGCGCCCCAGAACCTGGATGATGAACATGTCGGTGGCATCAACCGGGCCTATGCCTGGAGCAAAACGTTCAGCGACGGCATCAGCGGCCGGGTCAAGCAATTCAAGCGCAAGCATTCCAAGGCCTACCGAGTGATGCGGCCCGTGTTGGCCGTGGTGGTGCTGACGGCGCTTGGCTATTGGTTGTTCGTTTAGATTGCGCAATCCATCGAGCGCTGGTTATAGTCAGCGCTCCTCGGGTTTTCGAACCCACTCCTTCAAGAGATCGGCTCATGCCTGCATCCCCTGTCATCGCGGTCGTGGTCCCAGCGTTCAACGCTGGCGTCGTGCCGTGTGGGAGCCAGCAGCCTGCGCAGATCGGTCAATACCCCCCACCTGTCAGTAGCTCATCGGTGTACGCCTTCGTATCACCGCCGGGTGTTGGCATTCAGGGCTGATCGGCAACGGTTGCCATCCCCTGTGCCCGCCTGAAAAAACTACTGGACTTCAGCCTCGGCTGAGTTGGCTTTTTGCCTGACTACAGGTGGTATCCATGTTTTCCCTTTCCAAAAACGCCTTGTTGGCGGCGGCTTCCACGAGCCTGTTCGTTTTGCTGTGGAGCAGCGGGGCGATCTTTTCCAAGCTGGGCCTGGCCCACGCTTCTCCCTTCGCCTTTTTGCTGATCCGTTTTGCCATCGCGCTGTCGGCGCTGGTGCTGTTGATTCCGTTGTTCAAGTTCAAGCTACCCAAGACCGGCAAGCCGATGCTGTACGCGGCGACCACCGGGCTCGTGCTGCTGGGCGCCTATCAGATTTTTTATCTGCTGGCGCTGCAAATGAGTGTCACGCCGGGGGTCATGGCGACCCTGATGGGCGTGCAACCGATCCTGACCGTGGTGCTCGTGGAACGGCAGCGTTCCTGGTCACGGCTGTTCGGCCTGATGCTGGGGTTGGTCGGGTTGGTCATGGTGGTGTACCAAGGCATCGGCCTGGCCGGCATGTCCCTGGCCGGGATGCTCTGCGGGTTGCTGGCCTTGGTGAGCATGACGGTCGGTTCGATCATGCAGAAGCGCATCACCGACAACCCATTGGGTACGCTGCCGGTGCAGTACCTGGCCGGGCTGGTGCTGTGCGCGGTGTTCGTGCCGTTCCAGCCGTTCCATTTCGAGTACAGCACCGGGTTCTTCGTGCCCGTGTTGTGGATGGGGTTGGTGGTGTCGGTGCTGGCGACATTGCTGCTGTACCGACTGATCGCCCGCGGCAATCTGGTGAATGTCACCAGCCTGTTCTACCTGGTGCCGGCGGTGACGGCGATCATGGACTACCTGGTTTTTGGCAACCGGTTGGCGTTGTTGAGCTTGCTGGGGATGGGGTTGATCATTGTGGGGTTGGTGTTTGTGTTTCGTAAGAGCCGCTGAGCTTTGAATGCTCGCTGACTGAACAACCGCCATCGCGGGCAAGCCTTGCTCCCACAGGTTATGTGCAACCCTTGCAGGAGCAAGGCTGGCTTCACTCAAGCAATGTGAACTTCTGTGGGAGCAAGGCTTGCCCGCGATGGCATTCTCAGCCGCGCCGATGGGCTATCAGGCAGACGCTTCAGCCGGTTTAACGGCCCCAGGCTTGAGCACCAACCACAACGCCGCCGCAATCAACACCCCACCATAAAGATGCGCCATCCCCAACGGCTCATCCAGCAGCAACGCCCCCACAACACGCCGAACGGCGGAATCAGGAACGTCACGGTCATCGATTTGACCGGGCCGATGGAGCTGAGCAGGCGGAAGTAAAGAATGTACGCCAGTGCGGTACACACCAGGCCCAGCCCCAGCAGTGACAACCAGACGCTCCAGCCACCCCAACTGGCCGGTGGTTGACTGATGACGCTGTAGCCAAACAGCGGCAGCAAGAACACCGTGGCGCCGAACATGCTGCCCAGGGTCGAGAGACGGCTGTCCAAGCCACCTTGCTGATCGAGCCAGCGGCGGGTGAGGAAACCGGCAAAGCCATAGCAGGTCGTGGCCAGCAGGCAGGCGAGGGCGCCCATCAGCAATTGCAGGTCGAACGCCACCGGGCCGGCGCGGGTCAGGATGCCGACGCCGAACAATCCCAGGCAAACGCCGCTGACCTTGGCCAGGGTGAGCTTTTCGCTGAAGAACAAGCCGCCGATCAACACCCCCATCAACGGCGTGGTGGCGTTGAAGATCGCCGAGTAACCGGCCGGCAGCACCTGGGCCGCCAACGAATAGAACGT
The DNA here is from genome assembly GCF_018325905.1 of Pseudomonas sp. St316. Classification (NCBI taxonomy): domain Bacteria; kingdom Pseudomonadati; phylum Pseudomonadota; class Gammaproteobacteria; order Pseudomonadales; family Pseudomonadaceae; genus Pseudomonas; species Pseudomonas sp. St316. Next base: position 5,070,863 of record NZ_AP021901.1, on the reverse strand, counting down.
GGCCGGAATGCCCGAGTTGATCAGGCCCAGCCCCATCACGACCTTGAGCTTGCCGCGAAAATTCCAGTCGACACGCATCAGGGCCAGGATCACCAGCAACCCGACGAAGGCGATGGACACGCGAAAAAAGGCAGTGGGGATGGTGCCAATGACGGGGGCGATAATGCGCATGAACAGAAAGCTGGCCCCCCAGATGGCGGCCAGTGACAGTAAACGCAGGATATCGACGAGGTTCACGAGTCATTCCTTCCTTGATTGGGCGGCAAGTGTCGCCGTCCTGAATAGCGATGGCAATGGTTGCGTTGCCGCCTGATTGGCCTCTAAGCTCAGTCGCCAATAACAAGCATGACCCGCCGAGGTTTATCCTATGCCGCAGCCATGGCCCGCCCTCGAAATCGCCCGTTCGATCCTTGACGGCTTCGACGATTATCGTGAGCATTTCCGGCAGATCACCGACGGCGCTCGCGCCCGGTTCGAGCAGGCGCTGTGGCTGGAGGCGCAAGCGGCTTCGGCAGCGCGCATCAACCTGTATGAAGAAAAAGTCTTCGAAACCGTTGCCAAGCTGCACAAGGCCTTCGAGGCCGAAACCCTGATGGATGTGGGCTGCTGGCCGCTGGTCAAAAGCGCCTACATCAGCCTGATCGACCTGCGCTTCGACGATGAACTGTCGGAAACCTGGTACAACTCGATCTTTTGCGGGCTGTTCAGTCACGACCTGATCAGCGACGGCACCATGTTCATCCACACCACGCGGCCCAGCCTGCGCCGGGCCCGCGCCGCCCAGACCCGCACCTACAAACCCCAGGGGCAGTTGGACCGGATGCTGGCGAGCGTGTTCGCCGATTACCGTTTCAGCGAGGACTACGCCGATTTGCCGGGCGACCTGCAGCGTCTCGAAGCGCAGTTGCGCGAGAACCTGCCGGACTGGGTCTGCAAGGACCCGGAGCTGACGGTGGAGTTGTTTTCTTCGGTGCTCTATCGCAACAAGGGCGCCTACCTGGTGGGCCGGATCTACACCCACGAAGACCAATGGCCGCTGGTGATCCCGCTGTTGCACCGCGAGGGCCGGGGTATCCAGATCGATGCGCTGATTACCGACGAGGCACAGGTGTCGATCATCTTCTCGTTCACCCGCTCGTACTTCATGGTGGACGTGCCGGTGCCGGCGGAATTCATCGGCTTTCTCAAGCGCATCCTGCCGGGCAAGCACATCGCCGAGTTATACACCTCCATCGGTTTCTACAAGCACGGCAAGTCCGAGTTCTACCGAGCGTTGATCAACCACCTGGCGAACACCGACGACCAGTTCATCATGGCCCCGGGTGTGCGTGGCATGGTCATGAGCGTGTTCACCCTGCCGGGCTTCAACACGGTATTCAAGATCATCAAGGACCGCTTCTCGCCGTCGAAAAACGTCGACCGGGCCACGGTGATCGAGAAGTACCGCTTGGTGAAGAGCGTCGACCGGGTCGGACGCATGGCCGATACCCAGGAGTTCGCCGATTTCCGTTTTCCCCTGAGCAAGTTCGAGCCGGCGTGCCTGGAGGAACTGCTGGAAGTGGCGCCGTCCACGGTGTCGGTGGAAGGCGACACGGTGCTGATTCGTCACTGCTGGACCGAACGCCGGATGACGCCGCTGAACCTGTACCTCGAAAACGCCAACCAGGACCAGGTGCGTGAGGCGCTGGAAGACTATGGCCTGGCCATCAAGCAGCTGGCGGCGGCCAATATCTTCCCTGGCGACATGCTGCTCAAGAACTTCGGCGTGACCCGCCACGGCCGCGTGGTGTTCTACGACTACGATGAAATCTGCTTCCTGACCGAAGCCAATTTTCGCCACATTCCCCAGCCCCGCACACCGGAAGACGAAATGGCCTCCGAGCCCTGGTATTCCATCGGCCCGCTGGACGTCTTTCCCGAAGAGTTCCCGCCGTTCCTGTTCGCCGACGCCGGGCAGCGTAAGCTGTTCGACCAGTTGCACGGCGAGTTGTACAACGCCGACTACTGGAAAGGCCTGCAAGAGGCGATTCGGGCGGGGAAGGTGATCGATGTGTTCCCGTATCGGCGCAAGGACCTGGACAACGAATAACCGTGTGGGAGCAAAGCTTGCTCGCGATGTAGGCGCCTCGGTCCCCCGGGAGACCGCGTCATTTTCATCGCGGGCAAGCCTTGCTCCCACATGTGCGCAAATCTGCGACAATCGCCCCCCTGCACACCCAAGACCCTTGCGTACCTGATGACTGACCAAGCCCCCGCTATCGACAAGCTGCTGAAAAACCTCGACCACGCCATGCTCGCCGACCGTCACCGGTTGCGGCGTCAGTTGCTCGAGCTGCGCAAGAAGCCCGACGAGGCCAAGCTGGCCCAATGGGTGACGCGCATGCAGGCGTCGTGTGATCAGGTGCTGGCGCGCAAGGCGAGCCTGCCGGTGATCCGCTACGACGACAACTTGCCGATCGCCGCCAAGCGCGACGAAATCAAGGACGCGCTGCTCAAGCACCAGGTGCTGATCATTGCCGGCGAAACCGGCTCGGGGAAAACCACGCAGTTGCCGAAGATCTGCCTGGAAATCGGTCGCGGCCAGCATGGCTTGATTGGCCACACCCAACCGCGCCGGATCGCCGCGCGCAGTGTGGCGAGCCGGGTGGCCGAGGAGTTGGCCACGCCCTTGGGGGCGCTGGTGGGCTATCAGGTGCGGTTCGAGGACCAGAGCGACGCCAATACCCTGATCAAGCTGATGACCGACGGCATCCTGCTGGCAGAGACCCAGAATGACCGCTACCTCGAGCGCTACGACACGATCATCGTCGACGAAGCCCACGAACGCAGCCTGAACATCGACTTCCTGCTCGGCTACCTCAAGACCCTGCTGCCGCGTCGCCCGGACCTGAAAGTCATCATCACCTCGGCGACCATCGACCTGGAGCGTTTCTCCAAGCATTTCGATGACGCACCGATCGTGGAAGTCTCGGGCCGCACCTTCCCGGTGGAAACCTGGTACCGCCCGCTGACGCTGGAGCAGGACGAGGAGGGCAACCGCGTCGAGGACGACTTGACGGTCGATCAGGCGATTCTCGCCACCCTCGATGAAATCGCCGCCTACGAGCGCAGCGAGCGCCGCAGCCCCGGGGACGTGCTGGTGTTCCTGCCGGGCGAGCGGGAGATTCGCGACGCGGCGGAGATGCTGCGCAAGGCGCAGCTCAAGCACACCGAGATTCTGCCGCTGTATGCGCGACTGTCGCCGGCCGAACAGCAGCGGATCTTCCAGTCCCATCCGGGCCGTCGCGTGGTGCTGGCGACCAACGTCGCCGAAACCTCGCTGACCGTCCCGGGCATCCGCTACGTGATCGACAGCGGCACCGCGCGTATCAGCCGCTACAGCTATCGGGCCAAGGTCCAGCGCCTGCCCATCGAAGCCATTTCCCAGGCCAGTGCCAACCAGCGCAAGGGCCGCTGCGGGCGAGTCGAGCCGGGGATCTGCGTGCGGCTGTACAGCGAAGAAGATTTCCTCGGCCGGCCGGAATTCACCGACCCGGAGATCCTGCGCACCAACCTGGCCGCGGTGATCCTGCAGATGCTGCACCTGCGCCTGGGCGAGATCACCGATTTCCCGTTCATCGAACCGCCGGATGGCAAGGCCATCAGTGACGGTTTCAACCTGCTGCAAGAATTGTCGGCGGTGGACCGCAACAGCCAGTTGACCCCGCTCGGTCGCCAGTTGGCGCGCCTGCCGGTGGACCCGCGCATGGGCCGCATGCTGTTGGAAGCGGCGAAGCTGGGTAGTTTGCAGGAAGTGTTGATCGTCGCCAGCGCCATGTCGATCCAGGACCCGCGCGAGCGGCCGCCGGAGCGCCAGCAGGCGGCGGACCAGGCCCACGCTCAGTGGAAGGACGCGGATTCGGACTTCGCCGGGCTGGTCAATCTGTGGCGCGGTTTCGAGGAGCAGCGCCAGGCCCTGACCGCCAGCCCGCTGCGCAATTGGTGTCGCAAGAACTTCCTCAATTACCTGCGCCTGCGCGAGTGGCGTGATTCCCATCGGCAGTTGAGCCTGATCTGCCGTGACATGCAGTTGAGCCTCAACAAAGAACCGGCCGACTTCCCGAAATTGCACAAGGCGGTGCTCTCGGGCCTGTTGAGCCAGATCGGCCAGAAAACCGAAGACGGCGATTACCTGGGCGCCCGTCAGCGACGGTTCTGGGTCCACCCCTCGTCGGGCCTGGGCAAGAAGCGTCCGCAGTGGCTGATGACCGCCGAGTTGGTGGAAACCACCAAGCTGTATGCGCGCATGGTGGCCAAGATCGAACCGGACTGGATCGAACCGCTGGCCGGGCACCTGATCAAGAAAAACCACTTCGAACCCCATTGGGAAAAGAAGCGCGGGCAGGTGGTGGCCTATGAGCAAATCACCCTGTTCGGGCTCATCGTCGTTGGTCGAAGGCCCGTGCATTACGGGCCGGTGGACCCGGTGGTCTCCCGTGAACTGTTCATCCGCGAGGCGCTGGTGCGCGGCGAGATCCAGTCCAAGGCCAAGTGCCTGAGTGCCAATACCCGGTTGCTGGAACAACTCGACGAGCTGGAAGCCAAGGCCCGTCGCCGCGATATTCTGGCGGACGAGGAAACCCTGTTTGCCTTCTACGACGCGCGCTTGCCGGCCGAGATCCACCAGACCGCGACGTTCGACAGTTGGTACCGGATCACCAGCCAGAAAGACCCGCAACTGCTGATCATGCGCGAAGAAGACGTGCTGGCCCGCGAAGCCAGCGAAGTCACCGCCGCGCATTACCCCGACACCTTGCGCGTCGGCGACCTGACCTTGCCGCTGAGCTATCACTTCGAGCCCAACCACCCGCGCGACGGCGTGACGTTGCGGGTACCGGCGCCGCTGCTTCCGATGCTGCCGCCGGAACGCCTGGAATGGCTGGTGCCGGGGGTGATCGAGGCCAAGTGCATCGCCCTGGTGCGCAACCTGCCCAAGGCGCTGCGCAAGAACTTCGTGCCGGTGCCGGATTTCGTCAAGGCGGCGCTGCAGCGCATCACCTTCGCCGAGGGTTCGTTGCCGCAGTCCCTGGGCCGCGAACTGCTGCGCATGACCGGGGCGCGGGTCAGTGACGAAGCCTGGGCCGAAGCGGCCCAGCAGGTAGAAAGTCACCTGCGCATGAACCTGGAAATCGTCGACGGCCAGGGCAAGTTCCTCGGCGAGGGCCGCGACCTGGCCGAGCTGACGGCGCGTTTTGCCGAAGCCAGCCAAGCGGCCCTGGCCGTTCCGCAAACGGCGAAAAGCCAGGCGCCGGTGGAGGCGAAGGTCTTCGCGCCAGTGGCCGAGAAAACCCAACAGAAGATCGCCGGGCTGTCGATGACCGTCTACCCGGCGTTGGTGGAAGAGGGCGGCGTGGTCAAGGAAGGGCGTTTTCCGACGCCGGCCGAAGCCGAGTTCCAGCATCGGCGTGCCTTGCAGCGCTTGCTCATGCAGCAACTGGCCGAGTCGGCCAAGTTCCTGCGCGGCAAGCTGCCAGGGCTGACGGAGTTGGGCCTGCTGTACCGCGACCTGGGCCGCATCGACAGCCTGGTGGAAGACATCCTGCTCGCCAGCCTCGACAGTTGCGTGCTCGAAGGCGAAGCGAGCTTGCCCCGTGACGGCGCCGCCCTGGCCTCCCTGGCCGAGCGCAAGCGCGGCGGCTGGATCGAGCACGCCGAACGCCTGGCGAAGCTGACCCTGGAGATCCTCAAGCTCTGGCACGGCCTGCAAAAACGCTTCAAGGGCAAGATCGACCTGGCCCAGGCCGTGGCGCTGAACGACATCAAGCAGCAACTCAGCCACCTGGTGTACCCGGGCTTCGTCCGCGAAACCCCGCATCAATGGCTCAAGGAGCTGCCGCGCTACCTCAAGGCCATCGAGCAACGCTTCGAGAAACTCGGTAGCCAAGTGCAGAAAGACCGGGTCTGGAGCGGCGAGTTGTCGAACCTCTGGGCCCAATATCAGGCCCGCGCCAGCAAACACGCCCAGGAAGGCAAGCGCGACCCGCAACTGGAGCTGTATCGCTGGTGGCTGGAGGAATACCGGGTGTCGCTGTTCGCCCAGCAACTGGGGACCAAGGTGCCGATCTCGGACAAGCGCCTGGGCAAGCAGTGGGGGCAGGTGGAGTCCTGATGGCAAAGACCACCATACCCTGTGGGAGCGAGCAAGCTCGCTCCCACAGGGTATGGCGCTGTAGTGAACTGAGAATGGGCCAAACGCCAGCGTTTATGGCAAACTTCGCGCCTATAAATGCCGGTCCCGTGGTTTTGAGCTTCAATGCCCCGGGCGGATCGGAATAAAGCGATGCCAGGGCTGCTTCCCCGGATGGGAAAAGTCCCTTTGTGTATTGGTACGTCGGTGCCAATGCTTTCTGCCTGAACAGATCAGAGACACGACCATGCATAACGTCGTCATCAGCGGCACCGGCCTGTACACCCCGGCCAATAGCATCTCCAACGAAGAGCTGGTGCAATCTTTCAATACCTATGTCGCGCAATTCAACGCCGACAACGCCGACGCCATCGCGCGTGGTGAAGTCGAGGCCTTGACCGAATCCAACGCCGCGTTCATCGAAAAGGCCTCCGGCATCAAGAGCCGCTTTGTCATGGACAAGGACGGCATCCTCGATCCACAACGCATGACCCCACGGTTGCCCGAGCGCTCCAACGACGAGTGGTCGGTGCTGTGTGAAATGGCCATCGGTGCTGCGAAACAGGCCCTGGAGCGCGCCGGCCGCACCGTTGCCGACATCGATGGGGTGATCGTCGCCTGTTCCAACCTGCAGCGTCCGTACCCGGCCATTGCCGTCGAAGTCCAGGAAGCCCTGGGCATCGAAGGTTTCGGTTTCGACATGAACGTGGCTTGTTCCTCGGCCACTTTCGGTATTCAGGCAGCAGCCAATAGCGTGCAATTGGGCCAGGCCCGGGCGATCCTGATGGTCAACCCGGAAGTGTGCACCGGCCACCTGAACTTCCGTGATCGCGACAGCCACTTCATCTTCGGCGACGCGGCCACTGCCGTGATCATCGAGCGAGCGGACCTGGCGACTTCGCCGTACCAGTTCGACGTGGTCAGCACCAAGCTGCTGACCAAGTTCTCCAACAACATCCGCAACAACTTCGGCTTCCTCAACCGCGCCGCAGAAGAGGGCGCCGGTAGCCGCGACAAGCTGTTCGTCCAGGAAGGCCGCAAGGTGTTCCGCGACGTCTGCCCGATGGTGGCCGAGCTGATCGGTGCTCACTTGGAGGAGAACCAGTTGAGTGTTGGCGAGGTCAAGCGCTTCTGGCTGCACCAGGCCAACCTGAGCATGAATCACCTGATCGTGCGCAAATTGCTGGGGCGCGAAGCCACCGAAGAGGAAGCGCCGGTGATCCTCGACCGTTATGCCAACACCAGTTCGGCGGGGTCGGTGATTGCCTTTCACATGTACCAGGATGATCTGCCTAGCGGCTCGGTTGCCGTACTCAGCTCGTTCGGCGCCGGCTATTCGATTGGCAGCGTGATTTTGCGCAAGCATTGATCCATTTTGGTTGGTTAAAGGATTTATCCCCAGTGGTTGTGGGAGCAAAGCTTGCTCCCACATGAATCCCCTCGCCACCACAGCGATCTATCCAGCAATAGGGCGTTGAATGACGGTCACCGACGATACCCTCCTGCTCCAACGCCTCCTGGCCGGTGAGCAGAAGGCCTACAAAGAACTGGTCAGCACTTATCAGGGCCCGATGCGCGCCGTGGCCTATGCCATCGTCGGCAGCCGTAATGCCGATGAAGTGGTGCAGGACGCGTGGTTGTCGGTGGTGCGTAATCTCAATGGTTTCCAAGGCCGTTCCAGTCTCAAGACCTGGCTGCTGACCATTACTGCCAATTCGGCCAAGAGCCGCTACAAACAGAATCGTCGGGAAGTGCTGCTCGATGATATCCCGTCGCCCCATGGCACTGTGGGCGATGATCGCTTTGCCGCCGATGGCCATTGGCTGCTGGCGCCGTTCGCCTGGCACCAGGACACACCGGAAGCACTGCTGACGGAAAGCGAGCTGCGCGATTGCCTTGAGCATACCTTGCTCAACCTGTCGGAACTGCAAGGCAGCGTGCTGACCCTGCGTGAACGCCAGGGGCTGGAGTTGGAAGAGATCTGTAATCTTCTCGACATCTCGCTCTCCAACGTACGTGTGCTGTTGCATCGCGCCCGGCTGAAGGTCTTCGCGACCGTGGAACATTTCGAGGAAACCGGCGAATGCTGACCTGCAAGGAACAAGTGGCGCGCTCCAGCGATTATCTCGACGGCCAGTTGAGCTTTCGTGAACGCCTGATGGTGCGCCATCACCTGATGTTCTGCCCCAATTGCCGGCGATTCATCCGCCAGATGCGCCTGATGCAGGCCACCCTCAGAAAACTTCCGGAACCGCCCGTTGCCGACCTGGACCACCTCGCCGAAAAGCTCGCGGCCGAACGTCGCAAAAACATCCGCTAAACCTCTATCTGCCGCCCAACCCCTGTGGGAGCGAGCTTGCTCGCGATAGCGGCGTATCAATCAAATCACTGCAAACTGAACCACCCCTATCGCGAGCAAGCTCGCTTCCACAGGGGGGTTGCGGTTATTCCCTTTCGAAGTAAAAAGTTCCGCTGTCATAAAATCTTTATGTGATAGCAACTCGCCTGACACAACCGGTCGCCAAGATCCCCTCCCAACACCAGCGGGCCCAGTTCCGCGTGTTTTCTAACGCATAGACTACCAACAGGGGAATTCTTCGATGATCCGTAAGCACTTCGCAGGTGTTGCCGCCAGCGCACTGGCAATGGCAGTAACCGCCCAGGCTTTCGCCGGCACCGTCACCACCGATGGCGCCGATATCGTGGTCAAAACCAAGGGCGGCCTTGAGGTCGCTACCACTGACAAAGAGTTCAGCTTCAAGCTCGGTGGTCGTTTGCAGGCTGACTACAGCCAGTTCGATGGTATCTACACCGACAACGGCAACTCGGCCGACGCCGCTTACATCCGTCGCGCCTTCCTGGAACTGTCCGGCGTGCTGTACACGGATTGGGCCTACACCATCAACTACGACATGTCCCACAACAGTGGCGACTCCGATAACGGCTACTTCGACGAAGCGTCCCTGGCCTATAACGGCTTCAAGCCGGTGTCGATCAAGGTCGGTCGTTTTGACCCCGACTTCGGCCTGGAAAAAGCCACCAGCTCCAAGTGGGTCACTGCACCTGAGCGTAACGCCGCTTACGACCTGATCGACTGGGCCAACAGCCACCAGAACGGCCTGGGCATCCAAGCTTCCAGCACTTTCGCCGATTCGTTCTATGCCTCGGCCGGTGTGTTCAGCAAGGACACCGACGACACCGACGGCGACAGCGTCAAGCAAGTCAACGGTCGCTTTGTGTTCGCCCCGATGCACGAAGCCGGCAACGTGCTGCACTTCGGTCTGAACGTGGCTTCGCGCGACGTTTCCGACACCGCGTTCGACGCACGTTATCGCTCCCGCCTGGGCATGCGTGGCGTTGAAACCCTGGGTGGCAACGACGCCGGCCCTAACGGCAACCGTCCCGTACTGGGCGGCGCCAACAACTCGCCGGCCGGTTCGTACGACCGTGACACCGCATTCGGCCTGGAAGCTGCGTTCGCCATGGGGCCTGCGTCGATCCAGGGTGAATACATCACCCGCAAGACCAAGGCTGACAGCAGTGCCTTCGAAGACCTCAAAGGCCATGGCTTCTACGTCCAGGGTGCCTACACCCTCACCGGTGAGTCCCGTGGTTATAAAGTCGGCAAGTTTGATGCGATCAAGCCTCAGAACAAATCCATCGGCGCCTGGGAAGTGTTCTATCGCTACGACAGCATGACCGTCGAAGACGACAACATCACCACCGCCAGCGCCACCCGTGAAGTGGGCGACGCCGAAGCCAAGGTGCACAACCTGGGCGTGAACTGGTACGCCAACGAAGCGGTAAAAATTTCCGCCGCCTACATCAAGGCCAAGACCGACAAAGTCACCAACGTCAATGGCGACGACGACGGCGACGGTTTTGTGATGCGTGCTCAGTACGTGTTCTAAATCGTGCTGACTTGATACACCGCTCTGACTTCATCCGTTAAAGCGCTCCTTTGAACCCCGCCTCTGGCGGGGTTTTTTTTTGGCGCATTTCCCTGAAACACTGTACGTGCAATCACCTGTCAACCCTGACAGTTTCGTGGAGGTTGGAAAAAGTGCTTACTTTGTTCAGTCGCAGAACGATGGTAAGTGCCTGGCAATACTCGCTCTGTATGTCGAAATGAAGCGCCATGAGCGGCTCATGGTGATGTGGAGAGCACCATGACGGGTTCAGATAAAACAAGGCTCCTTGCGTCCGGCCAAACGGCGGTCAGCTTTCACTATGATGCAATGGACACATTGATTGGACGCGACACTGCCGACGGCAAGGAACAACGGTTTTACCGAAACAATGAGCTGACCACCGAGATCCAGGGAAGCGCCAACAGCACCTTCGTTCGGGCCGAAGGCGTTGTGCTCGCCGAGCGTCGGTCGGAGGCCGGCGTAAAAGCCCTTTTACTGGCGGGCGATGACAAGAACAGTGTGTTGTGTGAGATCAGCAGGGAGGTCATCAAGGGCATAGCCTATTCGCCGTATGGTCATCAGTTAGAAGGCAGCTTGGTGAATAGTCATTTGGGTTACAACGGCGAGCGGCGTGAAAGGCAGACTGGTTGGTATTTGCTGGGCAATGGCTACCGAGTGTTCAATCCGCTGTTGATGAGGTTTCACAGCCCGGACAACTTGAGTCCGTTTGGGGAGGGGGCTTGAATGCGTATATGTATTGTGTGGGGGATCCGATAAATAGCGTGGATCCGACAGGGCACACTCCGTGGGGCGGGTTTCTTAGAGGCCTTAGGAGTATAGTTGGATCTCAAAGAGTTACCACGGCTACTCCTGGTTATAATAAGTTGCCAGAGATACTTGCTAAAAACAAAAAGTCTCATCCGACAACTTTGTATCCTATTAAGGACAAGCATGTTTCTCGTTTGAGAAAAAGAGCGCTTTTGTTTTGGGACGACACGGAAAAAGCAGGGCGCGAGGATTCTTCAAACTTCTTTAATTTAGAACGTGAAGCGGAATCAGCCACTGAAGCTTACAACCATGCTAAAGAAAACAAAGGTCAACCCGGTATCACTAAGGAAGGCGCTGCAACAATAAAGAGAGTCGCCGCGGATTACGATTCTATAATGGCAAGAAGAGCTGCTAATAAAAAAGCTAGAGACAAGGCACAGCAAGCACGCGAAATGGAGGAAATCAGAAAAAAAGGAAAACGCGAGAGAAACGTAAGGACCCGGTACTTAGGTTATCAACCTGACGATGTTTAATTTATCGATGGAATAGCGATGGGATTCAATGCCCATCGCCCATGAACTCAAAAACTACTTTGCTCCTCGTCTCACCCGGTCCAGATCGGCGATACTCACCCCACCGCCGTCCGGATGTCGAGGAACCGCATGTCGCTTCAAGTCTTGAAAAGCCTGTCCGCCATCGCGTCTCAAGAATGGGACGCGATGGTGCCCGCCAATCAACCGTTCCTGCGCCACGCCTTCCTGAGCACGTTGGAGGACAGCGCTAGCCTGGGACCGAGTTCCGGTTGGCAGCCCGAGCATTTGCTGCACATTGAAGACGGCCGCTTGCTGGCGGCCATGCCCAGCTACCGCAAGTGGCATTCCTACGGCGAGTACGTGTTCGACCACGCTTGGGCCGACGCCTGCGCCCGGGCGGGGATCGATTACTACCCCAAGCTGCTGACGGCGGTGCCGTTCAGTCCGGTCAGCGGTCCGCGATTGCTGGCGGCCTGTGTGGAGGACGGCCTGGAATTGTTGGGCAGCCTGCCGGGTTATCTGGAAATCGAAGGGCTTTCCAGCGCCCACATCAATTTCACCGACGCCTTCACCGACGCGGCACTCGCCGGGCAGGAGGGCTGGCTGCAGCGGATCGGCTGTCAGTATCACTGGCAAAATCGCGGCTATCGGGACTTCCAGGATTTTCTCGACGCGCTCAGTTCCCGCAAGCGCAAGCAGATGCGCAAGGAGCGCGAACAAGTGGCGGGGCAGGGCATCGCGTTCGAATGGCTCGAAGGTCATCAGTTGGACGAGGCGCAGTGGGATTTTGTCTACGCCTGTTACGCCAACACCTACGCCGTGCGGCGGCAGGCGCCGTATCTGACCCGGGCGTTTTTCAGCCTGCTGGCTGAACGCATGCCCGAGGCCATTCGCGTGGTGCTGGCCAAGCAAGGTTCGCGGCCGGTGGCAATGGCGTTCAGCCTGGTGGGCGGTGACAGTTTCTACGGGCGGTACTGGGGCTGCCTGGCGGAGTTCGACCGCTTGCATTTCGAGACCTGTTTCTACCAGGGCATGGACTACGCGATTGCTCATGGCTTGCAGCGTTTTGATGCGGGCGCCCAGGGCGAGCACAAGTTGATTCGCGGGTTCGAGCCGGTGATTACCCGCTCATGGCATTACCTGCGCCACCCCGGTTTGAAAGCGGCGGTCGAAGATTTTCTCGCCCGGGAGCAGGAGGGTGTGTTGGCGTATGCCGAAGAGGCGAAAACAGCACTGCCTTATCGGCAGTGCTGATCTTCGCGGGTATGACTCAGCGGTTTTCCTGGCCCAGCCAGCGGTACGAGACACCGCCAATGACGGCGCCCAGCAGCGGCGCTACCCAGAACAGCCACAGTTGCCCGATGGCCCAGCCACCGACAATCAGCGCCGGACCGGTACTGCGGGCCGGGTTGACGGACGTGTTGGTGACCGGAATCGAGATCAGGTGAATGAGCGTCAGGGCCAGGCCGATGGCTATCGGTGCCAGCCCGGCCGGCGCACGTTTATCGGTGGCGCCGAGGATGATCAGGATGAACATCGCCGTCATGACCAGCTCGGTGACAAAACCGGCCGCCATCGAATAACCACCGGGCGAATGCTCGCCATAACCGTTCGCTGCCAGGCCGGACGCGGCCAGGTCAAAGCCTTCCTTGCCGCTGGCGATGAAGTAGATCAACGTGGCAGCCAGCACGCCACCGATGACCTGAGCGATGATGTAAGCGGGCAATTCCCTGGCCGGAAACCGCCCGCCCACGTACAAGCCCACCGACACCGCTGGGTTGAGGTGGCAACCGGAGATATGACCGATGGCGAAGGCCATGGTCAACACCGTCAAGCCGAACGCCAGGGCCACCCCCAGCACGCCAATCCCCGAGGCGGCCAATACTGCGCTGCCACAGCCACCCAGTACCAGCCAGAACGTACCCAACAACTCAGTCGTTGAACGTTTGAGTAAAGACATAAGCAATCCTTGATAAAACAGTCGTGATAAATCGGTTATGCATCCAGCAGTATTACGACAGGTTCATCTCCAGAGCCTGAGTTGAGTACAGCAGAGCGCGGCGACAAATCCAGCGACAAAAAAACGCCAGCGTCATGGACGGTGGCGGTTTTGGCCGTGGTCGGGGAGGAGTATGGGGTGGCGGTATGGGCTAGATGGATCCTGGACAGATTTTTTCAGAATGGCGCTCGGGCACAGGGCTGTGGGAGCAAAGCTTGCTCGCGATACAGGCGCCTCGGGCTATCCGGGAGACCGTGTCAACTTCATCGCGGGCAAGCCTGGCTCCCACACGATCCCCGCGCCTCCTGCCTGTAGAAGCCAACTCGACTTAGTCGATCCCCACAAACCCCCCGGTCTGGTGTTGCCACAATCGCGCATACAACCCGCCATGAGCCAGCAGTTCGGCATGGCTGCCGGTTTCGGCGATGCGACCATTCTCCAGCACCACCAGCCGATCCATGCGGGCGATGGTGGAGAGGCGGTGGGCGATGGCGATCACGGTCTTGCCTTGCATCAAGGTCTCGAGGCTTTCCTGGATCGCCGCCTCGACTTCGGAGTCCAGTGCTGACGTTGCTTCGTCCATGATCAGGATCGGCGCGTCCTTGAGCAGCACCCGCGCGATAGCGATGCGCTGGCGCTGGCCGCCGGACAGTTTCACGCCGCGCTCACCCACATGGGCATCGAAGCCGGTGCGGCCTTCGGCGTCCGACAGCAGTGGGATGAACTCGTCGGCGCGGGCCTTGCGCACGGCTTCCCAGAGTTGCGCATCGGTGGCGTCTGGCTTGCCGTAGAGCAGGTTCTCGCGAATCGAGCGATGCAGCAGCGACGTGTCCTGGGTGATCATGCCGATGCGCTCGCGCAGGCTTTCCTGGCCGACTTCGGCGATGTCCTGGCCGTCGATGAGAATGTGCCCGCCTTGCACGTCATAGAGGCGCAGCAGCAGGTTGACCAAGGTGGATTTACCGGCGCCGGACGGACCGATCAGGCCGATTTTCTCGCCGGGCCTGATGGTCAGGTTGAGGTCGCCGATCACGCCGCTTTTTTTGCCATAGTGGAAATCCACATGCTCGAAACGCACCTCGCCCCGGGCCACCGCCAGGGGCTTGGCCTGGTCGCGGTCGGTGACGCTGACCGGTTGGGCAATGGTCTGCAAACCGTCCTGGACCATGCCGATGTTTTCGAAGATGCCGTTGACCACCCACATGATCCAGCCGGACATATTGACGATGCGGATCACCAGCCCGGTCGCCAGGGCGATCGCGCCAACGCTGATCAGCGATTGGGTCCACAGCCACAGCGCCAGGCCTGTGGTGCCGACGATCAGCAGGCCGTTCATGCTGGTGATGACCACGTCCATGCTGGTTACCACGCGGCCGGCCAACTGGGCCTTTTCGGTCTGTTCCTGGATCGCCTCGCGGGCGTATTGCTGTTCGAAGTTGGTGTGGGCGAACAGCTTCAGGGTGGTGATGTTGGTGTAGCCGTCGACGATCCGGCCCATGAGTTTGGAGCGGGCATCGGACGACACCACCGAGCGCTCCTTGACCCGTGGCACGAAATAGCAGAGTGCGCCGATATACGCGGCAATCCACATCAACAGCGGGATCATCAGGCGCCAGTCGGCTTCGGCGAACAGCACCAGGGAGCTGATGGCATAGATCAGCACGTGCCACAGGGCATCCACCGCCTGGACCGCCGAGTCGCGCAGGGAGTTGCCGGTCTGCATGATGCGCTGGGCGATACGTCCGGCGAAGTCGTTCTGGAAGAAATTCAGGCTCTGCTTGAGCACGTAGCTGTGGTTCTGCCAGCGGATCAGGCTGGTCATGCCGGGGCTCAGGGTCTGGTGCACCAGCAGGTCATGCAGGGTGACGAAGATGGGCCGGAAGATCAGCGCCACCACGGCCATCCAGGCCAGCTCCAGGCCATGGACCTTGAAGAAGTCCACATTGGGCGTGCCCTGGGTCAGGTCGATGATGCGGCTCAGGTAGCTGAACAACGCCACTTCGATGAGCGCGCCGATCAGGCCGACCACCAGCAGTACGGCGAAGCTGGGCCAGACCTGTTTCAGATAATAGGTGTAGAAGGGCAGGACGCGATTCGGCGGGGCCGAGGTGGGGGCGTCGCGGAAGATATCGATCAGTGTTTCGAAGCGGCGATAAACCATCAGTCAATGCCCTGGCAGGGGCTCTCCTTATTGCTATGGGTGGCGCGGGATCACCGCGCCGCCCAGGCTTGCCGTGTGCCTCTTCAGTCGATGCGCTTGGCCGACTTGATGAGCACAGGGTCGATCGGCACGTTTTGCATGCCTTGTTTGGTCGTGGTCTGGGAGTTGACGATGATGTCTACCACGTCCATGCCCTTGACCACTTTGGCGAACACCGCGTAGCCGGCGTCACGGCCCGGATCGAGGAACGCGTTGTCGGCCACGTTGATGAAGAATTGGCTGGTGGCCGAGTCCGGGTTGGACGTGCGGGCCATCGACAAGGTGCCGCGAACGTTGTGCAGGCCATTGCTGGCTTCGTTCTTGATCGGCGCCTTGGTGTCTTTTTGCTGCATCTGTGTGGTAAAGCCGCCGCCCTGGGCCATGAAGCCCGGGATCACGCGGTGAAAAATCGTGTTGTTGTAGAAGCCACTGTCCACGTACTCAAGGAAGTTCTTGGTACTGATGGGGGCCTTGACCGGGTCCAGTTCGATTTCGATCTGGCCGTTGGTGGTATCCAGCAGCACGTGTGGTGCCTTGGTCGGTTGCGCGGCCATCAGGTTGGCGGCAAACAGTACGGTGCCGGCGGCGAGGGCGATTTTTTTCAGCATGGGGTCAGTGATCCTGAGTGATGGAGTCGGTTGCGGTCAAAAAGTCGAGCAGGGTTTGGTTGAAGCGTTCGGGTTGATCCAGCGGGGTAGCGTGCCGTGAATCGGCGATGACCGTCAGCCGTGCGTCGGGCAGCAGTTTTACATAGGCTTCTTTCAGCGCCACCTTGGTGTAGTCGTGGTCGGCGCAGATGACGAGGGTTGGACAGGCGACCTGTGAAAGTCGTTCCTGAACGCCCCAGCCTACGATCGCATCGAAGCTGGCGAGATAAGCACGTTTGTCGTTCTTTGCCCAGCGTCGGGCCATTTCCAGGCGTAACTCGGTCTGCTCAGGCCTGGGGAACAGCTTGGCGCCCAGGGCCTTGCCGATGGTTTCCAGGCTCAGCAGGCGCATCAGGCTCCAGCGCTTGAACCATTGCCAGCAGTCGTCGGGCGTGCGGACCTTGACTTCAGGGGCGCTGTTGACGATGCACAGGCTCTTGATCCGCCCGGGTTCATCCACAGCCAGTTGAAAGCAGATCATGCCACCCATGGACCAGCCGACCAAATGCACCGGGCCCAGGCCCAGGTGCTCGATCAGGGCGCTCAGGTCGGCGCTGAAGCCTTTGATGCTGTAGCGTTCGCGCGGCTTGTCGGAGCGACCGTGGCCGCGCACATCCACCACAATCAGGTGGTAATGGGCCGACAGCACCGGGATCTGCTTTTCCCAGTCCCGGGTGCTGGAGCCCAGCCCGTGGACCAGCACCAAGGGCGCGCCGTGGCCGTATTCCTCGTAGTGCAGGTTGCAACCTTCGTGCTCGAAATAGGCCATCGGCGAAGTCCTTGTCAGGCTTGTTCAGGGGCGGCGAACGGCGCATCCAGCGGCGCGGTGTCGAAGGTGCGCAGCAATTCGATCAGGATTTGCGTGGCCGGGCCCAGGGGTTTTTCCTTGTTTGAAAAAAGATAGAAGGTCGAGTTGCGACTGCCTCCTTGTTCCAAGGGTAGACGCTTGAGCACGCCTTCCTTGAGTTCCCGTTCGATCATGTGGCGGGGCAACCAGGCGAATCCCAGGCCGCTGCCGACAAAGCTCGCGGCGGTGGCCAGGCTGCCCACGGTCCAGCGCTGTTCGGCGCCGAGCCAGCCGACGTCCCGGGGTTGCTGGCGGCCGGAGTCGCGGATGACCACTTGCAACTGGCTTTCCAGGTCCTGGAAGTTCAGCTCCCGATTGAGGCGGTGCAAGGCATGCTCGGGATGGGCCACCGCGATGAACTCCACGTCGCTCAATTCCGCGCCCAGGTAACCGGGAATGCTGAAGCCGCTGATGGCCAGGTCGGCCACGCCTTCGAGCAGCACTTCTTCGACACCTGATAACACTTCTTCGCGCAGCCGCACCCGGCAGCCACGGCTTTGTGGCATGAACGCGGTCAAGGCGCGGACGAGGCGGGCGTTGGGGTAGGCCGCGTCGACCACCAGGCGCACTTCCGCTTCCCAGCCTTGTTCCATGTGGTGGGCCAGGTCTTCCAGTTGGCTGGCCTGTTTCACCAGTTGCCGCGAGCGGCGCAGCAGCACGCCGCCGGCTTCGGTCAACACAGCCTTGCGCCCATCGATGCGCAGCAACGGCACGCCGAGCTGGTCTTGCATGCGGGCCACGGTGTAGCTCACTGACGACTGGGAGCGATGCAGCACTTCGGCGGCCTGGGCGAAACCGCCGTGGTCGACCACGGCCTGCAAGGTGCGCCATTGATCAAGGGTCACGCGGGGCGCTTTCATATCGGGCTCCTCTTGTCCTAAGCTGGCAGTCCCCTGGTGGAGACTGCCGAATGAAGAAAATCTGTTGTGTGGTGCTGGCCTTGCTGCCACTGACTGCGTTTGCCTACCCGATCGATGTGGAAAAACACCTCAACGGCCTGAGCATCGACTACAACGCCTACGACACCGATGCCGATATCGGTTCCATCCAGGTCAACAACTACGGCAGCACCGACGCGGCTTGTACCGTGGTCTTCAGCAATGGCCCTGAAGCCCCTCGCACCCGCAAGATCGAAGTCGCCGCCGGCAAGTTCAAGAACGCCACGGCCAAGTTCAACCGCAACATCATCAAGCTGCGCATCAAGCTGACCTGCCAGCCGAAATAGCCCAGCAGTGGGGCAAGCAATATTGCTTGCTCCGCTTATAAACGAATTTATCGATGCTTTACAGCAGTTATTTGCGCTTTTTCATCGATATGCTCGCGTTTAACCTTCACTCCATCGACTGACAACATTCTCAGATGGAGCCTACAAGCCATGTCCCGCGTTCTGATCATCGAAAGCAGTGCCCGCCAGCAAGACTCGGTGTCCCGCCAACTGACCCAGACCTTTATCAGCCAGTGGAAAGCGGCGCACCCGGCCGACGAAATCAATGTTCGCGACCTGGCCATCAATCCGGTGCCGCACCTGGATGCCAATCTGCTGGGTGGCTGGATGAAGCCTGTCGAGCAGCGCAACGACATTGAAAACGCTTCGCTGGAGCGCTCCAACCAACTGACCGATGAGTTGCTGGCTGCCGACGTATTGGTGATGGCCGCGCCGATGTACAACTTCGCCATTCCCAGCACTTTGAAGGCGTGGCTCGACCATGTACTGCGTGCCGGCGTGACGTTCAAGTACACCCCCACCGGCCCCCAAGGCCTGCTGGTCGACAAGCGTGCCTTCGTGCTCACCGCCCGGGGCGGCATTCACGCCGGTGGCAGCACTGATCACCAGGAACCCTACCTGCGCCAGGTCATGGGCTTCATCGGGATCCATGACGTGACCTTCATCCATGCCGAGGGCATGAACCTGGGCGGCGACTTCCAGGAGAAGGGCCTGAATCAGGCCAACGCCAAACTGTCCCAGGTCGCCTGATCCGTTAATCCTCGGATAATCGCCAGGTGGTCTATTGACCTGGCGCTTCCCTTCAAACCGTTTTGCGCATCGAACCTCCCTTTGCACTTATTGCTCCTGAGTGCATCAGCCCGATTGAACGCTTTAGCGAGATCGGGCTTTTTTTTGCCTGCTATTCCATGGCCACTGCATAACCCTGTGGGAGCGAGCCTGCTCGCGATTGCGGTGTGACTGTGACAGAGAGATCACCTGACACTCCGCCATCGCGAGCAGGCTCGCTTCCACAGGGGATCTGTGTTTATTGCGCAGGTATGGGCCTGGCCCCAGTCCAGGTGGGAGCGAGCCTGCTCGCGACGGCGGTGGGTCAGTTGGCAGATGGGCTGACTGGTCGATGCCATCGCAAGCAAACTCGCCCCCACCGTGCAAAACCGCTATCTTCGCCGCCATTCGAAACGAGGGGCGTATGGGCTATCTACTTTTT
This sequence comes from Pseudomonas sp. St316, assembly GCF_018325905.1. NCBI lineage: Bacteria > Pseudomonadati > Pseudomonadota > Gammaproteobacteria > Pseudomonadales > Pseudomonadaceae > Pseudomonas > Pseudomonas sp. St316. The sequence goes on along the minus strand of NZ_AP021901.1, from coordinate 5,051,357 downwards.
GTGACGCTGATCCAGGCGTTTTCCTTCAGCCTGATCGGCGAGTACCTGGCCGGGCACGTGGACAGTTACTTCGCGGTGCTGGTGCGGGTGCTGCTGGCCGGGCTGGTGTTCATCCCGCTGACGCGCTGGCGCCAGGTGGAACCGTCGTTCATGCGCGGGATGCTGGTGATCGGTGCCTTGCAGTTCGGCGTGACCTACGTCTGCCTGTACCTGAGCTTTCGCGTGCTGACGGTGCCGGAAGTGCTGCTGTTCACCATCCTCACGCCGCTGCACGTGACCCTGATCGAAGACGCGCTGAACCGCCGCTTCAACCCTTGGGCGCTGATCGCGGCGTTGGTGGCCGTGGCCGGTGCGGCGGTGATTCGCTATGACCGGATCAACCCGGATTTCTTCATGGGTTTTTTGCTGCTGCAACTGGCTAACTTCACCTACGCGGCCGGGCAAGTGCTGTACAAGCATCTGGTGGCCCGTCACCCGAGTGACCTGCCGCATTACCGGCGTTTCGGTTATTTTTATCTCGGTGCGTTGATGGTGGCGTTGCCGGCTTTCCTGCTGTTCGGCAAGGCGGATTTCTGGCCCGAAGCGCCGCTGCAATGGGGCGTGCTGGTGTTTCTCGGTCTGGTCTCCACGGCGCTGGGATTGTACTGGTGGAACAAAGGCGCGTGTCTGGTCAACGGCGGGACGCTGGCGGTGATGAATAACCTGCACGTGCCGGTGGGGCTGCTGGTGAACCTGCTGATCTGGAACCAGCACGAGGAACTGGGCCGGCTGTTCCTGGGCGGTGGCGTTATCCTGGCGGCCGTGTGGATCAGTCGCCTGGGCCTGCGCAGGTCGCCGGCTATCTAGCCGCCAATTGCTCCACCAGGAACTCGATGAAGGCCCGGGTCTTCTGCGGCAGGCGCCGGGCTGACGAATACACCGCGTTGATGCTGATCGCTGGCGCCTGCCATTCGCACAGCACCGGTACCAGCCGCCCGGCAGCCAAGCCGTCTTCAACGATGAAATCCGGCAACAGCGCAATGCCCATGCCGGCCTCGGCGGCCTGGGCCAGCAGGTCGCCGTTGTTGACGTGCAACGGGCCGGTGACGTTGACCCGTTGCGTCTCCTTGCCGTTGCTCAATTGTAAGCTCACACCACTTTGCAGGTAGCCGTAGTTGAGGCACTGGTGATTACGCAGGTCCTGGGGTGCCTGCGGGACGCCCGCCCGCGCCAGGTACGCGGGGGCGGCCACCATGATTCGCGGTGCCGGCGCCAGTTGCCGGGCGATCATGGTCGAGTCGGGCATGCTGGCGATGCGGATGGTGACGTCGAAACCGCCACGTACCGGATCGACCTGCTGGTCGCTGAGCACCACCTGCAGCTCGATGTTCGGGTGCCGCTCATGGAACAGCGGAATCAGCTTGCCCAGCCGCCTCAGGCCGAATGACATCGGTGCATTGACCCGCAATACCCCCCGCAGCTCACCGATCCCGTCCCGGGCCCGCTGTTCGGCTTCGTCCAGGGCAGCCAGGACCTCCCGCGCCGCTTCGAAATACTCCGCACCGGCCTCGGTGAGGTGCAGGCTGCGGGTGGTGCGCTGCAGCAACTGCACGCCGATCGCATCTTCCAGCGCCTGAATCTGTTTGCTGACTTTCGACCTCGGTACGTCCATGGCCCGTGCGGCTGCGGCGAAGCCGTTCTCGCCGACCGTAACGACGAACGCGCGCATGCATTCGATGCGATCCATGACTGTCCCTTTTTTAGAATCAATGATTCTCAATTTTAGGTAATTGTCCCTAAAGGTGCTAGCCCCTAAAGTAGCACCCATGCCGACGACAACACTGACGAAGGCCACGAAAACTTACCTAACTCATTGAATTGACGAAATTAAAAAGGACCACATCATGTCTATCCGCGAACTGCTGAACCCAACCAACTCCGCTCTGATCCTGATCGACCACCAGCCACAAATGGCCTTCGGCGTGCAGTCGATCGACCGCCAGACCTTGAAGAACAACACCGTCGGCCTGGCCAAGGCGGCGAAGATCTTCAACGTGCCGACGATCTACACCTCGGTCGAAACCGAGAGCTTCAGCGGCTACATCTGGCCTGAGTTGCTGGCGGTTCACCCGGACCAGAAACCCATCGAGCGCACCTCGATGAACTCCTGGGAAGACAAGGCGCTGGTTGACGCGGTAAAGGCCACCGGGCGCAAGAAACTGATCATCGCGGCGCTGTGGACCGAGGTCTGCCTGACCTTCCCGGCACTGGAAGCATTGGCCGAAGGCTACGAGGTGTACATCGTCACCGACGCCTCCGGTGGTACCAGCAAAGAAGCCCACGACATGTCGGTACAGCGGATGATTCAGGCTGGCGCGGTGCCGGTGACCTGGCAACAAGTGCTGCTGGAATACCAGCGTGACTGGGCGCACAAGGACACTTACGAGGCGGTCATGGAACTGGTACTGGAACACAGCGGCGCCTATGGCATGGGCGTGGACTACGCCTACACGATGGTGCACAAGGCGCCGCAGCGCCAGGTCAAGTAACCCGGCGTCGGGACACAACCCTGGTGGGAGTCGAGCTTGCTCGCCCCGCCGGGGTTTTGCTGTTTTGGGCTGTCACGCATCTCTTCCACAGGGGAATGGGGGTTGGCTTTAGACCACCTGCTTCTGTGGCTCCGGGAGATGGCTCACCCCCAGCACCGCCGGCAGCAAGCCCGAGCGCAAGTCCGTGCCGCTGGGCTGCTGGTACAGGTTCAGCCCGAACTCCGGCATCACCGCCAGCAGGTAATCGAAGATATCCCCCTGGATGCGCTCGTAGTCGGTCCATGCGGTGGTGCGGGTGAAGCAGTAGATTTCCAGCGGGATGCCCTGGGCGGTGGTCTGTAGCTGACGGACCATGCAGGTCATGTTCGGCTGGATCTCGGCGTGGCTTTTCAGGTACGCCAGCGCATAGGCGCGGAACGTGCCCAGGTTGGTCATGCGCCGACGGTTGGCCGACATGGCCGCGACGTTGCCCTGGGCCTCGTTCCAGGCCTTGAGTTCGGCCTGCTTGCGACCGATGTAGTCGGTCAGCAGGCGCACCTGGGTCAGGCGCTGTTCTTCCTCGTCATGCAGGAAACGCACGCCGCTGGCGTCGATGAACAGGCTGCGCTTGATCCGCCGGCCGCCGGATTGCTGCATGCCGCGCCAGTTCTTGAACGATTCGGACATCAGGCGCCAGGTCGGGATCGAGACAATGGTCTTGTCGAAATTCTGCACCTTGACCGTGTGCAGCGTGATGTCCACCACGTCACCGTCGGCGCCGACCTGGGGCATCTCGATCCAGTCGCCGACCCGCAGCATGTCGTTGCTGGTCAGTTGCACGCTGGCGACGAACGACAGCAGGGTGTCCTTGTAGACCAACAGGATCACCGCCGACATCGCCCCCAGGCCCGACAGCAGCAACAGTGGCGAACGGTCGATCAGGGTGGCAACGATGATGATCGCGCCAAAGACATACAGCACCATCTTCGTCAGTTGCACGTAGCCTTTGATCGAGCGGGTACGTGCATGCTCAGTGCGGGCGTAGACATCCAGCAGGGCGCTGAGCAGGGCACTGAGGCTCAACACCATGAACAGGATGGTGAAAGCCAGGGCGACATTGCCCAGGAAAATCATGCTGGTCTTGCTCAGTTCCGGCACCAGGTGCAGGCCGAACTGGATGATCAGCGACGGCGTCATCTGCGCCAGGCGATGAAAGACCTTGTTCTGGCGCAGGTCGTTGACCCAGTTCAAGGCCGGTTGGCGCCCCAGCAACTTGGCGGCGTGCAAAATCAGGTAGCGCGCCACGCGCCCAAGCACGAGGGCGATGACCAGCAGCAACATCAGGGCTAGGCTGGAATGCAGGAGCGGGTGCTGGTCAAGGGCACCCCAGAGGTCTTGAATGTTGACCCAGAGTTGTTTGATGTCCATGGAAAAAAGGGTTCTTCTATAAAGACGCGACGGGACGATTAGAGCATTTAAGCCCGCTCAAGTGACCGTTGATGCAATAACGGCTGATAAAAATGCACTGATTTACCGCCGTTTGTATAAAGAAACTCGGCCTTCGCGCTCGAAACCGTTACCCTATGCAGCTGTTTTTTTGCATTTCTTCGAGGTAGCACCCGTGTTTTCCCAATTCGCCCTGCACGAACGCCTGCTCAAAGCCGTGGCCGAGCTTAAATTTGTCGAGCCAACGCCGGTGCAGGCAGCGGCTATTCCGCTCGCGCTCCAGGGGCGTGACCTGCGGGTGACGGCGCAAACCGGCAGCGGCAAGACCGCCGCGTTCGTGCTGCCGATCCTCAACCGCCTGATCGGCCCAGCCAAGGTCCGCGTCAGCATCAAGACCCTGATCCTGCTGCCGACCCGTGAACTGGCCCAGCAGACCCTGAAGGAAGTGGAGCGCTTCTCGCAATTCACCTTCATCAAGTCCGGCCTGATCACCGGCGGCGAAGACTTCAAGGTCCAGGCCGCCATGCTGCGCAAGGTGCCGGACATTCTGATCGGCACCCCAGGGCGGATGATCGAGCAGTTGAACGCCGGCAACCTTGACCTCAAGGAAGTCGAAGTACTGGTGCTGGACGAAGCCGATCGCATGCTCGACATGGGCTTTGCCGAAGACGTGCAGCGCCTGGTGGACGAATGCGTCAATCGCCAGCAGACCATGCTGTTTTCCGCCACCACTGGCGGCTCGGGCCTGCGCGAGATGATCGCCAAGGTGCTGAACAACCCTGAGCACTTGCAGCTCAACGCGGTCAGCCAACTGAACGCCACCACCCGCCAGCAGATCATCACCGCTGACCACAACCAGCACAAAGAACAGATCGTCAACTGGTTGCTGGCCAACGAGACCTACGAAAAAGCCATCGTATTCACCAACACCCGGGCCATGGCCGACCGCATCTACGGCCGCCTGGTGGCTCAGGAATACAAGGCGTTCGTGCTGCACGGCGAGAAAGACCAGAAGGACCGCAAGCTGGCCATCGACCGTCTCAAGCAGGGCGGGGTGAAAATCCTCGTCGCCACCGACGTCGCCGCTCGCGGCCTGGACGTGGACGGCCTGGACATGGTCATCAACTTCGACATGCCTCGCAGCGGCGATGAGTACGTGCACCGCATCGGTCGTACCGGCCGCGCCGGTAACGACGGCCTGGCGATCTCGCTGATCTGCCACGGCGACTGGAACCTGATGTCGAGCATCGAGCGCTACCTCAAGCAGAGCTTCGAGCGCCGCACCATCAAGGAAGTCAAAGGCACCTACGGCGGGCCGAAGAAGGTCAAGGCCTCGGGCAAAGCGGTTGGCGTGAAGAAGAAAAAGGTCGACGCCAAGGGCGACAAGAAGAAAACCGGCGCCAAGGCTCCAACCAAACGCAAAATCGCCAACCGCCCGAAGACCGACGCCCTGTCGCTGGTCAGCAAGGACGGCATGGCCCCGCTCAAGCGCCGCAAGCCAGAGGCGCCAGCGGCTGAGTGAGTTGGCGACTGTGCCCCATAAAAAACCGGACTTGGGTCCGGTTTTTTTATGGGTAATTGAATCTAACGCAAAGCCCCGTGGCGAGGAAGTGAACCAGGCCCTGTGGTGAGGGATTTGTGGGAGCAAAGCTTGCTCGCGACACAGGCGCTTCGATTTCTGAAAAGCCGCGTCGCCTTCATCGCGGGCAAGCCTTGCTCCCACAAATCCCCTCGCCACAAAAAGCGGGTGATGCTCGGCTTTGGCTGATTACCCGGCTTTCTTTTTCGCGTTCTTCAACTCTTCCAAGCGCTTATCAATCAACTGGCACTTGTCCGGCACATCCTTGCTGGCAGTCTCCAGGTCCATGGCCTGCAACTCGTCGTTCATTTCCTTGGCCTTGTCCGGGTTCTGCTCGGTGAGCTTGGTCACTTCATTTGCCAATTGTTCGCGCTTGGCGGTCGCTTCCTCTGGCGTGCAAGTGGCCCAGGCTGGCAAGGCGCAGGTGAGGGCGGCGGCGAGGGTGAGCTTCAGGAGGTTTTTCATCATGGAGCCTCGTATTCCTTGTTGGGCAGATAATGGGTTGAGGCCCGAGTTGGATGGAAAGTTCACCTTGAGTCGCCACCGCTTGAGGTCTTTTTCGGCGTTCGCCTAGCCGATATTAAACAGTCGACTACCATGGAGGATGCGCCTGCCGCACATCCGCCTGCAAAAGCCGGAGCGTGCCTGCAGTCGATGCCCTCCAACCCCATGTGTTATCCATGAATAACAACGCAGGTGAGTACAAAAACGGTTGAGCCTGGCACTTCGCGGTCAGTGCAGATCACGCTTCAGCAATGGAATAACTACCCAGGCACATGTCAGGCCTGTGGTAGACACTCACTCAAGGAATGAATCTATGAGCATTGAAGCAATACTCAGTCGGCTGATGTTGTGCTTGTGTGGTTTATTTATTATCTCCTCGACCTATGCGCAGAGTGTGATTGTCGCAACGCCGCAACAAGGCGTGGGGATTGAAGTCGATGTTTTTGATCATCCGGATGCCTCAAGTGGCAAGCCTTCTTCAACGAGCGTGGTGCCCTACAGTTCATCGTACTTTGTCCCCGTGGTGCAGTCGTTCAAGGGCAAGGTCTACATGTTCTGGGCCAGCAACACTGATCAAAAAAATATCTATTTCTCGTATTCAACAGAGGGGAAGGCCTGGTCTGCACCGAACACTATCCCGGTCGGTAACATCTACAGTGGCGTCTCCGTCACCGTATTCAAGCAAAAGCTGGTACTGACCTTTGCCGACGCCCCGCGCCAACAGTTAAAGACCATCAGTTCCGACGACGGCACCCATTGGTCCCCTGTGGACTCGGTCAATACAATCCATACCGCGCTGAGTAACAAAGCCGTCGTGTACAACGGTCAGTTGTTTGTCTTGTACAACGAGAACGGCGGCAAGGCGGTTTACTACGTGACCTACGACGGCCTTAGATGGAGCCCGGAAAAAACCGCATTCCAGGAAGGCCCCGACACGATTGGGAACCTGGTACCGGTCGTCTATAACGGTAATTTGAGGGTCTATTACACTTTTTTTAACGGCGGCCTGTTCGAACGTACTTATGACCGAGGAGGTAATTGGGGCGCGAAGCAGGGACTGACGGGGATCCCTGGCAAGAGTTTCTTGAACAGCGCGACGATGTTCAATGACCGCCTATTCATCAGCAGTGGCCCCAATACTTTTTATTCAACCGATGGGCTCAAATGGGCACCCTATTTCGCTTTTTCCGGACGTTCTGCCTACCCCTCCGGATTGGGTGTTTCCTATGGCATTACTACAAACGATCTCACGGGGAACAACCCGCAATTGCCCGCTGACCTGGCGACGGGCCTGAGTCATACCGACTATGCAACGTTCGCCTGGCGGAGCTTTTTCGCACTGAACAATACCGCCAAGGCACCGTTGCCGGCCAACCGTGGCGTCGGCAACCCCGGCAGCAGCTTTGCCGATTCGGGCATGATGCCAACGTCTCCCAGCCCCTTGTTATGGCAAACCTTCGCTCACCGCACCGAGTTGTTTCCAGCAGGACCACAAAAAAACACCGCAGGTGGTCCGACGCGTCCGTTTGGTTCTGACCCGCAATACAGCTATATACAATTTCCCAAGGGTATTCGTTTGGCGCCAGGCGCCACCTTTAATCTTTACAACAATCTGGATGAAGCGACCCAAATAGGACAAAACGCTATTTTCTTCCCGACCAATCCGCCAAATGTGGCGAAGACACGGGGCGATTATGCCCCGTCAAACGACAGCCAGATTCTGTTCGAGGCCAAGGCGAACCCCGTCATTTATGAGTATGCGAAAGGCCTGAGCAGCTTCCCGGATACCCATGTAGTGCTGCCCGACGGCGCGGTTGAGGTCAAGGCGACATGGCGCAAGCTGGCAGACATCCCGGCACAAAATCGCGGGCGCTACCATACGGCGAAGGTGGTGACCTATAAGGGCCTCGACAGTGACCCGGTGGCGCAGAACGAAGACTACGCACTGGTAGCCTTGCACATCATCCATAAGACGCCCAACTACCCAACCTTCATCTTCGCCACGTTCGAGCACGAGGACGCCCTGACGCTGGCCGACGGTAAATCACCGACCGGGCTCTACTACATCGCCAACTACAACAAGATTGATTATCCCGGTTTCGATATAAACAATCCCCCGACCGCCACCTTCTCTGACGGCAATAAAACCTACACGGTTTCCCTGCCGAAAGAGGGCGAAGTCGCAAACGCGGCCCTTAATCCGCCGGTGTACTCCGGCAGTAACGGGATCCCCGAAGGGCAGGCCGGGCCGATCCGGGTCGTGCAACCGCTCACTATGCATTCCGAAGTCGTAGCGGTGAACGACCAGGTCAAGCAGCTCATGGACGGCAGCAGCGAGTTCAACAGTTCGGTCTGGAAGCACTATCGGCTCAAGGGGGTACAGGCCATCCCGTCGAGCACTCAAACCGATCCGGATTACTACCTGGCCAATATCATGGTCGAAAGCAGCCAGCCGGGAATCCAGCTGTTTCGTGGGAGCAACGTATTCCCCATCCCGAATACCAACATCCTGACCAATGCGCGCAACCAGCCAAACATCAAGGTACCGGATTACGACCACAGCACTCAAAGCCTGACCATGGGCGGCTGCATGGGGTGTCACGGCATCGCCCAGAGCTCGCTCAAACAAGGTTTCAGCTTCCTGTTCGATGCGATCAATCCCACGTTCAGCAAAGGTGTCACCGGCTTTGCGGGCCCAGAGACTGTAGGTTTACCTGATCCGCGGACCATGAAGGCACGGGCCCTGAAATATTCTTTCGGTCCTCGGAACACGGAGGCAGTTGAGGAGGCGGGCAAGTAGTCGCCATGCACCTGCGAAGCAAAATAGCCCCGCTTTCTGAGGCGGGGCCTTTTCTCTGGTTTTCTCGCAATGGCCTCTGGTGTGCTGAGATATTCTGCGGGGTCAAACGCTGTAAATATCTCGATCACTTTTGCTATCTGTGCATGTGAAAAACGGGCGACCCAAGGGGCGCCCGTTTTCGTTATTCAGCCGCTTGAGCTCGCAGCCGTCTTCCAATCACATCCATCACGTCGCACCCATCACGCAAGGCTATCGTCAGCATCTTGCAAAAGTCCGAAAGCACCAGCGTATCGGAGCTGATATCCGAGCGGAATGCGATGTTTTCCAGCACTTGGGTCACGGTGCGGATGCGGTAGTCGGCGGTTTCGAACAGGACGTCGAGTGGTGCTTCGGTGTCGATGAGCAGGGTGGCGGGGATGCAGTCGATGCCGGTGATGGGCATGTATCTGGTCATAGCAAGAGCCTCGAAAGTTGGTGAGTCTCTCTGTCGATTCGGGTCGCCAAACCCGGTCGTCTATTTGGGCGACGAAGCAATATAGGGTGGTCCGCTCTCAGCTCACAAGACGCCGCTTTCCGAGCTTTATGTAGGACCTTTGACCTAGCAGTTGTTGGCTTTGGCCCAGGTAAAGCAAGCGCCTGCTGCGCAGCCGAGCGGGAGCTCCCTCGCCACGGGAGCAGCGATTGATTTGAGGGTTGTGCTTAGCAGCAGCGAGCGTGGAGCTTGGCTCCTTCGTATTCATCGTAATGGCGGAGTGAGCCCCCGTTTCCTACTTAGGACCTGTTTGTCATCTTGTCTGTCCGTTTCGCAGGAGGTTTCCATCTCCGTACAGGACCTTTCGCACTTCTTTACCGGATGCGACTGATTTTAGATGGGCAGTTACGACAATAATCTTAGGGAACGAGGCGTCCTGCGCCGAACACGTTTTCGTCTCCTGAATTTTTTCCAATGTCGCTAGTGATCCGATGGTCAGTTCTTGAGCTACCAAGGGCTGTGTATTTTTGCGGAGGAGAGTAGTGTGTATGTACGTAAGTAAGTACAGAAGGTCCCATGCTATTTGAATGGGACGAAGCCAAGAACCGGGCCAACGTCCTTAAGCACGGTATCGACTTCAACGACGTGCCGGACATCTTTCAGCACCCGATGCTGGCCTTGCACGATGAGCGAATGGACTACGGCGAAGAGCGCTGGATCACTATTGGACTGATCAAAGCGATGATTGGCGTGGTCGTGTACACCGAGCGACGGGGTAATGTGATTCGCATCATCTCCGCTCGTAAAGCCACTAAACAAGAGGCCATACGTTATGTCGAAAACATCGAAAACTGACTGGGAGCGCTTGGCCAAGTTGAATGACGCGGACATCGATACCAGCGATATCCCTGAACTAGATGAGGATTTCTTCCGGCGCGCTGAGCTGCGTGTGCCGGTCAAGCAGGCGGTGACCATTCGCCTTGATGCCGATGTGGTCGAGTGGTTCAAGGGGCAGGGCGCGGGCTATCAAACACGCATCAATCAGCTTCTTCGCCAATACATGCAGGCTCAGCAGGGCCATCGTCGATAAGCAAATTAATGCTATGAAGCGGGCGACTGAGAAGTCGCCCGTTGTCATTAATTCTGTTACCTGCGCTCGCAGCTCTTCCGATTACCTCAAACCTGTTGCGCAGCGCTGTGGTTAAGGCAAAAACGGGCGACTGCTGCACAGTCGAGCGGGAGCAAGCTCCCGCGCCACGGGGATCGCGCTCGACTTGCGCGGGTTGGCGCATCAACCATGGCAGCAGCTACGTGGCTCGGCCTTTTCGTACTTATCGTGATGCCGCACCCAGTCCATGATTTCGTCTTCGTTGCGGCCCTTGGGCGTCAGGTCGAGGTAGTTGTAGGTACCGACCAGGATGTCCAGGCCACGGGCGTAGGTGGAGTAGGTGTGGAAGATGTCGCCGGCTTCGTTGCGATAGAAGACGCTCAGGCCAGGGAGTTCGCCTTCGGCGCTGTCGGTTTTTTCGTAGTTGTAGGTGGCTTTTCCGGCGGCGGTGTCTTCGGCTTTGAAGCTGACGCCGAAGTCGTAGTTGAAGTCGCAGGCTTGCGACGAGACCCAGTCGAACCTCCAGCCCATGCGGTGCTTGAAGGGTTGGAATTCGGCGAAGGACGCTCGCGAAACGGCCACCACGGCGACGTCGTGGTGGGCCAGGTGTTGGTTGGCGCCGTCGATGTGGTCGGATAGGAACGAGCAGCCTTGGCAGCCTTCTGTCCAGCCGGGGCCGAACATGAAGTGATAGATGATCAGTTGGCTGCGTCCGCCGAACAGGTCGGTCAGGCTCAGTTCGCCTTGTGGGCCTTGGAAGCGGTAGGGTTTTTCGATTTTTACCCAGGGCAGTGCGCGGCGTTCGGCGCTGAGTTTGTCTCGTTCGCGGGTGAAGGCTTTTTCGTGGGCCAGGTGTTGGCGGCGGGCGGCGAGCCATTCTTCCCGCGAGACGACTGGATGATTCTCTACGTTCATGGTGATGTCTCCTGTGGTCAGGGCCGCTAAATCGGCCTTCAACAGTTGGTCGTCTGGCCTGGGAGCAATTCGACAGGCCGTTGGTCGGTTCAAGGTTGAGACCGCCTGGAAACCCGGCTGAACGGCGGCGCAGCGCCTCGGTCACAACCTAGGTAGGCATCTCACTCTTTGGAGGATGGACCAGGATGACGACTTATAACTGGGACTTGATCGAACTGTTGTTGCACGAAGTGCAGAACGGCGCCGGTCACAGCTTTGCTCCTCGGGCTTACGCGGAGCAGTACGCGGCAGCGAAAGCGGCTGAAGGCGAGGCGATCGAGAACCTCGATCATCTGAAAGCGGTTGCCGGGGAGTATGAAAAGTTGTTGCTGCAGCGTAACTATATCGAGCCTAGGCCGGAGGAAGAGGGCGGTAATGGCGAGAACTTTGTGCTGACGCCGCGTGGTTCGCGGTTGTTAAGCCTGATCGACAGCAGCATCCCGGGCAATGATCATCCGCGCCAGGTGCTGGATGAGCAGGACGATGCGCTGGATGAGTTTACGTTCGAGGATTTGGCTTCGAAGGCGCAGATTGCCTGACAGGCCTGTACTGAATCCCGTGGGAGCTGGGCTTGTGTGGGAGCAAGGCTTGCCCGCGATGCAGGCAACACGGTCTATCAGATGGACCGAGGTGATGCTATCGCGGGCAAGCCTTGCTCCCACAGAAGCTCGCTCTCAAATGGGATCTCAGTGGTTTTAGGAACGTGCTGCCTTCAGGCACTTCAAATCAGTGAAATCCTTCTTTACCCCGTCGATTTTCTTCAGCAGCCGTTCGCGCTGGGTCGGTGTGCTTTCGGCCATCAGGTCCACCAGCAGGCTGCGGGCCTGGGCTTCGGTTTTGCTGAAGGCCTCGCGGTAGGCGGGGGTCCAGAGGCTTTCGCGGTTGACCAGCAATTGTTCGATGCGTTTGGGGAAGTCGGGGCTGTGGCGTTGGGCCACGGCTTGGCTGAACTGGTTTTGCCAGTGGGCGCGGTTGGCGATCCATTGCTGGTTCTGGTCGCCGAGGGCGGTGGACCAGGCCATCACGCGCTGGCGCTGGGCATCATTGAGCGGGCCGAGCCAGTCGTTCAGGCGTTTCTCCATGCGGTCGCTGCGTGCCTGGATCTGCTCCTGCAAGGACGGCTTGAGGTATTCCTTCTGGCGTTTGCGCTGGTCCTTGACGAAGGCGGCGTCCATGTCATCGACTTGGTCGTCGTTCAGGCCTTGCAGCAGTTCGATGGCCGAGGGGGTGATTTCCCGGGCGGTCTCGGCGATGGCGGCCTTGGCTTCCCGGGTGCGTTGTTGGAGGGCTTCGTCGGTCACCTGGTCGGTTTGTACCATGGTCTTGAGGCGATCCAGCCAGTCGAGGTAGCCGGGCAGTTGGGTGGTGCAATGCCAGCTCAGGTGTTCCTTGAGGCGTTCGTTGAACCAGTCCTTTTTCTCGCCATTGATCTCCAGGTAATCGTTGAGGGTCCAGGGAATGATCAAGTCGAGGTTGCGGTAGGCCAGGCCGATGCGGCTGCAGGCAGTGAGCGTCAGCAGCAGGGCGATGAACATGGCAATGCGGGTCAACCAGCGCGGCATGAGCGAGTCCTTGCGAGGGCGTAGGTGCTTTGTTTGAGCATTGCAGAGGCGCGGCAGTTCAGCCGATTAGATGCGTAACGCTTAGTAAAAAGGGTGGGCCATCTTGAGGGTCAGCAGGCTGTCGCATTCGCTGTTGTGGCCGGAATACGCCGAGCAACTGCTGCCGCTGAGGCTTGAGTCGCTGTAGATCAGGTCCAGGTCGAGGCCCTTCCATGGGCGGGAAATTTTCAATGACCAGTCACTGAAACTGCCGACATAACCGTTCTCGACCGAGACAGGGGTGTTGAGTTGGTGGGTGGTGTATTTGGCGCTGATGCCAATGCCGAACGGTATGTTGCCGCCCAAGTCGGCAAACAGCGTGCTGTTCTGTTTGTCCGGGTCGTTGCTCAGGGCTGCGCCGAAGCGGCTGCCGAGCACGGTCAGGCCGCCGAAGAACTCCTGGCTGTCGAGGGTATCGACGGTGGGGTAACTGTAGTGGATCAGGCCGACTTCGTAGCCGAGGGTCTGGTCGAAGGGTTGTTTAAAGCCCATGTAGGAATCGACTTCAAGATCGGCGGAAGGTGTCAGGCCGGCGCTGGGTGACCACTGGCCGACGTACCAGCCGCTGTCATGGCTCAGGTCCAGGCCACCATGGAACGAGCCGGTGCTCGACGGCGTGACCAGGCCCTGGGCCATGCTGCGGCTGGGCGTGGTGCCGAGCTTGAGGTCGAAGTCGCCGAGCTCGCGCTGGAACACCTGCCCCTGAGCGAGGGAACAGGTCATAAGGCCGATCATCGACACAACAATAGGGATACGCATGCTTCACTCCAGAAATAGCGAGAAGCAGGATCGGTACGAAGCTGAAACGCTTGAGCTAGAGAGGTGAAAGCATACCGGCGAATGCTCGGCTGCGAAGGCCGTTCGTCGATTCATGGGAAATGGGTGGGGCGGGGGAGGGTTCCAGTCCAAGCGCTTCGAAGCTCAAAGCGCTTTGGGACCAGGTGACGCGTTGGTTACTTCTTGCCCAGGCTGATCTGCTTGGACGGGCCGAATGTCTGGCCGCTGACGCCTTTGGCAATTTGCTGGATCTCGCCGCCGGACTTGAGAAACGCGGCGATCTGGTCGTTGATCGACTCGCTGGTTTCAACGGCTGGAGCTGGCTTTGCTTTGCTGTTGGATGCTTTTACGCGCATGACGGCCATTAACCTGTAGATAATTAATTGGGCCAGGCATCGTACAGGAAATACTTGACAATTGCTTGGTAAATATCCTTCTGAATTATCGCTGTCGTGATGGGAATAATGAGCGGTTATCTGGCAATTATTGCCCTAAGCCTCTGTTTTTAAATAACACACTGGGCGAAATACGGCGTTGAGGGCGAGCTGTACGCACCGTCGGCCGCCTGACGAATGGCCGTGCCTGCGTCGAAAGCCCAGGAAAATCAATGGCTGTGCAGGGCCTTGCCAGCAAACATCGCCTGCGGCCACGAATCGCGCCGCAAAACCGGGTAGAATGCCGCCCACGCAATGAGGGTATTGGAAATGGCTTTAGTCGGGCGCTACAACAGTTTGCAAGTGGTTAAACACACTAACTTCGGTTTATATCTGGACGGCGGTGCGGACGGCGAAATCCTGCTGCCCAACCGATATATTCCCAAGGATATTCCCAGTGAAGATGAAGACTGGCTCAATGTTTTTATTTATCTGGACAGCGACGACAAACTGATCGCCACCACGGAAAAGCCTAAAGTTCAGGTGGGTGAGTTCGCCAGCCTGAAAGTGGCTGAAGTCAACAGCATCGGCGTGTTCCTGGACTGGGGGCTGCCCAAGGATCTGTTGCTGCCGTACTCCGAAGAAAAGCGCCAGTTGACCGCCGGCGAGTACTGCGTGGTGCACGTCTACCTCGACAAGCACACCCGCCGCATCACCGCCACCGCGCGTCTGGATCGTTATCTGGACAAGACCCCGGCCAACTACACGCCGGGCCAGGAAGTTGACTTGCTGGTCGCCGAAGCCACTGACATGGGCTTCAAGGCAATCATCAACAACAAGCACTGGGGCCTGATCCACAAGAACGAAATCTTCAAGTTCATGCGTGCTGGCAAACAGGAAAAAGGCTTCATCAAGGAAATCCGCCCGGACGGCAAGATCAGCCTGAGCCTGCAGCCCGTGGGCCAGGAAGCCGCCACCAGCCTGAACGCCAAGATCCTCGCCAAGTTGCGTGAGAACAACGGCACGTTGCCGGTCAGTGACAAGAGCGACCCGGTGCTGATCAGCAGCCTGTTTGGCGTGAGCAAGGGCAACTTCAAGAAAGCCATTGGTGCGCTGTACAAGAATGGGCAGATTGTCATTCATGCCGATCGCATTGAATTGAGTTGATCTCAGCCGAGCCACAGCATCTGTGGCAAGTAAGGATTTAATGTGGCCAGGGAGGCCAGCTGTGGGAGCAAGGCTTGCCCGCGATGAAGGCGATGCGGTCTTTCTGATACCGAGGCGCCTGTTTCGCGAGCAAGCTTTGCTCCCACACCGCGGCGCGCTACGACCTTCCTCTGTATACAAAATCCTGCACCTTTAGCATGCACTCACGCCCTGTTCATGGGCGTGTGCCTGCTTTTGCTTGGCTTTTAACCTCGCTGCACACCGCGGTTTGTCTCACATTCTTCGCCTGTGGCACGCATTCTGCGTAGCGCTTCGTATACAAACCATGCCGGCTCCCGTGCGCAGTATGGTGAGCAGGTCGATGCGGGGGCACGGCGGTACTCAAAAGGAGCCCCGCAATGTCCGAGCAATTGCCCAACGGCTACAGCCCCCGCCTCTATAACGAGGACTTGGGCCCGCTGCCGCAGAAATGGAATTGGTACAACATTTTCGCCTTCTGGATGAGCGATGTGCACAGCGTGGGTGGCTACGTATTCGCCGCCAGCCTGTTCGCGTTGGGCCTGGCAAGCTGGCAGGTGTTGATCGCCTTGCTGGGTGGGATCTGCATCGTGCAGTTGATCGCCAACCTGGTCGCCAAGCCGAGCCAGCAGGCGGCAGTACCGTACCCGGTGATCTGTCGGCTGGCGTTCGGCGTGTTCGGGGCGAATATTCCTGCCGTCATTCGTGGCTTGATCGCCGTGGCCTGGTACGGCATTCAGACGTACCTGGCCTCCAGTGCGTTGATCATTGTGGTGTTGCGGTTTTTTCCTTCGATGGAAGCCTACGCGACGCCGCATTTTGCCGGTTTGTCCTACCTGGGCTGGTTCGGTTTCCTCAGCTTGTGGTTCGTCCAGGCGCTGGTGTTCTGGACCGGTATGGAATCGATCCGTCGTTTCATCGACTGGGCCGGGCCGGTGGTCTATGCGGTGATGTTCCTGTTGGCCGGTTGGATCGTGTGGAAGGCCGGCTGGAGCAACATCAGCTTCACCCTGGGGGAAAAGTCCCTGTCCGGTTGGCAAGCGTTCGGCCAGGTAATCGTGGCGACGGCGCTGGTGGTGTCGTACTTTTCCGGTCCGACCCTGAACTTCGGCGATTTCAGCCGTTACTGCCGGAGCATGTCTGACGTACGCCGGGGGAATTTCTGGGGGCTGCCGGTGAATTTCCTGGCGTTCTCCCTGGTCACCGTGGTGATCGTTTCCGGGACCTTGCCGGTGTTCGGCGAAATGCTCCACGACCCGATTGCCACCGTGGCGCGCATCGACAACAGTGTGGCCGTCTTGCTGGGCGCCTTTGCTTTCGTGACCGCCACCATAGGCATCAACATTGTCGCCAACTTCGTTTCCCCGGCGTTCGACTTCGCCAACGTCGCGCCCAGCAAGATCAGCTGGCGCGCCGGCGGCATGATCGCGGCGGTGGCCTCGATTTTCATCACGCCGTGGAACCTGTTCAATAACCCTGAAGTGATCCACTACACCCTCGACGTGCTGGCGGCGTTCATCGGCCCGCTGTTCGGGATCCTGCTGGTGGATTACTACCTGATCAAAAAACAGCAGATCGACGTCGACGCGCTGTTCAATGACGGGCCGAGCGGGCGCTATTACTACAGTGGCGGCATTAACTGGACTGCGGTGAAGGCGTTGATCCCGGCGACGTTGATGGGCGTGGCGATCACCTTCACACCGCTGCTGCAACCGATGGCCAACTTTGCCTGGTTCACCGGTTGCTTCCTCGGCGGGGTGTTGTATTTCGCCTTGGCGCGACGCGAGTTGGCTGCGCACCTGAGCCCATCGCTCAGCCAGGCCTGATCAACGCAGCGCGGTCTGGGCGCATGGCCTTGCCGCGCCCCGGCTGGCGGGCCGCAGCAGCAGGCCGCCGGCCAGCAGCAGACCGCTGCCGGCGATGATCAGCGCTGGTTGCAGGCCGCCGCTGAAATGGCTGCTCAACGCCGCCAGCAGAGGCCCGCTGAGCTGGCCCACGGCAAAGCAGGCGGTCAACAGGCCAGCGTTGCGCTGGGTGGCGTGGGGCGCCAGTTCCCGGGAGCGCAGCATCACCAGCTGCATACAAGCCAGGAACGGCGTGCCACACAGGATCACCCCCAACGCCAGCCCCGGTCCACTGCCCAGCAGGCAGGCAAATACTCCAGCGGCTTGCAGCCAGAGCGTACCCATCAGCCAGCGACCGGTGGTGTTCGGGTTGGGGCGACGCAGGCTGACCAGCAACACGCCGCTGGCGGCCGCCAAGCCGAAGCAGGGCCAGAACAGGTCTGCTTGCCATTGCCCGTGGAACTGCGCCGAGGCCATCTGCGACAGGAATGTCGCCGGAATGATGTAGCCCACACCGTACAGGGCGTACACCACGCCAAGTCGAGTGATGCCACGGTTTGGCGAGGCGCTGACGGGTGTTGCAACGACCGCGGCGGCGGGCTGTGGCAGGATCGGCAAGATCACCAGCAGCATCACCAACGCCACGCCGGCATACACCAGCCACAGCGTCGCGGAGGTCTGGCCCAGCAGGTTCGAACCCAGGGCGAGCAGGCCGGTCAGGAAAATTCCCAGCCCCGGTCCGGCAAACACCAGTGCGCCGAGCCGTGGCCGTCCCGCCGTGGCTGCCAAGGGTTGGCTCAGGGCGGTGATCATCACCAGCACCCAGGCGCTCGCCACGCCAGTGCCAAAACGCAAGGCCAGGTGTGGCCAGAAACCCCAGGCCCAGAACGACGACAAGGTCAGCAGCACGCACAACCACAAGCCGCCGAGCAACCGCTGCCGCACCTGTTCCGGACGGCGGGCGAACATGGCATCCAGCGCGCCGAGGAAATAACCCAGGTAGTTGGCCGCAGCAATCAGACCGGCGGCGGTCAAGTCGATCTGACCTTCGCCGATCAAATGAGGTAACTGGGGCGTAAGGGCGAAGCGGCCGATGCCCATGGCCATCATCAGAGCGATGAAACTGCCGAGCAGGCGAATAAGAGGTGACATGGTCGTTCTCCAGCGTCGAGGCGAATGACCGTCAGGCTAGGACCGATTGACTTTCATTAAAAATGAATAATAGTGAGTAACTTGTTCTTTTTTGGAGAATGTCGTGGAGTTCAGCCAATTACGGATTTTCCAGGCCGTGGCCGAGGAAGGTTCCATCACCCGGGCCGCCGAGCGCCTGCACCGGGTGCCGTCGAACCTTTCGACCCGGCTCAAGCAGCTTGAAGAGCAACTGGGCGTGGACCTTTTCCTGCGTGAGCGTCAGCGTTTGCAGTTGTCACCGGCAGGAAAAGTCCTATTGGACTATGCGGCCAGGCTGTTCGCCTTGCACGACGAGGCCCATGCCGCCGTGCAGGGCGGGCAGCCGGCCGGGGATTTTCTGCTGGGCACGATGTACAGCACGGCGGCGACGCATCTGCCGGACTTGCTGGCGACTTATCACCGGGCGTATCCGGCGGTGAACCTGCAAGTGCAGTCCGGGCCGAGTGGCGAATTGCTTGAGGGCCTGCTCACCAATCGTCTCGACGCGGCGTTGGTGGACGGCCCGCTGGAGCTGGCGGGGCTCGACGGCGTGCCGTTGTGCGACGAGCGGTTGGTACTGATTACCGAGGCCGATCATGCGCCGGTACGCAGCGCGCTGGATGTGCAGGGACGCGCGGTGTTCACGTTCCGGCGTGGTTGCTCCTATCGGATGCGTTTGGAGGCCTGGTTTGCCCATGACCACGCGACCATGGGCCGGGCGATGGAAATCGAGTCTTACCAAGGGATGCTGGCGTGTGTGATCGCCGGGTCCGGGGTGGCGTTGATGTCCGAGTCGATGCTGGCCAGCCTGCCGGGCCGCGAGCGGGTGACGGTGCATCCGCTGGCCGAGCCGTTTGCCAGCGCCACGACCTGGCTGATGTGGCGCAAAGGCATGGTCGGGGCCAACCTCAACGCCTGGATCGAATTGCAACAACAGGCCTGGCCGCGAGCGTCCATGACGACGGCGCAATCGGCTTGAACTCCGGGAGGTGGATTTGGATCAATTCAGTAACAGATCATTGCAAACTGAGACGAGCATTGCGTAGAACATCGGACTATTATCAGTGCGAAGGGGCCACAGTAATTTGCCGCTCGTACCACCCTGAGGGGGCACCACGATGAAAGAGAAAATCCAGAATTGGCTTCACGACCTGGGTGTTGCGCTTGGCCTGATCGAGCCACCGATGCAACCGATACCGATCCGCACCGATGACGATCAACGCCGCCGCCAACCGCGCCGCCGGTAAACCCACCAGGAATTTGGAGAGATCGCAGTTCCGGACCATTTCAATAGAGATGGCCCGGAACTGCGATCTTTTTATTGTTCAAGACAGAATCTGTGGGAGCGAGCTTGCTCGCGATAGCGGTGGACGGGGATGCATTTATGTTGAATGTACCGCCGTCATCGCGAGCAAGCTCGCTCCCACAGGGATCTCATTGCCGAGAGTTGGCGGTCAAACCACCTTGGCCACCGCACTCGGCCGTGGCGACAACACACTCACCACGACGAAACTCACCAGTGCCACGCTCAGGCTGTAGTAGATCGGCGTGTTGGCGTCCAGGCCGTCCTTGAGCATGAAGAACAGCGCGGTCAGGAAGCCCAGCGACATGCTGGTGATCGCGCCGGCGGTGGTGGCGCGTTTCCAGTAGATGGCGCCGATCAGCGGGATCAGCATGCCGCCCACCAACAGGTTGTAGGCCAGGGTCAGGGCGCTGATGACGTCGCTGACCACCAGGGCGATCACCAAGACCACCGCTCCCATCAACAAGGTTGCGATGCGGTTTTCATGGACGTCGCCGCTGCCGCTTTCACGACCCTGGCGCAGGCGGGGCAGCAAGTCCTGGACGACCGTGGTGGACGCCGCGAGCAGGCCCGCTGCGGCGGTGGACATCAGGGCTGCCAGGGCGGCGGCGATCACCAATCCACGAATGCCGTTGGGCAGGCTGGTCTGGACGATGCTGGCGAAGGCGTTGTTGACGTTCGCCAGGTCCGGCAGCAAGACCTTGGCCGCCATGCCGATCAATGCACCGGCCAGGCCGTACAGCACGCAGTACAGGCCGGCGGCGGTGCCAGCCACTTTCGCCACACTTTCGCTGCGAGCGGTGAACACTCGCTGCCAGATGTCCTGGCCGATGAAAATGCCGAAGAAGTAGATCAGGAAGTAGGTGAGGATGGTGTCCCAGCCAATCGCGGTGAAATCGAAGTAGCTGGCCGGCAATGCCGCCACCATTGCATCCCAGCCGCCGGCATCGACGATGGACATTGGCATCAGCAGGAACACCAGGCCAACGGTCATGATCAGGAATTGCACGATGTCGGTGAGGGTCAGCGACCACATGCCGCCGATGGTGGAATACAGCACCACCACACCACCGCCCACCAGGATCGACACCCAGAACGGCAAGCCGAACAGCACCTGCATCACGGTGCCGATGGCGATGGTCGAGGTGGCGCCGATCATCAGCGCATAAACCAGCATGATCAGCGCGCTGGCCTGGCGCGCGGTCGGGTTGTAGCGGCGCTCCAGCACTTGGGTCACGGTGTAGATCTTGAGCTTGAGCAACGGCTTGGCGAGGAACAGGCTGAGGCCGACGATGCCCAGGCCGATGGCGCCGCACAGCCAGAATCCGGAAATGCCGTAGACGTAGCCCAGGCGCACGGTGCCAATGGTGGACGCACCGCCCAGCACGGTGGCGGCCATGGTGCCCAGGTAAAAGCCCGGGCCGAGGTTGCGCCCGGCGACCAGGTAGTCGTCACGGGTCTTGGCGCGGCGCATGCCGTACCAGCCGAGGGCGATCATGCCGGCGGCGTAGATGAGAACGACGATTAAGTCCAAAGCCATGATGGCGTGTCTCCGATTGTCTTTTTTTTATGGGACGAGGCGGTGCTGTCCCTGGCACTGCAGCCTCAGTGCGAACGCGCTGTTGTGGCGAGGGAGCTTGCTCCCGCTCGGTTGCGCAGCAACCGCTAAAAGCTTGGGGCCGCTGCGCAGCCCAGCGGGAGCAAGCTCCCTCGCCACAGGTATTTCGTTGTCTCGGGTCAGGCGGTCTGTCTGAGGGAGGGTTTATCGATTGGCTCCGAGGATCCCTCGCTACGCGGATCCTCCGGTCCATACACCGCCGCCGGCTCTGGAAACACCCCCAGCAGCACCAGGTACACCACCGAGGCCAGGCCCAGGGTCACTGGCAGGCTGATGTCGATCCCGCCGGCCAGTTCCCCCAGCGGCCCGACGAACTGCCCCGGCAGGTTGACGAAGCACAACCCCACCAGCGCGCTGGGGATCCACGCCCCCAGGCCGCGCCAGTTCCAGCCGTGGCTGAACCAGTAGCGCCCGCCGGTTTCGCCGCGGGTGAACACTTGCAGGTCATCCGGGCAGTAGAAGCCACGGCGCACCAGCAGGCCGATGATCATGATCACCATCCATGGCGTGGTGCAGGTGATGATCAGCACGGCGAAGGTCGAGACGCTCTGCACCAGATTCGCCGCGAAGCGCCCGATGAAGATGAAGGCAATCGACAGTACGCCGATCAGCAACGTCGCCTTGACGCGCGACAGCACCCGTGGAAACACGCTGGACATGTCAAGGCCAGTGCCATACAGCGACGTGGTGCCGGTGGACATGCCGCCGATCACCGCGATCAGGCACACCGGCAGGAAGAACCAGCTCGGCGAAACCGCCAGCAGCCCACCCACGTAATTGTTGGCCGCGATGTAGTCCGGCGCCTTGATCGCGACGATGGTGGCGGTGGCGAGGCCGAACAGAAACGGAATCAATGTCGCCAGTTGCGCAGCGATCACGGCCAGCATGATGCGGCGCTTGGGCGTGTTGCGGGGGATGTAGCGCGACCAGTCACCGAGGAACGCACCGAAGGAAATCGGGTTGCTCATGGCCACCAGCGCTGCGCCGATAAACGCCGCCCAGAAGCCCGGCTGGCCGAGGCTGACGGTGCCGGCGAACTGGCTGTCGAAGGTCGGTGCGAAGGCGAAAATGCCCAGCAAAAACAGCAGGCTGGCCGCCCACACGGCGATGCGATTGACCCACAGCATGAAGCGGAAGCCGTAGATGCACACCGTCAATACCAGCAGGGCGAACAGGCCGTAGGCCAGGCCCAGGCTCAGGTCGGTTTCCGGCACGCCGATCAGCCGCTTGGCGCCGCCGATCAACGCGTCCCCCGAACTCCACACCGACAGCGAGAAAAACGCGATGGCGGTCAGCAACGAAAGGAACGAGCCGACGATTCGCCCGTGCACGCCGAAGTGCGCACCGGAAGAAACCGCGTTGTTGGTGCCATTGAGCGGGCCGAACAGGCCCATGGGCGCGAGGATGATCGAACCCACCAGGACGCCCAGCACAATGGCCCAGACCCCGGCCTGGAATGACAGGCCGAACAGCACTGGGAAACTGCCGAGCACGGCGGTGGCAAAGGTATTGGCGCCGCCGAAGATCAGGCGAAACAGGTCGCTTGGGCCAGCGGTGCGTTCGTGGTCCGGGATCTGTTCGACCCCGAAGGTTTCAATTTGCGTAAGGCTGTTGTCGTTATTGTTATGCATGATCTGCTCCGATCATAAAGGCGCGCCCGTCGTGTGCGGGCGTCACCTGTTGCTAAGGGATTGGCAGCCCTTCCGGCATTGCGGACAAATGTTCGTGGCAGGCCAGCCATAGGCCTTGTTGTTCTTGGCGAAACACAATGGTTTCGCGCTCCTGGCTAAAGTGAAGCTCCCTTTGCATGCGCAGCTCGGTGGCCACGTCATGGATGAAAATCGCCACGTCCCCTTGCAGGCTGACGAAGGCGTTGCTCGAGGTGCAATTGAGCACCTCGAAGCCATCCTCGGACCGCCAGCGATCCCACAACACCTGGTAGGCATCGCGTGACAGCAGGGGCTGTTGGAGTGTGTAGAACACGAAGCTCGCATCGTCGGTGAACGCGCCGAAGTAGGCGTCGCGGTCATTGCGGGCGAAGGCCGACACCAAGTTTGCGGCGGCCTGGAGCACCTGGGCCTGTGGGTTCATGGGCGCACCTCAGCGATGAACCACGCCAGGCAGTACGCAGAGCATCTCGTACAGCAGGTTGGCGCCCAGCAGCGAGGTGTTGCCGGTGGTGTCGTACGGCGGCGAGACTTCTACCAGATCGCAACCGACCAGGTCGAGGCCCTGGCAACCACGGACTATTTCGATCGCCTGGATGGTGGTCAAGCCGCCGATTTCCGGGGTGCCGGTGCCAGGGGCCCAGGCCGGGTCGATACCATCGATGTCAAAGCTCAGGTACACCGGGCCGCCGCCGACTTTCTCACGTACTTCGGCCATCAGCGGGGCCAGGGATTTGTGCCAGCATTCTTCGGCCTGGACCACGCGAAAACCCTGGTTGCGGCTCCAGTTGAAATCATCGGCGGTGTAGCCCTGGGCCCGCAGGCCGATCTGCACCACGCGGTCGCAATCGAGCAGGCCTTCTTCCACGGCGCGGCGGAAGGTGGTGCCGTGGGCAATCTTCTCGCCGAACATGTGGTCGTTCACATCGGCGTGGGCGTCGATGTGCACCAGGCCAACCTTGCCGTGTTTCTTGTGGATGGCCCGCAGGATCGGCAGGGTGATGGTGTGATCGCCGCCCAGGGTCAGGGGGATGACGTCGTGTTCGAGGATCTTGTGGTACGACTCCTCGATGATCCGCACCGCGTCCAACAGATTGAAGGTGTTGATCGGCACGTCACCGATGTCGGCCACCGACAGCGAGTCGAACGGCGCGGCACCGGTGGCCATGTTGTAGGGACGGATCATCACCGATTCGGCGCGGATCTCCCGCGGCCCGAATCGGGTTCCGGCGCGCAGGGAGGTGCCGATGTCCAGCGGCACGCCAACGAAGGCAGCGTCCAGGCCGGCAGCGGTTTGCAAATGGGGGAGTCGCATCATGGTGGCGATGCCGCCGAAGCGCGGCATTTCGTTGCCGCCCAGTGGCTGGTGAAGAATCTTGTCCACGGGTAGGGCCTCATCGTTGTTTTATTTATCAGGGGCCGATTCTGCGAAAAGCCTGGAATGGGAAGAATCGCTGGCGGCAAATACTTAGTTCAGATTTTTCTAAACTAATGGCGAGTGGGGCGATAGACTCCCGATCAATCTGCGCAAGCGACGCTGTGGCAGCAAGGCAGGAGCAAGTTTGTGGGAGCAAGGCTTGCCCGCGATGAAGTTCATGCGGTTTCCCCTGGAACCGAGGCGCCCGTATCGCGAGCAAGCTTTGCTCCCACAGATAAATCCCCTCGCCACAAAGTGTGCGGTGAACCCGCCTGTATGGAGACACCCCCAATGGCCAACGCTCTACCCGACCTGAAACTGCTGCGTATCTTCACCAGCGTGGTCCGGCACCAGGGGTTCGCCAACGCCCAGCACGAGCTCAACCTGTCCACGTCGGCCATCAGCACCTACATGAGCCAGCTCGAGTCGGCCCTGGGCCTGGTGTTGTGTCATCGCGGCCGGGGCGGGTTCAGCCTGACCAGCAAAGGTGAGTTGTTCCATCAGGAAACCCTGCGCCTGTTGGGCGAGCTCGAAGGGTTCGAACAGTACGCCGCCGCGCTCAAGGGTGAATTGCGCGGCACGTTGAACCTGGGGGTGATCGACTCCACCGTCAGCGATAAGGCCTTGCCGTTCGCCGAAGCCATCGGCGCCTACAGCCAGGAGCATCCGGCGGTGCATTTGCATTTGTCGGTCATGAGCCCTTACGAGCTGCAACTCGGCGTGCAGGACAACCGCCTGGACCTGGCCATCGGTGCGTTTTCCACGCGCATGAGCGGGCTGGTCTACATGCCGCTGTACCGTGAGCAGCACTGGTTGTATTGCAGCAACCGTCACCCGTTGTTCAACGAGCGGCGCATCCCCGAGCAAGTCATCACCCAGCAGCGCATGGTCGGGCGCGGTTACTGGAGCCAGGCCGAACTGGCCCGTCATGGCTTCAAGCACAGCGCGGCGACGGTGGAGAGCATGGAGGCGCAGTTGATTCTGGTGTTGTCCGGGGCCTACGTCGGTTACCTGCCCGAGCACTACGCCCAGGCGTGGGTCGACAAGGGCGATTTGCGCGTGTTGCTGCCGGCGACCTTCGGCTATCAGGCGCCGTTTTCGATGATCGTGCGCCGTGGTCGCAGCCGCGAGCCGCTGATCCAGACCTTCCGCGATTTGCTCAAAGCTCAACTGAACCAGGCCTGACCATGTCCAGAACTCAATGCCCGCGCTGCCTCAGGCCACAAAGCCATTGCCTGTGCCCGTTGATCCCCAGTCTCGACAGCCGCACCCGCGTCTTGCTGTTGCAGCACCCCAGCGAAGTGAACCACGCCTTGAACACGGCCCGGCTGGCGGCGTTGGGGCTGCGCAACGCCGAATTGATCGTGGGTGAGGTGTTCGAGGATTTGCCCGGGTTGCTCAACCAACCGGGTTATCAGGCGCGGCTGTTGTTTCCCGCCGAGGATGCGCAGCCGCTTCAAGCCTATGCCCCGTCCGGTGAGTCGCTGCTGTTGGTCGTGCCCGATGGCACCTGGCGCAAGGCGCGCAAGCTGCTGCACCTCAACCCACTGCTGGCGGCGTTGCCGCGGGTGACCCTGGCCGAAGGTGGGGTGTCGCGTTATCGCTTGCGCAAGGCGCCGGGCCCTGGGGCGTTGTCGACGGTGGAGGCGATTGTCCAGGCGTTGCAGACATTGGAAGCGCCGAGCAGCTTCGAGCCGTTGCTGAAGCCGTTCGAGGCGTTGATCGAGGGGCAGATTGCGGCGATGGGGCAGGAGACCTTTCGGCGCAATCATGCTGAGAAATAATGGTCGTCCTCGCCGACGCCATCGCGAGCAAGCTCGCTCCCACATTGGATTGATGGTGATCACAAATCTTGTGTGCACTGAAGATCAACTGCGGGAGCTTGCTCGCGATGGCGGCCTCATGCTCAGAGAGGATCCCAGTTAGAAGCTACCGCTCGCGCATCGCCTCGGTCCGCGCCTTCAACACCGGCTTGAGCAAGTAATCCAGCACACTCTTCTCCCCGGTAATGATATCCACCGTCGCCACCATCCCCGGGATGATCAGCAGCGGCTTCACGTCGCCACCCAAGTGGTTTTTGTCGGTGCGCACCTGGATCAGGTAGAAGCTGTTGCCCTTGTCGTCGGTGATGGTGTCGGCGCCGATCAGTTCGAGCTTGGCGCTGAGCCCGCCATAGATGGTGTAGTCGTAGGCACTGAACTTGACCATGGCCTTCTGGCCCGGGTGCAGGAACGCCACGTCCTGGGGGCGGACCTTGGCTTCGATCAGCAGGTTGTCTTCCAGGGGCACGATCTCCACCATGTCGTTGCCCGGCTGCACCACGCCGCCGATGGTGTTGACCTTCAGTTGCTTGATCACCCCATGCACCGGCGAGACTACGGTGGTGCGGGTCACGCGGTCGTCGATGGCGATGCTCGAGGCGGTGATTTTCGACAGTTCAGTGCGTTTCTCGTTGAGGTCCTTGGCTGCTTCGGAGCGAAAGGTCTGTTCCGACTCGTCGATCTTGCTCTTGATCTCGTTGATCGCCGATTCTGCCCGGGGAATAGCCAGGGTGGTGGCGTTGAGCGAACCGCGGATTTCCACCGCGCTGCGTTTGAGTCGCAGGATCTCCACCGGCGACACGGCCCCGGTCTTCACCAGCGGGGTGGACATGTTCATTTCTTCTTGCAGCAAGGCCAGGGCCGAGCTGAACTGGCCCTGCTTGGAGCGAAACTCCGCCAGTTCCTGGGTCTTTTGCCGCAGTTGTTCAGTCAGGGTGCGTTGCTCGCTGGCCAGGCGCCGCTGGCGTTGTTCGTACAACGAGCGCTCGTCCTCGGCCACTTGCGGGGCCTTGGCGATCACTTCGGCCGAAAGATTGAACGGCCGGCCCTCGGCCTCGGCCGACAGGCGTTCGACCTGGGCGGTCAAGGCATAGCGGTCGGCCTCGCTCTCGCCCTTGTTCGATTGATAGCGCGTGTCGTCCAGGCGCAGCAGGGTGTCGCCCTTGTTCACCATCTGCCCTTCGCGGACGAAAATCTCGGTGACGATGCCGCCCTCCAGATTCTGGATCACCTGGATCTTGCTCGATGGAATCGCCTTGCCTTCGCCCGTGGTGACTTCCTGCAAGACCGCCAGTTTGGCCCAGACCAGCCCAGTGACGATCAACCCGGCGGCCAGCCATACGGTGACGCGCGAGCGGCGCGGCGAGTCCTGCAGCGTGGCGCCAGCGGTTTCCGGCATGAATTCGCTTTCGGCGCTTTTGCTGAAGCTGCCGAAGTAGCTTCGGGCGGCTGGGTCGGGTGTTTGAGCGGACATGGGACGGTCCCCGTCAGTTAAGTGAAATAAGCCGAACACATACCTGTGGCTTGAGAGGGTTATCTGTGGGAGCAAGGCTTGCCCGCGATGAAGCTAACGCGATCTCACTGGAACCAAGGCGCCTGCATCGCGGGCAAGCCTTGCTCCCACAGGTGTTGTGTTGACAGCTAGAGGGGCTTACACCGGCGCGGAGCCCACCCGCCCTTTACGCAACGCATCGATCACGGCTTCCTTCGGCCCGTCCGCCACGATCCGGCCGTTATCCAGCACCACCAACCGATCCACCAGGCTCAGCATCGAGGTGCGGTGGGTGACCAGCAGTACGGTCTTGCCCTGTACATGGGTATGCAGCTTCTGCCGCAAGACGTCTTCGCTGCTGTTGTCCATGGCGCTGGTGGGTTCGTCCAGCAGCAGGATCGGCGGGTCGAGCAGCAAGGCCCGGGCCAGCAGCACGGCCTGGCGCTGCCCGCCGGACAGCAGTTGCCCGCGTTCGCCCACCGGGCGGTCGAAGCCTTGGGGGTGCTGGCGCGCCAGTTCGGTGACACCGGTCAGTTCCGCCACTTCCAGCATGCGCGCGTCGCTGATGTAGCGGGCGCCCAGGGTGAGATTGTCCCGCAGGCTGCCGGCCAGCAGTGGCAGGTCATGGGCGACGTAGCCGATCTGTTGGCGCAGGTCGGCGACGTCCAGTTGCCGCAGGTCCAGGCCGTCCAGCAGCAATTGGCCTTCCTCCGGCGCATAGAACCCCATCACCAGGCGCGCCAGGGTGCTCTTGCCCGAGCCACTGCGGCCGATGATCCCGACCCGTTCGCCGGGTTTGAGGCTGAAACTGATATTGGCCAGTGCCGGGGTGCTCTGGCCGTTGTAATGAAAGGTCACGCCGTTGACGTCCAGCGCGCCCTGCAGTTGGGTGCGATCCAAGGGCCGCTGCTTGGCGTCACGCTCCTGGGGCAAGGCCATCAGGGCATCGGTGCTGCGCATGGTGAGCTGGGCTTGCTGGTAACGGGTGATCAGCCCGGCGATCTGCCCGAGCGGGGCGAGCACCCGGCTGCCGAGCATGTAGGTCGCCACCAGCGCGCCGACACTGAGGTTGCCGGCGATGATGCTGTAGACCCCGGCGACGATGGTCGCCATGCCGGCCAGTTGTTGCAGGAACAACGTGCCATTGGTCGCCAGTGCCGAGAGATTGCGCGCATGGCTGTCGAGGCGGGTGAGCGCGCCATGGGTGCTTTCCCATTGATACTGGCGCTCGCTTTCGGCGCTACAGGCCTTGAGGGTTTCCAAGCCTCCGAGGGTTTCGATCAGCAGTGCCTGGCGCTGGGCGCCCAGGGCCAGGCTTTTTTGGACGGTGTCGCGCAGGCGCACCTGGATGATCATCGCGAAGACAATGGTGATCGGAAACGCCACCACCGGAATCAACACCAGCCAGCCGCCCAACAGGCCGATCACCACCAGCATCAGCAGGGCGAAGGGCAGGTCGATCAGGCTGGTGAGGGTCACCGCGGTGAGGAATTCGCGCAGGCCCTGGAAGTCGTGGATGCTCTGGGCGAAGCCGCCGATAGTCACTGGCTTGGCCTTCATCGCCATGCCGGTGATGCGCTCGAACAGGGTGGCGGAGAGAATCACGTCGGTTTTCTTGCCAGCGGTGTCCAGCAGATGGGCGCGAACCACCCGCAGCACCAGTTCGAAACCGGTGCCGATCAACAGCCCCACGGCCAGCACCCACAAGGTGGATGTGGCTTGGTTCGGCACCACGCGGTCGTAGGTCTGCATGACAAACAGCGGCACCATCAGCCCCAGCAGGTTGATCAGGAAACTCGCCAGGATCGCGTCACTGTAAAGCCAGCGCGACAGTTTCAAGGTGTCGCGAAACCACGCCTCGACCCGCGGCACCAGGGGCGAGCGCAGGTCTTCGAGTTCATGGCGCGGCCGGGCGAACAAGGCCTGGCCACTGTAGTCGAGGGTCAGTTCCTCGCGGCTGACCCATTGCTCGCCGCCGTCGGCTTCGCTGGGTAGGATCAGCGCCTTGCCATCCTCGCCCCAGCGCCTGAGTACCGCACAGCGGCCGCCCGCCAGGATCAGCATCACCGGCAGGTTCAGAGGCGAAATATCCTCCAGGTCACGACGCAACAGCCGCGCCTGCAAGCTTGCCCGGGCCGCTGCGCGTGGCAGCAGGTCCAGGCTCAAGCGTTGGTGCGCCATAGGAAGCCCGGCGCTGAGGCTGGCGCGGCTGACCGTCGCACCATGGAGTTTGCAGAGGATCAACAGACCGTCCAGCAAGGGATCATCGAAGTTCAGGCGCGGATCGGCGCCAAGGGTTGCGGGTTCCATGCTGGTCACAGTGTTCGCTCCCATTTTTTTTTGGAGGGGGCTACTTCAGTTCCGGCAGCCGAGCCTGATTCTTGACTTCGGTCTGCGCGACCGTATCGGCCGGCAGCACGACCCGTTGTTTGTGCAGCAGCAGGCCCATGTTCGCCAGCACCCGGTACATCGAGTACTCCTCGGTGTAACGCACCTCGGTGTAGCGACGGTTGGCGTTGTACAGCTCGTTTTCGCTGTCGAGCACGTCGAGCAGGGTGCGCTGGCCGAGACCGAACTGATCCTGGTAGGCGGCGCGGACACGGGCGGTGGTCTCGGCATATTCCCGGGCGGTGGGGGTCTGTTTGCGCGCGTTGAGCATCGCGTTCCAGGCCAGGCGCGTGTCTTCGTTGAGCTGGCGCAGGGCATTGTTGCGGATGTCCATGGCCTGGTTGATCTGGTGGGCGTTGGACGCCAGTCGCGCCTTGTCGCTGCCACCGCGGAACAGGTTGTAGTTCATCACCACGCCGACCCGCCAGTTGTTGTCGTGGCCTTCTTCGCCACCGATGTTGTTATTGGCGCCCACCGCCGCCTCGGCGTCGAAGCGTGGGTAGAACGGCGACTTCGCCACTTCGTACTGGCTCTCGGCGGACTGTATGTCGGCCTGGGCCGATTTCAGGTACGGGTTGTTATCCACCATGCTTTGCTGGGCTTCGCGCAGGTCGGCGGGGATTTCGCCTTTGGTCGAGGGCGGCGCTTCCAGTTCATCAGGCATGCGCCCAACCACGCTGTAGAAGTTCGCCTCGGCGTCGGCCAGGTCGACCTCGGCAGTGTCGTAGTTGTTTTCCGCCAGGGCCCGACGGGCATTGGACTGGTCGGAGTCAGCGGTGCTGCCCACCCCACGCTCGGTGCGCAGGCCGATCTGGTCGTTGACCCGCAGGTGCGCCTGCAGGTTGTTCTTGGCCAGGGTCACCAACTCGCGACGCTTGAGCACTTCCAGGTAGACCTCAATGGTGCGCAGCGCCAGATCCTGGGCGGTGCCCTGGGCGTAATAGGCCCGGGAATTGACCACGCCCTGGGTACGTTCCACTTCATTAGCAGTGTTGAACCCGTCAAAGATCATCTGCCGCAGGCGCAGCTCCGATTGGGTGTAGGTCAGGATATTGGTGTGGTGATTGCCCAAGGCCCGGGTGTTGGTGTTGTCGCTATAGCCACGGCCGTAACCGGCATTCAAATCCACCGACGGGAAAAAGCCCCCTCGGGCGACCTTGACGTCTTCATTGGCCGACAGACGGCTGTCCACCCGTTGTGCCAGCTCTGGGTGAGTGGCAATGGTGCTCTGGATCGCTTCGGTCAAAGACATGGCCTGCGCCTGAGAAGAGCAGGCCATGGCCAACAAAACCGCGCTGCAGAGGGGGGTTAGAACGCGCATGGGGTGCATCTCCTGAGGTCTGTAGTGCTTCGCTTGTCGCCAAAATATTGACGTGTTTAAGATCAAAACCGTTTCAACCTTGTAACAACACAGCTAAGAACATCCTGAGCAAAACCTAAGAAGAATTTCTCATAAGACTTATGCCGAAAAAAACTTATGTGCCTGAAAAAAACCGGCACATTGTTCAAAGCGAAAGCCTTTGAATCTGCGGGTTCTGACGGCTTTTAGGCGTCAATAAAAGTTCCATGCAGATTTTTAAGCAACGTGAAGAAGTGTCGATAGGGCGATGTGTGAGGCGGTTTTTTGTGACGGTTTTTTGTCGTATCGGCGAATTGCCAGCACTTTCCGCTTTCACGAAAGCTGGCAGATTTTCCAGCTTTTTGGTCGCCAGACCTGAGGACGGATTCTTCACCCAGACAGGTGCCGATTGCGGTCGGCAACGGAGGAAATGCACATGGCAGCGCTCATCGGTATCGTCAGCAAAGTGGTCGGGCAAGTTTTCGCAGAAGCGGCCGCAGGCCTGCGGCGGCCTCTGGTCGAAGGCGATCGGCTTTATGCCGGCGAACACCTGGTCACCGGTACCGAAGGGGCCGTGGCTGTTCATATGCAGAACGGCCAGACGTTGACCCTGGGCCGCGAAAGCAATTTGACCCTGACCCCGCAGTTGCTCGCCAACCATGCGCCTCATGTCGACACGCCTGACGCGGCGACACCGAGCAACGCGCAACTGACCGATGTGCAAAAGCTGCAGCAAGCCATCGCCGCCGGTGCCGACCCGACCCAGACCGGTGAAGCTACTGCCGCCGGCCCCGAGGGTGGCAACCCGGGTGGCGTGGGCGGTGGGCACAGTTTTGTGCTGCTGGAAGAAGTCGGCGGGGAGGTCGATCCGCAGATCGGTTTTCCGACCGCCGGGTTCAACGCGATTCCCGAGTTTCCACAGCTGCGCCTGGCCGGTGAACCGGACAACACGGGCGACAATGCAACCGTGCCGCCGGTGACACCGGATAACCCGGTGACCCTCGATGGGGTCAATGTCGAGGGCGGCGAACTGACCACCAATGAAGCCAATCTGGCCGATGGTACGGCCAGCAATCCGGGGGCGCTGGTGCAAAATGGTACCTTCACGGTTTCCGCGCCTGACGGGCTGAGCAGCCTGAGCATCGGCGGCCTCAACGTGATCACAGGCGGCGTGCCCACGGGTTTCCCCCAAACCATCACTTCGGCGCTGGGCAACACGTTGACCATCACCGGCTATGACCCGGCCACGGGGGTGGTCAGCTACAGCTACACCCTGACGGACAATGAAACCCATCCTACCGGTGGCGGTGCCAACAGCATCACCGAGCAGTTCCCGGTGGTGGCCGTCGACACCGACGGCGACACGGCCACCGGCACCCTGGACGTCAACATTACCGATGACGTGCCCCAGGCGATCGACGACAGCCACGCCAGCACGGCGTCGGAAACCCTGGTAACCCTCACCGGCAACGTGTTGCCCAACGATCATCAGGGCGCCGACCGGATCCCCACCGGTCCCGACAGCGGGCCGATCATCGGCGGGACGTTCACCGGCACCTACGGCACCCTGGTGCTCAACCCCAACGGCACGTACACCTACACCCTGAACACCAGCGACCCGCAATTCGTCGCGTTGCACGGTGGGGGAAGCGGCACCGAGACCTTCACCTACACCCTGACCGATGCCGACGGCGACACCAGCACGGCGAACCTGGTGTTGCAGGTGCATAACAATGATGATCCGGTGGTGTTAGTGGGTCTTGATGCCGAAGGCGGTGAGCTATCGCTGCAGGAGAAAAACCTCAGCGACGGCAGCAGCCCGGACGCGTCGGCACTGACTCAAAGCGGCACGTTCACCGTGACCGCGTTGGACGGCGTGCAGACCTTGAGCGTGGGTGGCATCAACGTCGTCACCGGCGGTGTGGCGGCGGGTTTCCCACAGTCGATTACCACCGCACTGGGCAACACCCTGACCATCACCGGCTACAACGCCACCACAGGCGTGGTCAGCTACAGCTACACACTGCTGGATAACGAAGCCCATCCAAACGCCAACGGCGCCAACAGCCTCAGCGAGCAATTTGCCGTGGTTGTCACCGACGACAACGGCACCACGGCCAACGGCAACCTGGACGTAAATATCGTTGATGACTTGCCAAAAGCCGTGGACGACAGCAACGCCAGTACCGCCTCGGAAACCCACCTGACCCTGACCGGCAGTGTGCTGACCAACGACACCCAAGGTGCCGATCATGTGGCATCCGGTCCAATCACCCCCGGCACCTTCACCGGTATTTACGGCACCCTGGTGCTCAACGCCGACGGTTCCTACACCTATACCCTCAACACTGCCGATGCCGATTTCAAAGGCCTGCACGGTGGTGGCAATGGCAGCGAAACCTTCACCTACACGCTGACCGATGCCGACGGCGATACCAGCACCGCGAACCTGGTGTTGCAAGTGCACAACAACGACGACCCGGTGATCATCACCGGCCTCGACACCGATGGCGGTGAGCTGACGGTCCAGGAGAAAAACCTCAGCGACGGCAGCAACCCGGACGCGTCGGCGCTGACTCAAAGCGGCACGTTCACCGTGACCGCGTTGGACGGCGTGCAGACCTTGAGCGTGGGCGGCATCAACGTCGTCACCGGCGGTGTGGCAGCCGGTTTTCCTCAGTCGATTACCACCGCGCTGGGCAACACCCTGACCATCACCGGCTACAACGCCACCACGGGCGTGGTCAGCTACAGCTACACACTGCTGGACAATGAAGCCCATCCAAATGCCAACGGCGCCAACAGCCTGAGCGAACAATTTGCCGTGGTTGTCACCGATGACAACGGCACCACGGCCAACGGCAACCTGGACGTAAATATCGTCGACGACCTGCCAAAAGCCGTGGACGACAGCAACGCCAGTACCGCCTCGGAAACCCACCTGACCCTGACCGGCAGTGTGCTGACCAACGACACCCAGGGTGCCGATCATGTGGCCTCAGGTCCAATCACCCCCGGCACCTTCACCGGTATTTACGGCACCCTGGTGCTCAACGCCGACGGTTCCTACACCTACACCCTCAACACCGCCGATGCCGACTTCAAAGGCTTGCACGGTGGTGGCAATGGCAGCGAGACGTTCACCTACACGCTGACCGAT
Organism: Pseudomonas sp. St316; assembly: GCF_018325905.1. Classification (NCBI taxonomy): domain Bacteria; kingdom Pseudomonadati; phylum Pseudomonadota; class Gammaproteobacteria; order Pseudomonadales; family Pseudomonadaceae; genus Pseudomonas; species Pseudomonas sp. St316. Next base: position 5,016,832 of record NZ_AP021901.1, on the reverse strand, counting down.
GCCGACGGCGATACCAGCACCGCGAACCTGGTGCTGCAAGTGCACAACAACGACGACCCGGTGATCATCACCGGCCTCGACACCGACGGCGGTGAGCTGACGGTCCAGGAGAAAAATCTTAGCGACGGCAGCAGTCCGGATGCATCGGCACTGACTCAAAGCGGCACCTTTACCGTAACCGCGTTGGACGGTGTGCAGACCTTGAGCGTGGGTGGCATCAACGTCGTCACCGGCGGTGTGGCGGCGGGTTTCCCTCAGTCGATTACCACCGCGCTGGGCAACACCCTGACCATCACCGGCTACAACGCCACCACGGGCGTGGTCAGCTACAGCTACACACTGCTGGACAATGAAGCCCATCCAAATGCCAACGGCGCCAACAGCCTGAGCGAACAATTTGCCGTGGTTGTCACCGATGACAACGGCACCACGGCCAACGGCAATCTGGACGTGAACATCGTCGACGACCTGCCGAAAGCCGTGGACGACAGCAACGCCAGTACCGCGTCGGAAACCCACCTGACCCTGACCGGCAGTGTGCTGACCAACGACACCCAAGGTGCCGATCATGTGGCATCCGGTCCAATCACCCCCGGCACCTTCACCGGTATTTACGGCACCCTGGTGCTCAACGCCGACGGTTCCTACACCTACACCCTCAACACCGCCGATGCCGACTTCAAAGGCCTGCACGGTGGTGGCAATGGCAGCGAGACGTTCACCTACACCCTGACCGATGCCGACGGCGATACCAGCACCGCGAACCTGGTGCTGCAAGTGCACAACAACGACGACCCGGTGATCATCACCGGCCTCGACGCCGATGGCGGTGAGCTGACGGTCCAGGAGAAAAACCTCAGCGACGGCAGCAGCCCGGATGCATCGGCGCTGACTCAAAGCGGCACCTTCACCGTGACCGCGTTGGACGGCGTGCAGACCTTGAGCGTGGGTGGCATCAACGTCGTCACCGGCGGTGTGGCGGCGGGTTTCCCACAGTCGATTACCACCGCATTGGGCAACACCCTGACCATCACCGGCTACAACGCCACCACGGGCGTGGTCAGCTACAGCTACACACTGCTGGACAATGAAGCCCATCCAAATGCCAACGGCGCCAACAGCCTGAGCGAGCAATTTGCCGTGGTTGTCACCGATGACAACGGCACCACGGCCAACGGCAATCTGGACGTGAACATCGTCGACGACTTGCCGACCGCCCATGCCGACTCCGCCTCGGTGGACGAGGGCGGGACGGTCAGTGGCAACGTCCTGAACAACGACGAAGGTGGTGCCGACGGACCGGCTGCGAGCGGTGCCGTGATCGGTGTGCGTGCAGGCAGCGACACCTCGACTTCGGCGATTGGCGGCTTGAACACGCAGATCAACGGCAGCTACGGCTACCTGACCCTGGATGCCAATGGCAACGCCGTCTACCACAGCAACCCGAACACCGTCAGCGCCCCGGGTGCGACCGATGTTTTCACCTACACCGTGCGTGATGGCGACGGTGACGAAAGCACCACCACCATCACCATCGATGTCCACGATGTCTGCCTCGTCGCCACACCCGAGCACGAAATCAGCGTCTACGAAAAAGCCCTCGACCTGAACCAGGACGGCCAGGACCTGGCCCCCGGTACTGTCACCGGCAGCGCCCCGAGCGCCACCAGCGAGACCGCCAGTGGCAGCCTTGTCGGCTCTATCAGCGGTGCCGTTGGCGCAGTGACCTTCGCGCTGGTGGGCAATGCCAGCGGCGCCTACGGCCAGTTGCTGCTCCACCCGGACGGTTCGTACACCTACACCCTGACCTCACCGGCCACGACGACGCCCCACGCCAACGATGGCCCGAATGTGTTGAGTGAAAGCTTCACCTACCAGGCCACGGACTCGTTGGGCAACACGGTCACCAGCACCATCGTCATCGACATCGTCGACGACGTGCCAAGCGCCCATGCCGATTTCGCCTCTGTGCAGGAGGGCGGCACGGTCAACGGCAATGTGCTGGACAACGACGTACTTGGCGCGGATGGCGGCATGGTGATCGGCGTGCGCGCCGGCAATGACACTTCAACCTCCGCTGTCGGTGGACTCAACAACCAGATCAACGGCACCTACGGTTACCTGACCCTGGACGCCAATGGCAACGCCGTCTACCACAGCAACCCCGACGCTGTCGGTGCGGCGGGTGCCACCGATGTGTTCACCTACACCGTGCGCGACGCCGATGGTGATGAAAGCACCACCACCCTCACCATAGACGTGCACAACAGCTGCCTCATTGCAGAAACCGACCACGACATTACGGTCTACGAAAAAGCCCTCGACCTGACCCAAGACGGCCAGGACCTGGCCCCCGGCACCGTCACCGGCAGCGACCCGAGCGCCACCAGCGAAACCGCCAGCGGCACCTTGGTAGGATCGATCAGCGGTGCCACGGGCGCCGTCACCTTCACCCTGGTGGGCAACGCCAGCGGCGCCTACGGCCAGTTGCTGCTCCACCCGGACGGTTCGTACACCTACACCCTGACGTCGCCCGCCACGACCATGCCCCATGCCAACGATGGCCCGAATGCGCTGAGCGAAAGCTTCACCTATCAGGCCACGGACGCCCTGGGCAACAGCACCACGGGCAACCTGGTGGTGAGCATTGTCGATGATGTGCCAAAGGCCGTTGCGTCCGAGCGCTCGGTTACAGCGGTGGAGATCGATTCGAACCTGCTGATCGTGCTCGACGTGTCCGGCAGCATGGCCGATGACTCCGGTGTGCCGGGGCTTTCGCGGCTGGACCTGGCGAAACAGGCCATCAGCGCCTTGCTCGATAAATACGATGACCTGGGGGATGTGAAAGTCCAGCTCGTGACGTTCAGCAACAGTGCCACCGACCAGACTTCGGTGTGGGTTGATGTGGCGACCGCCAAGTCGCTTCTCTCCAGCTTGTCGGCGGGTGGCGGGACCAACTATGACGCGGCGGTGGCGGCGGCCAAGACCGCGTTCGTCACGTCCGGGCAACTGACCGGCGCGCAGAACATCGGCTACTTCTTCTCGGACGGTAAGCCCAACTCTGGCCTGGAAACCGGCACGGCGGACGAGGCAGCGTGGAAAGCCTTTCTCGATGCCAACGGCATCAAGCACTACGCCATCGGCTTGGGCGACGGTGTCAGTAACGACTACCTCGACCCGCTGGCCTACGACGGCAGCGCTCATACCAACACCAACGCGGTGGTGGTCACCGACCTGAACCAGCTCAACTCGGTGCTTTCCGGCACGGTGCAAGGCGCGCCGGTTACCGGCAACCTGCTGGGCGAGGGAGGTTCCTTCGGCGCAGATGGTGGGTTTGTCAAAAGCCTGGTGGTCGATGGCACCACGTACAGCTACGACCCGGCGGCCAACGGTGGCCAGGGTGCACTGAGCGCCAGTGGCGGGGCCAACCACGGCGCTTTCAATACCGTCACCAACACGCTGAGCATCGCCACCGGCCACAACGGTACCCTGGTGGTCAACCTGGATACCGGTGCGTTCAGCTACACCTCCCAGACCGCCACCAGCACCTTGATCACCGAGCACATCGGCTACACCATCAGCGACAATGACGGTGACCTGGCGGGCTCCAACCTGGTGATCAACGTCGTGCCCAACAGCCCGCCGATCGCCGTCGATGACAACATCATCACCAACGTGCTGTCGGGCAACATCGTGATCCCAGGTGAATTGCTGCTGGGTAACGACAGCGACGCCAATGGCGATCCGCTCACCGCGTCACCCACCAGTTTCAATACCGGTTGGACCGCCAAAGGCGGGGATTTCACCGGCAGCACTGGCACGGCCAGCTTCACCGGCAACAACGTGCAGTCGATCAACCTCAGCCGCAGTGCCTTTGTCGCCAATACCGCGAGCATGACGGCGATGCTGGTGGTCAGCGGTGCACTGGGGATGGTGTCCAACAACAACGCCAACGATGAGGACCGGCTCAACATCAGCCTCAAGCAGGGCGAAACCCTGACCTTGGACCATAATCTGGCGGGCGGTCATATCACCCTTGAGTACTCTCTCAACGGTGGGCCTTTCATTGCGATCAGTGACGGCGCCTCGTTCACGGCGGCGGCGGATGGCAACTACCAGATCCACGTCACCAACATCCCCAATCCCGGTGGTGGTAATTCCAACGCTGCGGAAAACTATCAACTGACCCTGACCGTCGACTATGCCGGTGCGCAGGACAAAACACCGGATTACCATGGCAGCTACACCGCGAGCGACAACCACGGCGGCAGTGACAGTGCGTCGGTAGGCATCAGCTATCAGGCGGGCCATACCCTGACGGGCACCAGTGGCGATGATGTGCTGTTGGCCGGCAACGGTGACAACACCCTCAACGCGGGCGACGGCAACGACATCCTCAGCGCCGGTTCGGGCAACAATACCTTGCATGGCGGGGCGGGTGACGACTTGCTCTACAGTGGAGCGGGCAATGACCTGCTCGATGGCGGCACCGGCAACGATACTGCCAGCTACGCTCACGCCACGGCGGCGGTCACGGTGAACCTCGGCCTGTTGGCGGCCCAAAACACCCTGGGCGCGGGCACTGACACCCTGGCCGGCATTGAAAACCTCCTCGGCTCGAACTTCAATGACACCCTCACCGGTGACGGCGCCAGCAACCGCATCAACGGTGGATTGGGCCATGACGTGCTCAATGGCGGTGGCGGCGATGACCTGCTGATCGGCGGTCTGGGCAACAACACCCTGACCGGCGGTAGTGGTGCCGATACCTTCCAATGGCAGGCAGGCAACAGTGGCCACGATGTGATTACGGACTTCGCGCCCGGCGTCGACAAACTCGACCTGTCCCAGTTGTTGCAAGGGGAGAATGGCAGCACCGCGTCACTGGACGATTACCTGCATTTCAGCGTGAGCGGCAGCGGTGGGGCGGTCGTCACCAGCATCGACGTCAGCGCCATTGCCGGTGCCACGCCGAACCAGACCATCGACCTGGCCGGCGTCAACCTCGCCAGTCACTATGGCGTTACGCCGGGCGCGGGGGGAATCATCGGCGGAGCGGACACGGCGACCATAATCAACGGCATGTTGAATGATCATTCGCTGAAGGTGGACACGGTGTAAGGTGAGCTGAACGACAAAACCCGCCATCTCCGGTCTGGAGATGGCGGGTTTTGCTTTTGTGGCGAGGAACCTTGCTCCCGCTCGGCTGCGCTGTAGGAGCCGTGGAGGGGCTTTATAGGAGCTTTGTAGGACGCTGCGTAGGAGCTGTCGAGTGCAACGAGGCTGCGATCTTTCCAGCACCGATTGAGTCCAGAGCGAAAGATCAAGATCAAAAAATCGCAGGCTTCGCCAGCGCCTACAGCTCCAGCGGGACCAAGCCCCCTCGCCACAGTGGAGACTCAGGGCCTGCGCAACGTCTTCTGCTTGAGGATATAAACCGTCACCAGCACCGCACTGGTGAGCATGAACCCCCGGGCCCACGGCAGGGGCACCAGGTAGCAGGAAAAGAGGATGCTCGCCCACATCAGCCCTATGGCATAGACCTTGCCCTTGAGCGGGATGCCGTTGCCGCTGAGGTAGTCGCTAATCCATGGGCCGAGGCGGGGATGTTCGACCAGCCATTGGTAGAAGCGCGGCGAGCTGCGGGCGAAACAGGCCGCCGCCAGGAGCAGGAAAGGGGTGGTGGGCAGTACGGGAACGAAGATGCCGATGACCCCCAGCGCTACGCTCAGCCAGCCGATGGCCAACAGAACGTAACGCAGGATCAGCGGGCGATTGCCGACAGGCGAGGGCACCCGGTCACTCAGTGGTGGCGAGGCTTGAGGATCGCCGGTTTCTCGTCCGGTGCGTTGCACAGCAGGTACAGGGCCGTGAGGGCTTCGGGGATCTGGACGATCATGTCGTCCATCAGGTTGGCGTCGGCGGCGATATCGGAAAATTCCGGTTGCTCGTCGAACAGGCCGGAACCGACCATGATCGGCAGCAGCATTTCGCTGACTTCCTCTTCGGCGGTTTCGAACCAGGCGGCTTCGCGCAGGAACACGCCTTCCATGAAGCCGATGCACCATCCACGCAGTTCCGAATCGTCCGGGTCATCGCCCAGGTCCAGGTCGCACGGCAGTTCGAATTCTTCGTCGGAAGCCAGTTGGCGGGCGATGTGGGCCTTGAGGCCGACCAGCGTGGCTTCGATTTCGACGCGTTGGGCTTCGTCGCTGTAATGCGGCTCTTCGGCGAACAGGGCGTCGATCCACTCTCGGTCCGGCACCGTTTCTGCGCAGATGGACAGGGCGGTCAGATAGCCGTGAGCGGCCACGTAGTCCAGCGCCTCTTCGTGCAGCTCATCGGCGTCGAGGAAGACTTGCAGGCGGGTCAGTTGCTCAGCGAAGGACATTACGGGCTACCTTGGGGAATAAACAATGCGGGAATTCTAGGCCTTCTTGAGCGCCCAGGCCAGCCGCGTGGCGTATTTGCCTCTCGACGGTCCGAGGGTGGACACAAATGGGAGCCTGCAGATCAAATGTGGGAGCGAGCTTGCTCGCGATGAGGGCGTTACATTCCACATTTTCTCAAAATGACCCACCGCTATCGCGAGCAAGTGCTCCCACAGGGACTTGTGACAACACAAGCCATGTGTCGGACATCCCCGCGCCAAGCACCTCTTGTCAGCAGCGCCCTTCGCAACGAAGGCCTCGGGTATACTGCCGCGTTTTGTGATGCCCTGCGGCGTCCCGCCGGTTCGAAACGCGCACTTACGATTTGCCGGTGCAGCGTTTGCGATTCTGAACCAGCCTTGCAGGGATGTTTCGGTGATTTTTGGAGTTTCTATGCTCGAACAGGCTCAACGCGTCCTCAAGGACATCTTCGGCTACGACAGTTTCCGTGGCCGCCAGGGTGCCATTATTGAGCGCGTGGCCAGCGGTGGCGATGCCCTGGTGCTCATGCCCACCGGCGGCGGCAAGTCCTTGTGCTTCCAGGTGCCGGCGCTGCTGCGCGACGGCCTGGCGGTGGTGGTCTCGCCGCTGATCGCCCTGATGGACGACCAGGTCGCGACCCTTGAGGAGCTGGGTGTCGCCGCCGCTTCGCTGAACTCTACCCTCAGCGCCGAGCAACAGCGGGACCTGGCGACGTGCATCAAGCGCGGCGAGGTGAAGATGTTGTACCTGGCGCCGGAACGCCTGGTGCAGCCGCGCATGCTGGCGTTCCTGCAGAGCCTGGAAATCGCCCTGTTCGCCATCGACGAAGCTCACTGCGTGTCCCAGTGGGGCCATGATTTCCGTCGTGAATACCTGCAACTGGGGCAGTTGGCGGAACTGTTCCCCGACGTGCCGCGCATCGCCCTGACCGCCACCGCCGACAAGCGCACCCGTGAGGAAATCGTCGAGCGCCTGCATTTGCAGAATGCCGAACGGTTCCTGTCCAGCTTCGACCGTCCCAATATTTTCTACCGCATCGTGCCCAAGGAGCAGCCGCGCAAGCAATTGCTGGCGTTTCTTGCCGAGCGTCGCAGTGATGCCGGCATCGTCTATTGCCTGTCGCGCAAGAAGGTCGATGAAGTGGCGGCGTTTCTTTGTGAACAAGGGTTCCCGGCGTTGCCGTATCACGCTGGGCTGCCCAACGACCTGCGGGCCTATCACCAGAAGCGCTTCCTCAACGAGGAAGGTCTGATCATGGTGGCCACCATTGCGTTCGGTATGGGCATCGACAAACCCAACGTGCGGTTTGTCGCGCACCTGGACCTGCCCAAGTCCCTCGAGGCGTATTACCAGGAAACCGGGCGTGCCGGCCGTGATGGCTTGCCGGCCGACGCCTGGATGGCCTACGGCCTGCAAGACGTGGTGATGCTCAAGCAGATGTTGCAGAACTCCGAAGGCGATGAGCGGCACAAGCGCCTGGAGCAGCACAAGCTCGACGCGATGCTCTCGCTGTGCGAAGAAACCCGCTGCCGTCGCCAGACCCTGCTGGCCTATTTTGACGAAGACATGCCCCAGCCGTGCGGGCATTGCGACAACTGCGTCGATGGCGTGGAAACCTGGGACGCCACCGAGCCGGCCCGCCAGGCGTTGTCGGCGATTTTTCGCACCGGCCAACGCTACGGTGTCGGGCATCTGGTGGACGTGTTGCTGGGCAAGGACAACGAGAAGGTCCGCAGCTTTGGCCACCAGCACCTGTCGGTGTTCGGTGTGGGCAAGGCACGCACCGAGAGTGAGTGGCGTTCATTGTTCCGACAACTGGTGGCCCGCGGTCTGGCCGACATCGACCTGGAAGGCTATGGCGGCCTGCGCCTGAGTGCGACTTGCCGGCCCCTGCTCAAAGGCGAGGTCACCCTGGAACTGCGCCGCGACCTCAAGCCGGCAACGGCGGTCAAGAGCAGCAAGAGCCAGGCCAGCCAACTGGTGCGCGGCGAAGAGCGCGATCAATGGGAAGCCTTGCGTGCCTTGCGGCGCAAGTTGGCCGAGGAGCACGGCGTTCCACCGTACGTCATCTTCCCCGACTCGACGCTGCTGGAAATGCTTCGCAGCCAACCCACCTCCCTGGCGGAAATGGCCCGGGTCAGTGGCGTGGGCGCGCGCAAGCTGGAACGCTATGGCGAGGCCTTCCTCCAGGTACTGGGCGGCGAGGCCGAAGCACCGAAGGCCGTGGCCGATGTCCGCCACGAGCTCATCACCCTGGCTCGGGCCGGCATGACGCCGTTGCAGATCGCCGGGCAATTGCAATGCTCGGAAAAGAACGTCTACACGATGCTGGCCGAGGCCATCGGCAAACAGCAGCTATCACTGGAACAGGCACTGGATCTCCCCGAAGAGCTGATGGGTGAGGTGCAGGACGCGTTCCTGGATGGCGAAGGCGAGTTACCACCAGTGTCTGAAGTCGCTGCATTGTTTGTCGGACGGGTTCCCGAAGGCGTGCTGTATTGCGTCAGGGCTGCGTTGCAGTCGGAATTTGAAGTCTGATCAGTGAGTTGCGCTCCTTTAACGATTCAGTACAAGGCGAGCCTTGCTTGAATCCAAAGCTCATGCTTAGCTGACTAATAATTAGTTTTTCTCTATTTCAGATCTGATGAGTTTTTTATGCCGTTAACCGATCAACACCGTTTTGGCATGCAGTTGGCGCAAATGTCTCGAGGCTGGCGTGCCGAACTGGATCGTCGCCTGGCCGGGCTGGGCCTTTCCCAGGCGCGTTGGCTGGTGCTGTTGCACCTGGCTCGTTTCGAACAGGCGCCGACCCAGCGTGAACTGGCCCAGAGTGTCGCCGTCGAAGGCCCGACCCTGGCCCGGTTGCTCGATAGCCTGGAATCCCAGGGGCTGGTGCAGCGCCAGGCCGTGGCGGAGGACCGCCGGGCCAAGAAAATCGTGCTCTGCGCACCGGCCCTCCCGTTGATCGAACAAATCGAAACCATTGCCACGCAACTGCGTCGTGAGCTGTTCGAAGGGGTCGACGAAGCGGACATGCGCGTGTGCATGCGGGTCCACGGTACGATCCTGGCCAACCTGGAAAGATCCTGAGGCATATCCCTGGCGTCAGACTTTTGAGATTCGGCGATTAGCGAACTATAACCAGTACTAAGTGATCGTATTGGATGCGTTTACGCCCAGTCTGGTAGTCGAAAGGGATACCCATGCTTGAAAGTTTGCAGTCCACGTTGCGCGGTTGGATCAACGTGTCGGTCGTCGTGGGTGCCCTGGGGTATTCGGCTTTGGCGTCGGCGCTGGGGCTGGGGGACATCACGCTCCATTCCGCCCTGAACCAGCCGTTGCGCGCCGATATCGCCCTGGTCGATGTGGCCGGGATCGGCGAGGGCGATCTGTCGGCCAGCCTGGCGAGCCTGGACGATTTCAACCGGGCGGGTGTGGAGCGGGCATTCTTTCTCAACAACCTGCGCTTCACGCCGGTGTTGCGCGGTGAGCGCAGCTTCATTCGGGTGACCTCCAGCAAACCGGTGGAGGAACCGTTTCTCAATTTCCTGGTGCAGCTCAATCAGCCCAACGGGCGCCTGCTGCGCGAATACACCGTGCTGATCGACCCGCCGGGCACGGCGGGTATCGTGTCGGTCCGTGAAGAACCTTCCGAGGCCCCGCCGTCCATCAAGCCACCCCCGGCGGTACAGGGCAAGCGCTACACCGTGGTGCCGGGGGACAACCCCTGGCTCATCGCCACGCGCCTGCATGACGCCGGCAGCAACGCATCGGTCAATGAGCTTATGCAAGGCATCCAGGCCTTGAACCCTGGCAGCGATCGGCTTTCCATCGGCCAGCGCTTGTTGCTGCCCGACTCGGCCGTGCTGCCGACGTCTACTGCAACCCCTGCCGGCCAGGCCCCCGCCGCGTCCGATGAACAATTGGCCGCCAGCGTGCTGCAAAATCAGCAGCAACAGAAGACGATCGAGGCGCTGCAGGCCAGGATTCAGGCCCAGGATGAGGAAATCGCCGGCCAGCGCAAGCAGATCAGCGAATTGCAGGCCCGATTGGCCGAAGTTGCGCCAGCCCCCGTTGCCTCGGCGCAACCGCAACCGCAACCGCAACCAGCGTCCCCGGTGTCGGAACCGGTACCGGACGCACAGCCCGTGACTGAGCCAGTGGCCGAGCCAGAGGGGATCAATTGGTCATGGTTGGCGGGGTTGGTGGGGCTGTTGGGGTTGCTGGCGCTGTTACTGTTCGTTCGGCGTCGGCAGCAGCAGGCCGAGTTGGAGCCGATGAGCGGACGTCCCGAGCCGATGCTGGAGGAGGGCGACGAAGCTTTTGCATCAATTCCCGATACGGAGCCGTCCGAGACCGCGGCGTCGTTCAATAACGGGGACGCGCCGCAGGGTGATGTGCTGGAGGGCGTCGGGATCTACTTGACCTACGGTCGTTTCACCGAGGCCGCAGGGCTGTTGCGCGCGGCGTTGCTGGCGGAGCCGGAACGCACCGACCTGGGCCTCAAGTTGCTGGAAGTACTGGGCAAGCAGGGTGATGTCATCGGTTTCCAGGCCCAGGAACATCATCTGCTGGCACAGGGTATCGATGCCGGGACGTTGGAGGAAATCCGCGGGCGCTATCCCAAGGTTGCCATGATCGCCGCGCCGACAGTGGCGTCGGTACAACCTCAGGTACCGGTTCTTGCAGCTGCTCCGGCACCGACACCTGCTCCTGAGCGTGAGCCGGTACCGGGTGACGAGTTCGAGTTGGATCTGGATGCACTGTCCATGGAGACCAGCTGGGACCTCGCCGATGCCCAGGACAACACTGCGGGTAAAGGGGCTGTTTCACAACGTGCCGCCGAGGGCTTGTCGCTTTCAGGTTTCGACGAACCGGACCTGCAATGGGAATCGCCTCTGGAAACCGAGTCGCTGGACGATGCCTTCCTCGATAGTTTCGCCGACGAAGAGCAGTCGCTGGAGTTTGAGCCGCTGGCCCTTGAACCTGTTTCCCTGGACACCCTGTCCCTCGAACCTCAGGCCCCGGAACACTCGGTCAAGCTGGAACAGGCCCAGAATTGCATCGACGATGGGGACCTGAAAACCGCCGTCTCCCTGCTTGAGGAGCTGCTCGAAGAGGGTGACGAAGCTCTCAAGCAGACCGCCCGGGTGTTGCTGGCAGGGATTCGCTAAGTGCTATCGAGGTTGTAGCTGCTGGCCGCATCGCGAGCAGGCTCGCTCCCACAGGGATTTGTGGTGGACAGCCATTGCGCGGACACCCCGGACCCCATGTGGAAGCGAGCGTGCTCGCGATAGCGGCCTGTCAGGCTGTCAATCCTGTCCAGGCAAACGCTCATCCCCTCAAAATGTCTGCCCCAGGTTCAGATACACCGCCTGTTCATCATCATCGTTAAAGCCATAGCTGAAATTCAGTGGCCCCAGCGGTGTATCGAAGCCTACGAAAATGCTGGCGGCGTTGATGTAGCCGCTGTCGAATTCGTTGTCGTTGTTCCAGGCCCGGCCGCGTTCCAATGAGCCGCCGATGTACAGCGGGAAGTCCAGTGGCAGATAGGCCCGGGGTGTGAGGCGGCGGTAATACACGGTACGCATCAGGCTGATGTTCTGCCCGGATACCCCGTCTTCGCGAAAGCCTGACAGTTGCCGCGCGCCACCGAGCACAAAGCTGGAAGTCACGACCTCAGCAGTGTCCAGTGTTCGACCGTAGCGCCCGCCCAGGATAAAGGTGTTCGGGCCGCTGCTCAGGGCCTTGTCCAGCTTGAACTCCCACTGCCGGTAACGCTGGTCGGAACCCAGCCCCGGTTCGTATTGGCGCCAGCTCAGGCCGATGTCTTCCCCTTCGTGGGGGAAATACACGTTGTCGAATGAATCGAAGGAGTACTTGAGCTCATAGAAACCTTCATTGAAGTTTTCGCTGGGTTGGTCATGGTCGCCAATGCGCACATCCGCCTTGCCCCAGGCCTGGCCGACACCGAAGCGGATTTCGCCGTTGTTGCCGATCTGGCGGCCTACGTTCAGCCCGAAGCCATAGCGCTCGACGCGATACTGGGCCACCGGATCGTTGTCCAGGATGGACTCCACGTTGCGGGATTCGAATTGCCCGTAGGGGGCGATGAAGTAGCGTGAACCGACATCCAATGGCTGGTAGAACTCGCTGTACAGCTCCTGCTTGTCGCCGATCTGCGCCCGGGTCAGCCATTCGGCACCCAGGCGATTGATGCCGTTGACCCGATAGCTGGCCCCCAGGTTGAAAGCGCTGTCGCCGCGCATGTCGTCCGACAGGCTCAGGCCCAGCCGCAGGTAGTCGGTGCCGGTGCGTCTTCCCCGGGCGCTGATCACCAGCGTGTGATCCGGGCCCTTGCGAGCCACGCGGTATTGCACCTGTTCGAAGTAGTCCAGGCCATAGAGCGTGCCCATGTCGGTCTGCAAGCGGCCCAGGTCCAGTGGCTCGCCGATCTTCTGGCGAACGTAATAGCGGATCACGTCATCGCCGACTTTCGAGTCGTTCTCCACACGAATGGCGGTGATGACCGGCGTGCGCTCGCTGGGGGTGCGTGCGGCCATGAGCTGGGCATCGTGCGCCTCGGACGGGCGTAGAGGAGCCAGGCGTGCCTCAAGTATCCGCGTGGCACGGTAACCGGCGTCGATCATGTCCTGGGCCCGGCCGAAATCGGTAGAGCCGAAGCTCGCCAGCGCCGGCTGGATCAGCACGTCGTCTTTCTTCAGCGTTGCCAGTTGCTCTTCAGAGTTGCGCCGGGTCATCAGGGTGGTCGATTGGTTCAGCACATCGACCACTGTGACCAGTTGCTTGCGGTTGCGCAGGGGCGTACCGATATCGACCACGATGGCCACGTCCACACCCATTTCCCGGGCCACGTCCAAAGGGATGTTGTCGGACATGCCGCCGTCCACCAGCAGCCGGCCGTCCAGTTCCACCGGGGCGAACACCGCCGGGATCGACATGCTGGCGCGAATGACCTTGGGCAGGTGGCCTTTGCCGAACACGACTTTTTCGCCCGTGGCGATGTCAGTGGCGACTGCGCGAAACGGGATCGGCAGTTTGTCGAAGTCCCGTGTATCGCTGGCGTGGGCCAGCAGGCTTTCGAGCAGCAGGGCCAGGTTCTGGCCCTGGATGACCCCCAAGGGCAGGCCGAGGCTGCCGTCGTCACGAAAGCTCAGTTTCTGTTTGACCAGGAAGTCGCGGTCATCCTGCTTGCGCCGGAAGGGCACGTCCTTGCGTGGCGGCGCATCGGACAGAGCCTGTTGCCAGTCGATGCCCAGGGCGAGTTTTTCCAGTTCGTCGATCTTGTAGCCCGAGGCATACAGCCCGCCGATTACCGCGCCCATGCTGGTGCCGGCGATGGCATCGATCTTGATGCCTTGCTCTTCCAGGGCCTTGAGCACGCCGATGTGGGCCAGCCCCCGTGCGGCGCCGCCGGACAGCACCAGGCCGATTTTCTGGCGTGGCGCCTCGACGGCGGGCTCGTTGGCATGGCCGAGCAGGGGCAACAGCAACAGAAGCAGGAGGGGCAGGAGGCGGCGCATCGTCAATCTCGGGGCGGGCGATCAAAGGCGGGTATTATACCGACGCCTTCGAACCCAGGAGTCCACCCGCCATGACCGAACACAAACCGGAAGTCGTCATCACCTATTGCACCCAGTGCCAGTGGCTGTTGCGCGCTGCCTGGCTGGCCCAGGAACTGCTCAGCACCTTCGCCGATGACTTGGGCAAAGTGTCCCTGGTGCCGGGCACCGGCGGTGTGTTCCACATCAGTTGCGACGGCACGCAGATCTGGGAGCGCAAGGCCGATGGCGGTTTTCCCGAAGCCAAGGTTCTCAAGCAGCGGGTCCGCGACCGGATCGACCCGGCGCGGGACCTGGGCCACAACGATCGGGTTCAGTGAGACGCGGCTTGGGCGCCAACCCCCGGTTTCTTCGAACCGCCCAGTTGGCTTGAGATCACGATGGCCGCGATGATCACCGTGCCGCCCAGCAGCATGCGCAGGGTCGGGCGCTCGTCGAACAGCCACCAGGCCATGGTGATGCCGTAGACCGGCTCCATGGCGAACACCACCGCCGCCGTGCGGGCCTTGATCACCGCCAGGCTGGCGACGAACAGGCTGTGGGCCAGGCCGGTGCAGAACACGCCGAGCAAGCCGATCCACAACCAGTCGATGGGGCGCACGTCGCTCAATTGTGGCGCGGCCATTGGCAGCAGGCACAACCCGACCACCACGTTCTGGCACAGCGCGGCTTGCACCGGCGGGACGTGCGCCGAACCGGCGCGGTTGGTCAATGACAACAGGGAAAACAGCAGGCCCGAGGCCACGGCCCACAGCAAACCGGTGGTAGCGCCGCTGGCCAGGTCGACGTTCGGCGTGACCAACACCAGGCCGACGCTCACCAGCACCACCAAGCAGATTTCATTGGCGCGAATCCGTTCGCGGAAGATCAGCCCTTCAAGCAACACCGTGAAGGCCGGGAAACTGGCGAACCCCAGCGTGGCGATCGCCACGCCAGCCACCTTCACGGCGATGAAGAAACTCACCCAATGCCCGGCCAGCAACAACCCCCCAAGCAGCAATCGCCGGCCATCCTGGGCCCGCAGTTTCTGCCAGCGGCTGTTGCTGGCGAACCGGGCAAACAGTGCCAGGGCGAGCACGGCGAAGACGGCGCGACCGAACACAATGACCGCCGGCGAGGCGGCGGCGAGTTTGCCGAAGACACCGGTCAGGCCAAACATGAGTGCGCCAATGTGCAGGGCGCCGAGGGCAGTACGGGGCGTCATTTCAATCCTTGTCCAACGGTTGAGCGTCAGGGTATTGAACCTGTTGCGGACCGTTTCTGTCTGTCGCGATCCTAGCGATTTTTAGCGCGAATCTAGCGCTGACGCCGCAGCCTGCCCGGCGAGAGGCCGAATTCGCGCAGCACCGCCGCGGCAAAGGCACTCTGGGAGCTGTAGCCGACCCGCTGGCCGATCTCGCCGATGGGCAGCTGCGATTCACGCAACAAGGCCACGGCCTTGTGCAAGCGGCGGCTGCGGATGTAATCCATCGGGGTTTGCCCGCACTCGGCGACAAAGCGCGCGTGCAGGCGGGCGTTGGAGAGACCGGCGACTCGCGCCAGGTCCGCCACTTGCAGCGGATAGGCGGCGTTCTGGTCGATGTGGGCGTTGAGTGCGGCGTAGGGCAGGCGCCGGCCGCCGAGGGTTTCCTGGCGAGCGTTATTGAGACTCGCCAGCAGCAGCACCGCGCCTTGCTGGGCGATCACCGGATCATCCACCGGGCTACCCGCCAACCAACTGACCAACTGGCTTTGCCCCGCATCCAGGGGCAGGCGAGCGGTGTCGTCAAGCAAACGGCGGCTGGCGTCGGCGTGATCCCCCAGGCATTGGCCGACCCAATCATCACTGGGCACATCCAACACCAGGCAACGGCTGCCGTGGGGGCTGCCGCAGGCGTGATGCGCACCGGCCGGTATCACCACGAAGCTCTGTTGCACCACCTGGCTGCCCTGGCCTTCAACCTCGAAATCCAGCGCGCCAGATAGCCCAAACACCAATTGGGCATGGTCATGGCTGTGGACGATCAAGTCGTGGCTGTAGTGGCGTAGCGTGAGGATCGGTCTCATCGCGGTCTCCCGTGTCAGGCCGCCAGCATACACCGAGGGCGCAACGCCCGGCGCTGTCATGCAATGGACTTGCGTTTGTCATGGGCCATTAACCGCTGGCGTGCACAGTGGCGAAAACGATCAGAGGGTTGCCCAATGACCAGCGCCGAGCTCGCCAGGCCCAGCCGCAAACAGCGTGTTCGCACCCTGTGGATTTCCGATGTGCACCTGGGCACCCGGGATTGCCAGGCCGAGCACCTGTCGCAGTTTCTCAAGGGCTACCACGCCGACAAGATCTACCTGGTGGGGGACATCATCGACGGCTGGAAACTGCGCGGTGGCATGTATTGGCCCCAGGCCCACACCAACGTCATTCGCCGCTTGCTGACCATGAGCAAGCGCGGCACCGAAGTGATCTACGTCACTGGCAATCATGACGAATTCCTGCGGCGCTATTCGAAGCTGATCCTGGGCAATATCCAGTTGGTGGATGAAGCTGTGCACGTCACTGCCGATGGTCGGCACTTGTTGGTGATTCATGGCGACCAGTTCGATGTCATCACGCGGTACCACCGTTGGCTGGCGTTTCTCGGGGACTCGGCCTACGAGTTCACCCTCACGCTGAACCGCTGGCTCAACCATTGGCGGGCCCGTTACGGCTACGGTTACTGGTCGTTGTCGGCGTACCTCAAGCACAAGGTCAAGACCGCTGTGAGCTTCATCAGCGACTTCGAAGAAGCCATCGCCCACGAGTGTGTGAAGCGCGAACTGCATGGTGTGGTCTGTGGGCATATCCACCATGCCGAGATGCGGATGGTGGGCGAGGTGGAGTACCTCAATTGTGGCGATTGGGTCGAATCCTGCACGGCGCTGATCGAGCACTGGGACGGGTCGATCGAGTTGTATCGGTTGGCGGAGGCCCAGGCGCGCGACGCGCTGGTCAAGGCTGAGTTGAAAGTGACCGAGCCGGTGTAGGCCTTCATGACGCCATCGCGGGCAAGCCTTGCTCCCACACGTACCCACCGCCTATGAGCGCCGACAACACCTGTGGGAGCAAGGCTTGCTTCCACAGGTACCCACCGCCTATGAGCGCCGACAACACCTGTGGGAGCAAGGCTTGCTTCCACAAGTACCCACCGCCTATGAGCGCCGACAACACCTGTGGGAGCAAGGCTTGCTTCCACAAGTACCCACCGCCTATGAGCGCCGACAACACCTGTGGGAGCAAGGCTTGCTTCCACAAGTACCCACCGCCTATGAGCGCCGACAACACCTGTGGGAGCAAGGCTTGCTTCCACAAGTACCCACCGCCTATGAGCGCCGATAACACCTGTGGGAGCAAGGCTTGCCCGCGATGGACCGCGCAGCGGTCCCCAGCAATCTGTCAGCCAGAAGGCTGCTCCGCCATCGCCGCCTTGTAGATCGACTGCTTCGGCGTGGCGAACACACTTTCCAGCATCGGCTCGAAGAAGCTCAGCGCTAGGGTGTCGTACTCGGGGTCGAACGCCGCCGCGTCATATCTCGCACAAAAGTCGACTGTCGCCTGGTACTGCGGATGTTCAAGAAACTGCTCGCGCAGGTGCCGGTCCATGCCCAGGTGATGAAAGAAGTAATAGCCCTGGAAAATCCCGTGCTTCTCCACCATCCACAGGTTTTCGGCGCTGACGAAGGGCTTGAGGATCGCCGCGGCGATGTCCGGGTGGTTATACGAACCCAGGGTGTCGCCGATGTCGTGGAGCAGGGCGCAGACCACGTATTCCTCGTCCCGTCCGTCACGGTAGGCACGGGTGGCGGTTTGCAGGGAGTGGGTCAGGCGGTCCACCGGGAACCCGCCGAAATCGCCGTCCAGCAGCTTCAAGTGGGCCAGGATCCGCCCCGGCAATTGCCGGGCATAGGCGCTGAAGTCGGCTGCGATGATCGCCCAGTCTTCCTGGGTGCCGTCCTGCATGTGGGTAAAGCGTGCATGAGTGTTCATAGGCAATCCTTTGGCTAGAACGCCACCTTGCCCAGCAGCATGTCGCGGTACATGACGAAATCGCCGAGCAGGCTGTAGAGCGGATGCTGGAAGGTGGCGGGACGGTTTTTTTCGAAGAAGAAGTGCCCGACCCAGGCAAAGCCGTAGCCGGCCACGGGCAGGGCGAGCCACAGCCACCCGCTACCAACAACGACGGCCATCACGAGCACCAGGATGACCAGGGAGGTGCCGATGAAATGCAATCGTCGGCACGTGCTGTTGCTGTGTTCGCCGAGGTAATACGGGTAGAACTCGGCGAAGGTATTGAATCGTTTGGCGTTTTCCAAGACTGCAGGCTCTTTGGTTATTGTTCTGGTGGGGTTTGCATTTATCAACTGATTGAAGTCTAGAGCCACCATTAGCAACGGCCAGTGACAATCAGCGCCACTTTAGTATCCTTCGCAAATCCAGCCGTACCCTGCGGCTCGTCATGCAAGTAAAACGTCATGAACGAACGAACGACTTCTTCAAGCTGGGCGATGGGTATTGTCAAGGCGTTGGAAATGGACGGTCTGGATTGTCGGGTGCTGTTCAAGCAACTGGGGCTGGACTTTGATGCGCTGGACGATCCGGATGCGCGGTTCCCCCAGGACTCGATGACGCGGCTCTGGCAACGGGCGGTGGAATTGTCCGGTAACCCGGCCATTGGCTTGAACATGGGGCGGGTGGTGCGCCCGGCCTCGTTCCATGTGGCGGGCTACGCCTTGATGTCCAGTCGCACGCTGGCGGAGGGCTTCCAGCGACTGGTGCGATACCAGCGGATCATTGCCGAAAGCGCCGACTTGAGTTTTCGCCGGTTGGAAGAAGGCTATGGGCTGATCTTGACGGTGCACGGCGACCATTTGCCCCCACTCGTCAAAGTGCCGAAGCATCCCTGGCCTGTGCGTTGGCCCTGTGCAACTGGCTGACCGGACGTACCTTGCACCCGGTAAAAGTGCTGTTCCAAGGCGCCGAACCCCTGGACCCGGTGCCTTATCAGCGAGCCTTCTGCGCGCCGCTGGTGTTCGGCGCGTCTTATGACGCGCTGATTTTTGAACGGGCCGACATGGAGGCGCCGCTACCTACGGCCAACGAAGCCATGGCGCAGTTGCATGACCGGTTTGCCGGTGAGTACCTCGCGCGGTTTTCGGAAAGCCGTGTGACCCACAAGGCGCGACAAGTGTTGTGCCGACTGTTGCCCCAGGGCGAGCCCAAGCGTGACGTGGTGGCGCAGACGCTGCACCTGTCGCAGCGCACCTTGCAGCGGCGCTTGCAGGAGGAGGGCACCAGTTTCCAGAGTTTGCTGGAGGACACCCGTCGCGAGCTGGCCGAGCAGTACCTGGCGCAACCGGGCATGACACTGCTGGAAATTGCTTATCTGCTGGGGTTTGCCGACCCGAGCAATTTTTTCCGGGCCTTCCGCCGCTGGTTCGACACCACGCCTGGCGAATACCGGGCGCGGTTGGCGAGCCAACCTGAAGCGGTCAGTGACGCCAGAACGCCGGGATACACAGCACGAACACCGTGATGATCTCCAGTCGGCCCAGCAGCATGCCGCCTGACAGAATCCACTTGGCCGCGTCCGGCAGCGGTGCGAAGTTGCCGGCTGGCCCGATGGTTTCCCCCAACCCCGGGCCGACGCCGGACACGGTACTGGCGGCACCGGTCAGCGCCGTCATCCATTCCACGCCCAGCAGCGACAGCAGCAGGGCGATCACGCAGATGGTGATGGCGAAGAAGAACGAGAACGTAAGGATCGAGCGGACGATTTCTTCGTCGAGGCGATGACCGTTGTATTTCTGCTTGATCACCGCGCGGGGGTGGATCAGTTGATTGAGGTTGGCCCGCAGCAGGATGTAGGCGACCTGGAAGCGGAAGATCTTGATCCCGCCGGCCGTCGAGCCCGAACAACCGCCGACGAATCCCAGGTAGAAGAACAGCATCAGCGAAAAGTTGCCCCACAGGCTGTAGTCGCCCAGGGCGAAACCGGTGGTGGTGACGATGGACGTCACGTTCAGCGCCACGTGCCGCAGCGCGTCCAGCCAATGCAGGTCCGTGGTCGCCCAATACCAGGTGCCGAGTACCAGCCAGGTCACCAGCAGCACGCCGATAAGCCCCTGGACCTGCTGGTCCTTGATCAGCGCCCGGCGATTGCCTCGCAGCATCGAGACATACAGGGCAAACGGCAGGCTGCCGAGGATCATGATGACGATGGCGACCCAGTGCACCGCCGGCTGGGTCCATTTTGCCAGGGACAGGTCCGAGGTGGAGAAGCCGCCGGTGGAGATCGCTGACATCGAATGGTTGATGGCATCGAACAGGCTCATCCCGGCCCACCACAGCGCGAGGGTGCCGAGAATGGTGATGCCCACGTAGGACGCCACGATCAGCCGCGCCACCATGTGGGAACGGGGCATGACTTTTTCCGAGCGGTCCGACGATTCGGTCTGGAACAGCCGCATGCCACCGATGCGCAGCAGGGGCAGGATCGCCACCGCCATGCCGATGAAGCCGATACCGCCGAGCCAGTGCAGCAGCGAGCGCCACATCAGGATGCCCGGGGACATGGTGTCCAGCCCGCTCAACACGGTGGCGCCGGTGGCGGTGATCCCCGACATGCTCTCGAAGAACGAATCGGTATAGCTGATGTGCTGGGTCAGCAGGAAGGGCAGGGCGGCGAAGATACACACCACCAGCCAACTGCTGACGGTCAGCAAGTACATGTCGCGCGGGCGCAGGTGGATGTGTTCCGGACGCCCGGGAAGCACCAGGGCCAGGCCGGCGAGGAAGGTGATCATGCTCGACCAGAGGAACGACGGCAGGTCGCCGGTGCGCTCGAAGATCATCAGCGTGGCCATGGGCACGACCATGAAGATCGCCAGGGTGATCAGGAAGATGCCGATGATGAAACCAATGATCCGCAGGGTCGGCAACGCCATGAAGTCCGCTCAGGCTGAAAGGGAGGGCGCCATTCTACCCGCGACCGGCGTCCTGTAAACCGGCACCCGGTGCCGAGTGGCAGCCGGGCCGTAGAATTTGCGCTAACGAACTCGCCGCACAGCCACTAGAATAGCCGGACATTTTTTCAGGAGGTGGCCGATGCAGGCTCTCGACGCTTTGCTCAACCGTGTTTCCGTCCCGCGCCTGGTGGACCCGGCCCCCACGCCGGAACAGCGCGAGATCATGTTCGCCGCGGCCATGCGGGCGCCGGATCACGGCCAGTTGCGGCCATGGCGTTTCCTGACGGTCGAAGGGCAGGCGCGGCATCGCATGGGCGAACTGCTGGCCGAAGCAGCGCGGTTCAATGACCCGCTGGTACCGGAAGCCGTCGTGGAAAAGGCCCTCAACGGCCCATTGCGCGCGCCCCTGGTCGTGGTAGTGATCGCCCGTCTGCAGGACCATTTCAAAATCCCCAAGTCCGAGCAACTGTTGGCGGCCGGCTGCGCGGCCCATGGCATCTTGTTGGCGGCTTATGCCCAAGGGGTTGGCGGCGTGTGGCGCACCGGTGAACTGGCGTACTCGCCGCATGTGGCCAGGGGGCTTGGCCTTGAGGACGGGGAAGAGGTGATCGGTTTCCTCTACCTGGGCACGCCGCAGAAAGAAGCGCGCACGGCGCCGCAGGTGGAAACTGCCGAATTTGTCAGCGAGTGGACAGGCCCGTAGGAGCTGTCGAGCGAAGCGAGGCTGCGATCTTTCCCCAGACACTTGAGTCTCAAGTGAAAGATCAAAAGATCACAGGCTTCGCCAGCTCCAATTACAGGGTGTGCTCCGGTTACTTGCAGACCTCGGCAATTGCCTCGGCCAGCAGGTTAAGGCGCGTGGCGTCGATGCCGGCCACGTTGGCCCGGCCGGTGCCGACCATGTAGACACTGTGGCGCTCGCGCAGGTGCTTGACCTGTTCTGGCGTCAGGCCGGTGTAGGAGAACATCCCGCGTTGCAAGCCGATATGGGCGAAGCGCTCGCGCAAACCATGGGGTTCAAGGGCCTCCAGCAAGCCGCTGCGCAATTGCGCGATGCGCAGGCGCATGGCCTGGACTTCATCGGCCCACAGGCTCTTGAGCTCCGGGGTGCCGAGAATGGTCGCCACCACGGCCGCACCATGATCCGGCGGTGTCGACCACAGGTTGCGGGCGATGTTTGCCAGTTGGCTGCGGATGTCCACCAGCTTCTCGGCATCCCGGGCACAGACGATCAACGCACCTGTACGATCGCGGTAGAGGCCGAAGTTCTTCGAGCAGGAACTGGTGACCAGCACTTCCGGCAGGGCTTGGGCAAATAACCGGACTGCCCAGGCGTCCTGCTCCAACCCATCGCCGAAGCCCTGGTAGGCGAAGTCGATCAGTGGCAGCAGGTCGCGGTTGCGCACCACCTCCAACACCTGACGCCATTGCTCATGGGACAGGTCGAAACCAGTGGGGTTGTGGCAACAGGCGTGCAGCAGCACCACATCACCCTTGGGCGCCTGGTTCAGGGCCGCCAGCATTGCTTCGAAATCCAGGCGATTATCAGCGCCCACGTACGGGTAGTGACTGACCTTGACCCCAGCCGCGGCGAAGATGGTTTCGTGGATCGGCCAGGTCGGATTGCTCAGCCAGACGCCACGGCCCGGCAGGCATTGGGCGATGAAGTCGGCGCTCAGGCGCAGGGCGCCGGTGCCGCCCGGTGTCTGGGTGGCCCCCGCGCGTTTTGCGCTGATCAGCGGCGAGTCGGTGCCCAGCACCAGTTCATTGATCAACTGGCCGAACGCGGCGTCGCCATGGCCGCCGATGTAGGTCTTGGTGGTCTGGCGATCCACCAGCCGTTGTTCAGCCTGTTTCACTGACTGAAGAATCGGCGTCAGGCCTTGGGCATCCTTGTAGACGCCCACGCCCAGATCGAACTTGCTCGGGTTGGCGTCCGCCCCGTAGGCCTCCATCAGGCCCAGGATCGGGTCACCGGGTACCCGGCCGATGGCGTCGAAATGCATTACTTGCGGCCCTCGGCCGTCTTGGCCACGTCATCGGTGCGGGCGGCCATGATGAAGTCGTTGCGGTGCAGGCCCTTGATGGAGTGGCTCCACCAGGTCACGGTGACTTTGCCCCATTCGGTGAGCAGGCCAGGATGGTGGCCTTCGGCCTCGGAAATTTCACCGACAGCGTTGGTGAACGCCAGGGCGTGCTTGAAGTTCTTGAACAGGAATACTTTTTCCAGTTGCATCACGCCGTCGCGCACTTCGATGTTCCAGTCGGGGATCTGCTTGATCAGCACCGGCAGTTCTTCGTCGCTGACTTGTGGGGCATCGGCGCGGCAGGCTTCGCAATGGGCTTTGTTCAGAGTGTTCATGGTGTGTTCCTGGATCGAATTCTTGAAAACGTCGATGCACCCACGCTAAAGCAAAGCCGCGTTGTGCAACAGACTCAATTGAGATTAAAAGACGCGGTTCACGCAGCCTTTGGTGGAAATTTCGGGGCGTGCAAGCCCAGTTCCCGACCGCGCTTTACCATGCCCATGATGTCTTCGTGGGCCAGGTCGAACAGGCGCTTGAGCTCGGGCAGCACGAAATACACCGGTTGCAGGATGTCGATGCGATACGGCGTGCGCATGGCTTCCAGTGGATCGAAGGCCTGGTGCTCGGGCTCCTCGGACAGGCAGTACACGGTTTCCTTGGGCGAGGACAGGATCCCGCCACCGTAGATGCGCCGGCCTTGCGCTGTCTCTACCAGGCCGAACTCGATGGTCATCCAATACAGGCGCGCCAGGTAGACGCGTTCTTCCTTGGACGCCTGCAGGCCGAGTTTGCCGTAGGTGTGGGTAAATTCCGCAAACCAGGGGTTGGTCAGCAATGGGCAGTGGCCGAAGATCTCGTGGAAAATGTCCGGCTCTTGCAGGTAATCCAGCTCTTCCCGGGTACGAATGAAGGTCGCCACCGGAAACTGTTTGCTGGCGAGCAATTCGAAGAAAGTCTGGAAGGGGATCAGCGCCGGCACCCGAGCGACTTGCCAGCCCGTGGTCTCACCCAGCACTTGGTTGATTTCGCCCAGTTGCGGGATACGGTCGTGGGGCAGGCCAAGCTTGTCGATGCCGTCCAGGTATTCCTGGCACGCGCGGCCTTCGATGACTTTCAGCTGGCGGGTGATCAGCGTGTTCCACACTGCGTGTTCTTCGGCGGTGTAGTGGATAAAACCTTGCGCATCGGGCTCGCGGGCCACGTACTGCGTCTGCTTCATGCTGCTCTCCTGCTGATTTCCCTCGAGGGGATACGTGTTTGTTGTTATGTCCAGCGATGTATTAGAGATAACTCGAAGTCGCGGCATGTGCAGCACGTTGACAAAGGGAGGGCTGGTAAGAGAAAGGCAAATTCGTAAAATTTTCGTTACGAATTGACCCCGGCTACGATGTTGTCGGGATTTCCTGGTGGGAATCGGCCTACAACTGTCACATAATCTTGACGACTATTTGCGCTGCCACGCAGAAAAACGTTGTGGCGAGGGCGCGTCTTTCTATCTCACACGCACCTGGGCCTTTTCATGCGCATCAAAGTCCATTGCCAGAACCGCATCGGCATCCTGCGGGACATCCTCAACCTGTTGGTGGAGTACGGCATCAACGTCGCCCGAGGGGAGGTGGGTGGCGAGCATGGCAACGCGATCTACCTGCATTGCCCGAACCTGATCAACATCCAGTTCCAGGCGCTGCGTCCGAAATTCGAAGGCATTGCCGGGGTATTTGGCGTCAAGCGTGTAGGGCTGATGCCCAGCGAGCGTCGGCACATGGAACTCAACGCCTTGCTCGGCGCCTTGGAATTCCCGGTGCTGTCCATCGACATGGGCGGCTCCATCGTTGCGGCGAACCGGGCGGCGGCGCAGTTGCTCGGGGTGCGGGTGGACGAGGTGCCGGGGATTCCCCTGTCCCGCTATGCCGAGGATTTCGATTTGCCGGAACTGGTGCGGGCCAACCAGTCGCGCATCAACGGCCTGCGGGTCAAGGTCAAGGGCGATGTGTTCCTGGCCGACATCGCGCCATTGCAATCGGAGCACGACGACAGCGAAGCCATGGCCGGTGCGGTGCTGACGCTGCACCGGGCCGACCGGGTCGGTGAGCGCATCTACAATGTGCGCAAACAGGAATTGCGCGGCTTCGACAGCATTTTCCAGAGCTCCAAGGTCATGGCGGCGGTGGTTCGTGAGGCCCGGCGCATGGCACCGCTGGACGCGCCGCTGTTGATAGAGGGGGAAACCGGCACCGGCAAGGAGCTGCTGGCCCGCGCCTGTCACCTGGCGAGCCCGCGCGGGCAATCGCCCTTGATGGCGCTCAACTGTGCCGGGCTGCCGGAGTCCATGGCCGAGACCGAGTTGTTCGGCTACGGCCCCGGTGCTTTTGAAGGCGCCCGGGCCGAAGGCAAGCTTGGCCTGCTGGAACTGACCGCCGGGGGAACGCTGTTCCTCGATGGGGTCGGGGAAATGAGCCCGCGCCTGCAAGTGAAACTGCTGCGCTTCCTGCAGGACGGTTGCTTCCGGCGGGTCGGCAGCGATGAAGAGGTGTACCTGGACGTCCGGGTGATCTGCGCCACCCAGGTGGACTTGTCCGAACTCTGCGCCCGGGGCGAATTCCGCCAGGACCTGTACCACCGCTTGAACGTACTGTCCCTGCATATTCCGCCACTGCGCGAATGCCTGGACGGATTGACGCCGCTGGTGGAGCACTTTCTCGACCAGGCCAGCCGCCAGATCGGCTGTGCCTTGCCAAAACTGGCGCCGGCAGCGATGGAGCGCCTGAGCCACTACCATTGGCCGGGCAATGTCCGGCAACTGGAAAACGTCTTGTTCCAGGCGGTTTCCCTGTGCGACGGCGGGAAGGTCAAGGCCGAGCACATTCGCCTGCCGGACTACGGCGTGCGCCAGCCCCTTGGCGATTTCTCCCTTGAGGGCGGGCTCGATGAAATCGTCGGCCGTTTCGAGAAAGCGGTGCTGGAGCGCCTCTACTCCGAGCACCCCAGCAGCCGGCAACTGGGCAAGCGGCTGGGGGTTTCCCATACGACCATTGCCAATAAGTTACGGGAGTATGAGGTCGGCAAGACTGACCCGTAGCGGGGGCGTTTTTTCCCTGGTATGGGATTTGCTAGATCGTGGCCTGTCCCCCGCTTATTCATAGAGGGTGGCGATTTTTTGACAGGGCAAGGGGCCCGGTTTCGGCTGCGTACGTGAGGCTCAGGATGCAAAAGAAAATAGCTGTGGTGCAGTCGAACTACATACCTTGGAAGGGGTATTTCGATCTGATCCGTAGCGTCGATGCGTTCATCCTCTATGACGATGTCCAGTACACCCGCAGTGACTGGCGCAACCGCAACAAGATCAAGACGGCCCAGGGTGAGCATTGGCTGAGTATTCCAGTCAAGAAGAAAGGCCGTCTCGGCCAGTTGATCAACGAAGTCCAGATCAACAGTCCGGATTGGGCCGCTGCGCACTGGAAGACCATTGAGCAAAGCTACCGCCGCGCACCTTGCTTCGCCCAGATGGAGGCGCCGATTCGCGCGCTCTACGAGCAGGCTGCCGACCTCACCCACCTGACCCATATCAACCACCTGTTCATTGCCGGGTTGTGTCCCCTGCTGGGGATCCACACGCCGCTTTACCGTTCCGAGGACCTGGGTGGTGTAGAGGGCAAGAATGAACGCCTGATTCATCTATGCCAGGCCCTTGGGGCCAACGAATACCTCTCCGGACCCGCCGCCAGCCACTACCTCGACGAAGCGGCGTTCGCCGCCAACGGGATCGCGGTGTCGTATATGAGCTATGCCGGCTATCCCGAGTACCCGCAGGTGTACGGCGACTTCCAGCATGCGGTCAGCGTCATCGACCTGTTGTTCAATACCGGCGTGGATGCATCGGCTTTTCTGAAGAAAAGGGCTGCCTGAGCGCGCCTTGCCAGTGACACCCTTTTGATTTGATTCTGGAGATTGCACCCGATGTCGAACCTTACGCAGCTAGACGCTCACTCGCTCGAACAGGCGTTGGCGCGTTTGCGGCTGATGTATGCCAAACCCGAGCATCCGTACTACTTCCTGGCGCCTGCATACCGTGAATCGTCGTCGGGCGTCGTCTCGCTGCACTACCTCTGCCATATGCTCAATCTCAGTGGCCGTGAGGCATACATCTGCGGTACCGAAGTGGTCAATCCAGAACTCAAGACCCCGGTGATCAATTCCGCTATCAAGCAGCGCCATATGGCAGCGGGCAAGGTGCCGATTGCGGTTTATCCCGAGGTGTTCCCCGGCAATCCGCTCAACTGTTCGGTCGTGGCGCGTTTTCTACTGAATTTCGAGGGGTTCCTCACGGGAAATGGCATGGGCGCCGCGCCCACCGACCTGTTTTTCTATTACGCCGCCCGGCTCGCCGAGCACCGTGGCGACCCTGACGGCGACCTGTTGTGCCTGCCGACCATCGACGTCGAAATGTTCTCGACCGTGGGCGCTGGCGCCGTGCGCAAGGGCAGCTATCTCTATCAGAACCGCCACCCGCTGGATCAGATCGACTACGCGCAACTGCCTGCGGATATCCGCCTGCTGAGCATGAGCAATCCCCTGGCCCTGCCTGAGCTGGCCAAGCTGTTGCGCGATGCCGAGGTGATGTACAGCTATGAATGGTCGATGACGTGCGTAATGGCGGCGCTGTGTGGCTGCCCGGTGATATTCATACCGGGACATGGCGTCGACCAGCCACTGCTCGACACCAGTTTCTTCGGCAGTGTCGGCTTTGCCATGCTTGATCAGCCGAACCCGTTGGAACATGCCCGGGCAAGCCTCGGTGACGCCTTGCATCGTTACGTCGAACGCACTGCGTCTTTCTGGCAGCAACTGGATGTGTTCATTGCGAAAACCCAGGCGACTGCCGCTCGTGAGGCGGTCGGCAATCGTCTGGGCGCACTCGAGTGGTTGCGCCAACGCTATCCGACGGCGCAGCAATTGCGTCTGATGAATGAGCGCTTGGCGAACTCGGCGGCGCCCAGCTTCACTGTCCTGGTCCGTGATGACGGCAATCAGTTGGCGCTGGCTCACACCCTGGACAGCCTGGATCGTCA
Organism: Pseudomonas sp. St316; assembly: GCF_018325905.1. NCBI lineage: Bacteria > Pseudomonadati > Pseudomonadota > Gammaproteobacteria > Pseudomonadales > Pseudomonadaceae > Pseudomonas > Pseudomonas sp. St316. The sequence goes on along the minus strand of NZ_AP021901.1, from coordinate 4,988,762 downwards.
GTTGTACCAGCGCCTGCATGTGTGCGTGGTGGGTGATGCGGACCCGGGGCGTGCCAACGTTCAATGGTTGGCGTGTGATCCGAAGCAGCCAGCGGCAGCGATCAATGGCTTGCTCGAGGGTGTCCAGACCGATTGGTTCATGTTGGTCGAGGCAGGGGAGGAGTTCATCGCCGCGGGGCTGCTGGTGACGGCTCTGAACCTGCTTGATGCACCTGATGGGTGCCTGGCGGTGTACGCCGACGAGGCGTTGCGTACAGGCGGTGTGATCGACCTCTCGTTGCGGCCCGATCTGAACCTGGATTTGTTGTTGGCGTTTCCGGCCAGCCTTTCCCGTCACTGGATGTACCGTCGTGAGGCGCTGGTGCGCTTGAGCGGTTTTGGTAATGCCTGTGGTGACGCCTTTGAATTGGCCTACCAACTGCGTCTGATCACCGAGTGCGGGATGGCGAGTATCGGGCACGTCAGCGAACCCCTGCTGATCGCCAACGAGGTGCGCCAGTCGGGAAGCGCTGATGAACGTGCGGTCATTGATGCGCATCTTCAGGCGCGTGGCTACGGTCAGGCGCGAGCGATTGCGCAGGAACAAGAGCCGGGCCGCTATCGTATCGATTACGGTCACGAGCGGCAGGCCTCGGTCAGCATTCTGATTTACTTGGAAGGACGGTTGGAAAATTTCCAGCGTTGCCTGGAAAGTCTGCTGATGCAGACCGACGCTGTGGACTTCGAGGTCTTGCTGATTGAACCGGGTAACGACGAACCGGCATTGTTGGAGTGGCTGGGGCTGCTCGAACAGATGGGCGAAGGCCGCTTCCAGGTGTTGCGTTTCATGCCGGGACAGTCTCGTGCGGCCATGTGCAACGCGGCGGCGCAGGAGGCGCGCGGCGAGTATCTGCTCTGGCTCGATGCGCAAAGCGCTGTGCTTGAGACAGGATGGTTGCAAGCGTTGCTCAATCACGCCCAGCGCCCGGAAGTCGGCGCCGTCGGAGGCAAGCTGCAAGATAGCCAAGGTCGGATACGCCAGGCGGGTCTTGTCCTGGGACTGGGCGGAACTGTCGGTCGGGCGTTTGAGGGCCTGCCATCCCAGGCATCGGGTTACATGGGACGGCTTGGGCTTGAGCAGAACTGCTCCGCAGTGGGCGGTGAATGCCTGATGCTGAGTCGGGACCTGTTCCTCGAGGCCGATGGCTTCGAGACCGATCCACTGCTGGCACCCTGGACCCATATTGATCTGTGTCTGAAACTGCAGCAGGCGGGATACCTGAACGTTTGGACGCCTTACGCACGTCTGTTGACGGACGCGGTGTCAGAGACCCGTGCAAGCAGCGGGCAGGAGGACGCCTTGTTCGCTCGCTGGTTGCCACAGTTGGCCCGCGACCCTGTCTACAATGCCAATTTCTCACTGCGCGCCGGCGAGGGTTTTGTCCGGGAAAACAAGGACCTGTGCTGGTATCCGCTGCAAGGCAGCGTGCCGAGGGTGCTGGTCTTTGTCACCGAACAACGGGCCGGCGCCTATTCACGACTGGTTCAGCCGTTCAGCACATTGCTTGAAGCGGGGCAGGTCGAAGGCGCGGCTGTTTCGAGTTTGCTGTCGCCGGTGGAAATCGAGCGCCTGGCGCCGACGACCATCGTGTTACAGCGCCCTCTGGATGATGCCGGGCTGCTAACCCTGAGCCGCCTGAGGGCGTTTTCCAAGGCATTTACCGTCTACGATCTGGACGGTTACTTGCCGCAGATGGAATTGAAGGGCGATTACTCTGCCGATGAGCTGCTGGAGCGTCTGCGGTTCGGGATGTTGCAGGCCGATCGGGTGCTGGTCCCCACGCCAGCGCTGGCCGAACTGTTACAGGGTCAGCATGACGACATCCGCGTGCTGGAAACCCTGCTACCGGCTGCATGGGGGCGTATACAAAGCAAGCGCCGCATGGGCTCCAAACCGCGCCTGGGCTGGCTGGGTGGGAAGGATGCTGAACTGCTTGCCGACGTGCTGCCCGCATTGGCTGACGAAGTCGAGTGGGTGGTGCTCGGCGACTGTCCCGCAGCACTGCAGCCCTTTTTGAAGGAATTGCACCCAAGTGTCGCGCAGCAGCAATTGGCAACGGCCTTGGGCGCATTGAATCTGGATCTTGCGCTGGTACCCATGGCTGAAACCCTGGGTAATGCCTGTTCTGGTGATTTGCGTGTCCTGCAGCATGCCGCTTGCGGACATCCGGTCATTTGCAGCCGCGTGCCGGGGTTCATCGGCGGCGAGGTGTTGCCGCTGTCGCGAGTGAGTAATGAGGCGCAAGACTGGATCCGGGCGATTCGCTTGCATCTGGAAGACCGTGAGGCTTCTGCGACGCTGGGGGATACCTTGCAGTCCACTGTGCGAGCGCAGTGGCTGCTTGAAGGCGAGCGTCTGGCTGCCTGGCGACGGGCCTGGTTGGCCGATTGATGCGTACGAATGACTACCTTGGCCGCGCAGCGGAGTGCATGTGACATGAGCAACGATCTTGATACCTTCATCGCAGCCTACAGCGACAGCTTCGGCTACGCGTATGACAACAACATCATTCTCAATTGGTATCCCCAGCGCATCATGGCGCTGTGCACCCAGGCGCAAAGCCTGCTCGAGCTCGGTGTGGGCCACGGTTTCAGCACCCACCGCTTCTCGCAGTTCTTCAGTGGACACACGGTCATCGATGGCTCTGCATCAGTGATCGCCCAATTCAAGGCTCAGTACCCGGACAATACGGCCGAGATCGTCGAAAGTTATTTCGAGACATTCGACACCGACAAACGTTTCGATCTCATCGTGATGGGGTTTGTCCTGGAACATGTCGAAGACCCACAGGCCGTGCTGCAAAGGTTCAAGCGCTTTCTTGCACCGGGTGGTCGCTGCTTCGTGCTGGTGCCCAATGGCGAGTCCCTGCATCGGCGGTTCGGTCATGCTGCCGGACTGCTGGACGACATGATGGCGTTGGGGCGTGGCGATCTGGAACTGGGCCATGTGCGCAGCTATTCGCTACAAACCTTGACCGCTGAACTGGAAGCCGCCGGGCTCCAGGTGGTACGCAAGGAAGGCGTGTTCCTCAAGCCATTCACCACCGGGCAATTGAAGGAACTGAACTTGAATGCGGACATCATCCAGGGCATGTGTACCGTGGGCATTGATTACCCAGAGCTCAGTTGTGCGCTGATGCTTGAAGCGACCGTCCCCAGCCATGAAAAGCCTGGTAATCGGAAGCACGTCGGTCATCGGCAAGGCTGTCGCCGGGGAGTTGTCGCGCTATGGCCAAGTCAAGTTGGCCGGGCGCAGGGCCGCCGATATCGTCTTTGACCTGGGCAGCCCGGTGCCTTGCGCGGTCGACGAGCACTTCGACATCGTCGTGCTGGCCGCTGCCGATTTTGGCGGCCGTCAGCCCGATGACCTGGTTCGCGCCGAGCTGGTCAACAGCGTCGGTACATTGGCTGCCTGCCGTCTGGCCGAACAATGCGGGGCGCGCCATTTTATTTTGTTGTCGTCGCGTTCGGCTTGCGACCAGGAGACGGATCCTTACTTCGGCATCTACTCGCTGTCCAAGCGCCATGCCGAGGAAGTGGCCAGCCTGTATTGCCAAGAGCGCGGCATGGCGTTGAGCATCCTGCGCATCAGTCAGGTCTACGATAGCGGCGAGCAGTGCAGGCCTCACCAACCCCTGCTCTACGCCATCGCCGACAAGGCGCAGATGGGGCAAGCCGTCGAGCTGTATGGCAGCAACGATGCCAGGCGCAACTACCTGCACCTGAGTGACCTTGCCGTGGTCTGCGCGCGGTTGGCAGAGCGGGGCATTGCTGGCTTGTACAACTGCGGCCATGCCGAGTCTCCCCGTCTTTCCGAAATTGCCCAGGCCGCATTCGAGGCGTTTGGCACGCCGGTGGATGTCCGCTTCCTGCCGGAAAAAAACGATATTCCCGATCTGCCTCCCTTTGACTGTGCGCATGAGCTGTACGAGCGAATAGGTTTTACTCCGCAAATAGATGTTCGCCGGGGTTTTGAGCTGATGAGAGTGCACCGGGAGCATCTGTCATGAAGACCGTCATGGTGACTGGCGTAGGTGCCATCATGGGTTATGGCCTGCTCAAGTCGTTGCGTGCCGCGTCCCCCTCTGTTCGCCTGGTCGGCACTGATATCTACGACGATGCTGTCGGTCGCGGCTGGTGCGATGTATTCGTACAGGCCCCATTGACCGCTGTCCCGGAGTACGGCCAGTGGCTGGGCGACACATTGGCCAGGCACAAGGTTGATCTGCTTATCCCCGGATCGAACAGGACGTCCATTGGCTGTCGGACAACCGAGCGTTGTTGGCGACATTTGATTGTCAGGTCGTGCTCAACAACCAGGAATTGATCGACCTTTCCAAGGATAAGTGGGCAATGGACCAGGCGCTGGTTGCGCTGGGGGATACCAGCCGTATTCCCAGCCTGCTGTCGGGGGATTTTCGCTCGCTCACGGCGGCTTTGGGCCTGCCGTTTCTGCTCAAGCCGCGTAGAAGCTACGCCTCCAAAGGGCTGGTCTGGGTTCGTGAGGAGCGCGACTTTACGCCTCACGCGGCACTGCTCGGTGATTACCTCATGGCGCAACCTATCATTGGCAGCGCGGCCGACGAATTCACCGTGGCGGCGTTTGGCGATGGCAGCGGCGACACCGGTCCGATCATCGCCTTCCAGCGCAAGCTGGCCTCAGACGGTTCCACCGCCAAGGCTTGGGTGTATCAGGATGATTCGCTGGATCAGGTGGTTGGCAGGCTGTGCCGCGCCTTCAAACCGGTGGGGCCGACCAACTTGCAGTTCCGTCGTGGCATCGACGGCTCCTGGAGCCTGCTCGAGATCAATCCGCGAATATCCTCGACCAGTTCGATACGTCGCGCATTTGGCTACAACGAGGCGGCCATGTGTCTGGATCATTACCTCGACGGCAAGGCACCGGGCCGACCTACCCTTCGGAGTGGTTTCGCTGTTCGTTATATAGAGGACTTCATTGTCTATGATCGGGATCATTTCTGACGTACATGGCAATTACAGCGCCCTGCGGACAGTGCTTGACAAGCTTGATGAGCTGGGTGTGTCGCAGATTATCTGCCTGGGCGACACGGCTGGTTATTACAGTCAGGTCAATGAGTGTTGCGAGGCCCTGCGCGAGCGAAACATCTTCTCTGTGATGGGCAATCATGATTGGTATCTGGCCAGGAACGAGCGATGCCCGCGTTCCAATAGCGCCAATGCCTGCCTGGACTATCAACAAGGCATCATCACTGCGCAGAATCTGGCCTGGCTGGGATCGCTCCCGGAGCGCTCGACCCAGCATGAATTAAGCATCGTCCATGGCGGCTGGAACGATCCTCTGGACGAATATGTTCGACCCTCGCAAACGTATTTCGAGCCGTTGCCTGGCCGCTATTTCGCATCAGGTCATACCCATGTCCAGTACTTGTGGAGTGGCGAGGGCAAGGTCTATTGCAACCCCGGTTCAGTTGGTCAGCCGCGTGATGGTGACGCTCGGGCCGCTTTCGCGACCTGGGACGGTGAAACCTTCGCCCTGCATCGGATTGAATACGATATTGATGAAACTCAACAGGCCATGAAGAGGGCCGGATTTACCCCGTACTTCTACGAAAATCTAGAGACCGGTAGTCAGATCGGTGGGCGGATCAGTGCGGTTTGAGGTTTTGCGCTATGCGCCACTAATGTCCATGCCCACCCAGGGAAGTTTGCTATGAGCAACGAAACGATACTCTTCAATCGCCCGTATATGACCGGCAAAGAGCTGGATTACATCGCCCAGGCCAAATTCGGCAACATGCTCGCCGGTGATGGTCCGTTCACCAAGCGTTGTCACCGCTGGCTGGAGTCGCACACGGGTTGCAGCAAGGCATTGCTGACCCACTCCTGTACCGCTGCGCTGGAAATGGCCGCCTTGCTGCTGGACATCCAGCCTGGCGATGAAATCATCCTGCCTTCCTATACCTTTGTCTCCACGGCCAATGCATTTGTGTTGCGTGGCGCGGTGCCGGTTTTCGTCGATATACGTCCTGACACCTTGAACCTGGACGAGCGCCTGGTCGAGGCGGCGATCACAGCACGGACCAAAGCTATCGTGCCTGTCCATTACGCCGGGGTGGCCTGCGAGATGGACACTATCCTGGCTATTGCACGCAAGCATGGGCTGGCGGTGGTTGAAGACGCCGCGCAAGGGGTGATGTCAGCCTATAAAGGCCGAGCCTTGGGCAGTATCGGGGACCTTGGGGCATTCAGTTTTCATGAAACCAAGAACGTGATCTCGGGGGAGGGCGGGGCTTTGCTGGCCAATGACCCTGCAATGGCACTGCGAGCCGAGATCATCCGGGAAAAAGGTACCGATCGCAGTCGATTCTTCAGGGGCGAGGTGGACAAATACACCTGGCAAGAGGTGGGCTCCTCGTTTCTGCCTGGAGAAATGACTGCAGCGTTCCTCTGGGCGCAGTTGGAAGAAGCGCAAGCCATCACCCATCGCCGCCTGGCGATCTGGGACCATTACCATGCCGCCTTGGCGGGGCTTGAGCAGCAAGGGTTGCTTCGTCGTCCGATCGTTCCTGAAAATTGCCAGCACAATGCGCACATGTATTACGTGCTCCTAGCCCCGGGCGTGGAGCGCCAGGCTGTTCTCGAGGCACTCAAGAGCCACGCAATCTATGCGGTGTTCCATTACGTGCCGCTGCATTCATCCCCCGGTGGAGCGCGCTACGGGCGTGTGCATGGCGCAATGGATATTACCGATGGTTATTCCGAGCGGCTGTTGCGTTTGCCGCTATGGCTTGGTCTATCGGCAGATCAACAAGACCGGGTGGTAGATGTGCTCGGCGGTGCTTTGGCAGCCCTTGCCACTTAGCGGCATAACACCGCCGGTTTTTCGACTTCGACACAATTGCGCATTAGCCTCCGCACCCCCCAGAGCCCTTTGTTTTCCGGGCCTGGGCCCGCCAGAAAAAAGTTGGTCTGCAAATTGCTTAAGACTGTGCAACACAGCAGTGGGCGGCAAACGTCCGGCATGCAGAGGAACGACAGTGGACAAGTACCTTTATGTGGCAATGACCGGCGCCAGCCAGAACGCACTGGCACAGCGGGCTCATGCCAACAACCTGGCGAACATCTCCACCAACGGCTTTCAGAAAGACCTGGAGCAGGCGCGCTCGATGCCGGTGTTCGGCGACAGCTTTCCGGCGCGGGCCTTTGCCCTGTCCGAACGGCCTGCGACTGATTTCACTCCGGGTGCGCTGGTGGAAACCGGTCGTGACCTCGACGTCGCGGTGAGCGGGCCGGGCTGGATGGCCGTGCAGAACCCCGACGGCGGTGAAAGCTACGTGCGCACCGGCAGCCTCAATGTCGACGCCCTGGGCGTGTTGCGCGCCGGCAACGGCATGCCGGTGATGGGCAATGGTGGTCCGATCGCCGTGCCGCCAGAGCAGAAAATCGAAATCGGCCAGGACGGCACCATCAGCATCCGCGCCATGGGCGAAGGCCCGCGGGTGATGGCTGAAGTGGACCGCATCAAGCTGGTCAACCCGGACCTCAAGAACATGACCAAGGGCCTGGACGGTTCGATCCGGACCAAGGACGGCCAGCCGGCGCCCATCGACGCCAACGTGCAGTTGGTGTCGGGTTTCCAGGAAGCGAGCAACGTCAATGCCGTGGATGAGATGACCTCGGTGCTGGCCCTGGCCAAGCAGTTCGAGCTTCACGTCAAGATGATGAACACCGCCAAAGAAGGCGACGAGGCCATGGCTCGGGTCTTGCAGATCTAACCATTAACTAAAGCGTCGCGCCGAAAAACAGGCGTACGAGGAGAATCGAATGCTTCCGGCTCTATGGGTTGCCAAAACAGGTCTGTCCGCCCAGGACACCAACCTGACGACCATTTCCAACAACCTGGCGAACGTTTCGACCACGGGTTTCAAGCGTGATCGCGCCGAGTTCCAGGACCTGCTGTATCAAATAAAACGCCAGCCTGGCGCCCAGTCGACCCAGGACAGCGAACTGCCGTCGGGCCTGCAAGTGGGTACCGGTGTACGCATTGTCGGCACGCAGAAAAACTTTAACGCCGGCAGCCTGCAAACCACCGAGCAGCCGCTGGACATGGCCATCGACGGTCGCGGTTTCTTCCAGATCCTGCAGCCGGACGGCACCACGTCCTACACCCGTGACGGTACCTTCCACCTCGACTCCAACGGCCAGATCGTCAACGCCAGCGGTTTCGCCCTGGAGCCGGCCGTCATCATCCCGAACGATGCCCAGACCTTTACCGTGGGCCGTGACGGCACCGTATCCATCACCGTGGCGGGCAACCCGGCCGCCCAGGTGATCGGCAACCTGCAGACCGCCGACTTCATCAACCCGGCCGGCCTGCAAGCGGTGGGCAACAACCTGTTCCTGGAGACCGCTGCCAGCGGCGCGCCGCAGATCGGCACCCCGGGCCTGAACGGTTTCGGCACCACGCTGCAGAACACCCTGGAAACCTCCAACGTGAGCACGGTTGAAGAGATGGTCAACATGATCACCACCCAGCGCGCCTACGAGATGAACTCCAAGGTGATCTCCACCGCCGACCAGATGCTTTCGTTCGTTACGCAGAATCTGTAATCACTTCTATAGGGCGGCCTCAAAGCCGCCTGCAACACCGAGAGGTAGGGTCATGAAACGCTTTGTATTTGTACTGGCACTGAGTGGAGTCACCGCGCTCGCCGGCTGCGTCGGGCCAACTCCCAGGCCCAATGACCCGTATTACGCCCCGGTGTTGCCGCGCACGCCGTTGCCGGCTGCGGCCAACAATGGCTCGATCTACCAGGCCGGTTTCGAACAGAACCTGTACAGCGACCGCAAGGCCTTCCGGGTCGGTGACATCATCACCATCACTCTGAATGAGCGGACCCAGGCCAGCAAGAACGCCAACTCGCAAATGGACAAGACCAGCAACACCAGTGTCGGCCTGACGTCGTTGTTCGGTTCCAGCCTGACCACCAACAACCCGATCGGTGGCAACGACCTGAGCCTCAACGCCGGGTACAACTCTGATCGGGCCACCAAGGGTGACAGCAAGTCCGGCCAGAGCAACAGCCTGACCGGCTCTATTACCGTGACCGTCGCCGATGTGTTGCCCAACGGCATCATCGTCGTGCGCGGCGAGAAGTGGCTGACGCTCAACACCGGTGACGAGCTGGTGCGCATCGCCGGCATGGTTCGCGCCGACGACATCGCCACCGACAACACCGTTTCCTCGACCCGTGTGGCCGATGCGCGCATCACTTACTCGGGCACCGGTGCCTTTGCCGATGCGAGTCAGCCGGGTTGGTTCGACCGTTTCTTCCTCAGCCCGAAGTTCCCTTTCTAGGTGGCCCAGTTGAATCTTAAGCAGCTGTTGATCGGTGCCCTGGTGATGTCCGCGGCCTTTAGCGCTCAGGCCGAGCGTTTGAAGGACATCGCCAGCATTTCCGGCGTGCGTTCCAACCAGTTGATCGGCTATGGCCTGGTCGTGGGGCTGAACGGTACCGGTGACCAGACCACCCAGACCCCGTTCACCCTGCAGACCTTCAACAACATGTTGTCGCAGTTCGGCATCAAGGTGCCGGCCGGTTCCGGCAACGTCCAGTTGAAAAACGTCGCGGCGGTGTCGATCAGTGCCGATCTGCCGGCGTTCGCCAAGCCTGGCCAACAAGTGGATATCACCGTCTCGTCCATCGGTAACTCCAAGAGCCTGCGCGGTGGCACCTTGTTGCTGACGCCGCTCAAGGGTATCGACGGCAACGTCTACGCCGTCGCCCAGGGCAACCTGGTAGTGGGCGGTTTCGATGCCGAGGGCCGCGACGGTTCGAAGATCACCGTCAACGTTCCGTCGGCCGGTCGAATCCCTGGCGGTGCGTCGGTGGAACGTGCGGTGCCGAGCGGTTTCAACCAGGGCAACAGCCTGACGCTGAACCTCAACCGTTCCGACTTCACCACCGCCAAGCGCATCGTCGACAAAATCAACGACATGCTGGGCCCAGGCGTGGCCCAGGCCCTCGACGGCGGCTCGATCCGCGTCACCGCGCCACTGGATCCGAGCCAGCGGGTCGACTACCTGTCGATCCTGGAAAACCTTGAGGTCGACCCGGGCCAGGCGGTGGCGAAAGTCATCATCAACTCGCGCACCGGTACCATCGTGATCGGCCAGAACGTCAAGGTATCTCCGGCCGCCGTGACCCACGGCAGCCTGACCGTGACCATCACCGAAGACCCGATCGTCAGCCAGCCGGGCCCGTTGTCCAACGGCCAGACCGCCGTGGTGCCGCGCTCGCGGGTCAATGCCGCCCAGGAAGCCAAGCCGATGTTCAAGTTCGGCCCGGGCACCACCCTGGATGAAATCGTCCGGGCGGTGAACCAGGTCGGCGCTGCACCAGGCGACTTGATGGCGATCCTCGAAGCCTTGAAGCAGGCCGGCGCGTTGCAAGCCGACCTGATCGTGATTTGAGGGACGAGCCATGGATATGCGCAAGGGCGCTTTGACCAGCGGGGATTCGGGTTCCTATTCCGACCTGAACCGCTTGAACCAGCTCAAGGTTGGCGACAAGAACAGCGACGGCAACCTGCGTAAAGTGGCGCAGGAATTCGAGTCGCTGTTCCTCGGCGAAATGCTCAAGTCCATGCGTTCGGCCACAGAGGCCTTGGGCAAGGACAACCCCATGAATACGCCCGAGGCCAAGCAGTACCAGGAAATGTACGACCAGCAGTTGGCCGTTTCCATGTCCCGCGAAGGCGGTGGTATCGGCCTGGCCGATGTGCTGCTGCGCCAGATGTCCAAGAACAAACCACTGGCACCCGGTGAGGCCGCGACGTTGTCGGCGGCCAAACAGCAAGAGGCCTTGGACAAGGTCGCCAAGGCGCCAGTGCCGACACCGGTGGCTGCCGGGACCCTGCCTGGCGACGGTCCGTTGTCGCGTACCAATGGCCAGCGCCCGTTGTGGGCGTCGCGTGCCGTGAGTGCGCCGCAAGGGGCCGAAGGCGTCCACCGCAACGACATGGAATTGCTCAACCAGCGCCGCCTGGCCCTGCCGCCGAAACTGGCCGATCGCCTGCTCGCCGGGCTGGTGCCTTCGGCGGCGGCCAATACCGATGTGCCTGCGCAGAACCTGCTGCCGGATCGTGCCGTCGCCGCCGTCAAGCCAGCGACTGGCGAACTGGGCAACGGCGATTGGCTGGCCGCGCTCAAGGCCGCCGATTCCAAACCGGATATGCAGGTCTATGGCCGTGCTGTCGCGCAGCCGCCACTGGCTCCGGCCCGTAAAGCCTTCCGCGATGCGGACGAGTTCGTCAACGCCATGCTGCCAATGGCCAAGGAAGCCGCCGACCGCATCGGCGTCGACCCACGCTACCTGGTGGCCCAGGCCGCCCTGGAAACCGGTTGGGGCAAATCGGTCATGCGCCAGCCCGATGGCAGCAGCAGCCACAACTTGTTCGGTATCAAGGCCAGCGCTAATTGGAAGGGCGATTCGGCGCGAGCGATCACCAGCGAATTCCGCAATGGCGCGATGGTCAAGGAGACGGCCGAGTTCCGTTCCTACGCCTCGTATCGCGACAGCTTCCACGACTTGGTCAACCTGTTGCAAAGCAACAGTCGCTATCAAGATGTGTTGAAGTCTGCCGATAACCCGGAACAGTTTGTACGCGAGTTGCAGAAAGCCGGTTACGCCACCGATCCGCACTACGCCAGCAAGATTTCGCATATAGCCCGGCAGATGACGAGTTATCAAAACTACGCATCGGCAGGCGCCACCACGACTTTATAAGGTCTGAACCATGAGTTTGCTCAATATAGGGATGTCGGGTCTGTCAGCAAGCCAGACTGCGTTGGTGACCACGGGTAACAACATCGCCAACGTCGATACCGCCGGTTATTCGCGCCAGCAGACCGTGCAGACCACCAAGGCGTCGAACCAGTACGGCAACGTGTTCATCGGTTCCGGTACGACCCTGGCCGATGTGCGTCGGGTGTATAACTCATTCCTTGAAGCACAACTGAAAACCACCACATCGCTCAACAGCGACGCGGCGGCCTATCAGGGGCAGATCACGCCACTCGACTCCCTGTTGTCGGACAGCGGCACCGGCCTCAACGGGGCGCTGACCAAGTTTTTCGCCTCGGTGCAGAACGTCAACGCCAAGCCGGGTGACGATGCATCCCGTCAGTTGCTGCTCAGCGATGCGCAGGCCCTGAGCAACCGTTTCAATTCGGTTGCCAACCAGCTGACGGAGCAGAGCCAGAACATCAATGGCAACCTGTCGAACATGGTCGAGCAGGTCAATAATCTGGCGGCCACCGTTGCGCAGTTGAACAAGAAAATCGCCGAAGTCTCCAACGCCGGCGGTGCTCCCAACGACCTGCTCGATGCCCGCAGCGAAACCATTCGCCAGCTCTCGACGTTCACCGGCACGCAGGTTGTCGAGAACGGCAGCAGCCTGGACATCTACCTGGGCTCCGGCCAACCGTTGGTGATGGGCAACATCGTCAATACCCTGCAAGCGGTGCCGGACAAGAACGATCCGGGGCGCATTGGCATCCAGCTCAACAGCGGTTCCAGTTCCATGGACCTGACGTCGGTGCTCACCGGTGGCGAAATCGGTGGCCTGATGCGCTACCGCAGTACTGTGCTTGACCCGGCCATGAACGAGCTGGGTCGCGTGGCCCTGGTGGTCGCCGACCAGATGAACAAGGTCCAGGCCTCGGGCATCGACATGAACGGGGCCTTCGGTTCCAACCTGTTCACTAACATCAACAGCGCCGCGCAGATCAGCCAGCGCAGCGTTGCTTCCTTGAACAACAGCGCCGGCTCCGGCAACTTCAATATCGCCATCACAGACTCCGGCAAGCTGACCACCAACGACTACAAGGTGACGTTCACCAGCGGCACGGACTACACCGTCCAGCGCCTGCCCGACGGCACCTCGATGGGCGCGTTCAACACCGCGACCACGCCGCCGCCGGTGATCGACGGTTTCTCGATGACCTTCGCCAACGGCACTGCGGCCGCCGGCGACACGTTCAAACTCACGCCGACCCGCAACGAGGCGGCCAACATCAAGACCGAGATGACCGACTCCAAGCGGCTGGCGATGGCCGCGCCGTTGGGCGCCGCCATCGTGCCGGGAGGCAGCGGTACGCTGACCATCCCGGCCAGCGGCCAGCCGAGCATGACCACCAAGCTGGACATCTACGATGCGGCCACCACGACCATCATCCAGAGCGGCATCAAGAACTCCATGCCGGTCAAGGTGGTGTTCGGCGCGACGTCCGCCGATGGCACCAGCCAGGCTTATCAGTTGCTCGATGCCAAAGGTGTCCAGATCAGCAATGGCACGATCAAGCCGGGCGAAAGCAACACCCTGAGTCTGAGTGTTCCGCTCAAGGACGCGAGTGGCAACCCGATCATGGATTCGTCCGTACCGCCGGTACAACGCACCGTCGCGTTTGACATGTCCATTGCCGGTGCTCCATCCAACGGAGCCTCGATCAATGTCAGCCTCAGCCAGGCCGGTAGCCTGGACAACCGTAACGGTACGGTCCTGGCCGGCTTGCAGACCGCCAAGACCGTAGACACCGGCTCGTCCAGCAAGGGTATTTCCCTGAACGATGCCTACGGCAAGCTGGTGGAAGGCGTCGGCGCCAAGGCCGCCCAGGGCAAGCTCGACAGTGCCGCCACTGGCGCGATCCTGAACAACGCCAAGACCGCCCGCGATTCGTTGTCGGGTGTGGACCTGGATGAAGAAACCGGCAACCTGGTCAAGTTCCAGCAGTACTACACCGCGTCTTCGCAGATCATCAAGGCTGCGCAACAAATTTTCAGCACACTGATCAACAGTCTTTAAGGAGCCGTAGCCCATGCGCATTTCCACTTCTCAGTTTTACGAAAGCACGGCTGCGAACTACCAGAAGAACTTCGCCAAGGTGGTCAAAACTAGCGAAGAGGCCAGCAGCCTGGTGCGGGTGAACACCGCCGCCGATGATCCGGTGGGTGCTTCGCGTCTGCTGCAGTTGGGCAACCAGGCTTCGATGCTGTCCCAATATGAAGCCAACGTCACCACCATCAAGGCGACCCTGGGCACCACCGAAGCGGTCATGACCAGCATCGGCAACGTGCTGCAGCGCGCCAAGGAATTGGCCGTCAGTGCTGGTAACGCCGCCTATACCGATGCGGACCGTAAAGCGGTCGCTTCGGAACTGGGGTCGATCGAAGATCAGTTGCTGAGCTTGATGAACACCAAGGATGAAAACGGCAAATATATCTTTTCCGGATCCAAAGGCGACGTCGTACCGTTCACCCGCAACGGCGATGGCACCTACAGCTATAACGGCGACCAGGTGACCCTGGACCTGCCGATCGGCGACACCATGTCGATGGCCACCAACAGCACCGGCTGGGAAGTGTTCCAAACATCCGTCAACACCAGTCGCACCCAGGTCACCATGACCGCGCCGGCAGTGGATGATGGTCGCGTGGTGTTGACCAGCGGCCAGGTGTCGTCCAGCGTGACCTACAACAGCCAGTTCCGCAGTGGCGAACCGTATACCGTGGAATTCGCCAGCGGTACCCAGTTGAAAATCACCGATTCGAGCGGCAACGACGTGACCGCCGAAGCCAGCAAGGGCGGTGTCATCGAGCCTAGTAACCAGATCGGGCAGACGGTGAGCTTTCGCGGCGTCGACCTGACCTTGAACGTCAACCTTCATGCGGGCGACGTTGCCGGCACGATCTTGCCCGGCCACACGTTCACCCTGGCTGCTAAGCCCGACTCGTTCACTCCGGCCCGCAGCCCGGGCAACACCACCGCGACCCAGATCACCGGCAGCGCGATCACCAATCCGACGGCCTACCACGCCAGTTTCCCAACGGGGGCGGCGGTGCTGAAGTTCACCAGTGCCACGGATTTCGACCTGTACGCAGCGCCCTTGAACGCTGATAGCAAACCGGTGTCCAGCGGCACCCTGGCGGGCAACGTTGCCACCGCATCCGGCGTGAGTTTTACGCTCAATGGCGCCCCGGCCGCCAACGATCAGTTCAGCATCGCGGTCAATACCCACGAGACGCAGAACGTCCTGGACACCGTGAACCAGTTGCGCACAGCTTTGAACACGCCAGCCGATGGCGACAACATCGCCATTCAGAAACTGAATGCGTCACTGGCTTCGGCTATCGGTAACCTGGCCAGCGGCACTGACCATTTGACCAGTGCGTTGAGTTCGGTCGGTGGTCGTGGCCAGTCGCTCGATACCCAGAGCGATACCAATCAGAGCTTTGTCCTCGCCAACTCGCAGACCCAGTCGGCGATTCGTGATTCCGACCCGGCCGAAGTGATGACGCGCCTGACCTTGCAGCAGACTATGCTTCAAGCGTCGCAGTTGGCGTTCAGCAAGATCGCTCAATTGGGACTGTTCAACAAAATGTGATCCAGGGCAGGGGCCGTGACGTTATAAGCGGTCCCTGACCCGTTCCTTTATACGATTCAGGACGTCCTGCTCTCGCCTGAGTTGGCGCCCACCGGTTGAGAGCCAAGCGTGTGAAATCAGCTCCTCTTGTCAGCATTGCCATCCCCGCGTACCACCCACGATTTTTCCGCCTCGCCTTGCAAAGCGCGCTCGAGCAGACCTACGAGAACCTGGAGATTGTCATCTGCGACGATTGCCGCAGCGATGAAATCGAGCAGATCGTCCAGGAACTGAGCGTCGGCGCCAATGTGTCGGTGCGCTACCTGCTCAACCCGGCCCGGCTGGGGTTCCAGCAGAATCTGTTGCGCTGCCTTGAAGAGTCCCGTGGCGAGTTCATCAAGTTCCTGTGCGATGACGATCAGTTGTTGCCGTTCTGCGTCAGTCAACAGGCGTCCATCCTGCAAGAGCATGCCCAAGTATCGCTGGTGATCAACAAACATCATTTAATCGATGCAGGCAACTATGCCTTGCCGATCCGCGTTGAAAACACTGGTATCACGCAGTTCGATGCGTTGTTCAACGGCAACGACATGCTGGCGTATTTTGAAAAAACCACCCGTAATATTCTCGGCGGTTTGAGTGGCGCATTGATGCGGCGAACAGATGTCGAGGCCTTGCTGCCAGCGTTGGCGCGACCCGGTGAAGGCTTCGAAGCTGTCCTCGATTTTGCCTTGTTCATCTGCCTATTGCGCCGGGGTAATATGGTCCAGCTTTACGCCGAGGGAAGTGGCCAGCGGTTGCATCCGGAGCGCCTGGCCAGTCAGGCCAAGATGCTTGAGGCGGCCACGGTGGAGCTGACATGGCTCAAGGAAATGCTGGCCCAGCGCAGTGGCGAGCCGGCGCCCGCCAGTGGCTGGGTGCGTTACCAGCCGCTGGGGCAGCCCAAGGAGCCAGGAGCGCCCGAGTGGGAAGAAATCAACGTCTATTCGGTCATTGCGACTCGCCAGGGCGTCATCGGCTCGCAAGTCGGCACTGACATTGAAAGCTACGCAGACCTCTATGCCCAGTGGTTGACGTGCCGACGTTTCAGTCCATTGCGCAAGCAAGTCTTGTCCCGGCAGATCGCCCGCTGGGCCTATCGGCCGATGATCGTTCCCGTCATCATTGATGAGCAGGACGATCCTCATGCGCTGGGTATTACCCTGCAGAGCATCGCGGCCCAAGCCTATGCCTGCGAATCGGTGCTGCTGTTGTCCAATGGGCGCCAGGCTGTGGACAACCATGTCCTGCGTCTTGGCCTGCAAGCGGACTGGGCGCAGCAGCTCAATGGGCTGTTGCCTCAACTGGATGGCGCCGACTGGTTCTACCTGCTGCGTGCCGGCGATCGCTTGACCGAGTCTGCGCTCCTGATCATGGCCGACCGGATTGTCAGCTCGCCGGCTGCTGCCTGTCTTTACAGCGATGAAGGTGCGCTGGTGGATGAAAAGTCGGTGGAGCCGATCTTCAAACCCGACTTCAATCTCGACCTGATGCGCGGTTATCCCTACGTCGGTCGGACACTGGCTTTCGAGCGTGCCCGATTCCTGGCCTCGGATGGATTCGATCCGAGCCTGGGCGAATTGGCGCCCCATGACTGGATCTGGCGACTGGTGGAAACGGATGGGCCGCAGGTCATTGGTCACATTCCGGAAGTCCAGGTCGAGTCGACGTTTTCGTTTGCCCAGTGGCTGTCGTTACCTGAGGTCATCGAGCAAAACACCCGCCTGATCGAAGCTCATCTACAGCGTATCGGTGTGCCGCACCGGCTTCACCCTGGGCCGCTCCTGGCGTTGATCCCGCGCATTGAATACCTGTTCGCCGAGCGACCACTGATTTCGATCATTATCAGCGTCAAGGATGACCTGAGCGCGCTGGAGCGTTGCGTCAACAGCCTGATCAGCACGACCGCGTATCCGCATTACGAAATCATCATCGTCGATAACGCCAGTGAAAACGCCGAGCTGCAACATTGGCTCCGGGCCATGGGCGAGTTGGGCAGTGAAACGTTGCGCATATTCTTGCACCCGGGAAGCGACAGCGAAGCGGTGATCCGCAATTTCGCCGCGCAACAGGCCCGCGGCGAATACCTGTTGTTGCTCAACCCCAATTGCATCGTGCTGGAAGCCACCTGGCTGGAAGAACTGCTCAATCATGGGCAACGTCCCGAGGTCGGTATCGTGGGGCCTCGCACACTCAGCCAGCAGGGCCGGGTCATCGATTCCGGCATGATCATGGGCCTGGGTGGGTTGGCGGGCAGGGCCTTCGTCAACGAATCGGTAACGTCTGGCGGCTATATGCAACGCTTGCAGACGGTGCAGAACTGGAGCGCTGTCGGCGATCACTGCCTATTGGTGCGCAAGCAAGTTCTGGAAGAGGCCGGTGGGTTCGATGAGTCGATCACCACGCAGCGCATCAACTCCCTGGAGTTATGCCAGCAGGTCGGAAAAAACGGTTACCTGATCGTTACCACACCCTACAGTGATGTGGTGCTGGCCGCCGGTGTGGAAGCCAGTCGCGACTCTTCGTGGAAGCAGCGGCTGGAGCTGGAGCAAGAGGCGTTTTATCAGCGCTGGTTGCCCAGGATCGCCAATGATCCGGCCTACAACCGCAACCTGACCCTGACCGGGAAAAGCTTCAGCCTGGAGCCCGGACCACGCACCGGCTGGAATCCGTTGATTACCCGCAACGTCCCGTCGATCCTGGGGATGGCGGTCAATACCTCGGCGGTGGGGCACTACCGGGTCAGCCAGCCGCTGTTCGAACTGGAAGCGGCAGGGCGAATCGTGGGGCGTGTTGCCTACGACACGCCTTCGATCATCGACATCGAGCGCCAGTCGCCGGATGTGATCATCCTTCAGGGTCGCTATAACGTAGGTAAGTTCAAGGACATCGGCCAGGTCAAGACTTACTCCAACGCCATGCGCATCTACGAATTGGATGACTACATCGCCAAGGTCCCGGAAAAAAACGAACACCGCCGCAACATGCCGGACAACCTCGAAGACTTGCTGCGTCAAGGGATCGGCCTGTGTGATCGGGTCGTGGTGTCCACCCATCCGTTGGCAGACGTTTTGTCGAGCATGCACCACGATATCCGCGTGGTGCCCAACATGTTGGCTGCCGGCCTGTGGCACCAGCTCAGAAGCCAGCGTGCCACCTCCAGCAAGCCGCGTATCGGTTGGGGCGGTGGCACCAGCCACCGTGGCGACCTGGAGCTTATTGCCGATGTCGTTCGGGAACTGGCCGACGAAGTCGAATGGGTGTTCTTCGGCATGTGTCCGGATCTGCTCAAGCCCTATATCCATGAGTTTCATCCGGGCGTGAGCCTGTCGACTTACCCGGCGAAGCTTGCCAGCCTGAATCTCGACCTGGCCTTGGCGCCGCTGGAGTTTCATATTTTCAACGACTGCAAAAGCAACCTTCGCCTGTTGGAGTATGGTGCGTGTGGTTATCCGGTCATTTGTTCGGATACTGAAGCTTACCGGGGGCATCTGCCTTGCACCCGGGTTCTCAGCAACAGCACCGAAGAATGGCTGGAGGCCATCCGTATGCACCTGGCGGACCCGATTGCCAGTTACCGGATGGGCGACGAATTACGTGAAGTGGTGCTGCGCGACTTTATCTTGCGCGGCGATAACCTGCAGTACTGGGCCAATGGTTGGCTACCGGATTGATGAGTTTCAACCGCGAAACTCCCGGTGTCGCTGAAACGGCCACCCACTTGTTAAGGAATGAATATGTTAAGCAATGCCCCAACAGGATCGACTGCGCCGTTGAATGAACGGTTTACCCTGGTGCTGTTCGCTCACGACCAGTCGACTGCCCTGCGGCGGGCGTTGCGCCACTACCGCGACAGTTCGTTTGCCGTATTGGTCATCGACTCATCCAGTCAACCCGGCGGCGACATCACGGCAGCGTTGCCCGGCGTGCAATACCTGCACGCACCTACGGCTGCTGGTTTCGGCGACAAGGTTCGCCAGGCTGTCGAGCGAGTCGCCACGCCTTATCTGGCGATTGCCGATGCCGAGAGTTTCCTGCTGCCTCAGGCTCTTGAACAATCGTTGAATTTCCTTGAAGCGCACCCTGAATATGGTGCCTGCCAAGGCTATAGCCTGGCGTTCGAGGCCCATGCCGACCGTGTTGACTATTACTTGCTCGATCGCAAGGGCTGTGAAGATTATTCCCAAGCATCGGCCGATGCCCGGCTGGCCGTGTTTGCCGAGGATTGCCCGTCACTCGTGAGCGCACTCACGCGCACTGAAACCCTTAGACGCACTTACGCTTCGTTGCCCGCCGGTTTTGATTCGTGGTTGCAACAGGCCGGTCATTCCTATGGGTTGGTGGCGCAAGCTAAGGTCCGCTTGCTGGACATTCCCCATGGCGTGCATGAGCGCAGTCATGTGGTGAAGCCGCAGAGCGCGGTTGCGATGGCGGCTGGTTCTCAGGACTTGCATGCAGTCGCGGAGCGGGAGCGTCTGGCCACGACGTTGGCCAGCGCCTTCGGTTCGGATGTTTCGGTGCACGAACAGGCCCGTGCCATCGTCAAGAAGCTGGCTGAGCGTTCGGTGCCGCAGGCCGGAAAACTGCTCGAGTCGACCTGGGACTCGCGGCGCGGCGAACCGGTTCGTCGTTTCGAGCCGACGCAATACGTTGAGTTACCGTTCTATAACCAAGCTTGTTTTGACGTACTCGCCACGTTGGAATTTCTGCTTCATGCAGCGCCGAGCGGGCGTGTGCAGTTGAACGAACTGGAAGCGGTCATGCTCAAGCAGAAGGAGCTGGCTCGCCCCCAGCGCAACAGCAGCGCCGAGCCGCTTGATGAACAACTGGCGAGGGCTTTCCTGAGCTATGCCTTCAACCAGGATCTGGTGAAGCAACTGCTCGATGTCATGCAGGCCAAGGGTGACAAGCGCTACGTGCAAATGCTCAAGGCCTGGGAACAACGGCTCAAGGCGGCGGCGTTTGAAAATACCGCGAGGTTGTTCGACGCCACGCGCTCCGGTCAATTGCTGCGCTGGCTCGACGCCCGTGAGCCGAGCGTCAGTGAAGCCCAGAAAGTGGCCAAATACCTGGCAGCTCGCAACGGTGGCCCGACGTTTGGCATTTTGATCCTGGATCTGGACGCCGACATCTTCAAGATGCAAGCAACCTTCGACAGCGTGATCAATGGCTATTGCCGGGCGTTCAAGATTGTTGTGTTCACCACTGGTGACCTGCCGGCCGAGACCACGCCACAGAACGTCCTGCATTTCGTCAAAGTCAACGAAAGCAATTACGTCGACAAAATCAATCAGGTTGTCAGCCAGAGCGATTGCGACTGGATGGTCATGGCCGAGGCCGGCGATGAATTGACGCCGGGCGGTCTGTTCCGTGCGGGTGTGGAATTGCTGGCTGCGCCACAATGCCAAGCTGTGGCAATGGACGAGTTCCAGCGCCAGCCTGACGGGACGCTGGCCGATGTCTTCCGGCCAGGGTTCAACTTAGACTTGCTGCAAAGCGTCCCGGCCTTGATGGCCCGTCATTGGCTGGTACGCCGCGAGACGTTGGTAAAACTTGGCGGTTATTCGCGCGAGTTCAAGAGCGCATTGGAGTTCGACCTGCTGTTGCGTTTGATCGAGCAGGACGGCCTGGAGGGGCTTGCCCATCTGGATGAGCCTCTGCTGATTTGCCAGGCGCCTGCGGTGGAAGATAACGCCGATGAGCGCAAGACATTGCTGCGTCACCTGGCGGTACGGGGTTATCAAGCCGACGTGAGTGCGGCGGTGCCGGGTACGCATAAGATCGACTATCGCTTTGCCGATCGCCCCATGGTGTCGATCATCGTCCATGGCGTTACCGAACTGGCGGCGTTGCAGCGTTGCTTGCTCAGCGTGCTGCAGCGCACTCGTTATCAGCGTTACGAGGTATTGGTCCCGCTCGCGGCGGCAGAGCACGCGACGCTGCGCCACTGGCTCGGTGGCCAGGGGCACCAGGCCAGTCGCGTGCGGTTGCTGGAGATCGAACCGGGTGTCGCGACGGGGTCGTTGATCAACGCTGCCAGCCAGGAGACCAAGGGCGACTATCTGGTGACCCTTGCGGCCGACAGCGAGGTGCTCAACGTCAACTGGATCGAGTCGCTGCTCAATCAGGCCTTGCGTCCGGAAGTCGGTGTGGTCGGTGCCAAGTTGATCGAGCGCGATGGGCGTATCACCCAGGCTGGCCTGATTCTGGGTTTGAACGACGAGGTGGGCTCGCCCTTCATCGGCGAGCCGAAGACTGCTAGAGGCTATATGAGCCGGTTGGTCGTCGAGCAGAATTGCTCGGCGGTGTCTTTTGCCTGCCTGATGATTTCCAAACAGTTGTTCAACGCCGCTGACGGCATCGACAGCGGATTGTTCGACGATGCCTTGGGTGACGTGGATCTGTGCCTCAGGGTCGGCCAGGCCGGGTACCTGACGGTATGGACGCCACACGTGCAGGTTATCCAGTCCGGCGTCCTGGCAAGCACGCCAGAGGCTCGTGAGGCACTGCGTGAGAAATGGTCCGAATCGTTCGCCCAGGATCGCTTCTACAACGGGAACCTGGCATTGCAAGGCACTGGTTTCACCCTGGGACCGGTGCGCAACGTACGCTGGACCGACTTGCTGGTGTAACTCCCGCCTTGCGAGGCATTCCATCGACGCCGGCAGGTAAACCTGCCGGCGCTCTCGCCTGATTGCCCCGCCATCCTCAAGAGTGCTGTCCCGTGTCCAATGCCGTCGCGGGAAATGACGCGGCTTCGTTTGTCATGAAAAAATGCCCCACCAGGACAAAACGGCGTGACGCATAGGTCATAAAGTGCATCTTCACTGTATTGTATTCCCCGGAGTGGAGGCCCGTTCGTTTGCCGGATAAGGCGTCCGCCCTTGGAAATCAACCATTTTTGAAGCGCCCCTGAGCTTTTGGGGGTGAACCTAGTCGCAGTTCATGATCGGGAAGCCATGATGATTGGCATAAAAAGCATAGCGAGTTATGTGCCGACCGCTGGTGTGGATAACTACGCTCAGGGTGCCAAATTCGAGAAGGATGAAGAATTCATCCTTGGCAAGATTGGTTCGGCGTTCCTGCCGCGCAAAGACGCTGACCAGGAAACCTCGGACCTGTGTGTCGAAGCGGTGAATGCATTGTTCGCCAACAACCCAAGCCTTGCGCGCGAGTCGATCGACGCGTTGATCGTTGTCACCCAGAACGGTGATGAAGAGGGGCTGCCGCATACCGCTGCCATCGTGCAGGACAAACTCGGGCTGCCGACCCATGTGGCGGCGTTCGATATATCGCTGGGCTGCTCGGGCTATGTGTACGGCATCTACGCCCTGAAAGGCTTCATGGAGGCCGCTGGGTTGAAGAACGGGTTGTTGGTCACCGCCGACCCGTATTCGAAAATCGTCGACCCTGAAGACCGCAACACCACCATGTTGTTTGGCGATGCCGCCACGGCCACCTGGATGGCCGAGGACGCCACCTGGCAGTTGGGCAAAGCCAAGTTCGGCACTGATGGTTCCGGCGCACCGCACCTGAAGGTCAGCGACGGAGTGTTTTTCATGAACGGTCGCCAGGTTTTCAACTTCGCTCTATTGAAAGTGCCCGCTCATTTGCACGAATTGCTGGATGAATCGTCACTGCATGCCAGCGACATCGACGCGTTCTGCATCCACCAGGGCAGCGCGGCGATTGTCGATGCCGTGGCGCGGCGTTTCGAGGGTGAGCCAGAGAAATTCATCAAGGACATGGTCGAGACCGGCAACACCGTGTCGTCGAGCATTCCGCTGCTGCTGGAAAAGCACGTTCTGAATGCTGACTGGAAGCGCGTGGCGATCAGCGGTTTTGGTGTTGGCCTGTCGTGGGGATCGGCGATCCTTTATCGCGATTGATCCCATGACGTTTCTTTCTCATAGCGCTTCAGGCTCGCCTGTAGCGCTATTTTTTTGCCTGCGTCTCTGCTCTGCGGTTTCTTGACGCCATTTTTCGGGCTTTGGCCTGCGCCTAAACCCTTGTTTTGCAAGGGGTGGCAGTCTGCTAGCAATTTTTTTGAAAAAAGCCCTCAAGCAAGTTCCCAATCCGACGATAACTATTACGAAGGTTCTCTAGGCCACACCCGGCGGTTGCCAGGGCCGGAAGCCGCAGTACCCAACCAACGAGGAATTCGTCATGGCTTTAACAGTAAACACTAACGTCACATCGTTGAACGTTCAGAAGAACCTGAACAAGGCTTCCGATGCTCTGTCCACTTCGATGACCCGCCTGTCTTCCGGCCTGAAAATCAACAGCGCCAAAGACGACGCCGCCGGCCTGCAGATCGCTACCCGCATGACCTCGCAAATCCGCGGTCAGAACATGGCGATCAAAAACGCCAACGACGGTATCTCCATGGCGCAGACCGCTGAAGGCGCGATGCAGGAGCAGACCAACATTCTGCAACGTATGCGTGAACTGGCCATCCAGTCCCGTAACGATAGCAACAGCGCAGACGACCGTATCGCTCTGAACAAAGAGTTCTCGCAGATGAGCGACGAACTGACCCGTATTGCCAACAGCACCAACCTGAACGGCAAGAACCTGCTTGACGGCTCCGCCAGCACCATGACCTTCCAGGTCGGCTCCAACAATGGTTCTGACAACCAGATCACCCTGACCTTGAGCGCAAGCTTCGACGCTGCAACTCTGGGTGTTGACTCGGCAATCACCATCCTTGGTTCCGACAGTGCTGCTTCGGAAGCCGCCTTCTCGGCCTCCATGGATGCAATCACCAGCGCGATCGACACCATCAACAGTGCTCGTGCCGACCTCGGTGCTGCTCAAAACCGTCTCAACAGCACCATCTCCAACCTGCAGAACATCAACGAAAACGCCAGTGCTGCACTGGGTCGCGTACAAGATACCGACTTCGCTGCTGAAACTGCACAACTGACCAAGCAGCAGACTCTGCAGCAAGCGTCTACCTCGGTTCTGGCCCAGGCCAACCAACTGCCATCCGCTGTACTGAAGCTGCTTCAGTAATAGCCGGATGAGTTTTAGCGGGGGAGTGCGCTTGCGTACTCTCTCGCTTTTTCCGTTCAAGAGGTGATGGACATGGATATGAGCGTGAAGCTGAACTTGTCTTATCCAGCGGCGAAGCCGGCACCCACGGTGGTCGACAAGCCAGTGGAGAAGCCTCAAGCCGAGGTTGCTACCGTGACCCCTGTCAAGGAAGCACCTAGAGACGCTGCCGCCGAGCAGGACAAACTCAAGAAGGCCGTACAGGAAATCGAGAAGTTCGTTCAGTCGGTCAAGCGCAACCTGGAGTTTTCTATTGATGAGCCTTCAGGCAAAGTAGTGGTCAAAGTGATCGCCAGCGGTTCCGGTGAAGTGATTCGCCAGATCCCGAACGAAGAAGTTCTGAAACTGGCCAACAGTTTGAATGATGCAAACAGCTTGTTGTTCAGCGCCGAAGCCTGACAACCGGCACGAATTTTGTTGCTATGTTCTTTTGGGCGTTGTATGGGTCAAAAGGCCGGCGACACACTGAAGGGAGTCCCACATGGCAAGTCCAATTCTACCTGGCTTGGGTCTAGGCTCGGGCCTTGATACCACCGCGATCGTCAAGGCCCTGGTCGACTCCGACAAGGCCGCCAAGCAAGGTCAGATCACCCGAGCGACGACGACTACTACCAACAGTATCTCCGGGGTGGGAACCCTGAAGTCGTTGTTGGCGGCTTTCAATACCGCGATGAAGGACTTGTCCAGCACAACGACCCCGCAATTTTCGGGTTTTGCTGCAACATCCTCGACCCCAACTGTTCTGACGGCAACCGCCAGCAACTCTGCGGTGGGCGGTACCTATGCAATCAAGGTCGATAATATCGCAACGGCTTCCAAGGTCACCTCGGCGGCCTTCGCCGGTGGCACTAGCAGTGCCATCCCGAGCGGCACGTTGACCATCAAGCAGAACGGCGTCGACTACAACCTCAACGTGGCGTCCGGCGCAACTCTGCAATCGGTTCGTGACGCGATCAATGCCGACACTTCGCTCAAGGCTGCGGGTTTCAGTGCCAACATTATCACCGACTCTTTCGGTTCGCGCCTGGTGCTGGGTTCCAGCACTACCGGCGCAGGTTCCGACATCTCGGTGAGCGGCATTGCGGGGCTGGAGATCGATGGGACGAACGTCGTGGGTGCCGGGGGGGCTGCGCTGACGGCCACTTCGGCGGGTGCCATCGGTGCTCTGGCCCAGGATGCCAAGTTTTCCGTCGATGGCATGGCATTGACCAGCAAGAGCAATACGGTCAGCACGGCGATTTCCGGGCTGACGTTGAATTTGCTTAGCGGTGGAGTGGGTGCTACTTCAACCGTTACCGTCGCGCCGAACAATGATGGTCTGAAAGCCTCGATCCAGAAGTTCGTGGATGCCTATAACGCGATCGCCAACAGCGTCACCGCCCTGACCAAGCCGTCGCTCGACGCAGATGGGAAGCTGACGGTGTCAGCAAAATTGACCGGTGATGCGTTGCCTCGCTCGCTGCTGGCGGCGATTCGAACGCCCTTGTCTGAAACCGGCGCTGGCGACAAGCTGACATCGCTGGCCCAGTTGGGTATTACCACTGATCAGAAGACCGGTGCGTTGAACTTCGATACCACCAAGTTCAATACGGCGATGAACGATAAAAAGCTCAGCGGTGAAGTCCAGACGTTGTTCACGGGCACCAATGGCCTGCTGGAACGCATGGGCAAGGCTATCGAACCCTATAGCCAGACCGGCGGCATCCTCGACCAGCGCACCAGCACGCTGACCAAGACCCAGACCCGCCTGAAGAACGATCAGCAGGCTTTGGATCGTCGGGTCGAGACGCTGACCGCCACTCTGACCAAGAAGTACAACGACATGGATACCCTGGTCGGCAAGCTGAAGGCTACCGCCAGCAACATCACCTCGATGTTCGCAGCATTGGCGGCGCAACAGAAAAACAGCTGATCTTCGACCGATGCAAAAAGCCCGGCAACGTTTTGACAACGTTCCGGGCTTTCGGTTTTTCGACCTAAAGTTTTTTGACGCAGCGTCGATACGCTGTTTATACGAACCGAAGTTTTTTGATGAGGTAGAACATGAATCCGATGTTAGCCCTTCGCCAATACCAGAAGATTGGCGCCCAGGCGCAAACCTCCGAAGCAAGTCCCCATCGTCTTGTGCAGATGCTCATGGAAGGTGGGCTGGATCGTATCGCCCAGGCCAAGGGCGCGATGGAGCGCAAGGATATTGCAAACAGAGGCATTCTGATCAGCAAGGCCATCGGCATCGTCGGTGGTTTGCGCGAAGGCCTGGACCTGGAAAACCAGGCCGAGTCGGTCGCTGAGTTGGATGCTCTTTACGCTTATATGATGAAACGGTTGGCCGAAGCCAACGTCAAGGCCGATCCGAAGATTCTCGACGAAGTCGCCGATCTGCTTCGCACGGTCAAGGAAGGCTGGGACGCCATCGCCACGCCTGGTCCGCAATTCTAAGGAGTGCTCTCATGAGTCTTGTCCTGCAGCGAATCGAACAAACCCGTGACGCCTTAGTCGATGCCTTGGCCGAGCGTAACTGGGAAGCCATTGGTCAGTTGGACCTGGCTTGCCGTTCCTGCATGGAAGACGTCCTGGGCGAGTCCCAGGTGGATGAGGCGGCGTTGCGGACAAATCTTGAGGAATTGCTAGGGGTGTACCGGCAATTGCTGGAGGCGGCGACAGGAGAGCGTCAGGCGATCGTCGACGAGATGCAACAGATCCATCAAGCACAGAACGCGGCAAAGGTTTACCATCTGTTCGGTTAATGCTCAGTTAATCCGAGCCCGTTGCGCCATAAATTTGACTGTGCACGGTTTTTTGACTTAACTAGTAGCTGTTTACAGATTAAAGGCGTCTACAGGCATGACAAGTCTGCAAGCGTCTAGCTTGCCCCCTAATTTCGGGCATTGGGTTGACTAGGGAAGTTGCTATTGCATGTGGCGTGAAACCAAAATTCTCCTGATCGATGACGATAGCGTCCGCCGCCGCGACCTGGCGGTGATCCTGAATTTTCTTGGCGAAGAAAATTTACCCTGCGGAAGCCATGACTGGCAGCAGGCCGTCGGCTCTTTGTCGTCCAGTCGTGAAGTCATTTGTGTCCTTATCGGGACCGTGAATGCTCCCGCAACGCTTTTGGGCTTGCTAAAGACACTCTCAACCTGGGATGAGTTCCTTCCGGTTTTGTTAATGGGCGAAAATTCTTCCCTTGACTTGCCTGACGACCAGCGCCGACGGGTACTTTCCACGCTCGAAATGCCGCCCAGCTACAGCAAGCTGCTTGATTCGTTGCATCGCGCGCAGGTTTATCGCGAGATGTACGACCAGGCCCGTGAGCGCGGCAGGCATCGCGAACCCAACCTTTTCCGTAGCCTTGTCGGCACCAGCCGGGCGATCCAGCACGTGCGCCAGATGATGCAGCAGGTCGCCGATACCGACGCCAGCGTGCTGATCCTGGGCGAATCGGGCACCGGCAAGGAAGTGGTCGCGCGCAACCTGCATTACCACTCCAAGCGCCGCGAAGCGCCGTTCGTGCCGGTCAACTGTGGCGCGATCCCGGCCGAGTTGCTGGAGAGCGAGCTGTTTGGCCATGAGAAGGGTGCCTTTACTGGCGCGATCACCAGCCGCGCCGGGCGTTTTGAACTGGCCAATGGCGGTACGCTGTTTCTCGACGAAATCGGCGACATGCCGCTGCCGATGCAGGTCAAGCTGCTGCGGGTCCTGCAAGAGCGCACCTTCGAACGCGTGGGCAGCAACAAGACCCAGAGTGTCGATGTGCGAATCATTGCCGCTACGCACAAGAACCTTGAGAGCATGATCGAGGTCGGCAGTTTCCGCGAAGACCTCTATTACCGCCTCAACGTGTTCCCGATCGAAATGGCGCCACTGCGTGAGCGCGTCGAAGACATTCCGTTGTTGATGAACGAACTGATTTCGCGCATGGAGCACGAAAAGCGCGGTTCGATCCGTTTCAACTCGGCGGCGATCATGTCCCTGTGCCGCCATGGCTGGCCGGGCAACGTCCGTGAGCTGGCCAACCTGGTGGAGCGCATGGCGATCATGCACCCGTACGGGGTGATCGGTGTGAACGAACTGCCGAAGAAATTCCGCTACGTCGACGACGAAGACGAGCAAATGGTCGACAGCCTGCGCAGCGACCTGGAGGAGCGTGTGGCAATCAATGGCCATACGCCAGACTTCACCGCCAATGCCTTGTTGCCGCCCGAAGGCCTGGATCTCAAGGATTACCTGGGAGGCCTGGAGCAAGGGCTGATCCAGCAGGCGCTGGACGATGCCAACGGTATCGTGGCCCGCGCGGCAGAACGCCTGCGCATCCGTCGCACCACCCTGGTGGAGAAGATGCGCAAGTACGGCATGAGCCGTCGCGAAGGAGATGAACAGGCGGATGATTGACGCCTGTTTTCCAACCGCCTGATTTTCAGGCGGTTTTTTTTCGGCACGGGTATTGCTATAGCCCTCGCAACGTTCCGTTTAACTGACGGTCAGCCAAGCGAGAGAGCCCGATGACCCAAGCTGCCCAGATGTCTCCTGTCCCCGAGCCGGGACACATGCCGTCCGTCGAGCAGGCAAGCCGGCTTGGACTTGAGCAGGCATTTTCGCTGTTTAACCAGGTGTCCAGCCAACTGACTGATTCCTATAGCCTGCTCGAAGCCCGGGTCACCGAGCTCAAGGGTGAGCTGGCCGTAGTCAGCGCCCAGCGCATGCAGGAGCTGGCGGAAAAGGAACGCCTGGCTAATCGTCTGCAAAACCTCCTCGATCTGTTGCCCGGTGGCGTTATCGTCATCGACGCCCACGGCCGTGTGCGCGAAGCCAACCCGGCGGCTTGCGAGTTGCTCGGTCTGCCACTGGAAGGTGAGCTGTGGCGGCATGTCATCGCCCGCTGCTTTGCGCCCCGTGAAGACGACGGTCATGAGGTATCCCTCAAGGATGGTCGGCGCCTTTCTATCTCGACGCGCTCGCTGGATGCTGAGCCTGGGCAATTGGTGTTGCTCAACGACCTGACTGAAACCCGGCACCTGCAAGATCAGTTGGCTCGCCATGAACGCCTGTCTTCCCTGGGGCGGATGGTAGCGTCGCTGGCCCATCAGATTCGTACGCCGCTTTCTGCCGCGCTGCTCTATGCCAGTCATTTGACAGAACAGCAATTGCCGATGGAGACCCAGCAACGGTTCGCCGGACGCTTGAAAGAGCGCCTGCACGAACTGGAGCACCAGGTGCGCGACATGCTGGTATTCGCGCGCGGCGAGCTGCCGTTGACCGACCGTGTCACCCCCAAGGCCTTGCTGCAATCGTTGCAAGCCGCGGCGTTGACCCATGTGCAGGAGCTGCCGATCCGCTGGCAGTGCGACAGCCACGTCGGTGAGGTGTTGTGTAATCGTGACACGTTGGTGGGCGCGGTATTGAACCTCATCGAAAACGCGATCCAGGCCAGCGGCGACGACGTCCGGCTGAAAGTGCATTTATATACACGTGATCACACTTTGCGCCTGTGTGTCAGCGACAACGGCAGTGGTATCGAGCCGGTCGTGCTGGCGCGCTTGGGCGAGCCATTCTTCACCACCAAGACCACTGGCACCGGCCTGGGCCTGACCGTGGTCAAGGCTGTGGCGCGTGCCCATCAGGGAGAATTGCGACTGCGCTCGCGGCGGGGCCGTGGCACCTGTGCGACGGTGTGCTTGCCGCTGTTTTCCAATGCGCCAGGGGTGGAGTGAAAGCAATGGCGATCAAGGTGTTGCTGGTTGAGGATGACCGGGCCCTGCGCGAGGCGCTGGCCGATACGCTGGTCTTGGCTGGGCATGACTACGCCGCTGTCGGTTCGGCGGAAGAGGCGCTGCTTGCCGTGGACCGCGAAGCGTTCAGCCTGGTGGTCAGCGACGTCAATATGCCGGGCATGGACGGTCATCAATTGCTCGGCCTGTTGCGCGCACGTCAGCCGCAACTGCCGGTCTTGCTGATGACCGCCCACGGCGCCGTCGAGCGAGCGGTGGATGCCATGCGCCAGGGTGCAGCGGATTACCTGGTCAAGCCGTTCGAGCCAAAAGCACTGCTGGACCTGGTCGCGCGCCATGCCTTGGGCAGTCTCGCGGTCGAGGGCGAAGGTCCGGTGGCCATCGAGCCGGCCAGTGCGCAACTGTTGGAATTGGCCGCGCGGGTGGCGCGCAGCGATTCAACTGTGTTGATTTCCGGCGAGTCCGGTACGGGCAAGGAAGTGCTGGCGCGTTATATCCACCAACAGTCCCGGCGCGCCAGCGAACCGTTCATTGCCATCAATTGCGCGGCGATTCCCGACAACATGCTCGAGGCGACACTGTTCGGTCATGAGAAGGGCTCGTTCACGGGGGCCATTGCGGCCCAGGCTGGCAAGTTCGAGCAAGCCGACGGTGGCACGATCCTGCTCGATGAAATTTCCGAAATGCCGCTGGGCCTGCAGGCCAAGCTGTTGCGGGTATTGCAGGAGCGGGAAGTGGAGCGGGTCGGTGGGCGCAAGCCCATCAGTCTGGATATCCGCGTGGTGGCAACCACCAACCGCGACCTGGCCGGCGAAGTGGCGGCGGGGCGTTTCCGTGAAGACCTCTATTACCGCTTGTCGGTCTTCCCGCTGGCCTGGCGTCCGTTGCGCGAGCGCACCGCCGATATCCTGCCGCTGGCCGAGCGTCTGCTGAACAAACACGTCAATAAAATGAAGCATGCCGCTGCCCGGCTTTCAGCCGACGCTCGGGCTTGCCTGATCGCCTACCCGTGGCCGGGCAATGTCCGAGAGCTCGATAATGCCATCCAGCGGGCCTTGATTCTGCAACAGGGCGGCTTGATCCAGCCGGAGGATTTCTGTCTGGCGGGCCCAGTGGCCTGCGCGCCATTGCCTGCACTGTCGCCGGTACCAGCAGCGGCCTTCGCGCCCTCGGTGGAGGTGGAAGGCGAGTCGGCCGGCGCCTTGGGCGACGACCTGCGTCGTCGCGAATTCCAGATGATCATCGACACCCTGCGCGCCGAGCGCGGTCGTCGCAAGGAGGCCGCCGAACGCCTGGGGATCAGTCCGCGCACCCTGCGCTACAAGCTGGCGCAGATGCGCGACGCCGGTATGGATGTCGAGGCTTACCTGTTCGCCAGTTGAATAAGCACCAAAAACCCCTGTGGGAGCGAGCTTGCTCGCGATAGCGGTGGGTCAGTCGAGTCGAGGTCAGATGTGATGGGGCATCGCGAGCAAGCTCGCTCCCACAATGGCGTTGTGCGCGCATTTGTTTTCTATCGCCATGGAGCTGGCACCCTTGTTGCTAATACCTGAGTACCCGCTGAGTAAGTGTCAAAAAAATGCGGGCCGCCAGAGAGAGTAGACCATGAGCCAAGGTATTGAATTTAATCGGTTGATGTTGGACATGCGGTCCATGCAAATGGACGCCATGGCCCAGCCTAAATCGGTCGCGGTCCCCCAAGTGGGTGGCAGCAGCTTTTCCGACATGCTCGGTCAGGCCGTCAATAAAGTGAACGATACCCAGCAGGCATCGAACCAGTTGGCCAGTGCTTTCGAGATTGGCAAAAGTGGTGTCGACCTGACGGATGTAATGATCTCCTCGCAGAAAGCCAGTGTCTCGTTTCAGGCGTTGACCCAGGTTCGTAACAAACTGGTTCAAGCCTACCAAGACATCATGCAGATGCCGGTTTAAGGAAATTATTGAGTCATGGCAGAAGCAGCCGTTGATAACGTTCCAGCCAAGGCCACTCCGGTAGACGGCAAACCGCCGTTGTTCGGCCTGTCCTTCCTGGAAAATCTCTCCGAGATGACCATGCTGCGTCAGGTAGGCCTGTTGGTCGGCCTGGCAGCCAGCGTGGCGATCGGGTTTGCTGTGGTGCTGTGGTCCCAGCAGCCGGACTACCGTCCTTTGTACGGTAGCCTGGAGGGCATGGATGCCAAGCAGGTCATGGAGACCCTGGCTGCCGCTGACATTACCTATACCGTAGAACCCAATTCCGGCGCCTTGCTGGTCAAGGCCGATGACGTCGCCCGTGCCCGTCTCAAGCTGGCCGCTGCCGGCGTGGCGCCCAAGGATGGCAACATCGGTTTCGAGATCCTCGACAAGGACCAGGGCCTGGGCACCAGCCAGTTCATGGAAGCGACCCGTTATCGTCGCGGCCTGGAAGGTGAGCTGGCGCGGACTATTTCCAGCCTGAACAACGTCAAGGGCGCCCGCGTGCACCTGGCGATTCCGAAAAGCTCGGTGTTCGTGCGCGATGAGCGCAAGCCCAGTGCCTCGGTGCTGGTCGAGCTGTATTCGGGCCGTTCGCTGGAGCCAGGTCAGGTCCTTGCCATCATCAATCTGGTGGCGACCAGCGTACCTGAGCTGAGCAAATCGCAGATCACCGTGGTCGACCAGAAAGGCAACCTGCTGTCCGATCAGGCGGAAAACTCCGAACTGACCATGGCCGGCAAGCAATTCGATTACAGCCGTCGCATGGAAGGCATGCTGACCCAGCGGGTCCACAACATCCTGCAACCGATCCTGGGTAACGATCGCTATAAAGCCGAAGTGTCGGCGGATGTCGACTTCAGTGCCGTCGAGTCCACTTCCGAGCAGTTCAACCCCGATCAACCGGCGCTGCGCAGCGAGCAGTCGGTCAATGAACAACGTACCGCCAGCAATGGCCCGCAAGGCGTACCGGGTGCCCTGAGCAACCAGCCGCCGTCGCCAGCCAGCGCGCCGCAGACCACCGGTGGCGCCACGGCGGCCGCCGGCATGGTGCAGCCAGGCCAGCCGCTGATCGATGCCAACGGCCAGCAGATCATGGACCCGGCCACCGGCCAGCCGATGCTGGCGCCGTACCCGGCCGACAAGCGTCAGCAGTCGACCAAGAACTTCGAGCTTGACCGCTCCATCAGTCACACCAAGCAACAACAGGGTCGTTTGAATCGCCTGTCGGTCGCCGTGGTGGTGGACGATCAGGTCAAGGTCAATGCGGCCAGCGGCGAAACCAGTCGTGCGCCGTGGAGCGCCGACGAATTGGCG
Source organism: Pseudomonas sp. St316 (assembly GCF_018325905.1). Lineage (NCBI taxonomy): Bacteria > Pseudomonadati > Pseudomonadota > Gammaproteobacteria > Pseudomonadales > Pseudomonadaceae > Pseudomonas > Pseudomonas sp. St316. The sequence continues at coordinate 4,955,225 of NZ_AP021901.1, read as the reverse complement.
CGCTTCACTCGCTTGGTGCAGGACGCCGTCGGTTTCGACGCCAGCCGCGGCGACAGCGTCAGCGTGATCAACGTACCGTTCTCCCTGGAGCGCGGTGAAGTGGTCGCCGATATTCCGTTTTATTCGCAACCCTGGTTCTGGGATGTGGTCAAGCAGGTATTGGGCGTGCTGTTCATCCTGATACTGGTGTTTGGCGTGCTGCGTCCGGTGCTCAACAACATCACCGGCGGCGGCAAGAACAAGCAATTGGCAGCTTTCGGTGATGTCGAGCTCGGAGGCATGGGCGGCCTGGATGGCGAATTGGCCAACGATCGTGTCAGCCTCGGCGGGCCGCAGAGCATCCTGCTGCCAAGCCCGAGCGAAGGCTATGACGCTCAATTGAACGCCATCAAGAGTCTGGTGGCAGAAGACCCGGGTCGTGTGGCCCAGGTCGTGAAAGAGTGGATTAACGCAGATGAGTGATAATCGAGCCGCTGTTGCCAAACTGTCCCGGGTCGACAAAGCCGCGATCCTGCTGCTGTCGCTGGGCTCCACCGATGCTGCCCAAGTGCTGCGCCACATGGGGCCCAAGGAGGTCCAGCGCGTGGGCGTGGCCATGGCCCAGATGGGCAACGTGCACCGTGAGCAGGTCGAGCAGGTGATGAGCGAGTTCGTCGACATCGTCGGCGATCAGACTAGCCTGGGCGTTGGTTCCGATGACTACGTGCGCAAGATGCTCACCCAGGCCCTGGGCGAGGACAAGGCCAACGGCCTCATCGACCGGATCCTGCTGGGTGGCAACACCAGCGGCCTGGACAGCCTCAAATGGATGGAGCCGCGGGCGGTTGCCGACGTGATCCGTTACGAGCACCCGCAGATCCAGGCGATCGTGGTGGCTTACCTCGACCCGGATCAGGCCGGTGAAGTGCTGGGCAACTTCGACCACAAGGTGCGCTTGGACATCATCCTGCGGGTGTCTTCGCTCAACACCGTGCAGCCGGCGGCCCTGAAAGAATTGAACCAGATTCTCGAGAAGCAGTTCTCGGGCAACTCCAATGCCTCGCGCACCACCCTGGGTGGCATCAAGCGCGCGGCGGACATCATGAACTTCCTCGACAGTTCGATCGAAGGTCAGTTGATGGACTCGATCCGCGAGTTCGACGAAGACCTGTCCGGTCAGATCGAAGACCTCATGTTCGTGTTCAACAACCTGTCCGATGTCGACGATCGTGGCATCCAGGCGCTGTTGCGCGAAGTGTCCTCCGACGTGCTGGTGCTGGCCCTCAAGGGCTCGGACGAAGGCGTCAAGGAAAAGATCTTCAAGAACATGTCCAAACGGGCGGCCGAACTGTTGCGCGACGATCTCGAGGCCAAGGGCCCGGTGCGCGTCAGCGACGTGGAAACCGCACAGAAGGAAATCCTCACCATCGCCCGCCGCATGGCCGAAGCCGGGGAGATCGTTCTCGGTGGCAAGGGCGGCGAAGAGATGATCTAAGGTCGTTATGTCTGCCAAGATTGATGAAGCACCCAGCGACCTGATCCGCGCCCGTGACGTCGGTGGTTTCGACGTCTGGTCGCTGCCCAGCTTCGACCCCCACGTGCCCGAGCCTGAGCCGGAGCCGGTGGAAGAACTGCCGGAGCCGGAGGAAGTGCCGCTGGATGAAGTCCAGCCACTGACCCTCGAGGAAGTCGAGAGCATTCGTCAGGAAGCCTACAATGAAGGCTTTGCCGTGGGTGAAAAGGAAGGCTTCCACAGCACCACGCTCAAGGTCCGCCAGGAAGCCGACGTGGCGCTGACGGCCAAGCTCCGTGCGTTGGAATCGCTGATGCTCAACCTGTTCGACCCCATCGCCGAGCAGGACACCCAGATCGAGAAGTCCCTGGTGGGACTGGTGCAACATATCGCCAAACAAGTGATCCAGCGCGAACTGGCCATCGATTCGAGCCAGATCGAACATGTCATGCGTGAAGCGCTCAAGTTGTTGCCTTTGGGCGTGGGTAACGTGCGGTTGTATATCAATCCCCAGGACTTCGAGCTGGTCAAGGCCCTGCGCGAGCGCCATGAAGAAACCTGGCGAATCGTCGAGGACGCGGCGCTGTTGCCGGGCGGTTGCCGTGTGGAAACCGAACACAGCCGCATCGACGCAACCGTTGAAACCCGCATCAGCCAGATCATGGCCAAATTGTTCGACCAGTTGCACGAGCAGGCCCTGCACCCGGCCGCTGCCGACCTGAGCCTGGAGTTGCCGGACGAACCCGGGGCCGGTGCCGATGCCGCGTCGGCCGATACCGGCTTGGATGTACCTGAACTGGACGCCTCTGCACTGGACAGCCGCGATGCGCCTTGAGCGAACCAGCTTTGGCAAACGCCTGGGCAGCTACGCCGAGGCCAGCGAACTGGCCGGCCAACCGATCCTGGAAGGGCGCCTGTTGCGCATGGTCGGCCTGACCCTTGAGGCCGAAGGCCTGCGTGCCGCCATGGGCAGCCGCTGCATGGTGATCAACGACGACAGCTATCATCCGGTGCAGGTCGAAGCCGAGGTCATGGGCTTTTCCGGCAGCAAGGTTTTCTTGATGCCCGTGGGCAGCGTCGCCGGCATCGCTCCCGGTGCGCGCGTGGTGCCCCTGGCCGACAACGGCCGCCTGCCCATGGGCATGAGCATGCTCGGGCGCGTGCTGGACGGGGCCGGACGGGCCTTGGACGGCAAGGGCGGCATGAAGGCTGAAGACTGGGTGCCGATGGACGGCCCGACGATCAACCCGCTCAAACGCGACCCCATCAGCGTACCGCTGGACGTGGGCATCCGCTGCATCAACGGTTTATTGACGGTCGGGCGCGGCCAGCGCCTGGGCCTTTTTGCCGGTACCGGGGTGGGCAAGAGTGTGCTGCTGGGTATGATGACCCGTTTCACCGAAGCCGACATCATTGTGGTGGGGCTGATCGGCGAGCGGGGTCGTGAGGTGAAGGAGTTCATCGAGCACATCCTCGGTGAGGAAGGGCTCAAGCGTTCGGTGGTGGTGGCTTCGCCAGCGGACGATGCGCCGTTGATGCGGCTGCGGGCCGCCATGTATTGCACGCGCATCGCCGAATACTTCCGCGACAAGGGCAAGAACGTCCTGCTGTTGATGGATTCGCTGACCCGTTTCGCCCAGGCCCAGCGGGAAATCGCCCTGGCCATCGGCGAGCCGCCGGCCACCAAGGGTTATCCACCTTCGGTATTCGCCAAGCTGCCGAAACTGGTGGAGCGCGCCGGCAATGCGGAAAAGGGCGGCGGTTCGATCACCGCGTTCTATACCGTGCTGTCCGAAGGCGATGACCAGCAGGATCCCATCGCTGACTCCGCGCGGGGCGTACTCGACGGGCACATCGTGCTGTCCAGGCGCCTGGCCGAAGAAGGGCATTACCCGGCTATCGACATCGAGGCGTCCATCAGCCGGGTCATGCCGTCGGTGATCAGTGCCGAGCATATGAAGCGGGCCCAGCAGTTCAAGCAGTACTGGTCGCGCTACCAGCAAAGCCGCGACCTGATCAGCGTCGGCGCCTATGTGCCTGGCGGTGACCGCGAGACCGACACCGCCATCAGTCTTTACCCGGCCATGGCCGTCTACCTGCGCCAGGGCCTGAACGACAACATCGGCATGGGCGCCAGCGAAGCGCACCTGCAGACTATTTTCGCCCCGGTCTCAGGCACGTAACCGGCCATGGCCACGAGTCGTGCGGCACGCCTGGCGCCCGTGGTGGACATGGCGGAAAAGGCTGAGAAGACGGCCGTCCAGCGACTGGCGTATTTCCAGGGCCAGGTCAAAGTCGCGGAAAGCAAACTGGCCGACCTCGAAAACTTTCGACTCGAATATCAGGAACAGTGGATCGCCCGTGGCGCTCACGGGGTTTCCGGGCAGTGGTTGTTGGGGTACCAAGGGTTCCTTGCGCAGTTGGGTACCGCTATCGACCAGCAGCGCCAGAGCCTGGTCTGGCACCAGAACAACCTGGAGAAGGCCCGCCAGAGCTGGCAAGAGGCGTTTGCCCGGGTCGAAGGGTTGCGCAAACTGGTGCAGCGCTATATCGATGAGGCGCGGCAACTGGAAGACAAGCGCGAACAGAAACTGCTCGATGAGTTGTCCCAGCGCCTGCCGCGACAAAATCCCTATTGATGCGAAACCAGGATTTTGTCGGCTGAATCAGACAAAACCTTGCTCAGACCTTTACCAGATGCTAAACCTTGTACACGTATGTCCATGACAAGGAAGCCGATCATGTCAGTCGTTACCGAAGTATCCCCCGATGGGCACAAGCTGACGATCTCGATCAAAGGTCGATTCGATTTCGGGCGGCATCAGGAGTTTCGTGAGTCCTATGAACGGCTCAATAGGAAACCCGACTCCATCGTGGTGGATTTGAAAGAAGCCACCTATCTCGACAGTTCCGCCTTGGGCATGCTCTTGCTGTTGCGCGATCATGCCGGTGGCGATGCCTCGGATATCCGCGTTGTCAACAGCAGCAATGACGTCAAGAAAATCCTCGCGATCTCCAATTTCGACAAGCTGTTCGACATCAGTTGATCGCCATGCAATCGTCGTCGGAGCCGCTGACGGTCCTGATTGCCGAAGACAGTGCCGCTGATCGACTGCTGTTGTCGACCATCGTCCGCCGCCAGGGGCATCACGTGCTCACTGCGGCCGATGGCGCCGAAGCGGTCGAGGTCTATCTGGCGCAGCGTCCGCACCTGGTGCTGATGGACGCGATGATGCCGGTGATGGACGGCTTTGAAGCAGCGCAGAAAATCAAGCAGTTGGCCGGGGACCAGTTGGTCCCGATCATTTTCCTCACCTCGTTGACGGAGAGCGAAGCCTTGGCCCGTTGCCTGGAGGCGGGCGGCGACGATTTCCTGGCCAAACCCTACAACCAAGTGATCCTGGCGGCCAAGATCAAGGCCATGGACCGCTTGCGTCGGTTGCAGGCCACGGTGGTGGAGCAGCGCGACCAGATCGCCCGGCACCATGACTACCTGCTCAACGAGCAACGGGTCGCCAAGGCTGTATTTGACAAGATCGCCCACTCCGGCTGCCTGAGCGCGCCGAACATCCGTTACCTGCAATCGCCTTATGCCTTGTTCAACGGTGATCTGCTGCTGGCGGCGTTCAATCCGGCCGGTGATATGCACGTCCTGCTAGGGGATTTCACCGGCCACGGTTTACCGGCGGCGGTCGGTGCGATGCCGCTGGCGGAGGTGTTCTACGGGATGACCGCCAAGGGCTACGGCCTGGCGCAGATCCTGCGGGAAATGAATGCCAAGCTCAAACGCATCCTGCCAGTGGACATGTTCTGTTGCGCGACGTTGCTGTGCCTGAGCTTCCAGCGGTGCACGGTGGAAGTCTGGAATGGCGGCATGCCCGAAGGTTATCTGCACGACAGCCTCAGCGGCGTGCGCACGCCGTTGCCGGCGCGGCACCTGCCGTTGGGTGTGCTCTCGCCCCAGCTATTCGATGACCGCACCGAAGTGCACGCCATGTCGCTGGGGGACCGGGTGTTCCTGTTGTCCGACGGCGTAATCGAAACCAGTGACGACCACGATCGGCCGTTTGGCGTGGAGGGGTTGCAGCAGGTGTTTGCAGCCAACCGTGAGCCCGATCTTCTTTTCGAAGATATTCAGCAGGCCTTGCGGGACTTTCGCGGCGAGGCCCGGGACGACTTCAGTATGGTCGAGATACGGTTGGTCGCGCCGACGCAACTCAACCCGCCGCCGCCGGTCTATTCCGATAGCGGCCAGTCCAGCCCGCTGGATTGGTCGGTGAGCTTCGAGTTCCGGGCGCAGACGCTCAAACGCTTCAATCCGATGCCCTACTTGCTGCAATTGTTATTTGAGGTCCATGGGCTCAGGGTGCAAAGTGGCGCCCTTTACAGTGTCATGTCGGAGCTGTATTCCAATGCTCTGGATCACGGGGTGCTGGGACTCGACTCGAGCCTCAAACGTGACGCGGCGGGTTTTGCCCGCTATTACAGAGAGCGTAATACGCGCCTGGATGAACTGAGCGACGGCTACGTGCGGGTGCACTTGCATGTCTCGCCGAGCGGCGAGGGTGGTCGCCTGGCCATAGAGGTCGAGGACAGTGGCGAGGGCTTTGATGTCGCCAAGGTGCTGGCGCGGCCCGTGGACAGTGATCGGTTGTCGGGGCGCGGCGTGAGCCTGGTACGTCAGTTGAGCCAACAAGCCAGTTGGTCAGACGATGGTCGTAGTGCGCGTGTGGAGTTTTTCTGGGAGGCTCCGGCATAATCGGAGCCATTCTTGATCAGGGAGCGAACAAGTGAACGAGATTCATCTGGACCGCGACGTGCTCAGCACGTTGAAGGAAGTCATGGAGGAGGGGTATCTGGAGTTGCTGGATACTTTTCTCAATGACTCGGAGGCTCGCTTGCGCGTGCTGCATGAGGCACGGGACGCTGAAAAACTGAGCGCCACGGCCCACAGCTTCAAGGGCAGCAGCAGTAACATGGGCGCTATCCGCCTGGCCGAGCTGTGTGGCGAACTGGAGCAGCGTGCCAAGCAGCCGTCATTGGGTGGTATCGAGAAACTGGTCAACGAAATCGACAGCGAATTTGCTCATGTTCGCAAGCTTTGCACGCAAGAGCGTGAAGGCTTTCACTGCTGAAATTTGATGGTTGGACAGACGTTGGCCCGTGCCTTGCATTGCCTAGTCTCGACTGTACCTATGATTCCAGTGCAGCGGAGACCTTTTTATGCCCGTTACCCCCAATACACTGCTTCAGGCCTCTGTCCAGGCCAAGCCCAAGGCCGCCGTCAATTCACCGGCAGCGGCTCCGGATCTCGGGGATAGAGCTTCCAGCTTCGCTCAAGTCTTCGCCAAGCAGGCGCCTGCCAAGGCAGCTGCGGCCCCTGAGCCGCCGGTGAAATCGGCGCGCGAAAACGCTTCCAACAACACCGTCAAAAAAGACACCGGCAACCAAACGCCTGCCGCCTCGGAGCCGACGGTTGCCGATAGCGGCAAACCCTTGCCCGCGGACAAACCGGCCAGCGCCGACGACGAGACCGCCAGTGACGACAGCGCCGACTCGGTTGAAACGCCGGTGGCGGATGCCGCACCCGTCGATCCGAGCCTTGATCCAGGATTGCTGCCTGACATGACGGTGCCGGTGGCGACAATCGCACCGGAACCTGCGCCTGTGGTCACGACCGAGGTTCAGGTCACCACGGCCGTCGCGGCACCGGTTGCCCCGCTGGTCACGCCGGCCCAGGCTGCGGTGGTTCCGGAGGTCGATTCAACCTTTGACCCTGAAGCCGACCCGCTCGACGCATTGCCCGCCTTGCGGTTGGCGATGGAGCAGGGCGGTCATGTTTCCGCCACCAGCCAGGCCCAGCCCAAGAGTGCTGCCCCGGCGTCGCCCGACGGTGAGCCGACTTCGGCGCAGACCTTCGCCGCCGGCATGGCGAGCATGCTCAACGTGCAGGCCGACCAGAACAGTACCGAGCCCGGCAGCCAGGGCGGTGATAAGGCATTTGGTGGCTTGATCAGCGAAGGTCTCAAGGACCTGGGCGCCGCTTCCGGTGACACTCGCGTGGACGATTTCGCCAACCGCCTGGCCGCACTGACCCAGGCCGCTACGCCAAAGACCGCCAACGCGGTGCCGGTCAACCAACCTATCGCGATGAATCAGAGCGGTTGGACCGAAGAGGTGGTCAACCGGGTGATGTACCTGTCCAGCGTCAATCTCAAGGCGGCCGATATCCAGTTGCAACCCGCCGAACTCGGGCGTCTGGATATCCGGGTGAACATGGTGCCGGACCAGCAGACCCAGGTCACGTTCATGAGCGCCCACCCCGGCGTTCGCGAAGCCCTCGAGGGGCAGTTGCATCGCCTGCGGGACAATTTTGCCCAACAGGGCATGGGCCAGGTCGACGTCAGCGTATCCGATCAGTCCCGTGGTTCGCAGAACCAGGGTCAGCAGGCCCAGCAACAAGCCCAGGCCGGGCGCACGACGGCGTCTGGTGGGCGAGTGGACTCGGTGGATGAACACCTGCCGGCCAGCGTTGCTGAAGTGGCGGCCAGTACTACCAGCGTCATCGGCTCCAGCGCGGTCGACTACTACGCCTGACGCCTCAACACCCTCTGTGGGAGCGAGCTTGCTCGCGATAGCTGTGGATCAGTACCCGACTGGGTGACTGACACTCCGCTATCGCGAGCAGGCTCACTCCCACATTGTTTTATGGGGTTCCGAAGATCGCATCTGTCCGTCATCCTGAGTACCGACACTTCTGGCATAACACTTGCTCCAGCCTTGCCGTGCAACAGTGAAAACCCCGATTAGTGACGGATTATTGGCATGGCGAAGAGTGAAGCAGCAGCTGTAAAAGACCCTGCAACCAAAGGCAAACTCAAGCTGATCATCGTGATCGTGGTGGGTTTGCTCCTGGCGATCGGCGTTTCGGTGGGGGCGACCTGGTATTTCATGCACAGCGCTCAAAGCAAGCCGGCGGTGGCGGCCGAAGCCGCGCCAGTGGGCAAGCAGCCGGCGATTTTCGAACCGATGGCGCCAGCCTTCGTCGCCAACTACACCCAAAATGGTCGCCAACGCTACATGCAGGTCAGTATTACCTTGCTGGGTCGCAACCAGGCTGACCTGGAAGCACTGCGGGTGCACATGCCACTGATCCGCAATAATCTGGTGATGCTGTTTTCCGGACAGAATTTCGACACCCTGGCCACGCCCGTCGGTCAGGAAATGCTGCGCCAGAAAGCCACGGCCAGCGTGCAGGAAGTGGCTCAGAAAGAGCTCGGCAAAGTGGTGATCGAACAGTTGCTCTTCACTAACTTCGTATTGCAGTAGGAACACGACATGGCCGTGCAGGACCTGCTGTCCCAGGACGAAATCGATGCGCTGTTGCATGGTGTCGACGACGGCTTGGTGCAGACCGAAAACGCTGCTGAACCGGGCAGCGTCAAAAGCTACGACCTGACCAGCCAGGATCGCATCGTTCGCGGACGCATGCCGACCCTGGAAATGATCAACGAGCGTTTCGCCCGCTACACCCGCATCAGCATGTTCAACATGCTGCGCCGTTCGGCCGACGTGGCCGTCGGTGGCGTGCAGGTGATGAAGTTTGGTGAGTACGTGCACTCGCTGTACGTGCCCACCAGCCTCAACCTGGTGAAGATCAAGCCGTTGCGGGGCACCGCGTTGTTCATCCTTGACGCCAAGTTGGTGTTCAAGCTGGTGGACAACTTCTTCGGTGGCGACGGTCGTCACGCCAAGATCGAAGGGCGGGAATTCACCCCGACCGAGCTGCGGGTGGTGCGCATGGTGCTGGAGCAGGCCTTCGTCGACTTGAAGGAAGCCTGGCAGGCGATCATGGAAGTGAACTTCGAGTACATCAACTCGGAAGTGAACCCGGCCATGGCCAACATCGTCGGCCCGAGCGAGGCCATTGTGGTCTCGACCTTCCACATCGAGCTCGATGGCGGTGGCGGCGACCTGCACGTGACCATGCCGTACTCGATGATCGAGCCGGTGCGTGAAATGCTCGACGCCGGTTTCCAGTCGGACCTCGACGATCAGGACGAGCGCTGGATCAACGCTTTGCGCCAGGACGTGCTGGATGTCGACGTGCCGGTCGGCGCGACAGTCGCTCGGCGCCAACTGCGTCTGCGGGACATCCTGCACATGCAACCGGGGGACATCATCCCCGTCGAGATGCCGGAAGACATGATCATGCGTGCCAATGGTGTGCCGGCCTTCAAGGTCAAGATGGGCTCTCACAAAGGCAACCTGGCGTTGCAGGTGATCGAGCCGATCGAACGCCGCTGAGCGGTGTCGAACCCCTTAAGTTTGTAACGGATTTTTGCTTCTAACTGAATTTTTGCCCGCCGAGGACAAATGATGGCTGACGATATGAATACCCAGGATGACCAGGCGCTGGCCGACGAATGGGCTGCGGCCCTGGAAGAAACCGGCGATGCCGGGCAAGCCGACATCGACGCCTTGCTGGCGGCTGACACTGGCGCCCATGCATCCAGCCGCCTGCAGATGGAAGAATTTGGCAGCGTGCCGAAGAGTCATGAACCGGTGACGCTCGATGGCCCGAACCTGGATGTGATCCTCGATATCCCGGTGTCGATCTCCATGGAAGTGGGCAGCACCGACATCAACATCCGCAACCTGCTGCAGCTCAACCAGGGCTCGGTGATCGAGCTGGACCGCCTGGCCGGCGAGCCGCTCGATGTGCTGGTCAACGGCACCTTGATTGCCCATGGCGAAGTGGTGGTGGTCAACGAGAAGTTCGGTATTCGCCTGACGGACGTGATCAGTCCGAGCGAACGCATCAAGAAGCTGCGCTGAGTGAAAGGTTTCTTCGCAGCAGCCGCGATGCTGCCATTGAGCGTACTGGCCGCCGAACCGGTTGCCACGGCCGCCGCCGCGCCGGTAGCAGGCAGTGGTGTCGCCGGGCAATTGGCGCAATTGGTGCTCGGCTTGCTGCTGGTGCTGGGCTTGATCTTCTTTCTCGCCTGGCTGTTGCGGCGCGTGCAGCAGGCGGGGCCGGCTGGCAAGGGGCAGGTCATCGACATCGTCGGTTCACGCGCGCTCGGGCCGCGTGACCGACTGGTGCTGGTGCAGGTCGGCAACGAGCAGATCCTGCTGGGCCTGAGCCCGGGCACTATCACCGCCTTGCACGTCCTCAAGGAGCCGGTGCAGGTGCCTTCCGCCGAGCAGGCCAGCCCCGAGTTTGCCCAGCGCCTCATGGAACTGTTGGGTAAAGACCAGAAGGATAAAAAGTAATGCCGTTGCGCATTCTGTTGGCATTGGCCCTGATGCTGGCCGCACCGTTGGCGTTCGCCGCCGATCCGCTGTCGATCCCGGCGATCACCCTTGGAACCAACGCCGAAGGGGCCCAGGAATACTCGGTCAGCCTGCAGATCCTGCTGATCATGACCGCGCTGAGTTTCATCCCGGCGTTCGTCATGCTGATGACCAGCTTCACCCGGATCATCATTGTCTTTTCGATCCTGCGCCAGGCCTTGGGCCTGCAACAGACGCCCTCGAACCAGATCCTCACCGGCATGGCGCTGTTCCTGACCATGTTCATCATGGCCCCGGTGTTCGACCGGGTGAATCAGGATGCGCTGCAACCTTACCTGGCGGAAAAACTCAGCGCCCAGGATGCCGTGGCCAAGGCGCAAGTGCCGATCAAGGATTTCATGCTGGCGCAGACGCGCAGCAGCGACCTGGAGTTGTTCATGCGCTTGTCCAAGCGCACCGATATCCCCAGTGCCGATCAGGCGCCCTTGACCATCCTGGTGCCGGCGTTCGTGACGTCCGAGCTCAAGACCGCTTTCCAGATCGGCTTCATGATTTTCATCCCGTTCCTGATCATTGACCTGGTGGTCGCCAGCGTGCTGATGGCCATGGGCATGATGATGCTCTCGCCGCTGATCATTTCCCTGCCGTTCAAGATCATGCTTTTTGTGCTGGTGGATGGCTGGGCGCTAATTATCGGCACCCTGGCAGGCAGTTTCGGTGGTGTTTAGGCCTTTTGTGCGGGTAGGACGATATGACGCCTGAAGTAGCGGTAGACCTGTTCCGTGAAGCGCTCTGGCTGACGACCACGATGGTTGCCATCCTGGTGATCCCCAGCCTGCTGGTAGGGTTGCTGGTGGCGATGTTCCAGGCCGCGACCCAGATCAACGAACAGACCTTGAGCTTCCTGCCGCGCCTGCTGGTGATGCTGGTGACGTTGATTGTCGCCGGCCCCTGGATGGTACAAACCTTCATGGAATACATCCTGCAGTTGTACGGCAGTATTCCGCAGTTGATCGGCTGACCCCATGTCGATGCTCGCGCTGACGGACACCCAGATCAGTTCCTGGGTGGCATCGTTCGTCCTGCCGCTGTTTCGCGTCACCGCGGTGCTGATGAGCATGCCGGTCTTCGGCACGACCCTGGTGCCGCGGCGTGTGCGTTTGTATTTCGCCCTGGCGATCACGGTGGTCATCGCGCCCGGGCTCCCACCGATGCCGCCGGTCAATGCCCTGGACCTCAGTGCGCTGATGCTGGTGGCCGAGCAAATTCTCATCGGTGCCTTGCTGGGGTTCTCGCTGCAACTGTTCTTCCAGGCCTTCGTGGTGGCCGGGCAAATCATTTCGATCCAGATGGGCATGGCCTTCGCGTCCATGGTCGACCCCACCAATGGCGTGACGACGGCGGTGATCGGTCAGTTCCTGACGATGCTGGTCACGCTGTTGTTCCTTGGGATGAACGGGCATCTGGTGGTGTTCGAGGTCGTGACCGAAAGCTTTACCACCCTGCCGGTGGGCAGTGCGTTGCTGGTCAACCATTTCTGGGAAATAGCCGGGAAGCTCGGCTGGGTCCTGGGCGCGGCGATGGTGCTGGTATTGCCGGCGATCACCGCGTTGCTGGTGGTCAACATCGCCTTTGGCGTGATGACCCGCGCGGCGCCGCAATTGAACATTTTCTCCATTGGTTTCCCGCTGACCCTCGTGCTGGGCATGGTGATTTTCTGGGTCAGCCTGGGGGATATCCTCAACCAGTACCAGCCGCTGGCCACCGAGGCCTTGCAGCTTTTACGCGACATGGCACAGGCACGCTGAACCATGGCCGAGAGCGAGAGTGGTCAGGACAAGACAGAAGACCCCACGGAAAAGCGCCTGCGCGAATCCCGGGAAAAGGGTGAGACTGCCCGTTCCAAGGAACTCAACACGCTGGCGGTGATGCTGGCGGGGGCGGGCGGGTTGCTGGTTTATGGCGGCGGGTTGGCCCTGGACTTGCTGGAAATCATGCGCCTGAATTTCTCCTTGCCCCGTGAGGTGCTGCTCTCCACGGACGCCATGTCCCAGCATCTACTGCACTCGGGCAAGATCGCGATCCTGGCGGTGCAGCCGGTTCTGATCTGCTTGCTGCTGGCCGCTGTGATCGGCCCGATTTCCCTGGGCGGTTGGTTGTTCGCCGCCGGCAGCCTGGCCCCTAAATTCAGCCGGATGAACCCGGCCGCCGGCATCAAGCGCATGTTTTCCACCACGGCGCTGATGGAATTGCTCAAGGCGTTTGGCAAATTCCTGCTGGTTCTGTTCGTCGCGCTGACGGTGTTGCAGTCCGACATCGACGATCTGCTGCGCATTGCTCACGAGCCGCTGGAACAGGCGATTATTCACAGCGTGCAGTTGGTGAGCTGGAGCACCTTGTGGATGGCTTGCGGCCTGATTCTGATCGCTGCCATCGACGTGCCGATCCAGCTGTACCAGAGCAAGCAGAAGCTGATGATGACCAAGCAGGAAGTGCGCGACGAGCACAAGGACTCGGAGGGCAAGCCGGAGGTCAAGCAGCGGATCCGTCAGTTGCAGCGTGAGGTCTCCCAGCGGCGGATGATGGCGGCGATCCCCGACGCCGATGTGGTCATCACCAACCCGACCCACTATGCCGTGGCGCTCAAGTACGACCCCGAAAAAGGCAACGCTCCGGTGTTGCTGGCCAAGGGCAGTGACTTCCTGGCGCTGAAGATCCGTGAGATCGCCGTGGCCAATGAGGTGATGCTGCTCGAATCCCCGGCCCTGGCGCGATCGATCTACTACTCCACCGAACTCGATCAGGAGATCCCTGGCGGCCTGTACCTGGCCGTGGCCCAGGTATTGGCCTACGTCTACCAGATCCGCCAGCACCGCGCTGGCAAGGGCAAGCGCCCCGAGCCACTCAAGGACTTGCCGATCCCGCCGGATTTGCGCCGCGATTCCTGAGCAAGCGTGCACACCCCCAACCACCGGGCCTGTGTGCGAGCTTGCTCGCGATAGCGGTCTGCCTGGGTCGATGAGGTTGAATGTGTCGGCGCATCGCGAGCAAGCTCGCTCCCACGGGTTCCGGTGGCTGGCCCGAATGCTGTCGACCAATCCCATAACCCGCTCAAATCAGCCCTCGACAAAAGTTGGAAGGCTTCTTGCAATACCCCGTCTGCGCCCCCTTTGGGCGTCAAAAGTTTGCTTCACAGGAACGGGGAATATTGGTGGATCGCTCTCAGTTACTCAGCACCGCGCGCAGCAATGTCGTAGACCTCAGCCGGGGTAATCTGGGCGTGCCGCTGTTGCTGCTGGTCATGCTCGCCATGATGATGCTGCCGGTGCCGCCGTTCCTGCTGGACGTGTTCTTCACGTTCAACATCGCCCTGTCGATCGTCGTGCTGCTGGTGTGCGTCTACGCCTTGCGGCCGCTGGATTTCGCCGTATTCCCCACCATCCTGCTGGTGGCCACGCTGTTGCGCCTGGCGCTGAACGTGGCGTCCACCCGGGTGGTCATGCTTCACGGTCAGGACGGTCACGCCGCCGCCGGCAAGGTGATCCAGGCCTTCGGTGAGGTGGTGATTGGCGGTAACTACGTGGTCGGTATCGTGGTCTTCGCCATCTTGATGATCATCAACTTCGTCGTGGTGACCAAGGGTGCCGGGCGGATTTCCGAGGTGAGCGCGCGTTTCACCCTCGATGCGATGCCCGGCAAACAGATGGCGATCGACGCTGACCTCAACGCTGGCCTGATCGACCAGAGCCAGGCCAAGCTGCGTCGCTTGGAAGTGGCCCAGGAAGCCGAGTTCTACGGTTCCATGGACGGTGCCAGCAAATTCGTACGCGGTGACGCCATCGCCGGTTTGCTGATTCTGTTCATCAACCTGATCGGCGGCATGGCCGTCGGTATCTTCCAGCACAACATGTCGTTTGGCGACGCCGGCAGGGTCTACGCCTTGTTGACCATTGGTGACGGTTTGGTGGCGCAATTGCCATCACTGTTGTTATCCACAGCGGCCGCGATCATGGTGACCCGCGCTTCGGGCTCCGAAGACATGGGCAAGCAGATCGGCCGGCAAATGTTCGCCTCGCCCAAGGCGCTGGCCGTGGCTGCTGGCCTGATGGCGGTGATGGGCCTGGTGCCGGGGATGCCGCACATTTCCTTCCTGAGCATGGCGGCCATGGCGGCAGGCGGTGCCTACCTGTTCTGGAAGAAGCAGAACGTGCAGAAAGTCCAGGCCTTGCAAGAGGTCAAGCGCCAGCAGGAACTGCTGCCGTCTCCGGCCCGCGCCATGGAAACCAAGGAGCTGGGCTGGGACGACGTGACCCCGATCGACATGATTGGCCTGGAAGTCGGCTACCGCCTGATTCCGTTGGTCGACCGCAACCAGGGTGGTCAATTGCTGGCGCGGATCAAGGGGGTGCGCAAGAAGCTTTCCCAGGACCTGGGCTTCCTGATGCCCACCGTGCACATTCGCGACAACCTCGACCTGGCGCCGAGCGCCTATCGCCTGACGTTGATGGGGGTGATCCTGGCCGAAGCCGAGATCTATCCCGACCGCGAATTGGCGATCAACCCCGGCCAGGTCTACGGGAGCCTCAACGGCATCACCGCCAAGGATCCGGCTTTTGGCCTGGAAGCGGTGTGGATCGAAATCAGCCAACGGGCCCAGGCCCAGTCCCTCGGTTATACCGTGGTGGACGCCAGTACGGTGGTGGCGACCCACTTGAACCAGATCCTGTACAAGCACTCCAGCGAGCTGATCGGCCACGAAGAAGTCCAGCAACTCCTGCAAGTACTGGCCAAAGGCTCGCCGAAGCTGGCTGAAGAGCTGGTGCCGGGCGTGGTTTCGTTGTCGCAGTTGCTAAAGGTGCTGCAGGCGCTGTTGGCCGAACAGGTGCCCGTGCGCGACATACGCAGTATTGCCGAGGCTATCGCCAACAACGCTTCCAAGAGTCAAGATACCGCCGCCCTGGTGGCTGCGGTTCGGGTCGGCGTGTCCCGCGCAATCGTCCAAAGCATTGTAGGCACTGAGTCTGAGCTGCCTGTGATCACCTTGGAGCCAAGGTTGGAACAGATATTGCTCAATAGTCTGCAGAAGGCAGGACAAGGCTCGGAAGAGGGTGTTCTGCTGGAGCCAAGCATGGCCGAGAAGCTGCAGCGTTCGCTGATCGAAGCAGCCCAGCGGCAAGAGATGCAAGGCCAACCGGTGATCCTGCTGGTGGCCGGTCCGATTCGCGCGATGCTCTCGCGATTCGGTCGCCTCGCGGTCCCGGGGCTGCATGTGCTGGCGTACCAGGAAATACCGGACAACAAGCAAGTGACCATCGTTGCGACAGTAGGGCCCAACGGCTGAGGTAGTGGTTTATGCAAGTGAAGCGTTTTTTCGCCGCCGATATGCGTCAGGCCATGAAGCTGGTTCGTGACGAGCTGGGCGCTGAAGCGGCCATCATCGGTAATCGCCGGATCGCTGGCGGTGTCGAACTGACCGCCGCTCTGGATTACAAGTTGTCGGCGCTGGCTCCACGGGTTCCGAACATGGAACTCGAAGACGAGCTGCGCAAGACCCAATCGCGCATCGCCAGCGCCCAGGCCGAACTGAGCCTGCGCAGCAGCGAAGGCGAGGGCGCGGCAGGCACCAATCGTCAATTGTTCGCTGGTCAGCCGCTGACGGCCGGCCTGCCGTTGACCGCCGCCGAACCGCTGATCGAGCAGGCCCACGCCGAACCGCGTCGTCCTGAGCCGGCGCCCGCAGCGCCTGCCCGGGGTATCGATCCGCGCGCCCTGGACTCGATGCGCTTTGAACTCAACAGCCTGCGCGAGCTGATGGAAGTCCAGCTCGGCTCCCTGGCCTGGAATCAGCTGCAAGGCAGCCGTCCGGCCCAGGCCAACCTGTGGCGTCGCCTGCAACGCATCGGCCTGTCCGGCCCGTTGTCCCGGGACCTGCTGGCGCTGATCAATGGTATCGAAGAGCCTCGCCAGGCCTGGCGCATGTTGCTGGCGCACCTGGCGCGGATGATCGCCACGCCGGAAGTCGAGCCACTGGAAGAGGGTGGGGTGATTGCCATGGTCGGTCCTGCCGGCATGGGCAAGACCACCACCCTGGCCAAGCTCGCCGCCCGCTACGTACTCAAGTACGGCGCCCAGAGCATCGCCCTGGTGAGCATGGACAGTTTCCGCATCGGTGCCCAGGAGCAACTCAAGACCCTGGGACGGATCCTCAATGTGTCGGTGACCCATGTGGATCCGGGCCAGTCCCTGGCCCAGGCATTGGAACCGTTGCTGCGCAAGCGCGTCGTACTGATCGATACCGCCGGCCTGCAAGCCAGCGATCCGGCCCTGCGCATGCAGCTCGAAAGCCTGGCCGGACGCGGCATCAAGTCAAAAAATTATCTAGTGTTGGCAACCACCAGCCAGAAACAGGTTCTAACCGCCGCATACCACAGCTATAAACGCTGCGGGCTGGCCGGCTGCATCCTGACTAAGCTGGACGAAACGGCAAGCCTGGGCGAGGTGTTGAGCCTGGCGATCGGTCATGAATTACCGGTGGCCTACCTGACTGACGGGCCGCGGATCCCGGATGATTTGCATCTGCCGCGTCGTCATCAACTGGTCAGTCGTGCCGTGAGTGTGCAAATGCAGGAAGAACCCAGCGAAGAAGCCATGGCTGATATGTTCGCTGATATCTACCACAGCCCGACCAAGCAGGTCGGCTGAGGTAATCATGAATATTTTTTGTACCTACATCGATGGTCTGCCAGGCATTGTTCCGTATGCGAACGCGCAGCCAGTAATGTGGCCTCCGTCTAAGTAAGACAAGGTAAAGAACGAACATGGGCAGCATGCATCCCGTACAGGTGATCGCGGTGACCGGCGGCAAAGGTGGCGTCGGGAAGACTAACGTGTCAGTGAACTTGTCCCTGGCTCTGGCAGAGCTTGGCCGACGGGTCATGCTGCTGGACGCCGACCTGGGCCTGGCGAACGTCGACGTGCTACTGGGGCTTACACCCAAACGCACCCTGGCGGACGTGATCGAAGGCCGCTGCGAACTGCGCGACGTGCTGTTACAGGGGCCGGGCGGGATTCGTATCGTGCCGGCCGCCTCCGGCACCCAGAGCATGGTCCACCTGACGCCGGCCCAACACGCCGGCCTGATCCAGGCTTTCAGCGACATCGGCGACAACCTCGATGTGCTGGTGATCGACACCGCGGCCGGTATAGGCGACTCGGTCGTCAGTTTCGTACGCGCTGCCCAGGAAGTGCTGCTGGTGGTCTGCGACGAACCGACGTCCATCACCGACGCCTATGCCTTGATCAAGCTGCTTAACCGCGACTATGGCATGAACCGCTTCCGCGTCCTGGCCAATATGGCCCAGAGCCCCCAGGAAGGACGCAACCTGTTCGCCAAGTTGACAAAGGTCACGGATCGCTTCCTGGATGTTGCCCTGCAATACGTCGGCGCCGTGCCCTACGACGAAAGCGTACGCAAGGCTGTCCAGAAGCAACGTGCCGTTTATGAAGCCTTTCCACGTTCCAAATGCGCGCTGGCGTTCAAGGCGATCGCCCAGAAGGTCGATACCTGGCCGTTGCCGGCAAACCCGCGCGGGCATCTGGAATTTTTCGTCGAGCGTCTTGTGCAACAAACAGCAGGGCCCGTGCTATGACAGCCAGCGGTTACAACCATCTCTACAAAAAATCGGCACGGGACGCCCAATACGAATTGATCGAGCGTTACGCGCCACTGGTCAAGCGTATCGCCTATCACTTGCTGGCGCGGTTGCCGGCCAGTGTCCAGGTCGAAGACTTGATCCAGGCGGGCATGATCGGCCTGCTCGAAGTGTCGAACAAATACGACGCGAGCAAGGGCGCGAGTTTCGAGACGTATGCCGGTATTCGCATTCGCGGAGCCATGCTCGATGAAGTCCGCAAGGGCGATTGGGCGCCACGTTCGGTACACCGCAATACCCGCATGGTCAGTGATGCAATTCGGGCAATTGAAGCTAAAACCGGGCGTGACGCTAAAGATCACGAGGTTGCGGCCGAACTCCAATTGAGTCTCGACGATTATTACGGGATTTTGAACGATACCTTGGGCAGCCGCCTGTTCAGTTTCGACGACCTGTTGCAGGACGGCGAACATGAAGGGCTGCACGAGGATAACGCGAGTGCTCACATGGAGCCGTCGCGTGATCTGGAAGATGAACGTTTCCAGAGCGCGCTGGCGGATGCGATTGCCAATTTGCCGGAGCGTGAGCGGCTGGTCTTGGCGCTGTACTACGACGAAGAGCTGAACCTCAAGGAAATCGGTGAGGTCCTGGGGGTCAGCGAATCGCGGGTCAGCCAGTTACACAGCCAGTGCGCGGCCCGTTTGCGGGGGCGTTTGGGGGAGTGGCGAGCGCGTTGACAGGCAGTGTGGGGACACTGCGAACGAGGCTGGCCTGGCAGGTACTGCGCCAGTCTCCATCCGTTGTGCTCCAGACCGTTGTCGAGTGTTGTGCCGGATTGATTGAAATGGCGCGTCCAGGTGCTGGGCGCGTTTAAGACTGCTTGGAGGTCGAATTGGACAAGAACATGAAAATCCTCATCGTTGATGACTTCTCAACGATGCGGCGGATCATAAAAAACCTGTTGCGTGACCTTGGGTTCACCAACACGGCCGAAGCAGATGACGGAACCACTGCGCTTCCGATGTTGCACAGTGGCAACTTCGATTTTCTGGTCACCGACTGGAACATGCCGGGCATGACCGGTATCGACCTGTTGCGCCAGGTGCGTGCCGACGAAAAACTCAAGCACCTTCCGGTGCTGATGGTGACCGCCGAAGCCAAGCGCGAGCAGATCATCGAAGCGGCCCAGGCCGGTGTAAACGGCTATGTGGTCAAACCCTTCACGGCCCAGGCGTTGAAAGAGAAGATCGAAAAAATCTTCGAACGCATCGGTTAACGGCGCCACGGGGGAGCTATGGACAACGAATCTTCAATGGGCGATTTCGAATCGACCCTGAAAAAACATGCCCGCGAACTGGTCGACAGCCTTGAAAAAGGTCGCTTTGGCGATGCGGTTCAAATGATCCATGAGCTCAACCAGACCCGTGATCGCGGTCTGTATCAGGAAGTGGGCAAGCTCACGCGTGAATTGCACAGCGCGATTGTCAATTTCCAGATCGACCCGCATATGCCGCAGGCCGAGGAAGTCTCGCAGATCACCGATGCCACCGAGCGTCTGGGTTATGTGGTCAAGCTGACCGAGGCTGCGGCCAACCGCACCATGGACCTGGTGGAAAGCGCAACGCCGCTGGTCAATGGCCTGAGCGAAGAAGCCCAGGCCTTGAGCACCGACTGGGGTCGGTTCATGCGGCGCGAAGTCGGCGCCGAAGAGTTTCGGGAGCTGGCCCGCCGGGTCGACGGTTTCCTGACACGCAGCAGCACCGAGAACCGCGCCGTCGCCAGCAACCTCAACGACATCTTGCTTGCCCAGGACTATCAGGACCTGACCGGCCAGGTGATCAAGCGCGTGACCCAGCTGGTCACCGAAGTGGAAAGCAATTTGCTCAAACTGGTGTTGATGGCCAGCCAGGTCGACCGCTTTGCGGGCATCGAACACGACCGTGAAGCGATGCTTGCTGAAAAAGATCCACAAAAACATCTCTCTCAGGGTGAAGGTCCGCAAATTCATGCCGATAAAAGAGAAGACGTTGTGTCCGGTCAGGACGATGTGGACGATTTGCTGTCCAGCCTTGGATTCTGAGTTTTAGCCCTGTTTTAGGAGCACCCCATTAATGAGCTTCGGCGCCGATGAAGAGATCCTTCAGGATTTCCTGGTTGAGGCTGGCGAGATTCTTGAGCAACTGTCCGAGCAATTGGTCGAGCTGGAAAGCCGGCCGGATGATGCGGATCTGCTCAACGCAATCTTTCGCGGTTTCCACACTGTAAAAGGAGGCGCCGGCTTCCTCCAGCTCAACGAGCTGGTGGAGTGCTGTCACATTGCCGAAAACGTGTTCGACATCCTGCGCAAGGGTGAGCGTCGCGTTGATTCGGAGTTGATGGACGTGGTGCTTGAAGCGCTGGATGCGGTCAACAGCATGTTCAGTGAAGTGCGCGAGCGCTCGCCGATCACCGCCGCCACCCCCGAGCTGCTCGCTGCGCTGTCGCGTCTGGCCGAGCCGCAATCGGCTGATGAAGCGGCTCCGGTTGCCGAGGCTGCGGTTGAAGAGCCGGTCGCCGAGGCATCGGGCGACATCACTGATAATGAATTCGAACAACTGCTGGACTCCCTCAATACCGTCAAGGCTCAGGCCGAGGCACCGGTCGCTCCGGCTGCACCCGCTGCGCCGGCCGCCGTTGGGGCTGCCAGCGATGAAATCACCGATGCCGAGTTCGAGTCACTGCTCGACCAGCTCCATGGCAAGGGCCAGTTCGCGCCTGATGCCGCGGTCCCGCCGGCGGCCCCGGCCGCCCCGAAAGCGGCGGGCGACAGCTCGGACATCACCGACGACGAATTCGAAGCCTTGCTCGATCAGTTGCATGGCAAGGGCACCTTTGCCGTTGACGCGCTGGATTCAGCCATCGCTTCGGCGCCGACACCGGCCAAGCCCGCTGCCGCTGTCGCAGGTGGCGACTTGATCAGCGACAACGAATTCGAATCACTGCTCGACGAGCTGCATGGCAAGGGCAAGTTCAGCGAAGTGGGTACCGCTTCTGCTGCGCCTGCCACCGCCACGGCGGCTGCACCGGCGGCCAAGGCAGTGCCCAAACCCGCTGCCAAGGCACCGGAACCCAAGGCCGAACCCGCCAAGCCTGCCGCTGCTGCGGCGCCGGCACCAGCCCGCGCGGCCGCGGCTGCGCCTGCGGAAAAACCGGCCAGCGAAGCCGAGACCACCGTCCGGGTCGATACCGCACGCCTGGACGAGATCATGAACATGGTCGGCGAACTGGTGCTGGTGCGTAACCGTCTGGTGCGCCTGGGCCTCAACAGCCAGGACGAAGCCATGTCCAAGGCCGTGTCGAACCTGGACGTGGTCACGGCGGACCTGCAGACCGCGGTCATGAAGACCCGCATGCAGCCGATCAAGAAAGTCTTCGGGCGCTTCCCGCGTCTGGTTCGCGACCTGGCTCGTCAGCTCAAGAAAGAAATCAACCTGGAACTGGTGGGTGAAGAGACCGACCTCGACAAGAACCTTGTCGAGGCCCTGGCCGACCCGCTGGTCCACTTGGTGCGCAACGCGGTCGACCACGGCATCGAGTCGCCGGAAGAGCGCGAAGCTTCAGGCAAGGTCCGCGGCGGCAAGGTGATCCTGGCCGCCGAGCAAGAGGGCGACCACATCTTGCTGTCGATCTCCGACGACGGCAAAGGCATGGATCCGAACGTGTTGCGTTCCATCGCGGTGAAGCGCGGTGTGATGGACAAGGATGCCGCCGACCGCCTGAGCGACACCGAGTGCTACAACCTGATCTTCGCCCCGGGTTTCTCGACCAAGACCGAGATTTCCGACGTGTCGGGCCGTGGCGTGGGCATGGACGTGGTGAAAACCAAGATTTCCCAGCTCAACGGTTCGATCAATATCTACTCGACCAAGGGCCAGGGCTCGAAGATTGTCATCAAGGTCCCATTGACCCTGGCGATCATGCCGACCCTGATGGTGATGCTGGGCAACCAGGCCTTCGCCTTCCCGCTGGTCAACGTCAACGAGATCTTCCACCTCGACCTGTCGCGCACCAACGTGGTGGACGGCCAGGAAGTGGTGATCGTACGGGACAAGGCACTGCCACTGTTCTACCTCAAGCGCTGGCTGGTCAGCTCCGCCGCTCACGTAGAGCAGGGCGAGGGCCATGTGGTGATCCTTTCGGTGGGCACCCAGCGGATTGGTTTCGTCGTCGACCAGTTGGTGGGCCAGGAAGAAGTGGTCATCAAGCCGTTGGGCAAGATGCTCCAGGGCACCCCGGGCATGTCCGGCGCCACCATCACCGGCGACGGCCGCATCGCGTTGATTCTCGATGTGCCAAGCATGCTCAAGCGTTACGCCGCCCGGCGTATTTGATTCTGGAGGGGCGTGGCCAAGGGCCGCGCCTCGTCTAACGGAGTGTTTATGGTAGTTAAAGTCCTGGTGGTGGACGATTCGGGGTTTTTCCGCCGCCGCGTCTCGGAAATTCTTTCGGCGGACACGAGTATTCAGGTCGTCGGTACAGCGACCAATGGCAAAGAGGCGATCGATCAGGCCCTGGCACTCAAGCCGGACGTGATCACCATGGACTACGAGATGCCGATGATGGATGGCATCACGGCGGTGCGGCATATCATGCAGCGCTGCCCGACGCCAGTATTGATGTTCTCGTCCCTGACCCATGAAGGCGCCCGGGTGACCCTCGATGCGTTGGACGCCGGGGCGGTGGATTTCCTGCCGAAGAATTTCGAAGACATTTCGCGCAACCCGGACAAGGTCCGGCAGTTGCTGTGCGAAAAGGTCCACAGTATTTCCCGCAGCAACCGGCGTGTCGGTGCCTACAGCGCACCCGCACCTGCACCCGCTCCAGTCGTGGCGCCAAGCCCGGCGCCGACGTCGTCGAGCAGCTTCAATCCGGCACCGGTACGCAGTGCTCCGGCACCGGCTCCTGCTCGTCCGGCGCCCGCCGCCAACGCATCGTCGCCGGCGCCCAAGCGCAAAGCCTACAAGCTGGTCGCTATCGGTACGTCCACGGGTGGCCCGGTGGCGCTGCAACGGGTCCTGACCCAGTTGCCGGCCAACTTCCCGGCCCCCATTGTGCTGATCCAGCACATGCCCGCAGCGTTCACCAAGGCGTTTGCCGAGCGCTTGGACAAGCTGTGCAACATCAGCGTCAAGGAAGCCGAGGATGGCGACATCCTGCGTCCAGGCCTGGCGTTGTTGGCGCCAGGTGGCAAGCAGATGATGATCGATGGCCGCGGCGCGGTGAAAATCCTGCCGGGCGACGAGCGTCTGAACTACAAGCCTTGCGTGGACATTACCTTCGGTTCCGCGGCCAAGTCCTACGGTGACAAAGTTCTGGCGGTGGTGCTCACCGGCATGGGCGCCGACGGTCGTGAGGGCGCGCGCCTGCTCAAGCAGGGCGGCAGCGCCATCTGGGCCCAGGACGAAGCGAGCTGTGTGATCTATGGCATGCCAATGGCCATCGTAAAGGCTGATCTTGCCGACGCGGTGTACGGATTGGACGACATTGGTAGACACCTGGTCGAGGCCTGCATGTAATGGATGTGCTCAGCCTGATCGGCATCGTCATGGCGTTCGTCGCCATCATTGGCGGCAACTATCTGGAAGGCGGTCATCTGGGCGCGCTGGCCAACGGCCCGGCGGCGTTGATCGTGCTCGGTGGCACCATTGGCGCGGCGCTGTTGCAGTCGCCCATGAGCGCGTTCAAACGCGCCATGCAAGTGCTGATCTGGATTCTGTTCCCGCCCCGTGTCGACCTCGCCGGTGGTATCGATCGAGTGGTGAACTGGAGCCTGACCGCTCGCAAGGAAGGCCTGCTGGGGCTGGAAGGGGTGGCCGATGCCGAGCCCGACAGCTACTCACGCAAAGGCCTGCAATTGCTGGTGGACGGCGCCGAGCCGGAAGCCATCCGCAGCATCCTGGAAGTGGATTTCTACACCCAGGAAAGCCGCGACATCGAAGCGGCCAAGGTATTCGAAAGCATGGGCGGCTATGCACCGACCATCGGCATCATCGGTGCGGTGATGGGCCTGATCCATGTGATGGGCAACCTGGCCGATCCATCGCAACTGGGCAGCGGCATCGCCGTGGCGTTCGTCGCCACGATCTACGGCGTGGCGAGTGCCAACCTGGTGCTGCTGCCGATCGCGGCCAAGCTCAAGTCCATCGCGTTGCGCCAGTCGCGCTATCGTGAAATGCTGCTGGAAGGGATCCTGTCGATCGCCGAAGGTGAAAACCCGCGCTCCATTGAGTTGAAGCTCCAGGGCTTCATGGACTGATGGGAGATATGGAAGATGGCACGTCGCAGGCATCGTGAAGAACACGTCAACCATGAACGCTGGCTGGTTTCCTACGCCGACTTCATCACGCTGCTGTTCGCTTTTTTCGTGGTCATGTATTCGATTTCGTCGGTCAACGAAGGCAAGTACAAAGTCATTTCCGAGGCCTTGATCGGTGTCTTTACCGATTCCGACCGCGCCCTCAAGCCGATCCCTATCGGTGATGAGCGGCCCAAGACCACTACGCCAGCCAAACCCTTGATCAAGGACAGCGAACAGGTCGATGCCGGTATCGCCGGCGGCAACGACCCGTTGAAAAGCATCGCCAACGACATCAGCGCCGCGTTCGGTGACTTGATCAGCTCCAACCAGATGACCGTGCGCGGCAACGAGTTGTGGGTCGAGATCGAGCTCAATTCCAGCCTGCTGTTCGGCAGCGGCGATGCGATGCCCAGCGACATGGCCTTCAATATCATCGACAAGGTGGCGGCGATCCTGAGGCCCTTTGACAATCCTATCCATGTCGAAGGCTTCACCGACGACCAGCCGATCCGCACTGCGCAATACCCGACCAACTGGGAACTGTCCTCGGCCCGTTCGGCGAGCATCGTGCGCATGCTGGCGATGCAGGGTGTGAACCCCGGTCGCCTGGCCTCGGTGGGCTACGGCGAGTTCCAGCCTGTCGCCAACAACGCCACGGCCGAGGGGCGTGCGCGCAACCGCCGGGTGGTGCTGGTGGTGTCGCGCAACCTCGATGTGCGTCGCAGCCTGACCGGTACCGGTACGGCCAATGCAACGCCGGATGCGGCATTGAAGCGGGCTGGCACACAAACTGCACCGGCTCCGGTCAAGTCGCCGGGAAGACAGAGTGCCGTCAATTCTCCGTCACCCGCTTTATAACCGAGCTATTTCTCGGTCGAGCCTGTTTCGGCCGGGAGGAACGATCCGAATGAGAGTCTGGGCAGTCGCCAATCAAAAAGGTGGTGTGGGCAAGACCACATCTTCCATCGCTTTAGCCGGGTTGCTGGCCGAGGCGGGCAAGCGCGTGGTCATCGTCGACCTGGACCCCCATGGCTCGATGACCAGCTATTTCGGTTACGATCCGGACAGCCTGGAGCACAGCAACTACGACCTGTTCCTGCACAAGGGCGTGGTGCCCGAGGGCCTGCCGGGGCAGTTGCTGTTGTCCACCAGCGACGAGCGGATTTCCCTGCTGCCATCGAGCACCGCCCTTGCCACCCTGGAGCGACAGTCGCCGGGGCAGAGCGGGTTAGGCCTGGTGATCGCCAAGAGTCTGGCGCAGCTGTGGCAGGATTTCGATTACGCGATCATCGATAGCCCGCCATTGTTGGGGTTGCTGATGGTCAATGCCTTGGCCGCCAGCCAGCAGTTGGTGATCCCGGTGCAGACCGAACACTTGGCCGTCAAGGGCCTGGAGCGGATGGTCAATACACTGGCGATGGTCAACCGCTCGCGTAAGCAGTCGCTGGCTTTCAACATCGTGCCGACCTTGTTCGATCGTCGCACCCAGGCGTCCTTGGGGACCCTGCGCGTGTTGCGGGACATGTACCCGGATGACATCTGGCAGGGCTATATCCCCGTCGATACCCGCCTGCGGGACGCCAGCCGTGCCGGCGTGACCCCTTCGCAGTTCGATGGCAAGAGTCGTGGCGTGCTGGCGTATCGGGCGCTGCTCAAGCATCTGCTGGCCCAGCAGCTCGTTCCACAGCAGGTGGCTTAAGGTGACGAGGCTTTCCACTGGCATTGTGTTCGCTTGCGAACGCTCAAGTCCTACCGCATTCATGCCGATAACCTCTTCAAGTGGCGCACTGTTCCTATGAGCCGCCCGATAAAGACAACCTCGCGTCCGCAAATGGCCCTGCAATCCTATCTGGATGGGCTGTTGCAGGAAGCGACCGAAGAATTGCCACCAGAGCCAAGCGTGATCGAGGCGTTGCCCGAGCCTGTCGAAGCCAAGGGTGTGCTGGATGAATTTCAGGCGGCCGTGCTCGAGGAGCAGGCCCGTGATGCACAGCAATCAGTAATGGCTGCAGCGGTCGAGGCTCCGTTTATCAAGCCCCAGGTTGCGGTCATGGACGCGCCTGCGCCGATCCTGGCGCCGGTCTCGACCGTTGCCCCGTTGCTGCAGGGCCTGGTGACGCCGGTGGTGGAAATCCACCTGCCGCCGAGCAACCCGCCGCCACCGGTGCCGGGCGACGACCGTCCGGCTTGGGCTGCCGAGCCGTTCGAGTGTTTGTTGTTCGATGTGGCCGGGTTGACCCTGGCGGTGCCGCTGGTATGCCTGGGATCGATTTATTCCCTGGCCGGGCAGGAATTGACGCCGTTGTTTGGCCAGCCGGAATGGTTCCTCGGGATCCTGCCGAGCCAGGCCGGCAACCTGAAGGTACTGGATACGGCGCGCTGGGTCATGCCAGACCGTTATCGCGATGACTTTCGCCAAGGCTTGCAGTACGTGATTTCAGTGCAGGGTTACGAGTGGGGTTTGGCGGTGCATCAGGTCAGCCGTTCGCTGCGCCTGGACCCGAACGAGATCAAGTGGCGCAGCCATCGAGGGCAACGGCCATGGCTGGCCGGTACGGTGATCGAGCATATGTGCGCCTTGCTGGACGTTTCCGAGCTGGCGGAGCTGATCGCCAGCGGCGGGGCAAAACACCTGGGCGGCAGCAAGAAGCCGGTCCAGAAACCGAAATAAGACAACCGGTGGCGCGCAGCGTCGCCGGACAGAATACACGCCGCCACAGGCGGTTTTTCGAGGGGTCAGGGTATGAATGATAAGGCGTCGTCTCAAAAGGGTTCTGAAGATCCGATTCTGCAATGGGTAACCTTCAAGCTCGATAACGAAACCTACGGCATCAACGTGATGCGCGTTCAGGAAGTGCTGCGCTATACCGAGATCGCCCCGGTACCGGGTGCACCGAGCTACGTGCTGGGCATCATCAACCTGCGTGGCAACGTGGTCACGGTGATCGATACCCGCCAGCGCTTCGGCCTGATGAATGCCGAGATCAGCGACAACACCCGGATCGTCATCATCGAAGCCGACAAGCAAGTGGTTGGCATCATGGTCGACAGCGTCGCCGAAGTGGTTTACCTGCGCCAGTCGGAAATCGAGACGGCGCCGAACGTGGGTAACGAAGAGTCCGCCAAGTTCATTCAGGGCGTGTGCAACAAGAACAACGAGTTGTTGATTCTGGTTGAACTGGACAAGATGATGAGCGAAGAAGAGTGGTCGGAACTGGAGAGTATCTGATTGATTCTTGAGGTAGCAGTCATTGTCCTGTTCCTTTTCTGGGCAGGCACGCTGGCGATGTTCTTGTCGTACATACGTGGCCAGCGGCAGATCGCCGCTCAGCAGGCCCAGGGCGATGCGCTGCGCGACCAGCGCATCAAGGACCTGGCCAAGCGGGTCGACGATTACCAGAACGGCACCGTGCGCATGGGCGAAGCGCTCCATGAGCTGCGTGCCGTGGTCGCGCCGTTGCCGGACAAGCTCGCCCAACTGGAACAGCGCGACCCCTCCAGCCTGTCCTTCGCCCAGGCCGCCCGCCTGGTGGGCATGGGGGCCAGCATCGACGAACTGACCCAAGCCTGCGGCCTGACCCAGGCCGAGGCGGAGTTGATGAGCAAGTTGCATAAGGGCAACTGATCGTCTTCACCCCCAATCCAATGTGGGAGTGAGCGTGCTCGCGATAGCGGTGTGACAGTCAATAGCGATGTTGAATGTGAATCCGTCATCGCGAGCAAGCTCGCTCCCACAGGTTTTTCTGGCGCTCACAGATTGGTCGTTCCAGCCCGGGCACCGCCGCGTTGATCAGTAGTCATCGCCGCGCTCGGTCACATCCTTTTCGACACTCGGCGCATTCGGGTCGTAGCCCTGGGGGAATTTGCCCTTGAGGTTCCAGGCAAACGCGATGATCTCGGCAATCGTGCGGTACAGCTCTTCCGGGATGCTGTCTCCCAACTCCATCCGCGCCAGGAGCTTCACCAGCTCGGCATTTTCATAGATCGGTACTTCGCTGTCCCGGGCGATCCGCAGGATTTCCTCGGCCAGGGCTTCGTCGCCCTTGGCGGTGAGGGTCGGGGCGTGGTGGCCGTCGTATTTGAGGGCGATGGCCTGGCGGGGTTCGGTGTGGGTTGTCATGCGGTTTCGTCCACCCAGCGTTGTTCCAAGCGAGTCTTGGGGCCTTGGGGCGGGGTGCCGAGGTGGCAGTCCAGTTCGCCGACGTTCAGGCCACAGGTCACCAGGCGTTCACGCAATGCTGTCAGGTTGCTTTCAATCAGGCTCGCGGTGTAAGGCCGTTCTGCCCACAACTGGCTGGACAGGCTGCCGCTGAGCAACTGCGCCTGAACCTGCAGTGGGCCGAGCGGCTCCATGTCGAACGCCAATTCCACCCGCCAGAGCTGCTGTTTTGGCTCGCGTTCTTCCCGGCGCTCGTTTGGTTCCTCCCGGGGCGGGGTTTCCTCGCGCTGGAACTTGACCTGCAACGGCACGATGTCCTGCAGGTTGCGCATCGGGATTTCCAATTGCCAAGTGCTCATCAACCGACCGTCATCGGTCAGGCCGGTCTGCTCCAGACTCGACAATTGATGGCTTTGCAGGCGTGACACGGCGGCAGCGGCCAGGCGCAGCAGGTGTTCGAGGTCGCCTTCTTCGTCCTGGCCTTTCATCTGGCGCGAGGGCAGGGGGAAGCTGGTGGGTTGCGGCTTGGCGCTGACCTGGCCGAGCATCCCCAGGGCGCTGCGTACGAAGCTCGGCAGGACTTGGGCCAACGTATTGGCGGCAATGATGGCGCTGAGGTTGGTGGAGGCGGGCAGGGCCGGTGTCAGTTGGGCGATCAGTTTCAGCAGGTCGCCTTTCATGTCCGGCGTCAGGCCCGGTGGTTGCCCGGCGAGCAACTTGCTTTCCAGGAATACCCCGCTGGCGACCATGGCTTGGGCCAACCCCTTGGGTGTGCTCAGTTGCTGGACATCCGGCAGGCCAGCCAGCAAGCGAGTCACCGCGGCGCGCAGCTCGGTGCCGGTGTCGTCAGTGGCCGGCAGGTTTTGCAGGGCGGTGATCAGGCTGTCCAGCGAGCCCTGGCGACTCACTTGGGTGACCAGTTGCTGGCTCACCGCCAGTTGCTCCTGGCGGTTGCTCAGCGGAACGAATTTCAGCGTCTGGGTATCTTGCACCTGGGCGCTCAAGAGCGTGCCGATACGCAGCGGTTGGGGGCTGTCGATGTCCAGGGTACTGCCAGCCTGGGCGGTGTTGAGCAGGCTCACCAGCGACCGATAGACCGCCGGCTGCCCGGGCAATGATGGCAACGCCTGGCTGGTCAGCACTTTGCCTTGCAGCAACGTGCCGACCGGCATCTGCGCCGTGTCGATGCGCGTCAAGGTGGCGACGCTGGAGGCCACGGCCTGCTGCACGGCAATCGCCAGATTGCTGGCGGACGGCTGGGTCACGGCCAGGCTGGTGCCCTGGGGGAGTGGCTGGGTGCTGGTGGCCTGCACGGTGGTCTGGCGGCCGCTCTCCAGGGTGACCTTGAGCAGCAGTTGGAAAGTCTGGTCGGCCTGCTTGAGCGACAGCACTTCGGCCCGGGCGGTCTGGCCCGAGCTGATCAGGCCTTCGGTCGGCACCAGCAGTTTGAGCAGCTCGCCATTGACCACCGGCGTACGCGTCGTTGCCGTGGCCTGGGGCAGCGGCAGGATGTTCATGTCGCCTGTCATTTGCGGTCTTACCTTGGGGAAATAAGCGCTCTTGAGAGTAGGTTAGGGCATGTATAATGCCGGCCGTCTTTCAGGGCGTGGCGAAAACCTCGCAATTGTTTGACGCAGCTCTGTGGAACAGGCCGTCAAAGCATCTATGCTGCACCTCTTTAACGGCCACTGCACCGCCGACTTGAACCGTATAAGGCCCGCGATCCCTTGACCAGTCCTCTCCTGCAAACCGTCGGCCTCGCCTGTGAGCGAGACTTGCGACTGCTTTTCGAAAATCTCGAATTGAGACTCTCGCGTGGCGATATGGTGCAAATCAGTGGTCCCAACGGCAGCGGCAAGACCAGCCTGCTGCGCCTGCTGGCCGGGTTGATGCAACCCACCGCAGGCCAGGTTTTGCTCAATGGTCAGCCCTTGCACAGCCAGCGCAGCGAACTGGCTCGCAACCTGCTCTGGATCGGCCATGCCGCCGGCATCAAGGATTTGCTGACCCCCGAAGAGAACCTCAGTTGGCTCTGCGCATTGCATACGCCGGTAGGGCGCGAGGCGATCTGGCAGGCGTTGGCGGCGGTAGGGTTGCGCGGTTTCGAAGACGTGCCGAGCCACACCTTGTCTGCCGGTCAACAACGCCGAGTGGCCCTGGCCCGGCTGTACCTGGACAGCCCCCCGTTGTGGATTCTCGATGAGCCGTTCACCGCCCTGGACAAGCAGGGCGTCGCGCAGCTCGAGGAGCATCTGGCCCGGCACTGTGAAAACGGCGGCATGGTGCTCTTGACCACCCACCATACGCTGGCGCGGATGCCGGCCGGTTATCGCAACATTGATCTGGGGAACTGGGCCGTATGAGTGTGTTTGGCCTGTTGCTTGCCCGCGAGGCGCGCTTGCTGTTCCGTCGTCCGGCCGAATTGGCCAATCCACTGGTGTTCTTCGCCATTGTCATTGCATTGTTCCCGTTGGCGGTCGGGCCGGAGACTCAATTGTTGCAAACCTTGTCTCCGGGGCTGGTCTGGGTCGCCGCGCTTTTATCGGTCCTGCTCTCGCTGGACGGGCTTTTCCGCAGTGATTTCGAAGACGGTTCACTGGAACAGTGGGTCCTTTCGTCGCACCCCCTGGCCCTTCTGGTTTTGGCCAAGGTACTGGCACACTGGGTTTTTTCCGGGCTGGCACTGGTATTGCTCTCGCCACTGCTGGCGATGATGCTGGGGCTGCCCGGTGCATGCATGCCGGTGCTATTGGTATCGCTGCTGCTGGGCACGCCGGTGCTGAGCCTGCTCGGTGCGGTGGGCGCGGCGTTGACGGTTGGGTTGAAGCGCGGCGGCCTGTTGCTGGCGCTGCTGATCCTGCCGTTGTATATCCCGGTCCTGATCCTGGGCAGTGGTGCCTTGCAAGCGGCGTTGCAAGGCATGCCCGCGACCGGTTATCTGCTGTGGCTTGGGAGCCTGACCGCCCTGGCGATAACCCTGACACCCTTTGCAATAGCCGCTGGCCTGAAGATCAGCGTCGGCGAATAATAACGAGGCCTGGTCAAAAACTGACCACTTCTTTGGAAGTAAAGGCTGCCCCGGCGGTTCGTGACGGCGAGCCGCAACCGTGATGGAAACAGCAATGAACTGGACCTGGTTTCACAAGCTCGGCTCACCCAAGTGGTTCTACGGCATCAGTGGCAAACTGCTCCCATGGTTGAGCATCGCGGCGCTGTTGCTGATTGGTTCTGGCGTGGTCTGGGGCCTGGCCTTCGCGCCGCCGGACTATCAGCAAGGCAACAGCTTCCGCATCATCTACATCCACGTGCCCACGGCGATGCTGGCCCAGTCCGTCTACGTGATGCTGGCGGTGTGCGGTGTGGTCGGGCTGGTGTGGAAGATGAAGCTGGCCGACGTGGCCCTGCAATGCGCCGCGCCCATCGGTGCCTGGATGACCGCCGTGGCACTGGTCACCGGGGCCATCTGGGGCAAGCCGACCTGGGGTTCGTGGTGGGTCTGGGATGCACGACTGACGTCGATGCTGATCCTGCTGTTCCTGTACTTCGGTCTTATTGCGCTGGGCAACGCCATCAGCAATCGTGACAGTGCCGCCAAGGCCTGCGCGGTACTGGCGATTGTCGGCGTGATCAACATCCCGATCATCAAGTACTCGGTGGAGTGGTGGAACACCCTGCACCAGGGCGCAACCTTCACCCTGACCGAAAAACCGGCGATGCCCGTCGAAATGTGGCTGCCGCTGTTGCTGACCGTGTTGGGTTTCTACTGTTTCTTCGGCGCGGTCCTGTTGCTGCGCATGCGCCTGGAAGTGCTCAAGCGCGAGTCCCGGGCCAGTTGGGTCAAGGCCGAAGTACAGAACAGCCTGGAGGCCGCTCGATGAGTTTCGCTTCATTCGGCGATTTCCTCGCCATGGGCCATCATGGCCTGTATGTCTGGTCAGCCTATGGCATCTGCCTGGTGGTGCTGGCCCTCAACGTGGCGGTGCCGATCCTGGCCCGCAAGCGGTATCTGCAACAAGAGGCGCGTCGTCTGCGCCGGGAGAACGGTCAGTGAATCCGCTGCGCAAAAAACGTCTTGTCATCATTCTTGCGATCCTGGTGGGTGTCGGTGCCGCGGTCGCCCTGGCTCTGAGCGCCTTGAAGCAGAACATCAACCTGTTCTACACCCCGACCCAGATCGCCAGCGGCGAAGCACCCAAGGACACCCGCATCCGCGCCGGCGGCATGGTGGAAAAAGGCTCGCTGGAGCGCTCCGGGGATTCCCTGGACGTGAAGTTCAATGTCACCGACTTCAACAAGACCGTGACCATTACCTATCGCGGCATCCTCCCGGACCTGTTCCGCGAAGGGCAGGGCATCGTCGCCCTGGGCAAGATCAACGCCGACGGCGTGGTGGTGGCTGATGAAGTGCTGGCCAAGCACGACGAAAAATACATGCCGCCGGAAGTGACCAAGGCTCTGAAAGACAGCGGCCAGTCGGCACCCGCTCCCGTGAAGGAGGGTTGATCGATGACTACCGGCATCTTTATTCCCGAATTGGGCCACCTGGCGATGATCCTGGCCCTGTGCTTTGCCCTGGTGCAAGCCGTGGTGCCGTTGCTGGGAGCCTGGCGCGGCGACCGTTTGTGGATGAGCCTGGCCCAGCCAGCGGCGTGGGGGCAGTTTGCTTTTATGCTGTTCGCCTTCGGCTGCTTGACCTATGCGTTCATGACCGACGATTTCTCCGTGGAATACGTCGCCAGCAACTCCAACAGCGCCTTGCCCTGGTACTACAAGTTCAGCGCGGTGTGGGGCGCCCATGAGGGATCGCTGTTGCTCTGGGCGTTGATCCTTGCCGGCTGGACTTTCGCCGTCTCGGTGTTCTCCCGGCAGTTGCCCCAGGTGATGCTGGCCCGGGTGCTGGCGGTGATGGGCATGATCAGCACCGGTTTCCTGCTGTTTTTGATCGTCACCTCCAACCCGTTCGAGCGCATCCTGCCACAGATGCCGACGGATGGCCGCGACCTCAACCCGTTGTTGCAAGACATCGGCCTGATCGTTCATCCGCCGATGCTCTACATGGGCTACGTCGGCTTCTCCGTCGCCTTCTCCTTCGCCATCGCCGCTTTGCTCGGTGGACGCCTCGATGCTGCGTGGGCACGCTGGTCGCGTCCGTGGACCATCGTTGCCTGGGCCTTCCTCGGCATCGGCATCACCCTCGGCTCGTGGTGGGCCTACTACGAGCTCGGCTGGGGCGGCTGGTGGTTCTGGGATCCGGTGGAAAACGCCTCGTTCATGCCCTGGTTGGTGGGCACGGCGCTGATCCACTCCCTGGCCGTCACGGAAAAACGCGGTGTGTTCAAGAGTTGGACCGTGCTGCTGGCCATCGCGGCGTTCTCGCTGAGCCTGCTGGGGACGTTCCTGGTGCGCTCCGGCGTGTTGACCTCGGTGCATGCCTTCGCCTCGGACCCTGAGCGAGGCGTGTTCATCCTGATGTTCCTGTTGTTCGTGGTCGGTGGTTCGCTGACGCTGTTCGCCCTGCGTGCGCCGGTGGTCAAGAGCCAGGTCGGCTTCAACCTCTGGTCGCGGGAAACCCTGTTGCTGGGCAATAACCTGGTGCTGGTGGTGGCCGCGTCGATGATCCTGCTGGGGACGTTGTACCCACTGGTGCTCGATGCGTTGTCCGGCGCCAAGCTGTCGGTCGGCCCGCCGTACTTCAACGCGTTGTTCATCCCGCTGATGGCGATCCTGATGGTGGTGATGGCCATCGGCATGCTGGTGCGCTGGAAAGACACTCCGGTCAAGTGGCTGCTGGGCATGTTGACCCCGGTGCTGCTGGGTACGGCGGCCCTGGCCGTGGTGGCCGGCGTGGCGTATGGCGACTTCAACTGGGCGGTACTGGCGACGTTCGTGCTGGCGGCCTGGGTGTTACTGGCGGGGGTACGCGACATTTTCGACAAGACCCGACACAAAGGCCTGATCAAAGGCCTGCCGACCCTGACCCGCAGTTACTGGGGTATGCAGGTCGCCCACCTGGGCATCGCCGTCTGCGCCCTGGGCGTGGTGCTGTCCAGCCAGAACAGCGCCGAGCGCGACCTGCGCCTGGCGCCGGGTGAGTCCATGGAGCTGGCCGGGTATCAGTTCGTTTTCGAGGGCGCCAAACATTTCGAGGGCCCGAACTTCACGTCCGACAAAGGCACCGTACGAGTCATTCGCGACGGCCAGGAAATCACCGTGCTGCACCCGGAAAAACGTCTCTATACCGTGCAGAACTCGGTCATGACCGAAGCCGGCATCGATGCCGGTTTCACCCGCGATCTCTATGTGGCGCTGGGCGAGTCCCTGGGCGACGGCGCGTGGGCGGTGCGGGTCCATGTCAAGCCGTTCGTGCGCTGGATCTGGTTCGGTGGCTTGCTCACTGGCCTGGGTGGGGTGCTGGCGGCGCTGGATCGGCGTTATCGAGTCAAAGTGAAAACCCGGGTGCGTGAAGCCCTGGGCGTGACGGGAGCCACGGCATGAAGCGTTGGTTGATGTTGGTGCCGTTGGCGCTGTTCCTGCTGATGGCGGTGTTTTTGTACCGAGGGCTGTACCTGAATCCGACCGAGTTGCCCTCGGCGATGATCGGCAAGCCGTTCCCGGAGTTTTCCCTGCCCTCGGTGCAAGGTGACAAGACCCTGACCCGTGCCGACCTGCTGGGCAAGCCGGCGCTGGTCAACGTATGGGGCACCTGGTGCATCTCCTGCCGGGTCGAGCATCCGGTGTTGAACAAGCTGGCCCAGAACGGCGTGGTGATCTACGGCGTCAATTACAAGGACGTCAAAGCCGACGCGCTGAAGTGGCTGACCGAGTTCCACAATCCGTATCAACTGGACATTCGTGACGAAGACGGCTCCCTGGGCCTGAACCTGGGTGTCTACGGCGCGCCGGAAACGTTCTTCATCGATGCCAAGGGCGTTATCCGCGACAAGTTCGTCGGCGTGATCGACGAGCAGGTCTGGCGCGAGAAACTGGCCGCCAAGTATCAGGCACTGGTGGACGAGGCCAAGCCATGAAGCGCTGGTTAGCGGCCGCCATCCTCGGCCTGAGCCTGGCCGGTGTGGCCCACGCCGCCATTGATGCCTACGAATTCGCCAACGACGGCGAGCGCGAGCGGTTTCGCGAACTGACCAAGGAACTGCGTTGCCCCAAGTGCCAGAACCAGGACATCGCCGACTCCAACGCGCCGATTGCCGCCGACCTGCGCAAGGAAATCTTCCGCATGCTCGGCGAGGGCAAGGACAACCAGCAGATCATCGATTTCATGGTCGATCGCTACGGTGAGTTCGTGCGCTACAACCCCGCCCTGTCCTCCAAGACGGCGCTGCTCTGGTTCGGCCCCGCCGGGCTGTTGTTCGGTGGTTTCGTCGTCATTGCAGTGATCGTGCGCCGCCGCCGGGTCCAGCGCACGGCCGCCCCGGACACGCTTTCTGTCGATGAGCGCCAGCGCCTCGACCAACTGTTGGATAAAACCAAGCATGATTGATTTCTGGCTCGCCGCAGGTCTGCTTCTTCTGGTTGCCCTGAGTTTTCTGTTGATCCCTGTACTGCGTGGTCGTCGCGCTCAACGCGAGGAAGACCGTACCGCGCTCAACGTGGCGCTGTATCAGGAACGCGTCGCCGAGTTGCAGGTTGAGCGGGAGGAGGGTGTGCTTAACGCGGCGCAACTGGACACCGGTCGCGCTGAAGCCGCCCGTGAACTGCTCGCTGACACCGAGGGCGCCGATACGCCGCGCGAATCCCGGTTGGGCAAGCCGTTGCCGTTGCTCGCCGCCGTGCTGGTGCCAGTGTTGGGCCTGGCGCTGTACCTGCATTTCGGCGCCAGCGACAAGGTCGAGCTGACCCGTGAGTTCGCCCAAGCGCCGCAGTCGATGGAAGAGATGACCCTGCGCCTGGAACGTGCGGTGGCGGCGCAACCGGATAACGCCGAGGGCCTGTATTTTCTCGGGCGTACCTACATGGCGCAGGATCGGCCCGCGGACGCGGCGAAGGTCTTCGAGCGCACTGTGGCGGTGGCCGGCCGCCAACCCGAACTGCTGGGCCAATGGGCCCAGGCGCAGTATTTTGCCGACGGCAAGAAATGGTCGGACAAGCTCCAGGCCCTGACCGACGAAGCGCTGAAGCTCGATCCGAAGGAAGTCACCAGCCTCGGCCTGTTGGGCATCGCCGCTTTTGAGGGCGAACGCTATCAGGACGCGATCGATTACTGGGGGCGACTGCTGGTGGAACTGCCCGAAGGCGACAAATCCCGTGAAGCGCTGCAGGGCGGCATTACCCGTGCCACCGAGAAGCTGCAAGCCAGTGGCGGCAAGGTCGCCCAGGTTCCTGTGGCCAAGGCTGCGGCACTGCTCAAGGTGCGCGTCGACCTGGCGCCGGCACTCAAGGCCAAGGTGCAGCCGGGCGACAGTGTGTTCATCTTCGCCCGCGCCGTTTCCGGCCCTCCCGCTCCGCTGGCCGCCAAGCGCCTGACGGTCGCCGATCTGCCGGTCACGGTCGAGCTGGGTGACGCGGACGCAATGATGCCGCAGTTGAAACTGTCGAACTTCCCCGAAGTCCAACTGGTGGCGCGCATCTCCCGTGCCGGCCAGCCGACCGCCGGTGAGTGGATCGGCCGCAGCCAGCCCCTGGCGAGCAGCACCACGGCGCCGCAACAACTGACTATCGACAGCCCGGACAAATAACAGGAATTCGCACCATGACCGCCATCGCTCGTATCACCCTGCTCACGCTCGTCATGGGCCTGAGCGCTTGTGCGGTCCAGCGTCCGTCGGAGCCCTCGGCGCCGCTGCCACCGATCCCATCGTCGACCCCGACCAGCAAACCGGTCCCGTCCACAGCGCCGGGCAAGCCTGTCATCCCGAACAAACCGGCCAAACCGCTGCCGCGTACTTCCGCCAGCTTCGCCCCACCGCCGGGCGGCAACAGCCATTGGGACGCCAAGTTGGGGGTCTATGTGCTGGACAACCAGACGAACACGTTCTATCGCCAGCGGACCTATTACCGCTGGAGCAACGGTTGGAGCCGTTCCGTCAGCCCGAATGGGCCCTGGGAAGACACCACCATCGAAGGCGTGCCGGCGGGGCTTGGGCGTCAATTCCACTAAAGCACCGGCCCCCTGGAGCCAGGGGGGCATCCACAGATAAATCCCTTGCCACCGGCTGGGCTTTTTGTGTTTCTGGATATTCTTTGAACGAAATTTTCACAAAATCTTGCGGACAATCCCCCGCGCTCATATCGCCGTCGGTTATTTAATGGCAATGCCATAGCCGTTCGTGCAACATTTGCGCACTCGCGCAAGCCCCGAGGCCAGGCTTTGGTCAACAGAGGGCGCGCCGTTGTTTCTTTTTGTCACTCAAACTCCAATAGGGTCCTTAAACGACATGGCAATCCCGGACGCCCTGAGTCAGCAGCGTACTACGCATCGCCTGCTGCAACCGACCGTCAAATCGCACCTGGCCTACACGTTGCTTTGTGCCCTGGTGATGATGGTCATGTTCAGCCTGCTGCGCGTGGCGCTGCTGGTCTATAACCGCGAAATGATCCTCGACACGCCGGCCTCGACCTTCGTTGAAGCCTTCGTCAACGGCCTGCGTTTCGACTTGCGCCTGGTGGTCTACCTCTGCGTCCCGCTGTTGCTGGCGTTGTTCAGCGCAAGGGCCATGGCGGCCCGTGGGTTCTTTCGTTTCTGGCTGACCGTCACTTCCAGCATCGCGTTGTTCCTGGGCTTGATGGAGATGGATTTCTACCGTGAATTCCACCAGCGCCTCAACGGCCTGGTCTTCCAGTATGTAAAGGAAGACCCGAAAACCGTGATGAGCATGCTCTGGTACGGTTTCCCAGTGGTGCGCTACCTGCTGGCCTGGGCCGTCGGCACCGTCATTCTGGCCTTGGCGTTCAAGGGCGCCGACCGGGCAACCCGTCCCCGTGGGCCGTTCAGTGGCGGCAGCATCGGCACACGCCAGGTCGCGCCGTGGTACGGACGCGTGGCGGTGTTCATCGTCTGCCTGCTGGTGGCCGTGGTCGCCGCCCGTGGCACCCTGCGCCAGGGCCCGCCCCTGCGTTGGGGCGACGTCTACACCACCGACTCCAACTTCGCCAACCAGCTGGGCCTCAACGGCACCTTGTCGCTGGTGGCCGCGGCCAAGAGCCGGATGTCCGAAGACCGCGACAACATCTGGAAAGCCACCCTTGAGCAACCGCTGGCACAGCAGACCGTGCGCGACATGCTGGTCATGCCCGACGACAAGCTGGTGGACGCCGAGACCGCCGCCGTGCGCCGCGACTACACGCCGCCGGCGGACAAGACCCTGCCGATCAAGAACGTGGTCGTGATCCTCATGGAAAGCATGGCCGGTCACTCGGTGGGCGCCCTGGGCGCGCCGGGCAACATCACGCCTTACCTGGACAAGCTGTCCAAGGAAGGCCTGCTGTTCGACCGTTTCTTCTCCAACGGTACCCATACCCACCAGGGCATGTTCGCCACCATGGCGTGCTTCCCGAACCTGCCGGGTTTCGAATACCTGATGCAGACGCCGGAAGGCAGCCATAAGCTGTCAGGCCTGCCGCAGTTGCTCAGCGCCCGTGACTACGACGACGTGTATGTCTACAACGGTGATTTCGCCTGGGACAACCAGTCGGGG
This sequence comes from Pseudomonas sp. St316, assembly GCF_018325905.1. Taxonomy (NCBI): domain Bacteria; kingdom Pseudomonadati; phylum Pseudomonadota; class Gammaproteobacteria; order Pseudomonadales; family Pseudomonadaceae; genus Pseudomonas; species Pseudomonas sp. St316. Next base: position 4,915,636 of record NZ_AP021901.1, on the reverse strand, counting down.
TTCTTCAGCAGCCAGGGCATGACGAATTTCATTGGGCGTAACGACTTCGTGAACCCGGTGTTCTCCGACCCGACCTGGGGCGTGTCTGACCAGGACATGTTCGACCGTGGCCTGATCGAGCTCAAGGCACGGGAAAACGGCAAGCCGTTCTATGCCTTGCTGCAAACCCTGTCCAACCACACGCCGTATGCCCTGCCGACACCGTTGCCAGTGGAGCGGGTCACCGACCGCGGTAGCCTGAACGAACACTTGACCGCCATGCGCTACGCCGACTGGGCACTGGGTCAGTTCTTCGAGAAGGCCCGCAAGGAGCCGTACTTCAAGGAAACCCTGTTCGTGGTGGTCGGCGACCATGGTTTTGGCAACGAACGCCAGATCACCGAGATGGACCTGGGCCGTTTCAACGTGCCGATGCTGCTGATCGGCCCGGGCGTCCAGGAAAAGTTCGGCCAGCGTAACCACACCGTGGGCACCCAAGTCGACATCGTACCGACCATCATGGGCCGGATCGGTGGGCAAGTGCGCAACCAGTGCTGGGGCCGTGACCTGTTGAACCTGCCGCAAGGCGATCCCGGTTTTGGTGTGATCAAGCCGTCGGGCAGCGAACAGACCACGGCGATCATCCGCGACGATCAGATCCTGGTACTGCCGAAGGAAAAGGAAATGGCGCCGAAGATGTATCGCTATGAGCTGGGTGCCAATCCGAGTGCGGAAATCATCCCGGATGCAGCGGACACTGCGCAGATGAAACTCAAGCTCGAATCGTTCCTGCAAACCGCCACCAAGAGCCTGCTGGATAACACCGCTGGCGTCGTTGACGGCAAGCCGGACTGATAACCGGCGCATATAAAAAAGAGGCCTGCTAAGGCCTCTTTTTTTTTGCGCTTACTGAGTGGTTTATATCTTGCCCAGTAATAGCAGGACTAACAGCACCACCAACACTACACCAATGATACCGGAGGGCCCATAACCCCAACTTCTGGAGTGCGGGAAGACCGGAAGACCACCGATCAGCAGCAGGATCAGGATAATGATAAGAATTGTGCCCATTGTAGGTTTCCTTATTGGTCAGTTCTGGGGTGATACAACTTTCAACTGCCAGCGCGCATGCGTTAAATCCGGGCGGCTTAATAAGTCCGACCGTAACGCTCTGTAAAAAATTCAAAGTTTTTATAGCGCCTACGGTTTGCCCTCGCCATTCAGCAATCTGATGGAGCGTGGGTCCGCTGTACGCCTTCGCTACACTCGGCCTATCTCTCCCGGAACAAGGCTGTTTGCTATGCAAAATCGCATGATGATCACTGGCGCCGGCTCCGGCCTGGGTCGCGAAATCGCGCTGCGCTGGGCCCGCGAGGGCTGGCATCTGGCCTTATCGGATGTCAGCGAACCGGGCCTCGTGGAAACCCTCAAGCGAGTGCGTGGTGCCGGTGGTGACGGCTTCATCCAGCGCTGTGATGTGCGCGACTATAGCCAATTGACCGCGTTCGCCCAGGCTTGCGAAGAAAAGCTCGGCGGCATCGATATCATCGTCAACAATGCCGGCGTTGCCTCGGGCGGGTTCTTCAGTGAGCTCTCCCTGGAGGATTGGGACTGGCAGATCGCGATCAATCTCATGGGCGTGGTCAAGGGCTGCAAGGCGTTCCTGCCGCTGCTGGAAAAAAGCCGTGGCAAGATCATCAACATTGCCTCCATGGCAGCCCTGATGCAGGGCCCGGCCATGAGTAACTACAACGTGGCCAAGGCGGGTGTCGTGGCGCTGTCGGAAAGCCTGCTGGTGGAACTGGCGCAACAGGAAGTTGGCGTACACGTGGTGTGCCCGTCATTCTTCCAGACCAATCTGCTGGACTCCTTCCGTGGCCCGACCCCGGCCATGAAAGCCCAGGTCGGCAAGTTGCTGGAAAGTTCACCGATCAGCGCCACGGATATTGCCGACTACATCTACCAGCAGGTCGCCCAGGGCCAGTTCATGATCCTGCCCCACGAACAGGGACGCATGGCGTGGGCCCTCAAGCAGAAGAACCCACAATTGCTGTACGACGAAATGACCGTCATGGCCGACAAGATGCGCGCCAAGGCCCGGCAAAACCCCAATTGACCTGGATGCCCGATGTCCTCAGGATGGCGCCATTCGGTCTTCCTGATGGACATCTGCATGCTCAATTACCTGTGGTTTTTTCTTGCCGCGCTGTTTGAGATCGCGGGCTGCTACGCCTTTTGGATGTGGTTGCGCCAGGGCAAGAGCGCCTGGTGGATCGCCCCGGCGTTGCTCAGCCTCACATTGTTCGCCCTGTTGCTGACTCGCGTCGAAGCGACGTACGCCGGGCGTGCCTACGCTGCCTATGGCGGCCTCTATATCATTGCCTCGATCGGCTGGCTGGCGGTGGTTGAGCGAGTGCGGCCACTGGGGTCCGACTGGATTGGCGTGGCGCTCTGCGTGTTGGGGGCGAGTGTGATTCTATTCGGCCCGCGGCTCTCGGCACCCTGAAATATCTGCAATCCGACAGGGTTTTGCAGGAAGTTTCCGTCAGGCACAAGCGCTTTGCTTGTAGGGCCTTACTGAATTCTCGCGGGTGTCTTGAGAACGGGAAACAGGCCGGGCATGGTCAGGGTCCAGACACTCTTAAGGACAAGAACCATGCTCGTATTAAGCCGCGCTGTAGGTGAATTGATTTCCATCGGTGACGATATTTCCGTCCGTGTGCTGTCGGTCAGCGGCGGCACCGTGCGTTTTGGCGTGGAAGCGCCACGGCACGTCGATGTCCATCGCTCCGAAATCTACGACAAGATCCAGAAGAAAAAGGCCCATGCCATTCGCAAGGCCTGTTCAGTCGAATAGGTGCTTGGGCACGTCGTGCTTGAGCATCAGTTGGCACTGTTCGCTTTCGGGGTCGAAGACGATCAAGGCCTGGCCTTTGGTCAGGGCCTGCCTGACCCGTAGAACCCGTGTTTCCAGGGGCGTGTCGTCACCATTGTCGGTGCCGTCGCGGGTCACGAAATCCTCGATCAGGCGGGTGAGCGTGTCGACTTCGAGTTGATCGTGGGGGATGAGCATGGGGTACCTCGGCTAGACAATAGGGCGATGCTACGGCCTATGGGCTGTTGCGGCTAGCCTTGGGTTTTGTGGGGGCTGTTCTGGCCTCATCGCGAGCAGGCTCGCTCCCACAAGGGTTTGGGTCGCACGGAGTAGCAATGTGGGGGCGAGCCTGCTCGCGATGGCAATAGCCCAGGCAGTGAAATGTTGGATCAGCTATCGGAGCGCTGCCCCACCAGGCTATCCACCGACGGCACCCGGGTATCACTTTCCATCTGGGTATCGTGTTCGATCTGATGACTGAAGCGGTCCAGTGAGCCTTGGGCTGGTTGCGCGTCGCTGGCGAACACCGGCGGGCTGAGGATGTAGGCGCCGAGCAGGCGGCTGAGGGCGGCCAGGCTGTCGATGTGGGTGCGTTCGTAGCCATGGGTGGCGTCGCAGCCGAAGGCGAGCAGGGCGGTGCGGATATCGTGGCCGGCGGTGATGGCCGAATGAGCGTCGCTGAAGTAGTAGCGGAACAGGTCGCGGCGTGCCGGTACCTCGTTCTCCTTGGCCAGTTTCAGCAAATGCCGCGACAGGTGATAGTCGTAGGGCCCCCGGAGTCCTGCATGGCCACGCTGACCGAATGTTCGCTTGAGTGCTGGCCTGGGGCGACGGGTGCGATGTCGATGCCGACGAATTCGCTGACATCCCAGGGCAGTGCCGCCGCCGCACCACTGCCGGTTTCCTCGGTGATGGTGAACAGTGGGTGACAATCGATCAGCAGTTCTTCGCCGCTGTCGACAATCGCCTTGAGCGCCGCCAGCAGCGCCGCGACCCCGGCCTTGTCGTCCAGGTGCCGGGCGCTGATGTGGCCGCTTTCAGTGAATTCCGGCAGGGGGTCGAAGGCAACGTAATCGCCGATGCCCACCCCCAGGGTTTCGCAATCGGCGCGGGTGGCGCAGTAGGCGTCCAGGCGCAGCTCAATGTGGTCCCAACTGATGGGCAGTTCATCGACGGCGGTATTGAACGCGTGCCCGGATGCCATCAAGGGCAGCACGCTGCCCCGAATCACGCCGGTGTCGGTAAACAGGCTGACCCGGCTGCCTTCGGCAAACCGACTGGACCAGCAACCCACCGGTGCCAGGGTCAGGCGGCCGTTGTCCTTGATGGCCCGCACCGAGGCGCCGATGGTATCCAGGTGCGCCGACACGGCCCGGTCGGGGCTGTTCTTGCGCCCCTTGAGGGTGGCGCGGATGGTGCCGCGGCGGGTCATTTCAAACGGGATGCCCAACTCTTCGAGCCGCTCGGCGACGTAGCGCACGATGGTGTCGGTGAAGCCGGTAGGGCTGGGAATGGCGAGCATCTCCAGCAGGACTTTTTGCAGGTATTCGAGATTCGGTTCGGGAATTTTGCTGATCATGGAAACTCCTGATGGGTTGAGCGCATCGATGGTTTCGATGAGTGTGTCCGACGGTTGAATAGCGGTGCCTGAACTGGCCCCATCGCGAGCAAGCTCGCTCCCACAGAGGTCTTACGGTGAACACAGAATGTGTAAACCGCAGAAACCCCATGTGGGAGCGAGCTTGCTCGCGATGGGGCCAGATCAGGCACTACAGCTCTACGAGGCCACCGCCTGGCTATGGGGAAACAACAAATCCACAAAGCGCTCGGCGGTGGGTTGTGGTTCGTGGTTGGCCAGGCCTGCGCGTTCGTTGGCTTCGATGAACACGTACTCGGGTTGATCGGCCGCCGGCACCAGCAGGTCGAGGCCGACCATGGGGATGTCCAGCGCCCGTGCGGCGCGCACCGCCGCATCGACAAGGGTCGGATGCAGGATGGCGGTGACATCCTCCAGCACGCCGCCGGTATGAAGGTTCGCCGTACGCCGTACGAACAGGTGTTCTCCAGCGGGTAGCACGCTGTCGTAGTCGAACCCCGCCGCGCTGAGCGTGCGCAGGGTCTCGGCATCCATCGGGATTTTACTTTCGCCGCCCGTGGCCGCTTGCCGTCGGCGGCTCTGGGCTTCGATCAACGCGCCGATGGTGTGCCGGCCGTCGCCGATCACCTCCGCCGGGCGCCGGATCGCCGCCGCCACCACTTCAAAGCCGATCACCAGGATGCGCAGGTCCAACCCCTCGTGGAAACTTTCCAGCAAGACCTGGCTATCGAACTGCCGAGCCGCTTCGATGGCGCTCTGCACCTCCTCGATGGTGCGCAGGTCCACCGCCACGCCTTGGCCCTGTTCACCGTCAAGCGGCTTGACCACCACCCGCTCGTGCTCGTCGAGAAACGCCAGGTTGTCATCGGCATTGCCCACCAACTGTTGGGCCGGCAGGTTCAGGCCGGCGTTCTTCAGCACCTTGTGGGTCAGGCTTTTGTTCTGGCACAGGGTCATGCTGATGGCGCTGGTCAGGTCGCTCAAGGATTCGCGGCATCGGACGCGGCGGCTGCCATGGACCAGGGTGAACAAGCCGGCCTCGGCGTCGTCTACCTGGACCTCGATGCCGCGACGATGAGCTTCCTCGACAATGATTCGCGCATAAGGATTGAACTGCGCCTCGGGGCCTGGCCCCAGGAACAACGGCTGGTTGATGCCGTTCTTGCGTTTGATGGCGAAGGTCGAGAGATTGCGAAAGCCGAGTTTGGCGTAGAGATTTTTCGCCAGGCGATTGTCGTGTAGCACCGACAGGTCCAGGTAACTCAAGCCACGGCTCATGAAGTGTTCGATGAGGTGACGCACCAGCACCTCGCCAACACCGGGCCGCGGGCATTGCGGGTCGACGGCCAGGCACCAGAGGCTGCTGCCGTTTTCCGGGTCGTTGAAGGCTTTCTGATGATTCAGGCCCATGACGCTGCCGATCACCGCGCCGGTGTCGTCGTCTTCGGCCAGCCAGTAGACCGGGCCGCCTTCATGCCGTGGGGTCAGTCGCAGCGGGTCGATGGGCAGCATGCCCCGGGCCTGGTAGAGCTGGTTGATGGCCTGCCAGTCGGTCTCGCTTTGGGCGCGACGAATGCGGAACCCACGAAACACTCGGGTGGCCTGGCGATAGTCGCTGAACCACAAGCGCAAGGTGTCGGACGGGTCGAGGAACAGTTGTGCCGGTTCCAACCCCAGCACTTGCTGGGGCGCAGCCACGTACAAGGCAATGTCGCGTTCGCCGGGTTGTTCGTTGAGCAGTTCCTGGGCCAGGCTTGCCGGGTCCGGGAAGGTGTGGCCGATCAAAAGTCGGCCCCAGCCGCAATGCACCGCGATCGGGTCGGCGCCCAATTCGCTGCCGTCTTCGGCCAGGCGCGCCTGCAGGCGTTCGTAGGAGGGCGCCTGGCCGCGCAAGAGGCGTTGGTTGTGAACCGTTGCATGAGGTTTCATCGATCAGATTCCTTGCTCGCTGAGCCACAGGTTCAGCGCCGCCAGTTGCCACAGTCGCGAGCCGCGCAATGGCGTGAGCTGGCCGTTGGGGTCGGTCAGCAGGCGGTCGAGCATGGCCGGGTTGAACAGGCCGCGGTCCTGGCTCGGGTCCAGCAGCAGCTCGCGAACCCAGGCCAGGGTGTTGCCTTCCAGGTGCTTGAGTCCTGGCACCGGGAAATAGCCTTTCTTGCGGTCGATCACCTCGCCGGGGATCACCCGTCGGGCGGCTTCCTTGAGCACCTGCTTGCCGCCATCGGGCAGCTTGAACTTCGCCGGGACCCGGGCCGACAGCTCCACCAGGCGATAGTCGAGGAAGGGCGTGCGCGCTTCCAGGCCCCAGGCCATGGTCATGTTGTCGACACGCTTGACCGGGTCGTCCACCAGCATCACGGTGCTGTCCAGGCGCAGGGCCTTGTCTACCGCCGCATCAGCGCCGGGCTGGGCGAAATGTTCTTTGACGAAGTCACCGGCCGCGTCGTTGGCCGTCAGCCATTTGGGCTGTACGGTGGCGGCGTATTCTTCGTAGCTGCGGTCGAAGAACGCGGCGCGATAGGCTGCATATGGATCGCTGGCGCCATCGACTTGCGGGTACCAGTGATAACCGGCGAACAACTCGTCGGCGCCCTGGCCGCTTTGCACCACTTTGCAGTGCTTGGCCACTTCCCGCGAGAGCAGGTAGAAGGCGATGCAGTCGTGACTGACCATCGGTTCGCTCATGGCACGGAACGCTGCCGGCAGTTGCTCGATGATCTCCTTTTCGTCGATACGCAGTTGGTGGTGGCGGGTGCCGTAGTGCTTGGCGATCAGATCCGAATACTGGAACTCATCACCGCGCTCGCCGCCGGCATCCTGGAAACCGATAGAGAAGGTCGACAGGTCTTCTACGCCGACTTCCCGCAGCAGGCCCACGAGCATGCTCGAATCCACGCCACCGGACAGCAGCACACCGACATCCACGGCGGCGCGTTGGCGAATGGCGACCGCTTCACGGGTGCTGTCGAGCACGCGCTCGATCCAGTCTTCCAGGTTCAGGTGCTGTTCGTCGGCCCGTGGTCCGTAGGGCAGGGTCCACCAGGTTTTCTGCTCGGTGCTGCCGTCGGCTTCGATGCGCATCCAGGTGGCGGGCGGCAGTTTTTCAACACCCGCCAGCAAGGTGCGGGGCGCCGGGACCACCGCGTGGAAATTCAGGTAGTGATTGAGGGCCACCGGGTCGAGCATCGGGTTGATATCGCCGCCCTTGAGCAGCGCCGGCAACGCCGAGGCGAAACGTAGCCGTTGGCCGGTGCGCGACAGGTACAGCGGCTTGACGCCGAGGCGGTCGCGGGCGATGAACAGGCGTTTGGCATCGCGCTCCCAGATGGCGAAGGCGAACATGCCGTTGAGCTTGGGCAGCAGCGCTTCGCCCCAGGCGTGGTAACCCTTGAGCAGCACTTCGGTGTCGCCACCTGAATAGAAGCTATAGCCCAGGCCTTCGAGCTCGCCGCGCAGTTCCGGGTAGTTGTAGATCGCGCCGTTGAAGGCCAGGGACAGGCCCAGCTGATTGTCGATCATCGGCTGGGCCGAGCCGTCCGATAGGTCCATGATTTTCAGGCGCCGATGGCCCAAGGCAATGGGCCCCTGGCTATGAAAGCCCCAGGCGTCAGGGCCGCGAGGGGCCAGGTGATGGGTGATTCGCTCTACGGCCGCAAGGTCCGCAGGTTGTTGATCGAAACGTAACTCTCCAGCTAATCCGCACATAAGTCCTTACCGGTTTTTCCGTTGGGGAGGGGTCAAGCGCACCCGCTGAAAGGGCGGGTACCCTGAAACTGACCGGAGGGATTGCTGTGAGTTTTAGATCGATGCGTTATAAGCCGGCGGGGTTGGAGCTGTCGTACGACTCAGGAATAAGAAGAATCTGTGGGAGCGAGCTTGCTCGCGATGGCGCCGTGTCAGTCACCTTAGATACCCACTGACCCAACGCTATCGCGAGCAAGCTCGCTCCCACAGGGATTGGGGTAGACCATTAAAGGCGTGTCAGGCCTTGCCCCGAATCAATGCCCGCAACACAAACCGGTTCGGATGGCAGGCTTCGGCCACGCTGCGGGGCAGTGGCAGGGGTTCGTTGTCCAGCCAGGCGGCGATCAGTTCGCCCGACAGCGGGGCGGTGATCAGGCCGCGGGAGCCGTGGCCGCTGTTGATATACAGGCCATCGAGCCACGGGCAGGGAGTGTCTGGCACCTGGCGGGCGTCCTTGCCGAGGGCCGCATAGGCCTCGGTAAAGGCCTGGCGGTCGGCCAGTGGGCCGACAATCGGCAGGTAATCCGGACTGGTGCAACGGAACGCCGCACGGCCTTCGAGGTGTTGCGGGTCCAGGCTGCCAGCGTCCAGGCGATCCACCAGGTCTTGGGAGATTTCTTCGAGCATCAGCAGGTTGCCGGCGTGCTCGGCGGCCGTGGGCGTCAGGTCGTCGCTGTTGAAATCGAAACTGGCGCCCAGGGTGTGCTCGCCCAGCCGCGGCGGGGCCACATAGCCTTCGGCGCACACCACGGTCGCCAGGCTCTGACTGCCGGTGGTTTGCGGCAACCGGGTGATTTGCCCGCGAATACGCTTGAGCGGCAAGTCGGCGGCCGGTTCGAAACGTTTGATTTCGGCGGCGCTGGCGAGGATCGCCACCGGCGCACTGGCCAGGCATCGTTCGCCATCCCATGCCTGCCACTGGCCGTCTACGCGACGCAGTGACAACACTTCATGATGGGGCTGCACGTCAATCGCCGGCCCTGAGGCCTGCCAGTGACACAGCGCCGGCGGATGCACCCAACCGCCCTCGGGATAAAACAGACCACCACAGGCCAGGCCGATGCCAGACCGCACCTGCGCCTCGGACTGATCGAGGGGGTGCAGCAAATCCCTTGGGAACGCCTCCGCCAGCTGCGCCTGACGCTCGGCTTCCTTGCTGTTGAAGGCCAGTTGCAAGACCCCGCAGGCGTCCCAGTCAACGCCACGTTGCAGTTGCTCCAGCACGCGCCGGGTGTAGCCGAAGCCGCTGAGGATCATCTGCGACAACGCCGTGCCGTGGGCCGACAGCTTGAGGTACAGCACGCCTTGGGGGTTGCCGGACGCTTCCTCGGCCAACCCGGCATGACGCTCCAGCAGCGTCACCTGCCAGCCACGCGCGGCAAGGCTGGCGGCGCTGGCACAACCGGCCAGGCCGCCGCCGATCACCAGTGCCCGGCGTTCGCCGGTCAGCGCGGCGGGGCGGGCGTACCAGGGTTTTGCCGGGGATGGCGCCGGTGTCTGCTCCGGCCAGCCAAGAAACACGCCGCGCAGGATTTCCCACTTGTGACCAATGCCCGGCGTGCGCTTCATCTTGAAGCCCGCCGCGTTCAGCAATCGCCGCACCCAACCAGTGCTGGTGAAGGTGCTGAGGGTGGCGTCGGGTGCGGCCAGCCGGGCCAGTTCGGCGAACAGCTCGGCGGTCCACATCTCGGGGTTCCTGGCCGGCGCAAAACCGTCGAGGAACCAGGCGTCAATCTGTCCGTCCAGCTGTGGCAATTGCTCTAGGGCATCGCCGATCAACAGCGTCAGTGTCACTCGCCCACCGGCCAAAGTCAGACGCTGGAAACCCTGGTGAATCGCGACGTACTGCTCAAGCAATTGCTCTGCTTGATGTTTGAGTTGCGGCCACAGTTCCAGTGCCCGGCGCAGGTCTTGGGGGCTCAAGGGATATTTTTCGACACTGACGAAATGCAGCCGCGCCCCGGTCGGTGCGCACTGCTCGAACAACTGCCAGGCGCAGAGGAAATTCAAGCCGGTGCCAAATCCGGTTTCGCCGATCACCAGCCGCCCGTTATCGGCCAGGGCCGCGAAACGCTCGGCCAGGTTGTTCTGCTCAAGGAACACATAACGGGTTTCTTCCAGCCCCGATTGGTCGGAAAAATACACATCGTCGAACACCCGCGAACGCGGGCGACCCTGATCATCCCAGTCGAGTTGGGCGTGTTGCTGGATGGGCGTCATGGCTGGCTCGGTCAAAACTGAGCGGCCATTCTAGCCGATCGATTGCCGATTGCTTCGGTGCATGCGCACGGACCGCATCCAATCCGCTAGTCTTGGTCCATCCCCGGAAGGAGCTGCCCATGTTTGAATCCGCTGAAATCGGTCACGCCATCGATAAAGACACCTTTGAGGCCGAAGTGCCGGCCCTGCGTGAAGCGCTGCTGGAGGCGCAGTTCGAGCTGCAACAGCAGGGCCAGTTTGCGGTCATCGTGCTGATCAACGGCATCGAAGGCGCGGGCAAGGGCGAGACGGTGAAGTTGCTCAACGAGTGGATGGACCCGCGGCTGATCGAAGTGCGCACCTTCGACCAACAGACCGACGAGGAGCTGGCGCGGCCTCCGGCATGGCGCTACTGGCGGATGCTGCCGGCCAAGGGACGCATGGGGATTTTCTTCGGCAACTGGTACAGCCAGATGCTGCAAGGCCGGGTCCATGGCGAGTTCAAGGACCCACGGCTCGACCAGGCGATTGCCGGTGCCGAGCGCCTGGAAAAAATGCTTTGCGATGAAGGCACGCTGATCTTCAAGTTCTGGTTCCACCTGTCCAAGAAGCAGATGAAGGCCCGACTCAAGGGGCTCAAGGATGACCCGCTGCACAGCTGGCGCATCAGCCCGCTGGACTGGCAGCAGTCCCAGACCTACGACAAGTTCGTCAAATACGGCGAGCGCGTGTTGCGCCGCACCAGTCGCGATTACGCGCCGTGGCATGTGATCGAAGGCATGGACAGCTGTTATCGCAGCCTCACCGTCGGGCGGATCCTGCTCGACGGCTTGCGCCAGGCCCTGGACCGTTCGAAGGCCAAGCCGCAAGAGGTCAGCTTGGCGCCCCTGCCCGAGCTGGACGGGCAGATCACGCTGCTCGACAGCCTGGACATGACCCGTCGCTTGGACAAGGCTGACTACGAAGAGCAGTTGATCACCGAACAGGCGCGGTTCGCCGGTCTGCTGCGGGACAAACGCATGCGCCAGCATGCCTTGGTGGCGGTGTTCGAAGGCAATGACGCAGCGGGCAAGGGTGGGGCGATCCGGCGGGTCGCGGCAGCCCTGGACCCACGCCAGTACAGCATCGTGCCGATTGCCGCGCCCACTGAAGAAGAGCGCGCCCACCCCTACATGTGGCGGTTCTGGCGGCATATTCCCGCGCGGGGCAAGTTCACCATGTTCGACCGCTCCTGGTACGGCCGGGTGCTGGTGGAGCGGGTCGAAGGGTTTTGCAGCCAGGCCGACTGGCTGCGAGCCTACGGAGAAATCAACGACTTCGAGGAGCAGGTCGCCGATGCTGGCGTGGTGGTGGTCAAGTTCTGGCTGGCCATCGACAAGGAAACCCAGTTGGAGCGTTTCCAGGAGCGCGAGGACATTCCGTTCAAGCGCTTCAAGATCACCGAGGATGACTGGCGCAACCGCGACAAGTGGGACGCTTACCGCGCTGCCGTGTGCGACATGGTGGACCGCACCAGCACCGAGATTTCCCCTTGGACCTTGGTGGAAGCCAACGACAAGCGCTGGGCGCGGGTCAAGGTGTTGCGCACCCTCAACCAGGCGCTGGAAGCGGCTTTCGAACGGAGCGCAAGGCAGGCTCGCAAGAAGAAGCGCTAGGGCGATGGGCGCGCATACGCGGGGTGAATGATTGTCGCGGTCGGTTATGCAGTGGATCTATGCTCGATTCACTCTCAACCGACTACAACAATGAGGTACAGCCATGCGTGAAGTGGTGATCGTCGACAGCGTACGGACCGGCCTGGCCAAGTCTTTTCGCGGCAAGTTCAACATGACCCGTCCGGACGACATGGCGGCCCATTGTGTCGATGCCTTGCTGGCGCGCAACGACATCAACCCGGCCAGTGTCGAGGACTGCATCGTCGGGGCCGGGTCCAACGAAGGCGCCCAGGGCTACAACATCGGGCGCAACGTGGCGGTGCTCTCGCGATTGGGCATCGGCACCGCCGGCATGACCCTCAACCGCTTCTGTTCCTCGGGCCTGCAAGCCATTGCCATCGCCGCCAACCAGATCGCTTCCGGTTGCAGCGACATCATCGTGGCGGGCGGCGTGGAATCCATCAGCCTGACGATGAAAAGCGTCAACACCGACAACCTGATCAACCCGCTGCTCAAGGAGCAGGTGCCCGGGATCTACTTCCCCATGGGGCAGACGGCCGAGATCGTCGCCCGCCGTTACCAGGTCAGTCGCCAGGAGCAGGACCGCTACGCCTTGCAGAGCCAGCAACGCACCGCCAAGGCCCAGGCGGCCGGGTTGTTCGATGACGAAATCATCCCGATGGCGGTCAAGTACCGGGTCGAGGACAAGAGCACCGGCGCTGTGCAGATCCTAGACGGTGTGGTCGATCGCGACGATTGCAATCGCCCGGACACCACCTACGAAAGCCTGGCGGGCCTGAAACCGGTGTTCGCCGAAGACGGTTCGGTGACGGCGGGCAACTCCTCGCAGTTGTCCGACGGGGCTTCGATGACCTTGGTGATGAGCCTGGAAAAAGCCCTGGCGCTGGGGCTCAAGCCCAAGGCGTTTTTCCGCGGTTTCACCGTGGCCGGTTGCGAGCCGGACGAGATGGGCATCGGCCCGGTGTTTTCAGTGCCCAAGCTGCTCAAGGCCAAGGGCTTGCAGATCGCCGATATCGACCTGTGGGAACTCAATGAGGCCTTTGCTTCCCAGTGCCTGTACAGCCGCAACCGGCTGGAAATCGATCCCGAGAAATACAACGTCAACGGCGGCTCGATCTCCATCGGCCATCCGTTCGGCATGACCGGCTCGCGGCAAGTGGGGCATCTGGTGCGCGAGCTTCAACGACGCAACCTGCGCTACGGTGTCGTGACCATGTGCGTGGGCGGGGGGATGGGGCTACGGGGTTGTTCGAGGCGGTGAGATAACCGCAAGAGCTCTTGTGGCGAGGGCGTTGCTCCCGCTCGGCTGCGAAGCAGTCGTCAATCTGTCGAGGCGGTTTATCGATGGGGAGGGGGGCCGCTTCGCGACCCCGCGGGAGCAAGCTCCCTCGCCACACACAAGAGTGTTGCGCCAGCCGTGGGCGTACTAGCTGGCAACCTGAGTAAGATGCAGCATTCGCTGGATATACGCCGCTATTTCCCGCTCCGCAGCATCCCGGCTCTTGAACGGACCTTCCTGGGTGCCTTCGCGCGTATTGAAGTAAAACTCGCCGTTTACCCGGCAGATCCGGTCACTGCGGAAAATCGTCTTGGGAGCGTCTGTGTCTTGGGCGCGCGTTCCTGGCATTTCGGGTCTCCATGATGCTGCGTGGTCGTTTCAGTTGAGCATATGTGGTGTCGTTGATTTGCGCCTATCGAGCCGATCGACGGCTGCGACCCATACAATCCCATCAACGGCGAATGTTTAACTGTCCCTGTGTCATCGATCGATCCAGGCCTAGAATGCGCGTTCACGTCTTGGCTCCGAGGGTTGCATGCACATATCGTCCGGTCGCTGGGTTTACGGCCTGTTCCTCGCCCTGCTGACTGCCCTGCTCTGGGGAATCCTGCCGATCAAGCTCAAGCAAGTGCTGCAAGTGATGGACCCGGTCACCGTGACCTGGTTTCGCTTGCTGGTGTCCGGCAGTTTGCTGTTCATCTATCTGGCCGCCACCCGGCGCCTGCCCAGTCATAAGGTCCTTGGCCCACGCGGCGGCTGGCTGGTGGCGATGGCGGTGCTCGGGCTGGTGGGCAACTACGTGTTGTACCTGATGGGCCTGAATCGCCTGAGCCCCGGCACCGCGCAATTGGTGGTGCAGATGGGGCCGATCATGTTGCTGGTCGCCAGCCTGTTCGTATTCAAGGAGCGCTTCAGCGTGGGGCAGGGCATCGGCCTGCTGGTGTTGCTGATCGGTTTTGCGCTGTTTTTCAACCAGCGCCTGGTCGAGTTGCTGACGTCCCTGAGCGACTACACCGCCGGGGTGCTGATGGTGTTGCTGGCGTCGACGGTCTGGACGTTTTATGCCCTGGGCCAGAAGCAATTGTTGACGGTGTGGAATTCGTTGCAGGTGATGATGGTGATCTACCTGTTCTGCGCGTTGCTGCTCACGCCCTGGGTGCATCCGTTGGAGGCGCTGCAATTGAGTCCGTTGCAAGGCTGGCTGTTGCTCGCCTGCTGCCTCAACACGCTGATTGCCTATGGCGCGTTTGCCGAAGCCTTGGCCCATTGGGAGGCGTCGCGGGTCAGCGCCACCCTGGCGATCACGCCACTGGTGACGTTCGCCGCAGTGGCGATGGCGGCTTGGTGGTGGCCTGATTATGTCCATGCCGAGCAGATCAATCTGCTGGGGTATGGCGGGGCGGTGCTGGTGGTGCTGGGGTCGGCGCTGGTTGCCCTGGGCCCGTCGCTGATCGCCGGGCTCAGGGCCCGGCGCGAGCGTTTGGCTGTCGGACGACCTTAGAGCAGAACGCCACAAACCATTGTGGGAGCGAGCTTGCTCGCGATGGCGGCCTGACAGTCGATGAAGAGTTGACTGATACACCGCCATCGCGAGCACGCTCGCTCCCACATTTGATCTCCATGGGATGCAAACTCAGCCCTGGCTACCGGCCTCCAGCATATTCTCCGGCCTTACCCAGGCATCGAACTCTTCATCGGTCAGGTACCCCAGTTGCAGCGCCGCCTCACGCAGGGTCAACCCTTCGCCGTAGGCTTTCTTGGCGATTTCGGCTGACTTGTCGTAGCCGATGTGCGGGTTCAACGCAGTCACCAGCATCAACCCACGCTCCAGGTGCGCGGCCATCTGCTCGGCATCTGGCTCGAGCCCGGCGATGCAGTGCTGCTGGAAGTTGCTGCAGCCGTCGGCCAGCAGGCGAATCGATTGCAGCAGGTTGTGGATGATCACCGGTTTGAACACGTTCAACTGCAAATGCCCCTGGCTGGCGGCAAAACCGATGGTC
This sequence comes from Pseudomonas sp. St316, assembly GCF_018325905.1. Lineage (NCBI taxonomy): Bacteria > Pseudomonadati > Pseudomonadota > Gammaproteobacteria > Pseudomonadales > Pseudomonadaceae > Pseudomonas > Pseudomonas sp. St316. The sequence continues at coordinate 4,900,287 of NZ_AP021901.1, read as the reverse complement.
ACGTCGTTGCCCATGACCTGGCAGGCCAGCATCGATAAGGCTTCGCACTGGGTCGGGTTGACCTTGCCGGGCATGATGGAACTGCCCGGTTCGTTGGCCGGCAGTTTCACCTCGGCGAACCCGGCCCGTGGTCCGGAGCCCAGCAGGCGCAGGTCGTTGGCAATTTTCATCAAGGTCACGGCGAGGGTTTTCAGGGCGCCGGACAGGGACGTCAGGGGTTCATGGCCGGCCAGCGCGGCAAACTTGTTCGGCGCGGTGACGAACGGCAGGCCCGACAGCGCCGCCAATTCAGCGGCAACCGCTTCGCCGAAACCATGGGGTGAATTGAGCCCGGTGCCGACCGCGGTGCCGCCCTGGGCCAGTTCGCAGACCGCCGGTAGCGTGGCGCGGATCGCCCGTTCGGCGTAATCGAGTTGGGCAATGAATGCCGACAGTTCCTGGCCAAAGGTGATTGGCGTGGCATCCATCATGTGGGTACGGCCGGTCTTGACCAGCTTCATGTAGCGTGCCGCCAGTTCCGCCAGGCCGCCGGACAGCTCGCTGATGGCCGGGAGCAATTGCTGGTGGACGGCCTGGGCGGCGGCAATGTGCATCGCGGTGGGGAAGCAGTCGTTGGAACTCTGCGAGCGGTTGACGTGGTCGTTGGGGTGTACGGGGCTCTTGCCGCCGCGGGGGTTGCCGGCCAGTTCGTTGGCGCGCCCGGCAATCACCTCGTTGACGTTCATGTTGCTCTGGGTGCCGCTGCCGGTCTGCCAGACCATCAATGGAAACTGGTCGTCATGCTGGCCGGCCAGCACTTCGTCGGCGGCCTGTTCGATCAGGCGGGCGATGTCGGCGGGCAGGTCGCCATTGCGATCATTGACCCGCGCGGCGGCTTTCTTGATCAGTGCCAGGGCGTGCAATACCGACAGCGGCATGCGTTCGTCGCCAATGGCGAAGTTGATCATGGAACGCTGCGTCTGGGCGCCCCAGTAGGCGTCGTCCGGGACTTCAACCTGGCCAAGACTGTCGGTTTCGATACGGCTCATCGGGTCAAACTCCTTAAGGGCTGAATGCGCAGTTTAGGCCCAGATGGGCGGCACCGGTTCCCTCAATGATCCCTCAATCCAGAAGCAGCGGGTTCGGCCCGTCAATCGGACCTGGCAAGCATCGGGGTTGAGGCCTGGCGTTTTTTAGGCGCAGAATGGTCGCCCTTGGGGTTTTACCTCGCCTGTAATGAAAGGAAACTCGATGACCCGTCTTCGTGCCATCTGTACCGCAGTTGCTCTGGTGTGTGCCAGCGGCCCTGTTTTCGCCGATACCGCCAGCCACAACGCCAGCGCCGAAGCGTTCCTGACCCTGGCGCACGCTGACAAACTGGGCACTCCGGTATACATGCAAGTGCAGCAGATGTTTGCCCAGCGCTTTGAGCAGACCAAGGCCCCTGAGTCGAAAAAAGCCACCCTGGAAACCTACCAGGCCAAGGCCAACGCCGCGCTGGACCAGGCTATCGGCTGGAACAAGCTCAAGCCGGACATGGTCAAGCTCTACACCAGCAACTTCAGCGAATCGGAGCTCAAGGACCTGGTCGCGTTCTACCAGTCGCCATTGGGCAAGAAAGTCCTGGAAAAAATGCCGCAATTGACCCAGCAATCGGCCCAACTGACCCAGGCCAAGCTTGAAAGCGCGGTCCCGGTGGTCAACAAGCTGCTGGCGGACATGACGACCGAGCTCGAGCCAAAAGCCGCTGCCCCTGCCAAGAAAAAGCCGTAAGCGGAGCCCGGAATGAGCATGCAACAACGCATCGAATCGACACTCGGGCTCTTGCAGCCCGAGCACTTGCAAGTGCTGGATGAAAGCCACATGCACAGCCGTGGCCTGCAGACCCACTTCAAGGCCATAGTGGTCAGCCAGCAGTTCGAAGGGCTCAATCGCGTCAAGCGCCACCAGAAGGTCTACGGCACGCTGGGCGAGCTGATGGGTGAGTTCCATGCGTTGGCGCTGCACACCTACACCCCCGAAGAATGGGCGCAGATCGACGCGGCCCCGGCTTCGCCGACCTGTGCCGGTGGCAGCAAGCACTGATTGGGCTGCTGTGGATGGCAAAACCTTGAGCCTGTGGGAGCAAGGTGCTGTGGGAGCAAAGCTTTGCTCCCACAGATTCAGGCTTTGCCCCTGACCAAGTGACCCTCACAGCACTGTTGCCTACAGCAATCGCTGTCTGCAACCCCCTTGTTTTTGTTAGAATCCGCAACGCGCCGCTCACCCGGCGCGTTTTTTTTTCGCATCCGGTTCACCCTTTACGAGGGTAGCCACCTGGAGAAACACCCATGACACAACCCATTGTCGTGGCGGCACTGTATAAGTTCGTCACCCTTGAAGATTATGTCGAGCTGCGTGAGCCCTTGCTCAAGGCCATGCTCGACAACGGCATCAAAGGCACGTTGCTGATCGCCGAAGAAGGCATCAACGGCACGGTCTCCGGCACTCGTGAAGGCATCGACGGCCTGATGGCCTGGCTCAAGAACGATCCGCGCATGATCGACATCGACCATAAAGAGTCGTACTGCGATGAACAGCCGTTCTACCGCACCAAGGTCAAGCTCAAAAAAGAAATCGTCACCCTGGGCGTTGAAGGCGTGGATCCTAACAAGCAGGTCGGCACCTATGTCGAACCGCAGGATTGGAACGCGCTGATCAGCGATCCAGAAGTGTTGTTGATCGACACTCGTAACGATTACGAAGTGTCCATCGGCACCTTCGAAGGCGCCATCGACCCCAAGACCACCAGCTTTCGTGAATTCCCCGAGTACATCAAGGCCAACTTCGACCCGGCCAGGCACAAGAAAGTCGCGATGTTCTGCACTGGCGGCATTCGTTGTGAAAAAGCCTCCAGCTACATGCTCGGCCAGGGCTTCGACGAGGTCTATCACCTCAAGGGCGGCATCCTGAAGTACCTCGAAGAGGTCCCCCAGGAAGAAACCAAGTGGCGCGGCGACTGCTTCGTGTTCGACAACCGCGTCACCGTTCGCCACGACCTCAGCGAAGGCGACTACGATCAATGCCACGCTTGTCGTACTCCGGTAAGCGTAGAAGACCGCGCCTCGGAGCACTATGTGCCTGGCATCAGTTGCCCGCACTGCTGGGATAAACTGAGCGAGAAGACCCGTCGCAGCGCCATTGACCGGCAGAAGCAGATCGAGTTGGCCAAGGCTCGCAACATGCCGCATCCGATCGGCTACAACTATAAGCAGACACCTTCCGAGGCCTGAACCATGGCGTCACGCCTGCTCTATGTGATGGACCCGATGTGCTCCTGGTGCTGGGGCTTTGCCCCGGTGGCCGAGGCGTTGGTAGAGCAGGCGCATGCCGCGGGGGTGGAGCTGCACCTGGTGGTGGGCGGCTTGCGTACCGGCAGTGGTTCGGCGCTGGAGCCGACCACCCGGCGCTACATCCTTGAACACTGGCAGGCGGTCACCCAGGCCACCGGCCAGCCCTTCAAGCTTGAAGGCGCGTTGCCGGACGGTTTCGTCTACGACACCGAGCCTGCCTGCCGGGCACTGGTGACGGCCCGCAGCCTGGCCCCGGACCTGGCCTGGAAGTTGGTGAAGCTGATCCAGCAGGCTTTTTATGTGCAAGGTCGCGACGTGACCCACGCCAGCGTGCTGGTGGAGCTGGCCGAACAGGCCGGGCTGCCACGCATCGAATTCGCCGCGGCCTTCGACCGCGCCGACCAACATGCGGCCACCGCTGCGGATTTCACCTGGGTACAGGACTTGGGTATTGCCGGGTTCCCCACACTGTTGGCCGAGCGTGATGGCCAGTTGGCCTTGCTGACCAACGGTTACCAGCCCCTGAACCAGCTGTCGCCTTTGCTTGGCCGCTGGCTGGAGCGCGCGGCCTGTGTCTGACCGGCCGCAAGACGCGTCGGCCTCAAGGCGCATCGACCGGTTGAGTTGGGCGGAAATCCGTCGCCTGGCCCTCAAGCACAAAAAAGCCCTGTGGATCGCCAACGGCGTGGCCGTGCTGGCGACGCTGTGCAGCGTACCGATCCCGTTGCTATTGCCGTTGCTGGTGGATGAAGTTCTGCTGGGGCATGGCGATGCGGCTCTGAAAGTCATGAACCAGGCGTTGCCCATGGGCTGGCAGCGCGCGGCCGGCTACATCGGGCTGATGTTGCTGGTGACCCTGACCCTGCGCTGTGGCGCATTGCTGTTCAACGTGGTGCAGGCCCGCTTGTTCGCCCGCTTGGCCAAAGACATCGTCTATCGCATTCGCATCCGCTTGATCGAGCGTCTCAAGCGAATTTCCCTGGGCGAATACGAAAGCCTGGGTAGCGGCACCGTGGCGGCCCATCTGGTCACCGACCTGGACACCCTGGACAAGTTCATCGGCGAGACCCTCAGTCGTTTCCTGGTGGCGATGCTGACCCTGGTGGGCACTGCCGGGATCCTGGTGTGGATGCACTGGGAGCTGGCGCTGCTGATCCTGCTGTTCAATCCGCTGGTGATCTACGCCACGGTGCAGCTGGGCAAGCGGGTCAAGCACCTCAAGAAGCTGGAGAATGACAGCACCTCGCGCTTCACCCAGGCCTTGACCGAAACCCTGGACGCCATCCAGGAAGTGCGCGCCGGTAACCGCCAGGGCTATTTCCTCGGTCGCTTGGGGATGCGCGCCAAGGAGGTCCGCGATTACGCCGTGAGTTCGCAGTGGAAAACCGATGCCTCGAACCGCGCCAGTGGTTTGCTGTTCCAGTTCGGCATCGATATTTTTCGCGCAGCGGCCATGCTCACCGTGGTGTTTTCCGACCTGTCCATCGGCCAGATGTTGGCGGTGTTCAGCTACCTCTGGTTCATGATCGGTCCGGTCGAGCAACTGTTGAACTTGCAGTACGCCTATTACGCCGCCGGCGGTGCCTTGAACCGGATCAATGAACTGCTGGCCCGGGCCGACGAGCCCCAGTACACCGGCACCGTCGATCCATTCAAGGGCCGTGACACGGTGGGCATCGAGATTCAGGGGTTGAGTTTCGGTTACGGTGAAGAACTGGTGCTCAACCAGTTGAACCTGTCCATCTCGCCGGGGGAGAAAGTCGCTATCGTCGGGGCCAGCGGCGGCGGCAAGAGCACCCTGGTGCAGTTATTACTGGGGCTGTACACGCCACAATCGGGCAGCATTCGTTTCGGTGGCGCCACGCAACAGGAGATCGGCCTGGAGACCATCCGGGAGAATGTTGCAGTGGTGTTGCAACATCCGGCGCTGTTCAACGACACGGTGCGGGCCAACCTCGCCATGGGCCGTGAGTGCAGTGACGACGACTGCTGGCGGGCACTGGAAATCGCCCAGCTCGATGCCACCGTACGGGCGCTGCCCCAGGGTCTGGAGAGTGTAGTAGGGCGTTCCGGGGTGCGGCTGTCGGGCGGCCAGCGTCAACGGCTGGCCATCGCCCGCATGGTATTGGCCAACCCGCGGGTGGTGATTCTCGACGAAGCCACCTCGGCGCTGGACGCTGCGACCGAGTACAACCTTCACCAGGCATTGGCGCGTTTTTTGAGCGCACGCACCACGCTGATCATCGCCCACCGGCTCTCGGCGGTGAAGCAGGCCGATCGAGTATTGGTGTTCGACGGTGGGCAAATCGCCGAAGACGGTGACCATTTGCAGCTGATTGCCGAAGGTGGCCTGTACGCGCGACTCTATGGTCATTTGCAACAGATTCAGCAGCCTTGAGTTTCCAGTGCTTTTCTGCGCTTAGTATCGGAAAAAAGCAGGCAAACACGCTGATTTTTCTGAATTCCACGCAAAGTCTGTCGATCTGTTCATCCATTCATTCGAAGGGTTGAAAACTAGCCTAGGCTATTGAGTCAGGAGCGGAATTCTGGCGGGTGTTCGTCCGGCAATACCTGTGCAAGGGACCTCATGAAGCGAAAGCAGACTCTCGGAACACCACGGCTGCTGGGCATCGTCTGGCCCTTTATCGCCGTCGTGCTATTTCAGGCATTGCTTGGCGGCGTCAGCCTTTACGTGCTGTCCGCCGTTCGCGGCTATGTGGCGGGGGAGAGTCTCTGGTCCAAGGGTCAGAAAGACGCCATCTATTACCTCAACCTCTACGCCGACAGCCGCGACGAGGCGATTTTCCGCAAATACCAGCAAGCCATTGCCGTACCCGAGGGCGGCCATGAACTGCGGGTGGCGCTGGACCGCGAACCGCCGGATCTCGAAGCCGCACGGTCCGGGATTCTCCAAGGTGGCAACCATCCTGACGACGTGTCCAGCGTGATCTGGTTGTACCTCAATTTTCGCCACTTCAGTTACCTGGAAGAAGCCATCGATCTCTGGACGGTGGGCGACGGCTACCTGATCGAACTGGATAACGTCGCCCGGCAGATGCACAACAGCATTACCGCAGGCCAGGCGTCGGAGGTGGATATCCGCGGCTGGAAGGCCCAGATCTTTGCGATCAACGATTCCGTCACTCCGGCCGCCAAGGCGTTCAGCGACGCACTGGGCGAAGGCTCGCGTTTCATCCTGCGGCTCTTGTTGGTGACCAATTTCGCCACCGCCCTGGGGTTGATCGTCCTGGCGTTGTTGCGGACCCATAAACTACTCGCCCAGCGGCAGGTGTTCGCCAATGCGCTGCAGATGGAGAAAGAGCGGGCGCAGATCACCCTGCAATCGATTGGCGACGGAGTCATCACCACCGACGTCGAGGGGGCCATCGCCTACATGAACCCCGCTGCCGAAGCGATGACCCATTGGAAAGCCGAACACGCCACGGGCTTGCCCTTGGCCGCGTTGTTCAATTTGCTCGATGACAATGCCCAGACCGAGGGGCTGACCCTGATCGAGCACATCCTCAGCGGCCGGCTCAGCGGTGCCAGCGAACATTCCAAACTGATCCAGCGGCTGGATGGCAGCACCGTGTCGGTCACCCTGGTGGGCGCGCCAATCCGTCATGCGGGCAAGGTCAGCGGCGCCGTTCTGGTGTTGCATGACATGACCCAGGAACGCCAATACATCGCCAACCTGTCGTGGCAGGCCACCCATGACGCCCTGACTGGCCTGGCGAACCGCCGGGAATTCGAGTATCGCCTCGAACAGGCCTTGTACAACCTCACTCGCCAGATCGGGCGCCATGCCTTGATGTTTCTCGATCTGGATCAGTTCAAGCTGGTCAACGACACCTGCGGTCATGCAGCGGGTGACGAATTGTTGCGTCATATCTGCGCTTTGCTGCAATCCGGGCTGCGGGAAAACGACACCTTGGCCCGGCTGGGCGGGGATGAGTTCGGGATCTTGCTGGAGAACTGTTCGCCGGAAGCGGCGGAAAAGATTGCCGAAGTGCTGCGCCAGACCGTGCAGAACCTGCACTTTGTCTGGAAGGGCCGGCCGTTCGTGACTACCGTGAGCATCGGCCTGGTGCATATCGCCCAGACGCCGACCACCCTGGAGGCGTCCCTGCGGGCTGCCGACATGGCCTGCTACATGGCCAAGGAAAAGGGCCGCAACCGGGTCCAGGTCTATCATGCCGACGACTCGGAGCTGTCCCTGCGCTTTGGCGAAATGGCCTGGGTCCAGCGCTTGCACATGGCCCTGGAGGAAAATCGCTTCTGCCTCTATGCCCAGGAAATCGCTGCACTGGGGCCGGGCGATCACGGTGGCGGGCACATTGAAATCCTGCTGCGCCTGCATGATGAAGCCGGTCGGATGATCCTGCCGGACAGCTTCATTCCCGCAGCGGAACGCTATGGCCTGATGACGTCCCTGGACCGTTGGGTGGTGGAGAATGTCTTCAAGATCATCCGCCAGTGCCTGAACGATTCGCGACAGGGGCCCATGGCGATGTGTGCGATCAATCTGTCAGGCACCACTATAGGAGATCAGGCGTTCCTCGATTTCCTGCGTAAACAGTTTGCGGCCTACTCGATTCCGCCAGAAATGATTTGTTTTGAAATTACAGAAACCAGCGCTATTTCGAATTTGGGCAGTGCGATCCGCTTTATCAATGAACTCAAGAGTTTGGGATGCTACTTCTCGCTGGATGACTTTTGCGCCGGAATGTCTTCATTCGCTTACCTGAAACATTTACCTGTAGACTTCCTGAAGATCGACGGGAGTTTCGTAAAGGATATGCTGGACGACCCGATTAACCGTGCAATGGTCGAAGTGATCAATCACATCGGCCACGTCATGGGTAAGCGCACGATTGCCGAGTTTGTTGAAACCGCCCAGATCGAGCAGGCATTGCTGGAAATAGGAGTGGATTACGCTCAGGGGTATGTGATCGAACGCCCGCAATTGTTTACCTGCGACACGTTGCAATGTCGGCCGGCCCGGCCCCAGCCGTTGTTATTCAAGGCCCCCGGCACGTTCCGCTGAACCTCTTGTTGATCGAAGAAAATCACAATCAAAAGGAGCCCGACAGTGATCGACACATTCAACCGAACAGGCCCGCTCATGGACGCCACGAGCTATCCGAAATGGGCACAGCAGCTCATTACCGATTGCAGCGAGAGCAAGCGCCGGGTTGTCGAACACGAACTGTATCAGCGCATGCGCGACAACAAGCTCAGCGCCAGGACCATGCGCCACTACCTCATTGGTGGTTGGCCGGTCGTCGAACAGTTCGCTTTATACATGGCACAGAACCTCACCAAGACCCGCTTTGCCCGCCACCCCGGCGAGGACATGGCGCGTCGCTGGCTGATGCGTAACATTCGTGTCGAACTCAACCATGCCGACTACTGGGTCAACTGGAGCGCCGCCCATGGCGTGACCCTGGAAGACCTGCAAGCCCAGCAGGTGCCACCTGAGCTGCATGCCTTGAGCCACTGGTGCTGGCACACCAGTTCCTCGGATTCGCTGATCGTGGCCATTGCCGCGACCAACTATGCCATTGAGGGGGCTACGGGGGAGTGGTCGGCGCTGGTGTGTTCCAGCGGTGTCTACGCGGCCGCTTTCGCCGAGGAAGACCGCAAGCGGGCGATGAAATGGCTGAAGATGCATGCCCAGTACGACGATGCCCATCCTTGGGAAGCCCTGGAAATCATCTGTACGCTGGCGGGGATGAACCCAAGCAAAGCCCTGCAAACGGAGCTGCGCCAGGCTGTGTGCAAGAGCTATGACTACATGTACCTGTTCCTGGAGCGTTGCATGCAGCTGGAACAGTCGGAGTCCGTGGGCAAATCTTCTTCCACCCGTGAGCGCCTGGCGCTGGCCGGGAGCTGATTTCTACCGCTACAGATAGCCACACCCCCCTGTGGGAGCGAGCCTGCTCGCGAGGAGGTCTGATAGTCGACGGGGAGGTTGACTGCCAGACCGCTATCGCGAGCAAGCTCGCTCCCACAGTTGTTTTGGGTGACTGCCAAATCCAGGTCCGCCGCCAACCCCATGTGGGAGCGAGCTTGCTCGCGAAGAGGTCTGATAGTCGACGGGGAGGTTGACTGCCAGACCGCTATCGCGAGCAAGCTCGCTCCCACAGTTGTTTTGGGTGATTGCCCAATCCAGGTCCGGCGCCAATCCCATGTGGGAGCGAGCCTGCTCGCGAAGAGGTCTGATAGTCGACGGGGAGGTTGACTGCCAGACCGCTATCGCGAGCAAGCTCGCTCCCACAGTTGTTTTGGGTGACTGCCAAATCCAGGTCCGCCGCCAATCCCATGTGGGAGCGAGCTTGCTCGCGAAGAGGTCTGATAGTCGACGGGGAGGTTGACTGCCAGACCGCTATCGCGAGCAAGCTCCCCACAGTTGTTTTGGGTGACTGCCAAATCCAGGTCCGCCGCCAATCCCATGTGGGAGCGAGCCTGCTCGCGATAGCAGTGGGCCGGCTTGGGCAGATGTCGGCTGTGCCGCCGTCATCGAGAGCAAGTTCGCTCCCGGAATTATTTCAACCTGCCATCGCCAGGCGATTGCGGCCTTCGCGCTTGGCCACGTACAGCGCGCTGTCGGCCCTGCGCAGCAGGCTTTCCGAGGATTCCCCCGGCAGCAGGGTGGCGCAGCCCAGGCTGACCGTCAGCTCGATCCGTGTGCCTGCGGCGAAGTAATCCTGGGCCTGGGCGGCGTAACGCAGTCGTTCTCCGACCATGGCCGCAGCATCCCGGCTGGTATTGGCCAGCAGGATCAGAAACTCTTCACCACCGAACCTGAACACCATGTCCACGTTGCGCAGTTGGCTCTTGATCGACTCAGCCACGGCCTTGAGCACTTCATCGCCAACGCCGTGACCATGGCTATCGTTGATGCGCTTGAAATGGTCGATGTCGAGCATCAGCACCGATAAGGGTTGCGAATGACGCTTGGCCATGTCGATTTCACGCATCAGCGTCTGGTCCATGGCAATGCGGTTGCCAGTACCGGTCAGCGGATCGCGCAGGGCGCTCTGGGTGGCGGCGCGATAGAGCAGGGCGTTGCGCAGTGGATACAGCAGCGTCGACATGATGGATTCAAGGTCGCTCTGTTCCGCTTCAGTGAAGCGCTGGTTACGACGGAATATCAGTTCACCCAGGTGTTCGCCTTCATGGCTGAGGTTATAGCTGAGGGTGTGATGTCCGCGTTGCCCGAACTCCAGGCGCAGATCACTGGCTTTGTGCTGGTAGGCCAGCGCATCCATGGGCACCAGCCGCTGGATTTCCCGGAAAAACAAGCCGAGGATTCGCTGTGGCTCCAGGCTGGTCTGCAGCTGCTGGTTCAGTTGCTGGCGCAATTGCGAAAGACTGACGGAGCGTGCCGCGAGCGGCGATGGCTGGCCAAGGCCCAGACGCTGCAATTTGGCGCTGTCGAAGTCAATCGCGTTGATCTGGGTGGGCGTTTTCATATGGCGTTAGCACCTAAGCTAAATCTGTCCTGGCAGGTTGGGTGTGGCGGCTTTGGGCTGCACGTCGTACTGGTCCTTCAGTCCCGTAGGACACTGATTTGAGTTTAGTCTGCTTTCCCTGGCAGGCATAAGTCTCGTCTCAACGTCCATTACTTGCCGAACATGGCATGTTTGAGGATATTTAGAGCGAAAGTCGTGCCATTCGGTTCACTTCAATAAAAATCGATTGAAAATCAATGGATTGCCAGAAAGATGCGGCAGTCCTGGCGACGTGGAGTTGGCGGTTCGCCTTGCTGGGCATCGAGCCAAGGCCCCTGTCGTGACGGTAAAACGTCGCGACAGGGGCTGGGTTCACTATTGCGCGTTGAGCGCCTGGCCGTTGACGCCGGTGCTGTCCGGGCCCATGAGGTACAGGTAGACCGGCATGATCTCCTCGGGCGTCGGATTGTTGAGCGGGTTTTCCCCCGGATAGGCCTGGGCGCGCATGCTGGTGCGGGTGGCGCCGGGGTTGATGCTGTTGGCGCGTACGGCGGCGACGGTGTCGACTTCGTCGGCCAAGGTCTGCATCAGCCCCTCGGTGGCGAACTTGGACACGCCATAGGCGCCCCAGTACGCCCGGCCCTTGCGCCCGACGCTGCTGGAGGTGAACACCACGGACGCATCCTTGGACAGCTTGAGCAGCGGCAGCAAGGTGCTGGTGAGCATGAACATCGCGTTGACGTTGACGTGCATCACCCGCATGAAGTTCTCACCGGACAATTGTTCCAGGGGGGTACGCGGGCCGATGATCGAGGCGTTGTGCAGCAGACCGTCCAGATGACCGAACTCGGTTTCGATCATGGCTGCCAGTTCATCGTACTGATGAGGCAGCGCGGTTTCGAGGTTGAACGGGATCACCGCAGGCTGCGGATGACCGGCCGCTTCGATTTCATCGTAGACCTGGGTCAGGTTGGCTTCGGTCTTGCCCAGCAGCAGCACGGTGGCGCCATGGGCGGCGTAGGCTTTCGCCGCAGCGGCACCGATACCGCGGCCGGCGCCAGTGACCAGAATCACCCGGCCATTGAGCAGGTCGGGGCGGGCGGAATAATCAAACATAAAAAACCTCAACAAATCAATTTGTTGGCAGAAGCGGTTGTGGCGAGGGAACTGATCCCTGCTATGTCAGAGCCGGCTGTGGGAGCAAAGCTTGCTCGCGAACAGGCACCTTGATTCTGAAAGACCGCATTGCCTTCATCGCGGGTAAGCCTTGCTCCCACATAAATCCCTTCACAACAAGAACAGTCGAATCAGCAACTGCACAACGCGTTATCCAGCACTGCTCGCAGCGCTGATGGATGATCGATCACCACATCCGCGCCCCAGTGCCGGGGTTGTCGTCCGGGTGGATGTAGCCATAGGTCACCGCGCAGGTCTTGGTGCCGGCGCTGCGACCGGACTCGATGTCCCGCAGGTCATCACCCACGAACAGCACGCTGGCCGGGTCCAGGTCGAGCAGCTTGCACGCCAGGGTCAGCGGTTCCGGGTCTGGCTTGCTGTTTTTCACGTGGTCAGGGCAGATCAGCACTTTCGAGCGTTCGGCCAGGCCCAGTTGCTGCATGATCGGTTCGGCGAAGCGCACCGGTTTGTTGGTGACCACGCCCCAGATCAGGTTGGCCGCTTCGATATCGGCCAGCACCTCGGCCATGCCTTCGAACAAGCGGCTGTGGACCGCGCAACCCTTGAGGTAGCGGTCGAGGAATTCCTGGCGCAGCTCCTCGAACCCCGGCGATTCCGGGTCCATGGAAAAGGTCACCGCGACCATCGCCCGGGCACCGCCGGAAATCTCGTCGCGAATGTGCTGCGTGTTCATCGGTGGCAAGCCACGGTCGGCGCGCATGGCCTGGCAGATGGCGATGAAATCCGGCGCGGTGTCGAGCAGCGTGCCGTCCATGTCGAAGAGAACCGCTTTGAGACGCATCGACTTACTCCTCGCGCAGGGTCTGGATCATGTAGTTGACGTCAACGTCGGCCGCCAGTTTGTAGTGCTTGGTCAGCGGGTTGTAAGTCAGGCCAATGATGTCCTTGACGGTCAGCCCGGCCGCACGGCTCCAGGCGCCCAGCTCGGAGGGGCGGATGAATTTCTTGAAGTCGTGAGTGCCGCGAGGCAGCAGCTTCATGATGTATTCGGCGCCGACGATGGCGAACAGATAGGCCTTCGGGTTGCGGTTGATCGTGGAGAAGAACACCTGGCCGCCGGGCTTGACCATGCGGAAACAGGCGCGGATGACCGATGACGGGTCTGGCACGTGCTCGAGCATTTCCAGGCAGGTGACCACGTCGAATTGCCCGGGCATTTCTTCGGCCAGGGCTTCGGCGGTGGTCTGCCGGTATTCCACGCTGACGCCTGACTCCAGCTGATGCAGTTGTGCAACCGCCAGTGGCGCTTCGCCCATGTCGATGCCCATCACCGTCGCCCCGCGCTGGGCCATGGCTTCGCTGAGGATGCCGCCGCCGCAACCGACGTCGAGCACCTTCTTGCCTGCCAGGTTGACCCGTTCGTCAATCCAGTTGACCCGCAGCGGATTGATGTCGTGCAGGGGTTTGAATTCGCTTTCACGGTCCCACCAGCGATGGGCCAGGGCTTCGAATTTGGCGATTTCGGCGTGGTCGACGTTGCTCATGTGCAGATCCTCGAAAAGCTTGAAAAATCAGGTGCCCCGAGCCGTGGCTCAAGGGGCGTGGTCATTCGTTGTGGCCGCTGATGCGGCGACCCCAGGCCTGGGCCGTGGCGATCAGTGTTGATTCGTCCATGCGGGTCAGCCGGCCATCCTCCAGTAACGGCTTGCCGCCCACCCACAGGTGTTTTACGCAATCGCGACCGGTGGCATAGATCAGCTGCGACACCGGGTCGTAGATCGGCTGCTGGGCCAGGCCCGACAGATCGAAGGCCACCAGGTCGGCGGCCTTGCCCACTTCCAGCGAGCCGACAGTCGCTTCAATGCCCAGCGCCCGGGCGCCGTTGAGCGTGGCCATGCGCAGCGCCCGATGGGCATCCAGGGCCGTGGCCGAACCGGCGACGGCCTTGGCCAGCAGGGCGGCGGTGCGGGTTTCTCCGAGCAGATCCAGGTCGTTGTTGCTCGCCGCGCCGTCGGTCCCGAGGGCGACATTGACGCCGGCCTGCCAAAGGCGCTCCACCGGGCAGAAACCGCTGGCCAGCTTCAGGTTCGATTCCGGGCAATGAATCACGCTGCAATTGCTTTCTACCAGCAAGGCCTGGTCTACGTCGCTGATTTGAGTCATGTGCACGGCCTGAAAGCGTGGCCCCAGCAGGCCAAGTCGTCCCAGGCGAGCCATTGGCCGCTCAGCGGTGTTATCCACAGCCTGCTGCACTTCGAAGGCGGTTTCGTGAACATGCATATGAATGGCCGCGTCCAATTCCTCGGCGATCACACGGATTTTCTCCAGGTTTTCGTCGCCCACGGTGTAGGGCGCGTGCGGACCGAATGCGACTTTGATCCGTGGGTGGTGCTTGAGGTCGCCAAACAACTCGATGCCCTGACGAATGGCTTCGTCGGCGCTGGCGGCGCCGGGGATCGGAAAATCGAGGATCGGAATCGCGATTTGCGCGCGAATGCCGCTGTCGTGGACACACTCGCTGGCGATCTTGGGGTAGAAATACATGTCGGAGAAGCAGGTGATGCCGCCCTTGATCTGCTCGGCGATTGCCAGGTCGGTGCCATCGCGCACGAAGTCTTCATCGACCCATTTGGCTTCCGCTGGCCAGATATGCTGTTCGAGCCAGGTCATCAAGGGCAGGTCGTCGGCCAGGCCGCGGAACAGGGTCATGGCTGCGTGGCCATGGGCGTTGATCAGGCCGGGGCTGAGCAGCATGCCGGGCAGCTCGCGGACCTGGGCGGCGTCACACTTGAGGGCTTCTGCCCGTGGGCCGATGAATACGATGCAGCCGTCGCGAATGCCCAGGCCATGATCCTTGAGCACTACACCGGCGGGTTCGACAGGCACCAACCAGGTCGGCAGCAATAATAAGTCGAGCGCAACGGCAGGCTTGGGCATCGTGGAACGGTTCCATGGGGTATAAAGGATGGCGAAGTATACCCGAGCGTCTTCGCGGAGGGATCGCTATAATCGGCGGCTTTTGTTCATGAGTACGGGGTGAAGGATGCGCGATCGACTATTGGCTGCGGAGAAGGTGAAGGCCATCGATTGGCGCGATGGCGTCCTGTACCTGCGAGACCTGCGTGTCTTGCCGTTCGAAGAAAACTGGATCGCCTGCACCCGAGCCGCCGATGTGGCCGAGGCCATCGGCTCAAGGGCGGTGCGCGGCGCGCCGGCCATCGGCATCAGCGCGGCTTATGGTGTCGTGCTGGCCGCGCGGGCCAGGATGGCCGAGGGCGGTGACTGGCAAGCGGCGCTGGAGTCTGATTTTGCCTTGCTGGCCGAGGCCCGGCCGACGGCGGCGAACCTCTTCTGGGCACTGGATCGGATGCGCGACCGGTTGGGGCGCCTGAAAGAGCACGCCGAGCCGCTGGCGGTACTTGAGGCCGAAGCCATCGCGATTCATGAAAGTGACCGCGAAGCCAACCTGACCATGGCCCAGCTCGGTGTCGACCTGATCCGCAAGCATCAGGGCAACGCCCAGGCCATCCTCACCCACGGCAACACCGGGGCCTTGGCGACCGGCGGCTTCGGCACGGCCCTGGGCGTCATCCGTGGCGCGTATATCGAAGGCATGGTGGAGCGCGTCTATGCCGACGAAACCCGTCCATCGCTGCAAGGCTCGCGCCTGACGGCGTGGGAGCTGGCCTGTGAAGGCATCCCGGTGACCCTCAACGCCGATGCCGCCGCTGCCCATATCATGAAGACGAAAGGTGTGACCTGGGTGATCGTCGGTGCCGATTGCATCGCCGCCAATGGCGATGTGGCGAACAAGATCGGTACCTATCAACTGGCGGTCTGTGCCATGCACCATGGCGTGCGCTTCATGGTCGTGGCGCCAAGCTCGACCATCGACATGAGCCTGGCCTGCGGTGATGACATCCCGATCGAGGAGCGCGATGGGCGCGAACTGCTGGAAATCGGTGGCAAGGGGCTCGGCGCGGAGGTGGACGCCTTCAACCCGATGTTCGATGTCACTCCGGCGGATTTGATCGACGTCATCGTCACGGAGAAGGGCATCATCGAGCGCCCGGACACTGCCAAGCTGGCGCAGTTGATGTGTCGCAAGCGGTTGCATTGAGACGGTGGTCGTCAGGCATATCGCTATCGCGAGCAGGCTCGCTCCCACATTGGACCGGTGTTGTGCCCTAAATCTTAGGCATACCAAAAATCCCTGTGGGAGCGAGCCTGCTCGCGATAGAGTCCCAATAGTCAACAAATACCTTGCATTTGTCCTTCAATTCTTCATCCGTAGCGCTTCTGAGCCCCTCTGGTCCCATATCAGCCTGTCACCGGTCAACTAACTACGCACCATGCGCATCTGGGGGATAGGTGCGTGGCGGCTCTTGTGATAACATCCGGCGGTTTCCAAGGCTGCCTCGCGAGGTGGCCTTTACTGCGCAGATCCATGGCATAACTCGTTGATTTGTCGTAAGTCGCTGCACGGCACTTGTTCTGCAGCGGCGAGCTTCGTTCGTCCCATCTGGATGTGACGAGGTTTCACCAGAAAAAGGAATCAGGCTTCTCATGGGCGAACTGGCCAAAGAAATCCTCCCGGTCAATATCGAAGACGAGCTGAAACAGTCCTACCTCGACTACGCAATGAGCGTAATCGTCGGGCGGGCGCTGCCGGATGCGCGCGATGGCTTGAAGCCCGTGCACCGGCGCGTGCTGTTCGCGATGAGCGAACTGGGCAACGACTTCAACAAGCCGTACAAGAAATCTGCCCGTGTCGTCGGCGACGTGATCGGTAAGTATCACCCCCACGGCGACACTGCCGTGTACGACACCATCGTTCGTATGGCGCAGCCATTCTCCTTGCGCTACCTGCTGGTAGACGGCCAGGGCAACTTCGGTTCCGTGGACGGCGACAACGCCGCGGCCATGCGATACACCGAAGTGCGCATGACCAAGCTGGCCCACGAACTACTGGCCGACTTGCACAAGGAAACCGTGGACTGGGTGCCGAACTACGACGGCACCGAAATGATCCCCGCGGTCATGCCGACCCGTATCCCGAACCTGCTGGTCAACGGTTCCAGCGGTATCGCCGTGGGCATGGCGACCAACATCCCGCCGCACAACCTCGGTGAAGTCATCGACGGTTGCCTGGCCCTCATCGACAATCCCGAACTGACGGTCGATGAGCTGATGCAATACATCCCTGGTCCGGACTTCCCGACGGCCGCGATCATCAACGGTCGCGCCGGTATCATCGAAGCCTACCGCACCGGCCGTGGTCGCATTTACATGCGCGCCCGCTCGACCATCGAAGACATCGACAAGGTCGGTGGTCGCCAGCAGATCGTCATCACCGAACTGCCTTACCAGCTGAACAAGGCCCGTTTGATCGAGAAGATCGCCGAGCTGGTGAAAGAGAAGAAGCTCGAAGGCATCACCGAGCTGCGCGACGAGTCCGACAAGGACGGCATGCGCGTCGTGATCGAGTTGCGTCGTGGCGAAGTGCCTGAGGTGATCCTCAACAACCTCTACGCCCAGACCCAGTTGCAAGCTGTATTCGGCATCAACATCGTCGCGCTGATCGATGGCCGTCCGCGGATCCTGAACCTCAAGGACCTGCTGGAAGCCTTCGTACGTCACCGTCGCGAAGTGGTCACCCGCCGTACCGTGTTCGAGCTGCGCAAGGCTCGCGAGCGTGGTCACATTCTCGAAGGCCAGGCCGTTGCCCTGTCGAACATCGACCCGGTGATCGCCTTGATCAAGGCTTCGCCAACGCCATCGGAAGCCAAGGAAGCGCTGATCAGCACCCCTTGGGAGTCCACCGCGGTGGTGGCAATGGTCGAGCGCGCTGGCGCCGACTCGTGCCGCCCGGAGAACCTCGACCCGCAGTATGGCCTGCGCGAAGGCAAGTACTTCCTGTCCCCGGAACAGGCGCAAGCCATCCTGGAGCTGCGCCTGCACCGCCTGACCGGCCTGGAGCACGAGAAGCTGCTGGCCGAGTATCAGGAAATCCTCAACCAGATCGGCGAGCTGATCCGCATCCTCAACAGCGCCACGCGCCTGATGGAAGTGATCCGCGAAGAGCTGGAAGTGATCCGCGCCGAGTACGGCGACGTGCGCCGCACCGAGATCCTCGATGCGCGCCTGGACCTGACCCTGGGTGACATGATCCCGGAAGAAGAGCGCGTGGTGACCATTTCCCACGGCGGCTACGCCAAGACCCAGCCGCTGGCCGCCTACCAGGCCCAGCGTCGCGGTGGCAAAGGCAAGTCGGCGACTGGCGTCAAGGACGAGGACTACATCGCTCACCTGCTGGTCGCCAACAGCCATACCACGCTGCTGCTGTTCTCCAGCAAAGGCAAGGTGTACTGGCTCAAGACCTACGAAATCCCGGAAGCGTCCCGTGCTGCACGTGGTCGTCCGCTAGTCAACCTGTTGCCGCTGGACGATGGTGAATACATCACCACCATGCTGCCGGTGGAGGAATACACCGAAGGTCACTACATCTTCATGGCGACCGCCAACGGCACCGTGAAGAAGACCCCGCTGGAATCCTTCAGTCGCCAGCGCAGCGTCGGCCTGATCGCCCTGGAACTGGACGAAGGCGACGTGCTGATTTCCGCCGCCATCACCGACGGCGAGCGTGAAGTCATGCTGTTCTCCGACGGTGGCAAGGTCACTCGCTTCAAGGAGTCCGACGTGCGCGCCATGGGCCGTACCGCCCGCGGTGTGCGCGGCATGCGCCTGCCGGAAGGCCAGAAGCTGATTTCCATGCTGATCCCCGAAGAAGGCAGCCAGATCCTCACCGCTTCGGCGCGTGGTTATGGCAAGCGCACCGCCATCAGCGAGTTCCCTGAGTACAAGCGTGGCGGCCAGGGTGTGATCGCCATGGTCAGCAACGACCGTAACGGTCGTCTGGTTGGCGCGGTCCAGGTGCTCGACGGCGAGGAGATCATGTTGATCTCCGACCAGGGCACCCTGGTACGTACGCGAGTCGCCGAAGTCTCCAGCCTGGGCCGTAATACCCAGGGTGTGACGCTGATCAAGCTGGCCAGCGACGAAACGCTGGTAGGGCTTGAGCGGGTGCAGGAGCCATCGGAAGTCGAAGGCGAGGAGCTGGAAGGCGAGGAAGGCGTTGCGTTCGACGGGACCCTGGGTGCCGATGCGGACGACCTCGCGGGTGACGAACCCTCGCTCGACGCTGCTGCAGACGAAGAAGAACCGCAGGACTAAGCGGGCACGCAAGGGGGCGGATGAAGATTCGCCCCCTTGTTGTTTAGGAACACGATTACCCTGTGGGAGCGAGCTTGCTTGCGATGACGGATACCGCCATCGCGAGCAAGCTCGCTCCCACAATGGGGCGTGTGTAGATCAAAGATGTATGTGACCACCAGATCAGAGCGAGATTGGATGTGAGCAAGAGAGCCTATAACTTCTGTGCCGGCCCGGCGGCGCTTCCTGAGGCGGTCCTGAAGCGTGCCCAGGGTGAACTTCTCGACTGGCACGGCAAGGGCCTGTCGGTCATGGAAATGAGTCATCGCAGCGATGAGTTCGTATCCATTGCCACCAAGGCCGAGCAGGACCTGCGTGATCTGCTGAACATCCCGTCCAACTACAAGGTGCTGTTCCTGCAGGGCGGCGCCAGCCAGCAGTTCGCCCAGATTCCGCTGAACCTGCTGCCCGAAAGCGGCAAGGCCGACTACATCGACACCGGTATCTGGTCGCAGAAAGCCATTGAAGAAGCTTCGCGCTACGGTCACGTCAACGTGGCTGCCACCGCCAAGCCCTACGACTATTTCGCGATTCCCGGCCAGAACGAATGGAACCTGTCCAAGGACGCGGCCTACGTTCACTACGCGCCGAACGAAACCATCGGCGGCCTGGAATTCAACTGGATCCCGGAAACCGGCGACGTGCCATTGGTGGCCGACATGTCCTCGGACATTCTCTCGCGCCCTGTGGATATCTCCCGTTTCGGCATGGTCTACGCCGGCGCCCAGAAAAACATCGGCCCTAGCGGCATCCTGGTCAACATCATCCGTGAAGACCTGCTGGGTCGCGCCCGTTCGCTGTGCCCGACGATGCTCAACTACAAGGTCGCGGCCGACAACGGCTCGATGTACAACACCCCGCCGACCTTGGCCTGGTACCTCTCCGGCCTGGTGTTCGAATGGCTGAAGGAGCAGGGCGGTGTCGAAGCCATCGGCAAGCTCAACGAGGTAAAGCAGCGCACGCTGTATGACTTCATCGACGCCAGCGGTCTCTACAGCAACCCGATCAACAAGACCGATCGTTCGTGGATGAACGTGCCGTTCCGCCTGGCCGACGACCGTCTGGACAAGCCGTTCCTGGCCGGTGCCGACGAGCGTGGGCTGCTGAACCTCAAGGGCCACCGTTCGGTCGGTGGCATGCGTGCCTCCATCTACAACGCCGTCGACATCAACGCCGTCAATGCGCTGATCGCCTACATGGCAGAGTTCGAGAAGGAACATGGCTGATGTCTGAGCAAGAACTCAAGGCGCTGCGCCTGCGCATCGATGCCCTGGACGAAAAGGTCCTGGAGCTGATCAGTGAGCGTGCGCGCTGCGCCCAGGAAGTCGCCCGGGTGAAGATGGCCTCCCTGGCCGAAGGCGAAGTGCCGGTGTTCTATCGTCCTGAGCGTGAAGCCCAGGTGCTCAAGCGCGTCATGGAACGCAACAAGGGGCCGCTGGGCAACGAAGAGATGGCGCGGTTGTTTCGCGAAATCATGTCGTCGTGCCTGGCGCTCGAACAGCCGCTGAAAGTCGCCTATCTGGGCCCGGAAGGCACCTTCACCCAGGCTGCCGCCATGAAGCACTTCGGTCACGCCGTGATCAGCAAACCGATGGCGGCCATCGACGAAGTCTTCCGTGAAGTAGCGGCCGGCGCGGTGAATTTCGGCGTGGTACCGGTGGAGAACTCCACCGAGGGTGCGGTCAACCACACGCTGGACAGCTTCCTCGAGCATGACATGGTGATCTGTGGCGAAGTCGAGCTGCGCATCCACCACCACCTGCTGGTCGGCGAGAACACCAAGACCGACAGCATCAGCCGAATCTATTCCCACGCCCAGTCGTTGGCCCAGTGCCGCAAGTGGCTGGATGCGCATTACCCGAATGTCGAGCGCGTCGCGGTATCGAGCAACGCCGAAGCGGCCAAGCGGGTCAAGGGTGAGTGGAACTCGGCGGCGATTGCTGGCGACATGGCGGCCGGCCTCTACGGGCTGACGCGCCTGGCCGAGAAAATCGAGGATCGCCCGGACAACTCCACGCGGTTTTTGATGATCGGCAGCCAGGAAGTACCGCCGACCGGCGACGACAAGACGTCGATCATCGTCTCCATGAGCAACAAGCCCGGTGCGCTCCATGAACTGCTGGTGCCGTTCCACGACAACGGTATCGACCTGACGCGGATCGAGACCCGTCCGTCGCGCAGCGGTAAATGGACCTACGTGTTCTTCATCGATTTCGTCGGCCACCACCGCGATCCGCTGGTAAAAGGTGTGCTGGAGAAAATCAGTCAGGAAGCAGTGGCACTCAAGGTGCTGGGTTCCTACCCCAAGGCAGTTCTTTAAGGGCGGATAGCAAATGAGTGGCAACTTCCTCGCTCTGGCTCAGCCAGGCGTGCAACAACTCTCGCCTTACGTTCCGGGCAAGCCCGTGGACGAACTGGCCCGCGAGCTGGACCTGGATCCGGCCAGCATCGTCAAGTTGGCGAGCAACGAAAACCCGTTGGGCGCGAGCCCCAAGGCACTGGCGGCGATCCGCGACGAACTGGCCGAGCTGACCCGTTACCCCGATGGCAATGGGTTTGCATTGAAAAGCCTGCTGGCCGAGCGCTGTGGTGTCGAGCTGAACCAAGTGACGCTGGGCAACGGCTCCAACGACATTCTTGAGTTGGTGGCGCGCGCGTACCTGGCACCCGGTCTCAATGCCGTGTTCAGCGAGCACGCGTTTGCGGTCTACCCGATCGCGACCCAGGCCGTAGGCGCGGATGCCCATGTGGTTCCGGCCAAGGACTGGGGGCATGACCTGCCGGCGATGCTGGCTGCCATCGACGCCAACACCCGGGTGGTCTTCATTGCCAACCCGAACAACCCGACCGGCACCTGGTTCGATGCCCAGGCCCTGGACGACTTCCTGCAAGACGTGCCCGCGCACGTGCTGGTGGTGTTGGACGAGGCCTACATCGAATACGCCGAAGGCAGCGATTTGCCCGATGGCCTGGATTTTCTCGCGGCCTACCCGAACCTGCTGGTTTCGCGCACGTTCTCCAAAGCCTACGGCCTGGCCTCGCTGCGGGTTGGCTACGGTTTGTCCACCGCCGTGGTGGCCGATGTGCTGAACCGCGTGCGCCAGCCGTTCAACGTCAACAGCTTCGCCCTGGCAGCCGCGTGTGCCGCCTTGCAGGATGAGGCCTACCTGGCTGAAAGCCGTCGCCTGAACGCGGCCGGCATGCAGCAGTTGGAAGCGGGGTTCCGCGAGCTGGGCTTGAGCTGGATTCCATCCAGGGGCAACTTCATCTGCGTCGATCTGGGGCGTGTCGCCGCGCCGGTGTACCAGGGGCTGTTGCGCGAAGGTGTGATCGTGCGTCCGGTAGCCAATTACGGCATGCCGAACCACCTGCGCATCACCATCGGCCTGCCAGCGGAAAACAGCCGTTTCCTCGAGGCGTTGGGCAAGGTTCTGGCTCGTGGTTGATGTCACTTCACTGCAACCTGCTGTCCCTATGATCGGTCGCCTGGTGGTGGTCGGCCTGGGGTTGATCGGCGGTTCGTTTGCCAAGGGCTTGCGTGAAAGCGGCCTGTGCCGCGAGGTGGTCGGTGTCGACCTGGATCCGCAGTCGCGCAAGCTGGCCGTGGAGTTGGGCGTGGTCGATCGCTGCGAGGAGGACCTGGCGATCGCTTGCCAGGGCGCGGACGTGATCCAGTTGGCGGTGCCGATCCTGGCCATGGAAAAACTGCTGGCGCGTTTGGCGGCCATGAACCTGGGGCAAGCGATCCTGACCGACGTCGGCAGCGCCAAGGGTAACGTCGTACGTGCGGCCACCGAGGCCTTCGGCGGGATGCCGGCGCGTTTCGTGCCCGGTCATCCGATTGCCGGTTCCGAGCAGAGCGGGGTGGAAGCCTCCAACGCCGAGCTGTTTCGTCGCCACAAAGTGATTCTCACGCCGCTGGACCAGACGGATCCAGCCGCGCTGGCGGTGGTGGACCGTTTGTGGCGCGAATTGGGCGCCGATGTCGAGCACATGCAGGTCGAGCGTCACGATGAAGTGTTGGCTGCCACCAGCCACTTGCCACACCTGTTGGCGTTTGGCCTGGTGGATTCGTTGGCTAAACGCAATGAAAATCTTGAGATCTTCCGTTACGCTGCCGGCGGTTTCCGCGATTTCACGAGAATCGCTGGAAGCGACCCGGTCATGTGGCACGACATCTTCCTCGCCAACCGCGAAGCTGTCTTGCGCACACTCGATACATTTCGCAGCGACCTCGACGCCTTGCGCGACGCGGTCGATGCAGGGGACGGGCACCAATTGCTGGGCGTTTTCACGCGCGCCAGGGTGGCCCGCGAGCATTTCAGTAAAATCCTGGCCCGTCGGGCCTATGTGGACGCTATGAATTCCAATGATCTGATTTTCCTGGCACAACCTGGTGGCTCCCTGAGCGGGCGTATTCGTGTACCGGGCGATAAATCGATTTCCCACCGTTCGATCATGCTCGGCTCCCTGGCCGAAGGCGTGACCGAGGTGGAAGGCTTCCTCGAGGGCGAAGACGCCCTGGCGACGCTGCAAGCGTTTCGCGACATGGGCGTGGTCATCGAAGGTCCGCACCACGGTCGCGTGACCATCCATGGTGTTGGCCTGCACGGCCTCAAGCCTGCCCCGGGGCCAATCTACCTGGGTAACTCCGGGACCTCGATGCGCCTGTTGTCCGGCCTGCTGGCTGCGCAGGACTTCGACAGCACCCTGACCGGTGACGCGTCGCTGTCCAAGCGCCCGATGAACCGTGTCGCCAACCCGTTGCGGGAAATGGGCGCGGTCATCGAGACGGCCGCCGAAGGTCGTCCGCCAATGGTCATCCGCGGTGGCAACAAGCTCAAGGGCCTGACCTACACCATGCCGATGGCCAGTGCCCAGGTGAAATCCTGCCTGCTGCTGGCCGGTCTCTACGCCGAAGGCAAGACCACCGTCACCGAGCCGGCCCCGACCCGCGACCATACCGAGCGCATGCTGCGCGGCTTCGGCTACCCGGTCACGGTCGATGGCGCCACGGCGTCCGTCGATTCTGGCAGCAAGCTGACCGCGACCCACATCGAAGTGCCGGGCGACATCTCGTCGTCGGCATTCTTCCTGGTGGCCGCCTCGATCGCCGAAGGCTCCGACCTGGTGCTCGAGCACGTCGGCATAAACCCGACCCGTACCGGCGTGATCGACATCCTGCGCCTGATGGGGGCTGACATCACTTTGGAAAACCAGCGTGAAGTCGGCGGCGAACCTGTGGCGGACCTGCGCGTACGAGCAGCTAAACTCAAGGGTATCGAGATTCCGGAGGCGCTGGTTCCGCTGGCCATCGACGAGTTCCCGGTACTGTTCGTGGCGGCCGCCTGTGCAGAAGGGCGCACCGTATTGACGGGCGCCGAAGAGCTGCGGGTCAAGGAATCGGATCGCATCCAGGTGATGGCTGATGGCTTGCTCGCCCTGGGCGTCAAGTGCCAGCCAACGCCGGACGGCATCATCATCGATGGCGGCCAGATCGGCGGCGGCGAAGTCCATGGTCACGGTGACCACCGTATCGCCATGGCCTTCAGTGTTGCGTCTTTGCGCGCCAGCGCGCCGATTCGCATCCATGATTGCGCCAACGTCGCGACGTCGTTCCCGAACTTCCTGGCGCTGTGCGCACAGGTTGGTATCCGAGTAGCGCAAGAGGCACAGTCGTGAACATCAAGGCACCGGTCATCACCATCGATGGCCCAAGCGGTTCGGGCAAGGGCACCGTCGCCGGGATCCTGGCCAGGCAACTGGGCTGGAACCTGCTCGACTCGGGTGCCTTGTACCGTCTGCTGGCGTTCGCTGCCGCCAACCATGGCGTCGACCTGACCAATGAAGAATTGCTCAAGGCGCTGGCTGCTCATCTGGACGTGCAATTCATTGCGGCGACCGACGGTCAGCTCCAGCGCATCATTCTGGAAGGTGACGAAGTCAGCGACGTCATTCGTACCGAAAGCGTCGGTGCCGGGGCCTCCCAGGTCGCCGCGCTGCCGGCGGTGCGCGAAGCCTTGCTGCAACGCCAGCGCGCATTCCAGGAGCCGCCGGGGCTGGTGGCGGACGGTCGCGACATGGGCACGGTGGTTTTTCCCGATGCGCCGCTGAAGATTTTCCTCACCGCCAGCGCCGAGGAACGGGCGCGTCGCCGATATTTGCAGTTGAAGGGCAAAGGCGAGGATGTTAGTCTGTCGAGTCTGCTAGATGAGATCCGTGCACGCGATGAGCGTGATACCCAGCGCGCAGTAGCCCCGCTAAAGCCGGCGGCCGACGCGATACAGCTGGATTCCACGGAGTTGTCCATCGATCAGGTGCTGCAACGCATCATGAGCGAGATCGCGCTTCGCGATATCGCCGGGTGACAGGAAGCTCCGCAGGGGACCAGTCATAGTCCTGCGGCGTTTCTTTTATATGAAACTAACCCACATCGTCTGGGGTGTGGAGATGGGCGTTTACTTCGCCCTAATCAACAGGAATTAAAATGAGCGAAAGCTTTGCGGAACTCTTTGAAGAAAGCTTGAAAACCCTGAACCTTCAGGCAGGCTCCATCATCACCGGCGTTATCGTTGATATCGATTACCAGGCTCGCTGGGTAACCGTTCACGCTGGTCTGAAGTCTGAAGCGCTGATCCCGCTTGAGCAGTTCTACAACGACGCTGGCGAACTGAACATCAACGTCGGTGACGAAGTTCACGTTGCGCTGGACTCGGTTGAAGATGGCTTTGGTGAAACCAAGCTGTCCCGTGAAAAAGCCAAGCGTGCTGAATGCTGGATCGTTCTGGAAGCGGCCTTCGCAGCTGAGGAAGTGGTCAAGGGCGTTATCAACGGTAAGGTTAAAGGCGGCTTCACTGTCGACGTTAACGGCATCCGTGCGTTCCTGCCAGGTTCCCTGGTTGACGTCCGTCCAGTGCGCGACACCACGCACCTGGAAGGCAAAGAGCTGGAATTCAAGGTCATCAAGCTGGACCAGAAGCGCAACAACGTTGTCGTTTCCCGTCGCAGTGTCCTGGAAGCCGAGAACTCCGCCGAGCGTGAAGCTCTGCTGGAATCGCTGCAGGAAGGCCAGCAGGTCAAAGGTATCGTCAAGAACCTCACCGATTACGGCGCATTCGTCGATCTGGGTGGCGTCGATGGCCTGCTGCACATCACCGACATGGCCTGGAAGCGTATCAAGCATCCTTCGGAAATCGTCAACGTTGGCGACGAGATCGATGTCAAGGTTCTGAAGTACGATCGCGAGCGCAATCGTGTTTCCCTGGGCCTCAAGCAACTGGGTGAAGATCCATGGGTCGCTATCAAAGCCCGTTACCCAGAAAGCACCCGCGTCACCGCTCGTGTTACCAACCTCACCGACTACGGCTGCTTCGCTGAGCTGGAAGAAGGCGTTGAAGGCCTGGTACACGTTTCCGAAATGGACTGGACCAACAAGAACATCCACCCTTCGAAAGTCGTACAAGTCGGCGACGAAGTGGAAGTCATGGTTCTGGACATCGACGAAGAGCGTCGTCGTATCTCCCTCGGCATCAAGCAGTGCAAGTCCAACCCATGGGAAGACTTCTCTGGCCAGTTCAACAAGGGCGATAAAATCTCCGGCACCATCAAGTCGATCACCGATTTCGGTATCTTCATTGGTCTGGACGGCGGCATCGACGGTCTGGTTCACCTGTCCGACATCTCCTGGAACGAAGTGGGCGAAGAAGCCGTACGCCGTTTCAAGAAGGGCGACGAGCTGGACACCGTTATCCTGTCGGTTGACCCAGAGCGCGAGCGCATCTCCCTGGGTATCAAGCAACTGGAAAGCGATCCGTTCTCCGAGTACGTTCAAGAGAACGACAAAGGCGCAATCGTTAAGGGCATCGTGAAAGAAGTTGACGCCAAAGGCGCCATCATCACCCTGGCCGACGATATCGAAGCAACTCTGAAAGCCTCCGAAATCAGCCGTGACCGCGTTGAAGACGCGCGCAACGTCCTGAAGGAAGGCGAAGAAGTAGAAGCCAAGATCATCAGCGTTGACCGCAAGAGCCGCGTAATCCAGCTCTCCATCAAGTCGAAAGACGATGCTGAAGAGAAAGAAGCAATCCAGAGCCTGCGCGACAAGCCAGCCGCTGACATTGCTGCTGGTCCTACCACTCTGGGCGACCTGCTGCGTGCACAAATGGAAAAACAGAACTGAGTTCTGTCAGACCATAGAAAAAGGGCGACTTCGGTCGCCCTTTTTTGTGGCTGCGATTTCTCCATGACTAAGCGTCACGTGGCTGAGGCTGCAATCTTCCGAGGCGTAGCGAAACCAACCGACCCATCGTGCTGTCTCTTTTATGAGGCAAATCAAATATATCCTGGGAAGTGCTCTGTCGACCTATCTAAGGATCTGAATGAACAAGCTCTTACTGGTCGCGATGGCTTTGATGCTGGCGGGGTGTGCTACCAGCTCCAAGACCCACGCAGTACGTGGTGTCAGTGGCATCGAGATCGATTGCTCGGGGCTGGGCTCCGGATGGGAGAAGTGCCAGAGGCGGGCCGCCAAGGAGTGCAAGGGCGCGGGTTACAAGGTGATAGCCCGGTCTGATGACGCGAAGGATCTGGATCAATACCCCTTTGGCTTCAATCCGGCGGGTTATGTAACTCGCACAATGCTGGTCATGTGCCGCTGATCGGCGGATTCTCTTTGCTCTGCACGGAAAAGGGGCGCTCACGGCGTGCAGAAGATATGTCAATAGCCGGGCTGTTCAAATTCTTCCGGGCATGCTAAAACCTTCGAAGCGATTTTCCTAGCTGCTTGAAAAAGAAGGGAAAAATATGACGAAGTCGGAGTTGATCGAACGAATTGTCACCCATCAAGGGCTACTCTCGTCCAAGGATGTAGAGCTGGCCATCAAGACAATGCTTGAACAAATGTCCCAGTGCCTGGCTACCGGAGATCGTATTGAAATTCGCGGCTTTGGCAGCTTTTCCCTGCATTATCGCGCGCCGCGGGTTGGGCGCAATCCTAAGACTGGGCAGTCGGTCAGCCTCGATGGTAAATTTGTCCCTCATTTCAAGCCGGGCAAGGAGCTCAGGGATCGGGTCAACGAGGAGGAGGAGGGTGAGCTTTGACGTGGGGCGGAGGGGAATAAATGCGGAACTTTAGGCGCTTGACGCTTGCCGTGGCTGCGCTGCTTGTGGCCTCGGCGATTGTCGTGTTCGTGTTGGAAAATGCTCAGCCTGCCACGCTGTTGTTCCTGGGCTGGTCTGCGCCACAGCTACCCGTTTCGGTTTACGTGCTCCTCGCACTACTCGCTGGCATGACGCTAGGGCCATTGCTCGCCTGGTTCACGGGAGTGCGTCGACGGTCGAAATAAGGGATGCGTGAGCCCGATAGTCTTGGTTAGGATCACTGTCTACGGTTTTTCTGACTTTGGGTACTTTTTTTCGTATTTAATATAAGTCAGTTTGGGGCTGTATCCGCCGGACCTTGCCTGTCTTGCGTTTTCATTTAGAGAGTTTCGTCTGCGAATGGGCGTCAAAAAAAGGGGGCGAGGCCCTGCATGCAAAATAACTCCATCAATACGCAGGGTGCCGATGAAGTTGACTTGATCGAGCTGGTGCGGGGAGTGTTGGCCCGGAAGTGGCTGATTATTGGCGTTGCCTTCCTGGTTTTTATCAGTGCTGCGGCCTTTGCGTTTCTTGGCAAACCTGTCTACGAAGTAAAACTTTTCATCATTCCTCCTACTTAGAACGGTAATGCTGAGTTGAACTATGGGCGTGGGAAAGGCACTGAGCTGGAACCCTAATCGATCTAATATGTATATGACGTATTCGCTCGGAATCTCCAAGGTGAGTCACTTCGTCAGAAGTTCTTCAATGAGATTTACCTTCTTTCACTTGGCGAATCCCAGCGTAAAGTACCGCTTGATCGTCGGTATGAGCGCTTCTCCCGGGAATTGGTGATAAGAGGGCCTGGCAAGGATGCGCCGGAGCGTTTTTCGATTACTGTCCAAGGTGACGATCCGGCTCGCGCTACGGCGTGGGCAAAGGCTCGCAGCGTGCCAGTGAAACCGCTGAGTCGGAATTGATTTAAAATTTCACTTCCGAGGCATCTGTAAGAGCTCGTAACCTGGAGCAACGCATTGTCAGCCTGCGCAAAACAGCACAGCGGGTGCGCGAAGACAGAATCCAGCAGCTTCGTGAGGCACTGAAGATTGCCAAGGCGATTGGCCTGACCACTCCGACGGTCAACTCTACAGCTGCCGTTGACATAACCGTGGATACGGGTAATAAGATGGATTGCCAGCGAGGCAGTAAGGCCTTGATGGCGGAGTCGAAGCGTTGGAGTCCAGGCCCTCTGATGATGCATTCATATCCGATTTGCGGTCGTTGCAGATGCGATATGGTTTTTATCGGAAATTGAATATTGGCCCTGAAAGTATTTCCATTTATCGACAAGATGGCCGCGTAGAGGTGCCCGAAAGTCCGATCAAGCCAAATAAGGCGTTGATCTTGGTATTAGGCACGATCGCGGGTCTTATCTTGGGCTGCTTCATAGCGGTGCTTCGCTTCTTTCTGGCGCGGAATTCATAACGGCCTTTTTATTTCGTTTTGGGCATCAGTTGTTGGGAGAGCCTGTTGGAGATGGTGCACAGGTTTTTTCAATCATCGTGGGATCAATAATTGGCACTCATTTCACTTTGGTGATGGCTTGGCGCCAGCATTGCTTAATGATCCTGTTCGAGCTTCGCCCTCAGATTGAATTGTGTTGAAATGCTGCCTAGATCATCTCCGCTGGTAATATCGCCTTCGACAGCTTGGTAAAAAATTATTTTCCCCGATGGCTTGGCCTCGCTATCATTGCGGCTGCCGGCGAGTAATGCGGCGAAGAGTGACAGGCTATCTAGGCCGGCGGCGCGATGCCATACCCTGATGGCTCAAGGGGGCACATGTCGCGCCGGGAGTTCATCGTTGCCAAGGGACAGTTTCCGGCGCTGAGGGGCCTGGTTAGAGTTTTTGCGTCAGCTGAAAGCTTGTGGGTCCTACCCATCGATGGCTGAGGAAATCGCCGGGATGGATGGTCATTAGGTAACATTTTTTTTCAAAGCAACGGATAAGCTATGAGGCGGAGGGAGTTGCATCATGAACACTGAGAAAATTCGGGCAGCTCTCCTTGGTCGACAAGGGGGCTGTGTTTTTACTCTGCCCTCCAAGTCGCTTGATCTTGTCAAATTTCCCATCGTTACGGGCGATGCAAATCGTCTTGGCGAGCTTCTGCTTGGAGCAAATGTAAATTTCGGGTCCGTGACGTTCCCATTGGATTGATCTGGGACTAACGCATTTGAAAAGCTGGCGAGTGTAAAGCTGCCAAGGCTGATTTAAATGCTCAACCAATACTGAGGTGGAAAGTGAATAGAGTTTTAGTAACCGGTGCCGATGGATTTATTGGCTCCCATTTGGTTGAGTTGTTGGTGCAGGAAGGCTACCAGGTAAAAGCACTGTCGCAGTATAATTCGTTTAATTATTGGGGTTGGTTGGAGAATATCAACTGCCTCGATAAAGTTGAAGTTGTTAGCGGTGATGTCAGGGATCCGCATTTCTGCAAGCATATCACTAAAGATGTTGATATGGTTTTCCATCTTGCGGCATTGATCGCCATTCCATATTCGTACGTTGCTCCAGACAGCTATGTAGATACCAATGTAAAGGGGACATTGAATATCTGCCAGGCCGCTCTCGAAAATAATGTCAAACGGGTGATCCATACATCGACTAGTGAAGTGTATGGTACCGCTCAGTATGTGCCTATCGACGAAAAACACCCTCTGCAAGCTCAGTCGCCCTATAGCGCTTCGAAAATCGGCGCCGACGCGATGGCCATGAGTTTCTTCAATGCCTTCGATTTGCCGTTGACCATTGCCAGGCCGTTCAATACCTATGGACCTAGGCAGTCGGCGAGGGCGGTTATCCCTACCATCATTACTCAAATTGCAAGTGGCCAGAAGCAGATCAAGTTGGGTGATGTCTCCCCAACGCGAGACTTCAACTACGTGGCCGATACATGCCGGGGTTTCCTGCAGTTGGCGCGGTGTCAAGAGGCCATTGGTGAAACGGTAAATATTGGTTCAAACTACGAAATATCTGTACGTGACACGCTTGAACTCATAAAGAAGCTGATGAACAGCGATGTTGAGTTCTTGACTGATGATCAGCGCATGCGTCCAGAGAAATCGGAAGTGTTCAGGTTGTGGTGTGACAATAGCAAGATAAATAAACTGACCGGTTTCGTACCGAGTTATTCTATTTCTGAAGGCTTGCAGCAAACAATCGAGTGGCTTCTCATTCCCGAAAATCTGGCTAAGTATAAAGCTGATATATATAACGTCTGAGGGGGCGCCATGTTCGATTCATTGATTAAATTCGTGCGTGACGAATACGCCACCAATGATTTTATTCCGCTGCATGCACCGGTCTTTAAAGGTCATGAGCGTGATTATGTAGTGGAAACAATTGAATCTACCTTTGTGTCGAGCGTGGGTGCCTTTGTTGATCGATTCGAAAAAGACCTTGCCTCCTATACGGCGAGCCCCCGGGCGACCGCCACGATGAACGGCACGGCAGCTCTTCACACGGCGCTTATTTTGGCCGAGGTAAAGCAAGGCGACCTGGTCTTGACCCAGGCGTTGACCTTCGTCGCTACTTGCAATGCAATCGCTTACTGCGGTGCCATGCCGGTTTTCATTGACGTTGATTTGAATACCCTGGGGTTTTCCCCGTCGGCCATGAGTGCGTGGCTTCAAGAACACGCCCATCTGGATGACCAGGGACTTTGTCGCCACAAAGCGACTCATCAGGTCATCCGGGCCTGCCTGCCGATGCACACGTTTGGACATCCCGTGGACATCGATCACTTGGTCAAAGTGTGTCAGCTCTGGAACATTACCTTGGTGGAGGATGCGGCGGAATCGCTCGGGAGTTTATATAAAGGGCAGCACACTGGAACGTTCGGGGCCTTGGGGGTACTCAGCTTCAATGGTAATAAAATCATTACCACAGGAGGCGGGGGGGCTATTCTGTCAAATGAGACGCTTGGCGCCAAAGCCAAACACCTGACGACCACCGCGAAACAGCCTCACCCCTATGAATACGTTCATGACGAACTGGGTTTTAATTATAGATTGCCCAACCTGAATGCCGCCTTAGGTTGCGCGCAACTGGAACAGCTCGACCTATTTGTTTCTGCCAAGCGAGAGTTGGCGTCTCGCTACGCCTCGTTGCTGGCTAACAGTGAGTTGACGTTTTTTACCGAGCCGCCTGAATGCCGTTCAAATTACTGGCTGAATGCCGTTATCTGTGAATCTGTAGAGCGCCGTGATGCTCTTCTTAAAGCGACTAACGATAAAGGTGTGATGACTCGCCCGATTTGGAAACTGATGTGCCATCTGCCGCTTTACCAAAACTGCATGAAGGGGGATTTGACCAACTCGCTGTGGCTGGAGTCGCGAGTGGTGAATTTGCCGAGTAGCGTGCTACCGGAGTTTCAGCGTGGCCAGTAAGATAGCGGTTTTCACCGGTACAAGGGCTGAGTATGGCCTTTTGTATTGGTTGATGAGGGATATAAAGGACACTCCCGCATTAAACCTTCAGGTTATCGTGAGTGGTATGCATCTCTCTCCTGAATTTGGCGAGACTTGGAAGCAGATCGTCTATGATGGATTTGAGATTGATGCCAAGGTCGAGATGCTATTGTCCTCCGATACGGCAGTTGGCGTTGTCAAATCCATGGGCCTGGGGCTGTTAGGATTTGCCGAAGCCTTGGAGCGCCTGTCTCCCGATGTGCTGGTGGTACTCGGAGACCGGTTCGAAGCGCTGGCGGTAGTCCAAGCCGCACTTGTAATGAAAATTCCGGTGGCCCATATCCATGGTGGAGAAATAACGGAAGGGGCCTATGACGACGCTATTCGGCACGCCATAAGCAAGCTGTCCATGCTGCATTTTGTAGCGGCTGAACCTTACAGGCAACGTGTCATCCAGATGGGTGAAGATCCCGCGCGAGTATTTAATGTTGGCGCAGTTGGCTTGGATCATGTGAAACGTGGGGATTTTTTGTCCCTCGAAGCGCTGTCTCAAAGTCTCGACTTCAAGATCGTAGGCCCGTTCATGTTGGTGACTTATCATCCGGTTACCCTTGCCGAGGAAGATCCTGAGCAGAGTTTTTGTGCGTTGCTGGCAGCGCTGGATTCATTTCCAAATTACCAGTTGGTCATCACTTATCCTAATGCAGACAATGGCGGTCGCAGCATAATATCGCTGATTGAAAAATATGCGGCGGCTCATCCTGGCAGGGTGCTTGCCATCCCATCGCTTGGGTTTAAGCGCTATTTAAGTGCACTGCAATATGCGAGTGTCGTAGTCGGTAACTCTTCAAGCGGTATTATCGAGGTGCCTTCTTTTGGCTTGCCGACGGTCAATATCGGCTCACGTCAAAAAGGCAGGCTGGCTGCTGAAACGGTTATCCCTTGCGAACCTGACACTGACGCGATTCGCCAAGCTATTTCCCTCGCATTGTCCGAGGATTTTTCCAGCCTGTGCAAGCATGCGGAGAATCCTTATGGGCGGGGCGACGCGAGTCAGAAAATCGTGCAGCAGTTAATAGACTTTAACGGCGGCACCTCAAAAAAATTCTATGACCTGGATTTACTATGAAAAGTAACTCGCAAGGTGTGTACGTAATTGCAGAAGCAGGTGTCAACCATAACGGTCAACGGGACATGGCTCTGGCGCTCGTCGAGGCCGCTGCGGCTTCTGGTGCTGATGCGGTAAAGTTCCAGACGTTCGACGCTGCCAAGCTGGCTTCCAAGAGCGCACCTAAGGCTGCCTACCAAGTCACGAATACTGATGATGCTGAGTCTCAGTTGGCGATGTTGAAGAAGCTCGAGTTGCCGAAGGAGTGGCACCAGGATATCCAACGGCATGCTCGACAACTCGGAATCGAGTTTCTTTCAACCGCGTTCGATACGGAGAGTCTGGATTTTCTAAGCCACTTGGGAATGCCATTTTTCAAGGTGCCCTCCGGCGAATTGACCAATGGTCCATTGCTTTGGCAATTTGCGCGGACACAAAAGCCCCTGGTCCTGTCGACCGGAATGGCTACGCTCAGCGAGGTCGAACAGGGTTTGGCCATTGTGAGCCATGCCATGGTGCATGAACGTGAGCCAGAGAGCATGGATGAGGTCTGGCGTTCCTGGAGTGTTGCGCAAAACAGGCGTGGATTGCTTGGACACGTAACCCTGCTCCACTGCACATCGCAATACCCCACCCCTTGGGCCGAGGTCAATTTAAGAGCGATGGATACGCTCGCGAATGCGTTTGGCCTTGAGGTTGGATATTCGGATCATACAGAAGGTGCGTTGGTCTCCATTGCCGCTGTTGCAAGGGGAGCCAAAGTCATTGAAAAGCATTTTACGCTTGATCGGACCCTGCCAGGGCCTGATCACAAGGCATCCCTTGAGCCGAATGAGCTCAAAGACATGATCGATGACATCCGGGCTTTGGAGCAGGCTATCGGCAGTGCCTGCAAAGCTCCGCAAGCTAGCGAGTGGGATACGCGCAAGGCCGCCCGACAGCAGGTCGTGGCAAATCGTCCAATAGCAAAAGGGACGGTCTTGTCACGTGAAGACCTTACCACGGCACGCAGTGGCGGCGGCTTGCCGGCTGTTGAACTGTGGGGTTTGATCGGTAAAGTCAGCCCGCGCGAATATGCCATGGGCGAGGCTTTAGAGAAGTGAACGTCGCATCGACTGTAAAATCAGTAGTGATGATCGGTGCGGGAGGGCATGCCAAGGTTCTTTTGTCGCTAGCGACGTCCGCTGGTTTTAATGTCATTGGTGTATGCGCTCCTGAATTCAAATCAAGAGAAGTAAAGACGTGGCGAGGCGTCGACATACTGGGTGACGATAGTTTCATTGAGCAGTTAGATCCCGGGGAGGTAGGTCTCATAAACGGGATTGGCCAAGTCATCCACAACAGTATTCGAAAAACGATTTTCAGGCGCTACCGAGACAGGGGATTTTATTTTCCCGTGCTGATTCACCCCAGTGCTTCAATCGATTCCACTGCGAGCCTTGGCCAAGGCGTACAGGTCATGGCGGGTGCTGTCATACAGGCTGACTGTGACATCGGTGAGAATACAATCATCAATACCCGTGCAAGTATTGATCACGACTGTCATGTCCACGCCAACGTGCACGTTGCACCCGGTGCGGTGGTTTGCGGGGATTCGACCCTTTGTGAAGGTGTTTTCGTTGGTGCCGGTGCTACCATCATCCAGTCGTTGACCGTGGGAGAGAATTCCGTGGTTGGAGCCGGTTCGGTACTGGTGAGTTCGTTACCAGCTGATCGTATATCGTTAGGTACCAAACCTCATATTACCCAACGACTAAAGAATTAAGAGGCAAGAATGAAACAGTGGCAGTTAACGCTTGTTAGTCCAGACATCGCTATGGAAGAAGCTATCGCTACGCTAGATCGCGTGGCGATGCGTATTGTATTGGTGGTAGATGACCAACAGAATCTCTTAGGTACCGTGACCGACGGAGATATCAGGCGGGCACTACTGAAAAAGCTGCCGCTTAATGGCCCAATCAAGGACATCATGTGCTTGTCGCCGAAAACGGCCCGGCTGGGTTGGACAAAGGCGCGTATCCTTTCCATAATGGAACAGTACAAGCTTCTGCAACTTCCGGTATTGGACGATCAGGGCAAAGTGATTGGCCTTGAAACCTTGCACGATCTGCTCGATACGCCACGTCGTGACAATCCTGTATTTCTGATGGCCGGCGGTTTCGGAACACGGTTGAGGCCACTGACCCATAATTGCCCAAAACCCTTGCTCAAGGTTGGGGATAAGCCGATTTTAGAACTGATTTTGGAGCGTTTCATAAGTTCTGGCTTTCATCGGTTCTACATCTCTACTCATTACATGCCAGAGATGATCCGAGATTACTTTGGCAATGGAAGCCAATGGGACGTTAGCATTACCTATATTCATGAAGAAGTACCTCTTGGGACAGGGGGGGCACTCGGCTTGCTTCCTCATGATGAGATAGATATGCCGTTGTTCATGATGAACGGTGATCTGTTGACCACGTTGAATTTTCAGAATCTCCTAGAGTTTCATGAAACGCACAACGGCGCCGCCACAATGTGCGTAAGGGAGTTCGAGTATCGGGTCCCCTATGGCGTTATTCAAAGCGAAGGTCACAGGATAGTCTCGATGGTCGAGAAGCCGGTTCAGCACTTCTTCATCAACGCCGGTATTTATTTGTTATCACCCGAACTGGTGAAGAGCGTTCCGGCGGGTGAGCGCATAGATATGCCTACGCTACTGGAGAGAGAAATCGAGCTGAATCGAAATGTAAATATGTTTCCTGTGCATGAATATTGGCTTGACATAGGTCGCATGGAAGATTTCCAACGGGCGCAAAGCGAGTTTCTAACTTTGTAAATTTCTGCATTTTTGATTTTTTTTGAACTTCTGATCGTTGGGAACCAATTTCATGAAAACGTATGCTTTTATATTTGCCAGAGGCGGTTCCAAAGGCCTGCCTGGTAAGAATATCAGGGACCTGGCGGGTCAACCTTTACTGGCCTATTCAATAAAAGTGGCCAAGCAGGTGGACCGCATAGAAAAAGTATTTGTTTCAACAGATTGTTCCCAGATAGCGGCCGTTGCGAAGCAATACGGCGCAGAAGTGATTGAGCGGCCAGAGCACTTGGCGGCGGACACATCAGCAGAGTGGAAATCCTGGCAGCATGCGATCGAAACGTTGGAACAGCGCGGTGATCGATTTGATATTTTCTTGAGCCTTCCCGCTACCAGTCCATTGCGAAATGCCAGTGACGTGCGCAAATGTCTGGATTCAATTGAGGACGCCGATGTTGTCGTGACGGTGACTCCGGCGGCAACAAACCCATATTTTGCAATGTTGATTCGGGATGACGCTGGGTTCAGTAAGCTTGTGTGCGGAGACGGCACCATTACGCGCCGTCAGGATGCTCCGGCTGCCTATGATATGACAGGGGTTGCTTATGTGACGCGGCCGTCCTACATCAAGGCATCAACAGGGTTGTTTGGTGGACGATTGAAGTCCGTTGTGATTCCACGCATGCGTGCTGTTGATGTGGATGATATCTACGATTTTAAAATGGCTGAGATGTTTGTCCATGATGAAAATCTGAACAAGGAATTGGACGCTTAATGTCGAGGCGGATGTGTTGCCATCATAAATGGGCTATACATCGTTTGCGATTGATGCTGTGTAAAAGTAGCGTCGCCGTTATTGCTTGGGAGCGTTGATTCGGTTGTTAAATAGAATGTGGACTTTGGTGGGGCGCGAAAAAATCAAGCGGCTCATCAATTTAAATATAAGGGCGGCTACGCTGGTTAGTAAGTTCGCTCTTATTTTTTTTATGGCTAAATATCTTGATGCTAAGGATGTAGGCATCTACGGCCTGGTAGCGGCTACTATTGGGTATGCAATTTATCTGGTTGGGTTTGAATTTTACAACTATTCCACGCGAGAGATCATCGGCTCTGATCCAGACCTGCTATATGGCTATCTTAAGGATCAACTAGTGCTTTATGCACTGGCTTACCTATTTGTCTTTCCCGTGGTGGTGATATTTTTTTCGAGTGGATTTATCGCATTTGAATATATCTATTGGTTCGGTTTTCTTCTGGTCGTCGAGCATTTGGCGCAAGAGCTCAATAGAGTCCTGGTCGCTGTTTCGCAGCAGATGCTGGCCAGTGTAGTCCTGTTCGTCCGTAGTGGTATTTGGTGTCTACTCGTCATATTGATCATGTTTTTATCACCCACCACACGCAATCTGAACTTCGTCTTTGCGCTCTGGTTTTTGGGATGCCTGTTGGCGCTATTTATAGGTCTTTGGGGGTTGAGGTCGTACAATGGGAGTTCTTTTTTTAAGCCGGTGAATTGGTTATGGATAAAAAAGGGCCTGAGACTGGTTTGGCCACTGCTGATTGCCAGTCTTTGTATGCGTGGGATCTTTACCATCGACCGGTACTGGGTAGAGCGAGTGGCCGGTCTGGATGTCTTGGGGGCGTATGTGCTGTACATAGGTATGGCGACGGCCGTGCTTTCGTTTTTGGATGCGGCGGTAATAGTATTTTATTATCCAAAGCTGATTCTCTCCGCCAAGGCCAAGGATTATCACCAGTTCTCAGTCAATATGCGCGGACTTAATTTTAATGTCATTGGGTTTACCGTGTTTTTGTCTGCTGCCTGCTACTTGTTTGGCTGGGGCATGGCGTTATGGTTGGAGAAGGCTGTCTACGTGGAATACTTCTATATTTTGAAGTGGTTGATTTTAGCAATAGCCCTGTATTCCCTCAGCATGATTCCCCATGTAGGGCTGTACGCACTTCATAAGGACTCGCACATATTTTTTAGTCAGGTCGGCGGGTTGATAGTTTTTCTTGTGTCTTATTTTGCAATGCGCATGGCGGACCTCGATGGGGTGTCGGCTGTGCTCTGGGGGATGTGTAATGCTTTTGCAATGATATTCATATGGAAATCCTTGGCTTATGTTTTTGGCTTTCGCTTGATTAAGAAGGACGGTGGTGATGCTAAAGCCTAACCGAGCACTACAGGACACAGGCAATGCAAGGCTGTCATTTTTTTTTATTACGCTGGTTTTATTTGCGGGTTACAAAGCGTCGATAACGTTGCGAGCAGTCTTTTTTGTTCCGATTTTCTACGGCTTCTGCATGAGCGGGTCGCGAACCGTGTGGATGGCACTGGTGATGGTCCTCGGTTTTTATTGTCTGACTGAAATAAGAAGCGTTGATCTAGAACTTATTGCAGGCCTCGGGGTGGGACTTTTCCTGCTGTTCTGTGGCGGCATGTATTTTATGGTGATGGGGGAGTTCTATGCCCCCGAAAGGATGCTGAATTTCGACAGCGCACTCATAAGGTTTGAGCGCTATTTTGAGTTTGTGCAAGGTTCTGATTTAACCTATTTCCTAGCGGATTCCGATGGTGCAAGGCTGGGGCTGGTAAGCGAAAGTGCCTACTTCACCCTGATGAATTCAATGGGCCTTCTTGGTTTCATGTGTTTCCTGGTGTTCCTGGTTTTTATTTTTAAAGCTCGCTTGGATAGCGAGATCGATACGTCTTTCAAAATGGTTTTTTTGTATTGCCTTGTTTGTGCGTTTTTCAAAAATACTCTGAATTCTTTCCCAAATAATCAGTTGTCTCTTGTTTCGATGGGGGTGTTTTTTGTATTTAGGGAGTCAAGGGAGAATAAGAAGCGTGGATAATAAAGCGCGCAGGCAGCTGAGGTTGATTGCTCATTACCTCGCCGCCACGAAAAATGAAATTGCAGTCGACCAGAGTGTTTACTCACTGTGTGCCTGTGATCCTTCCCAACTTGCATATGCACCGCGTCCTGCAAAACTATGGAGTGTCATTGGGTCAGGTTTGGTCCCGGCTCGCGTTGTTATCAAGTTTGTAAGCTTGCTGTGGCGCATGGGGCTTGATAAGTGTTGGTTTTTGTTTGATTTTCTAAGGTTGTTGATTGGCAAGGAAAAATTTGATGCCGGCTTTTTGGCATTACCTTCGGAAATGCCAGTGGCACTTTCTTTTTCTCCACGGGCCTTGGGCGTTCTTGAGTCGGTTAATGCATTGAGCCATTCCAGTTGTCTGGTTAGAGGCCCAGGCAGCGAGAGGCTGGTAGTGAGTCCTGAAGTGACGGTATTGAATTATTCGTCCCTTTTGACCTGGCGGGACTGCACTGAAGCGTTAAGACTTTCTTTTATCATTTCTGGTCGAATGAGGCATAAATCCGCTTTTAAGATTTGGCGGTTGCAAAGTTATACTGCGTTCAAATGGATTGCATTTTATTTGGCTATCGAAAAAATGCCCTCCCATAAGTTTGTCATAACTGACCATTATGATCGATGGGCGGTGCTTGTTGATCGCTTAGTTGCTGAGAAGAAAAAAGCGCAATCAAGCCTCACAATTGTTCAGCATGGTTCGCTCGTCGGGCTATCTTCGACAAGTATGGAAGCTACTTTTTCCGTAAAGATTCCTACGCGGCTGGGAAGTGTGAGTAAGCTGTATGTTTATAATGAAGGAGCTGCCGAGGTGTTTCGCAAACACATTCTGTCTTGTGGCAGCCTAAGGCGGGGTCTTGAAGTTGAGTGTTTCAAGCCGGGAATTTCGCTATCCCCTGTGTCGTCGGATTTCAGCGTATTGATAGTGGGGCATGCGATATGTGAAAACTTTCACTTGTTTCTGTATGACCAAATGGTGTCGAATTCCACCATCGACTTTTTTTACAAGCCGCACCCGACGGTGTCTCCGAGTAGGGAGGTCCGGGCGAGGGGGTGGTATCTGATCGAGCAGGCTGATTTCTTTCCCAAGGTCGATTTGTTAATATCCTACCCATCTACCCTGGTTGCCGAGTATGAGGGGAGCGGTATAGGGGCGATTTTGCACCCTTTGGCCATTAAGCCTGAAGAGTACGAAGCGGTTTTGTCGAAGATAATTAATAAGCTGCAGTCAGCGAAGTGACGGTTTAATGGGAGGGGGAAGATGAGGATCGCTGGGAAATACACTATCTGCTCAAGATGTATTATGGATACGAGTGATCCTAATCTAAGCTTTGACGAGCAGGGTGTTTGCGAGTATTGCAATAATTTCGAGAAGGTTATCAAGCCCAGTTGGAACACCGATGGGCGTGGCCAGGCTGAGCTAAAAGCGCTGGCTGACAAGATTAAAGCTGACGGCGTGGGGCGCGATTTTGACTGCATCATTGGCATCAGCGGCGGTCTTGACAGCTCCTATCTGTGCTATGTCGCTAAAGAAATCATGGGCTTGCGACCGCTCCTGTTTCATGTCGATGCCGGTTGGAATACCGACCAGGCCGTCGGTAATATCGAAAAGCTGGTTGATGGTCTTGGCTTGGAGCTATATACCGACGTGGTCAACTGGGAGGAAATGAAGAGTTTGCAAGTGGCTTTTCTGAAAGCGCAAATTCCAGATCAGGACATTCCACAAGATGCTGCATTTTTTTCGGGGCTTTATCGGTTTGCAAAGGCCAACAAGATAAAGTATGTGCTGACGGGCGCTAACTACTCTACGGAGTGCTGCCGTGAGCCGGAGGAATGGGGGCCTACCCGGGAATCGATAAAATACTGATCAATGACATTCACGGCAAATTCGGCTCGCGCAAACTCAAGACGTTCCCGCTGATCGATATATTGTCCTACAAGATTTACTATCGCTACGTCTTGGGTATGCAGGTTGTACGACCGTTGAACCTGTTGCCTTATATAAAGAGCGATGCGGAAGATACATTGGAACGTTTGTTTGGCTGGAAACGTTTTCAACACAAGCATCATGAGTCCAGGTTTACGCGCTTCTACGAAGATTATTGGATGCCGCGCAAGTTTGGCTATGAGAAGCGCCGGGCTCATTTCTCCAGCCTTATCATGACCGGGCAGATGACCCGTGAAGCCGCCATTGAACGTATCGCCAAGCCCGAGTTGGATGAGAATTTCCTGAAGTCCGAGTTTGAGTATGTCGCGCACAAGTTGGACTTGACTGTGCCTGAGCTTCAGAGCATTTTCGATGGCGAAAATAAGACCTTCCGTGATTACAAGAACAAGCATTTCCTGATCGGAATAGGTGCCCGGATACTCAGTGCAATCGGATTGGAAAGACGACTGTTCAGATGATTACCATCATTGATTATGGCCTGGGGAATATCCAGGCTTTCGTGAACGTTTATCGACGTTTGCACATCCCGGTTGCAGTCGCTCAAACGGCTGCGCAATTGGACGGTGCGACCAAGTTGATCCTTCCTGGGGTCGGTGCGTTCGACCATGCCGTTCAGCGGCTTGATGCCTCGGGCATGCGTCCCACCCTGGAAGAATTGGTTCTGGGGCACAAGGTCCCGGTGCTGGGTGTGTGCGTGGGCATGCAAATACTGGCAAATCGCAGCGACGAAGGCTCTATGCCTGGGCTTGGCTGGGTACCCGGTTGCGTTCGGTCTTTCAAATCTGTTCCAAGCCTGACTGAGTTACCCTTGCCACACATGGGCTGGAACGATGTCAGTCCGGCTGAGAATTCCGCGTTGTTCAAGGGCTTTGAGAACGATGCGCGCTTTTACTTCCTGCATTCGTTTTTCTTTGAATGCGAAGAGGGCCGGCACAGCGATGCAACATCCTCCTACGGCTTGGCGTTCAGCTGTGCCGTGCACGCTGAGAATGTGTATGGCGTCCAGTTTCACCCTGAAAAAAGCCACCATTTCGGCGTCGGATTGCTGAAAAACTTCGCGGAACTATGACATGTTGAGACCCAGGATCATTCCTTGCTTGCTGATTCAAGACGGCGGGCTGGTGAAGACAGTGAAGTTCAAGGACCCCAAGTACGTCGGGGACCCGATCAATGCGGTGAAGATTTTCAACGAGAAAGAAGCCGACGAATTGATCGTGATCGACATCGACGCCACGGTGAATGCTGTCGAACCCAATTACGCTCAGATTGCCAAACTGGCTGCGGAGTGTCGCATGCCTTTGTGCTATGGCGGGGGCATTCGTACCGCACAGCAAGCCAAGGATATTATTGCGCTGGGTGTCGAGAAGGTAGCCATCAGTTCGGCAGCTTTCGAGACCCCTCAGTTGATCAGTCAGATCGCTGAAGAAATCGGCAGCCAGAGCGTTGTCGTTGTCCTGGACCATAAAACCCGCCTGTTGAGTAAACAGCAGGAGGTCTGGACGCACAACGGCACGCGAAACACCAAGCGCAGCGTCCTGGAAGCGGCTCAAGAGTTTGAAAGGCTCGGAGCCGGAGAAATCGTGCTCAATTCCATTGAAAACGACGGCAGGATGAAAGGCTACAATATCGAGTTGGCCGTCAAGCTTCGGGAGGCCGTGCGCATCCCCATTACCATCCTGGGCGGCGGCGGTTCGCTTGAGGACATGCGCGGCGTCGTGATGGCTTGTGGCGTAGTCGGTGTGGCGGCAGGCAGCTTCTTTGTGTTCAAGGGTGCATACCGGGCCGTGTTGATCAGCTACCCGAGTCCCCAGCAGAAAGACGACATTATTTATTCAGCTCTACGAGCCCGTTAATTCTGCGGGTTCGCGGCAAGGGTCAGATCCTATGTTCAACGGCAAAAAACTTCTTATTACCGGCGGTACTGGTTCTTTCGGTAATGCAGTGCTCAAACGGTTCCTGGATACCGACATCGCTGAGATACGCATTTTCAGCCGTGATGAGAAAAAACAGGACGACATGCGCAAGCGTTACAGTAACGCCAAGCTGAAGTTTTACATCGGTGATGTGCGTGATTACCAAAGCGTGCTGAACGCCACCCGCGGTGTTGACTATATTTTCCATGCCGCGGCCCTCAAGCAGGTTCCGTCCTGCGAATTCCATCCCATGGAAGCGGTGAAAACCAACGTTATCGGCACCGATAACGTGCTAGAGGCGGCTATCCAGAACGGTGTCCGGCGGGTGGTTTGCCTGAGTACCGACAAGGCTGTGTACCCCATCAATGCCATGGGTATTTCCAAGGCCATGATGGAAAAGGTCATGGTCGCCAAGTCGCGTAACGTCGACGAGAGCAAGACGGTTATCTGCGGTACACGCTATGGCAACGTCATGGCTTCCCGAGGTTCGGTCATTCCGCTGTTCGTCGAGCAGATTCGTGAAGGCAAGTCGCTGTCGATCACCGACCCGAAC
Organism: Pseudomonas sp. St316; assembly: GCF_018325905.1. Classification (NCBI taxonomy): domain Bacteria; kingdom Pseudomonadati; phylum Pseudomonadota; class Gammaproteobacteria; order Pseudomonadales; family Pseudomonadaceae; genus Pseudomonas; species Pseudomonas sp. St316. The sequence goes on along the minus strand of NZ_AP021901.1, from coordinate 4,856,370 downwards.
ATGACCCGGTTCATGATGACCCTGTCCGACGCCGTGGACCTGGTGCTCTATGCCTTCGAACATGGCAACAACGGCGATCTCTTTGTCCAGAAAGCGCCTGCAGCTACTGTGGAAACCCTGGCGCAAGCGCTGACGGCGATGCTCGGACTGCCCGACCACCCTATCCAGATCATCGGCACGCGCCACGGCGAGAAGCTTTACGAGGCGTTGCTCAGCCGCGAGGAAATGGCCTGTGCGCAAGACATGGGCGACTATTTCCGTGTTCCGCCGGACTTGCGCGACTTGAACTACAGCAAGTTCGTCGAGCAAGGCGAGGAGAAAATTTCCCACACCGAGGATTACAACTCGCATAACACTGAGCGCCTGGACGTCGAAGGCATGCAGAAGTTGCTATTGAAGTTGGAATTCATGCGGGCCATCCAGCGTGGCGAGCATGCCACTCCAGAGGAGTGAGGCCTATGAAAGTCCTTGTTACCGGCGCCAACGGCTTCGTCGGCAAAAACCTTGTTGCACACCTGCAGGAGCGCCGAGACGTCCAAGTGGTCCGATTCGGTCGTGAACAGGCCGCTTGCGACTTGTTGTCGAACCTGGAGGGTGTGGACTTCGTATTTCACCTGGCCGGCGTCAATCGCCCGCAGCGTGTGGAAGAATTCAGCGAAGGTAATAGCGGCCTGACCGCGACGTTGTGCGCCGCCATCAAGGCCACCGGTCGGTCAATTCCCGTGATCTACACCTCGTCCATACAGGCCGAGGTGGACAACCCTTATGGAACGAGCAAGCGGGGCGCGGAACGCGCACTCCTGGAGCTTTCAGAACAGCAAGGCTCACCGGTCTATCTCTATCGCTTGCCCAACGTTTTCGGGAAATGGGCCCGGCCGGACTATAACTCGGCTGTGGCAACGTTCTGCCATAACATCGTTCGTGACTTGCCGATCACCCTCAATAACCCGGCTGCTCCATTGCAGTTGGTGTATATCGATGATGTGGTCAAAAGCTTCATCGACGTGATGGATGGCAATGCCGCGCCTGGCCCCTACCAGGACGTCCAGCCGGTCTACGACACTACGGTCGGGGCGCTGGCGGATCAATTGCAGGCGTTCAAGCGCAGCCGGGAAACCATGGTGACCGAACGGGTCGGAACCGGTTTGGTCCGCGCGCTGTATTCGACTTATCTAAGCTATTTCCCCCCTGAAGTATTTACCTACGAATTGCCCAAGCATGGTGATTCGCGGGGCGTCTTCGTCGAAATGCTCAAGACCCCGGACGCGGGTCAGTTCTCCTACTTCACTGCCCATCCCGGTATCACGCGGGGAGGGCATTACCATCACAGCAAGACCGAGAAGTTCCTGGTCATCAAGGGGCAGGCCTGCTTCCGTTTCCGGCATATCGTCAGCGGTGAGTTCTATGAGCTCCACACGGGCGGCGACACCCCGCAAGTGGTCGAAACGGTACCGGGTTGGACCCATGACATTACCAATACCGGCGATACCGAAATGATCGTGATGCTGTGGGCCAACGAGATTTTCGACCGTGAACGGCCAGACACCTACACCATGGCAGTTGGCACCCAGGCCTGAAGGATTAGTAATGAACACCGCACTGAAAAAGCTGAAAATCGTCACCGTCGTCGGAACGCGTCCGGAAATCATTCGCCTGTCCCGGGTGATGGCTGCGCTGGATAAGTACTGCGAGCACATATTGGTGCATACCGGGCAGAACTACGATTACGAATTGAATGAGATTTTTTTCCAGGACCTGGGCATTCGCAAGCCTGACCACTTCCTGAACGCCGCCGGAAGCACCGGTGCCGAAACCATTGGTAACGTGATCATCGCGGTGGACCGGGTATTGGCGACCATTCAGCCGGAGGCCTTGCTGGTCCTGGGCGATACCAACAGTTGCATGGCGGTCATTCCAGCCAAGCGCCGCAAGATTCCTACGTTCCATATGGAAGCCGGGAACCGCTGTTTTGACATGCGCGTCCCCGAAGAGATCAATCGACGCATCGTCGATCACACGGCAGACATCAACCTGACCTACAGCACCATCGCCCGTGATTACCTGCTGGGCGAGGGGTTGCCTGCCGATCGTGTGATCAAGACGGGCAGCCCGATGTTCGAAGTGCTCAACCACTACCGCGACAGCATCGTGGCGTCGGACGTCCTTGAACGGCTTGGCCTGGAAGCTGGCAAGTTCTTCGTGGTCAGCGCACACCGGGAAGAGAACGTCGACTCGGACAAGAACTTCCTCAAGATGGTCGAGGTGCTCAACACCGTCGCCAGTACGTTCGGCCAGCCCGTGATCGTCTCCACCCATCCGCGTACCCAGAAACGCGTGGATGCGATGGGCATCGTCTTCCATGAGAACGTTCGTTTGCTCAAGCCCCTGGGCTTTATGGACTACAACAAGCTGCAACTCGAATCCCGTGCCGTCCTTTCCGACAGTGGCACCATCAACGAAGAATCTTCCATCCTCAATTTCCCGGCCTTGAACCTGCGCGAAGCTCATGAGCGGCCTGAAGGAATGGAGGAAGCGGCAGTGATGATGGTCGGCCTGGAAGTCGAGCGCGTCCTGCAGGGGTTGAATATCCTCCAAGGGCAACTGTCGGGCACCGAGCGCAGCCTGCGCCTGGTAGCGGACTACAGCATGCCCAACGTTTCCGAAAAGGTTGCCAGGATCGTGCACAGCTATACCGACTACGTGAACCGTGTCGTCTGGAAGCGGTATTGAGTCGAGTTGTGAATATGCCTGAGAGCAAGCTGAATATTTTGGTGGTCACGCAGTATTTCTGGCCGGAAAACATGCGGATCAATGATCTGGTGCGTGATTTCACCGAAAAAGGACATTCGGTCACGGTGCTCACCGGGGTGCCCAATTATCCGGAAGGAAATGTGTTCGAATCCTACAAGTGCGCACCGCACCAGTTTGCCGACTACCAGGGTGCGAGCGTTGTCAGAGTTCCCATGATTACGCGTGGAAAACGCAGTCTCCAGTTGATCCTCAACTACCTGAGCTTTTTTACCAGCGCCTCGACCCTCGGTGCCTATGCGTTGCGGGGCCGTCGCTTCGATGCCGTATTCGTCTACGCCGTGTCCCCCATCATGGCGGCGATCCCTGCCTTGGTCATCGGTCGCCTGAAGAAAGCGCCCGTGTTCATCTGGGTCCTGGACCTGTGGCCGGAAACGCTCAGGGCGGTCGGCGTATTGAAAAAGCCGGCGTTGTTGGCCCTGGTAGGGCGGATGGTGTCGTGGATCTACAACCGCGCGGACTATCTGCTGCTGCAATCCAACGGCTTCCTTGAGAACGTCAAGGGCTACTGTACGCGGCCCATGGAAGCGGAGCGCCTGGTCTATTTCCCCAGTTGGGCTGAAGACGATTTTTCGACGGCAGTGGACCCTTCGACCTCGATACTGGCCCGCGACGAGTCGGTCTTTACCGTAGTTTTTGCCGGGAACCTGGGCGAGGCCCAGGATTTCCCTGCCGTGCTCGACGCGGCTGAACAACTGCGTGGCAAAGTGGCCGTGCGCTGGGCCATCGTGGGTGACGGCCGGATGAGTGAGTGGCTGGGGCAGCAGGTCAGCGCGCGTGGACTGGATAACGTATTGCTGCTGGGCCGGCATCCGTTGGAAGCCATGCCGGCGTTGTTCGCCAACGCCGATGCGCTGCTGGTCTCATTGAAAACCAACGATGTATTTGAAAAAACCATTCCCGGCAAGGTCCAGGCCTACCTGGCTTCGGGCAGGCCCCTGCTGGGCATGATCAATGGTGAGGCCGCGCGTGTCATCGATGAGTCGGGTGCCGGTTTCACGTGCGCATCCGGTGATGCCCAAGGGCTGGCACGCATCACCCAGGCCCTGGCCGAGACGGCGGCCCCTGAACTCAAGGTGATGGGTGACAGCGGTCGCAACTATTACCTCCAGCACTACTCCAAGCAGCGTTTGCTGGCACGCTTGGAAGACATCTTCAGAAACGCCACGCTACGGAAGGTAGACCGCTGATGCAGCACAGTATTCTCATGACCGGAGCGAGCGGGTTTGTCGGTGGTGCATTGCTTGAGCGCCTGCACGCGCAGGCTGGGACGTCGGTGACTGCGGTGGTTCGTGACGACAGGCCGTTACCGGCGCCGGCAAACACGGTACGGGTCGAGGCATTTTCCCCACAGACCCAATGGCAACCGCACCTGGCCAATGTGGATACGGTGATTCATTGCGCCGCGCGCGTGCACGTGATGAATGATACGGAAGCGGATCCACTGGCCGCTTTTCGGCAGGTCAACGTGGAGGGCACGCTCAACTTTGCGCGGCAGGCGGCTGAAGCCGGGGTGCGTCGCTTCATTTTCATCAGTTCCATCAAGGTCAATGGGGAAGGCACTTCGCCTGGCCGTCCTTACCGCGCGGACGATCTGCCTGCACCGGCCGATCCGTATGGTGTGTCCAAGCATGAGGCCGAGGAAGGCCTGCGCCAGCTCGCGCAAGCGACAGGCATGGACGTGGTCATCATCCGGCCTGTCCTGGTGTACGGCCCGGGGGTGAAGGCGAACTTCCTGAGCATGATGCGTTGGCTGGATAAAGGCGTGCCGTTGCCATTCGGCGCCATTGATAACCGTCGCAGCCTGGTGAGTATCGATAACCTGGTCGACCTGATTGTCACGTGCATCGACCATCCGGCAGCCGCGAACCAGACGTTCCTGGTCAGTGACGGGGAAGATCTGTCGACCACGGCCTTGCTCAGCCGGATGGCCCATGCGCTGGGCAAGCCGGCCCGAATGATACCGGTCCCCAGCTGGATGCTCGAGCGGGGTGCCAGCTTGTTGGGTAAGAAAGCACTGTCCCAGCGCTTGTGCGGTTCGCTGCAAGTCGATATCGAAAAAAACCGGACACTATTGGGCTGGACCCCGCCCGTGAGTGTCGATGACTCCTTGGCCAGGACCGCCCGGAATTTCAGGATGAATCAAGCGAAATGATGTACTTCTGGTTGCTTTTCTCTGTCGCGATGGCTTCGCTGCTCATGACGGCAGGCCTTCGTCGCTATGCCTTGGCACGCAGCATCATCGATATTCCGAACGCACGTAGCTCGCACAGCATCCCGACACCCCGGGGAGGGGGCGTGGCAATCGTGGTTGCGTTCCTGGTGACACTGCCGTTGCTGGGCCAACTGGGGTTGGTGCCGCTCGATTATCTGGTGGCTTTGGGGGGGGCTGGTGCGCTGGTCGCCATTGTAGGGTTCATGGATGATCATGGTCATATTGCCGCGCGGTGGCGATTGCTCGGACACTTCAGTGCGGCTATCTGGGCGCTGGTGTGGCTTGATGGCCTGGCGCCCCTGAACCTGTTTGGCTTCAGCTTCGACCTCTCCTGGGTTGGGCATGCTTTGGCCGCTGTTTATCTTGTCTGGCTCCTCAACCTGTATAACTTCATGGACGGCATTGACGGTATCGCCAGTGTAGAGGCGGTGCTAGCCTGCGTCGGAGCAAGCGTGCTCTACGTCTTGTCGGGTTTCACCGGCCTGATCTGGCCGCCGTTGATACTGGCTGCTGCGGTGCTGGGCTTTCTGTTCTGGAATTTCCCACCGGCGAAGATTTTCATGGGGGATGCGGGCAGTGGTTTCCTGGGGATCGCGCTGGGAATCATGTCGTTGCAAGCGGCCTGGGCTTCTCCAGCCTTGTTCTGGGCCTGGTTGATCCTGTTGGGGGTATTTATCGTCGATGCGACAGTCACGCTGATCCGTCGATTCCTGCGGGGTGACAAAGTCTACGAGGCGCACCGCAGCCATGCATATCAGTTTGCCTCGCGTCGTTACGGTCGCCATCGCCCGGTCACGCTGACGGTGGCTGCAATCAATGTGCTGTGGTTGTTCCCCATGGCGTGGTGCGTCGTGATGTTGAAGCTCGATGGGCTGACAGGCCTGTTACTGGCGTACGTGCCGCTGGTGGTGTTGGCCTTCAAGTTCAAGGCGGGGCAATTGGAGAGCGCCTGAGCAGACGGGTAAAGAGAGCAGGTGGGTGGCAAGGGAAGGAGGTGGCCGTACAGCCTTCACGAGAATGGTAGGAGCGATAAGGTGTTGGAAACATTCATGGATAGACTTCGCGTCGCACTGCTAGGTTTGCCTCGTCGGCAGAAACGCCTGCTTCAGGTCATGACCGATGTACTGTTGGTCTGGCTCGCCTTGTGGCTGGCATTCGTGGTGCGCCTTGGCTTGGACGATATGGTCAACCCGTTCATCCATCATCCATGGCTGATGTTCAGCGCTTCGTTGATAGCCATCCCCATGTTCATCCGATTCGGGATGTATCGTGCGGTCATGCGCTACCTGGGGAACGACGCCCTCATCGCGATCATCAAGGCGGTCAGCCTGAGTGCGCTGGTATTGGCGCTCGTGGTGTATTGGGGCGTCGCCGACATGGCCCCCGTGCCACGCTCCGTCATTTTCAACTATTGGTGGCTCAGTTTGGTGATGATCGGCGGTCTGCGACTGCTCATGCGCCAGTACTTCATGGGCGATTGGTTCATCCCGGCCCACCACGTGCCTTTCGTGAACCGCACCACGGGGCTCACCAAGGTAGCGATCTATGGCGCCGGTGCCGCCGGCAATCAGTTGGTGGCGGCCTTGCGCATTGGTCGAGACATGCAGCCGGTGGCGTTCATCGATGACGATGTCAGTATCGCGAACCGCATGATTTCCGGCCTAAAGGTGTTCAAGCCCAAACACATCCAGAAGATGATCGAACTCACCGGGGCCCAGGAAGTGTTGTTGGCCGTTCCGTCGGCGAGCCGGGCGCGTCGACGTGAAATCCTGGGGTATCTCGAAGGTTATCCACTGCACGTACGCAGCGTTCCGGGTTTCATGGACCTGGCCAGCGGTCGGGTGAAGGTTGACGACATCCAGGAGGTGGATATCGCCGACTTGTTGGGGCGCGATGCGGTGCCTGCACAACCTGCGCTGCTGTCGCGCTGCATCCAGGGCAAGGTGGTACTGGTCACGGGAGCGGGCGGCTCGATCGGTTCCGAGCTCTGCCGCCAGATTCTCGCCCTGCAGCCGACCACATTGCTGCTGTTCGATCACAGTGAGTTCAACCTCTACAGCATCTTGAGCGAACTGGAAGAGACCATCACCCGGCAATCGATTCCGGTCAATGTATTGCCGATCCTGGGATCCGTACGCAACGCGAATAAACTGTTCGACACCATGGCCTCCTGGAAGGTCGAGACGGTGTATCACGCCGCCGCCTACAAGCATGTGCCCCTGGTCGAGCACAACATCTCCGAAGGCATGCTCAACAATGTCATCGGTACATTGAACACCGCACAAGCGGCGCTGAAGGCCCAGGTCGAAAATTTCGTGCTCATTTCCACCGACAAGGCCGTGCGCCCGACCAACATCATGGGCAGTACCAAGCGTCTGGCGGAAATGGTGCTGCAGGCCCTGAGCCAAGAGGTCGCCCCGGTGCTGTACGCAGACAGCGGGAATGTCGCCCGGGTCAACAAGACCCGTTTCGTCATGGTGCGCTTTGGTAACGTGCTGGGATCGTCCGGCTCGGTTATCCCGCGCTTCCGGCAACAGATCAAGTCCGGCGGCCCCATCACCGTCACCCATCCCAATATCACCCGTTACTTCATGACCATTCCAGAGGCCGCCCAGTTGGTGATCCAGGCGGGTTCGATGGGACGCGGAGGGGACGTCTTCGTGCTGGACATGGGTGAGCCGGTGAAGATTGCCGAGTTGGCAGAGAAGATGGTCCTTCTGTCAGGCTTGAGCGTGCGATCCGAGAAAAACCTGCACGGTGATATCGCGATCGAATTTACCGGACTGCGGCCAGGTGAAAAACTCTATGAAGAACTGCTGATCGGGGACAATGTGGTCGCGACCCCGCACCCGATGATCATGAGCGCCAATGAGGATCATCTGCCCTGGGAGGGACTCAAGGTCAAACTGGATGAATTGATGTCGGCCGTTGGCAAGGATGAATATTCACGGGTGCGCATGCAGTTGCGCGAAGTGGTCTGCGGTTATACCCCGGAGGGAGAAATTGTCGATTGGATATTTCAGCAACGACGCATGGTCCCCAAACTTAAGGACCGTTGAACAAACCATGACGCTGGATCGGGTCTATTCTCAAGTATTGATACGGGTGCGTTTCTGATGACCGTTTTATCGAGGATGCGCGGCGCCTATACGTTCGATAGGAGCGGATTCGCGACGGGAGTGGCCCAAGGTGCGTAAAGGGTTCATGGATAAGCTAAGAATAGCTTTGCTCGGATTACCAAGACGCCACAAGCGGGCGATCCAGGTGGCGACAGATATCGTCCTTGTCTGGTTCGCCCTGTGGCTTGCGTTCGTCGTTCGGCTCGGTGTCGAGGCATTGGCGAGCCCGATTGAAACGCACCTGTGGCTATTTGGTTCAGCACCGCTGGTTGCCATACCGATCTTCATTCGCTTTGGCATGTATCGCGCCGTCATGCGTTATTTCGGTAACGATGCCCTGATCACGATCTGCAAGGCGGTCAGCCTTTCGGCATTGTTGCTGGCCTTGGTGGTGTATTGGTACAGCAACCACAAGACCGTCGTACCGCGCTCCATCATTTTCAATTACTGGTGGCTCAGCCTGATCATGATTGGCGGCCTGCGCCTGATGATGCGGCAGTATTTCCTGGGCGATTGGTTCGCTGCGGCGCAGCATGTACCCTTTACGAGCCGCGACGATGGCTTGCCCAGGGTCGCGATCTATGGTGCCGGGGCCGCCGGCAACCAACTTGTGGCCGCCTTGCGCATGGGGCGGGTCATGCGACCAGTAGCTTTCATCGACGATGACAGCAGCATTGCCGACCGGGTGATCGCCGGATTGCAGGTCTACGAGCCGAGTAATATCCAGAAGATAATCGATGCAACCGGTGCCCAGGAGATTCTGCTGGCTATCCCGTCATCATCCCGGGGGCGACGCCGGGAAATATTGACGTTGCTCGAGGGTTTTCCGCTGCATGTGCGCAGCGTCCCCGGCTTCATGGACCTGGCCAGCGGCCGGGTCAAGGTCGATGATATTCAGGAGGTGGATATCGCGGACTTGCTGGGACGTGACTCGGTGCCCGCGCAAGCTGATTTGCTTGAACATTGCATCGCGGGCCAATCGGTACTCGTGACCGGGGCGGGCGGCTCGATCGGTTCAGAACTGTGCCGGCAGATCCTGGCGTTGAAGCCGACGACGCTGCTGCTTTTCGAGCACAGCGAGTTCAATCTCTACAGCATCCTGTCCGAGCTGGAGCCCCGGATTGCCCGAGAGTCCCTGTCCGTTCGCCTGTTGCCTATCCTCGGGTCGGTACGAGACCAGGACAAGCTGCTGGATGTGATGAAGACGTGGAGCGTCGACACGGTCTATCACGCCGCTGCCTATAAGCATGTGCCGATGGTCGAGCACAATATCGCTGAGGGCGTCCTCAACAATGTGATAGGTACGTTGAACACCGCGCAGGCCGCGTTGCAGGCGGGCGTGTCGAACTTCGTGCTGATCTCGACGGACAAGGCCGTGCGACCAACCAATGTGATGGGCAGTACCAAGCGACTTGCGGAGTTGACCTTGCAGGCCCTCAGCCGCGAACTGGCACCGGTGTTGTTCGGCGACCAGGCCAATGTTTCACGCGTCAACAAGACCCGCTTCACCATGGTCAGGTTTGGCAACGTACTCGGCTCGTCCGGTTCGGTCATTCCGCTGTTCCACAAGCAGATCAAGTCCGGCGGTCCATTGACCGTCACCCATCCCAAGATCACGCGCTATTTCATGACCATCCCCGAAGCGGCCCAACTGGTGATCCAGGCGGGCTCCATGGGCTTGGGTGGAGATGTCTTCGTGCTGGACATGGGGGAGCCGGTGAAGATTGTCGAGCTGGCGGAAAAGATGATCCACTTGTCTGGCTTGAGCGTGCGTTCGGAAAAGAACCCCCATGGCGATATTTCAATCGAGTTCACGGGCCTGCGCCCTGGCGAGAAGCTGTACGAGGAGTTGCTGATTGGCGACAACGTCGTCGCCACCCAGCACCCGATGATCATGAGTGCAAACGAGGACCACCTTCCTTGGGACACGCTCAAGGCCAAGTTGGCTGAGTTGCTGTCCGCCATTGAGCAGGATGATTACGCCAGGGTCCGCCAGCTACTTAGGGACACTGTCAGCGGTTACGCCCCGGACGGCGAGATTGTCGACTGGATCTACCAGCAACGTCGTCTCGAACCCTGATTGTTACATACGTTGTAACGTACACATTTTTGACAGCGACACCTCATCGCCTAAGTTTGAGAGGCAGCTTCGGAAAAGCTGCTTCTCTCTTAACGATGTCATGGAGCGTCACTTATGCGTACAGGCTATTTCTACTCTTTGATCTTTGCCTTTCTGACCAGCGCCTCGATTGCTGTTATCGCCGCCCCAACGGTCAAGCCCGAGTCCGTCGCTACGCCGCAGGCCGTGGAACAGCCAACCAAAACGCAGAGCGCCAAAGTGGATTTAAACGGGGCGGATGCTGCCACGCTGCAGCGCGAGCTGTCAGGGATAGGGAAGGGCAAGGCCGAGGCGATTGTTGCGTATCGGGAGAGCAATGGGCCGTTCTCTTCGGTGGAAGAGCTGCTGGAGGTCAAGGGGATTGGCAAGGCGATTCTCGACAGGAATCGTGACAAGCTGGAAGTGAATTGAGTTTTTGATTGAAGGAGGCCGGTCGAATTGACTGGCCTTTTTGCTATCTGGTGGGTGCAAATTTTGGACGAGCTCCTGGAAATGTATCCACCATTGGCACAAATAATGATTACCTACAGCCAACCGATTGTTCAACAATCCAAGGCCCTCCCTCCATGACTAACACGCTCTGCCTAGCCGACCAGATCACCCTGGAGCTACGCGCCGACATCATCAGCGGGCGCCTGCTGCCAGGCATGGCGCTGGTGGAGAATAACCTGGTCTCGGCCTACAACGCTTCGCGCAACACCATCCGCGAAGCGTTACACCGCCTGGGCCAGGAAGGGTTGACCTGTTACGTGCGTAACAAAGGCGTGATGGTCCGCAGGTTAGGTGTCGAGGATGTGCGAGATCTGTTCAAGGTCCGTCGCACCTTGGAGCTTCAAGCCATCTTGGGCAGCCAGCCATTGCGCGAGTATCAGTCCGATCGGATGCTCGAAGCCCTCGAGGCTGCGGGTCTGGCTGGGGAGCGTGAAGACTGGCGTTCGGTTGGTACCCATGGCCTGGCGTTCCATCAGCACATCGTCGGATTGATGCGCAGTCCATTACTTGATGACTTTTTCACCAATGTGGTTGCACAACTGCGCCTGGTATTTAGCTCCGCGCCCGATGAGGCGCGTTTCCAAGCGCCGTGGCTAGCGCGTGACCGTTATATCCACGATTGCCTGGCCGACGGCAACAAGCTGGCGGCCCACGACGCGATGAGTCTTTACCTCGACGATTCCGAGCAGTTGCTTGTGCAACTGCTAACACCCACCCATCACCACTGATCAAGGACCCGCGCCATGTACAAAGACTACCCAGCCGCCTACCAGGTCAGCAAAGGCTCGGACAAACCCTTCTACGACCGTATCCGCGCGCAGCAGGACAAACGCACCCTGATCGAGCAGTTCGAAGTCCCCATCCGCACCGGCCGCGCCTGGCACGTACCCGCTGGTCACGTGTTCCGCGTCACGACCCCGGTGGGTCCGCAGGTAGGGGACTTCAATGTCTGGAACGCCCATGACCCGCGGGAGCGGCTGTGGGCGGCGCGCACGCGTCAGCTTCAGGGCGCTCACGTCAGCACCCATGATCGGTTGTGGTCGAACCTGCCATTTCTGCGGCCCTTGGTGACCATCACCGATGACAGCCTGGCCGGCTACGGCATCGATGAGCACGGTGGACGGCTGCACGACCTGCTGGGGACGCGTTGTGATCCGTACGTGAACAAGATGCTGACCGGGGAGGATTTCCATCATCACTGCCACTCGAACCTGACCCGTGCGGTGTTGCCCCACGGCCTGACAGAGTTCGATGTGCATGACGTGCTGAATATTTTCCAATGCACCGGACTTAATCATGACGACATGTATTTCATGAAGGCCTGTCCGGCGCAGAAGGGCGATTACCTGGAGTTCTTTGCCGAGATCGATCTGTTGTGCGCCTTGTCCACCTGCCCGGGTGGTGACCTGTCGCTGGCGATGTGGGGGCCCGATGCGCAGGATCCCCTTAGCGTCTGTCGCCCGTTGGGTGTGGAGATCTATCGGTTGGAGGATTCATTGCTGCAGGGGTGGAGCCAACCTGAGCGGGCGGCCTACAACGGGTTGCATGGCTTGCACATCGCCAAGGCGGATTGGGAAAAGTGATGCAGGTGCTGGCTTTTTGTGGCGAGGGGATTTATCCCTGCTGGGGCGCGCAGCGGCCCCTTTCAAAAGCCCACCCAGTTGATCAGACACACCGGGTGGCAGGTTTTGGGGTTGCTGCGCAGCCCAGCGGGGATAAATCCCCTCGCCACAAAAGTGTTAGGCCGGGCAGCAATCAGCGATCCTTGGCCTCCTTCGCATCCATTTCCGCATTGCGCTCGGCAACACGCTTGCGTTGCTCATCGGTCAACTCGACCTTGTTGGCGGTGTCGCGCAGCATCATCAGACCACCCACGATCGAGCCGATGGCGACGATCAGGATTAACCAGGCATACCAGGGCATAGGGCTCTCCTTGAGGGGGCATGGACGGGCGAACATTTCGCCGATCCATTGCCCCTACCACTTATGAGCGAAGGTTGCTCGCAGTGGTTCAATACTACGCCCGTTCGGTCCGCTTCACCTCAAAGCCCGGTCAGCATCGCATCGGCGGGAGCGTCTGCGCGCAGTTGTGCGGTGAGGATGAAGTAGACGAAACCCACCGCCATGAAGCCGAGGAAGATCAGCCCGATCAGCGCGTTGAACCAGGCCATCGCCACCAGGCATACCACTGCCAGTACCAGGGCTATGCCTGGCACGATCGGATAGCCCGGTGCGCGGAAAGTACGTTCCAGGTTGGGTTCGGTTTTACGCAATTTGAACAGGCTGAGCATGCTCATGATGTACATGACGATGGCGCCGAACACCGCCATGGTGATCATCGCCGCCGTCAGGGTCATGCCGCCCAGGTTGATCAGGCCGTCGCTGTAGATCGCCGCGATGCCGATCAGCCCACCGGCGATGATGGCCCGGTGCGGCGTCTGGAAACGTGACAGTTTGGCCAGGGAGGCGGGCAGGTAGCCGGCGCGGGCCAGTGCGAAGAACTGCCGCGAGTAGCCGAGGATAATGCCGTGGAAACTCGCCACCAGGCCGAACAGGCCGATCCACACCAGCATGTGCAGCCAGCCGGAGCTTTCACCAACCACGGTTTTCATGGCTTGGGGCAGGGGGTCGTTGATGTTCGACAGGGTGCGCCAGTCGCCGACGCCGCCGGCAAAGAACATCACGCCCATCGCCAGGACTACCAGGGTCAAGATGCCGCTGATGTAGGCTTTGGGAATCGTGCGTTTCGGATCCTTGGCCTCTTCGGCGGCCATGGCCGCGCCTTCGATGGCCAGGAAGAACCAGATGGCGAAGGGAATCGCGGCGAACATCCCGGCAATGGCCGGTGCGCCAAATACATCGGAGCCCGCCCAGCCGTTCAGGGCAAAGCTGCTGAAGCTGAACGCCGGGGCCACGACGCCCATGAACACCAGCAGTTCGACCACCGCCAGTACGCAGACAATCAGCTCGAACGTCGCGGCCAGCTTGACCCCGAGGATGTTCAGCCCCATGAACACGATATAGGCGCCGACTGCTGCGTGTTTCGGGTCCAGGGCCGGGAACTGCACGTTCAGGTAGGCGCCGATGGCCAGGGCAATGGCCGGCGGGGCGAAGACGAATTCGATCAGCGTTGCCAGCCCGGCGATCAATCCGCCTTTCTCACCAAAGGCCCGACGGCTATAGGCAAACGGCCCGCCGGCATGGGGAATGGCGGTGGTCAGTTCGGTGAAGCTGAAAATGAAGCAGGTGTACATGGCCGCCACCATGAAGGACGTCACCAAAAAGCCCAGTGTTCCGGCCACGCCCCAGCCGTAGCTCCAGCCGAAATACTCGCCGGAAATCACCAGGCCGACGGCAATGCCCCATAAATGCAGGGTGCCCAGGGTTGGTTTGAGTTGTGTGTTCATCGGTGGCTCCCCTCGATCCATAGCAAAAGCGCTGGGGAGGGGCAGTGCAGTGGGCGTGCCATTGTCGTGACAGCCGTCGTAATGGGTGAAATCGTGTCGTATCGGGGATGTTCGCCACCGGATGGCTTGGTTTTATGCCCCAGTTCAGAGCATTGGTGCCTGGTGTGGCCTTATCGCGAGCAAGCTCGCTCCCACAGGGAATCTTCAATGGGCGCAAATTCTTTATTCGCAGCAAATCCAATCTGGGAGCGAGCTTGCTCGCGATAAGGCCAGTCCAGCCAACACTTTTTACGAATTCTTTATCCCTCAGCCCCGCTCTCGATCTCGTTCCTTTACAGCCTCCCTGCCGACAATCACTCCACACACGGCACGACGCCGTACCACGGAGAAATCCCATGAGTGTTCTGGACGGGGTGTCGCTGCTGCTGGCAGGGGCGCTGTTCATTTATCTGCTGGTTGCGCTGTTGCGCGCCGATCGGAACTAGGAGCGGCTATGCACGGTTATGACTATGGGCTGATCCTCGGCTTTTTTGCCCTGGTGCTGATTCCGGCACCGTTTCTGGGGCGTTTTTACTACCGGGTGATGGAAGGCCAGCGCACTTGGCTTTCACCGATCCTCGGCCCGGTGGAGCGCGGTTGCTATCGCCTGGCCGGTGTCGATTCCACTGCCGAGCAGAGCTGGCAGAAATACACCCTGGCCTTGCTCGCCTTCAACCTGGCGGGTTTTTTCTTGCTGTTCGCCATTCTCCTGCTGCAGGGACACCTGCCGCTCAATACCGAGCAACTGCCCGGCATGGAGTGGACGCAGGCTTTCAACACGGCCGTGAGTTTCATGACCAACACCAACTGGCAGTCCTACAGCGGTGAAGCGTCCCTGAGCTACCTGAGCCAGATGGTCGGCCTGACCGTGCAGAACTTTGTCAGCGCCGCCACCGGCCTGGCCGTGCTCGTGGCGCTGTGTCGCGGCATCGGGCGCAAGTCCGCCGCGACGCTGGGTAATTTCTGGGTCGACATGACCCGCGCCACCCTCTATGGGCTGTTGCCGCTGTGCCTGCTGCTGGCGTTGTTGCTGGTCTGGCAGGGCGTGCCGCAGACCTTCGCGCATTACGTGCACGGGGTCACGCTGCAGGGCGTCGACCAAGTCATCCCACTGGGGCCGGCCGCCAGCCAGATCGCGATCAAGCAACTGGGCACCAACGGCGGTGGTTTCTTCGGCGTCAACTCGGCGCACCCGTTCGAGAACCCGACGGCCTGGAGCAACCTGTTTGAACTCGCTTCGATCATCCTGATTCCCGCCGCGCTGGTGTTCACCTTCGGTCATTACGTCAAGGACCTGCGCCAGAGCCGGGCGATCATCGCCTGCATGCTGGCCTTGTTCCTGATCGGCGGCGCGACGTCACTGTGGGCCGAATACCAACCGAACCCGGCCCTGACCAACGCGGCCGTCGAGCAAACTGCGCCGCTGGAAGGCAAGGAAGCACGCTTCGGCACCACCGCCACGGTGCTGTGGTCAGTGACCACCACGGCGGCCTCCAACGGCTCGGTCAACGCCATGCACGACAGCCTCAACCCGCTCAGTGGCATGGTGTCGCTGGTGAACATGATGGTCGGCGAAGTGATCTTCGGCGGCGTCGGGGCCGGGCTCTACGGCATGCTGTTGAACGTGCTGATCGCGGTGTTCCTGGCCGGCTTGATGATCGGTCGCACCCCGGAATACCTGGGCAAGAAGCTCGGCGCCCGGGAGGTGCAACTGTTGGTGGCAACCCTGCTGGTGATGCCCGTGAGCGTGCTGGTGCTGGGTGCCGTCGCCGCGAGCCTGCCCGGCCCGGCCGCTGCGGTGAGCAACCCGGGTGCCCACGGTTTCAGCCAGTTGTTGTACGCCTACACCTCGGCGGGCGCGAACAACGGTTCGGCATTCGCCGGGTTCGGCGCCAACACGCCTTTCCACAACCTGATGTTGGGCCTGGGCATGTTGATCGGCCGGTTCGGCTACATCCTGCCGGTGCTGGCGTTGGCCGGCAGCCTCGCCTTGAAGAAGACCGCGCCGATTGGCCAGAACAGCTTTCCCACCCACGGCCCGCTGTTCGTGACCCTGTTGACCGTGACCATTTTGCTGGTGGGCGGCTTGACCTTCCTGCCGACCCTGGCACTGGGGCCGATTGCCGAACACCTGAGCATGGGCTTCTGAGGACCTGATGATGAATATGCCGATGAGCAAAACCGTCGCCGCCAAGGCGCCGGAACAACCGAAGACCCACCTGTCGGCCCTCTGGCGGCCGGCGCTGGTGCAGGCCTTCGTCAAGCTTGATCCACGCCAGTTGTACCGCGCGCCAGTGATGCTGGTGGTGGAGCTGACCGCGATCCTCACTACCGTGTTGTGCTTCATCCCCGACAGTGCCGTGCCGACGTTCGTGGCCGCGCAAATTGCCCTGTGGCTGTGGTTCACCGTGCTGTTCGCCAACTTCGCCGAAGCATTGGCCGAAGGCCGCGGCAAGGCCCGGGCCGACAGCCTCAAGGCTGGCAGCGAAGGCCTCAACGCACGTCGCCAGACCGCCACCGGCTTTGAAATCGTCCCCGCCACCCGTCTGCGCAAAGGCGATGTGGTGCGCGTCGAGGCCGGCGACATGATCCCCGGCGACGGTGAAGTGATCGACGGCATTGCTGCGGTCAACGAGGCGGCGATCACTGGCGAATCGGCGCCGGTCATCCGCGAGTCCGGCGGCGATCGCTCGGCCGTCACCGGCAATACGCGGCTGGTCTCCGACTGGCTGCTGATACGCATCACCAGCAATCCCGGCGAGTCTACCCTGGACCGCATGATCGCCTTGGTCGAAGGTGCCAAGCGCCAGAAAACCCCGAACGAGGTGGCGCTGGACATCCTGTTGATCGGCCTGACGCTGATCTTCCTGTTGGTGGTGGTGACGCTGCAACCGTTCGCCCATTTCGCCAACGCCAAGCTGCCGCTGGTGTTTCTGGTGGCGCTGCTGGTCACCTTGATTCCCACCACCATCGGCGGGCTGCTGTCGGCCATTGGCATCGCCGGGATGGACCGGTTGGTGCGCCTGAACGTGATCGCCAAATCCGGCCGTGCGGTCGAAGCGGCGGGGGACGTGCATGTGCTGATGCTGGACAAGACCGGCACCATCACCTTTGGCAATCGTCGCTGTACAGCGGTCTATGCCGCTCCAGGGGTTAGCACCCAAGAGCTGGCCGAAGGCGCGCTGTTCGCTTCGTTGGCCGATGACACGGCTGAGGGTAAGTCTATCGTCGAGTACCTGCGAGGTTTGCATGCGCAACCCGAACCCAGCCTCGACGCGTTGACCGCGGTGCCGTTCAGTGCAGAAACCCGGTTATCTGGCGTCGATTATCAAGGGCGCGTTTATCGCAAGGGCGCCGTGGATTCGTTGCTGAGCTTTATCGGTCTGGCGAAAACCGAGTGGCCTTCAGCACTGGCGCGGGAGGTCGACAAGATTGCCCAGAGTGGTGGCACGCCGTTGCTGGTGTGCGTGGACGGTAAGCTGCTCGGCGCTATCCATCTCAAGGACGTGGTCAAGCCCGGCATCCGTGAGCGCTTTGCTGAGCTGCGCAAGCTGGGGATCCGCACGGTGATGGTCACCGGCGACAACCCGTTGACCGCCGCGGCGATTGCCGCCGAGGCCGGTGTCGATGACGTGCTGGCGGAGGCCACGCCGGAGAAAAAACTCGCGCGTATCCGTCATGAGCAAAATGACGGTCGGCTGGTGGCCATGTGCGGCGACGGCGCCAACGACGCCCCGGCCCTGGCTCAGGCCGATGTCGGCATGGCGATGAATGACGGCACCCAGGCCGCGCGGGAAGCGGCCAACATGGTCGACCTCGACAGCGACCCGACCAAACTGCTGGATGTGGTGCAGATCGGCAAGGAACTGCTGGTGACCCGTGGGGCGCTGACCACCTTTTCCATCGCCAATGACATCGCCAAGTACTTCGCGATCCTGCCGGCGCTGTTCGCCTCGATTTATCCACAGCTCGGCGTGTTGAACGTGATGCACCTGAGCAGCCCGCAGAGCGCGATTGTGTCGGCCATTGTCTTCAACGCCCTGATCATCGTCGTGCTGATCCCCCTGGCCCTGCGCGGTGTGCGCGTGCAAGCGGCAAGCGCGGCGGCGCTGTTGCGACGCAATCTGCTTATTTATGGCCTGGGCGGGATCGTGGTGCCGTTCGTGGGGATCAAGGCGATCGATATGTTGCTGACGGCGTTGCACCTGGTTTGAGCCTGACGTGCGGTGAGCCAATTTTTGTTGCAGGAAGATTGCTCCCGCCGGGCTGTGTAGGAGCTCTGTAGGAGCTGTCGAGTGCAACGAGGCTGCGATCTTCCCCCAGACACTTGAATCCCAAGCGAAAGATCAAGATCAAGATCAAAAGATCGCAGGCTTCGCCAGCTCCTACAGAGCCCAGCGCGAGCAAGTTCCTTGCCCGGAAGTTTAGCTGTTTCTTATTCGAGGATTTTCAAATGTCCACTCTGATTCGCCCGGCCTTGAGCCTGTTATTGCTGATGACCCTGCTCACCGGTGTCGCGTACCCGCTGGTGGTCACCGGCGTGGCGCAAGTCGCCTTTCCCGTCCAGGCCAATGGCAGCCTGATCGTCGATGCCGCTGGCAAGGTCCGTGGCTCGACGCTGATCGCCCAGGATTTCACCGGTGATGCCTGGTTTCATCCACGGCCGTCGGCCGGTGCCTTCGCCACGGTTGCCAGCGGCGCCAGCAATCTTTCCCCGAGCAATCCGGCCCTGGCGACGCGGGTGATCGAGGCGGCCCAGTCTCTCCAGGTCAAAAGCCAGGGCCCGGTGCCGCTGGCGTTGCTGACCACCTCCGGCAGTGGGCTGGATCCGCACTTGCCTCCGGCGGCGATTGCCTATCAACTGGCGCGTGTCGCCGCGGCGCGCAACCTGCCGGTCTCGACCCTGCAGCAACTGCTCAATGACAACACCGAGCGACCCTGGGTGGGCCCGCCAGTGGTGAATGTGCTGGCGCTGAACCTGGCCCTGGAAAAACTGTAGACCCCTGAGGGTGCAAAGCCTGCTGCAGCAAAGCCTGTGGGAGCAAAGCTTGCTCGCGATGAACGATAACGCGGTTCATCAGTTGAACCGTGTCGCCTTGATCGCGAGCAAGCTTTGCTCCCACAGGTCCGGTTCCCCACAGGGTGTTTGATCAATATTTGAAAGAGATTTCCACGCCATGAGCGACTCCGGCCGCGCCGACGCACTGTTAGCCAATCTGCCCCGCAACGACCGTGGCCGGCTCAAGGTCTTCCTGGGTGCGGCGCCCGGTGTCGGCAAGACCTACGCCATGCTGCAAGCGGCCCACACTCAAGTACGCCAAGGCGTGAACGTCGTCGCCGGGGTGGTGGAAACTCACGGTCGTACCGAAACCGAAGCACTGCTCGGCGGCCTGGCGCAGCAACCTTTGGTGCGCTCGGAGTATCGCGGTGTGATGCTTGAGGAAATGGACCTCGACGGCTTGCTCGCCGCCCGGCCGCCCCTGGTCCTGGTGGACGAACTGGCCCACAGCAACGCCCCCGGCAGTCGTCATGCAAAGCGCTGGCAGGACATTCAAGAGCTGCTCGCGGCAGGTATCGACGTCTACACCACCGTCAATGTCCAGCATCTGGAAAGCCTCAACGATCAAGTGCGTGGTATCACCGGTGTGCAGGTGCGCGAGACGTTGCCCGATTGGGTCCTGCAGGAGGCCGATGAACTGCTGCTGATCGACCTGCCTCCCCGTGAGCTGTTGGAGCGCCTGCGCGATGGCAAGGTCTACGTGCCGGAGCAGGCCCGGGCGGCGATCGATGCGTTTTTCACCCAGACCAACCTGACCGCGTTGCGTGAGCTGGCCATGCAGACCGCCGCCGCCCAGGTGGACAACGATTTGGCCCAGGGTTATCGACAATTGGGCCAGGCCGCGCCGGCAGTGCGCGGACGCTTGCTGGTGGGGGTGGACGGTGACGTGCAGGCCGAACGCCTGGTGCGCCATGCCAGCCGCGTTGCACAGCGTCGGCATCTGCCGTGGAGCCTGGTGCATGTGGACAACGGCCGTGCCCGTGACGAGCCCTCGCGCCAGCGCCTGCAGAATGCCCAGCAACTGGCCGAACGCCTCGGTGGCGAAGTGGTGCTGCTGCGGGCCGGTGAAGTGGCCAGGACGCTGATTCAGCATGCCAGCGAACGGCGCGCTACCCTGGTGCTGGTGGGCCAGTCTCGACCACGCCTGCGCCGACGGCTGTTTGGCGGCGGCCTCGCGTCGCGCCTGCTGCGCGATGCCCGGGGCCTGGAAATCAACGTGCTGGACAGCGATGAACAGCCCCGTCCCGCCCGCGTGCGTTCGAACGCCGTCCAGACTGGGTTCGATTATGTGCTGGCGCTGACGGCGACTGTGGCGGCCAGCGCGTTGGCCTGGGGTATTTCAGGGTGGCTGGCGTTGCCCAATATCTCCCTGGTGTTCCTGATGGCGGTGTTGCTGGTGGCGGTACGCAGCAGCCTCGGCCCGGCGCTGGCCTGCGCGGCGCTGTCGTTCCTGGCCTATGACTTCCTGTTCATCCCGCCGAATTTTTCCTTCACCATCCAGCGCGAAGAAGACGTGCTGACGCTGGTGTTTTTCCTGCTCATGGCCGCCCTGACTGGCAACCTTGCCGCGCGCCAGCGTCGTCAGTTGCAGGCCCTGCGCGACACCCAACAGGAAACCGGCGAACTGCTCGACCTGTCTCGCAAACTCACGGCCGCCACCGACCGCCAGGCGGTAATCAGCGCCGCCGCGCAGCACCTCAACGGGTGGCACGACTTGCAACTGTGCCTGCTCAACCGCGACAGCCAGGGCGGTTGGAAAATCGAGAGCGGTGAGCCGTTGACGTTCACCGAGGCCGAGCGCGCCGCGGCCGATTGGTCCTGGCAGCACGATCAGCCGGCTGGCGCGGGTACCGGAACACTGCCGTCCGGACGTTGGTGGTGGTGGCCATTGTCGGCGGAGGGCGGGCCGTTGGCCCTGTTGGGCGTATGCCCGAAAGAAGGCAAGCCGCTGAGTGGCCAGCGCCGGCGTTTGCTGGCGGCCCTCAGTCAACCCTTGGCCCAGGCGCTGGCCCGGGCGCAACTGGCCCAGGACCTGGAAGCTGCGCGCCTGCACGGTGAAACCGAACAACTGCGCAGCGCCTTGCTGGCTTCAGTGTCCCACGATCTGCGCACACCGCTGACCGCGATGCGCGGCAGCATCGACAGCCTGCTGGCGCTGGGGGAGGCGATCCCACTGGCCGATCGCCGTGAACTGCTTGAAGGCACCCGCGATGAGGCTGAGCGGCTGGATCGCTATATCCAGAACCTGCTGGACATGACCCGTCTTGGCCACGGGGCCCTGAAGCTGGCGCGAGACTGGGTGTCGCCAGCCGATATCGTCGGCAGCGCGCTGAACCGCCTGCGGACGGTGTTGGTACCGCTGGCGCTCAATGTCGAGGTGCCCGCTGAATTGCCCTTGCTTTACGTCCATGCGGCGTTGATCGAACAGGCCCTGGTGAACGTGCTGGAGAACGCCGCGCGATTCTCGCCGGCCCAAGGGCGGCTGCTGCTGAGCGCCGGGGCGACCGACAGCGAAGTGTTTTTTGCCGTGGCTGACGAGGGCCCCGGGATCCCTGAACAAGAGCGAGAGAAAATCTTCGACATGTTCTATACCGCCGCCCGCGGTGACCGGGGCGGGCAGGGCACGGGGTTGGGATTGGCCATCTGCCAGGGCATGGTCGGGGCCCATGGTGGGCGAATCAGCGTGGCCGATGGCCTCGAGGGTCGCGGCACCTGCATCACGTTGCACCTGCCCTTGCAGGCACAACCGGGCATGGACGATGAAGCTTGAGCGGCGCTGGGTTACTCTCGTCCTACTTGCTTGCCTTTTCACCTGATTGCAACGAACGAACCCCATGAGCCAGACCGCGACCCTTTTGGTCATTGATGACGAGCCGCAGATCCGCAAGTTCCTGCGCATCAGCCTGAGTTCCCAAGGTTACAAGGTGCTGGAAGCCGGCACCGGCGCTGAAGGGCTTGCCCAGGCGGCGCTGAACAAACCCGATCTGCTGGTGCTCGACCTGGGCCTGCCGGACATGGATGGCCAACAGGTGTTGCGCGAGTTTCGCCAATGGTCGACGGTGCCGGTGCTGGTGCTCTCGGTACGGGCCAGCGAAGCGCAGAAGGTCGAGGCGCTGGACAACGGCGCCAATGATTACGTGACCAAGCCGTTCGGCATCCAGGAATTTCTCGCCCGCATCCGCGCGTTGTTGCGCCAGGCCCCGGCAGGCGAGCCACAGGAAGCCGCGCTGAAGTTCGGTCCGCTGACGGTGGACCTGGCGTATCGACGGGTGCTGCTGGACGGCAGCGAAGTGGCCCTGACTCGAAAGGAGTACGCCGTGCTGGCGCAACTGGCGCGACACCCGGGGCGGGTCATTACCCAGCAGCAACTGCTCAAGGACATCTGGGGCCCGACCCACACCGACGACACTCACTACCTGCGGATCGTGGT
Organism: Pseudomonas sp. St316; assembly: GCF_018325905.1. Lineage (NCBI taxonomy): Bacteria > Pseudomonadati > Pseudomonadota > Gammaproteobacteria > Pseudomonadales > Pseudomonadaceae > Pseudomonas > Pseudomonas sp. St316. The sequence goes on along the minus strand of NZ_AP021901.1, from coordinate 4,833,682 downwards.
CGGTCACCTGCGCCAGAAACTGGCCGACGACCCGACCCGACCGCGATTCATTGCGACCGAGGCGGGGGTGGGGTATCGGTTGTTGGGGGAGGGTGGGCTTTAGTGCTGTGTTGTCCGGCCTGCCGCCATCGCGAGCAGGCTCGCTCCCACAGGGTTCACCGCAGACCAATGTGGGAGCGAGCTTGCTCGCGAAGAGGCCCGAACAGCCGCTCGAGATCTCTCAGCTCTGGTCACTCTCATACCGATCCAACGTATCGCTGGCAATCTCCCGCCCCAACGCGATCAGCTCCGGCGCCTTGTAGAACTCGAAGAACCGGCACACCCGTTTCGGCACGTTGATCAGCACATCCGGCGGGTAACCGGCGATCTTGTACTGGGCCAACGAGGTCTGCATCACTTCGAAGCTCTGGTTGATCAGATCCAGCAACGACGCCGGGCCGACGTTGTCGATGATGAACGAACCGGTGGCGGATTTCGGTGCGCCTTCGTTCTCAGGCGCGGCAGCCGGTTGTTGGCCTTCAGGCTCGGCCGAGTCGATCCACGGGTTGATGTCAGCGGCCTCGGCCTTCAAGGCTTCCTGCTCCAGCAGCAACAGTTGCTCGGCCTGCTTGCGGCGAAACGGCAGGCGCGACCCCAGGGAGTTGACCAGGGTGTCGAAGCGCCGCCGGAACGCGGCGGGGCGCGGGATCACCGGTAATCGATACTGTTTCTGATTGGTGGCGTTGAGGTTGACCGCGATGATCAGGTCGCAGTGGCTCGACACCACCGGCACGATCGGCAACGGGTTGAGCAGGCCGCCATCCACCAACATGCGGTTGCCTTGCATCACCGGCGTGAACAGGCTGGGAATCGCTGCCGAGGCGCGCATTGCCTGATGCAGGCAACCTTCCTGGAACCAGATTTCCTGCTGGTTGGTCAGGTCGGTAGCCACGGCGGTATAGGGAATGCGCAAATCTTCAATATTGAGTTCGCCGACAATCTTGCGGATCTGTCCGAAAACTTTCTCGCCGCGAATCGCCCCGAGGCGAAAGCTGACGTCCACCAACCGCAAGACATCCAGATAGTCCAGGCTTTCGATCCAGTTGCGGTAATCCTCGAGCTTGCCCGCAGCGTAGATCCCGCCCACGACTGCGCCCATGGAGCAACCGGCGATGCAGGCGATGTCGTAGCCACGCCGTTCGATCTCTTCGATCACCCCGATATGGGCGTAGCCCCGGGCGCCGCCCGAGCCCAATACCAATGCGACACGTTTTGTCATGACCTGGCCTCTTGTCGAACAGGCTCCAACAATGCACTTATCGACAGCTTGGCTCAATCGTTGTGGCACAGGCGTCGTTTTTTGACACGCTGGCGTGGCATTTGCGTATTCTCATCCACACTGAATTTACACGGTCGGGCCTTGGCACTTTTTGCCGGCGCAACCGTCTTACCAGCACGACTGTTTTCCCTGACTTGAGGTGTAATCGATGAAAGCCCGGATCTGCCTGCCCCTGGTGGCATCCCTGATGGTTCTGGCCCTGGCCGGTTGCGCAGGCAAAACCGCTTACCGTGACAGCTGCGGCAGCCAACTCGACAGCGCCTGGCATGAACTGGACCTGGCCAAGGCCGAAGGTTTTGCCGGCACCGTCAGCTATTCCAAGGCCCTGTCCCTGCTGACGGGCGCCAAGACCCAGCAGCAATTCGAAGCGTTCGAAGGCTGTACCAAGAAAGCCGAGAAGGCGCGTTTCTACATCCGCGAGTCCCGCGCGGGACGATAAGATAAAAGCAGCTGCAAGCTTCAAGCGGCAAGAGAGAGACGCACCCCCCACTTGAAGCTTAAAGCTCGAAGCTGCGTACGGAGTGCGTTCCATGATCGATCGGCTGGTGGCCCGGATACTGGGCCTGGAAGTCCGCCTATTGGCCTGTCAGGCCCGTTTGAATGCCCATACCGACAGCGAGGCGCTGCATGACCTGCGGACCACGGTTCGCCGTTTGCGCAGCCTGCTTCGTCCATTGCGTGGGTTGCCCGGCGTCGAACAGCTGGAAACGGCGGCTTCTGCGGTCGGCACCCTGACCACGCCCTTGCGCGACCGGGAAGTGTTGGCCGCCTACCTGGAGCAGCATGGTCAGGCCGAGGCGGCTCGGCGACGCCAGGTGCAAATGGCCGAGGCTTATCCCGCCGTGGCCGCGAGTGTTGAACTGGCGCAGTTGCTGATGATCCTCGATGCCTTCCCGCGCTTCGTTCGTGCGTCCCAGCGCGAGGGGTTGCTGAAGGGCTTGCGCAAACGCATCGAAAAGCGCCTGGACAAACAGTGGAAGAAACTCGGCGAAGCCCTGCGTGATCCGGCCCATGACCGCCATCGATTACGCCTGCTGATCAAGCGCGTGCGTTATGCCATCGAAGCCTACCCTGAACTTGACCGCCTGCCTGAGGCGGCCATGCCCCGGCTCAAATCCGCCCAGGCCGCGCTGGGCGACTGGCACGATTGCTGGCAATGGCTGGCCAGGGCCAAGGAAGAAACCGATCTGCAATCGTGTGTGGCCACTTGGCATGCCACTATGGAAAAAGCCGAGGCCAAGTCCGACAAGGTGCTCGACAAGCTGATTGTCAGTTGCTTCGAAAAATCCTGAGCCCAGCCCATACCCCCTGTGGGAGCTAGCTTGCTCGCGATAGCGGTATATCAGTCAGTTCATGTGCCAACTGACCCGCCGCCATCGCGAGCAAGCTCGCTCCCACAGTAGGTGGGGGAATTCAAAGACTGCGGCTTATCTGTCAGTCTCTTTGGCTGGAATGAGCCCTGTGCCGCCAGCCTGGGCTGGTTAATATCCCTTCATCCTTTTCCCTGTTTTCGAGGTCGTCATGCGCTTTTCCGATTTGATCGATGCCGTGCGCCGGCAGCCAGGTGCTGTGAGCATCCCGCCTGAATGGGGCCAGGGTCGGGCCAGTTTTGGCGGATTGGTGGCCGCGCTGCAATATGAGGCGATGCGTGCCCAAGTGCCGGCGGATCGTCCGGTGCGCTCGCTGGCGATCACCTTTGTCGGCCCGGTCGAACCCGAGGTGCCTGTCAGTTTCGAAGTCGACGTGTTGCGTGAAGGCAAGGCAGTGAGCCAGGTGTTGGGGCGCGCAGTGCAGAACGGCCAAGTAGTGACCGTGGTGCAAGGCAGTTTCGGCGCATCGCGCTCATCCGTGGTGGCGGTGCAGGCCGACCCCGCGCCAGAATTCAAAAGCGTGGAGCAATGCCAGGAGTTGCCTTACGTCAAGGGCGCTACGCCGGAATTCATGCGGCACCTGGCGCTGCGCTGGAGTGTGGGCGGCTTGCCGTTCAGCGGCAATAAATCCCGGAGCATGGGCGGCTGGGTGCGCTTGCGCGGCGATGTGCAGGAGGAGCCGCTGAACGAAAGCCATATCCTGGCCTTGGTGGACGCCTGGCCGCCGGCCTTGTTGCCTCACCTTTCGCAAATGGCCCCGGGCAGCACGCTCACGTGGACCATCGAGTTCGTCCAGCCGCTGCTGGAGCTCACGACGCTGGACTGGTGCAAGTACCTGGCCGAGATCGAACACGCCCAGGACGGCTACGGCCATGTCGCCGCGAAGTTCTGGAGCGCCGAGGGCCGCTTGATCGCCCTGAGTCGGCAGACGGTCACGATCTTTGGGTAAGGCTGCTCCGGTCAAGGCTTGCGGTTGTGACGGTGGCGCTCCCGCCAGGCTCGCCACCAGCCACCGCTGAGAAAGAACCGTGGAAACGTCAGGAACTGTTCCACCAGCAGGCGTGACACGGCATCCTTGCGATCGCTGAACGGCTCGGAGGCCTGGGCCTCCAGGCTGTGTCCGTGACGCTGCAAGCCGAGTGCCGCGAGCAGGCCGATGATGCCGATGGCGACATCGCCCAGGCTCAAGCTGAACACCCCCGACACAATCAGCAGCAAAGCGATGATGAACAGCGGCACGGCAATCAGGTGCAACACCAGGTTGGTGGGGTGCCGATGATTGTCTGGGTAGGCGCGCCATTGCCAGGCCGCAAGATTGGGGTGACGTTTGCCCATGATGCTGTTCCTTGAGTTCTGAATAACCCAAGAATAGGCCTGGCCGAACAGGGCGGCGAATCGCGGTTGGCTATCGAAGCGATAGGCGGCCATACAGTTTTGCTGTTATGGCGAGGGACTTATCTGTGGGAGCAAGCCTTGCTCCCACAGAGAGAAACCCCTCACCACAGCAGGACTAGGGCAAGCCAACGCTCTAAAGCTTCAACTGCCCAATCGCCTTGCTCAACTCGCCCGCCAATGTCGCCAGTTCATGGCTGGTGGTGGCTGAATCGACGGTTTGGCGCACGGTATTCTCGGTTACGTCGCGAATACTCACCACCGCCCGGTTCATTTCCTCGGCGACATGGCTTTGCTGCTCGGCCGCGACCGCGATCTGGGTGTTGCTCTCGCGCATTTGCGCTACCGCTGCGGTGATTTGTGCCAACGCATCGCCGGCCTCGCGGGCCTGTTGCACGCAATCGTCAGCCTTGAGCGAACTCTCCTGCATAAAGTCCACCGCGTCCCGGGTCCCGGCTTGCAGCGCCGCAATCATGGTGGTGATTTCATCCGTGGAGGTCTGCACCCGCTTGGCCAGGTTGCGCACCTCGTCGGCCACCACGGCAAAACCGCGGCCCATGTCCCCGGCCCGCGCGGCTTCGATGGCCGCGTTCAGGGCCAGCAGATTGGTTTGTTCGGCGATGCTGTGGATCACACTGACCACGCTGTTGATCTTCTGGCTGTCTTCGGCCAGGCGCTGGATCATTTCGGCGGTCTGCTGCACACCCGAAGACAACCCGGTGATCGACTGTTGCACCCGGCCGACCACTTCGTGGCCATTGCCCGCCAGGGTGTCAGCGGTTTTCGACAGGTCGCGGGTGGCGCCGGCATGCTGGGCGATGTGATAAACCGTGGCGGACATTTCGTTGATCGCCGTGGCCGCCTGATCGGTTTCGCTTTGCTGGCCGAGCATGCCGTGGCGAACATCGTTCATGCTCGACGCCAGGCGCGCTGCGCCACTGTCCAATTGTCGGGCGGTGCTGGCAACGGTGTCGACCACCCGTTGATAACCGGCCTGCATGGCGTTGAACGCCGCCGCCATCTGGCCCACTTCATCCTTGCAGGCCAGGGGCACGCGGGCGGACAGGTCACCGGTTTTTTCCACGTGCAGCATCACGTCTTTGAGCGTATTGAGCTGGCTGAGCAAAAAACGGATCAACAGCTGCGACGCGCCCAGCATCGCCAACATCAACACGAACACTGCCACGGCGTATTGGCTGAAGTGTTCACCGAACACTTGGCCCAGGCTCACACCTTGGGCCAGCACGGCGAGTTGTTGGCCGTCACCTCGATGGATCACTTGGGCGCCCAGCAGCGGGTCATCGCCAAACAGCAGCGCGGTGTCGAGTTCGACCCAGCCATTGGCTTGGGCCAGCGAAGGCAACGGTTGTTTGTTGAGAACGGGGACCTGGTCGCGCTGGAATGCCAGGAGATAGTCGACCTTGGGCAAGGGCGCTCCGGCAGGCCAGGCATCCAGCAGGTGTGCCTGGGCCTGGGCATTCGCCTGGGCCGCGTGGTTGCGCGCCTGCTGTTCGAGGTGCACCGCGTAGAGCACCAGCAGCAAGGTCGTGACAAAGGCGACCGCATTGACCGCCCAGAATTTGTATTTCAGCGAGATATTGCTAAGCCAGGCACCCATGGAAGGTCTTCTCTGATAGCGGAAACAGCATTGGCAAGGTGCCATTATTTTGCCGCTACTCAGGTGACGGGATTTTGATGTGGGTCAACAGACAACACGAAGCCTGGGTTTTGTTGTGGGCCCACAGACAACCAGATCCCTTGTGGGACCTGTAGAGGTCAGGAGAGAGTCGGCAACCCGAAGAACGCCCGGGCGCAGGCGGTGCTGTGGGCAGCCAGGTCTTCCTGGGTTTCGCCCCGGTGCAAGGCCACTTCGCGCAGGACTTCGCTCAGGTAGGCCGGTTCGTTGCGGCCATTCTTGGGTTTGGGCCGCAGCGTGCGGGGCAGCAGGTACGGTGCGTCACTTTCGAGCATCAGCCGACCGCGGGGTATCTCGCGCACCAACGGGTGCAGGTGCGTACCCCTGCGTTCGTCACAGATCCAGCCAGTGATGCCAATGTGCAGGTCCAGGTCGAGGTAGCTGAACAGCGCCTTTTTTTCACCGGTAAAGCAGTGCACCACGGCCGCCGGCAATTGATCGCGAAAATCCCGGAGGATGTCCAGCAAGCGCTGATCGGCATCGCGTTCATGCAGGAACACCGGCAATTGCAATTGGACCGCCAAGGCGAGGTGTTCTTCCAGGACCTTTTCCTGTTGTGGTCGGGGAGAGAAGTCCCGGTTGAAGTCCAGCCCGCATTCGCCCACCGCGCGCACGCGGCTGTGCATCAACAGATCCTTGAGGTGCCGGGCGCTGTCGGCGGTCCAGTCGCTGGCGCTGTGAGGGTGAATGCCAGCGGTGGAAAACAGTCTCTCGCCCGTGTCGTCGAGGCGTTGGCACAGCTCCAGAGCCTGTTCGCTGCCCTCGATACTGGTGCCGGTCAAGACCAGTTGGCAGACCCCGGATGCATAGGCGCGTTCGAGCACCGCTTGATGTTTGTCGGCGAAACTGGGGTTGGTCAGGTTGACGCCGATATCGATGAGTTGCATGGTGCTACCTCGGCCCAAAGGCCGGAAAGCATATCAGAGCTGTGGATTTATAAGAAAAGCCAAGAACTACAACAAGTTGAGGCTGTCTGTTAAGGCCGCGAGACACATTGGGTTGGTATAAAAGCCATCACTGTGCCAGTCTTCCGCACTTTTTCAGCGCCCCAGGCGCTCTGTTTCTGTCGACCCAGCCTCGATTTCCAAGGGAGGCGGTCCGCAGTATCCCTTCCGGAGAGTGGATGACACGTCCCCAGGTATTGCTACTGTTGTGTTGTTCGCTGTTGTTGCCAATGCCGGCCGAAGCGCGGCTGCCTGGGCCAGTGCAGGCGGTGGCGCCGGGCACGGTGCGCGACCTGGCGCAAATCCGCAGTAGCCGTGTGTTGAAGGTTTTGGTCAACCAGAGCCGCAACAGCTCCGGTGAAGTCCAGGGCCAACCCATTGGCGTCGAATACCATCGGCTGCGAGCCTTCGAGCAATACCTCAACGGCCACGCCCGGGATGGCCAGGACATCACCCTCAAGATCATCCCCATGGCCAAGGACCAGTTGCTCGGCGCTTTGCAGCGCGGGGAGGGCGATCTCGTGGCGCCGGGTGAGTTGCTCGAGCCGCAGGCCGGCCATGCAGTCAGCACCAGCGATCCGATCCGTACCAACGTGCCGTTACTGCTGGTGGGTATCAAGGGCGAGAAGCGCTACACCCGTGTGGAGCAACTTTCCGGCAAGACCCTGGCCCTGCCCAACGGCAGCGCGGCGGGGGACGCGGTGAGCCAGATCAACCAGAAGCTGGCGCTGCTCAAGCTGCCGCCGGTGAAGGTCGAATGGGTTGATCCCACCTTGGCTGTGGAGGATGTCCTGGAAATGGTCCAAGGTGGGATTTTCCATTTGACCATCGTCGAGCAGCCCATCGCCGAGCGCTGGAGCAAGATCCTGCCCAAGTTGCGCTTCGACCGTCAGGTGCTGATCGGCGAGCCGGGTGACGAGTATTGGTTCGTTCGTCGTGACGCCGCCATGCTGCGGGCGAGCATCGACCGATTCCTGGCGACCTACAAGGTGCCCGCCAACGAGGACGCGGCATTCCTGCGCATTTACCGTCGTTTGTACCAGGTCCACTATCCGTTGGCCCGGGCTGATCGCCAACGCCTGGAGAAACTGCGCCCGGTACTGCAAAAGCATGCCGATGCCCAAGGCATGGACTGGCTCAACCTGGCGGCCCTGGCCTTCAAGGAGTCAGCCCTGCAACCCAATGCCCGCAATGGCGGTGGCCCCACCGGCCTGATGCAGATCACCCCGTCGGCGGCCCAGCGAGTCGGGGTCGATAACATCCAGAACCTGGATGCCAATGTGCAGGCCGGCGCCAAGTACCTGGCCCTCATCCGTCGCAAGTTCTTTGCCAGCCCCAAGCTCAACGAGCGTGAGCGCATGGCCTTCGTCCTGGCTGCCTACAACATGGGGCCCGAGCGGGTCCAAGGCATGCGAGCCGAGGCTCGGCGGCGGGGACTGAACCCCAACCAGTGGTTTTTCCAAGTCGAGCGTATTGCCATGGAGCAGGTAGGAATGGGCGCCGTCAGCTACGTTAATAGTGTCAATAAGTACTATTTGGCGTTTGATCGGGAGCGAGAGTCGCTGGAACCTGGAGATCAAAAGGTTGTCCAGCGAAAATAATCGATAAATTCGATTTATATCTCGCATTTTTTGCGCTTTAGGTACAAGTTTTTTTGATTAATATAGCGACCAACAACCACACACCTAGGGATGAACCCGCATGAGCTCGTTGATCAATAAAGTCTTGTCTACCCGCGCAGGCTACGGCCTGACTGTCCTGCGCATCGCCGTTGGTGTCATATTCGCTGCCCACGGCTCGCAGAAACTCTTCGGCTTGTTCGGTGGCTATGGCCTGGCAGGCACGGCGCAGTGGATGGAAAGCATCGGCCTGACCCCGGGCTACGTGATGGCGACACTGGCGGGCGGTACGGAGTTTTTCGCCGGCCTGGCGCTGATCATCGGCCTGCTGGCGCGTCCTGCGGCACTGGGCCTGGCCTTCCTGTCGCTGGTGGCGATTTTCTCCGTGCACATCGGTAACGGCTTGTTCATGGCCAACAACGGTTATGAGTTTGCCCTGGCGTTGCTGGCGGGCAGTCTTGCCGTGCTGGTCGAGGGTGCGGGCAAGCTGTCGGTCGATCGCGCCATCGCGGGTTGATTGCTCGATTTGAATTCGAGGCTCGTCTTGTACGTAATGCTGGTCACTTAGGAAAACGGCGCTTCTTCCAGAAATGGGAAGCGCCGTTTTTTTGGGGTCTTTTTTTGGAAAAATCTACTCGCCTTTTTCCGGATGGATCGTGTGTGTATCCGTTGCTGCGGTAACGGCGGCTTAGGGTTCCGCCCTTACGGCGGGTCACTTTTGAAAAGCCCGGAAGCCGGCCCAGTCAAAAGTAACCAAAGCGCTTCTGCCCCACCACTCGGTGCCTCGCTTAGGCTCGGCATGCCCTCACTCCGGCATTGCTCCGTGGGCCCACTCCACAATGCCTGCGTTCGGCCAGCGTGGTTAACGGGGCGCCGAGACCAACGTCCACCGCGAGGCGGCCTGATAGCCGACCTGGCTCTTGATGGGGACCGCATTTCTCCTGTGGGAGCGAGCTTGCTCGCGAAGAGGCCGGAGCATTCAACCTATTCATCGACTGTGCCATCGCCATCGCGAGCAAGCTCGCTCCCACACTGGTCGGTGACGATCTACAGATTTGCGGCCACTGCAAATCCCTGTGGGAGCAAAGCTTGCTCGCGATAGCGGTGGATCAGCTTGCATCAGCGCTGGATGTGCCGCCGTTTTCGCGAGCAGGCTCGCTCCCACAATGGGATCGGAGTACGAACGGGAGAGCCAGGTCGGCTGTCAGGCCGCCTCGCGGTGGACGTTGATCTGGGGCACACCGAGCCTAAGCGAGGTGCCGAGTGGTGGGGCAGAGCGCTTTTGGTTACTTTTGGCGCTCTTCCAAAAGTGACCCGCTGTAAGAGCGGAACCGCCAGCAGCCGTTACCGCAGCAACGGATATACACACCAACCCACGCCTCTCGGAACAGATAATCAGAAAACAGCATTACCGTCTTGTACGGGTCTTTTTATGGGGCGTGATTCTTGACACTGGTCGGTCAGCTTCTCTAGGATGCCGCTCATGCGCCGATTTAAACAGCTACTTGCGGGGCGCCAGGTGACTCATCCAGTTGCCGATAGAAGCCGAAGACAGGGCTTCGAAATACCGCTAAAGCGCTGGTTCGGTGTTGCCTCTCACCTGCCATGCAGACTTTTGAGGCAGAGACACGACACGATGAACGCACCCAGCCCCCTAGTACGTCTTGCGCCGATCACGGCGAACCTTGTGCAACGCAACCCGAAAATTCTCCTGGGCGGCACCCACCAGCCAACGCTCCTGCGCTATCTCGACGGCTGGCCGCGTCGTAACCATGGGCCCGCTGCTTTCCTGATCCAGTTTGTCGAAGACGGCGAGTCACTGGCGCGGTTCGCCAATGACAGTTTCGACCTGGCCGTCATCCAGTCCCCCTGTGCGGCGGACGCTCCTGAAATGATCCGGCAGTTGACCCGTGTCGCCCGGCAGGGATTGATCACGCGCCGCTGAGGCGAGGATTACGGATACGCGATGTCCACGATGTAGACCCGTTTCTCGCCGGTAGGCGTCTGTACGCTGACCTCGGCGTCCAGGGCCTTGCCGATCAGGGCCCGTGCCAACGGTGAGTCGATACTGATCAGGTTCTGCTTCAGGTCCAACTCGTCCGGGCCGACGATGCGATAGCGTGATTGCTTGCCATCCTCATCTTCCACCGTCACCCAGGCGCCGAAGTACACCTTGTTCGGATCGCTGGGTTTTTCACTGACCACTTTGAGCGCCTCGAGGCGCTTGGTGAGGAAGCGCACGCGACTGTCGATTTCCCGCAGCATTTTCTTGCCGTAGGTGTATTCGGCGTTTTCCGAACGATCACCCTGTGCCGCCGCCTCGCTGACCGCCTGGGTCACCTGGGGACGGCGCACATGCCACAGCTCATGGAATTCAGCGCGCATCCGCGCTTCACCCTCGGGGGTGATCAGCGCGGTGCCGGCGGTGCGGGGTGGGCGATAACGGCTCATGGCAACTTCTTGTGATAGCGAAGTCGGGAGTCTATCAACCCTCGCGCAATACTGTCAGCGGGCTGGCATTGAGCGCTCGACGGGTGCCAAACACCCCGGCCGCGCCGATCAACAAGGCCCCCAGCAGCGGCAATGCCAACAGCCATGGATGCGGATGCCAGGGCAGGTCGAAGGCGTACCGGTAAAGCACCAGGCTCACCAGCTCCGAACCCAGGGCCGCGAGCAGGCCGCTGACGGCGCCCAGCAGGCCGAACTCGATACGCCGGGCCTTGACCAACAGGGGCCGTTCGGCGCCCAGTGCGCGCAATAGCGCGCCTTGGCGAATGCGCTCGTCGAGGGTCGCCTGCAGGCCGGAAAACAACACCGCCATCCCCGCTGCCAGCACAAACAGCAACACATATTCCACCGCCAGGGTCACCTGGGCCAGGATGCTGCGCAGTTGCTCGAGCAGGGCCTCGACTTGCAGGATCGTCACTGCCGGAAAGGCCCGGGACAGGTCGACGATCTGTTGGTCGTGGCCCGACGCCAGGTAGAAACTGGTGAGATAGGTCGCTGGCAGATCCTTCAATGTGCCGGGCTGGAAGATCATGAAGAAGTTGGGCTGGAAATTGTCCCAGTTGATCTCCCGCAGGCTGGTGACCTTCGCTTCACGGTTGACGCCGCCCACGCTGAACACCAGGCGGTCGCCCAGCTTGATCTTGAGGTTCTCGGCCACTTTGCCTTCCACCGAAACCCCCGGGATCTCGTCCGGTGGCTGCTGCGGCCACCAGGTCCCTGCGGTGACGATGTTGCCCGCCGGCAGGTCCGCGGCCCAGGTCAGGCTCAGGTCGCGTTGCAGCGCCCGGTCACCCGCCGAGTCCTTGGTGACGAACTCCGTGGCCGGTTCGCCATTGATGCTGATCAGGCGCCCGGGGACCACGGGGTAGAGCGGGGCCGATTGCGCCGACAATGCCAGCAGCTTGTCGGTGAACGCCTGTTTGTCGTTGGGCAGGATGTTCAGGGCGAAATAGTTCGGGGCATTTTTTGGCAACTGGTTTTGCCAGGTGTCCAGCAATTCGCCGCGTAACAACGCGATCAATGCCATGGACAGCAGGATCAGGCCGAACGCCAAGGCCTGGCCGGCTGCCGCCAAGGGATGACGCAGCAATTGGCCCAGACCTAGCCGCCAGGGCAGGGAAGCGCGGGCCAGCAGGCGACGCAGGCTCTGGAGCAGCAGCAACAACAAGCCGCCAAGCACCAGTGCGGCCACGACGCCACCGCCCAGCAGGGCGAAGGTGAGGACCAGGTCCAGGCTCAGGCGCCACATGATCAGGCCCAGGGCACCCAATGCGGCACCGTAGATCACCCAGGAGCTTGAGGGGATCGGCAGCATGTCCCGACGCAGCACGCGCAACGGTGGTACCCGGCCCAGCGCAGCCAGTGGCGGCAGGGCGAACCCCGCCAGCGCCACCAACCCTGTACCGATCCCGGCGACTGCCGGCAACAACCCGCCCGGAGGCACTGCGGTGGGCAGCAGATCATGCAGCAGGGCGAACAGGCCCAGTTGGGCGATCCAGCCGAGCAGGGCGCCACTGATGCTGGCGAGCAGGCCCAGCACCGCCAATTGCAGGCTGAACAGCACCATGGTTTCCCGGCGTGACAGGCCCAGGCAGCGCAGCAGCGCGCTGGCATCGAAACGTCGGGTGGCAAAGCGGTTGGCCGAGAGCGCGACGGCGACACCGGACAGCAACACCGCCACCAGGCTGGCCATGTTCAGGTAGCGTTCGGCCTTGCCCAGGGCACCACCGATCTGCCGGTTGCCATCGCGGGCATCCTGCAGGCGCTGGTTGGCTTCAAGGCCAGGCTTGACCAGGTCGCGGTAGGTTTGCAGCGCCGATGCCGGGCCGCGCCACAGGTCGCGATAGCTGACACGGCTGCCCGGTTGAACGACGCCGGTGGCTTCCAGGTCCTTGAGGTTGATCAGCACCCGTGGAGTGAGGCTGTAGAAATTGCCGGCGCGATCCGGCTCATAAGTCAGCACGCGGCTCAGGCGCAAGGTCTGGTTGCCAACGTCGATGCTGTCGCCGATCTTCAGGTCCAGTGCCGTCAGCAGCCGTGCTTCGACCCAGGCCTCGCCAGGGTTCGGGCGTCCACCGATTTCTTCCGGGGCGAACGGGGTTGGGGTGCTTTTCAGCTCGCCGCGCAGGGGGTAGCTGTCATCGGCCGCCTTGACGCTGGACAGCTGGATGCCATTGTCGGTGGCCACGACACTGGAGAACTCCACGACCCGGGCGTGTTCCAGGCCCAGTTCGGTGCCGCTGCGGATCTGCTCCGAACGAGCGGGAGAGCTGCCTTCAAGCAGCAGGTCGGCACCGAGGAACTCGGTGGCGCGCATCATCATCGCGCCGTTGAGGCGGGCACCGAAGTAACCGATGGCGGTACTTGCCGCCACCGCCACGAGCAGGGCGAAGAACAACACCCGCAACTCACCGGCGCGGGCATCGCGAAGCAATTGACGGACAGCGAGACTGAACAGGCGCAACAGCGGCAAGCGTGCCATCAAGGCTCCAGAGGGGCGACCATCTCGCCGGCTTCAAGTCGGATCAGGCGCCGGCAGCGATGGGCCAGGCGTTCATCATGGGTCACCAGCACCAGGGTCGTGCCGCGTTCCTTGTTCAATTCGAACAGCAGGTCGCTGATGCGCTCGCCGGTGTGGCTGTCGAGGTTGCCGGTGGGTTCGTCGGCAAACAGCACATCGGGTTCGGCGGCAAAGGCGCGGGCAATCGCCACGCGTTGCTGCTCGCCGCCGGAGAGCTGGCGCGGCGAGTGCGTCAGGCGCTGGCCCAGGCCGACGCGCTGCAACAGTTGCGTGGCGCGTTCGCGGGCGTCCTTGCGTCCGTCCAGTTCCAGCGGCAGCATGACGTTTTCCAGAGCATTGAGGCTGTCGAGCAACTGGAACGACTGGAAGACGAAACCGACATGCTCGGCGCGGATCCGCGCACGTTGGTCTTCATCCAGGGTGCTGAGGGCTCGGCCGGCGAGCGTCACCTCGCCGCTGCTGGGCAGGTCGAGGCCGGCCAGCAGGCCCAGGAGGGTGGATTTGCCGGAACCGGACGCGCCGACGATGGCCAGGCTATCGCCTTTGTTCAGTTCCAGGCTGAGTTCGTGCAGGATGGTCAGTTCACCTTCCGCGCTGGAGACCACTTTGCTAAGGTCCGTCGCGGTGAGAATGCTTGAGCCCATGGAGAATCCGATGCGTGTGTGGTTTTTGAGTGCCGGCCTGGCCTTGATGTGCATGGCCCAGAACGCAGCGGCGGGTACAGTCCTGATCGTTGGCGATAGTATCAGCGCGGCTTTCGGCCTGGATACCCGGCAAGGGTGGGTGTCGTTGCTCGAACAACGGCTCAAGGCCGAGGGTTTTGACGATAAAGTGGTCAATGCTTCCATCAGTGGCGACACCAGCGCCGGAGGCCAGGCGCGGCTGCCGGCGCTGCTTGCAGCCCATAAGCCGGACCTGGTGATCCTGGAACTGGGTGGCAACGATGGCCTGCGCGGACAGCCGCCAACACAATTGCAACAAAACCTTGCAGCGATGATCGACAGCGCTCGCGGCAGCGGTGCCCAGGTGCTTTTACTGGGCATGCAACTGCCACCCAATTACGGACGGCGCTACACCGATGCCTTTGCCCGGGTCTACAGCACCCTGGCCGAGGAGAAAAAAGTCCCGCTGGTGCCGTTTTTCCTCAAGGACGTCGGTGGTATCCCGACCATGATGCAAGACGATGGATTACACCCGTCCGTCGCGGCCCAGGGCAAGTTGCTGGAAAATGTCTGGCCGACACTGAAACCGCTGCTTTGACGCTTTTCTACCGGCGGGCTTTCGGCTAATGTGGCGCCCCCGATTTGGAGCCCCCGATGCCGCGTCCCGCCTGGTCCTTGTTTGCCTACCAACTGATCGAGCCTGACGAGCAGTTGGATCTGTTCGCCTGCCAGGAAGTGCGGGTGCACCTGGTGACCCGGCAGTTGGAGCTGGGTGGCTCGGCCGACCGGACCCTCTGCGGCAGCCTGCTACCGGCCCAGCCGCGCTGGTCGAGCGTCGATCGCAAGATTTTCCAGGATCATCGTCTGTGCTCGTTATGCCGGGCGATCCTGGAGTCGCAAAAGCGCGGTACTTCGCCGATCTGGCCGGAGCTGCGGTTCGAGTTGTAGTCAGGGCAACCGGGGTGGGAGCGAGCTTGCTCGCGATAGGGCCGGCACCTTCAAAACAAGGCAAGCAGGCCCACCGCTATCGCGAGCAAGCTCGTTCCCACAGGGTTTCATCTAAGCCTCCAGACATGTTGCGCATCGGACGCCGCTGTACCGCTCTCCCCGAAATAACGGGTGGCAGTGTACAATCGCTGTTTTCATACCCCTTGTTCGATCTGCGAAGGATTTCCCGGATGTTGCCGCGCTTGCCTGCCGTCGCCCGCTGCCTGTCTCTTGCCGCCCTGTGTATGGCGGGGCCCGTTGCCGCCCTGGAACTGCCTCTGCCACCGCCGGGTGAAGACATCGTTGGCCAGGTGCAGGTTATCAAGGCCAAATACGAAGACACCTTCGCCGACCTGGGCACCACCTATGACCTGGGCTACAGCGAGATGGTCGCCGCCAACCCGGGGGTCGACCCCTGGTTGCCGGGCACCGGCACCGAGATCGTGCTGCCGACTCGCTTCATCCTGCCGCCGGGCCCGCGCGAAGGCATCGTGATCAACCTGGCCGAGTACCGTCTTTACTATTTCCCCAAGGGGCGGAACGTGGTCTACACCTTCCCACTGGGGATTGGGCGCGAGGGTTGGGGATCGCCGATCGCCCACACCAGCATCATCGCCAAGACGCCGAACCCGACCTGGACTCCGCCGGCATCGATCAAGGCCGAACACGCCGCTGACGGCGACCCGCTGCCGAATGTCGTGCCCGCCGGCCCTGATAACCCGCTGGGCCCCTTCAAGTTCACCCTGGGCACCCCGGGCTACCTGATCCATGGTTCGAACAAGAAGTTCGGCATCGGCATGCGGACCAGTCACGGCTGCTTCCGGATGTTCAACAATAACGTGCTGGAAATGGCCGGCATGGTGCCGGTGGGTACATCGGTGCGGATCATCAACGACCCCTACAAGCTGGGCTTGAGCGGTGGCAAGGTGTACTTGGAAGCTCACACACCGTTGGACGACAAGGGCAACCCGTCGGTGGTGGACAAGCACACCTCAGTGATCAACGCGATGCTCAAGCGTGAAGACATCACCAGCAACTTGCGCA
Source organism: Pseudomonas sp. St316 (assembly GCF_018325905.1). NCBI lineage: Bacteria > Pseudomonadati > Pseudomonadota > Gammaproteobacteria > Pseudomonadales > Pseudomonadaceae > Pseudomonas > Pseudomonas sp. St316. Next base: position 4,817,621 of record NZ_AP021901.1, on the reverse strand, counting down.
TGAACTGGGACGTGGTGCGGGACGTGGTGGCGGCCGAAGATGGCATGCCGGTGGAAATCGCTGTTCCGAATACCTCGGCACCGATGGTCACGAGCGCGCCGATCGACTTGCAGCAGTAAAAGACTCGACAACAACCCGCCGACGTTTCGCGATGTCGGCGGGTTTTTTATTGCTTGGGAAAACATCGGGCAACAGCGCTCGAATCCCCAAAAAAAAAGCCGACCCAAAAATGGGTCGGCTCGATAACAATCCCGAAGGACTATTACTTGCGGCTAGCTTTTTCCAGCATGCGCAGAGCACGCTCGTTAGCTTCGTCAGCAGTCTGTTGTGCTTTTTGAGCAGCAGCCAGAGCTTCATCAGCTTTACGGTAAGCTTCGTCTGCACGAGCCTGGGAGCGAGCTGCTGCGTCTTCGGTAGCAGTCAGACGTGCTTCGGTTTCTTTCGATGCGCTGCTGCAACCGGTAGCCAGAACTGCGGCCAGGGCCAGAGCAGAGAATTTCAGAACGTTGTTCATCGTGTTCCCCTTCAAGGACATTCTATTAGTGACTGTCTCCCCAGACTGAGGAGTTAGCCGGCGTACATACTACCCATTACTTGTAGTAAGTAAACTGACGTAGCGCAAGAAGCAAAAAAATTGTAGGCGGTGATTCTTTTTCGAGCAACTTTTCTAAGGGGTGTTTAAAAAATATACAGCCCGAAGCCCTTGGCTGGAGCACGTCAACGAAAAAAAGTTCCGTAGCGGCGCAGAACTCCAGCAGCCCTCGCTAACGTCGTTGTTTATTGATTCATCTACACTTTTGTACATTTTTTGTGCAAAGCCCCAGGCATCTTTATTGGTATTGGCGGTGACTTTAACTGCGCACGCTCGTCTCAAGACTCAACAACTGGCGATGTTCAGCTATTGCACCGTGATCGACTACAGCGCGACGATGGCGCTCAATCGATAAACCCGACGAGGTTTACCCCTTCGATGACAGGCGTGCCTTGAGCATTTGCGTCATTGGTGCCTACTATTCACGACGTGCTCGGGTTTGAGCGGATCGGTTTTGGCGCTCGGTGACCAGGAAGGCACGGGGTGGCGTAGATGTTCCTTCGCCGGAAAAACATCGGTAAGGTAGGGGTCGGCATTCAGACCCGCGAGGAGTAGTGATGAGCGAGGCGGTTACCATCCACCATGACCAGGCTGGTCATCAGTTCGAGACCAATGTGGACGGTCATCGTGCCTATCTGACCTATATGGACCTGGGCAAGCAGACCCTGGATATCTATCGCACCTTCGTGCCCAACGCCTTGCGCGGTCGGGGCATCGCGGCGGCGTTGACCGAAAGGGCGCTGCAGTACGCCGAAGAAATGGGCTACACGGTGATCCCATCCTGCTCCTACGTGGAGCGTTACATGGAGCGTCACCAGCGGCACGCGGCGAAACTCTGAGAAAACGGATTCCCCAATAAAAAACGCCGGACTGAAAAGCCCGGCGTTTTTTTATGCGTTGCTTTTTATGCGTTGAAGCGGGCCGATCAGCTGCGTTGACGCTTTGGCAGCACGTCCTTGAGTTTGGCGTGCATGCTGCGCAGGGTGTTCTCGGTCGCGCTCCAGTCGATGCAGGCATCGGTGATGGAGACGCCGTATTGCAAGTCGGCGAGGTCTTTCGGGATGGCCTGGCAGCCCCAGTTCAAGTGGCTTTCGACCATCAGGCCGATAATCGACTGGTTGCCTTCCAGGATCTGGTTGGCCACGTTCTCCATCACCAGCGGTTGCAGTGCCGGGTCCTTGTTGGAGTTGGCGTGGCTGCAGTCGACCATGATGTTCGGCTTGATCTTGGCTTTGTTCAGCGCCTGCTCGCACAGCGCGACGCTGACCGAATCATAGTTCGGCTTGCCGTTGCCACCGCGCAGTACCACGTGACCGTAGGCGTTGCCCTTGGTGGTGACGATCGACACGCCACCTTCCTGGTTGATGCCTAGGAAGCGGTGTGGGCTGGAAACCGACTGCAAGGCGTTGATCGCCACGGTGAGGCCACCGTCGGTGCCGTTCTTGAAGCCCACCGCCGACGACAGGCCGGAGGCCATTTCGCGGTGGGTCTGGGATTCTGTGGTGCGCGCGCCGATGGCCGACCAGCTGATCAGGTCCTGCAAGTATTGCGGCGAGATCGGGTCCAGGGCTTCGGTCGCCGTGGGCAGGCCCATTTCCGCCAGGTCCAGCAGCAATTGACGACCGATATGCAGGCCGTCCTGAATCTTGAAGGAGTCATCCAGGTACGGGTCGTTGATCAGGCCTTTCCAGCCGACAGTGGTCCGAGGCTTCTCGAAATACACCCGCATGACCAGGTACAAGGTGTCGGAGACTTCCGCAGCCAGCACCTTCAGGCGCTCGGCGTATTCGTGGGCGGCCTTGATGTCATGGATCGAGCAGGGCCCGATGACCACGAACAGGCGATGATCGGTGCCGTCCAGGATGTTGCGGATGACTTCCCGGCCCTTGGTCACGGTGCGCAGGGCAGCGTCGCTCAGGGGGATATCGCGCTTGAGCTGGTCAGGCGTGATGAGGGTCTCGTTGGAGGCGACGTTAAGGTCGTTGATCGGTAAATCAGCCATCGTGTTACTCGTCAGGTCACGGGTGCCGGCCGCCAGCGATCCCCGCGCGGCGGTGCACAGCGGATTTTAAGCGCGTCGGGGAGCCGAACCTTATCGCGTTACGAGGTGGCTCGACAATGGGCTGGCACGGGTTTAATGCCCTATAGGCTGGGGAAAAGGCCTTGGAGATGGCCCTGCAACAGATTCGTGAGCAGATGTAATGATGATTGCATGCCATGCCGCTCGCGCTGATAGTGTGCAGGGACTTTTACTTGGAGAGTTGCGAAGATGCAGGCAGGCGTGAAACCGCGGATCGGAATGATCGGCACCGGGGCGATCGGTGGGTTCTACGGCGTGATGCTGGCGCGTGCCGGTTTTGACGTGCACTTTTTGCTGCGCAGCGAATTTGCTGCCGTGGCCGAAGCCGGCTTGCGGATCGACAGCGCGGTTCACGGTACGCTGGCCCTCAACCCCGTCCAGGCGTATCGCTCGGCAGCCGACATGCCGCCCTGCGACTGGCTGCTGGTCGGCGCCAAGACCACCAGCAATGCCGAGCTGGCCCCGGCCATTACCCAGGCTGCCGCCGACGGTGCAAAAGTCCTGTTGCTGCAGAACGGCCTGGATGTCGAAGACGACCTTCGACCGTTGTTGCCCGATTCGTTGCACCTGTTGGGTGGCCTGTGCCTGATCTGCGTGCATCGCGTCGGCCCGGGTGTTGTCACCCACCAGGCCCTTGGCACGGTCAACGTCGGTTATCACAGTGGGCCTTGCGCCGATCAGGCACAACGCATGGTGATCGTCGAAGAGGCGGCGACGTTGTTCCGCAGCGCCGGCATCGACGCCCAGGCCATGCCGGGCCTGCAACAGGCCCGCTGGCAGAAGCTGGTGTGGAATGTGCCGTACAACGGTCTTTCGGTCCTGTTGGGCGCCAGTACCACGCCGTTGATGGCCAACGATCATAGCCGCGAATTGATCCAGGCACTGATGGGGGAAGTGGTCCGCGGTGCGCAAGCCTGCGGGCATCATATCGCCCCGGGTTATGCCGAGTATCTGTTCACGATGACCGAGAAGATGCCCGACTACTGGCCGAGCATGTACCACGATTATTCCCACAAGCGCGCGCTGGAGCTGAACGCGATCTATGGCCGGCCGTTGGCGGCAGCGAAAGCGGCAGGCTGTGAGCTGCCGAAAATCGAAGCCTTGTACCAGGCGTTGGCGTTCGTGGACCGATATAACCGCTGAGCGGGCGAGAAGGGGAGCGGTATGGCAAACAACATCGACGACAAACTGGTGCTGGCGATTTCGTCGCGGGCGTTGTTCGACCTGCGGGAAAGCCACAAGGTGTACTTGTCCAGTGGTGTCGAAGCCTATCGGCAATACCAGATCGAGCATGAAGACGAAGTCCTGGCACCCGGCGACGCCTTCGCCCTGGTGCAAAAGCTGCTGAACCTCAACGAACGCCTGGGGCGTGCCCGGGTGGAGGTTATCCTGGTTTCGCGCAACAGTGCCGACACCGGCCTTCGAGTGTTCAACTCGATCCATCATTATGGGCTGGCGATCTCGCGCGCGGCTTTCGTGGGCGGTCGCAGTCCGTATCCGTACCTCAAGGCGTTCGGCTGTGATCTCTTCTTGTCCACCCACGCTGAAGACGTGCGCAGTGCCCTGGACGCCGGGTTTGCCGCCGCGACCATCCTGTCGGGTGGTGCCAGTCGCGCGGCCAGCGAAGAACTGCGCATTGCCTTCGACGGCGATGCCGTGCTGTTTTCCGATGAATCGGAGCGCGTCTATCAGGCCGATGGGTTGGAAGCCTTCCAGGCCAGCGAGCGACAGGCCGCCCGCGAGCCACTGCGAGGCGGGCCGTTCAAGGGATTCCTGGCGGCGCTCAATGCTCTGCAGCGCGAGTTTCCCGAGGACGCTTGTCCCATTCGCACGGCGCTGGTGACGGCCCGTTCGGCACCGGCCCACGAGCGGGTCATCCGGACCTTGCGTGAGTGGGATATTCGCCTGGACGAGTCGTTGTTCCTGGGCGGCCTGACCAAATCGGCTTTCCTCGAAGCGTTCGCCGCCGATGTTTTTTTCGATGACCAGACCGGTCATTGCGAACTGGCCCGGGAGGTGGTCGCCACCGGTCACGTGCCCCACGGTATCAGTAACGAAATGAAGCCCTGACTGCCCTTGGTCCGGGACGTCAAGCCGCACGTCGCAGTCTCCAAGGCGCTGCTAAGCTGAATCAATCTCCGCCATTTTGGCACGCGAGGAGGTCACATGATTCGTTCGATGCTGTACGCCACAGACCTGGGCTTGTACGCCCCTTATGTGATGCAGCATGCCTTGGCGTTGGCACGGACGTTTGAAGCCGAGTTGTATGTGGTGCATGCGGTAGAACCGATGGGGTTGTTCGCCGAGTCGGTGTTGCAAAGCTATCTCGACGAGCAGGCGCTGAACGAATTCCACCGCCAAGGTCTGAATACGGTGATGGCCAATATCGAACAGCGGGTGCTCGACAGTTTTCGCGAGGAGTTGGGGGAAGGGCAGCAGGATTTGAAACTGATCAAGTCGGTCAGGGTATACCAGGGCGATCCTTCCCAGGTCATCCTGGAGCAGGCTGCGAAACTCTCCGTCGATTTGCTGATCGTAGGCAGTCATTGCCAAGGGGCAAGCGGTGAGATCCCCTTGGGCAGAACCGCTGCACGGGTATTGCAGTTATCCCGGGTACCGGTCTACCTGGTACCGCTGGTACAGCGCCGACGCCAGGGAGAGGGCTGAGGCTAAATGATGGCTTTTTATAAAAAGTTCTAGATTTATTGTCTAAACCTTTCATATAGTTATATACCGTCGCTGATGCCCGTGGCGTCCAACTGCTTTGAGGGATACATATGAAGCTTCAACAACTGCGCTACATCTGGGAAGTGGCGCACCACGACCTCAACGTTTCCGCTACTGCCCAAAGCCTCTACACATCGCAACCTGGCATCAGCAAGCAGATCCGCCTGTTGGAAGATGAACTGGGCGTCGAAGTCTTCGCCCGCAGTGGCAAACACCTGACCCGCGTGACGCCGGCTGGCGAGCGCATCATCACCACCGCTGGCGAGATCCTGCGCAAGGTCGAAAGCATCAAGCAGATCGCCCAGGAGTTCTCCAACGAGAAAAAAGGCACCTTGTCGATCGCCACCACCCACACCCAGGCCCGCTATGCGTTGCCGCCGGTGATCAGCAACTTCATCAAGCAATACCCCGACGTGGCGTTGCACATGCATCAAGGCTCGCCGATGCAGATCGCCGAGATGGCAGCCGACGGCACGGTGGATTTCGCCATTGCCACCGAGGCCCTGGAATTGTTCGGTGACCTGGTGATGATGCCTTGCTATCGCTGGAACCGCTGCGTGGTCGTGCCCCAGGGCCATCCGTTGACCAAGCTGCCGAAGCTGACCCTCGAAGCCCTGGCCGAATACCCGATCGTGACCTACGTATTCGGTTTCACGGGTCGTTCCAAGCTTGACGAAGCCTTCAGCCATCGTGGCCTGACGCCGAAAGTGGTGTTCACCGCCGCCGACGCCGACGTGATCAAGACCTACGTGCGCCTGGGCCTGGGCGTGGGCATTGTCGCGAAGATGGCCGTCGATACCAAGCTCGACAGCGATCTGGTGGTACTGGATGCCAGCGAGTTGTTCGAATCCAGCGTGACCAAGATCGGCTTCCGTCGTGGCACTTTCCTGCGGGGTTTCATGTGCGATTTCATCGAGAAATTCGCACCGCACCTGACCCGGGAAGTCATGGCCAAGGCCATCCAGTGCCACAACAAGCAAGAACTCGAAGAGTTGTTCGACGGCGTCGAACTACCAGTGCATTAAGGCCTAGTGGCCTGTGTGGCTAATTCGTGCACTCAAATTAACCGTACAGGCCACTAGATCGCCTCGGTGACAGCGAACTGTTGCCGGGCGCCCGCTACCACGATCTCTACTTCATCCCCTTCGAACTTGCCCAAAAGATTGCGGCCCAGCGGTGAGCGAGGAGTGATGACGGTGATCGGCTGGCCCACCAGCGAGACCTTCAAGCCCGCCGCATCCGGCCCCAGGAAGAGCCATTGCTGGCGGCCATCCTCATCTTCCAGCCCGATCAAGGTGCCGACCTGAATACCGCGCTGCTCGTCGTAAGGCCTTAGCGCCAGGTTCTGGCAGAGGGTGAGGGCCTGGCGGATTTCTTCCACGCGCCTGGCTTGTCCGGCGGCGAGGTAGGACGCCTCAAGGCCCAGGGTGTCGTACTTGTTCTCGGCGATGTTTTCTTCGTGGGTCGCTGTTTCGTAGGCGGTCTGCGCGGCGCGTTCGGCGATGTCGAGATCAATCTTGAGCTTGTCGAGAATCAACTGGTGGACGGTCTGTTTGTTCATGGTCATTCGCAGAATTGCAGAACGTTGGCGCGGCTTTTTTCACTGGGTGCATTCTGGTCCTGTTGCAGCCAGAACTGGCACTTGGGGTTGGACAGGTTGCGCGGATTGTTGCGGGCCTGATCGAGCGCTTGGCGCTGCTCGTTCTTCTGCAGGTTCTGCTGGTACTGCTCGAACATCGGTGTAGGTGGCTCCGGGGGTGGTTGCACCGCCGGTGGTTGCGCCAATTGATGGACGGCGGCGGCCACGGGTGCCAGTTGTTCGTTGAACAGGAATCTGGACAGCAGCCAGCCCGTCAACACGATGGCGAGAAACCCCAGCCACAGGCCCAGGGCGATGCTAAAGGTCAATTGCAAAGCGGTGAGGCGCGAGGGTGTCGAGTGATCGGGCATGGCTGCTTCCTGGCAGGGTCATGGGCAGGCGGTGATTGTCGCATGAAGATTAATCGCCGTCGGCTCTTCTGCGTGATCGGTTTATTCGGGACAATCAGGCCTTTGCCACAGGGAGTCGGGAATGACCGTGCGTTGGGATATTTTTTGCACCGTCGTCGATAACTTTGGCGACATTGGTGTCACTTGGCGCCTGGCTCGGCAGTTGGTGGCCGAGCATCGATGTGCGGTGCGGCTATGGGTCGACGACCTGCGTGCCTTCGAACGAATTTGCCCGGAAATCGACATCACCCTGTCCGAGCAATGGCAGCAGGGCGTGCAAGTGCGTCACTGGCCCGGGGAGTGGGCGGCCACCGAAGCCGCCGACGTGGTGATCGCTGCGTTTGCCTGCCAGTTGCCGAGCGCCTACATGGATGCGATGGCCGCGCGCCAGACGACGCCCCTGTGGATGAACCTTGATTATTTGAGCGCCGAGGACTGGGTGATCGGTTGCCACGGCCTGCCGTCGGTCAAATACAAACACGTGCAGAAATATTTCTTTTTCCCGGGCTTCCAGGAAGGAACAGGTGGCCTGCTGCGTGAGGCGGGGCTTCTGGAGCGCCGCCGGCAATTTCAGCAGGATACCGAGGCGCAACGAATGTTCCTGCAAGGGCTGGGCGTCGAGCGGGCGCCGCAGACCTGCCTGATCTCGCTGTTTGCCTACGAGAACGTCGGGTTGGCGAGCTGGTTCGACGCCATGGCAAGCGATACCCAGGCGTTTCATGTGCTGGTTCCCGAGGGGCGGGTGCTGGGGGATGTCGAGCGCTGGCTCGGGATCGATGGCCTGAAGGTGGGGGCGTTGCATCGACGCGGGGCTTTGACGGTACAGGTGCTGCCGTTCGTCCGACAGGACCAGTACGATCAACTGCTCTGGTGTTGCGATTTCAACGCCGTGCGTGGCGAAGACTCCTTCGTGCGTGCCCAATGGTCGGGACGGCCGCTGCTCTGGCACATCTATCAGCAGGAAGAAGACGTCCACCTGGAAAAACTCGAGGCGTTCCTCAGGCTTTACACCCAGGGGCTTTCGCCCGCGGCGCAAAAAGCGATCAGCGGTCTGTGGCGCGCCTGGAATGCCGGCCAGGACATGGCCGAACACTGGAAATCGACCCGTGAACACCAGCAGGAACTGGCCGAACATGCCCAGGCATGGTGTCTGGAACAGGCCTCGCGAGCCGATCTTGCCGCGGCGCTGGTGAAGTTTTATGGAAATTGGATATGATACGCGGCCTAGATTTTTGTCAATCCCATCCAAATTCGGATATTCGTAATGAAAACTGGTAAAGAACTGAAACCCGGGACCGTGATCCGTCTCGAAAACGATCCTTGGCTGGTTCAGAAAGCTGAGTTCACCAAGTCGGGTCGTAACAGCGCGATCATGAAGACCAAGCTGAAGAACCTGCTGACCGGTTACAAGACCGAGATCGTCTACAGCGCCGACGACAAACTGGACGACGTGATCCTCGACCGCAAAGAAGCGACGCTGTCCTTCATCAGCGGCGACACCTACACGTTCATGGACACCACTGACTACACCATGTACGAGCTGAACGCCGAAGACATCGAAAGCGTTCTGCCGTTCATCGAAGAAGGCATGACCGACGTCTGCGAAGCCGTGTTCTTCGAAGAGCGCCTGGTTTCCGTAGAACTGCCGACCACCATCGTGCGTCAGGTTGACTACACCGAAGGCTCCGCTCGCGGTGACACTTCCGGCAAGGTGATGAAGCCTGCCAAACTGAAGAACGGTACCGAGCTGTCGGTAGCTGACTTCATCGAAATCGGCGACATGATCGAGATCGATACCCGCGAAGGCGGTTCCTACAAAGGCCGCGCTAAATAAGCGAAGCCTTGTGTATGAAAAAGCCCGACCATTGAGTCGGGCTTTTTTGTGTCCGCTGTCTCCTGTTTAGACCGGGGACCGCGGGAGCTTGTGTGGGAGCAAAGCTTGCTCGCGATACAGAGACCTCGGTTCCAGAGACACCGCGCTGCTTTCATCGCGGGCAAGCCTTGCTCCCACAGCCCTTGCCACAAAGGCTCCGGAGCCCAGTTATTTCAAGTGCTGTTTGAGCTCTTCGGACGCCTGCAACATCGCCGAACGCACCGCTGGCACCTGGCTCACCACGTTGAGCAAGCCATAGTCGTGGATCATGCCGTTGTAGCGCACGGCGGTGACGGGCACTCCGGCGGCGTCCAGTTTGCGGGCATAGGCTTCACCCTCATCGCGCAACACATCGGCCTCGGCGGTCTGTACCAGCGCGGGAGGCAGGCCCTTGAGTTGTGCGGTGCTGGCGCGTAACGGCGAGGCATAGATCTCGCTGCGTTGCCCGGCATCGGTGGTGTAGTTGTCCCAGAACCACTTCATCATGTTTTTACTGAGGAAGTGTCCTTCGGCGAACTGGTTGTAGGACGCCGTCTCGAAGCTGGCATCGGTTACCGGCCACAACAGGGCCTGGAAACGGATCGCCGGAGTGCCCTTGTCCTTGGCCATCAGCGCCACGACGGCCGCCATGTTGCCGCCGACGCTGTTGCCCACCACGGCCAGGCGTTTGCCATCGACGTTGATTTGCTTGCCGTGTTCGGCCACCCATTTCGTCGCCGCATAAGCCTGGTTGATCGCCACCGGATAGTGCGCCTCGGGTGAGGGCGTGTAGTTGACGAACACCGCGACGGCGCCCGAACCCGCCACCAGATCCCGAACCAGCCGTTCATGGGTCGGGAAGTCTCCCAGGACCCAACCGCCGCCGTGGAAAAACATGAACACGGGCAGCTCACCCTTGATTCCGGCCGGCCGGACGATGGTCAGGCTGATCGGCTGGCCATCGACCTGGATGGTTTTCTCGCTGACGTCAGCCTTGGGCAAGGTCAGTTTCACACCTGCCTGGGCGCCGACCAGGATGGCGCGGGCGTCCTTGGGCGACAGCTGCTCCAATGGCTTGCCGGTGCCGGCATTCAGCGCGTCGAGAAACGCCTGGGTGTTGTGTTCGACGATGCCGTCGGCGAAGGCGCTGCTGACGCTGAGCGCGAGAAGGGTGCCGGTCAGGGCTTTGCTGAGCGTGTTCATGTGCATCTCCTTAGGTTCGGGTCCAGGGTCGGTGGTCAGACGGTGACGTGCAGGCGCACATCAACGTTGCCGCGGGTGGCGTTGGAGTACGGGCAGACTTGGTGAGCCGCGTCCACCAGGCTTTGCGCGTCGGCCTGTTCCAGCCCTGGCAGGCTGATGTGCAGGTCGATGTCGAGGCCGAAACCGCCGGGGATCTGGCCGATGCCGACATGGGCGGTAATCGAGGCGTCGTCCGGGATCTTGCGTTTGCTCTGGCTGGCCACGAATTTCAGTGCGCCGATGAAGCAGGCCGAATAGCCGGCGGCGAACAGTTGCTCAGGGTTGGTCGCCGCACCACCTGCACCGCCGAGTTCCTTGGGTGTGGCGAGTTTGACGTCGAGGATGTTGTCACTGGAGATCGCACGACCATCACGGCCGCCGGTGGAGGTTGCGATTGCGGTGTAGAGAGTTTGCATGATGAGAGCCTCGTTCCTGGGTTGGTTTTGTTGCGCTAAATGTTTGCGCGCTAAGTAGGTGCGAGATGAATGTATAGCGCTAATATTTTGCGCGCAAGATAAATTTTCGAGACGAGCTGAATTTGCGCCACTGAAAGGGCGTGTAACCCTTGATCTAGAGCGTTTTAGCGCAGCAAAAAAATTTTAGATGGGCAAGTACAGATCAGGGAGCGGAAGGAAGCCGCCATCGCGAGCAAGCTCGCTCCCACATTGGATTCGCATCGAACGCAGATTTATAGCCGCTGAGCATCAAGTGTGGGGAAGTGCCGCCATCGCGAGCAAGCTCGCTCCCACATTGGATTCGCATCGAACGCGGATTTATAGCCGCTGAGCATCAAGTGTGGGGAAGTGCCGCCATCGCGAGCAAGCTCGCTCCCACACTGGATTCGCATCGAACGCAGATTTATAGCCGCTGAGCATCAAGTGTGGGAGCGAGCTTGCTCGCGATAGCGGTGGGTCAGTTGCAGGTAAGTCAAAGGCTGTCTTGCAAATGCCCGCGCAGTGCCTGCAGGTCAAGTTGCAGCTTCTTCAACTGCTCCAGGGTCTGGCCGCTGGCGGCGAGGATGCATTGGGGGATGTCGAGGGCCTTTTGCTGCAGGGCTCGTCCTTGCGCGGTGAGTTCGACAATCACCACGCGTTCGTCTTCCCGGCTGCGGGTGCGGCTCAACAGGCCTTCAGCTTCCAGGCGCTTGAGCAGTGGGGTCAGCGAACCGGGATCGGTGAGCAGGCGGGTGCTGATTTCACCGACGGTCAAGCCGTCTTTTTCCCACAGCACCATCATCGCCAGGTATTGCGGATACGTCAGGCCCAGGGCCTGCAGCAGCGGCTTATAGACTTTGGTCATCAGCAGCGACGTGGAGTGCAGGGCGAAACAGACCTGGTTGTCGAGCAACAGGGCTTCGCAGGCTTCGGGGGTGTCGCGCGGGGTGCTCATGGCAAAAACCTTCAATCAATGATCGTGATAAATCTAGCGGGCGAACCTTTAATGCGCCAGATAATTTTGACGTTCTGATCAGATGTTACGTTCCCCAGCTAGCGCCGACTGCGTAGGATAAGGGCCTTGAGGAAAGGGGAATCGTCTTGTTCGAATTTGTGTTGTTTTTGGTGTTCGGTGCCGCATTGGGCACCCTGGGGGGATTGTTCGGGATCGGTGGCGGCCTGATTGCCATTCCGGTGCTGGGCGTCTGGTTCGGCCTCGACCAGCAGTTGGCCCAAGGCACCGCACTGGTCATGGTAGTGCCCAACGTGATGCTCGCATTGTGGCGCTATCACCAGCGCAATCGTCTCGAATTGCGCCATGTCCTGCCGTTGGCTTCCATGGGTTTCTGCTTTGCCTGGCTTGGTTCGATCTGGGCCGTGGGGATCGACGCGAACAGCATGCGGATCGGCTTCGTCGCGTTCCTGATCGCGCTGACCCTCTACAATCTGGCCCGCATGTTCGCCGCCAACGCACCGGCTTCGGCGCAGATGCGTTATGGCTGGCCATGGCTCGGCGTGCTGGGGGCGGCATCCGGCACCATGGGCGGTCTGTTCGGCGTCGGCGGGGCCGTGGTCGCGACGCCGATCCTGACCAGCATTTTTGGCACCAGCCAGGTGGTCGCCCAAGGGTTATCCCTGGCGCTGGCCTTGCCCAGTACCGGCGTGACGCTCGCCACTTATGCGTTTCACCACGAGGTGGACTGGAGAATCGGCCTGCCGCTGGCCGTCGGTGGTCTGCTGAGCATCAGTTGGGGGGTGAAAGTCGCCCACGCCTTGCCGGAGCGGCTGTTGCGCGGGCTGTTCTGCGGTTTCCTGGTGCTCTGCGCGGTGCTGCTCGCCTTTAAAGTTTGAAGCCTTCGATGATGTGCTCGGCCAGGCACTCGGTGATCGGCGATGGGTTATGCAGGTTGCGGATCAGCATGATGCTGGCCTCGGGCAGTTCCGGCAGGTCCTCAGCCTCGCCCAGTACGCGCATGTCCGGGGTCAGCAGGCTTTCCAGTTGCGCCGTGATTGCCAGGCCGGCGCCCACCACCGCCATGAGCGCCGACAGGCTCGAGCTGTTGTACGCCACGCGATAATCGCGGCCCATGGCATCCAGCGCATTGCAGGCCCATTGCCGGCAGAAACAGTCACTGTTGAACATCGCCAGCGGCAGCGGTGTTTGTTCGTGGACGTTGAAGCAGGCGGCTTCGGCCCAGACAAAGCGTTCCTTGCGCAGCAGCTGGCCGATTTCGTCCCCCGGTTTGCGGGTGACGATGGACAGGTCCAGGTCCTGGCGCAGCAGCAACTGCTTGGACGATTCGCAGTGCACTTCAATTTCGATCAGCGGGTAGAACTGGGCGAAGCGTTGCAGGATGCCTGGCAGGAAGCGCATCACGTAATCGTCCGGCGTGCCGATGCGCACCGTGCCGACCATGTGCGGTTCACGCAGGGTATTGAACACCTCGCTGTGCAGCTTGAGGATCCGCCGCGCGTAACCCAGCAGTACCTGGCCTTCAGCGGTGAGCTTGACCTGGCGTCCGTCACGCTCGAACAACCGCCTTTGCAATACGTCTTCTTCCAGCCGCTTCATCTGCATGCTGACGGCAGACTGGGTGCGATTGACCAATTCCCCGGCCCGGGTGAAACCGCCTTGGTCGGCGATGGCGACAAAGGTACGCAGCACTTCCGTATCGATGCTCGGGTAACTCGACAATTGATCAATCTCCGAGATGTATTGCATAAGAAACATTCGTTGGATTGATCTTATCGTTAGCGCGAGACTTGATCCATCCCCAACGGAGGACATCACGATGAAAGGTCAAAAAGGTTATCTACTGATAGACAAACTCTCCCACGGCTTTTCCGTCAGCGCCCTGCTGCACAAGTTTAGCCGCTGGTACGAATTGCACCACGAGCGCGAACTGCTGGCCGGAATGAGCGACGAGGCGCTCAAGGATATTGGTGTGAGTCGTGCCGACGTGGAGCAGGAAGTGGTTCGGCCATTCTGGGACGACCCAATGCACAAATGATCCATCCTTACCTACACAAACTCCTTATTGGTGAGGTAGGTTGCGAGCAGAGAAGGAGATCTCCATGCCCGCGACTCTGTCCTTTACCCTCAAACAGGCCCGGCGTCTGGCGTTGGCCGCCCAAGGATTCGATGGGCGTTCACCGCCAGCTTCGGTGCAACCCTCACACCTCAACCGCCTGATCGAACGCCTCGGCGTCCTGCAGATCGACTCAGTCAATGCGCTGGTGCGCTCGCATTACCTCCCGCTGTTCTCCCGCCTCGGTCACTACAATCGCGATTTGCTTGATCAAGCAGCCTGGAGCCAGGGCCGACGTCGTACGCTGTTCGAATACTGGGGGCATGAAGCGTCGCTGCTGCCGATGTCGATGTATCCGCTGATGCGCTGGCGCATGAATCGGGCGTCGGGTGGCGAAGGGATTTATCAGCAGTTGGCGCGTTTCGGCCAAGAACGCCAGGATGTCATCCGCCGCGTCCTGGCGTCGGTCCAGGAACAGGGCGCCCTGGGGGCTGGCAGCTTGTCTACGCGTCAGGAGAAGGCCGGGCCTTGGTGGGACTGGAGTGCGGAGAAACATGCACTGGAGTGGCTGTTCGCGGCGGGCGAAGTCACGGTGGCGGGGCGGCGCGGGTTCGAGCGGCTCTACGACTTGCCCGAACGGGTGCTGCCGGCCTCGATCCTGCAACAACCGTTGCCGGACGAGGCCCAGGCCCAACGCGCCTTGCTGCTACATGCCGCCGACGCCTTGGGCATTGCGACCGAGAAAGACCTGCGCGACTACTTTCGCCTCGCTCCGGCCGACAGCCGCGGGCGGCTGGCTGAGTTGGAGGAGGCTGGAGAGCTGCTGCGCTGTCAGGTGCAGGGCTGGAAACAACCGGCCTGGTGCCGACCCGCGGCGAAAATTCCTCGCAAAGTCGCCACCAGTGCCTTGCTGTCGCCGTTCGACTCGCTGATCTGGGAGCGCGGTCGTACCGAGCGTTTGTTCGACTTTCGCTACCGGTTGGAGATCTACACGCCTGTCCACAAGCGGGTGTACGGCTATTACGTGTTGCCGTTCCTGCACCACGAGCGCATCGCGGCGCGGGTGGACCTGCGGGCAGAGCGGGCCTTGGGGCAGTTGGCCGTGCATGCCGTGCACGAGGATGCGTCGGGCCTGGACGAGGAGGGCATGCACGCCCTGGCGCTGAACCTGAGGCGCATGGCCCGGTGGCTGGGGTTGGAGCGGGTCCAGCTCAATTGCCAGCGGGTGGGTGGGGTTCGGTTGGCGGTGGCATTGGCCCAGATCGATGGTGATTGAGGCATCGCCATCGCGAGCAAGCTCGCTCCCACAGTTGATCTCTGGTGAACACAATATTTGTGAACGACTCAATCAATGTGGGAGCGAGCCTGCTCGCGATGACAATTTAACTGGCGATGAAGAACCTACTGACTCACCGCCGAACCTGCTTCAACGTCTCGGCAATCAAAAACGCCAGCTCCAGCGACTGATCGGCATTCATCCGCGGGTCGCAGTGGGTGTGGTAGCGGTCCGACAGCCCGTCCTCGGTAATCGGGCGTGCGCCGCCGATGCATTCGGTGACGTTTTGCCCGGTCATTTCGATGTGAATCCCGCCGGCATAGGTGCCTTCGGCTTCGTGGACCTGGAAGAACTGCTTCACTTCACCGAGGATCTGCGCAAAGTCCCGGGTCTTGTAGCCGCTGCTGGCCTTGATGGTGTTGCCGTGCATCGGGTCTGAGCTCCACAGCACTTGCTTGCCTTCACGCTGCACGGCGCGCAACAGCGGCGGTAAGTGTTCACCGACCTTGTTCGCACCCATTCGGGCGATCAGGTTCAGTCGGCCGGGGTCGTTCTGCGGGTTGAGCACGTCGATCAGGCGTATCAGATCGTCCGGGTCCATGCTCGGGCCGACCTTGACCCCGATCGGGTTGTTCACCCCGCGCAGGAATTCGACATGGGCGCCGTCCAACTGACGGGTGCGGTCGCCGATCCATAGCATGTGGGCCGAGCAGTCGTAATAGTCGTTGGTCAGGCTGTCACGGCGCACGAAGGCTTCTTCGTAATTGAGCAGCAACGCTTCGTGGGCCGTGAAGAAACTGGTTTCGCGCAGTTGCGGCGAACTGTCCATGCCGCAAGCGCGCATGAACGCCAGGGTTTCGTCGATGCGGTCGGCCAGGTGGCTGTACTTTTCCGCCAGGGCCGAATTGGCGATGAAGTCCAGGTTCCACTTGTGCACCTGGTGCAGGTCGGCGAATCCGCCTTGGGCGAAGGCCCGCAGCAGGTTCAAGGTGGCGGTGGACTGGTGGTAGGACTGCAACAGCCGCTCCGGGTCCGGTACGCGGCTTTTTTCGTCGAAGCCGATGCCGTTGACGATATCGCCCCGGTAGGCCGGCAGGGTCACGCCATTGATGGTTTCATCGTTGGCCGAGCGCGGCTTGGCGAACTGCCCGGCCATGCGCCCAACCTTGACCACCGGGCAGCCGGCGGCAAAGGTCATGACGATCGCCATCTGCAGGAGCACCTTGAAGGTGTCGCGGATCTTCGCCGCCGAAAACTCGGCAAAGCTTTCGGCGCAGTCGCCGCCTTGCAGCAGGAATGCCCGGCCCTGGGTCACCTCGGCGAACTGACGGCGCAACTCCCGGGCTTCGCCGGCAAACACCAGGGGCGGATAGCTGGCCAGGGTCTGCTCCACCTGCAACAGGTGCGCGGCGTCGGGGTAGCGGGGTTGTTGCTGGATCGGCAGGGCGCGCCAGCTGTCAGGGCTCCAGGGTTGGCTCATCATGATCTCTAGGTGATTTACGCTCGGGCGGCCATGTTATCAGCAAATTAGTGCGTGACCTGCTCCGGTTGCTTCGCGGACAATTGCGCCTTTGTCCCGTATACGCAGGCTCAAGCCGGCACGGTCACCATCAGGAGATGAAATGACAGAGGAGCGCGTCGAGCATTTGCTCGCCGAGGTGCACGACGAGTTCGGCATGATTCGCGTATTCGAGGTGGCCGATTACCGGTTTCTCGAGTTTGGCGATGCCATCGAGCAGAGTTGCGTGTTCACAGCCGATCCGAGCTGGCTCGAATATGACTATACCCGCGCCATGCTTATCGGCGCGTTGTGTCACGAGCAGCCGGAAAGTGCGCTGTTCCTGGGCCTGGGCGCTGGTACGTTGACCCAGGCCTGCCTCAAGTTCCTGCCCTTGGAAGATGTCGAGGCCATCGAATTGCGCCCCGATGTGCCGCGCCTGGCCATCGAATACCTGGGGCTGGATGACGATCCGCGACTGTACATCCGCGTCGGCGATGCACTGGAACTGCTTGAAAGCGCAGAGTCGGCGGATCTGATTTTCGTCGACCTTTATACCGATGTCGGTCCTGGCGTCGGGCACCTGGCCTGGGGCTTCCTGGAAAACTGCCAGAAACGCCTCAACCCGGGCGGCTGGCTGGTGATCAACCAGTGGGCCACGGATGACGGCAAGCCACTGGGGGCGGCGCTGTTGCGCGGCTTGTACCATCGGCATTATTGGGAGCTGCCAGTGAAGGAGGGCAATGTGATCCTGATCGTGCCGGCGGACCTGGACCAGGAGCTGGACATGCAGGGACTGGTCGCCAGGGCCGAAGGGCTGGCACCGCGACTGGGTTATTCGTTGCAGTCGTTGATCAAGGCCATCCGCCCGGCGACCTGAAACACGTCCAGGGTGTGACAACCGCCTGTGGGAGCAAAGCTTGCTCGCGATAAACACAACTCAGTACTTGCGGGAATCGCAGTGCCTGCCTCGCGAGCAAGCTTTGCTCCCACAGCTAAAGATGAACCGTTTTAGCATCCTGCCCCCGCAGCGCTGGGTCTTTGCGAAACAGAAGGTTTTGCAGTTATCCCCAAAGTCTGTGGCAGAGAGCCATATGCCGGGCTTTTCCGATAAAAAAAGCTCCCTTTTCGGGCGAATTCCGGTATAGTGCGCGCCGGCCTTTAGCCGGGCCGCGTCAAGGTAGCGCAATTCCCCGAAGTCAGCTTCGGTTGCATGTCCGCACAACGGATGCTTCCAGGACGTTCTTTTTCATTCATTCGTTTTCGCAAATCCCCGCCGACAAAGCAGCCAGGGCGACTCTTGAGTCTCAACACGGCACGCGCAGCTTTGGAGCATGGGTCTTTGCGGATGCACTTAGAGGCAGACCCATGACCCAGGAAACCGGCGGCTTCGCCGCTTTTAATCTCAACCCGAACATTCTTGCTGCCGTCATTGCGACCGGCTACGAAGAACCTTCGGCGATTCAGCAGCAATCGATCCCGATCATCATGGCCGGCCACGACATGATTGGCCAGGCGCAAACCGGTACGGGTAAAACCGCTGCGTTCGCCCTGCCTATCCTGCATCGCATCGATCCTGCCAAGCGCGAACCGCAAGCCCTGATCCTGGCGCCAACTCGTGAGTTGGCGCTGCAAGTAGCAACCGCTTTCGAAACCTATTCCAAGCAGATGCCTGGCGTTACTGTTGTGGCCGTTTACGGCGGTGCCCCGATGGGCCCACAACTGAAAGCCATCCGTAATGGCGCGCAGATCGTTGTCGCCACTCCGGGTCGTCTGTGCGATCACCTGCGTCGTGACGAAAAAGTCCTGGCTACCGTGAACCACCTGGTTCTCGACGAAGCCGACGAAATGCTCAAGCTGGGTTTCATGGATGACCTGGAAGTCATCTTCAAGGCCCTGCCAGCGACCCGCCAGACTGTATTGTTCTCGGCTACCCTGCCGCAATCGATCCGTGCCATTGCCGAGCGCCACCTGCGCGATCCGCAACACGTGAAGATCCAGACCAAGACCCAGACCGTCACCGCGATCGAACAGGCTCACCTGTTGGTTCACGCCGACCAGAAGACGTCTGCCGTTCTCAGCTTGCTGGAAGTGGAAGACTTCGACGCCCTGATCATGTTCGTGCGCACCAAGCAAGCGACCCTGGACCTGGCCAGTGCCCTGGAAGCCAAAGGCTACAAAGCCGCTGCGCTGAACGGTGACATTGCCCAGAACCAGCGTGAGCGCGTGATCGATTCCCTCAAGGATGGCCGCCTGGACATCGTTGTGGCGACCGACGTTGCCGCCCGTGGCCTGGACGTTCCGCGCATCACCCACGTATTCAACGTGGACATGCCGTACGATCCGGAATCCTACGTTCACCGCATCGGCCGTACTGGTCGTGCCGGTCGCGAAGGCCGTGCGTTGCTGCTGGTCACCCCGCGTGAGCGTCGCATGCTGCAAGTGATCGAGCGTGTAACTGGCCAGAAGGTAGCTGAAGTTCGCCTGCCGGACGCCCAGGCCGTTCTCGATGCTCGCATCAAGAAACTGACCAACAGCCTGTCGCCACTGGTGGCTGACGCCGAATCGACCCACGGTGATCTGCTCGATCGCCTGACCGCCGACATCGGTTGCACCCCACGTGCCCTGGCTGCCGCACTGCTGCGCAAGGCCACCAATGGCCAAGCGCTGAACCTGGCTGCAATCGAGAAGGAACGTCCCCTGGTGCCGAACAACGCACCGCGTGGCGATCGTCCTGAGCGCACCGGTGATCGTCCGGACCGTGGTGATCGCGAGCGTCGTGCTCCGATCCCGCTGGCCGAAGGTCGTGCTCGCTGCCGTACCGCGCTGGGTGCCCGTGACGGCATTGCTGCCAAGAACCTGCTGGGTGCCATCCTCAACGAAGGCGGCCTGGCCCGTGAAGCTATCGGCCGCATCCAGGTGCGTGACAGCTTCAGCCTGGTAGAGCTGCCGGAAGACGGTCTGGAGAAGCTGCTGACCAAGCTCAAAGACACTCGTGTAGCCGGCAAGCAGCTCAAGCTGCGTCGCTATCGCGAAGATTGATCGGCTCTTGGGCTGATTGATCGAACATAAAAAATCCCCGACTGGTTCGGGGATTTTTTTTTGCCTGTCGTTTGATGTTTCTTCAGGGAGAGTGGTGTGGACGCCAATCGCGAGCAAGCTCGCTCCCACAAGGGTTTTGTGAGCGCCGAAAATCCAATGTGGGAGCGAGCTTGCTCGCGATTGAAGCGACCGGTCCATCAGTCAATCGAACCGATAGATGTCCATCCCCAGCGTCCCCATCGTGAATCCCGCATGGGCAACGCTGAACTTGCCCCCTGCACCCCGGGCGAAATACAGCGGCAACAAATGCTCATCGCTGGGGTGGCTATGCACGGCGTTCGGCGCTTGGCGACGGTAATCATGCAGCGCGGCCTCATCGTCGGCCGCCAGCATCTCCACCATCCAGTCGCGAAACGCCTTGGCCCAGGGCTCAACGCTGTCGGGGCCGGCGTTCCAGTCCAGGTCGCGCAGGTTATGGGTGATGCTGCCGGAGCCGATCAGCAGGATGTCTTGCTGGCGCAGGCTCGCGAGGGCCTGGCCGACCTGTGTCTGCAGCACCGGGCCCTGGCGGCTGGGCAGGGAAACCTGCACCACCGGGATGTCGGCCTCGGGGTACATCAAGGACAATGGCACCCAGACGCCATGGTCGGACGGCCGTTGAGGGTCGAGGCGTGCCGGCAGGTTCGCGGTGTTGAGCATGGCTGCGACTTGCGTCGCCAGTTGAGGATCGCCAGGCGCGGGGTACTGGACCTCATACAAGGCTGGTGGAAAGCCGCCGAAGTCGTGCCAGGTGCGCGGCTGCGGATTGGCGCTGACCAGCAATTCGTTGCTTTCCCAGTGGGCGGACACGATGACGATGGCCTTGGGCTTGGGCAATTGAGTGGCCAGGCGAGCCAATGCCGGACCGCTGGCGCCGGGCTCCAGGGCGAGCATTGGTGAGCCATGGGAGATAAACAGGCTGGGCAGCATGAAGGGGCTCCTGAGCGTTAAGATGTAATCATCTTCCGTCAGGTCAATGATCTAAATCTAATATAAGTTTTAGCCCGTTTTGATCGAA
Organism: Pseudomonas sp. St316; assembly: GCF_018325905.1. NCBI lineage: Bacteria > Pseudomonadati > Pseudomonadota > Gammaproteobacteria > Pseudomonadales > Pseudomonadaceae > Pseudomonas > Pseudomonas sp. St316. The sequence goes on along the minus strand of NZ_AP021901.1, from coordinate 4,796,803 downwards.
TTATTTGGAGCGAAGCATGGAGCCCGAGTTTTGGCACAAGCGCTGGTCATCGAACCAGATTGGTTTTCACTCGCCGCAGGTAAACCCGTACCTGCAACGTTTCTGGCCGCAATTGGGCTTGGCCCAGGGCAGTCGGGTGCTGGTGCCATTGTGTGGGAAAAGCCTGGACCTGCTGTGGCTTGCCCATCAGGGGTACTCGGTGCTGGGCGTGGAGTTGTCGGAAAAAGCCGCCACTGATTTTTTCCTTGAGCATCAGCTTGAGCCGAGGGTGAGTGAAGAGGGTGCTTTCAAGGTGTTCCGTGCCGGTGATATCGAGATTCGCTGCGGTGATTTCTTTGCCCTCGGCCCGCAGGAAGTGGCCGATTGCGCGGGGTTGTACGACCGCGCTGCGTTGATTGCCTTGCCTATGCCGATGCGGGAACGCTACGCGGCCCATCTGCAGGAGATCTTGCCCGACGGCGTCGGATTGTTGATTACCCTGGATTACAACCAGGATGAAATGCCTGGTCCACCGTTCTCTGTAGGGAATGATGAGGTGCAGCGGCTGCTGGGAGGTGTTTGGCAGTTGGAGGTGTTGCAGGAGCAGGATGTGTTGGGGGAGAGCTGGAAGTTTTTGCAGGCGGGCGTGAAGCGGCTGGATGAGCGGGTGTATCGGATTTCCAGTGATTGATGTGTTGGCTGGAATGACCCCATCGCGAGCAAGCTCGCTCCCACATTGATCGGCTGTGAACAAACCTCTGTGTTCCACCAAGGATTCCCTGTGGGAGCGAGCTTGCTCGCGAAGGTGCCCTGACAGGTGGCCTGGATTTTGTTGATCGAGTGCATATCCGTTGCTGCGGTAACGGCGGTTTATGGTTCCGCTCTTCCAAAAGTGAGCCGCTGTAAGAGCGGAACCCTAAGTGGCCGTTACCGCAGCAATGGATATACACACCAAAACAAGTACCGCAAAAAAAGCCAAAAAAACGGCGCTTCCCATTTCTGAAAGAAGCGCCGTTTTTTCTAAGTGAACAACATTACTGCGGGTTTTTTGAACCCGGCGATCAGCCGCGACGACGCAGTGCGTCGATACGCTCTTCCAGGGGCGGGTGGCTCATGAACATGCGAGCCAGGCCCTGCTTGATGCCACCGTTGATGCCAAAGGCATTCAGGGTGTCGGGCATGTGCACCGGCAAGCCTTGCTCGGCGCGCAGGCGTTGCAGGGCCCCGATCATGGCGCTGGTACCCGCCAGGCGTGCACCTGCGTCGTCGGCGCGGAACTCGCGCTTGCGCGAGAACCACATGACGATGGCGCTGGCAAGGATGCCCAGTACCAGCTCGGCGAAGATGGTCGCCACGTAGTAGGCGATGCCTTGGCCCTCTTCGTTCTTGAAGATCACCTTGTCGACGAAGTTGCCGATGATGCGGGCGAAGAACATCACGAAGGTGTTCACCACGCCCTGGATCAGCGCCAGGGTCACCATGTCGCCGTTGGCGACGTGGCCGATCTCGTGGGCCAGCACGGCCTTGACTTCATCGGGCGAGAACCGTTCGAGCAAGCCCTGGCTGACGGCGACCAGCGCGTCGTTCTTGTTCCAGCCGGTGGCGAAGGCGTTGGCCTCGTAGGCCGGGAAGATACCGACTTCCGGCATCTTGATACCGGCTTCACGGGACAACTGCTCGACGGTTTGCAGCAGCCATTGCTCGTGGCGAGTGCGCGGCTGGCTGATGATCTGGGTGCTGGTGCTCATCTTCGCCATCCACTTGGAGATGAACAGCGAGAACAGGGAACCGGCGAAACCGAACACCGCACAGAAAATCAGCAGCTGATTGAGGTTGAGATCAACCCCATTGGCCGCCATGAACCCGTTGAAGCCGAAGAGGCTCAGGGTGATGCTGGCAATCAGCACGACCGCCAGGTTAGTGGCCAAGAACAGCAGGATGCGCATCATGGTTGTGAAAATCTCCTCGTGCTAAAGATGTAGCGTTATGCGGGGTATATAAGGTGCCGCCGCAGGCTATTCAACTCGCTGACTATTTCAAACTGTGTCCTACAGCCGTCCTAAATGTTTGAAAGACTTTTCTGAAAGTGACTGGGGAAAAAAATATGGCGCCTGCCCCCCGTGAACGTTGAGCCGGGGTGCCAGCTGGCTGTCCACCCCCTAGTGTAGAAGGCTTGGCGGAGTCAGCAGAACGGATGTGTTGCTGAATCAAACAGCGTGCGAGGCGAGGGCTCCCCGCACGCTGTCTGGCTTATTGGCGGTAGGACTTGAGGAAGTTGCCGATCCGGCCAATGGCCTGGTCGAGGTCATCGACCCGCGGCAGGGTCACGACGCGGAAGTGATCCGGCCACGGCCAATTGAAAGCCGTCCCCTGGACCACCAGCAGCTTTTCGGACAGCAGCAGGTCGAGGACGAATTTTTCATCGTTGTGGATCGGGCAGACCTTCGGATCGATCCGCGGGAAGGCATACAGCGCGCCCATCGGCTTGACGCAGCTGACGCCAGGAATGTCGTTGAGCAATTCCCAGGTGCGATTGCGCTGTTCCAGCAGCCGGCCCTGGGGCAGGACCAGGTCGTTGATGCTCTGGTAGCCGCCCAGCGCCGTCTGGATCGCATGCTGGCTCGGCACGTTGGCACACAGACGCATGTTGGCCAGCATGTCGATGCCTTCGATGTAGCTTTGGGCGTGATGCTTGGGGCCGGAGATGGCGATCCAGCCGGAGCGGAAACCGGCGACCCGATAGGACTTGGACAGACCGTTGAACGTCAGGCACAGCAGGTCCGGTGCCAGGGAGGCGGTGCAGATGTGCACGGCGTCGTCGTAGAGGATCTTGTCGTAGATCTCGTCGGAGAACACCACCAGGTTGTGCTGGCGGGCCAGTTCCAGCATGCCCAGCAGCACTTCCCTGGAATACACCGCGCCGGTCGGGTTGTTCGGGTTGATGATCACCAGTGCCTTGGTATTGGGCGTGATCTTGGCCTTGATGTCAGCCAGGTCGGGAAACCAGTCGGCCTGTTCGTCGCACAGGTAATGCACCGGGTTACCACCGGCCAGGCTCACGGCGGCAGTCCACAGCGGGTAGTCCGGCGCCGGCACCAACACTTCGTCGCCGTTGTTGAGCAGGGCCTGCATGGACATCACGATCAGTTCGGACACTCCATTGCCCAGGTAGATGTCCTCGATACCGACGCCTTCGACCTGTTTCTGCTGGTAATACTGCATCACCGCCTTGCGCGCGCTGAACAGGCCCTTGGAGTCGCTGTAGCCCTGGGCGGTCGGCAGGTTACGGATGACGTCCTGGAGAATTTCATCGGGCGCTTCGAAACCAAAGGGGGCCGGGTTGCCGATGTTCAGCTTGAGGATGCGATGGCCTTCCTCTTCCAGGCGTTTGGCGTGCTTGAGCACCGGGCCGCGAATGTCGTAGCAGACGTTGGCGAGCTTGTTCGATTTGCTGACCTGCATGGCGATGTGTTCCCGAAAATGAACGATCCAGGCGGCGTATGAACTACCGTACTGGGAATCCTGCGTCTGTGCCCAGGCCTGACGCGGTATAGGCGCCACAATCCGTTTGAATGCGCATGACGTGACTGCCAGACTGGCGTCTGACGAGGCGCAATCATACGTGCCGCCCGATCTGCGGAAAAGCGTCGGATCGGGCTTTTTCAATTGCCGAGGTAGGACGATGGAAAAGTTGCAGAAAACCCTTGAAGAATGGCGCGCCATGCTCGACCCGGAGCAGTACAACGTCTGTCGGTTGAAGGGCACCGAACGACCGTTCTCCGGTCGATACAACGCCACCAAGACCGACGGCGTGTACCACTGCATCTGCTGCAACGAGCCGTTGTTCGATTCGCAGACCAAATTCGATTCCGGCTGTGGCTGGCCGAGTTTCTACGCGCCGATCGAGGGCAGTGCGGTGGTGGAGGTGCGCGATGTCAGCCACGGCATGATCCGCACCGAGGTGGTCTGCGCCACATGCGACGCCCACCTGGGCCACGTCTTCCCCGACGGCCCGCCGCCTACGGGACTGCGGTACTGCATCAACTCGGTGTGCCTGGATCTCGTGCCCCGCGAGTAACCCTGTGGGAGCAAAGCTTGCTCGCGAAACAGGCACCTCGATCTCTGAAAGGCCATGTTGCCTTCATCGCGGGCAAGCCTTGCTCCCACAGTGTGTGACTCGGGTATTGTTGATTATTAAATTGCACACAATTGAATTGCTCGCTATCTTGCACGCCAGTCCCATTACTTCGGAGCCTTGCCATGAGCGACAACCTGCTGAGCATCCCGTGCACCACCATCAAGGGTGAGCAAAAGACCCTGGCCGATTACGCCGGCAAGGCGGTGCTGGTGGTCAACACGGCCAGCCAGTGCGGGTTCACTCCGCAGTACAAGGGGCTTGAGGCGCTGTGGCAGACCTACAAGGACCAGGGCCTGGTGGTACTGGGCTTTCCCTGTAATCAGTTCGGCAAGCAGGAGCCGGGCAACGAGGGGGCGATTACCGAGTTCTGCGAGCTGAACTTCGGCGTGAGTTTTCCGCTGTTCAAGAAAATCGAGGTCAACGGTGCCAACGCTCATCCCTTGTTCGTCCAGCTTAAACAGCGGGCGCCCGGTGTGCTGGGGTCCAAAGGCATCAAGTGGAATTTCACCAAGTTCCTGATCGGCAAGGACGGTCAGGTGGTCAAGCGTTTTGCCCCGACCACCAAGCCCCAGGACCTGACCGGTGAGATCGAAGCGCTGCTCAAATGAATGACCTGTCAGTCGATTCGCTGAAGCTCGACAGCCAGTTGTGCTTCAAGCTGTACGCTGCTTCGCGTGCGGTGATCCGTGGCTACAAGCCAATGCTCGATCGCCTCGGGCTGACCTATCCGCAATACCTGGCGATGCTGGTGCTGTGGGAATGGCAGGACACGGCCCCGCCACAGCCGACGGTCAAAGCCTTGGGCGAGCGTTTGCTGCTGGATTCCGGCACGCTGACGCCGCTGCTCAAGCGCCTGGAACAACTGGACCTGGTCCAGCGCCAACGTTCGGCCCGGGACGAGCGTGAGGTGCACTTGAGCCTGTCGGCTGCCGGACGAGCCTTGCGCGAACAGGTCGGCCCGCTCAAGGCCCGCCTGTTGTGCGACAGTGGCGTTGACCTGGACCGCCTGGGGGCATTGCGAGACGGTCTGGATCACCTGTTGGGCCAGATCAAAGCGCTGACGTAGTCGGCACCCACTGGTCCAGCACTGCCGCCAGTTCTTCGCGACGGAATGGCTTGGACAGGTAATCGTTCATGCCGGCCGCGCGGCAGCGCTCGCGCTCCTCGGGCATCGCGTTGGCCGTCAGGGCCACAATCGGCAGGTCTGACCAGCGCCCGCTGCGGCGGATCTGTCGGCTGGCTTCGTAACCATCCATCACCGGCATGTTGCAGTCCATCAACACCAGGTCGAACACCCGCTGTTCCAATTGAGACAGGGCTTCGGCACCGTGGGCCGCGACGGTGACTTCGCAGCCCAGTTTTACCAACATCCCCTTGGCGACCAACTGGTTGACCGGGTTGTCCTCCACCAGGAGCACCCGTCCACGCTTGGACGGCGCCAGGGCTTCGATCTGTGCGTCATTGATGATGGTCGTCTCGCTCTGCATGGCGCGCCGCAGAATCTGATACAGCGCATGGCGCGCCAGTGGCCGGGCTTGTTGTATCAGCGGCGCGAGGGCGGCGGCTTCTTCGCTCGGCATGAAGCTGCCATAGGCAGTCACCAGCAGGATCGGTGCGTCAAAGGTGGGCCGCAAGTTGAACAGGCATTCCGGGCAGTCGGTAATCAGCACGTCGGGCGTGAGCCCCAGCAACCCGTCATCGATGGTGCGCTGCACATAACCCAGGCCCCATCCTGGCAACAGCATGCCCAGCAACTCGGCCAGCCCGCTGCTGCTAGCGGTGATGGCGACGACATTGCCGTGCAACGGTTCCACTGGCGCTGCCGGGAGGTGGCAAGGCAGGGGCAGGTCGGCGCAGAACTGACTGCCAAAGCCGGCTTCGGAACTGATCGTCAACCGGCCCTGCATGGCTTCGCAGAGGTTGTAGGTCAGTGCCAGGCCCAGCCCGGTGCCACCAAACTGGCGGGTAATCCCGGCGCCGGCCTGGGTGAACGGCTGCAGGATTCTTGCCTGGGCTTCCAGGGGAATGCCGATGCCCGTGTCGCAGATCTCGATTCGTACGCCGTCTTCGTAATGGCTCAACTTCACGTCGACCCGGCCAAAGCGCGTGAACTTCAGTGCGTTGGACAGCAGGTTGCTGACGATCTGGCGCACCCGGGTCGGGTCGCCGAGGACCTGCGTCGGGAACTGCGGGTCGATCAGGCAGGCCAGTTCGACACTGGGGGCCGCGTTCTGGGAAAGCAGGTTGGCGGTGTCCTCCACCAGGGATCCGAGGTCGAACGGGATGCGTTCGAGCTCCAGTTGACCGGCGTCGAATTTCGACAGGTCGAGGATGTCGTTGAGCAGTTCGACCAATACTTTGCCCGAGTCATGGGCAATCGATAGCTGCTGCTGTTGCTCGGCTGTCAGGGGGCCATCCAGGGACAGGGCGATCATGCCCAGCAGACCGTTGAGCGGTGTGCGGATCTCGTGGCTCATGTTGGCAAGGAACGCGGAGCGGGCTTCTGCCATGTCCAGGGCGGTGCGCCGGGCCACCTCCAACTCCTCATTGGACTGGCTGAGGCGAGTATTGATGGCCTTGAGTTCGGCGGTGCGTGCCGAGACGATGTTTTCCAGTTGCGCCAGGTATTCGGTGAGGCGGTTTTCGGCCGTGCGTCGCTGCTGGATTTCGGTGGAGATATTTTCGAACTGCTGGTTGGCGACCGACACCAGTACACCGATTTCATCGGACTGGTGACCGGCAGGGCATTCCAAGCGGTTCTGTTCGCTGCTGCTCGGATCACGGCTGCTCAATTCGCGGATGACTCGCACCAGGGGTTTGGTCAGCATCACGTAGAACAGCGCCAGTAACAGGCCGGTCAGGATCAGGCTGCGAGCGAAGCCGTTGAGCAGGGTGACCTCGGCACGGCGCAGGAAACGACTGCCGAACGCATAGGTGTCGACGTCCAGTCGCAGCATGCCCAGGGATTCACCGGGCAGGTGGTCCAGGTAGAGGCGATCCTCGAACTGACGCTGGGCGCCGAACATGAAGTCGCTGATGAACCGGTAGTTGCTTTGCAGTTCAGGCCGCTTGACGCTGGCCAGCACCGTATTGTTGTTGTCGATCAGCTCGGCGCCGATGATGGCCGGTGAGCGCAACAGGCCCATGGACAGTTCCTGGGCGAGCTCGGCGTCGATGTTGTAGGCGATGCGCGAAGCCGGGTTGTGGCTGATTTCCAGCAGCGAGAGGATTTCACGGTTGATCGACGCGTCTTCACTGGCATAATCGATGCCGATCTGCACCAGGCTGAGCAAGGTGCCCAGCACGAAGCCCACCAGGACGGTCAGGCGAGCCTGCTTATAGGAAAGCCGTTGGGTGAATCTGATGTCCATTGAGTGATGAGCCACTTACGTTTCCCTTCGCCGGTCAAGCATAGCTGATCATCTCTGAATACCGGTGCAGCCGGTGTGTATTGTGTGAAGTAGACCCGCCATTGGATACGGCGTTTCGTAGCTCGAGCGCCATCATTACTGTGAACCTGTCCGAGGAGAAGACGTGGACTCGCGATTGAATGCTTTTCTTGAGCGTGCCGATGCCGTGCTGGCCCGGATCGAGCCCTTGCTGCCGGCGCCCCGGCCCGCCATTGATTGGGCCCAGACCCTGGCCGCCCGCTGGCAGCGTGACGGGCGCAGTGGCTACCTGTTGCCGCTGCAGGTCAGCCTCGACATGCGCCTGTCGGACCTGATCGGCGTGGACCGCCAGGTCGAACAACTGGGCCGCAACACCCGGCAGTTCATCGATGGCATGCCCGCCAACCATGCCTTGCTCTGGGGCTCGCGTGGCACCGGCAAGTCGTCCCTGGTACGCGCCTTGTTGGCCGAACATGCCCAGCATGGCCTGCGGTTGATCGAGATCGAACGCGATCACCTGGCCGATCTGCCTCGCGTGGTCGAGCAGGTTGCGAAACTGCCCCAGCGCTTCGTGTTGTTCTGCGATGACTTGTCGTTCGAATCCGGTGAAGGCGATTACCGCGTGCTCAAGAGCGTGTTGGATGGATCCCTGGAGCAGGCGCCGGACAACGTGCTGCTGTATGCCACCTCCAACCGTCGTCACCTGGTGCCGGAAAAGGAAAGCGACAACGAGAATTGGAAACGGGTCGATGGCGAGCTTCACCCCAGCGAAGCGGTAGAAGACAAGATCGCCTTGTCCGATCGCTTTGGCTTGTGGCTGTCGTTTTATCCGTTTACCCAGGAGCATTTCCTCAACGTGGTGGAGCACTGGATCGGCGAACTGGCGGCCAAGGCCGGGCTGGCCTGGCAGCGCGACGACGCGCTGGATGTGCTGGCGGTGCGTTGGGCAACCGGTCGCGGCAACCGCAACGGACGTTGCGCCTATCAGTTTGCCCGTTATTGGGTAGGCCTGAAATTGTTGGAGCACAAGGCATGATCGATTTGAAGGGCACCGGAGTCGGCCTTGACGGCTACGCGCTGTTATCGGCACAGCTGGAATCCTTGTTGACCGATGAACGTGACTTCATCGCCAACGCCGCGCAGTTCTCGGCTTTCCTGTCCAGTCAGCTGGATGATCTGAACTGGGCCGGTTTCTACCTCAATCGCAACGAAGAGTTGGTCCTGGGGCCATTCCAGGGCCAGATTGCCTGCGTGCGGATTCCCTTCGGTCGCGGCGTGTGCGGCACGGCGGCCGCGACCCGGCAGACCCAGCGCGTCGAAGATGTCCATGCCTTCGCCGGGCACATCGCCTGCGACAGCGCGTCGAACAGCGAGCTGGTGGTGCCGTTGGTCAAGGACGGGCGCCTGATCGGCGTGCTCGACCTGGACAGTCCGAAACTGGCGCGTTTTACCGAGCATGACCAGGCCGGCATTGAAGCGTTGGCTGCGATATTCCTGCGCCTGACGGATTGCTGACTCGCTTGCTGTAGGCGCTGGCGAAGCCTGCGATCTTTGATCTTTCGCTTGGGATTCATGCGTCAGTGGAAAGATCGCAGCGCCTGCAGGGATAGCTTTCATGCCTTCAACCCTGCCTTGACTAGCAGTGCGTCGGGGTCGACTTCATCGATCTGGTGCGGGTCGAGGAACTGGCTGGCGTAGCTCTCGTAGATTTTTTCTTCGATGAACAGCCCGAACAGCTCGGGATCGATATGGGCGTCACGGCACATGGTGGCCATGATGCCCAGGGCCTCGCTCAGTGTCTTCGCTTTCTTGTAGGGGCGGTCGGCTGCCGTCAGCGCTTCGAAAATGTCGGCAATGGCCATCATGCGCGCCGGCAGGCTCATCTGTTCGCGTTTGAGGCGCTTGGGATAACCACTGCCATCCATCTTCTCGTGATGACCGCCAGCGATCTCCGCGACATTGTTCAAGTGGCTGGGGAAGGGCAACTGGCTGAGCATCCGGATCGTCTGCACCATGTGATGGTTGATGACGTAGCGCTCTTCGCGGGTCAGCGTGCCTCGGGCGATGCTCAGGTTGTAGAGTTCGCCACGGTTGTATTTCCACGCCGGTACGTCGAGCTGGAAGCCCCACGGGTTGTCCGCCGGGATCAGTTCGGCTTCGTGGTGTTCGAACAGGTGCTCGGGCTTGTCTGCCAACAGTGGCTCAATGACCGGCAGTGTCGGCTTGGGCGTCCGACCCTGGCGTCGGTTCTCTTCCCAGGAAACGCCCAGGCGATCGTCGAGGGTCCGGGTCCACGGGCGTTGGGCAATCTGTCGCAGGTGTTGCAGATCGGCCTCGGCCATGGCTTCGCAGCCCAGGTTGCAGCGGGCGACAAAAGCAAAGTCGTCATCCAGGGCCGTCAATGTCGCGTCGCGCTGCTGCGCCAGGGATGACGGCTCGCCGCCGCTTGCCACGGCCTGCCAGTAATCGACCCAGGCATCGCGCTTGAGCACTTCGAAGCGGGTGCGTATTTCGTGGATCCGGTCGTTCAGGGTTTCCAGCTTGGTGGCCTTGTCGACCACATATTCGGGGGTGGTCACCTTGCCGCAGTCGTGCAGCCAGGCAGCGATGTGCAGGGCTTCCCATTCATCTTCCGTTGGCCGATAGGCGTCGAATGCCGGTGCCTGACTGGCGGCGGCAGCCTGGGCGAGCATCAGTGTCAGGATCGGCACCCGCTGGCAATGGCCACCCGTGTAAGGACTCTTGGCATCGATCGCGCCGGCCAGCAATTGGATGAAGGCGTCCAGCAACTGCTTTTGCCTGGCTTGCAGGCGCTGGCCCTCGATGCTCACGGCGGCGGCACCGGAAACCGCCTGCAGGAAGGCGATGCGGTCGGGCTGCAGTTTTTCCAGGTCGGCTTCGGTGCCGCTGTCGGTGATCAGCAGTACTAGTACGCCGACAGTCTCCTGGTGCCGATTGCGCAGGCGAATACCGATCAGATGGACCCGCGGCGAGTCCAGCTCCCGCAGGACACTCTGCAGATCGCCCGCCTGTTCGAAGCCCAGGGAGACCACGAGGTTGTCCGAGGTGGCCAGTTGCTGGAGCCATTGCGGGCTGTCGCCAGCCTGGAGCTCATGACTGCGCAACTTGAAGACCTCGAGGTCCCTGGGCGTTTCATTGATGACCAGCCCATACGGCTTGAACCGATTGTCGTCGTTCTCGCGCAGGTAGATCAGTCCAGCCTGGGCCTGGCCGATTTTCACGGTTTCAAATAACACCCGTTCCAGCAACGGGGCGAAGCGGGTTTCGGCGCGCAGGCTGGCGGTGATTTCAAGGAAACTCGCCAGGGTCTCTTTCATGCGCGCCATCGATACGCTCAACTGATCGACCTCCAGCACCGGGGAGCGACGGGACACCGGGTAGTTGAAGTCAAAGCTGCGAATGGCGTCGGCCTCCCGCACCAGTTCGCGCAAAGGCTTGACCAGGATCCTGGACGTCAGCCAACCCAGGGGCAGGCACAGCAGCAGGGTGGCCAGGGTGATGAGCGCGCCTTGCCAGCGCATGCGATAGGCATTGTCCAGCAGCTCATCTTCAGGGACCAGCAGCGCCAGTTCCAGGCCCTGGGGCCCGCCTTCCTGCATGTGGCTGCGAGAGACGATCCACTGGCGTCCGGCCGCTTCCAGGCGCGTGGTGTCGGTGTTGTCGTCGAGCGCGGCGGCGATGGCCGGGCTGAGGTCGCGGGCCTTGATCAGGCGTGCCGACTGGGCGTCGGCGAGCAGCCGGCTGCTGTCGGGATAACCCACTGCGTTGCCCTTGGGATCGAGCAAGACGACTTCGGTGCCGGTGGTCACCTTATGCTTGGCCAGGGTCTGGGACAGGGCCGCCAGGGTCAGGTCGGCGCCAATGACAGCCTGCTCGCCACTGCGCCGGGCGAGGGTTGTGCCGACGTTATGGGTGGAAAAAAAAACGTAGGGCTCGGTGGTGATCTGCTCGGGGCTGTCGGCGGCGCTGCGAAACCAGCTGCGACTGCGGGGGTCGTAGGTTTCGTCGGCAATGTCCCGGCGCCCGATGAGCGTCAGCGTCTCGTCGTAGAACAGCGACTGGGAATGAACCGGGCCTTGCTCGGTTGCCCGCTCCACGGTCCAGACTTGGTAGAACGCCTCGGCCGGCGCCTGCAGGGCGGCTTTCAGGGCCGCGGTGCGCAATGGCCGGACCATCATGAAGTTGCCCTGATGATCGCCCAGGTACAACGACGCCAGGTTCGGGTTGTCCCGCAGTGCCTGGCTGAAGGGCACGAGCAGGGCCAGGCGTTGCGCCATCTGGGGCGTGCGCGTCGCCGGATAGTCGGCCAGCAGGCTCAACAGGTGGCGGATGGGTTCGTAGGTGTCGTACAGGTCCAGACGCACATCCCGTTCAATGCGGTTGAACAGTTTTTCACTGCTGGACAGGATGATTTGCGTGGTTTGCCGGTAATTGAAAATCCCCAGCACCACCCCGGTCAGCAACAAAAGCAGGGTAAACATCACGCTGATATGGACGTGCAGGGGGAACCGGCGTTTTTCCGGACGCGGTGCGCTGGGCATTGCAGTCACTCCAAGTGTCAGGGGGCGTTCTCGATGGGTGTTCCCGCGTGCAGGGGAAACCGATCGAGAACCCCCCAGGTACGCACTGCTGAGCGGATAGCATAGTAAACGCTGGATTATTTTGCCCTGGCGATCTCCGTTTCGAGGGCCCGTTCCAGTTCGCTCATGGCGCGGTCGAGGGCGTCGATGCAATCGTTGATTCGCCCAGGTGCCTGCGCCTGGTGACAAGCGAGCTCCAACGCCTCGCAGCGCTGGATCAGCGAGGTCGCCTGGACGATGCGGGCGACGCCTTTTATCTTGTGCGCTATTTCGGTCAGCGCCGGCCGGTTTGCGCTGTGGGCGACGTCGAGCAACTCCTGGCGGTCCGAGCGGCTGCTGCTGAGCAATTCGGCCAGCAACCGCCGGTTGGATGACGGGTCACCGCCGGTCAACGCTTGCAGGCTTTGTATGCTGAAAACTGCCGGGCAACTGGCGGGTTTGACCGCCTTGATCCATTGGCTCAAGGCGCTCAGGCTGATCGGCTTGAACAGGCAGTCGTCCATTCCTGCGTCCTGGCAGCGTTTTTTTTCCTCCGGCTGGGCATTGGCAGTGAACCCCAGGAGGGTGCAAGGCGGTCGTTGCTGCTCGGACTCATCGCGACGAATCGACCGGGCCAGTTCGTAGCCGCTCATGATGGGCATGTTGCAATCGGCGATGACCAGATCGAAATGGTTCTTTTGCCAGACCTCGAGCCCGTGGGCACCATCATGGGCGACCTGGTAGTGATGGCCCAGGTATTCCAATTGCTGTGACATCAGCAGGCGGTTGGCGGGATGATCGTCCACGATCAGGACGTTCAGGGTGGCCTGGGCCGTTTCGATGACAGGTTCAGGTGGGGGGAGAACCGGCGCCGTCGACAGGACGGTCAGTTGCAGGCAGACCAGGACCTGGGTGCCGGTGCCGGGTTGGCTGTTCATGTGCAGGCTGCCGCCCATCATCCGGCACAGGTTGCGACTGATCACCAGCCCCAACCCCGCACCGTTGCGAGCCATCCGGCTGGTGTTATCGACCTGGGCAAACGGCTCGAACAAACGTTGCAGGTCCGCCGGACCAATACCGATGCCGCTGTCGTTGACCTCCAGGTGCATTTGCAGGACGTCGTCCCGGTCGGTTGGAGACAGCCGGACCTTGATCGCTACCTGGCCCTGCTCGGTAAATTTGAGGGCATTGCTGATCAGGTTCGACAGCACCTGTTTGAACCGCAACGGGTCCATCAACACGTCAGGGCTGCCCTCGGCTGTGTCGAACTGCAGGGACAACGCCAGGTTTTTCTGCCGGGCCACACCCTCGAATACCCGAATGACCGATTGCAACAGGGCCCTGAGATTGACGCGTTCGGGGGCCAGGCTCAGGTGGCCGGATTCGATACGGGCGATGTCCAGGATATCGCCTATCAGTTCGAGCATGCCGGAGGCCGACTCGTACGCGACTTCGATGGTCGAACGGTCCACTCGGCCCTTTTCGGCCTGTTTCAGGGCCAGCTCAAGCATGCCGATCACCGCGTTCATGGGGGTGCGGATTTCATGGCTCATGGTTGCCAGGAACGTGCTTTTGGCGCGGTTCGCGTCATCGGCCCGTTGCTTGGACGCGCGCAGTTCCTCGAACAGCTGGCGCCGCTCGCTGATGTCGATCCAGCCGCCGATGATGCCTTGCACTTCGGCGGCAGAGTTTCGGTAGGGGAGGATCCAGTGATAGATCGTCAGTTGCCTGTCCCCGATGTGCAGTGGCCGATCCACGATCAGGGCGGTGCCTTCGGCCATGACACGCTGGTAGTCCGCCTGGTACTCCTGCGCTTCGAAGGCGTTGCTCATGGAACCTGGCATCAGGTTCTTGCCAATGACGTCTTCGCGTTTGGCGTGGAACGTTTGCAGGTAACTGTCGTTGCAGCTTTGCAGGATGCCGTTGCGATCCCTCACGTAGATGGGGTGAGGGGTGCCGTTGAGCAGCGCATGCATGAATTCGAGCTGATCATTGAGGGCCAGTTCCGCCCGTTGACGCTGCCTGATCTGGCGCTGCATGTAGGCGTTCCACGCCAGGGAAAACAGCAGCAACAGGCCAATGCCCGCGCCGACCTGGAGGAACAGGCGGTTGTAGGTGCGCCAGGTGTGTTCCGAGGGCGAGACGTAACCGCGCCAGCGGTTGTTGATGACGCCCAGTTCGTCAGGGTCGATGCTGGTCAGGGCCTTGTCGAGAATGGCGTTCAATGCTGTGGCGTTTTTTGCCGTGGCCAGCGCGAACATGGCCTGTTGGGTACCCACCGTGCTGCTGATTTGCAATTTGTCGCGCCACGCATAGGAGGAGATGAAGTAGTTGGCCATCACCTGGGCGTTCACGCTGCCGTCGACCTGGCCGTGGGCGAGCATTTCCACGGCGCGCAAGGGGCCGTCCGTTTCGATGATTTGAATGTTTGGGTACTGGCTGCGTAGCCATTCAATGACCGGATTGCCTTTGGCGATTGCCAGGCTGGCGTGGCCGAACTGATCGAGTGTCGTGGGCGTGTCGGACTGTTTGCGGGTCAGCAGGACGAACGAGCTGTCGATGTAGGGGCGGCTGAACTTCAACTGGCGTTGTCGTTCACTGCTGGGCAAAAGTGCGGCGATCATGTCGGCTTGATCGTTGAGGACCGCAGCAATCATTTCGCTGTCGTTCTGGCGGCGCTGGATGTCCAGGCGCAGGCCGGTGCGCAGTCGGATTTGTTCCAGCAGGTCGGCACTGATGCCGCGAAAGTCCCCCTGCGCATCGAAGAAGGTGAAGGGCGCCGAGGTTTCGTTCACCACCACTCGAACCACCGGATGCCTCGCCAGCCAGCGTTGCTCGCGGTCGGTCAGTTGTATCCTGTGGTCCGTGAGGTACAGGTCGCTGCCTGCGCTCCAACGCTTGGAGATGGCGGCTTGCTCGGCAATGGAGACCTGGTTCAGCGTCGCGTTGATGACTTCCAACAAGCGGGTGTCGCTACGTCGTACGGCGAAACCGAACCCATGGGATTCGTGTTTGCCGAAGCTGGCCATGCGGATATTGCTCAAGTAGCCCTTGTTGATCATGTAGTGGGTGGAAAGTGTATCGCCGAGAAATACATCGGCCT
Organism: Pseudomonas sp. St316; assembly: GCF_018325905.1. NCBI lineage: Bacteria > Pseudomonadati > Pseudomonadota > Gammaproteobacteria > Pseudomonadales > Pseudomonadaceae > Pseudomonas > Pseudomonas sp. St316. The sequence continues at coordinate 4,781,614 of NZ_AP021901.1, read as the reverse complement.
GGCCGAAGGCGACGGCGTTAATGGCATTCTGGTAGGACGGGTAGGTGGTGATGAGTGCCTTGGGGTAGAGTTTTTCAATTTCCCGCAACGGCAGGTAGTGATAGACCATGCTCAGTCGCAACCCATCGAGATCGTCAGGCAGGGATCGGCTTTCACTCGTTCGGGTGACGAGCACGGGTTGGTCCACTGCGTACGGCGTCGACAGCACAATGTCGGGGTTACGCGCCTCGAAACCGTTGGCGGTGCCAAGCATATCGATTTGCCCATCCTTGAGTGCGGCCATGGCCGCCTCGCGGGAGTCGAAGCGCAGGACGCTCATGGGCAGGCCGGTGGCCTTGGCGATGATGTCGGCGTAATCGGCCGTCAGGCCTTCGTAGTCGCGTCCGCTGGTGGAGAGATCGAAAGGCGGGTAATCCGGGGCGGAAGTTCCCAGGACCAGCGCCTGCCGATCCTGTAGCCAGGCGCGGTGAACATTATCCAGCTTGACCTCTGTATGGGCCATGGACGAGCGGCCCAGCAGGGTATATTGCTCGGGTGCATTCGCTGCCGCCGCGAGCATTCCTGCATATAACGCTGCACTGATCAGCAGGAGACATTCGGTTATGCGTCTGAGCATCCTGTTTTTTCTCACACCAGCGCGTTGCGCTTTGCCATTTCGATCAGCTCGACCAAGGACTTGACCTTGAGCTTCTGCATCAGCCGCTTCTTATAAGTACTGACGGTCTTATTGCTCAAAAACATTCCCTTGGCTATTTCCTTGTTGGTACGACCCTGGGCAAAAAGTTGCAGTACCATCAGTTCCCGATCATTGACACTTTTGAAAAGGTCCAGCTCGATACTGCGTGGGTCATCCGGACGTACCGGATTCAGCGCCTGGCTGGGAAAGTAGTTATAGCCGGACAATACCGCTTTGATTGCGCTGATAAGTTCGCTGAGGTCTTCCTGTTTGCAAACGTAACCAGAAGCACCGGACTGCATGCATCGAATGCCGAAGAGCGTCGGCGACTGGGCCGTGAGCACCAGCGTCTTGAGCGGAGTGGTCATGGCGTTGAAGCGCGAGAGAATTTCCAGCCCGTCGAGTTTGGGAATGCTGATGTCCAGGATAACCAGGTCTGGCATGCATTCGCGCACCATTTGCATCGCATCGACGCCGTTGTCAGTTTCTCCTACGACCTTATAACCCTCATGCTCCAGAAGCATGCGAACGGCGAGGCGGATGACCGGATGATCGTCGACAATGAAAACGGAGTTCATGAATAAATTACCCTGCGAACTTGAATAAAGCGCGCACCTTAGCCCACTTACAACCAGGGCCGTACGAAGAGACAGGCATGCAACTTCAATTTCAGAAGTTTCCTACAAAAAAAGAGGCAAGATATTACGATGTAATCGGTTTTTTAGTAGGTGGGTGACAATAGGAGGGGGAAGAGTTGGCGAAGTGTGAAAGGATATTTCTTTGATTGTGTTGTTTGTGCAAACAAAGGAAGCGTTTTAATCGGGGTTTGCGTAAGCCATGCATTATTTTATCTACTTCAACTCCCTGTGGGGCAGCGCTGCAAAATGCAAATGCACTGCCAACCCCCAGTGGGAGCGAACTTGCTCGCGATGGCGGTGGATCTGTGTGCATCGATGTAGGATGTGCCTGCGTCATCGCAGGATCGCCACCCGGAGTAAGCTCGCTCCCACTTTTTTCGAGATGCCTGCACGCTCCATATTATTGGCGCGTGCGGCCGGTCATCTCCTGGGCCATTTCGCTGGCATAGCTGTCAGTCATCCCGGCGATGAAATCGATCATTCGCAGGAAAGCGCTATGCAAAGGGCCGTTGGGATCCGGCGCGTTGTTACCCAGCAGGTCGAGAATGCGGCGATTCTTGAATGAAGGCGTACGGCCCCCGTGCTGTTCAAGGGCGGCCCCGCAAAATCCGTTGAGCAGGATTTCCAGCGTGGTGTAGGCGCCGATTTCATGCAGAGTCTTGCGCTTGTCCTGGAAAATTTTCCGGCGCGCCATGTCCTTGGCATTCAACACGCAGCGTTTTGCCGGGCCGTGCATATGCTCCACCAGATCCCCTGGCAATGTGCCGGCAAGCAATGCTTCCTGCTGTTCGACAAAGGCCCGGGCGGCGGCGTTGGTCAGGTGTTCGATGGCCTTGCCCCGCAGGATTGCCAGTTTGCGTCGCCGCGAGTCCAGCGGCCCCAGCTGCCGGTAGGTGTCCGGAAGATCGTCGCCCACCAGGTCCAGGAGCAGCGACTCCACCTGGGGGTATTCCAGCAGATCCATCTCCACGCCGTCTTCCAGGTCGATCAGCGCGTAGCAGATGTCATCGGCGGCTTCCATCAGGTACACCAAGGGGTGCCGTGCCCAGCGTTGATCCTCGATCTGTGGCAGACCGAGCTTGTGGGCAATCTGCTCCAACAGCGGCAGCTCGCTCTGGTAGCAACCGAACTTGTGCTTCTTGTAGCCCAGCGAGTCCGCGTGGCGGGCAGTCCAGGGGTATTTCAAATAGGTGCCGAGGGTGGCATAGGTCAGCCGCGTGCCGCCGTCGAACTGATGGTATTCAAGTTGGGTGAGGACCCGGAATCCTTGGGCGTTGCCTTCAAAGTTGAGGAAGTCGTTGCGCTCGGCTTCGCTCATTGCATCGAGCCAACCACGGCCGGCGGCCTGCTGGAACCAATAGCGGATAGCATCCTCGCCGGAGTGACCGAACGGCGGGTTGCCAATGTCGTGGGCCAGGCAGGCCGATTGCACCACCATGCCCAGGTCGCTTGGCTCACACCAGTCAGGCAAGGCGTTGCGGATGGTTTCTCCCACGCGCATGCCCAGGGAACGCCCGACGCAGCTGACTTCCAGGGAGTGGGTCAGGCGCGTGTGGATATGGTCGTTGCTGGAGACCGGATGCACTTGCGTCTTGCGTCCGAGGCGGCGGAAGGCTCCGGAAAAGATGATGCGGTCGTGGTCCTTGTGGAAAGGACTGCGGCCCAGCTCTTGCGGACTGTGCAGCGGTTTTCCGAGGCGTTCGCGAGTCAGCAGGGTATGCCAATCCAAGGCCGGTTGCTCCGTTTGATGATGTCGGTGTCCTAGCTTCCCGGTTCGTGGGCTGCCCTGCAAGGCTTATGGGGGTAGGAGCTGCCGAAGGCTGCGATCTTTTCTTGCATTGATGATTCAATTGGCTGGGGCAAGATCGCAGCCTCGTTGCACTCGACAGCTCCTACACAGCTCCTACACAGCTCCTACACAGCTCCTACACAGCTCCTACACAGCTCGTACATAGCGCTTACTACGCAGTCCCGCGGGGCAAGCTCATCATGGTGTATCGGTCCTCAAGGCTTGCGCACACTGTTGGCCAGCTTGATCAACGGCAGCAATGTCGTTGCCAGGCGAATCAGGCCAGTCAAGCCACCGCCACCACCCGTGCGGGTCCGTTTACCGGTGAGGAAACCGAGCAGGGACACCGCCGCCACGCCCCACAGTGGCGCGTGCTTGATGCCGAAGCCTTCGTGCCAGCTTTGCGTCAAGCCGCGCACCCGTTGCAAGGGCTGTAGCAATTGGCGCGTTTCCTGACGGATTTCCTGGCGATGCATTTCCATGCGCAGACGCACCAGCGCCTTGCGCATTTCCTGTCGGGTTCGGGCTTGAGGGATATCAGGCAGGCTCATGGCAGCAGGCGCTCCCGGTCGTTGGCCAATTCTTCAAGGGTGGCATGGAAAGGAGAGGACTCGTCATAGATCGCTGCCTTGAGCCGAAGCCCGCAGAACAGCGCGGCCAGCAGATAAAACAGGCACAGGCCGATAATGCCGGCCAGACGATAGGTGTCCCATACCAGGATCAGGACCAGCGCCGAAAGCCCGACCAACAACAGCAAGCCGAACACCAGCGCAAGGCCGGCGAACAGCAGGAGGCTGACGGTGCGTGCTTTCTGTTCCTGCAACTCCATGCCGAACAATTCGACGTGGCTATGCAGCAAACCAAGGAACGCCGCGCCCAGGCGGCGTGCTGTAGGTTGTGTGCCCGCTTCGGACGAGCCGGATTCGTCGATACCCATCATTAGCGCCGTGTCGCCAGCAGACCAATCAGGAAGCCAACGCCTGCGGCAATGCCGACCGATTGCCAAGGGTTGGCCTGTACATATTCCTCGGTGGCGACCACCGCAGCCTGGCCGCGTTCGCGCATGGAGTCTTCCGTCAGCTTGAGCGTTTCGCGGGCGCGCAAAAGGGTTTCGTGAATCTGGCTGCGCAATGCATCGGCTTGATCGCCTGCCAGTGTCGCGGTGTGATCGAGCAACCGTTCCGTGTCGCTGACCAGCGTCTGGAAATCTTCCATCAGGATTTCTTGAGCAGTCTTTGCCTGGGTTCTGGCCATCGGTGAATCTCCGTAAGTGACGTCTGAAACGTTCGAGTATGAGCCTTGCCGGAAGGTTCAGTACAAGTGGCTGGTACAACTTTTGCTCAGGCTTTTGCCATGTACTGGTGCGTCAGCCTGCGCCAGTGCGCTGAAGCTGGGCGAAAGCCCGAAAAACCTTAACCCAAATAATCAAAACCCGCGAAGCACCTCCAAGCGGGATTTCGTTTTTACCGTTCTTGCGCACCAAAGCGGTTCAGCGGCCTGCGCTCGGCCAATGAGTCGTTTCAACTTGGTGCGTTGGTAGGTTGGACGAACCGGTTTGGTGCTTTTTTCAACTTTTTCAGGTCTGCCAATACCATGGAAAATATGCAAAGTGCCGTGGACAGTCTGGTCCACAGCTCCAATACGCTGTTCATCCTGCTCGGCGCAGTCATGGTTCTGGCCATGCACGCCGGCTTTGCGTTTCTTGAAGTGGGAACGGTCCGGCAAAAAAACCAGGTCAATGCGCTGTCGAAAATCCTCAGCGATTTCGCGGTCTCGACCCTGGCCTATTTCTTTATAGGCTATTGGATTTCCTACGGTGTGACCTTCCTGCAACCGGCGGCGGTGCTCAGCGCCGATCACGGCTACAGCCTGGTGAAGTTTTTCTTCCTGCTGACCTTTGCCGCCGCGATCCCGGCCATCATTTCCGGCGGTATTGCCGAACGTGCGCGGTTCGCACCGCAGTTGTGCGCCACGGTGCTGATCGTGGCGTTTGTCTATCCGTTTTTCGAAGGCTTGGCCTGGAACGGCAATTTTGGCCTGCAGGCCTGGCTGCAAGCCCGGTTCGGTGCCAGTTTCCATGACTTTGCCGGCTCCGTGGTAGTGCATGCCATGGGCGGCTGGTTGGCGTTGGCTGCCGTGCTCTTGCTCGGCCCGCGTAACGGCCGCTACCGGGACGGTCGCCTGGTGGCGTTCGCGCCTTCGAGCATTCCATTCCTGGCCTTGGGTTCGTGGATCCTGATTGTCGGCTGGTTCGGCTTCAACGTGATGAGTGCCCAGACCTTGCCCGGGGTGAGCGGGCTGGTGGCGGTCAATTCGTTGATGGCCATGGTGGGCGGTACCGTGGCGGCATTGATTGTCGGGCGCAATGACCCGGGCTTCCTGCACAACGGCCCGCTGGCCGGGTTGGTGGCCGTTTGTGCCGGTTCCGACCTGATGCACCCGGTCGGTGCGCTGGTCACGGGGGGCATTGCCGGTGCCTTGTTTGTCTGGTGCTTCACCGCAGCCCAGGGCAAGTGGAAGATCGACGATGTGCTCGGTGTCTGGCCGCTGCATGGGCTGTGCGGGGTCTGGGGCGGCATTGCTTGTGGCATCTTTGGCCAGAGCACCTTGGGTGGCCTGGGTGGGGTCAGCCTGATCAGCCAATTGATCGGCACGGCGCTGGGCGTTGTCGTCGCCCTGGCCGGCGGGTTTGCGGTCTATGGCGTGATCAAGGCCGTGCTGGGGCTGCGTCTGACCCAGGAAGAAGAGTATTACGGCGCCGACCTGTCGATTCACAAGATCGGTGCCGTTAGCCAGGACTGATCGTTGCACTAAGGCTCCTTGTCCTGGTTGCCGGGATAAAAGCCATGGAGCAGGCGATAGCGGTCGTGACGGACCTGATCCACATGATGCCGGACCTGCTGCTCGGGCAGGCCGAGCATGATCAGGGCGTGGGAGGCCAGCATCAGGCTCGACTCCAGCAATTCCGGGACTACTTCGTTGGCCCCGGCAGCCTGTAACTCGGCCAGTTGGCTGTCGTCACGCGTACGCACAAGGATCGGTACCTGGTGGTTGACCTGTCGGGCCGCCTTGAGCACGGTGATGGCGATGTCGGTCTTGTCCACCGCGATCACCAGCAGTCTGGCGCGGCTCAAGCCAACGGCCGCTAGCAAGTCTCCTCGTCGCGAATCCCCATAATGCACGCAGTTTTCCCCGACGGTGGCTTCCCGGATGATCACCGGGTCGTCATCCAGGGCGACGAATGCCTGGCCTTCGCGGCGCAGGAACCGCCCGATGGATTGACCGACGCGCCCGTAGCCGCAAATGACTACATGGCCCGACAAGCCGGCATTGAGTGCGCTGATCTGGTCCAGTTGCGCTTCTTCGTTGGGTTTGCGATGCAGGCGCGCGGCGATGTGTGGCGCCGCGCGCAGCAACAGGGGAGTCAATAGCATCGAGCAGAACGTCGCGGCCAGCAGCAGGCCGCTGATGTCGGCGGGCATGAGGCGGTTCTGCTGCATCAGGGCCATCAGGGCAAAGCAGAATTCACCACCCTGGGCCAGCGCCAGGCCACTGCGCCAGGCGGTTTCAACGTCGCTGCCGCGCCATTTCACCAGGGTGGCAACCACGCAGCCCTTGATGAGCATCAGGCCGAGGGTCAATCCCAGGATCAGCAAGCCGTCATCGAGGAACAGTTGCAGGTCGATCAGCATGCCGATGCTGACGAAGAACAGCCCCAGCAGGATGTCGCGGAACGGGCGTATGTCGGCTTCGATCTGATGCCGGTAGTGGCTTTCCCCCAGCAGCATGCCCGCCAGGAAAGCTCCCAGGGCTGGCGACAAACCGAGCAGGTGGGTCAGCCATGCCGTCAGCAACACAATCACCAGGGCCAGCAGCACGAACAGTTCCGCGGATCGGGACGCCGCCACCTCATGGAACAGCCGGGGCAACAGCAGCCGACTGGCCAGCAGCAGGCCACCGAACAAAACCAGGGTCTTGCCCAGGGTCAAGGGCAGCGCCCAGTACCACGGGTGTTCGCTACTGCCGGCGAATACCGGTACCAGGGTCAACAACAGCACCGCGACAACGTCCTGGAACAACAACACGCCGATGGCGTTTTGGCCATGGCTGCTGAAGATCTCTCCCAGGCTGGTCAATTCCTTGCTGACGATGGCAGTGGAGGACAAGGCCAGCCCCGCACCGAGCAACAACGCGGCGATCACAGGTGCGCCGCCCAATGCCAGCAAGCCCGCCAGGACTGCCCCCGAGCACAACACTTGCAGGCTGCCAAGACCGAACACGACCCGACGCAGTTCGAGCATTTTCGACAGGGAAAACTCCAGCCCCAGCGAGAACAGCAGGAACACCACCCCGAGTTCGGCCAGATCTGGCAGTTCTTCGCTGTCGTTCACCCAGTTCAGCGCGGTCGGCCCGACCGCCAGCCCGACGCAGAGATAACCCAGCACCGGTGGCAGGCGCAGCCGCCTGAACAAGGCGATGACCACCAGGGACGAGGCAAGGATGATCAGTAGGTTGGCAAACAAGGGGAACTCCGTTTCAAGGTTTCAATGCACAGCGTAGAGGGGAAAAATGCGACAAGCGTCGCTGGAAAAGCATGGGCGCTCAGTGATTTGCATCAGCGTTTTACCGAAATACCTTGAAGCGAGCCTGCGACTCGACGGTTTCCCGGGGCGGGCCTAGAATGACCGTCTATCTTTTTTGGGTCTACCCGCCATGCTTCCTGAATGCCAGTTGTTCGGCACCCTGGGGTGTCATCTTTGCGAAGTGGCCGAAGCTGAACTGATGCCTTTCGTCGAACATGGATTGTTGGTGGAGCTGGTGGACATTTCAGAACGCGAAGCCTGGGTGGACAGTTATGGGCTGCGTATTCCCGTGCTGCGCAGGCTGGATACCGGTGCCGAGCTGGACTGGCCCTTCGAGGCCGAACAGATCGTGAAGTTTCTCGGTTGAGCAGTTCATCCGTCGGTTGCTGATACGGCGGTTGGCGAAAGCACCGTGCTTCGGTTACTGTATGCCCATACAGCTATCTGGAGTGCATCCCCTTGGTCAATGTCGAACAACTGAAAAGCAGCGTGAACAGGATGTCCGCGGACGTTGTGCGTGAGGCCGTCCTTGAGCTGCGCCTGGATGGCTTGGTTACCGAAGGCAAGACACCCTTCAATAAACTGCATTTCAACACCTGTTTCGCCGAGATCGAAGCGTTGTTCCAGCGTGCCGGCTATCACAAACAGTTGGATGTGGTGGGTTATCAGGGCCTGCTGTACGCGCTGTACGACCCAGGCCGCTGGGAGGCGGTGGAGGTGTTGCGCTGGTTGAAAGAGTTCATCGAAGCGGCGGCAAAATCCACGTCGGTCACGGCGTAAGCAATCATTGCTGGGCTGGCTTGTGGGACTGTCGGATAATGTCACCCTGCAAAATGCCTAAGAGTTTTCAATGTCCGGTTCATCGTTTTCCGCCGCTCATCATCAGGCCAGTACGCTGTACCTGCCGCCCGGTTCCTGGCAGACAGTGCTGGAGTGCTTGTGCGAGCATTTCAGCACCATCAGTCGCGAGCAGTGGCTGGACCGGATCGCTCGGGGCCGGGTATTGGACGGGGAGGGCAAGGCCATCGGTGTCGACCTGCCCTACCGCGAAGGCCTGCGCATCCACTATTTTCGTGAAGTGCCCGACGAGAAGCCGATTCCGGTGGTGGAGTCGATCCTGTATGCCGACGAGCACCTGGTGGTGGCAGACAAACCGCACTTCCTGCCTGTCACCCCGGCGGGCGAATACGTCGAGCAAACCTTGTTGCGACGGCTGATCCGGCGGCTGGACAATCCTCATCTGGTGCCCCTGCACCGCATCGACCGGCACACGGCCGGGCTGGTGTTGTTTTCGGCCAACCCGCACACCCGTTCGGCGTATCAGTCGTTATTTCCGACGCGGCAGATCGAGAAGCGCTACCAGGCCATTGCCCGCGCGTTGCCTGGGTTGACCTTTCCCCGAGTGCATAAAAGCCGAATGATCGATGGCGAGCCGTTCTTCCGGATGCAGGAAGGGCCGGGCGAGCCCAATACCGAAACGGCTATCGAAGTGCTGGAAAGGAAGGGGGAACTGTGGCGTTACGGCCTGTATCCGGTCACAGGCAAGAAACATCAGTTGCGGGTTCACATGAGTGCCCTGGGAGCGGGGATCTGCAATGATCCGTTTTATCCTGATGTGCTTCGGGATGTTGAGGATGATTACGCGAATCCTTTAAAGCTGCTGGCGCAAGGGTTGCGTTTTGTTGATCCGGTTAGTGGTCAGGAGCGGGTGTTCGAGAGCCGTATCGTGTTGCAGTTTTGATTTTCTGTTGGAGGGGGCGGTGTGAATATCCGTTGCTGCGGTAACGGCTGCTTAGGGTTCCGCCCTTACGGCGGGTCACTTTTGGAAGAGCGCCAAAAGTAACCAAAAACGCTTTTGCCCCACCACTCGGTGCCTCGCTTAGGCTCGGCATGCCCTCACTCCGGCATTGCTCCGTGGGCCGCCGCGAAGGGCCATCCATGGCCCAGCGCGGCTATCCCGGCATCCATGCCGGGATGCCCACTGCGCAATGCCTGCGTTCGGCCAGCGTGGTTTAACGGGGCTCCCAGATCAAGATCAAGATCAAGATCAAAAGCCAAAGTAAAGCAAAGCAAGAGCGGGGCATGTCCGGCATCTATGTGGCTGAGCCACTGCTATCGCGAGCAAGCTCGCTCCCACATTGGATCTTCAGCGGACACAGAATTCATGTGCATCGCCAAACCTGAACGAGCTTGCTCGCGATGAGGCAGGCACACCCAACATCACCGCAAACTGATCCTCCGCTTTCGCGAGCAAGCAAGCCCGCTCCCACAGGAGAAACGCGATCCCCCAAAACCAGGTCGGCTATAAGGCCGCCTCGCGGCGGACGTTGATCTCGGCGCCCCGTTAACCACGCTGGCCGAACGCAGGCATTGTGGAGTGGGCATCCCGGCATGGATGCCGGGATAGCCGCGCTGGGCCATGGATGGCCCTTCGCGGCGGGCCCACGTAGCAATGCCGGAGTGAGGGCACACCGAGCCTAAGCGAGGTGCCGAGTGGTGGGGCAGGAGCGCTTTGGTTACTTTCGCGCTTTTCGAAAGTGACCCGCCGTAAGGGCGGAACCCTAAGTAGCCGTTACCAAAATAACGGATATACCCCCAAAACAAGCCCAAAAAAAACGGCGCTCCCCTCTCCAGGAAGCGCCGTTTTTCTAGCGACATAGGGCAGCAGCGTTACAGATTACAAATCCTTAACGGTACGAACCTGATCCTTGTTCACGCGAGTCTGCTTGCCATCCAGCTGCTCGAATTCGTAGAAGCCGCTTTCTTCATCGTAATGGGGGGTATCGACGGCCTGGATTTCGCGACCGTCATTCAAGGTGATCACTGTTGGCGAAGCGCACCCGGCAAGGGTGGCGAGGCCCAGAGCGAGCATGAACGTGGCGAGGGTCCGTTGTGTCATGGTGTTTCTCCGAAATGGATTCTTCAAGTTACTGACCTTCAGACGTATACATCGCGCGCAAGTTCCTGGCTAGTGTCAATCTGACACGCCTTTGTGTCGGGCCAATAACTCCGGGGTGTTCAGATTTGCCAGGCGGGGATCGTCGGCTGGGCATTGCAGTGCAATCGCGTGCAGTGCACGCATGATACGCCCGGGGCTGCGTTCGCCTTCGCGCCAGGCTTGTTCGAAGCTCGATGCCAGTGCCAGCGGGATGACACACAGCAGCGGCTCCCAGTGCTCGCCGTGCCGCACCATCAGCGGTTTGTCGGGGTGCTGGCTGGCCGTCTTGCGCATGTTGTCGAGCAGGCTCGAGTCGATTTGCGGTACGTCGCACGGCAGCACCAGCAAATACGGATGCCTCGCTGCCTTGAGGCCTGCCCGGATGCCTGCCAGCGGCCCGGGAAAGTCGCCTTCCTCGTCATGCACCAACTGATCGGCATACATCGCATAATGTTGTGGGTTGCGGTTGCAGGAGATGATCAGGTCATCGCTCATGGCGCGGGTCTGACGATGCAGATGGGCAATCAGCGGTTCGCCCTGCCACGGCACCAGGCCTTTGTCCTGGCCGCCCATGCGTTGTCCGCGCCCGCCCGCCAAGAGCAGGATGGAGCAGGGTGGCAATGGCGTGATCGAGGTCATGGCGTGTCTCCGCACGGGCGAAAAAATGAAGCGCTGTGATATAACACCGGGCTGTTTCCTTCACAACTGGACGAGCCTATGAAAGCCAAGGCTGATGTACCTTTCGTGCCGCTCAATATCGCGGTGCTGACTGTCAGTGATACCCGTACCCTGGAAACCGATACGTCCGGGCAGGTCTTCGTCGATCGGCTCACGGCTGCCGGCCACAACCTCGCGGAGCGGGTCCTGCTCAAAGATGATTTGTACAAGATCCGTGCGCAAGTGGCGACCTGGATTGCCGAGGAGGTGGTGCAGGTGGTGCTGATCACTGGCGGCACCGGTTTCACGGGGCGTGACAGCACGCCGGAAGCCGTCACGTGCCTGCTGGACAAGCAGGTTGATGGTTTTGGCGAGTTGTTCCGCCAGATATCCGTGGCCGACATCGGCACTTCCACCGTGCAGTCCCGCGCGCTGGCAGGCCTGGCCAATGGCACGCTGGTGTGTTGCCTGCCGGGTTCGACCAACGCGGTGCGTACCGGATGGGATGGCATCCTGGCCGAACAACTGGATGTGCGGCATCGGCCGTGCAACTTCGTGGCTCATCTGAAACAGGCAGCGCCTTGTGAATCCCGTGGGTAAACCGGGCAAGGCCGGCGCCTTGATGGCCGTTGAGGTCGCGTTGGAGCGACTGCTCGAGATGGCGGCGGCCACGCCGATTGTCCAGCGCGAGCATTTGCCTTTGGCCGCGGCGCTAGGGCGAGTGCTCGCCGAGGATCTGGTGTCGACCCTTGATTTGCCGCCATGGCCCAACAGCGCAATGGATGGCTATGCCTTGCGGCTGGCTGACTGGAACGGCGAGCCGTTGATGGTAAGCCAGCGGATTTTTGCCGGGCAGGCCCCGGAGCCGCTGGCCGTTGGCACGTGTGCACGGATCTTCACCGGGGCGCCAGTCCCTGCTGGCGCCGATTGCGTCGAGATGCAGGAAAATGCCGTGCTTGAAGACGACCAGCGGGTGCGGTTTACCGAGCCTATGGTCAGCGGACAGAACATTCGCCCCCAGGGGCAGGAGACCACCGTCGGCGAGCAGGTGCTCTCTGCCGGTACGCGCCTGGGGCCGATCGAGTTGGGGCTGGCCGCCTCCTTGGGCTGTGCATCGCTGCAAGTGGTGCGCAAAGTCCGCGTCGCAGTCCTGTCCACAGGAGATGAGCTGGTCGAGCCTGGGCAGGCGTTGGGCCCAGGCCAGATCTATAACAGCAACCGCGTGCTGTTGTGTGGCTGGCTGCAACGCATGGGTTGTGAAGTGGTTGACGCGGGTATTCTGCCCGACGATTTATCGACCACCCGCGAGCGCCTGGCACAGTTGTCTGATGTCGATCTGATCCTGTCCACCGGTGGGGTATCGGTGGGGGAGGCGGACTTCCTGGGCATCGCCTTGCGCGAGGACGGCGAGCTGGCACTATGGAAACTCGCCATCAAGCCGGGTAAGCCTCTGACGTTCGGGCATTACCGTGGCGTGCCGGTCATAGGCCTGCCTGGAAATCCTGCCTCGACCCTCGTGACTTTCGCACTGCTGGCACGGCCCTACCTGCTAAGACGCCAAGGCGTTCAGTCGGTGGCGCCGCTCAAGTTCAAGGTGCCGGCCGGTTTCGTCTGGCCGAAGGCGGGCAGTCGACGAGAATACTTGCGAGGCCGAATTGAGAACGGTCGGGCGATCATCTACCGCAATCAAAGCTCGGGTGTCCTGCGCAGTGCCGCCTGGGCCGAAGGGCTGGTCGAAGTGCTCGAAGGACGGACGCTGGTGGAGGGCGATGAAGTGGGCTTCATTCCCTTGAGCGAAGTCCTGGGCTAGCACTGTGGCGGGTGTTCTGCGGCCCGAGTCGGATCCTCGGGCCTTCACGCGCCTCACCTTCATCGTGTGAGCAGCATCACCACCTGATCGAATCGATTGTTCGCAATCCAGCCCAGCAGGCCGAGCACCACCGCTGCAGCACCAGCCGAATAGGCTAGTCTGTGGCGGATCACCTTTACGTCGGTGCGAATTTCATCCATGTCTTTGCGGATGTATTTGAGGTGGGTTTCCAGTTCAACGACGCGCGGTTCCAAATCAATTCCTCCAACGGGATTACTGCAACTTTTGCATTCGTCCTGAGTATTGGCCCGCCCGCTTCCAAAAGGCGCGTGCTGCCGGGGCATCAGCTTGTATTCACGGTTATGCATGGGGCAGTTCATCCCCTTGGTCATAACTGTTCGAACGACTGATCCGGCCCCAGCGGGCCGTGACGTATCCATCCATGGGTAAGTGCTTCCTTGTGTGATGAGGGTTTTAGCGTTCCAGCAAAACAGAAGGCCAAGGTGTCTCAATACCGCTAGAGGGTCAATTGAGCTGATTCGCCAGATCTTGTAAGAAAACTCTTCGAATCAAGGCGTCCCGGTCGAGCGAGTGGCCCTGCGGGTTTTCTCCCGGGGTAAGTCTTCCTGCTTTTTCAATAAATTGAGATGTTTTGGGCTTTTTCGCGCGATTGAGTGGTCCCATTTCCTGAACCTGGCAATGACGGAGACAACGATGAGCAAAGGCAAGGCGCTGTTGATTTTGCATGGCAAGCAAGCGCTCAACGAAGAGGTTCGCGCGGCAGTGATGCTCAAGCGTGAGCAGGGCTGGGACCTGGCAGTACGGTTGACCTGGGAGGCCGGTGACGCCCAACGATGCGTCGATGAGGCGCTGGAGGCCGGTTATACCCGACTGATCGCCGGCGGCGGTGATGGGACCTTGCGTGATATCGCCGAAGCGATTGTCCTCAATTCCAGTGATGCCAGCCTGGTACTGCTGCCGCTGGGAACTGCCAATGATTTCGCCCGGGCGGCCGGTGTTCCGCTGGAGCCTGCGCAGGCCCTGGATTTGCTCGACGTTGCGCCGCAGTCCGTGGATGTGGGTGAAGTCTGCGGTCGGATTTTCCTGAACATGGCCACCGGCGGTTTTGGCAGCCAGGTGACGGCGAACACCTCCGAGGACCTCAAGAAAGTCCTGGGGGGCGCGGCCTACCTGTTCACCGGCCTGTCACGATTCAGTGAGCTGAGTGCCGCCTATGGGGAGTTGCAGGGGCCCGATTTTCACTGGCAAGGCGATTTGCTCGCGCTGGGTATCGGCAATGGCCGTCAGGCGGGGGGCGGCCACGAGCTGTGCCCGCAGGCGTGGGCCGATGATGGGTTGCTGGACATCAGCATCTTGCCGGCGCCTCAGGAGGTGGTCAGTACGTTGAGGGACTTGCTGGCGGGTGGCCTGGGCATCGACAACATGTTCGTCCGCGCGCGCTTGCCATGGGTGGAGATCAAGGTCGCGCAAGGCCTGGATATCAATCTCGACGGCGAGCCGTTGCAGGTAGACGCCCTGCGTTTCACGGTCCGCCCAAAAGCACTGCGCGTGCACCTGCCGTCCGATTCGCCGCTGTTGGGCGGCGCGACGGCGCTCAATCGTCCAGGCTGATGATCTGTTCGCGCACCGCGAACAGCACCAGGCCGGCCACGTCATGGATCTGCAGGCGCTTCATGATTTGCGCACGGTGGGTTTCCACGGTCTTGATGCTCAGGTTCAGGCCGTTGGCTATTTCCCGGGTGGACTTGCCGCGCACGATCAGCCGCAGTATTTCCAGCTGGCGTGCCGTCAGGTTATGGGCCCGGGCAGGGTCCGACTGATGTTTCTGGACGCGGGTCAGTGCCTGGTTGATCACGGTATGGGCGATGGCCGGGCTCAGGTAGCGTTCGTTGTTGCGCAACGCCTCCAGGGCGTGGTTCAGCTCATTGGCGGTGGTGTCCTTGAGCAGGTAGCCATGGGCTCCTGATTCCAGCGCCTGCATGATCAGCGCCGGATCCGTATGCATGGACAGGATCAGCACCTTGCTGTGGGGGCGCACCCGCTTGAGCTGTTGCAAGGCGTCCAGGCCGCTGGTGTCCTTCATGGAAATGTCCAGCAGCACGATATCGGGGTTCAACCGTTCGACCAACTCGACCAATTGCGTGCCGTCACTGGCTTCGCCAATGACGGCATAGCCCGGGATATCCATGACCAGCGCGCGTACGCCGGCCCTGATCAGGGAGTGGTCATCTACCAGGAGCAAATTACAAATCAAAGGAGAACCTTATTCTTACTGGCCCGTTCCAGGGCTCGCGGCGCCCAGGGAAAGCGTGCTTCGATGTGCGTGCCCTTGCCGGCCTCGCTGATGACCTTGAGGGTGCCGCCCAACTGTTCGACCCGCTCCGACATGCCGGCCATGCCCCGTTGACCTTCGCGCGCGGGGTGGGTGGCCGGGACAAACCCCTGGCCATCGTCGCTGATCAGCAGGGTCAGGCCGTCGGGCAGGCGTTGCAAGCGTACCAGCAGATTCGTCGCCCGGGCATGGCGCAAGATGTTGGTGACCGCTTCCTGGGTGATCCGGAACACCGCGACCGACATTTCCTCCGGGATGCCTGCCATGCGCTGTTGGCAATCGAGGCTCCACTTCACCGGGGCATTGGCCAGGGTCTTGAGCAGGTGCGCCCGCAGGCTGGCTTCAAGCCCAAGACTGGTCAATTCCCTGGGGTTGAGGATCGCCGATACATCGCGGACCTTGTTGAGGGTTTCGTCCAGCGTCTCGCACAGGAGCGCGCATTGGCCTTGCAGTTCTTCCGGCATCCGGCGCTTGAGCCATTCGCCTTGCAGCTTCGCCGCGGTCAGCAACTGGCCAATGTCGTCGTGCAGTTCGCGGCTGAGCCGATGGCGCTCGTTTTCCTGCACCTCAAGCAACCGGTCGGCCAGTTCCTGGGGCTGGAACTTGATGGATTTGCGCGACAATCGATGGTGGATCCAGACACAGGTCATCGCCGCGACATTCAGTGCCAGCAAGCTCAACGGCACCGTGTGGGCGTAGAGGTAGGCCAGCAGGCAGCCGACGGTCGAGCAGATGCACAATAACAATGTGAAGCGACGGGCGTTTTCTCGGGAGGGAGGCCAGGTGATGAATGACTTGAGACTGGCGTACATAGCGGATGGAGCCAATGAATGTTCGCTGCGGGCTGGCCGGTCAGCGTATCTGACAGGCCCGGTCGGGTAAACGTTTCAGGTCGAGGGCAGCTTCGGTCGGCGGCTTTTACGGCGCTGTCTTGAAGTGGCTGACGCGCGAGATAGTACCACTTCGCCTATCGTTGGTCGCGCTCGGCATGGCGCGGTGAAAGCGCTGCGAATCAGGCACGCCGCGCTGAGCCGGCATCATCGTCTCAGGCTTGTTTCTGGGAGTAGGGTACCAACGCCAGCGGGCGTGACGCTGCCGATGCCTGGCTGGGGCTCTGGCCTACCTGGAATGCGAAGGCCTCGATCAACGAGATCTGTTCGCTGCTGTCCAGGCCCAACTGGCCGGTGGTGTGATCGACCAGTTCCAATTGCCAGGCCATCAGGGTCAAACAATCCTTCAGGGCGTCCAATGCCTCGTCATGCAACTCCATGTGGTTTTGCGCGTGACTGAGCAAGCCATGGATATGCAGTGAAAACTCCGAAACGGCTTCCAGCGCCAAGGCATTGGCCTTGTTCGACAGTTTCAGCAAGCTGCTGAGCATGCAATCGATGGCATCCTTGTCGTTGTTGATCAATTGCAGATGGCTCAGGCATTCCTCCGACTTGGCCAATAGCGTCTCGGCCTCGATCAGAAGTTCGGGAAGACGCTCACTCCAGTTCCTACGATCGTTCGGCATGCTTATCTCCACAACATCATGTCAGGCGAAAGAAAACCGCTGATGACGAACGGCTGGATCTCAAGGTTGACCGAGGACGGACGCACGGCGACACGCCCATGCCGTTCAGCGAAAGTGAATTCGCAAACAATTGCACGGATGGGATCGGCCGAAAGACTGGCGGTCCGATGTCCTGTGGTCGCGCACAAAAGCCTGACTCCGTTCAGCAATGAGAATGGCGTCACATTAATGGCTATTGGATAACGGGAATATCAGGTTGGACCTGATTGTGCCTAGGGGAATCCCTTAGGCAGGGGAACTTAGCGCGCAAACGAGAGTCGCGCGGCATGGATAAGTTGCAGATGAAACCATGAAGCCAGTAAAGCATGATGTTAATGTGACATCAATGCCCCACGCTTGTATTTTATCCGGGGGTCAAGATTCGGCTCGTGCAGCCGATATCTCTTTTATTGGATTCATCCGAACAAGCCCAGGAGTCATCGATGGCCGGCATTCTCGACACAGTAGATCAACGAACCCAACTGGTGGGTGAGAATCGCCTGGAAATTCTCATGTTCCGCTTGGCGGGTCGACAGCTGTTCGCCATTAACGTGTTCAAGGTCCAGGAAGTGCTGCAACTGCCGAAACTGACCCTGATGCCGCAGCGCCACCCGTTCGTGTGCGGCGTGGTCAATCTGCGGGGCCAGACGTTGCCGGTGATCGACCTGTCCCAGGCCATTGGCATGCGTCCGTTGGTACCGGGCCCCAACAGCACCATTATCGTGACTGAATACAACCGCTCGGTTCAGGCATTCCTGGTGGGCGGTGTCGACCGCATCGTCAATATGAACTGGGAAGCCATCCTGCCTCCACCGACCAGCGCTGGCCGCGAGCACTACCTGACGGCCATCAGCAAGGTGGACGATCAGTTGGTGGAAATCATCGACGTGGAAAAAGTCCTGGCCGAAATCGTGCCGTACAACGCCAAGGTCTCCCGCGACAAGCTCGAAGACCCGGTGCTGGAGCGCGCCCGTGGTCGCGAAGTGTTGCTGGTGGACGACTCCAACGTCGCGCTCTCGCAATTGCGCGATACCCTGGGGCAATTGGGCGTGAAAATGCACATCGCCAGCGACGGCCTCAAAGCCCTGAACATGCTCAAGGCCTGGGCCGATACCGGCGAGGTGATGACCGATAAATTGCTGATGATCTTCACCGACGCTGAAATGCCGGAAATGGACGGCTACCGGCTGACCACCGAAATCCGCAACGACCCGCGTCTGCGTGGGCTCTATGTCGTACTGCACACCTCGCTGTCCGGCAGCTTCAACGATTCGATGGTCAAGAAGGTCGGTTGCGACAACTTCCTGTCCAAATTCCAGCCGGACAAGCTGGTCGATGTGGTGCGCCAGCGGCTGATGCTCGACTAAAGCCGATGGTGGTTTGCTTCAATGGCCGGCTCGTATAAGGTGGCTTTTTTTCGCCACCAGGGAAGTTGACCATGTTGCGGCTGAGCGCGCTGTATCGGTATCCGTTGAAGTCCGGCAAGGGCCAGCCCTTGCAAGGGATCGGCCTGGACAAGCTCGGGCTGGACGGTGACCGGCGCTGGATGCTGGTGGATGAGGGCACGGGGCGTTTCCTGACCCAGCGAGCCGTGGCGAAGATGAGCCAGCTCTCAGCGTTGTGGAACGACGCGGGCGGCCTGACGCTCAGCGCGCCGGGCCATGGCGCCATCGACGTGTCGCTACCGCCAGTGATGGAGGAACAGCGGCGTGGGGTGATCATCTGGCGTGACACCTTGCGCGTGCCGGATGCCGGTGACGAGGCAGCGGCCTGGGTCAGCGAATTCATCGGCAATCCTACCCGCCTGGTGCATGTGCCGGTGGATCTGGCACGTACCACCGCCGCCGGTTATGGCAAGGATGACGACAAGGTCGCCTTTGCCGATGGTTTCCCCCTGCTGCTGATTGGCCAGGCGTCCTTGCAGGACCTGTCGAGTCGGGTCGGTCGTTCGCTGGAAATGTTGCGCTTTCGCCCCAACCTGGTGGTCGAGGGCAGCGAGGCGTTTGCCGAGGACGGCTGGAAGCGCATTCGTATCGGCGAGGTGGAGTTCCGCCTGGTCAAGCCATGTTCGCGTTGCATCATGACCACGGTCGATCCGCAAACCGGCGAACGCGATCCGAATCGCGAACCCTTTGCCACGTTGCAGCAATACCGTTCGACACCGGACGGTGCGATGTTCGGCCAGAACCTGGTCAACGACGGCAACGGCCGGCTTGAAGTCGGCATGCCGGTTGAAGTGCTCGAGTAAAAGATCCGTGAACAAAAATGCCCGTGTCACTGGACACGGGCATTTTTATTCACCCCGATGCCATGCCGGGGCTCTTGTGGCGAGGGGTTTTCCCCGCTCTGTGGGAGCAAAGCTTGCTCGCGAAACAGCCACCCCGATCTCTGAGAGACCACGTCGCCTTCATCGCGGGCAAGCCTTGCTCCCACAGAGGGTTAAACTCCCTCGCTACAGATTAGCCGCGATACTCACACAGGTAAGCGGTATCGATGGCCACTTTGAGCTGGAACTTGCTGTTGGCCGGTACATTGAACTGGCTGCCAGCCTCGAAGGTTTCCCAATCGCGGCTGTCCGGCAGCTTCACGGTCAGGGCGCCGGAGACGACGTGCATGATTTCACGTTGGGCCGTACCGAACTCATATTCGCCCGGCGCCATGACGCCGATGGTCGCAGGGCCTTCGGCAGTGCCAAAAGCGATCGACTTGACGGTGCCGTCGAAGTACTCGTTGACTTTGAACATGGGCGATTCCTCGAAAAAGGGGCTGAAAAGGGCCGGCCAGTATGCACAAGGCGTCGACATTCGTCATCTGCCGCACCGATAGGTGATTGCCGCTCAACCCGGAAGCACCAAGGGCAACAACCGCGCGGTATTGCGCGCATCTTCCAGCGCACGGTGCTGTTGACCGCAGAATTGCAGGCCCGCCAGTTGCAGCGCGCCATTAAGCCCCAGCGGTCGCTCCAGTCGACGGGCCTTGGCGAAGCGTTGCTTGAGGTTCATGTGCGGCACCTGGCCGAGGACACTGTGCAACTGCTGGTGCTGCCATTCCTGAAGCAGTTGCTTGCGGTCGTAATCACCCCAACTGACCCAGCTTTCCAGCTTCGACTGATACGGCGCCAGCCAGCGTTCGAACGCCGGCCAGACCTCGGTCAAGGGCGCGGCACTGTCGATATTGGCCTGGGTGATGTGGGTCAGTTCGCGACAGAAGGGCGTGAGCAGCGGTCGCCTCAGGGGCCGCACGAAGCGCTGGAAATGATCCACTTCGCGGCCGTCACGATTCACCAGCGTGGCGCCGATTTCGATAATTTCCATTTCGGTTACCGGCCAGCCACCTTCATCGGTGGTGGCCTCCAGATCAATCACCAGCCAGTGAGGCATTGCAGGGTTCCTGGTATCGGCGTGCTGATGGGTTTGAGCGTAGTCAAACCCTCGGCATCCGACTAGTGGGCCGTTTCAACGCGCAACAAAACCTGGCGGTTTTTCACCTGGTCACCCCGCGTGACCTGCAATTGCCTGACCACGCCGTCGACGCCTGCCTTGAGCGGGTGCTCCATTTTCATTGCTTCAAGCACCATGAGCAGTTGGCCTTGGCGCACCGTGCTGCCTTCGCGGACCAGCAGCTCGACAATGGCGCCGTCCATTGGCGCCTTGAGTGTGCCGTCGCCGGGGCTGGCCTTGGCGGCGCTGGGGGCCAGGGTCCGATCTTGCAGGTGTAGGCCGCCAGGGCGGGTGAACAGCCAGAGATCGTTGCCATCGAGGCGCCAGCAATACCGCCGGCCAATCCCATCGATCACCAGTGTTGCGCCATGGGGGGTAGCCTCGAGCAGCCTCAGTTCGATCAAGCACCCGGCACTGCGGATGTTGAGTGCGCCGTCGGTTTCGGCCTCCAGGCTCAGCGCCCAGTCGTGCTCCCCGACGCCGATCCGGTAGTGCAGTGCCGCGCCGATGCTGTTGCGCCATCCGCCCAGGCCCGGAGCATGCCGTGCTTGAGAGGCCAGGTAAAACGCCGCCGTGGCGATGGCGAGTTGTTCGACAGAGGGCTCAAGGGGCTGGAGCGCCGTATGGTTGGCAAAGTGCTGCCCAATGAATCCGTTGCCGAAGTCACCGTCGATGAACCGCGGGTGTGCCAGCAACCCGACGAGCAATCGCTGGTTGCTCTGCACGCCAAGCAATACGCAATCTTCCACCGCTCGCAACAATTTGCGTCGGGCCTGCTCGCGAGTGACGCCGTGGACGATGATCTTGCCCAGCATCGAATCGTAGAACGGGGTGATGGCTTGGCCCTCCAGCAGGCCATGGTCGATTCGCACACCGTCCCGTATGGGCGGCTCCCAACCGATCAACCGCCCGGTCTGGGGCAGGAAATCCGCCGCCGGGTCCTCGGCGTACAGTCGCACTTGCATGGCATGGCCGCTGAGCGTCACCTGCTCCTGGCGCAGGGGCAGCGGCCTACCAGCGGCGACGTCCAATTGCCAGGCCACCAGATCCAGGCCGGTGATCAACTCGGTGACCGGGTGTTCGACCTGCAGGCGCGTGTTCATCTCCAGGAAGTAAAACCGACCGTCCCCGGCGAGCAGGAACTCCACGGTCCCGGCCCCGACATAATTCACTGCGCGTCCGGCCTTGAGTGCCGCGTCCCCCATGGCCTGGCGCAGGTCGGCGGTCATGACCGGGCAGGGCGCTTCCTCGATGACTTTCTGGTGGCGCCGCTGGATCGAGCAGTCCCGTTCGCCCAGGTGGATCAGCTGACCGTGGTGGTCGCCGAAGATCTGCACTTCCACATGCCGCGGATCGATCAAGGCCTGTTCGAGGATCAACTCGTCGCTGCCAAAACCGTGCAGGGCCTCCGAGCGCGCGCTGCGCAACTGCTCCAGCAGGTCCTCGGCCCGCTGGAGCAGGCGCATGCCTCGGCCTCCGCCACCGGCGCTGGCCTTGATCATCAACGGATAGCCGATGCGCCCGGCTTCGCGCTGCAGCGTGTCGTCGTCCTGAGCGGCGCCCTGGTAACCAGCGATGCAGGGAATGCCGGCTGCAATCATGGCGTTTTTTGCCCGGCGCTTGCTGCCCATCAGGTCGATGGCCTCGGGGCTGGGGCCGATGAACACGATGTCGGCGGCTTCGCAGGCCTTGGCGAATCCGGCATTTTCCGAAAGAAAGCCGTAGCCGGGATGGATCGCATCGGCCCCGCAGCGCCGGGCTGCACCGAGAATGGCCGAGGGGTTGAGGTAGGACTGCTGCACTGCGGCCGCGCCGATCAGCACGGCTTCATCGGCCATGCGCACGTGCAGCGCATCGGCATCGGCCTCGCTGAACACCGCCACCGTGCGATAGCCCAGGGCCTGGGCGGTGCGCTGGATCCGGCAGGCGATTTCGCCACGGTTGGCGATGAGGATTTTGCTGAAGGTCGGCATGGGGTCATCCCAGGACTTTTGTGGTGTCTGTTTGGGCCTCATCGCGAGCAAGCTCGCTCCCACACTGAACTGTGTTCACCCTCCTTTGTGGGAGCGAGCTTGCTCGCGATAGCGGCCTGCCAGGCAAGGCGCTCATTTTTTCTTCCCCGGCAAAATCCCCATGAGTTTGCAGATGATCCCCAGCATGATTTCGTCCGCACCAGCACCGATGGACACCAGTCGCACGTCGCGATAGGCCCGTGCCACCGGGTTGTCCCACATGAAGCCCATGCCGCCCCAGTATTGCAGGCAACTGTCGGTGGTTTCCCGGGCCAGGCGTCCGGCCTTGAGCTTGGCCATCGACGCCAGCCGCGTGACGTCCTGGCCGTTGATGTACTGCTCGGTGGCCTGGTAGACCAACGCCCGCAGGCATTCGATCTCGCTGACCAGCTCCGCCAGGCGAAAGTGGATCACCTGGTTGTCGATCAGGGCCACGCCGAAGGTCTTGCGCTCCTTGCAGTACTCGATGGTGCTGTCGATGCAATGCTCCAGGCCCTTGATCATGTTGGCCGCGCCGAACAGGCGTTCTTCCTGGAACTGCAGCATCTGCATCATGAACCCGGCGCCTTCCTGGCCGATGCGATTGCGTTGTGGCACGCGCACGTCGTCGAAAAACACCTGGGCGGTTTCCGAGCTGCGCATGCCGAGTTTGTCCAGGTGTTGGCCGAGGCTGATGCCGGGGCTGTGCATCGGCACCATGATCAGCGATTTGTTGACGTGGGGCTTGTCGTCCGAGGTGTTGGCCAGCAGGCAAATGAAGTCGGCGCTGGGGGCATTGGTGATCCACATCTTGCTGCCGTTGATGACGTAGTCGTCGCCGTCCTTGCGCGCCGTGGTCTTGAGGCCGGCGACGTCGGAGCCTGCGCCGACCTCCGAGACGCCGATGCAGCCGACCTGTTCGCCGCGGATGGCCGGGCGCAGGAACGCTTCACGCAACTCATCGGAGCCGAAGCGGGCCAGGGCCGGGGTGCACATGTCGGTCTGGACGCCGATGGACATGGGCACGCCGCCGCAATGAATGCTGCCGAATTCCTCGGCCGCGACGATCGAATAGCTGTAGTCCAGGCCCATGCCGCCGAAGGCAACGGGTTTGGAAATGCCCAGCAGGCCCAGTTCGCCGGCCTTGCGGAAAACCTCGTGGATGGGGAACCGCCCGGCTTTCTCCCATTCGTCGACGTAAGGGTTGATGTCATGCTCGACAAATTGGCGAACGGTGCCCCGCAGTGCTTCGTGTTCCTGGGTGAAGATCATTGTTATGGTTCTCCTGTGAGCCGTGGAGCGTCCTCAGAAACGGGCCACGCCGAAGCTGTTGGCTTGCAGCGGCCGCTGCTCGGCCTCGTGACAGATGTCCAGCAGGTAGCCCAGCAAGGTGCGCGTGTCGCGCGGGTCGATGAGCCCGTCGTCCCACAGGTTGGCGCTGCCGTAGAGAGCGGTGGACTGGCTATCGAGTTTCTGCGCGGTGGTTTGCTCGAGCAGGTCGAGCATCTTCGGATCGGGGGTCAGGCCGTTCTTGATCTGCGTGGCCTCAGTGACCATGCGCAGGACCTTGCCGGCCTGGGCGCCGCCCATCACCGCCGTGTGGCTGTTGGGCCAGGCGAAGATGAAACGTGGGTCCAGCCCACGGCCGCACATGGCGTAATTGCCGGCGCCGTAGGAGCCGCCCACCACGACGGTCAGCTTGGGCACCCGGGCATTGGCCACGGCCTGGATCATCTTGGCGCCGTGCTTGATCACCCCTTGTCGCTCCGACTCGGTGCCGACCATGAACCCGGTGGTGTTGTGCAAAAACAGCAACGGTGTGCGGCTCTGGTCGCACAACTGGATGAACTGCGCGGCCTTGCTGGCGCCCTGCGGCGTGATCGGTCCGTTGTTGCCGATCACGCCGCAGGCATGGCCGCGAATGTGCAGGTGACCGCAAATCGTCTGGGCGTCGAACTCACTTTTGAACGCCAGGAAATTCGAGCCGTCGGCGATGCGGGCGATGATTTCCTGCACGTCATAGGGTTTCTTCGGGTCGTCGGGAACCAGTCCCAATAATTCGTCAGCGGGGTAGAGCGGCTCCGCCCAGCTCCGTTCGGGCTGTGGCGGCAGTTGCGCATTCCAGGGCAGCAGGCTGAGGATCTCCCGGGCCAAGCGCACGCCGTCGGCGTCGTTCTCGGCCAGGTATTCGGCGGTGCCGGCCACCTGGGCATGCATCTGTGCACCGCCCAGTTCCTCTTCGCTGGCCACTTCTCCGGTCGCGGCCTTGAGCAACGGCGGCCCGGCCAGGAACAGCCGCGCCTTGTCGCGCACCACCACCACGTAATCCGACAACCCTGGCTGATAAGCCCCGCCTGCGGTGGCCGAGCCATGTACCACGGTGATCTGTGGCAGGCCCATGGCCGACATGCGTGCCTGGTGGGCGAAGCAGCGGGCGCCTTCGACGAAAATCTGCGCGGCGTAATTGAGATTGGCGCCGCCACTTTCGGCGAGGGTGATGACCGGCAGCTTGTTTTCCATGGCAATCTGTTGCAAACGCAGGGTCTTGTACAAGCCGCTGGGGGAGATCGTGCCGCCCTTGATTGCGCTGTTGTTGGCCACCACCAGCACCCGCAGCCCGGACACGTAGCCGATCCCGGCGATCAGGCCGCCGCCGGCCTGGCTACCGTCCTTGTCGTCATGGAGTTTGTAGCCGGCCAGGCTCGCCAGTTCGAGGAACGGCGCGCCAGGGTCTAGCAGCAGGTTCAGGCGCTGGCGCGGCAACAGTTGGCCGCGCTGGTCGAACTTGCCCTGGGCCTGGGCGGCTTTCTCCAGCACGGCTTGTTCGAGCTGGCGCAGCTGTTCGACACCGGCCAGCATCGCCGCGTGGTTGCGAGCGAAGTCGGCGCTGTGCGGGTCAAGGTGCGATTCGATCACCGCCATGGGCATTCCTCATGTTCGAACTCATTAACGCCAAACTCCGTGGCGAGGTTGTGTAGGAGCTGCCGAAGGCTGCGATCTTTTGATCTTGATCTTTCGCTTGCGACTCAATTGTTTGGGACAAGATCGCAGCCTCGTTGCACTCGTCAGCTCCTACGGGTCAACCTGCATCAGGGCGGTGTGGGGAGGCGTTGACTCGGTCGGCAATGTGTTGCGGCACCGGTATTTGAATCTCCAGCAATTGCTGGGCGAACGCCTTGCCTTGGGGATCGATGCGCAGACTGGCGACGCCGCCGCCGAGGGCATTTTCCAGCAGGAAATTCAAACTGTGGGTGCCCGGCAGGTACCAGCGTTCGACCCGCCCTGACAGTGGGTCGAGCACGTGACTCATCCAGTCGACCATGACCTCTGGCGTCAGCGCCTCGGCGATCCAGGGCAGGTATTCGGGTTCCCGGGCGATCACGCCAATGTTGCTGTGGTTGCCCTTGTCGCCGGAGCGCGCCACCGCCAGTTTGACCAGCGGCACGCTGGCATCGGCCCGGCCTTGGGGTTTGGGCAGGTCCGGGGCGACCGGCAGATCGACGGTGTGCAGCGGTTCGAAGGCGGGCAGTGGGCAAGGGTGGCGCTGGCCATCGAGTTCGATGTCGAGCGGGCAAGTGGCTTTGTCAATCAGGAACGAGAACAGGCGAATCAACGGCGACACCGTCGGCCGGCCGCCGACCAGCCCCGTCAGCCCTGGCGCCATGCCGGTGGCGGCTTGGGCGATCTCCCTGGAAAACAGCACCAGCGGCTGTTTCTCCGGGTGCCGAACCGCCAGCTTGATCACCACCTCACGGCTGTCCCGGCGCTGGCTGTGCTGGCCGTAGGTAGCTTCGCTGCCCAGCAGTTCGATGTTCACTTCGCTGTAGGGCGCCCAGCCTCGTTGGCTGAAAATCTGTGAGGTCTTGGCGACGATTGCCTGGCCGACCCGTTCAGCCTTGGCCACCGCATCAATGCCGGCGATCAGGCAGGTGGCGGTGCAGCGCCAACCGTCCGGCCAGGTGGCGCTGACCTTGTATTGATCGCTGGGCGGCAAGCCCTTGGCGCCGTGGACGCGCACGGCGTGCTTGCCTTGCTGGATCAACCTGACCTGGCTGAAATCACAGATCACGTCCGGCAACAGATAGCCTTGCGGGTCGCCGATTTCGTAGAGCAACTGCTCGCCGACGGTCAATGGCGTGACCAATCCGCCGCTGCCTTCGGCTTTGGTGACCGTGAACTGGCCGTCGGCGCTGACCTCGACGATGGGAAAGCCGATGTGCTCATAATCCGGCACTTGCTGCCAGTCGGTGAAGTTGCCGCCCGTGCACTGGGCGCCGCACTCGATCAGGTGCCCGGCCAATGCGGCCTGGGCCAATCGGTCGTAATCGTTCCAGGCCCAGCCGAATTCATGCACCAAGGCGGCGCTGACCACGGCGCTGTCCACCACACGGCCGGTGATCACGACATCGGCCCCCAGGCGCAACGCCTCGACGATGCCGGGCGCGCCAAGGTAGGCGTTGATCGACACGCACGCGCAGGACAGGGGCTCGCCACTGAACATTTCGCGCAAGCCCTGGACAGCGAGCCGTTCGCTTTGCGGTTGCAGGTCATCGCCCAGTAGCACGGCGATCTTCAACGGCACGCCCGCCTGATCGCAGGCCGCTTGCAGGGCCTTCGCACAGGCCTGGGGATTGACCCCGCCAGCGTTGCTGATGACGCGGATCCGGTCGTCATGCAAACGTCGTAGCAGCGGAGTTAGGACCTCGATGAAGTCCGTGGCATAGCCGCTCGAAACATCCTTCAGGCGCGCTCCCGCCATGATCGACATCGTTACCTCGGCCAGGTAATCGAACACCAGGTAATCCAGCGCCCCGCCCTCGACCAGTTGCTCCGCCGCAGTACAGGTATCGCCCCAGAAGGCGCTGGCGCAACCGATACGGATGGTTTTTGGCATGGCGTTCCCTCCGGCAAAGGTGGCTCGAGACTACCAAGCAAGCGCTTGGTTTGTAAACGGTCGCTGGTTCTTCTGGCCGAGCGCTTGCTTGGCTGCCTCGGTCAGCTTAAATTGCCCGCGCCAGTGATGGTTTGGTGTGCAATGCTCGTACGTAGGTTGATCGACTGTAGGAGAGAATGGGTGGATGAGCAAAAAGCCCTGGGCGTGATGCGGGAGCTGGTCGATAACGGGCAACTGACCGACCCGGACAGTGCTCGCGGCAAACTGCTCCAGACCGCCGCCCACCTGTTTCGCAACAAAGGCTTCGAGCGCACCACGGTGCGTGACCTGGCCAGTGCCGTGGGCATTCAGTCGGGCAGCATCTTTCACCATTTCAAGAGCAAGGACGAAATCCTGCGGGCGGTGATGGAAGAAACCATCCGCTACAACACCGCATTGATGCGCGCCGCCCTGGCCGAGGCCGACAGCGTACGTGAGCGGGTGTTGGCGCTGATCCGCTGCGAATTGCAGTCGATCATGGGCGGCACGGGCGAGGCCATGGCGGTGCTGGTCTATGAGTGGCGTTCGCTGTCGGAGCAAGGACAGCGACAGGTGCTGGCCCTGCGTGATATTTATGAAGACTTGTGGCTCGAGGTCCTGGGCCAGGCCAAGGAGGCCGGGTATATTCGTGGCGACGTGTCCATTACCCGGCGGTTTCTCACGGGCGCGTTGTCCTGGACCACTACCTGGTTTCGCACCGAAGGCAGCCTGAGCCTCGATGAGCTGGCCGAGCAAGCCCTGATCCTGGTGCTTGAAGAAAAACAATAATCGAGCAATGCCTTGAATGACCGTGTGGCTGGCTAAGTGGCTGAAACCGCCTAGCTTGATTGTTATTGATGGGACTTTTGGGGAGTGGGTTATCTTGACGTTTTCGCCGATGGGGATGACCTCGCGTCTGTTGCTGGCTGTTCTGGCCGTTTTCCTGGCGTTGCCGATCGAAGCGGCGCAACTGGTGCGGATCGGCGCGGCGCATTTTCCGCCTTATACCGTTCGTCCCGAGAACGGTGCCGACACCGGCCTGTTGCCGCAAATGGTGGAGGCCTTGAACCAGTTGCAAACCGACTATCAGTTCGTGCTGGTGCCAACGTCGATCCCGCGCCGATTCAATGATTTCAAGCAGGGCCGGGTCGACATGGCGATTTTCGAGAACCCTGAATGGGGCTGGCAGGATGTGCCGCATACCTCGGTAGACATGGGGCTGGAGGACGCGGAAGTCTTCGTCGCCCAGCGCGAGCCGGATCGACAGCAAAGTTATTTCGCCGATCTCAGGGGCAAGCGCCTGGCACTGTTCAGCGGTTATCACTATGCCTTTGCCGAATTCAACGCCGATCCCAAGTTCCTCGCCGGCCAATACAACGCGACGTTGACCTATTCCCACGACAGCAACTTGTTGATGGTGTTGCGCGGGCGCGCGGATATCGCCCTGGTGACCCGTTCGTACCTCAACGATTACGTATTGCGCAATCCCGAAGTCGGCCCGCAATTGCTGGTGTCGGAACGTATCGATCAGGTTTACCACCATTACGCGCTGATCCGTCCGCAAGCGCCCATTTCCAGTGAGGCGTTTGCGCAGTTGCTGCAAATGCTGCGGGATAACGGTCAGTTGCTGAAGATTTTCCAGCCCTACCAGATTCATCTGGTGCCCGTGCATTCCCATTGAATGTGCCACTAAATTTCCCTTCCTGGCTCACGTCCCACGTTGACTACCGACGAATACGCGAGCCCCTCCCATGTCCAACCTCAATCACCCGACGACGTTGCCCTTGCCCGGCGGCCGTCGCCTTGGCGCCGATGAAACCGAACGCCACCTGAGCCTGATGCTCGAAGGTGCGCCGCTGATCCGCCTGCGTCTTGCGCGTGGTCCCGAGTTGCACGTGCACTTGCAGGAAATCAACGACCGACCGGTAGGCCCGGCGCTGTGGGCGGCCTGCTATTGGCTGTTTGCTCGCGACTCTGACTGCCAGCGCCTGACCTGGCACCTCGACGAGCGCCCCGGCGAAGCCTTGCTCAGCGGTTTATTGACCGCCACTGAACGTGCCGGTGAATATATTTGCGAGCGCACGATGTTCTGGCAATTGCCGCAGCCCTGGCTGGGAGTGTCGTTCAACGGCAGTTACCCGCAACACATGATCATCACCGATGGCCAGCGCCATCCACGCCGGCCCCTCAAGCCCCGTGGCGAGGTGTACCGGCGTTTCGATGCGCGGCTGGGCGCCTGGGTGTCCTTGCGCACCTTGGAAATCGAGCAGGACCTCACGCGTTTCAACCGCTGGCAGAACAGCCCGCGGGTGGCGAGCTTCTGGCAGGAGGAGGGCAGCCTGGAACAGCATCGCGAGTACCTCGGCAAGCTGCAGGCCGATCCCCGGGTCTTGACCTTGATCGGCTGTTTCGATGATCAGCCGTTCGCTTATTTCGAAGCCTATTGGGCCAAGGAAGATCGGATCGCGCCGTTCTATGATGCCGGCAACTACGATCGCGGCATCCACATGCTGGTGGGCGAAGAGCAACACCGGGGACCGCACAAGGTGGCCAGTTGGCTATCGGCGCTGGTGCATTACCTGTTCCTGGACGATCCGCGCACCCAGCGCGTAGTCGCCGAGCCCCGCGCCGACAATGCCCGGATGATCGGACACCTGCACAACCAGTGTTTCCACTGCGAAAAGGAATTCGATTTCCCCCACAAGCGCGCGGCGCTGATGATCCTGGGGCGTGAGCGGTTTTTTGATCGGTGTGGGTTGATGTGAGGTTTGGCATGGGGCAGGTGGTGGTCATCAGGCCGCCATCGCGGGCAAGCCTTGCTCCCACAGGCTCCGGGCTTCACACACTATTTGTCCGCCAGAAAAACCTGTGGGAGCAAGGCTTGCCCGCGATGAGGCCGGAACTGACACCGCAAGTTACCGCCGGGCGAAGGTATCCCCCCGAACCCCCGACACCTTGCGGCAATGCACCAGGGCATCGCGGATCATGAAGTTCACCAGGGTCGGCGAGACGCCCAGTTCCTTGGCGATGTCCTTCTGTGGCACGCCATGCAGGCGATACATCTCGAAGGCATAGCGGGTGCGGCTGGGCAGTTCGGTCAGCGCGTCGGCGATGTGCTCCAGCGTGGAAAAATTGATATGGGAGGTTTCTGGCGAAGCTCCCTGGATCACCACGTTCAACCCTTCCTCCTCCGGCCCCGAGTATTTCTGTTCCAGCGCCTGCTTGCGGTAGTGGTCGATCGCCAGGTTGCGCACGATCTGGAACAGGTAGCTGAGCTGCGCCTTGAACGAAGAGGTGATCTGGGGCGCCGATTGCAGCCGGAAAAACGCGTCCTGCACCACATCTTCCGCGCGGGATCGGCAGCCGGTAATGCGTGCCGCGATCTTGACCAGGATCAATCGGTTATCGACGAATGCCTGGAGTAACGGTGAGTCGCACCTGCTTGTGGATACTTGTTCCGTCATGGAATTCACCTTGCTGCAAAAAGTTAGCAGGACGCCCGGATGCCGTACTCGTCCTACACATCGAGCGCCAAATTAGGCTTAATGATAATGATTGTCAATTGAGAAGAAGAATTATTGATGCAATGAAGTCCAGCCTCGGTGCCGCGACCCATTGTCGCGGCGCGTGGCTGTCGGACGCCTCGGTGCGATGCTTCGGTGACTAGGCTCCTCGACTAATTATTTGTCGGGACTATCCGTTCCCATGGGTGACAACTTGCAAGCCGAATCCAGGCAGGAACCCCCCATGACCGACGCGTTCGAACTCCCCATCACCCTGGCTCATGCCCTCCAGCGCCGCGCAGCGTTGACGCCGGACCGGGTGGCCCTGCGCTTCCTCGCCGATACCCCTGGGCAGGGTGTGGTGTTGAGTTATCGCGACCTGGACCTGCGTGCCCGGACCATCGCCGCCGCTTTGCAAGCCGAGGCCGCGCAGGGTGATCGCGCCGTGCTGCTGTTCCCCAGTGGCCCGGATTACGTCGCGGCGTTCTTTGGCTGCCTCTATGCCGGGGTGATTGCCGTGCCGGCCTATCCGCCGGAGTCCGCCCGTCGCCATCATCAAGAGCGCTTGCTGTCGATCCTCAGAGACGCCGAACCGCGCCTGTTGCTCACCAGCAGCGATCTGCGCGAGCCGTTGCAAGCCATCGAATCGGCGCCGCCGGTGTTGTGCGTCGATACCCTCGACCCGGCCCGCGCCGGGCAATGGCGGATGCCGACGCTGCAGGACGATGACATTGCCTTCCTGCAATACACCTCCGGCTCTACCGCGTTGCCTAAAGGCGTGCAGGTCAGCCACGGCAACCTGGTGGCCAACGAATTGCTGATCCGTCATGGCTTTGGCATCGACCTGAACCCCGACGACGTCATCGTCAGTTGGCTGCCGCTGTACCACGACATGGGGCTGATTGGTGGCTTGTTGCAGCCGGTGTTCAGCGGCGTCCCGTGTGTATTGATGTCGCCGGCCTACTTCCTGGCCCGGCCCCTGCGTTGGCTCGAAGCAATCAGCGAATACGGCGGCACCATCAGCGGTGGCCCGGACTTCGCCTATCGGCTGTGCAGCGAACGGGTCAGTGATTCGGCCCTGCAGCGTCTCGACCTGAGTGGCTGGCGCGTGGCCTATTCCGGCTCCGAGCCGATCCGCCTCGACACGCTGGAGCGGTTTGCCGAGAAGTTCGCCCCGTGCGGCTTCACCCCGGACCATTTCATGGCCTCCTACGGCCTGGCCGAAGCGACCTTGTTCGTCACCGGTACGCCACGCCGCCACGGCATTCCTTCGCTGCGGGTGGATGACGCGGCGCTGGCGCAAAACCGAGCCGAGCCGGGGCTGGGCAGGGCGGTGATGAGTTGCGGTGTCAGCCAGCCCGGGCACGCGGTGCTGATCGTCGAACCCGCCACCTTGCAGCCGTTGGCCGACAACCAGGTCGGTGAAGTCTGGGCTGCTGGCCCGAGCATTGCCCTGGGCTACTGGCGCAACCCCGAAGCCAGCGCCAAGACCTTTGTCCAGCACGACGGCCGGACCTGGCTGCGTACCGGTGACCTGGGTTTGCTGCGCGGCGGCGAGCTGTTCATCACCGGTCGCCTGAAAGACCTGCTGATCGTGCGCGGGCATAACCTTTATCCCCAGGACATCGAGCAAAGCATCGAGCGCGACGTGGAGGTGGTGCGCAAGGGCCGCGTGGCCGCGTTCGCGGTCAACGATGGCGGCGAGGAAGGCATCGGCATCGCTGCGGAAATCAGCCGCAGCGTGCAGAAAATCCTGCCGCCCGAAGCTCTGATCAAAGCCATTCGCCAGGCCGTGGCCGAGGCCTGCCAGCAAGCCCCGAGCGTGGTGGTGCTGCTCAATCCCGGCGCGTTGCCCAAGACTTCCAGCGGCAAGTTGCAGCGCTCGGCGTGCCGCAGTCGATTGGCCGACGGCAGCTTGGACAGTTATGCACGGTTCCCATCGGCCGAGGCAGAAGTCGCTGACGAGCCTGCCCCATCTTCCGAGCTGCAAACGCTCATCGGCCAAATCTGGGGCGAGCAGCTGCAGGTCGAGCAAGTCCAGGCTGGCGATCACTTCTTTCTGCTGGGCGGTAACTCCATCACCGCCACCCAGGTGATCGCGCGGCTACGGGGAACCCTGGGGCTGGCGCTGAACCTGCGCCTGCTGTTCGAAGCCCCGACCCTGGCCGCGTTCGCCGCAGCGGTGGCGAACCAGCAACAGGACGGCGGCCAGCCTCAAGGCGCGATCAGCGCATTGTCGCGCGACGAAGCGTTGCCGCAATCCCTGGCCCAGAACCGTTTGTGGATCACCTGGCAGCTCGATCCGACGAGCCATGCCTACAATATTCCCGGCGCCTTGCATCTGCGCGGCGAGCTGGACGAAGACGCGTTGCGCGCCAGTTTCCAGCAATTGATCGAGCGTCATGAGTCCCTGCGCACGCGCTTTTTGGAACGTGATGGCGTGGCCCTGCAACAGGTTGATCCGGCAGGTGAATTCAAGCTGCGCGTCTTCGACCTCGGTGATCTACCTGCCGACTTGCGCGAAGCCCGGGCACGGCAGGTTCGAGAAGACGAAGCGGCCACGCCGTTCGATCTGGAGAAGGGGCCGCTGCTGCGGGTCAGCCTGTTGCGTCTTGACGAGGATGATCATCAGTTGCTGGTGACACTGCATCACATCATCGCCGACGGCTGGTCGCTGAGCGTATTGATCGAAGAGTTTTCCCGGCTGTACGCCGCCGCATCCCAAGGCCAGGTCGCCGATCTGGCGCCGTTGCCCTTGCAATACGCCGACTACGGCAGTTGGCAGCGCCAGTGGCTCGCCCAGGGCGAGGCCGAGCACCAACTGCGCTACTGGAAGCAGCAACTGGGCGCGGAACATTCGGCCCTGGTGCTGGGCACGGATCACCCACGCAGCGCTCAACGCCAGCGCAGTGCCGCGCGGCATAGCCTGCGCCTGGACAAGGGCCTCGGCGATACCTTGCGCCAAGTGGCCCAGGCTCACGACGCAACGCCGTTCATGCTGTTGCTGGCAGCCTTCCAGGCGCTGTTGCAGCGTTACACCGGTCAATCCGACATCCGCATCGGCGTGCCCAACGCCAACCGTCCGCGCCTGGAAACCCAGGGACTGATCGGCTTCTTCATCAACACCCAAGTGCTGCGCGGGCAGGTCGATTCCCGTCAACCGTTCGCCGCGCTGCTGGCCCAGGCCCGGGAAGCCACGCTGGGTGCCCAGGCCCACCAGGACCTGCCGTTCGAACAACTGCTCGAAGCGTTTCCCGAAGCGCGCGAGCAAGGCCTGTTCCAGGTGATGTTCAACCACCAGCAACGTGACCTGAGTGCCTTGCGGCGCCTGCCGGGGCTGCTGGCCGAGGAGCTGCCGTGGCACAGCCGCGAGGCCAAGTTCGACCTGCAACTGCACAGCGAAGAGGATCGCAACGGCCGCTTGACGCTGTCGTTCGATTACGCCGATGAGCTGTTCGAGGCGGCGACCATCGAGCGGCTGGCAGCGCATTACTGCAACCTGTTGCGGGCGATCTGCGCGGATCCGCAGCAAGCCATCGGTGATGTGCCGTTGTTGAGCACCGATGAACACCGCCAACAGCAGCAGTGGGGCGCGGCCCCCTGCGCGCCGGCCAGCCAATGGCTGCCGGAGTTGTTGAACGAGCAGGCCCGCTGCACGCCGCAACGCATTGCGTTGCGCTGGGACGGTGGTCAACTCGAGTATGCCGAGCTGCACACCCAGGCCAATCGCCTGGCCCATTACCTGCGGGACAAGGGCGTTGGCCCGGACGTGTGCGTGGCAATTGCCGCCGAGCGCTCGCCGCAACTGCTCATCGGTGTGCTGGCCATCATCAAGGCCGGCGGTGCCTATGTGCCGCTGGATACGGACTACCCGGCCGAACGCCTGGCCTACATGCTCCACGACAGTGGCGTCGATCTGCTGCTGACCCAAACCGCGTTGCTCGAACGTTTGCCGGCTTGCGACGGCGTCAGTGTCATCGCCATGGACGCCTTGCACCTGGAGCAATGGCCAAGTAATCCGCCGGGCCTGCACCTGCACGGCGATCACCTGGCCTACGTGATCTACACCTCCGGCTCCACCGGCCAACCCAAAGGCGTGGGCAACACTCACGCGGCCCTGGCCGAGCGCCTGCAATGGATGCAAGCGACCTATGGCCTGGACGCCGCTGATGTGTTGATGCAAAAAGCGCCGATCAGTTTCGACGTGTCGGTCTGGGAGTGCTTCTGGCCGCTGATCACCGGCAGCCAACTGGTACTGGCAGGCCCCGGTGAGCATCGTGACCCGCACCGCATCGCCCAGTTGGTGCAGCAGTTTGGCGTCACCACGCTGCATTTCGTGCCGCCGTTGCTCAGCCTGTTTGTCGATGAGCCACTGAGCGTCCATTGCACCAGCCTGCGCCGGGTCTTCTCTGGCGGCGAAGCCTTGCCGGCCGAGTTGCGCAACCGGGTGCTGGCGCAGCTGCCGGCGGTGCAATTGCACAACCGCTATGGTCCGACCGAAACCGCGATCAACGTCACCCATTGGCATTGCACCGAGGCCGATGGCGAGCGCTCGCCGATCGGCCGCCCCCTGGGCAACGTCCTGTGCCGGGTACTCGACAGCGACCTCAATCCTGTTCCGGCCGGTGTCCCGGGTGAGCTGTGCATCGGTGGCCAGGGCCTGGCCCGGGGGTACCTCGGCCGTCCGGGCCTGAGCGCCGAGCGTTTTGTCGCCGACCCAAAGGGACCGGCCGGTGCGCGGTTGTACCGTACCGGCGACCGCGCGCGTTGGAACGCTGACGGCGTGATCGAATACCTCGGGCGCCTCGACCAGCAGGTCAAGCTGCGCGGTTTCCGGGTCGAGCCGCAGGAAGTCGAAGCGCGCCTGCTGGCCCAGGACGGCGTCGCCCAAGTGGCAGTGCTGGTGCGCGACACCTCGGCCGGCCCGCAGTTGATCGGCTATTACACCGCCCCGGATGTCGCCCAGGATCAGGACGCGTTGAACATTCGACTCAAAACCGCCCTGGCCGCCGAGCTGCCCGACTACATGGTGCCCACCCAACTGCTGCGCCTGGAGACCATGCCCCTGGGGCCGAGCGGCAAGCTCGACCGCCGCGCCTTGCCCGAACCGCAGTGGCAGGTGCGCGAGCACGTCGAGCCGACCAGCGCCCTGGAGCAGCAAATCGCCGGCATCTGGCGCGACGTGCTGGGCCTTGCGTGCATCGGCCTGCGGGACGATTTCTTTGCCCTCGGCGGCCATTCGTTGCTGGCGACCCAGATCATTTCCCGTACCCGCCAGGCCTGTGATGTCGAGCTGCCGTTGCGGACGCTGTTCGAGGCCAGTGAACTGGGGGCCTTCGCCGAACAAGTGCGCTTGATCCAGGCCAGCGGCCAGACCAACCGCCAGCCGTCCATCGAGCAGGTCGACCGCAGCCAACCGGTGCCGTTGTCCTATTCCCAGCAGCGTATGTGGTTTCTCTGGCAGATGGAGCCGGACAGCCCGGCCTACAACGTCGGTGGCATGGCGCGGTTGCGCGGGGTGCTGGATGTTGGGCGCTTCGAGGCGGCCTTGCAGGCGTTGGTCCTGCGCCACGAAACCCTGCGCACCACGTTCCCGAGCGTCGACGGCGTGGCCCGCCAGCAGGTGCACGGCGAGACGGGCCTGTGCATGGACTGGAAGGACTTCTCGATGCTGGCCGCTGACGTCCGCCAGCAGAGGGTGCAACAACTGGCCGACAGTGAGGCCCACCGGCCCTTCGATCTGGAGACCGGGCCGCTGCTGCGGGCCTGCCTGGTCAAGACCGCCGAGCATGAGCATTACTTTGTCCTGACGTTGCACCACATCATCACCGAAGGCTGGGCGATGGATATTTTCGCCCGCGAACTGAGCGCGCTGTACGAAGCCTTTATCGACGACCGTGAGTCGCCCCTGGAACCCTTGCCGGTGCAGTACCTGGACTACAGCGTCTGGCAGCGCCAGTGGCTGGAGTCCGGCGAGCGTCAGCGACAACTCGACTATTGGACCGCGCAACTGGGCCGCGAACATCCGCTGCTGGAGCTGCCCGGTGACCGTCCGCGGCCGTCGGTGCAAAGTCATCGCGGTGAATTGTTCCGTTTCGACCTCAGCGATGATTTGGCGGCGCGGGTCCGTGCCTTCAACGCGCAACAGGGCCTGACCCTGTTCATGACCATGACCGCCGCCCTGGCCGTGTTGCTCTATCGCTACAGCGGCCAGACCGACCTGCGCATCGGCGCGCCGGTGGCGAACCGCATCCGCCCGGAAAGCGAAGGGCTGATCGGGGCGTTCCTCAATACCCAGGTGTTGCGTTGCCAGCTCGACGGGCAGATGTCGGTGGGCGAACTGTTCGAACAGGTGCGCCACACCGTCATCGAAGGCCAGTCCCATCAGGATTTGCCGTTCGATCATCTGGTGGAAGCCTTGCAACCACCGCGCAGCGCGGCCTACAACCCGCTGTTCCAGGTGATGTGCAACGTGCAGCGCTGGGAGTTCCAGCAGAGCCGCACGCTGGCCGGCATGACGGTTGAATACCTGGTCAACGACGCCCGGGCCACCAAGTTCGACCTCAACCTGGAAGTCACCGACCTGGATCAGCGCCTGGGTTGCTGCCTGACCTACAGCACCGACCTGTTCGACGAACCGCGTATCGCGCGCATGGCTGGGCATTGGCGCAATCTGCTGGAAGCGTTGCTGGTCGATCCGGCCCGACGCCTGAGTGAACTGCCGTTGCTGGACACCCACGAGCAGCAGCAACTGCTCGACGGTCTGGGCGTCGAGCCTGGTGAGCATCGCCTGGACCAATGCCTGCACGAACTGTTCGACGAACAGGCGCGGATGCGTCCCGATGCGCCGGCCCTGACCTTCGCCGGGCAGACCCTGACTTATGCGCAACTGAACAGTCGCGCCAATCGCCTGGCCTGGACGCTGCGCGAGCGTGGCGTCGGGCCGCAGGTGCGGGTCGGCCTGGCCCTGGAGCGTTCGCTGGAAATGGTCATCGGCCTGCTGGCGATCCTCAAGGCCGGCGGTGCCTACGTGCCGCTGGACCCGGAATACCCACTGGACCGCTTGAGCTACATGATCGAGGACAGCGGCGTCAGTCTGCTGCTCAGTGATCGGGCGATGTTCCAGGCCCTCGGTGCATTGCCCGAGGGCGTGGGCTGCTGGTGCCTGGAAGATGATTCGGCAGCCCTGGCGCACTGCCCGGATCAGCCGCTGCCGCTGATCAACTTGCCGCAACACCAGGCGTACCTGATCTACACCTCCGGCTCCACCGGCAAGCCCAAGGGCGTGGTGGTGTCCCACGGTGAAATCGCCATGCATTGCCAGGCAGTGATCCAGCGTTTCGGCATGCGCCCGGACGATTGCGAGCTGCATTTCTATTCCATCAACTTCGATGCGGCCACCGAACGTCTGCTGGTGCCGTTGCTCAGTGGTGCCCACGTGGTGCTGCGGGCCCAGGGACAATGGGACGCCGAGGAAATCTGCGGGCTGATTCGCCAGCATCGCATCAATATTCTTGGCTTCACCCCCAGCTACGGCAGCCAGTTGGCGCAGTGGTTGGCGACCCAGGGCCAAACCTTGCCGGTGCGCATGTGCATCACCGGCGGCGAAGCCCTGACCGGCGAGCATTTGCAGCGCATTCGCGCAGCGTTCAGCCCAAACCTGTTCTTCAACGCCTATGGCCCGACCGAAACCGTGGTCATGCCGTTGGCGAGCCTGGCTCCGGAGCGATTGGAAGAGGGCGCGGCCAGTGTGCCGATTGGCAGCGTGATTGGCGCCCGCGTGGCGTACATCCTCGACGCCGACCTGGCGTTGGTGCCGCAAGGCGCCACAGGTGAGTTGTATGTGGGCGGCGCCGGCCTGGCCCAGGGTTATCACCAGCGTCCGGGCATGACCGCCGAGCGTTTTGTCGCCGACCCGTTCGCCACCGAGGGCGGACGCCTTTATCGCACCGGCGACCTGGTGCGCCAGCGTGCCGACGGCCTGGTGGAATACCTGGGACGGATCGACCATCAGGTGAAAATCCGTGGTTTTCGCATCGAACTGGGGGAAATCGAAAGCCGCCTGCTGGAACATGACGCGGTGCGCGAGGCCGTGGTGCTGGCCCTTGACGCGCCCGGCGGCAAGCAACTGGCCGGCTACCTGGTGAGCGACATCGCCAGCCAGGACGGCGAGCGACAAGCAACCCTGCGCGACGCCTTGAAGAACCACCTCAAGGCCCAACTGCCGGACTACATGGTGCCCATGCACCTGATCCTGTTGGCGAACATGCCGCTGACCGCCAATGGCAAGCTCGACCGCCGCGCCTTGCCGCTGCCCGATCCCGAACTCAATCGCCAACACTACGTGGCGCCGAGCAATGCCTTGGAGCAGACACTGGCAGCGATCTGGTGCGACGTGCTGAACGTCGGGCAAGTGGGTCTCAACGATAACTTCTTCGAGCTGGGCGGCGATTCGATCCTGTCCATCCAGGTGGTCAGCCGCGCCCGGCAGCAGGGCATTCATTTCACGCCCCGGGACTTGTTCCAGCACCAGAGCGTACAGACCTTGGCTGCCGTTGCCACGCGCAGCCAGCAGGTGCGCGCCGAGCAGGGCCTGTTGCAGGGTGAGTCCGGGCTGACGCCGATCCAGCACTGGTTCTTCGAGCGCCGGATCTCCAACCAGCACCACTGGAACCAGGCACTGGTGCTGGCGCCGACCACAGCCCTGGCGCCGCACCCGCTGGAACAGGCGTTGCTCAGCGTCTTCCAGCACCACGATGCCTTGCGCCTGGGCTTCGACGAAAGCACCGGGCACTGGCGTGCCGAGCACCAGCCGTGGTCTGGCGCGGGGCTGGTGCAGCATGTGTCCGTGGACACCACGCAGGATTGCGAAGCGTTGTTTGCCGAGACGCAGAGCCGTTTCAATCTATCAACCGGGCCATTGCTGCGTGCAGTGCTGGCGCAGTTACCCGATGGCCAGCAACGATTGCTGATCGTCATCCATCACCTGGTGGTCGACGGTGTGTCGTGGCGGGTGCTGATGGACGATTTGCAAACTGTCTATCGTCAGCTCACCACTGGGCAGCAAGCGCAACTGCCGGCCAAGACCAGCCCATTGCGGGACTGGGCCGCGCGCTTGCAGGCTTACGCCGGCAGCGAATCCCTGCGCGAAGAACTGCAGTGGTGGCAAGCGCAGTTGAGCGGTGCGCAGGTGCAGCTGCCCTGTGGGAATCCCGGGGGCGGGCTGCAAGAACGTCATGCTGAAACCGTCAGCGTGCGCCTGGACGCCGAGCGTACCCGGCAACTGTTGCAACAGGCGCCGAGCGCCTATCGCACCCAGGTCAACGACCTGCTGCTTACCGCGCTGGCCCGCGTGCTGTGCCGTTGGAGCGGCCATGCCTCGGCCTTGGTCCAGCTTGAAGGCCACGGCCGCGAAGCGCTGTTCGATGACATCGACCTGACCCGCACCGTCGGCTGGTTCACCAGCGTCTATCCCGTGCGCCTGAGCCCGGCGGCCGAAGGCTTCGCAACGTCGATCAAGGGCATCAAGGAACAACTGCGCGCGGTGCCCCACAAAGGCCTCGGCCATGGCGTATTGCGCTACCTGGCCGACGCGGCGACTCGCCAGACGATGGCCAACCTGCCGCACCCGGCGATCACCTTCAACTACCTGGGCCAGCTCGACCAGACCCTGGGTCAGGATGCGCTGTTCCAGCCGCTGGATGCGCCGCTGGGTGCGATCCACGATCCCGATGCGCCGCTGCCCAATGAGCTGAGTGTCGACAGCCAGGTCAGCGGTGGCGAGTTGGTGCTGCGCTGGACGTTCAGCCGTGAACGTCATGATCGTCAGGCCATCGCCACCCTGGCCGAAGCCTACCTCGATGAGTTGCAACACCTGATCGAGCACTGCCTGACGGACGAGGCGGGCGGCCTGACGCCATCGGATTTCCCCCTGGCGAAGCTGACCCAAGGCCAGCTCGACAGCCTGCCGGTGCCGGCCGGGCAGATCGAAGACGTCTACCCGTTGACGCCGATGCAGGAAGGCATGCTGTTGCACACCTTGCTGGAACCGGGCACCGGCCTGTACTACATGCAGGATCGCTATCGCATCAACAGCGAACTGGACCCGCAACGTTTTGCCCAGGCCTGGCAAGCGGTCATCGCCCGGCATGAAGCCCTGCGCGCGTCGTTCTGCTGGAACGTTGGCGAAGACATGCTGCAAATTATCCACAGGCCCGGTAGCACGCCGGTGGATTATCTCGACTGGTCCGAGGTGTCCGAAGACGCCCAGGAAACCAAGCTCCAGGCGCTGCTCAAGACCGAGCGCGAGGCCGGTTTCGATCTGTTGAACCAGGCGCCGTTCCACCTGCGACTGATTCGGGTCGGCGCGGCACGCTACTGGTTCATGATGAGTAACCACCACATCCTCATCGATGCGTGGTGCCGTTCGCTGCTGATGGACGACTTCTTCGAGATCTACACCGCTTTGGGTGAAAACCGCGAACCGCAGTTGGCCGTGCCACCGCGCTATCGCGACTACATCGGCTGGTTGCAGCACCAGAGCCTGGCCGAAGCCCGCCAATGGTGGCAGCGCAACCTGCAAGGTTTCGAGCGGACCACGCCGATCCCTGGCGACCGGCCGTTTTTGCGTGAGCACGCCGGTAACAGTGGCGGCATGGTCGTCGGCGACTGCTACACCCGTCTCGATGCCCGGGACGGTGCGCGGCTGCGGGAACTGGCCCAGGCCCATCAACTGACGGTCAACACGTTCGCCCAGGCGGCGTGGGCCCTGGTGCTGCGGCGGGTCAGCGGCGACCGCGACGTGGTGTTCGGCGTCACCGTGGCCGGGCGCCCGGTGGAGCTGCCGCAAATGCAACGCACCGTGGGGTTGTTCATCAACAGCATCGCCTTGCGTGTGCAGATGCCTGAGGACCATCAGCGTTGCAGCGTGCGCCAGTGGCTCAGCGATTTGCTGGACAGCAACATGCAACTGCGCGAGTACGAATACCTGCCGCTGGTGAGCATCCAGGAAGTCAGCGAACTGCCCAAGGGCCAACCGCTGTTCGACAGTTTGTTCGTGTTCGAGAACGCTCCGGTGGAGGTCTCGGTGCTGGACCGCGCCCAACGTCTCAACGCCACTTCGGACTCGGGCCGTACCCACACCAATTTCCCGCTGACGGCGGTCTGCTATCCGGGGGATGACCTGGGACTGCACCTTTCGTACGACCGGCGCTACTTCGATGAAAGCACCGTCCAAGGGCTGTTGGGCGAGTTCAAGCGGTTGCTGCTGGCGTTGATGGAGGGCTTGCACGGCGACATGAGCGAGCTGCCGCTGATCGGTGTTGAAGAACAGGATTTCCTGATCGAAGGTTGCAACCAGAGCGAGCATGCCTATCCGTTGGATCAGAGCTACGCCGAGCTGTTCGAGGCGCGGGTCGCGGCCCATCCCCACCGCCCTGCGGTCAGTTGCCTGGACGCGAGCTACAGCTACGCCGAGTTGAATGCGCGCAGCAACCGCCTCGGTCACGCCCTGATCGCTGCCGGTGTCGGCCTGGATCAGCCCGTGGCGCTGCTGGCCGAGCGGGATGCCGAGCTGCTGGGCATGATCATCGGCAGCTTCAAGGCCGGTGCCGGCTACCTGCCGCTGGATCCCGGCCTGCCGAGCCAGCGCCTGAGCCGCATCATCGAATTGAGCCGCACGCCGTTGCTGGTCTGCACCCAGGCCTGCCAGGCCCAGGCGCAGGCGTTGCTGGACGAATTCGCCTGTTCCGGACGGCCGAAGTTGCTGGTATGGGAAAGCGTCCAGGCCAGCGATTTTTCGCGGCAAAACCCGGGTGTCTACAGCGGACCGGATAATCTCGCCTACGTGATCTACACCTCCGGTTCCACCGGCCTGCCCAAAGGCGTGATGGTGGAGCAGCGCGGCATGCTCAATAACCAACTGAGCAAAGTGCCGTATCTGGCGCTGAGCGAGGCGGATGTGATCGCCCAGACGGCGTCCCAGAGTTTCGATATTTCGGTCTGGCAGTTCCTGGCCGCCCCGTTGTTCGGTGCCCGGGTCGACATCGTGCCCAACGCCGTTGCCCACGACCCGCAAGGGCTGCTGGAGCACGTACAGCAGCAGGGCATTAGCGTGCTGGAAAGCGTGCCGTCGCTGATCCAGGGCATGCTTGCCCAAGAGCGCATCGGTCTGGACGGCCTGCGTTGGATGCTGCCCACCGGCGAAGCGATGCCGCCGGAACTGGCCCA
The DNA here is from genome assembly GCF_018325905.1 of Pseudomonas sp. St316. Lineage (NCBI taxonomy): Bacteria > Pseudomonadati > Pseudomonadota > Gammaproteobacteria > Pseudomonadales > Pseudomonadaceae > Pseudomonas > Pseudomonas sp. St316. Next base: position 4,738,541 of record NZ_AP021901.1, on the reverse strand, counting down.
CCAATGGTTGTTGCGTTACCCGGACATCGGCCTGGTCAACGCCTACGGCCCGGCGGAATGCTCCGACGACGTGGCGTTCTTCCGGGTCGACCTGGCCTCGACCCGTGGCACGTACCTGCCGATTGGCACGCCCACCGACAACAATCGTCTGTACCTGCTCGACGGCGCGCTGGACCTGGTGCCTCTGGGCGCGGTGGGTGAGTTGTGCGTGGCGGGCACCGGGGTTGGGCGTGGTTATGTCAGCGATCCGTTGCGCACCGCCCCGGTCTTTGTACCGAACCCGTTTGGGGCGCCGGGGGAGCGGCTGTACCGCACCGGTGACCTGGCGCGACGGCGCGGCGACGGGATCTTGGAGTACGTCGGGCGCATCGACCATCAGGTGAAAATCCGCGGCTACCGCATCGAACTGGGGGAAATCGAGGCACGCTTGCACGAACAGCCGGAGGTGCGTGATGGGGCGGTGGGTGTGCAGGAAGGCGCCAATGGCAAGCATCTGGTGGGCTACCTCGTGGCCACCGATTCTGCGCTGGAACCCGCCGAATGCCTGGAGCGCATCAAGCAGCGCCTGCGTGCCGAACTGCCGGAATACATGGTGCCGCTGCACTGGCTGTGGCTCGACCGCCTGCCGCTCAACACCAACGGCAAGCTCGACCGCAAGGCCTTGCCGGCCCTGGAGATCGGCCAATTGCAAAGCCAGAACTTCCAAGCCCCCGGTAATGCGCTGGAACAGACCCTGGCAGACATCTGGGCCCAGGTGCTGAAAGTCGAGCGGGTGGGCGTGCGGGACAACTTCTTCGAATTGGGCGGGCATTCCTTGCTGGCGACGCAAATCGCCTCACGGGTGCAAAAGACCCTGCAACGCAACGTGCCGCTGCGGGCGATGTTCGAGTGCAGCACGGTGCAGGAACTGGCCGGCTACATCGATGGGCTGGCGGCCAGTGAGGTCACCGAGGAGAAGGTGGACCGATTGAACGATTTGATGGCGGAGTTGGAAGGCATGTAGTTTTGCGGCGTCTATCAAGGCCCCATCGCGGGCAAGCCTTGCTCCCACAGGGATCAGCTGTGAATCAACCCTGTGGGAGCAAGGCTTGCCCGCGATGGGGGCTGCACAGGTACAGCTGGCCCAAAGGTTGACTGCTCAGCCTGCACAGCTCAGTCTCCCCAAGGCTTTTTTCCAGACACAAACAAGGAGGTCATCCATGCCCTTTGCAATCATCGACGGACAACCGCTTCACTACCTCGACCAAGGCCAGGGCCCAGTGGTGCTGCTGGGCAGCAGCTATCTGTGGGACCACGCCATGTGGACGCCGCAGATCGAGGTGTTGTCCCAGCATTATCGGGTCATCACCCTGGACTTGTGGGGGCATGGCCAGTCCGGACGTTTGCCCGAGGGCATGACCTCCCTGGACGACCTGGCTCGTCAGGCATTGGCATTGATGGATCACTTGGACGTCGACTGCTTCAACCTGGTCGGGCTCTCGGTGGGCGGGATGTGGGGCGCGCGGCTGGCGCTGGCAGCACCTGAGCGCGTGCAGTCGCTGGTCCTGATGGACACCTACGTGGGCGTCGAGCCGGAGCCGACCCGCCAGTATTACTTCTCGCTGTTCGACAAGATCGAAGCCAGTGGCAGCATTCCCGAACCGTTGTTGGACATCATCGTGCCAATCTTCTTCCGACCGGGAATCGACCCGCAATCGGCGCTCTACCAGCAGTTTCGCGCCACATTGGCTGCCCTGCCGACCGATCGTCTGCGCGACAGCATCGTGCCTTTGGGGCGGATCATCTTTGGCCGCGACGATATCCTGCCACGACTGGCCGGCCTCGATGCCGGTAGCACTTTGGTGATGTGCGGCGACCAGGACAAGCCACGTCCACCGTCCGAGGCATTGGAAATGGCTGAGCTGATCGGTTGCCCCCATACATTGATCCCGGAGGCAGGGCATATCTCCAACCTGGAGAATCCACAGTTCGTGACTGAGGCGGTGCTGGCGTTCCTGCGTCGCTGAGCCGCCATCGCGAGCCGAAACCTGCGAATACAGCACAATGTGGGAGCGAGCTTGCTCGCGATGGCGGCGGATCAGTCAGCATTGATCTGGCAGAAATACCGCCATCGCGAGCAAGCTCGCTCCCACATTAGTTTTCGGGGCTACACCCAGCTTACCGGGCCGAATCACTTCGGCCCGAGAATCTTCACCAGCTTGTCCGGCGACGGCGCGCCTTGCTGCTGTTGCAGGTCGCCTTTTTCATCCAGATAGAAAATCGCCGGGGTGGCGGACAGTTCCAGCTCGTCCATCAGTTGCTGGTTGGCGTCCAGCTTTGCCTGGATGGCCGGCGGTATGTCCTTGAGCGGTTTGAGCGGGCTGCCCTTGCCGGCCTTTTCATGCTCGGCCAGGGTTTTTTCCGGGTCCTTGGCCGCCAGCAAGGCGGCGGATTTACCCGGGCTGTCTTCGCGGATGATGCCTACCATGATGTGGCGCAACTGCACCTTGCCGGCCTTGACCCAGGGCCGTGCCTGTTCCCAGAACATGTTGCAGTACGGGCAATTCGGGTCACTGAACAGGTACACCGTGCGCGGTGCGTCCTTGTTGCCGTCGGCGATCCAGTGGCTGGCCTCCATCTTCGCCCAGATGGCCTTGGCCATCGGTGCATAAACCAGTTTTTGCAGTGGCTCGGCGCTCAGGTCCTTGCCGTCGGCGTCGTACAGGTTACCCATCAGGACGTGTTGCCCATCCGGGGTCAGGTACAGCGCCATGCCACGGTTCTGGTATTGCGCCGCGTAACCGCGCAGGCCGTCCGGCGCGTCGAAGGTGTCGATGATTTTTGCGCCCTTGGCTTCGATCTTCTTGATGGCGGCGGGCAATTCTTCGGCCTGCAGCAGCGGGGCCTGCGACAGTGCGGCGACGACGGCCAGGGTCAGCAGGTGGCGGAGGCGGGGCATGGCGTTTTCCTTGTGGCGGAGTGGGGCGTCGTGGACGAGTCCGGTGTTTCGAAGTTTTCCAGGGCGCGAGCCAGGCTCGCTTGCGACAATTCCCCCAGGTGGCTGCCCAGCAGGCGGCCATCGGCGCTGTAGAACAGAGTGGTTGGCAGGGCCATGGAGCCGACAGCCTGGCCGAGGCGGCCGCTGCCATCGAACAACACGTTGTCCAGGCTCAGGCCTTGGGTGGCGAGGTAGGTGCTGACGCTTTGCATGCTTTCGGCCTGATTGACGAACAGGAAGGTCAGGTCAGGACGCTGTTGCTGGGCTTCTTCGAGCACTGGCATTTCACGTCGGCAGGGCGGGCACCAGGTGGCCCATAGATTGATCACCAGGGGACCGCCCTGGTAATCGGTGAGTTTCACGGTCTGGCCGTCGGCGGTGCGCAGGGTGATGTCCGGCAGCCGGGTACCTTGTTCATAGATCGTCAACGACAGGGTCGCCACCAGCCAGAACAGCAAGCCGCTGCCGACGCCGAAGCCCAATGGCCGGCGCAGGGGCGGACGGCGACGGGCCCACAACAAGGCGCCAATCAGCAGCGCCACGATGCCCGGCCAGGCCAGGAAGCCACCGTCGCGCAGGTCGACGATCTGCCACGGATCGTCCCGGTAATGCTGCCAATAGGCGACGACGAAGCCGATCCGTGCAGCCAGCAGGCCCAGTAGAAACAGCACGAACAGCACCGACTCGGGGTTTTCGCCACCGCGCTTGGCCACCCGCCAGCCTACGAAGGTCGCCAGCGCCAGGGCGCTGATGAGCAACAGGTGATTGAGGGCGATGGCAAAGGTGCCCAAGGTAAACGTCAGCATCAGCGCGCGTCCCGGGTGAGGTTCCAGCGCTCCAGGAACGCCTTGGCGTCGACTTCCCCGGTGATCCGCTGGCTGCGGCGCTCTTCACCGTCGGCGCCGATCCACAGCAGGCTCGGCGGCCCCGGCACCTGGTAACGGCTCAGCAGTTCGCGGCTGGCGGGGTTGTCGGCGGTGACGTCCAGGCGCAGCAGGCGCACACCGCTCAGGGCGTCCAGCACCTCGCTGCGGCCGAAGACCTGTTTTTCCATGATCTTGCAGGACACGCACCAGTCGGCGTAGTAGTCCAGTAACACCCACTGGCCCTGGGTCTGGGCGGCGTCCAGTTCCCGTTGCAGGGCGGCGGGCTCGCTGACCGTGACGAAGGCATCGTGGGCACTGACGGTCGCGCGGCCCTCGGTGCCGGTGTAGACCTTCAGGGGCTGGAAGAAATCATCGCCGCCGCCCGCTGCGCCAATCACCAGCAGGCTGCCCCACAGGCCGAACAGCAATGAGGCGCTGCCGCAGACATAGGCGATGCGGCCAAACCCTTCGGTCTGGCGCCAGGCGCTGTAGGCGGCGATCAACAACAGCACGCCCCACAGGCCGACCCACAACGAACCGTCGATGATCGGGCGAATCATCAGCAACGCGGTGCCCAGGAACAGGAAGCCGAACACGCCCTTGAGCAGGTTCATCCAGGCGCCGGGCTTGGGCAGGAAGCGATTGCCCACGGTCACCAACAGCAACAGTGGCAAGCCCATGCCGATGCCCATGGTGAACAGGATCAGCCCACCGTGCAGCGCATTGCCGCTCTGGGCGATGTACAGCAGCGCGCCGGCCAGCGGCGCGGTCATGCAGGGACCCACCAAGAGGCCGGACAGTGCCCCGAGAATGCCGGCACCCACGAGGCTGCCACCACGCCGCTGGCGCCCGGCGTTTTCCAGGCGGTCACGCAGGGCGGCCGGCAATTGCAGTTCGAAGAAGCCGAACATGGGCAGCGCCAGCAACACGAATACGGCCGCGAAGCTGCCCAGCAGCCACGGTTGTTGCAGCAGCGCCTGGAGGTTGGCACCCAGCAGCGCGGCGAGCACGCCCATGGCGGCGTACACCAGGGCCATGCTGATCACGTAGCTGCCAGCCAAGGCCAGGCCGCGTCTCGGCCCGGCGCCGCTGCCCACCACCAGCCCGGCCAGGATCGGCAGCATCGGCAGCGAACAGGGGGTGAACGCCAGCAGCAGGCCAAGGCCGAAGAACACCAGCAGGCTCCAGCCCAAGGCCCGTTGTTGCAGGCCGCTGGCCAGGGCCTGGTCCGGCGCCTGGCCGGTGGCCGCCACCGATGCGCTGCCACCCAGGTCGACCACTTGGGTCTGGGGTGGGTAGCACAGGCCCGCGTCGGCGCAGCCCTGGAAGCCGACTTTGATCTTGCCCGTGGCACCGGCGGGTATCTTCAGCTCCAGCGCCTGGCGATAAACTTGCTGGTCGCCGAAGAACTCGTCGCTGTGGGCCTCACCCTCAGGCAGCTTGGGTTTTTGTGCCTCGGCCAGGCCATCGAACTTGAGCCGCTGCTGATACAGGTAGTACCCATCGGCTATCTGCCAGAACAGCTGGGTTTCACCGGAGTCCAGGCGTTCGGAGGTAAACACGAACGCCTTTTCCACCGGCAGGAAATCGGGTTTGGTTTCGAAGGGATTGGCGGCCTGGGCCAGGCCCGAGATCAGGAACAGCCACAGCAAAAACAATCGACGCATGGATAAAGCCTTAGAACGAAGCAAGTGGAAAACACAATGGCGGCTGGCGATTAACCGTCGATTAACCCGGCGCCGACTGGCAGGCAGCAATGATCGCCCATGTTGGCCGTACTCGTCGCATAATGTCGGCTTAATCGGCCGGCGGCCTAATGTACCTTTTTCCACGGGGCTTACCCATGCGCGTACTGGTCTGCGAAGACGATGAGTTGATTGCCAGCGGGATCGTTGCCGGCCTTACAGCGCAGGGCCTGACTGTCGAGCACGTTGCCACCGCATCGGCGGCGCGGGCGATGGTCGGCGTGGCGGAATTCGACGTCATGGTGCTGGACTTGGGATTGCCCGACGAGGATGGTCTCAAGCTGCTCAGGCAGCTGCGTCAGCAGGGGTTGGAGACGCCGGTGCTGATCCTCACTGCCCGAGACTCGGTAACCGACCGGGTCGAGGGTTTGCAGGCCGGCGCCGATGACTACCTGCTTAAACCCTTCGACCTGCGCGAACTTGCGGCGCGCCTGCACACATTGCTGCGGCGCGTGGCGGGGCGCAGCGTCAACCTGATCGAGCACGGTCGCCTGACCTACGACCCCAGCAGTCGGGAAACTACCCTGGACGGCCAGCCGGTGGATCTGTCCCGGCGCGAGCAATCGCTGTTGCAGGCGCTGCTGCACAGTCGCGGCCGGGTGCTGTCCACCGAGCAGCTCAAGGACAGCGTCTACGGGTTCAACGACGAATTGGAAAGCAACGCCCTCAACGTCCATATCCATCACCTGCGGCGCAAGTTGGGCAACGGGATTGTCGAGACTGTGCGCGGCCTGGGCTATCGCCTGGGGCCGGCCGAAGGTGGAGAGTCCTCCAAGTGATGAGCCTGCGACTGCGCCTGAGCCTGACCCTCGGCGCGGCCTTTGCCCTGATCTGGGCCTTGGCTGCGGCATGGATGCTCAGTGACCTGCGCAACCAGATGATGTTTTCCCTCGATCAGCGCCTGGTGGCTTCGGCGCGGATGGTCGCCGGACTGCTGGAACAGATGCCGCCGTTGCCCAGCAAGGGCGAGGGCACGCATTTGAGCGCCGAGCAATTGAGCATTCCTGGGGGCATGGCCTGTCAGGTCAGTTCCTTGCGCGGCGAGATTCTGGCCCGCAGCCACGGCACCCCAGAGCAAACCCTGGAAGCCGAGAAAATGGGCTTCCACGACCAGATGATCGACGGCGCGCCCTGGCGCAGCTTCACCCTGGCCCGGGGTGACTTGCGTATCACCACCGCCGACCGCCAGATAGAGCGTGAAGCCCTGAACATGTCGATACTGCTGGCCGCTTCGGTGCCGGTGGGGGTGGCGTTGCTTGGTTGCTTGTGCTTGTTGTGGCTCGGCATCGGCCAAGGCCTGGCACCGCTCAATCGCATTCGCGATGCGCTGATGCGGCGCAGTGCCGATTCCCTGGAACCCTTGCAGATCCATCCACTGCCCAGCGAATTGCGACCGCTGCTGGAGACCCAGAACCAGTTGTTCCAGCGCATCGGCAAGACCATCGAGCGCGAGCGACGGCTGACCGGCGACGCCGCCCACGAGCTGCGCAGCCCGCTGACCGCGATCAAGACGCACCTGCAAGTGGCGCGGATGACCGAGGGCGCTGCCCGCGACCAGTCCCTGGCTCGGGCCGAGGAGGGCGCCGATCGCATGCATCGCACACTCGAACAGTTGCTGCTGCTGGCGCGGGTAGAAGGTAGCCTGTCCTTCGACGATGGCGTGCAATGCAACGCCGAGCAGGTCGCCCGGCTGGCGATCCAGGATGCCGCCAGCAGCGACTCCCGGCGGATCAGGCTGCACGTATCCCCAGGCTTGTCCGATGCACCGGTGCAGATGCCGGCGGTGCTCTCCATCGCCGCCTTGCGCAACCTGCTGGATAACGCCCTGCGCCATACCCCGGACGATACCGACGTGGAGCTGAGCCTGGAAATGGTCGGCCAGCGCGTGCGCTTCCAGGTCCGCGACCACGGCCCCGGCATTGCTGCCGACGACATCCAGCACCTGACTCAGCGCTTCTGGCGCAACGGCCAGAGCACCGGTTGCGGACTGGGGTTGGCGATCGTCCAGGCCATCGTCCAGCGTTGCGGCTGCGGGCTGCATTTCGACAGCCGCCCGGATGGGCTGCGGGTTGAATTGACGATGCCGGTGCAATCGCTGCCGGGCTGATCCTCTGTGGGAGCAAGCTTTTTCCCCAGGGGCTAAATCCCGGCCTCGCTGATGCGTTTCCACAACAGGAAACCTGCACATATGTGCACAGCGAGGTCGAGAGATGCCAGTCGCCAACAGCCTTATCGAAGCACCAACGGCTCGGCTCAGCCCGGAACCGGCCGAGACGCTCTATCAATTCAACGAGTCGCCGCTGCTGGCCCGCCAGAGTCGGCAGGAGTCCAATGCCCGCAGTTATCCTCGGCGCATCCCCCTGGCCCTCAAGCGTGCCAAGGGGTTGTATGTCGAGGATGTCGAGGGCCGCACCTTCATCGATTGCCTGGCCGGCGCCGGTACCCTGGCGCTGGGGCATAACCACCCGGTGGTGATCGACGCGATCCAGCAGGTGCTGGCCGATGAGCTGCCGTTGCACACTCTGGACTTGACCACGCCGGTCAAGGACCGGTTCGTCCAGGACCTGTTCGGCCTGTTGCCGACGCAATTGGCCGCCGAGGCGAAGATCCAGTTCTGCGGCCCCACCGGCACCGACGCGGTGGAAGCCGCCCTCAAGCTGGTGCGCACCGCCACCGGACGCAGCACCGTGTTGTCGTTCCAGGGCGGTTATCACGGCATGAGCCAGGGGGCATTGAGCCTGATGGGCAGTCTGGGGCCGAAGAAGCCCTTGGGTGCCCTGCTCAGCAGCGGCGTGCAGTTCATGCCATACCCCTACGATTACCGCTGCCCGTTCGGGTTGGGCGGTGTCGAGGGCGTGAAGGCCAATCTGCATTACCTGGAAAACCTGCTGAACGATCCGGAGGCCGGCGTGCAATTGCCAGCGGCCGTTATCGTCGAAGTGGTGCAGGGCGAGGGCGGGGTGATTCCGGCTGATCTGGATTGGTTACGCGGCTTGCGGCGGATCACCGAGCAGGCAGGGGTGGCATTGATCGTCGACGAAATCCAGAGCGGCTTCGGCCGTACCGGCAAAATGTTTGCCTTCGAGCATGCCGGGATCATCCCGGACGTGGTGGTGCTGTCCAAGGCCATCGGCGGCAGCCTGCCGCTGGCGGTGGTGGTTTACCGCGACTGGCTCGACACCTGGCTGCCGGGCGCCCACGCCGGGACCTTCCGTGGCAACCAGATGGCCATGGCCGCCGGTTCCGCGGTCATGCGCTACCTGCGCGAGCACGACCTGCCGGCCCATGCCGCCGCCATGGGCGAGCGCTTGAGCGAGCACCTGCACATCCTGCAGCGGGACTTCCCGCAACTGGGCGATATTCGCGGTCGCGGGTTGATGCTCGGGGTCGAACTGGTGGACCCGGCGGGCAAGCCAGATGCCCTGGGCCATCCGCCGGTGCATGCACAGCTGGCGCCACGGCTGCAACGCGAATGCCTCAAGCGCGGGCTGATCCTGGAGCTGGGCGGTCGGCAGGGCGGCGTGGTGCGGTTCCTGCCACCGCTGATCATCACCCGGGCGGAAATCGACCAGGTTGCCGAGATTTTCGGGCGAGCCTTGCCTGCGGCGCTCGCCCAGGCCTAATTTTCATCCGGCCCCGTACGTTCCTTTCATATCCTGGCTGCGCATGTGACGCAGTGAACCTCGAGCAAAGATGGAGAGACACCCATGACTTCAGTATTCGACCGCGAGGACATCGTCTTTCAGGTCGTGGTCAACCACGAAGAACAGTATTCGATCTGGCCAGACTACAAGGCCGTCCCCGAGGGCTGGCGCACCGTTGGCAAAAGCGGGTTCAAAAAGGAATGCCTGGCCTATATCGAAGAAGTCTGGACCGACATGCGCCCGCTGAGCCTGCGCAAGAAGATGGAAGAGCAAGCGACATTGGCACAGTAGGCCGGGGATTGTTGTGGGAGCGAGCCTGCTCGCGATGCAGGCAACTCGGTCTGTCAGTCAGCCAAGGTGATGCTATCGCGAGCAGGCTCGCTCCCACAGGTGGCGTCCGCTCTCGCTATAAAATCAATCAATGCCCGTGCCGCCGCCGGCAATTGTCGATGGGGCGGGTAGATGATTGAAAACGGTCGGCTGCGCCCGCCAACGTCCTCCAGCAACGCCACCAGCTCCCCACGCTCGATTCGCTCCCGGACGATGAAGTCATAGGTCTGGCAGATCCCCATCCCGGCCTGGGCCAGGGACACGATACCCAGCACATCGTCCGACACCTGGACATTGCCCGCCGGCAGCCATTCCCGATCTTCATGGTTCACGCGAAACAGCCAGGGCGCGATGCGTCCGCTGCTGGGCATCACGAAGGGCAGGCAGGCGTGGTTGGCCAGTTCATCGACGTGCCGGGGTGTTCCGGCGCGTTCCAGGTACTGCGGCGCAGCCACCAGGCAGAGGCGAGCGTCTTCGAGCTTGCGACCGACCAAACCGCTGTCTGGCAGCGGCCCGAGGCGGATCGCCAGGTCATACCCTTCGGCCACCAGGTCGACATTGCGGTTGGTGATGCTCAACTCGACCCGAACTTGCGGGCAAGCCCGGGCGAAGCGCGACAGCAGCGTCGGCAGGCGGTAATGGCCGTAGGTGGTCGGTACGCTCAGGCGCACGCGACCGGTCAGGACACCGTCCTGGCCCTGGATCTGCCGTTCGGCGTCGTCAATCAGGGCAAAGGCCGAGCGCGACTGTTCCAGGTACAAGGCACCGGCATCGGTCAGGTTCAGCCGTCGGGTTGTGCGTCGTAGCAGTTGCACCCCGAGCCGGGCTTCGAGGCGGGAGATGGCGCGGCTCAAGACCGAGGGCGTGGTCCCCAGCGCCACGGCGCCAGCGCTGAGGGTGCCTTTTTCCACGACCGTGACGAAGGCTTCCACGTCGGCCAGGTAATCGAATCGACGGGGCATTGTTGCCTCCAGAGACCAGGTGATGTTCCAGGGCGCCAGTTTATCGCCGGTAAGCGCATCAATACAGTGGGCGCATCTTTTATCGCAGCGTCCTGGAGTCATCATGAAAAAGCTCACGACCTTGGCAACATCTGTCGTTCTGGCAGGCATCAGTGTCGCGGCCCATGCCGATAACGTGCTGGTGGTCCTGTCCGATTCCGATCATCTGGATCTGAAAAATGGCAAGGTCTTCTCCACCGGGTTTTACCTCAACGAACTGCTGCAACCGGTAAAACTGTTGCTGGATGCCGGCCATCAGGTGACGTTCGCAACGCCCGAGGGCAAGGCGCCGACGCTGGACCGGTCCTCGGTGGACAAGATGTACTTCAATAACGATTCGACGGAGCTGGAGCGCTACCAGGCGTTGCTGGCGCAATTGAACATCACCTCGGCGAAGGACTCACCGGTGATCAGCCTGGCCCGTGTCGAGCAGATCGGCCTGGAGCACTTCGACGCCCTGTACATCCCCGGCGGGCATGCACCGATGCAGGATTTGCTCACGAGCGCGCCGCTGGGACGGGTGCTGACGCACTTCCACGCCCAGGGCAAGACCACCGCGCTGGTTTGCCACGGGCCGATAGCGCTGCTGTCGACCTTGCCTGACGCCAAGGGCTTCGTTGGCCAGTTGGCCGCCAAGGGCCAGGCCTCGGCCCAGGCCGACTGGATCTACGCGGGGTACAAGATGACGGTGATCAGCAATCAGGAAGAAGAACTGGCGAAGGGGCTGCTGGGCGGCGGGAGCATGAAGTTCTATCCGCAAACCGCGTTGGAACAGGCGGGTGGGCACTACAACAGCAACACCTCGCCGTGGACGTCCCATGTGGTAACCGATCGTGAGTTGATCACGGGCCAGAACCCTGCATCGGCGCTGGAGGTGGGGCAGGCGTTGGTCAAGCGCATGGCACAGTAGCCAGCAGCACTACAAATCCCTTGTGGGAGCGAGCCTGCTCCCGATAGCGGAGTGTCAGCCAACTTCAACGTTACTGACCCGCCGCAATCGCGAGCAAGCACGCTCCCACAGGTTTCAGGGTATGCCTGCGGTTTATTTGAACCGCCGCTCGACCCCTTTCTCCACCAGGATCTTCGCCGAAATCTCTTCCACGGAAAAATGCGTGGAGTTGATATGGGGAATGTTCTCCCGCCGGAACAGGTTTTCCACCTCGCGCACTTCGAACTCGCACTGGGCATAGCTCGAATAGCGGCTGTTGGGCTTGCGCTCGTTGCGGATCGCGGTGAGGCGGTCCGGGTCGATGGTCAGGCCGAACAGCTTGTGCTGGTGGGCGCGCAGGGCGCTGGGCAGTTGCAGGCGCTCCATGTCGTCTTCGGTCAACGGATAGTTGGCCGCGCGGATGCCAAATTGCATCGCCATGTACAGGCACGTCGGTGTCTTGCCACAACGCGACACGCCCACCAGGATCAGGTCGGCCTTGTCGTAATAATGCGTGCGGGCGCCGTCATCGTTGTCCAGGGCGAAGTTGACCGCCTCGATCCGCTCCATGTAGTTGGAGTTGTGGCCAATGGAATGGGACTTGCCGACCGAATAGGACGAGTGCTCGCTCAGCTCCTGCTCCAGGGGCGCCAGGAACGTGGAAAAAATGTCGATCATGAAACCATTGGACGTCGCGAGAATCTCACGGATGTCTTGATTGACGATGGTATCGAAGATAATCGGGCGGAAACCGTCGGTTTCGGCGGCTTTATTGATTTGCTGTACCATGGCCCGCGCCTTGTCGACACTGTCGATGTACGGACGTATGAACTTGGCGAAGGTAATGTTTTCGAACTGTGCCAACAGGCTTTGGCCTAGCGTTTCGGCCGTAATGCCGGTGCCGTCGGAGATAAAGAAAGCAGATCGTTTCATTTGCGCCTTGGGCCTTAAGCTAGTGAGCTAGTGACGATTCTTGGATATGATAGGCGCGATTTGCTGGCCGCCAGTGGCCAGCATTCTCACTTATTTTCCAGGTCCAGGCCATATCGCCGGCAAGCGCTCCCCTGGAGCCACCGGTGCCTTGAGCTTTTCCAACACAGTTAGTGGAGAGATCACCTTGGTAGAGTACGTAGTTTCCCTCGATAAGCTCGGCGTCCATGATGTGGAGCATGTGGGGGGCAAGAACGCATCCCTGGGCGAGATGATCAGCAACCTCGCCGGTGCCGGCGTATCGGTGCCAGGTGGCTTCGCCACGACCGCCCAGGCTTATCGTGATTTCCTGGAACTGAGCGGCCTGAACAAGCAGATCCACGATGCGCTCGATGCCCTGGACGTCGACGACGTCAATGCCTTGGCCAAGACCGGTGCCCAGATCCGCCAATGGATCATGGAGGCCGAGTTCCCCGAGAAGCTCAACGCTGAAATCCGTACCGCTTTCGCCAAACTGTCCGAAGGCAATCCCGACATTGCCGTTGCCGTACGCTCCTCGGCCACCGCCGAAGACCTGCCGGATGCCTCCTTCGCCGGCCAGCAGGAAACCTTCCTGAACATCCGTGGCGTGGAAAACGTCATCCGTGCCGCCAAGGAAGTCTTCGCCTCCCTTTTCAACGACCGTGCCATTTCCTACCGCGTGCACCAGGGCTTCGACCACAAGCTGGTTGCCCTGTCCGCCGGTGTGCAGCGCATGGTTCGCTCCGAAACCGGCACCGCCGGCGTGATGTTCACCCTCGACACCGAGTCGGGTTTCCGTGACGTGGTGTTCATCACCGGCGCCTACGGCCTGGGTGAAACCGTCGTCCAGGGCGCGGTGAACCCGGATGAGTTCTACGTCCACAAAGGCACGCTGCAAGCCGGTCGCCCGGCCATCCTGCGCCGTAACCTGGGCAGCAAGGCCATCAAGATGATCTACGGCGACGAAGCCAAGGCCGGTCGTTCGGTGAAGACCGTCGACGTGGACAAGGCCGAGCGCGCGCGTTTCTGCCTGAGCGACGCCGAAGTCAGCGAGCTGGCCAAGCAGGCGATGATCATCGAGCAGCACTACAAGTGCCCGATGGACATCGAATGGGCCAAGGACGGTGACGACGGCAAGCTGTACATCGTGCAGGCTCGTCCGGAAACCGTGAAGAGCCGCACCCAGGCCAACGTCATGGAGCGCTACTTGCTCAAGGAAACCGGCACCGTGCTGGTGGAAGGCCGTGCCATCGGCCAGCGCATCGGCGCGGGCAAGGTGCGGATCATCAAGGACGTCTCCGAGATGGACAAGGTCCAGGCCGGCGACGTACTGGTCTCCGACATGACCGACCCGGACTGGGAACCAGTGATGAAGCGCGCCAGCGCCATCGTCACCAACCGCGGCGGGCGCACCTGCCACGCGGCGATCATCGCCCGTGAACTGGGCATCCCGGCAGTGGTCGGTTGCGGCAACGCCACCCAACTGCTCAAGGACGGCCAGGGCGTGACCGTTTCCTGCGCCGAAGGCGATACCGGCTACATCTTCGAAGGCGAACTGGGCTTCGACATCAAGAAGAACTCCGTGGACGCCATGCCGGAGCTGCCGTTCAAGATCATGATGAACGTCGGCAACCCGGACCGTGCCTTTGATTTCGCACAATTGCCGAATGCCGGCGTGGGCCTGGCCCGCCTGGAGTTCATCATCAACCGCATGATCGGCGTGCACCCCAAGGCGCTGCTCAACTACGACGGCCTGCCGCAGGACATCAAGGACAGCGTCGACAAGCGCATTGCCGGTTACAACGATCCGGTCGGTTTCTACGTCGAGAAACTGGTGGAAGGCATCAGCACCCTGGCGGCGGCATTCTGGCCGAAAAAGGTCATCGTGCGCCTGTCGGACTTCAAGTCCAACGAATACGCCAACCTGATCGGCGGCAAGCTTTACGAACCGGAAGAAGAAAACCCGATGCTGGGCTTCCGTGGTGCTTCGCGCTACATCAGCGAATCGTTCCGTGACTGCTTCGAACTCGAGTGCCGTGCGCTCAAGCGTGTGCGTAACGTGATGGGCCTGACCAACGTCGAGATCATGGTGCCGTTCGTCCGGACCCTGGGCGAAGCGAGCCAGGTCGTCGATCTGCTGGCGGAAAACGGCCTGGCCCGTGGTGACAACGGCCTGCGCGTGATCATGATGTGCGAGCTGCCGTCCAACGCGATCCTGGCTGAAGAATTCCTCGAGTTTTTCGACGGTTTCTCCATCGGTTCCAACGACCTGACCCAGCTGACCCTGGGCCTGGACCGCGACTCCGGGATCATCGCGCACCTGTTCGATGAGCGGAACCCGGCGGTCAAGAAGCTGCTGGCCAACGCCATTGCCGCCTGCAACAAGGCTGGCAAGTACATCGGCATCTGCGGCCAGGGCCCTTCGGACCACCCGGACCTGGCCAAGTGGCTGATGGAGCAGGGCATCGAAAGCGTTTCGTTGAACCCGGACTCCGTGCTGGAAACCTGGTTCTTCCTGGCTGAGGGTCAGGCAGCGGTCTGATCGAGTGAAGGGGCCTCGCCGGTAATGTAAGCCGGGTAACCTTGTTGGAGCGAGCTTGCTCGCGATGGCGGCGTGCCAGACAACATCAATGTTGACTGTTGCGCCGCCATCGCGAGCAAGCTCGCTCCCACAGGTCGATGGTTATCAGTCTTTCCGGTCCCTTTTGATTGAAGTAGGGCGGGCTCCTGATGGATGCCGCCCTTTTTTGTGCAAGAGCATTATGCAAAGCAGCAGCAACCTCTTTCCTGTCGCCCTGATCAGCGCCGAGCGGCGCGGTGATCTGAGCGAAGATGTCTATCGCCTGAAACCCGGCAACAGCCCGGACGCCAGCGTCGAACTGGCTGTCACCCGGCTGGGCATGGCCGACGCCAGCGAAACCCGTGGCGTCCCGGTGATCCTGTTGCACGGCAGTTTTTCCAATCGACGCTTCTGGTATTCGCCCAAGGGCCTGGGGCTGGGAGCCTACCTGGCACGCCTGGGGTTCGATGTCTGGATTCCCGAGATGCGGGGTCATGGACTGTCCCAGCGCAACCTTGGCTACCGCAACAATCGGGTAGCCGACTACGCCCGTTACGACTTGCCGGCCATCGGCGCCTTCGTGCGTGAGCAGAGCGGGCAAGTGCCTCACTGGATCGGTCACTCCTTGGGTGGCATTACCCTTGCGGCAGCGTTGGGCGGCCATTACCTGGGCGAGCCTGCGGTGGCTTCTGCGGCGTTCTTTGGTACCCAGGTCAGCCGCACCTACTGGCCGTTGAAGATTCCGCCGGTGGAGTGGAGTGGTCGGTTCATCCTCAAGCGCTTTGCCCAATTGTCTGGTTCAAGGCTCAAGCGCGGCCCCGAGGACGAACCCATCGGCCTGGCCTTGGAAAGCATGCGCTGGTACGGCCTGTTCGGACGTTTCGGCGATGCGGAGAAAAACTGGTGGGCTGGGTTGGCCGATATTCAGTTGCCGGTGTTGGCAGTGAGTGCCGCAGGCGATCACCAGGACCCGACTTGGGCTTGCCGCAAGCTCTTCGAGCAGATCGGCTCAGAGCACAAGCAGTTTGTCTGCCTGGGCCAGGAGCAGGGTTTCAAAGGCAATTTCGGCCACGTCGAGATGTTGGTCAGCAAAGCGGCACAGGCTGAAGTCTGGCCGCTGGTAGCGCGTTGGCTGCAAGATCAGCGGGCACCGTTGCTGGAAAGCCTGCCCGCCCTGGCCGAGGCGGTTTGAGGCGAAGGCTCTGACAAGGGCATTTCGCTCTGGTCGGCTTGCGGCTAAGATATGACGCTCGACACGGTTCCAGTCACAAACGGTTGCTCATTCAGTCTGACGTTCCAGCCTTTCAGGAGTTGTTCGATGAACCATTACCTCACGCCCGACCTGTGCGACGCCTACCCGGAACTGGTGCAGGTGTTGGAACCGATGTTCAGCAATTTCGGTGGCCGCGATTCCTTCGGCGGCGAAATCGTGACCATCAAGTGCTTCGAGGACAACTCGCGGGTCAAGGAGCAGGTTGAACTCAAGGGTAACGGCAAGGTGCTGGTGGTTGATGGCGGCGGTTCCCTGCGTCGGGCGCTGCTGGGGGACATGTTGGCGGAGAAGGCCGCGAAAAACGGCTGGGAAGGGTTGGTGGTCTACGGTTGCATCCGCGACGTCGACATCATTGCCCAGACGGACCTCGGGGTCCAGGCCCTGGCCAGTCACCCGATGAAGACCGACCGGCGCGGTGTCGGCGAACTCAATGTGCCGGTGACCTTTGCCGGCGTGACGTTTCGCCCGGGCGAGTATGTCTATGCGGACAATAACGGCGTGATCGTCTCGCCAAGCCCGCTGAAAATGCCTGAATGAAGCAGTACAGCCATAAGGGATGAGGATGTTCGAGGAAGAAAACGCGCAGTGGGGGCTGGTGCATGCCCTGGTGCTGGACGGTAAAGGCGGCGCGCGTTCCATAGCCCGGACCGAACTCGACGATTTGCAGTTGCAGGCCGATGAAAGCCTGTGGCTGCACTGGGATCGCAGTCATCCGCAAACCCACACCTGGTTGCGCAAATCCAGTGGCCTGAGCGAGTTCAACTGCGACCTGTTGCTCGAAGAGAACACCCGGCCGCGCTTGTTGCCGTTGCCCAACGCCGAGCTGCTGCTGTTCCTGCGGGGGATCAATCTCAACCCGGGCGCCGAACCTGAAGACATGGTGTCGGTACGGATCTTTGCGTCCGCCCAGCGGGTGATCTCCCTGCGCCTGCGTCCGTTGCGCGCCACCGATGAGCTGTTGGCGCAACTGGCCGAGGGCAAGGGCCCGAAGACGGCGTCCGAACTCATCCTCTACATGGCGCAATACCTCACCAACAAGGTGCAGGACCTGGTCACCTGTCTCTCCGAAATCGTCGATGACGAGGAAGAAAAACTCGATACCGACGAACGGTATACGCCCGAGCACGACGCCATTTTGCACATCCGTCGAAGGGCTGCCGGGCTCAAGCGATTCCTGGCGCCACAGCGGGATATCTTCGGCCAGATGACGCGGCTCAAGCTGCCATGGTTTTGTGACGATGACGGCGACTACTGGAACGAATTGAACAACAGCCTGACCCGTTACCTCGAGGAGCTGGAATTGACCCGAGAGCGCGTGGGGCTTGTGCTGGAGGCCGAAGACCGGCGCCTTTCGGTGCGCATGAACCGCACCATGTACCGCTTCGGTATCGTCACCGGGATTTTCCTGCCGATGAGTTTTCTCACCGGCCTTCTGGGTATAAATGTCGGCGGCATTCCGTTTTCCGCTAGCCCCTAC
The DNA here is from genome assembly GCF_018325905.1 of Pseudomonas sp. St316. Classification (NCBI taxonomy): domain Bacteria; kingdom Pseudomonadati; phylum Pseudomonadota; class Gammaproteobacteria; order Pseudomonadales; family Pseudomonadaceae; genus Pseudomonas; species Pseudomonas sp. St316. Next base: position 4,720,789 of record NZ_AP021901.1, on the reverse strand, counting down.
GGTTTCATGGTCGCCTGCCTGCTGATGATCTGCGTGGCGCTGGGGCAGTGGTGGTTGTTCCGTCGTTTGCGCTGGGTGTGATGGGGTTTCATGTGACCCGACGAAATTTGATCGCGTCTTCCACAGACATCACGAGAGGTGCGTATGCACGATCCGTTTGAACAGTCTTTGCGCGACATGCTCAAGGCTTCGCCGTCCACCCGGGACGACGATGCCTGCCTGGGACGTGTACTGAAAACCGCCAACCGCCAGGTCGGCGCGGGTGATCTGTTCAGCCTGCTGGGCCGCTGGTTGCCCGCGCTGATGATCGCCCTGAATAACGGATCGGCCCATGTCTCGCCGGTTTCCCGTCGTAAACCTGTTACTCGCACCGCTGATAAGGCTGATTGAATATGGAACTTGATCTCTGGACCCAGAGCCTCGTCACGGCAATGACTGCGTTGTGGACCAAAGTAGCTAACTTCATCCCGAACCTCTTCGGCGCGCTGGTGGTGCTGTTGCTCGGTTTTGTCGTGGCCAAGCTCCTGGACACGTTGCTGTCCAAGCTGCTCGCCAAGCTGGGCCTCGATCGCTTGATGGGCGGCACCGGCCTGACCAAGTTGCTGTCCCGTGGCGGCATCCAGGTACCGATCTCGACCCTGGTCGGCAAGATCGTGTATTGGTTCGTATTGCTGATTTTCCTGGTTTCCGCAGCAGAATCCCTTGGCCTTGAGCGAGTTTCAGCTACGCTCGATATGCTTGCATTGTATTTGCCGAAGGTTTTTGGTGCCGCGCTGGTATTGCTGGTCGGCGTCCTGCTGGCGCAACTGGCCAATGGGCTGGTGCGCGGTGCGGCCGAGGGCGTTGGGCTGGACTACGCCGCTGGCGTGGGGCGCATTGCCCAGGGCCTGGTGATCATCATCAGTATTTCGGTTGCGATCAGCCAGTTGGAGGTCAAGACTGACCTGCTCAACCACGTGATCGTGATCGTTTTGATTACCGTTGGTCTGGCGGTTGCGCTGGCAATGGGGTTGGGGAGTCGTGAAATCGCCGGTCAGATCCTGGCGGGAATCTATGTGCGTGAGTTGTATGAGGTTGGGCAACAAGTGCGTGTTGGCGAGGTCGAAGGCCAGATTGAAGAGATTGGCACGGTGAAGACCACATTGCTGACCGAGGAGGGCGAGCTGGTGTCGCTTTCCAATCGGATCCTGCTGGAACAGCATGTGAGTAGCCGCTAACCCGGCAAACCCTGCTAATGTATGCCGCCGCAAAATGCCTGCTATCGCAGGCTGCGGCGCACATTGACCTAGACTGTCGGCCCGACTTGTTTTGAACAAACCCCAATCGCTATCTACGCGCTACGACCCCCGTGATCTCTCCGATGAGGAGTTGGTCGCGCGCGCGCATACCGAGCTGTTTCACGTAACGCGTGCCTATGAAGAGTTGATGCGCCGTTACCAGAGAACATTATTTAACGTTTGTGCACGGTATCTTGGGAACGATCGCGATGCTGACGATGTCTGTCAGGAGGTGATGTTGAAGGTGCTGTATGGCCTGAAGAACTTCGAGGGGAAATCGAAGTTCAAAACCTGGCTCTACAGCATCACCTACAACGAATGCATCACGCAGTATCGCAAGGAACGGCGAAAGCGTCGCTTGATGGACGCTTTGAGCCTGGATCCTCTGGAGGAAGCGTCGGAAGAAAAGGCGCCCAAGCCCGAGGAAAAGGGGGGACTCGATCGTTGGCTGGTCTATGTGAACCCGATCGACAGGGAAATTCTGGTGCTACGATTTGTCGCAGAGCTGGAATTCCAGGAGATCGCAGACATAATGCATATGGGTTTGAGCGCGACGAAAATGCGTTACAAGCGCGCGCTTGACAAATTACGTGAGAAATTTGCGGGCATTGCTGAAACTTAAGTTCGGCGCAAATATCTCTTACGTGTAGGCAAGTTCTGTTAGACTTGCCGCCGAGTTGTCCCCCGGTTTGCGGGACTGCTTCACAATCACCAGATGGGGATTTAACGGATGAAACTGAAAAACACCTTGGGCTTTGCCATTGGTTCTTTGATTGCTGCCACTTCGTTCGGCGCTCTGGCACAAGGCCAAGGCGCAGTTGAAATCGAAGGCTTCGCCAAGAAAGAACAATTCGACAGCGCTCGTAACTTCAAGAACAACGGCAACCTGTTCGGCGGTTCGGTTGGTTACTTCCTGACCGACGACGTTGAACTGCGTCTGGCCTACGACGAAGTGCACAACGCACGTTCCGATGATGGTCGTAACATCAAGGGCGCCAACACCGCTCTGGATGCTCTGTACCACTTCAACAACCCAGGTGACATGCTGCGTCCGTACGTATCGGCTGGCTTCTCCGACCAAAGCATCGGTCAGAACGGCTCCGGCGGTCGCAACCGTTCCACCTTCGCCAACGTTGGCGGCGGCGCCAAGCTGTACTTCACCGAGAACTTCTACGCCCGTGCTGGCGTTGAAGCTCAGTACAACATCGACCAGGGCGACACCGAGTGGGCTCCAAGCGTCGGTATCGGTGTGAACTTCGGTGGCGGTTCCAAGCCTGCCGCTGCTCCAGTTCCAGCTCCGGCTGAAGTCTGCTCCGACAGCGACAACGATGGCGTGTGCGACAACGTCGACAAGTGCCCTGACACCCCAGCCAACGTAACCGTTGACGCTGATGGCTGCCCAGCTGTTGCTGAAGTCGTTCGTGTTGAGCTGGACGTCAAGTTCGACTTCGACAAGTCGGTCGTCAAGCCTAACAGCTACGGCGACATCAAGAACCTGGCTGACTTCATGAAGCAGTACCCATCCACCAGCACTACTGTTGAAGGTCACACTGACTCCGTCGGTCCTGACGCTTACAACCAGAAACTGTCTGAGCGTCGTGCAAACGCCGTTAAGCAAGTTCTGACCAACCAGTACGGTGTTGAATCGTCCCGCGTTCAGTCTGTTGGCTACGGCGAATCCCGCCCAGTGGCTGACAACGCCACTGAAGCTGGTCGTGCAGTTAACCGTCGCGTAGAAGCGCAGGTTGAAGCCCAAGCTAAGTAATTAGCCCACAGCTTTGGAAAAGCCCGGCCTAGGCCGGGCTTTTCTTTGCGTGCGATTTATGAGGCAGTCTGTGCCAGACCATGCAAAACCGGTGGGAGCGAGCTTGCTCGCGAAGGCGGCCTTACAGCCGACCTTGCTCTTGTTGACTGAGTACATATCCGTTTTCGCGGTAACGGCTACTTATGGTTCCGCCCTGACGGCGGGTCACTTTCGAAAAGCCGGAATGCCGGCCCAGGCGAAAGTAACCAAAGCGCTTTTGCCCCACCACTCGGCACCTCGCTTAGGCTCGGTGTGCCCTCACTCCGGCATTGCTCCGTGGGCCCGCCGCGAAGGACCATCCATGGTCCAGCGCGGCTATCCCGGCATCCATGCCGGGATACCCACTACGCAATACCTGCGTTCGGCCATCGTGGTTAACGGGGCGCCCGAGATCAACGTCCACCGCGAGGCGGCCTTATAGCCGACCTGGCTCTCGCGGTCGTACACCCATCCGATCTGTGGGAGCAAAGCTTGCTCGCGAGGCGGCCTAACAGCCGGCCTGGTTCTCCCGGTCGTACTCCAATCCAATTGTGGGAGCGAGCCTGCTCGCGATTGCGGTGGGTCAGTCACCATCCAGGTTGCTGATACATTGCAATCGCGAGCAGGCTCGCTCCCACAGTGGGTCGGTGTTGTCTGTTAGCGGGTTGAAGCCTGAGCCCAGGCAGTCGGGGCGACGGCCAGTTCAGCGGCCGCTGCCACCGCGCCAATCACCAGGATCGCCGGGCTCTTGAGTTGAAAGGCGCCTGCATCGGCTTCCATCGAAGCCAGGTCGCTGCGGCAGTCACGTTGGTGGGGCAGGGACGCGTTTTCGATCATGGCCACTGGCGTATCCGCGGCCAGGCCACCGGCCAGCAGTTGCTCACGGATCTCGCTCAGTTTCGCCACACCCATGTACACCACCAGCGTCGTGCCGCTTTGGGCCAGGGCTTGCCAGTTGAGGCTGCTGCCGTCCTGGGTGTGGGCCGTCACCAGCGTCACGCCCCGGGCAATCCCGCGCAGGGTCAGTGGAATATCGCACTGGGTCGCCCCCGCGAGGCCGGCGGTGATGCCATTGACCATCTCCACTTCAACACCATGTTCGCGCAGCCACTGTGCCTCTTCACCGCCGCGGCCGAAGATGCAGGGGTCGCCGCCCTTGAGACGCACCACGCATTTGCCCTGGCGGGCATAACGCAGCATCAGCCGATGAATGAAGGCCTGGGGCGTGGAGCGGCAGCCGCCGCGCTTGCCCACGGCAATGATGCGCGCAGCGGGGCAGTGTTCCAGCACCGCGGCATTGACCAGGTCATCGATCAACACCACGTCGGCTTCACTCAAGGCGCGCACGGCTTTGAGGGTCAGCAATTCAGGGTCACCGGGACCTGCACCCACCAGCCAGACTTTTGCGTTCATAGTGTTTTCCTCACGAGATAGCCGCCAGCGGTTGCGCAGTGGCAACCAGCAGGCGCTTGATTTCCGGTACGCAGGAGCCGCATTGCGTGCCACAGCCCAGTTCCTGTTTGAGCCCCTGCAAGTCCAGGCCACGTTCAATGCCTGCGCAGATCGCACGCTGGCTGACGTTCATGCAGTTGCACAGCGTTTTGCTGCCACCCGTCGTGGTGCCGACATTGCCCGGCGGCGCACTTAAAGGCGCCAGCAGCCAGCGTCGCAGTTGTTCATCGGCACGCCCTTCCAGCCACAGGTTCTGCAGCCAGTGCCGAGCCAGGGTTTCGCCAGCCAGGCGAATGGCGGTGATGCGGCCGTTTTCGATTCGAACCCGTTTGCCGATAGAGCGACGCGGATCGTCATAGGCCAGCACCGGCCCATCGATCAGGCCCAATTGCTCGTCGATGGCCTGGAGCAGTTGCGGCTCGGGCGCGACGGCGCTGGCCGCGCGAATCAGCAACGCGGGGCGCTCACGGCCAGTCAGGCTCAGGCTGACGTAGGAAAACGCCTCACACAGTGGGCGAAGCGCCTCCAGATGCTGTTGAACATCACCTTCGATCAGGGCGAAAAGCTGCCAAGGCAGGTTCACCGGTTCCAGCCGCACGCCGCTGTGCTTGAGTTCCGGTTGTTTCGACAACGGATCGAAGGCCGGTTGAGTCAGGGTATTGACCCCGCCCTTGAGGAACCGGTCGCCCCAGTGCATGGGCAGGAACGCCTGGCCGGGGCGTACGCTGTCGTCGCTGTCCACGGCCACGATCACGCTGCCGCGACGGCTCTTGAGGCTGACCAGGTCGCCCGCCTGCAGGCGATGCCGGAGCAGTTCGTCGGGATGCAGGCTGAGTACCGCTTCGTTCACATGACCAAACAACTGCGCGGCGGTACCGGTGCGGCTCATGCCGTGCCACTGGTCACGCAAGCGGCCGGTGTTCAGGGTCAATGGGTAGCGGGCGTCACGCAGTTCCTTGGCGGCGCGATAGGGGTCGGCCACAAAGTGTGCTCGGCCGCTGTCGGTAGGAAAAATCCCGTCCACGTACAGGCGAGCCGTCCCGACGGTGGCGCCGTCCGGGAAGGGCCATTGCTGAGGGCCGAGTCGATCGATCAGGGCATGGCTGATGCCGGACAAGTCCAGGTCGCGGCCACGGGTCAGCTGTTTGTATTCATCGAACAGTTGGGCCGGGGTTTCAAAGGCAAACAGGCTGGGATGCCCCGGGCGCAGGTGTTTCTCCAGGCGCTGGGCGAAATCCACGGTGATTGCCCAGTCCGGACGCGCTTGCCCCGGCGCGTCGACGGCCCGACGGACGTGGGAAATACGCCGTTCGGAGTTGGTCACCGAGCCTTCTTTCTCGCCCCAACTGGCCGCCGGCAGCAGCAGGTCGGCAAAGGCCGCGGTCTCGGTGGTCCGGAAGGCTTCCTGCAACACCACGAATGGGCAGGCTTGCAGCGCTTCACGTACCGCCGTCTGGTCTGGCATCGACTGGGCCGGGTTGGTGCAGGCGATCCACAAGGCCTTGATCTTGCCGCTGCGAACCTGCTCGAACAGCTCGATGGCGCTCAAACCCGTGGTGGCCGGCAACTGCTCGACACCCCAATAGCGGGCGACTTCGGCGCGATGCTCCGGGTTGGCCGCTTCACGATGGCCCGGCAGCAGGTTCGACAGGCTGCCGGTTTCCCGTCCGCCCATGGCATTGGGTTGGCCAGTCAGCGAGAAGGGACCCGCGCCGGGCCGGCCGATTTGTCCGGTGGCCAGGTGCAGGTTGATCAGTGCGCTGTTCTTGGCGCTGCCGGCGGTGGACTGGTTCAGGCCCATGCACCACAAGGACAGGAAGCTCGGTGACGTGCCGACCCATTCGGCGCACTGGTGCAGTTGTTCGACGCTGATGCCGCACAACTGCGCGACCATCGCCGGAGTGTAGTCGCGTACCAGGTTCTTCAGGTCCGCCAGGCCTTCGGTATGGGCCTTGATGAAGTCGCGGTCGACCCAGTCTTCCCACAGCAGCAGGTGCAAAATCCCATGGAACAAGGCGACATCGGTACCGGGCAGGATCGCCAGGTGCAGGTCTGCCAGGTCACAGGTGTCGGTGCGCCGGGGGTCGATGACGATGATTTTCATCTGTGGCCGGCGGGATTTTGCCTCTTCGAGGCGGCGAAAGAGGATGGGATGGGCGTAGGCCATGTTACTGCCGACGATCATCACGCAGTCGCTCAAATCCAAGTCTTCGTAGCTGCAGGGCGGGGCGTCGGCGCCGAGGCTGCGCTTGTAGCCCACCACGGCGGAAGACATGCACAGCCGCGAATTGCTGTCGATGTTGTTGGTGCCCACCAATGCCCGGGCGAGCTTGTTGAAGGCGTAGTAGTCCTCGGTCAGCAATTGGCCGGAGATGTAGAACGCCACGCTGTCCGGGCCGTGCTCGGCGATGGTCTCGGCGAAGACGCTGGCGGCGTGATCCAGGGCGCTGTTCCAGTCTGTGCGTGCCCGGGCCAGGCCTTTGCCCAGGCGCAATTCTGGATAGAGGGCGCGCGCGGCGAGGTCGCCGGTCAGGTGCAGCGTGGAGCCCTTGCTGCACAGTTTGCCGAAGTTGGCCGGATGGGCGGGATCGCCACTGACGCCGAGGATGCGCTCGCCGTCATGCTCGATCAGGACGCCGCAACCGACCCCGCAATAACAGCAGGTCGAGGCAGTGATCTGGCGGTTCATCAGCTTGCGTCCCGCAGTGCCAGCTGCACGCGGCCGTTTTCGACCCGGGCCGAATGATGATGGGCGCAGCCCACATCCGGGGCCTGGGCCTGGCCGGTTTCCAGGTCGATCTGCCAGTTGTGCAAGGGGCAGGCCACGCGCTTGCCGTAGACCAACCCTTGGGACAACGGGCCTCCCTTGTGCGGGCAACGGTCGTCCAGTGCAAACACCTCATCATCGCTGGTGCGGAAAATCGCGATGTCGCCTTTTGGGCTATTGATGATGCGCGAACCGAGGATATTGATTTCTTCCAGCGCGCAGATATCCAACCAGTTCATGCCGGCACCTCCAGGTTTTTCACGGGGATGACTTCAAACTCTTTTTTCAGCAGAGGCTCTTCCAGGCGCTGTTTCCATGGGTCTTGCTCCAGCGACAGGGAAAACTTCAGGCGCTCATGAAGGGCCTTGCGCCGCTCCGGGTCTTCGAGCACGGCTTTCTTGATGTGCTCCATGCCGACCCGCTGCATGTAGTGCACGGTGCGTTCGAGGTAGAAGGCTTCCTCGCGGTACAGCTGCAGGAAGGCACCGTTGTATTCACGCACTTGTTCGGCGGTCTTGAGCTTGACGAAAAACTCGGCGACTTCGGTCTTGATCCCGCCGTTGCCGCCGATGTACATCTCCCAACCGGAGTCGACACCGATAATGCCGACGTCCTTGATGCCGGCTTCCGAGCAGTTGCGTGGGCAACCGGAGACGGCCAGTTTCACTTTGTGCGGCGACCACATGTTGAACAGGTCGTGCTCCAGCTCGATGCCCAATTGGGTCGAGTTTTGTGTGCCGAAGCGGCAGAATTCGCTGCCCACGCAGGTCTTCACGGTGCGGATGGACTTGCCGTAGGCGTGGCCGGACGGCATGTCGAGGTCTTTCCATACGCCGGGCAGGTCCTGCTTCTTGATCCCCAGCAAATCGATGCGCTGCCCGCCGGTGACCTTGACCATGGGCACGTTGTACTTGTCGGCCACGTCGGCGATGCGCCGCAGTTCCGAAGGGTTGGTCACGCCACCCCACATCCGTGGGACGACCGAGTAGGTGCCGTCTTTCTGGATGTTGGCGTGGGCGCGTTCGTTGATCAGGCGCGATTGCGGGTCGTCGTGGGCTTCGCCGGGCCAGGTGGAAATCAGGTAGTAATTCAACGCCGGGCGGCAGGTGGCGCAGCCATTGGGGGTGCGCCAGTTCAGGTAGCTCATGGTTCCGGCGATGGTCAGCAGGTGCTGGTCGCGGATCGCCTGGCGGATCTGGCCGTGGTTGAGGTCGCTGCAACCGCAGATGGCTTTTTCGCTTTTGGGCTTGACGTCCGCCGCACCGCCGACGGTGTTGATCAGGATCTGCTCCACCAGGCCGGCGCAGGAGCCGCAGGAACTGGCGGCCTTGGTGTGTTTTTTCACGTCATCGACGCTGAACAGCCCGTGCTCCTGGATCGCCTTGACGATGGTGCCCTTGCACACGCCGTTGCAGCCGCAGACTTCGGCGCTGTCGGCCATGCTCATGGCTTTGTCCTGGCCCTGGTGGCCGACGTCGCCTAGTGCATTCTCACCGAACATCAGGTGATCGCGGATCTCACTGATAGCGTGGTTCTCGCGGATCTGGCGGAAGTACCAGCCGCCATCCGCGGTATCGCCGTACAGGCAGGCACCGACCAGAACGTCATCCTTGATGACCAGCTTTTTGTAGACCCCGCCAATCGGGTCGGAAAGGGTGATGGTTTCGGTGCCTTCGCCGCCCATGAAGTCGCCGGCGGAGAACAGGTCGATGCCGGTGACCTTCAACTTGGTCGAGGTGACCGAGCCTTTGTAAGTGGCAAAACCCAGTTGTGCGAGGTGGTTGGCGCAGACCTTGGCTTGTTCGAACAACGGCGCCACCAGACCGTAGGCAGTGCCGCGGTGGCTGGCGCATTCACCGATGGCGTAGATGCGCGGGTCGTAGGTTTGCATCGTGTCGTTGACCAGGATCCCGCGGTTGCACGGGATGCCGGATTTTTCCGCCAGTTCGGTATTGGGACGGATGCCGGCGGCCATCACCACCAAGTCGGCGGGGATGATGTCGCCGTTCTTGAACTGCACCGAGCCGACCCGGCCATTGCCGGCGTCGTGCAGGGCCTGGGTCTGTTCGCTGAGGCGGAATTTCAGGCCACGGTTTTCCAGGGCGGTCTGCAGCAGTTGGCCGCTGGTCTTGTCCAGTTGCCGTTCCAGCAACCATTCACCGATGTGGACGACGGTCACGTCCATGCCCCGCAGCTTCAAGCCGTTGGCCGCTTCCAGGCCGAGCAGGCCGCCGCCGATCACCACGGCGTGCTTGTGGGTCTTGGCGGTGTTGATCATCGCCTGGGTATCGGCGATGTCGCGGTAACCGATCACGCCTTCGAGCGTGTTGCCAGGAATCGGCAGGATGAAGGGTGTGGAGCCGGTGGCGATCAGCAGGCGGTCGTATTCGGCTTCGCTGCCGTCTTGGGCGATGACCCGGCGCTTGACCCGGTCGATTTCCACCACTTTACGGTTGAGCAGCAGTTTGATGTTGTTGTCCAGGTACCAGCTCAGGTCGTTGAGCACGATCTCTTCGAACGTCTGCTCACCGGCCAGCACCGGCGAGAGCAGGATGCGGTTGTAGTTGGTGTGGGGCTCGGCGCCGAACACCGTGATGTCGTACAGCTCGTTGCTCAGCTTGAGCAGTTCCTCGAGGGTTCGAACCCCGGCCATGCCGTTGCCGATCATCACCAGTTTGAGTTTTTTCATCAGGGTTCTCCGCAAGCTCATGTCCGTTTCATCACGGTGGTCGGACTGGCTCGGTCATTTTTACGAAAACAAAAAAAGGCGTCCCGCTAGCAAGCTAGCGAGGACGCCTTTGTCCTGGTCCCGTTCTCTCGGGAAGCACCGCCTTCATCGTTGGAGGCGTTGCTTTATGTATGGTGAGAGAGGTTATGCAGTGGTTGTGCCAAGTGGCTTGAAGGTGCGGATTTATTGAGGGAACGGCTGATTGCACGAATGGGGGAGGGATTTGTTGCACCGAATCAAAGCGTGTTGCCCGGTAATGGAGCGTGGTAGCGGTGGATGTGTAGTGGCAGCCAAGCCGCTATCGCGAGCAAGCTTTGCTCCCACAGAGAATCTGCTCCTTACAGCAGATTTCCTGTGGAAACAAATCCCCTGTGGGAGCAAAGCTTGCTCGCGATAGGCGCGACCGGATCTCAGCCGTGAAACACTAGGAACAACAGCACAATATTCACTACCAACGACACCAGCGCCAACGTCCGCCAGACCTTCAGCGGCTCTCTTTCCAGCAACGGCCGGGGCCTGACGCTCAAGCTGCGGCGCTCGCCCTGTTCCAGCAGCAACAACCATTCCTCGGCCGTCTCAAACCGCTGCTGCGGATCGGCCGCGACGGCGCGATCCAGGCTTTGCCCGAGCCATTCGGCCAGGTCCGGCCGATAGCGGTTGGCATTGACCGGTACGCCAAAGCGCGGGCGTTGGAAGGCTTCGATTTCGCCGTAGGGATAGTGCCCGGTCAGCAGGAAATACAAGGTCACGCCGACGGCATACAAATCCTGTTGCGCCGTGGGCGCGGTGCCGCCGAAGGCTTCCGGGGCGATGTAGCTGGGGGTGCCGGGCAAGACGTTGGCCTGGTCCTCGGACAGGCCCGGGCAGTACGCCAGGCCGAAATCCAGCAAGCGCAATTCCCCATCGTCGCCCAGGTGCAGGTTTTCCGGCTTGATGTCGCGGTGGTAGATCTGCCTTCGATGCAACAGGCCTACCGCCCGTACCAGCCGTTGCGCCAAGTCCAACCACTGGGCCAGAGGTAGCGGCCCGCCCTGGTTGAACAGCTCGGCCAGGGTCGCCCCCGGATATTCCCGCATCACGTAGTACAAATGCTGGCGTTGGGGAACACCATGGACCTCGGGAAACTGCCGCCCGGCAACGCGCTTGAGAAACCACTCTTCCGAGAGTAATGCCTGCCCAGCGCGGCTATCGTCCCGTAGCTGCATGGGCAGGGTTTTCAGCAACCAGGGTTGACCCTGGCCGTCGCGTACCCGGTAGAGCAGCGATTGCTGGCTGTGGCCGAGCAGGCTTTCGATCTGCCAGGCCTCGAACACCTGGCCCGGTTTCAGCGCAGGTGGCAGCGGCCATTGCTGCAGCTGGATCAGGGCATCGCCGATGCTGGCTTCGCCCACCGCATCGACCCGCACCAGCAAGGCGCTGGCGTTGTCCTGGCTGCCGGCCAGGTGCGCGGCGTTGACCAGCGTTTGCGCGGCCAGGTCCAGGTCCGGCTGGTCGCGCAGGATGCCGGCGATGGCCGTGTCCCCCAGGACCGCCCAGACGCCGTCGCTGAGCAGCACGAAGGTTTCGTCGGTGCGCAGTTCGCCATCGAGAAAGTCGAGGATCAGGTGTTGATCCAATCCCAGGGCGCGCTTGAGCACATGTTGCATGCCTTGCTGTTCCCAGACGTGATCCTCACTGACCCGTTGCAGGTGATCGGCGTGCCAGCGGTAGACCCGGCAATCGCCGACATGCGCGAGGGTAAAGCGCCGGCCCCGCAGGACCAGGGCGCTGACGGTGGTGAGCAGCGGTTGCCCGCCACCGTTGGCCTGCAGCCAGCGATTCTGCGCCAGCAACAGCCGGTCCAGTGCCTGGGCCACGCCCCAGGTTTGCGGCGTGGAATAGTAGTCCAGGGCCAGCGCCTGCAAGGTCGAACGGGCGGCCAGTCCGCCATCGGCGCATTGGCTCACGCCGTCGGCGATGGCGAACAGGTAACCCTTGCTGGCGGCCAGGGCCGGGGCGGGTGTGACCAGGCGCAGGGCGTCCTGGTTTTCCTCCCGCGGGCCGATGGCGCTGGCTTCGGCGAAGCTCAATTGCAGGCTCATGGTCGCAGGTTACACCCGAGCAGCGGTGACAGCTGCCGAACCCCAAGTGGTTCTCCAGCGACGCTTGACGCCGTACAGGCCGAACCAAGCCAGGACACCGAGGCTGGCAAACAACCACAGGGCCAGTTGATAGCTGCCAGTGCTCTGCTTGATCGCGCCCATGCCCGCCGCCAGGGCGAAGCCGCCGATGCCGCCGGCCATGCCGATCAGCCCGGTCATTACGCCGATCTCGCGCCGGAAGCGCTGTGGCACCAGTTGGAACACCGCGCCGTTGCCTGCACCCAAGCCGAGCATGGTGCAGACGAACAGGGCCAGGGCAGCGTAGGAGCTTGGCAGGTTGAAGCCCACCGCGGCGATGCAGATGGCCGCTACGGTGTACATGCCCAGCAAGGTGCGGATGCCGCCGAACCGGTCCGCCAGGGCGCCGCCCAACGGACGCATCAGGCTGCCACCGAAGACGCAGGCGGCGGTGTAGTAGCCGGCGGTGACCGGGCTCAGGCCATATTGATCGTTGAAGTAGCCGGGCAGGGCGCTGGCCAGGCCGATGAAGCCGCCGAAGGTCACGCTGTAGAAGAACATGAACCACCAGCTGTCGCGGTCGCCCAGGGCCTTGAGGTAGTCGGCCATGGATTTGGCTTTGGGGCGCTCGGGGGCGTTCTGGGCCAGCCAGGCGAAGAGCACCAGGGTCAGTACCAGCGGGATCAGCGCGAAGCCGAACACGTTGGTCCAGCCGAACGCCACTGCCATGATCGGTGCGATCAGTGCAGCGAGCACGGTGCCCGAGTTACCGGCGCCGGCAATGCCCATGGCCTTGCCTTGATGCTGTGGCGGATACCACTGGGAGGCCAGCGGCAGTGCCACGGCGAACGAAGCGCCGGCCACGCCGAGGAACAGGCCCAGCAGCAACGCTTGTTCGTAGCTGTGGATGCCCAGTTTCCAGGCGCAGAACAGCGCACTGATCACGATCACCTGGCCCACCATACCGGCGGTTTTTGGCGAGATCCGGTCGGCCAGCAGGCCCATGAACAAGCGCAGCACGGCGCCAGCCAGGATCGGCGTCGCGACCATCAGGCCGCGTTGCTGGGTGGTCAGGTGCAGGTCTGCAGAGATCTGCACGGCCAGTGGACCGAGCAGGTACCAGACCATGAAGCTCAGGTCGAAGTAGAGGAAGGCCGCGAACAGGGTCGGGGTATGGCCGGATTTCCAGAAGCTTGAATTCATCGCGCACCTCAGCTGTAAAAGTCTCGAGAAATGAGTCAGTGCTTTGAGCAGTGCGCCGTCTGTGGTCGCACCACCGGTCCCGAAGGGCCAAAACAAAAAAACGCCGCAACCCGGATCGCCAGAGAGGCAAGAAGGGTGTGCGACGTCTTTGTCGTAGGTGGGGCAACCGCCGTTGGTTACCTGTGGGTTTGCTTAAGCGAGATCTATGCCAACCCGGGAGATTGGGGGGAGGCTTATCGCGAGCAGGCTCGCTCCCACAGTTGATCGGTGGCGTTCATAAATATGAAGTTCACCCCGGAGCCCATGTGGGCGCGAGCTTGCTCGCGATGACGGTGGGGCAGTCGATAGTGATGTTGGCGGTTAGATTGCTATCGCGAGCAAGCTCGCTCCCACAATGGATTTTCAGTGGCCATAAAACCTGTGGGAGCGAGCTTGCTCGCGATGGCGCCCAGCCAGGCGCTGCAAGGCCTTCAGCCCAGCAGCTCATTCATGGCAATGATCTGCTCCGCCACCTGGATCAGCTTCTGCTGGCGGCTCATGGCCTGGCGGCGCATCAGGGTGTAGGCCTGCTCCCACAATGGATTTTCAGTGGCCATAAAACCTGTGGGAGCGAGCTTGCTCGCGATGGCGCCCAGCCAGGCGCTGCAAGGCCTTCAGCCCAGCAGCTCATTCATGGCAATGATCTGTTCCGCCACCTGGATCAGTTTCTGCTGGCGGCTCATGGCCTGGCGGCGCATCAGGGTGTAGGCCTGCTCCTCGTTGCATTCCTTCATCTTCATCAGCATGCCCTTGGCCAGTTCGATGCGCTTGCGTTCGGCCAGTTGCTGGTCCCGGGCCAGGAGTTGGGCACGCAGGGCCTGGTCGCTTTCGAAGCGGGCCATGGCCACGTCGAGGATCGGTTGCAGGCGCGCGGCGTGGATGCCTTCGACGATGTAGGCGCTCACCCCCGACTTGATCGCCTGGCGCATCACATTGGGGTCGTGCTCGTCGGTAAACATGACGATCGGTCGTGGCTGGTCGCGACTGACCAGCACCACTTGCTCCATCACATCGCGCCCCGGTGACTCGGTATCGATCAGGATCACGTCCGGACGCACCGTTTCGACGCGCGCCGGCAGGTCGATGGTCAAGCCGGATTCGTCAATGACTTCGAACCCGGCTTCAATCAGGGCAGCCTTGAGGCGGCCGACTTTTTTCGCGGTGTCGTTGATCAGCAGGATACGCAGCATGGTCGTGGCTCCTGTCAGCGGCTGGCGAGAAGGGGAGCCGCATCGCTCAAGGCGTGCAGTTTGAAGCTCTTGGCATACCCGGCCGGATCCGAGCCGTCCCAGGTGATGCCGTCGATCAGTTGGCTGCTGCGCATGTCCTGGCGCGGGGACGCGATGTCCAGTGCCGCGCAGGCTTCGCGGAACAGCTTGAGTTGCTGGACTTCTTGCGCCACGGCCAGGTAATCCGGGTCTTCGCGCAGCAGGCCCCAGCGCCGGAACTGGGTCATGAACCACATGCCGTCGGACAGGTACGGCAGGTTCACCTCGCCGTTGCCATGAAAGCGCATCGCGTGAGGGTCCTGCCAGCTGTTGCCCAAGCCGTCGGCATAGATGCCCAGCAGGCGCGGTTCGATGCAGTCCAGCGGCGCATCGAGATACTCGGGCGCGCTCAACAATTGCGCGGTGCTGCGACGGTTTTCGTTGCTTTGTTCGATGAATCGGCTGGCTTCGAGGATCGCCATGACCAAGGCCCGGGCGGTATTAGGGTTTTGCTCGACGAACGCGCGGGTGCAGCCCAGGACTTTTTCCGGGTGGTCGGGCCAGATGGTCTGGGTGGTCGCCAGGGTGAAACCGAGGTTCTGCTTCACCGCGCTGGCGCACCAAGGCTCGCCGACGCAAAACCCGTCGATACGCCCGGCTTGCAAGTGCGCAATCATTTGCGGCGGCGGCACCACCACGCTGTCGACATCCGACAAGGGATGGATGCCCTGGGCGGCGAGCCAGTAATACAGCCACATGGCATGGGTGCCGGTGGGGAAGGTCTGGGCGAAGGTCAGTTTCGGGCGAGTTTGGTGCACGTGCCGTTCCAGTGCTTCAGGACTGGTCACGCCTTCGGCCTGGAGGCCATGGGACAGGTTGATGCTCTGGCCGTTCTGGTTCAGGCCCATCAGCACCGCCATGTCGGTCGGCGCGACGCCGCCAATGCCCAGGTGCACGGCATAGATCAGGCCGTACAGGCTGTGGGCGGCATCGATTTCTCCGCTCACCAGCTTGTCCCGCAGGTTGGCCCAGGACGCCTGGCGCTTGAGGTTCAGGGTCAGGCCGTAGGGCTGGGCGAAGCCCTGGGTGGCGGCCACGACGACCGGGGCGCAGTCGCTCAAGGCCATGAAGCCAAGGTTGATCGCGCTCTTTTCCGGGGCATCGCTGCCGTTGACCCAGGCCAGGGGATTGGCTGGAACTTCATTCATCGCGCATCACCTTCTACATAAAAAAGCGCCGTACCCGGACGGTTGCCAGAGCAAGGCCGGATGACGACGCCGTTGTCCCTAAAAACAGTGTGGCACTCATTCCGCCATTGGCAGGGGCGCCGATGAACAGTAATGGTGCAAGGCATATGCCAGCGCGGTTGCTCATCACCTTTCCATCAAGATTCAAGGCGCCCGGCCTTTCATCCTGTCGCTGCATCCACCGCCACGTAGCAAAGGAGAAGGCCGTGCAAAACACATCAATTCGCGCCACGGCATGGCCTGACCTGCGCGAGCGCGTGCTGCACCTGCGTGTCGCTCAAAGCCCGGTTCGATTGGGCACCGCAGGGCTTGGGCTCGATCGCTGCCTGCCGGTCGGCTGGCAAGGGTTGATCGTGCTGCGCGATTCGCTGCCATTCACGGGCGGCGAGCTGGATGTATTGCCCGTTTGTGCCGCGCCGCTGGTGAAGCTGCAGGCTTTTTTCGACATGAGCGATGCCTTCGCCAGCCAAGGAACGGAGGTTGCGCCGTGGGCGGTGTTGCCGGTGGAGGATGAGATCGTTCGATCCGGGGAGCGGCTCGAGCGCTGGTACATCGAGCAAGCGATGGGCGGTACCTCGGATTATCACGCGGTCGCCACCCTGTTGCGGCATCACGAGAGCTACGGGCTCGTGCGGTTTTTGTTGGCGCAAGGCACCCACAGCGAAAAACTGCATACCCTGGCACAGCGTTATGGCGTATCGGTTTCGCATTTTCGCAGGCTCTGCCGACAAGCCCTGGGCAGTGCGGCCAAGCCGGCCCTGCGCGGCTGGCGCACGGCCCAGGCGCTGTTGAACATGAGTCTTCAGGACGGCTCGCTGACCGATGTGGCACTGGAGTTCGGCTTTGCCTCTTCTTCGCACTTCTCCAAGGAAGTTCGCGAATTGGTGGGCTTTGCCCCCAGTAATCTCGCCGACATCACCTACCTTTGCGGTCATTGATCCGATGAGCCTTCGACGGATATTCCTGCCCTTTTTATCCGTCTGCATGAGCGCTGCGTTGCTGCTTGTACCCGTTGCCGCGCGGGCCGATGTCTATACCTTCGAAGCCCGTGAACAGAGCGCGCGTACCTTCTTCAGCGAACTGTCCGGTTCTTTGGGCAAGCCGGTCATTGTCAGCAAGGCCGCGGCCAACAAGCGGATTGGCGGTACGTTCGATCTGCGCACGCCGCAACAGACTTTTGAACGCATCAGCGCGCAGATGGGGCTGATCTGGTACAGCGATGGCCAGGCGATTTATCTGTATGACGCCTCGGAAATCAAAAGCGCCATGGCCTCGTTGCAGACCTTGACCGTGGCCAAGCTGCTGGGGTTTCTCAAGCAGTCCGGGCTGCATGATGCCCGCTATCCGCTGCGCAATGATGGCTTGCGCACGTTTCACGTCTCCGGGCCGCCCATCTACGTCG
Source organism: Pseudomonas sp. St316 (assembly GCF_018325905.1). Classification (NCBI taxonomy): domain Bacteria; kingdom Pseudomonadati; phylum Pseudomonadota; class Gammaproteobacteria; order Pseudomonadales; family Pseudomonadaceae; genus Pseudomonas; species Pseudomonas sp. St316. The sequence continues at coordinate 4,703,584 of NZ_AP021901.1, read as the reverse complement.
ACCTGGTGCTGCAAGCGGCGGGGTTGATGGACAACCAGCGCTCCGAACTGTTGCTCGGCAAGCAACAGATCGGCGTTATCCATGTGCGCAACACCTTCGTCAACGACCGACAATATGAACTGCGCGACGACAAAGTAACCATTCCCGGGTTGGCCACGGTGATCGAGGCATTGTTGCGCGGCGAAAAGCACGAGGTCGAGCCGTCGGTGGCACAAGCCCCCGGGCCGCGAGCGCGAGGAGCGATGCCGGTGTTTCCCCTGGAGGGCCTGGCGAGCACCGCCTCGGAACAAGACCCGACGGCGCCGCGGGTCATTGCCCGTGAGGTGGCCGCCGGCAACATTCGCGTGGTGGCTTACCCAGACACCAACAGTCTGTTGGTCAAGGGGCTGCCGGAGCAGGTACGTTTCATCGAAAACCTGGTCAATGCCCTGGATACGCCGAAACGGCACGTCGAGTTGTCGTTGTGGATCATCGACCTGCACAAGGATGAACTCAATCAGTTGGGCATCAACTGGCAAGGCGCCGTGAAGTCGGGGGGCACCTTCAGCGCATCGCTCAATGCCGGCTCGGCGACCACCCTCGATGGCGTGTCGTTCGTGACCCAGGTCATGGCGATGGAACGGACCCAGCGAGCGAATGTGGTCTCGCGCCCGGTCATCCTGACCCAGGAGAACGTGCCGGCTATCTTCGACAACAACCGCACGTTTTATGCCCCGCTGGTGGGCGAGCGCAGTGTCGACCTGCACCATGTGACCTACGGCACTCTGGTGAGCGTACTGCCGCGTTTCGCCCAGGGGGACGAGATCGAAATGTCGCTCAATATAGAGGACGGCAGCGAAGTCGACTCGGGGCAGGACGAACGCCAGGGCGCGTTGCCGACGGTTGGCCGTACCCGCATCAGTACGGTGGCACGAGTGCCCCAAGGCAAGAGCCTGCTGGTGGGCGGCTTCACCCGCGATGACCACGGCGAACAAATCGGACGCGTACCGGTGTTGGGTTCGATTCCGTGGATCGGACGCTTGTTCAGCTATCGCCAGAACCGCTCGGCCAACACGGTGCGGGTGTTCCTGATCCAGCCCAAGGAGATTCGCGACGGCTATGAACCTGCCGTCGAGCATGGCGCGCAGTTGCTGAGCCCGGAGCAGTATGAGCGCCTGCGCCGCTCCTATTTTCGACTGTCAGAGCCATGATCCTGCCGCCGATCTCCCTGGCCGGTCGAGCGGCCCAGGCCCGCCTGAATGCCGAAAAGGCCGCCGAACACCCCCAGCCGCAAATGGAGGCCGAGGCAGGGCTGGACGACAGCGCCACGGCGGCGGTGGCGCAACGCCTCGTGCAGATCAGCGACGAGTTGTCAGCGGCGCTGACGCAATTTCGTGGCCGGCGTTTGTTTGAGCAAAAATCCGAGGGGCTGAGCGACACCTTCGAGCGGGTGCTGGAGGACGATACCGTGCCCAAGGCTCGGCAGGTGTTGAGCCTGGCGCGGTTGGCGGATAAACCCGTGGCCTGGCTGCTGCAAATGGCGCGACAGCTGTTCCCCGATGACAGCGATCTGGCGCTGGTGCTGCGGGCGTTGTTGCGTCGAAGGACATTGGAAACGCGCACACGGCAGCGACTCGAAACGCTTTTGCAGACGGTGATTGCCCAAGGCTCTCCCAAGCGCATGAACGCTGGGATCAACGTCGCGCTCAAGGCCAGGCTGTTCGGCAAGAGCATGGCGGTCAGGGCCGGCCTGCTGCGCGAGACCTACCGGGACTTCCTCGAGTCCGACGACGGCCCGCTCAGTAGCTACCAGGATTGGATTGCCCTGTACGGGCCGACACAGCGCATGAATGTGCTGGCCTTCATCGAAGCGGCGCTGCTCACCGATATCAGCGCCCAGGACCCCAGTTGCTCGCGCGTCGAGTTCGGCCAACAGCTGAGCCGGGTGACCGACCTCAAGCGCCTGCGCTCAGCCGATGAACTGTTCATTGGCGCGCTGCTCGGCGATGCACTTATCTGCCGGCACAACCCTGATGAGGCCGACTGGCTGGTGTTCCTGTTCGGCGTGTTGGCCTACCCCGATGAACTCGACCAACTGTTGCTCGGGGTGCTGGGGGAGGGGGTGTTGCTCAGTGCCCACCGCGAGCGTTCGGCGCTGCTGCAGACCCTGCGCCGGCTCAGCCTGCGATTGCCGCCGCCACTGTTTGCCGATGAACAAGCGCCGTTGCGCCTGGCCACACAATTCACCCGCCTGGCAGACGTGGCCTATGCCCACGAGTGCATCGACCAGCGCCGCGCCGGCGGTCATCCATGATGTTGTCCTGGAGCCAGGCCTGAATGCTCAATGTGTTTTTGCGCAACGTCGGCGCTCGCCCGGAACTGCTGATCCTGACCTTGATGGTAATGATCATCGCCATGCTGATCATCCCACTGCCGACGATGTTGGTGGATTTTCTCATCGGCCTGAACATCGTCATCTCGCTGTTGGTGTTCATGGGCTCGTTCTACATCGAGCGCATCCTCAGCTATTCGACGTTCCCGGCGTTGTTGCTGTTGACGACGTTATTTCGCCTGGCGCTGTCGATCAGTACCAGCCGACTGATTCTCAGCCAGGCCGATGCCGGCGAGATCATCGCCTCGTTCGGTGACTTTGTGATCGGTGAAAGCCTGGTGGTGGGCTTCGTGATTTTCTCCATCGTCACCATTGTCCAGTTCATCGTCATCACCAAAGGTTCGGAACGGGTCGCCGAAGTGGCGGCGCGTTTCTCCCTGGACGGCATGCCCGGCAAGCAGATGAGTATCGATGGCGACCTCAAGGCCGGTGCCATCGACGCGGCCCAGGCCCGGGAAAAACGCAGCGTGCTGGAGCGCGAAAGCCAGCTGTACGGCTCGTTCGACGGGGCGATGAAATTCATCAAGGGCGATGCCATCGCCGGCATCATCATTATTTTCGTCAACTTCATCGGCGGCATGGCCATCGGCGTCGGGCAATTGGGCATGGACCTGTCCACGGCCCTGTCGACCTACACCCTGTTGACCATCGGCGATGGCCTGGTGGCGCAGATCCCCGCGCTGTTGATCGCCATCGGCGCCGGTTTCATCGTCACCCGGGTCAACGGCGATGACAGCAACCTGGGGCGCAACATGCTCGCGCAGATGCTGGGCAACCCGTTCGTCCTGGGTGTCACTGCCGTGCTGGCGGTCGGCGTGGGGCTGCTGCCCGGTTTTCCGCTGTTGACCTTCCTGTCGATCGCCGGCGTGCTGGGGCTGGTGGTGTTCGTGCGCTATCGCCGGTCCTCGTCTCAGGCCCGCCCAGCGCAAAGCCGTGCCGCGCCCGCCGAGCAGGACGCGCCGCCGAGCGATTCCGGGCTGCTGGAGGACGTCGACAACATTGCCACCGAAACCATCGCCTTGATGTTGCTGGTGCCCTCCGCGCGCCTACAAACGCTGGAGAAGGATCGTTGGGCCGCGCGCTTTCGCAGCCAGTTTTTCGTCGATTACGGCCTGCGCATTCCCGAACCGCAGCTACGCGCCAGCGAGGCGCTGCCGGCCCACCAAGTGGCAGTGCTAATCAATGAAGTGCGCGCCGAGCAGTTCGACATCCACTTCGATTACTGGCGCCTGCTGGATTATTCCCCTGAGCTGGAGCCACTGGGCTTCGCGCTGGTGCGTGGCACCGACAGCAATCGCCAGGGCGGCATCTGGGTCAGCGCTGCCGACCGCGAGCGGGTGCAGCAACTCGGCCATCACCTGCGCCCGGCGGATGAGGAGTGCTATCGATGCCTGGTCACGTTGCTGGCGCGCAACATCCAGGAATTTTTCGGCGTGCAGGAAACCAAGCACTTGCTCGATGAAATGGAAGCGCGTTACCCCGATCTGCTCAAGGAAGTCTATCGCCACGTCACGGTGCAGAAGATCGCCGAAGTGCTGCAGCGCCTGATCGGCGAGCGCATTTCCGTGCGCAACATGAAGCTCATCCTCGAAACGCTCGCCCATTGGGCCTCCCGGGAAAAGGACGTGCTGGCGCTGGTCGAACACGTGCGCGGCGCGATGGCCCGCTACATCAGCAACAAGTTTGCCCAGGGCAACGACCTGCGGGTGCTGTTGCTGTCAGCAGAGTTCGAAGACGTGGTGCGCCGAGGCATCCGGCAAACCTCGGGCGGCAGTTTCCTCAACCTGGAACCTGCCGAGTCCGAAGAGCTGATGGACCGTCTCGGCGTCGGCCTGGACAGCGTGCACATCGCCCACAAGGACATGGTGCTGCTGTGTTCGGTCGATGTGCGGCGCTACATCAAGAAACTGATCGAGGGACGCTTCCGAGAGCTGGACGTGATGTCGTTCGGTGAAATCTGCGAGACGGTCTCGGTCAATGTCATCAAAACCCTGTGAGGAAACCCTGTAAATGGTACCGATGGATATCGCCGGCCTGCTACGCCAAGCGCTGCGACACAGTGGTTGCGCGGACAGCCAAATAGGCCACTTCGACAACCACAGCACGATAGAAATGCAGATGATGAAGCTGCCCGATATCAGCGTGGCGGTCGTAGAAGGCGACGTGTGGATTTGGGCGATGGTCACCGAAGCGACCCCGCAGACATTCAAATATTGCGCTTTTGACCTGATGCGGTTTTTGCTCGAAGGCAACGCTTTTTCCCGCACCGGGCAATTGCACCTGTGCGAAATCGAGGGGCGACTGGAGTTGCGCTTGATGGCCAATGCGCTGGCCTTGAGCGATGCCGAGCATTTCGCCCAGGCACTGGATCGCTTTGTGCAGGCAGTGGAAACGCTGCTGGAAATTCTGCGTCAATGAAGCTGCGGCTGGAACGGCACGCTGCCCATCCCTTGCGTTTGAGCGGGCCCCTGATCGAAGCGGCACTGAACGAGGTGGTGATCGGCGAAGTCTGTGACGTGCGCCGGCATTGGCGCTCGCCCGAGGTGACGGCGCGGGCGCAGGTCATCGGCTTCAAACCCGGCGCGGTCCTGCTCAGTTTGCTGGGCGATGCAAAAGGCTTGTCCCGGGAATCGATGATCGTGCCCACGGGCGCGACGCTGCAATTGACCTGCAGTGAGGCCTTGCTCGGCAGCGTCGTAGATCCCCAGGGTACGATTGTCGAGCGCCTGGCCCCGTCGTCGGCGGTGGCGCAACACGACCGTCCGGTGGACGCCGACCCGCCGTCGTACCAGCAGCGGCGCCCGGTGGTGGAACCCTTGCGTACCGGCATTCGGGTCATCGATGGCTTGCTGACCTGTGGTGTCGGCCAGCGCATCGGCATTTTCGCCGCCGCCGGTTCCGGCAAGACCACTTTGATCAACATGCTGATCGAGCACACGGAGGCGGATGTCTTTGTGATCGGCTTGATTGGTGAGCGCGGGCGTGAAGTGACCGAGTTCATCGAACATCTGCGCCAGTCGCCCAAGTGCGCCCGGTGCGTGGTGGTGTATGCCACTTCGGATTTTTCCTCGGTGGACCGCTGCAACTCGGCGCTGCAAGCCACGGCCATCGCTGAGTATTTTCGCGACCGGGGCAAGCGTGTGGTGTTGCTGCTGGACTCGTTGACCCGCTATGCCCGCGCGCGTCGCGACCTGGCCTTGGCCGCCGGTGAAGCGCCGGCGCGGCGCGGCTATCCGGCCTCGGTGTTCGATGCCTTGCCGCGCTTGCTGGAACGACCTGGTGTGACGGCGAGCGGCAGCATCACCGCCTGGTACACGGTGTTGTTGGAAAGCGATGACGAGCCGGATCCGATCGCCGAGGAGATTCGTTCCATCCTCGATGGCCATGTCTACCTCAGCCGTGCCCTGGCGGCCAAGGGGCACTACCCGGCCATCGATGTACTGCGCAGCGTCAGTCGCGTGGCGACGCAAGTCACCACGCCACAGGTGCAGCAACTGGCGGCGTCGACCCGGGAAATCCTGGCGCGTCTTGAGCAACTGCAGGTTTTTCTCGACATGGGCGAGTACAGCCCGGGCGCGGACGCGGCCAATGACCACGCCATGCAACGGCGCGAAGCCCTGAGCCAGTGGTTGCGCCAGCCGACGGGCGAGTGTTGTGAACCGGACGAAACCTTGCGGAGCCTGCATGAAGTCATTGCCTGATCAGCGGCGCCTGTTGGCCTTCAGTCAGTTTCGTCGACAACGCGGCGAGCAGGCGGTGCTGCGTGTCCAGCGCCAATTGCAGACGTTGTTTGGAGAGCGCTGCGGCTTCGATGAACAGGAAGCAGCACTAAAACGGCTGTTGGCCAGCCATCGCGCCAATGACTGTGTGCTTGATCACGGGCAACTGTTGGCGCTGTTGCGAACCCAGGCGGTCATCCGACGGCGAATCGATCTGCTACGCGTCGAGCGCGACCGCGTGGAGCAGCAGTGCCGGCAGGTCGAGCAACAGTTGCAGGAGCAGCATGAACACCTGCGTTTGCTCCAGCGCAAGCACGACAAGTACCTGCGTGCAGTCCAGCAACTGTTGCGTGCGCAACGGCTTGAGGCGGCACGTCGGGAAGAACGAGCGTTGGAAGAGCTGATCGGGGTGCGGCGATGAAAGACATATCCGTGGTTCCTGCTCGACCGGTGCAGATCTTGGACCCCGTCGATGGAGGCCCAATCGATGAGCTGCAAGACCCGCTCGTCACGGTGCAAGAAGATGAGCTGCCGCAAGGCGTGCTGGAGCTTATGGTTGCGCTGATTCGGCAGCAACGATCCACGATGGACACCGCCCAGGCAGTGATGGGGCATTCGATGAACATTGCCCAGGGGGCGGTGAATGTCGAGCACGATGAAGCACGGTCGATTGTTCCGGCAAGGACGGACGTTGAACCTGATAGAGCACGACCGACAGCCCGCAACACGAAGTCTTTTCCTCACGCCGGTCTGTTGTTCGACACAGCGATACAACAGGCATTACCCCAACGCCTGGAGCCTGTTGCTTCTGTCCGCGATCCCCTGGCAGCGCCGACATTTCCTGCGTCGATCGAACCCATGGCGCTCGACCCTTTCACCATTCCCGAGGCGCGCCCGATACCGCGCTTTGATGAATCGTTGCCCCAAGCGCCGCAGAGCCTTCAGGGCACGCGCCATGCACCACGGGTTGCTGCTGCATCAATTCCGTCACCGGCAACATCGGCAGCGCTGCCAATGCCCGAGGTCATGGTCGAGCCCCTGTCGTGTACGGACCGGGGCTTGCTGCAAGTGCCTTTCAACAGAGGGGCGGTCAGTGGGCAAGTGACGATCAGTCGGATGCCCGAGGAAACCACTCGCCAACTGACCCTCAGCCCCAGCAATGCGCTGGTGTTCGAGCAACTCAAGGCGCCTTTCGAACTGGCCCGGGAACCTGCCTGGCGGTTGGCTGACAGCGATGGCGAGCAGCAGCGCCAGGGTTCGCAGCAGAGGCCGGATGAGGATCAGGACGAACAGTCCGGGTCTGGGGCATGAGTGCTTTAAAGCTACGTCGCGTTGACCTTGCAGCCCATGCCCACGCGCAGGCGATTCAACGCTGGCGGCGCGCCGGACGGGACGCGGGTTTGGCCAAGATGCCGGTGCGCTCCGGCTACCTGGGTTTTTGCGCAGTGGCTGCTGACGCGGATTGGCGCGGCCTGATTCTCGCCTGCGACTGGCTGCATCACACGCTTCCGACCTTGCAATCGTGGCTGGCGATTGAGTGCCCGTTGCCGCGCATCATCGAACTGTTCCAGTCGGTGCCACGGCCGCTGCAGCTGGAGGTGGACGAATTGCATTACCACACGTTGGCGGACATCGAATGCGTGGCCCCGACGCGACTGCCAGCGGACGACTTGCCCTGGCTCGAAACACCGCGGGGGCGCGTGTGGTTGACCCGATTGCCATCCCGCACCGCCGTGCGGGGGCCGTTGGGCCCCGATTCATGGCTGAACGATTTGCCGTTGCGCCTGGTGCTGATGCTCGGCGTCAGTCACCTGAGCCTTGTCAGTCGGCTGCGCCTGCGTGAAGGCGATGTGCTGCGCATTACCCAGAGGGTCCAACGCTGCTTCTTGGCGGACCGATGCCTCGGCGTTTTCACCTTTACCGAAGAGGGTTTACACATGCAATCGACCGTGGCCGATGCCCAACCAGAGAGCCCGCCGGAGCGCGACGTGGAGGTCGACCTGGGGGCGCTGCCGGTGCGCCTGGAGTTCGTGCTGGCGACGCATGAAACTGACCTGGCGACGCTCTCGAAAATCATCGCCGGGCAATTGATTCCGTTGGCCGACGACGCAGCGCGACACATCGAGGTGCGTGCCAACGGCAAGCCGATTGCCCAGGGAGAGTTGGTGCAGTTGGACGGTCAGTTGGGTGTTGAATTGCTCAAGGTCTATCGGAACAGCGGCGATGAATGACATCTCGCTGATCGCACTGTTGGCATTCGCTTCACTGTTGCCGTTCTTGGTGGCGGCGGGCACCTGCTACCTCAAGTTCTCCATCGTCTTCGTCATCGTGCGCAACGCCTTGGGCCTGCAACAAGTGCCCTCGAACATGGCCCTCAATGCAATTGCGCTGATGCTGGCGATTTTCGTCATGACACCGGTCATGAAGCAGGGCCATGATTACTACAAGCGCGAGGCGGTGGCGTTCACCGATATCGAGTCGGTGGTTGATTTTGCCGAGAACGGTCTGGGCAGCTACAAGGATTATCTGCGCAAGTACACCGACCCGGAGTTGGCGCTGTTTTTCGAGCGGGCGCAGGCGGTCCAGGAGGAAACCGATGCCGACTGGCCCGCCGATGAAGAGCTGGCGCCGTCGTTGTTTGCGCTGCTACCGGCCTACGCGCTGAGCGAGATCAAGAGTGCCTTCAAGATCGGTTTCTACCTGTACCTTCCCTTCGTAATCGTCGACCTGGTGATCTCCAGCATCCTGCTGGCGCTGGGCATGATGATGATGAGCCCGGTGATCATTTCGGTGCCGATCAAGCTGGTGTTGTTTGTCGCCCTGGACGGCTGGGCGCTGCTGTCCACCGGGCTGGTCAAGCAATACCTGACCTTGCTGGCGTAGGCGCACCCATGAATGAGCTGGTCTATGCCGGTAATAAAACCCTGTACCTGATCCTGCTGATGGTCGCCTGGCCGATCATCGTCGCCACGGTGGTCGGGCTGGTGGTCGGCTTGATCCAGACCGTGACCCAGTTGCAGGAACAGACCTTGCCGTTCGGTTTCAAGCTGCTGGCGGTTGCCGCGTGCCTGTTTTTGCTCTCGGGCTGGTACGGCGAAACCCTGTTGGATTTCAGCCGTGAAGTCATTCGCCTGGCGTTGAGTTAGGCCGATGTCGGTGACGTTGTTCTTCGAGCTGTACGCCTGGTTCGCGGCGGCGCTGTTGGGTGTGGCTCGGCTGGCGCCGATTTTCTTCATGTTGCCGTTTCTCAACAGCGGCGTGCTGACAGGCATGGCGCGCCAAACGGTGATTGTGCTGGTCTCGCTGGGATTTTTGGCCTACGTCGGCGTACCCACGCCGGCCCTCGACAGTGTCGCCTTCCTCGGCCTGATGCTGCGCGAGGCGAGTATCGGCATGCTGCTGGGTGTGTTGCTGTGTTGGCCGTTCTGGGTATTGCACGCCATGGGTAACCTGATCGACAACCAGCGCGGGGCCATGCTCAGCAGCACGGTGGATCCGGCCAACGGTGTCGACACCTCGGAGTTGGCGAATTTTCTCCAGCTGTTCGCGGCGGTGGTTTATCTCGAAGGTGGCGGCATGCTGTTGATGCTCGAAACCGTCGGCCACAGCTATCGCATCTGCGCGCCGACCCACGGCTGCGAGGCACATTGGCCGGTCATCATGGGGTTGCTGGATGCGTTGGTGAGCAAGACGCTGGTCATCAGTGCGCCGGTGGTGGCGGCGTTGTTGATCAGCGAGGCGTTGCTCGGTTTGCTCTCGCGCTATGCGCCGCAGATGAACGCTTTCTCGGTGTCGCTGACGGTCAAGAGCCTGGTGGCATTGGTGGTGTTGATGCTGTATTTCGGCGTGCACCTGCCAGATGAAGTCCTGCGCATGGGCAGGATGTCCGAAGGGTTGGCGCCGTATCTGGGCGACGGGGAGGGACGTGATGTCATCCAGCGCCTCAAAGACTGAAAAACCCACCGCCAAGCGCCTGCGCGATGCCGCGCGCAAAGGGCAGACGTTCAAGGCCAAGGACCTGGTCATCACCTGCCTGACTTTGTGCGGCATCGGCTACATGGTTTTCAACAGCTCGCTGGGCGAGATCATGGCGGTGTACCGGCGCATCATCGCCAGCAACTTCGACACCGAACTGCAAGCGTATTCGGCGATGCTGGTGCAGATCGGCCTCAAGGCGTTGCTGCCCTTGTTGCTGGTGTGCGTACTGACCAGTGCCTTGCCGGCCTTGCTGCAAAGCGGCTTCGCCTTGGCCAGCGAAGCGTTGAAGCTCAATTTCGGGGCGTTGAACCCGGTTAACGGCTTCAAGAAACTGTTCAGCCTGCGCACCGTCAAGGACACGTTCAAGGCGCTGTTGTACTTGGGCAGCTTCGCCATGGCGCTGTGGGTGGTCTGGATCACCCAGCGCCAGTTGTTGTTTGCCCAACTGTTCGCCCAGGCACCGGACCTGTTCGCGATCTGGGGGCATTTGTTGCTGGTGCTGGTGCTGGCGTTCCTGGCCTGCGTCCTGCTGATCGTCGTACTCGATGCGCTCAGCGAGTACTGGTTGTTCATGAAAGACCAGATGATGGACAAGGACTCGGTCAAGCGCGAACACAAGGAGCAGGACGGCAACCCGCAGATCAAGGGCCGCCGACGGGACTTGCACATGGAACTGCTGTCGGAGCAGGTCAAGTCCGATGTGCGCAGCTCGCGCATGATCATCGCCAATCCCACCCACATTGCCATTGGCGTGTATTTCCGCCCGGAAATCACCGTGCTGCCGTTCATTTCCCTGATGGAAACCAACCAGCGCGCCCTGGCTGTACGGGCGTACGCCAAGGAGGTGGGGGTGCCGGTGATCAACGACATCGCCTTGGCCCGGCGCATCTTCAAGACCCACCAGCGCTACAGCTTCCTCCAGGTACAGGAAATCGAGCAAGTGCTGCGCCTGCTGATCTGGCTAGAGCAGGTCGAACAGGCATGAAGCCTGTAAGCCTCCCGTTGATCCCTAAGTCAGGCACACCCCCTCGCCACAAAAGCCATCTTGTCGATCTGGGAGGTGTTGGCGCCGGCATCACAGCATGAGCGCAATTTGGCAGCGTGCCCCGCAACGCTTTTGGCTCAATGGCACCGGTCAGCGACGCTGACGTTTTTTCAGGAGTGTGGCTGATGAGTCGCAATAACAAACAAGACGAGCAGGTGGCCTTGGACGTCGTCGACGCAGTTCTCGGCGGTGCCCCATTGAAAGATGTGCAGGGCATCGGTGACGAGCACATGGACAGCCTCTATGCCTTTGCCTTTGAGTTCTATGAACAAGGGCGGCTGGACGATGCGGAGAAGTTCTTCCATTTCCTGTGCATCTACGACTTCTACAACAGCCATTACTGGATGGGACTGGCTGCGGTGCACCAGCTCAAGCAAAACCACCAAAAGGCCATCGACCTGTATGCCATCGCGTTCGCCCAAGGCAAGGAGGACTACCGACCGATGTTGTACACCGGCCAGTGCCATCTGGCCCTGGGCAAGATCGGCAAGGCCCGGTTGTGTTTCGAATACGTACTTGAGCAAGCCACGCAAGACGATCTGCGCGAGCAGGCCAACGTGTATCTCGACACCTTGGCCCACATGGAACAGCACTGTTCGGAGGACTGAACATGAGTGAAATCAGAAGCACCCCAAACCCCGCATTCCAGGGGGTAATGAGTCGCAGCGAGGCCTTTGAGAAATACGGTGCGGCGGCCAGCAAGGCCGCCAGGACCGCCGATTTCCAGGAGGCCGGCAAGCGAGCCCTGGCGGACCTGATGTCGGTGAAGTACGACGATCAGAATGGCCCGTCCCCCGCCGCTACTGGCCGGCCCGTGCTGCACGCGCCGGCGCCGCGTGCCGATGGCAACAAACAGCAAACCAACGGTGACCTGTTCACGCTGTTGATGGCGATGATCAGTGAGCTGATCGGTGAGGTCGACGTCAAGAAGCTGAAAAACCGCTTGGCGATGCTGCAGAGCATGGCCAGTGCCAAGCAGCAGGGCTATGAGAACCTCTCGGCTGAATACGCCTCGGCCGTCCAGGCCTTGGAGGCTGCCGAGGGCCAGGTCGGCGGCAGCCAGGAACGCCTCCAAGAGCTGCGTGAACGAGTCCAGCGGGTCCAGGGCCTGCTGGACGAAAGCGAAGCGCGCCTGGCGCAACTGGACCCCGAGTCGCCGGAATATGCCCAGGAGCTGGCCCGGCGCGACCAGCTCAAAGGCGAACTGGCGAGCCATACCCATGCCTTCGGCACGGCGACCGAGGCTCACCTCAAACTGGTCGCGCTCGCCAATGGCTGTGCCACAGCGCTCAGTGGCGTGGTTGCCAAAGTGGTGGTGTCCGGCAGCAGCGGCCCCGCCCTCAAGGAAACCGACGAAAAAGCCCTCAACAGCAGCGCGCTGGCGTTGCTCAATCGCTTGAAGATCATCGAGTTGCTCGGCGAGGCGGCGCAGAACAAGGAAGAGCTCAGTCAGGAGCTGTTCCAGGAGTTGCAGGCCAAGCTTCAGGAACACATGAAGCGCGAATCGGATAAATACCTGGAGGAAGTCCGCAAGGCCGAGGCTTTGCAGAAAACCATGGGCTGCATCGGCAAGATCGTCGGCGCAATCCTGACCGCTGCGACCATCGTTGCCGGGGTACTGACTGCCAACCCAGTGCTTGTCGTGGTGGGAGTGATTGGCGCGGGGGTGATGATCGCCGATGCGGTGGTCCAGGAAAAAACCGGCGTTTCGTTCATGGCCGAAGCGATGAAACCGCTGACCAAGGTCATGCAGGAGGCCATCAAGCTGTTCACCGAGATCTACACGCAGATGCTGATAGACCTCGGTGTCGACCCTGAAACGGCCAAGGACATCGCGCAGATCGCCGGCATGATCCAGGGGATTATCTCGACGCTGGCGGCCGTTGCCCTGGTGGTCATCGTCGGGGCGTCGGTGATCGGCCCGATGATCAGCGCCATCGCCTCGAACCTGGCTTCAGTGGCCTCCCAGGTGGCGCCGGTCGCGATGCAAGCCGCCAAGCAGGTCGCAGCGTCTGTTGGCAAGACGTTGACCCAAGCGCTCACGCAACTGCGCGGCTTTGTGACCAACGGCGCCGATGCCGTATCCCTGGCCCGTTACGCCGCCAACCTGGAGATCGTCCAGGCTGTCACTGAGTTTGGCAACGTGGCGGTGCAGGGCGGGTTGCAAATAAAAAGCGGCCAGCATACCGCCCAGGCCGCCGTGCACCTGGCTGACGTGCGGGGGCGCATGGCCATCAGCGAAGAGATCAGCAAGTACCTGACCCAGGTGGTTGAGAACTACGGCCAGGTCATGCACGAACGCACCCGCCAGATCGAGCAGCTGTTTGCCGACATGCAACGCAGCCATTCCGTCGGCCTGCAAATGGTTCGGCATGTTTGAACATCCCTGAGGACAGGTATCCACGATGAATGCTATTCACGCCCCAATCAGATTCACCCCGGTTGGCATTGGCCACGATTTGACCAACGACCCAGGGTTGAGCGAATTAGTCGCTCAAGAGCAGTTCGCAAAGGATCTCAAGGTCAAATCCCTTCCGGCCTCTCGGATTTCCGACGGCAGCATCGCCAAGCAAGTACTCAAGAACGACGGCATCACTGCACCCTCGGCCGCGGAACTCGAAAGCCAAATCAACGCCTACCTACCCACTGAGTCGGACTGGCAGGACTTTGGTGACGCCTTGATGATGCTCAGCGATGACGTGCGCAACGACTTGATCTTTGACCCCGGCGCCTGGGAGAAGCACGCCAACGTCCTGGTGGCCGCGATCATTGCGTTGAACATCGCCCGAGTGACCAACGCGCAACTGCGCGGTCACTTCAGCGTCATGGCCGCCGATGCGGCCAAGGCTCAAGGCGCGGCGATTGTCGAGTCTGGTAAAGCTGCGCTGAACAGCGCCATCACCGGCGCCGTGGTATCCGGTGCCATCGCCGGATTCGCCCTGCTCAAGACCTTTCAGGGGCAGAAGTTGAAGCATGCGGACATTGACCTGCACAAGCGTAATGCGATGGACGCTGGCAACCTCGAACGCGACCTCAAAGCAGATCGCAACCGTGATGCCTGGGACCCGCAAGCCACCTACAAGATCAACACCTTCGATGATTTAGGTCGCCAAACAACGGTCGACTTCACGCCCAATGGCTCGACGTTGACGCCCAAGGAGCAGGCCTGGTTCGACGCTGAAATCCTCAGGGCCCAGAACGTCGGGCAGACCTCCGACTGGCTGAGCCAAATGGGCAGTAAGGGCATTGAAAGGAAACTGGAAATCGGCCGCGCGCTCAGTGCCATGTCGATGAACCTGAGCCAGGTGGTGTCGAGCATGGTGCGCCTGGGCGAATACGCCGCGCGGGAAAAAGAAGTGCTGCTACAAAGTGCGCAGAACAGCCAGAAGAGCCTGGGGGATGAGGTTGCGCAAAAAGACTCGGCCGATGCCGCGTTGCTGCAAAAACTGATGGAGATGGTCATGCAGCTTTTTCAATCGCGCAGTGATGTCATCCGCGCCCTGACAGCTTAAGGAAGAAAACCGTATGGAAATCACGAGATTCGTACAGGCGCCCGTTGTCTTGCTGCCAAGCGTTGACGCCACGATCGACACGCCCTTGGCTGAGCAAAGACCCGTTGAGGTTCAAACGGTCGGTTCGCTGACGCAGCTGCTGGACCGGTCCATGAGCGCACTGAATCGCAGCCTCGCCAATATGCTCCGGGCCCCGTTCAACGCCAAGCCACTGGAGGGCATGAGTACCGAGTCCCTGGTGCAACAGCTTATTCCGGACCTGCTTGAGCAGATCCACGCCAAGCGTGACCGCGCGCAAATGTGGGTCCAGCGCGCCCGTCAGTGTTGTGCGGTGATGAGCCACAGCATGAACACCACGCTGCTGGACGACAGTCGGCTTCGTCAGCTCAATGATGAACAAGATCAAATATTGCGCAGCCTCAAGAACGTCATAGACCAGGGGCCGCCGCCCGAAGTAGCAGATGCGCTGGAGGCCGGGATCAATTCCTCGAACGACTTCTTCGAAAAGTTGCTCGAACTGATCGACATGATCAAGAACGGTTACCTCGCGGGTTATGAGCACATCATCGGGGCCTATACAGACTTCTTTGCCGATTTCAATGCTGAAATTACCGCGAAGATGAAGGACTGGGTCAATGGCGCGAACGACGGTAAGGATGTCAAGTTGAATGCAGGCGCGTTGCGCGCCGCCTTGACTAACCTGATCGCCAAGTACACCCATCCCAAGTCGGCCTCGGTTCTTTTTCCGAAACCCGGCGATCCTGGCGCCAACAAGGAAGAGGCTGAGAAGTGGCGCAAGGCACTGGGCCTGCCTGACAGTTGCCTCAAAGAGAACGCCGACGGCACCTGGTGCGTCGTCATCGACCTGGGCCCGCTGACAATCATGAAAAACAGCCTGCCGTCGAGCGGTGGGACTGTGACTTGGAACACCGCCCAATACAACCAATGGCAAACCGGCTTCAATGCGCAGGAAGATCGCCTGAAGAACATGCTGCAATCATTGACGCAGAAGTATTCGAATGCCAATTCGTACCATGACAACTTCAATAAGACGTTGTCGGCGCATTTGAATCAGTTTGCGGACATGTTGCGGGCGATGTTGAGTTTTTAATGGTTTGAGTGTGTGGTGGAGTGGTGTTTTTGGTTGGTTTTTTAAAGGTTGGGTAAGAAATGAGTCTGCCTGCTGTTGAAGGGTGTGTTGAGTTTCAAATAATAAAGTTGCTGTCCGGTTATTTTTCAGCGAGTCGAAGTATAAGTGGATGTTCCCGCTTGGTTGAAGACTTGTGTGCTGATTCGGTAGATGTAGTGGAGATTGTCATGATGATCGATGAGACCTTTAATGTAGAGTTGTCTTCGCGACAAGTGGCGCAGTGGAGATCTGTGGCTGATATTGTTAATTCGCTTGTCGAGAGTCAGAATGCTCTGAAGTGATATTGTAGGGGGGCGGGCATGTCGAGGTGAAATTCATCAGTGGCCGGGTGTTGCTGTAAGTTCGTATAGGGAGTTGTAAGTATTGCATTCGAAACTCGCCGCGAGTGATCAGTGAAACCTGGGGGGCGATTTTCCTCGGATGTCGGCTTGGTGTTGTTTGAACTTATATCTTTATGTAAGGCTGAGTTGATGGGATTTCAGATAAGTAACCCTTCGGTCGTGGATGCCATTCGTCGTCAAAGTATCGACGTCCTTCAGGGTAGAGGAGTGATTCAAACATATCTTGCCAGGACGGCTAACTCTTCAAGCGTATTGCAGCACAATCTCGACAAATTGGGAGTGGACGCTTCTATTGATGAAATGGCGGGCAAGTTTGATTCGCGTGCTACCACAGTATTTGCGCATAGAGACGCTTCTGGAGAGTACAGGCTTACGTCAGGGTTGTTTATCTCGGACGAAAGCGACAGCTACGGTAAGTTTAGATTTTATTCTGGTGTGGGCGCCGTGAAGTATCAAACGCCTGCTTGTAATCTTTTGGTTTTTGATGCGGAGAATCTTCGCCAGTTAAAGGATACTTACCATTGTGTCACGGGCGTAACACAGTTTTTGAGGGAGCTTCTTGATAGGGTGCCCTGCAGGGATCTTTCAGGGTATGAAATTCAACAAGGCCGATTTTCTTATTTTGCCCCGTACGATGCCAGTTCAAATGGTTTTCTGATCTATCCAAATCTGCCATATATAGATTTCAAGGAGTACTCAGAGGAGCCTCTGGTTTTAAAAGAAAGGAAGTCAGGTATTACTCTGGGTGTTTGGGCTCTTCATCCCAATCAAAATTTGGCGTTTGCCGAGACGCTGGGGCTGCAGCGATCCGCTTGGCAGGATAATGCCCAGAAGGATAATTGCTTTGATAATGGTCGGACGTTGTATGAGATAGAGTCAGGGACTGGCGTTAAGTACCTTTCGTCAATTTTAGATCTCGACGCAAGTGATGTGCCTATGCTGGAAAAATTAAAGAAGGATGTGCTTGATAATTTATCGGGTTTTTATGGTGTGGAAGGTGAAAGTGATAAGATTAAGCTTTTTTTCATTTTCCTGTTGCTGAAAAAACCGCGACACTGCATTTGCATGTATGGGTTAATAAGGCCGAACATCCGCTCAATACCGCGAGATCATTCGAACTTGATGAGGTTCTTGAAGGCTTGAGAAAAGGCAAAGACATGAATGATATAATTTTGGGTAGAAATAATGGGCAGTATTACGTGCCGGTAGGCGATAGCATAGGATCTATCAAGGGGATTTCGAACTTGGGGCAGGTGGATAATCCTTATGTTGTTGCTTTGGAGTGACAAGGTTTAATCGGTTGGAGGAAGTAAGGCTGTTATAAGGGGTGGAAAATATCCTACGGCGCTGGTTGTATTTTCGTCTCCGCATAAGTTGGTTTTCCTACGGCATGTTCTTAATCAAATTCCTATAGTCACGCAGCTCGCCATCCCGAGCCTGCCCACCCGGCAGGCTCAATCGCGCTTCAGTAACTTTCTATAGAGAAATCCCAGAGTATGGACAGTGCCACTGATCAAACGCCGGTGAAGTCATTCGTTTTTGACCACTGGCTATTGCAAAGCGATGGAACGCTGCTGCGAGATGGACAAGGAGTTCATGTACCACCTAAAGAACTGCACGTACTGCGCCTGTTGCTGAAATCGGCGGGCGTGGTCGTGAGTAAGGATTATCTGCTGGACCAGGTCTGGCCGCGAATGGATACCGCGGAGGAGTCGTTGACCCGTTGTATCTACGCACTGCGCAAGTTGTTCAAGGAGCACAAGGATTTCATTGCCACGGTGTATGGCCAGGGTTATCGATTCACCTGTCCGGTGGTTGAGCTTGATGCACCGAACCAGGCGAGAACCGTGGGGCCCTCGCTGGCGGTGTTGCCCTTTCGTAACCTGGACGAGACGGCGGCGCTGGATCTGCAGGATGTGATGATCCGTCAATTGTCCATGGCGTTCGGCGAGGCGTTGCATGTCATGCCAACGGGATTGATTGCGGCTCATTGTGTGTCGAGCGATGTACGCGCGTTGGTCGGGCAGTTGTCGGCGGATTACTGTTTGAGCGGGCGTTTTATCGGCGCGGGCGAGCAGCGACATTGGTCGGTGGAACTGATTCGTGGTCGTGACCAGGCCCTGGTGCATGGGCAAACGTTGGATGCCTGTGACGCTGGGGAAGCGCTGGGCGAGTTGACGTGTCTGGTGGCCCAGCGCGTGCCTGGGCTGCGGCCGGTCGGTGAGCGTTGTGGGTCTTATGCCGTGGCGGTGGCGTATCTCAATGGGCTGTGCAGTGTGCAGCAGCACACGGTACAAAGCCTGCGCGATGCCCTGGTGCTGTTCAGGCAGTGTTTGAAACTCGATGCCGGCTATGCGCCGCCCTGGTGCGGTTTGGCGGATGTTTGGCTGGGGCAGGCGATGATGGGCCTGGGTGACACGGAACGTGCCATCGAGGAGGCGCATTCGGCAGTTTCCAATGCCTTGGCGCTGGACCCCGGCAGCATTGCGGCACTGACACGTTTGGCGTTGCTGACCAGTTTGCGCGGCTGCGAGCAGGCGGCGCAGGTGTTGTTTCGGCGCTGCTTGTTGTCGGCCGATCCGGCCGATGTGCTGTATTTCCATGCCTGGCATCACTGGTTCTGGCAACGCAACGAGCAGGCGGAGCGGATGATCGATCAGTGCCTGGAACACGACCCAGGGTGTGTGCGAGCGCAGATCATGCGGGTGCGCATTCACGAACAGCCGACATGGATCCGCGAGCGGCGCCTGGCATGAAGCAGCGCAGGAGCAAATGGTTGTACTGGCCGGTGTGTCTGGGCCTGGGGCTTGGCATGGCCCAGGCGCACGCCTGGTGCTGGAGCAGGGCGGGGCAGTTGCACGCCATCGAACCGGAGTTGCTGCAAGCGATTGCTGATGTGGAATCAGGCATGCTGCCGGACGCCATCAACCACAACAGCAACGGCACTCGCGATATCGGGCTGATGCAGATCAACAGCATCCATTTGCCTCGATTGAATGCCCAAGGCATTACCGAGCAGCGCCTGCTGGACGAGCCTTGTCTGTCGGTAGAAGTCGGTGCGCAGGTGCTGGCCGAATTTATCGCGCGCTACGGCTATAACTGGACGGCGGTCGGTGCCTATAACGCCGGCCATTCACCTCACCGTCAAGCCGCACGGCTTCGTTATGCACGCAAAGTCTGGCAACGCTACCAGGCGTTCATCCAGGCGCGAATGACGGCTCCGTGAACCGGGTCGGTCCGGGGATTCTGATCCTTTGCAGGAGGTCATCGGCAGAATTGGATCAGGAACTGTGTGGCTGGCCTTTCTAACCTGTCCGCTCATTCGATTGCCCTGGAGTTAGGACGGTGACAGTCCCGACGACCCCCACTCTACAGCCCTGCATTCTGCGGATACTCAATGGGCCGTTGCAGGGCTGTGAATTTCCCCTTGGTGAGGGCACAACCCTGTTCGTGGTAGGGGCTGTGGAGTTGCTCGGGAGCGAAGCAATTTCTGCCAGCATTCCAGAGGCGGCCATCTTCGTTCCCCTGGAGGAAGGTGGCTGCAATTTCGAGGTGCTGGCCAATCAGGCCACGGCGGACGGCTTGCCGGTGCGGCTGCTCGGCGATGCGCTAGAGGTACGCCATTGTGCCTTCCAGGACAGGGTGCAGATCGGCAGCCTGCACATCGCGTTACGTCCTGAACATCAATCCTGGGATGCCGAGTGTCTCGCTCAAGCACACGACACCCCGCTCGATGCCGCGGCTTCGGTGAGCTGGCGTGCCCCTTGGATGCGATGGGGCGCCGGCGCTCTGGCACTGGTTGTGTTGGCTGCCGCGGTGGGGCTCTGGTCGACACCTGCGCCTGCGCCAGAAACCGATATTCGCGCGCTGATCAGCGGCGCCAGTGCCCAGGTCCAGGTGCTGCCGGGGCGCGATCATTCGGTGTATGTCGTTGTGGATTCCGAACGCGATGCCGGCTGGAGCCGACAAGTGCTGACGCGTCACAACGCCCTGAGTGGCAAGGTGCTGCTCAGGGAACAGGAGCGCCGACGGCTGGAGCAGGTGCTGGTTGACCATGATCCGCAATTGGCCTGGCATTTCCTGGACCTCAAGGACCCGACGACGCCGCGCCTGCTGCTCAGCGGACAACGCAATCTGCTCACGCCCGACAGGCAGGCACAACTGCTCGATACGCTGCTCGCGGCGGCACCTTATGCACGCGACGTCGTGGTGCAGAGTCAGGATGACTCGTTGCTCGCCGAGCTGGCGCAGGGAGGCTTGCAGCGTTTGGCACTTGCCTTCACGCGGATCGATCACGAGGACAGTGTCACGTTCGCCGTCGAGGGCAACCTGCAGGATGCCGAGCTGGCCGCCGCCCGCCAGTACGTCGACAGTTTTTACCGACAGTGGGGTGATCGCTACGTGCATTTCACTGTCGAGCTCAAGGACGACGCGCTCAAGGGCAAGTCGTTTCAAACCGGCCCGCAGGGCTACGTCAAGACGAGTACTTCGTCCTGGCATTTTTCTAAACAGACACAGTAGGTGAGCAATGGCTGGTATCGGTTTACCCATCACATTTCCCGACGATTTTCTCGGCGAGCAAGCTGCGGCGTTCGAGGCCGGCGCACAGAAACTCAAAGACGTCTTGGATAAAGCGCTTGAAGATCTGAAAAAAGATGCTTCTGACCCAGGGCTGCTTGCGGCCTATCAGACCGCGTTTTCTTCGTACACGGTCTTCCGCAATGCCCAGACCAACACCATCAAGGGCTTCAAGGATATCGACATGGCGATCATCCAGGCGGCTCGCTGACGCTTTCTCTTCCGGCTGGCCATTGCGCGTGACAGTGGCCTTTTTCATGAGTGCCTTGTATGTCCATCCCCAGTATTTCCCCGTCGCTTATCGCGCGGTCGGCCTTCGTGGAACTGCACGGGCCGCAGGAAGGCCCAGTCGTTTCTTTGGAGTCACGCTTGATCGAAGCGTTTGCCGGTTCGGCCGTCGACAGCGCGCAAGACGTCTCGGCGATCGATCAGTTGCTCCAGCGCCCGGATATCACCGACCCGCAAGTATTGGCCCAGCTGCAGGAGCTGACCGGGCAATACAACGTCGACATCAATTTGCTCAACGTGCTGGTACGCAAAGCCGTGGGCACGGCAGAAACCCTGTTGCGTGCGTCATGAAGCCAGGCCTGTTGTGGCTGTTGTTGTGCCTGGTGCTGGCGGGGTGTCGCCAGCCGAGTCTGCTGGAAGGGCTGGATCAGCAGCAGGCCAATGAAGTGCTGTCGGTCCTGCAACGCAACAACATCGCGGCGGTGAAAGTTGACGGTGGCAAAGCCGGCTATGCGGTGAAAATCGATCAACCGGATTTTTCCGCCGCCGTCGACTTGCTTAATCTTTATTCGTTGCCGTCCCGGCCCCGTTTGCAGGTGGCAGAGCTGTTTCCCGCCGGTTCCCTGGTGGCTTCGCCGCGAGCGGAAAAAGCTCGGTTGTATTCGGCGCTGGAGCAGCGCATCGAACAGTCGCTGGCTGTGCTCGAAGGTGTGGTTTCAGCGCGGGTGCATGTCAGTTACGACCTGGATGCTGGCGAGGGTGGGCGCAAGCCGGCGCCTATCCACCTCTCGGCGGTCGTGCTGCATGAGCGAGATGTCGAGGCGCAATTGCTGATCACCGACATCAAGCGTTTTCTCAAGAACAGTTTTGCCACGGTGGAGTACGAGAACATCTCGGTGGTGCTGTCCAAGCGCTCGCCGACCCAGCATGTCGCGCCGACTGTCACCGCTAGCCGGAAGCCATCGAACTGGCCGTGGTTGCTGGCGGTGATAAGCGGGTTGCTGTTGGTCGGCGGCGCCTGGGCCTATCGACAGTCAAGGGTTGGGCGGCGTGATGTCGGACATTGACCGCTTGCAGAAGATTCTAACTGAGCCCCTGGGGTACCTGAACCCTCAGCGCCTGGTGGTACCGGCGGGATTCGAGGGGCTGGAGGCGCGCAGCCTGCTCAACCGCATAGTGCTCGAAGGCCTGCAGTTGCAAGGGCCATGGCCGTCGACGGCGCTGACCGGCGTGGCGAAACAGTGGGTTCGCCATTGGCGACAATTGCCCTACATCGCGTTGCTGATGGGCGCCTATCGCTTGAAGCCCGCCCTGGCGCGTGGCGGGGCGTTGCGCTGCCTGCCGATGGCGGTTCGGCGGTTCGCCAACTACCGCCTGGGCCCTCGAAGCGAGCTGTGGATGGAAAGCTCGGCTGTTTCAGTGGAGCGGGTCGAAGCGGCCGGCCTCAATGCGCTGTGGAGCTGGCATGGGCAGGTCCCACCTTTTCTGCTTGAGCGCCTGGCCTTGCAATTCACCGAGCCGGTCGTGCGCTTGCAGCGGCAATGGCCGGTCACGAAACCTGATCCAACCCTTTTCTTTCTGGCGGTGCAGCATGCTCGACTCTATCCGCTCCCTGGCTGACTTGCCTGTTGGCGAAGACGTGCACCTGGCCCGCGAGGACATCGCCGCGGCGCGCCGTCGTCGGTGCTTGCAACTCGAGGCCCAGCGCCGGGCCCGTGAGAGTGTCGAACAGGCCCGGCGCGATGCCGAAGCGGTGCATGCCCAGGCGTTTCAACAGGGCTATGCCGAGGGCGTCCTGCGCGCGACCGGGCATCTGGCGGACGGCTTGTTGAACTCGCAAACCCTCGGCCTTCAATTGCACAACGAGTTGGCCCGGGCCGCGCACGATCTGCTTGCCCAAGTCTTGAGTCAGCCCCAGTGGCTGGACGACATGCTGGAAAACTGGCTGGCCGGGCAATCGAGTGATGCGGGCGCGGCATTGCACCTGTTGTTGCCGCAGCATTGCCGTGCGCGCGGCAACGAATGGCGTGAGCGCTTGCGTCAGCGATGGCCCGGCCAGCTGCTTCTGGAATATCACCCGCAGGATCGCTATGTGCTGCGGCTGGCGGATCAACTGCTGGAGTTCGACGTTGAAACGGCTCGGGAACGGTTGGCACCCAGGTTATTGGCGAGCATCGCTGATCTGCCGGAATCGGTGCGTGTCCTGGACCAGGCCTCGCAGCAGGCGCTGAAGCAACTGTGCTTGAGCTTCGTCGACGCCAAAAAGATCGCCGCCGGACAAGTCCCCCATGCAGATTGAGCCCTTGAATGTTCTCAGCCCTCGTGGGCCTGACACCAGCACGGCGGCCGAGACGCTGGAGTCGCGGCTGCTGGCTGCCCTACAGGAGAAACGGCCAGATCCTGAGTTCGAGCACGTGTATCGATTGCTGTTGGCCATGGAAGGTCAGGGCGAGAAGGCGATTCATGAGTTTCTCCGCACCCTGCGCGGGGCGGACGGAGAAACGGCGGCGTATCGCACCGCCTCGGCGTTGAAGGCGGTCACGCTACAGGTTCTGTATCGATTGAAGGAAGAGGGGCTGGAAAAGTCGCAGCTCTATAAGGAAATCCTCGGGGCCAATGGCTTGGCGTTCGCCATGGAAGTTTTTGTCATGGGCGTGATGCGTGAGGTGTTCCAGCCGATGGGGGATGAGGTTTGGGAGAAGAGTGAGTGGTGAGAATCGCTCCGAGCAGTTTAACGACAACCAGCAGGAGAAAGACCCATGAAAATTGCGGGAGGAAATGACACCTTTGCTGTTTCTCAGTTGCATGGAAGCGTTGCATCTCTACACACCACTTCGGCCAGGCAGTCAGGCGCGCTTGATCTTGTGCCGTTAAACGTTGAGGGCATTGAAGTGACGGTGACTGCGCTAGGAACAGACAGGGAAGTCACTGCGGGTTTTGCGCGTCTAGGTCGAGCGATAGAGTGTTCTTTGGAGGGATTGTCGGGCGATTTGGGTGAGCCAGCTCACACTATCAAAGACCAAATGGAAGGCTACATCCAAACGGGCAAAATGCCCCCCGGCCCTGAACAACACGAGATTTTTAACTTCATAGATGAAGGCGCCGCAGGCAACGGCAGCAGTGAAGGTCGCTTGAAAGCTGTGATCGAGGCAGGCATGGAACTGCTCGAAGCCGCCAAGGGCCCCGGGCTCAATCTGCTGAATGTCGCCGGGCACACAGGGATGATCATTGCGTTGGCCACCGCTTTGCGCCAGTACGTCGGCTATCTCGTCGAGAACGCCATGCGCGAAGGTGATACACCTGAGGCTTCCCGGGCGTGGGCGGCCGTTGCGGTGGCGATGGTGGGGCCAGCGTTGACGCTGATGGGGGCCATCCGTAGGGAGTTTTCAGGGGAGGCGAGCTGGAAGTCGAGGCTGGGGTGTCTATGCATGGCGAGTGCTGTGATGGGAAGCGCGCTCGGGGCCGTTCTCACGGGAGCAGCGTCAAAGCTCTTCCCAACGATGACCGGCGGACTCGTCTACATCACGGCCAGGGCCGTGGCTCAAGCCTTCTTCCCTTTGAAAGATAACGCGGGTCCCGCGAACGCCGTGGCAACCGGGGTTACAGCCGCAGCTTATGGCGCAGGCCAATTTGCGCTGGCGGAATTGGGTAAGGCCATGCCATTGAGTGGCCCTGCCAGGGCCGCCGAGGGGCTTGGTCACGATTTTGGCGCGGACGCGATTCAAGCCGGGCTGAATGCGCTCGGCATGGTAGCCGATGTGGCGACTTTGATTGCCTGCAAAAGTTGGCATGTGCTTTCACCCCAGCGAGGAATGGACTCAGTCTTTTCCGATCCGGAATCGTTACAACAAATGGCCCTGGAGGTACGCACTGGTGTTCAGTGGCCCACCCGAACTCAATTGGCCGACGCATTTGTGAATGTTGCGGGGGCACGCCTCTCGTTTGGTCACGCTGTCAGCCTGTTCATGGGGGCGGCAACGGCCTGGTTGAGTAACAGCGAGAACGGTGAGGATACCCAAGGCCATATTCTCAATGGCTGTTTCGCCATGATGGTGGCGCTTCTTTACTTCCCACTGATCTTTGCCAACCTGAAGCAAACCAACAACACTTATGCACTGCAGGAAACGACCACGTCTTGAGTCAAGCCCGGGAGCGGGCCACCATCGGTCGCTCGCTCCCATCCCTTCACCCCGCTATAATCCGCGCCTCATTTCTTCAAACGAGTCAAACCCACCCATGTACACCCTGGCCCGTGAGCTGCTGTTCAAACTTTCCCCGGAAACCTCCCACGATCTGTCCCTGGACCTGATCGGCGCGGGCGGGCGTTTGGGCCTCAACGGTTTGTTGTGCAAGGCCCCGGCGAAATTGCCGGTGACGGTCATGGGACTGGAATTCCCCAACCCGGTCGGGTTGGCGGCGGGGTTGGACAAGAATGGCGCGGCCATCGATGGTTTCGCCCAGTTGGGTTTTGGTTTCGTCGAAATCGGCACCGTCACCCCTCGGCCGCAGCCGGGTAACCCCAAGCCGCGGCTGTTTCGCCTGCCGCAGGCCGAGGCGATCATCAACCGCATGGGCTTCAACAACTTGGGCGTCGATCATCTGCTGGCCCGCGTGGCCGCGGCCAAGTACAAGGGCGTGCTGGGCATCAATATCGGCAAGAACTTCGACACGCCGGTGGAACGTGCCGTCGACGATTACCTGATCTGCCTGGACAAGGTCTATGCCCACGCCAGCTACGTGACCGTCAACGTCAGCTCCCCCAATACCCCGGGGCTGCGCAGCCTGCAATTCGGTGATTCCCTCAAGCAACTGTTGGCCGACCTGGCCCGGCGTCGTGCCGAGCTGGCGTTGACCCACGGCCGGCACGTGCCACTGGCGATCAAGATCGCGCCAGACATGACCGACGAAGAGACCATCCAGGTGGCCCAGGCCCTGATCGA
The DNA here is from genome assembly GCF_018325905.1 of Pseudomonas sp. St316. NCBI lineage: Bacteria > Pseudomonadati > Pseudomonadota > Gammaproteobacteria > Pseudomonadales > Pseudomonadaceae > Pseudomonas > Pseudomonas sp. St316. The sequence goes on along the minus strand of NZ_AP021901.1, from coordinate 4,677,722 downwards.
TACGGGCATGGACGCGGTGATCGCCACCAACACGACCCTGGGGCGCGAAGGCGTTGAAGGGCTGGAGCACGGTGACGAGGCGGGCGGCTTGTCTGGAGCGCCGGTGCGTGACAAGAGCACTCATACCGTGAAGGTGCTGGCCGATGAATTGGCGGGGCGTTTGCCGATCATCGCTGCGGGCGGGATTACCGAAGGCCGGCATGCCGCCGAGAAGATCACCGCAGGGGCGAGCCTGGTGCAGATTTATTCGGGCTTTATCTACAAGGGGCCGGCATTGATTCGTGAGTCGGTGGATGCGATTGCGGCGTTGGGTTGATTCAGGAGCGGTCGGCTCTATTGTGGCGAGCAGGTTTTTTTGTGGGAGCAAAGCTTGCTCGCGATACGGGCGCCTCGGTTCCAGATAGACCGTGTCGTGTTCATCGCGGGCAAGCCTTGCTCCCACAAAAGGTGGGCTCGCCCACAAGAGTGTTTACAGTCCAGGTATTCACAGTGTTCAGAAACCCCAGGCATTAAAAAGGGCTCCTCGAAGGAGCCCCCTGGGCCGTAGCCCGCCGTCCGGATGGGACGTGCGTGGTTAAATCGATATGGATGTCAAATTGTCGAGTTCTTGAGTATTAAGCCCTGTGTCAGCCGACGGCGTGAAGTTCGTTGAGTCTATGGATACCCGCAGTGCCGGTCATACCGTCCCAGTTGTCGCCGCGTCCTTCTCGCCAGCCATTGATCCAGGCTTGACGTACCGACGGTAGAGTAAAGGGGCAAAGCTCACGGGATTTACCACCAACGCCATATTGGTAACCACGTAAAAATGCTCTTTCCAACGGATCACGCTTAAGTCTTCTCATAGGGTGTTGCCCTCACTTGTTGACTGTTACTTAGCGTCGGCCTCTATCGAGGCCGGGGCAGAATCATTCTGCCGTTGGTGGCTCGTTGCCGGCGTGACGAGCCGAGGTGTTGACGCCGTTGCGACGTCAACCTGTGTTGAGTTCTAACCAAAGCGTCACAGGGATGGAATGATCGTTTTGTCATAAGCACGTAACAATAAAGATGTTAGGGCGATAAGTAACTTGATGTTCGTTGACCGCTTTTGAGCAAGACCCCTGTATGATCGGCCCTGCGCCAAACAGGGCGGCCTTTTCTCGAATGAGAATGTCCCCCTGTTGCACTCGGGTACTATTCGACGAAAGGGTCGAGTTTTTACAATTTGTCGCACAGAATTTTTTTTCTGCCTTCGCATCTAAGCTCTTTTAACCTGAGCGGCGAGGGTGGTACGGCACACTTTCGTGCCACGCGGGTGCTCTTGAGAAAAGCACCTGATTGAACCCGGCCCGGCAATGCGTTGCCCGGTCCACTAAGCCAAAGGCTCTGGAACTCCCATGTCCGATCGTTTCGAACTCTTCCTCACTTGCCCCAAGGGTCTTGAAGGCCTGCTCATCGAGGAAGCCGTCGGGCTTGGCCTTGAAGAAGCGCGCGAGCACACCTCCGCCGTGCGCGGCATGGCCGACATGGAAACGGCCTATCGCCTGTGCCTGTGGTCGCGCCTGGCCAACCGTGTGCTGTTGGTGCTCAAGCGCTTCCCGATGAAGGACGCCGAAGACCTGTACCACGGCGTGCTGGACGTCGACTGGCAAGACCACATGCTGGCCGATGGCACCCTGGCAGTGGAGTTCAGCGGCCACGGCTCGGGCATCGACAACACCCATTTCGGCGCCTTGAAAGTCAAGGACGCCATCGTCGACAAGCTGCGCACGCCATCGGGCGAGCGACCGTCCATCGACAAGCTCAACCCGGACCTGCGCATCCACCTGCGCCTGGACCGCGGCGAAGCGATCCTCTCCCTCGACCTCTCCGGCCACAGCCTGCACCAGCGCGGTTATCGCCTGCAGCAAGGCGCCGCGCCGCTGAAGGAAAACCTCGCCGCCGCGATCCTGATCCGCGCCGGTTGGCCGCGCATTGCCGCTGAAGGCGGGGCGCTGGCCGACCCGATGTGCGGCGTGGGCACGTTCCTGGTGGAAGCCGGGATGATCGCCGCCGACATGGCGCCGAACCTGCGTCGCCAGCAGTGGGGCTTCACCGCCTGGCTCGGCCACGTGCCGGCGCTGTGGAAGAAGCTCCACGAAGAGGCCAGCGAGCGCGCCGCCGCCGGTCTGGCCAAGCCACCGTTGTGGATTCGCGGCTACGAAGCCGACCCACGGCTGATCCAGCCGGGCCGCAACAACGTCGAACGTGCTGGCCTGAGCGAGTGGATCAAGATCTATCAAGGCGAAGTCGCCACCTTCGAGCCACGTCCAGACCAGAACCAGAAGGGCCTGGTGATCTGCAACCCGCCGTACGGCGAGCGCCTGGGTGATGAAGCCAGCCTGCTTTACCTCTACCAGAATCTGGGCGAGCGCCTGCGCCAGGCCTGCCTGAACTGGGAGGCGGCGGTGTTCACCGGCGCGCCGGACCTGGGCAAGCGCATGGGCATTCGCAGTCACAAGCAGTATTCGTTCTGGAACGGCGCCTTGCCGTGCAAGTTGCTGCTGATCAAGGTATTGCCGGACCAGTTCGTCACCGGCGAACGTCGCACCCCGGAACAGCGCCAGGCCGAACGTGAGCAGGCCGCCTACGATCAGGCCCCGGAAGTACCGCAAGAGCGCCAGTACAACAAGAATGGCAACCCGATCAAGCCGGCACCGGCGCCAGCCCCTGTGGTCGAGCAGGCACGGTTGAGCGAAGGTGGACAGATGTTCGCCAATCGCCTGCAAAAAAACCTCAAGTTGCTGAGTAAGTGGGCCAAGCGTGAAGGCGTGGACTGCTATCGGGTCTACGATGCCGACATGCCGGAATATTCCATGGCCATCGACCTGTACCACGACTGGGTGCACGTCCAGGAATACGTCGCGCCGAAGTCCATCGACCCGGAAAAAGCCTCGGCCCGGCTGTTCGACGCCCTGGCGGCGATTCCCCAGGCGCTGAACGTGGACAAGAGCCGCGTGGTGATCAAGCGTCGCGAGCGCCAGAGCGGCACCAAACAGTACGAGCGTCAGAGCGCCCAGGGCAAGTTCACCGAGGTCAACGAAGGTGGCGTGAAGCTGCTGGTCAACCTCACCGACTACCTGGACACAGGGCTGTTTCTCGATCATCGGCCGATGCGCCTGCGGATCCAGAAAGAGGCGGCCGGCAAGCGTTTCCTCAACCTGTTCTGCTACACCGCGACCGCCAGCGTCCACGCTGCCAAGGGTGGGGCACGCAGTACCACCAGCGTCGACCTGTCCAAGACCTACCTGGACTGGGCGCGGCGCAACCTGTCGCTCAATGGTTTTTCGGACAAGAACCGCCTGGAGCAGGGCGACGTGATGGCCTGGCTTGAAGCCAGTCGTGACGAGTACGACCTGATCTTCATCGATCCGCCGACCTTCTCCAACTCCAAACGCATGGAAGGCGTGTTCGACGTGCAGCGCGACCATGTGCAGTTGCTGGACCTGGCCATGGCGCGCCTGGCGCCGGGTGGTGTGCTGTATTTCTCCAACAACTTCCGCAAGTTCCAGCTCGAGGACAACCTTGGCGAGCGTTATGCGGTGGAAGAGATCACCGCCAAGACGATCGATCCGGATTTCGCCCGCAACGGCAAGATCCACCGCGCCTGGAAGATCATGGCGCGTTGAGTCGGGGCTGATTGGATCCACGAAGCCTTGTAATTCAAGGCTTCTAGCCTCATTTGGGGACTGGTCAAAGTGGTGGCGAATAGCTATAACTTAGGCTGTGTCCAGGGCTGTACCTATGCCTGGTTCCTTTCTGGGTTGTATTTATGGCATTGCATCAGGTGCGTCCCAGGATCCTGGGCTTTATCAGCGAAGATGTGTCGGCCTGGCTGGTCGCTTCGCTGGTCCTGCTGGCCGGTCTGTTCCTGACCGGGTTGCTGGCCTGGGCGATGATGAGCCTGTCCAATCAGCAATTGCACCAGCGCTTCGAGCTGCAAGCCGAGGAACGTTTCAGCCGCATCGAGGAACATTTCCAGGACCAGGAGCAACGCCTCGACAGCCTCAGGCGTTTCTTTGCCAACTCCGAAGATGTCTCCAACAACGAATTCCGTGGTTACGCTGACGTGCTATTGCGCCGTACCCGGGCCTTCGCCTGGGTGCCCAGGGTGCTGCGCGACGAACGGCAATCGTTCGAACAACAAGCGCAAGCCGAAGGGGCCACTCAATTCACGATCCGTGAGCCGGACGGTCGCGGTGGCCTGCGACAGGCCGCCGAACGGGATGAATACGCACCGCTGCGCTACATCCAGAGCCAGACTTCCTACGGGACACCGCTGGGCCTGGACCTGCTTTCCGAACCCTTGCGCCGTGCGACCGTTGAGCGGGCCCGCCAGAGAGGCGGCCTGGTAGTTTCGCAGCCATTGGACCTGATGGGCGCCGACCCGGTATTTGCCCGGGGTGTACTGTTGGTCGCGCCGGTCACCCGGGAATCGGCCAGCGAACCGTTCGGGTACGTGATGGCGGCCATCAGCATGCGCCAACTGGCGGGTGACGGGCTGCCAGCGTCCGGTCACGATAATCTGTCGATGCGTGTCATGGACCTGTCTAGCGAAAACGCGGAGGAGGCGCTGTTCGAATCCCACAACCCACCAGGCCGTAGCGATTTGTCGGCAACTCGCCTGTTGCGCCTGGCCGATCGCGACTACCGGGTGGAGTTGCGGCCCAGCCGGGTGTTCCTGTCCACCAATCATTCTTCGGTCACCAGCATGGTGATACTCGGCGGTTTGCTCAGCCTGCTGCTCAGCGCCTTGCTCTATGTACTGGTCAGCCAGCGGCAGCGGGCCTTGAAACTGGTAGAGCAACGCACCCGTGAATTGCGCGCCCGGGAGCAGGAGCTGCGCGGTACCCATGGCCAGTTGCGCGGTGTACTGGATGCCGCGACCCAGGTCGCGATCATCGCCACTGACCTGCGCGGTGTCATCACCACCTTCAACGCTGGCGCCGAACAGATGCTCGGCTACCAGAGCTGCGAGGTCCTGCAGAGCATGACCCTGGAATGCCTGCATGTACCGCGTGAACTCCAGGCCCGCGCCGCCCAGCTCGGCGCGCGCTTTGGCAAGCCGATTCCGACGTGCCACGCGATGCTGCTCGAGGGCGGCGAGCAGGGCGGGCAACAGGCGCGGGAGTGGACCCTGGTGCGCCGCGATGGCAGCCACCTGACCGTGAACATGCTCGCCACGCCGATGCTTGATGACCAGGGGTTGTGGATCGGGCACCTGGCGATCTGCATCGACATCACCGAACGCAAGCGCGTCCACGAAGCATTGGCTGCCCGTGACCTGTTGCTGAAAAAGCTCAGTGCCCACGTGCCCGGGGAATCTACCAGTTCAGAATGGATTTCAACGGTCGCTTCAGCGTGATCTATGCCAGCGACGGCATTCGCGACATCTATGAATTGGAACCCGATGTGCTGGTGCAGAACGCCGAGGCGATTTTCTCGCGCATTCACCCGTTGGACAGCACGCGCGTCCGCGCGTCGATTCGTGCTTCGGCCCGCACCTTGAGCCCGTGGCGGGAAGAGTACCGGGTGCAACTGCCTTTGCGCGGCCTGCGCTGGGTACGCGGCGAGGCCACGCCCGAGGAGCTCCCCGGTGGTGGGGTGTTGTGGCACGGCTATATTTCGGATATTTCCGACCTCAAGCGCGTGGAAGAAGAGCTGCGGGCCCTGTCCGTGACTGACGCCCTGACCGGTATTCGCAACCGCCGCTATTTCCAGGAACGCCTGACTTCGGAGATGGCTCGGGTCGAGCGCGGTTCCGGAGGGTTGGCGGTCATCATGCTCGACATTGACCACTTCAAGCGCATCAACGACCAGCATGGCCACGCAGTGGGCGACCGGGTGTTGCAGGCGGTTTGTCAGCGCGTCGCCCAACGATTGCGGCGCACCGATGTGTTCTGCCGGCTGGGGGGCGAAGAGTTCGTGGTGCTGTGCCCGGATACCGACAGCGACAGCGCCTACACCTTGGCATTGGAACTGTGGGAAGGCTTGCGGGCGGCGCCCATCGAGGGTGTGGGGTTTGTCACCGCCAGCTTCGGTATCGCCACCTGGCGCGCCGGGGAGGGCGCCGATGCGTTGCTGCTAAGGGCCGACTCGGGCGTGTATGCGGCCAAGCAGGCCGGGCGGGATCGGGTTGAGGTGCAGTTGGGCTAAAGGCTTCAGGCTAACCAATGTGGGAGCGAGCCTGCTCGCGATAGGGTCGTAACACTCAGCCTCTTCATCGATTGACCTGGCGCTATCGCGAGCAAGCTCGCTCCCACACTTGATCTGCCGCAAGCACAAAACTCGTGTACGAAGCCGACCCAATGTGGGAGCGAGCTTGCTCGCGATAGCGGTGTGTCATTCAGCATCGATGTCTGCTGACCTACCGAATCGTCCCACATTGGGCTTGCTGGCTTAGAGCACCGAAGCCGTCTGCGGCAGTTTCGGCTGGCGGTACAGGTCCAGGAGCACCTGGTCCAGCACCGACGAAGCGCCCCAGGGCTTTGGATCGTTGAGGATCGCTACCACGACCCAAGTGTTGCCGTTGATGTCACGGCTGAAGCCGGCGATGGCGCGGACGGTGTTCAGGGTGCCGGTCTTGACGTGGGCTTCGCCGGCCATGGCGGTGGTCTTCAGGCGTTTGCGCATGGTGCCGTCGGTGCCGGCAATCGGCATCGAGCTGATGTACTCCGCCGCATACGGGCTGCGCCAGGCGGCTTGCAGCATGGCTGCCATTTCCCGGGCGCTGACCCGTTCGGCGCGGGACAGGCCGGAGCCGTTCTCCATCACCAGGTGCGGCGCGGTGATGCCTTTCTTGGCCAACCACTGGCGCACGACCCGTTGCGCGGCCTTGGCGTCGTCGCCGTCGGCGTCGTTACGGAACTGCGCGCCAAGGCTCAGGAACAGCTGCTGGGCCATGGTGTTGTTACTGTATTTGTTGATGTCGCGGATGATCTCCGCCAGGTCCGGGGAGAATGCCCGGGCCAGGACCTTGGCGTTGCTCGGGGTCGCGGCCAGGCGGTCCTTGCCCTGAATGCTGCCGCCCAGCTCTTTCCAGATCGCCCGCACCGCCCCGGCGGTGTAGGTAGCATGGTCCAGCAGCGACAGGTAGGTCTGGGAGCTGCAACCGTCACCGAGCTGGCCGCCGACGGTCACCGTCACGCTGCCGTCCGCCTGGGCCACCGGGTTGTAGCGCACGCCGCCGGCGCATTGCTTGGAGTTGACGGCCTTGACCTGATTGTCGATGCGAATGCTCGCAATCGGCGGCTCCACCGACACCAGCACCCGGCCGCCGTCATTGCGGGCGACGAAGCGCAGGGCCTTGAGGTTGACCAGCAGCGAGTCGGGCTTGACCAGGAACGGTTTGTTTTCGTCGTTGCCGTCGTCGTTGAACTCGGGCAGTTGCGGCTGGATGAAGAAGCTGCGGTCCAGCACCAGGTCGCCAGTGACCTGCTGTACGCCGTTGGCTCGCAGGTCGCGCATCAGCAGCCAGAGTTTTTCCATGTTCAGCTTGGGGTCGCCGCCGCCCTTGAGGTACAGGTTGCCGTTGAGGATCCCGCCGCTGAGGGTGCCGTCGGTGTAGAACTCGGTTTTCCACTGGTGATTGGGGCCGAGCATTTCCAGGGCCGCGTAGGTAGTCACCAGTTTCATGGTGGACGCTGGATTGACCGAGACGTCGGCGTTGTGCAGGGTCGGGGTGCCGGGGCCGTTGAGCGGCACCATCACCAGGGACAGGGCGTCGTCCTGCAGCTTGCTGGCCTTGAGGGCCTTTTGCACGTTGGGCGACAGGGCGGTGTTGATCGTGGCGGCGTGGCTGGTGACAGGGAGGGCCAGGGGAAGAAGAAGGCTGGCCAGAAGCAGTGGACGCAAAGATTTGATCATTTGAAATAAAACCCTACGGGCGAGGGGGAAAAGACGAGGGCATGAAAATGAACGCCCTCAACGGTCATGAAAGTGTCGGCATTATGCCCCAAGCCGCAACGGCTTGGGCCCTGCCTGAGCCCTTCGGCTGCTATTTTTTACCGACGGTAGGTCGATACACCCGATCAGTCGGGCAATCGGCGCACCAAACTGGTAAAGTGCCGGCCGTTATTACTTATGAGGATTGTTCCAATGGCGACTAACCGTTCCCAGCGTCTGCGCAAAAAACTGTGCGTGGATGAATTTCAAGAGCTGGGTTTCGAACTGAACCTGGATTTCAAAGAAGATCTGGCCGATGAGGCTATTGACGCTTTCCTCGACGCTTTCCTGAAAGAAGCCATGGAAGCCAACGGCCTGGGCTACGTCGGCGGCGACGACTACGGTCTGGTTTGCCTGCAGAAGCGTGGCTCGGTCACCGAAGAGCAGCGCGCTGCCGTTGAAGCTTGGCTCAAGGCACGTCCTGAGCTGACCAGCGTTGAAGTCAGCCCGCTGATGGACGTCTGGTACCCGGAAAAGCCGATCAACGCCAAGGCGTGATGATCTGAGCCGGCAGCCCTTAGGGGCGCCGGCTTTTTTGTGCCTGGCTGTTGGGTATTGTGGTGTGCTTCAGGCCGCTATCGCGAGCAAGCTCGCTCCCACAGGAGGAATGCATGCCTCTACTGTGGGAGCGAGCTTGCTCGCGATGCTTTTAAAGCTTTCAGGCATTGCGCCAGTTCAGGATCAGCAAGGTCAGCACCCCCGCCACAATCCCCCAGAACGCCGAACCGATGGAGAACAGCGTCAGCCCCGACGCCGTGACCATGAAGGTGATCAACGCCGCTTCCCGCTCCTTCACTTCGCTCATGGCGATGCTCAAACCATTGATGATCGACCCGAACAGCGCCAGGGCCGCGATGGACAGCACCAGTTCCTTGGGCAGCGCCGCGAACAACGCCGCCAGCGTCGCGCCGAACACCCCGGCAATCCCGTAGAAAACCCCGCACCAGACCGCCGCCGTGTAGCGCTTGTTGCGATCTTCGTGGGCGTGGGGGCCGGTGCAGATCGCCGCGCTGATGGCTGCCAGGTTGATGCCATGGGAGCCGAACGGCGCCAGCAGTAGCGAAGCGATGCCGGTGCTGGTGATCAACGGCGAGGCCGGCACGTTATAACCGTCTGCCCGCAGCACGGCGATGCCAGGCATGTTCTGCGAGGTCATCGCCACCACGAACAACGGAATGCCGATGCTGATGGTGGCCGCCAGGGAAAAGTGCGGCGTGGTCCACACCGGCGTCGCGACTTCCAGGGCAAAGCCGCTGAAATCCAACAGCCCCAGCAGGCCCGACAGCGCCGTACCGATCAACAGCGCCGCCAATACCGCGTAGCGCGGTGACAGGCGCTTGACGATCAGATAGGTGAAGAACATCCCCAGCACCAGGCCGGTGCGATGCTGGGTGGCGACGAAGATCTCGCTGCCGATCTTGAACAGGATTCCCGCCAGCAACGCCGCCGCCAGCGAGGCTGGAATACGCTTGACCAGGCGTTCGAAACTGCCGGTCAGGCCACAGATCGTCACCAATACTGCACAGGTAATATAGGCTCCGATGGCCTCGCCATAACTCACGCCGCCCAGGCTGGTGATCAGCAGCGCTGCGCCGGGTGTCGACCAAGCGATGGTGATCGGTGTGCGATAGCGCAGCGACAGCCCGATGGAACACACCGCCATGCCGATGGAAATCGCCCAGATCCACGAGGAAATCTGCCCGCTGGTCAGCCCGGCTGCCTGCCCGGCCTGGAACATCAGCACCAGGGAGCTGGTGTAGCCGGTCATCATCGCAATGAACCCGGCGACGATGGCTGAAGGCGAGGTATCGGCCAATGGACGAAGTGGTGGGGTCGTGACTTCGGTCATGGTGGGCGGTGGTCCTTGTTGTAGATTGACTGGGCTTGATCGCGCCGCAGATTTTGGGTTTGAAGCCTAAACTCAACGCAGTAGCCGATTGCAATACAGCCATGCCCGCAAACAGCCGTACAGTCGTGTTGCCATCAGAGGTTGTGTACAATCGAGCTGTTTTTTACGCGATACTTGCCAGCGACCCGCTGTGCCGTATTACAGTCACGGTCAATTCGCCGCAGTTCTCCCGACTCGAGTGCCCATGAACGAACAGTTGCAACCCCTCAAGAAACAACCGCGAGCCGGTAAAGCCGCTCGCAGCGGAACCCAGGACGATATTGTCTATGCGCATATCTTCGAGGCCATCCTCGAACAACGCCTGGCGCCCGGTACAAAGTTGAGCGAAGAGGCACTGGGGGAGATTTTCGGGGTCAGCCGCACGATCATTCGCCGGGCGTTGTCACGCCTGGCTCACGAAGGCGTGGTGTTGCTGCGGCCCAACCGCGGTGCCGTGGTGGCGAGCCCGAGTGTCGAAGAGGCGCGCCAGGTATTCATGGCCCGGCGCCTGGTGGAAAGGGCAATCACCGAATTGGCGGTGCAGCATGCCACGGCCGAACAATTGGCTGAACTGCGGCAGATGGTCAGCGACGAGCGCGACAGTTTCTCCCGTGGCGACCGCGGCGCCGGCATCCGTTTGTCGGGCGAGTTCCACCTCAAGCTGGCCGAAGCGGCGAAGAATGCCCCGCTGATCAGCTTCCAGCGCAGCCTCGTGTCGCAGACGTCGCTGATCATCGCCCAGTACGAAAGCGGCAACCGTTCCCACTGTTCCTATGACGAACACACCCAGTTGATCGACGCCATCGAGGCTCGCGATGCCACGTTGGCAGTGGACCTGATGATGCATCACATGGATCACATCGACAGCAAGCTCAACCTCGACGAGGAAAGCGCGTCGGATGACTTGCATGCGGTGTTCTCGCACCTGTTGCAGAGCAAGAAGCCTGGGCGCTCGACGGCCAAGCTTTGATGGGTTGAATCAGTCATACCGCTAATCGCGAGCAAGCTCGCTCCCACAGGGGCTATGTGAACGACACACATCCACTGTGGGAGCGAGCTTGCTCGCGATAGCGACTCAGCAGGCAACAAGCATCTATCGCTGATGCACCAACCGGCCGGCCGCATACGTCTGCGCCACCGTCCGGTCATCCCCCAGTGTCATCAACACGAACAACCGCTCGGCAATGTCCTTGGCCTGCTTGAGGCGATAGCCCAGCAGCGGCGTGGCGTTGTAGTCCAGTACCAGGAAGTCCGCGTCGGAACCCGGCTGCAAAGTCCCGATCCTGTCGTCCAGGCGCAGGGCCCGGGCGCCGCCGAGGGTGGCCAGGTACAGCGACTTGAACGGGCTCAGCCGCGCACCCTGCAACTGCATGACCTTGTAGGCTTCGTTCAGGGTTTGCAGCAGCGAAAAGCTGGTGCCGCCGCCTACGTCCGTGCCCAACCCTACGTTCACCTTGTGCTTCTCGGCCATCGGCAGGTTGAACAGGCCGCTGCCGAGGAAAAAGTTCGAGGTCGGGCAGAAGGCGATGGCCGAACCGGTCTCTGCCAGGCGTGCGCATTCGTCGTCACATAAGTGCACGCCATGGGCGAACACTGAGCGTTTGCCGAGCAGTTGGTAGTGGTCGTAGACGTCCAGATAACCCTTGCGCTCCGGGAACAGCTCCTTGACCCACTGCACCTCCTGCAGGTTCTCGCTGATGTGGGTCTGCATGTACAGGTCTGGGTATTCCCCCAGCAACTGACCGGCCAGGGCCAGTTGTTCCGGGGTACTGGTAGGGGCGAAACGCGGAGTCACGGCGTAGTGCAGGCGGCCCTTGCCGTGCCAGCGCTCGATCAGCGCCTTGCTTTCGGTGTAGCTGGATTCGGCGGTGTCGACCAGGTAGTCCGGGGCGTTGCGATCCATCATCACTTTGCCGGCGATCATCCGCAGGTCGAGTTTCTGGGCCACTTCAAAAAACGAATTCACCGATTGCGGGTGCACGCTGCCGAACACCAACGCGGTGGTGGTGCCGTTGCGCAGCAATTCCTTGATGAAAATATCGGCCACGGCATCGGCGTGGGCCTTGTCGGCGAACTGGCTTTCGCAGGGGAAGGTGTAGGTGTTGAGCCAGTCCAGCAATTGCTCGCCATAGGCGCCGACCATGCCGGTCTGTGGCAGGTGGATGTGGGTGTCGATCAAGCCAGGGGTGATCAGCGCGTCCTGGTAATGAGTGACTTCGATGTCCGCTGCCAGGGTCGGCAGCAGGTCATGGGCGTGGCCGATGGCGCTGATCTGGCCGTTTTCCACCACCAGCAAGCCGTCTTCGAAATATTCATAGGACGCCTCGATACCGACTTCGGCTGGGTCGGCGAGGCTGTGGAGCAGAGCGGCGCGGTAGGCTTTGCGTGTCAGGGGCATGGGAATTCTCAACGAGTGTTCAGCGGTTCGCCTGGCTGCGGCGCGAGGCCGGCAGCAGCTTGGCAATCGGCTCGGCGCGGGTGGTGTGCTGGCCGAAATCGGCGTTATAGGTGGCGATGATTTCGCCGGCGATGGAGATGGCGATTTCCACAGGCAACTTGCCTTTGACCTCGCCAATGCCCATCGGGCAACGCATGCGCTGCAAGGTGCTGCTGTCAAAGCCACGATCACGCAGGCGATGCTCGAACTTGACCCGTTTGGTCTTCGAACCGATCAGGCCGAAGTAGGCAAAGTCGTTGCGCTTGAGGATCGCGGCGCTCAGTTCCAGGTCGAGCTGATGGTTGTGGGTCATGACGATGCAGTAGCTGCCGGCGGGCAAGTCGTCGACTTCATCCAGTGGGTCTTCGCTGACGATCTTGCGCACGCCGTGGGGCAGGTGTTCGGGGAACTCTGTCTCTCGGGAGTCGATCCAGCGCACCTTGCAGGGCAGGCTCGCCAGCAGCGGCACCAGGGCGCGGCCGACGTGGCCCGCGCCGAACACGGCGATTTGTGCCTGGACCTGGCCCATGGGTTCGAACAGCAGCACGGTGACGCCGCCGCAGCACTGGCCCAGGCTCGCACCGAGACTGAAGCGCTCCAGATGGGTGTTCTGCTGGCCGCTGGCGAGCATCTGCCGGGCCATTTCCATGGCCTTGTATTCCAGGTGTCCGCCACCGATGGTGTCGAACGTCTGGCTGGCGCTGATGACCATCTTCGAGCCGGCGTTGCGCGGGGTGGAGCCGAGTTCTTCGATGATCGTCACCAGCACGCACGGTTCACCGCGATCTTGCAGGTCGGCGAGGGCGCTGATCCAGTTATACATAATTCACCTCGACATCTTGTGTTGTCTGTTCCGGCCTCATCGCGAGCAGGCTCGCTCCCACATTGGATCTGTGTCCACAACTGGACCTGTGTCCAAAACTGGACCAGTGTCCAAAACTGGACCTGTGTCCATCAATCCCTGTGGGAGCGAGCCTGCTCGCGATGGGGCGCGACGCGGTCTTAGAGCGGGGCCAACTCGGCTTCAATGGGCTCAGCCGCAACCGCCTTCAACCCGCGCATCTGCTCACATCCCCACAACACCCGCTCCGGTGTCGCCGGGGCGTCGATGTTCGGCTGGTGCTGGTAATCCCCCAGGCTCGCCACGGCGTCCTTGATGGCGCACCACGCGGCGATGCCGAGCATGAACGGCGGCTCGCCCACGGCCTTGGAGTGGAACACGGTGTCTTCGGGATTTTTGCGGTTTTCCACCAGCTTGACCCGCAGGTCCAGCGGCATGTCGGCCACGGCGGGGATCTTGTAGCTGGCCGGGCCATTGGTCATCAACTTGCCCTTGTCGTTCCACACCAGTTCCTCCATGGTCAGCCAGCCCATGCCCTGGATGAAACCACCCTCGACCTGGCCGATGTCGATGGCCGGGTTCAGCGAGGCGCCGACGTCGTGAAGGATGTCGGTGCGCAGCATCTTGTACTCGCCGGTGAGGGTGTCGACGATCACCTCGGCACAGGCTGCGCCGTAGGCGTAGTAGTAGAACGGCCGGCCACGGGCCTGGCTGCGGTCGTAGTAGATTTTCGGGGTCTTGTAGAAGCCGGTGCTCGACAGCGAGACCTGGGCGAAATATGCCTGCTGCACCAGCGCCTCGAAGGTCAGGATGTGATCGCGCACCCGCACATGGCCGTTGTGGAATTCCACGTCCTCTTCGCTGACCTTGTACTGTCGCGCGGCAAATTCCACCAGGCGCCGCTTGATGGTTTCGGCGGCGTTCTGCGCGGCTTTGCCGTTCAGGTCGGCACCGCTGGAGGCGGCGGTGGGCGAAGTGTTCGGCACCTTGTCGGTGTTGGTCGCGGTGATCTGTACGCGGTCCATTTCCACCTGGAACACTTCGGCCACCACTTGCGCGACCTTGGTGTTCAGGCCCTGGCCCATTTCGGTGCCACCGTGGTTGAGGTGGATGCTGCCGTCGGTGTAGACGTGGATCAGCGCCCCGGCTTGGTTGAGGAAACTGGCAGTGAATGAAATGCCGAATTTCACCGGCGTCAGCGCCAAGCCTTTTTTCAGGATCGGGCTGCCTGCGTTGTAGCGCCGGATCGCTTCTCGGCGCTCGGCGTACTGGCTGCTTTCTTCAAGCTCGGCGGTCATTTCCTCGAGCATGTTGTGCTCGACGGTCTGGTAGTAGTGGGTGACGTTACGCTCGGTCTTGCCGTAATAGTTGACCTTGCGCACGGCCAGCGGATCGAGCCCCAGGTGCCGGGCGATGGCATCCATCACCTCTTCGATGGCGACCATGCCTTGGGGCCCGCCGAAACCGCGGTAAGCGGTGTTCGACGCGGTGTTGGTCTTGCAACGGTGGCCGTTGATGGTCGCATCGCCCAGGTAGTAGGCATTGTCGGCATGGAACATCGCCCGGTCGACGATCGAGGCCGACAGGTCCGGCGAGCAACCGCAGTTGCCGGCCAGTTCCAAGGCGATCCCGTGCAGGCGCCCGCGGCTGTCGAAGCCGACGTCGTATTCGATATAGAAAGGGTGACGCTTGCCGGTCATCAGCATGTCCTCGACCCGGGGCAGGCGCATCTTGGTCGGCTGGCCGGTGAGGTGCGCGATGACCGCGCACAGGCAAGCCGGGCTGGCGGCCTGGGTTTCCTTGCCGCCAAACCCGCCGCCCATGCGGCGCATGTCCACCACCACCTTGTTCATCGGCACGCCCAGCACTTCGGCCACCAGTTTCTGCACTTCGGTGGGGTTCTGGGTCGAGCAATAGACGATCATGCCGCCGTCTTCGGTGGGCATCACCGAGGAAATCTGGGTTTCCAGGTAGAAGTGTTCCTGGCCGCCGATGTGCAGCGAGCCCTGGATGCGGTGCTCGGCGCTCGCCAGTGCCGTGGCCGAATCACCGCGCTGGTGGGTGTGGCTGTCGAGTACGAAGTGGCGTTTTCTTAAGGCTTGCACCACGTCCAGAACGGGTTCGAGGTCTTCGTATTCGATGATCGCGGCCATTGCGGCTTTGCGCGCGGTTTCCAGGTCGTTCGCGGCCACCGCGAGTACCGGTTGCCCGACAAATTGCACGTCATCGATGGCCAGCAACGGATCGCCCGGCAGCAGCGGGCCGATGTCTTTCAGGCCTGGCACGTCTTCGTGGGTGATGGCGATGCGCACGCCTTCGAAGGCATAACAGGGCTTGGTGTCGATGCTGATGATTTTCGCGTGAGCGCGGTCTGACAGCCGTGCGTAAACGTGCAGCTGATTGGGAAATTCCAGACGATCATCGATGTACTGGGCCTCACCGGACACATGCTTGGCGGCGCTGTCGTGCTTGACGCTGCGGCCGACACCGGTGGTCAGGTCCTTGGCGAACAGTTCCGCCAGTTCGGCCTGGGTCTTCTCTACGGCGTGATGGTTAGACATAAGCGGTCACCCGAGTCTCGATGTGCGGCGTTTGCAGTTCGATGAAGTATTTGCGCAGCAGATTGCGGGCGCTGAGCAGGCGGTATTCCTTGCTGGCGCGGAAGTCCGACAGTGGCGTGAAATCCTCGGCCAGGGCGGCGCAGGCGCGTTCGACGGTGCTGTCGTTCCACGGCGCACCGATCAATACGGCTTCGCAATGCGTGGCGCGTTTGGGCGTCGCGGCCATGCCGCCGAAGGCCACGCGAGCGTCGCGGACCACGCCGTTGTCGATACGCAGGTTGAATGCCGCGCACACGGCGGAGATGTCGTCGTCCAGGCGCTTGGACACCTTGTAGGCGCGGAACGCCTGCTCGGCGCTGGCCCGGGGTACGATGATCTTCTCGATGAACTCGCTTTCCTGGCGGGCGGTGACCCGGTAATCGATGAAATAGTCTTCCAGCGCCAGGGTGCGACGGGTCTGGCCCTTGCACAACACGATCTGCGCGCCGAGGGCGATCAGCAGGGGCGGCGAGTCGCCAATCGGCGAGGCGTTGCCGATGTTGCCACCCAAGGTGCCCTGGTTGCGGATCTGTAGCGAGGCGAAACGCTGCAACAGTTCGCCGAAGTCCGGGTACTCGGCTTTCAAGGCCTCGTAGCAATCGGACAGCGCCGTGGCGGCGCCGATCTCCAGGCGATCGTCGAAACGTTCGATGCGCTTGAGTTCGGCGACGTTGCCCACGTAGATCATCACCGGCAGGGTGCGATGAAACTGCGTGACTTCCAGGGCCAGGTCCGTGCCGCCGGCCAGCAGACGCGCCTGGGGATAAGCATCGTAGAGATCGGCCAGGTCGGCGACGGTCAGCGGCACCAGGCAGCGTTTGTCGCCACTGTTGAGCTCACCGGTCTCGGTCGGGGCGATGGCTTTGAGGCGGGCGATGGTCTCGGCTTCGCGGGCATCGAACTGGTCTGGCTGTTTGCCACGGCAGGCCTGCTCCGCGGCGGCCAGGATCGGCCGGTAGCCGGTGCAACGGCACAGGTTGCCCGCCAGGGCTTCGTGGGCTTTATGGGCGTCGGCTTGTTCGCTGTTTTTTTGCAGGGCGAACAGCGACATGACGAAGCCTGGCGTGCAAAAGCCGCATTGTGAGCCGTGGCAATCGACCATCGCCTGCTGGACGCTGTGCAGTTGGCCCTGGTGCTTGAGGTCTTCGACGCTGATCAGTTGCTTGCCATGCAGTGACGAAACGAAGGTCAGGCACGCG
Organism: Pseudomonas sp. St316; assembly: GCF_018325905.1. Taxonomy (NCBI): domain Bacteria; kingdom Pseudomonadati; phylum Pseudomonadota; class Gammaproteobacteria; order Pseudomonadales; family Pseudomonadaceae; genus Pseudomonas; species Pseudomonas sp. St316. Next base: position 4,660,798 of record NZ_AP021901.1, on the reverse strand, counting down.
TTGAGACTGCGATAGCGCATGCGCGCCTGGCCTTTTTCGTCCGTGTGCAATTCGCCCACCACCACGGTGCACGCGCCACAGTCGCCACTGGCGCAGCCTTCTTTGGTGCCTGGTTTACCAACGTGTTCGCGCAAATAGTTGAGCACGGTCAGGTTCGGGTCCAGGGCGTGCTCGCTACGGAGTTCCTGGTTGAGTAAAAACTGGATCACGGAAGGCCTCGCAGACTCATTATTGTTGTATCGACGTGGGCCTGAATTTATCAGGTCTGACTTTTCGGTCAATGATTTTCTGACTTAAGGGTCAGGAAAATCCGCTGGGTCGATCAACTGCCCGAGTTTGTTAAGTATGGACCCTGTGGGAGCGAGCTTGCTCGCGATGGCGCAGTCCCAGTCGATGAATGCAGCAACTGACCTGGCGCTATCGCGAGCAAGCTCGCTCCCACAGGTTTGGTTTCAGGGTGAGGACTTAAGCTTTTTTGATTAAATATTTTGCTTATATCGTGCCAAAAACCCGGTACAGGCCCTGCGCCATGACGTATCGAGTGCGCTACACTGCGCCGCTTGTGCAAATCGAAGAGTTTGAAGGACAACCATGACGTTCAAGGCCCCGGACAGCCTCGCCGAGCAAATCGCCCATCACCTCGCCGAACGCATCATTCGCGGCGAAATGAAACCGGGAGAGCGCATCCAGGAGCAGAAGGTCACGCTGGCGCTCAACGTCAGCCGCGGCTCGGTCCGCGAGGCCTTGCTGATCCTGGAGCGGCGTCACTTGGTCGCGATCCTGCCGCGCCGTGGCGCCCACGTCACCGAACTCACCGAGCACAAGGTGCGCAGCCTCTGCACGCTGATGAGCGAGCTGTACATCCTGCTGGGCAACGCCGTGGCCCATGGCTGGAAAGAACAGGCCGACATGGCGCCGTTCGTGGCCATCCAGCAGCGTCTCAACGACGCCTACGCGCGTCAGGACATCCGCACCTTCGTCGATGAAAGCTTCAGCGTGATGCGCGCCGCCTATCCCTTCGCCAACAACCCGTATTTGCAGGAAACCGTCGAGAACCTGCAACCGGCCATGAGCCGTGCCTATTTCCTGGCCCTGGACCAGCGCAAGGCGGAAATGAGCGAGTTCCTCGACCTGTTCCAGCGCCTGCTCGCCGCCGTGCTGGCCCGTGATTTGCCGCAGATCCGCATCGTGCTCACGGCCTACGCCCAGCGCAGTTGCGATCTGGTGGTCTCTGCACTGACGAAGGCCTGAACGTGCGGCTCAAGTGCATCAAGCTGGCGGGGTTCAAATCCTTCGTCGACCCGACTACGGTGAACTTCCCCAGTAACATGGCGGCGGTGGTCGGGCCCAATGGTTGCGGCAAGTCGAACATCATCGACGCCGTGCGCTGGGTGATGGGCGAGAGTTCGGCCAAGAACCTGCGCGGCGAGTCGATGACCGACGTCATCTTCAACGGCTCCACCAGCCGCAAGCCGGTGAGCCAGGCCAGCATCGAGTTGGTGTTCGATAACTCCGACGGCACCCTGGTGGGTGAATACGCGGCGTATGCGGAAATCTCCATTCGTCGCAAAGTGACCCGCGACAGCCAGAACAGCTATTTCCTCAACGGCGCCAAGTGCCGGCGTCGCGACATCACCGATATTTTCCTCGGCACCGGCCTGGGCCCGCGCAGCTACTCGATCATCGAACAGGGCATGATCTCCAAGTTGATCGAGGCCAAGCCCGAAGACCTGCGCAACTTCATCGAAGAAGCCGCCGGTATTTCCAAATACAAGGAGCGGCGGCGCGAGACTGAAAACCGCATTCGTCGCACCCACGAAAACCTCGCGCGCCTGACCGACCTGCGCGAAGAACTCGAACGCCAACTCGAGCGTTTGCACCGTCAGGCCGAGGCCGCGAAAAAGTACCAGGAATACAAGGGCGAGGAGCGCCAGCTCAAGGCCCAGCTTTCGGCCCTGCGTTGGCAGGCGTTGAACGAGCAGGTCGGCCAGCGCGAGGCGGTCATTGGCAACCAGGAAGTCAGCTTCGAAGCCCTGGTAGCCGAACAACGCAACGCCGACGCCGCCATCGAGCGCCTGCGTGATGGGCACCACGACCTGTCCGAGCGCTTCAATCTGGTGCAGGGGCGCTTCTATTCCGTGGGGGGCGACATCGCCCGGGTCGAGCAGAGCATCCAGCATGGCCAGCAGCGGCTGCGGCAGTTGCAGGATGACTTGAAGGAAGCCGAGCGGGCGCGCCTGGAAACCGAATCGCACCTGGGCCACGACCGCACCTTGCTGCTGACCCTCGGCGAAGAGCTGGACCGGCTCACGCCGGAGCAGGAAGTCACCAGCGCCGCCGCCGAAGAGGCTGCTGCCGCCCTGGAAGAAGCCGAGCTGACCATGCACGGTTGGCAAGAGCAGTGGGACAGCTTCAACCTGACCTCGGCCGAGCCACGGCGCCAGGCTGAAGTCCAGCAGTCGCGCATCCAGCAGTTGGAAACCAGCATGGAGCGCCTGGCCGACCGTCAACGCCGCCTGGCCGAAGAACGCGCCTTGCTCGCGGCGGACCCGGAAGATGCGGCGATCCTCGATCTGAGCGAGCAACTGGCCGCCAGCGAAGCCACCCTCGAAGACTTGCAGGCCAGCGAAGACGCTCAGGTCGAACGGCTCGAGCAACTGCGCCAGGCCTTGCAGCTGGCCTTGCAGAACCAGCAGCAGGGCCAGGGCGAATTGCAGCGGCTCAATGGGCGCCTGGCCTCGCTGGAAGCCTTGCAGCAAGCCGCGCTGGACCCGGGCACCGGCACCGCCGAATGGCTGCGCGACCAGCATCTGGCCGAGCGTCCGCGACTGGCTGAGGGCCTGAAGGTCGATGCCGGTTGGGAGCTGGCGGTGGAGACCGTGCTGGGTGCCGACCTGCAAGCGGTGTTGGTGGATGACTTCGCTGGCTTCGACCTGTCGGGTTTCACCCAGGGCGATCTGCGCTTGCTCAGCCCGGCTGGCGACGGGGTACGAATCCCCGGCAGCTTGCTGGACAAGGTCGAGGCCCAGGTCGACCTGTCGCCTTGGCTGGGGCAGGTCAAACCGGTGGACAGCCTTGAACAGGCTTTGGCCCTGCGTGGGCAGTTGGCGGCCGGCGAAAGCCTGATCAGCCGTGACGGGTATTGGGTCGGCCGGCATTTCCTGCGGGTGCGCCGGGCCAGCGAAGCCGAGAGCGGCATGCTCGCCCGTGGCCAGGAAATTCAGCGCCTGGGCGCCGAGCGCGAAGAGCGCGAAGCCAGCGTCGAAGCCCTGGAAACCGAATTGCAGAACCTGCGGGCGCAACAGCGTCAGCAGGAGAACGGTCGCGAACACCTGCGGCGGCTGTTGCAGGATGAAGCGCGCCAGCAAGGCGAACTCAAGGCGCAGTTATCGGCTGGCAAGGCCAAGGTCGAACAACTGGCGCTGCGCCGCACCCGCCTTGAAGAAGAGATCGCCGAACTGGGCGAGCAGCGGGCATTGGAGCACGAACAGATTGGCGAGGCGCGCTTGCAACTGCAAGACGCCCTCGACGCCATGGCGCTGGACACCGAGCAGCGTGAACTGTTGCTGGCCCAACGTGACAGCTTGCGCGAGCGCTTGGACCGGGTGCGCCAGGAAGCACGCCAGCACAAGGATCATGCCCATCAGTTGGCGGTACGCCTGGGCTCGCTCAAGGCCCAGCACGATTCCACCCGCCAGGCCTTGGAACGACTGGAGATGCAGTCCGAACGCCTGACCGAAAAACGCGAGCAGTTGAGCCTCAATCTGGAGGAGGGCGAAGCGCCGCTGGAAGAGCTGCGCCTCAAGCTCGAAGAGTTGCTCGACAAGCGCATGAGCGTCGATGAGGAGCTCAAGACGGCGCAGATCGCTCTGGAGGACGCCGACCGCGAACTGCGCGACGCCGAGAAGCGCCGCAGCCAGGCCGAGCAGCAATCGCAATTGATCCGCGGCCAGATGGAACAGCAGCGCATGGAATGGCAGGCCTTGACGGTACGGCGCAAAGCCTTGCAGGACCAATTGCTGGAAGACGGCTACGACCTTGACGGCGTGCTCGCCACCCTGGTGGCCGGGGCGAACGAGAAGGACGCCGAGGAGGAACTGGAGCGCATTGCCCAGCGCATCCAGCGCCTGGGAGCAATCAACCTGGCGGCCATCGACGAGTACCAGCAGCAATCCGAGCGCAAGCGCTACCTGGACGCCCAGAACGACGATCTGGTGGAGGCGCTGGAGACTCTGGAAAACGTCATTCGCAAGATCGACAAGGAAACCCGCAATCGCTTCAAGGATACCTTTGATCAGATCAACGGCGGTTTGCAGGCACTTTTCCCAAAAGTTTTCGGTGGCGGCAGCGCTTACTTGGAACTGACGGGCGAAGATTTACTCGATACAGGGGTGACAATCATGGCGCGTCCTCCTGGCAAGAAGAACAGCACCATCCATTTGCTCTCCGGTGGCGAAAAGGCGCTGACCGCGCTGGCCCTGGTCTTTGCCATCTTCAAATTGAACCCGGCGCCGTTCTGCATGCTCGACGAAGTCGATGCACCACTGGACGACGCCAACGTAGGCCGTTACGCACGGCTGGTGAAGGAGATGTCTGAAACGGTGCAGTTCATCTACATCACCCACAACAAGATCGCCATGGAAATGGCCGATCAGTTGATGGGGGTGACCATGCATGAGCCGGGCTGTTCGCGGTTGGTGGCGGTGGATGTGGAGGAGGCCATGGCAATGGTGGACGCCTGAAGAACGGTTTGTAGGGCTTCTACTTGGAACGCTGTAGGTATTTTTTACCCTGGGCCTGTTGTTCAAATCACAGATTGGGCACAAGCCTGTGCGACAGACGGTGTAAAGTTATCTTTGGTCGTGCTAGTTTAATGTCAATTTTTCGTATGCGTGGGCAAAAGGCCATTCAGAACATAGAGTTGGCGCCACGTTTTAAAGCGGTTTGCAAATAGCTAAGCCCCTTATTTTTCAGCATTTTTATAGAGGCACGGGATTACATGGAAATCGGTCTGCGCGAGTGGCTGATCGTCATCGGCATCATTGTCATTGCCGGTATTCTTTTCGACGGCTGGCGTCGCATGCGCGGCGGCAAGGGGAAACTGAAGTTTCGCCTGGATCGCAGCCTGTCGAACCTGCCCGATGAGGATGACAGCGCCGAACTGCTGGGCCCGCCGCGGGTGCTGGACACCCACAAGGAGCCGCAGCTGGACGAACACGACTTGCCGTCGATGAGCGCGCCTGCTCGTGAGCCACGGGAGTCGGGTTCCAAGCGTGGCAAGCGCAACAGCGAGCCGTCCCAGGGTGATTTGAACCTGAACCTGGACCTTGATGGTGGCCCGAGCTTCAGCGGTCGTGACAGCGATTTCCCGGACGAGAACAAAACCTCGAGCGCCGACAAAGACCAGGCCCAGGCTGAAGAAGTGCTGGTGATCAGCGTGATCTGCCGCGACCCGGCTGGCTTCAAGGGCCCGGCGTTGTTGCAGAACATCCTGGAAAGCGGCCTGCGTTTCGGCGAGATGGACATCTTTCACCGTCACGAGAGCATGGCTGGCAACGGCGAGGTACTGTTCTCCATGGCCAACGCGGTCAAGCCAGGCGTGTTCGACCTGGACGACATCGACCACTTCAGCACGCCGGCAGTGAGCTTCTTCCTCGGCCTGCCAGGCCCACGTCATCCCAAGCAGGCCTTTGACGTGATGGTGGCCGCGGCGCGCAAGCTGTCCCAGGAACTCAATGGCGAACTCAAGGATGACCAGCGCAGTGTGCTGACCGCCCAGACCATCGAGCACTACCGTCAGCGTATCGTCGAATTCGAGCGCCGGGCACTGACTCAGAAGCGCTGAGGCCAAAGATCGCTGGCCTTGTAGGAGCTGCCGAAGGCTGCGATCTTTTGATCTTTTGATCTTTCGCTTGAGATTCAAGTGTCTGGGGAAAGATCGCAGCCTCGTTGCACTCGTCAGCTCCTACGGCTCCTACGCGCGATTGAAGTATTGAGAATGAGCAGCCTCGGCTGCTCTTTTGCTTTATGAGAGAACACCCATGAACACCGTTCAAACCCGCATCCAACAGCTGCGCACCGAGCTGGACCAGCACAACTACCGCTATCACGTCCTCGATGAGCCAAGCATCCCGGACGCCGAGTACGACCGCCTGTTCCACGAGCTCAAGGCCCTGGAAGAGCAGCATCCGGAGCTGGTGACCAGCGATTCCCCGACCCAGCGGGTCGGCAGCGTGGCGCTGTCGGCGTTCAGCCAGGTCCGTCATGAGATCCCGATGCTCAGTCTGGGCAACGCCTTCGACGAAACCACCCTGCGCGAATTCGATCGCCGGGTGACCGAAGGCCTCGATCTGCCCATGGGCGATTTACTGGGCGGTGGCGCGGCGGTTGAATACAGCTGCGAGCCGAAGCTCGATGGCCTGGCGGTCAGCCTGTTATATCAGGACGGCATGCTGGTGCGCGGAGCCACGCGCGGTGATGGCACCACGGGCGAGGACATCAGCGTCAACGTGCGTACCGTGCGCAATATCCCCCTCAAGTTGCAGGGCAGCGGCTGGCCGCCATTGCTGGAAGTGCGCGGCGAGGTGTTCATGTCCAAGGCCGGCTTCGAGCGCCTCAACGCTACGCAACTGGAAGCGGGCGGCAAGACCTTCGCCAACCCGCGCAACGCGGCGGCGGGGAGCCTGCGCCAGCTGGATTCCAAGATCACCGCCAACCGCCCGCTGGAATTCTGCTGCTACGGTATCGGTCAGGTGACCGCGGACATTGCCGATACCCACATCGGCAATCTCAAGCAGCTCAAGGCCTGGGGCTTGCCTATCAGTCGCGAACTGAAGCTGGCTCACGGCATTGACGAATGCCTGGATTATTACGGTGACATCGGCGAGCGGCGCAACGCGTTGCCTTATGAAATCGACGGGGTAGTGTTCAAGGTCAACAGCATCGCCTCCCAGCGCGAGCTCGGTTTTCGCGCCCGCGAGCCGCGTTGGGCCATTGCCCATAAATTCCCCGCCAGCGAAGAACTCACCGAGTTGCTCGACGTCGAGTTCCAGGTTGGCCGTACCGGCGCTGTCACACCCGTGGCCCGCCTCAAGCCGGTGAAGGTCGCCGGCGTGACCGTGGCCAACGCCACGTTGCACAACATGGACGAAGTGGCGCGCCTGGGCCTGATGATCGGCGATACCGTGATCATCCGCCGCGCCGGGGACGTGATCCCGCAAGTGGTGCAAGTCGTCACCGAGCGTCGCCCGGAAAACGCCCGGGCCGTTGAAATCCCGCAAAAATGCCCAGTCTGTGGTTCCCACGTGGAACGCACACAGCTGATCAAGCGCAGCAAGGGCCGTGAAACCATCAGCGAAGGCGCGGTGTATCGCTGCGTCGGTCGCCTGGCTTGTGGCGCGCAGCTCAAGCAAGCCATCATTCACTTCGTGTCGCGCCGAGCGATGGACATCGAGGGCCTGGGCGAGAAGAGCGTCGAGCAACTGGTGGACGAGGGCCTGGTAGGTTCGCCCGCCGATCTGTATGCCCTGACCTTTGAGCAGGTGGTCGACCTGGAAGGCTTCGCCGAACTGTCGAGCAAGAACCTGCTGGCGGCCATCGTCGACAGCAAGAAGCCGAGCCTGGCGCGGTTCATCTACGCCCTCGGCATTCCGGACGTGGGCGAGGAAACCGCGAAGGTCCTGGCGCGCTCCCTGGGTTCGCTGGAGCGCGTGCAGGCGGCCTTGCCTCAGGTGCTCACCTACTTGCCCGACGTAGGCCTGGAAGTGGCCCATGAGATCCACAGCTTCTTTGAAGACCCGCACAATCGCCAAGTGATCAAGGACCTGCTGCGCCATGGCCTGGATATCCAGGATCAGGGCGAGTTGGGCGCCGAATTTTCTGCCAGCACCACCCTGGGTGGTTTTCTGGACAAGCTGAACATTCCGTCGGTCGGACCGGGCGGGGCGCAGAAGCTGGCGGACAAGTTCGGTTCACTCGAAGCGGTGATGAGCGCTGACTGGCTGGACATGCGCCAGGCGTTGCCGGAAAAACAGGCCAATGCCGTGCGCGAGTTCTTCGCTGTCGCCGCCAATCGCCAGCAGGCTGAAGCCGCGGAACAACAGCTGCGGGACTTTGGCATGCATTGGCAGAGCGAGAAGAAAGTCGTCGAAGGCCTACCCGAAGCAGGGCACACCTGGGTGCTGACCGGTTCGCTGGAGCTGATGAGCCGCGACGTCGCCAAGGACAAGCTGGAAAGCCTGGGGGCCAAGGTTGCAGGTTCCGTGTCGGCGAAAACCCATTGCGTGGTGGCTGGGCCAGGCGCGGGCTCGAAGTTGACCAAGGCCAATGAGCTGGGGCTCAAGGTGTTGGATGAAGAGGCGTTCATCGTTTTTCTGAGTCAGCATGGCATCACGGTTTAGTCGCGAACGTTGTCTTTGACCGCTCTGGCTCTTGTGGCGCTACGAAGCAGAGCGTGGGAACGATCCCGTACAAGGGGCGATCTAGTCTTGCAGGATCCAAGGGGAGATCGCCATGTACCGCTTCTTCGAACAACTGAGCTCACGCATCGCCGCGCCTTTCATCGGTGATCGTTCGCGTAACAGCAAGGTCTGGCCGTGTCGTTGCGGCCAGTCGCTGTTTTTTCGCAACAGCCAATGCCTGGCTTGCCTGGCGGCGCTGGGCTATCAGCCTGAACAGAGCCGCCTGTCGTCCCTGCAACCGGGCGAGCAACCCGACACCTGGAGACTGGACGCCGACCCGCAAGCCGGACTGTTGCGCCGCTGTGCCAACCTCGACACGCCGGCGGCGTGCAACTGGCTGTTGCCGGCCAACGGACACGATGCCTTGTGCATTGCCTGCAGCCTGAACCGCACCATTCCCGATTTGTCGATTCCGGAAAACCCCGAGCGCTGGTGCAAGGTCGAAACCGCCAAGCGTCGGCTGGTGGCGCAACTGATCACTCTCGGCTTGCCGGTGATCCCGAAAACCATCGACGAAAACACCGGCTTGGCATTTGACTTCATCGGCGTCGATCCCGATGGCAAACCGCCGATGACCGGTCATGCCAGCGGGCTGATCACCCTCGACATCAAGGAAGCGGACGATGCCCATCGTGAACACGTGCGCCAGCAGATGCGCGAGCCGTATCGCACCTTGCTCGGGCACTTTCGTCATGAGGTGGGGCACTATTACTGGGATCGGCTGATTGCCAACAGCCACTGGCTGGAGGCTTTTCGCGAGCTGTTCGGGGACGAGCGCGCCAGCTACGACGAAGCCCTGGAGCGGCATTATCAGCAAGGCGCGCCGCTGGGCTGGCAAGCCCATTACGTCAGCGCTTACGCCACTATGCACCCCTGGGAAGACTGGGCTGAAACCTGGGCCCATTACCTGCACATGATGGACGCGGTGGACACCGCTTTGGGTTTTGGCATGAGCGCCCGGGAGATGGATTTCGACTACCAGCCGTTCCCGTCCGAGACCTTGTACGATTCTGAGCACGCAGGCGGCACGGCGTTCCTGTCGTTCGTCAACGCCTGGATCGAGTTGGCTGGCATGCTCAACGAACTCTCCCGCAGCATGGGGCAGCCGGATTTCTACCCGTTCGTCGTACCGGCCGCCGTTATTACCAAGTTGCATTTCATTCACCTGGTGATCCAGGAAGAGGGGGGGCGGGCGGATGAGGTGCTGTTGTAGCATCTGATAAAGTGTCAGGTGGTGCTGAATTAACACTATCTGTTCTGATAGTTCCATTCACTCAAATTTTTTTCTACTCTAAAATAGTCATGAATGAGCGCTCTATTTTGTAGAGGGAAAATACTGTGAAGACTGATAATGCGGATAAGTCGGTGGTCATTCCCAATGAGCCTCGAAACCTTTCTCAGGTTGGACAGACCACATACTCGATTATATTGTTTTGGCAAATCTCGGATAATGTCGAGCCCCATCAGGTCGCCGGGCATACGTTCAGAGTGACTAAGGTGGAGGGTGGGCAATCGCTACCTGTCCCTGGAACCCAAGTGCAGCCTGACGAACGTGGCTGGTATCGGCATGAAATAGGTGTCGATGGGAGCACACGACCGGTTTTTTACAATGTTCAGGTTCGGGCTATGGCCCTCAATGCCGAACATGGGCCATTCTGTCCGGTGTTGGTCTGTAGCACCTCGGCATAATGATCGTTAATAGGTTGTAAAGACCGCATTAGGTTTTCTGGTCTGTTCGTATTGTTCAATGCAGTGGCGGCGACAGGGCTGTGCTGGGTCTCAAAGTTAAGTGATACCATTTGTTTTTATTGTGTCTGCCATTCATGTTTTCCGTTAGCATGAAAACCGCCATGGATGATGGCTATATTTATTATGGAAGATACTATGAAACTTGATGAGATGGATAAAGCGACAATTATTCCCAATGCGCCTCGCAGACTTTCCCAAGCCGGTCAAAGCCAGTACACCATTATATTGGCCTGGCAAATCTCAGATAATGTCCGGCCCGATCAGGTTGCGGCTCACACGTTTAAAGTAACCGCGGTAGCCACTGGACAGGCGCAGTTTGTTCCTGCAACCCAAGTGAGGCCGGACGGGCGTGGCTGGTACCGACATGAGATTGGCGTCAGTGGGGGATCCCGACCTGTCTATTTCAATGTTCAAGTTCGCGCTCAGGCGCTCAATGGCGAATATGGGCCGTTCTGCCCAGTGGTAGTTTGTAATACCTCGTCTTGAGTGGCCATCTAATATCGACACTGATGTAGGTTCGTAGGTGAGCCTGCTCGCGATGGCGGTGTATCAGGTTGCAATGATGTTGAATGCGCCTGCGGCATCGCGAGCAAGCTCGCTCTCACAAGGGATCTGGGACGAACAGTGGATTTATGAACATCAGTGACTCATGTGAGCGAGCCTGCTCGCGATAGCGGCAGGTTGGCTTGCATCCATGTCGAATGTGCCGAAGCCATCGCGAGCACGCTTTGCTCCCACAGCAAGTACTTGAACACCTTAAGTTTTTTTATCCGGCACGAACGGTTGTAACTTCTTGCCAGATAGGTACAATGGCGCGGCTCGCCGTCAGGCGGGCGTCGTTATGGTGACCCCATCGGTCCCCCCGCAACGATTACCCGTGAACCTGGTCAGATCCGGAAGGAAGCAGCCACAGCGGGAACATTGTGTGCCGGGGTGTGGCTGGTGGGGTTGCCTCCATAACGCCCAGGCCTTCGTTCGCAAGGTTTGCCAAATCAAAAATTCCTTTTTTTTGCTGATCGATATCGATTGGTGCCTTCTGCTGTCCGGATTTTGTTGCGGGCAGGGCAAGCCAGCGCTGAAGCAGAGGTGCGGCCCGTCCAGCATCGACCGGCCAGGCTTCTCCTTCACATCTGCATCAAGGCTTGGACAAGGCCTGGTCGACCGCTGCGATCAACTTTCCCAGGTCCTTGGAGGTGGCTTTGTGTATGACACCGAACAGATACGCCCGCTGTTCGTCCTCATCGCCCATGTCGGCAAAAAAGGCTTTCAGTTGTACGCCTAGCACATTGGCAAGCAGGAACAAGGCTTCGACGCTGGGGGTGTAGGTGCCGGTTTCGAAGCGGCTGATGGTTTTGGGGTCAAAACCGGTTTTTTCGCCAAGTTCAGCCTGAGTAAGCCCCGCTACTTTGCGGTAGCGTCTGATGGCTGGACCCAAACTTGAAATTTGCATCGCTTAATTCCCATTTAGAATCAAGAACTTAACGATAGATTTTCGCATTAGGCAACCGCGTGATCCATCACCTTGCTTTGCAAAGTGTGATGTGTTTCGTAGAATCGGCCTTTGGCACGGGTATTTGGTGACCTGCTTCAGAAGCCGGGGTGCGTACAGAGACCGGGCCTTGTGTTTCTTGCCGCAATACTAGGCAAGGGCTGAAGCTCTCCCTTAGCACCGCCAGGGCCCGCGCTCCAGCTTTTCTCAAAGTGTTTGAGCCTAGTTGATTTTCGCCTGTCTTGAAGGCGGTGCAACCGCGCGCGACAAATGAGCCTGACTCATGGATGACTGCTTCGATGGATAAGAAGTACCGCAGAGCCGTTGACGCCGCCGCGATTTTTTCCGAAACCGATCTGAGCGGGCGCATCACCTACGTCAACGATCAATTTTGCAACCTTTTTGGTTACCGGCGCGATGAGTTGCTGGGCGTGAATCATCGCCTGCTCAATTCCGGCCAACACCCTGACGAGTTCTTCAGCGCCATGTGGCGCACTATTGCCCTGGGGCAGGTCTGGAAAGGAGAGATCTGCAACCGGGCCAGGGACGGTTCGCTGCACTGGGTCGACACCACACTGGTGCCGGTCACCGACGACGAGACGGGGCAAATCGAACGCTACCTGGCGATTCGCTTCGACGTCAGCGAAAAACGCCGCCTGCTGCATTCCCTGCAATGGCGAGTCGGTCACGATGTGCTGACCGGGTTGCCCAACCGCACTTATCTGTCCGATCTGCTGGACCAGGCCCTGGAGTTTTCCCGTGCGGAAAACTTGCCCCTGGCGGTGTGCATGCTCGACCTCGATGGCTTCAAGGCGGTCAATGACGGTTACGGTCATGCCAGTGGTGATCGGCTGCTGGTGGAGGTCGCCAGGCGCCTGCGCAGTATCGTGCGTGGCGAGGATGTGGTGGCGCGGCTGGGCGGGGACGAGTTCGTGCTGGTGCTGCGCCATGTGCGTGGGATGGATGAGTTGCATGCTGCGTTGAATCGGGTCTTGATCGCCGTTTCCATGCCGTATGGCATTGACGGCAAGGACATCAAGGTCTTCGCCAGCATTGGCGTCACGCTGTTCCCGTGGGACAACGAAGACGCCGAGACCTTGTTGCGCCACGCTGACCAGGCGATGTACGTGGCCAAGCAAAGCGGTCGCAATCGTTTCCACTTGTTCGATGTGTCCCGGGACAAGGAAGTGCGAGCTACTTACCAGACCGTCGAGCGGGTCCGCCAGGCACTGGCCGGCAACGAGTTGCGGCTGCATTTCCAGCCCAAGGTCAATATGCGTCATGGCACCGTGGTCGGCCTGGAGGCGCTGCTGCGCTGGAAGCATCCGCAACGTGGCCTGGTGCCGCCTCGGGAGTTCCTGCCGCTGGTGGAAGAGACCGACCTGATCGTCGAGATCGGCGAGTGGGTCATGGAGCAGGTATTGACCCAGTTGCAGCAATGGCAGCACGCGGGACAGGGCTGGCCGGTGAGCATCAATATCTCGGCGCGGCATTTCCAGCGGGCGGATTTTGTCGAACGGCTGCGACAGGTATTGGAACGGCATCCGGCGGTACCGCCGCGCCTGTTGGATCTGCAGATTGTCGAATCCGTCGCGGTGGAGAACCTTGCCCACGTCAGCGCCTGCCTCCAGGCTTGCCATGCCTTGGGCGTGGGGTTTTCGCTGGGTGGTTTCGGCACGGGCTACTGCTCGCTCAATGACCTCAAGCACCTGCGCACGCAAACCATCAAGATCGACAAGACCTTTGTCCGCGACATTCTCCACGACCGCGACGACCTGGCACTGACCGAAGCGGTGATCGGCCTGGCCCGGGCGTTTGGCCGCGAGGTGGTCGCCGAGGGCTTGGACAGCCTTGAGCACGGCCAACTGCTGTTGAACCTGGGCTGCGAGGTGGCACAAGGTTATTTCATCGCCCGGCCCATGCCGCCCGAACAGATACCCGGCTGGGTGCGGGGGTTCATCCCGCCGTCGCAATGGCAGCAGCGGCCAAGTGATCAGGGGGAGGGTGCCTCGCTCCTGGCCTGCGATACGTCACTGCGGCCGGTGTAAAGCTGGATGATTGCGTCGATCTCCCCGGACGTCTTCATGTTCAGCAAGGTTCTCAGGATGCGTTGCGCTGGAATGTTCGGATCGTTGCGCACGTAACAGCTCAACTGCTGTTCCTGGAGCACGGCCACTTCATTAAGTTGTCGATCAGCGGTATGGCGTTGATTGAACCAGTCCAGCGCCCATTGGTTACTGATCCCGTAGCGATAACGCCCGGCCAGCAGTTTCGCCAGCACTTGTTCCTGGCTGCGGGCATCGTCGCGGCGCAGTTGGCCGCTGTCGAACAAGGGTTGCAAGGTTGGGTAGGTATAGCCGAGCACCGTGCCGATGGCTTGTTCCGGCAATGTTGCGGGTGTTACCGCCGCAGGGGGGCTTGCCGTGGCGACGAGCAGGTCGCGCTGGAAAAACAACGGGATGCTCCACAGGTAATCACCACTATTCTTTACCCAGTCGGGGCTGACGTAGCAACGCAGGTCGATCTCGCCGTGTTTCATGGCGTCGTCCAGTCGGGCGCGGGACAGGACATGGAATTGCGCCGGCAGTCCCACCTGGGTCGCCAGGCTGGTCATTATATCGGGAAGGATGCCCTGGGTCGGGCGCCCCCGTTCGATCTGCACCATGGGCATCGCCCAGCCGTCGGTAATGGCGACGCGCAAGGGGCCTTCCTCGGCAAAGCAACTGCTACCCAACAACAGCAAAGCCCCCATGGCTGAGCGCATAAACTCTCCTGACTGTACAAAACCGTGTCGACAACCGAGTCCCAGACCCAATCTTAGTCAGATTAGACGACCACACCGGATGCAATTTCGCCCCTGCTCCGCTAGCATTAGCCGCTTATGTTCCTTCGATGCGACGGTTTTCGATGAGTTATCAGGTTCTTGCACGTAAATGGCGTCCGCGCTCGTTCCGCGAAATGGTCGGCCAGACCCATGTGCTCAAGGCCCTGATCAATGCCTTGGACAGCCAGCGGCTGCACCATGCTTACCTGTTTACGGGTACTCGCGGCGTGGGCAAGACCACCATCGCGCGGATCATCGCCAAGTGCCTGAACTGTGAAACCGGCATCACCTCCACGCCTTGCGGCGAATGCTCGGTCTGCCGGGAAATCGACGAGGGCCGTTTCGTCGACCTGATCGAGATCGACGCCGCCAGCCGCACCAAGGTCGAAGACACCCGTGAACTGCTCGACAACGTGCAGTACGCGCCGAGCCGTGGGCGCTTCAAGGTCTACCTGATCGACGAAGTGCACATGCTCTCCAGCCATTCCTTCAATGCCCTGCTCAAGACCCTTGAGGAGCCGCCGCCCTACGTCAAGTTCATCCTGGCGACCACCGATCCGCAGAAACTTCCTGCAACGATTTTGTCGCGGTGCCTGCAGTTCTCCCTCAAGAATATGACGCCGGAACGGGTCGTCGAGCACCTGACGCATGTACTGGGCGTCGAGAACGTGCCCTTCGAGGACGATGCGCTGTGGCTGCTGGGCCGCGCCGCCGATGGTTCGATGCGCGACGCCATGAGCCTGACCGACCAGGCCATCGCTTTCGGTGAAGGCAAGGTCATGACCGCGGATGTCCGGGCCATGCTCGGCACCCTCGATCACGGCCAGGTCTATGACGTTTTGCATGCGCTGATCGAAGGCGACGCGAAGGCGTTGCTCGAAGCGGTGCGTCACCTGGCCGAGCAGGGCCCGGACTGGAATGGCGTGCTCTCGGAAATCCTTAATGTGCTGCACCGTGTCGCCATCGCCCAGGCCTTGCCCGAGGGCGTCGACAACGGCCACGGCGACCGTGATCGAGTACTGGCCCTGGCCCAGGCGCTGCCGGCCGAAGACGTGCAGTTCTATTACCAGATGGGCCTGATCGGCCGTCGCGACCTGCCCCTGGCACCGGATCCGCGCGGCGGTTTCGAAATGGTCCTGCTGCGAATGCTGGCGTTCCGGCCAGCCGACACGGTGGACGCTCCGAGGCAAGGGCTAAAGCCAGTGGGGATCAGCCAGGCCACAGCTGATTCCGCCAAGCCAGTGGCTGCCGCGCCCGTCGTTGCGCCGGCAGTGGCTTCGGCTCCGGTAGCGCCGGCACCTGTGGCACCGCCGACCCCGACACCCATTGTCGCGGCCCCTGAGCCAGAACCTGAACCGGTCGTCGAGGCGCTGCCCGAACCGGTCGTCGAAGCCGTCGTTGACCTGCCCTGGAACGATCCGATCGAGCCCGAGGTTATCCAGCAACCTGCCGTGGAGCCGGTTCTGGAGACCATCGCCGAGCAGCCAGAATTGCCGCCGATGCCTTTGCCGACGCCCGACAGCGTGGTGCCCGATGCGCCGGAGTGGGTCGCCGCGCCGGTGCCCGAACCGACAGTGGCCGACGTCGATGTTGCCACGCCGGGCCTCGACCAGGACGACGAACCGCCGCTGGACGAGGATTACATCGAGCCAGACATGGACTCGGCCTACAGCTACCTGGACGACCTGGCCAGTGAGCACGCCGCTGAGCCGGCCCCCGAGCCCGAGCCGGAACCTGCGGCGATGCCAGCCACCGGGCTGGCCCTGCAATGGCTGGAACTGTTCCCTAAACTGCCGATCAGCGGCATGACCGGCAGCATCGCCGCTAACTGCACGCTGATGGCCGTGGAGGGCGACCACTGGCTGCTGCACCTGGACCCGGCCCATAGCGCACTGTTCAATGCGACCCAGCAACGTCGCCTCAACGATGCGCTGAACCAGTATCACGAGCGCACCCTGACGCTGACCATCGAGCTGATCAAGCCCGAGCAGGAGACCCCGGCCCAGGCTGCGTCCCGGCGCCGTGCGGACCGTCAGCGCGAAGCCGAGGAGTCGATCCACGGTGATCCATTCATCCAGCAGATGATGCAACAGTTCGGCGCCGTGGTCCGTCACGATACTATCGAACCTGTCGAGGCCCCGGTCACCCAGGGCTCATAACTGAAGGCGCCGGGCCTGACGGGCCGGGCGCGTTGTTTATCCAAGTACTTTCGAGGTGATTCCCATGATGAAAGGTGGCATGGCCGGCCTGATGAAGCAGGCGCAGCAGATGCAGGAAAAAATGGCCAAGATGCAGGAAGAACTGGCCAACGCCGAAGTCACCGGCAAGTCCGGCGGCGACATGGTGACCGTGGTCATGACTGGTCGCCACGACATCAAGCGCGTCAGCATCGACCCTAGCGTGGTCGAAGGCCTGAGCGAAGACGACAAGGAAATGCTCGAAGCCCTGTTCGCTGCCGCCGTCAACGACGCGGTGCGCAAGATTGAAGCCAACAGCCAGGACAAGATGTCTGGCATGACGGCCGGCATGCAACTGCCGCCGGGCATGAAGCTGCCGTTCTGATTCGCCATCCCGGTCGGGATGGGCTACACACAATGCCAGGCATCGCGCCTGGCATTTTTGTTTGTGCCATAGGAGCGAGCGCTGGCGGAAATCTTATCCGTGGGAGCAAGGCTCTGTGGGAGCAAGGCTTGCCCGCGATGCAGACGCCTCGGTTTGTCGGAACTGCGCGCCATCGTTCATCGCGGGCAAGCCTTGCTCCCACAAGCACCCACTGAACAAACATCGAACGCCGCCGCCTCGGCAATGGTCTGCTCCCTATACGTGCCACTCAACGATCAAGGAGAACGTTTCCATGTCACAAGCATCGACCTCCAACCAGCGCATCGTCCTCGTGTCCCGCCCCAAGGGCGCTCCCACGGCGGAGAATTTTCGCCTTGAGCAAGTGACACTGCCTGACCTGGCGGACGGACAGATCCTGCTCAAGACGCTGTTCCTGTCCCTGGACCCCTACATGCGCGGACGAATGAGCGACGCGCCTTCCTACGCTGCTCCGGTAAAAATCGACGAGGTGATGACCGGCGGCGCCGTCAGCCGCGTGGAACGCTCGATGCACCCGAAATTCCAGGAGGGTGATCTGGTGGTGGGGGCGACCGGTTGGCAGAGCCACAGCATCAGCGACGGGCGCAACGTGATCCCCGTTCCGTCCGGGCTACCCAGCCCGTCGATGGCCCTGGGCGTGCTGGGCATGCCGGGCATGACCGCTTACATGGGGCTGATGGACATTGGCCAACCCAAGGCCGGGGAAACCCTGGTGGTCGCGGCGGCCTCGGGTGCGGTGGGCTCGGTGGTCGGCCAGGTGGCGAAGATCAAGGGGCTGCGTGTCGTCGGCGTCGCGGGCGGCAGCGAAAAATGCAAGTACGTGGTCGACGAACTCGGCTTCGACGCTTGCGTCGATCACCACAGCGAGCGCTTTGCCGAGGAACTGGCGCAGGCTTGCGACAAGGGCATCGACATCTATTACGAAAACGTCGGTGGCAAGGTTTTCGATGCCGTCGTGCCGCTGCTCAACGCCAAGGCGCGGATCCCCCTCTGTGGCCTGATCGCGTCCTACAACGATCACCAGGCGCCGAGTGGCCCGGACCGCTTGCCACAACTGCAGCGCACCTTGCTGACCAAGCGCGTGCGGATCCAGGGGTTTATTGTGTTTGATGACTACGGTGACCGTCAGCCGGAATTCATCAGTGCCATGGCCCCTTGGGTGCGCGATGGCAAGGTCAAGTTCCGCGAGGATGTGGTTGATGGCCTGGAAAATGCGCCAGAGGCGTTTATCGGGTTGCTGGAAGGGCGCAACTTCGGCAAGTTGGTGGTGCGGGTCGCGCGGGATTGAGTATTTGACGCTAATCGGAGGCGCGGGTATAAACCGCGTCTCGTTGTTATGTCGGACATTTCCTCCATGAGCTTCAGCCCTTTGATTCGCCAACTGATCGATGCCCTGCGAACGTTGCCGGGTGTAGGTCAGAAAACTGCCCAGCGCATGGCGTTGCAATTGCTCGAGCGTGATCGCAGCGGCGGTTCGCGCCTTGCCCAGGCCCTGAGCCAGGCCATGGAAGGGGTAGGGCATTGCCGTTTGTGCCGCACCCTCACCGAAGACGACCTCTGCCCACAATGTGCCGACCCGCGTCGGGACGACAGCCTGCTCTGTGTGGTGGAAGGGCCGATGGATGTGTATGCGGTAGAGCAGACCGGTTTTCGTGGCCGTTATTTCGTGCTCAAGGGCCACTTGTCACCGCTCGACGGCTTGGGGCCTGAAGCCATCGGCATTCCACAGTTGATCGCGCGAATCGAAGAGGCGGGTACGTTCACGGAAGTCATCCTGGCTACGAACCCGACGGTCGAAGGCGAAGCCACCGCCCACTACATTGCCCAACTGCTCAACAACAAAGGCCTGATTGCCTCCCGCATCGCCCATGGCGTGCCGCTGGGTGGGGAGCTTGAGTTGGTGGATGGCGGGACGCTGGCGCATTCGTTTGCGGGGCGCAAGCCGATCGCCTTGTAACGGCCACCCAAAACCCTGTGGGAGCGAGCTTGCTCGCGATAGCGGTAGATCAGCCAATATTCACGTTGACTGACACACACCGCCATCGCGAGCAAGCTCGCTCCCACAGGTTCGGTTGTTATTTGCCCGTTATTTTTCGCTGAGCGAGAACTGCGTCAGGCAGAACGTGGGGATCCCCATGTCTTCCAGGCGCTGGGAGCCGAGCAGCTCCGGCAGGTCGATGATGGCCGCGGCTTCATGGACCTTGGCGCCCATGCGGCGGATCAGGTTGGCAGCGGCGATCAGCGTGCCACCCGTGGCGATCAGGTCATCGAACATCACCACCGAATCACCCTCGCACAAGCTATCGGCGTGCACTTCAAGGAAGGCTTCGCCGTATTCGGTCTGGTAACCCTCGGCCAGCACATCGGCCGGCAGCTTGCCTTGCTTGCGGAACAAGATCAGCGGCTTGTTCAACTGATAGGCCAGGATTGAGCCAATCAGGAAACCCCGAGCATCCATCGCGCCGATATGAGTGAACTCGGCCTCGACATATCGGTGGGCGAAACTGTCCATGACCAGCCGCAGGGCGGTCGGGGATTGGAAGAGTGGGGTAATGTCGCGAAAGATCACGCCGGGCTTGGGGAAGTCGATCACGGGGCGGATCAGGGATTTGATGTCGAAGGAGTCAAAGACCATCGTGGAGGTGTCCTGGCAGGGCTACAAACGCGGCAGTATAGCGCGGCGAGGCAAATCCCTCAGCCGCGCGAGCCCATCAGCCGTCGATCGAGCCGCCGGCCAGGGCGCAGAGCTGGATCGGGTCGAGAATGTGAATTTCCTTGCCTTCGGCGGCAATCAACTCGTTCTGCTGGAAGCGGGTGAATACCCTGGACACGGTTTCCACCGCCAGGCCCAGGTAGTTGCCAATTTCGTTGCGCGACATGCTCAGGCGGAACTGGTTGGCCGAGAACCCGCGGGCGCGGAAGCGTGCCGAGAGGTTGACCAGGAACGTGGCGATACGCTCGTCGGCGGTTTTTTTCGAGAGCAGCAGCATCATTTGCTGATCGTCACGGATTTCCCGGCTCATGACCCGCATCAACTGGCGGCGCAGTTGCGGCAGCTGTATGGACAGCTCGTCCAGGCGATCGAAGGGAATTTCGCACACCGAAGTGGTTTCCAGCGCCTGGGCGGAGACCGGATGCGACTCGGTGTCCATGCCGGACAGGCCCACCAGTTCGCTGGGCAGGTGGAAGCCGGTGAGCTGCTCTTCGCCACCGTCACTCAGGTTGAAGGTTTTCAAGGCGCCCGAGCGCACCGCATAGACGGAATCGAAGGTGTCGCCCTGACGAAAGAGGAATTCACCTTTTTTCAACGGGCGGCCCCGTTTAACGATGTCATCCAGCGCGTCCATGTCCTCCAGGTTCAGCGAAAGTGGTAGGCAGAGGGGGGCCAGGCTGCAATCCTTGCAATGGGCCTGGTTGTGGGCGCGCAGTTTGACTGGCTCGGACATTTCTTAAATCCTTGTGGGAAATCACGCATAAGACGTAAGGGTACCCCAGAGACGGCACTCCGGCCAGTGCGGTTTCGTCGTCAAATTGTCGCGCTCAAATGACTCGGGAGAAGCGCTGTCGATTGTGCTGGTCCAAGTAGGCATCGAACACC
Source organism: Pseudomonas sp. St316 (assembly GCF_018325905.1). Taxonomy (NCBI): domain Bacteria; kingdom Pseudomonadati; phylum Pseudomonadota; class Gammaproteobacteria; order Pseudomonadales; family Pseudomonadaceae; genus Pseudomonas; species Pseudomonas sp. St316. The sequence goes on along the minus strand of NZ_AP021901.1, from coordinate 4,640,078 downwards.
ATGCACACGGATCGCACCAGCAGGCGTCCGGCGGGCAGTACCCGGATGTGGGTGTCATCCAGCTCGATCAGCCCATCCGCGGCCATGGCCTGCAATTGCGGCCACTGCGACGCGAAGTAACCGCGAAAATCGATGTTGAAGGTTTGCTCGATCTCGGCGAAAGGCAGGTGGAAATGACAGATCAACTGCTGGATCACCGCGCGCCGCAGCCGGTCGTCAGCGTTGCAGATCAGCCCGCGACTGGTCGCCAGTTGCCCGTCGGCGAGGGTGTTCTGGTAATGGTTCAGGTCACTGCTGTTCTGGCAGTACAAATCGCCGATCTGGCTGATGGCTGACACGCCAAGGCCGATCAGGTCGCAATGGCCATGGGTGGTGTAGCCCTGGAAATTGCGCTGCAATGTGGCCTCTTCCTGGGCGATTGCCAGTTCGTCGTCGGGCAGGGCGAAGTGGTCCATGCCGACATAGCGGTAGCCGGCGGCGGCCAGTTGTTCGATGGTGCCTTGCAGCATCGCCAGTTTCTGCTCCGGGTTCGGCAAGTCCTGGCTGTTGATACGCCGCTGGGGCATGAAGCGTTCCGGCAGGTGGGCGTAGTTGAACACCGAGAGCCGGTCCGGTTGCAGGTGGATGACTTCCTGGACGGTGCGGGCGAAATTTTCCGGCGTCTGCTTGGGCAACCCATAGATCAGGTCGATGTTGATCGAGCGGAACTGCAAGGTCCGGGCGGCTTCGATCACGGCACGGGTTTCTTCCAGGCTTTGCAGGCGATTGACGGCCCGCTGCACCGACGGGTCAAGGTCTTGCAGGCCGATACTGACCCGGTTGAAACCCAGTTCGCGCAACAGACCCATGGTCGACCAGTCGGCTTCCCTAGGGTCGATTTCGATACCGTAGTCGCCGGAATCGTCGTCCAGCAGGTTCAGGTGCTGGCGCAGCTTGGCCATCAGTTGGCGCAGTTCGTCGTGACTGAGGAACGTCGGGGTGCCACCGCCAAAGTGCAACTGTTCTACGCGCTGGGTGGGGTTCAAGTGGCAGCCGATCAGTTGGATTTCCTGTTCCAGGCGCTGCAGATAGGCGTGGGCGCGGCCGCGGTCCTTGGTGATGACCTTGTTGCAGGCGCAGTAGTAGCAAATGTTCGCGCAGAACGGTATGTGCACGTACAGCGACAGCGGCCGCAGGGCTTTGCGGCTGTCACGCAGGGCGTGGAGCAGGTCGAAGGTGCCCACCTGGCTGGCGAACTGAGCGGCGGTGGGGTACGAAGTGTAGCGTGGTCCCGCCAGGTCGTAACGGCGGATGAGATCTGAGTCCCAGCAAAGGGTGTCGAACATGCGGGCATTCCCCGGATAGACTGGCATGGGGCGAGTCTAGGGGCGCGTGGGTGTGGCCGTTTTGATTTGCGTCAACGGGGCATCGGGAGTTGTCGATGCTGGCCTCATCGCGAGCAGGCTCGCTCCCACAGGGCACCCTCCATGTGGGAGCGACTTTGCTCGCGATTGGGGGCGACTCGGTCAATGCCCCATGAGCCAATGCTGATGCGGCCCCGGCAGTGTCCAGATCCCGAAAACAATCACCAGCAGCCCACCGGCCATGCGCACGCTGCGTTTGCGCAGCAGGGCGGTGATGCGCTCGGCGGCCAGGCCCGTGGCGAGGAGCACCGGCCAGGTGCCGAGGCCGAAGGCGAGCATCAGCAGCGCGCTGTCCAGGGCATTGCCCTGGCTGGCGGACCATAACAGGGTGCTGTAGACCAGGCCGCACGGCAGCCAGCCCCATAGCGCGCCGAGCAGCAAGGCCCGAGGCAGGCTCGACACCGGCAGCAAACGGTTGGCGACGGGCTGGATGTGTCGCCACAAGCCACGTCCCACACTTTCGATGCGGGTCAGGCCGCTCCACCAGCCCGCCAGGTAAAGGCCCATGGCAATCAACAGCAGGCCGGCCAGCACCCGCATGATCATCGCCGCCGGGCTGTTGGACACGGCCCAACCGGCCAGGCCGATCAGCAACCCGGCGGTGGCGTAGCTCAGGATCCGCCCCAGGTTGTACGCCAGCAGCAACCGAAAGCGCCGGCTGCGCTGTTCCTTGGGAATCGCCAGGGTCAGGGCACCCATCAGGCCGCCGCACATGCCCAGACAGTGTCCGCCACCGAGCAGGCCAAGGATGACCGCCGAAACCAACAGGGGCGCCAGGTCAAGCATGGGGCGGGGCCTTGTCGTCCGGCTTGCGGGCTTCGCCACTGGCTTCGTCCACCGCCGCCGTGTGGTTCGGGTCCTGATCGTCGAACAGAATGCTGTGGGCCGGACCGTCGAGGTCGTCGTACTGGCCGCTGTCCACGGCCCAGAAGAAAATGTACACGGCGATGGCCACGATCAGCAGCGCGGCCGGAATCATCACGTAAAGAGCTGGCATGTCGGAACTCCATGCCCGCGCGGCTCAGGCCGGCAGCGGGCGGGTATCGGGCGTGGCGTCGAAAACCTGCGTCTTGGGCTGACGGGTCAGCCTCAGCGCATTCAACACCACGGTCAACGAACTGATGGACATGCCGACCGCCGCCCACACTGGCGTAATCCAGCCGAGGGCGGCGAACGGCAACATGAGGCCATTGTACAGCCCTGCCCACACCAGGTTTTCAATGATCACCCGGCGGGTGCGTCGGGCCAGGCTGAAGGCGTGGATCAGGGCGTCGAGGCGGTTGGACAGCAGCACCGCGTCGGCGCTGGTCTTGGCCAGGTCGGTGGCCGAGCCCATGGCGACACTGATGTCCGCCGCCGCCAGCACGGGCACGTCGTTCACCCCATCGCCGAGCATCAGCACCTTGCGGCCCTGTTGGTGTAGCTGTTGCAACGCGGCCAATTTGTCGTCCGGGCGTAGGCCGCCGCGAGCCTCATCGATGCCCAGTTCGGCGGCGACGCTGGCAACCATGGGCGAGCTGTCACCCGACAACAGCAGTGTCCGCCAGCCCCGTGCCTTGCAAGCCGCCAGCAGCGCCGGGGCATCGGCGCGCAAGCGGTCATCGAGGACGAACCAGGCCAATGGCCCGATCTCATCGCCCAGCAATAGCCATTGCCCGGGTTCGTCCGGCATTTGCGGTACGGCGGCGCCACTCAGTTGGCAGACAAAACCGGGCTGGCCGATGCGCAGGCGCTGTTCGGCCACCAAGCCTTCGAGCCCCAGCCCCGGGGTGCTTTGCACCTGTTCGGCGGCCAATGGCGCGCGGCCGAAGGCGCGGGCGATGGGGTGTTCCGAGCGGTTTTCCAGGGCGGCGGCCAAGCCCAGGCATTGATCACTGTCCAGAGCCGCCAATGGCCGAATGGCGCGCAACGCCAGGCGGCCTTCGGTGAGGGTACCGGTCTTGTCGAAAATCACCGTGTCGATCTGGTTCAGGCCTTCGAGCACATGACCGCGCGTCAGCAGCAGGCCGAGCTTGTGCAAGGTGCCAGTAGCGGCGGTGAGGGCGGTCGGCGTGGCGAGGGACAACGCGCAAGGGCAGGTGGCGACCAGCATCGCCAGGACGATCCAGAACGCGCGCGAAGCGTCCAGTTGCCACCACACCAGCCCGATGACGGCAGCGGCGATCAAGGAGAACAGCAAGAACCATTGGGCGGCGCGGTCGGCGATTTCCGCCAGTCGCGGCTTCTCGGCCTGGGCCCGTTCCAGCAGCCGCACGATGGCCGACAACCGGGTGTCTTGCCCGAGAGCCAGCACCTCGACCGTCAACGCCCCTTCGACGTTCAGCGTGCCGGCGGTGACCGCGTCGCCTACCTGGCGAGGTTGTGGCAGGTATTCACCGGTCAGCAGCGATTCGTCGATGCTGGATTGCCCATCCAGGATCCTGCCATCGGCCGGCAGGACCGACCCGGGATGCACCAGCACCCGGTCGCCGGTGCGCAATTCGCTGAGCAGGATGCGTTCACTCTGACCGTTATCCTCCAGGCGCAGGCATGAGGCCGGCAACAGATTGACCAGTTGGGCGGTGGCGGCAGCCGTGCGCTCCCGGGCCCGGCGCTCCAGGTAACGGCCGGCCAGCAGGAACAAGGCGAACATGCCCACGGCATCGAAGTACAACTCGCCGACGCCGGTAATCGACGTCCAGATCCCGGCAACGTAGGCACTGCCGATGGCCAGGGACACCGAAACGTCCATGGTCAGATGACGGGTGCGCAGGTCGCGCATTGCGCCTTTGAAGAATGGCGCGCAGCTGTAGAAGACGATGGGGGTGGTGAGGAACAGCGCGACCCAGCGCAGGATGGTGTGCATCTCGGGGCTCAGGTCGATGTTGAATTCCGGCCAGGTGGCCATGGTCGCCATCATCGCCTGGAACCAAAGCAGCCCGGCCACACCCAATTGGCGCAGGGCCAGGCGGTTTTGTGCGGCGAGTTGTTCGCAGGCCTGGTCGGCCTGGTACGGGTGGGCAACGTAGCCGATCTGGCGCAACTCGGCGAGCAGCGTGCTCAGCGGCAGTTGAGCGTCGGCCCAACGTACATGCAGGCGATGATTGGACAGGTTCAATCGCGCCTCGGCCACGGCCGGCAGGCTGCGTAATTGTTTTTCAATCAACCAGCCGCAGGCGGCGCAACTGATGCCTTCCATCAACAGGGTGGTTTCGGCCAGTTCGCCTTCATGGCGTACGAATGATTGCTGCACGTCAGGGCGATCGTAGAGCGCCAGCTCATCGGTCAACTGGACGGGCAGGGATTCGGGGTTGGCCGAGGCTTCGCTGCGATGCTGGTAATAACTTTCCAGGCCACCGGCGACAATGGCCTCGGCCACCGCCTGGCAGCCCGGGCAGCACAGCTCACGGGTTTCACCGAGGACAACGGCGGTGAAGCGGCTGCCGGGGGGGACGGGCAGGGCGCAGTGGTAGCAGGGCTGTGGAGTGGTCATGGGTATTCACGTATCGCAGCTTTCTGGGTGTCTGAAATCTCTTCGCGAGCAGGCTCGCTCCCACAGGAGATTGCGCAGGCATGGCCATCCGCGACCCACTGTGGGAGCGAGCTTGCTCGCGATTGCGCGAAGCGCAGTCATTTATTTTTTCAGGTCTTCAGCGCCTTGCAGCGGTTCATCGCCCAGCAAGAGGTCCTGGCCGTGATTGATCTGTTCTTCTTCGAACAGGCGCCAGGTCTTGTCGTTTTCCACCCCCAGCAATTCGACAAAGCGCCGGCCTTCGATCTTGTCTGTCAACTGGCCAACGTAGCGCCCCGGTTCGCTGTCGTTGCGAGTCAGGACGATCTTGCGGTCCTTTTCCGGCTGGGTCGGCGAGATCAGGCTCAGTTCCAGGGTCTGGGGACGGCTGTTGCCGTTCAGGCGCAGGTTCACTTCACCGGTGAGCTCGTCCAGTTGCACGTTGGCACGCAATTGCAGGGTCTGGGCCAGCAATTCGCGCTCCAGCGAGCGGTTGATACCCTTGCCGGCTTCGTAATAGTTGTCGTTGACCAGGTTATCCGGGTTCTTCACCGCAATGGTCACCATCGTCAGGCTCAGTGTCACCGAACAGGTCAGGATCGCGATAATGATCCACGGCCAGAGGTGCTTGTACCAAGGGCTGGTGGCGGTTGCTGCAGGCATGTTCAGTTCTCTCAACGAGTTTGGGGGCCGATGAACCGGCTCTTGGCTTCGACATGTACGTTTTCGTCATCGGCGTCCTTGAGGATGAAGGTCACCTCGTTGGTGCTCGATGGCAGTTGTTCCGGTGCGCTGGACAGTTCGACCGGCTGGCTGTAGATCTCGCCGGCCGCGACCTTGATTTCCCGACGGCCTTGCAGCTTGAGGTCCGGCAGGCCGGCGGCTTCCAGGACGTACGTATGGTCGCGCTGGTCCTTGTTCATGATCTTCAGGCTGTAGACGTTCTCGATCCGGCCTTCGGCGTTTTCGCGGTAGAGCACGCGGTCCTTGCTGACGTCGAAACCCACCAGCGAGCGCATGAAGAACGCCGCCGCCAACAGGCTCATCATGGCCAGCAGCACCAAGGCATAACCGATCAGGCGCGGGCGCAGTTTATGGGTTTTCTGCCCCGAAAGGTTGTGTTCGGTGGTGTAGCTGATCAGGCCGCGTGGATAATCCATTTTGTCCATGATGTTGTCGCAGGCATCGATGCAGGCTGCGCAGCCGATGCACTCGATCTGCAGGCCATCGCGGATGTCGATGCCGGTAGGGCAGACCTGGACGCACATGGTGCAGTCGATGCAATCCCCAAGGCCCAGGGCTTTGTAGTCAACGCCCTTCTTGCGCGGGCCACGGCTTTCGCCGCGACGCGGGTCGTAGGAAACGATCAGGGTGTCCTTGTCGAACATCACGCTCTGGAAGCGTGCGTAAGGGCACATGTAGATGCACACTTGCTCACGCAGCCAGCCAGCGTTGCCGTAGGTGGCGAGGGTGAAGAAGCCCACCCAGAAATACGACCAGCCATCGGCCTGGCCGGTAAAGAACTCGAACACCAGCTCGCGGATGGGCGTGAAGTAACCGACAAAGGTCATGCCGGTGACGAAACCGATCAGCAGCCACAGGCTGTGCTTGGCAAACTTGCGCAGGAATTTGTTGGCGCCCAAGGGGGCCTTGTCGAGCTTGATGCGCTGGTTGCGGTCGCCTTCGGTGACCTTCTCGCACCACATGAAGATCCAGGTCCACACACTCTGTGGGCAGGTGTAGCCACACCACACTCGTCCGGCATAGACCGTGATGAAAAACAGGCCGAAGGCGGCAATGATCAACATCCCGGACAGCAGGATGAAATCCTGGGGCCAGAAGGTGGCGCCAAAGATGAAGAACTTGCGCTCCGGCAGGTTCCACCAGACGGCCTGGTGGCCGCCCCAGTTCAACCAGACGGTACCGAAATACAACAGGAACAAGAACGCACCACCGAGCATCCGCAGGTTGCGGAACAGGCCGGTGAAGGCGCGGGTGTAGATTTTTTCCCGAGAGGCATACAAGTCGACGCTTTTGTTCGCGTCCTTGGCTGGCGGGGTAACGTCATGTACCGGAATCTGGTTGCTCATCAAAATGCATCCCACGGCAGTGGAAAAGTGCCAAGGCCAGTACGTGCCGACCACGGTCACAAAGGGTGTTGCAGTGGCGCAATGATACGCTTGTCGCTCTAGCTCAAGGGTGCGACCTTTGGTCGCGTTGGGTGCAGGGGTCGAATGGTGTAGCGGATGTAACAAGTCATGACCCAGATCAATTGACTTGTCGAGTATAGCCGTCCAGTCGTCGCGGACGGCGCCAATGGGAACCTCCATTGGCGCCACTTGAAGGTCTATCGGACGACGACGGTGTGGCTGGCGACCGGGTTGCGCCAATCGTTGTTGGCAATGACGTTGACGGTCAGGTGTTTCCGGTCGTCGGAGACCTTGGCGTACAGCCAGGTTTTCCGGGCGGCCGAGCCACTGGTGAACAACGGCACGTCGCCGTAGGTGTAGTTGGGCGGGTACAGCCCAGGCTTGCTGTTTGCATCGGCGGAAAACACGGCGGTGACGCCATGGTCCTCGATCAGTTGCTTGAAACGCGCGATTTCCGTTTCCCGGACCGGCCAATGAAATGGCTGGTGCAGGTTCAGCAGAATGATCTTGCCTTGGGAGCGCGCTTGTTGCAGGTCGCGCTCCAGCCAGTCGAGGGATGTCGTGATTTCATAGGCGGTGGTGTTGAAAACGGCGTGGGTGGAAAAATTCACCGAGTAGGTGGGTTGGTTATGCACCTGGACCAGGTGGACATCGCCAAAGTCCCGGGCATAGGCCAGGCTGCCATACCAGGTTTTCGTCAGGCCCGCGGCCCGGGCCGACAAGTCCATGTTCCGGACCTTTCCCCAGTACCGTTCCTTGAGGTCGTCAATACTGCCGGCCGCGCAACTGGCGCAACTGTCGACGTTGAAGTCGTAGTCATGACGGCCGAGGCCGTAGTCATAGAGATTGTTCAGTTTGTTCTGCAAGACAGCCTTGATATAGGCACGCTCACTGGCGTGGCCTGATCGTGTCAGGTTGCCGTTGATCATGACGGGCACTGCGGCCGGCCCCCCGACTGCGCACGGAATTCGGCGATGCTGGCGTACTGGGCCTCGATCAGCCAGCGCGAGCGAGATGCCGTGTCGCCAGTTGATTCGGTCTCGCTGTTTTCGGATTTTTCACTGGAGGGATACTTCGGGCTGGCGGCCAATACAATGTGGCTTGGTGGTATGTCTGCCGCCAATGAGTGCGTGAGGGGCACGCTGCAACCAAGCAACAGGGCAGATAGAAGTTTCAAGCAGGTCAGTTTTTTCATGGAAATCCTTTTCTATGAATAATGAGTGTTTTGTTCCTGGGGTGACTCTAGCGAGGTGCACTTGCGCCCGCCAGAGCGGGTCGCGATTGCATTGATAGTGTTTGTGTCGGTGAGCGCGGGATGAGCCTCAAAAACCAGATACCCACCGCCATCCTTGCGGGAGCACGCTCCCTCGCCACGGTTTCTTTGAACTCATGCGAATTCAGGCCAAGTTCTACTGGCTGTACAAGATGTTGTAGAACGTGGTTTGCCCATCCTCGATCGAGGAGAGATCGTGACCCGTTGGGACTTTTTTGAAAAGTGCCTTGCTGACCGCCATCCGACGCTTGAGGATCACCTCCAGCAATTGTCCGAACAACGTTTCATCACGGACGTGTTTTTTCAGTTTCAGGATTTCGCGAGGCTTGTCTTTCAGGATGTGAAAGGCGTAATTCATCACAATCATATTGGAAACGAACAGATTTGCCGTGGACTGAAGCGGATTGACCGCGTCGATCAACGCATTAAATATTTTTTCGGGGGCCTGAGCATACGCGAGCAGAAATACGTCGGGGTACATGAGTTCGCTGTGACGATCATTGATTGCGAAACGGTAAGGGGTATCGTCGGGCTCGGTGAGTAATCTGACTGTGTTTGTTTGAAACGTTTTCAACGTACCGAACAGTTCATGCTCTTTCCGGGTGTCTGCCTTGATCGTTTGGTAGACCAGATCAATCACATCCAGAAAAGTCACGACCCCTGATTCATCGGTAGTCATCATCAGCTGGTTGCCCTCTATGCTGAACCGACGATACGCCTCGTCATCAATACTCAATTCGAAGAGCAGGAACCTGAGCATGTAGTTCCTGAGTTGCGCATCCGCATCCTCAGTGCTGTTCTTCAAGCTGATCAGTTGGATCAGATAGAAGAAAATAAAGTATTCCTTGTTGGTTCTTTGACGGTTGTCGATTTCCAGCAGATAGCCAAAGCGCGACAGGACCAGGACGAGGGCGTAGCAGTCGGGTTCCGTGAAGCCATTTTTCAACATGGATTTTTCGAAAGCGCCGACGGAAAACAAATCATGCCAGCGGCTAACGCTGAAGGGGGTGCCATTGTGTTTTCTGGCGACAACGCTTAGCAGCGAAGGCTCCTCTTCTTTGTAAAAAACAGCCTCCAACGCCTTCGGACAGGGCCGGGCGTTCAGGAAGTTTTCAAGCTTGTATGAGAGAAGATCGAATATGTCCATCTGGTTTTATCCGCAGGTCTTCCATTTTCCGTTCGGGCCTTTCTTCTCGACCCGAAATGACGTAATGGTTTTATTGAATTTATCCAATAATCGGAAACCGATGCCTCTGGCCTTGGGCTCATTCGTCTTGGACAGCACGCCATCTTTCAGACCTGTCTCTTTATAGTCAACGGTAGAGATGTCCTTGTGGTTATTGAGCATGCTGACCCCTTCGTTATTGACGGTGGCCACTACCCGATACTTTTCATTGCCTGGGTTGAATCCAGGATTGCTGTCCTGATTGACCCAGACTGCTTTTTCTCCCCTGATATTCGGAACCAAACCGCCTTTGCCTCCGTTGGCAGCCTTGGATGAGACCGTTTCGCTCTCGCCCATGTAGCGGATAATCTCATTCTCTTTGAGCCCCAGCGGGTCGATCCAGGTAAATGGATTCGGTGCGTAGCGATAAAGATTCAGGCTTGCGGCCAGGCCCAACGGGTCGGGTGTGGTAAAGCGGCCTATGTCGGGATCGTAGAAGCGGAAGGTGTTGTAGTGCAGGCCTGTTTCCCGGTCCAGGTATTGTCCCTGAAAGCGCAGGTTCTGTTCTTCGATGTAGTACGGTTCACGGACTTCATCAAGGCTGTTGCCCCATACCTGATAGTGAGCATGCCATAGCGGGTGGCCGTCACTTTCCGTCAAGACTTGTGGTAGACCATTGGAGTCGTTGTGGTAATAGCGGATGCGTTGATGCTCACCGATGCCGTCGACCCGGGCCAAGGGTTCGTGACTGTCGCCAATGTAGAGGTACAGGCTGGTCAGGCTATTTTTATGTTCCTTGAGTAATTGCAGGCCGTCCCAGTCGAAACGCGTGCAGGCGATGAGCCGCCCGTTGTGGTCATGTTGGGTTTTTTCAATTCTTCGGCCCAAAGGGTCATAGCGCATCCTGACAATGTTTTCACCGTCGGATTTGTGCGTTCGAACTTCAACCAGCCGATGATCCGAGTCGTAACTGAAGCGCTGCAGGCCATGCCGCCTGCTGCGCTTTTCAATCATTCGGCCAAAGCCATCGTAGCGGTAGTGCTTATCCTGATAGCGCTTGAGTTGGTTGTGCGTAACCCGCCCACCCGTACCGGGTGAACTGTCGAGGAGATTGGCTGCGGCATCGAAGGAAAATGTTTCATTCTGGCCTTGTCGAGTTCCCTGGCTTGCCAGGACCCGACCTGTCACATCGTAGTGCAGCAATTGGCGTTGTTGGCCCTGTGGCAGCCGTTCAAGACGCCCCACCAAATGGTCGCCAGGATCAAACTCAAAATGGGTTTGATCTGCGGCAGGCATCAACGACGGCTGGCTGGTGTGCCGACGGTGGCGGCTGCGTAAGCGCCCGCTACGGTCATACTCACTCCGTGTGCTGATTTGGCCTTGGGTGCGCAGCACCTCTCGATGCAGCCGATCGCGTTCGAAGTCGCTGATGACGTGGCCGTCGAGGTTGATTTGGTGCAGATGACCACTGCCGTAGTACAGGCGGTTGATCCAACGACCATCGTGCAGTTGGGTCTGGATCAGGTTGCCGAGTTCGTCGTAGTGATGCTTCAGAACGCCTGCTGAACTCTGCTCCTCAATCAGATAACCCAGCGCGTCATAAGCAAAGCCCAGTCGTTGTTCGTTGCCGTCGTTATCGATGACGGTGGCTTCGATTAGCTGATTCAACGGGCTATAGCTATACCGGGACTGTCCATCAGGTGTAATTCGGGTGGTCAGCCGGCCAATGGCATCACGTTCCAGATGATGAACAATGGTCTTTTCACTGGGCTGATGATCACCTCGCGGCGCTGCGACGGTTTCGACTCGTTTTACGTTGTTGAGGGCGTCGTACGTATAGCCTTTGGCGCTGCCATCCAGGTTTTGTTGTTCAGTCAACCGATCCCCGGCATCCCAGGCAAACCGGTAGCTTTCGCCATTCTCGTTGACCAGCGTTTGCAGCCTGCCAAAGCTGTCGTAGGCGAATTGCACCTGCCGGCCCTGGGCGTCGGTGCGTTGGCGGACCTGACCGCGGCGGTTGTGTTGGTAGAGCGTGGTGTGTCCGGCCGGGTCGGTGTAACCGGTCAACTGGCCGGCGATGTCGCGCTGGTAGTGCTCGGTGCGGCCGTCCGGCAATTGGCTGCCGAGCAAGCGCCCTTGGGCGTCGTAGCTGAACTGGGTGCGCTCGCCGAGGGCGTCGGTGATGGTGTGCAGGTAACCGCGCGTGTCATAGCTGAAGCGCGTCGGGTAACCCGAGCAATCGACGTGTTCCACCAATTGGCCGAACGGGTTCCAGCGCAGTTTTTTGCTCTTGCCGGTGGCGTCGATGATTTCTACGACCTGGCCGTGGGCGTCGTAGCGGTAGCGGGTGACATGCCCCAGCGGGTCGGTTTCGGCGATGCAGTTGCCGCGCTGATCGTAGCGGTACTTCCAACTGTTGCCGGCGGCGTCGGTGTCCGCCAGCGGCAGGGCCCAGTGTTCGAGCCAGAGGGTGGTTTCGCTGCGGCCCAACGGGTCGGTTTCGCTGATGAGGTTGCCGGTTTCGTCGTAGCTGAACTGGTACTGGCCGCCCTGTGGATCGGTGGCACTGAGCAACTGGCGCTCATCGTTCCACTGGAACAGCCACGTCTGGCCGAGGTTGTCGCTGAATTGGGTGATCTGGTGTTGGCTGTTCCACTGCCGGGTGCTGACCCGCTGCAGGCTGTCAGTGATGCGGGTGGTGCCGGCGGTGAGGTCATAGTCGAACTGGTAGGCGTCGCCTTCGTCGGTCCAATGCCGCACCACGCGCCATTCCTGGTCGTCGATCAAGGCCCATTCGTAGAAGCAGTGCAGGCCGGTGGGCAACTGGTGCTCGACCATCCTTTGCCCGGCGTCATAGCGGAAGCGCCGTTGCACCTGGCCGGTGGCGTCGCGTACTTCGGCGAGGGTATTCGCCGCGTCGTAGGTGTAGCTGACCAGCACTTCCCGGGATTGGTCGGGGTAGAGGCGTTCGATCTGGGTGACGCGTCCCTGTTCGCGCACCAGCTCGACCTGCACCAGATAGAACGTGTCGCGCAGCCGCACCAGGCGTCCGGCGTCGTCGTAGTCGAGGTGGATGCGGTTGTCGTTGCGGTCACCCAGTTGGCTCAGGCGCAGGTGTGATGGGTTGGCGGGCGACGGTTCGAACAAACGGTACAGGCCGTCGTCGCTCTCGATCAGCAATTGCCCGCTCACATGGCGGCGCACGGCCAAACCTTCGCCGGCGCTGAACACCGCGCCGCCCAAGGGGATGGAACCCATGTCGATGGGCCGGCCCTGTTCGTCGGTGTAGACCAGGGTTTCGCCGCCCTCCGGGTGGGGCAGGATCTCGACGCAGACTTCGTAGGCCACGCTCCAGCCGGCGCCGAACAAAGTGTCGCGGCGTTCGTCGCGGCTGTTGTACACGCGCTGCCAGTCAATCGGCAGGAGGCCGGGCAAAACGAAATCCAGGTCCTCGTCACCGCCCAGTACCTTGGCGCCCGTGGCGGCATGCACCGGGTTCGACGAACCCATGGCGGCGTTGGCGGCCGCGTTCGCCGCGCTGCTGGCGGCCATGGACACCGCGCCGCCCACCAGCATGCACGGCAACTTGCTGAAGAACTTGCCCTTGCCACCCTTGAGCATCAGCAGTGCGGTGACCGCCAGGCCGACGCCTGGGGTCTTGCCGCTGCGGATCTCGCGCACCACCACCGAGCCGCCGCCAATGGTCACGTTGGGGGAGATCAGCCCGGCCGACACCACCGTCGCATCGCAGGTGCTGCGGTCGCCGCTGCGTACGGCGGGCTGGCCGTTGATGGTGACTTTGTCCGAACCTTCGGCCATGAACTGCGGTGGCATCGGTGGATGCTTGGTGCAGATCACCAGGTCTTCCGGCTTGGGCACGGCGCCAGGGGCGGGCACGGCGACGGTGGGGCGCCACATCTGCGAGAAAAAATTCCCGGCCATGTCCAGGTAGCTGGGTTCTTCTTCAGGCGTGGGTGCCTCCAGCTCGGTGCCGGCCGGGGCAACGTGGGATTCAATCGCCCCGGCGGCGCGGGCCGCGGGGATGTTGTTGGTGAGGGTGTCCTTGGAGCCGGTGAGGATGTTGGCCTGCACCGTGGGCGGAAAGAGGGCGTTGCCGATGCCCTCGCATAAATTGCTCAGGCCTTTGTCGGCCCCGGTCTTGCTCATCGCCAGGCCGACGACGGTGCCCACCACCAGGCCGAGGACGAAGCAGCCCAGGCCGCCGGTGACGACGGTGATGCCCGTGGCCGCGACCACGGCGGCGGTCGCCAGGGCGGTGATCGCAATGTTGGCCGCCACCTCCAATACGCCGCCAAGGATGTCGGCCATCATCGAGGTGTGGTTCAGTGCATCGCCCAGCCGAGCGGCCCAGAGCGCGTCAGACATGCAGGGTGCTCAGGCTGGCAGAGTGACTGGGGGCCGTGGGTTCAAGCAATTTGATGCCTTCCATTGCGCCTTGTCTCCTTGGCAATTGTGGCTTGCGTATCCGTTCGAGCGGGCATTGGACCAGCTTGCGACGCATCAGGCAATCGCTCGGTCAATCATTCTGGGCAGACGTAGCCGCGCCGTGTCAGGCGACCCACGGGTTGAGCAGCGTAACCCCGCTGGCCTCGAAGTCCGCGACGTTGCGGGTGACCACGGTCAGGCCATGGACCAGTGCGGTGGCGGCAATCAGCGCATCGCATTCATTGCTGCGGTCAGGCACATGCAGGCGAGCGCAACGCAGTGCGACGGCACGGTCCACGGCCAGGACCCTGCCGGCAAAGGCAGGCATCACGTGATTATCCAGCCAGGCCCGCAGGTGACTGCCCTGCGTCGGGTCCTTGCGTTCAAAGCGCAACACACCGGTTTCCAGTTCCAGGACGGTGATCGCCGAGACATACAGGCTGGGAGCAGGGATGCTGCGTGCCCAGGCTTGGACGTTTTTGTCTGCCTGGGGCTTGCGCAGCTCCGAGATGACATTGGTATCGAGTAAATACATTCAGGACAGGTCCACCGAGCGGGGGGCGATGACGGCACGCTCGGGATCGAAGTCGATATCCGGCGCATCGGGCATGACCAGCAATTCGACAATGCTGGTGCCAATGCCGGTCAGTTTTTGGTACTCCTCAATGCTTAGCAGTACATGGGCCGGCTTGCCACGGTCGGTGATGATCACCGGCCCTTCACGAGTGGCTTTTTTGGCACCACTTGTGTCGTGGTTGAATTCGCGGCTGGAGATGGTGGTGATGGACATGAAGGCGTCCTCGTATGAGCTTTAATGTAGGCACGTTACTACTTGGGTGGGTGGCCGGCAAGCGGAACAGATTTACCCCAGTTTTTCGGTCGGCAACAAAAAGGCCCCGCCAATCAGATTGGCGGGGCCTTTTGTGTCTCGGCTGCTGCCTTACTGGGCGTCAGCGGCCGGAGCCTTTTCGCCGTGGGACAGGCTGTAGACATAGGCCGCCAGCAGGTGGACCTTGTCGTTGCCTTGCAGGTCGGCCTGGGCCGGCATCTGGCCCTGGCGACCGTAGCGGATGGTCTGTTGCAGTTGGGCGAAGCTCGAACCGTAGATGAACGCAGCAGGGTGGGTCAGGTCAGGTGCGCCCATGGCAGGGGTGCCCTTGCCGGCCGGACCGTGGCAGGCCACGCAGTTGGCCGCGAACAGTTTCTGGCCGTTGGCCGGGTCGGCCTTGGCGCCTTCCGGCAACTTGCGGCCGTGCAGGCTGGTCACCAGGTAGGAAGCCACGTCGGCCACGCCTTGTTCGCCCACCACGGCAGCCCAACCCGGCATCACGGCGTGACGGCCGCCCATGATGGTGGTCTTGATGGTTTCCGGCTCGCCGCCCCAGCGCCAGTCGGCGTCGGTCAGGTTGGGGAAGCCATAGGCACCCTTGGCGTCGGAACCGTGGCAGACCGAGCAGTTGGAGGCGAACAGGCGGCCACCCATCTTCAGGGCTTGCGGGTCCTTGGCGACTTCTTCAATCGGCATGGAGGCGAACTTGGCGAAGATCGGACCGAACTTGGCGTCCGAGCGAGCCATTTCCTTTTCCCACTCGTGAACGCCTGTCCAGCCGGTCTGGCCGTTGGCGAAGGCGGTCTGCTTTTCTGTGTCCAGGTAGTTATAGCCGGGCAGCAGGCCTTTCCAGTTGCCCAGGCCAGGGTAGAGCACCAGGTAACCGAGGGCGAACACGATGGTGCCCACGAACAGCATGAACCACCATTTCGGCAGCGGGTTGTCGTACTCCTCGATCCCGTCGAACGAGTGGCCGACGGTCTCGTCCGTCTGCTCGGCGCGCTGGCCCTTGCGGGTCGACAGCAGCAGCCAGGTCAGGGAGAAGATCGTTCCCAGGCTGAGGACTGTGACGTACAGACTCCAGAATGTAGTCATTCTTTGTTACTCCTAGAAGCTTGCTCGACGTGCTTGATGGCTTCGGGATCATCCGCGAACGGCAGCAAGGTCGCGTCGTCAAACTCCGACTTGCGCTTGGGGCTGAACACCCACAGGGCCAGACCGATGAAGGCCACCATCACGACGACGGTGCCCAGGCCGCGAATCATCCCGATATCCATAAAGAATCACCGTTTGCTTTTGATGATGGTGCCCAGGCCTTGCAGATAGGCCACCAGCGCGTCCATTTCAGTCTTGCCCTTGACGGCATCCTTGGCACCGGCGATGTCTTCGTCGGTGTAAGGCACGCCCAGGGTGCGCAGGACTTCCATTTTCTTGGCGGTGTCTTTGCCGTCGAGCTTGTTTTCTACGAGGAACGGGTAGGCCGGCATTTTCGACTCCGGCACCACGTTGCGCGGGTTGTACAAGTGCGCACGGTGCCAGTCATCGGAGTAGCGGCCGCCAACGCGGGCCAGGTCCGGACCGGTACGCTTGGAACCCCACAGGAACGGGTGGTCCCAGACGCTTTCACCCGCGACCGAATAGTGGCCGTAGCGTTCGGTTTCGGCGCGGAACGGACGGATCATCTGCGAGTGGCAGCCGACACAACCGTTGGCGATATAGATGTCACGGCCTTCCAGTTCAAGGGCGGTACGTGGCTTCATGCCTTCGACCGGCTTGTTGGTCACGTCCTGGAAGAACAGCGGAACGATCTGGGTCAGGCCGCCGATGCTCACGGCGATGACCATGAAGAAGGCCAGCAGGCCGATATTCTTCTCTACTGCTTCGTGCTTCATCAGTGAGCTCCAACTACGGCGATCTTGGCGGCGGCTTCAGCTTCAGCCGGGTCAGAGGCACGAACGGTGCGGTACACGTTGTAGGCCATGAACAGCATGCCGCTGGCGAAGAACGCGCCGCCCAGGGCACGGACGATATAACCCGGGTGGCTGGCTTGCAGGGCTTCGACGAACGAGTAGGTCAGGGTGCCGTCGTCGTTGATCGCACGCCACATCAGGCCTTGGGTGATGCCGTTGACCCACATCGAGGCGATGTAGAGCACGGTGCCGATGGTCGCGAGCCAGAAGTGCGTGTTGATCAGGCCGGTGCTGTGCATCTGCGCACGACCGAACAGTTTCGGGATCATGTGGTAGATGGCGCCGATGGAAATCATCGCAACCCAGCCGAGTGCACCGGCGTGTACGTGGCCGATGGTCCAGTCTGTGTAGTGGCTCAGGGAGTTGACGGTCTTGATGGCCATCATCGGGCCTTCGAAGGTCGACATGCCGTAGAACGCCAGCGACACCACCAAAAACCGCAGGATCGGGTCGGTGCGCAGCTTATGCCAGGCGCCCGACAGGGTCATCATGCCGTTGATCATGCCGCCCCAGCTTGGCGCCAGCAGGATGATCGACATCGCCATGCCCAGGGACTGCGCCCAGTCTGGCAGTGCGGTGTAGTGCAGGTGGTGGGGACCGGCCCAGATGTACAGGGTGATCAGCGCCCAGAAGTGCACGATGGACAGGCGATAGGAGTAGATCGGACGCTCGGCCTGTTTCGGCACGAAGTAGTACATCATCCCCAGAAAGCCCGTGGTCAGGAAGAAGCCTACGGCGTTGTGGCCGTACCACCACTGGATCATCGCATCCGTCGCGCCCGAGTAGGCCGAGTACGACTTGAAGAAGCTGACCGGCAGGGAGGCGTGGTTGACGATGTGCAGCATGGCTGTCACGACGATGAACGCACCGTAGAACCAGTTACCGACGTAGATGTGCTTGGTCTTGCGTTTGACGATGGTGCCGAAGAACACCAGACCGTAGGTCACCCAGACGATGGCCAGCAGAATAGCCAGGGGCCATTCCAGCTCAGCGTATTCCTTGGTGGTGGTGTAACCCAGTGGCAGGGTCACGATCGCACCGACGATGACCGCTTGCCAGCCCCAGAAGGTGAAGGCGGCGAGGCTGTCGGAAATCAGTCGCGTTTGGCAGGTTCGCTGCACGACGTAGTAAGAAGTGGCAAACAATGCACAACCACCGAAGGCGAAGATCACCAGGTTGGTGTGCAGCGGGCGCAGGCGTCCAAATGTCGTCCATGGCAGATCGAAGTTCAACTCCGGCCAGACCAGTTGCGAGGCGATGAAGACACCGAGCCCCATGCCAAGGATCCCCCAGACCACCGTCATGATGGCGAACTGGCGGACTACCTTATAGTTATAAGCAGTCGGACTGATTGCTGTGCTCATTCTAAGGTTCCACGGTTTGGGTGTTTTATTAGGATAAAAATCGGTCGCAAGTATGGAGAAAGCGGGGGGTCATTGCAACGCGCCATGACCTGGGTCAATGCTTTCCAAAGCTGATTCTGCGGCCTTTCCATGTTCTGTGTAGGGGCAAAAATGGCCCACGGCAAAATGTCGCTACGAAGGAACGAGGCGAGGGGGCAGGTCGGTTGTAACGGGGTGTGTTCAAACGCAGCGTTCGGGTGATGCCAGGCAACTGTCGCAACAGCCGGTATTCACCGGCCTTTGCGGCCTTTTTGACGAACGATTGTCGAACGCATCGGGTCGGGTCGACCTGAAACCGGCAGTCGCCAGCGCACGCAAAGGCAAGCTTAGACCCGATTGCGGGGAACCGAAAGGAAGACTATGGAAGGGTGCGACAATGCGTCGCGCAGGGACACAAAGCAGCCGCATCCAGATGGATGCGGCTGTTCACGCGGTCAAGATTTATTCGCTTTTGTGTTCGGCTTGCAGGCGCTCTGCACCGGCGGTGTGGGACAGGCTGTAAACGTAGGCGGCAAGCAGTTGCACCTTGTCATTGCCGAGCAGTTCGCTCTGGGCCGGCATATGGCCCTGGCGACCATGGCGAATGGTCTGTTGCAGTTGTGCCAGGCTGGTGCCGTAGATGAAGCCGGCCGGTTGCGTCAGGTTCGGCGCGCCCATGGCTTCGGTCCCCTGGCCGTTGGCGCCGTGGCAGGCGACACAGGTGGTGCTGAATGTTTGCTGGCCCGCTTGCAGGTCGGCACCGCTGTCCGCTGGCAGCGGCAGGCCGGCCAGGTCGTGGCGAACATACGCGGCCACGTTCTTGACCCCGGTTTCCCCGAGGATTTCGCCCCAGGCCGGCATTGCCGCCATGCGGCCGCCCATGATGGTGGTCTTGATGGTGTCGGCCGCGCCGCCCCAGCGCCAGTTGCTGTCGGCCAGGTTCGGGAAGCCGAAGGCGCCCTTGGCGTCCGAGCCGTGGCAGACCGAGCAGTTGGAGGCGAACAAACGGCCACCCATCTTCAAGGCTTGTGGGTCCTTGGCGACTTCTTCCACGGGCATGGCGGCGAATTTGGCGAAGATCGGCCCGAACTTGGCGTCGGCCTTGGCCATCTCCTTCTCCCATTCATGGGCACCGGTCCAGCCGTTCTCGTAGCCGGGCAGGATGCCTTTCCAGTTGCCCAGGCCCGGATAGAGCACCAGGTAGCCGACGGAAAACACCAGGGTGCCGGCAAACAACAGGAACCACCACTGCGGCAGCGGGTTGTCATACTCCTCGATGCCGTCGAAGCTGTGGCCCATGGTCTGGTCGACGCTACCCTTGGTCTCGCCCTTGCGGGTGCCGATCAGCAGCCACGTCAGGCCGATGAGGCTGCCGATGGTCAGTACGCAGATCCACGTACTCCAGAAGGTGGTCATGGCCGGGTACTCCTTGTTGCAGGGTCTTGGGGGGTGACGATGTCGGCAGACGGCTCGTCGGCGAACGGCAGCAGGCGCGCTTCGGCGAACTCTGGACGACGCTTGCTGCTGAATACCCACAGGGTCAGGCCGATGAAGGCGATGAACACCACGACCGTGCCCAGGCCGCGGATCATTCCAGTACTCATTTCAAGAACCATGGCTCACCTCTTGCTCTTGATGGCAGTGCCGAGCACTTGCAGGTAGGCCACCAGTGCGTCCATTTCGGTCTTGCCCTTGAGCGATGCCGTCGCGCCTGCGATGTCGTCGTCGGTGTATGGCACGCCGAGGGTGCGCATGGCGCGCAGCTTGCCTTCGGTATGGCTGCTGTCCACCGCTTGGGTCACCAGCCACGGGTAGGCCGGCATTTTCGACTCCGGCACGACGTTGCGCGGGTTGTACAAGTGGGCGCGGTGCCAATCATCGGAGTAGCGCGCGCCGACCCGTGCCAGGTCCGGCCCGGTACGCTTGGAGCCCCACAGGAATGGGTGGTCCCAGACGCTTTCGCCAGCGACGGAGTAGTGGCCGTAGCGCTCGGTCTCGGCGCGGAACGGACGGATCATCTGCGAGTGGCAGCCGACACAGCCTTCACGGATGTAGATGTCACGGCCTTCCAATTGCAGGGCGGTGTAGGGCTTCATGCCGTCCACCGGTTTATTGGTCACATCCTGGAAGAACAGCGGCACGATCTGGGTCAGGCCGCCAATGCTCACGGCCAGGACCATCAGCAGCATCAGCAGGCCGACGTTTTTTTCGATTGTTTCGTGTTTCATGGCGGACTCCTCAAGCCATCTGCGCGGCAGCGGCGGCTTCGGCAGGCTGGTAGGCCCGCACGGTGCGCCAGGTGTTGTAGGCCATCAGCAGCATGCCGGTGAGGAAGACTGCCCCGCCCACCAGCCGCACGACGAAGCCCGGATGGCTGGCCACCAGGGTTTCGACGAAGGAGTAGGTGAGCGTGCCGTCCTCGTTCACTGCACGCCACATCAGGCCCTGGGCGATGCCGTTGACCCACATCGAGGCGATGTAGAGCACGGTGCCGATGGTCGCGAGCCAGAAGTGCGCGTTGATCAGGCCGATGCTGTGCATCTGTGGCCGGCCGAAGACTTTCGGGATCATGTGGTACAGCGCGCCGATGGAAATCATCGCCACCCAGCCGAGCGCGCCGGCATGGACGTGGCCGATGGTCCAGTCGGTGTAGTGGGAGAGGGCGTTGACGGTCTTGATGGCCATCATCGGGCCTTCGAAGGTCGACATGCCGTAGAACGCCAGGGATACCACCAGGAACCGCAGGATCGGGTCGCTGCGCAACTTATGCCAGGCACCCGAGAGGGTCATCATGCCGTTGATCATGCCGCCCCAGCTCGGTGCCAACAGGATCAGCGACATCACCATGCCCAGGGATTGTGCCCAGTCCGGCAGCGCGGTGTAGTGCAGGTGGTGAGGGCCGGCCCAGATGTACAGGGTGATCAGCGCCCAGAAGTGCACGATGGACAAGCGATAGGAATACACCGGACGCTCGGCCTGTTTCGGCACGAAGTAGTACATCATCCCCAAAAAGCCTGCGGTGAGGAAAAAGCCTACGGCGTTGTGGCCGTACCACCATTGCACCATCGCATCGGTAGCCCCGGCGTACACCGAGTAGGATTTGGTGAAGCTCACCGGCAGTTCCAGGTTGTTGACGATGTGCAGGATCGCCACGGTCAGGATGAACCCGCCGAAGAACCAGTTACCGACGTAGATGTGCTTGGTGTTGCGCTTGGCCACGGTGCCGAAGAACACGATGGCGTAGGCAACCCAGACGATGGTGATCAGGATGTCGATCGGCCATTCCAGCTCGGCGTATTCCTTGGAACTGGTGTAGCCCAGTGGCAGGCTGATGGCCGCCAGCAGGATCACCAGTTGCCAGCCCCAGAAGCAGAACGCGGCGATTTTCGGCGCGAACAACTGAGTCTGGCAGGTACGTTGCACCGAGTAGAACGAACTGGCGAACAGGGCGCAGCCGCCGAAAGCGAAGATTACTGCGTTGGTGTGCAGCGGGCGCAGGCGGCCGAAGCTGGTCCAGGGCAAATCGAAGTTGAGCTGCGGCCAGACCAATTGGGCGGCGAGAAAAACCCCGAGCCCCATGCCGACGATGCCCCACACCACCGTCATAATGGCGAATTGGCGGACCACCTTGTAGTTGTAGGCGGTACTGATAGAAGTGTTCATGGTTCCCCATCCACGGTTCAGCCGAAGTGAGCGCCTGCGTAAGGCAGGGCGGTGTTCTTCGCCTGGAGTTATAGGCAGACTAAAAGCGAGGCAAGCATGGACAAACAGCACAAGGCCAGTATTGACGGGGATCAATGGGCGCGGTGCGTGGCTCAACATGGCTGGCTGTGGACGGCCGCGCAACCGGGCGTCGAAGCCACGCCTGCGACCTTGATCCTGGCCCACGGCGCCGGTGCGCCGATGGACAGCGGCTTCATGGAGGAAATGGCCGCGCGCCTTGCCGCACGGGGCGTCAACGTGTTGCGTTTCGAGTTTCCCTACATGGCCCAGCGGCGGGTGGACGGGGGCAAGCGCCCACCCAACCCCGCACCGAAGCTACTGGAGTGCTGGCGCGAGGTGTATGCCACGGTGCGGCCTTATGTCGCTGGAAGGCTGGCCATTGGCGGCAAGTCCATGGGCGGGCGCATGGCGAGTCTGCTCGCCGATGAATTGGGCGCGGATGCGCTGGTGTGCCTGGGGTATCCCTTCTATGCGGTGGGCAAGCCGGAGAAACCGCGGGTCGAGCACCTGGCGGCATTGAAGACCCGGACCTTGATCGTCCAGGGTGAGCGGGACGCGCTGGGCAATCGGCAGGCGGTGCAGGGCTATAGCTTGTCACCCAGCATCGAGGTGTCGTGGTTGGTGGCGGGGGATCATGACCTCAAGCCGCTGAAGGCTTCGGGGTTCAGCCATGAGCAGCATCTGGAGGCCGCGGCGCAAAAAGTTGCCGGGTTTCTTGTTCAGAGGTAAGGGGGGCTGTGCCGGCCTCATCGCGAGCAAGCTCGCTCCCACAGGGGCGCGCATTCCAATGTGGGCGAGCTTGCTCGCGATAGCGGCCTGTCAGGCAATAAAAAACCCGGGAGCTTTCACTGTCCGGGTTTTTGGTTTGCCAATTGAAGTCAGCGGTTGAAGCGCTCCACCAACGAATACTGCGAATTGGCCGTGCGGGTCAGTTCTTCGCTCAGCAGCGCCGAGCTGTGGGCCTGTCCCGAGGTCTGGTCGGCCAGCTCCGAGATGTTGCTGATGTTGCGGCTGATCTCCTCGGCGACCGAGCTTTGTTCCTCGGTGGCGGCGGCGATCTGGGTGGTCATGTCGGTGATGTGGGCCACCGCTTCGCTGATCCCCACCAGCGCCTGGTCGGCCTCCATGACCCGTGCCACGCCTTCTTCGGCCTGGCGATGGCCGGCGTCCATGGTGTGCACGGCGTTGGTGGCGGTCTGCTGGAGCTTGGCGATCAGGGCGTGGATCTGCCCGGTGGATTCGCTGGTGCGTTGTGCCAATTGCCGCACTTCGTCGGCCACCACGGCAAAGCCGCGGCCCATCTCACCAGCACGGGCCGCTTCGATGGCGGCGTTCAGGGCCAGCAGGTTGGTCTGGTCGGCGATGCCCTTGATCACGTCCACCACGCCGCCGATCTCGTCGCTGTCCTTGGCCAACTGGGTCACGGTCTGGCCGGTCTCGCCGACCACCACCGACAGGCGCTCGATGGCGTCTCGGGTTTCGCCGGCGATGTCGCGGCCGCGGCTGGTCAGACGGTTGGCTTCCTGGGTGGCATCGGCGGTGCGCTGTACGTGGCTGGCGACTTCCTGGGTCGTTGCTGCCATCTGGTTGACGGCTGTGGCGACCTGTTCGGTTTCCACCCGCTGGCGCTCCAGGCCACTGGAACTGTCATGGGCCAGGGTGTTGGATTGGCGAGCCTGTTCGTTAAGGTGCTCGGCGGTGTCCTGCAGACGGGTCAGGCAGGTCTTCAGGCGCGCCTCCTGGCTGAGGATCGACATCTCCAGGCGTGCCTGGACGCCGCGGCTGTCGGTGTACATCCGGGCAATCAGCGGGTCAGAGGTGGTTTGCTCGGCCAGGCGCAGCAGGCGCTTGATCCCGCGTTGCTGCCATTGCAGTCCCATCAGGCCCAAGGGCACCGACAGCACCGCCGCCAGGGCAAAGCCCCAGTGGGAGTTGAGGAATGCGCCCACGACGAAGCTCAGTTGGCTGACCAGGATAAACGGCAGCCAGTCCTGCAGCATTGGTAGCCATTTGTCGCTGCCCGGCACCGCGGACTTGCCTTGGTTGATGCGTTGGTAAAGCGCTTCGGCGCGGCTGATCTGCTCGGCGGAAGGTTTGACCCGCACTGATTCGTAGCCGACCACCTGATTGCCTTCGAACACGGGCGTGACATAGGCGTTGACCCAGTAATGGTCACCGTTCTTGCTGCGGTTCTTGACGATGCCCATCCATGGCAAGCCTTGTTTGAGCGTGCCCCACATGTGCGCGAACACGGCTGAGGGGACATCGGGATGGCGCACCAGGTTGTGCGGCGAACGGATCAGTTCTTCCTTCGAGTACCCGCTGATCTCAACGAAAGCGTCGTTGCAGTAGGTGATTACGCCCTTGGCGTCGGTGGTAGAAATCAGTCGTTGCTGGGCCGGGAAGGTCCTTTCGCGTTGTGTGACGGGTTGGTTGTTACGCATGGTGTCTAGATCCGCAAGGCTTTGAAAGGTTGTCGGCGGTGTCAGGTTTTAATTGAGGTTATTTTTGCCTGTCGCTATCACGCCAGCATCGGGTAGGTAAATAGGGCGAAATGAAGCAGGTTGAGGCCAAAATGGGTGGCAATCGCTGCGCTCAGGCCGCCAAAACGATATGCCAGGCCATAACCGATCCCCGCCAGGCCCGATAGCAGTACCCATTGCCACCCCGCGCCGGCGTGTACCAGGCCGAACAGCAGCGAGGCCAGGAGCAGGGCGAGATTGTCGCCGTAGGACAACTGTTTGAAGCGCCGGCTCAGGCCTCCTTGAATGTAGCCACGAAACAGCGCTTCCTCTACCAGGGTCACCAATAAAAGATTATTCAGGGCCCACAACCAGGCGTGATCTGGCCATTTTGGTGCCCAGTGGATCATGCCTAGCAGCATCGCCCCGCCGAGGGCCAGCACCGCGCTCAGCGCCAGGCCCAGGACCGTGGCATAGACCGACAGGCGAAACGAGCGGCGGCCGACGATCCAGGGGCAGGCCAGGAGCAGCCAGAAGCCGATCAAGGGTTTGTCCTGGTTCAGGTACATGGCGAATCGCGCGGCATCGTCGGTCAGGCGCTGTGGCGGGATCGCCCGCCCGTTGAAAAAGCCGGGCATCCAATGCATCGCCAATGCCAGGGCCATCACCACGAACAGGGCGTGGCCGAGAAACCGGCCGATCGGCATCGGTTGCTGGCGCACGGCATAACCGGCGAACAGCAGCAAGGCAACCGTAATGGCGGCCGTCCAAGCCAGTTGCCCGTAGGCCAGGGCCAAGGCATAGCCAAGGGAGAGGAGGGCCAGGTACGGCCAGGGGAGAGCAGGCATACAACATCCTTATTAGGCGGTGGAGCTTTGGGCGAACGTGGCCGCCGGGTCTACGACGCTGGCATGTCGCGCAAAGAGCACAATTTGTGTCCACGCCGACTCATGGGCAGGGGTGGGCACTTCGCGGGCTGACGCCGTTCCTTGAGCGTCAGTGGGAGGGGATTATAGGCAGGCTGATACAAAAACGGTGATGGATACCGTCCTTCAAGGACAGGCTGGTGCGTGGAGCCTGTTCGCGAATGCTGTTTATCCGTCAACCCTTCATGAGTGACCGATGGTATTCGCGGACAGGCCCACTCCCACGGGATTGCGTTTATCCGGCAATCAACTGCCGCAGGACGTAGTGCAGGATCCCGCCCGCCTTGAAGTATTCCACTTCATTGAGCGTATCGATCCGGCACAACACCTCGATCCGCTCCTGGCGCCCGTCCTCGCGGGTAATCACCAGGGGCAGGTTCATCCGCGGGGTCAGCTCGACGCCATCCAGTCCGAGGATATCCAAGGTTTCCTTGCCCGTGAGGTTCAGGCTCTTGCGGTTCTGGTCGAGCTTGAACTGCAACGGCAGCACGCCCATGCCTACCAGGTTGGAGCGGTGGATGCGCTCGAAGCTTTCGGCGATCACCGCCTTGACCCCCAGCAGGTTGGTGCCTTTGGCCGCCCAGTCACGGCTCGATCCGGTGCCATATTCCTGGCCGGCGATCACCACCAGGGGTGTCCCCGTGGTTTGGTAGAGCATGGCGGCATCGTAGATCGGCATTTTCTCGCCGCTGGGGATGTAGATCGTGTTGCCGCCTTCCTCGCCATCGAGCATCTCGTTGCGAATGCGGATGTTGGCGAAAGTGCCGCGCATCATCACCTGGTGGTTGCCGCGCCTTGAACCGTAGGAGTTGAAGTCCCGTGGTTCCACGCCCTGTTCGCGCAGATAGCGACCGGCCGGGCTGTCGGTCTTGATGTTGCCGGCCGGGGAGATGTGGTCGGTGGTGACCGAATCGCCGAGCAGCGCCAGGACCCGGGCGCCTTCGACGTTCTTGATGACCGGTGGCGGCCCGCCAATGCCATCGAAGAAAGGTGGGTGCTGGATATAGGTCGAATCGTCCTGCCAGACATAGGTCGCCGCTTGCGGCACTTCAATGGCCTGCCATTGCTCGTCACCGGCAAACACGGCGGCGTATTCCTTGTGGAACATGCTGGTGTTGACCTGGGCCACCGCTGCGGCCACTTCCTGGCTGCTGGGCCAGATGTCCCGCAGGTACACCGGCTTGCCGTCCCGGTCGTTGCCCAGCGGCTCGCTGCTGATGTCGATGCGCACCGTGCCGGCCAGGGCATAGGCGACCACCAACGGCGGTGAGGCCAGCCAGTTGGTCTTCACCAGTGGGTGCACCCGGCCTTCGAAGTTGCGGTTGCCCGACAATACCGAGGCCACGGTCAGGTCGGCTTTCTGGATGGCTTTTTCGATGGGCTCCGGCAACGGCCCGGAGTTGCCGATGCAGGTGGTGCAACCATAGCCCACCAGGTCGAAACCGAGTTTATCCAGGTACTCGGTCAGGCCGGCCGCCTTGTAGTAGTCGGTGACGACCTTGGAACCCGGCGCCAGGGAACTCTTGACCCAAGGCTTGCGGACCAGGCCTTTTTCCACGGCTTTTTTTGCCAGCAGCCCGGCGGCCATCATTACGCTGGGGTTGGAGGTGTTGGTGCACGAGGTGATCGCGGCAATCACCACCGCGCCGTTTTTCAGGCGATGGGTGTGGCCTTCGAATTCGTATTCGGCTTCACCCACCTGATCGGCATTGCCCACCGCGACGCCACCGCCACCTTCACTTTCCAGGCGACCTTCTTCTTTGCTGGTGGGTTTGACCTGCAATCCCAGGAAATCGCTGAAAGCCTGGCCGACATTCGGCAGCGAAACCCGATCCTGCGGGCGTTTCGGTCCGGCGAGACTGGCCTCGACGCTGCCCATGTCCAGCTCCAGGGTGTCGCTGAACACCGGTTCCTGGCCGGGCAGGCGCCACAGGCCCTGGGCCTTGCAGTAAGCCTCGACCAGCTTCACGGTTTCTGCCGGACGCCCGGACAAGCGCAGGTAGTCCAGGGTCACATCGTCCACCGGGAAGAAACCGCAGGTGGCGCCGTATTCCGGGGCCATGTTGGCGATGGTGGCGCGGTCGGCCAGGGGCAGGTCGGCAAGGCCATCGCCATAGAATTCGACAAATTTGCCCACCACACCTTTCTTGCGCAGCATCTGCGTGACGGTCAGCACCAGGTCGGTGGCGGTGATGCCTTCGCGCAGCTTGCCGATGAGTTTGAAGCCGATGACCTCGGGAATCAGCATCGACACCGGTTGGCCGAGCATGGCGGCTTCCGCCTCGATCCCGCCGACGCCCCAGCCCAGTACGCCGAGGCCGTTGATCATGGTGGTGTGGGAGTCGGTGCCCACCAGGGTGTCCGGGAACGCGTAGGTGCGGCCGTCTTCTTCTTTAGTCCACACGGTGCGGCCCAGGTACTCAAGGTTGACCTGATGGCAGATGCCGGTGCCCGGTGGCACCACGCTGAAGTTGTCGAAGGCGCTCTGGCCCCAGCGCAGGAAGGCGTAGCGTTCACCGTTGCGTTGCATTTCGATGTCGACGTTCTGCTCGAACGCCTGGCTGCTGGCGAATTTGTCCACCATCACCGAGTGGTCGATCACCAGGTCCACCGGCGACAGCGGGTTGATTCGCTGGGGATCGCCGCCGGCCTTTTCCACGGCGGCGCGCATGGCGGCCAGGTCGACCACGGCGGGGACGCCGGTGAAGTCTTGCATCAACACCCGAGCGGGGCGGTATTGGATCTCGCGGTCGGAGCGGCGCTCCTTGAGCCACCCGGCCAGGGCCTTGAGGTCGGTGCCGGTGACGGTTTTTTCATCTTCCCAGCGCAGCAGGTTTTCCAGCAGTACCTTCAACGACATGGGCAGCTTGTCCAGGTCGCCCAGGCTTCGGGCGGCATCCGGCAGGCTGAAGTAATGGTAGGTCCTGGCGTCGACTTGCAGTGTTTTAAGGGTTTTCAGGCTATCGAGGGACGGCATTGAAATGACTCCTTTGAGTCCGCACGGCTACGGACTGACGGGACGGACAGAGCCTTTAACCTAGCCCTGTTTTGAGCGTATGACTAATCACTGGACTCTATGGGCAGGTTCGCGGTTCCGAAGTCCGCTATCATGCGGCGGTTTTCGTGACAGGCTTTGCTACGGAGTTTCAATGAACACGCTTTTCATGCACTGCCGGCCGGGCTTCGAAGGCGAGGTCTGTTCCGAGATCGCCGAACACGCGGCCCGGCTCAACGTGGCCGGCTACGCCAAGGCCAAACCGGCCAGTGCCTGCGCTGAATTTGTCTGCACTGAAGACGACGGCGCCGAGCGGCTGATGGGCGGCCAGCGTTTCGCCGAACTGATTTTTCCGCGCCAGTGGGCGCGCGGCACCTTCATCGATTTGCCGGAAACCGATCGCATCAGCGTCATCCTGGCTCACATGGCCGCTTTCCCGACCTGTGGCAGCCTGTGGCTGGAAGTGGTGGATACCAACGACGGCAAGGAACTGTCGAACTTCTGCAAAAAGTTCGAAGGCCCCTTGCGCAAGGCACTGGTCGGCGCCGGCAAGCTGGTGGACGACCCGCACAAGCCGCGCCTGCTGCTGACCTTCAAGAGTGGCCGCGAAGTGTTCCTGGGCCTGGCCGAATCCGATAACTCGGCGATGTGGCCCATGGGCATTCCCCGCCTGAAGTTTCCCCGGGAAGCCCCGAGCCGTTCCACCCTCAAGCTTGAAGAGGCCTGGCACCATTTCATCCCCGGGACCAGTGGGACGAGCGCCTGCACAGCGACATGACCGGCGTGGACCTCGGCGCCGCGCCGGGCGGCTGGACCTGGCAGTTGGTCAACCGCGGCATGCTGGTGACCGCTATCGACAACGGCCCGATGGCTGAAAGTCTGATGGATACCGGCCTGGTTCAGCACCTGATGGCGGACGGTTTTACGTTCAAGCCCAAGCAGCCGGTGGACTGGATGGTCTGCGACATCGTCGAGAAACCGGCGCGCAATGCGGCGATGCTCGAAGAGTGGATTGGCGAAGGGCACTGTCGCGAGGCGGTGGTCAATCTCAAGCTGCCGATGAAACAGCGTTATGCCGAGGTCAAGCGCCTGCTCGAACGCATCGCCGAGGGTTTCAAGGCTCGGGGGATCAAGGTCGAGATCGGTTGCAAGCAGCTGTACCACGACCGCGAGGAAGTGACCTGCCATTTGCGCCGGCTGGACACCAAAAAGCCCCGTGGGAGCAAAGCTTGCTCGCGATGAACGATGACGCGGTCAGGAGACCGAGGTGCCTGCATCGCGGGCAAGCCTTGCTCCCACAGTCTTGCTCTCACATGTTTGCTACCCCACAGGCTTTGCTCAGGACCGACATTGCGCGACAATGCCGGCCAGTTTCAGGAGTAGAACATGAGTGAAATGAACGATACGCCGGTGGACGGCACGCTGGATGCCTCGGGTCTCAATTGCCCGGAACCGGTGATGATGCTGCACCAGCACATCCGCGACCTGGTTCCCGGAGGGCTGCTGAAAGTGATCGCCACCGATCCCTCGACTCGCCGCGACATCCCCAAGTTTTGCGTGTTCCTGGACCACGAACTGGTGGCCCAGCAAGAGGAAGCGGGCACTTACTTCTACTGGATCCGCAAGAAACTCGCTTAATCCGTCGAGCGGCTGAGGCGGATCTGTTTGCGCGCGCTGCGTGCCAGGCGGATCGACAGCATCAGCGCCGCGCAGCTCAAGCCCACGATCAGGCCTTGCCATAACCCGCTCGGGCCGCTGGCGGCACCGAGCCAGTCGGTCAGGCCCAGGGCGTAACCCACCGGCAGGCCGATGCCCCAATAGGCGAACAGGGTCAGGATCATCGTTACCCGGGTGTCCTGCAAGCCTCGTAACGCGCCTGCCGCCGTGACCTGGATCGCATCGGAAAACTGGAACAGCGCCGCGTAGACGATCAGCATCGAGGCCACCTCGATCACCACCGGATCGGCGGTATAGATCGCCGCGATAGGCCCGCGCAGCGCGAACATCAGGCTCGCCGACAGGCAGGCGTACGCCAGGGCCGTGCCCATGCCCACCCCGGCAGCGAAGCGCGCTTCGCGAGGCTGACGGCGGCCCAGGGCCTGGCCGACCCGCACCGTGACGGCCATGCCCAGGGAGTAGGGGATCATGAACACCAGGGAGCTGAAGTTCAGCGCGATCTGGTGCCCGGCCACCACTGTGGCGCCGAGGCTGCCGATCAGCAGCGCGATCACCGCGAAAATGCTCGATTCGGCGAACACCGCTATGCCAATCGGCAAACCGATGCCCAGCAGGCGCTTGATGACCGCCCATTGCGGCCAGTCGAAACGGCTGAACAATCGGCTCGACTGATAGGCCGGTGCCCAGCGGGCCCAACCGGCCATGCCCAGGGCCATGACCCACATCACGATGGCCGTGGCCCAGCCACAACCGACGCCGCCCATGGCAGGCACGCCGAGGTGTCCATAGATGAAGATGTAATTGAGCGGAATGTTCAGCGCCAACCCGCACAGCCCCAGCACCATCGCCGGCCTCGTGCGCCCCAGGCCGTCGCTGAAGCAGCGCAGTACGTGATACAGCGCCACGGCCGGCAGGCCCGTGCCGATGCCCCGCAGGTATTCCATGCATGGGCCAATCAGTTCAGGGTCGACCTTCATGATGTGCAGGATCGGTTCGGCGCTGAACAGCACCAGTGTGGCGATCAACCCCACCACCAAGGCCAGCCACAGCGCCTGGCGCACCAGCGGCCCGATCTCGTCGAACGTGCCGGCACCGAAGCGCTGGGCAACTTTCGGCGTGGTCGCCAACAGCGTGCCGGTCATCAACAGGAACACCGGCACCCAGATCGAGTTGCCCAGGGCCACGGCTGCCAGGTCCCGCGGGCCGACGCGCCCGGCCATCACCGCATCGACAAACCCCATGGCGGTGGTTGCCAGTTGCGCCACCATGATCGGCAAGGCCAGGGCCAGCAAGGTCCTGAGTTCAAGGCGAACGCGGGCCGGGCGGGAGAGGGTGGTGGGGGTAGCGGTTACAGGGTTCACAGGGCAAGCGTCCGAAAGATTAAGCGCAAGGCGGCGCATTCTACGCCTTGACACAGTGGTCAGGAAAAAACCTGTGTTGGGGATTTGTAAGCGCTTTTTCAATTTTCGAGCACCTGTGGGAGCAAGGCTTGCCCGCGATGAAGATGATGCGGTCTCCCTAGGAACCGAGGTGCCTGCATCGCGAGCAAGCTTTGCTCCCACATAAATCCCCTCGCCACAACGTCATTCGCTCCTATTAATGCGCAGAACCCTCGGAACACCTACACTGCCCATCCCCGCCAAAGGAGCTCTGCCATGCTGATCGTCGCCGACGAAAACATCCCCCTGCTTGATGCATTTTTCCAAGGATTCGGCGAAATCCGCCGAGTACCGGGCCGGGGGATCGACCGGACGATGGTCGAGCAAGCCGATGTGCTGCTGGTGCGTTCGGTCAGCCAGGTCAATCGGGCCCTGCTGGAGGGCAGCAAGGTGCGCTTCGTCGGCACGTGCACCATCGGCACCGATCACCTGGACCTGGACTATCTTGCCGAGGCGGGTATCCGCTGGGCCAGCGCGCCGGGCTGCAATGCCCGTGGCGTGGTGGACTATGTGCTGGGCAGCCTGATGACCCTGGCAGAAATCGAAGGCGCGCAGCTTGAGCAGCGGACCTTCGGCGTGGTCGGTGCGGGCCAGGTGGGTGGGCGGTTGATCGAGGTGCTCAAGGGGCTTGGCTGGGCCGTGAAGGTCTGCGATCCGCCACGTCAGGCCGCGGAGGGGGGCGACTATGTGAGCCTGGAGCAGATCATCGAGCAGTGCGATGTGATCAGCCTGCACACACCGTTGACCCGCGACGGTGAGCAACCGACGTGGCACCTGTTCGACGAAGCACGGCTGAACCAACTCAAGCCCGGGACCTGGCTGATCAACGCGGCCCGCGGCCCGGTGATCGACAACACCGCGCTACGCGAAGTGTTGCTGGAGCGCGAAGACCTGCAAGCGGTGCTGGATGTCTGGGAGCAGGAGCCCACCGTGGATGTGGACCTGGCCGATTTGTGCGTGATCGCCACCCCGCATATAGCCGGTTACAGTCTCGATGGCCGCCAACGTGGCACTGCCCAGATCTACCAGGCCTTGTGCGCTTTCCTGGAACAGCCGGTTGAAGTCAGCCTCAGCGACCTGTTGCCTCGGCCCTGGCTGGGTGGCATCACCCTGGATGCCGAAACCGACCCGGCCTGGGCCTTGGCGGCGTTGTGCCGAAGCGTGTACGACCCGCGTGGCGACGATGCGAGCTTTCGCCGCAGCCTGGTGGGCACGATCGGCGAGCAACGCAGCGCGTTCGACGCCTTGCGCAAGCATTATCCGCCACGGCGGGAAATCGACAGCCTGAAAGTTCGTATCGAAGGACAGTCGGCGGCTTTGCAACAGCTCGTGACCGCGCTGGGCGCCACCGCAATCTAGCCGCCGCCTTTGTGCTGTGGCGAGGGGATCAGCGGCAGCCTTGCTCTTGCAGGCATAAAAAACCCGACATCAAGGTCGGGTTCAATCGAGACGGGCTGTATCACTTTTGTTCGGCAGGCTTGACCAGTCGTTTTTCCAGCTCGCTGCAGGCTTTCTGGATCATGTCTTCGGTGATCGGTACTTCGCGCCCTTGGGCATCGATGAACGAGCAGCCCAGGGACTGGTCCGGTTGCGTGCGGATTACTTGAATCTTGTCGTCGCTGCTGTGTTGCAAGGACATTGCCTGTCTCCTCATCAGGTTGTGTGCCTACTTTAATGTCGCCAGGTGACCGAGCCATGACACTCCTTGTAGGTTCATGGCGACACCTCCACTCAATCAGAAACACAGTTGCGTTTCCAGCCAGACTTTAGACCGATAACATCTAGCCCCTAGTCGTTGTGGTCATATTTAACCTGACTCATTCTGATTCAATTTGGTTCCGCTACGCTTTGGCGGCGCTGGCCGGTCTTTTCCCTGCTGCATTAACGGATGCCCTTGATGCTTTCTTCCCGACATCGCCGTGCCATACGCCTGGCCAGCGGCTTCATCGCCCCTTACCGCAAACAGGTCGCCGGCGCTTTGCTGGCCCTGATTGTCACCGCCGGTATTACCTTGTCCATGGGGCAAGGCATCCGGTTGCTGGTGGACCAGGGCTTCATGACTCGCTCGCCGCACCTGCTCAATCAATCCATCGGCCTGTTCATGGTGCTGGTGGTGGGGCTGGCGATTGGTACGTTTTCACGTTTCTACCTGGTGTCCTGGATCGGCGAGCGGGTGGTGGCCGATATCCGGCGGCAGGTCTTCAACCATCTGGTGTACTTGCACCCGGGTTTCTACGAAAACAACCGCAGTTCGGAAATCCAGTCGCGGCTCACGGCCGATACGACCTTGCTGCAATCGGTGATCGGCTCGTCGCTGTCGTTGTTTTTGCGCAACGCCTTGATGGTGGTGGGCGGCATCGTGCTGCTGTTCATCACCAATCCCAAGTTGACCAGCATCGTGGTGATTGCCCTGCCGCTGGTCTTGGCACCGATCCTGGTCTTTGGTCGCCGGGTGCGCAGTTTGTCGCGCCAGAGCCAGGACCGTATTGCCGACGTCGGCAGCTACGTCTCCGAAACCCTTGGCCAGATCAAGACCGTGCAGGCCTACAACCACCAGGTCCAGGACGAACAACGATTCTCCGTGACGGTAGAGCAGGCTTTCGACACTGCTCGCAAGCGCATCGCCCAGCGGGCCTGGCTGATCACCCTGGTCATCGTGCTGGTATTGGGCGCGGTGGGGGTGATGCTCTGGGTCGGCGGCATGGATGTGATCGCCGGGCGGATTTCCGGCGGTGAGCTGGCAGCGTTCGTGTTCTACAGCCTGATCGTCGGCAGTGCCTTCGGCACGTTGAGCGAAGTGATCGGCGAGTTGCAACGGGCGGCGGGTGCGGCAGAGCGCATTGCCGAGCTACTGCGTTCGCAGAATATCATCCAGCCGCCGGCTTCTGGCCTTGTCACCTTGCCGGAGCGGGTCCGGGGCGATTTGCGTCTCGAAGGCGTGCGGTTTTCCTATCCGTCCCGACCGGACAGTTACGCAGTCGACGGCCTCGACCTGAGCATCAAGGCCGGCGAGACCCTGGCCCTGGTCGGGCCTTCCGGTGCGGGCAAGTCGACGGTCTACGACCTGCTGCTGCGCTTCTACGATCCGGTGCAAGGGCAGATCCTGATCGACGATGTGCCGTTGACTCGACTCGATCCGCTGGACCTGCGCCGTCACTTCGCCCTGGTTTCACAAAACCCGGCACTGTTTTTCGGCACGGTCGAAGAGAACATCCGCTATGGCAACCCTGGCGCAACGTCCGAGCAGGTGCGTGAGGCTGCGCAGATTGCCCACGCCCACGACTTCATCGAAAAAATGCCCGACGGCTACCAGACCCACCTGGGCGACGGTGGCCTGGGCCTGTCCGGCGGCCAACGCCAACGCCTGGCCATCGCCCGGGCGTTGCTGGTGGACGCGCCGATCCTGCTGCTGGACGAAGCCACCAGTGCCCTCGATGCGCAAAGCGAACACCTGATCCAGCAGGCCCTGCCCAACCTGATGAAAAACCGCACGACCCTGGTCATCGCTCACCGCCTGGCCACGGTGAAAAACGCTGACCGGATCGCGGTGATGGATCAGGGTAAGGTGGTGGCCGTGGGTACGCATCAGGAACTGGTTGCCAGCAATGCGTTGTACGCGCGGTTGGCGGCGTTGCAGTTCAATCAGCATGGCCAGGATGTTCGATGAGTGTTGGCGCCAGCACGTTGGGGCATTATGTCGGCCAGCCTCTGGTAGAAATGAGGGAATGAGTCGTTATTCGCCACCGTTAACCCTGACAACCCGAATGCTGGGATTGATCGCTGACATCAGCGAGCAGATCGGCCAGCTTTCGGCTGTAAGTGATAATCAGCAGACCCCGCAACTGCGCCGAGGAAATCGGATTCGCACGATTCATGCTTCCCTGGCAATCGAAAACAATACCTTGAGTGTCGAACAGGTAACTGCGGTTCTTGCTGGGCAACGAGTACTAGGGTTGCCCCGTGAAATCCAGGAGGTGCGCAATGCCTTTGCCGCCTACGAAGCCATGCCTGGCTGGCAGCCTGATAGCCGTATCGACCTGCTTGAGGGGCATGAACTATTGATGCACGGCCTGATTGACGATGCCGGGCAGTTACGCCGTGCCGGCGTGGGCATTTATCGCTGTGATCAGCTGGTACATATGGCGCCGCCGCCCAGTCGGGTGACGGATTTGATTGACGATTTGTTGGAGTGGGCCGGAACGTGTGATTGGCACCCTTTGATCATCAGCTGTGTTTTTCATTACGAATTTGAATTTATCCATCCCTTTGCGGGCGGCAATGGGCGAATGGGGCGTCTGTGGCAAACCTTGATCCTCAGTCGATGGCGACCTGTACTGGCCTATCTGCCAGTCGAGGCCGTCATACGTGATCAGCAGGATGCCTATTACGCTGCATTATCAGCGGCCGACCGGTTGGCTGAGGCGACACCTTTTGTCGAGTTCATGTTGCAGTCGCTGAGCATCGCACTTGGCGAGGCGATCCGTAACGAGCCGGCTACCGACCAAGTAACCGACCAAGTAGCAAGACTGCTTCAGGCGCTACGTGATGGCCATTCGTTAAAGGTCAATGAACTGATGGTTCAGTTGGGATCGGCTCATAGAGCGACGTTCCGGGCTAATTACCTCAAGCCGGCATTGGTGGCCGGATTGATCGAAATGACCAACCCCCAATCGCCCAATAGCCCGGTGCAGCGGTATCGTCTCACCTCGCAAGGTAAACAAGCACTGGTGCAGCCTCGCTGAGGCTTGTCCGTACACAAAACAATGTGGCGCTAACG
Source organism: Pseudomonas sp. St316 (assembly GCF_018325905.1). Lineage (NCBI taxonomy): Bacteria > Pseudomonadati > Pseudomonadota > Gammaproteobacteria > Pseudomonadales > Pseudomonadaceae > Pseudomonas > Pseudomonas sp. St316. Next base: position 4,603,971 of record NZ_AP021901.1, on the reverse strand, counting down.
TGCTCCCACATAAGCATCTTTTACTCACTGATCATCGAAATACCGCTCATGCCAATCCACCAGCGGTTGCGGCGAGTTGAGTTTCTGGCCGTAGATCACCGAGTACGACAACACGTTCTGCACGTATTGGCGGGTTTCGTCGAAAGGAATGCTTTCGACCCAGACGTCGAAGCTCAAGTGGTCGGCGCCGCGCAGCCACTGGCGCACGCGACCGGGGCCGGCGTTGTAGGCCGCCGAGGCCAGGACGCGGTTGCCGTTGAACTGGCTGTGAACCTGGCTCAGGTAGGCCGCGCCCAACTGGATGTTCTTGTCCGGGTTCAGCACTTGCTGTGGTGACGCCAGGGGAATGCTGAACTTGCGTGCGGTTTCCTTGGCGGTGCCCGGCATCAGTTGCATCAGGCCGGCGGCACCGACGCCGGAGCGGGCATCGTCCATGAAGGCACTTTCCTGGCGGGTAATGGCGAATGCCCAGCTTGGATGCAGGCCGCGGATCTTGGCTTCGCGCACCAGGGTATCGCGGTGGGCCATCGGGAAGCGGATGTCCAGGTCGTCCCAATACTTGGCCTGGCTGATGGTGCGAATGGCCGGGAAATACCACTTGAGGTCATAAGCCAGTTTGGCCTGGGCGACCATTTCGTCCCGGTTGAAATGGCGGCTGACGTGATACCACTCGCGGCGTCCGTCGACGATGTCCCCGCGGGCATGAAATTCCAGCGCCCGACGCACGCCGGGGGTGTTGCGCACTTTGTTGATCAGCGCCTGGCTCATCACCAGCGGCTTGTTGATGAGCGAGTACGGCGACTGGGAACGGTCGGCAGCCAGGAAACCATAGAAATCCCGTTCACGGGCCAAGTGCTTGTAGAGCACCAGCGCCTCGGGGTTCTGCGGTTGCGCCAGTTCCAGCGTACGGGCTTGCCAGTATCGCCAGCGATTGGTGCTGGACAGCGACTCGGGCAGGCGACGGGTCAGCTGGTAGGCATCGTCCCAGCGGGCCAGGCGCAGCAGCAGGCGCAAGCGCCATTCCGAAACGGTGTCATCGCGCAGTTCCGGGTCGTATTTCGTCATCACATCCAAGGCCCGGCTGTCGAAGCGCTTGGCCAGGGTCAGGCCGATTTCCCGGGCAATCGCGACTTTTTCATCGCGGGAAAAATGCATGGTGCTGGCGTAGTCATCCAACAGCGCCATGGCTTTTTCCGGATCCTGGCGGGCCAGGCGACGCAGGCCGAGGCTGACGATATCGGACATCGGTTCATCGGCCGGGGTGAAGCGCGAGGGCTGGTTGAGCAACTCGGGCTTTTGCGCCACGTCCACCAGCAACTTGCCGCGGGGGGCGAGGGTGGTCAGGCCGCTGACCAGGCTGTTGGCCAGCGGGTAGTTGCGGGCCTGGGCCGCCAGTTTTGTGCGTTCCCAGCGTTTCTGTTCGGTCAACTGGCCCTGGGAGGCCCATAGGCCGAACAATGTATCGCACGCCTGGGGCTGGGTTTTGCCGGAGAGCCACAGCTTTTCGGTATTGGCATAGCCTTCGGCCTTCAAGCCATGGCTGAGCTGGTACTGGGCGTTAAGGCAGTCCAGTTCGGTGAAGTTGAGCTTGGGGTCGTAATACTTGACGAAGGTCTCCCAGTCGCCGCGCTCGGTCAGCCAACGCAGCCAGCGCAACTTCATCCAGTTGGCCTGTGGCAAGTCACCGTGTTCGGCGAGGAACTTCTCGATTTCGGCGTTGCTGGCGCTCTTGAGGCGAGCGGTCAATTCGTCGTAGGCCAGGTAGGGCTCCAGCGGATAATCACGCAGGGCCTGGCTGTAGCGAAAGTAAGGGCCGGAATCACCCTTGGCCAAGGCGCGCTTGGCCTCGTCGTAATATTGGCGTTGAGTGGAGATATCCACCGCCTGCGCGGATTGAACGGCAGTGGCACATACAAAAAGACACGATAAAACACTGAAAAGGCGACTGCGCATGAGACGTCCGGGCATAAAAAACATGACAAGCCCAAGGGGTAACCCAGGGAAACTGTCTGTAGCTTAGCCTTTTGCCAGCAGCGGGCGAAAGCTTTGCAGGGCCGTCGGTGCAAGTTCGCAACATTTGTTATGCAGAGTGCTTCGGTGGCGAAATTGGCGGACCCCTGAGGCCTCATCTCAGGTAGAATGCGCGCCCGGTTTTTGGAGAAGCTCATGACCCTGCTCAAATTCAGCGATGTGTCCCTTGCTTTCGGCGCTATGCCGTTGTTGGACAAGGTGTCCTGGCAGATCGCCCGTGGTGAGCGGGTGTGCATCATCGGCCGCAACGGCACTGGCAAGTCCAGCATGATGAAGCTGGTCAAGGGCGATCAAAAGCCCGATGACGGCTCGGTCTGGCGCGCGCCCGGCCTGAAAATCGGCGAGTTGCCCCAGGAACTGCCGGTGGCCGACGAGCGGACCGTATTCGACGTGGTCGCCGAAGGCCTGGACGGTGTCGGCGCGCTGTTGGCCGAGTATCACCACCTGAGCCAGAACATCGTCACCGATGCCGACCTGGACAAGTTGATGCACGTGCAGCACGACCTTGAAGCCCGTGACGGCTGGCGTCTGCAGCAACTGGTCGATAGCACCCTGAGCCGCCTGCAATTGCCGGCCGACAAGACCCTGGCCGAGTTGTCCGGTGGTTGGCGTCGCCGCGTCCTGCTGGCCCAGGCCCTGGTCTCCGAGCCGGACCTGCTGCTGCTCGACGAACCGACCAACCACCTGGACATCGGCGCCATCGCCTGGCTTGAAGAAGCCTTGAAGGACTTCCAGGGGGCGGTGCTGTTCATCACCCACGACCGTTCCTTCCTGCAAAACCTGGCGACCCGCATCCTTGAACTGGACCGTGGCGGCCTGATCGACTGGAATGGCGACTACGCCAGCTTCCTGGTGCACAAGGAAGCGGCGCTGGCAGCGGAAGAAACCGCTAACGCATTGTTCGATAAGAAACTGGCCCAGGAAGAAGTCTGGATTCGCCAGGGCATCAAGGCGCGTCGCACCCGCAACGAAGGCCGTGTGCGGGCGCTCAAGGCCTTGCGCATGGAGCGCAGTGAACGTCGCGAGCGTACCGGCAAGGCCAACATTCAGTTGGATACCGCCGACAAGTCCGGCAAACAGGTGATGGTCCTTGAGAACGTGAGTTTCGCGCATCCGGGCGGCCCGTTCCTGATCAAGGACTTCTCCATGGTCCTGCAACGTGGCGATCGCATCGGTCTGTTGGGTGCCAACGGCACCGGCAAGACCACCTTGCTCAAGCTGATGCTCGGCGGCCTGGTGCCGACCAATGGCAAGGTGGAGGAGGGCACGAAGATCGACGTCGCCTACTTTGACCAGTTGCGCCATCAGTTGGACCTGGAAAAGACCGTGATCGACAACGTCGCCGAAGGTCGCGATTTCATCGACATCGATGGCCAGAGCCGCCATGTGCTGAGCTACCTCGGCGATTTCCTGTTCAGTCCCCAGCGTGCCCGCACGCCGGTCAAGGCGCTGTCGGGTGGCGAGCGTGCCCGTCTGTTGCTGGCCAAGTTGTTCAGCAAGCCGGCGAACCTGTTGGTGCTCGACGAACCGACCAACGACCTGGACGTGGAAACCCTGGAATTGCTGGAAGAGGTGTTGCTGACCTTCAACGGCACGGTGCTGATGGTCAGCCACGACCGGGCATTCCTCGACAACGTGGTCACCAGCACCCTGGTGTTCGAAGGCGAAGGCCTGGTTCGCGAATACGTCGGTGGTTATCAGGACTGGCTGCGCCAGGGCGGCTCGCCGCGTCTTCTGGGCGTGACCGAGAGCAAGTCCGGCAAGGCCGACCTGAATTCGGCGGTGGTCAAGGCCGAGGCCGCGCCAGTTGCCGCAGCGGCTGCGGCTCCGGCGAAGAAAAAGCTCAGCTACAAGCTGCAGCGCGAGCTGGAAGCCCTGCCGGGGGAGATCGATGCGAAGGAGCAGCAGATCGCCGCCGTGGAGGCCGAGATGGCTGACGCCGGCTTCTACCAGCGACCTGCGGCTGAAACCGCGAAGGTCATTGCGCGCCTGGAGCAGTTGCAGGCCGAGCTGGATGCCCTGGTCGAGCGCTGGGCTGAGCTGGACGCTTGATCCGCTGTTGAAAAAAATCCCGGAGTTCAGCAATGAACGCCGGGATTTTTATTTGAAATACCATCCCCTGTGGAAGCGAGCTTGCTCGCGATAGCGGTAGATCAGCAGCATTGATGCTGACTGTCACACCGCTATCGCGAGCAAGCTCGCTCCCACAGTCCAGGTTTTAGGTGCGCTTGACCAGGTGCACTGCCAGCACATCGCAAGGCGCGCCATGCAGCACGTCGTTGGCGGTCGAGCCCAGCAACAGTGCCAAGCCGTGGCGACCATGGCTGCCGACCACAATCAGGTCGCAACCCTGTTCCTTGGCCAGGTGATGGATTTCCTGGCGCGGCTGGCCGTAGGTCAGGTGGCTGAACTCCTTCTTCAGGGCAGGGTATTTCACGATCAGTCGATCAAGGCGTTCCTTGGCCTGGTCGAATTGCTGCTGCTGCAACTGGGAAAGGTCCATGGGCACGTCGCCGCCGAAGGCCATGGCCATCGGTTCGACGATATGCACCAGCGACAGCTTGGTGTCCCGGCTTTCGCAAAGGGCGAGGGCGCGTTTGACGACCGGATCGCATTCTTCAGTGAGGTCGACGGCGACCAGAACGTGTTCGTAGTACATGGAAGGCACTCCAGAGAATTGCGATACGGTAAGTATGGCTGGTTTCAAGCGCATTGACGGCAACCTGGGTCAATGCACTCATCAGAATTCGGGAGTACGAATATGACGGTCTGGATAGTGGTGTCAATCCTGTTGGTGGTGTTAAGTCCGCTGGCATGGTTGCGGCCGTCCCGTGTTCAGAGCGGTCGCATGGCCCTGCGCATGGAGGCGCGACGACTGGGCTTGGCCATGCAGCTGGCGCCGCAGGAGTGGCCGCACTGGCTCGGCCAGCAGCCGCCAAACCCCTGCGCCCAGTACCATCGGCCTCGGCGGGGCCGCCAGCCGGCCTGTTGGAGCTACTGGCAAACGGCGCCGGGCGTCTGGGTCAATCAGTGGCGGGAAGTCTGCCAGGATGAGTCCCTGCTCAATCATTTCGAAAAATTGCCGGCTAATGTCTACAAGGTCGAGGCCGATCAGCAAATGATCGCCTTGTACTGGGGCGAAAAAGGCGAGGCCAGTGTATTACTGGCCATTACCGATGTGCTCAAGGCGTTGGCCTGAGGCATAAAAAAGCCCGACAGTCTCATCGGGCGGGTTGGCCAGGCAGGCCGGTAATCAATCCCATGCCAGGGCGTGCGTTCGTATCGTCCTTTGCTTCCAATCTTCAATCGCGTCCCGACAGCGTAGACGGCTGGATCCGGTCTGTCTGGAATTAGGGCGATTTTTCTAATTATTGATCCTATGAATAGCTGCTCATGCGGCGCCGTGTTGCGGATCCGTACGGTACGGAAATGACCGTGAAGTCGCGTTCACGCCTGTGTTTAGGGCGATTGACAATTGTCGGAAATTCCGTGAAGGTGACGTACCCAAATCAAACGGGCGTATGAATTGAGCGTTTGTATTTTCAGAATGCTCCTACAGACCCCGACTATCGCGTTGACGGGTGTGCCTGGCGGATTGGCGTAGCATCGACGGTAACGTCAATGCCACACCTGCGGTCAGCGTTCAACGTGTACTGTTCAGCTTCCATATCGTGGAGATCAGTTGATGATTTACGAAGGTAAAGCCATCACGGTTAAGGCTCTTGAAAGTGGCATCGTCGAATTGAAATTCGACCTCAAGGGTGAGTCCGTCAACAAGTTCAACCGTCTAACCCTGAATGAATTGCGTCAGGCCGTGGACACTATCAAGGCAGATGCTTCGATCAAGGGTGTGATCGTCAGCAGCGGCAAGGACGTGTTCATCGTCGGCGCCGACATCACCGAATTCGTCGACAACTTCAAGCTGCCCGATGCCGAACTGATCGCTGGCAACCTCGAAGCCAACCGTATTTTCAGCGACTTCGAAGACCTCAACGTACCGACCGTCGTGGCCATCAACGGCATCGCCCTGGGTGGCGGCCTGGAAATGTGCCTGGCGGCGGATTACCGCGTCATGTCCACCACGGCCAAGATTGGCCTGCCGGAAGTCAAGCTGGGCATCTACCCAGGCTTCGGCGGCACCGTGCGCCTGCCCCGCCTGATCGGTGCCGACAACGCCATCGAGTGGATTGCCGCCGGCAAGGAAAACCGTGCTGAAGACGCGCTGAAGGTCGGTGCCGTGGATGCCGTGGTCGAACCTGGCAAGCTCCAGGAAGCGGCCCTTGAAACGATCAAGCGCGCCATCAGCGGCGAGTTCGACTACAAGGCCAAGCGCCAGCCGAAGCTGGAAAAGCTCAAGCTCAACGCCATCGAACAAATGATGGCCTTCGAAACCGCCAAGGGTTTCGTCGCCGGCCAGGCAGGCCCGAACTACCCGGCGCCGGTCGAAGCGATCAAGACCATTCAGAAAGCCGCGAGCTTCGGTCGCGACAAGGCTCTGGAAGTCGAGGCTGCCGGCTTCGTCAAGCTGGCCAAGACCTCGGCGGCGCAAAGCCTTATCGGTCTGTTTCTCAATGACCAGGAACTGAAGAAAAAGGCCAAGGCATACGACGAAATCGCCCGTGACGTGAAGCAGGCCGCCGTGCTCGGCGCCGGCATCATGGGGGGCGGTATCGCCTACCAGTCGGCGTCCAAAGGCACGCCGATCCTGATGAAGGACATCAACGAACACGGTCTCGAGCAAGGCCTGGCCGAAGCCGCCAAGCTGCTGGTCGGCCGAGTCGACAAAGGTCGCATGACCGCTGCGAAGATGGCCGAAGTGCTCAACGGCATTCGTCCGACCCTGTCCTACGGCGATTTCGGCCATGTCGATCTGGTGGTCGAAGCCGTTGTCGAGAACCCGAAGGTCAAGCAGGCGGTACTGGCTGAAGTCGAAGACAAGGTCAAAGAGGACACCATCCTGGCCTCGAACACCTCGACCATCTCCATTTCGCTGCTGGCCAAGGCCCTCAAGCGTCCGGAAAACTTCGTCGGCATGCACTTCTTCAACCCGGTGCACATGATGCCGCTGGTGGAAGTGATCCGTGGCGAGAAGTCCAGTGAACATGCCGTTGCCACCACCGTGGCCTACGCCAAGAAAATGGGCAAGAACCCGATCGTCGTCAACGACTGCCCGGGCTTCCTGGTCAATCGCGTGCTGTTCCCGTACTTTGGCGGTTTCGCCAAGCTGGTCAGCGCCGGCGTGGACTTCGTTCGCATCGACAAGATCATGGAAAAATTCGGCTGGCCGATGGGCCCGGCGTACCTGATGGACGTGGTCGGCATCGACACCGGCCACCACGGTCGCGACGTCATGGCTGAAGGCTTCCCGGACCGCATGAAGGACGACCGTCGTTCGGCCGTTGACGTGCTCTACGAAGCCAAGCGCCTGGGCCAGAAGAACGGCAAGGGCTTCTACGCCTATGAGACCGACAAGCGCGGCAAGCAGAAGAAAGTCGCCGATTCGTCGGTGCTGGAAGTGCTCAAGCCGATCGTCTACGAGCAGCGCGAAGTCACCGACGAGGACATCATCAACTGGATGATGATCCCGCTGTGCCTCGAAACCGTGCGTTGCCTGGAAGACGGCATTGTCGAAACCGCCGCCGAAGCCGACATGGGCCTGGTCTACGGTATCGGTTTCCCTCCATTCCGTGGCGGTGCGCTGCGCTACATCGACTCGATCGGTGTGGCCGAGTTCGTTGCCCTGGCTGACCAGTACGCTGATTTGGGCGCGCTGTACCACCCGACCGCGAAGCTGCGTGAAATGGCCAAGAACGGCCAGCGCTTCTTCGGTTAAGCGCCCAACGACTAGAGCGAGAGAACATTTATGAGCTTGAATCCTAGAGACGTCGTGATTGTCGACTTCGGTCGTACGCCGATGGGCCGCTCCAAGGGCGGCATGCACCGCAACACCCGCGCCGAGGACATGTCGGCGCACCTGATCAGCAAGCTGCTGGAACGCAACGTCAAGGTCGACCCCAACGAAGTCGAAGACGTGATCTGGGGCTGTGTGAACCAGACCCTGGAGCAGGGCTGGAACATCGCCCGCATGGCCTCGCTGATGACCCAGATCCCTCACACGGCGGCGGGCCAGACCGTCAGCCGCCTGTGCGGTTCGTCCATGAGCGCACTGCACACCGCCGCCCAGGCGATCATGACCGGCAACGGTGACGTGTTCGTCGTCGGTGGTGTCGAGCACATGGGCCACGTGAGCATGATGCACGGCGTCGATCCGAACCCGCACATGTCGCTGTACGCGGCGAAAGCCTCGGGCATGATGGGCCTGACCGCAGAAATGCTTGGCAAAATGCACGGCATCACCCGCGAACAGCAGGACGCCTTTGGCGTGCGCTCCCACCAGCTCGCCCACAAGGCGACCGTGGAAGGCAAGTTCAAGGATGAGATCATCCCGATGCAGGGCTATGACGAGAACGGCTTCCTGAAGCTGTTCGACTACGACGAAACCATTCGTCCGGAAACCACCCTGGAAAGCCTGGCGGCCCTCAAGCCGGCATTCAATCCGAAGGGCGGCACCGTGACAGCCGGTACCTCGTCGCAGATCACCGACGGTGCCTCGTGCATGATCGTGATGTCGGCCCAGCGTGCCCAGGACCTGGGTATCCAGCCGATGGCGGTGATTCGTTCGATGGCCGTGGCGGGTGTGGACCCGGCGATCATGGGCTATGGTCCAGTACCGGCTACGCAGAAAGCCTTGAAGCGTGCGGGCCTGGGCATTGCCGATATCGACTTCTTCGAGCTCAACGAAGCTTTCGCCGCACAGGCCCTGCCGGTGCTGAAAGATTTGAAAGTGCTCGACAAGATGAACGAGAAGGTTAACCTGCACGGCGGCGCGATCGCCCTGGGTCACCCGTTCGGTTGCTCCGGTGCGCGTATCTCCGGCACGCTGCTCAACGTCATGAAGCAGAATGGCGGCACCTTTGGTGTGTCCACCATGTGCATTGGCCTCGGCCAAGGCATCGCCACTGTCTTCGAACGCGTCTAAGCGTTGCGTCGATGGAAGCCGGGGCCAAGTGCCCCGGTTTTTGTTTTTTCGGGCTTGGTAAAAAAAGATTTTGTTTTTATTTTTAAAAGATTTCAGCGAGGGCCAAAGCATGCCGATACAACCTGGGCTCTACCAGCATTACAAAGGTCCGCAGTACCGCGTATTCAGCATTGCGCGGCATTCCGAGACCGAGGAAGAAGTGGTCTTCTATCAAGCCCTGTATGGCGATTACGGCTTTTGGGTGCGTCCCTTGAGCATGTTCCAGGAGTCCGTCGAGGTTGACGGCGAACAGGTGCCACGCTTTGCTTTGGTGCAGGCCGAGGAGAGCATTTTTTCCAAGCCTTGAGGCCGGTATTCGGGCAACCCTGCGCTTGACCTCACCTTGCAGCCACTATATATAGCGGTGCCGCGTCAGGCGCCAACCGCCTTTCACTTTTTAGAATTCAGGAATTTTCTGATCCATGGGCAAATCGCTGGTCATTGTGGAATCCCCGGCTAAGGCCAAGACCATCAACAAGTATCTGGGCAACCAGTACGTGGTGAAGTCGAGTATCGGCCATATCCGAGACCTGCCCACCAGCGGTTCGGCTAGCGCCAGCAAGGAGCCAGCCGCCAAGCGCGGCAAGGCTGCTGCCGGTGAAGCGCCGGCGCTGTCGCCCAAAGACAAGGCGCGCAAGCAGCTGGTCTCGCGCATGGGGGTCGATCCGGAACACGGCTGGAAAGCCAAGTACGAGATCCTCCCGGGCAAGGAAAAAGTCATTGAAGAGCTGCGCCGGCTCGCCAAGGATGCCGACACCATCTATCTCGCGACGGACTTGGACCGCGAAGGGGAAGCCATTGCCTGGCACCTGCGCGAAGCCATTGGTGGGGATGACAGCCGCTACAAGCGCGTGGTGTTCAACGAAATTACCAAGAAGGCCATCCAGGAAGCCTTCTCCCAGCCGGGCGAGCTGGACATCGATCGGGTCAACGCCCAACAGGCGCGTCGCTTCCTCGACCGCGTGGTGGGCTATATGGTCTCGCCGCTGCTGTGGGCCAAGATCGCCCGCGGACTGTCGGCCGGTCGTGTGCAGTCGGTCGCCGTGAAGCTGGTGGTGGAGCGCGAGCGGGAGATCCGTGCGTTCATCCCTGAAGAGTACTGGGAAGTCCACGCCGACCTCGGCACTGCCAAGGGCGCCACCGTGCGCTTCGACGTGGCCCGCGAGAAGGGCGAGGCCTTCAAGCCGCTCAACGAAGCCCAGGCCATGGCTGCGCTGGAGAAACTCAAGGCTTCCAGCTACAGCATCGTCAAGCGCGAAGACAAGCCGACCAGCAGCAAGCCGTCGGCGCCGTTCATCACCTCCACGTTGCAGCAGGCCGCGAGTAATCGCCTGGGCTTTGGCGTGAAGAAAACCATGATGATGGCCCAGCGTCTCTACGAAGCCGGCTACATCACCTACATGCGTACCGACTCGACCAACCTTTCGGCCGATGCCGTGGCGATGGCGCGTACTTATATAGAAGGCGAGTTCGGCAAGAAGTACCTGCCGGACACGCCGAACGTCTACAGCAGCAAGGAAGGCGCGCAGGAGGCTCACGAAGCGATTCGTCCATCCGACGCCAATACCGAGCCAAGCAAGCTGTCGGGCATGGAGCGCGATGCTGAGCGTCTCTACGAGCTGATCTGGCGCCAGTTCCTGGCCTGCCAGATGCTGCCGGCGCAATACCTGTCGACCACGGTCAGCGTCGGTGCCGGCGACTTCGAGCTGCGCGCCAAGGGCCGCATCCTGAAGTTCGACGGCTACACCCGCGTCATGCCGCAAATCGCCAAGCCAGGGGATGACGATGTGCTGCCGGACATGGCCCAGGGCGACGTGATGAAGCTGATCAAGCTTGATCCTACCCAGCACTTCACCAAGCCACCGGCCCGTTACTCCGAAGCCAGCCTGGTCAAGGAAATGGAAAAGCGCGGCATCGGTCGTCCTTCGACCTACGCAGCGATCATCTCCACCATCCAGGACCGCGGCTATGTGGCGCTGCACAACCGTCGTTTCTATTCGGAAAAGATGGGTGACATCGTTACCGAGCGTTTGTCCGAAAGCTTCTCGAACCTGATGGACTACGGCTTCACTGCCGGTATGGAAGAGAACCTCGACGATGTGGCCCAGGGCGAGCGCGACTGGAAAAGCGTTCTCGACGAGTTCTACGGCGACTTCAAGAAAAAGCTTGAAGTGGCCGAAAGCCCTGACAGCGGCATGCGCGCCAACCAGCCGGTCATGACCGATATCCCGTGCCTGACCTGCGGTCGCCCGATGCAAATCCGTACCGCCTCGACTGGCGTGTTCCTTGGTTGCTCGGGTTACAGCCTGCCACCCAAGGAGCGCTGCAAGGCGACGGTCAACCTGGTGCCGGGCGACGAAATTGCCGCGGACGACGAGGGTGAATCGGAATCCCTGGTGCTGCGCGGCAAGCATCGCTGCCCGATCTGCAGTACGGCGATGGACGCCTACCTGCTGGATGAAAAGCGCAAGCTGCACATCTGCGGTAACAATCCGGACTGTGCCGGCTACGAGATCGAAGAGGGCACTTATCGCATCAAGGGCTACGAAGGTCCAAGCCTGGAGTGCGACAAGTGCGGCAGTGAGATGCAGCTCAAGACCGGTCGTTTCGGCAAGTTCTTCGGTTGCACCAACCCGACCTGCAAGAACACCCGCAAACTGCTCAAGAGCGGTGACGCGGCACCGCCGAAGATGGACCCGGTGAAGATGCCTGAGCTCAAGTGCGAGAAGGTCAACGACACCTACATCCTGCGCGATGGCGCTTCCGGCCTGTTCCTGGCGGCCAGCCAGTTCCCGAAAAACCGCGAGACCCGTGCACCGTTGGTGATGGAGATCGTGCCGCACAAGGACGAAATCGATCCGAAGTACCATTTCCTCTGCGAAGCGCCGCAGAAGGATCCGGAAGGGCGCCCGGCGGTCATTCGCTACAGCCGCAAGACCAAGGAGCAGTACGTGCAGACCGAAGTCGACGGCAAGCCGACCGGTTGGAAGGCGTACTACGACGGCGGTAAGTGGACGGTTGAAGACAAGCGCTGATTGATGGCGCCTGTTTAAGAGGCCAAGGGAGGCTCCCTGTGGCGAGGGAGCTTGCTCCCGCGGGACCGGTCCGACGTTTCGGAAGCAGCCGTCCCAACAGGGCCCGACTGAACAAAAGGCCGCATGACAACCCATAGGTTTTCATGCGGCCTTTTGTTTTTGGCTTGCAGTGGCCTCGGTTGATCCACGACACTGTCGCACTTGCGTGACGTTTTCATTTCGTTGGGGAGATGCCGCCATGGCCCACGAACTCTATACCCGCACCAATCAGAAAATCTATTTCGCCGGTCTGTCGCTCGAAGCGCTCACCAGGGCCGAAGACGGGCGTGCGATGAATTCCCCGGCGTTGCTCCAGGCCGGGCGCGAATCCGCGCTGTTTCACCTGTACGGTGCATTGTTGGGGTTGTGCCATGAAATAGCCGGTTACTATCGCCTGCCGCAAGCGAATGCGCCGCGGGCCGAGTTGTTGTTGACCCGCGAAGTGCTGGAAACCATTGCTATCCCGGAATTGGCCGAAATGGTCGAGCTGGCGCATAACCCGCAAACCTGGCTGGCGAAACTATTGGCGGCCCATGCGGCGCTGTTCGAGCCGCCGCGGGCCCCACGCAAGCCCAAGGGGGACGTGACCCAGCCTTTGATCGTGGCGGTCAATCTGGATGAACAAGAACCCGAGCAGGAGTTGAGCCGGGAGGAGTTGGAGAGCTGGCGTCAAAACCTCAAGAGCCTGGCGATACGTTTTCGTGATGGTTTGAACGAGTGCTGAGTTTTCCCTCGGCCTGTTACGTTCGTTGATGACGCTTGGTCAAGATCCCGAGCGGAGCCTGGCCGATGACTATATAATCCTCGCCTTTCGTGGAGAACAGACTTTTATGCCTACGTCCTTTCTAGAAATTGTCGAACTTCCTGATGGCCGCATCGAGCTGCGCAGGGCTGAGGACGAGGGGTCTCTGGTTACCCTGAACTTCTCCGAAGATGCCAAGGTATTCCTCCAGGGCCAACACGTCGAAGTCGCCAAGGCGATGCTGAGCGTGGGCGTTCAGATGGCAGGTCGCCTGGTTGAAGGCGAATTCAACAAGGAAGAAGAGGGGCCACGGGTTCTTCATTGATCCCGTGTATCGGCTTTTTTGGATAATGTGACGGGCCGGCTTCTCTGCCTTGGAGAAGCCCCGCGCTTGTCTTAGCCCAATCGAATATTCAGACTTTGTGCGTCCCCGGTACGGGCGGCGCTGATCAACTGTTGCCGTGCGGTCGCGGTCAGCGGATTGAGCCAACTGACCACGGTGTGGCTACGGCCCAGGCGCAAGGCCTCGCAGGTCAACTGTTGAGCGCTTTGGGTGCCCCGCGGCTGCAACAAGAGGATGCGTTCGCGGTTCAGGCCGGCATCCCGCAGCCAAGCCTGGGTGACGCTGGCCGGTGGTGCGATCAGCGTCAGCCAGCGAGCATCCTGGTCCTGGCTGAGTTCTCGCAGAATCGGCGCCAGCAGGTTCAGGCAGTTTCCGGCTGCACCACGTAACGACAGTTCGCTGAAAGCCTCGGGCTCGACGCCCCAGGGCGACTCGATGACCTCTTTCAGGACTGGAGCCAGCGGTTGGGCCATGAATGCCTCGAACAGCGGAAGTTGTGTGTGTTGTGGTGTGTGAGGGAACTGCATAAAGCCTCCTTTAGCGGCGAATGACGCCGACGCTCAAGCCTTCGATGACCAGGTCCTGATCTTTCAGGTTCACTTCGATGGGCGCGAACTCCGGGTTCTCGGCGATGAGCCAGACCTTGCTGCCGTCTCGCTTGAAGCGCTTGACGGTCACTTCGTCGCCGATTCGCGCCACCACGATCTGGCCATTGCGGGCTTCGCGAGTAGTGTGGACGGCCAGGAGGTCACCGTCGAAGATGCCAATGTCCTTCATGCTCATGCCGTGTACGCGAAGCAGGTAGTCGGCGCGAGGATGGAAGAACGAAGGATTGATGTTGCAGGACTCCTCGACATGCTGCTGGGCCAGGATCGGTGCGCCTGCCGCTACCCGGCCGATGATCGGCAGCGTGGTTTCGTCGGCCTTGGCTTCGAAGCCGGGGATGCGAATGCCTCGGGATGCGCCCGGGGTCATTTCGATAGCTCCCTTGCGCGCCAGCGCCTTGAGGTGTTCTTCAGCCGCGTTGGGCGACTTGAAACCCAGTTCCTGGGCGATTTCCGCGCGGGTTGGCGGGTAGCCGTTGTCTTCGAGGCAGCGTTTGATGAAGGCCAGAATCTCTGCTTGGCGTGGCGTCAGCTTTAGCATATTGATCGCTCTGTCTTTTTATACAGTGACTGGGATTATATACAGTGGACGCCGCTTGGCAATCCTCCTTTTTTCACCGGCCGCTGGACGGTCGGTCGGGCTGTTGGATTCGACATGGCTACCACCCGTGAAAAGGTGTGGTTAAATACGTGACCGGGCGTTCGCAATACGCCCCGGCAGGCTTGACAACCCCTGGGCTGAAACGTATGTTTCAAACAAGTGTTTGTCAGGCGGAGTAACCATGGCCCAGTCGGAAACCGTTGAACGCATTCTCGATGCTGCCGAGCAGTTGTTCGCGGAAAAAGGTTTCGCTGAAACCTCGTTGCGTCTGATCACCAGCAAGGCCGGGGTGAACCTGGCGGCGGTGAACTATCATTTCGGCTCGAAAAAGGCCCTGATCCAGGCGGTATTCTCGCGGTTCCTCGGGCCTTTCTGCCTCAGTCTCGATCGCGAGCTGGAGCGCCGGCAGGCCAAGCCTGACGTCAAGCCGACTCTTGAAGAACTGCTGGAAATGCTGGTCGAGCAAGCGCTTGCCGTACAGCCACGCAGTGGTAACGATCTTTCCATTTTCATGCGCTTGCTAGGCTTGGCATTCAGTCAGAGCCAGGGCCACCTGCGACGCTACCTGGAAGACATGTACGGCAAGGTTTTCCGTCGCTACATGCTGCTGGTCAATGAGGCCGCACCGCGGATTCCGCCCATCGAGTTGTTCTGGCGGGTGCACTTCATGCTCGGCGCCGCGGCGTTCAGCATGTCCGGTATCAAGGCGTTGCGCGCCATTGCTGAAACCGATTTTGGCGTGAACACCTCGATCGAACAGGTCATGCGCCTGATGGTGCCGTTCCTGGCAGCCGGCATGCGTGCCGAAAGTGGCGTCACCGATGAAGCCATGGCTGCCGCGCAATTGCGTCCGCGTAGTAAATCGACGCCGGCGCTGGCCAAGGCGTAAGTGCACGGGTGGGCGCGACTGCCTACATCCGCTAAGCTAGCCGCCCATGCCGACTCTCGTTTCGAACCCGCTCTATCATTCATTGCATGACCGCGACCTGTCGGGCCCTGGGCCCTGCGGCGTGGCCGTGTCTGTGTCATCCTGCCGGTTCATCGTTATTAAGGAATTGCTATGACTGCTGGCCTGCAAGGCTCGTTGATGGTGGACGTCGCCGGTACCTGGCTGACGGCCGAAGATCGCCACCTGTTGCGCCAGCCCGAGGTAGGCGGCCTGATCATCTTTGCCCGCAATATCGAGCATCCGCGTCAGGTGCGCGAGCTGAGTGCGTCGATTCGCGCCATCCGTCCCGACCTTCTTTTGGCGGTGGACCAGGAAGGCGGCCGCGTCCAGCGCCTGCGCCAGGGTTTTGTGCGGTTACCGGCGATGCGGGCGATAGCCGACAACCCGAATGCCGAATACCTGGCCGAACAGTGCGGCTGGATCATGGCCACCGAAGTGTTGGCGGTTGGTCTCGACTTGAGTTTCGCCCCGGTGCTGGACCTCGATTACCAGCGCAGCGCCGTCGTCGGCAGTCGTTCCTTCGAAGGCGACCCCGAGCGCGCTGCGTTGTTGGCCGGTGCCTTCATCCGCGGCATGAGCGCCGCCGGAATGGCCGCCACTGGAAAGCATTTCCCGGGGCATGGCTGGGCCGAGGCTGACTCCCACGTGGCGATTCCGAACGATGAGCGTAGCCTGGAGCAGATTCGCGCCAACGACCTGGTACCGTTTGCCAGGCTGAGCAAGCAACTGGCCGCGGTCATGCCGGCCCATGTCATCTACCCGCAGGTTGACGCCAATCCCGCTGGATTTTCCCGCCGCTGGCTGCAGGACATCCTGCGCGGTGAGTTGCAATTCGAGGGTGTGATCTTCAGCGATGACCTGTCGATGGCCGGTGCTCATGTGGTCGGTGATGCTGCCAGTCGTATCGAGGCGGCGTTGACGGCGGGTTGCGACATGGGCCTTGTGTGCAACGATCGCGCTGCCGCGGAGCTCGCCCTGAGTGCCGCCCAACGCCTGAAGGTCAAGCCGTCGGCGCGGATCGCCCGCATGCGCGGCCGGGCCTTTGCCTCCACCCAATACCGTCAGGATCCACGCTGGCTGACGGCGATCAGCGTGCTTAGGGCTGCCCAACTGATTGATTGAGGAGGGTGTGACGGTATGCGTAAGATTGGTAGTTCCCATGACCCAATCAATTGAAGCACTGCTTGAGACAGATTGGGGCGAATGCTTCCATCAGCGTTCCCTTGAGCGCGGGTTCGACTACGCCGACAGAGAGCGAGTACGAATACTGCGGATAGACGAGCAGTCGATTCACGCCGAATGCGCGGGTGGCGACGATAATGTCTATCAGCAGGTGATCGAGCTCACTCGTTATCGGGGATACGACGGCGTTCGTTACGAATGCTCGTGCCCGGTCGGTGACAGCTGCAAGCACTGCGCTGCCGTCATGTTCCATTTAATTGCGAATCCCCAAGCATTGGGGGACGGATCCGTCAGCGAGCGCCTGAATTCTGAACTTGAAACCTGGATCAAGGGTATTCCCGAGCGGGGCGCCGATTCGCTACCCAGCAAAAAAGACGCCGATGTCCGGATCTTCTACAAACTCAAGAAGACGTACATAGGGCAATGGATTTTGGAGCTCTTCAAGGGGCGCCAACTCGATGATGGTTCCCTGAAGGATCTGAAAGCGTTTGGCCAACTGACGGACATGCTGAATCGTTTTCCGAATTATATGTCCGACGTCGACAAGCAGATTGGTCAGTCGCTTATCAGCAATCAGCATTATCCCAATCAGAACAGTTTCCCGTTGCAAGAGCGCAGTGGCGCCGAGGTGCTGGCGCTGGCATTACAGTCCTCACGCCTGTTCCTGGATTTCGACCCGCCGCAGCCATTGGGCGCAGGGCCGCAAAAAAATGCGCAGTTCGTCTGGGAAGAGCAGGCCAACGGCAATTATCGGCCTCGGTGGCGAAGTGGCGATCAGGTGCTTGAAAACGTTCTGGTGCTTGAGCCGCTTCATTATCTGGATTTGTCGCGCAGGGAGCTTGGCCGGCTGTCCTATGAAATGGACGACTAATTGGCGTGCCATTTATGCCGTGCTCCGGAGGTGCCCGTTCGAGATGTCGTGCTCTTCAGTCACCGGATCAACGCTATTGACCACTCAATCCCGCCTCCTAAAGAACTGACTGAGCGCCTCATCGAAGGTGTTGAGCCGCGAGCGGTGTTGACGTTGGGAAGTGCGCTCGAGTTCCGGCACTGGAACTCTGTTCCGGAACATCGCGCGGCATTGACCTTTATTTATGATGGTCATGTGGCGGACGATAAAGCACCCAGCGAACTGCTGGTCCTGTCCAGGACCGAAATCTTGCGCATTGAGCGTAAGCCGGATGTCGAGCAAGCCTTTCGCACCGTTCTGCGTAAGTTAGGTTTCAAGAAAGCCAATCGCAAAAGTCTTGCGCTGGCGGGTAGCGGTGGTGAGCTGTTCCGAATGGCGGATGACGCGGCCTGGTTGGCATTCATGGATAAAGGCCTGCCGCAATTGCATGCTGCCAATTGGCAGGTCGATATCGAAGCGGGCTTTCATTTCGATCTGCAACCGGTGGAGCAGTTGTACGCCGACATCGAGGAGTCTCCCGGCCGAGAGTGGTTCGACTTACAACTGGGCATCGTCGTGAATGGCAAACGGCACAGTCTGCTGCCGATCTTGCTTGACTTGCTTCGCTCAAGCCCCGAGATGATGGATCCGGGCAATCTCGATCAGCGCAGTGATGATCAGTTGATGTTGATTGATCTCAACGGTGGAAAACTCACCGCGGGTCCTGGCGTGAAGGTCGCGTTGCCGTATGGGCGGGTCAAGCCGTTGATGGCAACGCTTGGCGAGTTGTACATGAAGGAGCATCGGGGGGACTCGATACGGCTGAGCGCCTTTGATGCGGCCAGGTTGAATGTGCTGGAAGGCGTGCCGTTGACCTGGCAGGGCGGGGAGCGATTGCGCACGTTCGCTAAGCGATTGCATGAGTCGACTCACGCGCATGTTCCTGCGCCAGCAGGGCTCAAAGCCACGCTGCGACCTTATCAACTCCAAGGGCTCAACTGGATGCAGACGCTGCGCGAGCTGGAAGTCGGCGGCATCCTGGGCGATGACATGGGCTTGGGTAAAACCTTGCAGACCCTGGCTCACCTGCTCTGCGAGAAGCAAGCCGGACGCCTGGATGTCCCTGCGCTTGCGGTCATGCCCACCAGTCTTATTCCCAACTGGCTTGACGAAGCCGCGCGCTTTGCACCGCAGCTCAACGTCGTGGCGCTGCATGGCGCAGCCCGGCAAAAAGATTTCGCCAGTCTTGCACAGTACGATCTGGTATTGACGACTTATGCCTTGTTGCCACGGGATCTGGAGGTGTTAAAGCCCCAGGCCTGGAGTGTGCTGATTCTCGATGAAGCACAGAACATCAAGAACCCCACCAGTAAGGCCGCCCAGGCTGCCCGCGAACTCAATGCCCGGCAGCGCCTGTGCCTGTCCGGTACGCCCCTGGAAAATCATTTGGGCGAACTCTGGTCGCTGTTTCATTTCCTGCTGCCAGGCTGGTTGGGGGATAGCAAAAGCTTCAATAGGGACTATCGAACGCCGATCGAAAAGCACGGTAATAGCGAGCGAATGCGCCATCTGACGGCGAGGATAAAACCGTTTCTGCTACGGCGCAAAAAGGAGCAAGTCGCCACTGAGCTGCCACCTAAGACTGAAGTAGTGCATTGGGTCGAACTCAGTGAGGGGCAGCGGGATGTCTATGAAACCGTGCGCGTAGCCATGGACAAGAAGGTCCGCGACGAAATCGCCCGCAGCGGCGTGGCGCGTAGCCAAATCATCATTCTGGATGCATTGCTCAAGTTGCGTCAGGTTTGCTGCGACCTGAGGTTGCTCAATACGGTGCAGACGGCCAAAGCGTTGCGTTCCGGCAGTGGCAAGCTGGCCAGTTTGATGGAAATGGTCGATGAGTTGCTCAGCGAGGGGCGCAAGATTCTACTGTTTTCCCAATTCACCTCGATGTTGGCCTTGATTGAAGAGGAGCTGCAAAAGCGAAGCCTTACCTATTCGTTATTGACCGGCTCCACCACGGATCGCCGCACCCCGGTGAGGGACTTTCAAAGCGGCAAGGTGTCGCTTTTCCTGATCAGTCTGAAGGCGGGCGGTACAGGGCTCAATCTGACGGCTGCCGACACGGTGATTCATTTTGATCCTTGGTGGAATCCGGCGGTGGAAAACCAGGCCACCGACCGAGCTTACCGGATTGGGCAAAACAACCCTGTGTTCGTCTATAAACTGATTGCCCGAGGCACCGTGGAAGAGAAGATACAAGCCCTTCAGCAGGATAAGGCTGCGTTGGCTGGCAGTGTGCTGGACGGTGGAACAATGGGGGGGTGGAAGCTTGAGCAGAGCGATATCGAAGCGTTGTTTGCACCGTTGCCCAAGACCTGATTCACCGACACATTCACGGGCTATGTCGCCTGATAGTCAGCTATCGCGAGCAAGCTCGGCTCCCACAAGGATTGGGGGTTAGCGTTTTTCCAGTTTGTCCGGCAGCGGTGCGAACAGGGCCTCGATATCGTCGCTTTGCAGTTTCCAGTCGCCGGCCACGCGTCCGTCCAGCACACCGGCGGCGAGGTCGGACTTTTCCTTTTGCAGTAGCTGGATTTTCTCTTCCACGGTGCCTCGGGCAATCAGCTTGTAGACGAACACCGGCTTTTCCTGGCCGATGCGGTACGCACGGTCGGTTGCCTGATTCTCGGTGGCCGGGTTCCACCACGGGTCGTAATGAATCACCGTGTCGGCCTCGGTCAGGTTCAGGCCTACGCCCCCGGCCTTCAGGCTGATCAGAAAGATCTGACGCTTGCCGCTCTGGAATTCCTTGACCGGCGTGCGTCGGTCTCGGGTCTGGCCGGTCAGGATTGCGTAGTCGACATTGCGTTTTTTCAGCTCATCTTCGATCAGCGCCAACATGGATGTGAACTGGGAAAACAGCAGTACCCGACGGCCTTCCTCAAACAGCTCTTCGAGCATTTCCATCAGGCTGTCGAGCTTGCCCGAGGTGCTGCCTCGGGCAGGCGGGGCGGCGTCGTTGATCAGGCGCAAATCGCAACAGACCTGGCGCAGTTTGAGCAGCGCCTCAAGAATGATGATCTGGCTGCGGGCCACGCCTTTGCGGGTGATCTCGTCGCGGACCTTCTTGTCCATCGCCAGGCGCATGGTTTCGTAGACGTCCCGCTGGGCGTCGCTGAGTTCGACCCAATGGATGATCTCGGTCTTGGGTGGCAGTTCCGTCGCCACCTGCTCCTTGGTCCTGCGTAGCAAAAAAGGTTTTATCCGACCGTTGAGGTGCTGCAGTCGTACATCGCTGCCACGTTTTTCGATAGGTACTCGGTAGTCGCGGTTGAAACTCTTGACGTCCCCAAGCCAGCCCGGCAGCAGGAAGTGAAACAGCGACCAGAGTTCGCCCAGGTGATTTTCCAGGGGCGTGCCGGACAGGCACAGCCGCTGGCGGGCATTGAGCTCGCGGGCGGCCTGGGCGGCTTTGCTGGTGGGGTTCTTGATGTACTGGGCTTCATCGAGGATCAGCACGTGCAACGGCTGCGCGGCCAGACGCTCGACATCCTTGGGCAGCAGGGCGTAGGTGGTGAGGACCAGGTCGTAATCGGCCAGTCGGTCGAAATGCTTCTTGCGCCCCGGGCCGTAAAGCGCCAATACCTTGAGTTGCGGCGTGAAGTGAGCGGCCTCGTCGAGCCAGTTGGGGATCAGGCTGGTGGGCATCACTACCATGCACGGCCGGTCCAGGCGTCCGGCGTTTTTTTCGCTGAGAATGTGCGCCAGGGTCTGTAGGGTTTTACCCAGGCCCATGTCGTCCGCGAGAATGCCGCCGACTTCCAGCTGCCTGAGCGATTGCATCCAGCTCAAGCCTTCGAGTTGATAAGGCCGCAGCGTCGCGTTCAGGCCCTCTGGCGCGGTGGTGGTGTAATCCTTGATGTCCCGCAGGCGTTGCGCCAGGCCACGAATGTGTTCGCCACCTTCCCAGGTCAACGGCATGTCCTGCAGCGGGTTCAGGCGCAGGGCGTCCGCGCTGTTGAGGCGCAGTTTGGTGGTGCCGGGCTCTTGCAGGTAAAACTCGCCCAGGGTCGCCAGCACCGGTTTCAGCCGGCCATAGGGCAGCGCCACTTGCTGCGGGCCAAACTCCGAGTTCGGGCGGTTGGGCAGGTTGACCAGGATAAGTTCGTCGTCACGGCGCCGGGCCAGGCGTTCCGGGTTGAACAGTTCGATGTGCGAACGCATCAGGTTCAGCAGGATTGGCAGCAGGCTCAGGCGCTCACCGTTGACGATGATCCCCAGCTCCAGGTCGAACCAGTCCCGCTCTGGTGTTTCCTCGACAGTGGCGTACCACTCGTCCACCGCCGTCAGATCGAAGCCGAAATCCTCGTCGATTTGCAATTCCCAACCCTGGCTACGCAGTTTCGGCAGGTCGTTGAGGGTGAAGGTCAGCCAGGCGCTGTCGTTGACCATTTCGTACAGTTCCCCTGCGCTTTCCGGCAGGGCCTTACTTTGTCGGGTCGCGACCTTGAAGCCGAGGATCCGTAGTTGTTCGCGGTAGGACTGTTCCACATCGGTGTGGCGTTTTATCCGCAGTGTCTGGGTTTCCTGGCGAATCAGTACGTCGGTGTTGCGCTGGCCGCTGACATATTCGTCCAGATAGCTGAAGGACAGGGCTGCGCGGTGTTGAATGTAGCGCTGCATTTTGCCATTGCGCGGCTCGAAGGCGCTGAACTCGATACTGGCCAGCCACAGGCGCGGCACCGGTTGCACGTTGTCCACCAGCACTTGTGGCGGGGCCTTGGGGCTGCGGTTGTCCAGCACCGCCTGGAGTTTTTCCAGCAACTGCGCGTCTTTTTCGGCGGCCGGGTAGGCTAGGGTTTCCTGGACTTGCAGCAACACTGCCGCGCAGTGCTTGCAGTTGATGCGCACCGGGCATGAGCACGCGGCTTCGAGCAGAATCAGCGTGCCCTTGGCTGACTCTTTAAGGCGAATGGTCTGACGGTAGACGTTACCGCCAGAGCCTTCGCAGCTGGCGGTGATGGTGCTGTCGCCGGCCTCGACGATCCTGGCGCGGTTTTCCAGCGCATAACGGCGCCCGCGCTCCAGGCTCTGTTCCTTGAATCGATTGACCCAGGAAGGTGCCAGGGGTTTGCTCAGGGGCGAGGGCATAGGCGCGCCAATCAGTCCGGAATGACTTCAGGTGCCTGCCGTGGCGCGGGCGCGGTCAACGAGGTGATCTTGATCAGCAGGCCAAGATGCCCGTTGTCGAGGAAATTCAGTTGGCCATTCTTGGTATGGCTCTGCTGCTTGAGGCGCTCGCTGGCGGTGACCAGGCCGTTGGCGTTGATCTGGTTGATCCAGAAATCGGCATCCACGTCGGTGAAGCGGCCCAGCTTCAGCTCCAGGGTGCCCTCGATGGGGAATTGCCCGAACTGTTCGGTACCGTCGCTGATGGCAACTTTGCGCCCCTGTTCACCGAGCGTCTGCTGCCAAGCCTTGTGCATCAATACCGTGTATTGGCCGCTGGCGGTGAGTTTCTCGACGATATTGCCCATAGCCGGTGTGCGCTGGCTATCCGCGCCCAGGCGTTGCGCGCCGGCGTCCCAGTCTTCCGGTGCAGCGCGGCTGACAATCGCCGGCTCGGCATTCTGGCGCACCAGAATCATTTCAACCTGATACAGGTCGTCGGCAAACGCCAGGGGAGCGACCAGGGTCAACAACAAGGTCAGTGAGCGAAACAGGCGCATGTGGCGTCCTTCAAGCAGTGGTCGGAGTGAGGCGCTCGAACAGCGCTTCTACGGTATTGAAGCGCTCTTCCGCGCGCTCCATGGGCACCATGAACTTGAACATCGTGGCACCTTCGAACTTGTAGCGTTTGGGCTGGCCCTGGATCAACTTGATCAGCACCAGTGGATCGACCGGCGTCTGGGCTTCGAACTCGATCCGGCCGCCGTTGGGGCCGCCGTCGACTTTCTTGATGCCCAGTTGCTCGGCCTTGAGCTTGAGCTGCGTGGTGCGCACCAGGTTCTTGGTCGGTTCCGGCAGCAGGCCGAAGCGGTCGATCATCTCCACTTGCAGGTCCTTGAGGCCTTCTTCGTCGCTGGCCGAGGCAATGCGTTTGTAGAGGATCAGTCGCGCGTGGACGTCCGGCAGGTAGTCTTCCGGGATCAACGCCGGCACCCTCAGGTTGATTTCCGGCCCGCCGCCCAGGGGTTGATCGAGGTTCGGTTGTTCGCCCTTGCGGATCGACTTGACCGCCCGTTCGAGCATTTCCATGTACAGGGTGAAGCCGACGGCCTGGATCTGGCCGCTCTGGCCGTCGCCGAGCAATTCGCCGGCACCGCGGATTTCCAGGTCGTTGGTGGCCAGCACGAAGCCGGCGCCCAGGTCCTGGGTATTGGCGATGGCTTCCAGGCGTTTTTCCGCATCCGGGGTGATCTGCTGGCGCGGTGGCGTCAACAGGTAGGCATAGGCCTGGTGGTGGCTACGACCGACCCGGCCGCGCAACTGGTGCAGCTGGGCCAGGCCGAATTTGTCGGCGCGCTCGATGATGATGGTGTTGGCGCTCGGCACGTCGATGCCGGTCTCGATGATGGTCGAGGCGATCAGCACGTTGAAGCGCTTGTGGTAGAAGTCGCTCATCACCTGTTCGAGTTCACGCTCGCGCATTTGCCCGTGGCCGATGCCAATCCGCGCTTCCGGCACCAGTTCGGCCAGGTCGGCGGCGCATTTCTCGATGGTCTTCACGTCGTTGTGCAGGTAATAGACCTGGCCGCCACGCAGCAACTCACGCAGCAAGGCTTCCTTGACCGTGCTTTTGTTCTGCTCCATGACAAAGGTGCGCACCGACAGGCGGCGGGCCGGCGGCGTGGCGATGATCGACAGGTCGCGCATGCCCGACACGGCCATGTTCAGTGTGCGCGGGATCGGCGTGGCGGTCAGGGTGAGGATGTCGACTTCGCTGCGCAGGGCCTTGAGCTGTTCTTTCTGGCGCACGCCAAAGCGGTGCTCTTCGTCGATGATCACCAGCCCCAGGTTCTTGATCTTCACGTCGTCCTGCAGCAGCTTGTGCGTACCGATGACGATGTCGATCTTGCCCTCGGCCAGGTCGGCCACGGCGGCGTTCACTTCCTTGGTCGATTTGAAACGGCTCATCACCTCCACGGTCACCGGCCAGTCGGCAAAACGGTCGCGGAAACTGTTGTAGTGCTGCTGGGCGAGCAGGGTGGTCGGCACCAGGATCGCCACTTGCTTGCCACCGTGCACGGCAATGAACGCGGCGCGCATCGCCACTTCGGTCTTGCCGAAGCCCACATCGCCACACACCAGCCGGTCCATGGGTTTGGGGGCGAGCATGTCGGCGCGCACGGCTTCGATGGTGGTCTGCTGGTCGACGGTTTCTTCGAACGGGAAACCGGCGCTGAAGGTTTCGTAGTCGACTTTCGGATCGGCAAAGGCATAGCCTTCGCGGGCCGCGCGACGGGCATAGATGTCCAGCAGCTCGGCGGCCACGTCGCGCACCTGTTCGGCCGCCTTGCGCTTGGCTTTCTGCCAGGTTTCCGAGCCCAGGCGATGCAGCGGGGCCAGGGCGTCGTCGCTGCCGGTGTAGCGGGCGATCAGGTGCAGGTTCGCCACCGGCACGTAGAGCTTGGCGCCTTCGGCGTATTCCAGGGTCAGGAATTCGGCGGCCTGGTTGTCGATTTCCAGGGTTGCCAGGCCCAGGTAGCGGCCCACGCCGTGGTCGATGTGCACCACGGGGGCGCCTTCGCGCAGTTCGGTGAGGTTCTTGATGACGGCGTCGTTGGCGGCGTCGGCGCGTTTCTCGCGACGGCGGCGCTGCATGACGCGCTGGCCGAACAAAGGACTTTCGGCGACCAGGGCCAGGGCCGGGTCATCCAGGACCATGCCGTCGTTCAGCGGCGCGATGGTAATCGCCAGGCGATCCTTGCCGGCGACGAAGTCCGGCCAGCTGTCCACCGTCTTCGGTCTCAGCTTCAACCGCTCAAGCAGCTCCAACAGGACTTCGCGACGACCCGCGGATTCGGCGGTGAACAACACGCGACCGGGGAATGCATCGAGAAAGCCAGCCAGTGCCGCCAGGGGTTGCGTGGCCTTGGCTTCGATGGCCAGGTCCGGCAATGCCTTGGCCGGGAAACGTTCGCGGCCGACGCCGGTTTCGACGTCCTGCTGGCTCGCCACCACCCGTGGCCAGCTCTTGAGGCGGGCAAAACAGTCTTCCACCGGCAAAAACAGTTCGGCCGGCGGTAATAGAGGCCGGGAAGGATCGACGCGACGCTCTTCGTAGCGGTTGCGCACGTCGTTCCAGAAGTTTTCCGCGGCCTGCTCGATGCCCGGCAGGGAAAATACCTGGGTGTCCTGGGGCAGGTAATCGAACAGGGTTGAGGTTTCTTCGAAAAACAGCGGCAGGTAATACTCGATGCCGGCGGGGGTGATTCCGCTGCTCAGGTCCTGAAAGATCGGGCAGCGCCGGAAATCCACATCGAAGCGCTCGCGAAAGCGGGCCTTGAAGCGGGTCACGGCGTCTTTCTGCAGCGGGAACTCCTTGGCCGGCAACAGGCGGATCGACTGCACTTTGTCGATGGAACGCTGGTTTTCCGGATCGAAGGTGCGCAGGGTCTCGATTTCGTCATCGAACAGGTCGATGCGATAAGGCAGCTTGCTGCCCATCGGGAACAGGTCGATCAAGGCGCCGCGTACCGCGAACTCGCCGTGCTCGTACACTGTGTCGACGCAGCGATAGCCACTGGCCTCAAGGCGAGTGCGCATTTGCTCGACATCGAGCTTCTGGCCGATGTCCAGTACCAGGCTGCTGCCAAGCAGGAATTGGGTCGGTGCCAGGCGATGTAGGGCCGTGGTGATCGGCACTACCAAAACGCCATGACTGAGTTCCGGCAGCCGATAAAGGCTGGCGATTCGCTGGGAAATGATGTCCTGGTGCGGCGAAAACAGATCGTAGGGCAGGGTTTCCCAGTCCGGGAAATGCAAGACCGGCAAATCTGGAGCGAAGAAACTCAGCTCCTGTTCCAGCCGCTCGGCGCTTTGGCTGTCGGCGGTCAATAGCAGGGTGAAACGCTTTGCAGCGCTGGCAGCCTCGGCGATGGCGAGGCTCAGGGCGGCACCGGGCAGGTTGCCCCAGTGCTGTTTACCTGCCGCGGCAGGGAGAAGCGGAAGACGCAGAACGGGCACGGAAGGTTGAGCTCCAGCGTTGCGACAAAGTCGACAAGTGTAGCGGGGGAAGGGGGCTGCTGTCAGTCGCAGACTACCCAGGCCGACAGGAAAACCACGGTGCGACAGGCGCGCATTGCTCCGCCGAGGACTCGGCGGCATAATGTAGCCCCTTTTTTCAGCCCCTACATGTGGAAGGTTACCGTGACTCAGAAGCCCGACCAGTGTCTTGGTGAATGGATTGATCGTGAAGCGCTTGCCGAAGCGATGATCCCTCTCATCGGTCAGCTCTACCGCAATAACAACGTGGTGAGCTCGATCTATGGCCGCAGCCTGATCAACCAGTCTGTCATCGCGATCCTCAAAGCCCACCGCTTTGCTCGCCACCGTTCTTCCGACGACAGCGAACTCTCCGTCCACGAAACATTCCCCCTGCTCAAAGCCATGAGCGAGCTCAAGCTCGGCGCGGCTTCGGTGGACCTGGGCAAGTTGGCGTTCAAGTTCCGCAACGAAGGCAATGGCCGTAGCGCCGAGCAGTTCGTGCGTGAAGAGATGGCTGATGTAGTTGGCCAGCAGAACGTTTCGGCTCGCAAAGGCACCGACGTGGTCCTGTACGGCTTCGGTCGTATCGGCCGTCTGCTGGCGCGCATCCTGATCGAAAAAACCGGTGGCGGCGACGGCCTGCGCCTGCGGGCCATCGTGGTGCGCAAGGGCGCCGAGAACGACCTGACCAAGCGCGCCAGCCTGCTGCGTCGCGATTCGGTGCATGGTTCGTTCAACGGCACCATCACCATCGACGAAGAAAACAACACCATCACCGCCAACGGTAACCTGATCCAGGTGATCTACGCGAAGAACCCGACAGAGGTGGACTACACCCAGTACGGCATCAAGGACGCACTGCTGGTGGACAACACCGGTGTATGGCGTGACGCCGACGGCCTGGGCCAGCATCTGACCTGCCCGGGTATCGACCGCGTCGTGCTGACTGCGCCTGGCAAGGGCAAGCTGAAGAACATCGTTCACGGCATCAACCACGGCGAAATCACCGCTGACGACAAGATCGTCTCCGCTGCTTCTTGCACCACCAACGCCATCGTGCCGGTGCTCAAGGCGGTGAACGACAAGTTCGGCATCGTCAACGGTCACGTCGAAACGGTTCACTCGTACACCAACGACCAGAACCTGATCGACAACTTCCACAAGGGCGACCGCCGTGGCCGCAGCGCCGCGCTGAACATGGTCATCACCGAGACCGGTGCTGCCACCGCCGCTGCCAAGGCCCTGCCTGAGCTGGCTGGCAAGCTGACCGGCAACGCGATCCGTGTGCCGACGCCGAACGTGTCGATGGCCATTCTCAACCTGAACCTTGAGAAAGCCGCCACCCGTGAAGAGATGAACGAGTACCTGCGCTACATGGCGCTGCACTCCGACCTGCACAAGCAGATCGACTTCGTCAATTCCCAGGAAGTGGTGTCCACCGACTTCGTCGGCTCGCGCCACGCCGGTGTCGTGGATGCTGAAGCGACCATCAGCCAAGACAACCGCGTTGTTCTGTACGTCTGGTACGACAACGAATTCGGCTACAGCTGCCAGGTGGTTCGCGTGATGGAAGACATGGCCGGTGTGAACCCGCCTGCATTCCCACGCTAAGCCTTAGCTGCTTGTGAAAACGCCCCGACTTGTCGGGGCGTTTTTTTGTCTGGAGTTTGTGTCGACTGGGCTGCCCTCATCGCGAGCAAGCTCGCTCCCACAGGGTATACGCGGTCACCTGTGGGAGCGAGCTTGCTCGCGATAGCGATGTGTCAGGCGCCGCCGACGACTGAAGCTTGCGCAGTCCGCAGCTCATGACGATTACCCCTGAACAACACCAAGGTAGCAATCAGCCCCAATATGGCCGCGCCGCTGAGCCAGATCCCAGGCGCCGCCTTGTTATCCAATACATGAATCAAATAGGTACAAGCCGCCGGGGTAAACCCGCCGAACGTCGCGGTCGCCAGGCTGTAGGCCAGGGAGAACCCGGTGGTACGCACTTCAACCGGCATGATTTCCGTCAAGGCCACCACCATGGCGCCGTTGTACGATCCGTACAGGAACGACAGCCACAATTCGACGATCAGCAAATGGCTGAAGCTAGGGTTCGCCACCAACCAGGACAGCGCCGGATAGGCGGTCAGGATGGCCAGGATCGTGGCGGCGAGCAGCAGCGGCTTGCGTCCGATCTTGTCTGAAAGCGCCCCCATCACCGGCAGCCAGAAGAAGTTCGACAAGCCGATGCACACCGTGACCAGCAGCGCGTCGAGGTCCGACAGGTTTAGCTCGGCCTTGCCAAAAGTCGGCGTGTAGGCGGTGATCAGATAGAACGACACCGTGGTCATCACCACCAGCGCCATGCCGGCCAAGACAATGCCGAAGTTCTGACCGATGGAACGGACAATCTCCGACAGGCTGGGACGATGTTTTCTCGCTTGGAACTCAGGTGTTTCTTCCAGTGAACGACGGATCACGAATATGGCTGGCACAATCATGCACCCCACCAGGAACGGTACGCGCCAGCCCCATTCGCCCATTTCCTGGGGGCTCAGCCAGTGATTGAGACCCACCCCCAGCAGGCCGGCAAACACCACGGCAGCTTGTTGGCTGGCCGATTGCCAACTGACAAAGAAGCCCTTGCGCCCCGGCGTGGAGATTTCCGCCAGGTACACCGACACACCGCCCAGTTCGACACCGGCGGAGAAGCCTTGCAGCAAGCGACCCAGCAACACCAGCAGCGGTGCCGCCACGCCCAGGACGGCGTAGCCCGGCACGCAGGCGATCAGTATGGTGCCCATGGCCATCAGCGCCAGGGTGATGATCAAGCCTTTGCGACGGCTGTGGCGGTCGATGTAGGCACCGAGAAAAATCGCTCCGAGGGGACGCATCAGGAACCCGGCACCAAACGTGGCCAGGGACAGCATCAGCGAGGCGAACGCGCTGTCGGTCGGGAAGAACGTCTTGGCGATGGCCGTGGCGTAAAAGCCATAGACCATGAAGTCGAACATCTCCAGGAAGTTGCCGCTGACAACGCGAAAAATCGCCTTGCCGTTGCTCGTTTGGGAAGACATGTGTAGGTACTCACTCTGGCAAATCTTGTATGGAAGCGCTGCGCCCCGGTGGGAGCCTTGCAGGAACCTTGTGGGAATATGAGGGCCTTGGGGCCTGAGGGAGCAAAGCTTGCTCGCGATGAACGATGACTCGGTCTTAGCAGTTGAACCGTGTCGCCTGCATCGCGAGCAAGCTTTGCTCCCTCAGGGCTCCATTGGCTCCCGCAGGTTTTTTGCGTGCGCTGGAGTTCATAATGGCGGGCGCGGTTTTGAGGGGAGATGAAGATTTGTTAACTGGACGATGGATTGGGCTTGTGGTGCTGGCCGGCGTGTTGTCGGGTTGCGGCAACGGCGACACCCTGGAGCGCTTCGACGGCCCGACCATGGGCAGTCATTATTCGATTCAGTACGTCAGACATTCCGCCGGGCCCACTGCGAAAACGGTGCAGGCCGAGGTGGAAAGCATCCTCGCCGAAGTGGACCAGCAATTCTCGACTTATCGCAGCGACTCGGACATCGAGCGTTTCAATGCACTGCCGGCCAATAGCTGTCAGGTCATGCCTGGCTCGGTCCTGGAGTTGGTCCGAGTGGGTGAGCAGTTGTCGGTTCAAAGCGACGGCTCCTTTGACCTGACCGTGGAGCCGCTGCTGAACCTGTGGGGCTTCGGCCCCCAGTCTCGCGAAGAAAAAGTACCGACCGTCGAAGCCTTGGCCTTGGTGCGCCAGCGCGTCGGTCATGGTCATTTGCGCATCGACGGCGACCGGCTGTGCAAAGACGCTGCGGCGGAAGTCGACTTCAACAGTATCGCCGCAGGCTATGCCGTCGACCGCATCGCCGCCAGGCTCCAGGCCCTGGGCATCGACAGCTACCTGGCCGAAGCCACCGGCGAACTCAAGGCCGTCGGGCACAAACCCGATGGTTCGGCCTGGCGGATTGCCCTGGAAGAGCCGCGGGATGACCGGCAAGTGGCCGAGCGTGTCATCGAGGTCAACGGCTACGGGGTTTCCACCTCGGGCGACTACCGTAAATATTTCGAGCAGGGCGGCAAGCGTTATTCCCACACCTTTGATGCGCGCACTGGTACACCGGTCCTGCATAACCTGGCGTCAGTCACGGTGATTCATCCTTCGGCGCTAATGGCCGATGGACTATCGACGCTGTTGCTTATTCTCGGTCCTGAGCGGGGTTGGGACTATGCCGAGAAACACGGCGTCGGGGTATTTTTCGTGTTGCGGGACGGGGAGCGTTTCGTCGTTCGCACCAATGAAGCCTTTGAACGGATGACTGGCGGAAAAACCCAATGATGACAGCGTCATGAAAGGCTACCTGTGGCGAAATAGCGCAGGCAAAACTAGCCTACGACGCGACCAAGGGGTAATGTGCGCGGCGTTGACGCTTCTATAGACTGTGGCCGGGCGCGTGAACCGGCCCCAAATTGTTCCTTCATGCCGCAGGCCGGCATGATTTAGCCGTCGGTGCCAGTGTGGTACCGCGGCCTGTTCTGAGGAGTACGCATGGCTGTCTACAACTACGACGTGGTGGTACTGGGCTCCGGCCCGGCGGGGGAAGGCGCGGCAATGAACGCGGCCAAGGCAGGGCGCAAGGTGGCGATGGTCGACAGCCGTCGGCAGGTCGGCGGCAACTGCACCCACTTGGGTACCATCCCGTCCAAGGCCTTGCGTCACTCGGTCCGGCAGATCATGCAGTTCAACACCAACCCGATGTTCCGGGCCATCGGCGAGCCGCGCTGGTTCTCCTTCCCGGACGTGCTCAAGAGCGCCGAGAAGGTCATTTCCAAGCAAGTGGCCTCGCGTACGGGCTACTACGCCCGTAATCGCGTTGATGTGTTCTTCGGCACCGGCAGCTTTGCCGACGAGCAGACGGTTGAAGTGGTCTGCGGCAATGGCGTGGTCGAGAAGCTGGTGGCCAAGCACATCATCATCGCCACCGGTTCGCGCCCGTATCGTCCGGCCGATATCGATTTCAACCACGCGCGCATCTACGATAGCGACACCATCCTGAGCCTGGGTCACACCCCGCGTAAGCTCATCGTCTACGGTGCTGGCGTGATCGGTTGCGAATACGCCTCGATCTTCAGCGGCCTGGGTGTGCTGGTGGAGCTGGTGGATAACCGCGGCCAGTTGCTGAGCTTCCTGGACTCGGAAATCTCCCAGGCCCTGAGCTATCACTTCAGCAACAACAACATTACCGTGCGCCACAACGAAGACTACGACCGCGTCGAAGGCGTCGATAATGGCGTGATCCTGCACCTCAAGTCCGGCAAGAAGATCAAGGCCGACGCCTTGCTCTGGTGTAACGGCCGTACCGGCAACACCGACACCCTGGGCCTGGAAAACATCGGCGTGAAGGTCAACAGCCGCGGCCAGATCGAAGTCGACGAGAACTACCGCACTTGCGTACCGAACATCTACGGTGCCGGTGACGTGATTGGCTGGCCAAGCCTGGCCAGTGCCGCCCACGACCAGGGCCGTTCGGCCGCCGGCAGCATTGTCGACAACGGCAGCTGGCGCTTCGTCAACGACGTGCCGACCGGCATCTACACCATCCCGGAGATCAGTTCGATCGGAAAGAACGAACAGGAGCTGACCCAGGCCAAGGTGCCATACGAAGTGGGCAAGGCTTTCTTCAAGAGCATGGCGCGCGCGCAGATTGCCGGCGAGCCGCAAGGCATGCTGAAGATCCTGTTCCACCGCGAGACCCTGGAAGTGCTGGGCGTGCACTGCTTCGGCTACCAGGCGTCTGAGATCGTGCACATCGGCCAGGCGATCATGAACCAGCCGGGCGAACTGAACACGTTGAAGTACTTCGTCAACACCACGTTCAACTACCCGACCATGGCCGAAGCCTATCGGGTAGCGGCCTATGACGGGCTAAACCGGCTTTTTTGAGCGGCTCCGGCCGGTGGCCTGAGCCGGCCGGGGAGACCGATTTCAGCCCTTCCCAAGGGTGGCAGTGGCCAAACCGGGAAAGTCTGTAATCAGGCTGTCAGCGCCAAAATCGGCGAGCCTGCGCATCAGCGCGGGCTCGTTGACGGTCCACACCGACACATGCAGCCCCTGGCGCTGCGCCTTGATCAGGCGTTCCGGCGTGCACAGGGTCCAGTTCAGCGCCAGAATCTCGCAGCCGTAACTCTGGGCGACCTTCAACGGGTCGAGCCAGGCGTATTCGGCCACCAGTCCGCGGGAGATGTCCGGGGTCAGGTCCACGGCCGCTTTTAGCACTTCCCGGGAGCTGGACGTGATAGTGATTTTGTCCAGCAGCCCGAAACGCTGGGCCATTTCGCGGATGCCCAGCACGGTGGCTGCGGCGCGGGTGCGCGAGGCGCTCTTGACCTCCAGTTGCCAATGCTCGAAATCACACTTTTCGAACAACTCTTCCAGGCGCGGGATCGGGCACGGCTTGATCCAGCCCGGGCCGCCCTTGCGCGCATCGTAGGTCACCAGTTCGTCGGCGGAATGCTCCACCACCTTGCCGCGCCGGTCGGTGGTGCGCTTGAGGGTCGGGTCGTGGATCACCATCAACTCGCCGTCCATCGAAAGATGCAGGTCCAGCTCGCAACGGCGTACGCCGTGCTTGAGGCACTCCTGAAAGCCGGTCAGGGTATTTTCCGGTGCTTCGCCCTTGGCGCCGCGGTGGCCATAAATGAGGGTCACGGTTCTTCCTTATTGATACCTGAGTCGTTCTGTTCCCGGGCCAGGCGTCGTTCTTGCGCCTGTTTCTGCAGGATGTAGCGGGCCAGCAACTGGCGCTGGGCGTCGGTCGGGCGTTCGAACTCAGTGCCCACGTCGAAGTCGTCGCCCTTGGGGTCGCAGTGGGTGACCCGCGCCCGCAGCAACAAGCCGAGGGCTTGGGGCATCAGCACCAGTTTGATCGACAAGTGGGTGCCGACCGCTATCGGCGTGGGGTGTTGGAAGTCGACGCCGCCTTCGGAAATGATCACCGGTTGCGGTTCGCCGATTTCGCCGAGCACCGTCAGGGCAATGACCTGGCTGAGCAGGTCGATGCGTTTGTTCATTGCCTTGAGGTACGCCGCGATGCTGCGTTCGCGCTCGCTGATCTGGCGCAGCAGGTGCTGTGACTCGAATTCGCTCAGGTGTAATTCACTGAGCAGATTGAACAATGGAGAAGCATCCTGCAACACTTCCTGGCCAGCAGCTTCAGGAATGGACAGGGGCCGAATTTCCAGTGCGATCGTGTCCTCGATACGGTAGTATTCGCGGCGATCTTCTTCATCTAATGTCGACATGGCGAACCCATGGTAGCGGCGGTGGTCTGAGTGTAAAGCTGGTTTGTGACCCCCGCCACAAGGACGTTCCTTTTCCCTCCGAACAAGCCCCGACATGTTCAGACCTCTCTTCGTATTTATCGGCACGCGTTATACCCGTGCAAAGCGTCGCAATCATTTCGTATCGTTCATTTCCCTGACGTCCATCATCGGGCTGGCCCTTGGCGTGGTCGTGATGATCGTCGTGCTCTCGGTGATGAACGGCTTCGACCATGAGATGCGCACCCGCGTGCTGGGCATGGTGCCCCACGCGACACTCGAATCCGGCGAAGCCATCAGTGACTGGCCGAGCCTGGCCGCCAAGGTCAAGCAGAACCCGCAGGTGCTGGCCGTCGCGCCGTTCACCCAGATGCAGGGGCTGCTCACCAACGATGGCAAGGTATCCAAGGTATTGCTCAACGGCATCGACCCGGGGCTCGAGCGGCAGGTATCGATCATCGATAACTTCATGCAGCAGGGCAAACTCGACGACCTGGCGCCCGGCAGTTTCGGCATCGTCATCGGCGACAAGGCCGCGGCCAAGCTCGGCGTTGCCATCGGCGACAAGCTGACCTTCGTCGCCCCGGAAGTCACCGTGACCCCGGGCGGCATGTTCCCGCGCATGAAACGCTTTACCGTGGTTGGCATTTTCCATGTCGGCGCCGGCGAGCTGGACGGTTACCTGGGCGTGACCAACCTCCAGGACCTGGCGCGCCTGCATCGCTGGAAGCCGGATCAGGTCCAGGGCCTGC
Source organism: Pseudomonas sp. St316 (assembly GCF_018325905.1). Taxonomy (NCBI): domain Bacteria; kingdom Pseudomonadati; phylum Pseudomonadota; class Gammaproteobacteria; order Pseudomonadales; family Pseudomonadaceae; genus Pseudomonas; species Pseudomonas sp. St316. The sequence goes on along the minus strand of NZ_AP021901.1, from coordinate 4,569,189 downwards.
GGCTGAAGTTCGACGACCTGTTCCAGGCCCCGCGCCAGGCATGGACCATCGCCCAGCAGCTCGGCGAAGACCGTTACTACGCCCGGGACTGGACCCGCACCCACGGCAACCTGTACCAGGCGATCCGCATGGAAAAAGCCATGATCGGCCTGCTGCTGTTGCTGATCGTTGCCGTGGCGGCGTTCAACATCATCTCCACGCTGGTGATGGTGGTGAACGACAAGAAGGGCGACATCGCGATCCTGCGTACTCTCGGCGCCACGCCGGGGCAGATCATGCGGATATTCATGGTCCAGGGCACGGTCATCGGCGTGATCGGTACGGTTGTCGGCGCCCTGGTCGGGATGTTCGCCGCGCTGAATGTCAGTGCCGCGATTGCCGCCCTCGAAGGCTTGATCGGGCACAAGTTTCTCAACGCCGACGTGTACTTCATCGACTACCTGCCATCGCAATTGCAGGCCGATGACGTGTTGATGGTCTGCGGCGCCGCGTTGGTCCTGAGTTTCCTCGCCACCCTGTATCCTGCCTGGCGTGCCGCGCGCACCCAGCCTGCGGAGGCGTTACGTTATGAGTGAGTTGGGCATGAGTGAAAAAGCAATCTTGAGCTGCCGCAACCTGGGCAAGTCCTACGAGGAAGGTCCAGAGTCGGTGGTGGTGTTGTCGGGCTTGCAGCTGGAGTTGCACCCTGGCGAGCGCGTGGCGATTGTCGGCACCTCCGGGTCGGGCAAAAGTACCTTGCTCAACCTGCTGGGCGGCCTGGATACGCCGACCGCCGGCAGTGTCTGGCTGGCAGGCGAAGAACTTTCGGCCCTGAACGAGAAGGCCCGTGGCCTGCTGCGCAACCGTTCCCTGGGCTTCGTCTACCAGTTCCACCATTTGCTGCCCGAGTTCACCGCGCTGGAAAACGTCTGCATGCCGCTGTTGATCGGTCGCACGGCGATTCCTGAGGCCCGTCAGCGCGCCACGGCGTTGCTGGAGCGGGTAGGGCTGGGGCATCGCCTGGAGCACAAGCCGGCCGAATTGTCCGGTGGTGAACGCCAGCGCGTGGCGATTGCCCGGGCCTTGGTCAACAAGCCTGGCCTGGTGATGCTCGACGAGCCGACCGGCAACCTCGACTCCCACACCGCCCAAGGCATCCAGGATTTGATGCTGGAGCTCAGCACGTCGATGCGCACCGCGTTCCTGGTGGTGACTCACGACATGAACCTGGCCCGGCAGATGGACCGCGTCCTGCACTTGCAGGAAGGCTGCCTGACGCCCATCTGACCGACCGAAACCCGGCGTTTGCTACACACGCCGGGTCTTTTATTTTTATACGGTGCCCCGCGAATGTTCAGACCGTTATCGATCTTTATCGGCACGCGCTATACCCGCGCCAAGCGCCGCAATCGCTTTGTTTCGTTCATCTCCATGACCTCGATGATCGGCCTCGCCCTGGGTGTCCTGGCGATGATCGTGGTGTTGTCGGTGATGAACGGCTTCCAGCGCGAAATGAGCTCGCGCATCCTCGGCATGGTGCCCCACGCCACCCTCGTTGGCGTCAATCCGATCGACGATTGGCAGCCGGTGGCCGCCGCGGCGTTGAAAAATCCTGAAGTCATCGCTGCCGTGCCGTTTACCGAAATGGAAGGGATGCTGAGCTATAAAGGTTCGATGCAGCCGATCCAGATCAGCGGCGTCGATCCGGCCCAGGAAGGCAAGGTGTCCATCGTTGCCCAGCATATCGTCCAGGGGCGTTTGGATGCCTTGAAGCCGGGCGAGTTTGGCGTGGTGATCGGCGAAATCACCGCCCGGCGTTTTCGCCTGAACGTCGGCGACAAAATCACCCTGATCGTACCGGAAGTCAGCACTGCCCCCGGCGGCATCACCCCACGGATGCAGCGGCTGAATGTGGTGGGTGTGTTCAAGGTGGGCGCCGAGCTGGATGGCTCCATGGCACTGATCCACTTGGCCGATGCCGCACAAATGCAGCATTGGCAGCCGAACCAGGTACAAAGCGTGCGCCTGGCGATGAAGGATTTGTACGCGGCACCGAAGGTCTCCGGGGACATCGCCACCAGCCTTGGCGCGGCCTACAAGGCCGACGACTGGACCCACACCCAGGGCAGCCTGTTCAGTGCCATGAAAATGGAAAAAACCATGATCGGCTTGCTGTTGCTGATGATCGTCGCGGTGGCGGCGTTCAACATCATCGCCACCTTGATCATGGTGGTGAACGACAAAGGCGCGGACATCGCGATCCTGCGCACCATCGGCGCCACGCCGCGGCAGATCATGGCGATCTTCATGGTCCAGGGCACGGTGATTGGCGTCGTCGGCACGCTGATTGGCGGCGTGCTGGGGGTGATCGCGGCGCTGAACGTCAGTGCGCTGGTGGGCTGGCTGGAACGGGTCAGTGGCCAGCACATCTTCAGTTCCGACGTGTACTTCGTCAGCAACCTGCCGTCGGAGCTGCAACGTGGGGACGTGGTGCTGATCTGCTCGGCCGGGTTCATCCTGAGCTTCCTCGCCACCGTGTACCCGGCGTGGCGTGCGGCGAAGATCGAACCGGCGCAGGCGTTGCGGTATTCCTGATACGACACAGACCTCTGTGGCAGAAGGGCTTGCTGAAGACTCTTGCGGCGAGGGGATTTAGCGAAGTGTCTGTGGGAGCAAGGCTTGCCCGCGATGCAGGCGCCTTGTTTCCCCCGCAGACCGCGCCGTCTGCATCGCGGGCAAGCCTTGCTCCCACAGATAAGTCCTTCGCCACAGGGGGGCGGGCTCAATCACCTTTCGGCAACTCAATCACAAACCGCGTCCAGCCATCGGCCGATTCGCAGCGGATCTGCCCGCCATGGGCGCGGATGATAGAGCGAGTAATGGCCAGCCCCAACCCGGCGTGTTCGCTGCTGCCCTCCTGGCGAGCCGGGTCGGCGCGATAAAAGCGGTCGAACAGGCGCGGCAGCAAGTCCGCGGCAATCCCTTCGCCGCTGTTTTCCACGCTGATGTTCACCCCTTGAGCCTCATCGACAATCCGCACCCGCACTTCGCCGTCAATGGGGGTGAAGCGCAGCGCATTGTCCAGCAGGTTGGAGAGCGCCCGGCGCAACATGTTGCGGTCACCCTCGATGCGGCTCTTGCCCTCGCGGCTCAGGCGCACGTTGGCGTCTTCGGCCAGGGGCGCGAAGAAGTCCAGCAGCACGTCCACCTCTTCGGCCAATTGCAGCGGTTCTCGGTTGAGCGCCAGCAGGCCGTGGTCGGCCTTGGCCAGGTACAGCATGTCGTTGACCAGTTGCGCCATCCATTGCAGCTCTTCGAGATTGCTGTGCAACGCCTCGCGGTAATCCTCCAGTGGGCGTTCGCGGGTGAGGGTGACCTGGGTGTGGGTCAGCAGGTTCGACAGCGGCGTGCGCAATTCATGGGCGATGTCGGCAGAGAACGCCGAGAGCCGCTGAAACGCATCGTCGAGGCGTCCGAGCATGGCGTTGATGCTGTGGGCCAGTTCCGCCAATTCGGCGGGCATTTGCTCTTCGGGAAGTCGGGCGTTGAGAGAGCGGGCCGAGACACTGCCAGCGATGGCGCCCATGCGTCGCAAGGGGCGCAAGGCCCGCCGGGCGGCCCAGGCACCGAGCAGGGCGGTGGCCAGGGCCGAGAGACCGACGGTCAGCCAGATCAGGCGCTGCATGCGTTGCAGGAAATGCTGGTGGTGGGTGATGTCCAGCAACAGGGTCAATTGCGGTGAATTGGCTTGGTCGGGACGCAGCGGGGCGTTCAACACCCGATAATCGTTGTCGCCATCGCTGAGGGTCGACAGGCCGGGCCGCTCTGGCAATTGAGCCGGAATCCGGATCGAGCTGTCGTACCAGCGAACCCCATCGCTGCCCTTGATGCGCAGTGCCAGGTCGGCCTGGCGGCTCAGTTCATCTTCCAGGCGCGCCTGGGTCTGCTCAGCGTCGAGGTCTTGCAGGGCCCGGCGCAGGCCGATCAGCTTGCCTTCGAGCAGTTGCTGGTCCAGTTCGATGAAGTGCGCCTCGCTGCCACGGCTGAACAAGACCCCGGCGAACAATGACACCACGGCGGTGCAGGCGGCGAACAGCAGTGCCAGGCGGCTACTCAGCGACAATTGGCCCCTCACAGGCTGCGCTCTTCGAGCACATAACCCATGCCACGCACGGTGTGGATGAGCTTGCTGGGGAATTCATCGTCGATCTTGAGTCGCAGGCGCCGTATCGCGACTTCGATGACGTTGGTGTCACTGTCGAAATTCATGTCCCAGACCTGGGACGCGATCAGCGATTTGGGCAGCACTTCGCCCTGGCGGCGCAGAAGCATTTCCAGCAAGGCGAATTCCTTGGCGGTGAGGTCGATGCGCCGACCGCTGCGTTCGACGCGGCGGCGGATCAGGTCCAGACGCAAGTCGGCCAGCTGCAGGCTGGTGTCCTGTTGCGTCGAACTGCCTCGCCGCAACAGGCTGCGTACCCGCGCCAGCAACTCGGAAAAGGCAAAGGGCTTGACCAGGTAATCATCGGCGCCCAGTTCCAGGCCGTGCACCCGATCCTGTACCGCATCCCGCGCGGTGAGGAACAGCACTGGTGTATCCAGCCCGGCTCCGCGGACGGCTTGCAGGATCTGCCAACCATCGCGGCCGGGTAACATCACGTCGAGGATCAGCAAGGCGTATTCACCGCTCAAGGCCAGTTGCTGGCCGGTGATTCCGTCGGCTACCAGGTCGGCGTTGAACCCGGCTTCACCCAGGCCTTGGCGCAGGTATTGGCCGGTTTTGGTTTGGTCTTCGACGATCAGCAGTTTCATGGGCGGCTCAATGCAGGGTTCGAGGGCGTTATACCGTGGCAGGCGGGCTCGTGGCGCAACCTGACAAAGTTGTAATCGAACTGTCAGCCGACTGGCAGGCCTGTAACGATAGAGTTTCCCACAAGCTGAAACTGATTGGAGTATGGACATGTTGATGGGAAACCGCTTGATCCTGGCCGCTTGCGTACTGGCCCTCAGTGCGCCTTCGTGGGCATCGCCGGGGCATTTCGATTTTGGCCAGGCTGCACCGGCAGCCAAGGCCAGTCGCAACATCGAGGTGGTGATGGGCGACATGACGTTCGATCCCGGTGCCCTTGATATCAAGGCCGGTGAGACGGTTCGGTTCGTGCTGATCAATAAAGGACAGTTGCTCCACGAATTCAACCTGGGCAACGCTGCCATGCACGCCGACCACCAACAGGAAATGCTCAAGATGCAGCAGAGCGGCCAGTTGATGCCGACCGCGATGAAGCCGGGGATGGATCATGGCGCCATGGGTCACGACCAGGCGAGCATGCGCCACGATGATCCCAACAGCGTGTTGGTGGAGCCGGGCAAAACCGCCGAGCTGACCTGGACCTTCAGCAAGGCCACGCGCCTGGAGTTTGCCTGCAATATTCCCGGCCATTACCAGGCTGGAATGAAGGGCGACCTGACAGTCAGTCAGTAAGCACTCAAAGGCTGCGGCAAAGGCTGATAGAATCGGCTGATTCTTCAGTCAGGTTTCCGTCATGCATCCCGCAGCCGAACATTCGCCGCTGGGCAAATCCAGCGAATACATCGCCACGTACACGCCGTCACTGCTGTTCCCGATCCCGCGCACCGCGAAATGGGCGGAACTGGGCCTGACGGCCGAGACCCTGCCGTATAAAGGCGTGGATTTCTGGAACTGCTTCGAGCTGTCGTGGCTGCTGCCGTCCGGTAAGCCGGTGGTGGCCATCGGTGAATTCGCGATCCCGGCGGACTCGCCGAATATCATCGAGTCCAAATCCTTCAAGCTGTACCTCAACTCCTTGAACCAGACGCCGTTCGCCGATACCGCGAGCCTGGAAGCGACCCTGCGCCAGGACCTGTCGGCGGCTGCCGGCAAAGCGGTGGGTGTGCGGATCCGCAATCTCAAGGATGTGGAAAGCGAGGGCATCGTGGCGTTGCCCGGTACGTGCATCGACGATTTGGACATCAGCGTCGACTCCTACGCGCACCCGCGCCCGGAGTTGCTGCGTTGCGATGAATCGCGCATCGTCGAGCAAAGCCTGCACAGCCATCTGCTCAAGTCCAACTGTCCGGTGACCAGCCAGCCAGACTGGGGCAGCGTGGCGGTGGAGTATCGCGGCGCGGCCCTGGACCCCGCCAGCCTGCTGGCCTACATCGTCAGCTTCCGCCAGCATTCGGATTTCCACGAGCAGTGCGTGGAGCGGATCTTTCTCGACCTGCAGCGCTTGCTCAAGCCCGAGAAGTTGACGGTGTACGCGCGGTATGTGCGTCGTGGCGGGTTGGATATCAATCCGTATCGCAGTACCGAAGACGTCCAGTTGCCGAACCATCGCCTGGTCCGTCAATAAATCCTAACTGTGGGAGGGCTCTTGTGGGAGCGAGCTTGCTCGCGATGAGGGCGGCACATCCAACATCCAGGTTGGCTGACACACCGCTATCGCGAGCAAGCTCGCTCCCACAGGGATTGCATTCAGGTTGAAACTAAAAAGCCCCGCTCGTGATAGCAGGGCTTTTTTGCATCCGGTATTCAGATTCCCATGTTGCCCAAGGTCAACATGATATTGCGCAATGTGCTCGCAATACCCGGGTGTTCAACCTCAAAACGTTCCACAGCAAGGTTCACGCCGTCCACCAGGTTGCTGTCCTGAAGCTGATTTTCCAGTTGGATCTCAGCCTCGATCTGAGCCATCAGTTGATGCAGATTCTCGCGCTCTGGCTCGGACAGCGGCGGATTCTGGTCCAATTGCTCGCGCAGTTTGTTGAGCTGTTCTTGCAATTCGCGGGCAGGCATTGGCGTACTCCCTTTATTGATAGGCACAGCCATGGACCGCGACAGTGCGTCAAAAGTCCGTGGCTTGTCTTAAGAGTAATCTACCCTCGCGCTCCCTGCATGATCCCGGTCATGGCTTCTCGCCTTTGAGTCGGCGCAGGCTGATGTCCGCCAGGCAAGTGTCGAGTTCGCCCAAATGATCGATCACCGAATGCACCCCCAGGCCAAACAATTGCACGGTGGCCTTGGCGCGCTTGGTTTCCCGTTCCTGTTGGCTCAGCGCCTGCCATTCGTCAGGCGCCAGGCCACACAGCGAGCCGCAGGACGCCAGGCCGATGGTCCATAAACCGGCGTTGAGCCCTGACTGCAGCAACCGGGGTTCGCCACTGACCAACACGCAACCGTCCAGTTGCTGGACGTTCAGCGCCATCAGGGCCTGCCAGCAGGCATGTGGCGCCGGCCAAGGATTATTTGTTGCTGGAAGTTGCGGCGGTTTGATCCACGTCGGCAATGAGGCCGCCAAGGCATGGCTGACGGCAGGTGGCAATTCGTCGAGCCAGGCGCAGGGGATTTCCTGGCGCTGCAAGTGGTGCAGGCTCTCAAGGGCGTCCGGTGTTGGCTGCGCATGCTCGACCGGTGCAGCCCCTGGCTGACGGATGCGCGCGCCGAAATCCACCAGGCATCCACTCAGGCCAAACAGTACGGCGGTCAGGCTGGCGGCGGGGAGGGGCAGGGCTTCGGCGCGAGGCATGGGAACGTCCTTGAAATAGCCAGCAGCCTAAAGAGCCTCGATGACAGTCCGGTGACAGTGACGTGAAGGGTGTCTGTCATGGAAACGTCCTACGACCCACTTGTTTTTTCGGTGCTGCCTATCCACGCGTTCCGTCTTATACTAGCCACCTTACCGCCTGGGCTCGGCGCCCTTGCTTGAACAATCCAAGGAGTTTTCCCCTATGCGCTGGAGCCATCGTCTCGCTCAGCTGTGTTTGTCTGCCAGCGTCCTGCTGGTTCCGTTCGCCACCCAGGCCGCGACGGAAGAAGATCCTTGGGAAAGCATCAACCGTCCGATCTTTACCTTCAACGACACCCTTGATACCTATGCGCTCAAGCCACTGGCCCAGGGTTATCAATATGTGACGCCGCAATTTCTCGAAGACGGCGTCCACAACATGTTTCGCAACATCGGCGACGTGGGCAACCTGGCCAACAACGTGCTGCAGGCCAAGCCGGCCGCTGCCGGGGTCGACACCGCCCGGTTGATCTTCAACACCACCTTCGGCCTGCTGGGCTTCTTCGATGTGGGTACCCAGATGGGCCTGCAGCGCAGCGATGAAGATTTTGGCCAGACCCTGGGCTACTGGGGACTGGGCAGTGGGCCGTATGTCATGCTGCCGCTGCTGGGGCCAAGCACCCTGCGTGACGCGCCGGCCAAGCTGGTCGACGACTACACGGCCCCGTATCGTTATATTGATAACGTCTCGGTGCGTAACTCTATTCGAGGCCTGAACGTCGTCGACACCCGCGCCAGCCTGTTGTCGGCCGAGAAGATGGTGAGCGGCGACAAGTATGTCTTCATCCGCAATGCCTACCTGCAGAACCGCGAATTCAAGGTCAAGGATGGCCAGGTCGAAGATGATTTTTAATTTCGACCTGTAGAACCACGAAGGCGGCCCAAAAGGCCGCCTTCTGTGCGTTGGCGTCGTGTTTGAGCAGGTTTGATCCTTCCATTGAGTTACGCTTCGCTCGGTTCTTATAACTCTCTGTGCTTTGACAAATGAAGACGGCAAGCGGCTATCTGCCTGAGCTTGAAACGCCCCGCGGATGGGAGTACCGTCTGCGCCTTAGAAGGGCACCTCTGATGTAACGGCGTGTAGGGCAAAGGCCTGAAACCGGTGCGACAGAGAGGCTAGAAAGCGAATCCAGTAGTGCGTGCAAGGCCAGACGGCCCAGCCCGCTACGCCAACCTAATTCTGGCGCCGTTTGCCCACATGCCAAAAACCAGTGCCACGCTGCTGATAATCGATGATGACGAAGTGGTGCGAGCCAGTCTCGCAGCCTACTTGGAAGACAGTGGTTTCAGCGTCCTGCAGGCCAGCAATGGCCAACAGGGTCTTCAGGTATTCGAGCAAGACAAGCCCGACCTGGTCATCTGCGACCTGCGCATGCCGCAGATGGGCGGACTCGAACTCATTCGCCAGGTCACCGAGATTTCCTCGCAGACCCCGGTGATCGTGGTTTCGGGCGCGGGCGTGATGAACGACGCGGTCGAGGCGTTGCGCCTGGGCGCGGCGGATTACCTGATCAAGCCCCTTGAAGACCTTGCGGTACTCGAGCACTCGGTGCGTCGGGCCTTGGACCGTTCGCGGCTGTTGGTGGAAAACCAGCGGTACCGCGAGAAGCTGGAAACCGCCAACCGCGAGCTGGAAGCCAGCCTGAACCTGTTGCAGGAAGACCAGAACGCCGGGCGTCAGGTGCAGATGAACATGCTGCCGGTCAGCCCCTGGACCGTCGACGATTTCCGTTTTGCCCACCAGATCATCCCGTCGTTGTACCTGTCGGGCGATTTCGTGGATTATTTCCGGGTCGACGAGCGGCGAGTGGCGTTCTACCTGGCGGACGTTTCCGGCCATGGTGCTTCTTCGGCATTCGTCACGGTGCTGTTGAAGTTCATGACCACGCGGTTGTTGTTCGAGTCCAAGCGCAATGGCACTCTGCCAGAGTTCAAGCCTTCTGAAGTCCTTGGGCATATCAACCGAGGCCTGATCAGTTGTAAGCTGGGCAAACACGTCACAATGGTCGGTGGAGTCATCGACGAGGAGACTGGTTTGTTGACCTATAGCATCGGCGGTCACCTGCCTTTGCCTGTGTTGTATACGCCAGACAGTGTGCGTTACCTGGAAGGGCGTGGTTTGCCGGTGGGCTTGTTCAACGAGGCCACCTACGAAGACCACGTACTGGAATTGCCGCCGACATTCAGTCTGACGCTGATGTCTGATGGCATTTTGGACCTTTTGACAGAACCTACACTCAAAGAGAAAGAAGCGGCCTTGCCTGAACGGGTGAGTGCAGCGGGCGGCAGCCTGGAAGGCTTGCGTCAAGTGTTTGGATTAGCCACGCTCGGGGAGATGCCGGATGATATCGCCCTGTTAGTGTTGAGCAGGAACCTTTGATGAGTACCGGTAGAATCCAGTTCGCCGAGCAGGACGGCACCTTTGTCCTGAAGTTTGTCGGTGAAGTGCGCCTGACCCTGTGTTCGGCGCTGGATGCGACTATTGAGCGGATCTTCACCTCGTTGAATTTCAACGCCATCGTGATCGACCTGACCGAAACCCGCAGCATCGACAGCACCACATTGGGCCTGCTGGCCAAACTGTCGATCTTGTCGCGGCAGAAGGTCGGCCTGCTGCCGACTGTCGTCACCACCCACAACGACATCACCCGTCTGCTGCAATCGATGGGCTTCGACCAGGTGTTCAACATCGTGGGCGACCCTGTGCCGTGTCCGGAATGCCTGGACGATCTACCTGACCAGGACCAGTCCGAGGAAGAAGTGCGGATCAAGGTGCTCGAAGCCCACAAGATCCTGATGGGCCTCAACGACTCCAATCGTGAAGCGTTCCATGACTTGGTGAATGCGCTGGAAGGGCCTTGATCCCTGGATTTTGCTTAGGCTGACCGGCCTCATCGTCGGAACGCCGGCCGGAGCAAGCTCGCCCCACATTGGAATGCATTCACCTGTGGGAGCGAGCTTGCTCGCGATAGTCTATCGATCCGCCACATCCCTCAGGCCAAGCCACATAAAAAAGGGCGAACCCACCAAGGTTCGCCCTTTTTACATCCCTGAATCAGCTCAAAGCTTGGCTTGCAGCAACGCTTCCAGCTTCTCCTGGTCCCGGGCAAACTGACGAATACCTTCCGCCAGCTTCTCGGTCGCCATGGCGTCCTCGTTGGACAACCAGCGGAACTGCGCTTCATTGAGGTTCAAGCGCGCTTCCCCGGCTTGCCCTGGCGCCAGCTTGCGCTCCAGCTTGCCTTCGTCGGCGGCGAGTTTCTCCAGCAGCTCCGGGCTGATGGTCAAACGGTCGCAGCCGGCCAGTTGCTCGATCTGGTTGAGGTTGCGGAAGCTCGCGCCCATGACCACGGTCTTGTAGTCATTGGCCTTGTAGTAGTTGTAGATGCGCGTCACCGACTGCACGCCCGGATCATCGGCGCCGGTGTAGTCGTTGCCGTTGGCTTTCTTGTACCAGTCGTAGATACGGCCCACGAACGGTGAAATCAGGAACACCCCGGCATCGGCGCAGGCCGCGGCCTGGGCGAAGGAGAACAGCAGGGTCAGGTTGCACTGGATGCCTTCGCGCTCCAGTTGCTCGGCGGCACGAATGCCTTCCCAGGTGGAGGCGATCTTGATCAGCACGCGATCCCGGCCAACACCGGCTTTTTCATACAGATCGATCAGGCGATGCGCACGCTTCAACATGGCCTCGGTGTCGAACGACAGGCGCGCATCCACCTCAGTGGAAATACGCCCCGGAATCACCTTCAGGATCTCTTGCCCAACCGCCACGCCAAAACGGTCGCTGGCCAGGCCTACGTCGCCCTTGCAGTCCGCGACACAGGCGTTCAGCAGCTCGGCGTAGCCCTGGATGGCCGAAGCCTTGAGCAGCAGGGAAGGGTTGGTGGTGGCATCCACGGGTTTAACGCGGGCAATGGCTTCGAAGTCGCCGGTATCGGCCACGACGGTAGTGAATTGTTTGAGTTGTTCCAGCTTGGAAGTCATGAGCGTGCTCTGTCCTATGGGTCCGTTGACATTACCCGAGGGCCGGCAGCCACTCAAGGGCGTGAAGGGGTATCGACGGGCCCCAGCGGCAACAACCTGAAAACGGCTGTTTGAAAGGCCGGGGCGGTATCGGTAGATACGATGCCAAAACAGCGCGCAGGTTCAAAGCAAGTGACGGTTAACGCCCTTCCAGCAGTTGCCCCGCCTGATCCAGCAGCGCCAACGGATCCTTGGTTTTGTGAATATCCACCGACAACAACTGCCGAAACCGCCGCGCCCCCGGGAACCCGGTGCCCAGCCCCAACACGTGACGGGTGATGTGATGCATCGCCCCGCCAGCGGCCAGGTGATCGGCGATATACGGCCGCAACTGCGCCAGCGCCTCGGCCCGGCTGATGATCGGCGCGGTGCTGCCGAACAGCTGCTGATCCACTTCGGCCAGCAGATACGGGTTGTGATAGGCCTCGCGCCCCAGCATCACGCCGTCGAAAGTCTGCAAATGCTCGTGGCACGCCTCCAGCGTCTTGATCCCGCCGTTGAGCACAATCTCCAACTCTGGAAAATCCGCCTTCAACCGCGCGGCCACGTCATAACGCAGCGGCGGGATGTCGCGATTCTCCTTGGGCGACAACCCCTCCAGAATCGCAATCCGCGCATGCACGGTAAAACTCGTACACCCAGCCTCACGCACCGTCCCGACGAACTCACACAACTGCTCGTAGCTGTCGCGCCCATTGATCCCGATGCGATGCTTGACCGTCACCGGAATCGACACCGCATCGCGCATTGCCTTCACACAATCAGCCACCAACGCCGGATGCCCCATCAGGCAGGCGCCGATCATATTGTTCTGCACCCGATCGCTGGGGCAGCCGACGTTGAGGTTGACCTCGTCGTAGCCGTGCTCCTGGGCCATACGGGCGCAGGCAGCCAGGTCGGCCGGGACGCTGCCGCCTAGTTGCAGGGCCAGGGGGTGTTCGGATGAGTGGTGGCGCAGGAAGCGTTCGTGGTCACCGTTGAGCAAGGCGCCGGTGGTGACCATTTCGGTGTAGAGCAGGGCGTGTTTGGAGAGGATGCGTAGGAAGTAGCGACAGTGGGCGTCGGTCCAATCCATCATCGGGGCCACGGAGAAGCGACGGGACAGTGGGACAGTTTGTAAGGGCATTGGGAGTCTGAATCAGCGAGGCGGATGGCACAGTTTATCAGGGAAGGGCAGGACGTGTTGGGAGAGCAATATTGCGCCGATTTCACCAGTGGGTGCGGGGACGCTGTCGAGTGTGAAATACACCGAGGATTTGAAGGCGATTACCGTGTATGCGATATGGAATCAGATAAGACCAGTTTGGGACTGCCTATTCCCGCGTCAGTTTGCCCCGTCCTTCTCGGCCCATCTCGGGAAACTGAGCCAATTTGTCTACGCTGGCGAAGATCGCTTCGCAGAAGTCGTCAGCAGCCTTGGGGTTTTCAAGTGCAATATAGTTGGCTTCGTCCTCCAGGTTTTTGAGTGCTTTTTCCAGCCACTCAACCTGCATTCTGATTCCAGCGTCGAGCACGCATGGCTGCAACTTGATCATCGGTAGCGAATTTGCCTTGATCGGCTTCCTTTACGGCAAGTTCGATTTGAGTGGTCAGAGCCTTTTCATGCTTGATGTAGTCGCGAAGAACATCCATCGCCAAGTAGCTCGCACTTTGGCCGTTATTCTTGGCCAGATCGGCGAGAGAGTTCGATAGCTCTTCGGGCAGATTCAGGGATATGCCGGACATGGCAACCTCGATGATGGACGTCTATTGGGGCATCTTACACCGCTGCCCCCTCACTTGAGTCGGCAGGTCGTTTCAACCCAACTCCTCAACAAACCCAACCATCCATTCAAGCAGCGAGTGATGCAACACATCCCGGTTTTCCCAGTCGTGCCAATACTCGATGAGTTCCCCGTTGCCTGTTGGCGAGGCATCGACGACGACATAATCGCCAGAATCATTGGTCAGGAACGGCACCCAATAACGCCCCCAGGGTTCCAGAAACTCTTCCTCTGGATCGAGAAAAAACTCAAGCACTTCAACAATTTCACTTGTAGCAAGGAGGCGGCGGTTGTCACTTTCCCGCAAGGGGGCGTTCCACGCCTGGCCGTCATGCCAAAGCAGCAGTTGGGAAAGGCTCGGCGGCAGGGGAGCACCCAGGGTCTGTTCGATCCGCGTAATATCCGCGCTGGCGGCGGGTGGTCGAAGTGTTGCGGCCACTTCCGGCGCTACACGTTGGTCGATGAGCGCCAGCAGTTCGTGAAGACGTCGTTGGGTTTCAGGTTGCTCGTGCATGGCTTTCTCCAATTCACGACGTGGAATATAGCCACATCGCAATGTTCGCGCTGCGTTCCTGGGCATTGACGCTTGATTCAGTTCTGATTGAAAAGACAAGGACAGTTGAAAATGAAAGTAGGCTTCATCGCTTCCCTGGGGATTTTATCGCTCATTCACCCATTACTTTCCTCCGCGGACACGGCCAACGGGAGGAATCTCTATTCACAACGATGTGCCATGTGCCACGGAGCGGATCTCAAGGGCACAGGTCCCTTGGCCAGGAAAAGCAATCCGCCCACGCCTGACCTGACTACGTCTTCTTTTCAGAAAAGACTGAAGGATTATCCGGGCGTTATCGTCTCGTCGATCATTCTTCGCCCCAATGGCGACTTGATTCCAAGAACGTTAAGAGAGAACGGGGTGAAGCTGCCACCGTTTGCCTGGAAGGTTCAGGATCTGCGCGATCTGAACCAATACATGGTGGGTGCGATTTCAAGGTAGGAGAGGGCGGAGTCCATCGACTTGACTGGTTGGGCCTGGTGTCATTGGCTCATGGTCATGTAGGTGACGGTTTCGCTATTGAGCTCGACCAGGCTCAAGGCGCCATCCCCAAAGGAACAGCCGGTGTCGATATAGACAACGTTACCCAGGCGCGTGACGTTCGGCACCGTCGAATGACCGACGTAGAGCCGGTGGATGCCCTTGATTGAATCGTGGTTTTGCTCCTCGATTTTTCCCCTGGCATACAGCGTCATGCTCAACGCCCGCAGGCGGCAAATTTCTCCCAGTTGCCCTGACAAGGCTTGTTTGGCTTGCTGCCAGTCGTCACCTTTTTGGGTCAGTGGGGCTTCGGCGTGCACGATGCCGATGGTTTGGCCGTCTGGTAAGTCGACTTCAATGATCCACGGCAGCGTCTGGAGGGCCTTGGCGAGTTCTTTTTGCAGTTGTGGTGCCAGTTCATAGAGCCAGGCCCCGCCGTTTCGGATGTGCCGGGGTATGTCGCCGTTCCCGGAGACGCCATCGATGAGCATCTGTTCGTGATTGCCTCGCACGGCATGAAACCAGGGTTGCGAGAGCCAATCGAGCACTTCCACGGAGTCAGGGCCGCGGTCAATCAGGTCGCCGACGGAGAAAAGGCGATCCCGTTCACCATCGAACTTCAAACGCTGTAAAAGTGCGCTTAGAAGTTTGAAATGGCCATGAATGTCACCCACGACAAAGTCGCGGCCTTCTGGGTTGGAGGGGAATGTGTTTAGCGTATTCATGCAAGTGTTCTGGGGATCGAAAGTGGTGAAGACACGGATGGCTCGTATCAGTTGCCGCTATCTTACGGACGAAGCGGGTTGCCAATACATTTTTCAAACACCTGCTGCATGGGGCCAAGGGTGCAGTGGTAGGCCGCGATGTTGGCGTCGATCCACTCTTGCTTCTCAATACCCCACCAACTGATCTCAAAACCGGCATTCATGATGAGATGCTCGAAGAGAATCCGTTGGGCCCTGCCATTTCCTTCGCGAAAGGGATGGACCACGTTGATATCTGAATAAGTTTCAGCAACGGCACTGATCAAGTCAGTGCGGCGCAGGCCCTCGAACCAGTTTTGCGCCGCCATGCCTTTGAAGATCTTCCCGGCTTGCGCTTCCATGAATTGCGGCTGGCAGAAACGCGTGTCCTGCTTGGCCATTCCAACGGTTCGCAATTGTCCGGCCCATTCATACAAGTCGCAAAAGAGCACCTGATGAATGCCTTGAAGATAGACCAGGCCGTAAGGAGGAGGGCTGAATTCGACGTTATCTGCCGCGATGGCCGAGAGTTGTTGTTCGGCTTCGCTCAAAGTGGGTTCGTCGCGGATGTCGAGTTTATTGCGCAGGACGGTGGAGCCGGGATAGCAATAGGCGTCTTCGCCGACACCATATTTGTCCGGCATCAGGTTCTGGTCTGGGTGAAGGCCTTCAAGACCTCTTCACGCGTTGGCAATTTGCGTTCGTCTTCGGAAAAGCTCACTTTGAAGCCTTCCAGGCGCAAGCTGGCTGCATAGTTGGAACGACGAGTCCTGGCCGCGTAGGCTTTTTTCGCTTCAAGGCTGACGGTGCCCATGTCGCTTGATCTCATTGGCGAAGGTGAGGCGATTATAGCCCATCTCCTGGGGCCAGGCCTATGTCGTGGTCTCTATGGGTCTTTCTGGGCGCATTGAATCGATCGATGGCCCTTGCAATGCTGCGCTTCTCCAAATACTGTATTTATATCCAGTATAAGAGAGCACTCCATGCAGCTCATCGCCAAGCTCGGCATTCTCGCCGACGCAGCCAAGTACGACGCCTCCTGCGCCAGCAGCGGTGCCCCCAAGCGTAGCTCCCGGGGCCGTGAAGGGCTGGGCGCCACCGATGGCATGGGCATTTGCCATAGCTATACGCCGGATGGGCGCTGCGTCTCGTTGCTGAAGGTGTTGCTGACCAATTTTTGCCTGTACGACTGCCAGTATTGCGTCAACCGTCGTTCCAGCAACGTGCCGAGGGCGCGCTTTACGCCGGAGGAGGTGGTGCGGCTGACCTTGGATTTTTATCGCCGCAACTGCATCAGTGGGCTGTTTTTGAGTTCCGGCATCATTCGCTCGGCCGATTACACCATGGAGCAGTTGATACGAGTGGCGCGGTTGCTGCGCGAGGAGCACCAGTTTCGTGGCTATATCCACCTCAAGACCATTCCCGATGCCGATCCGCTGTTGATCGAGGAAGCGGGGCGGTTGGCTGATCGCTTGAGCGTGAACATCGAGTTGTCCTCCGATATCAGCCTCAAGCGCCTGGCACCGGAAAAACAATTGACCACCATCCGCCAGGCCATGGGCACCATCCACCAAGGGCAACAGGCGGTGGCCGGCGAGCCGCGGGCGCCCCGTTTCGCCCCGGCCGGGCAGAGCACCCAGGTGATTGTGGGGGCTGATGCCACTGATGATCACGCCATCCTGAGCAACGCCGAGTCGCTCTACCAAGGGTACGGTTTGCGCCGGGTTTACTATTCAGCGTTCAGCCCGATTCCCGACAGCCCGGCCAGCGTGCCCTTGGCGGCACCGCCGTTGTTGCGCGAGCACCGGCTCTATCAGGCCGACTTCCTCATGCGTGGCTACGGCTACAAGGCGGGCGAGCTGTTGAGTGAAACCCACAACCTGGATTTGGACATCGACCCCAAACTGGCGTGGGCGCTGGCCAATCGAGAGGTGTTCCCGCTGGATGTCAACCGCGCCGAACCCGCATTGCTGGCGCGTATCCCGGGGATTGGCCTGCGTAGCGTGCAGCGTTTGGTTGCGCTGCGCCGGGAGCGACGGGTGCGTTATGACGACCTGGTGCAGTTGCGGTGCGTGCTGGAGAAGGCACGACCGTTCATTGTCACCAGCGATTACCGGCCTGCCGACGATCAGGTGCGCAGCGGCCTCCTGCGGGCGCGGTTGCGCGACCCCCAACGTCCGGTACAGATGGGGCTTTGGTGATGATTGCCCTGGATTGTGATGATAATTTCTCCATGTGGCGCGATCAGGCTCGAACGTTGCTCGGCCACGGTATCGACCCGAGCGATGTCACGTGGGCCCAAGGTCCGATGGCCGATCTTTTGGCCATGCCGACACCGTTGCCTCAAGGGCCGGGCCCGTTCCGTACGCGGGTCCCCGCGGACTTGCTAACTCAGCTTGAACAGGCTGGCCGCTACCAGGGCGAACAACGCTGGAACCTGCTGTACGAAGTGCTTTGGCGCGTAGCCCACGGTGACCGCACGGCCATGCTCGCCGGTGATCGCCTGGGCAGTGAACTGCAGCGGCGGATCAAGCAGGTCCAGCGCGAGGCTCATCACCTGCATGCCTTCGTGCGCTTTATCCCCCTGCCGCAGCCATTGGCCGAGCAACTGCAATTGGACCTGGTCGCCTTTCACCAGCCGGCCCATGACATCCTCGAAAGTGCCAGCGGCCATTTTGCCGAGCGGCTGGGACAACAACGCTGGCTGATCGCAACGCCGCACGACGGCATACGTTTCGATGGACGGTCATTGGATTACCAGCGACGTTGTCCTGAGCAATGGCAGCATTGGGCGCGTCACGCCGACGATCCCGGCGCTGAGCTTTGGCGGACCTATTACAGGCACATCTTCAACCCGGCGCGGCTCAATCCCCAGGCGTTGCGTCAGCACATGCCGGGACGATTCTGGCAGCACTTGCCGGAGGGAGAGTTGATTCCTCGACTGGTGGGGTTGGCGCGGCGGGGGAAGCAGCGGGATGGACAGGCGTTGGAGGTGGGAACGCAAATGGGTAAGCGGATCGTTGTTGGTGCTGTTGTTGAGGATTAGTTAAACGCGTTTCGGTTGTCAGCGTGAGGCGTTCGCCTACTAGGCAGTGCCTTACCCCTAGGCAAGCTGAGCTTCTCAGTTTATTCAGAAGCCTTGGCCGTCTGAGGAGATCAAAGCTTGGTGCAATAGCTGATTGATGACGGTTTGATACCCAGTGCCGACATTTTCGGCGCGCTCGCGAGCGGCTTTGATTACTTCATCATCAAGCATGATGGTGATGCGCGTTTTTCCTTTACTGCTAGTAGTGGGGCCGCGCTTGGCCTTGCTGAAATCGTACTCTTCTTTCATCGGTCAATTCCCAGATGCTGCGCAGTTCATTTTCGACGCTATTGGTACACTGATGGCTGCGCCTCACCATACGATGGAATCTTCGACCATGCCAAAGCGTTGAGCGCTCATTCGTTTCGAGATTTGTCCTTGTGCTTATAGCTGCGCTGCCCAATCCGTCGCCGGACACCCCTATCGGAAATTTCCCTCAAGCTGTGTCGCTCACCGCTGACTATCCACCCAATCACCTCGTGCGCTAAGTTTTCTCCGTCGCTGCAAATTCAGCGGCAGGGTGTGGAAGCCCTAATGCCTGGGATTTTTTCAATTAATCCTGAGATCGCCCAATGAAAAAAGGTACAGCTATTGCTTTAAAACTGTGTCCGCAAGGCACGCATCATTTCAACCTCATCCAATCTGTCCACCATTACATCAATTACCACCTCCTGCTCAACGTACGAATTCCGACCCCGGATTCGGTCCTTCATCAGTGGCATCCCTATCTTCAACCCGGCACTGACCTCCCATCCCCGCAGGAGTAACCCCTCATGTCCCGCTACATGCCCATCACCGGTATCGAAAACAATTTCCACGCGCTCCTGATCGACACAGAAGCGCCGCTGGACGTGCTGCACGACACCGCCGCTTACCGCATCGCCGCTGTTACCCAGTTGCTGGAGAACCTCGCCATGCGTTCTGACATCAGTACGGACGCCGTGGTACTCCATGATTTCGCCCAAGTGCTAGCGATCCCCCTGCGCGATGGGTGTGATTTGCTGGATGTGATTGGGCGGCGATTGCAGGCGCAGGTCTTGGCCTCGTAAGGAACGTGGCGACCTCACGGGGTCGCCTGCACTGTCTGCTCATCACCCGGTGCAGTCTGCAATCTTGTGGGAGCGAGCTTGCTCGCGATAGCGGTGGGGCAGTTGATGGAGATGTTGGATGTAATGCCGCCATCGCGAGCAAGCTCGCTCCCACAATGGGATCTGCGGTGGTGGCCGCGGAATTGCGGGCCACAAAAAAACCTGTGGGAGCAAGCTTGCTCGCGATAGTGGTGAATCAGTTGATGGAGATGTTGGATGTAATGCCGTCATCGCGAGCAGGCTCGCTCCCACAGGTTAGTCGGCGTTTTGATGGGTTTGCTTATATCCCCCCTGGGGGGATAGCATGGCGGCGCAGATTCATTGAACCCAAGGCTCAAACCATGACTGAGCACGACCATGAACATCCTCACCAAAGCCATGGGGCGATCATCAAGCGCCTCAAGCGCGCGGACGGTCATTTGCGCAGCATTATCACGATGATCGAAGAGGGGCGTGAGTGCGTGGATATCGCCCAGCAGTTGCATGCGGTCGAGAAAGCGGTGTGCCAGGCCAAGCGGACGTTGATCCAGGATCACATCGATCACTGCCTGGAGGACACCGTTTCGTCGTTGAATAAAGGCGAGCGCGCTCCGCTGGAAGCCTTCAAACAAATCACCAAGTACCTCTAGGTCCGACATGCCCAATTTTGCTGAACTGCTGCAACAGGGTGGTGCTCACGCCTGGCTGTATTTCCCCAGCGCTATCTTGCTGGGCGCCTTGCATGGCCTGGAGCCTGGTCATTCCAAAACCATGATGGCCGCGTTTATCGTGGCGATTCGGGGGTCGGTCAAGCAGGCGGTGTTGCTGGGGTTGGCGGCGACGCTGTCCCACACTGCCGTGGTGTGGTTGGTCGCCATCGGCGGCATGTATTTGGGCCAGGGGCTGGACGCCGAAACCACCGAGCCTTATTTCCAGTTGGCGTCTGCTGCGCTGATCATTGTCATCGCGCTGTGGATGCTGTGGCGTACCTGGCGTGGTGAGCGGATGTTCAAGCTCGAACAGGGACATGAGCACCACCACCATGATCATGATCATGATCACCATCATCACGAACATGACCACGGGCACCCCGAACCCAAAGGCCTGGCGCTGTCGCTGGAGGGTTATCAGGACGCCCACGAGCAGGCACATGCCGACGACATCCGTAAGCGCTTCACCAATCGGGAGGTCTCCACTGGCCAGATCATCCTGTTTGGCCTGACGGGCGGGCTGATTCCTTGTCCCGCGGCCATTACCGTCCTGCTGTTGTGCCTGCAGGTCAAAGAGGTCGCGCTGGGCGGCCTGCTTGTCCTGTGTTTCAGCATCGGCCTGGCGATTACCCTGGTGACTGTGGGGGCTGCGGCGGCCATTGGTGCGAGGCAGGCTTCCAATCGCTGGCCTTGGTTGGGCACTGTTGCGCGCCGGGCACCTTACTTTTCCAGCGTATTGATCATCGGTGTCGGCCTCTATGTGGGTATCCATGGCTGGGTCGGTTTGTACGCATAGCCTTCCAGGATCAGTTCGCACCTTCTGGCCCCGGCCGATGCAAGGAAGCACCCTCCAAGGGACTGTTGCTGGCGGCCGAGCATTTGTGCGAGCTGGGGCGGGGGTGTTGATCCTGGGGGCACGGAGTTGCCGCTGGTGCTGGCGCTTGCGAGGCGTTCGATATCCATCGCTTGTTGACCCGGCGATGATCCTGGCGCGGTCTCCCGAAGGCCAAGGTGCCTGCGTCGCGAGCAAGCTGTGCTCCCACAATTAATCCATGCGTGACGATGAATCAAACAGCCTTGGCTGGCCCGCGCAACGCCGCGATGTCCCGCTTGGGTGGCACGCCAAACAAACGGGCGTATTCGCGGCTGAACTGGGAAGGGCTTTCATAACCCACCTTGAAAGCCGCGCTCGCCACGTCCACATGCTCGTTGAGCATCAAGCGTTTTGCTTCGTTCAACCGCAGCCACTTCTGGTATTGCAGCGGGCTCATCGCCGTGAGCTGACGGAAGTGGTGGTGAAACGTCGGCGCACTCATTTGCACCCGCGCCGCGAGGTCGTCTACGCGCACGGGTTCGGTGTAGTTCAATTTCAACCAGTCGATGGCCTTGGCGATCCGGTAGCCCTGGCTATCGACCGAAACGATCTGCCGCAGTCGGACGGCCTGGTCGCTGAGCAGCAGCCGGTAGTGAATCTCGCGCTGGATCAACGGCGCCAGTATGGGGATGGCTTCGGGTTCATCCAGCAACCCCAGCAGGCGTGCGAACGGCGCCAGCAGGTCGGGTGTCGCGGTGCCGACTCCCGCGCCGATCCCGACGGCTCGATCACGCGGCGGCGACTGGCTGCCTTGGGCGATCAGATCGGCCACCATGCGCAAGTCGAGCCGCAGGACCAGGCCCAGGCATGGCTGTTCCGGGCTGGCCTGCATCACCTCGGAATTGGCCGGAATGTCCAGGGAGGTCATGAGGAACCGCCCGCTGTCGTAGCCATAGGCCTCGCCACCGATCCAGACCTGCTTCTCGCCTTGAGCCACCAGCACGATGCTCGGTTCGATCATGCAAATCACCGGCGGCGCCGGGGCGTCACGCCGAAAAAACACGAGGCCGGCGATGGGCGTTTCAAAGTCGCCAGGGTGTGAGGTCCGGGCACCGATGATGGCGGCCAGAGTCTCTTGTACGGATCTGTGTTGGATGGCCATGTCGGCTCCGGGTGTCATCTGGGCTCAAGCGCTATAGGCAGAACATTAACTCGCCAAGCGAAGCGCTGCCTATACGCGATAGAAACACTCATAGGATCAGGCAAGCATCTCAGTGTAATGCACTACCTGCCGGGCCGACTGAGCCCTGAAGATACAACCTCATTTAATCGAACTGTGCGCGCACAAGATGCGTGAGCGCCCTCTATTCAAATCGTGGGAGCGAACGTGCTCGCGATAGCGGTCTGCCTGACGCGGTGATGTTGGATACGCCACCTCAATCGCGAGCAAGCTCGCTCCCACAGCTCCATCAAGCAATACAGGATAGTCATTCAATGACCGATAAATCATTGCCACAAGACCCGCCCGCCTGGGGCGCGGTACTTGCCATGGCCCTTGCCGCGTTCGTGCTCGTTGCCTCGGAGTTCATGCCCGTCAGCCTGCTGACGCCGGTAGCGGCCGATCTTCACGTCAGCGAAGGGCAGGCCGGCCAAGGCATTGCCGTCTCTGGCGCCTTTGCCCTGGTCACCAGCCTGTTCATCGCATCGATCGCCGCCCGGGTCGACCGCAAATGGCTCCTGCTGGGGCTGACATTGTTGATGATCGTGTCAGGCACTGTGGTGGCGTTCGCGCCGAATTACCTGGTATTCATGCTCGGTCGCGCGTTGATCGGCGTGGCGATTGGCGGCTTCTGGTCGTTGTCGGCGGCCACCGCCATGCGGCTTGTGCCAGACGATCAGGTTCCGCAGGCACTGGCTATCGTCAATGGCGGCAATGCCTTGGCGACGGTAGTCGCTGCGCCGCTGGGCAGTTTCCTGGGGGCAATCATCGGTTGGCGTGGCGCGTTTTTCTGCATCGTGCCCGTCGCCGCCATCGCCCTGGTCTGGCTGCTGTTACGCCTGCCCTCCATGCCTTCGCAGGCGAAGCAGGGCAGCACCAATGTCTTCAAGTTGATGACCCGGGCGCCGGTCGCGCTGGGCATGCTGGCGGTCAGCACATTTTTCATGGGCCAGTTCATGTTGTTCACCTACCTGCGACCGTTCCTTGAAGCGGTGACGCAGGTGAGCGTTTCCATGCTGTCCTTCATGTTGCTGGTGATCGGCGTGGCGGGGCTTTTGGGCACCTTCCTGATTGGGGCCTGCTTGAAAAACAACCTCTATCGGACGCTCATTGTCATCCCTCTGTTGATGGCTGCAATGGCTATTGCCCTGGTGGGGTTCGGCGGGTCGGTCACGATCACGACCTTTCTGCTCGGTCTTTGGGGCTTGGTGGCCACGGCGGCGCCCGTAGGTTGGTGGACCTGGCTTTCGCGAACGCTGCCTGAAGATGCCGAAGCCGGCGGCGGTCTGATGGTGGCGATCGTCCAGCTCGCCATCGCCGCGGGCGCGACAGTGGGCGGCCTCCTGTTTGACCTGAGTGGCTATCGCGCGACCTTTGAAACCAGTGCGGCGGTGTTGGGCGTTGCCGCTGTTCTTGCGGTGTTGGCTGCTCGGTCAGCGGTTCGGGAGTCTTCATCGACTTCAGATACGGCGTCCTATGGCACGGCAGGTTGAGACGCGTCATTTAAGCAGGAGCGGGCGACCGTTGAGCGCTTTGGGTTGGTGGCACATTGATGGCTTGTTATGCTCTGGGTTTGTTATCCATCATGTTGGTTGATTGTGACTACCGAGCGAATTTCCCAGTTAGAGCAAGCCCTCATGGCCGTGATCGCCGCGACCGGAAAGATGGGCATCAGCAGCGATGAGTTGTGTGCTCACGCCGTTGGCGGTCTGATGTCCAATCCATACTGGAGCTGGGCGGATGCCCGATACGCGCAAGGCGCGGCCGACGAAATCGACAATGCCTTGAACAAACTGTTGGGACGATCAGCGCAAGCACTGACGCTACCGGTGCCCGGAACCGATCCAACACTGGAATCGGCGCCGCAGATCTAGCGTGTTTTCCAATGAAAATGGGCGACCTCGGGTCGCCCATTTGCGTTAAAGGCCAAGGCCTTCTTCTACTAGCGTGAGCAAGATGTCCTCGTCCAGCAGGGTGGGTTCAGGACGCGGTTGCCCGGTCGGTTTCAGGGCCTGGATGTGCCAAAGCGATTCACCATGCCCGCCGAGGGTGCGCACGATGCAGTGTTCCTGCCCCTTCATATGGACTTCAATGCATCCCTCTCCCTTGGACGAGAAACGCGCAATCGGGTCGAATGAAATGCGGTGATGATTGCCTTCGATCACCAGTTGATCGATGGCGTAGCTGTATGTCGAACCGCTGGAATGACTTTCAAATACATGGGTAGGGTTACGCCGAATGTCCAGGCCTGCCTCGCACACGGGCGCCAGCCAGATTTCGATCTGGCGATACAGTTCGTAGACCTGGGCGGGCCAGTGCTCGATTGCCAGGTCGGCGCAGTTATCGGTATCCGCGCGGGTTTGCTGGGTTTTCCGCAGTTTGGCTGCTAGCTCGTCTGCCTTGCTCATGTCGATTCCCTGTCGTGATGATAGGTTGAGCTTAGCGGATGGATTGGGGTGTTCATTTGCGCTGGGTCATGGCTTGGTGTTGGGAGCAAGCGCCTTCGCCACGTGGAAGTCATGCCTGAAAGGTCCTGGTCATTTCGACAAGACTTAAACTGCCAGGGCGCTGATCACGTGTTCGGGATCATTATGAATCGCTCGCAGCAACGCTTTAGCGGGGCCGGTTGGCTCGCGTCGTCCTTGCTCCCAATTGCGAAGCGTGCCCAATTGGACGTCGATCAGTGCTGCGAATTTGGCCTGGGTCAGGCCGGTAGCCTTGCGTATTTCTTTCACTTGCAACGCATCGACGATGAACTCCCGTGAGGGCTGGCGTTTGCCTCGGACGATTTCATCCATCTGTTGTACTCTTTCCATCAGCTCATCGAAAAATTTGCTCATGGTTATCTCCATTGCTCGACAATCATTTTCAATACTTTGCGTTGATCGACAGTCAAGTCTTGCTGTTCATTTTTCGGATATATCATCAATAACGCGATCCGCGAAGCATGGACGAAGTGGTAGTAGATCACCCTGGCCCCACCCCGTTTGCCATGGCCTTTGGCTGCGACACGAATCTTTCGGATCCCCCCGGTGGCTTCCATCACATCACCAGCGCAAGGATTGCAGACCAGTATTTTCTGCAGGACAGCGAAGTCATCGTCATCCATCAGCTCTTTGACCCGACGGGTAAAAATTGGAGTTTCAATAAAACTCATCGCTAATGTACGCCAATGGCTTACTTTCTAGCAGTCCTATTGAACTTCACCTCCCGATTCATCTTATGAGTTGTAACCAAATTCGGGAGCGCCCAATGATCAGGACGGGACACTGGAGCGAGCACCAACCATGCGAATGACGGCTCTGAGCAATAGCGACCTGGGACCATTGCGCGATGCGCTCACCCTGGCCGGTCTACCCGTGGACGACCTGACGTTTCCCGGTCGACAATTTTTCAGCTTCAGCCACCAAGGCGTTGACGTGGCGTTTGGTGGCATCGAAGGGGAGGGTGGCGACCGGTTGCTGCGTTCGCTGGTTGTCCTTGAGGGGCAACGGGGGATGGGCACTGGCGCGGCGGCGCTGGCCGCTATTGAAGCGTTTGCGAAACGTGAGGGGGCAGAGCGGCTGCACCTGTTGACCGACAGCGCCGCCGCGTTTTTTACCGGCCAGGGCTATCAGGTGCAGGGTCGCTCGCAAGCGCCCGCTCCGATCAGCGCGACGGCTCAATTCAAGACCTTATGCCCGGCTTCGGCCACGTACCTGAGCAAACGCCTGGTCTAGCGCAGCAAATGCACCGTCAGCCCAGCCAGCCCACATGCCAGCAACACCTGGATCACCCCGCGCTTGTAGCGAAACAGCGCAACGGCCGCCAGGAGGGCAATGATTGCCGACGGCCAGTCCAGGGCACCTGCAAAACCGTTGGGCCAGAGCACGTGGTAACCGAAGAAGCACGCCAGGTTGAGGATCACCCCGACCACCGCTGCGGTAATCGCGGTCAGCGGCGCGGTAAATTTCAGCGCGTTGTGCGTCGATTCCACCAGCGGGCCGCCGGCCAGGATAAACAGGAACGAAGGCAGGAACGTGAACCAGGTCACCAGCGTGGCCGCGACGGCCCCGGCGAGAAACGCCTGTTCGGGACCGAATACCTGCATCACATAGCCTCCGACGAAACCGACGAAGGCCACGACCATGATCAACGGCCCGGGCGTGGTTTCGCCCAGGGCCAGGCCATCGATCATTTGTGTCGGCGTCAGCCAGCCGAAGTGTCCGACGGCCCCCTGGTACACGTAGGGCAAAACCGCATAGGCGCCGCCGAACGTCAGCAATGCAGCCTTGGTGAAGAACCAGGCCATTTGCGTCAGCGTGCCTTCCCAGCCGAACACAGCGGTGAGCAGGCCCATCGGCAAGGTCCAGAGCAACGCGCCGATGACCGCCAGCCGAGCGAGCCTGAAAACGCTGAAGCGGGCGTGTTCCGGGGTTGGGGTGTCGTCGTCGATCAGGGCCGGGCCAAAGGATTTGTGCCGGGTATCGTGACCGCCCAGGCTGAACTTTCCCGGTGCCCAGCGGCCACCGAAATAACCGATGACAGCCGCACCCAGCACGATCAGAGGGAAGGGGAGATCAAAAGCAAATATCGCGGTGAACGACGCTGCGGCGATTGCCCACAGCCAACCGTTCTTCAGCGCGCGGGAGCCAATCCGGTGGGCGGCATGCACCACGATGGCTGTCACGGCCGGCTTGATGCCATAGAAAATGCCCGCCACTATCGGCACTTCGCCAAAGGCGACGTACAGCCAGGACAACGCGATAAGGATGAACAGCGAGGGCAGCACGAACAGCGCCCCGGCGATTACCCCGCCCCAGCTTCGGTGCATCAGCCAGCCCAGGTACGTGGCCAGTTGCTGGGCCTCTGGCCCCGGCAGCAACATGCAGTAATTAAGGGCATGCAGGAATCGTCGTTCGCAAATCCAGCGTCGGCGCTCCACCAACTCCTGGTGCATGATCGAGATCTGCCCCGCGGGGCCGCCGAAGCTGATGAAGCCCAGTTTGAGCCAGAACCAGAAGGCCACGCGCAGGCTGACGGCGTCGGGTCTGCTCAGGGGCTGTTCGTCATCGGTTCGAGTTGGTTTGTTCATGGGCGATGGAGCACGTAAAAGTCAAAGGCGCTCTACGTTATGGGGCGTTACGCAATTTAGATAGCCTTGCGGCAAGGTTTGCTTGTAAAAAAAAACTTCGGTGATTTGACACACAAGGTTGAAACAATCATTGCCCGATCATCCCGCTTTCGCACAATCACCCCAAGGAGTGGGTCTATGAAACAACGTCTTGCCATTGTCCTTCTGATCGTAGTGACACTGGGCTGCATGGGGGTGGCCAATGCCCGCGAATCCGGCAATGCCCGGCCTCAATCTGTGGCCGGGGTATTCGATTACTACTTGCTGGCGCTGTCCTGGTCACCGACGTTCTGCCTGACTCACCAGAATGACGCGCAGTGTTCCGGTAAAGGCTACGGCTTTGTGTTCCATGGCCTCTGGCCGCAATACTCCCGGGGCGGTTGGCCGCAATCCTGTGCGCCCCAGGTGCCGTTGACGGCGGCGGAGCAGAAGAAGGGCCTGAGCTTGTTTCCCTCCCGCAAGTTGATGGCGCATGAGTGGTCCAAGCACGGCACTTGCAGTGGCCTGGGTGCCATGGGCTACCTGGAGGTTGCCGACAAAGCCTTGGGCGCGGTGAAAATCCCACCGCAACTGCAACCGTTCAATTCCTCGTATTATTTCGAGGCTGATGAAATCGTCCGGCTGTTCCGCCAAAGCAATCCAGGCATCGCACCTGACGGCATTGCGCTGATTTGCAGCGGGCCGCAGTTGTCAGAAGTGCGGGTGTGCATGGACAAGGACCTGGTGTTCGCCGCGTGTGGCAGGGGCGTCAGGACACAATGCCGGGCCGGGGAGATCCGGGTGCCGCCGGTACGGTGAGAGCCCGCAACCCATAACCTGTGGTGAGGGGAAATCTTCGTCCTGGTGAGGGCCTTTTTCTCGACTGACGGGCTGGTTTTTGGATCCATTAAGCCACCCATCGGCTCTGTTTCAC
The DNA here is from genome assembly GCF_018325905.1 of Pseudomonas sp. St316. Lineage (NCBI taxonomy): Bacteria > Pseudomonadati > Pseudomonadota > Gammaproteobacteria > Pseudomonadales > Pseudomonadaceae > Pseudomonas > Pseudomonas sp. St316. The sequence goes on along the minus strand of NZ_AP021901.1, from coordinate 4,541,135 downwards.
AGGCAAATTGCCGCCTCACAAGCGGTAGGCTAAGCTCACGGATATTGGGGGCTTTGAGCGAATTCGCTCATGCTTTGCCCTCTTCAGGAATTCGCTTGCCTATCCCTATTTTCGATCCTTTCCATGCCCCTGGCGGTGCCTTGAAGCGCCTGCCGTTGCTCAAGGCAGCGGTTACGTTTATCGCGGCGGTGTGCCTGTGTCTGTGCGGTTTGCTTTACCTGCAACTGGAGCAGTCCCGCAGGCAAGACCTGGAGTCGGCCCGCATCGCCTCGGCCACCCTTACCCGGGCCATGGCCCAGCAGGCCCAGGACACCTTTCTCCAGGCTGATCTGGTGTTGGCTAGCCTGATAGATTGGATCCAGGTCGATGGTTTCGGCCCCGCGGTACAGCCACGCTTGCAGCAAACCTTTGCCCGACGCGTGCAGTCGCTTGAGCAATTGCATGGCCTGTTCCTGTTCGATAAGCACGGTCACTGGGTGGTGACCTCTTTTGACAACCTGCACAGGGGCGAAGGAGTGGCGGATCGGGAGTACTTTGTTTTCCACCAACAGAACGCCTCCCTGATCGCCCATATCGGTCCGGCAATCCGCAGTCGGCAAAACGGTGACTGGATCATTCCTGTTTCCCGGCGCTTGAATGATCAGGAGGGTAACTTCCAAGGCGTGTTGATGGCCGGCGTCAAAATGTCGTACTTCGATCGGTTCTTCAAAAGCTTCAGCCTGGATGATCAAGGCGAGATGGCCCTGGCTTTGTCCGACGGGACACTCTTGGCCCGTCGCCCCTTCGCTGAGGGTCGGATCGGTCAGCCACTGTCCGAGGAGCATATCTACAATCATTCCCTGGCCAGCGGGATGGCTGGCGATGCACTCATCCGTTCGACCGTCGATGGCGTCGTCAGGCTGTATGGGCATCAACATTTGCAGGCTTATCCGCTGGTGGTCAGTGCGGCGATGTCCGAAGAAGCGATCCTGACGGGCTGGCATGACAGGGCGTTCCAATCCAGCCTGATTGTCGGCCTGGTGGTGCTGGGCATTTGCTTGTTCGGCTGGGTATTCGTGCGCCAGGTACGTAACAGCGAACGGATCGAGGCGGACTTGCGCAAGGCCCAGGAAGCGTTGGAGCTGATTGCCACTCATGACAGCCTCACTGGGCTGGCGAACCGGCGCCTGTTCGAGCGGGCCCTGGACATCGAGTTTGGCCGGGGCGCCCGTCAGCGCAGCCCCTTGAGCCTGATCATGCTCGATATCGATTTCTTCAAGCGCTACAACGACGCCTATGGGCACGTGGCCGGGGATCATTGCCTGGCGGAAGTGGCCAAGGTGCTCAAGGGCTGTTGCCATCGCAAGGCCGATCTGGCGGTACGTTATGGTGGCGAAGAGTTTGCGGTTTTGTTGCCCGACACCAATCTTTCGGGGGCCATGGCGTTGGCCGAACAAATTCGTCGCAGCGTCATCGACAAGCACATCACCCATTCCGGCTCCCCGACCGGCTCCCTCACCGTGAGCCTGGGCTGCTATGCCTTTGTGCCAAGCAGCCTGGACAGCATCGAAGTCTTGATCCAGCGGGCCGATGCGGCGCTTTACCAGGCCAAGCACAGCGGCCGCAACCGTGTGGCGGTGTTATCGACGGAAGGTGGGCTCGATACGCTGGCGCGCTCGGATCGTTGAGATCGGTTGGAATCATCGGCAACGTGCCACGGTCCATTGTTCAGACACTGCGCGGGTGCCATAGGCGAGGTGTGTAGGTTCTTTCGCAAAAAACCGTGGGCTCGCCAAGTGATCAGGCAGCGGGTGCTAAGGTTGGGAGCATGACTGGCCGCGGATCCTCACCGTTCTCGTCCCAAGCCAGCGTTGACAGGACAGGAGCAGATCAATGGATTCCGCTGCCGATACCCCTTCAAACACTTCGCGTCACACACCGATTACCCGTCGCCTGGTCGTGGCGGTCGGGGCACTATTTGTCCTGGGCATCCTGGTGGCGGTTGCCGCGCTGTTCAATATTGCGCAAAAGCTGGACGCGGAGGATGTGCGCAAGACGCATTTCTATATCGAGCGTGCCCTCGAGAATCGCACCACCGCCGCGAAAAACTACATTGCCAGTTACGCCTACTGGACCACGGCCTACGAGCGCCTTAACGGCGAAGTCGACGTGCAATGGGCCTACGCCGAACAGAACATGGGCAAGACCCTGTTCACCAATGATGAATATGAGGGTGTGTTTGTCATCGATCGGCAACGCACCAAATATGCCGTGGTGCGTGGGCGCAATGTCCAAGGTGATGCTGCGGTTTACATGAACGCGGCGCTGACGGAACTGGTGGACCAGCTCCAGGCGCAACCTGACCTGACGATGTCCACGATCCGTTACACGTTGTTCGAGGGCTGGCCGGCCATCGTCACGGCTTCGGTGATTCTGCCCAATGACGAACGGCCCCAGGTCGAGTCCAAAGGTACCTCGGTCTTGCTGTTCGTCGACCAACTGACGCCCGTCAAGCTGCGCAAGTTGGGCAAGAGTTATGGCCTCACCGACTTGAATCTCATGAAAGACACCGCTCTTGAACCCGGCCAGCCGGCCGTGCCGCTGGACAGTACCGGCTTCAGCCTGGTGTCTCGCCTGGAGCGGCCAGGCCAGCAATTGCTCTGGTCCCTGGTGCCGCCGCTGGGTGGCGCATTGCTGATTCTGGCACTGCTGACTGCCTATTTTTCTCGCTATGCGTTGCGCACGGCACGGCATGTGGACGCCAGTTACGACAGCCTGGAACAGTCGGCGCATGCCCTTGAGGCCAGCGAAGAGCGCTTTCGTGCCGTGGCCGAGGCGGCTTCCGACTGGATTTGGGAAATCGACGGGCAGCAACGCATCACTTATCTGTCGGGCCGTTTCAATACGGTCACCGGGTTTTCCGACCAGCAATGGCTGGGGCAGGACATCGAGCAACTGCTGTATTGCGACACCACGCCGATTGCCCTCTGGCTGGGCAAGTTGACGGAAGAACAGAACGCCAGCAACTTGCGCTGTTCCTACCGCGATTATTCCGGGCAATTGCGTTTCTGCCGTGTATCGGCACGCCCGATCTACAACAAGGCTGAGGTGGTGGGCTATCGCGGCACCGCCAGCGACATCACCGATGAAGTGGCGGCCCATGCCCAGGTCCAGCATCTGTCGATGCACGATGCGCTGACCGGCCTGCCGAACCGTAACAAGCTGGCGCGACACCTGGATGATGCGTTGGTGGCCAAGGAGCATTCCGCGCCGCTGACCTTGCTGATGGTCGACCTGGACAACTTCAAGCCGATCAACGACTCCCTCGGCCACCCGGCTGGCGACGCGGTGTTGCTGGAAGTGGCCCAGCGACTGCGCGACTGCACCCGCGAGCAAGACCTGGTGGCGCGTCTGGGGGGCGACGAGTTCGTGGTGGTGCTCAACGGGATGGAGCACACCACTGAGATCGACCGATTCTGTGAGCGACTGATCGACAGCCTGCAGCAGCCGATCCTCTACGAAACCCATTCGTTGCACATCGGCGCGAGCATTGGCATCGCTGTCAGCCGCCGCCAGGGTTATGTCCCTGGAGAACTGATCCGCTGCGCTGACATTGCCTTGTACCAGGCCAAGTCCGAGGGCAAGAAAACCTGGTGCTATTTCGCCTCGCAGATGAACGATCAGATCCAGCATCGTCGCCAACTGGAAAGCGACCTGCGCCAGGCGGTGAAGGAAAACGAATTCGTCCTGCATTTCCAACCGCGCTACACCGTCGATGGTCGGGAGATCGTGGCGGTCGAGGCGTTGGTTCGCTGGCAGCATCCGACCCAAGGCTTGTTGGGCCCCGATACCTTTATCCCGTTGGCCGAACAAACCGACCTGATTGTCCCGCTTTCACGTTGGGTGTTGCGCGAGGCCTGTGAAACCGCACTGACCTGGCCGGGAGAGTTGATGGTCTCGGTCAACCTGTCACCTGCGCAGTTCGAGCGCAGCGATGTGGTGGAGGATGTGCGACAGGTGTTGATCGAAACCCGTTTCCCGGCGAGTCGCCTGGAACTGGAGATCACTGAAAACGTGATGCTCAATGACGTTGATGGCGCTCTGCAGGTCATGAATGCCCTGAAGGAACTGGGCGTGCGCTTGAACATGGACGATTTTGGTACTGGCTATTCGTCCCTCGGTTATCTGCGCACTTATCCATTCGATGGCATCAAGATCGACAAGCGCTTCATTGCTTCGATGAGCAACAGCAGCAATGACCGCGCCGTGGTGCAGGCGATCATCAACCTGGGCAAGGCGATGGGGCTGACCGTGACTGCCGAGGGCGTGGAAACCCTGGCCCAGCTCGGCTCACTGGGCTCGGACCAGTGCCACGAGGTGCAGGGTTATTTCCTCAGCCGGCCGATCGACAAGCAAGCCTTTGCACACTTATTGGAGAGTCGCCTGCCCTTGCCGAAAACGGGTTCCTGAAAAACCTGTTGCAACCACCTGGCCCGGTCGTCGGTCACAACTGTGACTTGGCATTTCGAGTTCTGGCGCTATGAAAAACCTTCGGATCGCGACCTTCAACATCAATGGCATCCGGGCCCGGCTGCCCAACCTGCTGGAATGGCTGGAGCGGGAACAACCCGACGTTGCCTGTTTGCAGGAGCTCAAGGCTGTGGACAAGGACTTTCCGGCGGCGGAGCTGGAGTCGGTGGGGTACGGGGCGATCTGGCATGGGCAGGCGTCCTGGAACGGTGTCGCGATCCTGGCTCGTGACGCCCAGCCGCTGGAGAGTCGCCGAGGCCTGCCCGGCGGGGAGGACGACAGTCACAGTCGCTATTTGGAAGCGGCGGTGCATGGCGTATTGGTGGGCTGCCTGTACCTGCCCAACGGCAATCCGCAACCGGGTCCCAAGTTCGACTACAAGCTGGCGTGGTTCGAACGGCTCATCGAATACGCCCAAGGGTTGCAGGCCAGTGATCATCCAGTGGTGCTGGCCGGTGACTACAATGTGGTGCCCACCGACATGGACATCTACAACCCACGCTCCTGGCTCAAGGACGCGCTGTTGCAGCCAGAAAGCCGCGCGTGCTACCAGCGGCTGCTGGACCAGGGCTGGACCGATTCGTTGCGCCACCTGTATCCGCAGGAGCGGATCTACACTTTCTGGGATTATTTTCGCCAGCACTGGCAGAAAAACTCCGGATTGCGCATCGATCACCTGCTGCTCAACCCGGCGGCCAGCGCCTACCTGAGCGAGGCCGGCGTGGACGCCTGGGTCCGGAACCAACCCCACCCCAGCGACCATGCGCCCACCTGGATCCGGCTGGCGTCACGCAAGCGGCGCTGACAGGCGAGGCATCCCGGTCGATTGTTGTCTCTGTGAGGGGAATGCCTTATACCTGGCGCCCAATGGCCGTGCGCTTTTCGTGAGCGCAGCGCCGACCCTGGAAAAGGACACCCCTCATGAGTTACCCCCAACTGAGCGACACGGCCCGCTATCTGCGGCGCCTGGGTTTCGACGCCCCTCCAGCGCCGACCCTCGACACGTTGCGCCAACTGCAGCAGCGCCATACTGCCGAATTCCCCTTTGAAACCCTGTCGACGTTGCTGCGCCAACCCGTGCCTATCGACCTTGAATCGGTCGAGCGCAAGGTTTTTGAACAAGGGCGCGGCGGCTATTGCTATGAACTCAACCAACTGTTCCTGGCGTTGTTGCAGGAACTGGGTTTCGACGCCCGCGGCATCACCGGGCGCGTGGTGATGAATGCGCCTGAAGGCACCTGGGCTGCCCGGACCCATCGGCTGAGCCTGGTGACGTTCGACGGCGTGCGCTACATCACCGACGTCGGCTTTGGTGGCATGGTGCCCACTGCGCCGTTGCTGCTGGACAGCCGTGAAGCACAAATCACCCCCCATGAGCCGTATCGCATTGATACCCTTGCGGACGGTTACCTGCTGCGCGCCAACGTCGCCGACGAATGGCGGCCGATGTACCTGTTCGATCTGCAACGCCAGGAAGACATCGATTACACCCTCGGTAATTGGTATGTCAGCAGCCACCCGCAATCCCCGTTCATGGGCCGGTTGATGGTTGCACGCACTGGTGACGGGTTGCGCAAGACCCTGAATGGCAACAGCTATGCCGTGCACCGGATCGGGCAGGAGAGCGAACGCCGGTTGATCGCCGATGCCGATGAGTTGATCGATTTGCTGGAACAAGAGTTCGGCCTGCGCGTACCGCCGCGCGAGCTGTTACGGCCGGCGATCGCGGGGTTGCTCCAACCATAAAAGGGCTGTTGGTCGAAGGAGCCTGTTCCAGTGTGTGGCAACAAGTTGTATACAACTCTATGGACATTTGTCCTGAGTTTTGAATACAGTGTGCCCATAACAAAAAACAGGGAATCCCCGAACCATGAAAACGCCCCATGTTTCACTCCCACGGCCCGAGGACGAAAACCTTGGCGTCGGCGCGAATATGGCTTACGGCCTGCAACATGTGTTGACCATGTACGGTGGCATCGTCGCCGTGCCGTTGATCATCGGCCAGGCGGCCGGGCTCTCGCCCGCGGACATCGGTCTGTTGATTGCCGCGTCATTGTTCGCGGGGGGCTTGGCAACGTTATTGCAAACCCTCGGCCTGCCGTTTTTCGGCTGCCAACTGCCCTTGGTGCAGGGCGTATCGTTCTCGGGCGTGGCGACCATGGTGGCGATTGTCGGCAGCGGTGGGGAAGGCGGCTTTCAAGCCATCCTTGGCGCGGTGATCGCCGCATCCCTGATTGGTTTGCTGATCACCCCGGTGTTTTCGCGCATCACCCGGTTCTTTCCGCCACTGGTCACCGGCATCGTGATCACCACCATCGGCCTGACCCTGATGCCGGTGGCGGCGCGCTGGGCCATGGGGGGCAACAGCCACGCCGCTGATTTTGGCAGCATGGCCAACATCGGCCTGGCTGCGGTGACCCTGGTGCTGGTGCTGTTGCTAAGTAAAATGGGCAGCGCAACCATCTCGCGGTTGTCGATTCTGTTGGCGATGGTCATTGGTACCGTCATCGCCGTGTTCCTCGGCATGGCGGACTTTTCATCGGTCAGCCAAGGCCCGATGTTCGGCTTCCCGACACCGTTCCATTTCGGCATGCCGACTTTCCACATCGCCGCGATCCTGTCGATGTGCATCGTGATCATGGTGACCCTGGTGGAAACCTCCGCCGACATCCTGGCGGTGGGTGAGATCATCGACACCAAAGTCGACTCCAGGCGCCTGGGCAACGGCTTGCGGGCTGACATGCTGTCGAGCATGATCGCGCCGATTTTTGGTTCCTTCACCCAGAGTGCCTTTGCCCAGAACGTCGGGCTGGTGGCGGTGACCGGGATCAAGAGCCGTTTCGTGGTGGCGACCGGTGGGGTCTTCCTGGTGGTGCTCGGCCTGCTGCCGTTCATGGGGCGGGTGATCGCGGCGGTGCCGACCTCGGTACTGGGCGGTGCCGGTATCGTGCTGTTCGGCACCGTGGCTGCCAGTGGCATCCGCACGCTGTCCAAAGTCGATTACCGCAACAACGTCAACCTGATCATCGTCGCCACCTCCATTGGTTTTGGCATGATTCCCATCGCTGCACCGAATTTCTATGACCATTTCCCGAGCTGGTTCGCGACCATCTTTCATTCGGGCATCAGTTCTTCGGCAATCATGGCGATTGTGCTGAACCTGGCATTCAACCACTTCACCGCCGGTAATTCCGACCAGCAGTCGGTTTTCGCCGCCGGCACCGAGCGAGTGTTGCGCTATCAGGATCTGGCGGCGCTACGTGAAGGTGATTACTTCAGCGATGGCAAGCTGCACGACTGCGATGGCAACGAGATTCCCGTGGTGGCCGAGCCCTCTCACTCATCAATCGAACACCCCCCGGTGCGGCTGAAAAGCAGCGAACACGTTTGACGCCAAGCGGTACTGAACGATGGGAACGAGCCTGTTCGCGAAGGGGGCATGTCAGTCGGCATCAAGCTGGCTGACCCACCGCCATCGCGAGCAAGCTCGCTCCCACAGGGGATTTGCGGCGTGCACCAATCCCCGGACTGCCCCGGAACCAATGTGGGAGCGAGCTTGCTCGCGATGGCGGTGGGTCAGACAACATCAATGTCGACTGTCATAGCCTCGTCGCGAGCAGGCTCATTCCCACTTCAAGCTTTTCTTCGACCCTTAATTGAAAAACCAGCCTGTGACGCTCGATCACAGGCTGGTTTTTTGTGTCACTGCTATGGGTTACCAGCGGCCGTAATGACCACGGGGAGGGCCGTAGTAATAGCCACGTGGTGGCCCGTAATACACCGGCGCTGGGCGATAGTAGATCGGTTGCTCTACATACACCGGCTGTGGCTGGTAGTAGACCGGCGGTGGTTGCTGGACATAGACCGGCTGCGGCTGGACATAGACCGGTTGCTGCACATACACCGGCCGATCACGGTTGATGATGGCCGAGCCAACGATGGCCGAACCGACGATGGCGCCAAACACTGCGGGCCCCTCCCAACCACCACGACCGTGGGCGGATGCCTGGCCGGTGACCGCGAGTGCGCCCATGAGCAGGGCGATGATGGGAAGTTTACGATTCATGGCTGTTCCTCGTTTCGGCCCCGACGCCTGTGGTCTGCAACAGACCCGATGAGGGTCGCGGGGATACTTGCTCTGACAACGATTTTCTCAGGATTTGCGACGCCGTTGGGTAAATATTGTGTAAGGTCCGTAGCGCTTTTCTTTACCGCGCCGCGTCATCCAGGGGCCTGAGACCGGGCTGGAGCTGGCGGTATCATCGAATAAAACCTTTCGGGCGGTGATTCCGTTTGTCCGAAAGTGAATTGCAAGGAGACACGCATGCAGATCAATCCCAACAAAGACACCCAACTGTGTATGTCGCTATCGGGGCGTCCCGGAAACTTCGGCCTGCGCTTTCATAATCACCTGTATGAACAATTGGGCCTGAATTTCTATTACAAGGCGTTCAGCAGCCAGGATCTGCCCGGGGCGGTGGGTGGTATCCGCGCCTTGGGCATTCGTGGTTGCGGCGTGTCGATGCCGTTCAAGGAGGCCTGCATAGCCCTGGTGGACGAGTTGGATCCTTCCGCCGCGGCGATCCAGTCCATCAACACCATCGTTAACACCAACGGCCACCTGAAGGCCTACAACACGGATTACATCGCCATCGCCCAACTGCTGCAAAGCCACGCCGTGCCCAAGGACTCGACGTTTGCCCTGCGCGGCAGCGGCGGCATGGCCAAGGCTGTGGCCAGTGCCTTGCGCGATGGGGGGTACAAGAACGGGCTGATCGTTGCCCGCAATGAAGCCGCTGGGCGAGCCCTGGCCGATTCCCTGGGTTATGAGTGGCAAGCCGAACTGGGTAGCCGACGGCCGCAGATGCTGATCAACGTCACGCCGATCGGCATGACCGGCGGCCCGGAAGCCGACCGGTTGGCGTTTGAGCCCGAGACCATCGCCGCGGCCGAGACCGTGTTCGATGTCGTGGCGATCCCGTCGCAAACGCCACTGATCGTGCGTGCCGGGGCCGAAGGCAAGCGGGTCATCACCGGGCTGGAAGTCATTGCGATCCAGGCCCTGGAGCAGTTTGTGCTGTACACCGGCGTGCGGCCCAACCGGGAGCAATTTGAAAAAGCCGTGGCCTTCGCCCGGTCGGCGTAGGCGCTGCTATTCCAGCCGAGCCAGGCGTTCTTCCAGGGCCGCGATCCGGGCTTCGAGTTCTTCGATGCGCTCCAGCGAGACAGCGCCGCCGGCGCCGCGCTCCACCGGGTGCTGGCGGGCGGCGAGAATGGCCTCGATGTCCGCCGGGTCCCCCATGGCGTGCACATAGCGGTCTTCGCGCTGGCCGGCCTGGCGTGGCACCAGCAGCGCCAGCCCACGGGCGATCAGGCGTTCAAGCTGGTGCACGACTTGTTCGGCGTCTTCGAAGTCGTGCATCCGCCCGCTGCGGGTCAATAGCTCATTGACCGTTTGCGGGCCACGCAGGAACAGCAAACCCATCAGAATCACCTGGGCTGGTACCAGCTCCAGGGCTTTGTCGACCCGATGTTCCCAACGGTCGGCGCGGCTGCCCATCACCAGTTTGGTAAAGCCGCGACCTTCCAGCGCCCGCAGGCTCTGGCCGACCTGGCCCGGGTTGAGGTTCATCACCGGTTCGCGGCTGGTTTTCTGGTTGCAGGCCAGTACCAGGGCGTTGAGGGTCAGCGGGTAGGTCTCGGGGTTGGTGGCCTGCTTCTCGACCAGCGCGCCGAGGATGCGGATTTCCGTGCTATTGAGCCGTGGTTCTTCAGCCTGGCGTTGTTCTTCGATGCTCATCGCGCGTTCCCTATGCTGTGGAAGCCGCCTAGCCTAATCCTTGCGCAATAAAAGACAAGCCGTGGCTATAATCGCAGCCGTTTGATTGATTCTTTCCTGCCACCTGCATGAGATCGCCATGACTATTTCCCTGTACGCCGCTTCCGTCCCGGTTTTCAAGCAGATGCTCAACGCGTTGAGCGACGTTCTGAACAAGGCCGAAGCCCACGCCACCGCGAAGAACATCGACCCGAACGCCTTCCTGCAAGCCCGCCTGTACCCGGACATGTTCCCGCTGGTGCGCCAGGTGCAGATCGCTGTGGACTTCGCCAAAGGTGTGTCTGCACGCCTGGCTGAGATCGAAGTGCCGAAGTATGAAGACAGCGAGACCACTTTCGCCGAGCTGCAAGCCCTGATCGCCAAGGTCTTGGCCTTCATCGACGGCATCAGCCCTGCGCAGATCGATGGCAAGGAAGGCATCGAGATCGTTACCCGTCCGGGTACGCCGAAGGAGAAGCGCTTCAGCGGCCAGAACTACCTGCTGACCTACGGCCTGCCGCAGTTCTTCTTCCACGTCACCACCACCTACGCCTTGCTGCGCCACAATGGCGTGGAAGTGGGCAAGCGCGACTACATGGGCGCTTTCTAACCCCGCTGGCATGAAAAAGCCCGGGACGGTTTTGGCCGTTCCCGGGCTTTTTTATGGCTGGCTGTCGCATCTTGGGGGATGTACCGCCGCCATCGCGAGCAACCTCGCTCCCACAGGGAATTTGTAGCATGAACGCCGCATAACCCCTGTGGGAGCAAGCTTGCTCGCGATGACGACCGAACAGCCGCCGCAGTGGTTACGCCGTACGCGCGAGCTTCTCTTCCTCACCCAGGCACGCCGCCGCTGTGAACAGCACATCCGTGGACGAGTTCAACGCCGTCTCCGCCGAGTCCTGCAGGACACCGATGATGAAACCCACCGCGACCACTTGCATGGCGATTTCGCTGGGAATGCCGAACAGGCTGCATGCCAGGGGAATCAGCAACAGCGAACCGCCGGCCACCCCGGAGGCACCGCACGCGCAAATGGCCGCGACAACACTCAGCAGCACGGCCGTTGGCATGTCCACGGCGATACCCAGGGTATGCACGGCCGCCAGTGTCAGTACCGTGATGGTAATGGCGGCGCCCGCCATGTTGATGGTCGCGCCCAGAGGGATCGACACCGAATAGGTGTCTTCGTGCAAGCCCAGGCGTTTGCTCAGTTCCAGGTTCACCGGAATATTCGCCGCCGAGCTGCGGGTGAAAAACGCTGTGATACCACTCTCGCGCAGGCAGGTGAAGACCAGCGGGTAGGGGTTGCGACGCAGTTTCCAGAACACGATGAGCGGGTTGACCACCAACGCCACGAACAGCATGCAGCCGATCAGTACGGTCAGCAGGTGCAGGTAACCAAGCAGGGCGCTGAAGCCGGACGTGGCCAGGGTCGAGGCCACCAGGCCGAAAATGCCCAGCGGGGCGAAGCGGATCACCAGGCGCACGATGACGGTCACGCCGTTGGACAGGTCTTCGAGCACGGTGCGCGTGGTCTGGCCAGCATGCCGAATGGCGACGCCCATGCCGATGGCCCAGGCCAAAATGCCGATGAAATTGCCGTTGAGCAGGGCTCGGACCGGGTTGTCCACCACACTCAGCAACAGGCTTTGCAGCACCTCGCTGATGCCTCCTGGCGCTGTGATCGCAACGTCTTGGGTCGACAGCACCAGGCTGGACGGAAACAGTGTACTGGCAACCACCGCGACCACCGCTGCCGCGAAAGTGCCCAGCAGGTAGAGGAACAGGATCGGCCGGATATGGGTTTCCTGGCCGTGCTTGTGGTTGGCGATCGACGCCATGACCAGCACGAACACCAGGATCGGTGCCACGGCCTTGAGCGCGGACACGAAGACCTTGCCAATGAAAGCGGTGGATTTCGCCAGCTCGGGCGCCAGCCATGCCAGGACGATACCGGCGATCAGGCCGATGATGATTTGCGTCACCAGGCTGGTGCGTTTGAGGCGTTGCATTGGGGTAACGGACGAAGCTGTCATAGCGGCATCTCTGATTTTATTGTGTGCGACGGTCGACGAGTCAGGGCAACAAGCGGGCAGGCCACATGAGCGGACCGAGAGAATGTATGGCGTTTGCAGGCCGCGGACTTTATCACAGCCCGATGAAAAATCTGACGGACCTGTGACGATCCGTCACCTGGGTGTTCAAGCGCGTTTTGTCTGGTGGACGCATTCTGTTAGGCTTTGCCGTCATCACCTTTCTATATCCGCCAGCGAGCCCTTGGGCTAACGCTGGTGTCGTCGTTTTGCTGGAGTTCTACATGCTGTTACCCATTTTCCTGTTGTCGGCCGCAGGGTTTACCGTGCTGACCACGGAATTCGTCATCGTTGGCCTGTTGCCCTCCATCGCCCGCGACCTGCACGTCAGCATCCCCCAGGCCGGGCTGCTGGTGACGTTGTTCGCGTTTACGGTGGCGGCGTTCGGGCCATTCCTCACGGCTTGGTTCGCCCGCTTCGAACGGCGCAAGTTGTTTATCAGCGTGCTGGTGATGTTTGGCCTGGCCAACATGCTCGCCACGGTCGCCCCCAATATCTGGGTGATGGCCGTTGCCCGGTTGATTCCGGCCCTGGGCCTGCCGGTGTTCTGGGCGCTGGCCAGTGAAACGGCGGTGGACATTGTCGGGCCACAGTTGGCTGGGCGGGCCATCGCCCGGATCGGCTTTGGCATCGTTTGTGCCACGGTGTTCGGCATTCCCGTGGGCACGTTGATTTCCGATGCATTTGGTTGGCGCAGCGCTTTCGCGATCCTGGCAGTCATTGCTTTCGCCAAGGCATTGCTGCTGTTTCTCTACTTGCCGAAAACCAACCTGCACCAACATCAGGTGAGTTTCCGTTCGCAATTCAAGATCCTGCGCAACCCCTTGATGCAAGGGCATGTGCTGCTGTCGATCCTGGTGTTCAGCGGCATGTTCACCGCCTATACCTATCTGGCGGATATCCTCGAGCGCCTCGCTGGGTTCGATGGCACTTTGGTGGGCTGGTGCCTGATGGGCTTCGGTGCCGTCGGGCTGCTGGGCAATTCCCTGGGCGGTCGTGCGGTGGACCGGCACCCGTTGATCGCTTCGATGGTCTTCTGCCTGTTCCTGATCGGCGGCATGGTGGCGTTGGTACCAAGCATTCATTCGCCCCTCGCGCTGGCGGCGGCAATGGGTATCTGGGGCGTGACCCAGGCGGCTTTGTTCCTGGTCAGCCATGTGCGGCTGATGAAGGCGGCCCCACAGGCCCCGGCGTTTGCCGCCTCGTTGAACATTGCCGGGGCCAACCTGGGGATTGGCCTGGGGGCGATGGTCGGTGGCCGGGTCATCGATACCCTGGGCCTGGGCAGTGTCGGGTTTGCGGCGGCCGGGTTCATCTTCGTATCGATCCTGCTGGCGTTGCTCCTGATGACCTTCAAACCCCGGGTTGCCTGCTAGGCACTGAACAACTCGCGTCGGGCGCCTTCGGCAATCGCGACAATGCCCGGGTGGCTGACCTTGCGCTCCACGGAGATGGCATAGAAGGATTCGCTCACCGCATCGGTCTGGCCGATCACTTCTACGCCGTACTGGCGCTTCACCTCTTCGGCGATCACGCTCGGGCCGATGAAAATCCCGCTGCCTGATTGACCGAAAGCTTGCATCAATGCGCTGTCGTCGAACTCGCCGACGATACGTGGCTGGATCTGTTGCTCGGCGAACCAGCGTTGCAAGCGGCTGCGCACCACGGTTTCCGGCCCGGGAATCAGCAGCGGAGCGTCATGCAGGCCATGGGGGAAGTCCGCCCCATAGCGTTCGGCCAGCGCGGCGGTGGCGAAAAAACTGATCCCGCATTCCCCCAGCTTCTGGCTGTAGCCCTTGATGTCCAGGTGAGTCGGCATCGGGCTGTCGGAAATCACCAGGTCCAGTCGCTGGATCGCCAGGTCCGCCAGCAGCCGTTCGAGCTTGTCCTCGCGACAGGTGATGCGCAGCGGTTCACTCAACGCCATGGTCGGCGCCAGCAGCCGGTAGACGATGGATTTGGGCACCACATCCGCCACCCCGACCCGAAACAGGGTTTGCTGTTCGTTGGGCTGGGCCCGCAGCATCAGCTCCAGCTCACCTCCCAACTGGAACATGTGTTCGGCGTAGGGCAAGGTCTGGCGGCCGGCCTCGGTCAGTTCCAACTGCCGCCCGACCCGACGAAACAGCTTGATGTTGTAGGTCTGCTCGAACAGGGAAATCTGCCCGCTAATGGTTTGTGGGGTCAGGTTCAACTGCTCGCACGCTCGCACGATGCTGCCGGTTTTCGCCACCACCCAGAAGTAATGCAATTGTCGGTAATTGAGCATGGGTTCACGTGAGTTCGTAAAAAACGAAGTATAGCCGCTGAAAATACGAATTTTCCTGAAGTATCCACCTCTCTAGAATGCCTGGCCATCGGTGAGCCACTTTCGTGCTCCTTTAATTCTCTCAAGAGGCATTCATTTCATGACATACAAATCCCTGGGGCTGGCAGCCTTATTGATGATGTCCGCAATGACACTGGCGGGCTGTGAACAGGCTGAAAAAAGTGCCCAGCAGCTGATGGGGCAAGCCGCGCAAACCGCCAAGCAGGCCATCGACGATACCCACAAGGCCGCCGAACAGGCCATCAGCGAAGCCACCGGCGGGCTGATCAGCCCCAAGAAACAGCCGGATGAAGATGCCGAAGAATCAGAACCCTCTACCAAAACCATCTAACCCGTCACATCAGTCAGGACTGACCCATGGATTATCTTTTACAGCTCGCCGCCAGCCCCACCGCGTGGATCGCCCTGGCAACTCTGGTGGTCATGGAAATCGTGCTTGGCATCGATAACCTGATCTTCATTTCGATTCTGACCAACAAACTGCCCGCCCAGCACCGTGCCAAGGCGCGGCGGATCGGTATCGGCATGGCGCTGATCCTGCGCCTGGGCTTGTTGAGCACCATTGCCTTCATTGTGCAGTTGACCGAACCGGTCATCGAAATCCTGGGGCAGGCGTTCTCCTGGAAAGACATGATCCTGATTGCCGGTGGCCTGTTCCTGTTGTGGAAAGCGACCACGGAAATCCACCACAGCATGGACCCCGCACCGAATGACCCCAAGACGGCCACGTCCGGCGTGACCCTGGGCTTTGCCGCGGCAATCGGTCAGATCCTGATGTTGGACCTGGTGTTCTCCATCGACAGCATCATTACGGCCGTGGGCATGACCGAGCATTTGCCGATCATGATCATCGCGGTCGTTGTGTCGGTGCTGGTGATGCTGTTGGCGGCTGAGCCGCTCGCCAAGTTCATCAATGACAATCCGACAGTGGTGATGTTGGCCCTGGGCTTCCTGATCATGATCGGCATGACGCTGATCGCCGAAGGCTTCGGTGCCCATGTGCCTAAGGGCTACATCTATGCAGCCATGGCGTTCTCGGCGGCGATCGAGGTGTTGAACATGTTGTCCCGACGGGCCAAGGAAAGGGCGTTGGCCGACAACGCCTGATTCCAGGCAGACAGCAGCCACCCGGGTCCAGGCCCGGGTGGCTTTTTTTTGAGGGTTTGAAAAGCGAATGCTCAGTGTGCGGTGGCGTGGCGTGGCGCGGGTTTTGTGGTTTTTTCCGATTGCGCAGGTGGCGCGTGATGATGGCGCCGGGTGATCCTGAGCACGCCCCACAGCATGGCCGTGGCTACGCTCAGCCAGCCGAATATCAGCATCAGAATTGTCGTGATCAGGCTCATCTGTGCCTCCTTTTATCCCAGGTCCGGGATAACGCACCTAATACATGGACAGTCTAGTCGCTCAAGTGTTGCAGGTAATCGATCCGTGGCGGTTGGCCACGGATCGGTTCGTTCTATCGCGCTCGTAAAACTGCCGTTATGGCTATACCCAGGGCTGTGCGCACCTTATGATCGTCGACCCAAGCCTGGCCCGGATGCCGGGTGCCTGAACAAGAGAGTCAACATGTCGCCGGTCATTTCATTTTTTCGATCACTGGTCCTGACGGTGTCCTGCCTCGTTGCCCTGGTGGGGTGTGCGGGCAGTGTTTCGCCACAGATCCAGCGCCTGCCCGAACGGGTGGAGCTCAACAGCGTGCCGTTCTTTCGCGGCGAAATGTACCAGGGCGCCCCGCAGTCCCTGGCTGCTTTGCTGACGTTGCAAGGCACGGTGATCACGCCGGGGCTGCTGGAGAAACCGTTGCACCTGCCGGGTGGCGAAGCCGGTTTGCAGCAGAATATGCAAACCTTGGTGCGCGAATACGGCTTGTTGGTGTATCCCCTCGACGCCACGCTGCCCGCGTTGTTGGAACAGGTTGCGGCAGGCTATCCAGTGCTGGTGCGCTATGTCGACGGTTCGGCGTTTTGGGCCGAGCCTAGGTATGGGATCCTCGCCGGCTACAACCGTCAGAAGCAGACGGTATTGCTGCGTTCAGGCATGAACCGACGGCAGTTGATGAGCTTCAGTGCCTTCGAATCGGCTTTCACGGGTGCAGGCGGTTGGGCGGTGCTGGTCCAGCGGCCCACGCAGCTTCCGGCCAATGTCGATTCACAGCGTTGGCTGAAAGCGGCGGATGAGTTGGCTGGGGCAGGGCAAGAGCAAGCCGCGGCACGAGCCACCAAGACCCTGGGTGCGGCACATTGATGGTTCACCCCGTTCGTCACTTGCCGGGCACAACCCGGCAGGCCTGAGGCTCTCATCTTCAGGGTTGGGCATTTTTCCGACCATGATTGGAGGAGGGCATGCATGGCACAGTCGAAAACACCTACGGGGCCACATTCGTCAGAGCATTCCAGCGGTGACGACTTGGGTTTCGATCCGGACTCGCCGGATCTTGATGATCCTCAAGTCGATCCGATAGGGCCGGCCAAGGCACCTCTGGATAAAAAGGATGAGCGCAAGCCCAAGCCCTATGATCCGCTGGGTGACCTGAAGCCATAAACAAGAAAGCCCCGACGAGTCGGGGCTTTCTTGTTTCGCGGATTACTTGGAGGCTTCCACCACGCCACTCTGGCGGCTCTTGAGATTCTTGGCCGCCTTGTATTGCAGGGCCACCGCCGGCACGTCGGCGCTTTTTCCGGTCTCGACCCAGCTACGTATCCGGCTGGCATCGGCGAAGTGCGTGTACTTGCCGAACGCATCGAGGATCACCAGGGCCATCGGACGATTACTCATCTTCGTCACCAGCACCAGGCAATGGCCGGCCTCGTTGGTGAAACCGGTCTTGGTCAGCTGGATATCCCAGTTGGCCTTGTGGATCAAGTGATCGGTGTTGCGAAAGCCCAGGCTATACACCGGCTTGCGGAAGGTAACGGTCTTTTCCTTGGTGGTGCTCAGTTCACTCAGCAGTGGGTACTTGCGAGCGGCGATCAGCAGCTTGGTCAGGTCCCTGGCGGTCGAGACGTTGTGGATCGACAGGCCCGTCGGTTCGACGTAATGGGTGCTGGTCATGCCCAGCGCCTTCGCCTTGGCGTTCATGGCGGCAATGAACGCCGCATAACCACCTGGATAGTGGTGGGCAAGGCTGGCGGCGGCGCGGTTTTCCGAAGACATCAGGGCGATCAGCAGCACGTCCCGGCGCGACAGTTCGCTGTTGAGCTTGACCCGGGAAAACACGCCCTTCATCTCTGGGGTGTTGGTGATGGAGATGTACTCATCCAGGTTCTGTTTGGCATCCAGCACGATCAGGCCGGTCATCAACTTGGTCACCGAAGCGATGGGTACCACCACGTCCGGATTGCTCGAATAGACGACTTTATCCGTCTGCAGGTCCAGCAACATCGCGCTGCCCGAGGCAACTTTCAGCTTGGCCGTATCCCGTGGGGCCGCGATGGTTTCCTGTGCAACGACATTTTGCGTGATAAAGCTGCCTGTGAAAGCGATGAACAGGCTGATGATCGAAAGACGGATTTTCACGCGAGTAGGCTCGATAGAGTTGAAGGTGCCGTTGAGCAACGACTTTTAAAAAAAAACGTCGCATTTTAGGAGTATGGGCGACAGCAGCGCTATATGCCTGTATCGCCAGGGCTTGTGAATAAATAAAGTTTCATGAGGGGGATTCTGGCGAAACGAATCTGAAAAATTTGTAGTTTGGCGGCTAAAGTCCGGTCGCCAGAAACACCTGTGGGAGCGAGCTCGCTCGCGAAGCGATGTGTCAGTCAACGGGATGTTGGCCGGTCCATCGCTTCGCGAGCAAGCTCGCTCCCACAGGTTTTTTGTTGACGCGTATCAGCTGTGCAGCGTTTCAGCCGCGTACAGCGTGTTTTCCAGCAAGCAGGCGCGGGTCATCGGGCCCACGCCGCCAGGTACCGGCGTGATCCAGCCGGCACGGGGCAGGGCTGTCTCGTAGACCACGTCGCCCACCAGCTTGCCATCTTCCTGGCGATTGATGCCCACGTCGATGACGATGGCGCCTTCCTTGATCCACTCACCCCGTACCAGGCCGGGTTTGCCGGCGGCCACCACCACCAGGTCGGCGCGGCCGACATGGCCGGCCAGGTCCTTGGTGAAACGGTGGGTCACGGTCACGGTGCAGCCGGCCAGCAGCAACTCCATGGCCATCGGACGGCCAACGATGTTGGATGCACCCACCACTACGGCGTCGAGGCCATACAGGTCCACGCCAGTGCTTTCCAGCAATGTCATGATGCCTTTAGGGGTGCAAGGACGAAGCAGTGGGATGCGCTGGGCCAGGCGGCCGACGTTATAAGGATGGAAACCATCGACGTCTTTGTCCGGACGGATGCGCTCCAACAGCTTGGAGGCGTCGAGGTGCTCAGGCAGAGGCAGCTGGAGCAGAACGCCGTCGATGTTCGGGTCATCGTTCAGGCGATCGATCAGATCGGCCAACGCTTGCTGGGTGGTTTCGGAAGGCAGGTCGTAGGCCTGGGAAAGGAAGCCGACCTCTTCACAGTCTTTACGCTTGTGCGAGACATAAACCTGAGAGGCAGGATCGCTGCCGACCAGGATCACCGCAAGGCCGGGCGTGCGCAGGCCTTGCTGGCGGCGCTCGGTGACTCGTTGGGCGATCTGCTGGCGCAGGCTGGCGGCGATCGATTTGCCGTCGATAAGTTGTGCAGTCATTGCGCGTGGTTAACCATCGAGAGGGGAAAAAAAGAGAACGCATTCTCGCATGCCGGGGCGTGAGGGCAAAGGCGCTTGGTCTGCAAATTCCCCTAACCCCTTTAATTAAATGAATTTTTTTTAAAAAAGAGTTGACGACCTATCGGGCCGTCTATAACATTCGTCGCACTTGTCGGGCACAGCCTAGCACTGGTTAAGAAGGTGGAGCAGAGTTGGTTGTTTCAACTCGGTAAAGCTGAAAGCACTTAGTTTGTAATCGTCCAAGAATACAGATTAAAAAGGCGCCCGTAGCTCAGCTGGATAGAGCATCCGCCTTCTAAGCGGATGGTCGCAGGTTCGAGTCCTGCCGGGTGCGCCAATTAGGCAGCTTTGGCACAAGTAAGGCAACAAGGCAATATGGTGGGCGTAGCTCAGTTGGTAGAGCACGGGATTGTGACTCCCGTTGTCGTGGGTTCGATCCCCATCGTCCACCCCATATTCTAGAAAGGCGCCAGATTTAAAAATCTGGCGCCTTTGCTTTAAAAGCTTGATACGCGGATGTGGTGGAATTGGTAGACACACTGGATTTAGGTTCCAGCGCCGCAAGGTGTGAGAGTTCGAGTCTCTCCGTCCGCACCACCTTATAAATCAAGGCTTTACCAGCCTTAGATACCCCTCCTGTAGCACCGCTGGATTCTCGCTGTAGCGAGATTGTGACAAGCCCATATCGAGAACGCTGACGGCATTTCGTACCCTGGCCGGTGCAAGATGCGCATACTTCTCGGTCATCTGGATTGTCGAATGGCCCAGCAAATCACGAATCTCAATGAGCGGCACGCCGGCGGACACCAGCCACGCTGCACACGTATGACGCAAGTCATGAATCGTGAAATCTGTTATTCCTGCCTTTACACAAGCGTTATCGAAACCCGTTGAAGGGTCGGCAACTCTTGCCCCGTTTTTTCTCGTAAATACCCATGGTGTTGTTGGGCAATATTCAGCCCGAACAGCCATCCTTCCTTTAAGTGCAGCCAAAGCCCCTTCATTGAGCGGGATACTTCTCCGCTTGGCGGCTTTGGTGTGCTCCCCATCCAGATATATCAGCCGGTTGGCAAAATCGACCCGGCGCCATTCAAGCCCAAGCATTTCCTCTTTCCGGCAACCGGTGTTCACGGCCAGCCGAATAAAGTCCTCGAGCATGTCACCAAAGCGCTGCTTTCTCACAATCCGACACAGGCCATCGACCTCTGCCCGGGTGATCCAGCGGACCCGGCCCTCTGGTTCCTTCAGTTTTCGACCCTTCACCGGATTCGGCAGCTTCCATTCCAACTCCGTGACGCACCAGTTGATGGCCGCTGACAGCGCGGCCAGCTCCCGGTTGATGGTGGCCGACGACTTACCGGCCTTGGTCCTGGCCGCCGAGTACTCTCGAACATCTTTGCCGGAAAGCTCGTTCATCATCATCCCGGCGAAGTGACGCTGCAGCGACTTGACCCGGTACTGGGTGGTCGCAAAGCTTTTCTGCGATGACGCGGCATTGCCCAGGTACTCGATCATGACTTCCTCGAATGTCCTGGGCGGATCCACGCCCAACTCCTTTTGGCGCCAAGCCGCGCCGCGATGCTCCTGTTCTAATGCCTTGGCTGCTGCATAGTCCTCGGTGCCAGCAGAGCGTCTAATGTACGTGCCATCTGCTGCGGTGAAACTGATCCACCAAGTTTTACCTCTTTTATAGGGCATACCTTCTCCTCGGGTACGCCGCCCGCGACCGGGAGGGTATCAGGGATACCGGCCTCGATCATCTGGACGAGCTTTTCGTAGTGAACGCGCAGCGGGCCAAAACCACGCACGCAGGGAATCTTCCCGGCCTTCGCCAGGGCGTAAGCCGTTGTGCGGCCGATGCTCAACATTTCGGCCGCCTGGCTGATTGATATCAGGCGCATTGATGCTCCGCGCCGCACTCGGCGGCAGACGTGTTTAATGAATGGTCACGCTGTCCTGCCCCACGGCGATCTGGCGAGCCTGTTGTTCGGTGCGACGGCAGATGTGCTGAACCTTTCCGTTGCAATCGGCGATGACCCACCAAAATCCGCCAAAGCGGTGTGGGCCTTTGATGATCTTGGTGATGGTCATGGCTTGCTCCATGCCGCGCGTGGCGGCAGAAGGTGGTTAAAAGTCGACGGAGTACTCGGCCAGGGCTTGCTTGCGCTTAGCGGTACGCTCGGCGCTTTCTTCCAGCATTTGCTCTTGGCGTGCGATGCGAGCCCATCCAGCTTTCAGCGCTGCTTTTTTGCTCGAGAACAGGCTTGGTGACGGGTAGAGCCTCCCTGCGTCGTCTGTATAGAAGTCGGGGCCTCCCTGGATGATCTGCACTTTGCTGATCTCGTAGCTGCTACGCAGCACCCAGGCGTAGAAAGGGAATGATTGGGACACGCGATATCCTCGCCCGCCGTACACCGGCAGGCTCATGTGTGGGGTAGGGGTTAGGGGGAGGGATCAGTCTCCGCAGAAGCAGTCGATGTCTTCCGAATAGCCAAACGCATCCATCTGGCCTTTGTAGTTCTCGGCATACCAGGCCAAGTGTGAGTACTTCGGACGATCCATTCGGAACACTTGATTGAATCGTTCCTCGGCGCCGGACCAGAAAATCACCCGATCCGGTTCGGCTTGGATCGCCTTGAACAGCTTGTCTTCTCCCTTTTTCCAGCACAGGTCGCAGTTGCCAAGGTCTGAATCCATGCCAAGGTCAAAGGGCTGTGCCGCCCAGAACTCGGCGACATGCTCTTTCGTGACGCCTGCGGTATAGGAGGGGCAGACGTTGTCCCAGCGGGTTCCGCCCTTTGCGTTGGCGGCCATCATGCGGTGGTAGCGCCCGGCTTCGTCTTTGCGGATGCCGATCACGCAATCCCACTCGTCGTAGCCAAGCGCTCGCATGTGCTTCTCGCCGATCTTGATCTTCAAGTAGGCGGTGCACATGTTGTTCGAGAAATTCGGCAGTACCGGCGGCATGTTCTTTTCCGCCCTCCGGTATGCGGCGTAATACTCGAGCATCATGGTGAATGGTTCGCCGTTGCGACTGGCGGTTTTGAAGTCCACCAACCTGTACCAGGGAGCGTCGGCCGGCTGGCCGTATTCGCGGCACCACTCCATCCAAACGATATTCACGTCCCAGCGCTTGGCGATCTGATCAATGAAGACCAGTGTCTCTTCGCGTTCTTTGCCGGTGTTCTGAAAGAACAGGTGCACATCTGGCGGCAATGTCCCGCCATGGGCCTCAAGGATCTTGTAGACCATGTGCCCGCTAGTGCGACCACCGCTGATGCCGATCTGAGCCGGGCCGGTGATCAGGTATGGATTCATCACTTCGGCCCCTTGTAGCAGTACACGTAGGCGAACCAGGCGAGGGCGATCATGGGGTCGCCCGCTTGAATTCGACGACCCAGACCCAGGGGTTGGCGTCCCACGCGTCGGTGCCGTTGATAGAGTTCCACAGGTCGCCGAATGCTTCTTTGGCTGTAGTCCATGGCGTGACGAGCCGTCCTGGCCCCTCTCGACTTACCCACGTGCCACTGCCGTCCCGCATCAGACGGACACCCTCGGCCTTGGCCTGCTCTTCGCTGATTTCCTGCAACCGCTCGACGCGGACTTCGGTGATATCCAGGAGGATGCGGCTTACCCAGCGGGGCATGTGAATCGAAGGGCGCCCCTTACCTGGGCTGATCATTGAGCATCCGCTCTGCCGGACCGCCCCGTCTGCCGGGTACAAGATCGGCTCGCCTTGGCTCAGTTCACGCGGTGCGACGGCATCAAGCTGGGCGTCAGCTACCCAGGTCTCGCGCACCCACAGCCGATCGCCTGGCAGTCCGTAAGGGCAGAGGCTGTTCGCCGGATCTGCGACGTAGCCGGGCGTGAATTCTTCGAGCCATTTCAGCCCCACGCCTTTCACAGCTCGCCGCGTGACCGTCTTCCGGCCTTCCAGGATGGCGCGCACCATCGGCGCCGAGAACAGGATGGGGCGTTCTTTGATTGCGATCATGGCGTAACCTCGCGGCGTGCCCACCAGCAAACCGGGCCGTCGTCAGTGTCGTGAATGGCCAGGCAGAACCAGCCTTCGCCTTCGGGGCGATCAGGCTCCCAGTAGCTGCAATCCGGGTCGCCTGCTTCGAAGTAACGCTCCGAGACCGCTTCGTCGCTGTGGTATTCGAGCTCAACCATCCTCACCTGTAAGCGCTGTTCAGCGATCCAGGCTTTGGACTTGTCGCCGTCGCCCTCGTCGAAGTCGGGCATGTCGGGGTGAGCGAACATGCCGTATTCATCGCGCACTACCGGGGCTGGCTGGATCAATTTTATTTCTTCAGGCATGACTTCGTCCTTGCCGCTATAGCGGCTGACTTTGAAGGGGGAGGGAGTAGATTTGTGGGTAGAGTACAGATGTACTCTTTGCGGAATTAGACGCCTGGGCGGCCTTTGAAGGCGAGCCAGATGTAGTGACGACCCTTGGCGGTGACCTTGATTTTTCCGACCTGACGGTTCCAACTGATCAGCCGCAGCTCCTCAAGGATTGTCGTCAGCGTGTGGCCCTGATGCCAACCAGCTAGCGCCTTGATGCAACCTTGGGCCAGTAACCCGCGAAAGTCGTCGTGGCCGAAGTTGGTGCGCTGGAATGAGCTCTGCACCTGCTCATCGGTCACCATGTCAGTGATGGTTCTCACGTTCGGGTCGAGCCGGTAGCTTTTGTGGGTCATGGCAGTTCGTCCCCGACGATCAACTTGCACGGGCCATGGCGAACTTTTGCGAGCTCTGCCACAAGCTCCTCAATCCGCTGATCCGCTGCGTTCAGGCACTGCTGCAAGGCGTCGCGATCCATTTTCAGGATCTCAGCGCGCTTGAAGTTGTCCCCATTCAGTGCCGTCCACTTCTCGATCTGGCCGTTCAGGTACGACTCTCGTTCCTGCGCCTGGGCCATCTTTTGGTTGAAGTCGCCGGCGTGAACCCAAAAGCCAGCCCGGTCAGACGCTCCAACACCCTGCCGTGTGAATCGATCTACTTGGCTCATACAATCTCCATCGTTACCAGATCATGAGCATTCGCAACCGTCTTCGGCGTGTAAGTCAGCGTGCCGTCAAGGATCGCTTCCTTGATGGCTTCGAACTCCCAGGCGTAGTACTGAGATTCGACGTAGACGCGCATTTCGCCGTAGTCGTGCTGCTTGCGTCGGATAAACGCCTCAGCGGCCTCTCGGGTGAAGTGGCTGTTCACGATTTCCCAGCGCTTATTCCAGCCGGTTACGGTGTGGTCATCGCACTCGCCGAGATATTCCCACTGGTCGTCCTCGTCCATATCCATAAAGCCGCATTCCCGATCAGCTATCAGAGCCTGGTCGATTTCTGCGCGCTCCTCGTCGTCGAGGTCGTCCCAGTATTCTTTTGGGCTGAACCACGACCGATCCTCCAGGCAGACAACTCGACCTTCCGCGTAGTCGATCTCGTAGCCGTAATCGATCCGCTTGGTCTGCACGGTAAAAATGGCGGCCGCGGTGTGGTGCCATTTAACTCCGGCGCCGTTGCAGTGATAACGGAGGCGTTCGACGAAGTCGATCCAGGTCGAAGCTTCAAGTGCGGCGCCGTTCGCCAATGTCGGCAGCGGCTCGGCCGGTTCGTTTTCTGTAGGCATGGGGAGTCCTATCCGGGGCATGCCCGGGCGGTGGAGTGGGGGGTTAAGCGGCGGCTTCCAGCGCTTCGATGACTCGTTGGCCAGCAAGCGGCGGGACCGCGTTGCCGGTCATGTGCATAGTCAGCCGGTGGTTGTCTGGTCGCTTCGTATCTGGCCCGAAGGATTGGGCTGCCAGGGCTTCATCCGCCGAAAGCATGCGCATCTCATCGCCACGCACCAGGGCCCAACGGTCCAACGTGGTGATGGTGCCGATCGGCCTGTCCAGGCTGCGACCGGTCAGGCCGGAGCCGGAGCCGTAATACGGCATGATGAAGCGATCGCCGAAACGCTCCCGCCCATTCTTCACCCGAAGCAGTGTCGACTCGGCGCGTCCGGGCTTTTCGATCTTGCTCCATTTGCCTGCATCGAAGTCGAGGATGTCGCGGGCGGGCACGTGCTGGTACTGAGGCAACTGCAAGTGCAATGGCGCCTTGCTGCGAGAGCAGACCATGAACAGGCGCACGCGGTGCTGGGGAACACCAAGGTCTGCGCAGTCAACGATGTGAGGTGCCAGGGCATAGCCAAGGCGCTGCATCGCGTCCGCCCAGGCCGGATACAAAATCCAATCCATGAACTCCGGAACGTTCTCGATGATGGCGAAGTCCGGCCGGTTAACTTCAGCGTTCGATACCGGCGCCCAAGCCGTCGATCGTGAATTGTCGTGCTTTGGATTTCCGTTATCCCGCCCCCGGGCCTTTGTGTGGCCCTGGCAGCAAGGGGAGGCCAGCATCAAGTCATGCTTCGGCACCTGCGACCAGTCAGCTTGGTGAAGATCCTGGCAAACATGCTGGGTATCGGGGTGATTTTCGGTGTGCCATTCAACCGCGGCAGGCCAGTGGTTGGCCGCCCATAGGACGTCAAGGCCGGCGGCGCGGCCACCGGTGGTCCATCCGCCGAGGCCGGCGAACAAATCGATTGCTGTGTGCATGCGGGATCCTTCAGCGATTGCCAGTCGCGGGCTGTAGTCAGGCGGTTGCGGATAGGGCGAGAGTGTCATCGCCGCCGCGCGCAATGCCGGCGTGGAGTTCGACCTTGCTACCGGCAAGCATGCCGGCAATTTGGGCGTTCATGTCCAGTTCGACACCCTTGCTTTTCCGCGATTCTTTGATGTCTTGGGTGGCGAGGTACTCACAGATCAACGCCTTGTCCTGCGCCTGGATCGCGACCAGACCTTTGCCGCTGGCAGGATTTCCAAGCGGATCATCGTCATCTTGAGGCACAAGAGTTTTCAGCTTCGATTGAACCTCCCAGACCCAGGCCAGTGCGAAGTGATCGCCAGCAGTTTCGGGCGAGTACCGACTGCGATGAACGCCAGACCTGACTGCTGAGCAGTACTCCTTGCGCGCATGGGTGAGCTTAGTGTGCAGCGTTTCATATGCGTAAAGGGCGATGTTCTGAGCGGGAGACACGCCGACGAATAGCGCGCACTCAACGACCTGGCCTTTCGCGCTACTCCACTTCCTTCGCCGCAGCGTCGTGCAGCTGAATGCTTGCGCCACGGCGATGCTCAGCTGCTGATCCCATGCCGGACGACGCTTGGCACGGAAGAGGGATGACTCTACTTCACCGACGTCGCTCAACTTCACATCCATTTCGGTCAGTCGGTACTCGCGCATCAATGCCTGTGCTTGCCGTAGCGCCGTGGCGGCTTCGTTCTCGTTGGCGCTCTGGGCCAGTGCCAGGCAGTGCTTGATCTTGCGGATCGCTCGCTCGAGTTTCTTCTCGTCGACATGCTGTGCGGACATAGTTGATCCTCGCCAGGGTGGCGTGATGTGGGTTTGTGGGCTATTGGTTGATGGCCCGGCATGGGGCCGGAGAGAGGAAAGTTTGATGCTTGAGGCCAAAACGTTTGTCGATGAAAGTCAGGACCATGAATTCGTCATTTTTTTACAGGAGCATCAGAACGGGTTCACATATGAACTGAAAATTCATGGTAAAGATGGCGCCGCTCCGAAGGTCGCTTCAAGCGAAGAGTTGTTTGAGTCAATCGATAAGGCGCGCCAGGCCGCACGTACGCATGCCTGGGATCTGATTAACGAGATAGTAAAAAGCTCGTCGCAATAGGTGAGGGCGGTTCAGGCGCGGCGAACCTTGAAGAAGCACATAGCTTTGGCCCCGTCGCAGAAATCTTCAAGCTCTCGGTACGCCAGGTATTTCGCCTGGCTACGAGTGGCTGCCCATACCTCTGTCAGGTAGCCCTGCGCATCGCGATTCCAGCTCAGTTCGTCCCAGTCAAAATTGAAGGGGAGCACCACCCACTTCTTCAGTGGAAGCGTCTGGGCCATATCGCCGTACTGCATTTCATGGGTTGGGTGGTAGTTGCTGATCCGCTTCTTTGGGTCTTCGTCCAGCACCACGCCTATGTAGTGCCCGCGATCCGCCAAGATGACGCCGGGCTTGCCGTAGGCGATGACGCGGCGGCCTACTTCGGCGGGCACCTGATAGTGCTGCCGAACGTATGCGCAGTTGTGGCTCATGGTGTTCTCCAATGCAGGCGCCGCCTTCCGTGACCGGTGGGTGGCTGAGTTTTTGGGTGTGTGGCAGAGTGATGGCCCTATTTCTCACCATCACGCATGGAGCGTTGCCGATGCGGCATTTACTGGTTCCAACGATTGCTCTGCTTGTTGCTGGCTGTTCAGGCCCTGGCGTTGTGCCGATGGGGCGCGATACTTACATGGTCGCGAAGGACGGCAGCTTCACCACCTTCGGCGGCGCGGCTGTGAAAGCTGAGCTGTACCAAGAGGCGAATGCTTTCTGCGAGAGCAAAGGAAAGCAGCTGATGCCAGTGAAAGAGGCGTCTCGCGATTCGGGTTATGGCCGATACGCCAACGCCGAAGTGCAATTCCGCTGCCTTGATGCAAACGATCCAGAGCTGCGCCGCCCGACGATGGAATCTGAGCCAAACATGAAGATCAAAGTCGAGTAAAGCCCCTCCGTGACCGGTGGTGGCAATTTGGTTTGGGTTGATGTTTGATTGTTGTTTACTAAGATTCGAGGTGCATATGGTTGGCCGAGCAAGTGGGAAACGTACCGTATACACATTTGCCTTTTTGTATGCTGGCGCTAGCAGAAGCCTTGATCGGGCAAAGCGCGATGAGGAAGGCTCGTACTACGAAATCATTAACGCCCTCGTTCTTGCAGCATTCACCCTTGAAGCCTATTGCAATCATTTGCTTGAGGGGGACGAGCTCGATATTGAGCTTCTCCCAAAGGGAAAGGATTCAATCTGGGCAAAATACAAACACATTCGTAAAACCCTCGGGATACCTGGAGCTGGCATCGAAAACGATCTTCCATGGGCGGCAAGGGCGCTCCGGTTTCGGAACTTGATGGCCCATGGGCGCACCGCTTCGATTGAGTTTGAGGAGGTCACTACCGCCGAACCTCGCACCTCAGATGCCTATGGTTCGGTTGAATGGGAGGGCTTTGTTAACGTCGAGCTCGCGAGCAAAGCTCTTGAAGACGTCAAGAAATGCATAAACAACTTCAACGAAAGAGCGGGAGGCGGCCCAAGTCCTCTTTATTGCTTAGCCAGTGGCTCATTGATTTTCGCAGAGGTTTGAGGGAGCTTCTTGCTCATCGCCTGGATCCCGCTTCAGTTCGGCCAAGCTTTGATTGTAAAACTCTCGCGCAACGTTTTCGCTAATAACGATTTCGTGGCGCGGATACCTCAAGAACTCGATCAACTCGTCGTCGCCCATCAGGTCCATCTTCATGATGGCGATCTGCAAGACCTCGCTGATGATCGGCACCTGGCCTCGAAGCCGTATGCGCTCCATGGCCTGTTCGATACCTGGCCTGACCTTGTGTCGCAACTCCTTCTCGGCGACCGCCAGGCGCTTCTGCGCAGCCTTGGCCGATCGTTCCTGCACTGTCTTGGCCATGGCCTACCTCTTCAATTCCACTGGCCGGCAAGTCCAGCCAGGTCTGTCGTTTGCGTTGTTGGGCGCGGAAACGTCTCACGCTGCTACCTTCACCTGGTGCCAGGCGCCTGCGGCGTAGAACAGCTTCGCGGCTTGGGCCTCTTCGAGCACGACCTCAGCAGGAACGGCAATCCACCCCGAGGCAACCAGATGGTTCGGGTTCGCGCTGTTGCGCAGAACCAGGTAGTAATGCTCGATGGCATCCGTCAGGCGCTCCACCTTGTAGATGCCTTCCGGCGAGATCTCCACCGACTTGACGTACTCAACGCCGCGTTCGTCCCGACACATGGCGCTGAGGTAGATCGTCCAGCGGTACGCGAAGTCGAACAGGGCGTTGGCGATTGCCAGGCTGCGGATCTGTCGGCAGCTTTTCCAGTTCGCCATGATCTGGATGCCGCTTGGATCGATGTTCACGACCGCGACGTGGTTGGTGCGCAGCAACGCCCGGCAACTGCGTTCAGCTCGGGCGAAACCGTTGTTAGGTTTGCGTTTCGACTTCATAGCGAGTCCGCCATCTTGCGCAGCGCCCGGCGCTCGGCCAGGGTCAGCTTGCGCGGTTTGCGCTTGAGGACCGTTTCAGGGTCTATCCGGGTTGAGCGGGCCGGCGGGATGGGATTGCGCGGCGGGCTGGGCAGTTCGTCAATCTGGCCGCCGGCCGCCAAGAACTGGGCGATCTTCTCGGAAATGCGATCCGCTTGTGGCCGATGATGCTCGACCAGGCTGAGGTGGTTGCTGATCATCGGGGCCTCACTTGATAGTGATCGAGCTTTTGCCGATCTCGGTATGGGCGCCTGGAACTTGCTGACCATCCTTGATGGCCTTGGCGATCATCGCCTTATCCGGCGCGCTGGTTACCTTCACGTTGACGAATTCGTCAGGCAACGCCTTTTCATCGTCGATCACCACAACAGAGCGGCCCTTACCACAGGTGATGGTGAAGAGTGGGTGGGTGATCTTGGTTATGCCCGCCGCTTCCATGTTCGTGCGCAAGTAATCCTTGAGGCTTTCCTTGCGGTTATTGATGATCCGCTTGCGCTCTTCGAGCCGATCAATTTGAGTCTGGATAGCCTCAAGATCGCCATCGATGTTCAGCGTGACCATGGCGATCGCTTTGCCCTTCTCCTGGAACTCACCCTCAATCCCCTCCATAGTGTCGCGCAGGGCGACAGCCAGGTCTTCGTCGGCGGTCTCGGCCAGTGCTGCCAGCTCTTTGAATTGCTCGGTGATCGTGTAGAGGGTGGTCATGCTGCTGACTCCTGATCGAATTTAGGAGAGAGGTCGTGCAGCTCTTTATTGATGCGCTGGACCGCGCCGGTATCCTTGCGGGCTGCCAGGATGCGGACGGCATGGTCATGGATCTTCTTGACCTCATGTGCTGACTTGGCGCTGCGCATGGTGTCGACGACCGACTTGATATAGTCCAGGCGCTCCTGTTTCTGCCGCTCCTCTTCGGCAACCCTGTCCTCAGCCTTGGAAATAGCCACTTCATCGCGCACCGTCTCAACGTAGGCTGCGTCATCGAATAACCCCATGTGAATGTCTGCCGAGAACCCGAGAGGCTGTAGACACTTGCCCATGGCGTCGGTGAGCGACTTCTTGGCAGCCTCCCAGTCTGTGACGATCTTGCCTTGCTGCAAATGGACGAATGGGGTGTGACCGTAGTGCTGGACGGTACATTTCTGGCCGTCTTTCCCCAGATACCAGAGCTCAAGCTTCAGGGTATGGAGCTTGGCGTTGATGCGCGGCGCATCAGGCCATTCTTTGGTGGGGGCCTGGAGCGGACCGCCCTCGTCGAAACGCTCCTCAAGCACAGTCCAGCCCCAGCCTTCGCCGCAAGGACCGAACACCTCGGTAGCCTTATGCATCAGGTAGGTCGGCTTGATTGCTGTCCCTTTAAAGCCCCCCATTCCGGTGAAATTCTTGGTTGCGCTTGGATCAGTTACGTCGACCTGATCCCAAATCCGTGTGTTGGACATGACTGTTCTCCGCGCCACCGGAGAGGGGCGCTGTGAAGGGGGTTATTGGGTGGCTTTGGCGATGGTCTGCTCGAAGCGGGAGGCAAGCCCCGCATTAACCTCGGCCTTCGCCATGCTTTCGGCGGTGTCCTTGGCGCGGTGCAGAGCTTCGTAACGCCGAAGAGTTTCGGCAGCGATGACCAGGTCGGCCAGGAGGCAAGGCGATGCCGCGATCAGTTTGGCGTCAGCCTCTTCGTAGACCCAATCAACTACCTGTTCCTGGTCTTTGTTGAAGTCGATAGCGAACGCGCGCTGCCCAGGTACGTTGGAATGCGATACCTCGCGAACGGTCCACGGGGCGGGCGTATGTTTTTGTGCAGACACGGGGATTCCTTGGCCGCGACGTGCGCAGCGTTTGAAGAGCTGGGTTATTGGGTGATGTGACCGGCGTAGGCGCTGGCGAACATCCAGGCGGTACACAAGAGAAGGACGATGGCTGAGCCGCGCCAGGTGTACAGGCGGCGAAGGCGCTGACGTTGCGTGCTCATTTCAGCACCTGCGACAGTTGCTGCACCTCGCAGGAACCCCGGCGTTCCTTCACGACGGTGTAGGCCAGCATGGTCACGAGCAGGGCGGCGGTGAGGATCCAGGTGATGGTTTTCATGGCGTCACCTGCTTGCGCCAGCCCGCGTCGTACAGATTGATGCAGACTTCTTCATGAATCTTGAGTTGGGTCAGGTGATCAACACCATGCCTGCCGCCAGGGTAATCCTTGATGGCGCCAATCATCAGATTGAGCTCAGCAATACGCGTCTCTTCGGCGATCTGCTCGGGCGTGCGGATGGGGCGGAACTTTATTCCATCGGGCATCATCGATCCTTCGAAGCTGCCTTTCGGGCTCTCTTGCTCCATGAAGATCATCTTCTTTCCGTAGTAGAGCACTTTGCCTTTCAGCCAGTACCCCCAGTAATCGAATGTACACTCGACCTCCAGGCCAACAGGCGGCAGGCCTTCGCCGGTCCAGGGCGCAGGCCGAACCTCGATACTCTTAAAGGCTGTGCGAGCAAAGGCTGTTTCGTACGACCACGGCACGACACCACCATTTCCGATCAGATAGCTGTAGCCTTCCTCGGCGAGCCATGCTTTCTCGTTGTAAGGGTTTACTGCTAGCTCCGTCGCCCATTCAGGGGCCTTGCTCCAATCAATGATCATGGTCGAACCCTCGCGGCAATGCGGCCGCCCTTCATGGTCACCGCAAGGCGCTGTGGAAGATCCTTCACCAGGTCCTCACGCTTGCGGCCAATCACTTCGTTGAACGGCAGGCCGAAGCCGAGGATGGCGATGCGGCGCTCGATGTCGTCCATCTGCTCGTCGATCAGGGATTTAACCGGTGCAGTGCTCATGAAGCCTCCTTGCGCTGCCTGGTGATCTTCAGGAGGCGCTTGCAGTAGTGGTTGAACTCTTCAACTGTGATGACTTCGCCTTCCATCATTTTTGTGATCATGTGCAGGACCACCTTCGAAGCACCTTCTGGGCTGTCTGGGTGCTCCAGGCTTTCCAGCGCTTCGTCGATCAGGATGTGTGGGCTCACAGTTCGTTGTCCTCGGCCTTGGCGATCAGGGCGTCATCGGCCAACGGCTCAAGCAGGGCCTGGGCGATCTCGCCGATCTTGCCGAAGGGGTGATCGCTGGGGCCCAGTAGCTCGGCCACGGCGTTTTGATCGGGTCGGCCTGCCAGGGACATGAGCAGATTGCCCAGGGCGGGGGAGCGAACCTCGCAGTCCGCAAGGCGGCCGTTCACATGCTCATCCACGGCCAGGGCCAGTTGCGCCACTGTCACGCCCTGCGGCTTGCGCATCCGGCGCTGGAACGAAACATCACTGCCGAACCGGACAAGCTGCTCGACCGCGTTGTAGATCCATTCCGCCCGAGCCTCTTCCCGAGGGCTCTCGATTACTGGAGGCGGCAATTGAGCGTCGAAACGCTCCTGACAGATTTTCAGTGCTGGGTTCATGGTCGCCTCCAGGGTGGCGGGTTTTAGTCTTTAGGTGCACATTCGTAGGATTCTGGATTCGGATGGCTATGGTCTTCTTCGCCACACACCCGACATTCCAGGTAGCTGTAGTGAACTGTTCCACTGACGGCGCCCGGATCGCTGCGCCATTGGCTTACACGACGCCAGCTATGATCGGCTTCGCATTTCTTGTCGCTCATGGCGACCTCCAGTGTTTGGGGTTAGGCGGTGGCGGGGATGGCTTCACGAAAGCGCGAAGGGCTCCAGTCGCACGACTCGTCAGCCGGGATATGACCGAACATCAGCGTGCAACGGCGGCAGTGCACGCAGTCGCCGCAGGTCTTTCCCTCGGGCAGGTTCATCTGATCATCGTTGTCCGCCGACCGTGGATACGGCGCTCGTTGCTCGGCCATGATTTGCTCCATGTGGTTGATCCAACAAAACTCGGATGCACTCATCCGCTCCGCTGGTTGCCGTTGGGCGCGGAGGAGAGTGCATTCGGGTGGTGTCGGCTGCGGGAGCGAAGTAGGTGGTTTCGTGTCGCCAGCGCCCGGAATAGAGCGGTTGGTCTGTGGGAGCGAGAAGTGAAAAGGCCCAACTGGACGGGAGGGCCTTTTCGATCAGATGCAGCTTCAGGTCGAGTATTTGGTTCGGGGCAGCGCGCGCCAGAACGAACGCTGACCCTCGGTACATCGCCAGCGCTCACGATGGAAGCGCAGTGGACCGGCTGGCAGGCCGTCATCAGGTGGCGGTTCTGGCCGCGCATGGCTGAGCGCTGCGCCGATCAGGAACAGTAGGAGCATGGTGATCTCCGTTTGGGTTGGTTGATGCAGATGCCCGGTGCTGATCTCCGGGTTGAGAGTCATGCCGCGGTCAACGCCTTTCGGCTACCGCAATGCCAGTTATTACGAGCCGGTACCGCGCGGGCATAAAATAGTACTTAGCCGGTCAGCGCTCACTCTCGGAACTGTTAGTTTTCAAACCTGCCCATCAGCCTGGGCGTGCATCCGCATCGGAGGTGATCTTCAGTGCTGTGGCCAGGTCCGCCTTGCGCCCGAACTGGGTTCATACAGTTCGATTACGCGCCTCGCCGCATATGTCGGCCTTTCGGCCCGCGAGGCATTACCTTACAGCTCGACGCCCTTAGACTGCGGATTCCACGGGCATCCGGCCACCCATTCCATGAACATCCGGCCACTGATTCCACGATGATCCGGCCACCCATTCCACGGCCATCCGGCCACCCACAAGGCAGGCAGCAACGCAGGATTAATTCACTACCATCGACCTCTTTTATCGAAGCAGAGAGGTCGTCGTGGAGCGGTTATCCATGCGTAAAATTAAGGAAGTGCTACGTCTCAAGTTTGAGGTCGGCCTATCTGCTCGCCAGATCGCTGTCAGCTTGCAGGTGGGTCGCGCAACTATCGGTGAGTACCTCAATCGCTTTGCTGCCAGCGGGCTGACTTGGCCGTGTGCGGCGAGCGAGGCGCAGTTGCAGCAGCGTCTTTTTCCGCCACCACCCGACGTCCCCAGCGATCAACGTCCGATGCCGGACTGGACTCATGTCCACGCAGAGTTGCGCCGCCCCGGCGTAACCCTGGCCCTGCTTTGGCAAGAATATCGACTGGCGCACCCGCAAGGCTTCCAGTACAGCTGGTTCTGCGAGCACTACCGGCTCTGGGCCGCCAAGGTCGACGTGGTCATGCGCCAGGAACATCGCGCCGGCGAAAAGCTGTTCGTCGATTACGCGGGTCAGACCGTGCCGATCATCGACCGGCGAACCGGAGAGATCCGCCAGGCCCAGATATTCGTCGCCGTCCTCGGCGCCTCCAGCTACACCTTCGCCGAGGCGACCTGGTCGCAGAAACTGCCCGACTGGCTGGGCTCGCACGCCCGCTGTTTTG
Source organism: Pseudomonas sp. St316 (assembly GCF_018325905.1). Taxonomy (NCBI): domain Bacteria; kingdom Pseudomonadati; phylum Pseudomonadota; class Gammaproteobacteria; order Pseudomonadales; family Pseudomonadaceae; genus Pseudomonas; species Pseudomonas sp. St316. Next base: position 4,506,214 of record NZ_AP021901.1, on the reverse strand, counting down.
CTTTTTTCGGCGGCACCGCACAGATCCTGGTGCCCGACAATCTGCGCAGTGGCGTGACCAAGGCGCATCGCTACGAGCCGGATATCAACCCCAGTTACCGCGATCTCGCCGAGCATTACGGCGTAGCCGTGCTGCCCGCGCGCTCGCGTAAACCCAGGGACAAAGCCAAGGTTGAAGTCGGCGTACAGGTCGTCGAGCGGTGGATACTGGCGGTGCTGCGCAACCGCCAGTTCTTCTCCTTGGGCGAACTCAACACAGCCATCGCGTTGCTGCTGGATCGCCTCAATCAGAAGCCCTTCAAGAAACTGCCCGGCTCACGCCGCTCGGCCTTCGAGACCATCGACCAACCCGCGCTGCAACCGCTACCAGAACATCCATATGTCTACGCCGAATGGAAAAAGGTGCGAGTCCACATCGACTACCACGTCGAAGTCGACGGCCATTTTTACTCCGTGCCGTACCAACTGGTGAAACACCAACTCGAAGTACGCCTGACCGCGCAGACCGTCGAGTGCTTCCACGCCAACCAGCGCGTGGCCAGCCATCTGCGCTCGCCGCACAAAGGCCGCCACACTACCCACACCGAGCACATGCCCAAAAGTCACCGCGAACACGCCGAGTGGACGCCCCAGCGGCTGATCCGCTGGGCTGAGCAGACGGGCCCGAATACGGCCGGTGTCATCGCCTACATCCTCGAACGCCGAATCCATCCGCAGCATGGCTTCCGCGCCTGCCTGGGCATCCTGCGCTTGAGCAAACAGCACGGCGAAGAGCGGCTGGAAGCCGCTTGCCAACGTGCGCTGGCCCTAGGCGCATGCAGTTACAAGAGCCTCGAATCGATCCTGCGCCAAGGCCTGGAACGGCTACCTCTTGCCCAGCAAAACCTGCCGTTACTGCCCGATGAACATATCAATCTGCGCGGCCCTGGCTACTACCACTGACTGAAAAAGGAGCACGAACATGCTGCCTAACCCGACCCTCGACAAGCTGCAAATCCTACGCCTGCACGGCATGATCAAGGCGCTTGGCGAACAACACGCAACGCCCGACATCAACGATCTCAGCTTCGACGAACGCCTCGGCCTGATGGTCGACCGCGAGCTGACCGAGCGCGAAGACGCCCGCCTGACGACTCGCCTCAAAGCCGCACGACTGCGCCATAACGCCTGCCTGGAAGACATCGATTACCGCAGCCCTCGTGGCCTGGACAAGGCGCTGATCCTGCAACTGGGTAGCGGTCAGTGGCTGCGCGATGGCCTGAACCTGATCATCGGCGGGCCGACGGGCGTAGGCAAAACCTGGCTCGCCTGCGCGCTGGCTCATAAAGCTTGCCGCGACGGTTACAGCGTGCGCTATCTGCGCCTGCCGCGCTTGATGGAAGAACTGGGCCTGGCACACGGCGACGGCCGCTTCGCCAAGCTAATGGCCGGCTACGCCAAGACCGACCTGCTGATCCTGGATGACTGGGGCTTGGCGCCGTTTACCGCTGCTCAGCGGCGCGACATGCTTGAACTGCTGGACGACCGCTACGGCAACCGCTCGACGCTGGTGACTAGCCAGATGCCGGTGGACAAATGGCACGCACTGATCGGCGATCCGACCTTGGGCGATGCGATCCTCGACCGGCTGGTACATAACGCTTATCGGATCGAACTGAAGGGCGAATCGATGCGCAGGCGCGCAACGAAATTGACGGCGACAGAGACTTCAGACTAACAATGCAAACCTGCGTCGCTGCGCTCCGACTGCCCGGCCGGATGAGCGTGGAATAGGTGGCCGGATGTTGGTGGGCTGGGTGGCCGGATGGCGTGGAATGCGCACTTAGACCCTTTCGGGACTGAAGGTCACCTCCGATGCGGCCTCTTTCGAGGTGATCGGGCCAGTCTCTCCCGGCTGTCCGTCGTACTCTTCCGACTGTCAGCGTTCTTGATTTGGTTCATTGGCTAAGCCTTCGCTCATACGGAGCGAAACGAACACTGCTTTGGAGTGCCCACAAAGACCGTGTTGTCCGACGGCCGTGGCGGAGGCGGCTTAATCCCCGCTCAGGATTCTTTCAGCGACAGGCTGTCGTTGGCGCTGGTTGATCTTTACCAGGCTCCGAACCAGGCGCCCGTGCCATGCACAACCGCTACCGGGAAGAAGATCGCCCCGGCAATCAGGAAGCCCCAGCTCGCAGCCTTGAAGCACACGAACAGGTGCGTGAACCACGCCATCAGAAACCAAACTGCTACTGTCACGCCTACTAAGATTTTCATGTTCGACCCTCGGTTGTTTTCCCGCTGCACCCGTCACCAGGTGCATCAGTGAAAAGACCGTCATGCAACCTGTTCGAGAACATCCCGGCTGAAGACCTGAATGTTCATGTGCGCCTTGATCGTCATCTGCCGGCGCTCTTTGACGTGATCGCGAAGCGCGAGGTCGGCCAGGTCAATCGGATCGGCCTCAAGCGCTGCAATCGCCTCTTCGATGCCACCGAACCACTTTGCGAGCCGCCGGGCGCAAGCTGCTGCAGCTTCGTTAACCACCTCATCGCTCGCTTCAAACACTGAATTGCTCATCGTCTTGCCTCCGTTGATTTCCAATGCCGCCTCATCGAAGCGGCATCAGTAAATCTGTGGGTGTTTCATCTCCACCACGCGCATCGCCCGATTCATATCTCTAACCTGCGTCACACATTTCGTACCCGGTGTTCTTCGCAGATCGGCTTGCGTGGTTTCGCGTACTCACATCTGGTGAGCACGGCCAGTTCCAGAGCTGGCATGGCATCGACTATTTGTTGCTCGCACTTACCGGCTGAAACCCGGTGTAGTCGATGGCGAGGATCCTGAGCTGTTAAAGAGCGGCGGGTCTGTTGAGGCCCTGGCGAGGCGCTGTGGCGTCTCGATGGAGTGAACAATACCGCCGGTATTCTATGAGGTCAATACCGCCGGTCATGTATTTTTCAAAAGGCACAAAAAAGCCCGCTCAGTGGCGGGCTCGGTTGTGTTTGGCGTTCGTTAAAGCTTGCGGGCGCTGCTTGTCACGCCAGAATCTTTCTCCTTGGCGTTGCGCTCAACGGATGCGTTGCTTTGTAGGGAAGCCGACGTAGTGTTGATATCGCCGTCGTATTTCTTGATAACGATCGTTACGGCCTTGCCCTTCCACACAAGCAATTCATCTTTGAACTCGGCCCCGCCCTTCGTCTTCACCGTCTGCGGAATGCGCTCGGAAGGCTTTCCGTACTTCTCGACGAATATCGCTACCAGGTCTTCGAAGCGGTCGGGGTGGGTAGTCAGATAGAAAGAATCTACAGCGCTGTTGGAGGCCATGATTCCCAGCTGATACCCGATGCCTATCTCTGGGCCATGCTGGATCCGGTAATAGGTTTGATAAGGCGCCTCTCTGCACATTTCGCCGCGAGCCTCATAAACCTTCGGGCAAGCCGGGAGGGAGTATTCGAGTTTCTTGTTAAAGCTAACGCCCATGAAGCTGTCAGGCTCTCGGGTCCACGGTGCTGGCTCGGTGGCTTTCTTGGCTGCGAGCGCGGTTCCAGTCAGGCAAACACCCAGAACAAGAATTGCTATTTTTGATTTCATTGGATCCCTCCCGTTTTGAGTCCGAACTTTATCATTCGTGGCTTACAGCCACCATCTGTGGGGAGGAGAGGATAGATACAAGAAGCCCGGCGCTGGGCCGGGCTGTTGATCAGTGCGCGTGTCTGCGCGGGGGATGGTGGTAAACCTTAGAAGCGGTGGTCATGTAAACCGCTGATGGAGTGGGGATAGCCCTCATCCTGTTGGCAAACAGGCCCAGCAACATCGCAGCTGAAACGATGACAAAAAAAGCCAAGAAGCATACCGCCCCAGTGATAGGGTTACGGAACATGTACATCTTAAGCATCTCATCAATGATGAGATCCTTGTCCTTTCCGCCTTCTGCAATGGTAGAGCGCTTAGAAAGAGTTTTACCCAAGATCACTGGGATTGCCATTACGGTCAAGAGCGGCATAAAAAACCAGCGAGTGGCAAACAGGTAAAAAAACTCTGCCGCGTCTTTGTCCTCTTCGCTAACCCCTTTTCTGCTGAAGTACTCGACCAGCAAATCCGCCGCCTTTTCCCTGTGGACAAGTGAGCGGCGTCGGCAAACAATCCAATACGCCACTATGAGAAGCGCCGAAGCGAGCGCTATTAGGGTGTGGATCATGTTTTAGGTCCTCCTGCGATTTTCTTCGCGCCTTTCTTTGCGGCCTTCCTGGCATCTTTGACACGCAAAGTTTCCTGTTTCTCCCTCATACTGATTCCCAGATATCTGCAAATCAGCCAAAAAAACGGCAGCAGAAACGTCAATATCACCACAGTATCGGCTACAAACGGTGATTTATCAGCAACAGTGGTATAGAGATTTGTAACAGCATCGATTATCGAAGCTACGCCATCAGCCCAGGAAGCTGGTGGTTCAATGTCTGGACTGGCCATGCTACTCCGTTAGAAGGCTAATTGTTGTTTTTTAGACGTATGGATGCTTCAAAGCGGAGGCCTCGGCCCCTACAGCATCCCGCCGCGCCAAACCACGCGCCCGATGATGCGAACCTCGTTTATCTCCCCGTCGCGCAGGATCTCGTCGCCGTAACGCGCCTTATCCGGGTTGTCGCTGCGGATGATCCAGCCTTCGATGTCGGACTTAACCAGGCGCTTCACGATCGTGCCTTTGGTGGCGCTCTGCATGGCAAAGACTTGCCCGTCCTTCGGCTCGATTTTGGACTCATCCACCAGCAACACGTCGCCGTCATTGATTGTTGGCTCCATGCTGTGGCCGCTCGCATAGATGACGTCCAGGTGGCGCTGGTTGAGATTGTTCGCCCGCAGCCAGGACGATTTAAACGCCATGACGCCACGAATCTCTACGTGAGGGTTGTCGTCCCCAGATCCAGCCGAGCCGCGCGCGGTCAACTGCATGACGCCGGTGTATCCAGGCTCATCATTCAAGTCGAAGCTACGCGGGGGAGTGCGCCCATCAGTGGGCTGCTGTGCACCTTTCCCAGGGAGCGCCTGAGACATTATTTCGATCTGAGCCGCCAGAGTAGGGCTTATCTCTGAGACCGGCACGCCAAGAGCTCGCGCAAAGACGACTGCCGCATTCACGCTCAGCGCAGTGCGGCCGTTCATGAAGTGGCTGACCGCGCCCTGGGTAACGCCATCACCCAGCTCTGCGGCAAGTTTTTCTTGCGTGAGCTTCAGCTCCCCGCGCTTGGCTTGGAACAGGGATTTCAACCGGGCGCTGTCTTGCAGCTGCCATTCGGATAACGGAAGCCGTCGGGAGTCTTTTTTCATCTGCTGATGGTATTACCCACGGTATTTACTTAACCAATATCGCCGGTATTGACTATGAACAATACCGGCGGTCATACTTGTGGCGAAATCTACGCAGAGGACGCCGCAATGCGCCGAATCCCACTCACCGAATTTGCCAAAGAACACGGCCATACCAAGGCCGCCCAGATGCTTGGCTGCACGCAGGGCGCCCTGAGTAAAGCGATCCGTGTCGGCCGTGATGTGTTCGTGACCCTCGAGGATGACGGCAGCTTGTCGGCACAAGAGCAGCGTCCGTTCCCATCCCAAAAATCCGCCGCTTAAACCATTTCATCAGCCGCAAGGAGCAACACATGTACGAGATCCGCAAACACTTGAACCACAACGAAACAAAGGTTCGGTTGAACGATGAGTACGACGAGTACCTGAGATCACTGGCAAAGATCCACGGCACCCAGAAGGCCGTCATCGCCCGTGAAATTCTCAAGGCTGCGATCCAGCAGATGAGGGATGAGCTTACCCGTACTCAAGACATGGCCTGAAGGCCCTCAATGGAGGCTTTATGCCTGAAAGAAATTGCGAATTGCTGTTGCGGCAAATCGCGGATGAGGAAGACATCCAGTTCCTAAGTGAGGCTGCCGCTCAGCTTGGAATCCCGATTGAGCAACTGACGAAGGAAACGATTGAAAAACACATCACCGACCGGACAAGGCCGAAGACGATGACAGGGACTGTTCAGTCCTTTCGAAGGCCATACAACCCGGCAAGACCCAAGCCTGATGAGGGCCTGAATAGTGAATAACCCCAAATCGCAGGCACAAAAAAGCCGGGGCGCAATCCCGGCTTCTTCAACTGCATACAGCAAAACTATCTGTGAGGCCGATTATGCATACCTCTAATACCGATGTACAGGCCCTGAACAATCCCGCGCCACGTTTTTCGAATTCTGAAAACGTGTCGCGCATTTCTCCAGTAACTCCATTCGACTTTCACGGCTTCCCGGTCCGGGTGATTGACGACGGGCGCGGCGAACCCTGGTTCATCGCCAAGGATATCGCTGAAGCTCTCGGTTACGCCAATACCTCCAAGGCGATCAATGCCCACTGCAAAGCCGTCAATACCTGCCATACCGAAATGGGAGGTCAGGTCCGTGCGGTGCAGATAATCCCTGAGCGCGACATGTACCGGCTGGTCATGAAGTCGAAGCTACCGGCTGCCGAGCAGTTCGAAGAGTGGGTAGTTGGGCAGGTCCTTCCGACCATTCGCAAGACCGGTGCCTATTCGGTCCAACCAACGAACAATTCCAAGATCGTCGGTGAGCTCGCCATCCTGGAATGCTTCGACCGCCTGCTCAAGCCGGCGCCGTCGAGCAAGATGATGATGCTCGCCCAGATCGCCACCAACAACGGGCTGGACGCCAAATTCCTCCCGGGCTACGCCATCGACGCCGCGCCCGATGCCGTCGGTGGCTCATCGATGCCCACCAAGTCCGCCACGGCTCTGCTGAAGGACAACGGCATCCGCTACTCGCCCGCCGCCTTCAATCGCGCCCTGGCGAGCCGTGGGCTCCTCAAGCAGCTCCAGCGCAAAAACTCCAAGGGCGAAATGGTCGACTTCTGGTCCGTGACTGAAAAGGGCCTCCAGTACGGCAAGAACCTCACCAGCCCTCAATGCCCACGCGAGACACAGCCTCATTGGTATGTGGATCGCTTTCTCGAACTCGCCGGCCTGGTCGGCAAAGGACGTCCATGATGGCTCGCATACGCACCGTCAAGCCCGAGTTCTGGTCGAGCGAGCAGGTCATGTCCTGCCGCCCACTGGCTCGGCTGCTGTTCATCGGCATCTGGAACTTCTGTGATGACGGCGGTAATCACCCGCTGTCGCCCCGCACCATTAAGGCCCTGGTGTTCCCTGGAGACGACATCACCGTCGAGGAGGTCAGTGGCCTGCTCGGTGAATTGGAGCGCGCCAACCTGACGTTGAGCTATTGGGTAGATGGCAAAAACTACCTTCATGTTCGTGGCTGGAAGCACCAGAAGATCGAGAAAAAGAACTTCAAATATCCCGCGCCGGCGTCTGAATTCGACGACCAGTCGGAGAGCGGTCGTCGACAATTCGCCGAGGAGTCGTCGACCGGTCGCCAACCATTCGACCCCGGAAGGGAAGGGAAGGGAATAGGAGAAGATCAACACAACCCTCTACGCGAGGGGCAGGAAAATTCCGCCGACCCAAAAGCCCCAACCGAAATGACCCTGCACTGGGTGCCTGAACAGAATCTGCTGAAGAACTATGCGCTACGCATGGCGATCCCTGTTGACGCTTTCACCGATGAAGCGACCGCGGCGTTCGTCTGCCACTACTCGGCATCCGGCCGCATCGAGACGCAAGCGTCCTGGGTGAGCCTGCTGGTGAAGTGGGTGAAGCGCGACAAGGCCACAGCCAACAACGTTCACCCGTTCCCCGGGCGACGGCAGGTCAATGGTCCTGACTTCGACGATCAGACCTGGGCTGACAATCTCGAGGACGCGCTATGAGCAATAAGCCAAAGCCCCCGAGAAGCGCAACGCAGCTCATGAAGGCGGCAGGCGCTACCGATGACCTCCCCAGCGCAATGGCTGGCTACAAGCCGCCGGCGATGCCGGTTATGCCAAAGACACTGCCGCCGGGCACCGTCGACGTCGTCAACGCGCTCTTCAAGGAGCTGCAAGCCATCTTCCCGGCGTGGAAGCAGGCCTGGCCGACCGATGCCGCCCTGAGCACCGCCAAGCGCAGCTGGATCAAAGCGTTCATCGTGGCCGAGATCAATACCCTGGAGCAGATCCGCTTCGGCATTGAGCGCTGCCGCTCGCTGGGCACGGACTTTGCGCCGAGCGTTGGCAAGTTCATCAAGCTCTGCCAGCCAACGCCGGACATGCTGGGCATCCCCGCGCACGACAAGGCGTTTCTCGAGGCACTGGTGAACGCCCACCCGAGTCGGTTCGGTAATCGCACCTGGTCCCACCCAGCCGTCCGCCACGCAGCACTGCAGTGCGAGATGCACAACTTGGGCGACCTGATCCCAGAGAAGGCCAGCAAGGTATTCGAAAGGGCCTACGACATCACCATTCGCATGCTGATGCAGGGCAAGCCGCTGGAAGACATCGCCCCCGGCATCGGCCACGACAGCCAGAAGACCGAGGTTGAGCGCGCCGAGGAGTACGCCCGCCACCGCCAGGCCAGGCTGTTGGAAGTCCAAGCCATCCCATGCAGCGGGGCGGCTGCCCGGGCTCAGTTGATGGCGAAGTTTGGCAAGAAAATCAGGGAGCAGCGGACATGACCATCGACAAGCAAAAACTCCACAAGCTGCTGTGGGCCGAGGTCGCCGCTTGGAGCGCATCGTCACCTGACTGGCTGGACAATTCTCAAGCGCTGGAGGATTTCCTGGGCAAGCAGACGCTCGAGGAAGTGGCGCTTGAGGTACTGGCCGAGAACGAGCGGTTTGAGCGCGAAGCAAAGAACGATCTGATCGCTTACAAGGCTGTGATCGAGCGTCAGAACGAACTCCGCGCAGAGATCGCCGGCCTCAAGACCGGCTACGAAGCCTACGAGCGGGTGAATGCTGAGCTGAAGGCTGAGTGCGAGGCGCTGCGCCGTGGACGCGAGGGCAAAGTCCTCTGCGATATGGAACTGTTCGAAACCCTACGCGACTCGGCCAATACAGAAGCGGACGAGCATCGCCAGTGTATGGCGACCTACCGCCCGCTGCGCCAGGCCAACTTGGACTCAGTTGTGAAGAAGTGCGACGACCTACTCGCCGCCATGGGCCAGGGAGAGCAGTCATGAGAATCCCGACCTTCAACCCAAGAGGTATCCGCCCTTGGATGACCAAGTATCCGCTTGCGGCCCGCGCCTTCTGCTTGGCGATGCTCCCGGTTGCACCATTCATTTTTGCCGCTGCAATCCTCTGGCAGAACCGTAGCGACTTCGCCGAGATGAGCATGCTCGCCCGGGCGGCCTTCTTGCCATGGAGGAAAAAGCCATGACCAACGTAATCCACAAGCCCCGCCACTTCTGGTCATCCGGTCAAAGCCGCATCCGCGAAGTGTTCCGCCTGGCCTACCTGTTCGCCACTGAGCTGGCCACCGCCGGCGCCGTTGAGATCATCGTTCGCCCGGTGAAGTCCCGCCGCACCCTGGAGCAGAACGCCAAGCTGTGGGCAATGCTGGGCGATATCTCCCGCCAGGTCGGTTGGCCGGTTAACGGCGTCATGCAGAAGCTCGACAGCGAGGACTGGAAGGCCCTCATGACCGCCGCAGCTCGCCAGGAGATCCGAATGGCTCAGGGCATCAACGGCGGCGTGGTGATGCTGGGGGAGAGCACTAGGCGCATGACCGTGGCTGAGCTGGGCGACGTGATCGAGTGCATGTACGTCTTCGGCGCCGAGAAGGGTGTCACCTGGAGCGAGCCGAAAGGGCAGATGCCAGAGCAATGGGAGGCGGCAGCATGACAACTCTCGAAGAAATCAGCCAATGCCCTAAAGCAAATCGCCAGTTCTGGTCGGACCGGGCTCGTTCAAGCTTGGCGTTCTGCCGATACAACGGCGCTGGCCCTGCTGATCGCCGCCTTGAGCGCGCAGCATTCCGCAAGAACATGACGCATCGCCGGGCGCAGACGTATCTCGACGTGCCGCGCGGTCAACTGGATATGTTCGGGGAGGCGGCATGAGCCGTACAGCCAACAGTCTCACAGCCAAGCAACCACGCCCAAAAAAATGCGCTGTTCAAACGTGCAGGGCCTCATTTGTCCCTCGAGCAAGTTTTCAAACCTGGTGCTCACCTGACTGTGGCGTCGCCATTGCCCGGGCCAAGCAGGAGAAGAAGCGCAAGGCCCTGGCTCAGGTCGAGCGCCGGGAGATCAAGGTCCGGAAGGAGGCTTTGAAGAGTCGCGGTGACCACCTCAAGGATGCAGAGAAGGCCGTGCGCGACTACCGACGCACCTACGAGCTGAGCATAGGCAGTGGATGCATCAGTTGCGGCGAGTCGCAGGAATCGATTCTGGCGGCGCAGGGTTGGAAGGTCGGCGGTGCGTTCGATGCCGGCCACTTCATGGGCAAAGGTGCCCGACCAGAGCTTCGCCTGGAGCCGACCAATATCTGGCTTCAGTGCAAAGCCTGTAACTCGGGCTCCTACATGCACGCTCGCAAGGGCTACACCGTTTCCCAGGGATTCCGCACCGGCCTTATCGCCCGGATCGGCCTGGAGGCGGTTGAGGCCCTTGAAGCCGATCATGAGCCACGCAAATACACCGTCGAAGAACTCAAGGCAATCACCGCCGAATACCGGGCCAAGACCCGCGAACTCAAGAGGGCTGCAGCATGACCTATCGCAACGTGATTTCCGCAGTAGTCCGGGCCCTGGCCGCCGAGACCATCAACTCCGCCGGCGGGTGTGATTTCGAGCCGAAGGTTCAGTGCGCCAAGCAGAAGGGGGAAATCGTCGGCAAGGAGGCTGCATTCCTTCAGGACTGCTGGGTGTTCAGCCGGCTGCACAAGACGCTGTCGCCGCCGCACTGGCGGGCGCTGGTAGCGAAGTACTCGACCCACACCGAGCGTAAGCATGCCGCCATCACCGAGTTGACGAAGGCAACGCGCTCGCCGGCGCCGGAGCGTTTCCTTCACTGCGCCATCGTGACCTGGGCGTTGCCGAAACTGCCAGGGGTGGACGGAAAGCGGTCGACCAACGTCCTGCCAGCTGGGTGGTACGAAATGGACAACTGGTCGAACGAGCCACACCCGATCAAGACCCAAGAGCGCTGGAGGCGCGACATTCGCAAGGCTCTGGAGCGGGAGGTGGACGAGGCTTTGGTCTCCGCGCAAATCCTCCTGGATGCAGAGGGGTTGATCGACGCAAAAGCCGCTTGACTCCAGTTGAGCCAATGAGCCATTATTAGCCCATCCTGTCATTCCTGCGTGTTTCGAGGATTGGGTAATCAGCCCGGCCATTGTGTCGGGCTTTTTATTGCCTGAAATTCACCTGTAGCCAGGGCAGCCTTCGGGCAACCTGGACGCGGTATTGCCGGAAGTCACGCGTCACGAAAGAACACCGGCAGCCCGCGCGCTCTGTCCACACCAATTTGCTGCAGAGCGGCGCGAGACTGGATCAGCGAGATCGATGCAGTAGGGCGTCGACGCTGGGAAGGCCTTTGGCGGACGGTGGGAAAGACCGCGCACCTATTCAGGGCCTCAGCATTCACTGAGGTTGTTACCGTCCCAGCTTTTCCATGGCTGCATCGGCCAGGAAAGATGAGCGACTTTTGATGTTGTGGTCGCGGACGAAGCGGTCGATCTGCTGCACAACAAAGCCAGGCAGTGTCACGTTAACCTTTTCGGTTTTCCCCAGGTATGGCGTGATGTCCACCTCCAGCATGCCCCAGCCCATATCGGAAAACTCTGGATTGCTCCGGTGTTTGGCGGTTGGAGATGGCATTGGAATAGGTGCGCCGCTTGATGCGATCTCCTCAAGCATGATGTTGGCGATCTCGACGGCAGCGCTGTACGCCTCCTCGAATGTGTCGCCGGCTGTAATTGCACCGGGGATGTCAGGAATCTGAATGCCGGTGGCGGTGTTTTCGTCGCCCCATTCGATGCAGATTGGGTATTGCATATGTATCTCCTCAGGAGGTGCGAAGGGTGAAGCCGGGCTATATCAACCCGGCTAGTTTCTTGATGGCCCTTACAGTTCCGATTGGTAGGTCTTTCTTGGGGTGTGGCACGGGAACTGTTTGGGGTCTGTTTGGATGCTTGAACATGTGGTGGCTTCCGGTTACTCGATCTAGAACCCATCCAGCGGCTTCAAGCTCCTTTATCAACTGCCTGCTTTGCACCTCCATCTCCTTGTTTAGTTGATGGGGAAATTATACCTCTAGGCGCATAAGATAGCAAATGTGTTTATGCGCCTAGAGATACTTTTAGTCATGCCCACGGAGTCGAGCGCATGGAGTTTCTACAGCGCCTGTTCGATAAGCTCGACTGGGCATTCGCCGGATTGCTAGGTGCGATCGCTGCCAGCTTCTGGCACCGGGACGACCTGGTAGACCGAAAGGCCTGGGCCATCTTCATTTTCTCGGGTGCTGTCTGCGCCCATTACCTGACGGGCCTGATCAGTTCCTATTTCGGAGTGGTCGAGCCGCGCAGTGTGGCTGGTGTGGGTTTCCTCCTGGGGACCTTCGGCGGATCGCTCATTGCTGCAATCACCCGGGCCATCAAAGCCGCTGACCTCTGGGCGTTCATCCGCCAGCGGTTCGGGGGAGGCAACCCACCATGAATCTTGAACTGATCAACTCTGTCGCCTGCGCCTTCATTGCGTTGTGGGCGTTCTGGTGCGTGGTAAGCGGGAAGGTAAGGGACGGCATCCTCGGGAAGCTGATCTACTCGACGATTGCCATCAGCGCCTATGTGGTCACCACTGGGCACAACAGCTTTCTGTTCGGCCCGACCACTGCGGGGCTGACCCTGCACATTTCCCTGGCCCTGGCCGGCGTCCGCCATCTGTTCATGGTCACGTACTGGCAGCGGGTCAAGGCTTGGCTCTGCCGGGCGCTCAACTGTGAACACTGCATGGGGTGCCCGAAGGCGCCTGAAGGCATCGAGCGCCGCAAGCAGTAATCCGCGCCACGTTTTCGAATGCGCCAAGTTGTGGCGCGTACATTGGAGGGAGTCATGGATAGGCCATACCCTCCACCTTCACTGGTTGAGCTTTCCGAGTTGTCCGACTTCGGTATCCGTCTGACCCCAGCCCCCGAAGTATGGGAATGGCTACAGGCCGAGATCCTTGCCGAAACCGGCAGCATCCACAACCCAGACCACGCTCACCTACTGGACGCAGACATCTGCGTCATGTGGGCATCGTCGAGCTTCAACAAGCAGGGCCGCACAGTCCTGGGCCAGGCCGAGCAGGTTGCATTTCGTGCGGGTGGTTGGCAGAAGGCCAGGATGGTGCAGCAGATGCGTGATTGGTTCGGCGATGTGCCGGCCTACATCATCACCCTGGCTGCCGACTACTGCGCCCAGTGCAGTGACACCGACTTCTGCGCGCTGGTTGAGCATGAGCTGTACCACATCGCCCAGGCCAAGGATCAGTACGGCACCCCCAAGTTCACCCAGGACGGTCTGCCCAAGCTTGAGATGCGCGGGCACGACGTAGAGGAGTTCGTCGGCGTGGTGCGTCGGTATGGTGCAAGCCCTGACGTTCAAGCGTTGGTGGAGGCTGCAAAAAATCCTGCTGAGGTGGGGAAATTGAACATATCGAGGGCCTGCGGAACCTGTCTGCTCAAGTTGGCCTGATGTAAGACAGGCGTGAGACGGAATCTAACTTATGGCAGCCCTGAAAAATGAGGTGAAGAGCTTCATCGTTCAGGCCTTGGCGTGTTTCGACACCCCGAGCCAGGTCTCACAGGCGGTGAAGCAAGAATTTGACGTGGACGTGACCCGTCAGCAGGTCGAGCAGCATGACCCCACAAAGCGTGCCGGCTCCCATCTGGCGCTCAAGTGGCAAACCCTATTCCACGACACCCGGAAGCGCTTCCGCGAGCAAACCGCAGAGATACCCATAGCCAACCGCGCTTATCGGCTACGCGCCATGAATCGTTTCGTGGAGAAGGCCGAGACGATGAAGAATATCGGCCTGGCTATGCAGATCCTGGAGCAGGCCGCGAAGGAGATGGGTGACGCCTTCGTCAATCGTCGCGTGGAACCAGACAAGTCACTCGACGACGAGATCAAGCGGTTGAGCATTCAGAAGCTACAGCGCGAACTGGAGGACCCGGATAAGGGCCTGCCCGAGCCTAAGCAAGTAATCATCGGGGTTGAAGATGCAAGCGATCCTGATGCTGAACAAGCCTCAATTTGAGTTCATCAACAGCCACAACAAGTTCATGGCCTTCGTGGGAGGCTACCGCAGCGGTAAGACCTTCGTTGGCTGCGTGCGGATGTGTATCAACGCGCTGGAGTTTCCTGGGATTCCTCAGGGCTACTTTGCCCCCACCTATCCGCAGATCACCGACATTTTCTACGACACCTTGCCAGGGGTTGCAGAAGCGTTCGGGCTATTCGCCGACATCGTTGCCAGCAACAAGCGCGTGTATCTGCGTGACAAGAAAGGCCGATGCCTTTCCACGATCATCTGCAAGAGCATGGAGCACCCGCACCGAATCGTCGGATTCAACATCGCCCATGCCTTGGTCGACGAGATCGACTGCATGCCGATCAAGAAGGCCGACAGCGCCTGGAAGAAGATCATTGCGCGGATGTCGACGGTCTGGCTTGGCCGCGATCAAAACACCATTGATGTCACCACGACACCTGAGGGCTTCAACTGGGTCTATCGCAAGTTCGTCAAGGAACTGGCGGCCGACCCATCGCAGCGACAGTTCTACGGCATCGTGCACGCTTCCACGCGGCAGAATGCGAAGAACCTTCCGAAGGACTACATCCCGTCCCTGCGGAAGTCCTACCCGGCCAACCTGGTGGATGCGTACATCGATGGCCTGTTCGTCAACCTGACGTCGGGCAGCGTGTACCCGAATTTCTGCCGCCAGAAGAACCATACCAACGCAACGATACGACCAGGCGAGCAGCTGCACATCGGCATGGACTTCAACATCAACCGGATGGCCGCGACGGTGCATGTCATCCGTGACGGCCTGCCGCTGCTGCTGGAAGAGGCCACGCACCTTTTCGACACGCCGGCCATGATCGTGGAGCTCAAGCGGCGGTACCCAGGCCACAGCATCACGGTTTACCCGGATGCCAGCGGCAAGAACCGCAAGAGCGTGAGCGGCAGCGAGTCGGACCACAGCCTGCTCCGCGCCGCCGGGTTCATGGTCATGGTGAACCCATCGAACCCTGCCGTTCGCGACAGGGTGCTCGCAGTCAACGCCATGTTCCTGAACATCGACCAGAGCCGCCGCTACCTGGTGAACACCGACAACTGCCCGGTGAGTACCCAGGTGCTTGAGCAGCAGGCCTACGACGAAAAAGGCGAACCCAACAAGGACGGCACTGAAGACCCGGTCGACGCACTCGGTTACTTCATTGTCCAGCGCTTCCCGATTGCGGGCAGCTACACCCTCGCGAACGTGAGCAACCAATGAGCGCATACACCTTCATCAAGGACAGCCTGCAGAACCTGGTCGCGGGACTGGGCACTGCGCGGGACAAGGCATCGCACTCCTACTATGCGATTCCCGAGATGGACGACCAGCAACTGCTGAACGCCTTCCGTGGATCGTGGACGGCGCAGAAGGGAGTCACCATCCCGGCGGTGGACGCGTGCCGAAACTGGCGCAACTGGCAGGCTGAAAAGGATCAGATTGAGCTGATCGAGGCCGAGGAAGAGCGCCTGAACGTCAAGGGCAAGACCCTTGAGGCCCTGTTGAAGGCCCGCCTGTTCGGTGGTGCTGCTGTATTCCTCGGGACCGGTGAGCGCGATACAGCGTCCGAGCTCAACCCCGACCGGATTGGGAAGGGCGGCATCAAGTACCTGACCGTCATGACCCGGCGGCAACTCAGCGCCACCGAGATCGAGCAGGACCCGCAGAGCCCCCGCTTCGGCAAGCCTAAGGCTTACCGGTTGCCGGGCAGCGTGGTCGAGATCCACCCGTCGCGCCTGGTGATCTTCATCGGGACGCCGCACCCAGACCCTGAACTGGCCGTCGGCACCGGCTTCGGCTGGGGTGATTCGGTACTGCTGTCCGCCATGCCGGCCGTCCGTCACTACGACGAGACGGTCGCCAACGTGGTGAGCCTGGTCTACGAGGCCAAGATCGACGTCATCAACATCCCGAACCTCATGTCCAGCATGCAGGACAAGAACTATGAGCGGCAGTTGCTGGAGCGCCTGCGCCTGGCAGCGACCGCGAAGGGCATCAACGGCACACTGATCCTCGACGGCCTGGAGACACACAGCTCCAAATCGGCAAGCTTCGGCACGCTGCCTGAGGTGATCGCCAAGACAGAGCAGGGTGTATCCGGCGCGTTCGATATCCCGGGCACCCGCATGTTCGGCCAGTCATCCACAGGCCTGGGCGCAAACGGCGAAGAGAACACCCGCAATTACTACGACAACGTCGCCTCGCGCCAGAAGCTGGACATCAAGCCGGCCATGAGCGTGCTGGACGAGTGCCTGATCCGGTCCGCCCTGGGCAGCCGCCCGAAGGAAATCCATTACGTCTGGGCGCCGCTGTGGCAGGCCACGGCCAAGGAGCGGGCAGAAATCGGCAAGACAACGGCGGACACCATCAAGGCGCTGAAGGACTCAGGTCTGTTTCCCGAGGAAGCGCTTTCGGCGGCTTCGGTGAACCTGCTGGTCGAGCTGAGCGTTATGCCCGGGCTTGAGGCCGCTATCGACAAGTTTGGCGCAGAGCTGCCTGACGACGAGAGCGCTGATGATCTCCCGTCCACGCCGACTGACGCAAAACCAGACCTCGAGGAAATCGAACCATGATCTTCACCGATTCCGTGCCAGTCACGGGCGTCCGCCGCACCGAGGACGGCTACCTGGTGGCTGAGGCTCGGGTGGCGCGCACCGGTATCCAGGATTACCTGGGCACCGAGATCGACCCGGACAACGAGCACGGCCTGAGGGACAAGCCAATCGTGCGTGTGTACCGGCCTGAAAGCGCGGTCTTCCACGCTGACGCCATGCACTCCTATGCATATCGGCCAATGACCAACAGCCACCCAGGCGGTAAGGGCGTCAATTCCAAGAACTGGAAGGACGTTGCCATCGGCCAGACCGGTGGAGAGGTCGTGCGCGACGGGCAGTTCGTCAAGGTGCCACTGGTGCTGATGGACGCCAAGGCAATCGAGGACTACGAGGCTGGCAAGCGTGAGCTGTCCATGGGCTACGGCGCCGAAGTGGTGTTTCAGGATGGCGTTTCTCCCGATGGCGAGCCGTACGACTGCTACCTCGGCACCATGAAAATGAATCACCTCGCCCTTGAGTATCGCGCTCGGGGTGGCGAACACCTTCGCATCGGTGACAACGAACCAAACACCCCCAAAGGAGGCCATGACATGGCTGATTCACTGCGTACGGTCATCGTTGATGGCCTGTCCGTCCAGACGACCGACCAAGGCGCCCAGGCGATCGACAAGCTGACCAAGCAGCTGGCCGATGCCGGGGTAAACATCAAATCCCTGACCGACGCGCACACCGCCGCGCTGGCGCTGAAGGATGGCGAGCTGGCGAAGAAAGATGCCGAGATCGACGCCCTCAAGGCCAAGCAGTTGAGCGACGCCGATATCGACAAGCGCGTCACCGCCCGCGCTGACCTGATCAGCAAAGCGAAGTCGATCGCGGACGCCGATTACACCGGCAAGACCGATGCCGATATCCGCAAGGCTGTCGTGATCGCCAGGCTGGGTGATGCGGCCGTGGCCGGTAAGGCTGACGCCTACATCGACGCGCGCTTCGAGATCCTGGTGGAAGACGCCGCGAAAGACCCGGCCAGCGACCCGTTCCGCAAGCACATGATTCAGCAGGACGGCAAGACCGTCGGCGACGAATCGGAAAAAGCACGCCTGCAGATGATCGCCGACATGCAAACCGCCCACCTACCGAAGGCATAAGGAGCACGACATGGCTACTTACCAAACCACCCACACCAACGCTCCGGCCAAAGGCGTGCCAGGCCTGGTCGCCAACGAAGAGAAGTGCAACAAGATCAGTCGCACCGTCTCGAACGCTGAGGGCATTGTCTTCGGCGCCCCCGGGTTTCGCGTAGCTGGCGCTGGCAACGATCACAAGATCGCCGCCACCGGCACCTTGTTCCTCGGCCTGGCCGTGCTGAGCGCTGCGGTACCACCGGTAGCGACCGGCTCCACGCTGATCGACGGCTACCCGCAGGACTTCACCGGCGCGTTCATGACCGACGGCCAGATGTACGTCACTGCCGGCGCTGCGGTAGTGCCAGGTGACGACGTGTACTACGTCGCCGCCACCAACCGTTACGTGACGACTGCTGCCGCTGGAGCCGTGCTGATCCCTGGCGCCTTCTTCGACACCACCGGTGCGAACGGCGACATCGTCGAAATCTCCCTCAAACATCGGAGCGCTTAACATGCCTCAAGTTTTCGAAGACGCGCAGTCGGCGTTCCCGTTCGTTCTGGCCCAGGGCCGGAACATCGAGACCCGCATCTACACGCGCCGCTACCCGGCGTTCAACTACGCGGCAAGCATCCCGGTTGTGACCGAGGGTGCACCGTGGGCCATCGGCACCACCTTCTTCACCGTCGATACCGCCGGCGAAGCGAAGTTCTTGTCGGGTTCCGGCACCGACATGCCGTTCAACTCGGTCACCCATGACCAGGCCTCGCACGACTTCGCCATGATCGGCTCCGGTTGGGAGTGGAACCTGGAAGAAGTGAACCAGGCTCAGCTGTACGGCATCAACCTGAGCGGCACCAAGGCGGATTCCGCTGCCGACAAGGTCGAGCGCCTGCTGAACAGCATCGCTTTCGTTGGCAGCACCGAGAAGCGCTGGACCGGCCTGCTGAACGACAGCAACGTGTCCCGCGTCGATGCGGCATCTACCGGCACTGGTAGCTCGACCTTCTGGTCCGCCAAGACCGTTGATCAGATCATGGCCGACATCAACGGCGTCCTGGGCTCCATACGCACCAACACCGGTGAGGTCGAATGGGCTGACACTCTCCGCCTGCCGCCCGATGCCTTCCGCTACATCGCCACGGCGCGCCTGGGCGTCGGCGACGGCACGATCACGGTGCTGGAGTACGTTCGCAAGAACAACATCTACACCGCTGAGACCGGCCTGCCGCTGGATATCGCTCCGCTGCGCGAGGCCCGCAACGCTTCCCAGGACGGCGGTGGTCGCCTGGTTGCCTACCGCAAGGACCCGGAAGTTGTTCGCTTCCACCTGCCAATGCCGCGTCGCGTCCTTGCCCCGCGCCAGAAGTCCATCATGGGCTTCGAGACCGGGATCATCGCTCGTACCGGCGGTACCGAAATTCGTCTGCCGGGCGCCGTGGCGTATCTGGACGAAATCACCCCACCAGCAGCCTGATAGGAGGTCGCCATGAAAGTGACCAATAACTCGAAGGCGCTGCAGGGGGTTCACACCGCCCTGGGCGTCGTTTTCATCCAGCCCGGCGAGACCAAGGATGTCGATCTTACTCCGGAAGGACACAAAGGGGCCTCGCGCCTTTCCTTTCTGAGCGTAGAAGGCAAGGTGCCTGCGGGTGATGGCGACGAGCGCGCCGAGCTCTTCGCCAAGCTGAAAGCGCTGGGCATCGATGCCGCCGGCAACAGCAAAACCGAAACCCTCCAGAAGAAGCTGGACGAGGCCGAGGCAGCCGCCGAAAAACAGAAGGTCATGGACGAGCTGACCGCGCTGAATGTCGCATTCGACAAGGAAGCGAACCTGGAAGCCTTGAAGGCCGCCCTGGCCGCTGCCAAGGCGTAACACCCCGCAAAAACCGGAGCGCATGACGCTCCACCTATTCGAGATACCCCGATGCCAGACTTTTACGGAACCGTCGCAGAAGCCGACGCTTATCACGCTGCGCGCGCGAATGCCGCGTGGGCCGGCGATGAGGTGGGGAAGCAGGCCGCGCTGATCCGGGCATCGGTCTACATCGACGGCCGCTACCGGAAGCTGCTTGCTTCTGGGGTGTGGCAGTCATTGTTCCCCGGCGTGAAGACCGAGGGCAGAGGGCAAGCCAGGGAATGGCCGCGCACAGGCGCCTATGACTATGAGGGCAACCCAATTCCAGCCGACCAGGTGCCCGTCGAGGTTGAGCAGGCCACGTACGAAGCCGCGCTGCGCGAGATCGTGGAGCCGGGCAGCCTCAGCCCTGACTTCGTGTCCGCCTCGATGGTCAAGCGCGAGAAGGTCGGCCCGCTGGAGACGGAGTACGCCGTTTCTGTGGGGGCAGACGCCGCCGGGTCGGTTCGCCCGGTGATCAGCATCATCGACGAGATGATTGCCCCTGTGCTTGTGGCTCGCTACACGCTGCCTGCGGTGTTTACGGTATGACCCCGGCGCAGATCATCCAGGCCATCGAAGGAATGGAGCCTGCGATGCAGCAGGCCTATTTGGCACAGATCAAGCTGGTGGTCGGTGCGGCAACAGTTGCGGATGTTGAGCGCCTTATCAACGAGGAAGACGAAAACGGCTTGGCTGCCCTGCTCAGCATGGGAGCTATGGCAGCGTTTCTCGAACTCGTCCGGAACGCATACCTGGCCGGCGCAAAGCTCGAGATCAAGGCTATAGCCATACCGAAGGACCTGGGGCGGTTCGAGTTTGACGCCCGCAAGCCAGAGCCAGAGCAATGGCTGGCAGCCAAGGCGGAGGAAATTCGCCGAGAGGCTGACGTGAATGTCCGAGAGGCTATCCGCGCTGTCATGGGATCGCGTCGGCGAGTTGTCATCCCTCCGACGGTACAGCCGGAACTGCAGGTGGAGATCGGGGCAACGCCGCTCACCAGAAGCCCGCGACAGGCTGCCTTGGATCTGGTGGGCCGGGTCAGCGCCCAAACCGGCGCACGATCTGGTGGCGTTGTCGGGCTTCCTGGTAACTACGCCCAATTCGTCATCAACGCTCGCGAGCAGCTGCTGGGCGGAAACCCTGACGAGATGCGCAAGTATCTCCAGCGCATCCGCCGGGACCGCCGATTCGATGGCATCGTGAACCGGGCCATCGCTGCCGGCAAGCCAGTCTCCCGGGCCGACGTCGACAAGATCGCCGGCCGGTATGCAGAGCGCCTGATGAAGACCTATGCCGAAATGCTTTCGAAAGCCGAGACCCTGGAATCGTTCGGTGCCGGCCGTGACCAGGTTTACGAGCAGTTGATCAATCAAGGCCTGAACCGTGACTGGGTCACCAAGACCTGGCGCGACCGCGGCGACAAGAAGGTCCGCCACACCCATTCGGTGATGGGCGGCCAGGAAGTGCAGAAGGATCAGCCATTCCAGAGCCCGAACGGTGCGCTATTGAGGTACCCGGGCGATTCAAGCCTGGGCGCCGGCTGGAGTGAGCGCGCCAACTGCCGATGCTCGGCCATTTACAAAATAAGGCGGAAGTGATGCCAGACATCTATGACCGGGCCAAGGCTACGGCCACCCGCATGCTTGCCCCTCGCAGCAAGGGCGGAAAAGGCCTTGAGCTGGTGCTGCGCCGCGAAACCCAGGGCGAGTACGACCCGGATGCGCCGACCGCCCCCAGTGAGCTGGTCGTGAACGGCTCGGGGCTCCGTGAGGAATACGACAGCAAGTACATCGATGGCACGCTGATCATCCGCGGTGATGTGAAGTTGCTGGTCTCGCCAGTTCAACTGAGCGGTGAGGACATGCCTACACCCCAGAACGACGACAAGATCACGTTCGACGGTACGGTCTACACCGTGATCGCGGCCTCGCCTTGGAACTATGCCGGCCTGTCGGTCGGGTTCGAACTGCAGGTGCGCAAATAATGGGAAACCACATGACCAGCCGCTACGGCGGCCAGCAGGGCAGCTTTGCCGAGAGCCTGGCGGCATTCGTGGAGCAGGCCAGGGGAGCCATTGACGACGTTTTCCGTGAGGTGGTGATCGAGATCGGCAGCTCGGTGATCAGGCTGTCGCCTGTGGATACGGGCAGATTCAAAGGCAATTGGCAGCTCACTATCGGCGCGCCGGCGACCCATAGCCTCGATTCCTTCGACAAGGCAGGCCACGAAACAATCGCGGAGCTCGTCTCCCAAGCGAATCAGCTGGAAGCCGGGCAGGTGGCCTATATCGTCAACAACTTGGTCTATGGCATTCCGTTGGAGTACGGGCATTCCGCGCAGGCGCCGGCGGGCATGGTGCAAATCACACTTGCCCGCTTCCAGCAGATCGTCCTCGAAGCCATCAGGAACAACCAGGTATGAGCCACAACATCATCGCCGCGGCTTTCGAGTCGCGCCTGCTGGCCTGGGCCAAGGCCCGAACGAAGCCGCTGAAGGTGGTGGTCGAGAACGAGACCTACACCCCTGCCAGCGGCGAAACCTACCTACGGGCCTTCACGCTTCCAGGCGATACCGCCAGCAATACGCTTGGCGGCGACCACCGGCTGTACACGGGCGTGTTCCAGGTCAATATCGTGGCCCCGTCCGGGAAGTACCGGACCGAGGCGAGCAGCATCGTCGACGAACTGGCCGTACTGTTCCCGCTGAATCTGCGCATTCCGCGTGGCGGCCTGGTCGCGCTGGTGATGACGCCGGTTGCACCTGGCCCGGGTATCCCGGACGGAAGCACATTCACAGTCGCGGCCTCGTTCCAGTACCGAGCCGACACAAACTAATTCGCCCGTTGGGCAACCCCAGAACCCGCCATTGAGCGGGTTTTGTCATTTCTGCACAGAGGAAAAACACATGGGCTTTCGACTCCCCAACGGCGCCACCCTTGAAATCGCCACCACCTACGGCACCGCCATCCCGGTGACGGCGCTGAGCAACGCGAACCCGGCCGTAGCGACCGCCGCGGCACACGGCCTGACCGATGGTGACATCATCGCTGTGACCTCCGGCTGGACTCGCCTAAATAACCGGGCTGCTCGCGTATCCGATAGCGATACCGGCACCTTCGCGCTCGAAAACATCAACACCACCAACGTACAACCTTATCCGGCCGGCTCCGGTGTAGGCTCGGTGCGCGAGGTGACGGGGTTCGTGGAGATCCCCCAAATCACAGACGTCAACCCCTCTGGCGGTGACCAGCAATTCCTCACCTTCGGCTTCCTTGCCGACGACGATGATCGCCAGATCCCAACCACCAAGAACCCAATCAGCATGACGTTCACCGTGGCTGATGATCCCGATTTGCCGTACGTGGCCGTGGTAGAGGCCGCTGATGAGGATAAGGCGATTCGCGTCCTCCGTCTGAACCTGCCTGGTGGCAGCAGCATCATTTACAACGGCTACGTCACCATCACCGCCACTCCGGCACTGGGCCGAAACAACCTGATGACCCGAGTCATTACGCTGTCCCTGGCCGGCCGCCCAACCCGTTACTCGGCAGTGGTGTAACCCATGGCGAAGATCAAGATTTCCCAGAACCCGACCTTCAAGTCGAAGGTTGCTATCCCTCGCGTGGGCGGCAAGCCCGAGGAAGTGGAGTTCGAATTCAAGTACCTGGACCGCCTGGCCCTGGCCGCTCACTTCGACAAGTGGAATGCCGCGCGCGAAGAGCACCAGAAGCGCGTGCAGGAGGATGGCCTGTCCTGGCAGGAAGCCACGGCCGCCGAGGTTGCGATTCAGGCCGGCCAGCTCAAGGATATTGTCGCCGCCTGGACGTTTGACGAAAAACTGTCGGATGAATCGCTGACTGACCTGGTAAAGACCTGCGTCGGTGCGCCCCAGGCCGTGCTGGAGGCCTACCAGTCCGCCTATCAGCCGGCCCGCCTGGGAAACTGACCGGCGCCGCCCGCGTCCTGTATGAGCCGGGGCCGTCTGAAGCGGACCTCGCCGCCTTCGGCATGACCCTGGCCGACATCCCGCCCGTGGAGTACGACGTCTGGCCGGACAACTGGTCTGCGTTCCTGCTCTTCGAGGCGATGTCGACGCAGTGGCGCACCGGTATGGGCGGGGCCTCTGGCCTGGATTACAACGCTCTGCCATCGGTCGCCAGCATGCTGGGCATGAAGCGGCGCGAACTCTCAAAAGCCTTTCACGACGTCCGCGTCATGGAAGCAGAAGCCATGCTCGTGATGAGCGAATCGAAATAACGGAGCCCGCATGACTTCTATTGCTGAACTCGGCATCAAGGTCGATTCGACCGATGCTGCGCAGGCGAGCTCCGACCTCGACAAGCTGACGGCAGCAGGCGGCCGGGCCGAGAAGTCGGTGAAATCGGTTGCTGAATCTGCTGAAAAACTTGGCGCATCGTCGAAGAAGGCTTCTGATCAGCTCCGCGAGCAGGCCAAGGATGCTGAGGATTCGACCGCAGCATTCCGCAAGCTGCATGGCGGTACGTCAGCTCTTGAGGCTGGCATGTTCTCGCTTGGAAATGCCATTAAGAACGGCAGCTTTGTCGATTCTCTGTCTTCCACGCAGGAGGCGCGTAAGTGGCTTGACTCGCTGTCTGCATCCACGAAGACGGCTGGCAATGCGTTCCTCGAGTCCGGCCAAAAGCTGACCTTCCTCTCCAGCGGGATGAAGGGGCTAGGCGCTTGGTCTGGCTCTGGCAGCCCAGTATTTGGTCAGCTCGCCAAGCAGAGCGATGAGGCCGTCTCAAGCCTAGGCACCTTCAGCAGGACTGCCGGACAAACGGAGATGTCAGCGAAGGCTATGCAGGCTGCCCTTCGTGGTGTTCCAGCCCAGTTCACCGATATTGTGACCTCACTGCAGGGCGGCCAGGCGCCTTTGAGCGTCTTCCTCCAGCAGGGCGGCCAGCTGAAAGATATGTTTGGTGGCGTTGGCCCGGCTGCCAAAGCCCTGGGCGGTTATGTGCTGGGCTTGGTTAACCCGTTCACCGTGGCAGCGGCCGCCATCGCCGGGTTGACGTATGCCTACTATTCCGGCAGTGAGGAGGCTGTTGGATACCGGGAAGAACTGATAAAGACCGGAAATGCTGCCGGTACGTCGGCGGACGCTTTAACTCAAATGGCGCGCCAAGTCAGCGCAACCGTTGGCACCACTGGTGCTGCCGCAGAGGTCCTGACGAAGCTGGCGGGAACAGGGAAGATCGTCAGTGGCAGCTTTGAAGGCATTACGGTCGCCGCGCTGGAGTGGGAAAAGGCCACTGGGCGAGCAGTCGAGGAAACGATCGCTGAGTTCGTGAAGATCGGCAAGGACCCGGTCGCGGCCGCGAAGGAGCTGAACGACCAGTACAACTTCCTTACGGCTAGCACCTACTCGCAAATAGTCGCGCTGAAGGCCCAGGGCGACACCATTGGCGCTGCAAAGCTGCTCACCGACACCTATGTCGACACGATCAAGAATCGCAGCAGCGAAGTGACGGAAAACCTCTCCATCTGGGAGCGCGGCTGGAAAAGCCTGAAGGGCGAGATATCGGCTACCGCTGATGCAGTGAAGGACATCGGACGCGAGCAGGCGCTGGCGAGTCGCATCACCGATGCGCAGCAGCGCATGGCGGCCGCCCAAAGCATGGTCATCGGCGACCCGAGCGACACCGATGCACAGGAGGCCCTGAAAAACTCGAAGCTGGAACTCGAATTCCTGGTCCAGCAGAAGAACACGCAGGACGCCATCGCCAAGGCCCAGGGCCTGAACGCCCAGATCCAGCGGGAAGGTATCGACGCGAGCACCCGCCTAAAGGCTATCAGCGATTCCAACCTCACCAACGAGGAAAAGCGCAACAAGCTGATCAAGGAGTACAAGCGGGACGTCGAGGCGCTTCGCAAGGCTAACGCAAATGATCCGCTGGTGCAGCCTGACGTCGTCGAGAAGACGATCCAGAACATCCGCGAAAAGAACAAAGACCCCAAGGCGACGACATCTGCCGTCAACCTGACCGGGTTCAACGACTCGAAAAACCAACTGTCCGCGATCCTGGGCGAGTACAAAAACGCGCAGAAGGAACTGGAGGCCGCTCAAAAGGCTGGCCTGGTAACTCAGGAAGACTACCTGCTCAAGCGCCAGGCCCTTATTGGCAATGAGCGGGACGAGGTCACGGCTGCTTACCAGGCTGAGATTGATGCGCTGGAGGCGTCGAAAGGCAAGGCCAGTACTTCGGCTGCACAACGCATCCAGTTGGACCAGAAGATCGCCGACGCCCGTGCCAACATGGTCAAGGCGCAAAAGGAGGCGGATAGCGAACTCGAAGTCATTGCCACCAACGAGCAGGGAAGACTCGCCAAGCAAGCTCAGGCCATCAAAACCTACACCGACGCCTTGGACCAGCAGAACGTCGCCCTGCGGCGCGCTGGAGCCCGTGCTGCGGATGGCGTTGGCCGGGGTGACCGCGAGAACGCCATCAACGGCGAGCTGAACGGTATATCCGACCGTGCTAACCAGCAACGTCTGGACCTGGCCCGGGACAAAGCCGACGCATCGCGCAACATGAGCGCCGAGGAGTACCAGTCCAAGCTGAAAGCCATCAACAAAAGCGAAAAGGACCTGAGTCAGACAGTGCTCAGCAACTACGAGCAGATGTCAGAGGCCCAGGGCGACTGGCGCAAAGGCGCTACTTCGGCGTTCAGCAACTACCTGGAGTCGGCGCGGGACGTTGCCGGGCAGACACGGAGCCTGTTCACCAACGCGTTCAGCTCTATGGAAGACGCGATCGTCAATTTCGCTATGACCGGAAAGCTGTCGTTCTCGGACTTTGCGAAGTCGATCCTGGCAGACATGGCGCGCATCGCGACTCGGGCGGCAGCCTCTTCGGCCATGGAAGCGTTGTTCGGTCTTGCTGCATCTGCCGCCGGCTCGTATTTCGGCGGTGGTGCATCATCCGCCGGCTCAACCCAGGCCGGCTACACCGGGACTGACTTGTCAGGCTTCACCCCGGGCAGTATCCAGGCCAAGGGCGGCGCCTGGTCTGGCGGCGTGCAGATGTTCGCCAACGGCGCGGCCTTCACCAACTCCATTGTCAGCAAGCCAACAGCTTTCGGTATGGCTGGCGGCGGGATTGGAGTCATGGGCGAGGCGGGGGAGGAGGCGATCATGCCGCTGACCCGGACCGCCGGCGGCCAACTGGGTGTCCGAGCTATCAGTGGTGGCGGCAGTGGCGGCGGGAACGTTTACAACTTCCCTGTCGCCGTTTCCGTCCAGACCACTGGTGATGGCGGCACGACGACCACGGAAGACAGAACGCAATTGGGCAAGGGCATCCAGCAAGCAGCCAAAACCGAAGCCGAAACCGCTATTTCCAGAGGTTTGCAGCCTGGCGGCGCAATCTGGCGCGTTATCAATGGGAGGGGCTGATGGCTATCGAGACATTCACCTGGCCAACCGAGCGCGGGGAAACACCCGATATCACTTATCGGGTGCGAACCTCGAAGTTTGGCAACGGCTACGCGCAGAACGTCGGCGACGGCCCGAACAACAAAGAGGACTCCTACCCGGTTACCTGTGTCGGCCAGAAGGTCGAGGTGCAGCAGATCATGGCGTTCCTCGACCGTCACGCCGGGGCAAAGGCGTTTCTATGGACAACACCGCTCGGAGAACTCGGGCTGTTCACCTGCAAAAATCCCGCTCCCACACCAATGGGTGGCGGTGTCTTCAAACTCACCGCCACTTTCGAGCGGGCATTCCAACCATAAGGGGCAATCATGCCGCTGATCAGTGACATCCAGGCTCTAGAACCTGGCAGCGAAGTAGTGCTCCTTGAGCTGGACGGTTCGGACTTTGGCGCCGATGTGCTGCGCTTCCATGGGCACGCCATCCCGCACACGGCGGCGGAGTTGATTGCCGCCGGCGCCGCTGCCGATGAGCTTCCAGCGAAGCCGATCTGGTGGCAAGGCAACGAGTACAGCGCCTGGCCGACACAGGTTGACGGGCTCGAGGCCAACGGCGACGGCACGGCCGTCCGGCCCACGCTGTCGGTGGGCAATGTCAACGGCCGAATAACAGCCTTGTGCCTGGCTTTCGAAGACTTGGTGGATTTCAAGGTTACGATGCGGCACACGCTTGGTACTTATCTGGACGCCGAGAACTTCCCCGGCGGAAATCCGCAAGCGGATCCAGCCCAAGAAACGATCGAGGTCTGGTACATAGACCAGAAGGTGGACGAGGACGGGACGATTGTGGCTTGGGAGCTTGCCAGCCCGGGCGACGTCGGCGGCGAGTCTATCGGACGCCAGGCTACGACGCTGTGCCACTGGTGCCTCACCGGCGGTTACCGCGGTCCCAATTGTGGCTACACCGGTCCATACGTCACGAAGGACGGTGTCGTCACCGATAACCCGGAACTGGATGAATGTGACGCGACCCTTGGCCGCGGTTGCATCCCCCGTTTCGGCGAGGGTAACCCGCTGCCATTCGGTGGTTTCCCTGCTGTTTCCCTCATTGCCCGGAGCTGACCATGCACAAGCACATCCTGAGCGCGATCCAGGCGCATGCGGCGGCCGAGTACCCGAAAGAGTGCTGCGGACTTCTGCTGGCCGTCGGGCGCAAGCAGCAGTACTTCCCCTGCAGGAACACTGCGACCGAGCCGAACGAAGAGTTCCGCATCGATCCCGAGGAATACGCCGCGGCCGAAGACCTGGGCGAGGTGATCGGCATCGTTCATTCCCACCCGGACGCTACCAGCCGGCCGTCGCCGCGCGACCTGGCGATGTGTGAGTCCACGGAGCTGCCCTGGCACATCCTGAGCTGGCCCGAGGGCGACCTCCGGACAGTGGTGCCCACTGGCGAAACGCCTTTGCTCAAGCGGCCATTCGTCCACGGCGCCTGGGACTGCTGGCAGGTCTGCGCCGACTGGTACAAGCGCGAGTGGGGGCTGGAGTTCGAGGCTTTCAAGCGTGCCGACGGCTGGTGGGAGAGCAGGGACAACGCCAGCCTGTACGAAGCGAACTACGAGGCGGCCGGCTTCTACCGGGTCGATCAGCCGCAGCGTGGCGACATGGTCGTGATGGAAGTAGGGCGGACGGCTCACCCGAACCACGCCGGGATATTCCTCGGCATTGACCCGGCGCTGCCCGGTGAAGATGCCGAGACGTTCGGCCCCGGGCCGTTCCTTCTGCACCACCTGTACGGCCGCCCGAGCGAAATCATTGTCTTCGGTGGCCCGTGGCTGGACCGAATTCGCCTGATCCTCAGGCACAGAGACGCGAAATCACCAATATGATGCGGCCGAGCCGCGGGAGAAGGGCTATGAAGCAGGAAATTGATCTATCCAAGAATGGTGGCGTTATTTGCGCAAGACAAACCAAAGATGGAAAGCCTGCGTGGGTATTGACTAAGGATGGAAGCATCTTCATCTCCGAGCAGGCAGTAAAAGACGCAACCATCCAGTCAGCAAAAATCTTTCAGAAGTATTGAGTTACCTTTTGGGTGCGAACTCCGAGAGAGGGCGAGCCTGCGGAATTGGCTGGCCGGGGAATGCCTTCTGGAATATCTCTGTGACTAGAGCATCTCCGTGACCGCCCATGCGTGATCCTTCAATCGCGATAGCAAGATAGCCTTTCGTCAGCTCAGGTTCTGTTTGGGCCAACACGTTGGCTAGGGCCAGAACCGCATTGGTCAATTGATAAACAGCTTCAACTGTACCTACATCGAAATTTTCGCTCACATTGACCTCCAGGTCATAAACGCGCCGATATTGGCGCAATCCCAGTCCTTGGGCTTGCAGGCGAAGGACTGGGGTAATCCTTGCATGGAGGCATGAGGCTACTATCGGAGCGAGGCGGGGCGTTACTGGGGATTCGTACAGCGGCCAACCGGTGATATCGTGGGCCATCTTCCACAGGAGTGACCCCATGAGATTTTTCGTAGGCGCGGTAGCTGTTGCTTTGCTGGCGGGGTGTGTTTCGCCCGGTGATCTGGAGTCAAAGGACCCCAGTATCTCGGCGAGCACAACGAAGGACCCGAAGCGGTACGCGATCTGCGTCCTTCCGAAATGGCAGAATGCACGCAGTGACGTGACAATGTCCGAAACGGAGCATGGGTACCGGCTGATCGCTGCGACAAACAACATGACCGACGAGCTGCTGAGTATCCGCAAGACTTCCAAGGGCAGCTCTGTAAAGCTGTTCCAGCGCATGGCCTGGGCCCCAGGATATGGCCGAAGCGATATGGAGCAAGCGGTCAGAAGCTGCTTGTAAATCACCAAACACATCAAGCAAACCGCCTCCGGGCGGTTTTTTTATGCCTGGAGAAAAGCCGTGTCAGCGATTACCAACAGCCGCCCCGTCATGACCACCATTCTGCTTTCGGGTCCGCTCATCAAAATGTTCGGCCGGGTGCATCAGCGCGAGCTGGGCAGCAAGTCGGTGGCGGAGGCATTCAAGGCGCTGAAATGCACCCTCGATGGTTTCGATTTGGCAATCAAAAATCTGGAGCGGCGAGGAATGCGGTTTGCGATTTTCCGCAACCGGAAGAACGTGGCGGAAAAGGAGTTCGCCCTGGGCGGCGCCGAGGAAATCCGAATTGTTCCGGTAATTTCCGGCAGCAAGCGGGCCGGACTTCTCCAGACAATCATCGGCGCCGTCCTGATCGCAGCTTCCTTCATCCCGGGATTCCAGGCCCTGGCGCCGGTAGGGATCGCCCTCGTCGCCGGCGGCGTCATCCAAATGCTCAGCCCCCAGGCCTCAGGCCTCAAGCAAAGCTCCGGACCGGAAAACGCACCGTCCTACGCCTTCGGCGCCGCCAAGAACACCACGGCCAGCGGGTACCCCGTAGCCATTCCTATCGGCGATCGTCGGTGGGGCGGAATTATTGCATCCGCCTCGATCTACGCCGAAGACAAAACGTAACCCGACCGCATCAAGCAGGCCGCCCATGAGGCGGTTTTTTTTCGCCTGGAGGAAAGCATGGGCGCAGCACAGAAGATCGAGATCCACGGCGAGAAAGGCGGCAGCAGCAAGCCCAAGTCGCCGAGGGAAGCCAGTGACAACCTGCGCTCGACGAACCTGGCGAAGATCCTGATAGCTGTAGGCGAGGGTGAATTCGAAGGTACGCCTACAGCGGCGGACATCTTCTTGGACAATACGCCGATCAACGACGCCAGTGGCAACGTCAACTTCCCGAACGTGAAGTGGGAGTGGCGCTCGGGCTCGGTCGATCAGACCTATATCCCTGGGATTCCGTCGGTCGAGAATGAGACCTCCCTGAATATCGAGCTGCGCAGCGATGCGGCATGGGTCCGGTCTGTCACTAATACCCAGCTGTCCGCCGTGCGCGTGCGCTTCGCCTGGACCGCGCTCCAGCAGCAGGACACCGAAGGGAACGTCGGCGGCTACCGCATCGAGTACGCCATCGACGTGGCTACCGACGGTGGTGCTTATCAGCAGGTGCTGAGTGAAGCCGTGGACGGCAAGACAACCACCCGCTACGAGCGCTCCAGGCGTGTAGACCTGCCCGAGGCAATCACCGGCTGGCAGATCCGCGTGCGCCGCATCACGCCAAACCAGAACAGCAACCGCATCGCGGACACGATGCTGATCGCGGGCTTTACCGAGGTCATCGACGTCAAGCTGCGCTACCCCAACACCGCGCTGCTCTACATCGAGTTCGACGCCGAGCAGTTCACCAACATTCCGTCTGTCACCGTGAAGTGCAAGGGTCGGAAATGGCAAGTCCCCAGCAACTACGACCCAATTGCCCGGACCTACACCGGCACATGGGACGGCACCATGAAGCAGGCCTGGACCAATAATCCGGCCTGGATCACCTATGGCATCTGCACCGAGGAACGTTTCGGGCTGGGCAAGCGAATCAAGCCGTTTATGGTGGACAAGTGGGAGCTGTACCGGATCGCGCAGTACTGCGATCAGCTGGTTCCGGATGGCCTGGGCGGGACAGAGCCACGGTTCCTATGCGATATGAACCTGCAGGGCAAGGCCGATGCCTGGACGTTGTTGCGGGATATCTCCGCTATCTATCGCGGCATGACCTACTGGGCCCAAGGCCAGTTGATCATGCAGGCCGATATGCCGCGGGCGCAGGACTTCGACTACGTCTTCACCCGGGCGAACGTCATCGAAGGGAAATTCTCGTATGGCAGCGCGTCGGCGAAGACTCGGTACACCCGGGCGCTGGTGAGCTACGACAACCCGGCGAACAACTATGACACCGACGTCATTCCGTTTTCTGACCTGAGCCTTCAGCGCCGTTACGGGGACCGGCCAACCGAGCTGAGCGCCATCGGCTGCACCCGTGCGTCCGAGGCGCAGCGCCGGGGCAAGTGGGCGATCCTGAGCAACAACCTGGACCGCACTGTCACGTTCAAGACCGGCATGGAGGGCGTGATTCCTCTGCCCGGGCACATCATCCCGGTGGCCGACTCGTTGCTGGCCGGCCGGGAGATCGGCGGGCGTATCGCGGCGGTTGCTGGCCGCGTCGTGACTTTGGACCGTGACACCCAGGCGAAGGCCGGGGACCGACTGATCATCAACCTGCCAGGCGGGCGCGCAGAAGGGCGCACCGTGGAAAGTGTCGCTGGCCGTGCAGTGACCGTGACCGTCGCCTATAGCGAGGCGCCCCGGGCCCAACTGCAATGGGCGCTGGATGCCGATGACTTGGCGATCCCGCTCTACCGCGTGCTCAGGACCAAGCGCACGACAGAGGGCGACTTTGAAATCAGTGCTCTTCAGTACGAGCCAAGCAAATTCGGGTACATCGATACCGGTGCCCGACTGGAAGACCGACCAATCAGCGCGATTCCGATCACGGTGGTTCCGGCGCCTGCGAGCGTCACCCTGACGGCGGCCTCGGCGGTCTCCCAGGGCATCGCCGTTGCCACGATGACTATCGCCTGGCCTGCTGTGTCCGGGGCCGTGGCCTATGACGTGGAGTGGCGCAAGGACAGCGGCAACTGGGTCAAGGTCGCCCGCACCGGCTCGACCAGTGTGGACGTCGTCGGGATCTATGCCGGCGCCTACGTGGCTCGCGTGCGGGCGGTGAGCGCCTTCGATATCTCGTCGATCTGGCGCAACTCTGTGCTCACAGACCTGAAGGGTAAGGAGGGCCTGCCGCCGGCGGTGTCGTTCCTGACCGCCACGTCGTTGCTGTTCGGCATCGGCCTCAAGTGGGGTTTCCCTGCTGGTGCCGAAGACACGCAGAGGACGGAGATCTGGTACGGCCCAGCGAACGACCTGGCGGCAGCCACGAAGCTGGCCGACCTGGCCTACCCCCAGGGTGACTACAACCTGCAAAGCCTGCTGGCGGGCACCTCGTTCTTCTTCTGGGCTCGCCTGGTGGACCGGACCGGCAACATCGGGCCGTTCTACCCAGTCGTCAATGGAGTGCTTGGCCTGGCCAGTTCAGACGCGGGGCCGATCCTGGACTTGATCGAAGGGCAGATTGGCGAAACGGAGCTCGGCCAGGACATCATCGACAAGATCAACCTGATTCCCGGCCTCCAGGACCAGATCGACGCGCTCGACGGGCTGTCGGACTACAAGCCGGGTGAGGTCTATGAGATTGGTCAGATGGTTGTGGAGGACGGCAGGATCTATCAAGCGAAGATCCAGGTGCCGACCAATACGCCACCGCCCAATGCGACTTACTGGATAGACGTCGGTCAATCGGTGTCGACGGCCAACGGCCTGGCGCAGCAGGTGGCGACCAATACCACTGATATCGCGGAGATCGACGGCGTGGTCACCGCCCAGGCCACGGCCTTCGAGGCGTTGCGGGCGTCCTATCGCGACGACAATGGGGAGGGCGATCTGGTCGATGCCATCAAGGGATGGACCAGCACGGCGGCTATCGCATCGGAGAGCAGCGTTCGAGCCTCTGAAAATGAAGCCTCGGCCCGGCGCCTGACCACCTTGGATGCACAGGTGGCCGACAACGCGGCGAATGTCACCCTACTTGAAGAAGTAGTGGTCACCAATCAGCAGGCCACAGCACAGCAGCTGTCCCAGCTCAGCACCACCGTGGGCGATCAGCAAACCGCCATCCAGCAGAACACGTCAATCATCAACGACGTGAACGGCAAGGTGACGGCGAACTGGTCCGTGAAGATGCAGTACAACTCCGGTACCGGGCAATACATCGTCGCCGGGGTGGGCCTGGGCATTGAAAACGGTCCGGCAGGCCTGCAAAGCCAGTTCCTTGTCAGTGCTGATCGGTTCGCCATCGTCAACACCATTGCGGGCGGCGCCATCTCGGTGCCGTTTGCGGTTCAGGGTGGGCAGGTTTTCCTGGGCCCGACTTTCATCCAGGACGGCACCATCACCAACGCCAAGATCGGCAGCTACATCAGCTCGACGAACTATGTCGCGGGCCAGTCTGGGTGGATCTTGAACAAGGATGGGACCCTTGAAATCAATGGCGTCGTGCCTGGCCAGGGGCGGCTGGTAATCAACTCACAAAGCGTTTCTGTGTACGACGGCAACAACGTCTTGCGTGTTCGTCTGGGTTATTTGGGGTAAGACATGGCTTATGGAATGCGGATATGGGGCGCCGATGGGGCGCTTCAGCTGGATGAGAACTCATTCACGATGAGAGCTGCAGCTACTTACCTGGTGACGTTCGCAGGTAGTGCCAAGCAAAGCCAGACGTTTTCTGCTCCGGGATGTAATACCACCAACTCTGTGGCAATTCTCGTTCCTATTGGCGCCTACAGCGACAACGCAAGGCAGCACGAAGCGGCCATGCAGGACAATGGAACTGTCATTGTTTACAACTATATGACGGGAAACTCAGCAGTAATGAACGTATCGTCAGGAACAATGCGATTGATTGTCGTGAGGTTCAAATGAGCTATGGACTTCAGTTCACCAATACAAGCGGAACTGTAGTGCTGGATTCTGAATTGGCGAGAATGTGCGTTATTGCGAGCGGTCCGCTTGCGGCAAACGTCCAATCAGAAAACTACTTCCCAATAGCGGTAACAACGCAGGAGCCTCCACTAATATTCGTCAGGCTTAATAACCCAGGAAACGGTCTGGTAGGGCGAATTGGAGGATTCGCCCCAATTGGATCTCCAGGAAATTGGACCGGCTTTGTGGTCGCGCCAGGCTACGTTGGAATACAGCAGTTTGCACCTGGCGATTGGTTCGCCTGTCAGTTCGGAGGCCAGCAAGTAGCCCAATTTGGCATGCGTCTATGGGACGGGACTGGGAATGTCCTGTTCGATTCCGGCACCCCTGCTGCGAGATTTACTAGATCAGCTCAGAATTGGACTTATGCAAAAAGTGTTCAAAGTGAAACGACCTACTACTTCAACTATTACACGATTGATTTTGCATTCGATAATACCGAGTTCCAGATGATCAATCAGTTCGGCATGAAACTAATTTCCGCCGACAACGTTGGTCGAACCATAGGTAGCTGGTGGGATTGGCCGGCTAACAGGCTTTGGGCGGTAACTGGAGCATTTGGTAACCCGTTCGATTTTCATCTGCCCGCGTTATTTGCCAAACGCTTCGTCAATTAGTAAAGGACAATAGCTCATGCCCTGGTATAAAACTGGGACGGTCTCCGTCACCCTGAATTCCAATGCCGTCACCGGCACGGGAACTGCGTTTATCGTGAACTGCCGGGTCGGCGATGCCTTTCGCGGCCCAGACGGTCGCTGGTACGAAGTGACAAACGTTGCGAGTAACACAGCTATCTCCATCGATCCGCCGTACATGGGTGCAACGGCATCTGGCGGTAGTTACGCGCTGGCCCCCATGCAAGGCTACGTCAAGGATTCGGCCGATGCCTTGCGTGCGATCGTCAACACCTACGGCGCTCAGCTCGCTGCCCTGAAGACCACTGGGAACTACGACTTGTTGCCGGTGAACAAAGGCGGCACCGGCATCACGGATTTGTCGGCCTTTATGCAGGGGATGCTTAACGACCAAGATGCAGCGGCTGGCCGGGCCACGTTGGGCGCGGCAAAGTCTGGTGCTAACCCCGACATCACTTCTTTGACCGGGCTTACAACTCCGCTGAGCATCGCTCAGGGTGGGACCGGTAGCATCAACGCTTACGGCCTAGGCCAGGCCACATCTGTGCCGATCTCTATTTCTGATCTTGATTCGCCTACACTTTTAACCGGTATGTACAGTGTAGTTACCGCTACGGGAGGCACAAGAGGGCTGCCATATGGCACCTATAATCTTTGGGTTAACCGGTTTAATAGCTCAACTCTCGCGGGACAAATCGCAATAAACGTGACAACTGGCACTATGTATACTCGCGAGTCGCAGACTGTTTCCTTCGTGGATAGAAGCAGCGTAGGCGTGGGGCAGTCGTGGACCGATCTTACTTCCAGTCGTGCGATCGGAACAACTTACACCAACACAACCGGGCGTCCTATCCAACTTGCGGGCGTGGCTGGTCCTGCTTCGGGGGCGGCTACTACCATTATCGTGACAGTTGGCTCTATGGCGGTGTACGGCAACTACTCTGGGGTCGCCGGTAATTATTTGGCGTTCCCTATGGTCATCATTCCCCCCGGTCGACATATAGTGTAGCGGCGGCTAACGGCACTGCTGTTTTGGTTAATTGGAGAGAACTAAGATGATGAAATATTTCAAGAGCCCGGACGGTGAAGTCTATGCTTACGAGGCTGATGGTTCTCAAGACGAGTGGATCCTGACGAACCTCGTTCCCATGACAGAATCAGAAGTTGAGGCACATCTAAATCCACCCCGAGACGTACTGGCTGATCAGTCGACCAAACTTCGGGGTTTTGTCCAGCTTGCTGCTGAGCAAAAGTTGGCTCTTACAAACCGAATCAGCACGCTCAACGATGCTATTGATTTGGAAATGGCAACGCCAGAGGAGTTGGAAGAGCTTCCAGTCCGTACCGACCAGTTAAAGCGATGGAAAACGTATGCCGTTCTTCTTGGTCGTGTCACCGGGCAATCTGGATGGCCTCCCGAGGTTGAATGGCCGACGCAACCAACGACCGGAATTGACTTGTCCGTTTCTGTCACAAGCCCTGAAGCCGCATAGCTGCAACTAACTGACGACAGCCCGCCATCGAGCGGGATTTTTTTTGCCTGGAGAAAAGTTATGACCGTTTCCGAGAAGGACCGCGACATCCTGGCCCGCACGCTTTGGGGTGAAGCCCGCGGCGAAGGCCTGGCCGGCCAGATTGCCGTGGCCTGGACGATCCGCAACCGCGTCGAGGACGGCCGGGCCAAGTCATGGTGGGGCGAGGGCTATGCCGGCGTGTGCCTGGCGCCGTATCAGTTCAGTTGCTGGAACAAGAACGACCCCAACTATCCATTCCTGAGCGGCGCCAAGCCGATCCCGCCGAAGCAGTTCGCCCAGGCCCAGCGCGCGGCCGACCTGGTGATCTCCGGTACCGAGCCTGACATGACCCGGGGTGCGTCCCACTATTACGCAACCACGATGCCGAAGCCGCCGGCCTGGGCGGCCAAGGCCACGCAGACGCTGCGTCTGGGGAATCACGTTTTCTTCAAGGACGTGCCATGACAGCCTTCCGTAAGGTTTCCAGGGTGCTAGCTACCACGGAAGAGGGCAGCCTTTGGTTCGAGTGCCCAGGCTGCGACATGGTGCATCGCATCATGCACGGTGCTGGCGACGGCCCGCGATGGGGCTGGAACGGCGACGTGGATAAGCCAACGTTCACTCCTTCCGTACTCGTGCGTTACAACTGGTCCGATGGAGAGCGTATCTGCCACTCATTCGTCAATGATGGGCGGATACAGTTTCTGGGCGACTGCACGCACTCACTTGCTGGTCAAACCGTTGATGTTCCAGCTTGGGAGGATGAGTGATGCCAATCGCGATTTCTTGGCGAGTCATTGGTACTGCGCTCCTAATGCTGATCACCGTCGTCAGCGTCTGGAAGGTCCAGGACTGGCGGTACGGCATGAGGCTGGCGGAGCAGGCCGGTCTTCACCAGGACGACCTGGCCGAGATCAGTAACGCGGCCGCCACCCAGGCCCGCGCAGCCCAGGACAAGCGGCTTGCCCTGGAACAGCAGCTCGCGACCAGCGACCAAACCCACCACAAGGAACTGACCGATGCTCAAACCAATCAGGCTCGCCTGCGCGATCGCCTTGCCACTTCTGATTTGCGGTTGTCAGTCCTCCTCGAGGATCCAGCCAGTTGCAGCCCAGTGCCTGCCGCCTCCGGCGCCGGCGGCGTGGTTCATGGAGCCCGTCGAGCCCAACTTGACCCAGCGCATGCTCAACGAATTATCAGCATCACCGACGACGGCGACCGGGGGCTGATCGCATTGAAGGCGTGCCAGGCGTACATCAGGGCATTGGATCAGTGATAGGCCTGATCAGCTCGGGCCCTTGGTTACGCACGTTGCCGACGGCCCGGTCGACTTTGTACCACTCGAAGGCCTCGGCCGGCTCTCCTTGGTGAAGGACCATCTGTTCGGCTCGCTCCGGTGGTGTGGCCGGGTCGAGCCATTCCCGGGCCAGTTCCGGGTTCAGCACCACGGGCCGCCGGTCGTGGATATCGATCATGCCGCCTTGGCTGTCGGCGGTGATGATGACGAAGCCGTCGTGCTCGCCCGGCTCCCGGCCTGCCGTGGGGAATTGGCCGATGGCGGCGCAGAAGATCGGCGCCAGGTCCCGCCGACGGATCAGGTAGGGCTGTTTCTTCGGCCCACCCTCATCGACCCACTCGAACCAGTTGTTGATCGGCGTGATAGCGCGGTGCGGCCAGATCGGTCGGTAGAAGGGGCCGTGGGCAACCTTTTCAACCCTGGCGTTGATCGGCGGCGCCCGGTCTTTGGCCCAATGCGGTCGCCAGCCCCAGCGCACCAGATCGGCGTGGAGCGTATCGTTTTCCTGATAGAGCAGGGCGAGCTGTTGCGACGGCGCGGCGTTGTAACGCTCCAGCGGCAGGTCGCCGGCAGAATTGACCATCGCATTGGGCATGCTCAGTACTGCCACAAAGTCGTGGATGCCTGTGTATTGCGAGAGTCGTCCACACATGACGCCTGTTC
This sequence comes from Pseudomonas sp. St316, assembly GCF_018325905.1. NCBI lineage: Bacteria > Pseudomonadati > Pseudomonadota > Gammaproteobacteria > Pseudomonadales > Pseudomonadaceae > Pseudomonas > Pseudomonas sp. St316. The sequence goes on along the minus strand of NZ_AP021901.1, from coordinate 4,467,412 downwards.
CTGTAGTCACCTTGGCTGCGGGCTCGGGATTATGTCATCGGGAAGTCTATCCCCTTCATAAACCTTGAGCCGGCGGTGCAGCTCGGCGATAAGCGTGGTATGCGCCACACGCTCACCACTCGACGCGTTCTTCAGTTCGACATATCGAAGGTGCTCGGAATTCCACGCCCATCTCGCCTTTTCCAGCTCCGCCCGAAGCCTGGCGCACTCCTTGGCCTCGGCCGCATGCATTTCCACCAATCCAAAAATGTCCCTGCGCGCCTTGCGTAGCTGGGTGGTGAGTTCCTGCACTTCATTCTCAAGCACGTGACAGGAATGCCTGTACATCTCCAATGGTGTGGGGCAACCCAGCCAGTCGTTGGTGTCTTCGATTTCTGAGGGGTCCATGACCGCGCCTTGTTTATACTGTTTGGATATACAGTAATCGAGGCGGTATGGTTCGGACGATGATGAGGCGACGAGCTGTAGGAATTTTGGGAGTGATCGGTCGGCAGAACGCCGGAGGAGGGCTGTGAAAGAAATGTGTCGCACGTCGTGGTACAGTGTGACACGAAGCGCAAATACTGAACGGTTGTGACGATTGCGGGCGTCGTAACCTATTGATATTGCTTGTCTTTACCTAAAGGCGCATGATTTAGGTTCCAGCGCCGCAAGGTGTGAGAGTTCGAGTCTCTCCGTCCGCACCATACAAGTTGCTATTTAAATAGCAGAAAACGGCGCAGTACCTGAAAAGGGCTGCGCCGTTTTTGTTTTCAGTGGTTCCGTGTTTGGCGTCGGTACGGTTTTTTGGAGCTGCGCGCAGCGGTCGGCTCGTCGCGAATGTGTTTCGTGATGATGCGCGGTATGTCCGTCGGTCTCCTTGTGGGGCTGTGAGCTGCATGACCGGGCAAGCCGCTTCTATATATAGAAGCGTTGGCGCAGAGCCCTGGGCTGGATCGACTGTATTTGCAATCCGGGTGGGGCATGATCGTTTGCCCCGTCCTAAATCCGGCGCCTGTTTCCAGCGCGTTTTCAGTAGGGTGACTTCTTGAGTTTGACCTACTAGAATGCATGCCCTTGATTCTGGGGTCGGAAACGCCCGGCCAACGTCTGTGCAACGAGGAATATCCATGCAAGTTTCTGTTGAAAATACTTCTGCTCTTGAGCGCCGCATGAGCATCACCGTGCCGGCTGAGCGCATCGAGACTCAGGTCAACAAGCGTCTGCAGCAGACTGCCCAAAAGGCCAAAATCCCAGGTTTCCGCCCAGGCAAAGTGCCAATGAGCGTGATCCGTCAGCGTTACGAAGCTGATGCGCGTCAGGAAGCCGTGGGCGATGTGATCCAGTCTTCGTTCTACGAAGCGGTCGTCGAGCAGAAGCTGAACCCGGCCGGTGCTCCGTCCGTCGAGCCTAAAGTGCTGGAAAAAGGCAAGGACCTGGAGTTCGTCGCCACGTTCGAAGTGTTCCCTGAGTTCACGGTTGCCGGTTTCGAATCCATCGCTGTCGAGCGCCTGAGCGCTGACGTGTCGGATGCCGACCTGGACAAGATGCTGGACATCCTGCGCAAGCAGAACACCCGTTTCGAAGTGACTGAGCGCGCTGCCCAGAACGAAGACCAACTGAACATCGATTTCGTCGGCAAGGTCGACGGTGAAGTGTTCGCGGGCGGTTCCGCCAAGGCTACCCAGCTGGTACTGGGTTCCGGTCGCATGATTCCTGGCTTCGAAGACGGCCTGGTTGGCGCCAAGGCCGGTGAAGAGCGCGTGCTGAACGTGACCTTCCCTGAGGACTACCAGAACCTGGACCTGGCTGGCAAAGCCGCCGAGTTCACCGTGACCGTCAACACTGTTTCCGAGCCGAAACTGCCTGAGCTGAACGAAGAGTTCTTCGCCCAGTTCGGCATCAAGGAAACCGGTCTGGAAGGTTTCCGCACCGAAGTTCGCAAGAACATGGAGCGTGAGCTGCGCCAGGCCATCAAGTCCAAGGTCAAGAACCAGGTCATGGACGGTCTGCTGGCTTCCAACCCGATCGAAGTGCCAAAGGCCCTGCTGGACAACGAAGTGAACCGTCTGCGCGTGCAGGCTGTTCAGCAGTTCGGCGGCAACATCAAGCCGGATCAACTGCCTGCCGAGCTGTTCGAAGAGCAAGCCAAGCGCCGCGTCGTGCTGGGTCTGATCGTCGCCGAAGTGGTCAAGCAGTTCGAGCTCAAGCCTGACGAAGCCCGCGTTCGCGAGCTGATCCAGGAAATGGCTTCGGCCTACCAAGAGCCTGAGCAGGTTGTGTCCTGGTACTACAAGAACGACCAGCAACTGAACGAAGTTCGTTCGGTTGTGCTGGAAGAGCAAGTTGTGGATACTGTTCTGCAGAAAGCTAGCGTGACCGATAAAGCGGTCTCTTACGAAGAAGCGGTCAAGCCGGTGGAAGCTCCACAAGCCGATTGATGGTTCTGCGGTAAGAAATAAACACCCATAAGCCAGCCTTCGCGCTGGCTTATGCGTATTCAAGACATAACTATTTGGGAGTGACTGCGAGACATGTCCCGCAATTCTTTTTATCAGCAGAGCTCTGACATCCAAGCCGCAGGCGGCCTGGTCCCGATGGTTATCGAGCAGTCCGCCCGTGGCGAACGTGCCTATGACATCTACTCGCGTCTGCTCAAGGAACGCGTCATCTTCCTGATCGGCCCCGTTGAAGACTACATGGCCAACCTGGTCGCGGCGCAATTGCTGTTCCTTGAAGCGGAAAACCCGGACAAGGATATCCATCTGTACATCAACTCACCTGGTGGTTCGGTGACTGCGGGCATGTCGATCTACGACACCATGCAGTTCATCAAGCCTGACGTTTCCACCATCTGCATCGGCCAGGCCTGCAGCATGGGCGCTTTCCTGCTCGCTGGCGGCGCAGCGGGCAAGCGTCACTGCCTGCCTAACTCGCGGATGATGATTCACCAGCCATTGGGCGGCTTCCAAGGCCAAGCGTCGGATATCGACATCCATGCCAAGGAAATCCTCCACATTCGTTCGCGCCTGAACTCGTTGCTGGCCCATCATACCGGCCAAAGCCTCGAAACCATTGAGCGTGACACCGAGCGTGACAACTTCATGAGCGCCGAGCGTGCGGCCGAATATGGCCTGATCGACTCCGTGATCAACAAGCGTCAAATGCCTGCCTAAGCCGCTCAATATGCAGGTGGTTGGGATGACCGGCCGCCTGCGGGCTTGAAAAAGCCCGCAATTGCCTTCATCTTGTGTTGCAAGCCTATCGGATTTGGATCGATCGAATGACTGACACCCGCAACGGCGAGGACAACGGCAAACTGCTTTATTGCTCCTTCTGTGGCAAAAGCCAGCATGAAGTGCGCAAATTGATTGCCGGCCCCTCGGTCTTCATTTGCGACGAGTGCGTCGACCTGTGCAATGACATCATCCGCGAGGAGGTGCAGGAAGCCCAGGCCGAGAGCAGCGCGCATAAATTGCCTTCGCCTAAAGAAATCAGCGGCATCCTTGATCAGTATGTGATTGGTCAGGAGCGTGCGAAAAAGGTACTGGCCGTAGCGGTGTACAACCACTACAAGCGCCTGAACCAGCGTGACAAGAAGAATGACGAGGTCGAACTCGGCAAGAGCAACATCCTGCTGATCGGCCCGACAGGCTCGGGTAAGACCTTGCTTGCCGAAACCCTGGCCCGCTTGCTGAACGTTCCGTTCACCATCGCCGACGCAACCACCCTCACCGAGGCTGGTTATGTAGGTGAAGACGTCGAGAACATCATTCAGAAGTTGTTGCAGAAGTGCGACTACGATGTGGAAAAGGCCCAGATGGGCATTGTCTATATCGACGAAATCGACAAGATTTCCCGCAAGTCCGACAACCCGTCCATCACCCGGGATGTTTCCGGTGAGGGCGTGCAGCAGGCCTTGCTCAAGTTGATCGAAGGTACGGTCGCTTCCGTTCCACCCCAAGGTGGTCGCAAGCATCCGCAGCAGGAATTCCTGCAAGTCGACACCCGTAACATCCTGTTCATCTGCGGTGGTGCGTTCTCCGGCCTGGAAAAGGTTATTCAGAACCGTTCCACCCGTGGCGGCATTGGTTTCAACGCCGAAGTGCGCAGCAAGGAAGAAGGCAAGAAAGTCGGTGAGTCCCTGCGTGAAGTCGAGCCTGACGATTTGGTCAAGTTCGGTCTGATCCCGGAATTCGTCGGTCGTCTGCCGGTCCTGGCGACGCTGGACGAGTTGGATGAGGCGGCGTTGATGCAGATCCTGACCGAGCCGAAAAATGCCCTGACCAAGCAGTATGCCAAGCTGTTCGAAATGGAAGGTGTAGACCTGGAATTCCGTTCCGACGCGCTGAAATCGGTCGCTAAACGTGCCCTGGAGCGTAAGACCGGTGCCCGTGGATTGCGCTCGATTCTCGAAGGCGTATTGCTCGACACGATGTATGAAATCCCCTCGCAGTCCGAGGTGAGTAAAGTCGTGATCGATGAAAGCGTTATAGAAGGCAAGTCCAAGCCACTGTATATCTATGAAAACAGTGAGCCGGCTGCCAAGGCCGCACCGGACGCTTAAAGCGTCCCGCTGCCGGAACAAAGAAGGGGCCTTCGGGCCCCTTTGCTTTTAGCGCGTTTTAGACGTGTCTTAGCGCTTGTTTTTTTTCAAGGCTGCCCCCATCTTGGTTTCAAGCTTACTTCCATCTGTTTCCGGCCCTAGGGCCGCCGTAGAGGCGAAATCATGAAGACAACCATCGAATTGCCTCTCCTGCCATTGCGCGATGTCGTGGTGTATCCGCACATGGTTATCCCGCTGTTCGTGGGGCGCGAGAAGTCCATCGAAGCCCTTGAGGCTGCGATGACGGGTGACAAGCAGATTCTTCTGCTGGCTCAGAGAAATCCAGCCGACGATGATCCCGGCGAAGACGCACTGTATCGCGTAGGTACGATTGCAACGGTTCTGCAATTGCTCAAGCTGCCCGACGGTACCGTCAAGGTCCTGGTAGAAGGCGAGCAGCGCGGCACTGTCGAGCGTTTCAGCGAAGTGGACGGCCATTGCCGGGCCGAGGTGTCGCTGATCGAAGAGGTCGATGCGCCCGAGCGTGAGTCAGAGGTGTTTGTCCGCAGCCTGCTGTCGCAGTTCGAACAATACGTGCAACTGGGCAAGAAGGTGCCTGCAGAGGTCCTGTCGTCGCTTAACAGCATCGATGAGCCTGGGCGGTTGGTCGATACGATGGCGGCCCACATGGCCCTCAAAATCGAGCAGAAGCAGGAAATTCTTGAAATCGTTGATCTGTCGGCCCGTGTCGAACACGTGCTGGCACTGCTCGACGGCGAAATCGATCTGTTGCAGGTCGAGAAGCGCATTCGCGGTCGCGTCAAGAAGCAGATGGAGCGCAGCCAGCGCGAGTACTACCTGAATGAGCAGATGAAGGCCATTCAGAAAGAGCTGGGCGATGGCGACGAAGGCCACAACGAGATCGAAGAGCTGAAAAAGCGCATCGATGCCGCCGGCTTGCCCAAGGATGCACTGGCCAAGGCACAGGGCGAGCTGAACAAGCTCAAGCAAATGTCGCCGATGTCTGCCGAGGCCACCGTGGTGCGCTCCTACATCGACTGGTTGGTCCAGGTGCCTTGGAAAGCCCAGAGCAAGGTGCGTCTGGACCTGGCACGTGCCGAAGACATCCTCGACGCCGACCATTACGGCCTGGAAGAGGTCAAGGAGCGCATCCTTGAATACCTCGCCGTGCAGAAGCGCGTGAAAAAGATTCGTGGCCCGGTCCTGTGCCTGGTCGGTCCTCCTGGGGTCGGTAAAACCTCCCTTGCGGAGTCGATTGCCCACGCCACCAACCGCAAATTCGTACGCATGGCCCTTGGCGGCGTGCGCGATGAGGCGGAAATTCGGGGCCATCGCCGTACCTACATCGGTTCGATGCCGGGAAGATTGATTCAAAAGATGACAAAGGTCGGCGTGCGCAATCCGCTGTTCCTTTTGGACGAAATCGACAAGATGGGTAGCGACATGCGCGGCGATCCCGCCTCTGCGTTGCTCGAAGTCCTCGATCCTGAGCAGAACCACAACTTCAACGATCACTACCTGGAGGTCGATTACGACTTGTCGGATGTGATGTTCCTCTGCACCTCCAACTCCATGAATATTCCGCCAGCGTTGCTGGACCGGATGGAGGTGATTCGTCTGCCGGGCTACACCGAGGACGAGAAGATCAACATCGCCGTGAAATACCTTTCGCCCAAGCAGATCCAGGCCAACGGCCTGAAAAAAGGCGAGCTGGAATTCGACGAGGAAGCGATTCGCGACATCATCCGCTACTACACCCGCGAAGCCGGTGTACGGGGCCTGGAACGGCAGATTGCCAAGGTCTGCCGCAAGGCGGTCAAGGAGCATGCGCTGGAAAAACGCTTCGCGGTCAAGGTCACGGCGGACCTGCTGGAGCACTTCCTGGGCGTGCGCAAGTTCCGCTACGGGCTCGCCGAGCAACAGGACCAGATCGGCCAGGTGACTGGCCTGGCCTGGACCCAGGTTGGCGGTGAGTTGCTGACCATCGAAGCGGCCGTGGTGCCGGGCAAGGGGCAACTGATCAAGACCGGTTCCCTGGGCGACGTGATGGTCGAATCGATCACCGCTGCGCTGACAGTGGTTCGCAGTCGCGCCCGGAGCCTGGGCATTCCCCTGGACTTCCATGAGAAGCGCGACACGCATATCCACATGCCTGAAGGGGCTACGCCCAAGGACGGCCCAAGCGCTGGTGTAGGCATGTGCACGGCCCTGGTTTCGGCATTGACCGGTATTCCGGTGCGCGCCGACGTCGCCATGACGGGTGAAATCACACTGCGTGGCCAGGTCCTGGCGATTGGCGGCCTGAAGGAAAAACTGCTGGCGGCACACCGTGGCGGGATCAAGATCGTGATCATTCCCGAAGAGAATGTCCGCGATCTGAAGGAAATTCCTGACAACATCAAGCAAGATCTTCAGATCAAACCCGTTAAATGGATTGACGAGGTCCTGCAAATTGCGCTGCAATACGCGCCGGAGCCCTTGCCGGATGTGGCTCCGGAGATTGTCGCGAAGGAAGAAAAGCGAGAGTCTGACTCTAAGGAAAGAATTAGCACGCATTAATACGCATTTGCCTGGGGGGCTTTCTTGACAGTTTTTTAGAGCCCTTGTTATAAAGCGGCTCTTAAGTGTCTGCAGGCCATTCAGCACTCGTTTTTGCTTTCACCAAAAAAACTTAGAATCATCTCAAATAGATATAAGGGGACTTAGAGTGAACAAGTCGGAACTGATTGATGCTATCGCTGCATCCGCTGATATCCCGAAAGCTGCTGCTGGCCGTGCGCTGGACGCTGTAATCGAATCCGTCACTGGCGCTCTGAAGGCTGGCGACTCCGTTGTTCTGGTTGGTTTCGGCACCTTCTCCGTGACCGATCGTCCTGCTCGTATCGGTCGCAACCCGCAGACCGGTAAGACGCTGGAAATCGCTGCTGCCAAAAAGCCAGGCTTCAAAGCTGGTAAAGCACTGAAAGAAGCCGTTAACTAAGGTTTCGTTGAGTTTATCCGGGTCGGGGTCATGCCTGGCTTGGCAGCGGAGCGGTAATACGGCCGGTTGCAACCGGTCTGGCACACCAGGGCTTGCAGGTTAGAGCCCGGTCCGCTCCGCCAGTTACGAGAAGGCGCATCCTCGGATGCGCCTTTCTTCTATCCGGATTCTACCCACGCTCCACGGTTGCCTAAATTTGAAGTTCAACCGTTTCTGGGGACGCATGCTGCAGAATATCAGGGACAATTCACAAGGCTGGATTGCCAAGACCATCATCGGGGTCATCGTCGCATTGATGGCGTTGACCGGTTTCGATGCCATTTTCAAAGCCACTACCAACAGCAACGAAGCGGCCAAGGTCAACGGCGAAAACATCAGCCAGAACGAGCTGAGCCAGGCGGTCGACATGCAACGCCGTCAGCTCATGCAACAGCTGGGCAAGGATTTCGACGCCTCCCTGCTGGACGAAAAAATGCTGCGTGATTCGGCGCTCAAGGGCCTGATCGACCGCAAGTTGTTGCTGCAAGGCGCACACGATGCGAAATTCGCTTTTTCCGAAGCTGCGCTTGATCAGGTAATCCTGCAAACGCCTGAGTTTCAGGTTGATGGCAAGTTCAGCCCCGAGCGTTTCGATCAGGTGATCCGCCAGTTGGGTTACAGCCGTATGCAGTTCCGCCAGATGCTGGCTCAGGAAATGCTGATCGGTCAGCTGCGCGCCGGCCTGGCAGGCAGTGGTTTCGTCACTGATGCCCAGGTACTGGCATTTGCACGCCTCGAAAAACAGACGCGTGATTTCGCCACCTTGAACATCAAGGCCAACCCAGCCTCCGTCAAGCTGACCGATGATGAGGTCAAGGCTTACTACGACCAACATGCCAAGGAATTCATGACGCCTGACCAGGTGGTCATCGATTACCTTGAGCTGAAGAAAGCCTCTTTCTTCGACCAGGTCAGCGTCAAGGACGAAGACCTGCAAGCGGCCTATCAGAAGGAAATCGCCAACCTGTCCGAACAGCGTCGGGCTGCGCACATCCTGATTGAAGTGAACGACAAGGTGACCGAAGCCCAGGCCAAGGCGAAGATCGAAGAGATCCAGGCTCGCCTGGCCAAAGGCGAGGCGTTTGAAGCATTGGCGAAGGAGTTTTCCCAGGACCCGGGTTCGGCTAACAACGGCGGCGATCTGGGCTACGCCGGTCCTGGCGTCTACGATCCGGAATTCGAAAAGGCCTTGTACGCCTTGAACAAAGACCAGGTCTCGGCACCGGTACGCACCGATTTCGGTCTGCACCTGATCAAGCTGCTGGGTGTCGAAGCGCCTGAGGTGCCTACGTTTGCCAGCCTCAAGGACAAACTGACCCGCGAGCTGAAGACCCAGCAGGTGGAGCAGCGTTTCGTGGAGGCGACCAAGCAACTGGAAGATGCCTCGTTCGAAGCGTCCGACCTGGCGCAACCCGCCCAGGACCTGAAGCTGACCGTTCACACGTCGGCCCCGTTCGGTCGTGAAGGCGGCGAAGGGATTGCGGCCAATCGTGCCGTAGTGACTGCTGCGTTCAGTCCGGAAGTGCTGGATGAGGGTGCCAACAGCACCGCTATTGAGCTGGACCCGGAAACCGTCGTGGTGCTGCGTGCCAAGGAGCACCGCAAGCCTGAGCAACTGCCACTGGAAAGCGTGGCAGGGCCGATTCGTGCTCAGTTGACCACGGAACACGCAAGCGCTGCAGCCAAGACTCGGGCCGACGAGCTGATCGCCAGCCTGCGCGATGGTAAGGCTGCACTGGACAAGCCGGTTGACGGCCAAGGCTGGAAAGCCACCCAGGCGGCAACCCGCAACCAGGAAGGCATCGACCCGGCGGTGCTGCAAGCACTGTTCCGCATGCCTAAGCCTGAGTCCAAGGACAAGCCGACGTTCACCAGCGTAACCTTGCCTGATGGCAGCCTGATGGTCGTGCGTCTGAATGGCGTGAACGAAGCGGCGGCACCGACTGACGAAGAGAAGGCGGAGTATCGCCGCTACCTCGCGTCCCGTGTGGGGCAGCAGGACTTTGCGGCGTATCGCAAGCAGTTGGAGAGCCAGGCGGATATCAAGCGTTTCTGATGCCCTGACGGTTGCCAACCCAAGGACCCCGGCCGAAATGCCGGGGTCTTTTTGTATCTGTCTGTTGCCTTTGCGGGGTATTCGTCGATCCAATGGATTGACGTCTTTTTCCTGCAAACAACCCCCAGTAGACTTGTAACCCCTTTGAAACAAGATTACTCACGCTGCCAGGTCGCGTTCTGTTGCACAATACGCCCCGGATCGTTTTCCTCAGGATGTTCAATGTTCACATCATTTCCTCTGCGCACACTCGGGCTTGCACTGGCGCTGGTCGCCGCAGCCGGTTGCTCGTCCAAGAAAACCGCCATCTACGAGCACGAGAGCTTCGATGATTCCGGCACGTTCTCGCGCACCTATCCCGTGAGCGACGCGGCGACCTGCGAGGCCGGGCGTCGGGCGTTGCTCAGCCAGGGCTACATCATCACCAGCAGCGATCCGAAGCTGGTCAGTGGCCACAAGAGCTTCCAGCAGACCGGTGAAACCCACCTGGAGATCAGCTTCAACCTGGTCTGCGCCGAGGATGGCGGCGCCGGGCACCGGGCGACCATGTTCGCCAACGCCTTGCAGGACCGCTATGCCCTGAAGAAGACCAACAACTCGGCGAGCCTGGGTGTCGGCGTGTTGGGTTCGGTGTCGATGCCGATCGGTTCGTCCGATGACGCGATGGTCAAGGTTGCCAGCGAAACCGTGTCGGCGGCCAAGTTCTACGAGCGGTTCTTTGCCTTGGTGGAGGTGTTCCTGCCGCCAGAGGCGAAGAAGAACGTCGAGAATGCCGACAAGCCGAAAGCCGAGCTGGGGATGCCGGAACCCAAGACTGAACCGGCTGCGCTGGCACCCGCACCTGCCGCCGAGCCGCAACCGGCGCCAGCACCGGCCACGCCGACCGACACGGCCGCGCCTGTGGAAGCCGCCCCGGCTGCGTCCGAGCCGTTGGCGCCGCCGAGCGAACCGGCGCCGATTGCCCCCGCCGAATATGCGCCGCCAATGGCGCCGGAATCGACGATGGAAGTCGTCACGCCGCCACCGGCCAGCAACTTGCCGCCTCCGAGCGAGCCGATCCAGCCGATTCCTTGATGTCGCTGTGCGGTGGGCGGTCAGACACATGCTGTCACACCGCCTTGCGCTAATTTCCCGGGGCTGTGCTACGTTTTAAACATGAAGCCTTTGCTTCATGTTTTATTCATAAAGCAGCTTTACTCTGACACCAAGGCCATCAGGCATCGGTTTCAACGAAAAGGGAAGGACACGTAATGGATGATTATCAGGAAGAGCTGCTGGAATACCAGGCGTATGAACTGGACCCGCTGGAACCTGCCGAGGATGCAACGGAGCTATAGGTAACTGAGCTGCATGTTGTAAGCGGCTAGCTCGGTTGCAGTAGCTTGAAGCTCAAACTCCTCGGTGACTACGACGAAACTCTCCGGGCGTCTGGTTGTTCCAGCGCTTGAAGGCTCGTTGGAAGGCCTCGGCTGAGGCGAATCCCAATAGATAAGCGATTTCGCCGAACGCCAGTTCGGTATCGCGTATGTAGGTCATGGCCAGGTCGCGGCGGGTGTCGTTGAGGATGGCGCGAAACTGCGTGCCTTCCTCGGCCAGCTTGCGACGCAGGGTCCAGGTCGGCAGCTTCAGGCGAGCCGCCACTTCTTCCAGGTCGGGTTCCCGGCCGCCGTTGAGCAACGGTCCCAGCAGTTGGATGATGCGCTCGCGCAGGCTACGGGTGCGGGTCAGTTGTTCCAGTTCCCGTTCACACAACTGAAGCAGATGCTGCCAGGTGCTGGGGCAATGCTGTGGGTTGCGCTGGGCGAGGCTGTCCAGGCCAAGGCGCAGTTGATTCTGTTCGGCGCCAAATTGGATCGGGCAGTCACCGAGCGTTCGGTAGGCCTGCAGGTATGCCGGTTCCTCGAATTCGATTTCGATGCGTTCGGGCCTCAGCACGATGCCGCTGACGCTGGACAGTTGTGCCAGCCAGCCGGCAATGATCGAGTCCACGACGAAGCGGTTGTAGGCGTTATACGGACTGATGGAGTAGAACCGTAGCCAAGCGCCTCTGACATCTTCATGGAAACTCGATTGGCCGCGATAGTTGGAGCCATACAGCGGCTCGAAGCGGATCAGGCAACGGGCGGCCTCGCGCACCGTTGGCGCCTGGGCCGCGGTAACGCCCGCCAGCCCGGCCTGGCTCAAGCGGCCGAGTTGGCCCATGCGCAGGCCCAAGGCCGGGTCCTGGGTCTGTTGAATCGCGGCGTGGCCCAGGCGCATGTAGCGTGGGATCGACAATCGTGCCCCGGGCTCGGCCAGGCGTGTGGCATCGAGACCGTACTGTTCAAGCAAGGGTTGCGGGTTTTGCCCATGGCTGGCGACCGCGTCAGCCAGGCTATGGACGAAGCCCACTGACAGGTCGCCCAGGCGCATTGGCTGCGGTTTCATGTTCACAACCACAGGTTCAGCAGGCGGGCGCCAGGGGCGTTGCCATCGGCGAAGTGTTGGCCGTTGTGGCTGATGAAACTCTGGCCGGCGCTGCCGCTGTCCCAGAACTGGCCCCGCAGGAACACGCTGACGCCGCCCCGAGCCTGGCTGATGGGCAACTGGCCGGTCAGTGTCAGGCGATGCCAGGCTTGGCCTTCGTTCACTTCACCCGGTTTGAGGCTCACCTCGCTCGGCGTGGACAGGCCTTTATAACCGCTCCAGGGTTTGTCCCACGTATCGCGACCGAGGATGAAGGCGGGCACCGCAATCAGTTGCGCGCCCTGCTCGTCGAGTTGCCGGTAGTGCAGTGGGTACCAGCTGTCGCTGCCGATCAGCACGCCCAGGCGCCCGGCGGGGGTGTCTATGACTTGGAAAGCGGTCGTCGGGCGGTCGGCCCCAAGCACATCGTGCTGTTCAAACACTGGATGTCGTTGGCGTTGTGGCTGGCCGATCGGCCGGCCATCGTTGCCGAACACCAGGCTGCTGTTGTACAGAGCGCCGCGACCGATCTTCAGTTCACCGTCGCTGACACTGGGCTCGGGAAGCACGATGGAGCCGGCCACCAGGGTGATACCGAACTCCTTGGCCAGCCCACCGAACAGCGCTTGATAATCATGGGCCATGCGCTCGGCTTTCATGCGCAGGTAGGCATCGTTCAGTCGGCTATCGCCTTGAGCGCTGACCAATGCCTGGATAAACGCCAGCGGATTACTGACCGCCAGCCAGTTCATGGCTTCCTTCAGGGTGGTGGCCTGGTACAACTCGTCTTTTTCGCCGCCGACCATCAACCAGGTGCCGATGTGCTCGGGCAGGACCACCACGGTCTTGGCATTGAGAAAGCCCTGGTCACGAGCGGTCTGCAGATAGGCTGCCAGTTTGCGATGCAGGCGCTCGGGGCTCTGGTAGTCGGTGGGGAACAGTTCGGGTTGGATGCCCAGCAGGTTGCCGCGGTCGGCCGGCGTGCCCTGGTCGACCGCCAGGCTGATGCGCAGGTCCGACAGGTAATGGCCCGCCGGACGATCCGTCGTCCACAGTGCGTAGGTGATCAGGGCGGCAATCAAGGCCAAGGAAAACAGCAGGTACAGAAATTTGCGCATGGGAGAACAGTCAGCGGCCGTGTGCAGGTTCATGATTTTTTCATCAAGAGCTACGGGGCAGGGTACGGTAAAACAAGGGATTAGCGAAGGGCGGGGCGCTGATTTGTACTCGCGGCAGGCCTGCGCAGAGGGCGTCCATGGAACCCTTGGACGCCCTCTGCGCGGGCAAGGCGCACTAGTGACTTTTGGCCTTCCTGATCCGGATCAGAATCAGCAGCATGATCAACAGCACCGGTGGTGTCATGCCCAGCAGTGCCTCGCGGGCCGAGAGGTTTGCGCCCAAGGTGTGCAGCCCGCTATAGACCAGTTTGAACAGATTGATCAGGTAGTAGGTGATGGCAATGATCGACAGGCCTTCCACCGCGCGCTGGATCTTTATCTGTGCATCGGCGCGTGCATTGAGGCTACGCAGGATCTCGGCATTCTGGTCCTCCATTTCGACCTGTACGCGTGCTTGCAGCAAGTCACCCAGGTTGGCGACGCTCATGGCCAGTTGCTCGAGGCGCTGTTCGGTGGCCGCGCAATAACGCACCGTGGGTTTGAAACGCCGTTCGATGAACACGCCCAGCCGCTGGCAATCCCCCAGGTGACTTTCGCGCAACTCTCCCAGGCGCTCGAACACCAGTTGGGCGTAGGCGCGGGTGGCGCTGAAACGGTGGCGATTCCTGACCGTGCTGCTGACAACCTGGCGAGACAGCAGGGCGATGTCTTCCAGCAGGGCCTTGGCATGTACGCCGCTGGCGTTGGCGTTGCGGCCGGACAGGCTCACCAGGGTGCGATCGAATTCGTTCAGTTGCGGGTCCAGTGCCTTGGCGGTACTGAGCGACAAGGACGCCATCATGCGATAGGTCTCGATTTCCAGCAGGCGCCGGATCATGCGTCCCTGGCGATAAGCGTTGAGCCGTCGGTTGATGAACAGCAGGCGATTGGTGCCGTCCTCGGTCAGGCGAAAATCGCTCCAGACCACCGCATCGCCACCGCCCACGCATGAGCCGCAAGGGTCCTTGAAGCCGTAGCTGGGCAGATCAAGGCCGGCTTCTGCGCGCACCACCACCTGAACGGCATTGATGAGGTGCTGGGAGTTACCCTCGATCCCCTGGGCAAGGCATTCGGGCAGCGTTGTCCAGTGCAGTTCATGGGTGCTGGCGGGAACGACCAGGGTCAGGGTGAAGAACTCGGCATGGCGCTCCCACTTGAGCGGGTGTCCTTCAAGGCGGGTGATGCCTTGTGCGGCCTCTGCTGCGTGGGTTCCGGGGCACAGTCGTTCGAGCAGCGCGTTGCATTGGGCATTGTCGCCCAGAAACGCCAGGTGGAAGACGTGGGCCGGCTCGTCGAAATACAGCGACGGGCGAGCGTGCAGCTCGTTGTGCAGCATTTTTCGTTGGGGATGCATGCCAGTGTCCTGTATCACAAATACTGTTCCTTTTTGACGGCGTCTGTTGTCGTCATGCTGCGTTGCCGCTCCTCGCCATAGCGGGCTATGACTCGTCGCGGCGCCTTGCCTGACGACAACAGCCACTCGTCAAGAAAGGAACGTATTTGCGAAACAGGACACCGTGACAACCGTGTGATGAGCGATATTTAGGGTTGAGCACCTGAGCCAGCGTTCATAGGACTGGCTCATCCCGTCCAGAGTCACGCACGGCTGATCGGCGCCATGCACATTTGGATCATTAAGTTGTCAGTTACGGTCATTGAGCGCCCGCATCCCGGCTCTTACGCTGTGGGTCATGACAGACGCAAGCCGCAGAGCTTGCGCTTTCCCCGTGATCGCCCGTTGTGGAGTTACCAATGACCGCCTCTCATTACCCGCACCTGCTGGCCCCGCTGGACCTGGGTTTCACCACCTTGCGCAACCGTACCCTGATGGGCTCGATGCATACCGGCCTGGAAGAGAAACCCGGCGGCTTCGAGCGCATGGCGGCGTATTTTGCCGAGCGCGCCAGGGGGGGCGTGGGCCTGATGGTCACCGGTGGGATCGGGCCGAACGACGAGGGCGGCGTCTACTCCGGCGCGGCCAAGCTGACCACTGAAGAAGAAGCGCTCAAGCACCAGATCGTTACCCGCGCCGTACACGAGGCCGGTGGCAAGATCTGCATGCAGATTCTCCATGCCGGGCGCTACGCCTACAGCCCCAAGCTGGTGGCACCGAGCGCGATCCAGGCGCCGATCAATCCGTTCAAGCCCAAGGAGCTGGACGAGGAGGGTATCGAGAAACAGATCAGCGATTTCGTCACCTGCTCGGTACTGGCCCAGAAGGCCGAATACGACGGCGTCGAGATCATG
The DNA here is from genome assembly GCF_018325905.1 of Pseudomonas sp. St316. Classification (NCBI taxonomy): domain Bacteria; kingdom Pseudomonadati; phylum Pseudomonadota; class Gammaproteobacteria; order Pseudomonadales; family Pseudomonadaceae; genus Pseudomonas; species Pseudomonas sp. St316. Next base: position 4,451,942 of record NZ_AP021901.1, on the reverse strand, counting down.
GGCTCGGAAGGTTATTTCATTAACCAGTTCCTGGCGGCCCACACCAACCACCGTACCGACCGTTGGGGCGGTAGCTATGAAAACCGCATGCGCCTGCCGGTGGAAATCGTGCGTCGGGTGCGCGAGGCGGTAGGCCCGAATTTCATTATCATCTTTCGCCTGTCGATGCTCGATCTGGTGGAAGGCGGCAGCACCTGGGAGGAAATCGTCCAGTTGGCCAAGGCCATCGAGCAGGCCGGTGCGACGATTATCAACACCGGTATCGGTTGGCACGAAGCGCGAATTCCCACCATCGCCACCAAGGTTCCGCGGGCGGCGTTCAGCAAGGTCACGGCCAAGCTGCGCGGTTCGGTGAACATCCCGCTGATCACCACCAACCGCATCAACACCCCGGAAGTGGCCGAGCAGATCCTCGCTGAAGGCGATGCCGACATGGTCTCAATGGCCCGGCCGTTCCTGGCCGATCCGGAGTTCGTCAACAAGGCCGCTGCCGGTCGCGGTGATGAAATCAACACCTGCATCGGCTGCAACCAGGCGTGCCTGGACCACACCTTTGGCGGCAAGCTCACCAGTTGCCTGGTCAACCCAAGGGCTTGCCATGAAACCGAGCTGAACTACCTGCCGGTGACCCAGGTGAAGAAAATCGCCGTGGTCGGTGCCGGCCCGGCCGGCCTGTCCGCTGCCACGGTGGCGGCCGAGCGTGGGCATCAGGTGACGCTGTTCGATTCGGCCAGCGAAATCGGTGGCCAGTTCAACGTCGCCAAGCGCGTGCCAGGCAAGGAGGAGTTCTTCGAAACCCTGCGTTACTTCAAGCGCAAACTGCAGACCAGTCATGTCGAGCTGTGCCTCGACACCCGGGTGGATGTGGCGCAATTGGTGGCTGGCGGTTACGACGAGATCATTCTCGCCACCGGCATCGCCCCGCGCGTGCCGGCGATTCCCGGGGTAGAGCATGCCAAGGTCTTGAGCTACCTGGATGTGATTCTCGAGCGCAAGCCAGTGGGCCGCAGTGTCGCGGTGATTGGCGCCGGCGGTATCGGCTTCGACGTATCGGAGTTCCTGGTTCATCAAGGCGTCGCCACCAGCCAGGACCGCGAGGCGTTCTGGAAGGAGTGGGGGATCGACACCCACCTCGAGGCTCGCGGCGGCGTGGCCGGGATCAAGGCCGAACCTCACGCACCGGCGCGCCAGGTGTTCCTGCTGCAACGCAAGACCTCCAAGGTCGGTGACGGCCTGGGCAAGACCACCGGTTGGATTCACCGCACAGGCCTGAAGAACAAGCAGGTGCAGATGCTCAACAGCGTCGAGTACCTGAAGATCGACGACGATGGCCTGCACATTCGCATCGGCGAAGCGGGCGAACCACAGGTGCTGGCCGTGGACAACATCGTGATCTGCGCCGGCCAGGATCCGTTGCGTGAGTTGCAGGCAGGCCTGGAGGCGGCGGGGCAGAAGGTTCATCTTATCGGCGGTGCCGACGTGGCGGCGGAATTGGATGCCAAGCGGGCGATCAACCAGGGTTCGCGGTTGGCGGCGCAGTTGTAAGGCACGCCCCAGCAAACCCCTTGTGGGAGCGAGCTTGCTCGCGATAGCGGCAGGTCAGTCAACATTCATGCTGCTGACTAACCGCTATCGCGAGCAAGCTCGCTCCCACAGGGGAATGTGGTGAGCCTGAAGTTACCCGCTGCCAAGCTGTTAAGATGCCGGCCTATTTCCCCCTGGCCTGCCGCCATGCTGCTTTGCGCCCTCGACTGGCATCCCCAACCCCGACTCGAACCCCTTCACCTGGACTGGCTCGCCCGTGCCGGTGTTGAAGTAGCGGTGTTGCGCCTGGACCGGATCGATCCGCTGATCAGCGGCAACAAGTGGTTCAAGCTGGTCCATCATTTGCGCGCTGCCCATGAGGCCGGTGCCGAGGGGGTCATGAGCCTGGGCGGGGCCTATTCCAATCATTTGCATGCGTTGGCCGCGGCGGGCAAGCGCTTCGGGTTTCCGACGGCGGGGCTGTTGCGTGGTCATCCCCAGGACACGCCGACGGTGCGCGACCTGAAAGCGTTTGGCATGGACCTGCACTGGTTGGGTTATGGCGGATACCGAGAGCGGCACGCGCCGGGTTTCTGGGCGCCGTGGCAGAACCGCTATCCACATTTGCATCCAGTGCCCGAGGGCGGTTCAGGATTACCCGGCGCACAAGGCTGCCAGGTGTGGGCGACGAGTGTCCGTGAACAGCTGGCAACGTTGGGATGGGCGGATTATCACGGCTGGTGGCTGGCCTGTGGCACCGGCACGTCACTGGCCGGGCTGGTGCTGGCCGAAGCGGGCGAGCGCCCGGTCTATGGCGTGCTGGCGGTGCCCCAGGACCATGGCGTGGCGCCGCTAGTCGAAAGCATCGTGGGGGAGGCGGGCCTTTGCAGTGCGCTTTATGAGTTGTTCGACGGCAGCCGTGGCGGTTTCGCCCGGGTCGATACCGAACTCACCGAGTTCATCAAAACCACGGCGGCCATCGAACTGGAACCGTTGTACACCGGCAAAGCCTTGATGTTGCTTAAAGCGCGGGTCGAGGCCGGAGGGTTTGCCCCCGGCACCCGTTTGATTTTCGTCCACACCGGCGGTTTGCAAGGCCGCCGAGGGTTCGAGTAACGACGATCAGCCGCGTTTGGGCATCATCCGCAGCAGCGTGTTGTCCCTTACCACATAGTGGTGGTACAGCCCCGCCAAGGCATGCAAACCAATCAACCAATAGCCGATGGTGCCGCCCAGCACATGCCAGCCTTCCAGTTGCTTGGCGAACTCCTTGTCCTGACCGATGAGCAAGGGCAGATCGAAGCCGTAGAACATCACCTGATGCCCTTCGGCGCTGGTAATCAGCCAGCCCAGCAGCGGCATGGCGATCATGAACAGGTACAGCGCCCAGTGCATCAGGCGAGCCAGGAGGGTTTGCCACGCAGGCGAGGCCGGGAAAATCGCCGGTGCCTTACCCATGCTGCGGGCGAACAGGCGTAGCCAGACCAGCAGGAACACCGTCAGGCCGAGCATGAAGTGCGCTTCCTTGATCAGGGTCCGGCCGCCACTGCCCTTGGGGAAAATCCCTCGGAACTCGATGCAGGCATAAACCACGGCCAGCAGAACCAGCATCAGCCAATGCAAGGTTACCGTGACGGTACTGTAGCGGCTTTCTGAGTTTTTCCAGGGCATTGCAGGTCTCTCCAACAATCAGGGTAAAGCGCCGTCTAGAGCGGCGTTATTCGTTACTGTAAGCCCGTTTCGCCGGGTTTGCATGAGTCAGATCAGTTTTGCCGGCATGAAGTCACAGGATTGAGTCAGGGCGTGCAGTCCGGCGGATTCAACAGCCAGTCCAATAGCAGCCCCGCATCATGATTGCCACGGGGCGGTTTAGGGGGCGTGGTGGCGGTATCGACAGCCCCTGGGCACAGCACCGGGCGGTCGGGGTCACCATCGAGAAAACTCACCAGCACTTCGCTGCCGGCCATCAGGCTGGGGCGGCCATCGAGCGTCAGCCGCGACACGGGCAGTGTGATGCCGTCCTGGTCCGGTGCCCATAGGCTGACACTCACCTGGCCACGTTCATCGGCGCTGGCCGGCTGGCCGGCACGGCCGAGTACATGGCCCAGGTGGTAGCCGGGGATGCAGGGCTTGGGATGCTTGAGGGCCGGCCTGAACACGGTGGACCAAGGAATGGCGGTGAACCGGTTGCGATAGTCACGGGCCGACGGTGCGGCGGGCAGGTCCGGTTCAAGGATCGAAAACTGCCGCCCTCGATGCTGGACCTCGGTGATCAACCATTGATCGTTGAAGGTGGAAACCGGGTGTTCGCAGATCTGCACGATGTCGCCGCCGTGCAGGGTTGGTTGGGTACTGTGGCCATGGATCTCCCGTTGCCGGCAGCGCAGCCGTTCAAGGTGGCGGCGACCGGCCTGGTAACGGTGAGCCAAAGCCGGGTTGCCATGCATGGCCTCGTGATCGATTTGTTCAAAGGGTTGATTCGCCGCCGTGGCCTCGGCTTCGGGCGGGGCCCGGTCGCTGAATCCGACGGGCAGGCCAGGCATCATCGGATGGTGACGCAAATACAAGCGCTTGATGGCCGGCAGCAGGCTGTCGTTCGGGCGCAGGGTCAGCTCGACGGGGCGCGCGGGAAAGCTCTTCGGGTCTTCGGCAAACACCAGGACATGGCCCTGGGGAGCGTGTTCGAAGTGGTAATGAATGCCGTCTTCCTCGCACAGGCGTTGCAGGAGGGTCAGGTCGCTTTCGTCGTACTGGATGCAAAACGGGCGACACGGATACTGCCCATGAGGCAGTTCGAAACGGTAACTGTCTACGGGTAGCGCGTGTTCTTCCAAGAGGCGTTGCAGCAGCTGCACCACGCTGAGCCGATGGAAAACCCGGCGCTGCGGGCCTTGCTCCAGTTGCTGGAGGTAGGGGACCAACGTCAAGCGATAGCCGATGCGCCGCGGCGCCAGGGCACTCAGGCTAACGCTGTGGACAATCCCATGGACGCCTGATTCACCGTCCAGGCGCAGGAAGGCCGGATGCCCCAAGAGCAGGTCGGGATCTATCGGCGGTGCCAGGCCGATCAGTTCGAGGTCAAAGCGGTATGGCTGGTTGAGGGCTTCGCGGCCGTTGAAGCGCAAGACTTGCAGTTGCAAGTCGCTTTGCGTGAGCGTCAGGCTGAAGGGACTTTCCGTGTCGTTGCGCATCGCAGCTCCTACTGGCGGGGAGAGAGGCGCAGAGGGTACGAAACTGCGGGGGAAAACGGTGCTTGTGAGTCGCCATTTCAGAAACGCCCTACAACATGCTGTGAAAATGTCGATCCGGCAGGGTGAATTTTTTGGTCGATCAGCCGGTTTAGGCCGTATAAACTTGCGCCACAGCGCCGGCCGGCAGATGTCTCGGCGCGTCAGACAAGAGAGTGAGTAATGGGCGCACAGTGGAAGGTTAAACACAAAGAAGCGGCTGCCAACGCCAAGGGCAAGATCTTCGGCAAACTGGTGAAGGAAATCACCATTGCCGCGCGCAACGGCGCGGATACCGCTACCAACGCGCACTTGCGACTGGTGGTCGAACAGGCGAAGAAGGCCTCGATGCCCCGCGAGACCCTGGAACGCGCGATCAAGAAAGGTTCTGGCCAGCTCGGTGAAACCGTGCAATACCACCGCGTCACCTACGAAGGGTTCGCGCCGCACCAGGTGCCGCTGATCGTCGAATGCGTGACCGATAACATCAACCGCACCGTTGCCGAAATTCGCGTCGCGTTCCGCAAGGGCCAACTCGGCGCCTCGGGTTCGGTGGCGTGGGACTTCAACCATGTCGGCATGATCGAAGCCGCGCCGGACGGCCCGGACGCCGATCCGGAAATGGCCGCCATCGAGGCCGGCGCCCAGGATTTCGAGGCGGGCGAAGAAGGCGCGACGTTGTTCCTCACCGATCCTGCCGACCTCGATGCCGTCCAGAAGGCCTTGCCGGAGCAGGGTTTCACCGTGTTGTCGGCCAAGTTGGGCTACCAGCCGAAAAATCCGGTCAGCGGGTTGACCGACGAGCAGATGGCTGAAGTCGAAGCCTTTCTCGAAGGCCTCGATAACCATGATGACGTGCAGGACATGTTTGTCGGGTTGGCCGGCTAAGCGGTACCCCCTGTGGCGAGGGGATTAATCCCTGGGTGCGGTTCACTCTGTGGGAGCAAGGCTTGTCCGCGATGAAGACGACGCGGCCTCTGGGAAAACGAGGTGTCCGCATCGCGAGCAAGCCTTGCTCCCACAAATAAATCCCCTCGCCACAATAAGTGGTGTGATTGTCAGTTTGGGGTGCTGGTTTAGTCGGTGTGTTTGAATTTGCTCAGCAACCTTTCAATCTCATCAAAGCCCGGTCGCGCCAGCACATCCGGCTGACAGCAACGTACCTGCAGATCCTGCAACGTTGCCAGTTCCCCGTCGCTGAGCGCCGGTTCGATACGCGTCAACAATTCCCCCAGCAAAATCCCGAATGCCCGCACCTCGATCCGTTGCAGTGCACGGGTTTGCAGGTTGTCCGTGGTGGCGTGGAACGACGCCGCGCCAAAGTCCCCCAGCAGGCAATCACCCTGGTCATCGCACAGGATGTTATGCCCGTACAGATCCCCATGGGTGATGCCTTGGCGGTGCAGGTGCGCCGCCACCGAAGCGATGCCGTGGGCGATGCGCAAGGCTGCCGGGGCGCTCAGGCGCAGTTCATCGGCATACACGTCGCGGGTGCATGATGCCAGGCTCGGTAGCCCGGCGAGGTTACGGTAGCTGGGCTCGATCAGCGCCATCACCAGCCCGGCCTGTTGCGCGGGGTGCCCGCTGACCTGGCCCAACACATCGATCAGGTTCGGGTGTCGACCGGCCGTGATGCAGGCATGCATTTCATGCAGGGGCGAGCCGTCGCTGGTCATCTGGCCTTTGTACAGCTTCACTGCGACCTTTCGTGGCACTTGGCCGGGCGCCTGCCAGAGCGCCTGGTGAATCACTCCGGATGCGCCTTCGCCCAGCTGATGTTGCAGCGTCAGTTGGGACCAGTCGAGGGGCGTCGTGGTGTTCAAGGCCGCGGCATCGGCCTGGGTTTCCAAGGGGTTGCCGGCGTAGGCCAGCCAACTGAGGCTCGGCAGTTCCAACAGCCATTGCGGCAGCTCGGTCAGTTGGTTGGCGGCGATGCGCAGCAGTTCGAGGCGATGACACTGACCCAGGCTCACCGGCAACTGCTGCAAACGATTGCCGGCCAGCATCAGTTTTTGCAGGTGCGGGCGTTGGCCCAGTTCGTCCGGCAATTGGCTGACGCAGTTGTCGGTCAGGATCAGCCAGCGCAGCAGAGGTGGCAGTGCGGCGCCCGTGACGCGGGTGATGCGGTTGGCCTTGAAACCGACCATGGTCAACGCGCTGCAACGGCCCAGGCATTCGGGCAGTTCGGTGAAGCGGTTGTCCGAACAGAACAGTACGCGCAGGCGGGTCAGTCGATGCAGGTCGTCGGGCAGGGTGTCCAACTGATTGCCGCTGAGGTTGATAATCTCGAGGGAATCGGCCAGCTCGAAGATTTCCCGGGGGAACTGCGTCAAGCCGCAGGCCAGGTCCAACCGGGTAATGCCCGAGAGCTGGCCTGCGCGTAGTTGGGCGAGGGTGTGCATGGGAGGGTTCGCTGTTGATCAAAGGGAGGGTCTGGCGCCCGTAGCCAGACAGTTAACCAATTATCAGCTCAGTACAACACCCTGTGGCGAGGGGATTTATCTGTGGGAGCAAGGCTTGCCCGCGATGCAGGCGCCTCGTTTTCTAGGAGACCGCGTCGTCTTCATCGCGGGCAAGCCTTGCTCTCACAGCAGTTTTTCCCATACAAAGTGTTGCTCCCCTCGCCACAGTCGAGCGCGCTAGCGCTCGATGCTGCGGTTCCAACGGGCGTTCCAGGCCGGGCGTTGTTCGTTGACCTGGTCCCAATCCACGGCAATCGCCGTTTCCAGGTATTGCTTCATCGCCTCCACCTGGCCGCGGGTCTTGTCGGTGGTCGGGGTGTTGGGGTTGGACGGGATCTGGTCGCCTTCTTCCAGGGCGATGGCCTGGGCTTGCGGGGTCAGCAGGAAAGCCGCGAGCTTTTGCGCCAGTTCCGGTTGGGTATTCTGGGCGATGGCGCATTCGGCGACGTTGAGGACCACGGCGCCTTCCTTCGGCTGGGCATATTCGACCGGCATGCCCTTGAGTTTCAACGCGGTCACCTGGGTCGGCGTCAGCGGGAACAGCGCAGCTTCGTCGGTCTGCAGCATTTCGGATATCTTCGCCGAGCTTGGAATGTACTCCAGCACGTTGCGCCCCACCGTGTTTGGCCAGGCCTTGAAGCCCGGTTCGACGTCGGTTTCGCTGCCGCCCTGGATCCGGTTGAACATCAAAAAGCCGTGCAGGCCGAACGTGGACGAGGCCATCGACTGGAACACTACTTTGTCCTTGAAGCGTGGATCGGCCAGGTCCATCCATGAGGTGGGTGTATTCCAGCCCTTTTCCTTGAACAGCCGGGTGTTGTAGGCCAAGCCTGTCACCCCGAGGCTGACAGCCACGGCCTGATCCTTGATGCGCCCCTTGGCCGGGATCTGCGCCAGGGGCGGGCTGTCTTCGAGCTTGTCGCACAAGCCCATGGCGATGGCGCGGTACATGATGCCGTCATCGAGGAACATCACGTGCATCTGCGGGTTGCCTTTGCTGGCCTGGACTTTGGCCAGGATGTCGGCGGAGGTGCCGGGCACGATGACCACTTTGACGTTGTTGGCTTTTTCGAAAGCCGGCAAGACCTTGTCGGCGTAGAGGCGCTCCATGGTGCCGCCGTTCATGCCCAGGTAAAGCGTCGGCTCGGCCAACGCCTGGGTGACCGGGAGCAGGGCGCCCAGGCAAGCGGAACCCAGCGAGCAGAAACCGAACAGTGCACTGCGTTTGACGTTATTCATTGGCGCGACCTTCCTCTATCAAGCAACGGAGATGGAGTGAAACCGGGTGATGGAAAACGCATCCAGCGGCGTGGTCGAAGCCCCGCTGCAGATGATCTCGGTGAGCGCCTGGCCCACCGCCGGGCCGATCTGGAAGCCCGCGCCGGCAAAGCCGAATGCGTGCAACAGACCAGCCTGGGTGCTGCTGTGGCCGATCACCGGCTGGCGATCGGGCAGGTAGCCTTCGGTGCCGCTCCAGGTACGAATCGCCTGGGCGCCTTCCAGGAATGGGTAGAGCTCGACGGCCTGGCGCAGGATTTCCAGCACGGCGCTCTGGCCGGGTCGGGCGCGTGCCGCGTCCAACGCAAAACCTTGGCCGCCGCCCAGCACGCAATTGCCGCGCGAGACCTGGCGGGCATAGATACCGCCGCCCTCGACGCCGGTGCTGGCGTCCATGACCAAGGGCAAGGGTTCGGTAACCAGCATCGCTGGGTGCCCGGCGTGCATCGGTACCGCTTCGCCGAACTGCGCGGCGAACTGGCTCGCCCAGGCACCGGCGCAGTTCAGCAGCCAGGGCGCGTGAAACGTCAGGCCTGTTGTGGTGTGTACGGCAAAGCGTTGGCCGTCATGCACAACGTTGCTGACGGCGCATTGTTCGTGGACTTGCGCGCCATGCCGGCGGGCGGCCTGGGCAAAGGCTGGCGATACCAGGCGCGGATTGGCATGACCGTCGTCCGGGCACAGCGACGCCCCGACCGCTACGGTGCCGACCCACGGAAAACGCTCGCGCAGCGCCTTGCGATCAAGCAGTTGCAGATCCAGGCCAAAGCCCTGGCTGGCGGCGGCGTAGTCGTGCAGCGCTTGCAGATCTTCAGCGCTGCGGGCCAGCTTCAGATGACCGCTGCGCTGGTATTCACCATCGATGCCGATCAATTGTGGCAACTGGCTCCAGATCTCATGGGCCCGTTGCGACAAGGGCAATTGCGACAGCGGCCGGCCCTGGCGGCGCACACCACCGTAGTTCACGCCGCTGGCGTGCGAACCGCAGAAGTCGCGCTCCAGCAACGCCACCCGGCGTCCGGCCTGGCTGAGGAACAACGCGGCCGAGGCGCCGACGATGCCGCCGCCAATGATCACTGCATCCACTTCGATCATGGCTCGACCTCCAGGCCGAAGGGTACGGGCTTGATCGGCGCCTGGGCCCGCAAGCGGCCGATGCTGGAAACGGCGCGGCCACTTTCGCGGGCAATGATTTCCGCCGCAGCGGCACCGCACATCCGGCCCTGGCAACGGCCCATGCCGACCCGGCAATGCGCCTTGACCCGATTGATCTCCCAATGGCCTTCGCCAACCACCTGGCGGATGTCACCCGCGCTGACTTCTTCGCAGCGGCAAATCATCAGGTCATCGGCGGCGTCGGCGGCCCACTCTTCAGGAAAGGCAAACGCACGTTCCAGGCCCTGTCGGAACTGGCCGATGCGTTCAAGGGCTTGTTCCAGTTGCGTGCAACGTTGCGGGTCGGTGGAGTAACCGCGGTCTTCGAGCAAGGCCAGGGCCGCCCGTTCACCAGCCATTTCAGCCGCGTCGGCGCCCATGATGCCGGCGCCGTCACCGGCCAGGTAAATCCCTGGCACGCTGCTGCGACCGGCGTGGTCGCGTCGTGGCAGCCAGGCGCGGTTGAGGGTGTTCCAGGCAAACTCGCAGCCCAGCAAGTCGGCCAATTGGGTTTCACTGCGCAAGCCGTGGGCGAAGGCCACCGCGTCGCAGTCGAGGGTGTGTTCGCCGTTGGCGTTGCGCCATTTCAACGACTGCACCCGGCGTTCGCCGTCGAGACCCGACAGGCTCGCGCCTTGATGCACGACGATGCCGTGGGCGGTCAGCCAGGCCCGATAATAGAGGCCCTTGGCGAGGGTGACCGGTTGTGCCAGCAGGCCGGGCAGGGCGCGGACCTGGGCGCCAAAGGGCGAGCTGTCGAGCACCGCGACCACGTTGGCGCCGGCCCGGGCGTATTGATAAGCCACCAGATACAACAAGGGACCGCTGCCGGCGAACACCACCCGTTCACCAATGGAGCAACCCTGGAATTTCAGGGCGATCTGCGCCGCGCCCAGGCTGTATACCCCGGGCAGGGTCCACCCCGGCACGGGCAGGACCCGGTCGGTGGCGCCGGTTGCGACGATCACGCTGGCGTACTCGAGGCGGTCGGCGCGGCCTTCATGCAGGGTATCGAGCAGGCCGGCCTCGGCGTTCCACACCAGCGTGTCGGGACGGTAGTCGAGCTGTCCGCGCAACGTGTCGAGCGTCTGGTGGATGGCGTTGGCCTTGTGCGCTTCGAAGCCATAGAGCTTGCCTGGCGAGCGCTTGAAATGGGCCGGTTGGCGCCGATAGATCTGCCCGCCACCGTTGGCGGCTTCGTCCAGCAGGACCGGGTACAGACCGTGGGCGACCAATGTCTGCGCGGCACGGATACCGGCGGGGCCGGCGCCGATGATGGCTATCGGTTTCATCGCCACCTCATTGGCTGGGCCGGAGGATTTGTGGTGTTGTCGAAGCCGTCATCGCGAGCAAGCTCGCTCCCACATTGGGGGTGTGGTGAATGTGGATTTTGTGTGTGCCGAAGCAACCCTGTGGGAGCGAGCTTGCTCGCGATGAGGCCATCCCAGTCGACCGTGTTCATACCTGGCGCCCCGGCTCGCGGTTGATGTGTTGGCCGGCTTCGAGCAGGGTCGAGCAGGCGCGTACGCGGCGGCCATCACCCAGGCGCACCCAGCAGTCCTGGCAAGCACCCATCAGACAGAAACCGGCACGGGGTTCGGCGCTGAAGTCACTGCCGCGCAGGTGTTCGCTGCAGGTCAGCACGGCGGTCAGCAGGGTGTCCCCCAAAAGGCCCGTGGCGGGCTGGCCGTCGAGGGTAAAGTCCAGGGCCGGGCGGTCGCCTTCGGCCAGTCGTTTCAGCAGTGCCATGACACCCTCATTGTTTGCCTACCAGGACCCGATCCAGGCCATAGACCCGGTCGAGCAGAATCATGGTCAGCGCGGTCAGCGCGATGACCAGTGCCGACACCGCCGCCATCATCGGGTCGATGGATTCAGTGGCGTACACGTACATGCGCACCGGCAAGGTTTGCGTGGCCGGCGAGGTGACGAAGATCGACAGCGTGACTTCATCGAAACTGTTGATGAACGCCAGCAGCCAGCCCCCGGCCACCCCCGGCAGGATCATCGGCAAGGTGATTTGCCGGAACAGCGTGAAGCGCCCCGCCCCCAACGATTGCGCGGCCTGTTCGGCGCTGCGGTCCAGGCCGATGGCCGAGGCCAGCACCAGGCGCAACACATAGGGCGTGATCACCAGCACGTGGGCGAAGATCAGCCAGGCAAAGCTGCCGTTCACGCCCATCAGCGCAAACAGGCGCAGCAATGCGACCCCCAGCACCAGGTGCGGAATGATGATCGGCGACAGGAACAGGCCGTTGAAGAAGTCCCGTCCGGGGAACTCGAGCCGGGTGATCGCCAGGGCCGCCGGCACCGCGATCAACGTCGCCAGCGACGCCGCGCTGAACGCCAGGACCAGACTGTTGTAGAACGCATCGACAAAGTCCGCGCGTTCGAACACGGCGCGAAACCAGCGCAGGGAAAATGTCGTGGTCGGCAGGCTCAAGGTGTTTTCCGGGGTGAAGGCGACGAGGCAGACCACCGCCAGCGGCGCGAGCATGAACACCACCACCAGCGCGTGGAACAGCAGGGCGAAAGGACCGTTTCTGGACATGGCGAATTATCCCAATGACTTCTTGTAGCGGCCTTCGATCATCCGGTTCCACGACAGCATGATCAGCAGGTTGAGCAGCAGCAGCGCGACGGCAATGGCCGCGCCCATCGGCCAGTTCAACTCCGACAGGTACTGGTCGTAGATCAACGTGGCGACCATCTTCAAACGACGTCCGCCGAGCAGGCCGGGAATCGCGAAGGAACTGGCGGCGAGGCCGAACACAATCAGCGTGCCGGACAGCACGCCGGGCATGATCTGCGGCAACACCACTTTGCGGATCACCGTGAATTGGCTGGCCCCCAGGGACAGCGCGGCCTGTTCGGCGGCCGGGTCGAGTTTCTGCAGCGAGGTCCAGACCGGAATGATCATGAACGGCAACATCACGTGGACCAGGGCGATGACCACGGCGAATGGCGTGTAGAGCAGCTTCATCGGCGAACCGCCGAGGGCTTGCAGGGCCTGGTTGACCAAGCCGTCGGCGCCGAGCAGCAGGCTCCAGCCGAAAGCCCGCACCACCACCGAAATCAGCAGCGGCGTGAGAATCAGGATCAGGAAAATCGAGCGCCACGGTGCGCCCATGCGGCTGAGGATGTACGCCTCGGGCACGCCGATCAGCACGCACAGGAGGGTGGTCAGGGCGCTGATCCAGAACGTGCGCAAAAATATCTCGTAGAAGTATGGATCGCCCAGCAGGCTGGTGTAGTGCTCGAAGGTATAGGCGTCGCCGTTGATGCCCGAGCTGTAGTCGAAGACGTTGAACGACAGGACCAAGGTCAAGCCCAAGGGAATGACCAGCAGGCCCAGGTACAAGGCCAGGGCTGGCGCGGACATCAGGTAGCCTTGCCGACCGCGGCGCATCGCATCGATCAGCTTCATGCCGACACCTCGTCCGCGCTCAGTACCCGCAGCAGCGCCGGGTCCCAATCCAGGCCCACCGCCGTACCTTCGACCAAGGGCGCGGAGCCGTCGTTGCGGCGCACCACGCAGAGTTCACCCAGGCTGGTCGAGACACCGTACAGCCATTGGCTGCCAAGGAAGAAGCGGCTGACGAGGGTGCCTTGCAGTCGCCCTGAACCGACCTCGCACAAGTCGATTTTTTCCGGGCGCAGGCTTAGCGTCAGCTCACCATTGCCCTGGCTGCAGGCTTGAACGACGCCCGTGCTGTCCCGCATGCCGGACAGCAGGTTGGCTTTGCCGACGAAGCCGGAAATGAACTCGGTGCGCGGGTGCTCGTAAAGGGTATACGGCGCGTCGATCTGGGTGATGCGCCCGGCCTGCATCACCACGACCCGGTCACTGATCGACAGGGCTTCGGACTGGTCGTGGGTGACCATCAGTGTGGTGATCCCGACTTCGCGCTGGATACGACGGATCTCGTATTGCATCTCTTCGCGCAAATTGGCGTCGAGGTTGGACAGTGGCTCGTCGAGCAACAGCACTGGTGGCTCGATCACCAGCGCCCGGGCCAGTGCCACGCGTTGGCGCTGGCCGCCCGAGAGTTCTCGCGGGTAGCGGTCGGCATGGCGGTCCAGGCGTACCAGTTTCAACACCCGGTCCACCCGTCGTTGCAACTCGGCATTGGCCACTTTGCGCATGCGCAGGCCGAAGGCGACGTTGTCCTTGACGGTCATGTGGGGAAATAGCGCATAGCTCTGGAACACCACACCGAGGCCACGGCTGGCGGGCTTGGCGTGGGTAATGTCGCGACCGTCCAGCAGGATGCGCCCGCTGCTGACTTCGACGAAGCCGGCGATCATCTGCAAGGTGGTGGTTTTGCCGCAGCCGGAAGGTCCCAGTAGCGAGACGAACTCACCTTTTTCCACCGACAGATGGGTGGCGACCACGGCGTCGATATCGCCGTAACGTTTGCCAAGTCCTTCAAGTTGCACAAAAGCCATCGCTGCGCTCCACCTGAGATTGTTATGCGTCGCCGCCAGGCGCGCTTTTTTGTATGGGCAGATACGAAAGGGAGTTGCTGGGGTGCGTTGGCGCTCGACCTTGAGTCGGCTGCCGCTGTTGTTCGAATCGCCCCTGTCTGGACGAAGAGTAGGACGAAGAATAGGATGGGCTCAATGGACTATTTCACTGAAGCGAAGACTATTTTCAATTTCATTCAGTGAGTAAATTTAATAATGAGAAATTACATGCCTAATTCCACTGATCGGAATAATGAGAAAGGCGAGGTGGGCGTCGGCGCGGTCTCCCGCCTGTTTGCCGTGTTGCGCAGCCTGGGTGACACCGTCGAAGGCGGCGAGCGGGTGACACAATTGGCCCAGCGCATCGGCCTGTCCCAACCCACCACGCATCGCTTGTTGCGCAGCCTGATGGACGAAGGCATGGTCGAGCAGGACGCGCGCAGCAAACGCTACCGCCTGAGCCTGGAGTTCTTCGCCCTGGCCGCCCGCGCCGGTAACACCGGCAATCTGCGCGAACTGGTGCGCCCGGCGATGCTGCGGTTGTCGGCCTCCCTGGGGGACTCGTTATTTTTGCTCGCCCGCAGTGGTTTCGATGCGGTCTGCCTGGACCGCAGCGAAGGGCCGTTTCCGATCCGCACGTTCACCGGCGACATTGGCGGGCGCGTGGCGTTGGGCGTGGGGCAGGGCAGTCTGGCGATCCTGGCGTTTCTGCCGGAGGAAGAGCGTGACACGGTGATTCAATACAACCTGCCGCGGCTCAAGGATTTCCATTTGTACGACGAAGTCTTCCTGCGTTCGGAAGTGGAGAACGTCCGTACACTGGGCTACGCCGGGCGCAATACTGGCGTATTGCAAGGCATGGCCGGGGTGGCCGTGCCGATCCTGGACCGTGACGGCCGCGCCGTGGCCGCCTTGAGCGTGGCAACGGTGAGTGACCGCCTGGGGCCCGATCGCCTGCCGACGGTGGTGGACATGCTCAAGCGCGAGGCAGCCCTGATCGGACCGCGGATCAACCCGTTCGACCCATTGCTGCGCAGGCCTTCGCAGGTGTTTGGGCAGGGGTGAACACACTTTCAAGAGCTATCTGTACCCCCACAGAGACTCCCACAGGGTAGGGGGCTCAGAAGTTCAGGGTCTGCTTGAGCCGCTGCACCGTCGGCGTATCACTGGGGATGACCATCGCATAGTTGTAGCCCGGCCCGGACCAGTACTCGGCTTGCAACTCGCCCTCGCGGCGACTGCCCCGCGGCAGGAGGAAGTTTTTCGGGCCGGGTGGGCGCACGTAGAAGCTGATTTTCTGACCGCTCGGGTCCTGATAGAGCACCATCGCCGCCGCGCCTTGTTCGGTGCTGAGCAAGCGTCCGCTGACCGGCCTGAAACCGGCGCCCGACAGGTCTGGCAGCCGGTCGGCCTGGGTGAAGTAGCGGTCGAGCCAGCCTTGCATGCTCTGCTCGTCGCCGCTCTGGTAATCAGCCGGAAGGATGCCCTGCTGGGCAATCAAGCGGTATGCCTGCAAGGCATCGGCCATGGGGGCTGCCGCGCTGAGCAGGGTCATTTGCCGCGCCTGCCAGCCACCCAAGCCACCCATGCTGACGGCCAGCAGCAACACCGCGGCGCTGGCCAGGTGACGGCGGGAGCGATGTTTCAGGTGCTGGCGAATCATGGCCGGGTCGAGATCCGGATTGGGCGTTTGTTGCAAGGCGCCGCTCAGGGCCGTGCGCAGGTGCTGTGCGTCCTGTTGCCAGGCCCGGACCCGGGCGGCGACTTCCGGCTGGTTGGCCAAATAGGCCTGCACCAGGCGCTGGTCGGCCTCGCTCAGTTGGCGATCGACGTAGGCGTGCAGGTCGCTTTCGCTGGGGGGCATGCTGATCATTTGAGTATCCGCAGGGTAGGGCGGGTGATTTCGCCGTCGCTGAGTTGGCGCAGGGCCTGGCGAGCGCGGGACAGGCGGGACATTACCGTGCCCGTCGGCACGCCGAGGATGTCGGCGACTTGCTGGTAACTCAAACCTTCCACCGACACCCACAACAACAGCGCGCGTTGTTCCGTCGCGAGTTGGTCGAAGGCCTGCAGGGACGATTGCGCGATCACGCTGCGCTCGGCCGAAGGGTGGGCGTCGTCGCGACCGGTGAAAAACTCCAGCATGCGCGCATAGCGACGGGAGCGACGATGACCGTCGAGAAACTGTCGGTACAGAATCGAAAACAACCAGGCCCGCAGATCGCCGTCCGGGCGCTTGTCGCTCCATTTGGACAACGCCCGTTCCAGGCACATCTGCACCAGGTCGTCGGCGTTGCTCGGGTTGCGCGTCAGCGACACGGCAAAACGCCGTAGCCTGGGGATGAGCTCGCGCAACTGTTCGTCGATTGCGTTCATAGGGGGCTTCTGTGGGCAGTCACTGCGCCGGGACTGGAAAGACGACCCGCGAACGAGATTATTCCAGTGCAGGAAAAATAAATACGAGGCGTGGGAATAAACCTGTCACGCCTTCGTCTGACGGGTCCTTTCCAACAAATGGCCCCGAGCCCTGGAGCTTTCTCATGGTTGATCCTTCACCCTCGTCGAGCCGGCCACCCTTGAGTGCCGCCGGCCTGACATTGCGCCTGAGCGGCATTGCCGTGATTGTTGCCGCGCTGGCCGGGGCGTTTGCCTACGTCAATGGCAGCCTCGACCCACTGCGCCTGACACCGCAGGCGTTGGTCAATGTACTGGAAAAAAACAACGGCGTTCATCCGGGCTTCCGACGCAACCACTCAAAAGGTGTCTGCGTCGCGGGCTATTTCCAAAGCACGGGCGAGGCCAGTGCCTATTCCAGCGCCCAAGTATTCTCGCAGCCGCAAACGCCAGTGGTTGGGCGTTTCGCCTTGCCCAGTGGCAACCCCTATGCGCCGGACGGCAGTGTGCCGATTCGCAGCCTTGCACTGCGCTTTACCCAGGCCAACGGCCAGCAATGGCGTACCGGCCTGAACAGCATGCCGGTGTTTCCGGTGGGCACGCCCGAAGCCTTCTACCAACTCCAGCAAGCCCAGTCGCCGGACCCTGCCACAGGGAAACCGAACCCTGCGGCCGTACCGGCTTTCTTTGCCGCGCACCCCGAAGCGATGCCGTTCCTGCAATGGATCAAGACCGCCAAGCCGTCAGCCAGCTATGCCACTGAAACCTACAACGGCATCAACGCGTTCTATCTGGTCAACCTCGCCGGGCAGCGCCAGGCGGTGCGCTGGGGCGTGGTGCCGATGAGCCAGGATGCTGCGGATGCGACGCCACCCCAGGGGGCCGACTTCCTTGAGCAAGACTTGGCGAAGCGTCTCGCCGCCGGGCCGTTGCGCTGGCAACTGAACATCACCTTGGCCAACCCGGGTGACCCGGTGAACGACGCCAGCAAGGCCTGGCCCGCTGACCGCAAGGTGATCAATGCCGGCACGCTGGTGCTGGAAAGCACCCAGGCGCAGGACAACGGCGAATGCCGCGACATCAACTATGACCCGCTGATCCTGCCCCAAGGGATCGAAGGTTCCGAAGACCCGCTATTGGTCGCGCGCTCCGCCGCCTACGCCAGTTCCTACCTGCGACGTACCAGCGAAGTGAGCCAATTGCCCGTCAAACAGGAGTCCCGCCCATGAGCGCCCCTCGTCACTTTGCTCCGCTGGCCCGGCTGCTGCACTGGCTGATGGCGCTGATGATCATCGCCATGCTGTTCATCGGCGCGGGCATGGTTGCCTCGGTGTCCGAACGCCATGAATGGCTGCTGCAGTTGCACAAACCATTGGGTATCGCGATTTTGCTTTTGGTGATCGTGCGCCTGGTGGTGCGTTTTACTACCCGCCAACCGCCGCTACCGGCCGATCTACCGGCCTGGCAAGTGCTGGCGGCAAATGCCTCGCATGTGCTGTTGTACGCCCTGATGCTGGTCCTGCCGCTGTTGGGCTGGGGCATGATTTCGGCGGCGGGGGACCCGGTGATGCTCGGCGACTCGTTGCAACTGCCTTCGATTCTGCCAGCGCATGCCCAGACGTTCGCACTGCTGCGCAAGGCCCATGGGTACTTGGCTTACCTGTTGTTCTTGACGGTGCTGGTGCATCTGGCGGCGGCGTTGTTTCACGCTTGGGTGCGCCGGGATGAGGTGTTGGACAGTATGTTGCGCGGCAAGGGCTGAGGTCGCTGCTCTCTGAGAGGCAAGGAGTAACCTGTGGCGAGGGGATCAATCCCCTCGCCACAGGATGTCTATCATGCCAGGGGGCGTGGTCAGGTCATGGGTTCAGCGCAATTCGTCGACCAGGGTCTCGATGGTGCTCAACACATCCTTGCCCAGTTGCATCGAGCGCTTGCCCGACCAGCCGGTGATCGGGTCAGGGTGATCGTTGTGGTCCTTGAACGGCATTTCCAGGGTCAGGGACAGGCAGTCATATTTCTGGCCGACCGCGTTACAGGCCAGGGTCATGTTGGCCTGGCCCGGTTCGTCGCGGGTGTAGCCGTGAGTGGTCTGGAAGTCTTTGGTCTGATGCTTGAGATGGCTGCGAAAGCGCTCTTCAAGTTCGGCAATGCGTGGCGTGTAGCCCGGGTTGCCTTCGCAACCGGCGGTGAAAACGTGGGGGATTTCCTCATCGCCGTGAGCATCGAGGAACAGATCGACCCCGTACTTTTCCATTTGCTGCTGTACGAAAAAGACCTCGGGGCTGATTTCCGGACTGGCGTTCTGCCAGGCACGGTTGAGGTCCTGGCCCATGGCGTTGGTCCGCAGATGCCCGTGGAATGCGCCGTCCGGGTTCATGTTCGGCACCAGGTACAGATCGGCCTTGGCGAGCAATTGGTTCAGTTGCGCATCGTCATGCTGCTGGAGGCGTTCGATCACGCCTTCCATGAACCACTCGGCCATGTGCTCACCGGGATGCTGCTGGGCGATGATCCAGACTTTGCGTCGGCCTTCGGCACCGCTGCCTTTGCGCAGCAGCTGAATGTCACGGCCTTCCACGCTTTTACCGACGGCCAATAGTTCGGTGCCGGCCTTGTGTTGCGCTTGCTCGATAAGCCAATCATGCCGGCCGCGACTGTAGGGTTCGAAGTAGGCGAACCAGGCGTTGGTCTGTTCGGTCTCCAGATAAAAGCGCAGGGCGTCGCCCTCAAATTGGGTCGGAACGCGGAACCAGTTGACGTGATCGTAGGAGGCAACGGCCTGGTAGCCCGTCCAGGCCTTGTTGTAAGACGATTGACTGGCATTGAGCAGCCGAAAGGAATATTCCTGGCCGACGTGCAGGCCGCTGGCCTTGAAGTGGAACCACTGGAAATGGGCGCTGCGGGTGTCGGGCCTGATCTTGAGCAACGACTGCAACGGGTTGCTGATGTCGACGACCTCGATGTTGCCGCTGTCGAAATTGGCACTGATATCAAAGGAAGATTTAGCCACGGTCACGATTCCTGGAGAGGATTTTCATGGCCATTACTGTACACGCAAGAAGGGGGACCGAGACGATTTACGTCACGTAAATGAGGGGGCGTCCTCCCTGGACGCCGAGCCAGCTTAGAGAGTCTGCAATCGATTCTCAAGTGCTGGTTGTCGATAGTTTGTGCCTGCGTGGCGGGGCTGCTCTTGCAAACGGATAGTCATTTGCTATCATCGCCGCCATCGAATTGGCAGCACCCAAAAAGACTTCATTAGCCTGAAGCCATAAGCCGAAAAATCGGCAAAAAAAGACCCGGCAAAAAGCCGGGTCAAAAACCGTGATTAGCCTGATGAGGAGATATTCCAGAAGTCCGACCTAAGGTCTTCTGGCCTATCAACTGATCTCGCGACCAGCTGATGCAATAATAATCATTATCATTTGCAAGTCAAATGGTTTTATCGCATCGATTGGAAATTTTTTTCTCGTCGTCCGCGTTCGCGACGACGTTCCCGAGTGTTACCCCTAGCGAGTCGGGTAGCCATCCAGGGATCGGTCAAGCATCACCTTGACCAGATCAATCATGTGCACCACCGAAAATGCCAGGTCACGGTTCGAACCATTCAACTGGTTGGCGGACTCGTGGGCGGTCGCCGCTGCACAGCGCAGCAAGTCGCATGCGTGAACAAGGGCTTCTTCTGCGCTGACGCTGTGGTTGACGTCGAAGAAACGATGTCCTGCCTGTGCCTGCGAAACACTTGGTTTCAAGTAGTAATCGAGGGCGCGTTTGGCCGCCGGGCAATCCTGCAAGGGAGGGAACGTGCTGTCGAAAGGGCTGCCGGGTTGGTCTTTGTTGGGTGTATCCATGGTGATGAAAATCTCCGTGTGTGGGGCTGAACTCCTGAATCCAGAATAGTACTTATCGTAATTGTGACGATAATTTAAATACTACAATTTGTGTTTTGAATGGCCGGAGTCCTCCACGTATCGTGCGGCACATGGATAAATGGATAGAGTTGGTCAAGGCCAAGATGAAGGAGCTGCGCATCACGCAAGTGGTGCTCGCAGAACGGTTGGGAATGTCCCAGGGCGGCGTCGGCCATTGGCTGACCAAGCGCCGGCAACCCAGTGTCGAAGACATGAACCGGGTCCTGCGGGAGCTGGGGCTGGAGTTTCTGGAAGTGGCGATGGTGATTCGCGAGCCGGACACCTCCACGGACGAAGGCATGGCCCTGGCGCAGAAGTACAACCCGTACTTCCGCTACCCGGTCAGTGAATGGCACGAGGTTGGCGAGGTCCGCGAAGGCGATCCTGGCGCCTACAGCCAGGCGCGCTACGAGCTGACGGACTACCACGCCCAGGGGGCCGCGTTCTGGCTGGTGGTGGTGGGCGACGCGATGACCGCGCCCAGCGGCTTGAGCATTCCCGAGGGCATGTCGATCCTGGTGGATCCGGCCATCGAGGCGGTGCCTGGCAAACTGGTGGTCGCCTGCTTGCCCGGCAGCAGTGACGCGACCTTTCGCAAATTGATCGAAGAGAGCGGGCAGCGTTACCTGGTTCCGCTCAATCCGACTTACCCGAAAAACCTGTACACCGAGCAATGTCGCCTCATCGGTGTGGTGGTGCAGGCCACCATCAGGTTCTGACTGGATCGGCCCTGGGAGCGGGCCGATCCCTATTCTTCGAACGCTACCAGGGCGCTGCCTTCGCTGACCATTTCGCCTTCCTGGCAATACAGCGCCTTGATCACCCCGGCCTTGGGCGCACGAATGCTGTGCTCCATTTTCATGGCCTCCAGGACCACCAGTTGAGCCCCTGCCTCCACCGGCTGGCCGACACTGACCAATACCCGGACGATACTGCCGTTCATGGGCGCGGCCAGGCCGCCTTGATGGCTGTGGCTGGCCTCTGCGGCGGCCAACGGGTCATACAGGTCGATCCGGTGCAGGTCACCCGCCCATTGCAGGTACAGGCTGTCGCCCTGGCGAATGGCCCGATGACTGCGGCGCAGGCCGTGGTGCTCGATCACCAGGTGCTCGCCCTCGAGTTCCGCACAATGGGCGGTAACGTCCAGCGTCAGCGCGCGATCCTGGCCTTCGCAGCTCAGGTGCAAGGTGGTCTCCCTTGGCAGCCCCAGACGCAGCCCGGTGGTGCTGGCCCAGGGCGAGTCAGCATCATCGCGGCGCACGCGTGGTGTCAGGCTCAAGGCGAAGCCCTGGGCGGCTGCTAACCAGAATGCGTCATCCAATTCGCCCGGCTCTGGCAGCAATTGCGTTTGGTAACGTGGGATAAATCCGGTGTCCAGTTCTGCCGCCGCGAAGGCGGGGTGGGCCACGATGCGGCGCAGGAAACCGATATTGGTTTTCAGCCCGCCAATGGCAAATTCGTCGAGCATGCTCAACAGCCGCAAGCGCGCCTGTTCACGGTCTTCACCCCAGGCAATCAGCTTGCCGAGCATCGGGTCGTAGAACGGCGAGATTTCATCGCCTTCTTCAACCCCGCTGTCGACCCGCCGGCCCGGGCCCTCGGTCGATTCGCGATACAACGCCAGGCGCCCGGTGGCTGGCAGGAAATCGTTGACCGGGTCTTCGGCATATAGCCGCACTTCGATGGCGTGACCGAGCAGCGGCACTTGCGCTTGCGTGATCGGCAGTGGCTCGCCTTGGGCGACGCGGATCTGCCAGGCCACCAGGTCCAGTCCGGTGATCGCTTCGGTGACCGGATGCTCCACCTGCAAGCGAGTGTTCATTTCCATGAAGAAAAACTCGCCCCGCGCATCCAGCAGGAACTCCACCGTGCCCGCCCCGACGTAACCAATCGCTTGGGCTGCGCGCACGGCGGCTTCACCCATGGCGCGGCGCAATTGCGGGGTCAGGCCGGGGGCGGGGGCTTCTTCCACCACTTTCTGGTGGCGGCGCTGGATCGAGCAATCGCGTTCGTTGAGGTACAGGCAGTTGCCATGTTGGTCGGCAAATACCTGGATTTCCACATGGCGCGGTTTGAGCAGGTATTTTTCCACCAGCATCCGCGCGTCGCCGAACGAGGACTGTGCTTCACGCTGGGCCGAGGCCAGGGCTTCGGCCAGTTGGCTGACGTCCTCGACGACTTTCATGCCCTTGCCGCCGCCGCCAGCGGTGGCCTTGAGCAAGACTGGATAGCCGATGCGCTCGGCGGCTTCGCGAAAGGTCTCCAGGTCCTGGGCTTCGCCGTGATAACCCGGCACCAGGGGCACCCCGGCAGTTTGCATCAAGGTCTTGGCCGCCGATTTACTGCCCATGGCATCGATGGCCGAGGCCGGTGGGCCGAGGAAGATCAGCCCGGCGTTTTCAATCGCCCGGGCGAACCCGGCGTTTTCGGACAGAAAACCATAGCCGGGGTGGATGGCCTGGGCGCCGCTGGCTTTCGCGGCGGCGATCAGTTTGTCGATTTGCAGGTAGCTGTCGGCGGCCTTGCTGCCGCCCAGGTCGATGCGGATGTCGGCTTCACGGCTGTGGCGGGCATCGCGGTCGGTGGCGCTGTGGACGGCAACGGTGGTCAGGCCCATGGCCTTGGCGGTGCGCATTACGCGGCAGGCGATTTCGCCACGGTTGGCCACCAGTAACGTGGTGAGGGCAGGGGCGCTCATCGACGCGGCTCCTTGTTATTCGATTCGGCTTGCCAGTTCGGCGCGCGCTTTTGCAGGAAAGCCCGCAGGCCTTCCTGGCCCTCCGGGCTGACGCGGATGCGGGCGATGGCGTTTTCGGTGTAGCGCCGTAGCGCCGGGGTCAGGGCGCCGTTGCCGACTTCACGCAACAGTTCCTTGCTGGCGCGCATGGCCGCCGGGCTGTTGAGCAACAGGTTGTCGATCCACTGTTCGACCTGCTGGTCCAGGGCTTCGGCCGGGTAACTTTCCGACAGCAAACCGATTTCTTTCGCACGTTGCCCGTCGAAGCGCTCAGCCGTCAGGGCATAACGACGTGCCGCCCGCTCGCCGATGGCTTGCACCACGAACGGGCTGATTACCGCTGGCGCCAGGCCAATGCGCACTTCCGACAGGCAGAACTGTGCTTGATCGGCGCCAATGGCCATGTCACAAGCGCTGATAAGCCCCAGTGCGCCACCGAACGCGGCGCCCTGGACGACGGCCAGCGTAGGAATTTTCAGCTTGGCGAGGTTGTACATCAGCTCCGCCAGTTCCCGGGCGTCATCGAGGTTGGTGTGGTAGTCGAGCTCGGCCGATTGCTGCATCCAGGCCAGGTCGGCACCAGCGCTGAAATGCTTGCCGCGACCGCGGATCAGCAGGAAGCGCAGGCTTGGATCACTGCTGACGTGGTCCAGGGCCAGGATCAGTTCGCGGATCATTTCGGCGTTGAACGCGTTGTTTTTCGACTCGCGGCTGAGCCATAAGGTGGCAACGCCCCGTGGGTCGGTGTGCAGTTCGAGGGTGTTGAAGTTATCCATGGGCATTCCCCGTTTACATCCGGAACACGCCGAAGCGGCTCGGTTCGATAGGCGCGTTCAGTGACGCGGACAAGGCCAGGCCCAGTACATCGCGGGTCTGGGCCGGGTCGATGACGCCGTCGTCCCACAGCCTGGCGCTGGAATAATAGGGGTGGCCCTGTTCTTCGTATTGATCGAGGATCGGTTGCTTGATCTGGGCCTCCTGCTCGGCGCTGAAGGGGTGGCCGCTGCGTTCGGCCTGCTCGCGCTTGACCTGCACCAGCACGCCGGCCGCCTGTTCGGCGCCCATCACGCCAATCCGTGCATTCGGCCACATCCACAGGAACCGCGGGTCGTAGGCGCGACCGCACATACCATAGTTACCCGCGCCGAAACTGCCGCCAATGATCACGGTGAATTTCGGCACGTTGGCACAGGCCACGGCTGTCACCAGTTTGGCCCCGTGCTTGGCGATGCCGCCGGCTTCGTACTTTTGCCCGACCATGAAACCGGTGATGTTCTGCAGGAACAGCAGCGGGATCCCGCGCTGACACGCCAATTCGATGAAGTGCGCGCCTTTCTGCGCGGCTTCGGCGAAGAGAATGCCATTGTTGGCCAGGATCGCGATCGGGTAGCCGTGCAAGTGGGCGAAGCCGCACACCAGCGTCGTTCCGAACAGCGCCTTGAATTCGTCGAACACCGACCCGTCCACCAGGCGCGCGATCACTTCCCGGACATCGAACGGTTGCTTGGCGTCGGCCGAAACCACACCGTACAACTCGTCGCCCGAGTAAAGCGGGGCAATCGGCAGACGATGCTGTAACTCGCCCTGTTTGCGCCAATTGAGGTTGGCGATGCTACGGCGTGCCAGGGCCAGGGCATGTTCGTCGCTGTCGGCGTAATGGTCGGCTACGCCGGAGATTTTGCAGTGCACGTCGGCACCGCCCAGGTCTTCGGCACTGACCACCTCGCCAGTGGCGGCTTTCACCAACGGCGGGCCGGCGAGGAAAATCGTCGCCTGTTGACGGACCATGATCGCCTCGTCCGCCATGGCCGGCACATAGGCGCCACCGGCGGTGCAGGAACCCATGACCACGGCGATCTGCGGGATGCCTTGGGCACTCATGTTGGCCTGGTTGAAGAAGATCCGCCCAAAGTGTTCGCGGTCCGGGAATACCTCGTCCTGGCGCGGCAGGTTGGCGCCGCCGGAGTCCACCAGGTAAATGCAGGGCAGGCGATTCTGCTGGGCGATGGTCTGGGCCCGCAGGTGTTTTTTCACCGTCAGCGGGTAGTAGGAGCCTCCTTTGACCGTCGCGTCGTTGGCGACAATCATGCATTCGACGCCTTCCACGCGGCCGATGCCGGCAATCACGCCGGCCGCCGGCACGTCTTCGCCATAGACTTCGTGGGCTGCCAATGGGCTGATTTCCAAAAACGGCGAGCCCGGGTCCAGCAGTCGGTTGATGCGTTCACGGGGCAGCAACTTGCCCCGCGAGGTGTGCCGTTCCTGGGCCTTGGGACCGCCGCCTTGGCGAACTAGCGCGAGCAGGGTGCGCAAGGCCTCGACGTGTCCGAGCATTGCATCGCGGTTTGTGATGAACTCCGGCGAGCGCGGGTTGAGCTGAGTGTGCAGCGTGGCCATGGTCAGCTCCGTTAGCGGGTTTCGTTGAACAGTTCGCGGCCGATCAACATCCGGCGAATCTCACTGGTGCCCGCACCGATTTCGTACAACTTGGCGTCACGCAGCAGGCGACCGGCCGGGAATTCATTGATGTAGCCATTGCCCCCCAGTATCTGGATCGCGTCGAGGGCCATTTGCGTGGCGCGTTCGGCGCTGTAGAGGATCACCCCGGCGGCGTCCTTGCGGGTGGTTTCGCCGCGCTCGCAGGCCTGGGCCACGGCATACAGGTAGGCGCGGCTGGCGTTGAGCTGGGTGTACATGTCGGCGACCTTGCCCTGGATCAGCTGGAATTCGCCAATGCTCTGGCCGAACTGCTTGCGGTCGTGGATGTAGGGCACGATCAGGTCCATGCAGGCCTGCATGATCCCGGTTGGGCCGCCAGAGAGCACGACGCGCTCGTAGTCGAGACCGCTCATCAGCACTTTCACGCCACCGTTGAGCGCGCCGAGGATGTTTTCTTCCGGCACTTCGACGTCATCGAAAAACAGCTCGCAGGTGTTGGAGCCGCGCATGCCGAGCTTGTCGAATTTGGTGCTGCGGCTGAAGCCCTTCCAGTCGCGCTCGACGATGAACGCGCTGATGCCGTGGGGGCCCTTGTCCAGGTCAGTCTTGGCGTAGATCACATAGGTGTTGGCATCGGGGCCGTTGGTGATCCAGGTCTTGCTGCCGTTGAGCACGTAACGGTCGCCGCGCTTGTCGGCCCGCAGCTTCATCGAGACCACGTCGGAACCGGCGTTTGGCTCGCTCATTGCCAGGGCGCCGATGTGTTCGCCGCTGATCAGCTTGGGCAGGTATTTGGTTTTCTGTTCGTGGTTGCCGTTGCGGTTGATCTGGTTCACGCAGAGGTTGGAGTGGGCACCGTAGGAGAGGGCGACCGAGGCCGAACCGCGGCTGATTTCTTCCATCGCCACCACGTGGGCCAGGTAGCCCAGGCCAGCGCCGCCGTATTCCTCCGGGACGGTGATACCCAGCAGGCCCATGTCGCCGAACTTGCGCCACATGTCGGCGGGAAACAGATTGTCGATATCGATCTGCGCTGCTCGCGGTGCCAGTTCGGCCTTGACGAAGGCCTGCACCTGGTCGCGCAACATGTCGATGGTTTCACCGAGGGCAAAGTTCAGGGATGGGTAGCTCATGGGACACCTTTGGCTTTTTTATCGGGTGCGGAGAGCGGGGACTGCTCTCACCTTTACGTTAACGTAAGCCTGTGACGAATGACTGTCAATCGCCCTTTACGTTAACGTCAACTTGAGCGAGAGTAAGTGCGCTTTGTGCATGAGGTTCACCGCTACACCCACTAATAAAGACAAGAGGGGGCGTCATGGATCAACCCGGTTCGCATTCGCAGCTCAGCTACACCCGTGGCTCCCAGGCCAAGGCTCTGCTGGCCCAAACCATCGGCGAGGTTTTCGACCAGACGGTGGCCCGTTATCCGGAGGGCGAGGCGTTGGTGGTTCGCCATCAATCGCTGCGTTATACCTGGCAACAACTGGCCGAGGCCGTTGATCTGCACGCCCGAGCCTTGTTGGCGCTAGGCTTGAAAACCGGTGATCGCCTTGGCGTGTGGGCGCCCAATTGCGCTCAGTGGTGCATCAGCCAGTTCGCCAGTGCGAAGATCGGCGTCATTCTAGTCAACATCAATCCGGCCTATCGCGTCTCTGAGCTCGAATACGTGCTTAAACAATCCGGATGCCAATGGCTGGTCTGTGCCGGGGCGTTCAAGACCTCGGATTATCACGCCATGTTGCAAGCACTGGCACCAGAGCTGGCGGAGCAATCGATCGGCCAATTGCAGAGCGAGCGCTTGCCGGATTTGCGCGGTGTGATCAGCCTCGATTCACAGCCGCCGGCAGGTTTTCTGCCTTGGTCGCAACTGACCGCCCTGGGTGCGGCGGTGACGCCTGCGCAACTGGCCGAGCGCCAATCCTGCCTGCAGTCCGATCAACCGGTGAATATCCAGTACACCTCCGGCACCACCGGCTTCCCAAAGGGTGCCACCCTCAGCCACCACAACATTCTCAATAACGGTTACATGGTCGGCGAAAGCCTGGGCCTGACGGCTGGCGACCGGCTGGTGATCCCGGTGCCGCTCTACCATTGCTTCGGCATGGTCATGGGTAACCTGGGCTGCATGACCCATGGTAGCACCATGATCTATCCCAACGATGCCTTCGACCCGTTGCTGACACTAAAGGCCGTGGCCGAGGAAAAAGCCACGGCGCTGTATGGCGTGCCCACGATGTTCATCGCCCTGCTGGACCAGCCGCAGCGGGGCGACTTCGACGTGTCCAGCCTGCGCACTGGCATCATGGCCGGGGCCACATGCCCCATCGAAGTGATGCGGCGGGTCATCAATGAAATGCACATGGCCGAAGTGCAGATTGCCTACGGCATGACGGAAACCAGCCCGGTGTCATTGCAGACCGGTCCTTCAGACGAGCTGGAACTGCGCGTCACTACTGTCGGGCGCACCCAGCCGCAACTGGAAAGCAAAATTATCGATGAGGCCGGCAATATCGTCCCGCGTGGCGTTGTCGGCGAGTTGTGTTCCCGCGGCTACAGCGTAATGCTCGGGTACTGGAACAACCCCAAGGGCACCACCGATGCCATCGCTCCGGATGGCTGGATGCACACAGGCGACCTGGCGACCATGGACGAGCAGGGCTACGTGCGCATCGTCGGGCGCAACAAGGACATGATCATTCGTGGCGGAGAAAATATTTACCCGCGTGAGCTTGAGGAGTTTTTCTTCACTCACCCGGCGGTGGCGGACGTGCAAGTGATCGGCATCCCGTGTTCGCGCTATGGCGAGGAAATCGTTGCCTGGATCAAGTTCCATCCCGGCCACAGTGCTTGCGAGCAAGAACTGCAAGCCTGGTGCAAGGAGCGCATCGCCCACTTCAAGACGCCGCGTCATTTCAAATTCGTCGAAGAATTTCCCATGACGGTCACCGGTAAGATCCAGAAATTCCGCATGCGCGAAATCAGCATCGAAGAACTGCGCAAAAAAGAAGACTAGCCAAAAACTGTGGGAGCGAGCTTGCTCGCGATGCGGTGTGTCGGTCAAAGCGCGGCGGCTGACACACTGCCTTCACAAAACAACCGAAAAACCCAAACCCCAGGCAGCACAAAGGGGAGCCGAAGCTCCCCTTTAATTTTGTCGTCGCGTGCTCTTTTTTTATTATTGAGGGGCGGCCTGTTGTTGTTTTTGGCAGCCGTTGCCCTTTACCGCTGTTTTTGGCGATCCCCATCCGGGATCAAGAGCAAACGTATTTTTTTGAGCGCTGACCTGCTTTTTCGCCTTGCGATCCAACCGATTCGGGAGCTACCTGAAGGTAGTTTTATTGTTCTCTGCCCGGTTGCGGGTTGCTTCTGGAAGCACCCTGAAAAGCACATCTTCTCCAAAAAAATCTGTTAGCTGCGTCTCTGCCGTGTTGTTTTTGTTATGTCAGAGTCGTTTCGTCTTGTTTTTATTGGGTTTGCTGCGTTTTTTTATTCTTGTTATGCAAGAGATATAGCAGGTGGCGTGCCAACTTTTAAATCTCTATATAAATCAACATGTTGTGTTTTTTCGTCGAAAAAGCTGGCACACCAGACCAGACAAATTGTTTCCGTGTTACTCGTTTCGCCGCTGTTACAAAGCCAGCGGTAACACCTCACTGTGCGCTACGGGCCTTGGCGACACGCGAACCGCTAGGACGACCGAGTACGTCACAGATCTGCCGACCCGCGGCGATCAGGGCGTCCAGGTCGACACCGGTTTCGATACCCAAGCCGTTGAGCAGGTACAGCACGTCTTCGGTGGCGACGTTACCGCTGGCGCCCTTGGCATAAGGGCAGCCGCCCAGGCCGGCAATGGAGCTGTCGAACACCGCAATGCCTTCCAGCAAGCTGGCGTATACGTTGGCCATGGCTTGGCCGTAGGTATCGTGGAAGTGTCCGGCGAGCTTGTCCCGAGGTACCTCGGCGCCCACCACCTCGAACATCCTGCGGGTGGCACCGGCGGTGCCCGTGCCGATGGTGTCGCCCAGGGAGACTTCGTAGCAGCCCATGGCATACAGCTCCCGAGCGACCCAAGCCACCTGTTCAGGCTTGACCGCACCTTCATAGGGGCAGCCCAGCACGCAGGACACGTAACCGCGCACACTGACGCCGTGTTGTTTTGCGGCTTCCATGATCGGCGCGAAGCGCTCCAGACTCTCCTTGATGGAGCAGTTGATATTGCGCTGGGAGAACGCTTCGGACGCGGCGGCGAACACCGCCACCTCTTTCACACCTGCCGCTAGCGCATCTTCAAAACCCCGCAGATTCGGCGCCAGGGCGCCATAGGTCACACCGGGCTTGCGCTGGATCTGCGCGAACACCTCGGCGGAACCGGCCATTTGCGGCACCCATTTGGGCGAGACGAAACTGCCGACTTCGATGTAGCCCAGGCCGGCGGCGCCCAAGGCATCTACCAGGCGCACCTTGTCGGCGACGCTGATGGGCTGTGCTTCATTCTGCAGCCCGTCACGGGGGCCGACTTCGATCAGGCGTACAAAGGAGGGAAGGGACATGGGATTGACCTGTGGTGAGGGTTGCCAATATGTCGAGAGCGACGATCAGCCTATTGTGGGAGCGAGCTTGCTCGCGATGGCGGTATGTCAGTCAACATTGAGGGTGCCGGTTATAGCGCTATCGCGAGCAAGCTCGCTCCCACAGTTTTTTCTTCATCTTGCAGAAAGTGTTACTGGACGATTTCCTGGCCTTTGATCGTCTGCTCCAGCGCCTGGATGCAGCGTTCTTCGGCGGTGTCGAGTTCCAGTTTCATCTGTTCGATGTCCAGCAATTGCTGTTCGAGCTGTTCCCGGCGTTCGGTGATTTTCGCCAGCATGCTGTGCAGCTGTTTCTGATTGCCGCTGGAGGGGTCATAGAGTTCGATCAGCTCGCGGCACTCGGCCAGGGAAAAACCAATGCGCTTGCCACGCAGGATCAGCTTCAGGCTGACCTTGTCCCGCGGCGAATAAATGCGCTCCTGGCCCCGTCGCTCCGGGCTCAACAGGCCTTGTTCTTCATAGAAGCGGATGGCCCGGGTGGTGATATCCAGCTCGCGGGCGAGGTCGGAGATGCTGTAGGTCTGGCTACTCATGGAAGCGCTCGAAACGAAAGGGGCTGGCGCTAAGCTAAAGGCAGGTTGACGTTCGCGTCAAGCAATGAGGTTTCTGCACACAAAACCTGTGGGAGCGAGCTTGCGCGCGATGACGGCGGCATGTTCAACATCAATGCAAGCTGATCCACCGCTATCGCGAGCAAGCTCGCTCCCACAATGTTGATCGGCTAAACCTTGTCGAGCTTCTTCTCATGGGCCGTCACCTGCTGGCACAGCTCGATCATCTGCTCGCGCATCCAGCGGTTGGCCGGGTCCTGGTCGGTGCTTTCGTGCCAGTAGAGGTGGGTTTCCACCGGCGGCACATCGTTGACGGGTAACAGGAAGGCGTGCAGATCGTGACGACGGGCAAAGCGCTCGGGGACGGTCATGACCATGTCCGTTTGTTGCAGGACCTGGGAGGCCATCAGGTAATGCTGGGAGCGCAGGGCGATCTTGCGCTGGATACCCATCTTGCCGAGGGCCAGGTCGACATAACCCAGCCCGTTGCGGCGGCTGGAGATATGCACGTGGGTCTGGGCCAGGTAATCATCGAGGCTGATTTTTTCCTTGCTCGCCAACGGATGGCCCTTGCGCATGGCGCACACGTAGCGATCTTCCATCAACTTGACGTGTCGTACCTGCGGATCGGTGTTGAGCGGTGCGTCCACGGCGAAGTCGAGGCGGCCGGCGGCCAGCTCCTTCGTGGTTTCACGGCGCTTGGAGAGGAAGCTTTCGATCGCCACGGTCGGCGCCAGGCGACGCAGGCGCTGGAACAGCAGCGGCAGGATCACGCCTTCGGTGAGGTCGGTCATGCTGATGCGGTAGGTCTTGACGGCCTGCAACGGATTGAATATCCGGCTTTCCTGCACCGACACCCGCAGCAGCGACAAGGCGGTGCGCACCGGACCGATGATGTTCTGGGCCATGGGGGTCGGCACCATCCCTTGGGCCGTACGCACGAAGAGCGGGTCGTTGAAGGTCTCCCGCAGACGCGCCAGGGCATTGGACACGGCCGGCTGAGTGATGCCGACGATCTGCCCGGCGCGGGTCAGGTTGGCTTCGGTGTAGATCGCATCGAAGACAATGAAAAGGTTGAGGTCGACCTTGCTCAGATTCATGGCGCTGCACTCTTGTTCTTGGGCTTGTTGTGAGGTGCCGGGTGGCGAGGAGAATCAGTGAAACATATATCGGTGATGAATGTTAATACACGCCGAGAATAGGTTAGGTAAATTTTCGTAGCTGAACTAGCATCGATTTCATGACCTAAAACAACCTCTGCCAAGAAGGTGCTGCTCATGGATTTTGCGTATTCCCCCAAGGTTCAGGAACTGCGTGAACGCGTCACGGCGTTCATGGATGCCTACGTCTACCCGGCCGAAGCGGTGTTCGAACGGCAAGTGGCCGAAGGCGACCGCTGGCAACCCACGGCCATCATGGAAGAGCTCAAGGTCAAGGCCAAGGCAGAAGGCCTGTGGAACCTGTTTCTGCCTGAATCCGAACTGGGTGCCGGCCTGACCAACCTGGAATACGCGCCGCTGGCAGAGATCATGGGCCGCTCGTTGCTGGGGCCGGAGCCGTTCAATTGCTCGGCACCGGACACCGGCAACATGGAAGTGCTGGTGCGCTACGCCAATGAAGAACAAAAGCGACGCTGGCTCGAGCCACTGCTGCGCGGCGAGATCCGCTCGGCCTTTGCCATGACCGAGCCGGACGTTGCCTCCTCGGACGCTACCAACATGGCCGCCCGTGCCGAGCGCGACGGCGATGAGTGGGTGATCAACGGCAAGAAATGGTGGACCTCAGGGGCGTGCGATCCGCGCTGCAAGATCCTGATCTTCATGGGCCTGAGCAACCCTGATGCGCCACGCCATGCCCAGCACTCGATGATCCTGGTGCCGGTGGACACTCCCGGGGTCAAGATCGTCCGGCCGCTGCCGGTGTTCGGCTACGACGATGCGCCTCACGGGCATGCCGAAGTGCTGTTCGAGAACGTGCGGGTGCCGTACGAAAACGTCCTGTTGGGTGAAGGACGCGGCTTTGAAATTGCCCAGGGTCGCCTCGGCCCGGGCCGGATTCATCACTGCATGCGTTCCATCGGGATGGCCGAGCGCGCATTGGAATTGATGTGCAAGCGTGCCGTCAGCCGTACGGCCTTCGGCCAGCCGTTGGCACGCCTGGGCGGTAACATCGACAAGATTGCCGATTCGCGGATGGAAATCGACATGGCGCGCCTGCTGACGTTGAAGGCGGCGTACATGATGGATACGGTCGGCAATAAAGTGGCGAAGAGCGAAATCGCCCAGATCAAGGTCGTCGCGCCGAACGTGGCCTTGAAGGTCATTGACCGGGCGATCCAGATCCACGGTGGCGCCGGGGTCTCCAACGATTTCCCGCTGGCCTACATGTACGCCATGCAACGCACCCTGCGCCTGGCCGACGGCCCGGATGAAGTCCACCGCGCGGCCATCGGCAAGTTCGAGATCGGCAAGTACGTGCCTAGGGAAATGCTGCGCAGCGGGCGCTGAAGACGGGTCTGGCCTCCGCAGGGCTGTAGAACCCTGTGGGAGCGAGCTTGCTCGCGATTGCGGTGGTTCAGCTTGCAGAGGTGTTGAATGTGCTGCCGCCATCGCGAGCAAGCTCGCTCCCACATGGGTTTTCGGGTGTTTGCAGGATCAGTGTCCTGCGCTAATTCCCGGTGGGAGCGAGCTTGCTCGCGATGGCGGTGGTTCAGCTTGCGGAGGTGGTGAATGTGTTGCCGCCATCGCGAGCAAGCTCGCTCCCACAGGTGTGTCCACTGTAGAGCCCCGTGGGAGTGTGCTTACTCCTTGACGCTCATGTACTCCTCGGCCCAGCGGATGTACTCCTCGGGCTGGGTGTAGGTGTGGGTCAGTTCGGTGGCGCTCAGGTCCGAAGCCTGGGTGAAGATCTGCCGTTGTTCGCGGAGGCTGTCGTAGGTCGCCTTGATCGCGGCGAAATAGGCGCCGTGGCCGTCGATGGTCACGCGCACGCCCAACTCGGCCAGGCGCTTGTCATCGCGCAGCAGTGGGTTGCCATAAGTGACAAGCATCAGCGGCACCGTCAGGTTTTCGCTGATCTTCTCCAAGTGATCGAAGTCTTGCACGCCCACCATGCAAATTCCGTCCGCCCCGGCACGCTCATATTGCTGGGTCCGGCTGATGATTTCCTGCACCGGTAGAATCCCGGCGTTGGTCCGGGCGATGATCGCCATTTCCGAATCGACTCGCGCCTCCAGCGCCGCCCGAATCTTGCCGACGCCTTCGGCTACGCCGATCAGGTCGGTGGATTTACGCCCGAACTGGGCCGGCAGCAAAGTGTCCTCGATGGTCAGCGCCGCAATGCCGGCCCGTTCCAGTTCGACGATGGTGCGCATCACGTTCAGGGCATTGCCGTAGCCATGGTCGGCATCGGCAATGACCGGCAGTTGGGCCACGCGGCCGATGCGGGTGGCCTGTTCGGCGAATTCGCTGAGGGTGATCAGGGCGAAGTCCGGCGCGCCCAATACTTGCAACGACGCCACCGAGCCTCCCAGGATACCTACTTCAAAACCCAGGTCCGCGGCGATGCGTGCCGACATCGGATCGAACACCGAGGCGGTGTGGTAACAGGTGTCGCAAGCCAGCAATTGGCGAAAGTTACGACGCAAATCTTGATGGGAGAGCCTGGACATATGAGTTCCACCAATGGAATGGAAAGGCTTGAGCAAAAGTGTCAACGCCGAAATATCCAAAGGCTATCACGTGGCAAGCGCAAAGATGATGACGAATGTGTATAGGTGATGCCGTTATGGCATCAAACGAACCAGGGACCCGCAAAGTTGGCACCCGGCGCTCTGTGGGTCAGTCGGATACGACAGGCTATGCCGCCTTCGCCTGTTGCCCCAGCTTGGGCAATGCCACGGCCCGTACCGTATCACCCGGTTGAACTTGCAGGCGTTTGGCGGTGAGGCGATCGACGAGCAGCTTGTGGCCATGCTGGTGCGCGCGAGCGCTGGTGACGCGGCAGTTTTCCAGGCGCCGATTGTGAATCAGCCAGACCGGTGCCTGTTCGTCCGGGGTGCCAATGACCAGGGTCAGCGCCTGGCTGTCGCGCACGGTACGGATGTTCGACACTGGCGCCTCGATCACGGGGCCGCCGTCAAAGATGTCGATGTAGCCCTTGTGGCTGAAACCTTCGGCACTGAGGATTTTCATGGCCGGCTCGGTGTTCGGGTGAGCCTGGCCGATCACCGCCTGGGCCTGTTCGGTGAGCAGGCAAGTATAGAGCGGCTGGCGTGGCATCAGTTCGGCGATGAACGACTTGTTGCCCATACCGGACAACTGATCGGCGTGGCTGAAATCCTTCTTGAAAAAATGCCGTCCCAAGCTGTCCCAGAACGGCGAACGACCTTGTTCGTCGGCATGGCCTCGCAGTTCGGCGATCAGTTTTTCGCCGAACAGCTGGGAGAACTCGGCCACGAACAGCAGGCGCGCCAGGGACAGCAGGCGTCCATTGTGGCCATGGCGTTGCTCGGGGTGCAGGAACAGCGAGCAGATTTCCGATTGCCCGGACATCTCGTTATTGAGGAACAGGGTCGGGATCTGCCGCTGGATCCCCAGCTCCGGCGCCGAACTGACGGTCAGCCCGACCCGATAGTTGTACCAGGGCTCGCGCAGCCCGACCGCGCCGGTCAGGGCGCTGATGCCCACCACCTGCCGATCATCGTCTTCGAGCACGAACAGGTAATCGGCGTCAGCACGTTCGACTTGTCCGGCAAAGGTCCGTTGGGCCCAGCGAATACGATGGGCCAGGCGCTCTTCGTTGGCCGGCAGGCTGGTGAAGCCGGGGCCTGCGCAACGGGCCAGGTCCAGCAATGCGGGCAGATCGGTAATGGCGACCGGACGGACAATCATGATGCAGCTCCTTCATCGTGTCGGTCCAAGCGCTGATGCGTGCCACGGGATCGAGTGAGGTTCATAGGGCAACCACCCGGATGCGTTCGCCATCCATGACGCCCAGGGCGGCTTGCATGTCGGGCGACAGCGCCACGGGGCCCTCGGCGTTGACGTCCAGTTCGGCGACGATGGCCCGGTAGTTTCCAAGACGGTCGTTACTCACCAGGTAACGGCCTCTCGCATCGATCTGCCGGCTTTGCCGGGCCGTGGCGATTCGGCTCTGCGTGATGGAGCGGATGTTGGCGATACGAGCATGCAAGGTCGGCCCACCGTCGAAGATGTCGACATAATTGTTGGTCTCGAAACCCTCGCGCGCCAGGATGTCGAAGGCTTCCTGGCCGTCGGGATGCACCCGGCCGATGCAGGCCTGGGCCGCTGGCGGCAGCATGGGTACGTAGATCGGGTATTGCGGCATCAGCTCGGCAAGAAAGGTCCGGCTCTGCAAGCCACACAACCGTTCGGCTTCGACGTAGGGCAGGTCGAAGAAGTGCTGGCCGATGGCGTCCCAGAAGGGCGACTGGCCGTCCTCGCTGCTGAACCCGACGATCTCGGTGATGACTGATTCGGCAAAGCGCTGGGGGTGGGCGGCGATGAACATCAGTCGGGCCCGGGACAGCAGCTCCGATTCCGGCGTGCGCACCCGCTCGGCGTCGATGTGGAAGCCACGCAGTAGCGTCTGTCCGTTGAGGTCCTGGCACAGCGACAGCGCGGGCACGCCATGCTGGATGTTCAGTTCCCGGGACTCACTGGAAAACGGCCGGTTGCGCAGGCTGTAGAACGGTTCGTTGCAACCGGTGCTGGAGAGGACTTCCGAACAACCGACCAAGTGCCCGGACTCCAGGTCCTCCAGGACAAAAAAATAATTCTGCGCGCCAGGGCCCTGCACATCGGCCTCGAACGAGGCGCACGAGTCGAGGATTTTTTCCTCCAGGCGCGCGGTATCGTCCGGCAGTGACGTGACACCCACCAGGCTGTCACGGGCCAATTGTTGCAGTTGCGGCAGATCGGTTAATTGAACTGGACGTAAGGCCAGCATGGATTGCACTCCTGTTCCAGAGAGCCCGGTGACAGGCACCGGGCTTGACGATCACTGTCGATGTCCACGCGTTGTAACCACGGTTGGCCGAATCCATCGGCCGCCGGTCCTCACTGACCGGCCGGATCGGGCACGCCGGTAGGGTTGCCGAATTTGTTGAGCGCACACAGATAGATCACGCCTGCGGCGATCCAGATCAGGCCGAGCTTCTGCGCCGCGACGCCCATGTTGTACATGATGGCCGCGACGATCACGAAGCCGATCAATGGGCAAATCAAGTGGCGAATCAGTTGGCCGGACTGCTGGCGGCGCCAGTAATGGTTGATGACGGTGATGTGCAGCAACATGAAGCCGCTCAGGGCGCCGAAATTGACCAGGGAGGTGAGGGTGTCCACGGCGTCGATGAACAGGTAGCAGATCAACAGCGACAGCACTGCCACCAGGTAGATGCTCAAGTACGGGGTGTTGTGTTGCGGGTGGACCTTGGCCAGCACCTTGGGCAACTGGCCGTCCCGGGCCATGCCGAACAACAGGCGCGATACCGCCGCCTGCGAAGTGATCGCCACGGCCACGCCCCAGGCCAGGGCCGTGGCAACCGCGGTCAAGGTAGCCAGCCAACTGCCGGCTGCCAATTCGGCGATTTCATAGAATGCGGTGTCGGCGGACTTGAAACCCATGCCGGCGGCCAGGTCCGTGGCGATCCAGGTCTGCACCACGAAGATCGCCCCCATCACCAGCAAGGTCACCAGGGCTGCCTTGCCTATGCTGCGGCCCGGGTCGCCCTTGATCTCTTCAGCGAGGGTGGAAATGGCGTCGAAGCCCAGGAACGACAATACCGCGATGGACACGGCTTGCATCAGCAGGGCGAAGTTGAAGTGTTCCGGGCTGTACAGCGGCGCCAGGGTCAGTTGGCCGTTACCGGCCCCGCCGTGCAGGGCGTTCCAGGCGTAGAACAGGAAAATCCCCAGCACCACCAGCTGCGCCAGCAGGAAAATGATGTTCATCCGCGCGGTGAAGGTAATGCCCCGCAGGTTGACGAAGGTCGCGCTCACCAGGAAGGCCAGGATGAAACCGACCTTGGGGATGTCCGGGTACAAATGGTTCAGCGCCATGGCGGCGTAGACATAGAGCAGCGGCGGAATCAGCAGGTAGTCCAGCAGCATCAGCCAGCCGGCAATGAAGCCAACGTGTGGGTTGAGGCCTCGTTGCGCGTAGGAATAGACCGAACCTGCCACCGGAAAGGCCCGGGCCATGCTGCCGTAGCTCAAGGCAGTAAACAGCATCGCCACCATGCCGATGATGTACGCCAGCGGTACCATCCCCGGCGCCTCGGCGTTGACGTAGCCATACACGCCGAACGGGGCGATGGGGATCATGAAAATCATCCCGTAGACCACCAGGTCTGTCAGCGACAGACCGCGTTTCAATTCCTGTTTGTAGCCAAATGCCTCAATGCTCATGAGCCGTTTTCCTTTTCAGCTGTGTGGGTTGCTTTTGCTTGCTGTCTGTTGCTGGAAACTTGCCGCTGCCGCGCTACAGCAGGGGCGCCAGGTAGGCGCTCCAGGTCCGCACCGCCTCGGGGCTGCGCAGTTGGTCGTTGCGTACTTCGATCAACACCGAATCCAGGCCGCGGCCATCGCCGTGCACCGGCACCGTCATGTCGGTCAAGGGGTTGATCTTGTAGGGCTGGTTGCCCGCCGCTCGCAGTGAATGCCGGCCCAGCCCGTCGACGATGCGCTGGGCGTACTCCTTGGCTTCGCCGAACAGCACGCCCGCTTCCAGGGCCCGCGGCTGGCCATAGAACACCGGGGTGAAACTGTGGATGCCCACCACGCGCACCGGTCGGTTGGCGGCCAGGCGCTGGTCGATCAACGCCTGCAACCGATCATGGAAGGGATGGAACAGGCGCTGCTGGCGATATTCGCGAGTGGTTTCGTCCAGGGCATGGTTACCCGGAACCTGGTAGATCTCGCTCTGGGCCGGAATGCTGTCGGGCACATGCAGCGGGCGGTTGAGGTCGATCAACAGCCGTGAGTAATTGGCCGACAGCAACGTTGCGCCGAGGGTTTCGGACAGGCGTTCAGCCAAGGCCAGGGCACCGATGTCCCAGGCTATGTGCTCCTGAGACGCGGTTTCATCCAGCCCCAGGTCGTTCAGCGCATCGGGAATGTAGCGACTGGCGTGTTCGCACACCAGCAGCACCGGGTGTTCGGAGTCCTCCCGAACCAGTCGGTAGGGTGGCCTGGTGTAGAGGCCCGATTCAGCACACTCAATAGATTCGCGCATAGTGCTCACAACGCTCGGCAGGTGACAGCGCCTGGGTCAAGGCCAGCTCCTGGGCCTTCAAGGCGAAGTAGGTTTCGACCAGCGGGCCGGGCAGGGTCTCGAGCAGCGCCCCGCTGTGGCGCAGGCAGTCCAGTGCCTGGGCCAGGGTCGTCGGCAGGGCGATAATGCCACGGGCACGACGTTGTGCTTCATCCAGCTCATCGGGTACTTCATCAGTGACAGCGTTCAATGCCAGTTGTTGCTGGATGCCCAGTCGACCGGCAATCAATAGCGCCGCCATCGCCAGGTGCGGCGAGGCGGTGGCGTCCATGGCGCGGAACTCCAGGTTGTACTGGTTCGCCAGCGGTTTGCCGCTCAGGCTCACGGTCGGGCAGATGCGCAGCGCCGCTTCGCGGTTGCGCTGTCCCAGGCACGCATAGGATGCGCTCCAGTGATGCGGTTGCAGGCGCTCGTAGGACACCGGCGTCGGCGCAGTCAGCGCACACAGTGCAGGCAGATAATGCAGCACACCCGCGGCCCAATGCTGGCCGAGGCTGGACAAGCCGTTGCTGCTGGCGGCGTCATGCAGCACCGGGTCGGCGCTCAGGTCTTGCAGGCTCAGGTGCAAATGCACACCGTTGCACACGGCGTGTTCCGCGGTCTTGGGCGCGAAGCTCACGTCCAGGCCCATTTGCCGGCCGATCTCGCGGGTGATTTCCCGTACGTTCACGGCCCGGTCGGCGGCGGCTACGCCTAAAGTCGGGCGGCAGGTTATTTCGTATTGATGCTGGCCATATTCCGGCAGGAACATTTCCGGCTCGACACCGCCAGCCCGCAGGGCACTGAGCAACCACCCGGCGAATTCGGCCTGCTGGCGCTGGGCCTGAAGGCTGAAGGCCAGGCGATCAGGCTGCGCAGGTGTGGCAACCAGGTTGAATTC
This sequence comes from Pseudomonas sp. St316, assembly GCF_018325905.1. Classification (NCBI taxonomy): domain Bacteria; kingdom Pseudomonadati; phylum Pseudomonadota; class Gammaproteobacteria; order Pseudomonadales; family Pseudomonadaceae; genus Pseudomonas; species Pseudomonas sp. St316. The sequence goes on along the minus strand of NZ_AP021901.1, from coordinate 4,412,030 downwards.
ATGCTCGAACGCAGCGAAAACCTGCAAGCCCAGTTCGGTGCGATAACGCTCCACTTCGTCCTGCAACAGCGTGCGCGGGCAGGCGCTCCAGGGCCGGCCATCGGTCTCGCGTACGTCGCAATGGATGAAGTCGAGGACGGGCGCCCGGGCGTCGGGGCCGTTGTTGACGGTCACCCGGCTGGACAAGTCAGGCACCAGCCGCAGGTCGCCATAAGCACCCCAGGGGTTGGCCGAAGCGATGATGTCCTGGGGCGTCAGCGCGCTGTTGGCCGGCACCCAGCCACAACCGGCGGTGACGTAGTGGGGCAATTCATCACTGGGAAACGAGCGCCCACGGGTCACGCCGATCAGGTCGGTGGTCACCAGGGTCGTGACGGGCAGCGGGGCGAGGACGGCGGCGGGATCGAGGCGGCTCATGGCTGCATCTCCTGCAAGCGCGCGAGCACGGTGTTGGTATCGGTGATCCAGCAGTAGCCCTTGATCGCGTTCAGGCACGCCAGGTGTCGTTGTTCGGTGTAGGTGGCACAGGCATCTTCCACCAGCGTGACCAGGTAGCCGCGATCGGCGGCGTCGCGCACGGCCATGTCGACGCACTGGTCGGTGACGATGCCGGCAACGATCAAGTGGCGGGTCTGCAGGTTGCGCAGCACGTAGTCGATGTTGGTGGAATTGAAAACCCCGGAGGAGGTCTTGGGCAGCACAACCTCGTTTTCCAGCGGCGCCAGTTCGGCAATGATTTGCGCCTCGGGGCTGCCCTTGGGCAGGTGCATGTCCGACAGCTTGTGATCCAGGGATCGGTCGCGGCCATCGGCGGTGAGGCTTTCGATGTGGGTGTGCAACACGTTGTGCTGCCCTTCGCGCATCGCGTTGAGCAAACGCTGCTGGTTGGGGATGACCTGCTGGCGGGCCCGCTGGATGAAATACTCGGCCTCGCGGGTGTGCAGGTGGGCATCGAATTGCGGTTCCAGCCAGGCGCGTTGCATGTCTACCAGCAGCAAGGCCGTGTGCTGGCAGGTGAACGGCAAATCCCGGGGCGAGCGGTGAGGGAGCGAGAACATCCTTATTTTTCCTCCAACAGGTGCGTGTTGAATTCCGTGCGCAAGGCATCGATGCCTTCCAGGCGTTCGGCCAGCTCGGGGCATTGCAGGGTCAGGCAGGCAATCAGCGCCTCGACCTGGGCCAGCGCCGGCACCAGGCTGTCGAAGGCCGAGATCGATTCCACCGGGGCGCTGATGATCAGGTCGGCCAGTTCGCGCAATGGCGACGCGTAGACGTCGCTGAACAGCACGACCCGGGCGTGGCGCTCCTTGGCCGCGCTGGCCACGCGCAGGGCCTGGGCCTGGTAGCGACGGTAATCGAAGATCAGCACCACATCCTGGCGTTGCACGTCGAATAGCCGGTCAGGCAGTTGGGCGTTGTCGTCCAGGGCGAAACAGCCCGCGCGCAACAGCCGCAAATGGTTGAGCAGGTAGTGGGCCAGGAAGCTGCTGAAACGCCCACCGAAGCAATGCACCTGGTGGCGGCTGTCGAGCAGCCATTGCACGAGAATGCGCACGTCTTCGGGTTGGGTCAGGGCCTGGGTGTCGATGAGGTGGCGCTGACTGGAGGCCAGGTATTGGCTCCAGGTATCGCCTTGCTGCAATTTGGCCCGCGGTTTCAACAGGGTGCGGGGGGAGCGCAGGCGATGGTCCATGTCACTGAGCAGGGCATCCTGGAATTCGGCATAACCGCCAAACCCGAGTTTTTTCACTAGCCGAACGATGGTCGGGTCGCTGACGCCGGCATGGTCTGCCAGGCGCGACATCGGACCGAGGCCGTTGCGTGGGTAGTGATCGAGCAGGGCACGGACGACCTTGCGTTCCGATGGCGTCAAAACCAAGCCAGGATCGGTGATCAGGTCTCTGAGGGGTGGCATCCGTGCTCCTTGCCAGATGGGTGTTGAATTTCTTTCATAACTCCTGAAAACAGTATTTATGTAGCTGGTGCTACATGTCCAGTGGTTTTTACGTTCCGTTTAAAATGCTCCAATATTGTGCGAAACCCTTGTAGGAGTTGGTTCCGGCCGGGTAGACCAAGTATGTCAGTCGATGCTTCTGACGATGTCGGACATAACGCCTTTTTGTCTCACTTATTTGATTTCGTATAAGGTGCTGTACAACTAAAAGCATGAATATCCCACCCATGCGCCCCTTTCGATTGCCTGAGAGTCCAGTGTGCAAGCCACTCGTCTGACCCTGATCTGCCACGCCCGCACCGCCGCCCAGAAGCAGGCGCGTTTTGGCCTGGACGAACCGCTGGACGCCGACTGGCTGGCACACCGCGCGCAGGTCGACCGCCGCTACCGAAATGTCCGGCAATTGCTGTGCGGGCCGGAACTGCGCACGCGCCAGACCGCCGCCCTGTTCGGCGACGAGCCCGAGCAGGACCAGGCCCTGGCCGATTGCGATCTGGGACGTTGGCGCGGGTTGTCCATCGATGAGTTGCTCCAGGCTGAACCGCAAGCCCTGCAGAGTTGGCTCGATGATGTCGAGGCGGCCCCCCATGGTGGTGAATCTGTCGCTCAGTTGTGTCGCCGTGTCGGGGATTGGCTGGCCAGTCTGGAAACCCGGCCAGGACATCTGCTGGCCGTCACCCACCCCTTCGTGATCCGCGCAGCCCTGGTGAATGTCTTGGGTTGCCCGGCCGCTACATTCAACCGGATCGACATTGAACCGTTGTCCACTCTCGAATTGCGTTTCAACGGCGTATGGCGATTGCGCACCCAAGGGCCTGGCCAGGAGTCGCCGCGATGAAGACGTTGTCAGTCATTGGCATTGGGGCCGGCGATCCGGACCAACTGACGATGCAGGCAGTGAAAGCCTTGAACCGCTTGGACGTGGTCTTCCTCATGGACAAGGGGCCGGCCAAGGACAAACTGTTGGACCTGCGGCGCGAAGTCTGTCGGCGCTACATCGTTGATCGCACCTACCGTTTCGTCGAATCCTACAGCCCGGAGCGCCAACGCGGCGGCCTGGACTACCAGGACAGCGTCGAAGCGTTGAACCGGGCTAAACAGGCCACCTTCGAACGCTTGATCAATGAAGAGCTGTCCGACGGTCAACGGGGTGGTTTTCTGGTGTGGGGCGATCCGGCGTTGTACGACAGTACCGTGCGCATCCTGCAGTCGATCCTCGACGCGGGCCGCTGCGCCTTCGAGTTTGAGGTGATCCCCGGCATCACCAGCGTCCAGGCCCTGGCCGCCCGGCATAAAGTGCCGTTGAACAGCATTGGCGGTTCGCTGGAAATCACCACCGGACGCCGGTTGGCGGCGGGGCAGGTGGGCGACGCGACGAGTGTGGTGGTAATGCTCGATGCCGAGGACGCCTATCGCCAGGTGAGCGATCCCGATACGCACATCTACTGGGGAGCCTATGTGGGGACGCCGGATGAAATCCTTATCGCCGGCCGCCTGGGGGACGTGGCCGATGACATCGAGCGCACCCGCAAGGCCGCGCGAAAGGCCAATGGCTGGATCATGGATACGTATTTGTTGCGTAAGCCTCAATGATGCTTGCACATCAACTGTTTGGTCCGGGGACATGGTTAACCCTGTGGCTTCAAGGAATGTGGGAGCAAGGCTTGCCCGCGATTCAGGCAATGCGGTCTTCCAGAAATCCAGGCGCCCGTTTCGCGAGCAAGCTTTGCTCCCACATCCCCTCGCCACAGCAGCGTTCGACAGTCCATCACCAATGGGCTACTTACCCGCGCCCAAACCGCTCTCGATACACCGACGGCGCCAACCCCACGACGCTGCGAAACGCCACGCGAAAGCTTTCCACCGAGCGGTAGCCACACAGTTGCGCGATGTTGTCGGTGTTGTCCCCGGTGCTTTCCAGCAACTCGCGGGCCCGGGCCAGGCGTTCATGTTGCAGCCAGGCCTTGGGCGACACACCGCAGGCCTGGGTGAAATGGCGCAGGAAAGTGCGTTCGCTCATGGCCGCCTGGCTGGCCAGTTCGCGCACGCCGAGGGGTTCGTGCAGGCGTTCGCGAGCCCATTGCATGACACTCGACAGGTCGCTGCGTGGCGTGCGGCTGACCGGTGAGGGAATGAACTGCGCCTGGCCGCCCGTACGTTGCGGCGACATCACTAGCCGGCGTGCCACGGAGTTGGCGACCTGGACGCCATAGTCCCGTGCCACCAGGTGCAGGCAGGCATCGATACCGGCGGCGCTGCCCGCCGAGGTGATGACCTGTCCTGAATCCACGTACAGCACATCCGGGTCCACCCGCACGGCGGGAAAGCTTGCGGCCAGTTCGTCGGTGTAGCGCCAATGAGTCGTGGCGCCCAGGCCATCGAGCAGCCCGGCGGCGGCGAGTACGAAGGCACCGGAGCAGATCGACAGCAGGCGCGCACCCCGGGCATGGGCCCTGCGCAGTGCCTCGAGCAACGCCTGGGACGGTGGCTCGCTGCGGTTGCGCCAGCCTGGCACGACAATGGTCCGGGCGGTTTCGAGCAGTTCCATGCCGCCATCGGCCAATACCTGGAAGCCGCCCATGGCGCGCATCGGGCCGTCATCGACGGCGACGATCCGATGCGCGTACCAGGGAAAATCGAATTCCGGTCGCTCCAATCCGAAGATCTCGACGGCGACACCGAATTCGAAAGTGCACAGGCCGTCGTAGGCGAGGATCGCGACCAGACCAGGGGTAAACTGCATTTGGCGGAAAATTCCCACAGAGTGTCTTGTGCGCCACTGTAGCGGTAAGCCCCGAGGGGATAAAGTCTCTTCACGCCTTATCTATCTTGGAGTACACGCCCATGACCAGCCTGGTTCGCGAAGTGCCTGCTGCCCCCTCCGATATCGCCCTGCAGCATTTCAGCCGTCGCCTGACATTCGAAACCGATTGTTCCGACGTTCATGCCAGCCAACAGGTCGGCAACATCGATTTTGTGCTGGTGGATGTACGCGGACCCCTGGCCTACGAACGTGGCCACGTACCCGGGGCGATCAACCTGCCAACTCGTACGCTTACCGCCCAGGCACTGGCCGCCTATGCCAAGACCACCCTGTTCGTGGTGTATTGCGCCGGCCCGCATTGCAATGGCGCGAACAAGGCGGCAGTGCGTCTGGCAACGTTGGGATACCCGGTCAAGGAAATGATCGGCGGCGTCATGGGCTGGCTCGATGAAGGCTTTCGCCTGAGCGGCACAGTGGAACGCATGGCGGATGAGGCGATCAGCTGCGACTGCTGATGCTCTCCTGCAACCAGGCTTTTGTGGTCAGAGATTGCTCTGGCTGGGCTCTGTAGGAGCCTGCGATTTTTTGATCTTGCGCTTGGGACTCAAGTGTCTGGGGAAAGATCGCAGCCTCTTTTGCAACAGGGGTGTTTGCCTGTCAGGTTTTTCGCAAATCCCGTGACCACCGGACGCACCTGGCTGTTTTCATAACTATTTGTCGCCTCAACATAATTCCCCTCCTGAGTGCCCCTCTAGACTCCCGGCCACTTCGGTTTTTGCTGACCGAACGCTGCCTACGAATCTGCCCATAACGATCAATAAAATACCCTGCACACTCAGGAGCGAAAATGAAGAAGCTAGCCATGTTCGGTGCCCTGGCACTGTCCGTACTGTCCCTGTCGGCCATGGCCGAAGACGCCAAGCCGATCCGCCTCGGGATCGAAGCCGGTTACCCGCCTTTTTCGATGAAAACACCCGACGGCAAGCTGACCGGCTTCGATGTCGATATCGGTGATGCGCTCTGTGAGCAGATGAAGGTCAAGTGCACCTGGGTCGAGCAGGAATTCGACGGCCTGATTCCGGCACTGAAAGTGAAGAAAATCGATGCGATCCTGTCGTCCATGACCATCACCGACGATCGCAAGAAAAACGTCGATTTCACCATCAAGTACTACCACACCCCAGCGCGTTTCGTGATGAAGGAAGGCGCCGAGGTCAAGGACCCGCTGACCGAGCTCAAGGGCAAGAAAGTCGGCGTGCTGCGTGCCAGTACCCATGACCGTTTCGCCACTGAAGTGCTGGTGCCCGCCGGTATCAACCTGGTGCGCTACGGCTCCCAGCAGGAAGCCAACCTGGACATGGTTGCCGGTCGCCTCGACGCCATGCTGGCCGACTCGGTCAACCTCGACGAAGGTTTCCTGAAAACCGACGCCGGCAAAGGCTTCGTCTTCGTAGGCCCGACTTACGAAGACGCCAAATACTTCGGCGGCGGTGCCGGCATCGCGGTGCGCAAGGGCGATAAGGTCCTGGCCGATCAGTTCAACGCGGCCATCACCGAAATCCGCGCCAATGGCACGTACAAGAAGGTGCAGGACAAATACTTCGCCTTTGATGTCTACGGGCATTAATCGGTAGGAGCTGCTGTAGGAGCTGTCGAGCGAAGCGAGGCTGCGATCTTTCCACCGCCAGTTGCGTCCAGGGCGAAAGATCAAAACATCGCAGCCTCGCTTCGCTCGACAGCTCCTACGCCTAGTCATTCGGAGGTTTCATGCAACGCATCGACCATACCCTGCCGTGGAGCCACCTGGGCACCGAGCGCCGGCTCAGTGTGTTTCGTTACGGCCATGGCCCGCGCAAGGCGTACATCCAGGCCAGCCTGCACGCCGACGAACTGCCGGGCATGCGTACCGCCTGGGAGCTGAAGCAGCGGCTCAACGACCTCGAGGCGCAAGGCCTGCTCAAAGGGGTGATCGAGCTGGTGCCGGTGGCCAATCCCATCGGCCTGGATCAACACCTGCAAAGCGCCCACATGGGGCGTTTCGAACTGGGCAGCGGCAAGAATTTCAACCGCTCTTTCGTGGAACTCAGTGCACCGGTGGCGCAACGCATCGGTGATCGCCTGGGTGATGACCCGGCCGCCAATATCACCTTGATCCGCCAGACCATGGCCCAGGTTCTCGACGACCTGCCGGCGCCGCCTTCGCAACTTGAAGCGCTGCATCGCCTGCTGCTGCGCCATGCCTGCGACGCCGATATCACCCTGGACCTGCATTGCGATTTCGAGGCCGCGATCCATTTGTATGCCTTGCCGCAACAGTGGCCGCAATGGCGTTCCCTGGCCGCACGCTTGAAGGCCGGTGTGGCGTTGCTGTGCGAGGATTCGGGCGGCAGTTCGTTCGACGAGTCCTGCTCCACGCCTTGGCTACGCCTGGCTAAGGCCTTTCCCACTGCGGCGATCCCACCGGCCAACCTGGCGACGACGCTGGAACTGGGCAGCATGGGCGACACCCGGGTGGAACAGGCCCAGGCCAATTGCGAAGCCATCCTCGGGTTCCTCGCCGAGCAAGGTTTCATTGGCGGGGATTGGCCGCCCACGCCGGCGCAGTGCTGTGAAGGCTTTCCGTTCGAAGGCACGGAGTACCTGTTTGCGCCGCACCATGGCGTGGTGAGCTTTCTGCGTGAGGCTGGCGAATGGGTGGAGCGCGGCGATCCGCTGTTCGAAGTGGTCGATCCATTGAGTGATCGGGTCACTACCGTGCGGGCTGGCACCTGCGGCGTGCTGTTTGCCCTGGACCGCGGGCGCTACACCCAGCCGGGGATCTGGCAGGCGAAAGTCGCCGGGCGTGAGCCGATTCGCATGGGGAAATTGATCAACGACTGATAAGTGCTGTCTACCTCACCGCACGCTTCTTGCCGTGTGGCTATCGAACGATGGAGGAAGATTGATGTTTAAAGCGCTCGCCCTGTTTCTGTTACTGGTCTCGTCCGGGTTGCAGGCCCAACCCTCGCTGCACACGGACTTGCCGCTCAACTACCTGGCCCAGGCCGATGAGCAGGCCCGGAACCGGCCGCTGGTGATCTTCCTGCACGGTTCCGGCAGTAACGAGCAGGACTTGTTCGAACTCAAGGACGCGCTGCCCCGGCATTACAACTACCTCTCGGTACGGGCGCCCAAGAGCATGGAGCAGGACCGTTACCAGTGGTTCGCCAAAAAGGGCGAGGGTGCTTATGACGGTGACATCTCAGACCTGAAAGCCAGCGGCCAGGTGCTGCTGGACTTCATCGAGAAAGCCCGGGCCAAGTACCCGACCGACGCGAGTAATGTCTACCTGGTGGGTTTCAGCCAAGGGGCGATGATGAGCTACGAAGTGGCCTTGCGACACCCTGAAGCCGTCGGCGGTATTGCCGCGATGGGAGGGCGGGTCCTGTCGATACTGCGGGCGGAACTGACCCCCGACGAGTCGCGACGGACACTGGCGGTGTTCATCGGCCATGGCACGGCAGACCCGATCATTCCCTACCACGACGGCACCGAAGCCAACACCTTCCTGAAGACCCTGGCACTGGAACCGGAATTTCATGCCTACCCGGGCGTCGGCCACAGCATCAGCGCCCTGGAAGTGCAGGACCTGCGCGCCTGGCTGGAACGGCTCAATCCCTGATCACCGTAAGTCCCTGCGGGAGCTGAGCTAGGCTCCCACATTTGACCAGCGTTTGTAGACCCTGTGGGAGCTGAGCTTGCTCGCGATTGCGGTGGGTCAGTTTGCATCAATGCCAGGATGTGCCGACGCCATCGCGAGCAAGCTAGGCTCCCACATTTGACCGGCGTTTGTGACCCTGTGGGAGCTGAGCTTGCTCGCGATTGCGGTGGGTCAGTTTGCATCAATGCCAGGATGTGCCGACGCCATCGCGAGCAAGCTAGGCTCCCACATTTGACCGGCGTTTGTGGACCCTGTGGGAGCTGAGCTTGCTCGCGATTGCGGTGGGTCAGTTTGCATCAATGCCAGGATGTGCCGACGCCATCGCGAGCAAGCTAGGCTCCCACATTTGACCGGCATTTGTAGACCCTGTGGGAGCTGAGCTTGCTCGCGATTGCGGTGGGTCAGCTTGCATCAAGGTTGGGTGTGCCGACGCCATCGCGAGCAGCTCGGCTCCCACAGGGTGCTTATTACTGACCGCTGGCGATCTGTTTCACCAATGTTTCATGACCGGTTTTGTCACTGGCCCGGGAGATGATCTGCACCACGGCCATTCGCGTGCCGGAGGCACCTATCAACGTGGTGTCCAGGGTTGGCCCGCCGCCCTGGGTGGCGCTGGTGTCGAGCTGGCGCAGTCCCAGGCCGGTGCCTTTCTGGGTCAGGCTTTTTTCGCCGAGGATCTTGGCGTCCGGCAGGGTCTTGGTTTTCTGAACGGCGAAGTCGGCGAAGGTCGTATCGAGAAAGGCATTGTCGTTGTCCTTCACATTCACGCCGTTGACGATGGTGTTCTCAGCCGTGATCACCACGGTTTTACGGGTGGCATTGCTGTACATCGTGCCCGTTGCCCCGGCCGTGCCCTGGGTCTGTTCACCGGCGGGCAGCGGCGTCGCCGTGAAACCCTTGGGCAGGGTGAAGGTGAGCTTGCCACCCAGCATCGAAATCTTCTGTGCCGGCGCATCGCCAGCGGTTTTGGCCGGGGCCGCAGGGGCAGGTACCACGACCAGGCTGGCGATGGCCGCCAGCAACAGGGCGGTGGCGTGTTTACTCAGCAATGACATTGAAACGCTCCACGGAGAGTCGTGCTCGGGGGCTGATCATCCCATGGGCGCTGCACTTGATTCCAGCGCGCAGAAACGCCCGGCCAGACCCTTGCGTTCGAAGATGGCAAGCGTTGCTGTTTCTGACCGGTGACACGCCGCGGTCAGCGATCCCAGTAGGGCACCTCGCCAAAACACTCCAGGAAGAAATCGATGACCGTGCGGACCTTCACCGACAGGCGTCGGCTGCCCGGCCAGAGAATGGCGATCTGTTGGGGTTCGAGGCTGTTGGAGGCCTGGTAATCCTGCAGTACCGGGACCAGCGTGCCATTGCGCAGTGCTTCGCCGATCAGCCAGGACGGAAACATCACCAACCCCAGGCCTTGTTCGGCGGCCTGGGTCAAGGTGTCGGCGTGGTTGCCGGTGATCGGGCCCTTGACGCTGTAGGGCGTCCAGGCCTGGCCTGGGCGGCGGAAGAACCAGCGCTGCTGACCGGTCACGCCTTTGTAGGCCAGGCATTGATGGGCTGCCAGGTCCTGGGGTTTGAGCGGCGCGCCGTGGCGAGCCAGATAAGCGGGGCTGGCTGCGATCTGGAAACGATGGGGGGCGAGGACCCGCGCCTGCATGCCTGAGTCATGCAACGGGCCGATACGAAACAGCAGGTCGGCGCCTTCCTGCAGAGGGTCGACGTAACTGTCAGTCTGCTGGATCTCCAATTGCAGCTTTGGGTAGCGTTCGCACAACTGGCCCAGCCACGGCGTCAGGTGGCGCTGGCCGAAGACCACTGGGGCGTTGATCCGTACCAGCCCGGAGGGCTCGCTGTGCTGTTCCTGCAAGGCTTGTTCGGCCTCCTCCAATTGCACCAGTAGCAGCCGCGCATGATGCCCCAGCAGGCGGCCGGCTTCGGTGGGGGACACGGCGCGGGTGTGCCTATAAAGCAATTGCTGGTTCAGGGCCTGCTCCATCAGTTGGATCTGTCGGGAAATCGATGACGGGGCGAGACCTTCGCGCCGGGCCACCTCCGAAAAACTGCCGTGATCGAGTACCGCGACAAACAAGCGAAGCGCCTTGAAGCCGAGTTCATTGAGGCCGTGCATGGGCGACTGTCCTGTGCGTATTGCGCAAAAGTGTTGTCTGGATATTCCCATTTATCGCACAGAGGCACCAGCCGATAATGCCGGCCTTCCTTTTCCAAACAGGTTCTGACCATGCAGGTTTCCTCATTGAACGCGGCCAGTCCGGTGACGGCTACCCAACCGCGGTCGTTCTTGCGCTGGCTATTGCTACCCCTGGTGATCCTGGCCGGCATGGGCTTGTCGGTAGAGGCCGGCCTGCTGGGGCCGCTTGGTGTCCAGGTCGGGCATTTGTGGGCCACCCTGAGCATCTTTGGCGTCGGCTCGGCGATTCTCTTCCTGCTGTTACTGCTCAGCGGTCGGCAACAAGGCCCGGCCCTGAATGAACTGCCGCGCTGGCAGCTGATCGGCGGTTTTCTGGGTCCCGTCTACGTGATGGTGCTGACGCTCGCCACGCCCCACATCGGTATCGCCATGACCATGGTCGCGATCCTTTCCGGTCAGGTGGGCAAAAGTGTCCTGATCGACCATTTCGGCTGGTTCGGTGCGAGCCGCAAGCGGGTCAATGGCGAACGTTGGCTGGCGTTGGCGCTGATAGTCGTGGCCCTTGTCCTGATTGCCCGAGGTTGACTATGAGTCTGTTTATTTTATTGCTGGTGGTCGTCGCTGCGGGTGCAGTGCTGAGTGTGCAGGCCGCTATCAACGGCCGCCTGGGCCAGACGGTCGGTGTGCTGCGCAGCAGTCTGCTGACGTTTACGGTGGGCACGGTGACCACCGGGTTGTTGATCGTATTTTTCGAACCGGCTCACGCGGTCACCTTGTTGGATGTGCCGAAATGGCAGCTCAGCGGTGCGTTGTTCGGCGTCGTCTACATGATGGTGATGGTAGGTGCGGTGCCGAGGGTGGGGACTGGCGTGGCGACGGTGGCGGTGATCGTCGGGCAATTGGGCATGGGCATGCTGATCGACAACTTCGGCTGGCTGGACAACCCGGCCATCGAGTTGTCCGGTAGCCGGATCCTGGCCATGGCCTGCCTGGCCTTGGCGCTGGTGTTCATGTATCGCAGCAATGCACGACAGGCCTGAAGGTCTCAGTCGGGTTCGACGTTCAGCCGCAGGCTGCCATCGTCCAGGCGCTCGGTGCTGCGGACGATGCCACTGATTTGCCGGCCTTCGGCGCTGAACACTACGATCTGGGCTTTAGCCAGGTCGTCGGGCAGCGGTGGGTGTGCGTGCAGCACAAACCATGGCGGTTCATCGTCGTCCAAGCGTTTGACGTCGAACAGGCAAGCGACATTTTTGGTCTGGTGCCCAAACAGCGTGTCCAGGCCGTAATAGAAATGAGTGCTGTCGGCAGCAGGGGTGAGGGGCATCGGCGGTCTCCTGGGGCGCTCGGTGGATGTTCAAGTGATCCTGCCAGGAATGGAAAATTCCATCGAGTGAGCCATAGAGATTAGCTCAGTCACTGCTGAAGACTTCCTGTGGCATGGGCTTGGACAGATCACAGGTCAGGCACCCCGCTTTTCCACACCGACCAGTTCTTCACAATGTCCTGCACCACCGGGTTGCCGGTGCGGAAGAGGTTTTCCAACGCAGGGACAAACGCGCCCTGGTCGGCGTATTTGAGCAGGTTGTCCACTTCGTTGCCGCCGGGCTCGGGGCGGTCGAAGTCGGACCCGGCCCGCAGCACTGCCAGCCGGTTGATGTCCACCCGACCTTCGCGACTGGCCCGTAGCAAGGCCTCGTAGGTTGAGTTGTCTTCCTGTTGGGTGGTGCAGTAGACGCCTTTGTTATCGGTGAGCAGGCGCGTCCAGACTTCGGCGCGCTCGCTCAGGCGCGTACCGGAGAACCAGGTGTTGCCGGCCAGGGTGTCGCAGCGGGTCACCACCGGCGGCTGGTTGGCCGGTGCATACGGATATTTCAAACGCCAGGCGGCTGACTCCTTGCTTTCCGCCAAGGTCACCTTCTGGCTGAGGGCAAAGGCCTTGGCCTGCAGGGCCGGGTTGAGTTCGAAGACTTCCGTCTTGTAGTCCAGCGGCGGCTTTTCGTTCGGCCCCTTGGTGTTGATGCCCAGGTAGCCGGTGGGCCAGTCCTTGGGCACATCCCGCGAATCCAGCTCCCATTGGGTACCGAACTCCACCAGGTAATGGGCCCAGGCGGTTGTGCCAAGCGTGCCGTGGTGCGGGTTGATGCCGGCGATCCCGGCCACCAGGAAATAGCTTTTGCGCAGGTCGACGGTGGGGGAGAGCGCCAGGGCGAGGGTCGAAGCTGCGGCGTTGGTCTGGCCCATGCCGGTGATCAGCAGGCAGACCCGCTCGGCATTGCAACGGATCGTCGGGTATTCGGCGGACAGCCCCGGTACGCGGATTTGCTCCTTGAGCTGCAGGCGATCAATCCAGTTCTGCGCCTCGGGGGCGAACATCGTGATCAGCATCACTTTGGGTTGAAGCGGCGGCGCGGCTCCGGCGGTCGAGCAGAATAGAGCCGTGCAGGCCAGGCCGATTGAAGTAGACAGGCGATTGATCATGTATTCGTGACCTCCATGGATTCGAAGTGTGCTGCTACGGTTTGCTCAGAATTGATAGCCAACCCCGGCGTAGTATCCCCAGCCGTCGGAGCGGGCGCGGAAGTTGCCATCGCCAAAGTTAAGCTCACTGCCGTCCTGCCAGTTGCCGCCGTTGTGGAAGTAACGGCCCACCAGCGTAAAGCGCAGGTGCGTGAACGAATACAGCAAGACGTTGGTGGCGACTGAGGCATTGGCCGTTCGGGCGGGGTTGTCCTTGTGCAGGTCCGAACCGAAATCGAAGTTGGTGAAGCCAATGTAGGTCAGCGAGGCGCCATTGCCGAACTGGCTGATCGGAACGATGTACTTGAGTTGGGCGCGGTAGCCGTCCCAGGAATATTCATTGCTGGCGCCATAGTTTTCCCACTGATAACGGCCATAGAAGTTGGCTGACAGGTTGACCCTCGAGTGAGTGTCGATGTCGGTGCCCAGGCCGCTGTACAAGGTGTTCGCGCGATTGGCGCTGTTGCTGCCGTGATCGTAGATCCAGTCGAACGCCACATACCATTCCTTGAACGGTCCGATGGCCAGGCTGCGGCCGGCCAGGTAGTCGATGGAAATACGCGGTTCGTGCTCCATGAACACGGGGGAGCCGTGGTCCCACACACCTTTGTCGTGACTGTTGCCAATGTCGAAGATCTTTGGAATGTCGACGTAGCCATAGAGCTCGAAGGGCCCTTTGCGTCCGAAATACTCATATTCCAGATAGACATCGTCGACCGGTTGCGGGCCGAAGCTGATGTCCTTGCTGCCAATGATCGTCAGGTCCTGGTTGTACCAGTCCGACAGGTAGGCACCCTTTTTCGAAGGGGTAGCCTCCGGGCTGAGGGCTTCGCCCTGGGCGGACGTCTCGGTGGTTTGGGCTTGGGCTGTGGTGCTGAGTAGTCCGGTAACGGCGGTCAGTAGCAGGGCGGTTGCCAATGCGCCGGATGTGGCGAGACACCGGGAAGTGAAGTGCATGGAAAGTCCTTGTTCGTGCGGGCCGAGGCCCGTGTTCCGTGGTTGAAAAAAACAGTCGATCCGCAGGGTATGATCGATTGCGCAAACGTTTGCACATCTCGTACCAAATTTCCGCAGTGGCTTGAAATGCATGGGGTTCAGATTTTTTTCCTGTCCTTTTGGTCAGGCTCGGTGCACCGAATTCGGGGTCGTCGTGTGAAGCGGCACCAACGTGTTGCAGGAGCATGTGCTCGACGCGGCACTGAGTCGGTGACGTTGCTGATAGAATCGAGCCTCTTGACTGACCGGAGGTGTCCCCATGAGCGAGCCGATTCGCCTGACCCAGTACAGCCACGGCGCCGGTTGCGGCTGCAAGATTTCGCCCCAGGTGCTGGAAGTGATCCTGGCCGGCAGCGGTGCGCAGAACCTGGATCCCAAGCTGTGGGTCGGCAATGCTTCCCGGGACGATGCGGCGGTGTACGCCATCGACGAGGAGCGCGGGGTGGTCTCGACCACCGATTTTTTCATGCCGATTGTCGACGATCCCTTCGATTTCGGTCGCATCGCCGCCACCAATGCCATCAGCGATATCTACGCCATGGGCGGTGACCCGCTGATGGCCATTGCGATTCTCGGTTGGCCAGTCAATGTATTGGCCCCGGAAATTGCCCGGGAAGTGATCCGCGGCGGTCGTTCGGTGTGCGACGAGGCCGGTATTCCCCTGGCCGGCGGGCATTCGATCGACGCGCCTGAGCCGATTTTTGGCCTGGCGGTCACAGGCTTGGTGCAAAAGCGCCATATGAAACGCAACGACACGGCCACCGCCGGTTGCCGCCTGTACCTGACCAAGCCCCTGGGCATCGGCATCCTCACCACGGCGGAAAAGAAGGGCAAGCTGCGCGCCACCGATGTGGGCCTGGCCCGTGACTGGATGTGCACCCTCAACAAACCGGGCAGCCGCTTCGGCAAGCTCGACGGGGTGACGGCGATGACCGACGTCACCGGCTTCGGCCTGCTTGGGCACCTGGTGGAAATGGCCGACGGCAGCCAACTGACCGCGCGCATCCGCTATGACGCAGTGCCGCGTCTACCGGGCGTCGAGTACTACCTCGACCTGGGGTGTGTGCCGGGCGGTACGCTGCGCAACTACGACAGCTATGCCAGCAAGGTCGGCCGGGTCCAGGAACTGCACAAGCGCGTGCTGTGCGACCCGCAGACCAGCGGCGGCCTGCTGGTTGCCGTCACCCCTGAAGGCGAGGGCGAGTTCCTGCGGGTGGCCGCTGAACTCGGGCTGGCGCTGGAACCTATCGGCGAACTGGTCGAGCGACAGGTTTACGCGGTCGAGGTGTCTTGATGAGCCATGACATCACCGATTACCGCGACATCTTCCTCAATGACCGGCCGATGATGGACACCCGCGCCCCGGTCGAATTCATCAAGGGGGCCTTCCCCGGCGTGGTCAATTTGCCGCTGATGACCGACAGCGAACGGCAACGCGTCGGTACCTGCTACAAACAGCAGGGGCAGCAGGCCGCCATTGTCCTGGGGCATCAACTGGTGTCCGGTGAAACCAAGGCCCAGCGCATCCAGGCTTGGGCCGAGTTCGCCAAGGCCCATCCAGACGGTGTGCTGTATTGCTTTCGCGGCGGTTTGCGTTCGCAAATTGTCCAGCAGTGGCTCAAGGACGAAGCGGGCATTGATTACCCCAGGGTCGGCGGTGGCTACAAGGCCATGCGCACCTTCTTGCTGGACACGGTCGAGCAGGCGGTCGCCCAGTGCGACCTGGTGCTGCTCGGCGGCATGACCGGGACCGGCAAGACCCAAGCGCTGGGCCAACTGAGCAACAGCCTGGATCTGGAAGGTTATGCCAACCATCGCGGTTCCAGCTTCGGCAAACGCGCCACCGGCCAGCCTTCCAACATCGATTTTGAAAACCGCCTGGCCGTGGATGTGCTGAAAAAGCGCGCCGCCGGCATCGAACAGTTTGTGCTTGAAGATGAGAGCCGTGCGGTGGGCAGCTGTGCCTTGCCGCTGCCTTTGTACCAGCGCATGCAGCAGGTTCCGATGGTCTGGCTCGAAGACAGCCTGGAGCATCGGGTCGAGCGGATCCTGCAGGATTACGTCATCGACCTGTGTGCGGAATTTGTCGCCGTACATGGCGACGAAGGTTTCTCACTGTTTTGCGAGCGGTTGCTGGCAAGCCTGGACAACATCCACAAGCGCCTGGGCGGTGACCGTCACCGGCGCTTGATGAACATCCTGGAAACCGCCCTGGCCGAGCAGGCCAGCAGCGGCGCCGTCGACTTGCATCGCGGGTGGATAGAAGGCTTGCTGCGCGAGTATTACGACCCGATGTACGTGTTCCAGCGGGAAAAGAAGGGGCTGCGGATCGAGTTCTCGGGAGACCAGGCGGCGGTGCTGGAGTACTTGCGCGAGCGGGCGGCCCGGGGAGGGTGAGCTCGCAATCAGGCCCAGCGTTGAACGGCTACCCCCTGTGGGAGCGAGCTTGCTCGCGATAGCGGTGCAGCAGTCGACATCGATGTCGCCTGGGTTATCGCCATCGCGAGCAAGCTCGCGCCCACAAAGGGAAGTGGCGACTGATCAGGTCGGGCAGGTTTCCTGGCCGTTGTCCAAGCCTTGCTTGTAGCTATGGCTGGTGAGGCTGGCCTTGCCGTTGTGCCAGGTCAGGGTCAGCACGTACAGCGAATCGAAATCGCCTGACGCCCAGTCATCGGTAATGGTCTGCTTCTTGCCCACGGCCTCCTCGGCGACCTTGTTGATCAGTTCTGGCAGGTAGCCGTGGGACCAGGCGGTATAGATGGTGGCGTTGTGGTACTTGTCGTGTAGCAGTTCATCAGCCAGGTCGCTGGTGTCGTTGGCCGAATAATTGATGTTCACCGGCAACCCGAGCTTGATGGCGCTGGGGCTGATGGTCATCAGCGGGCGAATATAGCTATAGGAATTGTCCAGCTCACCCTCTTCGACATTGCGGGTCGGGTTGGCTGCGAACACGTAGTCGGCCTTGCCGAATTTTTCCGGCAGCAGGGTGGCCAGGTCGATGGCGCGGTTGAGACCCTGGCAGTTGAGCTGGCCCAGGCCACCGGCGGGTTTCTCGGCGTGGCGCAGGAACACCAACGTCTGCACTCCGTCGGCCGGCTGGGCGCGGCTGACGCTGGATTCCAGCGCCAGCACCAGGCCACAGACCACAAGCAGCGTCGGCAGCATCAGCCACGAACGGTGTTTGAAGCGTCTGGCGAAATTCAGTGGGTTCATCATGGGATAGTTATTCTTCAGCACTCTTGAGTCAGGCTGACAAACCCTGGCACCGCGAAGCGGGTGGCCTCGGGTGTTTTCCCTGTCATTACGCCGCGTCGAATCCCCGGGGCATTGCTCAGAGTCTCTTCAAGCCCTTTGGTTCGATCCTGGCGGGTCCCGGTGCACTGTAGCGATCTCCGTCAGGAGATGGGACGAACGTTAACGACAGGATGTTGCGAAATTAAGAAGGGACGACGTGAATTCCGTGACGGGCAGTGATGCCCTCCCGTACATCTTGGATTATCCTCGGGCTTTCCTTCATTTCCGAGCCGACCCCATGCCCGACTTGACCCCATTCCCCATCACCGAAAAATGGCCCGCCCAATACCCGGAGTGGATCCAGCTCTACTCCCTGCCCACCCCCAACGGCGTGAAGGTTTCGATCATGCTGGAAGAGACCGGCCTGCCGTACGAGCCCCACAAAGTGGACTTCGCCAGCAACGATCAACTGTCGCCCGAGTTCCTTTCCCTGAACCCCAACAACAAGATCCCGGCGATTCTCGATCCCCATGGACCGGGCGACCAGCCGTTGGCGTTGTTCGAGTCGGGGGCGATCCTGATTTATCTGGCGGACAAGAGCGGGCAGTTGCTGGCCCAGGAGTCGGCGGCGCGCTACGAGACGATCCAGTGGCTGATGTTCCAGATGGGCGGGATCGGGCCGATGTTCGGGCAGTTGGGGTTCTTCAACAAGTTCGCCGGCAAGGACTACGAGGACAAGCGGCCGCGCGATCGCTACGTCGAGGAAAGCAAGCGCCTGCTCAAGGTGCTCGATGGCCGTCTGCAAGGACGGGATTGGATCATGGGCGAGCGCTACACCATCGCCGATATCGCCACGTTCCCCTGGGTGCGCAACTTGATCGGCTTTTACGAGGCCGGTGATTTGGTCGGAATCCAGAACTTCCCCAATGTGACGCGGGTACTGGAGCGTTTCCTGGCCCGACCGGCTGTGGCGCGCGGGTTGAAGATTCCGGAATGAGTCACCCCACGGCCCGCCGATTCGATTACAAGCAACTGGAGGTGACGTGCATCAATGGCTCGCTGACCTTGTGAGTAGATTATTGCCTGGCCGGTAACACTCTGTTTTCCAGCCGACGTTTGTGCCCTGGTCGGCCAGGGCATAAGCTTTGCGCCTTGTGATCGAGCACCCATTTCTGCCCAGGAGTCCCATGTCCAGCCAGTTCCCCGAAGCACGTCCACGCCGTCTGCGTCGCAATGCAAGCCTGCGCAGCCTGTTCCAGGAAACCGAGTTCACGTTGAACGACTTGGTGCTGCCGATTTTCGTCGAAGAAGAAATCGATGATTTTGTGCCGATCAAGAGCATGCCCGGCGTGGTACGCATTCCTGAATCGAAGCTGGCCGGCGAGATCGAGCGTTATGCCCGTGCCGGCATCAAGTCGGTGATGACCTTTGGTGTGTCCCACCACCTGGATAATGACGGCAGCGACACCTGGAGCGAGCGCGGCCTGGTGTCGCGCATGGCCGGGATCTGCAAGGACGCGGTGCCGGAGATGATCGTGATGTCCGACACCTGCTTCTGTGAATACACCGAGCATGGTCATTGCGGTGTGCTGCACGGCGATGAAGTGGACAACGACCGGACCCTGGTCAACCTGGGCAAGCAAGCCGTGGCGGCGGCCCGCGCCGGTGCCGATGTGATCGCGCCATCGGCGGCCATGGACGGGCAGGTCCAGGCGATTCGTCGGGCCCTGGATGAAGCCGGTTTTAGCCAGACGGCAATCATGGCCTATTCCACCAAGTTCGCCTCGGCACTCTATGGCCCGTTCCGCGAGGCTGGCGGCAGCGCGTTGAAAGGCGACCGCAAGAGCTACCAGATGAACCCGATGAATCGCCGCGAAGCATTGCGCGAGTCCTTGCTCGATGAGCAGGAAGGTGCCGATGCGCTGATGGTCAAGCCGGCCGGTGCCTACCTCGATATCATCCGCGATATTCGCCAGGCTTCGAACCTGCCGCTCTCGGCTTATCAGGTCAGTGGCGAATACGCGATGATCAAGTTCGCCGCCCAGGCCGGCGCCATCGATGAAGCCCGCGTGGTGCGCGAGAGCCTTGGCGCAATCAAGCGGGCGGGGGCAGACCTGATCTTCACCTACTTTGCCATGGACCTGGCGCTGAGCGGGATCTGATCAGCGCTGGATCCTGTGGGAGCGGGTGTCCACACATCCGGTGTTCACCCCAATCCCTGTGGGAGCTGAGCTTGCTCGCGATAGCGGTGGATCAGTTTGCATCGAGTTGACTGGGCTGACGCTATCGCGAGCAGGCTCGCTCCCACAGTTTTTTTGGGTCGTTCACAAACCTCGAATACGCCACAAGATCTTCTGTGGGAGCTGAGCTTGCTCGCGATCGCGGTGGGTCAGTTCCGGTGATGTCGAATGTGCCGCCGCTATCGCGAGCAAGCTCGCTCCCACAGTTTTTTGGGGCGTTCACAAACCTCGAATACGCCACAAGATCCTCTGTGGGAGCTGAGCTTGCTCGCGATCGCGGTGGGTCAGTTCCGGTGATGTCGAATGTGACGCCGTTATCGCGAGCAAGCTTGCTCCCACAGTTTTTTTGGGTCGTTCACAAACCTCGAATACGCCACAAGATCCTCTGTGGGAGCTGAGCTTGCTCGCGATCGCGGTGGGTCAGTTCCGGTGATGTCGAATGTGCCGCCGTTATCGCGAGCAAGCTCGCTCCCACAGTTTTTTTTGGGTCGTTCACGGACCTCGAATACGCCACAAGATCCTCTGTGGGAGCTGAGCTTGCTCGCGATCGCGGTGGGTCAGTTCCGGTGATGTCGAATGTGCCGCCGTTATCGCGAGCAAGCTCGCTCCCACAGTTTTTTTTGGGTCGTTCACGGACCTCGAATACGCCACAAGATCCTCTGTGGGAGCTGAGCTTGCTCGCGATCGCGGTGGGTCAGTTCCGGTGATGTCGAATGTGACGCCGTTATCGCGAGCAAGCTCGCTCCCACAGTTTTTTTTGGGTCGTTCACGGACCTCGCATACGCCACAAGATCCTCTGTGGGAGCTGAGCTTGCTCGCGATCGCGGTGGGTCAGTTCCGGTGATGTCGAATGTGCCGCCGTTATCGCGAGCAAGCTCGCTCCCACAGTTTTTTGGGGCGTTCACAAACCTCGAATACGCCACAAGATCCTCTGTGGGAGCTGAGCTTGCTCGCGATCGCGGTGGGTCAGTTCCGGTGATGTCGAATGTGACGCCGTTATCGCGAGCAGGCTCGCTCCCACAGTTTTTTTGGGTCGTTCACAAACCTCGAATACGCCACAAGATCCTCTGTGGGAGCTGAGCTTGCTCGCGATCGCGGTGGGTCAGTTCCGGTGATGTCGAATGTGCCGCCGTTATCGCGAGCAAGCTCGCTCCCACAGTTTTTTTTGGGTCGTTCACGGACCTCGAATACGCCACAAGATCCTCTGTGGGAGCTGAGCTTGCTCGCGATCGCGGTGGGTCAGTTCCGGTGATGTCGAATGTGCCGCCGTTATCGCGAGCAAGCTCGCTCCCACAGTTTTTTTTGGGTCGTTCACGGACCTCGAATACGCCACAAGATCCTCTGTGGGAGCTGAGCTTGCTCGCGATCGCGGTGGGTCAGTTCCGGTGATGTCGAATGTGCCGCCGCTATCGCGAGCAAGCTCGCTCCCACAGTTTTTTTGGGTCGTTCACAAACCTCGAATACGCCACAAGATCTTCTGTGGGAGCTGAGCTTGCTCGCGATCGCGGTGGGTCAGTTTGCATCGAGTTGACTGGGCTGACGCTATCGCGAGCAGGCTCGCTCCCACAGTTTTTTTGGGTCGTTCACAAACCTCGAATACGCCACAAGATCCTCTGTGGGAGCTGAGCTTGCTCGCGATAGCGGTGGGTCAGTTGCAGCGGGGTTGACTGGGCTGATGCTATCGCGAGCAGGCTCGCTCCCACATTGGGCATAGCCCGTACCCGCTTTTGATCGTATGGTTGCTCCGGAAGAACGAATCCGACGGAGCACCATGCAATTCAACCGATTGATGATCACCCTTGCCACGCTGCTGGCCCTTGCCGGTTGCAGCAGCCGCCAGGCACAGGAGCCTGAGCGTCAGCCCTCCGAGGTCAAGAAGCAGATCGTGCAGTTGTTGCCGGCCAAGGCTGTCGACCGCGAAGGCTGGGCCACGGACATCTACGTGGCCTTTGCGGCCCAACAGATCCCGACCACGACGCGGAACATCTGTGCTGTCCTGGCGGTGACCGAACAGGAGTCGACGTTCCAATCTGATCCGCCAGTGCCGGGGCTGGGCAAGATCGCGCGTCAGGAGATCGACCGCCGTGCGGCGAAGGTGCACATTCCGCAACTGTTGGTCAGCGGTGCACTCCAGGTGCGTTCGCCCAACGGAAAAAGCTACAGCGATCGGCTCGACGCGGCGCGTAGCGAGAAAGAGCTGAGCGGGATTTTCGATGATTTCATCGGCATGGTGCCGCTGGGCAAGACCCTGTTTGCCGGTTTCAATCCGGTGCACACCGGTGGGCCAATGCAGGTCAGCATCGCGTTCGCCCAGGACAATGCGCGCAATTATCCCTATACGGTAGAGGGCTCGATTCGTCGCGAAGTGTTCAGCCGTCGTGGCGGGATGTATTTCGGTATCGCGCATTTACTGGGCTATCCGGTGAGCTACACCGAGCCGTTGTATCGGTTTGCCGATTTCAATGCCGGGTGGTATGCCAGCCGCAACGCGGCTTTCCAGCATGCGGTGAGTGTGGCGTCGGGCATTTCCCTGGCGCTGGACGGCGATCTGATTGCGCATGATTCCATCATGCCAGGCAGCACGGAACTGGCGGTGCGCACGCTGGGCAAGTCGCTAGGGATGCGCAACCCGACCATTCGCGATCAATTGGAGCAGGGTGACAGCCTGGCGTTCGAGGACAGCAAACTCTACAAGCGTGTGTTCGAACTGGCTGACAAGGCCGAGGGCAAGGCGTTGCCACGAGCGGTATTGCCGGGGATCGTGCTCAAGAGCCCGAAGATCACGCGCAAGCTGACCACGGCGTGGTTCGCCAAACGGGTGGATGAGCGTTATCAGCGATGCATGGCGCGGGCGTCGGGGCGTTAGCCAGGCTTTGGGGCATGAAAAAGCCCGGTGGATGAGGCCGGGCTTTTAGGGGGATGGGTTTGGTGCGGGAGCCGTCTTAAGCGGTGTATCGGGTAGGCTGCCAGGCAACTCATGCGTGGTTTTCGATCAGACGATCGGAGCCACCCTCGGCAACGCGACGTTCCAGCAAGCGATCAGCACCGCCTTCAGCGACGCGGTTTTCGATCAGGCGATCGGAGCCACCCTCGGCAACGCGACGTTCCAGCAAGCGATCGGCACCGCCTTCAGCGACGCGGTTTTCGATCAGGCGATCGGAGCCACCCTCGGCAACGCGACGTTCCAGCAAGCGATCGGCACCGCCTTCAGCGACGCGGTTTTCGATCAGGCGATCAGAGCCACCTTCAGCGACGCGACGTTCCAGCAAGCGATCGGCACCGCCTTCAGCGACGCGGTTTTCGATCAGGCGATCGGAGCCACCTTCAGCGACGCGACGTTCCAGCAAGCGATCGGCACCGCCTTCAGCGACGCGGTTTTCGATCAGGCGATCAGAACCGCCTTCGGCGACGACGGGTTGGGACGAGGCGGCAAATACGTTGGCGGCCAGTACAGAGAAAGCGAGGCTGAGGATGACTTGGCGTTTCATGATGGTGTGCTCCGGGGGTGCAGTGGTTTGTGTGGGGCCATTGTTGTCCCGGGCGATCATCAAGAGAACTTCATTGGCATGATGGTGAACATCGACGGCAGTGATAGCTCGTTGGCCCGCTGCCGGTCAGCTTGATGGAACACGGATGGGCTCGCGGGCTCTACCGGCTAACGCTTATGCAGGAGGTACGTTCATGTATCAGTTATTCGGTTGCAGGCAATCCGGCTCTTCGGCAGTGGAGGTTGCCCTGTGTCTCTGTGAGGTGGCTTATCGGCGGGTCGATGCCTATTCGACGCAAGACAACGATGCGACGAAAGAGCTCGAGGCACTCAATCCTTTGAAGCAGGTGCCGACCCTGCAGTTGCCGGACGGTTCGGTGCTGACCGAAACGGCGGCGATTCTGATTCACCTCGGGTTGACCTTCCCTGCATCCAAGCTGCTCCCGCAAGACCCGGTCCAGTGTGCACAGGCCATACGGGGCCTGGTCTACATCGCGGCCAACTGCTACACGCCCATCGGCATTATCGATTTTCCGGAGCGTTGGTTGGACGAGGCGGACGAAGCGACTCGGCAGCGATTGATCTCTGGCACGCAGCAACGGCTGTATCGCAATTGGGCGCTGTTTGCCGACCAATTCGCGGCCCGACCTTTTCTAGGCGGTGATGAACCGGGGGCGTTGGATATCCTGGCGGCCGTGATCACGAAGTGGAGAAATACGCGGGAGGCGATGCTGAGCACCCGTCCAGCGTTCCATGAGTTGTTGGCGCGCATCGACCACCATCCCCGCGTTGCGCCGGTGTTGTCGCTGCATTGGCCTTTGTAGGCGCTGCCGAGCGAAGCGAGGCTGCGATCTTTGCGCCGACGCTTGAGTCTCAAGCGAAAGATCAAAAGATCAAAAGATCGTCCGAACGCGGCCCGAGCCTTCGGCTGCTCCTACAGGTCAAGGACAGGCTTTGCGTGCAGCCGCCTGCTCAACGAGGTCGACAAACTGCCGGACATTCTCCTGGTGTGCCATTACCAGCTCGTCGATACTGGCGCCCGCCGGGGTTTGCAGGCTGCTGCGGCACGTGAGAGGGCGGGCGTCGTTGCCCAGGTTGCGCAGTCGCCATTGCACATCCATGCGGGCATGGCGGCCAGGGATCGAGTCAAAGCGTTGCACATCTACCCGCAGCAATGATTTGTGTGCGCCAGGGTTGCTCAGTTGTTCGTCCAGGCTGCTGTGCAGTTCATCGGCCAGGCTGGCGCCCCACCATTCGGTTTCCAGGATCGCCAACCCGCTGTTGCCTTGGCGAATGACCATCTGGGTGC
Organism: Pseudomonas sp. St316; assembly: GCF_018325905.1. NCBI lineage: Bacteria > Pseudomonadati > Pseudomonadota > Gammaproteobacteria > Pseudomonadales > Pseudomonadaceae > Pseudomonas > Pseudomonas sp. St316. Next base: position 4,387,674 of record NZ_AP021901.1, on the reverse strand, counting down.
GATCCACCTGGGGTGGAACGCTCACCTGTTCAATCTGGATGTCCACGCTGGAGCGCGATTGGCCTGCCGGTTGGGCCGGGCTCAGGGTGTGATAGTGGATCGGATCGCTGCGGCAGGCGCCGAGCAGCAATGCCACGGCAGCCAGGGTGAGTTTCAGCGTCAGTGACATGGGGCGCGCTCCTGTGATCATTCTTTCACCGGCAATGTGAGGTTCTGCGCCGGTGCGTCCTTGGGACGGCCGCGAAGCAGCGATTCAGGATGGCGGCTCAGGTAATCCGACAGTTCGCGCAGCGAGCGCGACATGCGGCCCAGGTCGTCCAGGGTCTGGGTCAGCTGTTCGCGCTGGGGCGAGTCTTCGGCCAGGGTCGAGTTGGCCGATTTCAGGGTCTTGCTCACGTCCTGCAAGGTGTTTTGTACGCTCGGCAAGGTCTTGCTGTTGAATTGGGTCAGGCCTTTGCGCAGCTCTACCAGGTTGCCATCCAGGTTGCCGGCGATGCTCTCCAGCGGCAGCTTGTTGATCCGCTCCACCATCGATTGGAGCTGCTCCTGCAACTGCTGGAGACTGCCCGGGATGGTGGGGATTCGGACGGGGCGGGCGTTGGCGTCGAAGGCGACTTTTTCCGCCTTGGGGTAGAAATCCAGAGAAATGTACAGCTGCCCGGTCAACAGGTTGCCGCTACGGGCCTGGGCGCGCAGGCCGCGCTCGACGAAACTGCCGATCAACCGGGCGGAAGCGGCTTCGTCCTCTGGGTCGTGGTTGAGTGTCTTGAGCAGTTTTTCGTGGGCCTTGCCCAGGCGCTGGGGGTAGAACACCACGCCGACGTTGACCGGAAAGCTGCGCTGTTTCTCATCGAAATCCAGGTTGATGGCGACCACCCTGCCGACCTCCACGCCCAGGAACTCCACCGGCGCCCCGACGCGCAAGCCGCGCAGCGCCTGATCGAACCGCAGGGCCAGGTATTGCGCCTTGCCATCGGGCGGGGCGAGGGCGCTCTGCTGGTCGGCGAACAGCTCGTAGGTCTTGTCCTCGCTGGCGGGGACGTCGTCGGGGCTGTACTCGGGCGCCCGGAACGCGATGCCGCCCAGCAGCAGGGCCGAGAGCGATTCGGTCTTGACCGCGAAACCATTGGCGCCGACGTTCACGTCCACGCCGCTGACGTTCCAGAACCGGGTGTTTTCGGTGACATAGACATCGTTGGGCGCGTTGACGAATACGTCGATGTTGACGCCCTTGCCATCGGCGTCCAGGGCATAGGACACCACTTGGCCCACCGGAATCTTGCGCAGGTACACCGGCGAGCCGATGTCCAGCGAGCCGAGGTCCTGGGAGTGCAGGGTGAAGCGCTTGCCCGGTTCGCCGTAAGTGATGGGGGGCGGGTTCTCCAAGCCGGTGAAGGACTTGGCACGCACTTTCGATTGACCCGCGTCGGCCCCGATGAAGTCTCCTGACAGCAGAGTGTCGATTCCTGAGATTCCGCCGGCTCCGATCCTTGGCCGCACCACCCAGAATACCGAGTCCTCATGGGTGAACGTGTCGGCGGTCTTGGCGAGCTTGACCGTGGCGGTGACGTTTTTCTGATCGTCGCTCAGTTGCACGTCGGTGACCTGGCCGATGACCACGTTGCGATATTTCACCTGGGTCTTGTTGGCGGTCAGGCCTTGGCCGGTCTTGAAGGTGATGGTGATGGTCGGGCCTTCCTGCAGCCAGTTGTGGACCACCAGGGAAATGCCCACCAGCACCGCGATGATCGGCACGATCCACACCAGCGATACGGTCCAGCGGCGGGTGGTGACGTGGGCGCGGCCGGGGGCGGGTGGCTGCCCGTCAGTGGCTTGCGACTTCATCCATGACCTCCTCGGATGGTTGAGTGTCCCAGATCAGCCGGGGGTCGAAACTCATGGCCGACAGCATGGTGAACAGCACCACGAGGCCGAAGAACAGGATGCCCGGCCGTGGTTCGATGTCGCTCAATGCCTGGAACTTGACCAGTGCCGCCACCAGGGCCACCACCAGCACATCGAGCATCGACCAGTAGCCGATGACTTCCACCAGCCGGTACAGCTTCGCCCGCTGGACCTGGGCCCAGGTGCTGCGCCGCTGTGCGGTCACCAGCAGCAGGGTCAGCACCACGAACTTGATGCCCGGTACGGCGATGCTGGCGATGAAGATAATCAGGGCGATGTCCCAGGCGCCGCTTTGCCAGAACTCGATGACGCCGCTGATGATGGTGCTGTCGGCGCCTTCGCCGAGCATCTGGGTATTCATGACCGGCAGCAGGTTGGCCGGGATGTAACACACCAGCGCGGCCAGCATGTAGGCCCAGGTGCGGGTGATGGCGTCGGGTTTGCGTCGATGCAGGGCGGCGTCGCAGCGGGGGCAGGTCTGGGGCTCGTCGGTCATGTCGCAGGCCAGGCCGCAGCCGTGGCACAGGCACAGGTCCAGGTCGCGGGCTTCTGGCGGAGTGTCCAGCGGCGGGCCGTTCACAGGCTGTCCCACAGGTCGCGGACATCGCGCCCGGCAATGCGGATCATCAGCAGGCTCAAGGCCGCCAGGGCGAACAGGCCGATGCCCGGGAGCACGTCCAGCAGGCCGGCGAGCTTGATCACCGCCACCAGCGCGCCCAGCAGGCACACTTCCAGCATGCTCCAGGGCCGCAGGGCTTCCAGGCTGCGCATGCACAGGTTGAACCCCGGCGCCCGACGCTGGAGGTAAGCATGGCCCAGCACCCAGAGCAGCAGCGCCAATTGAAAGGCCGGTGCAATGATGATCGCCACCGCTGTCACCAGGGCGATGAAGGCGATCGGTCCCTGGCTCAGCGCCACGATGGAATCCCATAACGTCGCGCTGTTGCTCAGGCCCTGGAGGCGGATGCTCATGATCGGGTAGATGTTGGCGAAGGCCCACAGCACCGCCGCCGTGACGCTCAAGGCCAGGCGCTGTTCGATGGTCAGGCCGTTGTAGCGCTGGATCACCGCATGGCAGCGCACGCACGAAGATTTCTGATGCGCGAGGAGCACCACCGGCTCGTACACCGCATCGCAATGTTCACAGATGATCAGTCGGTCGGAGGCGGCCATCGGGATGCTCGCAGGGACAACCCCTTCAATATAGAAGTGCCTTGGGAATGAGCAACCCGACCGAATGGATCATTCTCCGCGAATGTATTGCTCCAGTTGTTTGATCAGATCAGCCTGTTCGGCGATGGCTTCCTTGACCAGGTCGCCGATGGACAGCAGGCCGACCAGTTTGCCGTCCTCTACCACTGGCAAATGCCGCAGATGTTTTTCGGTCATGATGCTCAGGCAGGTCTCGACGTTCTGGTGCGGGTCGATGGTGATCACGGGGGATACCATGATGTCACTGACCTTCGTGCCCACCGATGAGCGACCGTGCAAGACCATTTTGCGGGCATAGTCGCGCTCGCTGATGATCCCCAGCACTTCATCGTTCTTCACCACCAGCAAGGCACCGACGTTCTTCTCGGCCATGCGCATCAGGGCCTGCAATACCATGTCGTCCGGTGAGATGGTGTGCACTTGCTGGTTCTTCTCATCTTTTATCCGGAGCAACTGCGCGACGGTTTTCATGGGGGAGCCTCAGGTGTTGTTTTTACGGGTGATTAAAGAATCGTAGACCCAAAGGCGCAGGGCAAGCGGTAAAGCGGCGGCCAGTCGTCCAAAAGCGTCATTGCCGGTGAATTTCCCGCCGATGTGATGTCATCCAGTATGTGGCCAGTGGAGTCCCTCTGTGGGCGCAAGGCTTGCCCGCGATGAAGACGATGCGTTCTCCCAGAGGTAACGGGGCGCCTGCATCGCGGGCAAGCCTTGCTCCCACAAGGGGATAAATCCCTCGTCACGGGAGATTGGCTATGGTCAGTTGGGCAGGTGAAGTTCCCTCACCACGGGTAGAATCGTCGCTTACGCAAAATTCGAGGTTGCAGCGGTGGATTTACAGCAGGGCTTCGTCCTGACCCGGCATTGGCGCGACACCCCGGTCGGTACCGAAGTCGAGTTCTGGCTGGCGACCGACGCCGGTCCCCGGCGCGTGCGCCTGCCCGTGCAAACGTCGGTGGCCTTTGTGCCGCAGATCCAGCGCGGCCAGCTCGAAGCCCTGCTGCAAGGGGAGAAGGAGGTAGAACTACGTCCCCTGGACCTGCTGGATTTCGAGCATCGCCCGGTGCTGGGCCTGTATTGCCAGCAACATGCTCAATTGATGCGCCTGGACACGACCTTGCGCCGCGCCGGTGTGGAGGTGTTCGAAGGGGACATCCGGCCGCCGGAGCGCTACCTGATGGAGCGCTTCATCACCGCCCCGGTCTGGTTTGGCGGTACGCCGGCCGCCGATGGCCTGCTGGTCGACGTCCAGATGAAACCGGCGCCCGACTACCGACCACCGTTGCGCCTGGTGTCCCTGGACATCGAGACCACCGCCCAGGGCGACTTGTACTCCATTGCCCTGGAAGGCTGCGGCGAGCGCCAGGTCTACATGCTCGGGCCAGCCAATGGCGACGATACCGGCGTGGATTTCCAGCTGGAATACTGCGAATCGCGCACGGTTTTGCTGAAGAGGCTCAACGCGTGGTTCGCCCGTTTCGACCCGGACGCGATCATTGGCTGGAACCTGGTGCAGTTCGACCTGCGGGTGCTGCATGAACACGCCCGGCGCCTGGCCGTGCCGTTGCGCCTGGGGCGTGGTGGCGAAGAGATGCAATGGCGCGAGCACGGCGCGCGCAACAATCACTTCTTCGCCTCGGCCGCTGGCCGGTTGATCATCGACGGTATCGAGTCCCTGCGTTCGGCGACCTGGAGTTTCCCGTCGTTCAGCCTGGAAAACGTTGCCCAGACGCTCCTGGGGGAGGGCAAGTCCATCGATAACCCGTACCAGCGCATGGACGAGATCAATCGCATGTTCGCCGAGGACAAGCCGGCCCTGGCCCGATACAACCTCAAGGACTGTGAACTGGTGACGCGGATCTTCGCCAAGACCGAACTGCTCAAGTTCCTCTTGGAACGGGCCAGCGTCACCGGCCTGCCGGCTGACCGCAGCGGTGGCTCGGTGGCGGCCTTCACGCACCTGTACATGCCGCTGATGCATCGCCAAGGATTTGTTGCACCCAACCTGGGCCAGCGCCCGCCCGAGGCCAGCCCAGGTGGGTTTGTCATGGACTCCCAGCCGGGGCTCTACGAGTCGGTGCTGGTGCTGGACTACAAGAGCCTGTATCCATCGATCATCCGCACCTTCCTGATTGACCCGGTGGGCTTGATCGAAGGGCTGCGCCATCCGGATGACCAGGCGTCGGTGGCAGGCTTTCGCGGGGCGCGTTTCTCCCGTACCCGCCATTGCCTGCCGGCCATCGTGGCGCGGGTCTCCGAGGGCCGGGAAACCGCCAAGCGCGAGCACAATGCGCCGCTGTCCCAAGCGTTGAAAATCATCATGAACGCCTTTTATGGCGTGCTCGGTTCCAGCGGCTGTCGCTTTTTCGATCCGCGCCTGGCTTCGTCCATCACCCTGCGCGGCCACCAGATCATGCAGCGCACCCGCCAGTTGATCGAAGCCCAAGGGCATGTGGTGATCTATGGCGACACCGACTCCACGTTCGTCTGGTTGCGCCGTGCCCATGGCCAGGAGGAAGCGGCCAAGATCGGTCGCGCGTTGGTGGCGCACGTCAACCAATGGTGGCGTGAGCAGGTGCGCGATGAGTTCGGGCTGGAGAGTGCGCTGGAGCTGCAGTTCGAAACGCATTTCAAGCGCTTTCTGATGCCGACTATCCGTGGCGCCGAGGAGGGCAGCAAGAAACGCTACGCCGGGCTGGTGACCCGCGCCGACGGCAGCGACGAAATCGTTTACAAGGGCCTGGAGACCGTGCGCACCGACTGGTCGCCGCTGGCCCGGCAGTTCCAGCAGGAGCTGTACGGGCGAATCTTCCATCGCCAGCCCTATCAGGATTATGTGCGCGATTATGTGCAGCAGACCCTGGCCGGTGCGTTCGATGATCGGCTGGTCTACCGCAAGCGCCTGCGTCGGCCGCTGGAAGACTACGAACGCAACGTTCCACCTCACGTGCGAGCCGCGCGGCTGGCCGATGAATTCAATCAGCGCCAGGGGCGTGCGCGGCAATACCAGAATGGTGGCTGGATCAGCTACGTCATCACCGTTGCCGGCCCAGAGCCGCTGGAAATTCGCTGCGCGTCAATCGATTACGACCACTACGTGACCAAACAACTGCAGCCGGTCGCGGATGCGATCCTGCCGTTTGTGGACGATGATTTCTCGACGTTGGTGGGCGGGCAGATGGGGTTGTTCTGAAATTCCCAGGTTCAGGCCGAGCCGTGGTCTAGGTTTATCCGCTGTGGGAGCAAGGCTTGCCCGCGATGAAGACGATGCGGTGTCCTTGGCAAAACGAGGCGTCCGCATCGCGGGCAAGCCTTGCTCCCACGGAAAAACTCCATCGCCACAGGGACGGTGTGAATTCCAGGATTGGATGTCAGACCATCGCCAGGCGCTGCTTGCCTTGGGGTTGCGGAAAGATCAGGTCCAGCGCGGCCAGGTCTTGTGGTTCAAGCTTGAGCTTGGCTGCTTCGGCATTCAAGCGTACATGTTCAGGCTTCACGGCTTTGGGAATCGCAATCACATTGTCTTGGCGCAACAGCCAGGCCAGGGCGATCTGCGCTGGCGTCGCGCGATGGCGTTCGGCGATTTGTCCCAGGGTGTGATCCTTGAGCAGGTGCCCGCCCTGACCGACCGGGCAGTAAGCCATGACGGGCATGGAGTGATGCTGGCACCAAGGCAGCAGGTCGAATTCGATGCCGCGTTCCTGCAGGTTGTACAGCACCTGATTGGTGGCGCAGTCTGGCGAGGCCAGTTCCTCAAGGTCCGCCACATCGAAGTTCGACACGCCCCAACGGCCGATCTTGCCTTCTTCGCGTAGACGCTCGAAGGCTTCGACGGTTTCGTCCAGCGGGTACTGCCCACGCCAGTGCAGTAGATAAAGGTCGATGTAATCGGTGTCGAGCCGCCGCAAACTGCGTTCGCAGGCCAGGGGGATGCCTTTGCGACTGGCGTTGTGGGGATAGACCTTGCTCACCAGGAAAACCTGGTCGCGCAGGCCGGTGATCGCTTCGCCAACGACGGTTTCGGCACCGCCTTCGGCATACATCTCCGCCGTGTCGATCAGGGTCATGCCCAATTCGATGCCCAACCGCAGGGCGGCCACTTCTTTCTTGTGATCAGACGGTTCCTCACCCATGCGCCAGGTGCCCTGGCCAATGACCGGTACGGACACACCCGCCAATTCCAGCGTCCTCATGCCTTTCTCCTGTTGTGCTGATCGATAATCCAATGGACAGCAGGATAGTCGTAGGAGCTGGCGAAGCCTGCGATCTTTTGATCTTTTGCTCAGACTCAATTGTCTGGGCACAGATCGCAGCCTCGCTTCGCTCGACAGCTCCTACAGGTGTTGCACCGTTTTTCTACTTCGCGGAAAACTTCAACACCATGGTCTGGGTATAGGTCTGGCCCGGATCAAGCCGCGTCGAGGGGAAGTTCGGCTGGTTGGGCGAGTCGGGGTAGTGCTGGGTTTCCAGGGTGAACGCGCCCCAATGTGGATAGACCTTGCCTTGCTTGCCCTTGACGGTGCCGTCAAGGAAGTTGCTGGTATAGAACTGCACGCCGGGTTCGGTGGTATAGAGCTGCAGGCGTCGTCCCGATTGCGTGTCATACACCTCGGCGGCCAGTTTGTTCACGTCGCCCTTGGCGTCCAGCGCCCAGTTGAAATCGAAGCCGCCTTGTTTCGGTTCGGCGAATTTGAGTTGTGGGTGATCGGCCTTGATGTGGGTGCCGATGGCGGTGGGTTGGGTGAAGTCCATCGGCGTACCGGCCACGGGGGCCAGTTCGCCGGTGGGGATGAGTTTGCCGGTGACCGGCGTGTAGTGGGCCGCGTGCAGGGTCGCGACCTGCTTGAGTATGTCGCCATTGCCCGCGCCGGCCAGGTTGAAATAGCTGTGGTTGGTCAGGTTCAGCACTGTGGGCTTGTCGGTGGTGGCTTTGTACTCGATACGCAACTCGTTCTGTTCGGTGAGGCTGTAGGTGACGTCGGTCTTCAGTGCCCCGGGAAAGCCCATCTCGCCATCGGGTGACAGGTAGGTCAGGGTGACGCCCACCGAGTCCTTGGCATTATGGGGCTGAGCTTTCCAGACGCGCTTGTCGAACCCTTGCGGCCCGCCGTGCAGGGAGTTGCCATGGTCGTTCTGCGGCACTTGGTAACGTTTGCCGTCCAGCTCGAAGGCGCCGTCGGCCAGGCGATTGCCAAAGCGGCCGATGGTCGCGCCGAAATACACGCTGCCGTTCTTCTGGTAACCCTGCACGTCGTCGAAGCCGAGCACGATGTCGGCGGCCTTGCCGTTTTTGTCCGGTACGCTCAATGACTGGAGGATGCCGCCGTAGGTGATGACCGTGGCCTCCATGCCGTGACTGTTGCGCAGCACGAATTTTTCCACCGCCGTGCCGTCGTCGGTCTTGCCGAACGCGCCGCGTTCGTTGGTCAGGCCGGCAGCCTGGGAAGCCGAGGTGGCGATCATCAGAGACACTCCGAGGGCCGTGAGCAGTTGTCTGGATTCAAGCATGGTATGACCTTCCTTCCTGTTGTTTTGTTGTTGTTTTGAACGCGGGGCGAGTCCGTTACTGGTCGGACAGCGCTGAAGGTTTTTCTGTTTAGTAGTCTTTCTATTTGATGGGTGAGAAAGGATTTATAGCCATAAATAGAGATTTATCAATTAAAAAGTAAGACTAATTAGGTTGTGGAGGTGTTGTGCAAGGTTGAGGGTTTTCTCCGGGCACTGCACTTTTGCGATTTTTGCCGCTCTATCCATGGCCTGGAAGCGACAACCCCTATCGCTTCCCCATGCCCAGACCGAGACTCGATGGCCGGTGTTTTTTATTCTGTGACGAGATTGCGCCGCTGCTGCCTGGCATTGTTGGTGGGGGTGTCGATGCTGTTCAGCGGCGGCTGCAGCCATCAGCAGGGGCAGGACATGGTCACGCAGTTCAGCAACGCCAGGCCCCAGGAGTTCTTGCAGACCAGCGTCGACCGCATGGCCACGTTGTCGATGCACGACAACCTGCAAAGCCTCTATCTGCTGATGAACAAGCTGTACCTGCGCAACCCCGAGGAACTGCGCAAGTCCGGCTTTCTCGACGCCCGCACCGCGGAAAAACAGGTGCGCATGGCCATCGAGCAGCAGCAGCCCTTGCCGACCCTGGGGGGCAAGAAGGACCTGGCGGCCCTGAGCTATGCCATGAGCCCGGAGTTTCTCGGCGACCGGGTGGGGGCGTTCATCTATGCCATCGGCAGCATGCTGGTCACCGCACACGGCAATCGTCTCGAGTTCTACATGACCGACACCATCGACCCACGTTTCGTCAGCAACGCGGCGCGCAATATCGAAAAAGCCACCTGGTTGCTGAGCCAGCGGCAGAACAAGGAGGGCAAGCTGTTGCTGTTTTCCAATGAGATTTCGGAGGAGGGCAGCAACCTTAGTTTTGCTGTGGAGTTCGGAAAAATCGTCGCCCGATTGGACCTGCTGACCCAGATGCTCGATGAGCGCTACCGGCGGATCGGCTTGAATTACGCCCAGAGCTTGCTGTTCCTCAACTTCTTGCCGGTTCAGTGAAGTGATGGAAAAGGAATAAAGATAGATCACATCGATATAGGGGGTTATAAGAAAAATCGCTATGCTCGCGGCCAGATTTTTCACGCGGTCGTGCTGAGACGGGTTTAATGGATTTCGGTAATGTCGGTTTAGTCGTTGCAGGCCTGGTGGTCGGCTTCATCGTTGGGATGACCGGCGTCGGTGGTGGCTCGCTGATGACCCCGATCCTGTTGTGGTTTGGTATCAACCCAGCGACGGCGGTAGGTACGGACCTGTTGTACGCAGCCATTACCAAGTCGGGTGGTGTCCTGGTTCATGCAAAAAATCGCAACATCGATTGGGCGATCACCGGCTGGCTGACGTTGGGCAGCGTGCCGGCGGTTGGTTTGACGCTGTGGTTCATCAGCAGCCTGCACAGCTCCCCCGATGCCATGAACGCGGTGATCAAGCAAGCCTTGGGCTTCGTGTTGTTCGCCACCGCCCTGGCGATCCTGTTCAAGAAGCGCCTGCTGCAATTTGCCCACGACCGCGCTGGCGGCCACTACAGCCCCTCCGGTTCGCGCCTCAATGTGTTGACGGTCATCACTGGCCTGGTGCTGGGTACGATGGTCGCGTTGACCTCTATCGGCGCTGGCGCCCTGGGTACTGTCGCGTTGTTCATCCTTTACCCGTTCCTGGTCACCAAGCGCCTGGTGGGCACCGAGATCGCTCACGCCGTGCCGCTGACCCTGGTGGCTGGCCTGGGCCATGCAAGCATGGGCAACATGGACTGGCACATCCTGGGTTTCCTGTTGATCGGTTCGTTGCCGGGGATCTACCTGGGCAGTCACTTGTCGGGACGCATCTCTGACGAACTGCTGCGCCCATGCCTGGCGGTGATGCTGGCGATGATCGGGTTCAAGCTGGCGTTCTAGTCCGATCACCTCAAGTCCAATGTGGGAGCGAGCTTGCTCGCGATAGCGGTGTGTCAGTCGACTTCGATGTTGGCCGTCATGACGCTATCGCGAGCAAGCTCGCTCCCACAATAGTTTCTCCCGACTCCAGCGCTCTCCTTGCGGTTGCGCAATGACCCCCCTGGCCTAAGCTTCAGTCAGGCAGGCGCAGTATCGAGCGACTCTCGCGGAACAATCGCGGCCCTGTGCAATCAGTACAGCGTAAATATCAAAAGGAGAGGCGCATGCTCATTCGGTCGTTGACCTTCGCTACCTTGCTGGCCATCGCCGGCCCCCTGTTCGCTGCCGATGGCGACTCGCCTCTGTTGGCGGACGCAGGCAAGTCACGTCCCCTTGTCGTCATCGCGCCCAGCACGGTCGACCCTGCCTGGGTGAGCCTGAAAAAGGCCTTGGATGAGCCGGCAGGCAAGCAGGGCTTCTCCGAGCGCAACATGGTGCTCTATACCGTGCTCAATACCATTGGGCAGCGCGATGGCAAGGATCTGGATCCGCAAAGCACCATGGCGTTGATTCGCTCGCTCAAGCTGGGAGCCGGTGCGCAGACCAAGATCATCCTGGTGGGCAAGGATGGGGAAAAGAAGCTTGAGCATTCCGGTGCGATCGAATTGAAAGACCTCTTCGACACCGTCGATAAACTGCCTGCGGCAGAAAAAGAGGCGGCAGCCCCGACGCCTCCTCCTGCGCCGGAGCCCGCACCGGCCAAGGATGCGAAAGGTACCAAGCCTGGCAAGGCAGCCAAGCCGGCGGGGCCGCCGAAGCCGCTGGATGATTGATTTCCAGTAACGACAAGGCTTCTGCAGCCCCAGTTGTATTTCCTCAGTTGCCTTGTTGACCGTCCAACGCCATCAGGATCCGGTGCGCTGCTTTCACCCGTTCTTCGATCGGGTAGTTTCTGTTCGCCAGCATGACGATCCCCATGTCCTTTCCGGGTACGAACGCCGCGTATGCGCCGAAACCGTTGGTAGATCCTGTCTTGTTGACCCAGGCGCCGTCTGGTGCTGGGCGGGGCGTGTTGAGCGGTTCGACTTTTTGTGGGGTCAGGGCCATTTGCGGTGTGTTGCCAGCGAGCAGGTCATCCAAGGTGAACGGAGCGGGGTAGAACTCCCAGCCCAGCCCCTGATTCATCCTGCCAACCCTGTAGAAACCTGTATGCGTCGTGGCAATCGCTTGCTTCAGATCCGCGTCCAGTTTTTCAGGTCGCAGGTTGGCCTCGACGAAGCGCATCAGGTCCGATGAGCTGGTTTTCACTCCGTAAGCCTCGGAATCCAGGGCACCCGGCCCGACCCGGACGGGCTTGCCGTCTTTTGCATAGCCTTGGGCGTATCGGCCCAACTGATCCTGGGGCACCCGCACATAGCTGTGCTGCAGGCCCAACCCTGGCATCAGCGTACGCTCCATCACCTCGTCAAACGGCCGTCCCATGCTGCGGGCTGCCAGATAGCCGAACAGGCCGATGCTCGGGTTTGAATAGAGCCGCTGGGTGCCGGCCGGGTAGAGCGGCTTCCAGGTCGTGTAATAACTGAACATCCGGTCCGGATGGTCCGCCTCGGCGGGGAACTGCAACGGCAGGCCACCGGCGGTATAGGTGGCGAGGTTGAGCAGGCTGAAGCCGTCGAAGGCGCTGCCGCGCAGCTCGGGGGCGAAGCGACTGGCCGGGTCCGCCAGGGACAGCTTGCCCTGGGCCAGGGCATAGGCGCCGAGGGTGGCGGTGAAGGTCTTGCTGACCGAGCCGATTTCGAAGAGGGTCTGGTCGGTGACCGGCTTTTTCGTGTCCTTGGAGGCCACGCCGTAGTTGAAATAATGGCGTTGACCGTTGTAGGTGATCGCCACGGCCATGCCGGCGATGTCCTGTTGTTTCATCAAGGGCTGGATCGTGGCATTGACAGCTTCTTCAATGCGATCCTGGGCAAAGCCCGGAGCCGTTCCGCAGACCAGGAAAAAAGTGCCTGCGAGTATCGATTTAGCCATGTGCATGTCGGACCGTCTCCTTGGATGGCGGTGGTTCAAGCCGCCCTGCATCCGGCAGCTTGCGATGCCTGAGTGCATCTTTGGGCGGTCAATCTAGGAGGTTTTCGGTTGCCCGGCAATTGGCTGCCATCAGACTCAAGCCAGATTCCGAGTCGTCTGACTGGAACGCGGGAGCCTTCCTACGAAAATCTTTTGGCGGTCGGCTTCGGTGTCGCATGGCAAACTCCCACGGCTGCCGGGTAAACTTGGCTATTTCTAAAGGAGTTCACATGAGTTACTACCAGCCCGGCATTCTCGCCACCCCTGTTCCGCCTCAGGCCCGTCATTTGTTTTTTGCCCTGGAATCGGTCGAGGCACTGCCGGCTGCGATAGACAAACTCCTGTTGCTGCTCGATGGGCGGGCCGTGGTCGGTTTTGGTGAATCACTGGTCCAGGCGCTGGGCGCCCAGGTCGAAGGCCTGCGGGCCTTTGCGGCGTTGGCCGGCGTGGGTGTGGACAACCCTTCGACCCAGCACGCGCTGTGGTGCTGGCTGCACGGCGAAGACCGCGGCGAGCTGATGCACCGCAGTCGCGCCATCGAAGCGGCGTTGGCCCCGGCGCTGCGCCTGGTGCAGATGAACGAAACCTTCCGCCATATGACCGGCCATGACCTGACCGGCTACGAAGACGGCACCGAAAACCCTCATGACGAAGCGGCCATCGCCGCCGCCCTGGCCCAGGGCGCCGATGGAGTGCGCGGTGGCAGTTTCGCCGCGATCCAGCAATGGCAGCACGATCTGGATGGCTTTGCGGCGATGCAGCCCCATGAGCGCGACAACATCATGGGCCGTCGCCTGAGCGACAACGAAGAAATCGACGATGCGCCGGAGTCGGCCCACGTCAAGCGTACCGCCCAGGAAAGCTTCGCCCCGGAGGCGTTCGTGCTCCGTCGCTCCATGCCGTGGATCGAAGGCGACCGTGCAGGGCTGATGTTCCTGGCGTTCGGTTTCTCCCTCGATGCCTTCGAGGCACAACTGCGCCGCATGAGTGGCCTGGAAGACGGCATCACCGATGGCCTGTATCGCATGAGCCGACCGATCACCGGCGGCTATTACTGGTGCCCGCCGCTGTTGGACGGACGCCTGGATCTGCGCGCCCTGGCCCGGTAAGCGCAGCGGTTTGTGCAAAGCGTGACGTGAACGCTATTCTTGGGCCGGACGTCTATCCGTGGAATGGGAGAAGCAAGCGTGGATAAAGTCATCGTCATCACCGGTGGCAGCCGCGGAATCGGGGCGGCCACGGCGCTGTTGGCTGCCGAGTTGGGCTATCGGATTTGCATCAACTACCAGTCCGATGAAAGCGCCGCGCAAGAGGTGCTCGAACAGGTCCGGGCCAAGGGCGCGCAGGCGATTGCCGTGCGCGCGGACGTGAGCATCGAAGACGAAGTGATCGGCCTGTTCGACCGGGTTGACGCCGAGCTGGGCCGTGTCACTGCCCTGGTGAACAACGCCGGCACGGTGGCCCACAAGTCCCGGCTCGATGAAATGTCCGAATTCCGCATCCTCAAGATCTTGAAGACCAACGTGCTGGGGCCGATCCTGTGTGCCAAGCACGCGGTGTTGCGCATGTCGCCCAGGCACGGCGGGCAGGGTGGCAGCATCGTCAACGTCTCGTCGGTGGCCGCCCGCTTGGGCGCACCGGGGGAGTACGTCGATTACGCGGCCTCCAAGGGCGCGCTGGACACCTTCACCATTGGTTTGTCCAAGGAAGTGGCCGGCGAAGGCATTCGTGTCAATGCGGTTCGCCCCGGCTACATCTACACCGATTTCCATGCCCTGAGCGGCGACCCGGATCGGGTCAGCAAGCTGGAATCAGCCATCCCCATGGCCCGGGGCGGGCGTCCGGATGAGGTGGCCGAAGCGATTGTCTGGCTGCTGTCGGACAAGGCTTCGTATGCGACCGGGACGTTTGTGGATCTGGGTGGGGGACGCTGAGGTCCGGCTTGTTCGTGCCGGCCTCATCGCAAGCAAGCTCGCTCCCACAGGTTGATCGGCGGTGAGATCCAGTGTGGGAGCGAGCTTGCTCGCGATGGCGGCCGGATAGACAACCCCCTATCAAAACGATCGAATAATCCGCCCCAACGTCTCCATGGCCTTTTCCGAGACTTCGGTCCACGGGCTGCCATAGTTCAAACGGATGCAATTCCTGAAACGTCGGGTCGCTGAGAAGATCGGCCCCGGCGCGATGCTGATGCCTTGGGCCAGGGCCATCTGGAACAGTTTCAGTGAATCCATCTGCTCCGGCAGCTCCAGCCACAGGAAGTAGCCCCCCGCTGGCTGGCTGACCCGGGTCTGGGCCGGGAAATAGCGGGCAATGGCGGCGAGCATCGCGTTTTGCTGTTCTTCCAGGGCATAGCGCAGTTTGCGCAAGTGACGGTCGTAGCCGCCGTGTTGCAGGTAGTCGGCGATAGCGGCCTGGGCCGGCATCGAGGCGCACAACGAAGTCATGAGCTTGAGCCGTTCGATCTTCTGCGCGTAGCGCCCGGCGGCAACCCAGCCGATGCGATAACCCGGCGCGAGGCTCTTGGCGAACGAACCGCAATGCATCACCAGCCCTTCGGTGTCGAACGCCTTGGCCGGCTTGGGGGCCTGTTGGCCGTAATAGAGTTCGGCGTAGACGTCGTCTTCGATCAGTGGCACCTGATGGCGGCGTAGCAGCTCCACCAATGCCTGTTTCCTTGCCTCGGGCATGGTCGCGCCCATGGGGTTCTGGAAACTGGTCATGCACCAGCAGGCCTTGATCGGATGGCGTTCCAGTGTTTGCGCCAAGACGTCCAGGTCGATGCCGTCGCGCGGATGGACAGGGATCTCCACGGCCTTGAGTTTCAGGCGCTCCAGTACCTGCAGGCTGGCGTAGAACGCCGGGGCTTCGATTGCCACCAGGTCGCCAGGTTCGGTCACGGCTTGCAGGCACAGGTTCAAGGCTTCCAGGGCACCGTTGGTGACCAGCAGCTCTTCCATGGGCAGCATCAACCCGCCGACCATGTAGCGCAGGGCGATCTGCCGGCGTAATTGCGGGTTGCCCGGCGACATGTCCGTGACCACCACGCGCGGGTCCATGTCCCGTGTGGCGCTGGACAGCGAGCGGGACAGCCGCTGCAGCGGAAACAGCAGCGGGCTGGGGAATGCCGAGCCAAACGGTACGGTGGTCGGATCCTTGATCGATTCCAGTACTGAAAAAACCAGCTCACTGACGTCGACTTCGGTGGACTCGTGCACTTGGGGGCTGATCGCCGGCTCCGAAAACGGGCTTGGCGCATGGGTGTTGACGAAGTAGCCGGAGCGCGGCCGGGCCCGGATCATGCCGCGTCGCTCCAGCAGGTAATAGGCCTGGAACACGGTGGACGGGCTGACACCGTAGGTCTGGCTGGCGTAGCGTACAGACGGCACGCGCTGACCTGGCCCCAGCATGCCCGAGCGGATCAGTTCAGCGATGTCGTCGGCAAATTTCTCGTAGCGTTTCATGGTGGGCCCAGTCTTGAGTGACACATGGTTTGCGCTTTTTAAACGGTGGGAGAGCCTGTGGGAGCAAAGCTTGCTCGCGACGCAGCCGACATGGATCAACAGTAAGGTCGCGTCATCGTTTTTCGCGAGCAAGCTTTGCTCCCACAGGCTCGCTCCCACAAGGTGCCCGGCATCTTAAAGCTTCACCGATTCATCGGTGCGACAAAACGGCTCTTGGCGATGCTGTAGCTTCCTGGCTCGTCACTGTCGGCGACCTTGAACGTCATTTCCTGGGAGCCTTTACCGGGCCGTTCGCTGAGCATCGCCACCGACACCGGCACATCGACGATTTCCCCCGGTGCCAGGCTCAGTTGGGTCTTGCCTTGCAGGATGAAGCCGTCGCCGTCCACCAGGGACAGGTGATAATCCTGGCGCTGTTGGGTCTTGTTGATGATTTTCAGGCTGTAGATATTCTCGATCTGGCCTGCGCTGTTTTCGCGGAACAGGCCACGGTCCTTGCTGACATCCAGCGACACCATGGGCCGTTGCATCAGCGCCACGATCAGCGCGCCGATCATCACCAGCAGCACGGCGGTATAGCCGATCAGCCGAGGCCTGAGCAGGTGAGTCTTGCCGCCCTGCAACTGATGTTCGGAGGTGTATTTGATCAGGCCGCGGGCGTAGCCCATCTTGTCCATGATCGAATCGCAGGCATCGATGCAGGCCGCGCAGCCGATGCACTCCATCTGCAGGCCGTCGCGGATGTCGATGCCGGTGGGGCAGACCTGCACGCACATCTGGCAGTCGATGCAGTCGCCCAGGCCAATATTGGCCGGGTTTGCCTCGCGTTTGCGTGGGCCGCGGATTTCACCACGGGCCGTATCGTAGGAAATGGTCAGTGTGTCCTTGTCGAACATCACGCTCTGAAAGCGTGCATAGGGGCACATATGCATGCACACCGCTTCACGCAGCCAGCCGGCGTTGAGGTAGGTGGCTGCGGTAAAGAAGAGTACCCAGAACAAGCTCACGCCGGCCATTTGCAGGGTCAGCAGTTCTTCGGCCAAGGGGCGGATCGGCGTGAAGTACCCCACGAACGTCAGGCCGGTGAGTAGGCTGATGGCCAGCCACAACGTGTGCTTGGCGCTGCGGCGCAAGAGTTTGTTCAGGCCCCAGGGCGCGGCCTGCAGCTTGATCCGCTGGTTGCGTTCGCCTTCGGTGATTTTCTCGCACCACATGAAGATCCAGGTCCAGGAACTCTGCGGGCAGGTGTAGCCGCACCACACGCGACCGGCAAACACGGTGATCGCAAACAGGCCGAAGGCGGCAATGATCAGCAAGGCCGACAGCAGGATGAAGTCCTGGGGCCAGAAG
The DNA here is from genome assembly GCF_018325905.1 of Pseudomonas sp. St316. Taxonomy (NCBI): domain Bacteria; kingdom Pseudomonadati; phylum Pseudomonadota; class Gammaproteobacteria; order Pseudomonadales; family Pseudomonadaceae; genus Pseudomonas; species Pseudomonas sp. St316. The sequence continues at coordinate 4,370,252 of NZ_AP021901.1, read as the reverse complement.
GTCGCGCCAAAGATGTGGAATTTGCTTTCGGAAAGGTCCCAGAGCACGGCCTGACGGCCGCCCCAGTTCAACCACACCGTGCCGAAGAACAGCAGGAACAGAACCCCCGCACCGCTGATGCGCAGGGTACGAAACAAACCGGTGAAACTGCGGGTGTGGATCAGGTTGTCGGTGCTCCTGGCCTTTATCTTCGCTGGCGCAGGTTCGAACGTCTGTATCAACTGGACGGGGATTCTATCGCTCATGGTCGGTCGCTCATCAGCCTCTATCTGGCCGGCGCACTATGACCATGGAACTGTTTGCATAACAGACTCAGGTATTTCGATAAAAACCGGATCAGATGCCGCGAAGCCCAGGCGCTGCGACACTTTGATGCACCCAGGGAGGAGCGAACATACCGTTGAGGCCAGGGGGCAGTGGCAGCAATGCTTGCTCGCGATACAGGCACCTCGGTTCAAGAGGTATCGTGTTGTTTTCATCGCGAGCAAGCTTTGCTCCCACAGATTGAACACCTCGCAGAGGCTTCAAGGGGGCTCAGATCGCCGAACCGCTGTCGCTGGCCTTCAGGTGCTTGCGTCCGTCGACTGCGCCGGCCACGGTCAGCGCATCGGCCTCGGCCTCGGTGATGTAGACCCGGTCGCCATTGAGCTCCACCACGGACATGGCCTTGTCCGGGTCGGTGATGATGGTCAGCTCGCTGGCGGGGCGCTGTTCGGTGCCGTTGGGCGTTTCGAAATGGCAGGTCTGGTTGTCATCGATACGGACAGTCATGGTGTAACTCCTTCTGGTGTCATGAACGTTAGGTCTCGCGGCCAAGCCAGGGTTCGTTGCGGCTGATCAGCGGTCAGACGCACCTCTGGCGCCGCCTGCGGTCCATCGTTTATTGAATGAAAAAGAGGACGGTCCATGGACGAGTGGTGGCATGAAGTCTGGGTAACCCTGCAGGCGGAGTTCGCCGACATCACCGATGCCCAGCAGATGACCCGGGTCACGGTGCGCCTGCTCATAGCCGCGGTGTTGGGCGGCGTCCTGGGTTTCGAGCGCGAACACAAGGGCAAGGCTGCCGGCGTACGAACCCACATGCTCGTGGCCTTGGGGGCGGCGCTGTTCGTATTGGTGCCACAGATGTCCGGGTCCCAGGCCGACGCGATGAGTCGGGTGATACAGGGGGTGGTCGCCGGCATCGGTTTTCTCGGTGCCGGCACCATCCTGAAAAACACCGACGGCGATGCAGGCCATGTCAAAGGCCTGACCACCGCCGCGGGCCTGTGGATGACCGCTGCCATTGGCGTCGCCGCCGGGTTGGGGCGAGAGGCGACGGCGGTGCTCAGTACGATACTGGCGCTGGCGATCTTCAGTGTGATGCCAGTGATCGTTCGGGCGCTAGATAAGGGCGACAAGCCATAGCCTGAGCATAAGACTTGTGGGAGCGAGCTTGCTCGCGAGGGCGTCCTGCCAGCCAACGTCTATACAGACTGGCACCCCGCTTTGGCGAGCAAGCTCATTCCCACAGGTTTTTCGTCATCCAGTTGCTTTATTACTACGCTTGAATCAAACCCGCTCCGGCGGCGCCTCGCTCGGCGGGTCGCCCAGCGGCGGTTGTGGGTCCAGCGGCGGGTCTTTCTCTGGAATCGGTTCCGGATCAGGGCCGGGCGGAGGCAAGGTGGGATCGTCGATGTTCGGATCGGGTGTTTCGGCCGGGATGGGAATATTCATCGGGACGGGTCTCCGTGACGCACATGGCTTGAGTCGTGCTTATTGTTGTTGACCACCTCGCACCGGCTTTGATCCCCGGGATGCACCGGGGCAAATCCCTCTGAACTTTTAGCCGCTGATTCGGTTCGGAGTTTAAGTGAGTTTTTTCAGGGACCCGTTGGGCCTTTACCGCCACAAGCGCGTCCATGGGGCGTAAAAGGAGTGATGCTCGATGACTGCCGAACACCCGACTGAACTGGCCTACAACCCGCATTTGCCGCTGTCCCAAGCCTTGCTGTTGCCGCGTATTGCTATTGAAAACACCATGCCGGTGATCGACGGTGGACAATTCGCCGCCAAGGCCGTGGCTGGGCAGGACGTGACAGTGACCAGCAAAGTCTTCGCCGATGGTCATGACAAGCTGGCCGTACGCATTCGCTGGCGTGCGCTGCAGGACGAAGTGTGGAACAGCGAGGTCATGGATGACCTGGGCAACAACGGCTGGCAGGGCCTGTTCAACGTGCCGGAACAAGGCCGCTATGTGTTTTGTATCGAGGCCTGGATCGATCAGTTCGCCAGTTTTCGCTACGAGCTGGAAAAGAAATTCGGTGCAGGGGTGCCGATCAGCCTGGAGTTGCAAGAAGGGCGCAACCAGGTGCAAATGGCCGTCGAGCGCAGCACGGGTGAACTGAGCGAGCAACTGGCGGCCTTGCACCATGAGCTCTCCGGCCTGTTGCCGACCGAGCAGGTGGCGCTGTTCCTGGCACCGCGCAGTGCCGATTTGATGTCCCGGGCCGATCATCGCCCGTACTTGAGCATCAGCCCCGAATATCCGCTGGATGTGGAGCGCAAGCTGTCCGAGTTTGCCAGCTGGTATGAGCTGTTTCCCCGCTCGATCACCGACGATCCCCAGCGCCACGGCACTTTCAACGACGTGCATTCGCGCCTGGCGGTGATCCAGGACATGGGCTTCGACGTGCTGTACTTCCCGCCGATCCACCCCATCGGTCGCAGCTTCCGCAAAGGCCCGAATAACTCCCTCACTGCCGGTCCCGACGACCCGGGTAGCCCGTATGCCATTGGCAGCGAGGAGGGCGGTCACGAGGCCATTCACCCGCAATTGGGTAGCCGCGAGGACTTCCGACGCCTGGTGGCGGCGGCCGCTGACCACGGCCTGGAGATCGCCCTGGACTTCGCGATCCAATGTTCCCAAGACCACCCTTGGCTCAAGCAGCACCCGGGCTGGTTCAGCTGGCGGCCGGACGGCACGATCAAATATGCGGAAAACCCACCGAAGAAATACCAGGACATCGTCAACGTCGATTTCTACGCGGCCGATGCGATTCCCAGTCTGTGGACGGAGCTGCGGGACATCGTGGTGGGCTGGGTCGAGGAAGGCGTCAAGATATTCCGCGTCGACAACCCTCACACCAAGCCACTGCCGTTCTGGCAATGGCTGATCGCCGATGTACGGGCCCAATACCCTGAAGTGATCTTCCTGGCTGAAGCGTTCACCACGCCGGCCATGATGGCGCGGTTGGGCAAGGTCGGTTACTCCCAGAGCTACACCTATTTCACCTGGCGCAACACCAAGGCTGAACTGGCGACCTACTTCAGCGAACTCAATGAATCGCCGTGGCGTGAATGCTACCGGCCGAACTTTTTCGTCAACACGCCAGACATCAATCCGGCCTTTCTCCATGAGTCGGGGCGCGCGGGCTTCTTGATCCGCGCGGCCCTGGCAACCATGGGCTCGGGCCTGTGGGGCATGTATTCGGGCTTCGAGCTGTGTGAGTCGGCACCAGTGCCGGGCAAGGAGGAATACCTCGATTCGGAGAAATACGAGATCCGTCCCCGGGACTTCACCGCGCCGGGCAACATCGTCGCCGAGATCGCCCAACTCAACCGCATCCGTCGTCAGAACCCAGCACTGCATAGCCACCTGGGCCTGAAAATCTACAACGCCTGGAACGACAACATTCTCTATTTCGGCAAACGCACCGCCGATGGCAGCAATTTCATCCTGGTGGCGGTGAGCCTCGATCCGCACAACCCGCAGGAAGCCAGTTTTGAGTTGCCGCTGTGGGAGATGGGCCTGCCCGACGACGCCCAGACCCAGGGCGAGGATCTGATGAACGGACATCGTTGGAGCTGGCACGGCAAGTACCAGTTCATGCGGATCGACCCTGCCTACCAGCCGTTCGGGATCTGGCGGATCAGCGTGGCGTAACGCAGTGCAATGTTGAGGAGAGCTTTTGTGGCGAGGGGATTTATCCCCTCGCCACAAAAAGACCTCACAAGCCTTCCGCGGCTTTATTGAATTCATCAGGAGTTGCAAATGGCGAAGAAACCCCGGTCTGCCACCTTCATCAAAGATCCGCTCTGGTACAAGGACGCGGTGATTTACCAGGTCCACGTAAAATCCTATTTCGACTCCAATAACGACGGTATCGGTGACTTTCCCGGCCTGATCGAAAAGCTCGACTACATCGCCGACCTGGGCGTCAACACCATCTGGCTGCTGCCGTTCTATCCTTCGCCCAGGCGCGACGACGGTTATGACATTGCCGAATACCGTGGCGTCAGCGCCGACTACGGCACCATGGCCGATGCGCGGCGCTTCATCGCTGAAGCCCACAAACGCAACCTGCGGGTCATCACCGAACTGGTCATCAACCACACCTCGGACCAGCATCCGTGGTTTCAGCGCGCGCGCAAGGCCAAGCCGGGTTCGGCGGCGCGGGACTTCTACGTCTGGTCCGACGATGACCACAAATACGATGGCACGCGAATCATTTTCCTCGACACCGAGAAGTCCAACTGGACCTGGGACCCCGTGGCGGGCCAGTACTTCTGGCACCGCTTCTACTCCCACCAGCCCGACCTCAACTTTGATAACCCACAGGTCATCAAGGCCGTGCTGTCGGTGATGCGCTACTGGCTGGACATGGGCATCGACGGCTTGCGCCTGGACGCCATCCCGTACCTGATCGAGCGCGACGGCACCAACAACGAAAACCTGCCCGAGACCCACGACGTCCTCAAGCAGATTCGTGCCGAGATCGATGCCAACTACCCCGACCGCATGTTGCTGGCCGAAGCCAACCAGTGGCCGGAAGACACCCAGTTGTACTTCGGCGATGTCGACGCCCAAGGGATGAACGGTGACGAATGCCACATGGCCTTCCATTTTCCGCTGATGCCGCGCATGTACATGGCGTTGGCCCAGGAAGATCGCTTCCCTATTACCGACATCCTGCGCCAGACCCCGGAGATCCCGGCCAATTGCCAGTGGGCGATTTTCCTGCGCAACCACGATGAACTGACCCTGGAGATGGTCACTGACAAGGAGCGCGATTACCTGTGGAATTATTACGCCGCCGACCGCCGAGCGCGTATCAACCTGGGCATTCGTCGGCGCCTGGCGCCGTTGGTGGAGCGCGACCGTCGGCGCGTCGAGTTGCTCAACAGCCTGCTGTTGTCGATGCCTGGCACGCCGACGCTGTACTACGGCGATGAAATCGGCATGGGCGACAACATCTATCTGGGCGACCGCGATGGCGTGCGTACGCCAATGCAGTGGTCCATCGACCGCAACGGCGGCTTCTCGCGGGCCGACCCGGCCAGCCTGGTGCTGCCGCCGATCATGGACCCGCAATACGGCTACCAGTCGGTCAACGTCGAGACCCAGGCCGGCGATCCGCATTCGCTGCTTAACTGGACTCGTCGGATGCTGGCGGTGCGCAAGCAGTCACAAGCCTTCGGCCGAGGCACGCTGAAAATGCTGTCGCCGAGCAACCGTCGGATCCTGGCCTACACCCGGGAATACACCAGCCCGGAAGGCAAGCACGAAATTATCCTCTGCGTGGCCAACGTGTCCCGCAGCGCCCAGGCTGCCGAGCTGGATCTGTCGACCTACGCCGGCATGGTCCCGGTGGAGATGCTCGGCGGCAACGCTTTCCCACCCATCGGCCAGTTGAACTTCCTGCTGACCCTGGCGCCGTACGGTTTCTATTGGTTCGCTTTGGCAGCCGAGAACCAGATGCCGAGTTGGCACGTGGAACCGGCCCAGAGCTTGCCGGACTTCACCACCCTGGTGCTGAAAAAACGCTTGGAAGAATTGCTCGAAGCGCCATCGCGCACCACGTTGGAGCAAACCATCCTGCCGAGCTGGCTGCAGAACCGGCGCTGGTTCGCCGGCAAGGACAGTGCGATCGAGAAGGTCGACATTGTTTATGGCGTGCGCTTCGGTGATCCACAGCACCCCGTGTTGCTCAGCGAAATCGATGTCACCAGTGGCGGTCAGACCCTGCGTTATCAGCTGCCGTTCGGCCTGCTCGCCGAAGACCAGGTCGGTGCGGCGTTGCCGCAGCAATTGGCGTTGTCGCGGGTACGTCGGGTGCGTCAGGTGGGCTTGATCACCGATGCATTCAGCCTGGAAAGCTTCGTGCGGGCCGTATTGCAAAGCATGCAGGCCGCCACGGTGCTGCCGTTTGCCGAAGGTGAGTTGCGCTTCGAACCCACCGAAGGCCTGGCTGCGCTGAACCTGGGAGACGAACCAGAGGTGCGTTACCTGTCCGCCGAACAGTCCAACAGTTCGGTGGTGGTAGGGAGCAGCCTGGTGCTCAAGCTGATTCGCAAGGTCGCCTCGGGTGTGCACCCGGAACTGGAAATGAGCGCCTACCTGACCGCTGCCGGTTTCAGCAACATTTCACCGTTGCTGGGTTCGGTGGTTCGCCGCGACGCCCAGGGTGAAGATGCGCTGCTAATGATCGCCCAGGGCTACTTGAGCAATCAGGGCGACGCCTGGGAATGGACCCAGAACAACCTGGAGCGCGCCCTGCGCGATGAGCTGGCGGACGCGGTGTCCGAACAGGAGCAGCATTACAACGCCCTGGGCGAACTCAAGGATTTCGCCGGCATGCTCGGCCAGCGCCTGGGGGAAATGCACCAGGTATTGGCCCAGGCCACCGACGACCCGGATTTCGCGCCGCAGGCCACCAACGCCAAGCAAGCCCAGGCCATCGGCAAGGACGTGGTCGCCCAAGTCGAAAACGCCTTGCGCCTGCTCAAGCAGAACCAGGGCCAATTGAACCCCGCGGACCAGGCCATGGTCGCACGTTTGCTGGAGCACAAGAAAACCGTCCTGGCCCATGTCCAGGTACTGGCCGGCAAGGCTGAGGGAGGCTTGCGCATCCGCGTCCATGGCGACCTGCACCTGGGTCAGGTGCTGGTGATCAAGGGCGACGCCTACCTGATCGACTTCGAAGGTGAGCCGGCGCGGCCATTGCATGAGCGACGGGGCAAGCACAGCCCTTATAAGGACGTCAGTGGCGTGTTGCGCTCCTTCGATTATGCGGCGGCCATGGCGATTCACTTGCACACCGTCGACAGCACGGCCGATGCCGATGCGGCGCGGCAACGGGTCGCCGATCGTTATTTGAAAGAGGCTCGCCAGGCATTTGTCGAGGCATATCGGCTGGCGGCAGCTAGTCTTGCCCATGAGTGGAAGGATGCTGAAGGCGAAGACGCCGCGCTGGCGTTGTTCGGCCTGGAGAAGGCGGCCTATGAAGTGGCCTATGAAGCCGAGAATCGCCCCACCTGGCTGCCCGTGCCGTTGCACGGTCTGGTCGGGTTATTGAGTGGGCTGCAACCCTTTTCCGACGTAGCCGGACCGATTTAGTGGAGAGAATCATGAGTGTTTCGAACAAAGAACCACAGGGGCAGGCCAAGGAGTCCTTGCTGCCGGCGCCCCATGACATCGACGCGCTGGTGCGTGCCGAACACCACGACCCGTTTTCCATCCTGGGGCCGCATGGCGACGACGTTGGCGGCCAATTCATTCGTGCGTATCTGCCCGGAGCCTTGAGCGTGCAGGTGCTTGCCCGTGATGGCGGCGAAGAGCTGGGGGAGCTGCAATCCACCGAAACCCCGGGGCTGTTCGTCGGCCATTTCGACCATGCCCAGGCGTACTTGCTGCGCACCCGTTGGGCTGGCGGCGAGCAGGTTGCCGAAGACCCCTACAGCTTCGGTCCGTTGCTGGGGGAGATGGACCTTTACCTGTTTGGCGAGGGCAATCACCGCGATCTCAGTTCCTGCCTCGGTGCGCAACTGACCACCGTCGATGGCATCGACGGCGTGCGGTTCGCGGTCTGGGCGCCGAATGCCCGGCGCGTTTCGGTGGTCGGGGATTTCAACGCCTGGGACGGGCGTCGGCATCCGATGCGCATCCGCTATCCGTCTGGCGTGTGGGAGCTGTTCATTCCGCGGCTTGGTGCGGGTGAAGGCTACAAATATGAAATCCTCGGTGCCCACGGCATCCTGCCGCTCAAGGCCGACCCGGTGGCCCTGGCCACGCAGATGCCGCCAGACACGGCGTCGAAAGTTGCGTCACCGTTGAAGATCGAGTGGCAGGACGACGAGTGGATGCAGCACCGTCGCGAGCGGCAGCTCCCGGGTGCGCCGCTGTCGATCTACGAATTGCACGCCGGCTCCTGGCAGTGCGAAATCGACGAGGCGGGCGAGGTGGCCCGGCAATACAACTGGCATGAAATGGCCGAGCGGTTGATCCCGTATGTCAAGGACCTGGGCTTCACCCACATCGAGCTGATGCCGATCATGGAGCACCCGTTCGGCGGTTCCTGGGGCTATCAGCCACTGTCGCAATTCGCGCCAACGGCACGCTTCGGTTCGCCGGACGATTTCGCCGCGTTCGTCAACGCCTGCCACCAGGCCAATATCGGGGTCATCCTCGACTGGGTGCCAGCGCATTTCCCCACCGACACCCATGGCCTGGCCCAGTTTGACGGCACCGCGCTGTACGAATACGGCAATCCGCTGGAAGGCTTCCACCAGGATTGGGACACGCTGATCTATAACCTGGGTCGCACCGAGGTCCACGGTTTCATGCTGGCGTCGGCGCTGCACTGGCTCAAGCATTTCCACATCGATGGCCTGCGGGTGGATGCCGTGGCCTCGATGTTGTACCGCGACTATTCGCGCAAGGCCGGTGAGTGGGTGCCCAACCGCCATGGCGGTCGGGAAAACCTTGAAGCCATCGATTTCCTGCGCCACCTCAATGATGTGGTGGCGTTGGAAACCCCCGGTGCGCTGGTCATCGCCGAAGAATCAACGGCATGGCCAGGCGTCAGCCAGAGCACCCAGCAGGGCGGCTTGGGGTTTGCGTACAAGTGGAACATGGGCTGGATGCACGATTCGCTGCACTACATCCAGCAAGACCCGGTGTACCGCGCCCATCACCATAACGAACTGAGCTTCGGCCTGGTGTATGCCTGGTCCGAGCGCTTCGTCCTGCCGATTTCCCATGACGAAGTGGTCCATGGAAAACGCTCGCTGATCGACAAGATGCCCGGTGATCGCTGGCAGAAATTCGCTAACCTGAGGGCCTACCTCAGCTTCATGTGGGGCCATCCCGGCAAGAAGCTGTTGTTCATGGGCTGTGAATTCGGCCAATGGCGCGAGTGGAACCACGACCAGCAATTGGACTGGTACCTGCTGCAATACCCTGAGCACCGTGGCGTGCAGAAACTGGTGAGCGATCTGAACCGTCTGTATCGCGAAGAACCGGCGCTGCACGACCAGGATGATGCGCCCCAGGGGTTCCAGTGGTTGATTGGTGACGATGCGCTCAACAGCGTCTACGCCTGGCTGCGCTGGAGCAAGGAGGGCCGGCCGGTGCTGGTGGTCGCCAACTTCACTCCGGTGCCGCGCGAGGCCTACCGGGTCGGCGTGCCGTTCGCCGGACGCTGGGTCGAATTGCTCAACAGCGATGCCGACACCTACGCCGGGTCCAACTATGGCAACGGCGGCGGTGCCTCCACCGAAGAAGTGCCCAGTCATGGCCAGGCCTTGTCGTTGGAACTCAACTTGCCGCCGTTGGCGGTATTGATCTTGCGGCCAGAGGGCTAATCACGCAGCCCCCCTTGTGGGAGCGAGCTTGCTCGCGATAGCGGGGTGCCAGTCGATATCACTGTTGACTGATCCACCGCAATCGCGAGCAAGCTTGCGCCCACAAGAGATAGTGATCGCTTCAGCGAACCAGGCACGGCCGCTTGTTGTTGAACGTCCAGCCCGGAATCAGGAACTGCATTGCCACCGCATCGTCCCGCGCGCCAAGTCCCATGCCCTTGTACAGCTCATGGGCCTTGGCCAGTTGGTCGGTGTCCAGCTCAATCCCCAGCCCCGGTTTTTTCGGCACCTGCACGCAGCCACCCTGGATCTGCAAGGGTGCCTTGGTCAGCCGCTGGCCGTCCTGCCAGATCCAATGGGTGTCGATGGCCGTAATGTCGCCCGGTGCGGCAGCGGCCACGTGGGTGAACATCGCCAAGGAAATGTCGAAATGGTTGTTGGAGTGCGAGCCCCAGGTCAGGCCCCATTCATTGCACATCTGCGCCACGCGCACGGAACCTTGCATGGTCCAGAAATGCGGATCGGCCAGGGGAATGTCCACGGACTGCAAGGTGATGGCGTGGCCCATCTCGCGCCAGTCGGTGGCGATCATGTTGGTGGCGGTCTTCAGGCCCGTGGCCCGGCGGAACTCGGCCATGACTTCGCGGCCCGAATAGCCGTTCTCGGCACCGCAAGGGTCCTCGGCGTAGGCCAGCACCTTGTGCTGGTCGCGACACAAACGGACCGCTTCCTTGAGTGACCAGGCGCCGTTCGGATCCAGGGTGATGCGTGCCTGGGGAAAGCGCTCGGCCAGCGCCGTGACCGCTTCGATTTCCGCGTCGCCGTTGAGCACACCGCCCTTGAGCTTGAAGTCCTGGAAGCCATAGCGAGCGTGGGCGGCTTCGGCCAGGCGGACCACGGCGTCGGCGTCCAGGGCTTTTTCATGGCGTATACGGAACCAGTCGTTGTCGGCGTCCGGTTCGCTGCGATAGGCCAGGTCGGTCTGCTGGCGATCGCCGACGTAAAACAGATAGCCGAGCATCTTCACTTCGTCACGCTGCTGGCCTTCGCCGAGCAGGGCGGCGACCGGTACGTCCAGGTGCTGGCCGAGCAGGTCTAGCAGTGCCGCTTCCAGGCCGGTGACCGCGTGGATGGTGATGCGCAGGTCGAAGGTCTGCAAGCCACGGCCGCCGGCATCGCGGTCGGCAAAGGCGTGGCGCACGGTGTTGAGGATCTTCTGGTACGTGCCAATCGGGCTGCCGACCACCAGTGAGCGGGCGTCTTCGAGGGTCTGGCGAATGCGCTCGCCGCCGGGTACTTCGCCCACGCCGGTGTGGCCGGCGTTGTCCTTGAGGATGACGATGTTGCGGGTGAAGAACGGGCCATGGGCGCCGCTGAGGTTCAGCAGCATGCCGTCATGGCCGGCCACAGGCACGATTTGCATGCTGGTGATGATCGGGGCTTTGCGGGTGTCTTGGGTATGCATAATTGTCCCACTCGTTGTTTTTATACGGGCATCGTATGGCAATGACGTTGATAGACATCATACAACTTGAAATTTTTATCTTACAAGTGTCCTTTGATGTTCAGGTTGAGCTCGGATCTTTGTTTTTTCGTTAGTTGATTGATTTTGTTCATATTTATATTGGGTATGAGGAATTTTATCGATCTGCTCCGGTCTGGCGGAACTGCTGAAGGGATGCCATGATTGAGGTTGTCATACAAGTTGTCGGCCGATGTGGTTTGTTCCGCCGTTCAGACTGCCCATTCAAGGATCCGCGACCATGCAGCCAAACACCGAAATGCCTGCCCGCAAGCGCACCCAGAATCTGGCCTATGACCTGGTGGAGAAGTTGAGTCAGAGCATTCTGCTGGGGCAACTGAAACCGGGGGAGAAGCTGCCCTCCGAAGGCGCCATCGTGCGGGCCCACGGCGTCAGCCGGACGGTGGTGCGCGAGGCGCTTTCCAAGTTGCAGGCTTCGGGGCTGGTGGAGACCCGCCACGGCATCGGCACCTTTGTGCTGGCGCAAACCGGCGAGCCGGGGTTGCGGCTCAATGTCGACACTGCGGCGGGTGTGCGGGCAATCCTGGAGCTGCGTCTGGGCCTGGAAACCCAGGCAGTCGCCTTGGCGGCCCAGCGTCGCAGCGAACACCAGTTGCAGCAGATGCGCCAGGCGCTGGATGACTATCAGCGGTTGTCCAGCAACAACGACAGCTGTGTCGAGGCCGACCGGCGCTTCCATCTGCTCATCGCCGAGGCCACGGACAATGCCTGTTTTGTCGAAATCATGCAGCACCTGGGCAGTGCGATGATCCCCAGGACCCGAGTGAACGTGGCCGAACGCGGCCAGGCGGACCTGAGCAAGCTGGCACAACTGGCCAACCTCGAGCACGAGGCGATCTTCAACGCCATCAAACGCCAGGACCCGGACGCCGCCCGCGCCGCCATGTGGCTGCACCTGACCAATAGCCGTGACCGGTTTGGCGCAGGTTCCTGACCCACCGCCATCGCGAGCAAGCTCAGCTCCCACGGGGATCTGTGGTGAGCGCTGGTTTTAAAAACACCCAAGAAGCCATGTGGGAGCAAGGCTTGCCCGCGATGGCATTGGCACATCCAGCATCCATACAAGCTGACCCACCGCCATCGCGAGCAAGCTCAGTTCCCACGGGGAGTTGTGTAGAGCACTGGTTTTAAAAACACCCAAGAAGCCATGTGGGAGCAAGGCTTGCCCGCGATGGCATTGGCACATCCAGCATCCATACAAGCTGACCCACCGCCATCGCGAGCAAGCTCAGTTCCCACAGGGATTTGTGGTGAGCGCTGGTGTTACAAATACCCAAGAAGCCATGTGGGAGCAAGGCTTGCCCGCGATGGCATTGGCACCTCCAGCATCCATACAAGCTGACCCACCGCCATCGCGAGCAAGCTCAGTTCCCACCGGGAGTTGTGGTGAGCGCTGGTTTTACAAATACCCAAGAAGCCATGTGGGAGCAAGGCTTGCCCGCGATGGCATTGGCACCTCCAGCATCCATACAAGCTGACCCACCGCCATCGCGAGCAAGCTCAGCTCCCACCGGGAGTTGTGTTGAGCGCTGGTTTTACAAATACCCAATAAGCCATGTGGGAGCAAGGCTTGCCCGCGATGGCATTGGCACATCCAGCATCCATACAAGCTGACCCACCGTTATCGCGAGCAAGCTCAGTTCCCACCGGGAGTTGTGTTGAGCGCTGGTTTTACAAATACCCAAGAAGCCATGTGGGAGCAAGGCTTGCCCGCGATGGCATTGGCACATCCAGCATCCATACAAGCTGACCCACCGCCATCGCGAGCAAGCTCAGCTCCCACGGGGAGTTGTGGTGAGCGCTGGTTTTACAAATACCCAAGAAGCCATGTGGGAGCAAGGCTTGCCCGCGATGGCATTGGCACATCCAGCATCCATACAAGCTGACCCACCGCCATCGCGAGCAAGCTCAGTTCCCACCGGGAGTTGTGGTGAGCGCTGGTTTTACAAATACCCAAGAAGCCATGTGGGAGCAAGGCTTGCCCGCGATGGCATTGGCACATCCAGCATCCATACAAGCTGACCCACCGTTATCGCGAGCAAGCTCAGCTCCCACAGGGATTTGTGGTGAGCGCAGGATCAGTGAACACTGGAGACCCCCTGTGGGAGCGAGCTTGCTCGCGAAGGGGCCGCAGGTTATGCCTCAAACCAGCAGGCAAAAAAAACCGGCGCAACCAAGGTTGCGCCGGCGGTGGTGCCAGTGGTTGCGCGGATATTCGTGGGTCCGCGCAACCACCGTTGAACCTGTGTCGGTTATGCCCGTTCCAGCGCCAGGGCCACGCCTTGGCCGCCGCCGATGCACAGTGTCGCGAGGCCTTTCTTGGCGTCGCGCTTGATCATTTCATGCAGCAGCGACACCAGGACTCGGCATCCCGATGCGCCGATAGGGTGGCCCAGGGCGATGGCGCCGCCGTTGACGTTGACCTTGTCCATGTCCCATTTCAGTTCCCGGGCCACGGCCAGGGACTGGGCGGCGAAGGCTTCGTTGGCTTCGATCAGGTCCAGTTGATCCAGCGACCAGCCGGCCTTGTCCAGGCAGCGGCGGGTGGCCGAGACTGGGCCAATGCCCATGATGGCCGGGTCGACGCCGGCATTGGCGTAGGCGCTGATTTTCGCCAGCACGGGCAGGCCCAGGGCCTTGGCTTTTTCCGCGCTCATCAGGATCACCGCGGCAGCGCCATCGTTGAGCGAGGACGCGTTGCCCGCAGTGACGCTGCCGTCCTTCTTGAACGCAGGCTTGAGCTTGCCCAAGGATTCGGCGGTCGTACCGGCACGCGGTTGCTCGTCGGTGGCGAACGCCACCGGATCGCCTTTGCGCTGGGGAATCAGGATCGGCGTGATCTCATCGGCAAACCGACCACCTTCAACAGCGGCGACGGCTTTCTGCTGGGACGCGGCGGCAAAGGCATCCTGCTCCTCGCGGCTGATGCCGTACTTGTCCACCAGATTCTCGGCGGTGATGCCCATGTGGTAATCGTTGAAGGCGTCCCACAGGCCGTCGGTGATCATGCTGTCGATCATCTTCGCGTGACCCATGCGCAGGCCGGTGCGGGCGGCCGGCAACACGTACGGGGCCAGGCTCATGTTCTCCATGCCGCCGGCGATGATGACGTCGGCGTCGCCACAGCGGATCGCCTGGGCGCCCAGGTGCAACGCCTTGAGCCCCGAACCGCAGACCTTGTTCAGGGTCAGCGCCGGCACCGCATGTGGCAGGCCGGCGAGGATCGATGCCTGGCGGGCCGGGTTTTGCCCGGATCCTGCGGTCAGCACTTGGCCAAGAATCACTTCATCGACCTGTTCGCCCGACAAACCGGTCTGCTCCAGCAGGCGACGAATCACCGCGGCACCGAGTTCCGGAGCGGGAATGGAAGCCAGCGAACCCTGGAAACTGCCGATGGCGGTGCGGGTAGCGGCGACAATCACGACTTCTTGCATCGAATCTCTCCTCACTGGGCAGCGAACTGCATTTCAGGCACGTGGTCCGGCACGATCAATTTGCCGGCGGTCTTGGCGACGATTTCCTCGACGCTGACGCCCGGGGCACGTTCTTTCAGGATGAAGGCGCCGTCCTGGATTTCCAGGTAGGCCAGGTCGGTCAGCACCCGCTTGATGCAACCGGCGCCGGTCAACGGCAGGCTGCAACGCGGCAGCAGTTTCGATTCGCCGTCCTTGGACGCATGGGTCATGGTGACGATGATGTTCTCGGCGCCGGCCACCAGGTCCATCGCGCCGCCCATGCCCTTGACCAGCTTGCCGGGGATCATCCACGAGGCGATGTTGCCTTCGACATCCACCTCGAACGCGCCCAGCACGGTCAGGTCGATATGGCCGCCACGGATCATGGCAAACGATTCGGCCGAAGAGAAGATCGACGCGCCGATGCGCGCGGTGACGGTCTGCTTGCCGGCGTTGATCATGTCGGCATCGACTTCGGCTTCGGTGGGAAACGCGCCCATGCCGAGCAGGCCGTTTTCCGATTGCAGCATGACTTCCATGCCTTCGGGAATGTAGTTGGCGACCAGGGTCGGAATGCCGATGCCCAGGTTCACGTAGTAGCCGTCCTGCATTTCACGGGCGACGCGTTGAGCCATTTGTTCGCGGGAAAGTGCCATGTTGTTATTCCTTCATTCGGGCCGGGGGGCAGGGGATCACTTACGCACGGTGCGCTGTTCGATGCGTTTTTCGAACGTGCCGCAAATGACCCGGTCGACGTAGATGCCAGGGGTGTGGATCTGCGTCGGGTCCAGCTCGCCGGGTTCGACGATTTCTTCGACTTCCACCACAGTGATCTTGCCCGCCGTGGCGGCCAGCGGATTGAAGTTCTGGGCGGTGTGGCGATAGACCACGTTGCCGAAATGGTCGGCCTTCCAGCCTTTGACGATGGCGAAGTCGCCGGTGATGGATTCTTCCATCAGGTATTGGCGGCCATGGAATTCACGCACTTCCTTGCCTTCGGCCACCGGGGTGCCGACGCCGGTAGCGGTGAAGAACGCCGGGATGCCTGCGCCACCGGCGCGCATTTTTTCGGCGAGGGTGCCTTGGGGGGTCAGTACGACTTCGATTTCGCCACTGAGCAGTTGCTTCTCGAACAGGGCGTTTTCGCCCACGTAGGAGGCGACCACCTTGCGGATCTGCCGGTCTTCGAGCAGCACGCCGAGGCCGAAACCGTCGACGCCGCAGTTGTTGGAGACCACGGTGAGGTCGCGGATGCCCTTGCGCTTGATCTCGGCGATCAGGTTTTCCGGGATACCGCACAGGCCAAAGCCGCCGGCGATGACGGTCATGCCGTCTTTCAAGCCTTCCAGCGCCTCTTCATAAGAACTCACGCGTTTGTCGAAACCTGCCATAGACACCTCTTTTATTCTTGATGGGGTCGCAATGAAATGCAGTGTTGCGCCAAGTCATATATTTGTTAAGTTGATTTTTAGGTTTGATTGATTGATAAAACTCAATAATGGCTGGCATCCGCTTGCAGCTTGAAGCTAACCGCTGGCTGCTGGGAGCTTAGCAACCATGACCCTCAAGCAAATCCGCGCCTTCCTCGCCGTGGCCCAGAGCCTTAGCTTTGCCGTGGCCTGCGAGCGACTGCACCTGTCCCAGTCGGCCCTGAGCCTGACCATCAAGGCCCTGGAAGAAGGCCTCGGCGGGCGCTTGTTCAGCCGCAATACCCGTAACGTGGCGCTGACGCCCGAAGGCGAATCCTTGCTGCCACTGGCCCGACGGCTGATTGCCGACTGGGACAATGCCGAGGACGAAATGCGCCAGCGCTTCACCTTGCAGCGTGGTCGTGTGACGTTGGCGGCGATGCCTTCATTTGCCGGCAACCTGCTGCCGCCGATCCTCAAGACCTTCCGCGCCCGCTACCCGAATGTCAACGTCACGGTCAACGACGTGATCAACGAACAGGTGCTGGAAATGGTGCGTGATCGTCATGTCGAATTGGGCGTGGCGTTCGAGCCGATGCAGGGCTCGTCATTGGCGTTCACCCCCTTGTATCTCGATCGCTTTGTCGCGGTGGTGCCGCAGGACTCACCGCTTGCCCAGCGCGACGAGATCCACTGGGAAACCCTGCTGGAACAGCCCTTCATCACGCTGCAACGGCCCTCCACGGTACGGGTGATGCTGGAAGAGCATCTGCAGGTCCGGGGCATGAAACTGCCTGTGGAGTTCGAGAGCCACCAGTTGGCGACCGTCGGGCGGATGGTCGCCAGCGGGCTGGGGGTGAGTGCCGTGCCGGCGCTGTGCGTCGGGCAGATGCATGAGCTGGGCGCCCGCTGCATCACCTTGAGCGATCCGGTGATCGAACGAGCCATCGGGGTGTTGACCAAGCCGGGGCATGAACTGTCGGCGGCGGCGCAGGCGTTGTTCGATACGCTCAGGGATCAGGATCTTGGTGCGCAGTTGGTCGTACGGTAACCCGCAAATTCCTGTGGGAGCGAGCCTGCTCGCGATGCGGTGGCACATCCAACATAGATGCAAGTTGAAACACCGCCATCGCGAGCAAGCTCGCTCCCACAATAGATTTGGGTTGTTCGTTAAAACGGGTGCTGTGTCAGTAACGGCAACAACTGTTCACACGGCTCTTCAAGCTTGAGGTCCAGCAGCTCATCGGCGCGGGTCTTGCCCCGGTTGATCGCCAGCAGCGGCTTGCCCTGGTCCTTGATGGCCCGGCACAGGCGAAACGCCGAATACGCCATCAGTGACGAGCCCACTACCAGCAGGCCGTCCGCTTGCTCGACGGCTTGCAGGGCGCGGGCCGCAGTGGTTGTGGCGACGTTCTCGCCGAAAAACACCACGTCGGGTTTCAGCCGCTCGCCGCCGCAGTGAGGGCAGCGCGGCACCTGGAAGCGCGCCTCGAACGCCGGATCGAGCAGAGTGTCGCCATCGGGCGCCTGCACCGCATCGACACCGGCCAGGTAAGGGTTTTCGGTTTCCATCAACTGTTGGATCTGCTGTCGCTCGCTGCGCTGGCCGCAATCCAGGCACAGCACGCGGTGCAGGCTGCCGTGCAATTCGATGACGTCCTGGCTGCCGGCCTGGTCGTGCAGCGTGTCGACATTCTGGGTAATCAGCCCGCTGATGCGATGCCGTGCCTGCAACTCGGCCAAGGCCTCGTGAGCCGCGTTCGGCCTGGCCTGCTGCACGCGGGGCCAGCCCAGCATCGCCCGCGCCCAGTAGCGTCGTCGTGCCTCGGCCTGGGCGAGAAACTCCTGGTACATCATCGGCTGTCGACCCCGGCGTACACCGTCGCTGTCGCGGTAGTCGGGGATGCCCGAAGGGGTGCTGATGCCCGCACCGGTGAGCACCAGGAAGCGGCGTCCGGCCATGTACGCCTGCAACTGATCGAGCGGTTCGTGATGGAAATCGTCCGGCATGGGGGTTCTCCGTGGGCCTGGATTCGTTGAGGGTAGCACTGTCGAGCACTGGGCCTGCGTCACGCCTTTCGTCGCTCAGCAGCGCTGTTCTGCAAACTTTCCTTGTAAGCGGGGCCTCCACACTTATGTGCGAAAGAGCAATTGGGTTGTTTCGCTCGCTCTGAACTTGTCGCAGAGGAGGCTTATGAAGCAGACCATCGGTGAAGTACGGGCCATCAATAGACAGCGTGCAATGGTGGGCGTGTACGTGGAGCAGGAGCACGGCCATACCGTACTAGCGCTGCGTTCGGCCAATGACATAGATATCGGCGACATCCTGAAGTGGGACAGCGGCACGGCCTTGGGCACTCAGTCCTATCACAACCAGACCAAGGGCTGGACCGCCGATGTGTATGTGGCAAACCACGGTGTGGCGACGGCTAACCTTGAGGTCCAGTTGCTGGTGGGCTCTTCCTGACGGTGCCTTCGACCTATTACTTAGGGACAGAGAGCATGAGCAAACTCAAGTGCGGTTGCCCCGATTGCCAGTGCGAGCGATCCGATTTCACCCCTGGGCATGTTTGAATCCGGGCCTGTCGGCGACAGGCTATCAGGACGCCGCAAGCCGGTCATTGCGGTGGTGCAGGACAACACCGGCAGCCCGCGAGTTCTGGCTTCCTGGAGCGGCGCGAGGCCAGGGTGACGAGACCGGTGCAATGGGGTGCCGGCGGCACTTGGCCTTTGGCGGACAGCGTGGAAAGACACGCACTGTTTTTCCCATGGGGCCCATGTGGGAGCGAGCTTGCTCGCGATAGCGTCGTATCAGCCTGTATTGATATTGGCTGACGCACCGCCATCGCGAGCACGCTCGCTCCCACAGGATTTTCACGGGATGAAGTTTCAGTCTCCAGCCTATTTAATAGCCTGATGCAATAAAGATCATGGCGGCGGCATATAAATGAGCATTGACCATTCGTCGCCGTTTGCAGGCTTTCCTTAAAACCTTGTCGGCGTCATGTTTTCCGAAGAAGACGAGCCAACAAGGCTCGTGGATATTAACTAAACGAGGTGAATGAAATGGCTAACACAGGAAATAAAAATCCTGGCAATTTCGCTAACGATCGTGAGAAGGCATCGGAAGCCGGGAAAAAGGGCGGCCACGCATCAGGTGGCAATTTCGCCAATAACCCTGAGCGTGCATCCGAGGCTGGACGCAAGGGAGGGCAGGCCTCGGGTGGTAATTTTGCCAATGACCCTGGGCGTGCCGCAGAAGCCGGCCGCAAAGGCGGGCAAGCCTCGGGCGGTAATTTTGCCAACGACCCTGAGCGGGCTTCGCAAGCCGGCCGTAAAGGTGGCCAGGCTTCGGGCGGCAACTTTGCCAACGACCGGGAGAAAGCCGCCGAAGCGGGCAGAAAAGGCGGCGAGAACAGTCGCGGCGACGGCCGTGATTCGTAATGTCCGGTGACATGGCGAGCCCCGTGCCCATGGCATGGGGCCCATTGGTTTATATAGCGGAGTTTGCCGGGTTTAAAATACAGTCAAGTTTTACAGTTTTTCGCTTTACTCGTTAATTGTTGAGCCAATCACCGCTCGTCCCGTTTGTTGAATAAAAGATAAATCATCGTGTTACCTCCTCCGGTCTTTGTGGACCTGTCAATGGCGGTGCCCTCTTGATGTATGCCTTGATCCAAAAAGGTAACCGGGGCCGATGTGCAATCCCTCCCCAGGACCCGCCTTGGGTTCGTACAAGCAACGTGACAGACTATGAAAAACGGCGAGGGCAGCGCTTCCACGCCTGGATATTACGTTTGATCGTTGCCGCCGTTAGGAGCACGATCAGCCATGTTTTTTGGCCAACACCAGTAAGGACCTTCGATGGACCAGCCCACCTCCGGGAGTCGATCTCCCTGGCGCACCTGGCTCAACCCCGTGCAAGACAACCTGTTGCTGGGGGTGACGTTCTGGCTCGGGCTGGCGTTGGTGGCCGCGTTGTTGCTCTACAGTGGCTACAACGCCTTGGTCGGCGCCGACCGTCAGAATCTGGGTTATGCGGTGTTGGGCGGTACGTCGGGTTTTGCCGCCACGGCCCTGGGTGCGGTGATGGCGGTGGTGTTGCGGGATATATCCTCGCGTACCCAGGACATCATGCTGGGTTTTGCCGCCGGCATGATGCTCGCCGCCAGTTCGTTCTCATTGATCCTGCCAGGCATCGAAGCGGCACAGGTCATTTGTGGCAATCAGTTGCTTGCCGCGTTTGTCGTCGTGGTGGGCCTGGGTTTGGGCGTCGCCCTGATGATCGGCCTGGACCGTTTCGTGCCGCACGAGCACGAACTCAGCGGCCGGCGAGGGCCCCAGGTCGAACGCATCAATCGCGTCTGGCTCTTCGTGCTTGCCATCACCTTGCACAACTTGCCGGAGGGCATGGCCATCGGCGTCAGTTTTGCCGGCGGCGATTTCAAGGTCGGCCTGCCCCTGACCACCGCCATTGCCATCCAGGACATTCCCGAGGGCCTGGCCATTGCCATGGCGCTGCGGGTCACCGGCATCAGCACCTTGCGTGCAGCGCTCATCGCGGTCGGTTCAGGATTGATGGAGCCGTTAGGTTCGGTGATCGGCCTGGGCATGTCCTCCGGCGTCGCCGTCGCCTATCCCATCAGCCTGGGGTTGGCGGCGGGGGCGATGATTTTTGTGGTGTCCCACGAAGTGATTCCCGAAACCCACCGCAACGGTCATGAAACACCGGCCACCTTGGGGCTGATGATGGGGTTTGCGGTGATGATGTTTCTCGACACGGCGCTGGGCTGAGCCCCCGAAACCGGAAGCGTGGTTTTCAGCCGGTTTTGACGGGACCGCCGTAAAACATGAACCAGGCACCTGCCAGTGCTGCTATCCAGGTCAGCACAATCAACGCCGCCGCTAGCTTGTTCACCGGGCGCTGGCCGTCGTTTTCCTGCCATTGCCGGGCCTTGGCTGCACATTCTGCCAGCACTGCGAGCGGCATCAGGCCAAGTGCCAACCAAATTCCCAGGGGCAACAAAATCACATCATCCAGATAACCCAATACCGGGATGAAATCCGGGATCAGGTCAATGGGGCTCAGGGCATATGCCACCACGATAATGGCGATCCATTTGGGCAGCCAGGGCGTCTGCGGATGGCGATAGCAGAACCACAGCGTCATGGTCTGGCGTTTCAGGGTCCTGGCCCATTGGCGAAGGCGTTCGAGGAGCGTGGTCATCAAAGCCCTGCAAGGTTTGGGGTAGACAAGGGTAACCGCAAACCGCGATGACAATGTACCCCCGCATGTGGCGAGGGTGCGCCTCAGAAACGCCGCACGGAAAACTGCTCGAGCCACTGCGGCGCGGAGCCGGCAATGCACTCGGCGACCAGTTGCCCGGTCGCCCCGGCGAGGGTCAGGCCCAGATGCTGATGGCCGAAGGCGTAGATCAGGCGTGGCTCGTTCGGTGACGGGCCGATCACGGGCAACGAATCGGGCAGCGACGGGCGAAATCCCAGCCAGCGACGGGCGATCGGTTCTTTAAGATCCAGCACGCGGCGTACATGGTGTTCCAGATAATCGAATCGTCGTGGGTTGGCCGGATCATGGATCGAGCCCAGCTCCACCGTCCCCGCGACCCTCAGGCGCCCGGCCATGGGTGTCATGTAGAAGGCGCTTTCCACCGGACAGCAGGGCCGGTTGAGAAGGGTGTCCTGCAAATCGAACTCGATGTGATAACCCCGTTCGGTATCCAGCGGGACATGGTCACCCATCTGCGCTGCCAGCACGCCGGACCAGGCGCCTCCACACAATACCACCCGATCTGCCTGGTAATGCTGACCCTCGGAACTGTGCAAATGAAGCCCGTTGGTGGCGCGTTTTATCACGGTGACCGTCGCCTTGCGCACCAGGTTTTCGGCCACCAGTGGCGCGGCCAGGGCTTCGATGAATAGTCGCGGATCGTCCATGTGGGATGACTCGGGGAACAGAAGGCCAGCCACGGAACGTCCGGCCAGGGCCGGTTCGAGCTGTTCGACTTCGGCGCTGCTCAGGACTTGTTGAGCAATGCCCAGCGAGCGCCGCAATTCGATGGCGGCTTGTGCGGTGGCGAAGCCTTGCTGGGTGCCGTAGGCATACAGGCAACCGTTGTGCCGCAAGCGCTGGTTGGCCAGGGGCGTGTCGGCCAGTAACGGTTCGTACCCGCTGTAGGTGTGTTGCAGGATCGTTGCCAGCGCCTGGGTATTGGCGGCGCAGCGTGAGGTCCGGCATTCATTGAGAAAACGCAGCAGCCACGGCATCAGTCGCGGCAACCGGGCCCAATTGATCACGAACGGCGAGTCAGCCGAGAACAGCAACGATGGGATGGCCCGCAGCAACGAGGGTTGGGCAATCGGCATCACCCCGTACGGCGCCAGCGTCCCGGCGTTGCCATACGAGGCGCCGGCGGCAATGCCGTCGCGCTCGAGCACCAAGACCCGATACCCTTGGCGCCGCAGCCAGCGCGCCGTGGCCACGCCAACCACACCTGCGCCGATAACGGCGATTTCGCAATGAACGGGCTGTGTCATCGGGTTCAGATCCGATTGTGCATGTGAAGGTGCCCCTGGCGCGCCAACTGGCTGATCACGGTCAAGGCCTTGACCAGTTGCTCCCGGGACAACGCGGCTGAAATGTTGATGCGCACCGCTTGCGGTGACAGTTCCGGGCTGAGGGTAAACGCGCCGCCGGGGAGCAGCACCACGCCCTGTTCCTGGCAGAGGCGGGCGAAGCGCGAGCTGTTCCAGGGTTCGGGCAGCAGCAGCCAGGCATGGGTGCCGGTGGTGCTGTGCTGAAACTCCAGCCCTTGCAGATGCGTTGCCAGTAGCGTCTGGCGGATCCGCAGCTCTTCGCGTTGTTCCGAGACCAGTTGTTCGGCCAGGCCTTCCTCGATCAGCCGTGTGGCGATCAGTGCAGTCAGCGGTGAATTGCTCCAGCAGTCAATGCGTTGCATGGCGATGATGCCCTGCAGCAGCGCGGGCGGCGCCATGACAAAGCCCATGCGCAAACCGGGGGCGATGCATTTGGACAGGGCGCTGATGTAAATCGTCTGCTCCGGCAGCAGGGCGGCGAATGGCGCGGGTGATTGCTCCAGCAGCGGTCGGTAGACGTCATCCTCGATCACCAGTACGTCGGTTTGGCGAATGACGGCCGCCAAGGCTTCGCGGCGTTCGGCATCGAGGGTGATGGCCGTCGGGTTGTGAATCGACGGCACCAGGAACAGCAATCGCGGCTGATGCTCGACGCAGGCCTGGCGCAAGGCCTCGGGGCACATGCCGCGCTCATCGGCGTCGACGCCCAGCAGGTTCAGGCCGAGGGTACGACACAACCCGTTGATGCCCTGGTACGTAATGCTGTCGGCCAGCACCGTGTCGCCACTGCTGGTGAGGCTGCGCAAGGTGTGGGCGATGCCGTGTTGGGCGCCTTCGGCGATCAGGATGTGATCGGCCTGGGCTTCGACACCGGTGTGTCGCAACCATTGCGCAATCGCCTGGCGGGCCCAGAGCGGACCTTCGCAAGGGTGGTAATCCTTCATGTCGGCAAAACGCGGGTCGTCGGCCAGCCGGGGCAGCAATTGGGCGAGCACCCGGTTGTAGCCGTCCGTGGCGGGGCGGTTGACGCTCAGGTCGGCGGTACCGGGGTCATTGCTGGGGGCCGACTGGAACTGCGCGGCCGGATGACGTCCCTGGGCCACTTGCGTGCCACGGCCCGGCCGGCTTTCCACCAGCCCCTTTTGCTGCAGCACCGCCATGGCCCGGGTCACGGTGGTGATGTTTACCCCCAGGGCGCTGGCGAACTCACGATGAGGCGGCAGGCGATCGCCCGGCTTGAGCTGGCCATGAAGGATTGCGTGGGTCAGCGCGTCGGCCAGTTGCGCGTACAGCGTCTCGGCTTTCTCGCGATGCAGGCCGGCATGGTTCTTCAGTTCTTTCAGCAGTTTCTCAAATTGACTCATGAGTCCTTGTTCCTGGGTTGTCATGCTTTTTTGTGCGCCTTAAAGCCGACTTGTCATGCTTTTTATCTGATAAAAAGGCCATTGACAAGGCAAAATAGCGTGATTAGTGTGTGAATTGTAATGCTTGTCATGCAATAGAGCATGACAATGCGCTGAAAATTCGTTTCTCGTACCGGCTTCCTTGAAGTCGAGCCCCGGAGGGGCGTGGTAGCTGCTTAGGGATAGGGCGGCAAGGTTGTTGTTTGGTTGTATGGCTTGTCCGGTCAAAACCCTCAATTGCCAAAAGGTGAAACCCATGTCCGACTCCAAATTCGATACCCCCGGCCTTTCCCGCCGTTCGGTGCTCAAAGCCGCCGGCTACGGTTCACTGGCCGCCGTCGCCGGCTCGGCCCTGGGGCCGATGCCATTCGCCTTCGCGGCCGGGCAACCGATCAAGACCATTCGCCCCGGTTACCTGACCGCCGCGTGTCTGGGGGACATGCCGCTGGGAGCCCTACGCGACGGCGTGCCGGTCGGCACTGACCTGGAACTGCTGAAGCAGATCGCCGACCGCCTCGAACTCAAGCTCGATGTCTTGACCATGGGTTTTCCGGCGGTGATCGAAGCTGTGCGTTCGGGGCGCGCCGACTGGTTTGGCGGCAACTTCGCCTGGAACCCGATGCGTTCCAAGATCCTGTTGCTCACCGACGCGGTGTTCTACACCGGGGCGTACGTGATCATGCGCGACAGCGAGCCGTTCCAGACCAGCATCAGCGTCAATGACATGAAAGGGCGCACGGTAGGCAGCAACACCGGCTATTTCACCATTCCCGACATGAAGAAAATCGACGGCGTAAAAGAGGTGAAGCTCTACGACAACACCGACGCCTGCCTGCGGGACGTGCGCGCCGGACGGCTGGACTTCGCCGTACTCGACGCCCCCACCATCGACTACATGATCCTCCAGGACCCCAGCCTCAAGCTCAAGCAAGTGCCCATGGCCTACGACGAGAAATTCCCGAGCCTGACCGCCAAGTTCGAGGCGATCTGGGGCATTCATCCGCAGAACCAGGACCTGTTCGACGGCGTGAACCAGGGGCTACGCTGGTTACGGAGCACCGGGCAGATCGGCCCCATCCTGGCCCGCTACGGCATCAAGAACCCCGACTACCTGGTGCCGCTGCCCAAGGACCAGCGCGTGGGTGTGGACCGGGACGAGCAGGGCAACCTCATCGGCCCGTTCAAGCACGCGCCCCGGGATTTCAGCCAGGCATTTGCCTGACACGCTCTCGCGCCTGCGTTCACGTTTTACGTCATCCACTTGCGGACATTGCTCATGGCTGAATCTCATCCACTGGTGCGGGTCGAGGGGCTTCACAAGTCCTTCGGCCGGCTGGACGTCTTGAAAGGCATCGACCTGCAGGTGCAGCAGGGTCAGAAAATATCCCTGATCGGGCCCAGCGGTTCGGGCAAGACCACCCTGTTGCGTTGCATCAACTATCTGGAAGAGCCGACCCGGGGCAGCATCTACATAGACAATGCGCTGATCGGCCAGCGCAAGGTAGGCGAGCGCACGGTGCCTATGGGCGACAAGGAGTTGGCCCGGATGCGCGCCAACATCGGCATGGTGTTCCAGCGCTTCAACCTGTTCCCGCACCTCAGTGTGCTGGACAACATCACGCTCGGCCCGCTGAAGGTCCAGCAGCGCAATCGCCCGGAAGCGGTGGAGCTGGCCGAAGATTTGTTGAACAAGGTCGGCATGTTCGCCAAGCGCGACGCCTACCCGGACCAACTGTCCGGCGGCCAGCAACAACGCATTGCCATCGCCCGCGCGCTGGCGATGCGTCCCAAGCTGATGCTGTTCGACGAGGCCACTTCGGCGCTCGACCCGGAGTTGGTGGGCGAAGTGCTGACGGTGATGCGCAAGTTGGCCGAGGAGGGCATGACGATGATCATCGTGACCCATGAGATGCGCTTTGCCGAAAGCGTGTCCGACCAGGTGATTTTCATGGCCGATGGCAACATCGTCGAACAGGGACCACCGCGGCAGATTTTCCGGGAAAGCCAGGTGGAGCGCACACGCGCCTTCATCAGCGCCGTTCAGGAGCATTGATCGATGTTCGACTCAAGCGAGCTGACCAAGTCCCTCGACCTGCTGCCATATTTTCTTGAGGTCTTGGGCATCGGTGCACTGACCACCCTGGGCCTGACGGCGGCGTCTTTCATTGTGGCGGCGTTGCTGGGGTTCGGCCTGGCGTTGATGCGCCTGTCGCGTCACCGGGTCCTGGGATGGGTGGCCAGTGTTTACCTGGAGGTGTTTCGCAACGTCCCGATCCTGACTCAGCTGTTCATCCTTTATTTCGGCCTGACCTACATTGGGATCACGTTACCGGCCATCGGCGCGGCGATCATCGGTTTTGGCCTCAATGGCGCGGCGATGCTGTCGGAGGTGTTCCGTTCCAGCATCCTGAACGTCGATCGTGGGCAGAGCGAGGCCGCGTTCTCCATCGGCATGACTCGGGCCATGGCGATGCGCATGATCGTCTTGCCCCAGGCCTTCAAGGTGTCGATTCCAGGCATGGCGAACTTCGCCATCGGCCTGCTCAAGGACACGTCGCTGGCCTCGGCCGCCGCCGTGCCGGAACTGATGTTCAAGGCCAAGATGCTCGTGAGCGAGACCTACCAGACCAACCTGATCTATTTCCTGCTGGCCATCATTTACCTGGCGCTGAGCCTGGTGCTGGCCCATTGGGCGGCGCGCACCGAGCGTCGTCTCACCGTGATCAAGGAGAACTGACATGGGCTATGGCGAGTTGTGGGAAGCCACCCACGTTGAATTGCTGCAAGCCGCCTGGGCCACCTTGCAGTTGGCCTTTGGTGCACTGGTGATTGGCTTGGCGGTCGGGCTGCTGGTGGCGTTGGCGCGCTTGTCCGGCTCGCCAGCGCTGCGTCGGTGTGCGCTGTTCTACATCGAGATTTTTCGCGGCACGCCGGCGCTGGTGCAGCTGTTCATCGTCTACTTCAGCCTGACGGCGGTGGGCGTGCAGTTCAGCTCGTTCCAAGCGGCGATGATCGGGCTGGGGCTCAATGCGGCGGCCTACTTGTCGGAGATTTATCGTTCGGGCCTGGAGGCTGTGCCCAAGGGGCAGGTCGAGGCGGCGAAAGCCATCGGCATGCCGCGCCTCCAGCTGTTGCGTTGGGTGGTGCTACCCCAGGCAATTCGCATCGTGCTGGCGCCCATCGGCAATGTGGCGATTTCCCTGCTCAAGGATACTTCGGTGGCCTCGCTGATCGCCGCACCGGACTTGATGCTGCGCGCCCAGGATCTGAGCTCCGTGTATTTCATGCCGCTGGAAACTTATGTGCTGGTCGGCGCCCTGTATTTCGCCATGTGCTATCCGTTGTCCATGGTGGTGCGCCGGTTGGAACGGCGGCGTAAA
This sequence comes from Pseudomonas sp. St316, assembly GCF_018325905.1. Lineage (NCBI taxonomy): Bacteria > Pseudomonadati > Pseudomonadota > Gammaproteobacteria > Pseudomonadales > Pseudomonadaceae > Pseudomonas > Pseudomonas sp. St316. The sequence goes on along the minus strand of NZ_AP021901.1, from coordinate 4,342,823 downwards.
TCCTGAGGACCATTCAGTATGTACTGACATAACACACATGGGTTTTGTGTGTTTCCTCTAAGCCTCTGTTCCCCGCCACCTATACTCAACCCGTGGGTGACCTGAATCCAGGGTGGCGTGATCGTGCTGCGTTCGCTGATGCTGGCCATTATGCTCGTTCTGGCGGGGTGCGCCACGTCACAGCGCGGTCAACAGGCGGCCACGGTGACGATTGACCAGGCCACTTGGCGACAGGTGGACCAGCAGATCATCGCCGCATCGAAAAGCGCTATCGAACAGGCCGGACTCTATGCCCGTGGGTCGATGGAACATTGGCGTGTGTTGGTCTATGAACGCACCGAGGCTGAGTTCATCCCCTGGTTCAGCAGCTATTGGACCCAGGAATGGCTGGCGGTGAAGGTCAGTTGGTATGACGCCAGTGCCAAGGGCGAGGCGGATTCCTCGGCCAGGCGCCTGGCGGTTTACCTGCAAGAACAATATCGCGAGCAGGTGCTGGAGCCGGTGGCGAAGGAAATTGATCCCGAGGCGATCAGGGCTGCGGCGACGGACTACTACATACGCCAGCTCAATCAGCAGGTCCAGGTCATTGCCCTGCGGCATCAAATCCCGAACGAACTGATGAACCGGCGCCTGCACGGCATTGCTGCCATCAACCTGGGGCCGCCGGCGGCGCGTAGCGCGTCGTTGTACGAGGTGGTGCATACCGAACCGCTGAACACACTGCCGGCTTATGCGGCCCTGATCGATCACGTCAACAAGGCCGCTGCCACAGGTGCCGGGCCCTCAGAAGCGGTGATCGCAACAGTGGCGCAACGCACCAGCGAAAAAATCGAGGCGCAATTTACCACGCGCGGGGCGACCAGCGCGGCGGCGGCAGTAGCCGGGAAGGCAGCCGGGGCGTTGATCTCGGTGGGCGTGGCGGGTATTCGCGCGATCATTCATGAGGGCGAGCGGCCGGAAATGGAGGCGCAGATCCGCAAAAGCCTGAGCGCAGCGTTCGATGAGGCGTGGTTCAAGTCGCTCAAGCATCCCCTCAGCGGGGTGATGGCACCGGTGTACTACCTGGACGAGGAAATAGAAGGCAGCCTGGTGGAGTCGGACCTGGCCAATCGCGCGGTGGCATTGCCGGACATCAAGCCGTAATGGGCTGGCTCATTCTGATCCGAGGGTGACCCGACAACCCTTGCGCTGGCGGATCTGCTCGTCCGATGGGCGTTCCTTGATGAATTCGAAGCGCGGCTCGCCTTCGCTGTAGATCACCAGCCAGCCCCATTCCAGCTCGCTTTCATCCTGCCCGGGCTTGGGCGGTGAGGCCCACCAGGGTTCTTTTTGCATGATCTGACGCATCGTCTACTCCTGTCGATTGATTCTTTGAACTATAGACCGCACGATTTTTTGACATGCGCCCCCGAAAACTTTTGAAGCGCCTGAGGCAAACACATTTTGTGGCGAGGGGATTTATCCGTGGGAGCAAAGCTTGCTCGCGATGAGGCCAACGCGGTCTCCTTGGGAGCCGAGGCGCCTGCATCGCGAGCAAGCTTTGCTCCCACGGATAGCCCTCTCGCCACAGGGGATTTGTGCAGTTTGATGCAACAGTGTGCTCTGACCTCGCCCACCAGCGTCTAGCGTCTGTATCCCCGCACTCGAACGGGGAATGACTGGACCCCGCGCATATGCAAGCACTGTTGAACGAGATCCTCGATGCGGTTCGCCCCCTGATTGGTCAGGGCAAGGTGGCCGACTACATTCCGGCCCTGAGCACTGTGGCGGCCAACCAGTTGGGCATTGCCGTGTATGGCAACGACGGCGAGTTGTATTGTGCTGGCGACGCCGAAACAGCGTTTTCGGTGCAGAGTATTTCCAAGGTGTTCAGCCTGGTGCAGGCCATCGGGCATTCCGGCGAAGCGATCTGGGAGCGCCTGGGCCATGAGCCGTCCGGCCAACCATTCAATTCCCTGGTGCAACTGGAATTCGAACGCGGTCGACCGCGTAACCCTTTCATCAACGCCGGCGCGTTGGTGATCTGCGATATCAACCAGTCGCGTTTCGCCGCCCCGGCACTGTCGATGCGCGATTTTGTGCGCCGTCTGTCGGGTAACCCACAGGTGATGGTGGACGGCAAGGTCGCCGAATCGGAATACCAGCATCGCGCCCGCAACGCGGCGATGGCGTACCTGATGCAATCTTTCGGCAACTTTCATAACGACGTGGAAGCGGTACTGCGCAGTTATTTCAGCCACTGCGCCCTGCGGATGAGCTGCGTCGACCTGGCGCGGGCGTTCTGCTTCCTGGCCAACGACGGGTTCTGCAAGCACAGCGGCGAACAGATCCTCAGCGCCCGGCAAACCCAGCAGGTCAATTCCATCATGGCCACCAGCGGTTTGTACGATGAGGCCGGCAATTTCGCCTATCGCGTCGGCCTGCCGGGCAAGAGCGGGGTCGGTGGCGGGATTGTCGCCGTGGTGCCGGGGCGGTTCACGGTGTGCGTCTGGTCGCCTGAACTCAACGTCGCCGGCAACTCGCTTGCCGGCATGGCGGCGCTGGAGTTGATGAGCCAGCGGATCGGCTGGTCAGTGTTCTAGAGTCTGCTTCACAAAAAAAGGCCCGCTCCTGGATCAGGAGCGGGCCTTTTTGTTGAGTGGTGATCAGCAGAGGCGATCGATGACCCGGACCTCAGAAGTGGTCTGCATCGACTGCCAGGCCAGGGTCAGCGTTTGCAATACGCGACCGATGAAGTCTTTGTCGGCCGCGGCCTTCTTGCCGACGTAGCCCTGGCCACGGCGGTACATCTTCAGCCGGGCACCCAGCTCTTGCGTGTTCTTTTCGAACTCGTCTTCGCGGGTGTAGGGCGACAGGCAATCCATATGCACCTGGCCAGTCTTGCTGATCCACAGGATATGGTTGTCGAGAGTGTCCTTGTGTGCTGCGAATATGCGAGCCAGTTCATCAATAGATGGTTGATTATTCAGATTCATGTGTAAGCCCCTTGACCATTTGGTTGATCTGTCTGGTGGTTCGCAAAAACTTCGCTTCTCGGTAAGTGCTACCTGGTACCGAAACCAGGCCGTCAGCGTTCATCCGTCGAATTTCGACGGGGTCGTGCATCGGTTGTGTAGTGTTATCGAAGGGCTGCTACGCAAATGCGCTACAACGAAGAGAAACAGCGAAGGATCTTCAGGCAGTGTCAACTTTCGAGGGTCGACCACGCGCATCATGAGGATCTTCGCCGACGTTTCTCGTCCTTGTTACCGGACGGTCATGCCAGGTCAGCACCTTCAATCTGCCTTGTGGGCAGTCCCTTATCCAAAAAACAGCTCGGCGGTCAGACGAGCTTGCTCAAACAGTTGCCTGTACTCCCGATCGGGGAGACGTCTGCATCATGCAAGGGCAAATCGGAGGCGTCAACGGTTTTGTAGTGATTATTTTTGGTCACTACATATTGTCGGACAAAACGGTTTGGGTATGAGGATTTCCGGCCAAACCCCATTCGGTGTGGGAGCGAGCTTGCTCGCGATGGCGGCGTATCAGTCGACATCCTTGTAGCTGAACTGCCGCTTATCGCGAGCAAGCTCGCTCCCACGGGGATTTTGGTGGGCCTGATTTCTGCTCAGGTGGCCTTGGCCTTGCTCGCCTTGCGCGGTGCACCGCCAGCCTTGCGCTTGGCCGGCTTGCGTTTGTTTTTCCACGGGGTGGCGCCACGGCCGGCGGGGCTGGCCGGGCCGCTGATGGTCAGGCTCATGCCCTGGCAGCGGGCGACGTGCTTGCTCATCCAGGCGGCTTGCCGGGTGACGAATTCTTCCAGGCTCATTTCACCGCTTTGCACCATGTCCAGCGCTTGCTCCCAGATGGCGGTGGTGCCCGGGTCGGCGATGGCCCGGGGCACCGCGTCGATCAGGCTGAAGGCCGCCGGGGTGGCGGACAGGGCCTTGCCGTTTTTCACCAGGTAACCGCGGTCGAGCAGCCCCTGGATAATCGAGGCCCGGGTCGCTTCGGTGCCAATGCCGGTGGTGTCCTTGAGCTTCTGCTTGAGCAGTGGGTCTTCTACCAGTTTGGCGACGTTCTTCATCGCCTTGATCAGGTCGCCTTCGGTGAACGGCTTGGGCGGTTGGGTCCACAGGTCCTTGGGTTTCACCTCGTCCACCGTGCAATCACGACCTTCGGCCAGTGCCGGCAGGGTCTGCGGCGCCGGTGCCTCACGGCCTCTGGCCGGTGCCAGCGCTTCGGGCAGGGCGCGTTTCCAGCCGGGTTCGACGATCTGCTTGCCCACGGCACGCAACGCCTGGCCGGCACAGTCGAAGTCGGCCTGGGTGCGGTCGTATTCGTGGTTGGGCAGGAACTGCGCCAGGTAGCGCGCGCGAATCAGCGTGTAGACCGCGCGCTGCTTGCTGGCGAGTTTGTCGAGGTTCCTGGCGGCGGCGGTGGGAATGATGCCGTGGTGAGCGCTGACCTTGGCGTCGTTCCAGGCCCTGGACTTGCGTTGCGGTTGCAGGTGCTCGCGCAGCGGTGCAAGGCTTGGGTCGGCCTGGGCGAGGGCGGCCAGGATCGCCGGTGCCTCACTGTGCTGGCTCAAGGGCAGGAAACCGCAATCGCTGCGAGGGTAGGTGATGAGCTTGTAGGTCTCGTAGAGCGACTGGGCAATGTCCAGGGTTTCCTGGGCACCGAGGCCGAGTTTTTTCGAGCAGACTTCCTGCAGCGTGCCCAGGTCGAAGGGCAACGGTGCCGCTTCGCGCAGGCGCTCGGTACGCACCTTCAGTGTCCGGGCGGTGGCGGCGTTGCTCATGGCCTGCGCGGCGTCCCGGGCCAAGGCCTGGTTCAGGCAGCGCTCCTGGTCGTCGCAGGCATCCGGGTCGGCGCGCCACTGGGCGGTGAACGCCGTACCTTCGTGGCTGAGCTGTACGTCGATGGCCCAGTAGGCGACCGGCACGAAGTCGGCGATGCTGCGGTCGCGGTCCACCACCAGCCGCAGCGTCGGGGTCTGCACGCGGCCCACCGGCAGTACGCCTTGGTAACCGGACTGGCGCCCCAGCAGGGTGAACAGGCGACTCATGTTCATGCCGATCAGCCAGTCGGCCCGGGAACGGCCCAGCGCCGAGTGGTACAGGTTGAAGGTTTCGGCACCCGGCTTGAGGGCGGCCAGGGCCTTGCGGATCGATGCTTCGTCCAGGGCCGACAGCCATAGCCGCCGGATCGGCCCGCGATAACGGCAATGTTCCACCAACTCCCGGGCGATCATTTCGCCTTCACGGTCGGCGTCGGTGGCGATCACCAACTCCTTCGCTTCTCCCAACAGGCGCTTGACCGCCTTGTATTGGCTGGCGGTTTTCGGCTTGACGGTCATTTTCCATTGCGCCGGCACGATGGGCAGGTCGGCCAGGACCCAGCGCTTGTAGCGCGCATCGTAGGCATCCGGTGGGGCGGTTTCCAGCAGGTGGCCAATGCACCAGGTGACCGTGACGCCGGGGCCCAGCCAGCAACCGTCGCCACGGCGGGTAGCACCGAGGACTGCGGCGATGTCCTTGGCCTGGGACGGTTTTTCACACAGGTACAGCTGCATGGCGCCCTTTTCCTGAGCAGGTTTGATGGGGTTGTAGCATGGTCATGGATGCGCGTCAGGGCAAGTTTTATCTGTATGGATATACAGATAAAAAGCGTTTCGCTGCGTTGCCAAGGGGTGTCTGGCATGCATTCGGCGGCCTGTTGGCATGCAGAATGAATTTCTCGAAGGGGTATCGCTCATAACTTCAAGGCGGTTGCTACCGCAAAGAAGGTTTTATGAGGTCAAGGAGAGTCACTTTCATGAATTCGATGCCACATGACAATGGCCAGGCGACTACACGTTTGATTCTCGTGGTGGAAGATGATCCAACCATCCTGGAGTTTCTCTGTGAAATTCTCGAGGAGGAAGGGTTCGTCGTGGAACCTCGTGAAAGCGCTGACGATGCATTGTCGTTCCTCGAAGAGAGCGCCCATTTTGTCGACCTGTTGCTCACCGACATCACCATGCCCGGCAGGATCGACGGTGCGGACCTGGCCAACCTGACGGGAGACCGCTGGCCGCAGATCCCACTGCTGATCATGTCCGGCTTCGAGACCCCGGAAAGCGCTGGAATCAAGCACCACGCTTCGTTCATCGCCAAGCCCTGGGCGCTGGGACAGATGCTGGACCTGGTGGAAAGCACGGTGAAAAGTCACTCCATGAACTGAGTCATTGCAGCGAGTGGTGGTGGCCGGGCATGTTTGGGTTGCAAGCGGCGATAGGCTCCATGACAATGCGAGTAATTATCAGTCGCGAATCATTCCATTGCCATGCCCGCCAACGATCCGTCCCTACGCAGTGCTGTCGACGTTCTGTACAGTGATCATCACAGTTGGCTCCAGGGCTGGCTGCGCAAGCGTCTGGGCAACACCTTCGATGCCGCGGACCTTGCCCAGGATACGTTTGTGCGGGTCATCAAGGCGCGCACTGCGCTGGATATCCGTGAGCCACGACCGTACCTGTCGAGGATCGCCAAAGGGCTGCTGATCGACCTGTTTCGCCGTCGCTCGCTGGAGCAATCCTACCTCGAAGTCTTGGCGGCCATGCCGCAAGAGCAGCAGCCCTCGCTGGAAGAGCAGGCGATCATGCTCCAAGCCTTGATGGAGATCGATCGCTTGCTCCTGGGGTTGGGGCCGCGCGTCAGGCAGGCGTTCATCCTGTCGCAGTTCGATGGCCTGACGTACCCGCAAATTGCCGAACGCCTGGGGGTCAGCGTACGCACGGTCAACAACCACATGGCCAAGGCCATGGAGCATTGCTGCCTGATGCAGATTCAACTGCAGCTTTCATGAACCTGCCCCCTGAAGAGTTGAACGCCATTCGTGTGGCGGCGCAGTGGTACGCCCGGCTGCATTCGGGCATCACCACCGACGCGGACCGGGCCGACTGGCGCGCCTGGCTGGCTGCGGATCCGTTGCACAGCCAGGCCTGGCAACGCATGGCGGCAGTGGCCGAGCAGATGGCAAGCGTACCCGGCGCCTTGGCCGCATCGACCTTGAGCGACACCCACCGTCGATCCCGCCGCCAGGTGTTGCGCAGCGCCTTGCTGCTGACGTCCGCCGGCGGCCTGGGCTGGTTGGGCTGGCGCAGCCAGGCAACCCAGAACCTGTTTTGCGATTACCGCACCGCCGTGGGCGAGCGTCGCGAGTTCCAACTCGCTGATGGCAGCACGGTCCTGCTCAACACCGACACCTCGATCAATGTTCGTTTCGATGGGCAGCAGCGGCGCCTGGAGCTGTTGCAAGGTGAGATTCTCGTGACGACGGCGGTCGATCCCTTGCGACGTCCGTTCAAGGTGGCCACGGGGCCGGTCGAGGTGCTTGCGTTGGGCACGCGGTTTATCGTCCGTGGCCAGGCGCGAGGCGGCGAAGTGGCGGTGCTGGAGAAAGCGGTCGAGGTGAGCCTGCCGGCGATGGGGTCAAGGAGGCGGGTCGAAGCCGGCCAGCGCCTGGATTTCAATGAACGGTCGTTGGGGGCGCTGCGTGGCAACGATGTGTCGGTTGGTGCCTGGCAGAAGGGCAGCATCATCGCCATTGACCGTCCTCTGGCGGCGCTGCTGGATGAGCTGTCGCGCTACCGCCCCGGTGTGCTGCGTTGGGACCCGGCGATTGGCGACTTGAAGGTGTCCGGTGTGTTTCCTGTCGATAACACCGACCTCGCCCTGGCGGCGTTGGAGAGCGGCTTTTCGTTGCGAGTGACCCGCTACAGCCGATTCTGGGTCCAGGTCGCCGGTGGCGACCGGCGGTGACGCTGTGTAATAAAAAAGTCCGGGCCTGCACTTTTCATCCTCATCGTTCGGCTCTTCCTCAGTAAGTTTTTATCGACCGTTTTGGGGAAGGGAAATATGCCTTGGGTAAGCGCGCCAAGCCGTCTGGTGTTTGCAGTGAAAATCGGCTTGCTGGCTGTCACCACCGCCGGCGCCACGGCCGTGAATGCCAGCCCGGTTCCAGGTGCCTCGGCGCAGCAGCGTTCGGTGCAGGCCTACGATATCGGCGCCGGTAGCCTGGTGGATGTGCTGACCCGTTTCTCCAGCGCCGCCGGTGTCGCCCTTTCGTTTGATGCCCGGCAACTTGAGGATCTGCAATCGCCAGGCCTGAGCGGTTCTTTCGGCGTGGGCGACGGCTTTGCCCGCATTCTTGACGGTAGTGGCCTGCAAGCTGAGCCCCAGGCCAACGGCACGTACGTGCTGCGCCGGCTGCCTGCCAACGGTTCGGTCATGGAGCTGGGAGCCACCACCATTGAGGCGCAGATGCTCGGGGCGACCACCGAGAACAGTGGTTCCTACACGACGGGCGCGGTGACCATCGGCAAGGGCGAGCATTCCCTGCGCGAAACGCCGCAATCGGTGACAGTGATCACCCGCAAGATGCTCGATGACCAGAACCTCAACACCATCGATCAAGTGATGGAAAAGACCCCCGGCATCACCGTCTACGACTCGACCATGGGCGGCAAGTATTTCTATTCCCGTGGGTTCCGGATGTCCGGTCAGTATCAATACGACGGCGTTCCACTGGACATGGGCAACAGCTATGTCCAGGCCGACAGTTTCAGCAGCGATATGGCCTATTACGACCGTGTCGAAGTTCTGCGCGGTGCCGCCGGCATGATGAAGGGCGCGGGCGGTACGTCCGGTGGCGTCAATTTTGTCCGCAAACGTGGCCAGGCCACGGCCCAGACCGAACTCAGCCTCTCGGGCGGCACCTGGGACAACTACCGTGGACAGGTCGATACCGGTGGCCCGCTGAATGATGCCGGTACCGTGCGGGGCAGGGCGGTGATCGCCGAGCAGAGCCGGCATTTTTTCTACGACGATGCCCAGCGCAAGGACCAGATTTATTACGGTGCCCTGGATTTCGATCTGTCGCCCGACACGACGCTCGGCGTGGGCGTTGCCTATGAAGACGTCGATGCAAGCCCTTGCTGGGGCGGGCTGCCTCGCTACCGGGATGGCAGCGATTTGAAACTCAGCCGCTCCACTTGCCTGGATCCGTCGTGGAACACTTGGCGCAGCCAGCGGACCACGGTGTTCAGCGATCTCAAGCATCAGCTCAATGACGACTGGGCGGTGAAGGTCGCGGGTGTCTATACGAAAAATACCCAGGACATCAAATACGCCTTTGCATCGGGTTCGGTGACGCCCGGCACCTCGACCACCAACATGCTGGGCAGCATGTACGACTACGACCAGGTCGATTACGGCCTCGACGCCTATCTGGACGGCAAGTTCGCCGCCCTGGGGCAGCAACATGAGTTGATCGTCGGTTTTAACGCCAGTCGCTCGGACAAGGATGATTTTTTCTCGGTCGTAGTGCTGCCACAGAAGCAGAATGTGTTCGAGCCGGATCGACATATTCCCGAACCGGACGACAGTTACTTCATCGAAAACTCGACGCGCGGTGGCCCGGTCAAGACCGTTACCGAGCAGCAAGGCATGTATTGGACCCTGCGCCTGAAACTGGCCGACCCGTTGACCTTTGTCGTGGGCAGTCGGGTGAGTTGGTACAGCTCCAAGACCGACTCGCAGTTCCTCACCGGCGGTTCGGAGCACGCCAAGAGCACGGAAACGGGACAAGTCACGCCGTTTGCCGCCGTGTTACTGGACCTCGATGAGCACCTGACGGCTTACGCCAGTTATTCGGATATCTTCACTCCCCAGGGCAACTATCGCTCCGAAAGCGGCTCGGCGCTCAAGCCCCTGGTGGGCGAGAGTTATGAGTTGGGGATCAAGGGCGAGTGGTTCGAGGGGCGCTTGAACGGCGCTTTCAACCTGTTCCGCACATTGCAGAAAGACCAGGCCCAGACTGACTACGCCTCAAGCTGTGCGTCCTCGGACGGTTTCTGCTATGAGAACGCCGGCAAGGTTCGCGCCCAGGGCTTCGAAGCCGAGATCAGCGGTGAAGTCATCGAGCGCCTGCAACTGCTGGCCGGCTACACCTACACCCAGACCAAGACCCTCGACGATATTGACACCAGCCTCAACGGTGGCTCGTTCAACAGCTACGTGCCGCGCCAGGTGTTGCGCCTGTGGGGTGATTATGCCCTCGGCGGGGCATTGGAACGGTTCAGTATCGGCGCCGGGGTCAATGCACAAAGCGACAATTTCCGCGTATCGCCGGCGAGCGGCGAGAAGATCACCCAGGCCGGTTATGCCGTGTGGAACGGTCGCGTTGGCTACCGCATCGATGACACCTGGTCGTTGGCCCTCAATGGCAACAACCTGTTCGACAAGCGTTACTACACCACCATCGGCACCGAGAGCTTCGGTAACTATTACGGGGAGCCACGCAATTTCACCATGACTGTGAAGGCGCGTTTCTGATCCGCTGGCGAGGGCGCCTATGCCCTCGCCACGGTTTGGCCCTCAGTTGGTATCCAGGTCCACGTTGCGGGTTTCCCGCAGGCAAATCATACCCACCACCAGGCTCACCCCGGTGATCACCACCGGGTACCACAGCCCGTAGAAAATATCCCCGGTGTAGACCACCAGGGCAAACGACACGGTGGGCAGGAAACCGCCGAACCAGCCGTTGCCGATGTGGTAGGGCAGGGACATGGAGGTGTAGCGGATCCGGGTCGGGAACAGTTCGACCATCAACGCCGCCAGCGGTCCGTAGCACATCGCCGAGATGATGATCAGCGCCACGATCAAGGCCACGATCATCGGCCGGTTGATCTGCTGTGCATCAGCCTGCTGCGGGTAGCCGGCCAGTGTCACTGCACCGCGCAGGGCCGCTTCGTCGTAGCCTTCGAGTTTCACGTCACCGACGCTGACCTGCACCGAGCTGCCAGCTGGAGCCGCAACGCTGCTGTAGGGCAGGCCTTGCTTGACCAGGAAGGTCTTGACCTTGTCACAAGGGCTGTCGAAACGCGCCTTGCCCACCGGGTCGAACTGGAAGGTGCAGGTGGCCGGGTCGGCGACCACGGTGATCGGTGCCTGGCGGCTCGCCTGGTCGATGGCCGGGTTGGCGTAATGGGCCAGCGTCTTGAAGATCGGGAAGTACAGCGCGGTGGCCAGCAGCAGGCCAATCATCAGCACCGGTTTGCGCCCGACCTTGTCCGACAGCCAGCCGAAAAAGATGAAGAACGGTGCGCCGATCACCACGCTGACAATCAGCAGGCTGTTGGCCAGGGCCGGGTCCATCTTCAGGAACTGGGTGAGGAAAAACAGCACGTAGAACTGGGCGGCGTAGAAGGTCACCGCTTGTCCGGCGTTGATGCTGAACAGGGCGATCAGCACCACCTTGAGGTTCTCCCATTTGCCGAAGGATTCGCGGATCGGCGCCTTGCAGCACTTGCCTTCTTCTTTCATTTTCAGGAACGCCGGCGACTCATGCAGGCTCAGGCGAATCCAGGTGGAAATGCCCAGCAGCAGGATCGACAGCAGGAACGGAATGCGCCAGCCCCAGACTTCGAACTGATCACCCGTGAAGTAGCGGCAGCCCAGTACCACTAACAACGAGAGCAACAACCCCAGTGTGGCGGTGGACTGAATCCAGCTGGTATGGAAACCGCGCCTGCCCATCGGCGCGTGCTCGGCCACGTAGGTCGCTGCGCCACCGTACTCACCGCCCAGGGCCAGGCCCTGGAGCATGCGCAACAGTACCAGGATGATCGGCGCGGCGATGCCGATGCTGGCGTAGTTGGGCAGCAGGCCGACGCAGAACGTCGCCAGGCCCATGAGAATGATGGTCGCCAGGAAGGTGTATTTGCGCCCGATCATGTCCCCCAGTCGGCCGAACACCAGCGCACCGAATGGTCGCACGATGAAACCGGCGGCGAACGCCATCAGGGCGAAGATGAACGCGGTGGTGTCGTTGACCCCGGCGAAGAACTGCTTGCTGATCACCGCCGCCAGGGCGCCATAGAGGAAAAAGTCATACCACTCGAACACCGTCCCCAGGGACGAAGCGAAGATGACTTTCTGGGTTTCCTGGCTGGTGCCGGCGCTGCGCGTGGCTTCCAGGGGCTGAACATGCTCGGACATAGCGGTATCCCTCACAGTGATTGTTTTTGTTGTTCCACTGCGACGCCGGGGGGCGTCTCCTGATTTGACACACTTTCCTTGAATCGACTCATCTCCCCTGTGGGAGCGAGCTCGCTCGCGATGACGGCTGCACATTCAACAAATAGGTGACAGACAGACCGCTATCGCGAGCAAGCTCGCTCCCACAGGGGGCTTGGTGTTTTTTCAGACGGTGGCCGGCTCCTTTTGGGGCGTGGTGATTCTTGTGTCCGCCTCAAGCATCATCTGCGCTGCCTTCTCGGCAATCATCAAGGTCGGCGAGCAGGTATTGCCCGAGGTGATGCGCGGCATGATCGAGGCGTCGGCGATGCGCAGGCCCTTGATGCCGTGGACGCGCAGTTGCGCATCCACCACCGCGTCACGATCCTGGCCCATGCGGCAAGTGCCGACCGGGTGGAAAATCGTCGTGCCAATCCGGGCGGCGGCCTGGTGCAGCTCCTCTTCGGTTTGCAGGCTGGGCCCCGGCAGGTATTCCACCGGTTTGAACGCGCTCAGGGCCGGGGCCGCGACGATGCGTCGGGTCAGGCGGATGGCGTCGGCGGCGACCCGCAAGTCTTCGGGGTGGCTCAGGTAATTGGGTTGGATCAGCGGCGCTTCGTGCGGGTCGGCCGAACGAATGTCCACCCGACCACGACTTTGCGGGCGCAGGTCGCAGACCGAGGCGGTGAACGCCGGGAAGCTGTGCAGCGGTTCGCCGAAGCGCTCCAGGGACAATGGTTGTACGTGGTATTCGAGGTTGGCCGAAGCCTGCTCCGGGCCCGAGCGGGCGAATGCGCCGAGTTGACTGGGGGCCATCGACAGCGGGCCGCTGCGGTCGTACAGGTAGCGCAGGCCCATGCCCATCTTGCCCCACAGGGTACCGGCGATCTGGTTCAGGGTGCGGGCGTTTTCCAACTGGTAGATCAGTCGCAGTTGCAGGTGGTCCTGCAAGTTGCCGCCGACACCGGGCAGCTCATGGGTCACGCCGATGCCCAGGCGTTGCAGCAAACTGCGCGGGCCGATCCCGGAGCGTTGCAGGATGCCCGGCGAGCCCACGGCCCCGGCGCACAGGACAATGTCCTTGCGGGCCTTGAAGGTCATGCCTTTGCCTTGCCAGCGCGCGCTGACGGCGTGGGCACGTTCGTCACGCAGCAACACGCGGTCGACCTCGACGTCGGTCAATACCGTGAGGTTGGCGCGGTGGCGAATTGGTTTGAGAAACGCCTTGGCCGCGTTCCAGCGTACGCCGGCTTTCTGGTTGACCTGGAAGTAGCCGCAGCCTTCGTTGTCGCCGCTGTTGAAGTCGTCGATGTTCGGGATGCCGCTCTGTTCGGCGGCGCTGCGGAAGGCATCGAGAATCGGCCATGACAGGCGCTGGCGTTCGACTCGCCATTCGCCGCCGGCGCCGTGGAATTCGGACGCGCCGGCAAAGTGATTTTCGCTTTGGCGAAACAGCGGCAGCACGTTTTCCCAGGCCCAGCCGGGATTGCCCTCGGCGGCCCAGCCGTCGTAGTCCGCCGCTTGGCCGCGCATATAGATCATGCCGTTGATGGAGGAACAACCGCCCAGGACCTTGCCGCGGGGGTAGCTCAGGGCGCGACCTTGCAGGCCCGGTTGCGCTTCGGTCTTGAAGCACCAGTCGGTGCGTGGGTTGCCGATGCAGAACAGGTAGCCGACCGGGATGTGAATCCACGGATAGTTGTCGCGCCCACCGGCTTCGAGCAGCAGCACCCGGTGTTGCGGGTTGGCCGAAAGCCGATTGGCCAGCAAGCATCCGGCAGGGCCGGCGCCCACGATCACGTAATCGTATTCATCGACGACAGGTTGCATTCGCGACCTCATTCTTGTTTTTGTGGGATCCATCCTAGTTGTTAGTTTTCGTCAAAAGAATGTTAGTTTTTGTGCAGCGGCTGTGCGTTTATAAACAGTCATGCCTTCGGGCGCGTTCAAGGATCGCCTCATGTTCGACTGGAATGACCTGCGCTATTTCCTGGAACTGCAACGCAGCGGGCGTTTGTTGACGGCTGCACGGCGCATGAACACCACCCACGCCACCGTGGCCCGGCACATCGAGGCCATCGAGAAAAGCCTCGGTACGGCGCTGTTTGTCCAGCACGCCCAAGGCTATGAACTGACCCCGGCCGGCGAGACATTGCTCAAGCACGCCGAAGCGATGGAGAACGTGGCGTTGCTGGCCCAGGAGGACATTACCCAGTCTAGCGCGCCCCTGGGCAAGATCCGCCTGGGGGTGACCGAAGGGCTGGGCATCATGTTCCTCGCCAGTCGCATGGACGGGCTGTTCCAGCGCTATCCGGGGCTGGAGGTGGAACTGGTGGCGGTGCCGCGGTTTGTCAGCATCCTCAACCGCGAGGCAGAAATCAGCATCCACCTCGAACGCCCGGCGGCTGACCTGCTGGTGACGCGCAAACTCACCGACTACAGCCTGGCGCTGTACGCCAGCCAGGCCTACCTGGACCGCTCGCCAGCGCTGCGCAGCCGCGAAGACCTGGCCCGCCATGCCTGGATCGGGTATGTCGATGATCTTTTGTTCAGCCAGGAACTGATGTTCCTCAACAGCTTTTGCCGCAACCCTCGGGTGGTGTTCCACAGCACCAGCGTCATCGCCCAGCAACAGGCTGCGCGCTCGGGCCTGGGGATCGCCGTGCTGCCTTGCTACATGGCCAGCGGCGACCCGACGCTGGTGCCATTGCTGCCGGACGAAACCATCCGCCGCAGCTACTGGATCAGCACCCGTCGCGAACTGCACAAATCCGTGCGATTGCGGGTGTTGTGGGACTACGTGGTGCAACTGTGCGAACGCGAGCAAGGGCTGCTGCTGCCCTGAGCACACAACACCTTTATGGCGAGCGGCTATGTGGGAGCAAGGCTTGCCCGCGATGAAGGACACACGGCCTATCTGGAACCGAGTCGCCTTGATCGCGGGCAAGCCTTGCTCCCACAGATAAATGCCCTCGCCACAAAGGTAATTGATACGCCAGCACCTGGCCGCCCAAGCCCCCTTTTATGGCCCCCAATGACCTCAAGCCGAAGCGCTGGCGTGCCTTAGTGTTGGCCTACAACAACAAAAGCGCAGCCAAGAGGGCCCCATGCCGGCTACGACACCTTCAACCTGGCTCAACCCTGTCTCCATCATCCTGCTTGGCGTCCTGCTCACAGGCTGCGGCGAAGAGGCCAAACCGCCCGGGCCCACGGTGTTCACCGCCATGCCCAGCGATGCGGCGCTGGCCCAGGTCTACGACAGCAGCTGCAAGCTCTGCCACGCCAACCCCGGTGCCGGGGCGCCGTTGACCGGCGATACGAACGCCTGGGCCCCGCGGGTCGCCCAGGGCGCCGACACCCTGCTGGACCACGCGATCAACGGCTACAACGGCATGCCGCCGATGGGCCTGTGCATGCACTGTTCCCAAGAGCAGTTCCTGGCCCTGATCGCCTTCATGTCCGGTCAACACTTCCAATAACAACGACGGGTACAACGGCATGACGATGGACTACTCACGGCGTCGGTTGCTGCAACAGGCCGGCGTTGTCGCAGCCTTTACGGCCCTGGGCAGCCAGGGCGCCCTGGCCGAGTTGATGCGCGCGCCGCGGCTGATCCCGTGGCGCAATTGGTCCGGTGCGCAGAGTTGCCTGCCGGCGGCACGCCTGGCCCCCAAGGACCTCGATGAGCTGGTGAACGTGGTGAGGCGCGCCGAAGGGCGGATTCGTCCGGTGGGTTCCGGGCATTCCTTCAGTGCCCTGGTGCCCACTGACGGCACCTTGTTGTCGCTGAGTTTTTTCAGTGGCCTGTTGGCTCATGATGCGGCCAGCCTGCAAGCCGAGTTCGGCGGCGGCACGCCCATGTCCCGCATGGGCCCGGCGCTCAAGGCCATCGGCCAGGCACTGCCGAACATGGCTGACGTGGATTACCAGACCCTGGCCGGTGCCATTGCCACCTCGACCCATGGCACTGGCAAGGCCTTCGGTTCGTACGCGTCCCAGGTGGTCGGCCTGCAACTGGTGACGGCCAGCGGCGAGGTGCTCGATTGCGATGCCCAGCATCACCCCGAAGTGTTCAAGGCTGGCCGGGTGTCCCTTGGCGCGCTGGGACTGGTGACCCGCGTGCGCCTGCAGAACCGCCCCGCCTATCGCTTGCGCGAGCACCAATGGGTGGCGAAAACCGAGGAATTGCTCGAGGACGTGGAAGCCAACACCCGGGACAACCAGCACTGGGAAATGCAGGTCGTCACCCATTCCGACTACGCATTGTCGATTACCCTGAACGAAACCACGGACCCGGCCACGCCGCCAATCAGCCCCGAGGAGGAGGGCGGCAACGAATTCGTTTCCCTGATCGAGAACCTCGACAAGTACGGCAGCGATTTTCCCACGATTCGGCGAGCGCTACTCAACAGCTTGCGGCTGGTGGCCGATTTCGACGACCGGGTCGGTGATTCCCATGACATCTACGCCAATGCCCGCACCGTGCGTTTCAATGAGATGGAGTACTCGGTGCCGGCCGAACACGGCCCGGCATGCCTGCGTGAAATCCTCGCACTGATCCGCGACAAGGACCTGCGCACCTGGTTTCCCATCGAGTACCGCTACGTGAAGGCCGACGACATTGCCTTGAGCATGTTCGAAGGCCGGGACAGTTGCTCGATCTCGGTTCACCAGCATTACCAGATGGACCATCACAATTTCTTTGCCGCCATCGAGCCGATCTTCTGGAAATACCAGGGCCGTCCGCATTGGGGGAAATTGCATTCGCTGAACGCCAAAGCGCTCCAGGCGCTGTACCCGCGCTGGACGGAATTCACCGAGGTGCGCCAGGCGCTGGACCCCAGCGGCAAATTCCTCAATGGGCATCTTTCGTCGATCCTGGGTTTCAGCTGAAGGAATAGCCTGTGGGAGCGAGCTTGCTCGCGATAGCGATGCATCCGTTGGCATAACTGTCGACTGACACACCGCTATCGCAAGCAAGCTCGCTCCCACAGTTGTTCAGGGGTGTTCAATATCTGCATTTCACTGCACATCCCCCTGTGCGAGCGAGCCTGCACGCGAAGCAGGCGACTCGGTCTGATGACAAAACAAGCGGTAGGGCTGCATCCATTCAAAACGCAAACGGAATACTGACCTTGGCCCAGAGCATCTCGCCTTCGGGGCGGTTTTGCACGTCGAATTCCTTGGCCCAGCGAATTTCGGCGCTGGCGTACTTGAGAAAGGTCAGGTGCAGCGCCGGGCCAATGGCGAAGACCTGGCCGCGTACCCCGTCGTCCACATCCTGCCCGGCGAATTGCACGGTGCGGCCGTACTGTTTGTCGTCGGTGGTCTGCTTCAGGTAGTAGCCGTTGAGGCCCACCCTCAGGTTGTCGGTCACGCGGTAGCTGGCGGAATAGTCGAAATGGAAAATCTGCCCCGAACGGTAGTCGGTGTCCTTGTTCTTGCGGTTGAAACTGTAGGTGCTTTTCATCGACACCTCGGTGTCTTCGGTGGGCAACCAGGTGAAGGAAAACAGCGGCTTGTAGGTGTAGAAATTGTTGCTGGTGTTGGCCAATCGATCGGTGCTGTATTCGCCGGTCGGTACGGTGATTTCCAGCGCCGCGGCCAGGGTCAGGTTCTTGCCCATGTCCCAGAGCACGATGGGTGAAATGGTGGTGTCGCCCATGCCCTCGCGGGTGTCATGCAGGCCGAACACCGAAACTTCCTGTTTGATCCAGGGCTGGGCGATGTAGATCCCCGCGCGTCCACCGGCCACCCGCAACGGGCTCAGGTAGTCGATACGCGGGACCACTGCCGTGGATTCGATTTCGACGTCCGGCAGTTCACCGCCCAACGAACTGATGTTGAATTTCCGGGCTTTGTAATGGTTGTAGTAGAGGTTGAACGCGACCATGTGGTCCGGAAGGCTGTCGACTTCCAGCGGCAACACGAAAAAGCCATCGGTGCCGGGGCCGATGTTGTCGACCCCTGATTCGGTGGCCAAGGCGGGCAGGGCATAGCCGCAGGCCAGGCCGAGGGTCAATTGCAAGGCGAATGTCGTGCGGATCGGGTTCATGTGGGGGCTCATTGTTATTGTTGGCGATGCACCGAAAGTCCGAGCCATACAAATAAGCCGTTCGCCGCCGACAGGGCAGGGTATTGGCGGCCATACAGGGGACTTGGGCGGCCAGATTTTTGTGCCCCTCGATCCGCCAGGGCATGCTAACTTTGTGAAACAACCGGTTACAAAAACGCCACCTAACGTGCTCCGGAACCCGTCCCCATGCAGATGAAAGTCATCGACCCCACCTATGAATTGGCGCTGGTATCGCCCTTCCTGCTGCAGACCCTGGCCGAGGTGGTGGCGGACAAAGGCTTCGATGCCGCCAGCCTGTGTCGCGGCCTGGGGTTTGGCCTCGATGATCTGCAAGATCCCGCCCAGCGCATTTCCTACCGCCAGGCCGTGGTCATGATTCAACGGGCGCTCAAGCTGTTGCCCGAGCAGGGGCTGGGTTTGTGGGTGGGTGATCGTAACGTGCTTGGCACCCTCGGCCTGTTGGGCCACGTCTTATCGCTGTGCGAAACCCTGCGCGATGCCTTCGCCTTGGGGGTTCGTTACCAGCACACCACCGGGGGCATCGCGGTGACCAGCGTCGAAGAAGCCACTGACCGGATTATGGTCGAGGCGACCTGCCGCCTGCCTTTCGCCGAGATCCAGGTGTTTGCCGTGGAAGAGTTCTTCGCCAGCCTGATGGTCTATGGTCGGGCGCTGGCGGGCCCCGATTTCAAGCCCCTGGCCGTGGAGTTCATGCATGCCGCGCCGTCCTATGCCCAGCAATATCAGCGGATTTTGGGGCCGGATGTGCGCTTCGGTTGCCGGCACAATCGCATGCTGATCGACGTGCGCTGGCTGGATATGCGTTTGCCCAATCACCACCCGTTGGCCCTGCGCCAGGCATTGGCCTTGCTGGAGCAGGAGGCCACCGAGGTGCACCAGAAAATCGATCTGATCCAGACCGTGGAACGGGCGATTGCCCGGGACCTGACCCGGGGCAGCCATATCGAGAAAATCGCCAGCGACCTCAACATGAGCAGCCGCACCCTGCGGCGGCGCCTGACTGAACACAGCCTGACCTTCGAGACTTTGCTCGAACAGGTGCGCCGCGGCCGCACGCTGAACCTGCTGGCCAACCCCGAGTTGTCCATCGAGCGCATCACCGAAGAGGTCGGCTACAGCGATGTGCGCAGCTTCCGTCGGGCGTTCCGACGCTGGACTGGCATGAGCCCGAGCGCGTTTCGCAACGAGAGTGCCGAAGCCCGGCTCTAAGGATATGTCCAAAGAGTATTTCTCAGGTCGTGGGTGGTTTGCCTAAGATCACGTCATAACTCGTTATGACAAGTGAAAGAGGCCATGTCCGACAACGTTCTTTCCCTCAGCAGCGTACCGCTGCACACGCAACTGCGAGACGTGCTGCGCGCACGCATTCTCGACGGTGAATACCCCCAAGGCGACCAGATGCCCTCGGAAAGCGAGCTCGGCGCGCTGTTTCGCGTCAGCCGCATCACCGTGCGCCAGGCCTTGGGCGATCTGCAAAAGGAAGGCCTGATTTTCAAGATCCACGGCAAAGGTACGTTCGTGGCCAAGCCCAAGACCTTCCAGAACGTCAGCACTCTCCAAGGCTTGGCCGAGTCCATGACCGGGCGTGGTTTCGAGGTGATCAACCGTTTGCTCAGTTTCAAGTTCATCGCGGCCGACAAGCTCGTGGCCGAGCGCCTGAAGGTGATGGAAGGGGACGTGGTGGCGCAGATCAAACGGGTGCGCTTGATCAATCGCGAGCCGGTTTCCCTGGAGATTACCTACCTGTCCAAGGCCCTCGGTGAACGGCTGGAAAAGGCCGACCTGGTCACCCGGGATATTTTCCTGATTCTGGAAAACGACTGCGCCTTGACCTTGGGTCATGCCGACCTGGCCATCGATGCGGTGCTGGCCGACAGCGACCTGAGCCAGGCGCTGGAGGTCGAACCAGGTTCGCCCATCATGCGCATCGAGCGCCTGACCCATGACACCAGCGGCCAGCCCCTGGACTTCGAACACCTCTATTACCGCGGCGATGCCTTCCAGTACCGCTTGCGGATCGACCGGCAAAAAGGGACGCAGCGCCATGACTAGAAGCACCCTGGAACAGGAATACGACATCGTCGTCATCGGTGGCGGCACGGCCGGGCCCATGGCGGCGATCAAGGCCAAGGAGCGCAACCGTGACTTGCGCGTGCTGTTGGTGGACAAGGCCAACGTCAAGCGCAGCGGCGCCATCAGCATGGGCATGGACGGGTTGAACAACGCGATCATTCCCGGTCACTCGACACCTGAGCAGTACACCAAGGAAATCACCATCGCCAACGACGGCATCGTCAACCAGGCGGCGGTGTACGCCTATGCGACCCACAGCTTCGAAACGATCGAGCAGCTGGACCGCTGGGGCGTGAAGTTCGAGAAGGACGAAACCGGCGACTACGCGGTGAAGAAGGTCCATCACATGGGCGCCTACGTGCTGCCGATGCCGGAAGGGCACGACATCAAGAAGGTGCTTTATCGGCAACTGAAACGGGCCCGGGTGAGCATCACCAATCGGCTGGTCTGCACACGGTTGCTGACGGACGAAGCGGGCGCGGTGAACGGTGTGATGGGCTTCGATTGCCGCACCGCCGACTTTCATGTGATCAAGGCCAAGGCCGTCATCCTTTGCTGTGGCGCGGCGGGGCGCCTGGGGTTGCCGGCCTCCGGCTACCTGATGGGCACCTATGAGAACCCGACCAATGCCGGCGACGGTTATGCCATGGCCTACCACGCCGGTGCTGAACTGGCGAACCTGGAGTGCTTCCAGATCAACCCATTGATCAAGGATTACAACGGCCCGGCGTGCGCCTATGTCACTGGCCCCCTGGGCGGCTATACCGCCAACAACAAGGGCGAGCGCTTCATCGAGTGCGACTACTGGAGCGGGCAGATGATGTGGGAGTTCCACCAGGAACTCGAAGGCGGCAATGGTCCGGTGTTCCTCAAACTCGATCACCTGGCCGAGGAAACCATCCAGAACATCGAAGAGATCCTGCACAGCAACGAGCGGCCCAGTCGCGGTCAGTTCCACGCCAACCGTGGCACCGACTACCGCACGCAGATGGTGGAGATGCACATCTCCGAAATCGGTTTTTGCAGCGGTCATTCAGCCTCGGGCGTGTGGGTCAACGAGCGGGCCGAGACTTCGGTCAAGGGCTTGTACTCGGCCGGCGACATGGCGGCAGTGCCGCACAACTACATGCTCGGTGCATTCACCTACGGCTGGTTTGCCGGCAACAACGCCGCGGACTTTGTGGCGGGAAAGGATTTTTCGGCGCTGGATGCCGGACAGATCGAACGGGAGAAGGCGCGTGTCTACGCACCGCTGGATCGCGAGCACGGCCTGCCGCCGGCTCAGGTGGAATACAAGCTGCGCCGCTTCGTCAACGATTACCTGCAACCACCGAAAGTCACCAGGAAAATGCAGATCGGCCTGCAACGCTTCAGCGATATCCAGCGCGACCTGGACCAGATCAAGGCCCACAACGCCCATGAACTGATGCGCGCCATGGAAGTCAGCGTGATCCGCGACTGCGCCGAAATGGCCGCCCGCGCTTCGCTGTTTCGCGCCGAAAGCCGTTGGGGCCTGTACCACTATCGGGTCGATCATCCACAACGCAACGACAGCGACTGGTTTTGCCATTGCCATTTGAAGAAGGGCGATGACGGCGCGATGACCTCATTCAAGAAAGCCGTCGAACCCTACATCATCGCCCTCGATGCCGACGAACTGCAGGCTTACGACCGGCTGCGGGTCGGTGCCGACGCGGCGTGAACCCTTCACCCAAAGAGACCCCCCATGGCCTATCAACCCCAGGAAATCTTTTTCCGCTCCAATGCTCCCGTCACCGTGGACGAGGACAAATGCATTGCCCACAAGGGCTGCACCGTCTGCGTCGATGTCTGCCCCATGGACCTGCTGGCGATCAACCCAGCGACCCAGAAGGCCTACATGGCGTTCGACGAATGCTGGTACTGCATGCCCTGTGAAAAGGACTGCCCGACCGGGGCGGTGAAAGTCGAGATTCCGTACCTGCTGCGTTGACCGGCAGGACGCTATCGCGAGCAAGCTCGCTCCCACAGGGATTTGTGGGGAGCCCAAGATCTGTGGACACCCGAGAACCCTTGTGGGAGCGAGCTTGCTCGCGATGAGGCCCACCCAAACACCACAGATGCCATCCGGCCACCCCCGGACGCACATTCAGAACACCCCTCGTTTCCCACCGCGCCTTGATCGTGGCGGAGACGAAATCCAATAAATGATTCGAGGGGACACACCCATGCTATTGCGTGCAGCACTCGCCGGTCTGGTACTGGCTTCATTGACCTTGCCTGCCCAGGCAGAAACCATCCGTATCGCCATCGGCACCCAGGACACCACCATCAACTGCGCCGCCGGCGGGTTGTTGATCCGGGAACTGGGCTTGCTGGATAAATACCTGCCCCACGACGGCGCCTACAAGGACGCCCAATACGATATCCAGTGGAAGAACTTCACCAGTGGCGCGCCGCTGACCAACGAGATGGTCGCCGGCAAACTCGACTTCGGCGCCATGGCCGATTTCCCCGGAGCGTTCAACGGCGTGGCGTTCGAAACCGCCGGCAAGCACAGCCTGTTCATCAGCGTGCTGTCGGGCAGCACCCAGGGCAGTGGTAACGGCATCGTGGTGCCGAGTGCGTCGGGTGTGCAGTCGCTGGCGGAACTCAAGGGCAAGACGATTTCCGTGCCGTTCGCCTCCACCGCCCACGGCATGTTGCTGCGCGCCGTGGCGGCCCAGGGTTGGGATCCGCTCAAGGACGTCAACATCATTGCCCAGCCGCCGGAGGTGGCCGGTTCCGCGTTGCAAGCCGGCAAGATCGACGCCCACGCCGACTTCGTGCCGTTCGCCGAACTGTTCCCCAGCCGCGGTTTCGCCCGCAAGATCTACGATGGCGCCCAGGCTGGCGCGCCGACGTTCCACGGTGCGCTGGTGGATCAAACCTATGCCAGGCATTACCCGGAAATCGTCGTCGCTTACCTGCGCGCGAGCATCGAGGCCAATCAGTTGCTGGCCGCCGAGCCTGAGAAGTACAGCGAGTTGATCGCCAAAGTCACCGGAGTGGATGCCGAGGTCAATTACCTGTTCCACGGACCGTTGGGTGTACAGACCCGCGACTTGACCTGGAAACCGGAGTACCGGCAAGCGGTCGGTACCGCCATCGACACGCTCAAGCTATTGAAAAAGGCTGATCGCGGGCTCGACCTCAATACCTTCATCGATGACCAGTACATCCGCGCCGCGTTCAAGGCGTCGAACCTGGACTACACCGCGCAGCTGGGCAACTACGCCCAGACCCCGCTCAGCACCGTCGATGCCCTGACCGGCAAAGCCATCAGCGACTTCAGTCACGTCGCCGAGATCTGGGTACGCGGTGAGCCGAAAGTGCGCCATTATGCCTCGGCCCAATCGGCCTTCACCGCGCTGGCGAGCCTCAAGCAGGAAGGCAAGGGCATCCGCGCCGTCTATGCCCAGGCCAGCGACAGCGGGATAAAGCTGCTGGCCGAACAGGCGTGGTTCGCCAGCGATGCCAAGGGCCAGCTCAGCGCGTTCCTGCTCAAGGGCCAGGCCGAGCAATTTGCCACGACCCAGGGCGGCAAGGTCCTGGACTTCAGCGAGGCCACCACTCAGGCGGTTGCTGCCCGCTGACCTGACTCGAGTGAAAGCAAAACCTGTGGGAGCGAGCCTGCTCGCGATGGCGTCAGATCAGTTGAAGTTGATGTGATTGACACACCGCTATCGCGAGCAGGCTCGCTCCCACAAGGGATCTCCATAACTGAGGAAAATTTGTGTATCCATCATCCAAACGTTGGCTCCTGCGAGCCGCTTCCCTGTTGCTCTGCCTGCTGTTCTGGCAACTCGCCGCCAACGGCCACTGGGACCTTGGCCTGGTGACCTTCGCCAACGTCCCGACGCCATTGGCGGTGGTACAGGCCGCGCTGGGCCTGGGTGATTCCGGCAATCTCGCCCGGCACCTGGGTAGCAGCCTGGGGCGGGTCTTTGCCGGTTATGGCGCGGCGCTGTTGATTGGCGTGGCGCTGGGCCTGGCCATCGGCCGTTCGAAATGGGCCGAAGACCTGTTGCTGCCGCCGCTGGAAGTGCTGCGGCCGATCCCGGCGGTGGCCTGGATTCCCCTGGCGATCCTGATGTTCCCCTCGTCGGAACTGTCGATGGTGTTCATCACCTTTACCGGCGCGCTGTTCCCGATCCTGCTTAACACCGTACACGGCGTCGAAGGGGTGGACCGGCGGCTGATCGCCTCGGCAAAAAGCCTCGGGGCCGGGCGCCGGGCGATCCTGCTGGAGGTGATTCTGCCGGGCGCCGCGCCGAGCATCATCACCGGCCTGGCCATCGGCATGGGCACGTCCTGGTTCTGCCTGGTGACGGCGGAAATGATCGCCGGCCAGTACGGCATCGGCTACTACACCTGGGCGTCCTACACCGTGCAGAACTACGCCGACATCGTCGTCGGCATGTTGCTGATCGGTTTGTTGGGCATGGGCAGCAGCCTGTTGATCAAACGCCTGGGCGGGTTGTTCACGCCTTGGCATCGACCACGAGGGAAGGCCTGATGAGCGTGATGCAAACACCCGAAGGGCGGATCGATATCCGTCAGCTGTCCATTGTCCTTGGTCAGGGGAACCAAGCCTTCGAAGCGGTCCAAGGCCTCGATTGCCAGATCGAGGCGGGTCAGTTCGTCTGTGTTCTCGGGCCGTCCGGCTGCGGTAAGTCCACCTTGCTCGGGGCCTTGGCCGGGCATCTGCAGCCGCGCTCCGGCAGCTTGAATGTCGACGGCTTGGCGGTTTCCGGCCCGTCGCCCCAACGCGGCATGGTGTTCCAGCAACACACGCTGTTTCCCTGGCGCAGCGTGCGCGACAACGTCGCTTTCGGCCTTAAGATGCGCGGCCTGGGCAAGGCCGAGCGGCACCGGGCCGCCGATGAAATCATCGCGCTGGTGGGCCTGGAAGGTTTCGCCGGGCACTGGCCGGACCAGCTCTCCGGGGGCATGCAGCAACGGGTGGAAATCGCCCGGGTGCTGGTCAATCGTCCACGGCTGCTGCTGATGGACGAACCCTTTGGCGCGCTCGATGCCTTGACCCGGTTGAACATGCAGGAGCTGCTGCTGGACATCTGGACCCGCATCCGTACCACCGTGGTGTTCGTGACCCACGACATCGACGAGGCGCTGTTCCTGGCCGATCGCTTGCTGGTGATGAGCCCGCGCCCCGGTCGGATCATCGAGGATCTGCGCCTGGACTTCCCACGGCCACGCACGACCGAACTGGTTACCCGTCCTGAGTTCTCCCGCTTGAAGCGCCACTGCCTCGACTTGCTGCGCCATGAAGACGGCCGGCAGTTGCCGCGCCTCAATCCCCTCGGGCTTCCCCCTGAAACCTCCTTGCCGCGATTTGCCCTATGACCTCTCTATTCGAAAACACCGACAACGACGATATCCTTGCCCTGCAACCACGCCTGGCCGACGAGGACCCGGGCGTGCGCCGCATCGCCCTGATCGAACTGGCCGACCTCGAGGAGCCTGAAGGCCTGCTATGGCTGGTGGATCGCCTGGCCCACGATGCCAGCGCCGAGGTCCGCGCCGAAGCCGCGCGACTGCTCGAAGCCTGGGAAGACGCGCCGGTGGTCGCCGCGTTGTGCCAGGCCCTGACCGATCCGTCCACGACGGTGCAGGGTGCCGCCGCCCAGAGTCTGAGCCTGCTCAAGAGCGAGGCGGCGGGGAGGGTGATCCTGCCCTGGGCCGCCCACGGGGAGGCCAGCGTGCGCGTCGCCGCGTTCAGGGCCTTGCGCGAATTGCGTCTGGCCGACGCGGCACCGGTGGCGCTCGTTGCCCTGGCCGACAACGATGCCAGCGTTCGCCGCGAAGCTGTCGGCGTGCTCGGCTGGCTCAAGCACCTCGACGCCTTGCCTGCCTTGGCGCGGTTGGCCAGTGACGATCCGGACACCGAGGTTCGGCGGGCTGCCACTGGCGCCCTCGGCCTGGCCTCTGACGCACAGGTCTTGCCGGCCCTGCGCCAGGCGCTGCGGGACCCGGCCTGGGCGGTACGCGAAGAAGCCGCCACCACCCTGGGCAAGGTCGGCCATGTCGACGCCGGCCCGGCCCTGGTCGAGGCCCTGGGGGATGATTATTGGCAAGTGCGCCTGCGCGCCACCCGCAGCCTTGGCCGCTTGCGCTACGCCCCGGCGTTGCCGGGATTGATCGAGACCCTGGGCCATCGCATCAGCAACCTGCGCAAGGAGGCGGCCCTGGCCTTGGGTGAGTTGAACGATCACGGCGCTGTCCCGGCGTTGCAGGCTGCGCGGGACGATGGCGACCCCGAAGTGCGCAAAGCCGTGCGCATCGCCTTGGGGCAGTTGCAATGAGCCCGTTGGCGATTGGCAATTCCCGGGACAAAGGACAATTGAAGCTCGACTGGCCCGATGGCCTTGAACAATGCCTGGACCATGCCGAACTGCGTCGGCAATGCCCCTGTTCCCAGTGCCGGGCGTTTCGCCTGCAAGGGCTGACGGTTCAGGTCGATCCGCGGGTTCGGGTGGTTGGGGTCAATGCCCAGGGGTATGGGGTGCAATTGGTGTTCAGTGATGGGCATGAGCGGGGGATTTATCCATGGGCTTACCTGGCGGGGTTGTAGTCTCTTCACGGATCCCTTGTGGGAGCGAGTGTGCTCGCGATGGCGGTGGCACATTCAGCATTGATGTAATCAGACCCACTGCTATCGCGAGCAAGCTTGGCTCCCACAGGGATTGGCGGTGGACATTGATCTTGTAAACAACCAAAAACCTATGTGGGGGAGGTCTGTGCAAAGCGTGCTCGCGAGGCGGCCTGATAGCCGACATGTCTTTACGGCTGAACCCCAATCCAACTGTGGGAGCGAGCTTGCTCGCGATGGCGCTGGGTCAGCTTGCATGGATGTCGAATGTGCTGGTGTCTTCGCGAGCAAGCTCGCTCCCACAGGGTAGGGCTGCTCATTTAAAGAAAAGTGATGAGACCTGTGGCCAGAGATTGCTCCCGCTGGGCTGTGAACTGACTGGCGGCGCTTGTCAGAAAAACCTCGCAAGAGTACAAATGTACTCCATGACGACTCTCACTCCCCGCCGCACCGCCATCCTGACCTTCATCCGCGAACGCATCGCCGATCAGGGCCAGCCTCCCAGCCTCGCTGAAATCAGCGAGGCGTTTGGTTTTGCCTCCCGCAGCGTGGCGCGCAAGCATGTGCTGGCGTTGACCGAAGCCGGTTTCATCGAGGTCAATCCGCACCAGGCCCGGGGCATTCGCTTGCTGAACCAGCCACCTCGACCCGAGCTGCTGGACGTGCCGGTGCTGGGGCGAGTGGCCGCCGGGCTGCCGATCGGTGCCGACGCCGAGGTCCACAGCCGCCTGATGCTGGACCCGGCGATCTTTACCAAGGCGCCGGATTACCTGCTGCGGGTCCAGGGCGATTCGATGATCGAGGACGGTATCCTCGACGGTGACCTGGTGGGCGTGCAGCGCACGCCGCAGGCCTCCAACGGCCAGATCGTCGTGGCGCGCCTGGACGGTGAAGTCACCATCAAGCGCTTCGAGCGCCTCGGCGAGCGGGTGCGTTTATTGCCGCGCAACCCGGCCTACCAGCCAATCATCGTCGAGGCCGACCAGGACCTGGCGATAGAAGGGGTGTTCTGTGGCTTGGTGAGGCAAGGCTGATGGGCGCTGTCGTTGCGCTGGACACGCTGTTCAACGGCGGCCAGGTCTGGAAAGGCCGGCCTGCGCCGCCAGCCGCCAGCCCGCAACCCACCGGCCATGCGGCACTGGACGCGGCGTTGCCCAGTGGTGGCTGGCCGGAAGCGGCGTTGACGGAACTGCTCATCGCCGCGCCGGGCGTGGGTGAGTTGCAACTGGTGTGGCCGACCCTGGCGCGGCTGTCGGCGGCGGGGGAGCGGATCGTGCTGGTGGCGCCACCGTTCGTGCCTTATCCTCAGGCCTGGCAGAACGCCGGGATCGACCTGCGCCAAATGTCGGTGATCCAGGCCGATGAACGCGACGCCCTGTGGGCCACCGAACAATGCCTGCGTTCGGGCAGTTGTGGCGCGGTCCTGTGCTGGCCCCGCCAGGCGGATGATCGGGCCTTGCGCCGCTTGCAAGTGGCAGCGGAAACCGGCCAGACCCTGGCATTCGCCTGGCGCTCGATCCAGGAGGCCATCAACCCGTCGCCGGCGGCGCTGCGCATTGCCATCGATGCCCGGCCTGCGCAATTGCGCGTGCTCAAGTGCCGGGGCGGGTTGGCTCGTTCGGCGCCGATTGCCTTTACCACGCTCGCCACACAAACCGGGCATTGAGGTTGCGATGCGCTGGGTCTGTATTCTCTTCCCGCAATTGGCGCTGGACGCCGCGCTGCGTCAGCGCCCCGATCCCGAACAGCCCCTGGCATTGCTGACCGGTCCGGCCCAGCGTCGGGTGCTGCAAGCGGTGAATGCGCCGGCACGGGCCCTGGGCTTGCGTCCCGGCCAGACCATGACCGCCGCCCAGGCCTTGAGCAAAGGCTTTGCCACCGCCGAATACGACGCGGCGCAAATCGAACACTGGCAACAGTTCCTGGCGGCCTGGGCCTACCGTTTCAGCTCCCAGGTCAGCGTGCATTACCCGCGTACGCTGCTGTTCGAGATCGAGTCGAGCCTGGGTCTGTTCGGGCCCTGGCCGGTGTTCGAGGCGCGCTTGCGGACCGAGCTGACCGAGCTGGGCTTTCGCCATCGCATCGTCGCCGCCCCTAATCCGGTGGCGGCGCGGGTGTTGGCCAATGCCTATGACGCCTTGGTGGTGCCCGACGCCGAGACCTTGCAACAATGCCTGGGAGACATGCCTGTGGAGCGGATCGGCCTGGACCCCGAGGTCGCCACGGCGCTGTCGCGCATGGGTCTGCGCCGCCTGAGCCAGGTCCAGGCCTTGCCCCGGCAGACCCTGGCACGGCGCTTCGAGGCCCAGGTGCTCAAGCACCTCGATGCGTTGACGGGCAGTCGCACCCTGGCGCTGTCGTTCTACCTGCCGCCCGACCGTTTCGATGTGCGCATCGAACTCAACTATGACGTGCAATCCCATCAGGCGCTGCTGTTTCCGTTGCGTCGCTTGACCGGTGACTTGTCGGCCTTCCTGTGCGGACGCGACAGCGGCGTGCAGCGCTTCGACCTGCACCTGGAGCACGCCGGTTTGCCGGACACGCTGATCAAGGTCGGCTTGCTCAGCGCCGAACGGGATCCGGCGATGCTTTTCGAACTGGCCCGCGGTCGCTTGGAGCAGGTGCAGGTCGCGGCCCCGGTGCGGGGTTTTCGCCTGTGTGCCGAGGACCTGCCGAGCTTCGTGCCCCAGCGCCTGGAACTGTTCGACGAGCGCCCGCAACAGTCCTTGCCCTGGGAGCAACTGCGGGAACGGCTGCGGGCGCGACTGGGGGACGACGCGGTGCAGGGCCTGGGGTTTCGTGATGACCACCGACCTGAATGCGCCTGGCAAATGACGCCCCAACCCCGGCCCCAGACCTGTCCGGTGCGCGCTGGCGTGCAGCGTCCCGGCTGGCTGCTGAATGAGGCCCAGGTGCTGCAGGACAGCCAGGCGCGAGTCCTCATGGGCCCGGAGCGCATCGAGACCGGCTGGTGGGACGGTGCCGACGTACGCCGCGACTACTACCTGATCGAAACCCGCAGCGGACAACGTGGCTGGGCCTATCGACCGGTGGGCGAGGGCGGGCCGTTGTGGCTGCAGGGCTGGTTCGCATGAGCGTTGAATATGCCGAGCTGCATTGCCTGTCGAACTTCAGCTTCCAACGCGGCGCTTCCAGTGCCCTGGAGCTGTGTCGTCGGGCCATGCAGGAGGGCTACCAGGCCCTGGCAATCACCGATGAGTGCACCCTGGCCGGAATCGTCCGGGCCTGGCAGGCGGCCAGGGAACTGGAGCTGCAACTGATCGTCGGCAGCGAAATCCAGGTCGAGAACGGTCCGAAACTGGTGTTGCTGGTGGAAAACCTGGAAGGCTATCAAGCCTTGTGCCGGCTGATCACCTGCGCCCGGCGTCGCAGCGAGAAGGGCCACTATCGCATCGTGCGAGAGGACTTCGACCAGCCTTTGCCGGGATTGCTGGCGTTGTGGGTCGCCGAGGGCAAGGACGCCGAGGAACATGGCCGTTGGCTCCAGCCGATCTTTGCCGGGCGCCTGTGGCTGACGGTCCAGTTGCATTGCGCACAGGACGACCGCCGTTGGTTGGCAGACTCGTTGGCGCTGGCCGCGCGCTTGGATCTTCCCGTTGTGGCCAGTGGCGATGTGCACATGCATGTGCGCGGCCGTCGTGCCTTGCAGGACACCATGACCGCCATCCGTCACCACGTCACGGTGGCCGAGGCCGGCCAGCGCCTGCACCCCAACGGCGAGCGCCACTTGCGCAGCCGCAAGGACCTGGTCGATCTCTACCCGCGGGCCTTGCTCGACGAAACCCTGGTGATCGCCCGGCGCTGCAGGTTCGACCTCGGTCAGTTGCGCTATCAATACCCGCGTGAGCTGGTGCCCGAGGGCCATGAACCGGCGTCCTGGTTGCGGGAGCTGACCGAGCGTGGCATGCGTGAACGCTGGAAAAAAGGGGTGCCAGACAAAGTGCGCGCGCAGATCGACAGGGAGCTGAGCCTGATCGCCGAGTTGGGCTATGACAGTTATTTCCTCACCGTCCAGGACATCGTCAGTTTCGCCCGCAGCCGCCATATCCTTTGCCAGGGGCGCGGTTCGGCGGCCAACTCGGCGGTGTGCTACGCCCTGGGCATCACCGAAATCGATCCCAGCCTCACCAGCCTGTTGTTCGAACGCTTCCTGTCCCGGGAGCGCAACGAGCCGCCGGACATTGACGTCGACTTTGAACACGAGCGTCGCGAGGAAGTGCTGCAGTACGTGTTCCAGCGCTACGGTCGTCATCGAGCGGCGTTGACGGCGGTGGTCAGCAGTTACCACGGCGCCGGGGCGGTGCGCGATGTGGCCAAGGCCCTGGGCTTGCCGCCGGACCAGGTCAACGCCCTGGCCGATTGCTGTGGCCGCTGGAGCGACGAGGCGCCGCCAGTGGAGCGCTTGCGTGAAGGCGGCTTCGACCCGGACAGCCCGGTGTTGCGCCGGGTGCTGAGCCTGACCCAGCAATTGATCGGTTTCCCTCGGCATTTGTCCCAGCACCCTGGCGGCTTCGTGATTTCCGAGCAGCCCCTGGACACCCTGGTGCCGGTGGAAAACGCCGCCATGGCCGAACGCACCATCATCCAGTGGGACAAGGACGACCTGGACGCGGTCGGGTTACTCAAGGTGGATATCCTGGCCTTGGGCATGCTCAGTGCGATTCGTCGCTGTTTCGACTTGATCGAGCACTACCGGGGGCACCGCTATACCCTGGCGTCGTTGCCCCAGGAGGATCGGGCGACCTACGAGATGATCAGTCGCGCCGACACCATCGGGGTATTCCAGATCGAATCACGGGCGCAGATGTCGATGTTGCCTCGGCTGAGGCCCAAGACGTTCTACGATTTGGTCATCGAAGTGGCGATCGTACGGCCTGGGCCGATCCAGGGTGGGATGGTGCATCCGTATTTGCGGCGCAGAAACAAAGAAGAGGCGGTGACTTACCCCTCTGCCGCGCTGGAAGAAGTGCTCAACCGCACCCTGGGTGTTCCCTTGTTCCAGGAACAGGTCATGCAGATCGCCATCGTCGCGGCCGACTACACCCCGGGTGAAGCCGACCAATTGCGTCGCTCCATGGCTGCCTGGAAACGTCACGGTGGGTTGGAACCCCATCGGGAACGCCTGGCGCAGGGGATGAAGAAAAACGGCTACACCGCTGAATTCGCCGCGCAAATCTTCGAACAGATCAAAGGTTTCGGCAATTACGGTTTCCCGGAATCCCACGCCGCCAGTTTCGCCTTGCTGACCTACGCCAGCAGTTGGCTCAAATGCCACGAACCGGCGGCGTTCGCCTGTGCCCTGATCAACAGTTGGCCCATGGGGTTCTACAGCCCGGACCAGATCCTCCAGGATGCCCGCCGGCATCAACTGTCGATCCGTCCGGTGGACGTGCGCGCCAGCGATTGGGATTGCAGCCTCGAACCCATGGACGGTCGGCAACCGGCGATTCGCATGGGGCTGTGCATGGTCAAGGGCTTTCGCGAAGAGGATGCTCGCCGTATCGAAGCAGCCCGCCGGCATCGGCCCTTCAGCGACGTGGCTGACTTGGGCGAGCGTGCGCAACTCGATGCCCGGGCCCAGGCGCAATTGGCCGACGCGGGAGCTTTGCAGGGCTTGGCCGGTGATCGCCATCGTGCCCGCTGGGAAGTGGCCGGGGTGCAGAAGCAACTGGGGTTGTTCGCCGGTTTACCCAGCCAGGAGGAACCGCCCGTGGCCCTGCCAAAACCCACGCTGGGGGAAAACCTGTTTGCCGATTACACCACGCTCGGCACGACACTGGGCCCTCATCCACTGGCCCTGCTGCGCCCCGAACTGCGTGCCCGGCGCTGCCGCAGCTCACGGGAGTTGCAAGAGGTGGAGCATGGCCGCAACGTCAGCGTCGCCGGGCTGGTCACCGGTCGCCAACGCCCGGGCACGGCCAGCGGTGTGACCTTTGTCACCCTGGAAGATGAATTCGGCAACCTCAACGTGGTGGTCTGGCGCGACTTGGCCGAGCGCCAGCGCAAGACCTTGGTGGGCTCGCAGTTGCTCAGGGTCGACGGGCGCTGGGAAAGTGTCGGCGAGGTCCGCCACTTGATCGCCGGGCGGCTGAGCGACCTGACCGAGTTGTTGGCGGGCATCCAGGTACAAAGCCGTGATTTTCGCTGAGTCCCCCGCGGTGAGTGCGCTTGCTCCCGATGGGCTGCGCCCGTAGGAGCAATGTAGGAGCTGTCGAGTGCAACGAGGTTGCGACCTTGTCCCAGGCAATTGAGTAGCAAGCGAAAGATAAAGAACAAGATCAAGATCAAAAGATCGCAGGCTTCGCCAGCTGCTACAGAGCCAAGCAGGAGCAATCTTGACCACAGGGATCGTGCGTAAGCCGATCACCATGAAACCAAACGCCAACCCAGCGCTCGAAGCTCTGATCGCAAGGGATTTGTGTATGCCGATTCCCTGCAGGCATTTTGAGGCTCAGAGTCGACCATGCAGTTTCTATCCCAGAATCACGGGTGCCCTGGGTGGGGCAGTGAAATGGCCGGGCGTATCCGGGCGTTCGATTGGAGCCGGACCGAGTTGGGCGCCATCGAGCACTGGTCCGCCAGTCTGCGCAGCGCCGTTCAGTTGTTGCTGGCGTCGCCCCTGCCGATGGTGATGTTGTGGGGCCGCCAGGGCTTCATGATCTACAACGATGCCTATGCCGAGTTCGCCGGTGGCCGCCATCCTTACCTGCTAGGGTGCGCGGTGGAGTTGGGTTGGCCGGAGGTCGCCGAATTCAATCGGCATGTGCTGGACGTCTGCCTGGCCGGCGGCACCTTGTCCTACCGCAGCAAAGAGTTGGTCCTGCTGCGCGACGGCAAGCCTGAAGATGTGTGGATGGACCTCTATTACAGCCCGGTGCCCGATGACGACCAGTCCCCGGCGGGCGTGCTGGCGATTGTGGTGGAAACCACCGAGCACGTGTTGACCGAGCGCGCCCGGCGAGAGGCCGAACGCAGTTACCGAGCCGTCAATGAACGCATCCAATTGGCCCTCTCGGCGGGACCCTTGCTGGGATCGTTCGTCTGGGACATCCAGGCCGACACGCTGTCGGGCGATGAGCGTTTCGCCCGTACCTTCAACTACCCGCCAGACACTCCACTGGACGCTCTGCCGATCGAGATCGCCCGCCAGAGCATTCATCCGGATGACCTGGAAGAAGTGAACCAGCGGGTCGAACTGACCTTGCGTACGGGCACACCCTACAGCGCTGAATATCGGGTACGTCGTCTGGGCGGTGATTACCTATGGGTGCAGGCCAGCGGACGGTGTGAGTTCGATGCGTTGGGCAAACCCCTGCGTTTCCCGGGGGTACTGATTGACATCAACGAACGCAAGACAGCCGAAGCTTCGTTGCTCAAATTCACCCGCGACCTGGAACAGCGGGTCGCCGACGAAGTACAGGCGCGGCTGGTGGCAGAAGAGCAGTTGCGTCAGTCGCAAAAGCTCGAGGCCATTGGCGGTCTCACTGGCGGCGTGGCCCATGACTTCAACAACCTGCTGCAAGTGATTGCCGGCAACCTGCACTTGTTGGCCCGCCACGAGCGGGACAATGCCAACGTGCAGCGGCGGGTCAGTGCCTCCATCGAGGCCGTGGAGCGGGGGGCCAAGTTGTCATCGCAACTGCTGGCTTTTGCCAGGCGCCAGCCATTGTCACCGGAGGTCTACAACCCGCGACGCATCTACGATGGCATGGGTGAACTGCTGCAACGGGCCTTGGGCGAAAACATCCAGATTGAAGTGAACCTGCCCCAGGCGCCCTGGTGCATCCACGTCGATCGCAATCAATTGGAAAACGCCCTGTTGAACCTGGCGATCAATGCCCGCGATGCCATGGGCGGCGAGGGCACCATCGGCATGATCGGCGAGAACATCGTGCTCGATGAACCGTTCTGTGCCGGCAAGGGGATCCCGGCCGGCGACTATGTCCGGCTGTCGGTGATCGATTGCGGAGCCGGCATGCCGCCCGACATCCTGAAGCAGGCGTTCGAACCGTTTTTCACCACCAAGACCGATGGTCAGGGCACCGGGCTTGGACTGAGCATGGTGTTCGGGTTCGTCAAGCAGAGTGGCGGCCATATCGAGATCACCAGCGACCTGGGCGAGGGCACGCGAGTACGGATGTATTTCCCTCGAAGCCTTGCGCCCGAAGTGGGCGAAACCGAGCAGCACGACGTGATTCAGTCCGGCCGGCAAGAGACGATCCTCGTGGTGGAGGACAACGACGAGGTGCGCAGCGCGTCGGTGGAACTGCTGGAAGAGTCCGGCTATCGGACCCTCACGGCCGCCAACGGTGATGAGGCGATGAAGCTGTTACTGGAAGGCATCTCGGTCGACCTGATCTTCACCGACGTGGTCATGCCCGGCCTGATCAAGAGTTCCGACCTGGCTGCCTGGGCCAAGGTGCAGAAACCACCGGTCCCGGTGCTGTTCACCTCGGGTCACACCCGGGACATCATCTCCCGGAACCATCAGTTGAGCCCCGATACCCATTTGTTGAGCAAGCCCTACGGCCCGGACGCGCTGACCCGGATGGTGAGAACCGTGCTGGGTGGCTGATCGCGGGGTCCTGACAAAATGGAACTCAAGCCGTTGTGTCACCTTCGAATACTCAAGACCGGTCATTCATCCGTCTTATCCATGAACGAGGTGCCTATGAGCGACGATCCAGCAAACACCCAGCCACTGCGCCCTGCCGGGGCGGATCAGGCCCAGAGCGCCGCCACTGAGGTCGATCAGAAGAATCGTCATAAGGACAATGACAACGACTTCAGCCCCGGCTTCAAGCCTGAACCGGATCGGCCGAAATCTGGCGAGGATACTGACGCTGATATCGACACCGATGGCGGCTAGCCCATGAAGGATGTGCAACACAGATCGATTGTAGGAGCGAGCTTGCTCGCGATGACCGTGGCAAATTCGACATCCGTGTGACTGAACCACCGCTATCGCGAGCAAGCTCACTCCCACAGGAGAGGCGCTTTTTAAAAAAAACGGCGCCCCCCTTTCAAGGGAAGCGCCGTTTTTCATTAAGTGAGCGGTGCCCGGCGACTCAAGCGTCGGGCTCTTTGGTGCCTCGCTCTACTTGCTTGGATGCGCAGCCTGAAGTTTCTTGGCCGCTTCCAGGTGATGTTGCAGGTCTGGCAGCATCTTCTGGGCGAAGGCCTTGAGTTCGGTATTGCCAGCCTTCTTGTCGTCGGTAACGGTTTCGGCTTCTTTTTTGAACAGGACGATGGTTTCTTCGTGGGCCTTGACCTGGTTGTTGGCGTAGGCCGCATCAAAAGACTCATCGCGCACGTCGAGAATCTTCGCCTTGGCTTTTTTCATCAACGTGGTGTCGTCGGGTACTTCGATGTCATGTTTTTGCGCCAGGGCTTTCAACTCTTCGTTGGCCTTGGTGTGGTCGGTGATCATCTTGTTGGCGAATGCCTTGATGTCCGCCGATTGGCTTTTTTCCAAGGCCAGTTTGCTGGTCTCGATTTCCGCAATGCCACCGGCCGCCGCGTTGTCGACAAAGTCGTTGGAAGTCGCGGCCCATGCCATGCCCATGCTGCTACTCAGGGCAACTGCCAGGCCGAGTTGACGCAGGGTGAATCTGTCCATAGGTAAGTCTCCACACAGGTTGAACGAGCGATTCTTGTCGTCTCTGTTCAATGGAGGGCGACGCACCGGCAAAGGTTTGATCGCCAAGCGATCCGGTACGACGAACGGTCACCGCTGGTCGGATTGGCGGTCGACAGAACCCTGTCGAGGAGGCCATCCTGATAATCGACGGGCGCCGCAAGGGCGTCTGCCACCGACCCATCGAAGGAGGTGTTCCATGCCGGTGTCTCACGATTTGTGCCAGGATCTCAAATGCACAAAAGACCACATCCAGCAGAAACGCAGCGAGAATCCAAGGCTCGACTCGTTAATTCAAAAATATTCCCAACTTGATGCCGAGGTGGTCGAAGCCGAGAAACCATCCTCTGGCGCCCTGTCCGACGATGCTTTGGAGGCGCTCAAGAAGAAGCGATTACTGGTCAAGGACGAGATCGTGGCTCAGATGCAGCGCTAGCCCCGGGACCGAACCTGTGAAGGCCCTTCGTGTTGCGAAGGGCTTTTTGGGCGAGGACCTCACCCTCACAAACTCAGGTCAGTGGATCCCAGCGCTGCGACCAGTCGCTGCCGGTCTTGACGATCTCTCGCAACACCTCGAATGCCTGCTGCAACGCCGCTGAATCCCGATCGCGGGAGTAGACCAGGTAGGTGGGGTAGTTGAATTCCGGTGCCTTGGGCACCCGCTCCAGGATGCCGCTGTCCAGGTAGCTCTGCACGACCCGCGTGCGGAAGTAGCCGCTGCCGCCGTTTTCCAGGATGTACTGCAGGGCCAGGGGGCCGAGGTTGAAGGTCACGGCGGCCTTGGCCTTGTCTGGTAGCGCGGTGTCGTGTTGGCGCCGGAAGTCAGCACTCCAGTCGATGTACACGTAGGGCTCGGGACGGGCGGCCAGGCGTACCAGGATGAGTTTCTCTTCCAGCAGCTGTTCTACCTGCAGGCGCGGCCAGTATTCGGGTTGATACACCACCGCCGCGTCCAGCAGGCCCAGCTCCAGCTGTTGCAGCAGTTTCTCGCCGTCGCGGATGTCCATGCGCAGGGCATGGCCGGGAATTTTCTGGCGCAGTTCGCCGGCCCAGGCAAGCATCAAGGGATTGCACAGGCTGACCTCGCCCCCCAGGTGCAAGACGTTGCGATAGCCCTCGGGCAGTGGCAGGTCCCGACGGGCCGCTTCCCAGGTCTGCACGAGCTGGTTGGCGTAGACCACAAACGCCTCACCGTCGCTGGTCAAGCGCGCGCCGGCACGGTTGCGTACGAACAGCGCGCAGCCGAGCTGGCTTTCGAGCTTCTGCACCCGGGCGGTGATCGCCGTCTGGGTCACGTGCAGCTTTTCGGCCGCCGCAGCGAGGCTGCCGTGGCGGACGATTTCCAGGAAGGTGCGGGCGAGGTCGATGTCCATGTTCAGGCCGAAGCGGGGGAAGCGGGCATTGTAAGAGCTGCCGCGCCTCGCCGATACCGGACATTATTGGACAGCTGGGACCTGCGCTGTTCGCGCCCAAGGGGCAACCAGGCGTTCTGGCGTGCGGCAGGCCTTGTGCTTGAAGACGAAACCTCTGCACTTGTCGGCGAAGCCGTGACGGTTGTCCACCATGTCCTGCCGCATCTGCGTGAGTTCACCCTCGCGGCACGCCTGGATGGCTGACAGGCTCCGTTCGGCCTTGCGAATCCGGATGCTTTCATAGTTCGGATCGAGCAGCGCACGGTTGGCACGTTGCAGCAGCCACAGGCCGAACTCGTCGGGGCAGCGTGGCCCGATCTCCTGGACCATGCCATAGCGCAACGCTTGCAGCGCACTGATGGGCAGGCAGTTTTGGGTGAGCTTCCAGGCCATGTCCGGGCCGACCGCCCGGGGCAGGCTGTAGGTCCAGTATTCGGAGCCATACAGGCCCATGGTCGCGTAATGCGGGTTGAGCACAATGTCGCGGCGCGCCAGCACGATATCGGCCGCCAAAGCCAACATCACACCGCCGGCCCCGGCGTTTCCCGTCAGGCCACTGACCACCAGTTGCCGGGCGCTGAACAGCTCCATGCAGACGTCATCGATGGCTTGGATGTTGGCCCAGGCTTCCAGGCCGGGTTCGGCGGCGGCCTGGATAACGTTCAGGTGCACGCCGTTGGAAAAACTGCCACGCCCGCCGCGGATCAACAGCACCTCGGTGTCCCGGGACTTGGCCCAGCGCAGTGCGTCCACCAGGCGCTGACATTGTTCAGTGCTCATCGCCCCGTTGTAGAACTCGAACGTCAGTTCGCCCACATGGCCGCATTCCCGGTAGCGAATGGGTTGATAAGGCTCATCGCTGAACGGCTGGCGGGCCAGGGAACCGTCGAGCACTGGAACGCCTTCGAGGTGGTTCGACAAAACATGGCGCGCCGGGCGCTTGAAGGTCTGTTCGCCGGGCTGCGGTTTGCGGCGCAGGGCACCGATCCACAGGCTTGCATCCCCTGTCGCCACCAACACCGCATCATCACGCACGGCCAGCAGTTCACCGGGCAGGCCGCGGCGAACGTCTGGATGGGCGTCGTACAGGTAAAACTGTTCGCCGGCCAGGCTCGCCAGTACTCCGGGTTGACCGTCGGCGGCGTCGATGCAGCGTTTGATGAAACCGGTGTTGTCGTGCCAGCTGAAGGTGCGATGGGCCTGGGTCATGTTCGGTTGCAGGCGTCCGACCACGTCATGATTGCCATAGTCCAGTGGCACCGGGATGAAACCGTCGAGGTGTTTTTTCACAACCTCGCGGATGCAATGGATAGCAGCGTCACTGACCGGGCCGTTATACAGCTCGGATTTGCGCAGGCCGTGGGGCAGGTCGAATTCACAAGTGGCCCAGACTGGGCCGGCGTCCATTTCCTCTACTGCCTGCAATGCCGTGACGCCCCAGCGCTTGGGCTGCCGGGTGATTGCCCAGTCCAGGGCGCTGGCGCCGCGGTCGCCGACAATGGCGGGATGAATGATCACCACCGGGCGCCGCGGATTGCGCCATAACTGCTCGGGTACGCGGTCCTTGAGGAACGGGCAGATCACCAGGTCGGCGCCGCTTTCTTCGATTTGCCGGCAGACCGAGTCCGGGTCGGTGAACAGCACCACGCTGGGGCGATAGCCGGCCTCGCGCAGGTCCAGCCAGGCGCGTTGGGTCAGGCCGTTGAAGGCGCTCGACAGCAAAATGATCTTCAGTGTGGGCATGAGTCTCTCTTCCTTGAGATGAGCCGGTACCAGCTTCCGAGGAGCCGTCCCTGGCTTTGATGGAAGCGCTACGTTAGCGGCTGGGGGAGGAGCGACCACTGACAGGGATCAAGGTTGTGAGGGCAATGCAAAAATCAGCGGAGGGTAAAAACACGAATCCCGCCACAGGGGCGGGATTCGTTTGCAACCAACGGCTCGCGAAGCACGCGAGCGCGGTCTCAGCTTGGGAACAGCTCGGACAGTTTCATGGCCAGCATCATGTCGCCTTCGGTGCGCAGCTTGCCGCCCATGAACGCTTGCATGCCGTCGGTGCTGCCGTCGACGATGCCTTGCAGGGTTTCGCCGTCCATCACCAGGGTCACCTGGGCGTCCGGGTTTTCACCTTCCAGCAGCTCGCAGGTGCTGTCCTTGACGACCAGCGAGAAATTCTTGGTATCGTCGATGCGGAAACCGAATACCAGGTCCAGGCCGGAAGCGGCGGCTGGGTTGAACTTGGCTTTCATGGCTTGTACGGCGTCGGCTACGGTGGTCATGGTTTCGATCCTTATTTGGGTGGTACAGCAAGGGTCTACAGTAATCCGGACTCAGCGAAAGGTGATGAGGTCCGGGGCCTTCAGCAGTTGCAGGTGGGCATGGCTGTTGAAGGAAGCCAGGGCCACCTCGCTGCCCCTGAATTTCAGGTGGTTGAGCGAGGTGTTGACGATTTGCCAGTTCAGTTCGAAGGCCTGTCGGGCCGGTATCTGGGTGATCAGGTGGAGCAGGGCGGTGATGGTGCCGCCGGAGGTGAACACGGCGATCTTATGGGTGTTGTCGGCTTGCTCCAGGATGCGCTGCAGGCCCGCCTGGACCCGTTCGACGAAACCCAGCCAGCTTTCCAGGCCCGGCGGGTCATACTGGCCGCTGAGCCAACGCTCGACGATCAGTGCGAAGATGCGCTGGAATTCGGTGCGGTTCTGCGCGGCGTTGCGCAGGATGTGCAGCGCCTCGGGCTCCTGGGGGAGCATGTCCGGCAGCAGGGCACGAATGACCGCGTCGGCATCGAACTCGTTGAACGCGGCGTCGATTTCCAGCCCGGGAACCGGCAATCCGGCGGCGGACATCTGGCCCAGCGCGCCGATGGCGGTATCCTGTTGGCGACGCAGGTCACCCGAGAGGCAGCGATCGAATACGACACCAAGCTGCGCCAGGTGGTCGCCGAGCACTTGCGCCTGGCGCGCGCCATTGGGTGAAAGGACATCGTAGTCGTCCGCACCAAACGAGGCCTGGCCATGTCGAATCAGATAGATACTGCCCACGTCCGCGTCATCCCGGTACGTTGAAGGTTTGGCGAGGTTATGGGGATGGCGGTGAGCTGTCAATGAAAAAACATACGCTTGTTTGAAATGCCCGTTGCAGCCTTGTCCTGCCTCGCTCGCGTTAAGGTAACCACCGGTTTCATCACTGGTCGCGACGCAGGCGCATGGGTATGCTGGGACCGTTACGCGCCTGCGTTCAGTGGCGCATTGCATTTAAGGAGTTGCTGTGGAGTTTTTCATCGAGTACGCCGGTTTCCTGGCCAAGACCGTGACGTTGGTGATCGCCATCCTGGTGGTGCTGGCCAGTTTTGCCGCGCTGCGCAGCAAGGGGCGACGCAAGTCGACCGGCCAGTTGCAGGTGAGCAAGCTCAACGATTTCTACAAGGGGCTGCGTGAGCGTCTGGAACAGACG
This sequence comes from Pseudomonas sp. St316, assembly GCF_018325905.1. Lineage (NCBI taxonomy): Bacteria > Pseudomonadati > Pseudomonadota > Gammaproteobacteria > Pseudomonadales > Pseudomonadaceae > Pseudomonas > Pseudomonas sp. St316. Next base: position 4,301,461 of record NZ_AP021901.1, on the reverse strand, counting down.
TTGCTGGACAAGGATCAGCTCAAGGCGCTGCGCAAGGCCGAAGGCAAGGCGGAAAAGGCCGGGAAGAAGAGCAAGGACAAACCGGCGGCCAAGCCCCGGGTGTTCGTGCTGGATTTCGACGGTGACATCAAGGCCTCGGCCACCGAGAGCCTGCGTCATGAAATCACCGCGCTGCTGACCCTGGCAACGCCCAAGGATGAAGTGGTGCTGCGCCTGGAAAGTGGCGGCGGCATGGTCCACAGCTACGGCCTGGCCTCGTCGCAACTGGCGCGGATCCGTCAGGCCGGCGTGCCGTTGACGGTCTGCATCGACAAGGTGGCGGCCAGCGGCGGCTACATGATGGCGTGCATCGGCGAGAAGATCATCAGCGCTCCCTTCGCGATCCTGGGGTCCATCGGCGTCGTCGCGCAATTGCCCAACGTCAACCGGCTGCTGAAGAAACACGACATTGATTTCGAAGTGTTGACGGCTGGGGAATACAAACGCACGTTGACGGTGTTCGGCGAAAATACCGAGAAGGGCCGGGAGAAATTCCAGGAAGACCTGGACATCACCCATGAGCTGTTCAAGAACTTCGTGTCCAACTACCGCCCGCAACTGGCCATTGATGAAGTGGCGACCGGTGAAGTCTGGTTGGGTGTCGCGGCCCAGGGCAAGGGCTTGGTGGATGAGCTGAAAACCAGCGATGAATACCTGGCCGAGCGCGCCAAGGGGGCAGAGCTGTACCACCTGCACTACGCCGAACGCAAAAGCCTGCAGGAACGCATCGGCATGGCGGCCAGCGGTTCAGTGGATCGTCTGCTGCTCAGTTGGTGGAGCCGCTTGACCCAGCAGCGGTTCTGGTAATTCGGGGGGGCGGGTATCCTCGGGATTGGGGATAGGGTGTCCCCTTGTGGGAGCGAGCTTGCTCGCGATGACGGCGGCACATCCCCATTGACGCAAGCTGTCCCTCCGCTATCGCGAGCAAGCTCGCTCCCACAGTGGTTTCGGCGGGGCTGCGAGATTTTGCGCAAATCATGCCCAACAAAAAAGCCCTGAACCGGTACACCCGGATCAGGGCTTTTTCATGTGTCAGATCTTAGCGACGACGGAACAGCGGCAGCGGCTCGTCAGTGGCAGCCTGATAGGTCACCGAGAAGTCCTTGAGGCTTTCGAGGGCTTCGTAGGGGTCTTTGTCGGCACGCAAGGCAAAGGCGTCGAAGCCGCAGCGGCGCATGTAGAACAGCTGGTCGCGCAGTACGTCGCCAATGGCCCGCAATTCACCCTTGAAACCATAGCGGTCACGCAGCAGGCGGGCGTTGGAGTAGCTGCGCCCGTCGGTGAAGGCCGGGAAGTTCAGGGCGATGACCTGCAACTGGTTGGCGTCGTCGCCAATTTCCTCGGCTTCCTCGTCGGCGTCCAGCCACACGCCAAGGCCGCCGTCGCGGGCCTTGAGGGCGTGGGCATGATCGCGCCACAGGGCCAGGGGTACGATCAGGTCGTCACAGTTGGAGATGCCATCGAAGGTCGCGTCCTTGGGCAGCAGGTGCCAGGTTTCGTCGATGACCTCGTTGTTCTTAATGATTCGCTGCATAGACGCGTTCCTTGAAGAGGTCGATGCCAATACGTTGGTAAGTGTCGATGAAGCGCTCGTCTTCGGTACGTTGTTCGATGTACACGTCGATCAGCTTCTCGATCACGTCAGGCATGTCGTCCTGGGCAAACGATGGGCCGAGGATCTTGCCCAGGCTGGCGTCGCGGCTACCGCTGCCGCCCAGGGAGACCTGGTAGAACTCTTCGCCTTTCTTGTCCACGCCCAGGATGCCGATGTGGCCGACGTGGTGGTGACCACAGGCGTTCATGCAGCCGGAAATGTTCAGGTCCAGCTCGCCGATGTCGAACAGGTAGTCCAGGTCATCGAAACGACGTTGGATCGATTCGGCGATAGGGATCGATTTGGCGTTGGCCAGCGAGCAGAAATCGCCGCCCGGGCAGCAGATGATGTCGGTCAGCAGGCCGATGTTCGGGGTGGCGAAGCCTTGCTCGCGCAATTCGCCCCACAGGGTGAACAACTGGCTCTGTTCAACGTCCGCCAGGATGATGTTCTGCTCGTGGGAGGTGCGCAACTGGCCGAAGCTGTAGCGCTCGGCCAGGTCGGCCACGGCGTCCAGTTGCTTGTCGGTGATGTCGCCGGGCGCGACGCCGGTCGGCTTCAGGGACAGGGTCACCGCGACATAACCGGGCTTCTTGTGGGCCAGGGTATTGCGGGTGCGCCAGCGGGCAAAGCCTGGGTGTTCCTTGTCGAGCGCTGCCAGTTCGGCGTCCTGATTGCCCAGCGCTTTGTACTGTGGGTCGACAAAGTGCTTGGCGACGCGATGCACTTCGGCTTCGGTCAGGGTGGTCTGGCCGCCACGCAGGTGAGCCATCTCGGCGTCGACCTTCTCGGCGAACACTTCAGGCGTCAGGGCCTTGACCAGGATCTTGATCCGCGCCTTGTATTTGTTGTCGCGACGGCCGTAGCGGTTGTACACCCGCAGGATGGCGTCGAGGTAGCTCAGCAGGTCCTGCCATGGCAGGAACTCGTTGATGAACGCGCCGACCACCGGCGTACGGCCCAGGCCACCGCCCACCAGCACACGGAAGCCCAGCTCGCCGGCCGCGTTGTAGACCGTCTCCAGGCCAATGTCGTGGACTTCGATGGCCGCACGGTCCGAGGTCGAGCCATTGATGGCGATCTTGAACTTGCGCGGCAGGTAGGCGAATTCCGGGTGGAACGTCGTCCACTGGCGGACAATCTCGCACCACGGGCGCGGGTCGATCAACTCGTCGGCGGCGACACCGGCGAACTGGTCGGTGGTGACGTTGCGCAGGCAGTTGCCGCTGGTCTGGATCGCGTGCATCTGCACGGTGGCCAGTTCGGCGAGGATCTCGGGCACATCTTCCAGGGCTGGCCAGTTGTACTGGACGTTCTGTCGGGTACTGATGTGGGCGTAGCCCTTATCGTAGTCGCGGGCGATTTGCGCCAGCTTGCGCACCTGGCGCGAGGTCAGTTGGCCATAAGGCACGGCCACGCGCAGCATCGGGGCGAAACGCTGGATATACAGGCCATTCTGCAAGCGCAGAGGGCGGAATTCTTCTTCGCTCAGCTCGCCTGCCAGATAGCGTCGGGTCTGATCACGGAACTGCTTGACGCGGTCCTCGATGATCCGCTGATCGTACTCGTCATATACGTACATATAAGTCTCGGTCTCAGGCTTGGGCCGATCAGAAACAGCTGCATGTTGGCTCGCTGGAATCGGGTTCTGCCTCGGCAATTCTGCGCGCACGGCCGCGCACTCCTAGAGGAGCCGGTGCAAGATACCTGTTTTGAGTTATGCGCAAAAGTGATGTTTGAGTATATGTAAAGAACCAAATCGACTAATGAGATTGATTATTGCCTAACCCACATTTGTCGTACGGGCAATCATCGTCTTAACTGTGGTCGAGTCTTTGAGCAATCACCTACAAAACCGACAAGAGGCGATGCAATGAGCAATCCGACCAAAGCAAGGAAAAGCGACAGTTCTGTTGATGCCTGGGCCATTTTGTTCCTGATTATCCTGGTGGTGGGCACCGCAGTGTTCTGGGTCAGTCATCAATAGGTTCGCGCCGTCGCCGGCCACATGAAGGTCTCGCGTTCATGTGCCCGTTCGCCACCCGGGTCGTTATACTGGGTGGCGTATTATTTGGGACGGGCGGGATGTCGAAGTTTATTTGCAGGCTACTAGCGTGGTTATGCCTGTCATTCTGGACGCAGGTCCAAGCCGCCAATACGGTCTCTTCCTCGACCGAGGCTTCGGTGGCGAGATCGGCTGCTCCTTCGGTAGTGTTCCTCAATCCGGGGTATTCCACGGAGCCTTTCTGGGTCAGCTATACCGAATTCATGCAAGCGGCGGCAAGTGGGCTGGGCCTGCGGCTGCGCGTGGAATATGCCGGACGCGATGCCCAGCTCATGATCCGCCTGGCACGCGAGGCGATTACGGCGATTGACCGTCCGGACTACCTGGTGTTGGTCAACGAACAGTATGTCGCCCCGCGGATCCTGCAATTGGCGCAGGGCAGTGGGGTCAAGCTGTTCCTGGTGAACAACACGTTGACCAGCGATCAGAGTCGCCTGCTGACAGAGGGCGGTGCCCCACCTCCGGAGTTGCTGGGCAGCCTGGTGCCCAATGATGAGCGCAGCGGTTACCTGATGCTCAAGGAACTGCTGCGCCAATACGGACCGCTGGCGCCTGGGCAGACGCTCGATCTGCTGGCTTTTTCCGGGAAGAAATTCACCCCTTCGGCGCAACTGCGTGAGAAAGGTCTGCGCCGGGCGCTGGTCGAGTACCCGCAAGTGCATCTGCGCCAGTTGGTCTATGGCGAGTGGAATCGTGAACGGGCTCATGAGCAGGCGAGCCAGTTGATCAAGCGCTATCCGCAGGCTGCGCTGGTCTGGTCGGCCAACGATGAAATGGCACTGGGTGCCATGCAGGCGTTCGAGGAGGCGGGTCGCCAACCGGGCAAGGATGTGTTGTTCAGCGCCATGAACAGCTCGAGGGCGGCGCTCCAGGCCCGTATCGACGGGCGCTTGAGCGTGCTGTTCACCGGGCACTTCAGCTTGGGAGGGTGGGCCATGGTCATGCTGCATGATCATGCCCGGGGCGTCGATCTCGCGCGCCATGGCGGCTACAACCAGCAGCTCGACCTGATGCAGTCGCTCGATCCGGCCCAGGCCCGCGCGTGGCTGAAAATGGATCCCACCAAGGACTATCGCTTGGACTTCAAGCGCTTCAGCCTGGTGTCGCATCCGGATGGCGAGCGTTATGCTTTCTCGCTCGATGCATTGGGACGGCGCTAATCCGGCGGCTCAGATCGCGGCTGGCAAGACGGGCAATGTGGCTGTTTCTGTTGGAAAGAGGCCTGGTTCCATATTGTGCAGATACGTCCTATACGCCCGCAAAGTACAGCACCAGATTGACGATCCCATACAACGTCACCCCGAAGATCACCGTAAACAGGATGCCGAGGATGATGAAGTGGCTCGGCTTGCCGTGGGTGAAGTCGCGGGCGCGGTTTTTTCCGCTTTGCACGCCGAAGGCTGCCGCTCCAACGCTGTGCAGCATTTGCCAGAGGGTGGGCGCCTTATTTTCGGTCGGTTCGTCCATGATGCTCTCCATACACAAGGTCGTATGTGGAGAGCATAGCCAATTGCTGCGGACTTAGTTGTCGTAGCCCAGGTTTGGCGCCAGCCAACGCTCAGTCACGCTCAAGTCCTGGCCCTTGCGGGCGGTATAGCTCTGGACCTGGTCCTTGTCGATCTTGCCCACGGCGAAGTACTGCGCCTGAGGATGGGCGAAGTACCAGCCGCTGACTGCCGCTGCCGGGAACATGGCGTAGTGTTCGGTGAGGAACACACCGCTGCGGCCAGCCTTCAGTTCGCTGGCCTCGGGGTCGAGCAGGCGGAACAGGGTGGCTTTCTCGGTGTGGTCCGGGCAGGCCGGGTAGCCGGGTGCAGGGCGGATGCCGGTGTACTGCTCCTTGATCAGGGCGTCGTTGTCCAGGCTCTCGTCCTGGGCGTAACCCCAATGCTCCTTGCGCACCTGCTGGTGCAGCCATTCGGCGCAGGCTTCGGCCAAGCGGTCGGCCAAGGCCTTGACCATGATCGAGTTGTAGTCGTCGCCAGCGTCTTGATAGGCCTTGGCGACTTCTTCGGCGCCGATGCCGGCGGTGGTGATGAAACCGCCGACGTAGTCGGTTACGCCGCTGTCCTTTGGCGCGACGAAGTCGGCCAGGGAGAAGTTCGGCTTGCCGTCGGTCTTGATGATCTGCTGGCGCAGGTGATGCAGGCGGGCCAGTGGCTTGCCGTCGTCACCGTAGACTTCCAGGTCGTCGTCATGCACTTGGTTGGCCGGCCAGAAACCGAACACCGCGCGGGCGCTGATGAGTTTCTCGTCGATCAGCTTGCGCAACATCGCCCGAGCGTCGGCGTACAGCGCGGTGGCCGCTTCGCCGACCACTTCGTCGGTGAGGATGCGCGGGTATTTACCGGCCAGGTCCCAGGAAATGAAGAACGGCGTCCAATCGATGTACTCGGCCAGGACGTTCAGGTCGATGTTGTCCAGCACTTTGGCGCCCGTGAAGGTCGGCTTGACCGGCTGGTAGCCGCTCCAGTCGAACTGTGGCTTCTTGGCCACGGCGGCGGGGTAGCTCAGGCGCTCGGTGCGGGCACTGCGGTTGGCGGTGCGCTCGCGCACGTCGATGTATTCCAGGCGGGTCTTCTCGACGAACGCCGGCTTGAGTTCCTTGGACAGCAACTGGGTCGCCACGCCCACGGCGCGGGAGGCATCGGTGACGTAGATCACCGCGTCGTTGCTGTACTTGGGCTCGATCTTCACCGCCGTGTGGGCCTTGGAGGTGGTCGCGCCGCCAATCATCAGTGGCAGATGGAAGTCCTGGCGCTGCATCTCGCGCGCCACATGCACCATCTCATCCAGGGACGGGGTGATCAGCCCAGACAGGCCAATGATGTCGCACTTCTGCTCCTTGGCCACCTGCAGGATTTTTTCCGCCGGCACCATCACGCCCAAGTCGACAATGTCATAGCCGTTGCAACCGAGCACCACGCCGACGATGTTCTTGCCGATGTCGTGGACGTCGCCCTTGACCGTGGCCATCAGGATCTTGCCCTTGGCCTGCGGCTTGTCGCCTTTTTCCGCCTCGATGAACGGGATCAGGTGGGCGACCGCCTGTTTCATCACCCGGGCGGATTTCACCACTTGGGGCAGGAACATTTTACCGGCACCAAACAAGTCGCCGACGATGTTCATGCCGGCCATCAGCGGGCCTTCAATGACTTCGATGGGGCGGGTGAAGGACTGGCGGGACTCCTCAGTGTCTTCGACGATGTGGGTGGTGATGCCCTTGACCAACGCATGTTCCAGGCGCTTGTTCACTTCCCAGCCGCGCCATTCCTCGGTTTCCGCTTCCTTGACGCTGCCGTCGCCCTTGTACTTGTCGGCGATGGCGAGCAGGGCGTCGGTGCCTTCGGGGGTGCGGTTGAGGATCACGTCTTCCACGGCGTCGCGCAGTTCCACCGGGATCTGGTCGTAGATCTCCAGTTGGCCGGCGTTGACGATGCCCATGGTCAGGCCCGCGCGGATCGCATAGAGCAGGAACACCGAGTGGATCGCCTCGCGCACCGGGTTGTTGCCGCGGAACGAGAAGGACACGTTGGACACCCCGCCCGACGTCAGCGCGTAGGGCAGTTCGTCACGGATGTAGGCGCAGGCGTTGATGAAATCCACGGCATAGTTGTTGTGCTCTTCGATACCGGTGGCGACGGCGAAGATGTTCGGGTCGAAAATGATGTCTTCCGGCGGGAAGCCGACTTCATTGACCAGGATGTCGTAGGAGCGCTTGCAGATTTCCTTCTTGCGCGCCTCGGTGTCGGCCTGGCCGGCTTCGTCGAAGGCCATCACCACCACGGCTGCGCCGTAGCGCTTGCACAGCTTGGCGTGATGGATGAACTGCTCGACGCCTTCCTTCATGCTGATGGAGTTGACGATGCCCTTGCCCTGGATGCACTTGAGGCCGGCTTCGATCACTTCCCACTTGGAGGAGTCGATCATGATCGGCACGCGGGAGATGTCCGGTTCGCCGGCAATCAGATTGAGGAAGGTCACCATGGCCTTCTTCGAATCGAGCATGCCCTCGTCCATGTTGATGTCGATCACCTGGGCGCCGGCTTCGACCTGTTGCAGGGCCACTTCCAGGGCTTCGGTGTAGTTGTCCTCGCGGATCAGCCGGGCGAACTTGGCGGAGCCGGTGATGTTGGTCCGCTCGCCGACGTTGACGAACAAAGAACTGCGATCGATGGTGAACGGTTCCAGGCCCGACAGGCGGCAAGCCCGGGGAATCTCTGGAATCGGCCGCGGCGCGTAGCCGGCCACGGCCTTGGCGATGGCTTCGATGTGCGCGGGGGTGGTGCCGCAGCAGCCGCCGACAATGTTCAGGAAGCCGCTCTGGGCGAACTCTTCGATGACCTTGGCCGTTTCGGCTGGTAGTTCGTCGTATTCACCGAATTCGTTGGGCAGGCCGGCGTTGGGGTGGGCCGATACGTGGGTGCTGGCCTTGTTCGACAGCTCCTCCAGGTACGGACGCAATTCGCTGGCACCGAGGGCGCAGTTCAAACCCACGGAGATCGGCTTGGCGTGGGCCACCGAGTTCCAGAAGGCTTCGGTGGTCTGGCCTGAGAGGGTGCGGCCGGAGGCGTCGGTGATGGTGCCGGAGATCATGATCGGCAGTTCGACGCCCAGTTCTTCGTAGACCCCTTGCACGGCAAAGATCGCCGCCTTGGCGTTCAACGTGTCGAAAATGGTTTCGATCAGGATCAGGTCGGCGCCGCCTTCGATCAGGCCCTTGGTGGCCTCGGTGTAGTTCTCTACCAGTTCGTCGAAGGTCACGTTGCGGTAGCCGGGGTTGTTCACATCCGGCGACAGCGAGCAGGTGCGGCTGGTCGGGCCGAGTACGCCGGCGACGAAGCGCGGCTTGTCCGGGGTTTCCAGGGTCTTGGCGTCGGCCACCTGGCGAGCCAGGCGCGCGCCTTCCAGGTTCAGCTCGTAAGCCAGCCCCTGCATGCCGTAGTCGGCCTGGGACACCTGGGTGGCGTTGAAGGTGTTGGTCTCCAGGATGTCGGCGCCAGCATCCAGGTAGGCTTTTTCAATGGCACCGATCACGTCGGGGCGGCTGAGCACCAGCAAATCGTTGTTGCCCTTGACGTCGCTCGGCCAGTCGGCGAAGCGCTTGCCGCGGTAATCCTGTTCTTCCAGCTTGTAGCTCTGGATCATCGTGCCCATGCCGCCGTCGAGGATCAGGATGCGTTCCTTGAGGGCTTGCTGGAGAAGATAAAGGCGAGCGCTGCGATCAGACATAGGACTACCTGGAAAAAAAGACCATTACGAAGGCCGGGATGATAGCAAACCTGCGCAGGATTTGATCATGAGGGGCTTTTGCATGAATATCGCTCATGTTTGCAAGGCGATGCTGGCTCGGTAGAATCGCCGGATTCACTTTCAGGATCCGCGACATGCCGTACCGCGTTTTCGTCGGCAGTCTGTTGCTGCTGTGGTCTTTTATTGCAGTGGCCCGGGATCCCGCTCTGGCGCCTTCATACACGCGCGACATCCAGCCGATCTTCACCGAAAAATGCGTGGCCTGCCACGCCTGCTACGACTCCGCCTGCCAGTTGAACCTGGGCAGCGGCGAAGGCGCGGCCCGGGGTGCGAGCAAGCTGTCGGTGTATGACGGTGAGCGACGTGTGGCGGCGCAGCCGACCCGATTGTTCTACGACGCTTCCGGCCAGCGCGCCTGGCAGCGCAAGGGGTTCTATTCGGTCCTCGATGCTCAGGGCAGCCAGGCTGCCCTGATGGCGCGCATGCTGGAGTTGGGCCACCGCACGCCGCTGCAGCCCAACGCCAAGTTGCCGGAAGACATCGTGCTGGGCCTCGATCGGGAAAACAGCTGCGCGCTGCCGGATCAATTCGACGAATACGCAGGCAGCCATCCCAAGGACGGCATGCCCTTGGCCGTCACCGGTTTGACCGACCAGCAATATCAGACGCTGCAGCGCTGGCTGGCCGTCGGCGCGCCCATCGACCAGCAGGCCTTGGCCCCGAGCGCCGCCGAGGCCTTGCAGGTGGTGCAGTGGGAGAGCTTGCTCAACGCGCCAGGCGCCCGGCAAAGCCTGGTGGGCCGCTGGTTGTTCGAACACTGGTTCCTGGCGCATATCTATTTCAAGGATGGCGAACAGGGGCATTTCTTCCAATGGGTGCGTTCGCGTACACCCACCGGTCAGCCCATCGATCTGATCAACACCCGCCGTCCGAACGACGATCCCGGTACCCGTGTCTATTACCGGCTCTGGCCGGTGCAAGGCGTGATCGTGCACAAGACCCATATCACCTACGGCTTGAGTGCGGCGAAGATGGCGCGGATCAAGAGCCTGTTCTACAGCGGCAAATGGCAGGTGAATGCCTTGCCGGGCTATGGGCCGGAGCGCCGGGCCAATCCGTTTTCCACTTTTGAAGCGATTCCAGCACAGGCCCGCTATCAGTTCATGCTCGATAACGCCGAGTATTTCGTGCGCACCTTCATTCGCGGACCGGTGTGTCGGGGCCAGATCGCCACGGATGTGATCCGTGACAATTTCTGGGCGCTGTTCCAGGCCCCCGAGCATGACCTCTACATCACCGACCCGAACTACCGCGGCCAGGCTACGCCGCTGTTGGCGATGCCGGGGCAGAACGACGACGTGGGCAGCGTCGTCAGCCTGTGGCTCGACTACCGGGACAAGCGCAACAAGTACGAAGCCTTGCGCCGCGACAACTACGCCGAGCTGCCGGCACCGAGTTGGTCGACGCTATGGGCCGGCAACGACAACGCGCTGCTGAGCATTTTCCGACATTTCGACAGCGCTTCGGTCACCAAGGGGCTGATCGGGGAAGTGCCGCAGACGATGTGGTTGTTCGACTTCCCGTTGCTGGAGCGCACCTATTACCAGTTGGCGGTGAATTTCGATGTGTTCGGCAACGTCTCCCATCAAGCCCAGACCCGTCTTTACTTCGACCTGATCCGCAACGGTGCGGAGCAGAATTTCCTGCGCTTGATGCCGGCCGACTCCCGGGAAGGCTACCTTGACGACTGGTACCAGGCCGGCGGCAAATTCAAGATGTGGCTCGATTACGAGGCCATCGACGATGACAAGCCGACGGCCCTCAAGCTCGACGAACGCGACCCCAAGGGTGATTTCGCCCAGCAACTGCTGGCCCGTTATGGTGAGCTGAATGCGCGCCCCGACCCAATCAACCGCTGCGACGGGGCCTACTGCTCGCGCCCGAACATCGACCCGACGTTGCAAAACGCCGAACAGGCCCTCAGTCGTCTGGTGTCACGCCCGGCGGCGGGGTTCAAGGTGATCGACCAACTGCCGGAAGCGACCCTGCTGCGCGTCGAAACCGCCGGCGGTCATCGTGAGGTCTACAGCCTGCTGCGCAACCGAGCCCACAGCAACGTGGCATTCCTGCTGGGCGAGGAGACGCGCTACCAGCCGGGGCTGGACACCCTGACGGTCTACCCGGGCGTGCTCAGCAGTTATCCGAACTTCATGTTCAACATTCCGGCCGGGCAAGTACCGGCATTCGTCGAGGCCATGCAAGGCGCCCAGGATGCACCGGCGTTCGAGCGGATTGTCGAGCGCTGGGGCATTCGCCGCAGTCACCCGCAGTTCTGGTACTACTTCCATGACCTGAGCCAGTACATCCAGGAGACGGAGCCCGTGGAAAACGGTGTGCTGGACATGAATCGCTACCAGAACCTCTGATCGAAAGCTGCGGCGGCAAACTCCGTGCCGCCGGACGCTTTCCTGACAAAAATACTGGGACTTTGTCCGGGGCGATGATTGGCGTAAACTGCTGGCAAGCCTGCGAGGAGTTTCCATGACCGCTATTACCATTACCGATGCCGCCCACGATTACCTGGCCGACCTGCTGTCCAAGCAGAACACCCCGGGTATCGGGATCCGCATCTTCATCACCCAGCCCGGCACCCAGTACGCCGAGACGTGCATTGCCTACTGCAAGCCGGGAGAAGAAAAACCCGAAGACACCGCGCTGGGGCTCAAGAGCTTCACCGCGTACATCGACTCGTTCAGCGAAGCCTTCCTGGATGATGCGGTGGTCGACTACGCCACTGACCGCATGGGCGGCCAGTTGACCATCAAGGCGCCAAACGCCAAGGTGCCGATGGTCAATGCCGACAGCCCGGTCAACGAGCGCATCAATTACTACCTGCAAACCGAAATCAACCCGGGGCTGGCCAGCCACGGTGGCCAGGTTTCGCTGATCGACGTGGTGGAAGACGGCATCGCCGTGCTCCAGTTCGGCGGCGGCTGCCAGGGCTGCGGCCAGGCTGACGTGACCTTGAAGGAAGGCATCGAGCGGACCTTGCTCGAGCGCATTCCGGAGCTCAAGGGCGTGCGCGACGTGACCGACCACACGCAGAAAGAAAACGCCTACTACTGATAGGCATGCGCTGCGAGCAAAAACCGTGGCGAGGGAGCTTGCTCCCTCGCTACCAAAGTTTGAGCGATCGGTTTGTGACGCTGTGGCTATCCGCCAATCCCTGTGGGAGCGAGCTTGCTCGCGATGACGGCGGTACGTTCAATATCATTGCAAGCTGACCCACCGCTATCGCGAGCAAGCTCGGCTCCCACAGGGTGCATTGTCTGGCCCGGCAGTCAGGGCCTGTAGAGATGCGCATGCCCGGCGCGGTACAGCGACGATTCGCTGAACACGTCATTACCCAACACACGTCCCACCAGGATCAACGCCGTTCGGCGAAAACCCTTGGCCTGTACCTTCTCGGCAATATCCGCCAGCGTGCCCAACACCCAATCCTGATCCGGCCATGTCGCCCGGTGAATCACTGCGATCGGGCAATCGGCGCCATAGTGGGGCAGCAGTTCGTCGACGATTTTTTCCAGATGATTGACCCCCAGGTGAATCGCCATGGTCGCCCCGTGCTGCGCCAGGCTGCCCAGTTCTTCCCCAGCGGGCATCGGGCTTTTGTCGGCGTAGCGGGTGAGGATCAGGCTTTGGGAAATGTCCGGCAAGGTCAGTTCGGCACCCAGCAAGGCGGCGCAGGCTGAGGTCGCGGTCACACCCGGGATGATTTCGAAAGGGATGTCAAATTCCCGCAGGCAACGAATCTGCTCGCCAATGGCGCCGTACAGGCTCGGGTCGCCGGAATGCACCCGGGCCACGTCCTGGCCCTTGAGATGGGCGCTCTTGATCAATTCGATGATCTGTTCCAGATGCAGCTCGGCGCTGTTGATGACCTGTTCGGCACTATGACCTTCAAGGACGGCGGTCGGCACCAGGGAGCCGGCGTAGATGATCACCGCGCAGTGGCGGATCAGTCGCTGGCCTTTGACCGTGATGAGATCCGGGTCGCCGGGGCCGGCGCCGATGAAGTAAACGGTCATGACCGGCTCCTGTGAAAGGTGGGTGAGCGTCGCCCAGATGAAGATCACTCATGATCCTGGGCGCCGATTATCGGGATTTACGCCACGACCGCCAATGCCAACGTGCTCTTTGGGCCTTTTTGGCGAGTAATCAGCAGCCTCGCAGGCGGTGTGCCCAACTGGTCGGCCAAGGCCAGGGCGGCGCTTTCGGCGATGCCGTAGCAACCGGTTCGCTCGAAGGCGATCTCGGAGCGGTGACTGAGCCGCTGCTCGTAGCCGGCCAACTGTTCGACACTGAAACAGGTCAACGGCAGGGCCAGTTGTCCGGCCAGCTCCAGCAGCCCGGGCTCGTCACGCTTGAGGTCGATACTGGCCAGGGCCCGTACCCGATGAAGTTCGATGCCGTGGGCCAGCAGCGTCTGGTCGAGCAAGGCCCGCAGCGTGCTGGCCGGGCAGCCACGCTGGCAGCCCAGGCCGATCACCAGGATCGGCTCGGCGCTCATGCGTCGTGGTGGGCTTGGCCGTCACGGCGAAACAGCCAGGCGCTGATCAGGCCCAGGGCCAGCCAGAACGCGACGTTGGTCAGCTGCGAGGCGATCTTGAACTGACTCTCCAGCGCTTCGGGCGCCAGCATCGAGTGGACTTCGGGCTGCGGTGCGCCGATGACGTGGGGCACCAGCAACGTCGCCACGCCCAGTACCTTGAGCAGCCAATGCCGGCCGAACGCGATCAAGGCAATGCCCACCGCCGTGGACGCCGCGGTGCCGATCCACCATATCTGACGTTGGGCCAGGTCGGCCGCTGCGGTACCAGGCAGTTCCGGCGGCAGGCCAAGCGTCGGCGCCAGGACGAAAGTGGCATAACCGGCCAGGCCCCAGAGCAGGCCCTGGGACGTGCGAGTCGGTGCACGCAAGGTGTACAGGCCCGCCAGCATCAGGGCAAAACCCACGGCGACCACCAGGTTGCCGCCTGTGGTGGACAGCACGCGCTGCCAGCCGTCTTCCGGCTCCCAGGCCTCGGCATCATGGGTATGAGCCGCCCCGTGGGCGTGTTCATGGACCTCGGTCGCCGGGGCCTTCTCGAAGGTTTCCGCCTGGAGAATCAGCGGCGATACCCAGAAACTTTGCAGCAGGGTCAGCAGCAGGGCGGCCAGCAAGCCGCTGAAACCAGCGGTCTGCGCGATACGCTTGATCATCTCGTCAGCTCTCAATGGCACGGGAAAGCGGCGCTGTGGCGGGTATCGTGGGCGGCGTTGTGCACTGCTTCGATGTGGGAGAAACCGGCGAAATAGACCAGCCCCGCGCCCAGGATCGAAGCAAGGATCGCGGCGCTCAGGCGTTGGCTCAGGGTGGTGGTGCTGCTGGCGGTGCGGGCGGTGCTGCTGATGGTCGACATGGCGCTTCCCTCTGTTCTTGTTCAGTGGGGGAGTCGAGCGCAATGAAACCCCGGGCGAAAGCCCGCCAAGGTTCGAACAGCGCCCGCCCACCGCGGGTTTGTTGATGCAGGAGTCATGGGCCGGTCTCCGGGCTCGCGAGGGGCGGGGGCTTGCGCCTGGCCTGCAAGCGTCACCTTCCCATGTCCTGGGACACAGTGGTTCAGACGCTTCGCTCGCTTACCGTTGCGGGGGCAGCACCGGACTGACGTGGCTTTGAAGTAAAGCACACGATTCACCGGTTTCCCGTTTCACCCTGTGAAGGGCACCCGTAACGAGTGGTTTGTGTAGCCGGTTCTGTTAGCTACGCAAACCATGCACAGGAGAGCATGGGCGGGGGCGGGCGTCAATGCGGAGGGAGGGCCGCTGCGCTGCCCAATCGCGAGCAAGCTCGCTCCCACACAAGGATTTGCGCCGGGCCCAAAATTCAAGACCAATGTAGATCCAATGTGGGAGCGAGCTTGCTCGCGATAGCGGTAGCAAGGACACCGCAGAACTTGCTTGCGGAGATTGACCCGCCCCCACACCCTGCGTAGCCTTGCGCCTTCGAGGTTCTTCGGCATGTGCCGGAGCTAAGAAGGGAACGCGGTCCAAGCCGCGGCTGCCCCCGCAACTGTGAACGGTGCTGTTTCTGCAAGGCCACTGTGCATGCCATTTTTACGATGGACACACGGGAAGGCGCAGTCATCGCCAGTCCAAAGACTGGCCCGCCGTCAGCCAGGAGACCTGCCTCGAGACAGATTCTCACTACAACCGGGCGGGGTGATCCGGTGGCGAAATCTTCCGCGCACGCTTGTGCCAGCGGTTGTCGTCCCGTTTGCCCGCCACCTTGCCAAAGGGCATCCGATGAAAACACTGGCCAAACTTCCCGTCACCATCGTCACTGGTTTCCTCGGCTCGGGTAAGACCACCTTGCTGCGGCACATGCTCGACAACGCCCAGGGCCGTCGCATCGCCGTGATCGTCAACGAATTCGGCGAGCTGGGCATCGACGGCGAGATCCTCAAGCAGTGCTCCATCGGCTGCACCGAAGAAGAAGCCAACGGTCGCGTCTATGAACTGGCCAACGGTTGCCTGTGCTGCACGGTGCAGGAAGAGTTCTTCCCAGTGATGCGCGAACTGGTGGCCCGGCGTGGCGACCTCGACCACATCCTCATCGAAACCTCCGGCCTGGCCCTGCCCAAGCCGCTGGTCCAGGCTTTCCAGTGGCCGGAAATCCGCAGCGCCTGCACCGTCGACGCAGTGATCACCGTGGTCGACAGCCCGGCCGTGGCCGCCGGCACCTTTGCCGCGTTCCCCGACCAGGTCGATGCGCAGCGCAAACTCGATCCCAACCTGGATCACGAATCGCCGCTGCACGAACTGTTCGCCGACCAACTGGCAAGCGCCGACCTGGTGATCCTCAACAAGGCCGACCTGATCAGCCCCGAAGACCTGGCCAAGGTGCGCCTGGAAGTCGCCGAAGAGCTGCCGCCGGCGGTCAAGGTCATCGAAGCCAGCAGCGGTCGCCTGCCGCTGGACGTGTTGATCGGCCTGGGTGCCGGTTCCGAAGAACACATCGACGGCCGCCACAGCCATCACGACCATCACCACGATGGCGATGATGACGACCACGATCATGACGCCTTCGACTCTATTTCCATCGAGTTGCCCCAGGCCGACGAAAGCCTGTTGCTGGACGCGCTGACGCAGCTGGTGGTCCAGCACGGTGTGTTGCGGGTCAAGGGTTTCGCAGCGATCCCGAACAAGCCGATGCGCTTGCTGATCCAGGGCGTCGGCACGCGTTTCGACAAGCATTTCGACCGTCAGTGGGGCGCCGACGAAGCGCGAGTCACCCGTCTGGTGCTGATCGGCCAGGCGCTCGACGCCGCGCTGCTCGAAGCGCAGTTGCGCGCCGCCCTCGGGGCCTAAGCCATGCACCTGCTCAGGACCCAGCCCGGCGGGTTCGTGTCGGATGACAACATTGCCGACCTGGGGCAAACCCCCGCCGAACTGGTGATCCTGTGCAGCGGCGACTCCAGCCTGGCATTGCTGGCCGAAGCGGCGCGGCAGTTGCCGGATGACTACCCGCAGTTTCGCCTGGCCAACCCGATGCAGGTGCAGAACCACGCCTCGGTGGATCTGTATTTCGACGACGTGCTGCGCCACGCCAAGGTCATCCTGCTGTCGCTGCATGGCGGCATCGGCTATTGGCGTTACGGCATCGAGCGCCTGATGGAACTGGCCGGGCGCGGGGTGAAGCTGATTCTGGTGCCGGGGGATGATCGTCCGGACCCGGAACTCAGCGACCTGAGCAACGTGCCCTGCGAAGACCGCGACCGGCTCTGGCAGTTCTTGCGCCAGGGCGGGCTGGGCAATGCCCTGGACCTGTTTCACAACCTGGGCAGCCAATGGTTTGGCCGCGATTATCCGTGGGCCGAGCCGCAGGCCTTGCCACGCACGGCCATCTATCACCCGGCGAAAACCAGTGCCAACCTCGCCGATTGGCAAGCCGACTGGAGCGCCGGGCAACCGGTGGCGGCGGTGTTGTTCTATCGCTCCCACCTGCAAGCGGCGAACACCGCGTTCATCGACGTGTTCTGCCAGCGCCTGCAAGGGGCGGGGCTCAATCCGCTGCCCATTGCCGTGGCCAGCCTCAAGGAGCCCGGTTGCCTGGCACGGGTGCAAGACTGGTTGGATGAGGTCGAAGCCGGCGTCATTATCAACACCACCGGCTTCGCTCAATCCAGCCCCGAGGCCCCGCATCTGCGGCCATTTCGCCGTAACATTCCGGTGATCCAGGCGATCTGCGCCCAGGACAACGAACCCGGCTGGCGTGCCAGCGAGCAGGGTTTGGGGCCGCGGGACCTGGCGATGCACATCGCCTTGCCGGAACTGGACGGACGGATCATCAGTCGCCCCATCAGTTTCAAGGACCTGGCCTGGCGCAGCGAGCGCAGCCAGAGTGACGTGGTCTGCTACCGCGCCGTGCCCGAACGCATGGATTTTGTCGCCGAACTGGCCCGGCGCTGGACCACCCTGGCGCGCCTGCCCAACGCGCAAAAGCGCGTGGCGCTGATCCTCGCCAACTACCCGACCCGAGACGGGCGTATCGGCAACGGTGTCGGCCTCGACACCCCGGCGGCGGCGCTGAATATCCTGCGCGCCATGCAAACCGAGGGTTATCCGCTGCCGGTCGAGTTGCCAGGAAGCGGCACTGCGTTGATCCAGCAGTTGCTCGGTGGTGTCAGCAACGACCTGGACAGCCTCGACCTGCGACCGTGCCACCAGAGCTTGGCCCTCGACGCTTACCAGGCCATGTTCGACGCGTTGCCCGAAGCCAATCGCCAAGCGGTGCTGGCGCGCTGGGGCTCGCCGGCGCAGGACCCGATGTTTCGCGAGGGACGCTTGATGGTCGCCGGCCTGCGCCTGGGCCTGACCTTCGTCGGCATCCAGCCGGCGCGCGGTTATCAGGTCGATCCGAGCGCGGTGTACCACGATCCGGACCTGGTGCCTCCCCACGGTTACCTGGCGTTTTATTTCTGGTTGCGCCACACCTACGGCGTCCACGCAGTGATCCACGTCGGCAAGCACGGCAACCTCGAATGGCTGCCGGGCAAGGGCGTCGGGTTGTCGGAAAACTGCTGGCCGGACGTGTTGTTGGGCCCGCTGCCGAATATCTATCCGTTCATCGTCAACGACCCGGGTGAGGGCGCCCAGGCCAAGCGGCGCACCCAGGCGGTGATCATCGACCACTTGATGCCGCCGCTGACCCGGGCCGAAACCTACGGGCCGCTGCGTAACCTCGAGCTGCTGGCTGACGAGTACTACGAGGCGCAACTGCTCGATCCGCGCCGTGCCCGGGAGCTGCAACGGGACATCCTCAACCTGGTGCGCGAGACGCACATCGACCGCGAACTGCAACTCGATGCCGGGCTCGACAGCGACGCCGACGCGGCGATCTGGCTGCCACGCCTGGACACCTACCTGTGCGACTTGAAGGAGTCGCAGATCCGCGATGGCCTGCACATTTTTGGTGAATCGCCCAGCGGACGGCTGCGCATCGACACGCTGCTGGCGTTGCTGCGCATTCCCCGGGGCGACGGCAAAGGTGCGCAGTCGAGTCTGTTGCGCGCGTTGGCCAAGGCGTTCGGGCTGGATTTCGATCCGCTGGATTGTGCCTTGGCCGAACCCTGGACTGGCGACCGTCCCGAGGCGTTGGGTCAGGTCAGCGCCGAGCCTTGGCGCACCGCCGGCGATACCCGCGAACGCCTGGAGCTGTTCGCTGGGCAGTTGATCGAGCAGGCGCTGGACGGTGCGGTGGAGCCGCTCGACGCGCCGAGTTGGGAGGTGGTGGGCAGCATCATTGAGAACCTGCGATCCGTCGTGGCTCCGCGCCTGGACGCTTGCGGCCCGGCGGAAATGCGCGGCCTGCTCGATGCCTTGAACGGGCGCTTCGTGCCGGCTGGCCCCAGCGGCGCGCCGAGCCGCGGGCGCCTCGATGTGTTGCCCACTGGGCGCAATTTCTTCTCGGTGGACGTGCGCAACCTGCCCACCACCACGGCGTGGCGCATCGGTTTCCAGTCGGCGAACCTGATCCTTGAGCGGCACTTGCAGGACCACGGTGATCACCTGCGTCAGCTCGGCCTGTCGGTATGGGGTACCGCCACCATGCGCACCGGCGGCGATGACATCGCCCAAGCCATGGCGTTGATGGGCGTGCGTCCGGTGTGGGCCACGGGTAGCCAACGGGTCGATGACTTCGAGATCCTGCCGTTGAGCCTGCTGGACCGGCCTCGGGTCGATGTCACGCTGCGCGTGTCCGGCTTCTTCCGTGACGCCTTTGCCAACCTGATTCGCTTGTTCGATGCCGCCGTGCAGGCCGTCGCCGCCCTCGATGAGCCGGACGACTTGAACCCCTTGGCGGCCAAGGTGCGTGGCGAACGCGAAGCCTTGCTGGCATCGGGTCTTGAGCCGCAAGCTGCGGCGCGCCAGGCCGGCTGGCGGATCTTCGGCGCCAAGCCCGGGGCCTATGGCGCGGGCGTGCAGGGCGCGATCGACGGTCGCTTGTGGCAGAGCCGCGAGGATCTGGCCGAGGTGTACCTGAACTGGGGCGGTTACGCCTACGGCGCCAGCGATGAAGGCACTGCCGCGCGGGAGCAGTTCTCCCGGCGCTTGAGCCAGGTGCAGGCAGTGTTGCAGAACCAGGACAACCGCGAGCACGACCTGCTCGATTCCAACGATTACTACCAGTTCCAGGGCGGCATGCTGGCAGCGGTCGAGACCCTCGGTGGGGCCACGGCAGCCAGTTACCATGGCGATCACAGCCAGCCAGACTTGCCCAGGATCCGCACCCTGAAAGAAGAGCTCAACCGCGTCATCCGCTCCCGCGCAGCGAATCCGAAGTGGATCGACGGCGTGAAGCGCCACGGCTATAAAGGCGCGTTCGAACTGGCCGCGACGGTGGACAACCTGTTTGCCTTCGACGCCACCACCCAATTGATCGACGATCACCAGTACGCCTTGCTGGCCGATGCCTACCTGCTCGACGCGGACACCCGGGATTTCGTCCGCCAGCACAACCCCGACGCCCTGCGGGACATGACCGAGCGCATGCTCGAAGCGCAGCAGCGGGGGATGTGGCAGGCGCCAGGCGAGTACCGCGAGGCGCTGGAGAATTTGTTGTTGGACATAGAAGAAGATGGCTGACTTGCCTATTGACCTGTGGCAAGGGGATTTATCCCCGCTGGGTCGCCCGTACCTTCCGTAGGAGCTGCCGAGTGCAACGAGGCTGCGATCTTTTCCCAATCGCTTGAATCTCAAGCGAAAGATCAAAATCAAAAGATCGCAGCCTTCGGCAGCGCCTACCACCGACCATCCATGAGACATTCAACATGACCGACACCCCCCATTTCCCGCTCTGCGCCGTGGTCGGCGCCGATGACTTGAAACTGGCGCTGTGCCTGGCCGCCATCGATCCGAAGATCGGCGGTGTGCTGATCGAGGGGCCGCGCGGCATGGCCAAGTCCACGCTGGCCCGGGGCCTGGCGGATCTGCTGGCCAGCGGTCAGTTCGTCACCTTGCCCTTGGGCGCCACCGAGGAGCGCTTGGTAGGCACTCTCGATCTGGACGTGGCGCTGGGGGAAGGGCGCGCGCAGTTTTCGCCCGGCGTGTTGGCCAAGGCCGACGGCGGAGTGCTGTACGTCGATGAAGTGAACCTGCTGCCCGATCACCTGGTGGACCTGCTGCTCGATGTGGCCGCCAGCGGCACCAACCTGATTGAGCGCGACGGCATTTCCCATCGGCATCCGGCGCGCTTTGTGCTGATCGGCACCATGAACCCGGAAGAGGGTGAGCTGCGCCCGCAGTTGCTCGATCGTTTTGGCTTGAACGTCGCCCTCGACGGTCACACTGCACCGACTGAACGCGGCCAGATCATCCGGCGGCGGTTGGATTTCGACAGCGATCCGCTGGCGTTCTGCACCGAGTGGGAAGCGGCCCAGCGACAATTGCGCGAACGTTGCCAACAGGCGCGCGAGCGCTTGGCCGGGATTGCCCTGGATGATGCTGCGCTGGCGCAGATCACCGAGCGTTGTTTTGCCGCCGGGGTCGATGGCTTGCGCGCCGACCTGGTCTGGTTGCGGGCGGCCCGGGCTCATGCCGCCTGGCGCGGGGCTGCTGCAATTGCCGATGAAGACATCGATGCGGTCGCCGAGTTTGCCTTGCGTCACCGGCGGCGCGGGCATTCGGCACCGGCACCGTCCCAGGCGCCGACCGGCGCGGAAAAACCCACTGAACCCAACGAAGGCCAGGGCCAGTGGGGCGACCTGCCGGCCCGGGCATTGCCGACCGGTGCCCGGCGTGACGTGCCGAGCTGGCCAAAAAAGCCCTAGGCATTCGCCCCCGTTCGGCTGCGGGGGCGGATGCCAGACCCCGTGCAGGACGACTTGACCAGGGCCGCCAGGGCCGCAGCAAAGCGGCGGCCAGCGGCGCGGTGAACTGGCCGGGGACGTTGCTTAATGGTCGGCCACGTTTGCGTGAGGACCTGCGCTGGCACGCTCGCCATCGGTCGCCCCATGAGCTGTGGCTGGTGATCGTCGATGCGTCGGCCTCGACCCGTCGTCATCGCGCCTTGAGTGATGGCAAAGGCCTGCTGGCGCAGTTGTTCGACGAAGCCTACCGACAGCGCGCCCGCTTGGCGCTGTTGACGGCCAGCGGCACGCAACCGAACTGGCAGGTGCAAGGGCTCAAGGCCTCCGCCGGCCTGCGGGAGTGGCTCGACGAACTCGGCGCCGGAGGCGGGACGCCGTTGCAAGCGGCGCTGCAAGAGGCCGGTCGTTGGCTGCAAGCCCGGCGCAAGCGCTACCCGGCTGAGCAGCGGCGGGTGCTGGTGATGACGGACGGACGGCTGAAGGACGGCTTGACGGCGCCGCCACTCGACTGCCCGTGCCTGTTGATCGACATCGAGCGCGGCCCGATTCGCCTGGGCCGGGCCCGGCAGTTGGCGGGGCAGCTGGGGGCTGAGTATCGGCACATCGATGAGACCACTTGAAATGTTCTTTGACTGTGAAGGCCCCATCGCGAGCAAGCTCGCTCCCACATCTGGTTTCGCTGTGCGCACATAACGGATGAACACCCAGTCCCCCTGTGGGAGCGAGCTTGCTCGCGATTAGCATCACCTCGGTCCCGGATCTCCCCTTAACCCGCATCACTGCACTATGCTCAGGCGGCCCTCTCACAGGAGTGAACCATGCGCGTACTCGTCACCAACGCCCAGGACGATTTTCGGGTCAAGGCCTATGCCGGCACCAACGGCGTGCTGCTCGCCATGGACTTGGCCGAACACCGGCGCAAGGGCTTGCTGGGCTTTGCCATCGAGAAGCAGCAGGGTGACAAGCCCTGGCTGTTCCTGTTCAACAGCCTGACCTTCCCCGACAAGGCCCATACGTTTCCCCAGTTTCATGCCACGCCCAGCGACAAGGCGCCCTTGCAGAAATTTCGCTGGGCCGACTACGCGGTCAACCCTGGCGTGACGATCCACTACCGCGTGCATCTGGCCTACGGCAGCCCCGATGCACCGCAGTTGGGCGAATGCCTGGAGGTCACCGTCACCAGCGACGACGGACAGCCGGCCAACCAGCGGGTGATCTTCAACCGTGCCGTGGCCGCCAGCCAGGCGTTCCAGCGCAAGTTTCCTGAAGTGGACGCGCTGATCGACGCCAACAAGCACCTGTCCATCGATGACTGGCCCGACGCCCCGCGTCGCTGGTTGGAAAATGGCTTACTGGGGCGCCTGACCGGTTTTATCGATCGGGCGCTGGATGCCAATTGGGCCCTGGATGTCGCCATTTATGAATACGAACTGCCGGTGATCGTCGATGCGGTGACCGCCGCTCACACTCGTGGCGCCCAGGTTCGAGTGCTGTATCACGCCGAGCCGGGAGACGACACCACGGCACGCAACGAAGCCAGCCTCGAGAACATGCCTGCGGCCAACAAGCGTGGGCGGGTCACCCACAACATTTTTCACAACAAGTTCATCGTGCTGAGCAAGGTGCAGGGCAGCGGTTCACGACAACCCGAAGCCGTGCTGTGCGGCAGCACCAACTTCACCGCCAACGGTGTCTATCGCCAGGCCAACGTCGTTCATGTGCTGGACGACCCTCGGGTGAGCGACAGCTACCTCCAGGTGTTCGAGCAGATCTGGGCCGCCCCGCAGGACGTCGATGCGACGCGCCAGTGGCTGACCGAGCACAACCCCATGGACCCGGGGCAGGCGCTGTTCGCCGGGTTCTCGCCGCGCATCGGGGAGGGCGACCTGGATCGCTTCGTAGACATCATCAAGGGGGCGCGAAAGGACCTGTTGTTCGTCACCGCGTTTGTGTTGCCCGACCACATCCTCGACGCCCTGCTCGGCGCACCCAATGACGACGTGTTGCGCTACGGCCTGCAAAACACCAAGAGCCGCATCACCGGCTTTCACGCCGACCGCACCGCTGAATTCGCCGCCACCGCGTTGCTCAACACCGGCCTGGAAGGCTGGCTGCGGGAAAACATGAAAGGCCAGAAGGGCAACCTGCTGGTGCACACCAAGGCCATCGTCACCGACTTCACCAGCGATACGCCGACCATCCTCAGCGGCAGCCATAACCTGAGCGCCGCCGCCAGCAGCGGCAACGACGAAAACTACCTGATCATCCAGGGCGACACCGACCTGGCCGACCGCTACGGGCTGGAGCTGCTGCGCTTCTATGAGCACTACCGCTTTCGCTATTTCGCAAAGAAACTCGCCCTCAAGCAGGTCAAGCCGCTGGCGATGGATGACAGCTGGAGTGATGACTATTACCGCGAGGGGGATTTGCGGATGTTATCCAGGGTGAGATTTTGCGGGCGTTAGGTACAGTGGATTGCTTGGTGATAGCATAGGGCTATCAATTGGCCTGGAAGCTACCATGAAGCCCTGTCACGGAACGTCCGCTTTACTTCACACCTGCGTTGCGATCCTGTTGTTGGCCCTGGGCACTTCGGCCTTCGCCGCCAATCAACCGTGTTCCGGGCGTAAGGGCGGTATCGCTGGGTGTGACGGCGATACCTTCCTGTGCAATGACGGGTCCATCAGTGCTTCGAAGAAGTCCTGTTCCGCTGTGCCGGGGCTTCGCAACGAAGCCCGGCCCCAGTCTTTGCTCAAGCAAGCCGACGGTTGCCAGTGCGGCAGTGGCAGTTACTGCGTCGGCCCCCGGGGTGGGGTTTATTGCCTCACACCTGGCGGCAGCAAGAGCTACAAGCGCAAATAAGCCAGGAACCCCACCGAACAACTGTGGGAGCGAGCTTGCTCGCGATAGCGTCAGGTTAGTCGCCATCAGTATTGACTGATACACCGCGATCGCGAGCAAGCTCGCTCCCACAGGGATCTTCCACAGTGGTTCCGTTTCGGTGCGCCGGGTACCCGGCGCAGCGCCGGTTTGAGTCCTTGTTACCCGTGCGTCGTGGCCAACGGTAGCAGCAGTGGTCGCACGCAGATGCCACGGTCCGGGCGCCTGTTTTTCCCATCCTCCTGATTTCCCTGACTTTCCATTTTCCTTACCCGCGCATCGCAAGCCTGTGGCACACTTTCTGCTGTCTATTCCGCTGTTACATACCATGTTCCGGTATAGCGGAATAAACTCATCCTGGAGTGCTTGCCATGCAATGCCGACCTTCCTTGTTCAAAGCGTATGTTTTTCTCTTCGTGGCCACGACGGCTGCCATGGGGGTCGCTCAGGCGGCCGACAGCAAGCTGGACAGCGTGCTGCAGCGGGGGAAATTGATCGTGGGCACGGGCAGTACCAATGCGCCGTGGCACTTCCAGGGAGCGGATGGCAAGTTGCAGGGATTTGATATCGACATTGCGCGGATGGTCGCCAAGGGCCTGTTCAATGATCCGGAGAAGGTCGAGTTCGTGGTGCAGTCTTCCGATGCGCGGATTCCCAACCTGTTGACCGACAAGGTCGACATGAGCTGCCAGTTCATCACCGTCACCGCCAGCCGCGCCCAGCAAGTGGCGTTCACCCTGCCGTACTACCGCGAAGGCGTGGGCCTGCTGCTGCCGGCCAACAGCAAGTACAAGGAAATCGACGACCTCAAGGCCGGCGGCGACGGGGTCACCGTGGCGGTGTTGCAGAATGTCTATGCCGAGGAGCTGGTGCACCAGGCGCTGCCCAAGGCCAAGGTCGACCAGTACGACAGCGTCGACCTGATGTATCAGGCAGTGAACTCCGGCCGCGCCGATGCCGCCGCCACCGACCAGTCCTCGGTCAAATACCTGATGGTGCAGAACCCTGGCCGCTATCGCAGCCCGGCCTACGCCTGGAGTCCGCAAACCTACGCCTGTGCGGTCAAGCGCGGCGACCAGGACTGGCTGAACTTCGTCAACACCACCTTGCATGAAGCCATGACCGGCGTGGAGTTCCCCACCTATGCGGCGTCCTTCAAACAGTGGTTCGGTGTCGAGCTGCCGTCGCCAGCGATCGGTTTTCCCGTTGAATTCAAATGACCCTGTGAGCCCGGGGCGTCACTTGCGGGCGCTCCGTCGAAGGTACTGCCGACCATGAATTATCAGTTGAACTTTGCCGCCGTCTGGCGCGATTTCGACACCTTGCTGGCGGGGCTAGGGTTGGGGCTTTCCCTGGCGCTGGTGTCCATCGCCATCGGTTGCGTGATCGGCCTGGCGATGGCGTTCGCGCTGCTGAGCAAGCATCGGGTCTTGCGGGTGCTGGCGTCGGTGTATGTGACGGTGATCCGCAATACGCCGATCCTGGTGTTGATTCTGTTGATCTACTTCGCCTTGCCGAGCCTGGGTATTCGCCTGGACAAGTTGCCGTCGTTCGTCATCACCCTCTCGCTGTACGCCGGGGCCTACCTGACCGAAGTGTTTCGCGGCGGGCTGCTGAGCATTCACAAGGGACAACGTGAAGCGGGCCTGGCCATCGGCCTGGGCGAGTGGCAAGTGAAGGCCTACATCACCGTGCCGGTGATGCTGCGCAATGTGTTGCCGGCCTTGTCGAACAACTTCATTTCGCTGTTCAAGGACACGTCCCTGGCGGCGGCGATTGCCGTGCCGGAGCTGACCTATTACGCCCGCAAGATCAACGTGGAGAGCTACCGGGTGATCGAAACCTGGTTGGTGACCACGGCCCTGTATGTCGCGGCCTGTTACCTCATTGCCATGCTGCTGCGGTATTTCGAGCAGCGCCTGGCGATCCGCCGTTAGGAGTGTCCCATGTACGAATCACCCAGTTGGTTGCATGAGTTATGGGTCGCCCGGGACACGCTGTGGACCGGCTTCCTGACCAGTGTGCAGTGCTCGCTGCTGGCGATTGTGTTGGGCACGTTGATCGGGCTGGTCGCCGGGCTGGTGCTGACCTATGGCCGGACCTGGATGCGCGCGCCGTTTCGCTTCTACGTCGACCTGATTCGCGGCACGCCGGTGTTTGTGCTGGTGCTGGCCTGCTTCTACATGGCCCCGGCGCTGGGCTGGCAGATCAGCGCGTTCCAGGCCGGTGTGCTGGGGCTGACGCTGTTTTGTGGCTCGCACGTCGCCGAGATCGTGCGCGGTGCCTTGCAGGCATTACCCCGTGGGCAGATGGAGGCGAGCCAGGCCATCGGCCTCACATTCTTTCAGGCCTTGGGGTATGTCCTGTTGCCCCAGGCATTGCGGCAGATCCTGCCGACCTGGGTCAATTCCTCCACCGAGATCGTCAAGGCATCGACCCTGCTGTCGGTGATCGGCGTCGCCGAGTTGCTGCTCAGCACCCAGCAGATCATCGCCCGGACCTTCATGACCCTGGAGTTCTACCTGTTCGCCGGGTTTCTCTTTTTCATCATCAATTACGCCATCGAATTGCTCGGACGGCACATTGAAAAGCGGGTGGCCTTGCCATGACTGACGTTTCGAATCTCTCCAATACGGAGCCCTCCAACACTCAGCCACTGCTGGACATTCGCGGCCTGCGCAAACAATACGGCCCGCTGGAAGTGCTCAAGGGCGTGGACCTGAGCCTGCAGCGCGGCAACGTGGTCACGCTGATCGGCTCCAGCGGTTCGGGCAAGACCACGCTGTTGCGCTGCGTGAACATGCTGGAAGAGTTCCAGGGCGGCCGGATCATGCTCGACGGCGAGTCCATCGGTTACGACGACATCGACGGCAAGCGCGTGCGCCACGCCGAGAAAATCATCGCCCGGCACCGGGCCATGACCGGCATGGCTTTCCAGCAATTCAACCTGTTCCCGCATTTGACCGCGTTGCAGAACGTCACCCTCGGCCTGCTCAAAGTGAAAAAGCTGCCCAAGGACGAGGCGGTGGCCCTGGCCGAGAAATGGCTGGAGCGAGTGGGCCTGTTGGAGCGGCGCGATCACTTTCCCGGCCAGTTGTCTGGCGGTCAGCAGCAGCGCGTGGCGATTGCCCGGGCGATTGCCATGAACCCCAGCCTGATGCTGTTCGACGAAGTCACTTCGGCCCTGGATCCGGAACTGGTCGGCGAAGTGCTGAACGTGATCAAGGGCCTGGCCGAAGACGGCATGACCATGCTGCTGGTGACCCACGAAATGCGCTTTGCCTTCGAGGTCTCCGACAAGATCGTGTTCATGAACCAGGGCCGCATCGAAGAACAGGGGCCGCCGAAGGAATTGTTCGAGCGGCCACAGTCGCCACGCCTGGCGGAATTTCTCAAGAACACGCGTTTTTAACTGCATTGATAAGGAGAGACATCCATGAGCATTACTCGTTACGGCACTGGCAGCAGCGCAGGCGGCGGACAGCCGCGGCCCTTCGCCCGGGCCGTGGAGGCCGACGGCTGGCTGCACGTGTCCGGCCAGGTGCCGGCGGTGGACGGTGAGATCATTGTTGGCGGGATCGTCGAGCAGACGCACCAGACGATGAAGAACCTGATCGCCATTCTCGAAGAAGCCGGTTACGGGCTCAAGGACGTGGTGCGTTGCGGCGTGTGGCTGGATGACCCACGGGATTTCTGGAGTTTCAACAAGGTCTTCGGTGAATATTTCAGCCCCGAACACGCGCCGGCCCGGGCTTGCGTGCAGGCGAGCATGATGGTCGATTGCAAGGTCGAGATCGATTGTGTGGCCTACAAGAAGAAGTCCTGAACCGCGGGGGCCTCATCGCGGGCAAGCCTTGCTCCCACAAGGGAACGCATTCTTCTGTGGGAGCATGGCTTGCCCGCGATAGCGATCTATCAGGCGGCGCAGCAGTCTGGTTAAACTCCCGGCCAATTGAATGGGAACCAAAGACATGACCGAAGACACCATCAAACGCCGGGCCCGTGGATTGGATCGGGCGTTCGATATCCTCGATTTCCTCAAGGAGATCGGCCAGCCGCTGCGCCCGAACGATATTGCCAGCGGCATCGGCAGCCCCAAGTCCACGGTCTATGAACTGGTGGCGTCGCTGCTGGAGCGGCGCATCCTCGAGCCGGTGGGCAAGGACGGCCATGTCTACCTGGGCCGCCAGTTGTATTTTCTCGGGCAGGCGCACCTGCGGCATTTCGACCTGAGCCGCGAGGCTGACCAGGCCTTGCAGGAGATCGTGCGCCAGACCCGGGAAACGGCGCAGATGTGCCTGCTCAACGGGCGCAAATACACCGTCGCGCTGATGAAGGAAGGCGAGCGGCATTTTCGCATTTCATCGGACATCGGGGAAAACGCGCCGATCCCGTGGACGGCGTCCGGGCGCCTGCTGCTGGCGCATCTGAGTGACCAGCAGATCGTCGACCTGATCGACCCCGACGATTTCATTTTGCCGAACGGCGAGCGCCTGCCCCTGGAGCAATTCCTCAAGGAAATCCGCCAGGCCGGCCTCGATGGATTTTTCTCCTTCGACAGTGTCGCCGACACCTTCACTCACTGCTTCGCCGCACCGGTCAAAGACCCCGACGGCGTGGCCATCGCCACCCTGTGCATCGTCGCCCCACGGGCCGATGCCAAGAACAATTACGCCGACTACCGCCGGGTGCTGATCGAAAGCGCCAACCACCTGGCCCGTCGTATCAATGAATAGACAGCAACGGCACTAGCGGCCGTGTGCGAGGAGTTCGAACATGCCTTCCGCCATCCTTAATGCCGGCGTCGAGAAGGGCGCCGCCGCTGCTGGCGCCCACCTGCTACGGGACGTCAGCCTGCCAGCGCTGGTGCTGCATCGCGCGGCGCTGGAGCACAACATCCGCTGGATGCAAGATTTCGTCACCCGCAGCGGTGCCGAACTGGCGCCCCACGGCAAGACCAGCATGACCCCCGCACTGTTTCGCCGGCAACTGGAAGCCGGCGCCTGGGGCCTGACCCTCGCCAGCGCCGTGCAGACCCGCGCCGCTTACGCCCATGGCGTGCGGCGGGTGTTGATGGCCAACCAGTTGGTGGGCTCGCCAAACATGGCGCTGATTGCCGATTTGCTCGCCGACCCGGCGTTCGAATTCCACTGCCTGGTCGATCATCCGGATAATGTCGCTGACCTGGGTGCTTACTTCGCCTCTCGCAGTGTACGGCTCAATGTGATGATCGAGTACGGCGTGGTCGGCGGTCGTTGTGGTTGCCGGACTGAAGCCGAGGTGTTGGCCCTGGCCGAGGCTATCCAGGCGCAACCGGCGTTGGCGTTGACCGGCATCGAAGGCTACGAAGGGGTGATCCACGGTGACCACGCCATCAGTGGCATTCGTGCGTTCGCAGCGTCCCTGGTGCGGTTGGCAGTGCAGTTGCAGGACAACGGCGTGTTTGCTATCGACAAACCGATCATCACCGCCTCGGGGTCGGCCTGGTACGACCTGATCGCCGAATCCTTCGAAGCCCAGAATGCCCACGGGCGGTTCCTCAGCGTGCTGCGTCCCGGCAGCTACGTGGCTCATGACCATGGTATCTACAAAGAGGCCCAGTGCTGTGTCCTGGAGCGCCGCAGCGACCTGCACGAAGGCCTGCGCCCGGCGCTGGAAGTCTGGGCCCATGTGCAATCGCTGCCGGAACCGGGCTTCGCGGTGATCGCCCTGGGCAAGCGCGACGTGGCCTACGACGCCGGCTTGCCGGTGCCGCTCAAGCGCTACCAGCCCGGATCGGACACGGTGGCGGGTGACGATGTGAGTGGCTGCAAGGTGACGGCGGTGATGGACCAACATGCGTTCATGAGCGTGGCGGCAGGGATTGAATTGCGGGTCGGGGACATCATCTCGTTCGGCACTTCCCATCCGTGCCTGACGTTCGACAAGTGGCGGGTGGGGTGCCTGGTGGATGAGGGGTTGCGGGTGGTGGAGAGCATGGAGACTTGTTTCTAGCCCTTGGACCGAGTTGTGGCCATCGCGGGCAAGCCTGGCTCCCACATCGATCGACGGTGAACACAAAATGGGTGTTCACCCAAGATTCCCTGTGGGAGCAAGGCTTGCCCGCGATAGCGACCTTCCAGACACCACCGAAACATCAGGACGCCTATGAGCAATCTCACCCAGAAACCCCGCATCGCCCTGATCGGCGAATGCATGATTGAACTGCAACAACGCGCCGACGGCAGCCTGCAGCAAAGCTTCGGCGGCGACACCCTGAACACGGCGGTGTACCTGGCCCGTGCCTTGGGCGACAGGGGCGCGGTGGATTATGTCACCGCCTTAGGCGACGACAGTTTCAGCGATGCCATGTGTGAAAACTGGGCCGCCGAGAACATCGGGCTGCAACGGGTCCAGCGCTTGCCAGGACGCCTGCCGGGTTTGTATTGCATCCAGACCGATGCGGCGGGTGAGCGGCGATTCCTGTACTGGCGCAACGAGGCGGCGGTGCGCGATTGTTTTACCACCCCGGCCGCCGGGGCGATCCTGACTGCATTGCTGGATTACGATGTGCTGTATTTCAGCGGTGTCACCCTGGCGGTACTCGGCGAGCAGGGGCGTGGCAAACTCGTCGAAACCCTGGTTGAAGCCCGTCGACGCGGGGCGCTGGTGGTGTTCGACAATAACTTTCGGCCCAGGCTCTGGGCCTCGATCGAAGCGGCGCGGGCGGCGTACCGCAGCGTTTTGCCCTATGTGGAACTGGCGCTGCTGACCGTAGAAGACGAGCAGGCATTGTTCGGTCATGCCGACAGCGAGGCGGTGTTCGCCGCCTATGCGCAGCTCGGCACGCCCGAGGTGGTGCTCAAGCGCGGTGCCGAAGCCTGCCTGATTCGTTGCGACGGCCAGTCTTATGAAGTACCTGCCCTGCGGGTCGAGCGTGTCGTGGACACCACGGCGGCGGGGGACTCTTTCAGTGCTGCGTACCTGGCAAGTCGCTTGCTGGGCGGCAGTCCGGCGGAGGCGGCCGAGGCAGGGCACCTGTTGGCGAGCCGGGTGATCCAGGTGCCGGGGGCGTTGATGCCCCGGGACTGACTGGGCGCGCGATGTGTACCTGTGGGAGCAAAGGGAGCAAAGGGAGCAAAGGGAGCAAAGGGAGCAAAGGGAGCAAAGGGAGCAAAGGGAGCAAAGGGAGCAAAGGGAGCAAAGGGAGCAAAGGGAGCAAAGGGAGCAAAGGGAGCAAAGGGAGCAAAGGGAGCAAAGTCTGTGGGAGCAAAGCTTGCTCGCGATAAACGATAACGCGCAAGATCTGAAGAACTGCGTCGTCTGGATCGCGAGCAAGCTTTGCTCCCACAGACTTTGCTCCCACAGACAGGCTTCGCTGGCAAAGTGCCCGATCAATCCCGGTAGAACACCTGCACCAGGTGATACCCGAACTTGCTCTTGATCGGCCCATG
The DNA here is from genome assembly GCF_018325905.1 of Pseudomonas sp. St316. Taxonomy (NCBI): domain Bacteria; kingdom Pseudomonadati; phylum Pseudomonadota; class Gammaproteobacteria; order Pseudomonadales; family Pseudomonadaceae; genus Pseudomonas; species Pseudomonas sp. St316. The sequence goes on along the minus strand of NZ_AP021901.1, from coordinate 4,269,787 downwards.
CACCACCCGCAGCGGCTTCTTGAAAATCACCGCATCAATCACGCCGACCATCTGCCCCGGCCTGACTTCACCCAAATCGCCGCCGCGTTTGCCCGAGGGGCAGGTGGAGTATTTCTTGGCCAGCACATCGAAGGCTTCGCCCTTGGCGATGCGTTGCTTGAGCTGTTCGGCTTCTTCGGCGGTCTTCACCAGGATATGGCGGGCTTGGGCTTTCATTGCTGCGGTGACCTGAACGGTGCGACGGAGCGGCGATTATGCCTCAAGTCAGTTGCCATGGTTGATCATCGTCCGAATCTTGTTGGCCAGCAGATCGAGGGTGAACGGTTTGGCGACCATGTCCATGCCCTGGTCGAGGAAGCCCTGGCGCTCGGCGGCTTTCTGCGCGTAACCGGTCATGAACAGCACTTTCAGCCCGGGCCGGTGCTGGCGGGCGATCTCCGCCAGTTGCCGGCCATTCATGCCCGGCAGGCCGACATCGGTCACCAGCAGGTCGATGCGCTGGTCCGATTCCAGCATGGGGAGCGCGGTCGCGGCGTCCCGGGCTTCGAGAGCCGTGTAGCCCAAGGCCTGCAACAGGTCGAGCACCAGCATGCGCACGGCGGGTTCATCCTCCACCAGCAACACGGTTTCCCCGGCGATGGCCGGCGGTACGACGACCGTCTCTGGCGTCTCGGCTGGTTGGGTCGGCGAAACGTGCAAGCGCGGCAGGTACAACTGCACTCGCGTGCCTTGGCCCGGCACGCTGTCCAGGTTGAGGTGCCCACCCGACTGCTGGGCAAAACCGTAGATCATCGACAAGCCCAGGCCGGTGCCCTGGCCGATAGGCTTGGTGGTGAAGAATGGATCGAAGGCCTTGGCCAGCACGGCGGGGGTCATGCCGCTGCCGTTGTCACTGACGGCGATCATCACGTAGTCACCGGCCTTGACCGGCTCCAGGGTGTTGATGTCCGTACCGTCGAGATAGACATTGGCGGTTTCGACGATCAGTTCGCCGCCCTCGGGCATGGCATCGCGGGCGTTGATCACCAGGTTGAGCAGGGCGTTTTCCAACTGGCTGGCATCGGTGTTGACCGGCCACAGCTCGCTGGCCAGTTGCAGGCGCAGCACAATGTGATCGCCGGTGGTCCGGCTCAGCAGGTCTTCGAGCGAGTGCACCAGCTCGTTGGCGTCCAGCGGTTTGCGGTCCAGGGACTGGCGCCGGGAAAAGGCCAGCAGCCGATGAGTCAGGGCCGCGGCGCGGTTGGCTGAGGACACCGCGGCTTCGGTAAAACGCCCGATCTCGTCAGTGCGGCCAGCGGCGATGTAGCGTTGCATCAGGTCGAGGCTGCCGAGGATGCCGGTGAGCATATTGTTGAAGTCATGGGCAATGCCGCCCGTGAGCTGGCCCACGGCTTCCATCTTCTGCGCATGGCGCAGGGCTTCTTCGGCGCGCTCGCGTTCGAACATCTCGCTTTGTAGCCGGTGATTGGCTTCGGCCAGCTGCTGGGTACGGGCGATGACGCGCTCTTCCAGTGTTTCGTTGAGATTGCGCAGGGCCTCCTCGGTTTTCCGGCTCTCGGTTTCGTCGATCACGAAGATATAGAAACCGTTCACCGCACCGTCCGCCCCATGACGAGGCAGGTAGTTGATCAGCGAATGGCGCGGGCGCCCGTCGCGGTGGTCCATCTGCACGGCGAAGCTGCACGGCTTGCCGGCCAGGGCGTCGGCGATCTGTTGGGCGCGGGCGGCATAGGCCTCTTCGCCGAGCACTTCGCGGATGGTCTTGCCGTAGAGCTCCTGCGGGGTCAGGCCGTACCAGTCCAGGTAAGCGCTATTGTTCAGCCGGAAACGCTCTTCGCGGTCCACGTAGCTGATGAGGATCGGCATGGCATTGATGATCAGTTGCAGCTCGGTCTGGCTCTGGCGCAGGGCTTGCTCGGTGCGCTTGCGCTCGGTCAGGTCCAGCGCCGCGCCGAGAAAGCGCTTGGGCCGGCCGTGGCGATCCTTGTAGCAACGGCCACGCACGTACACCCAGCGCAACTCATCGTCGGGCTGCAACAGCCGGTATTCCTCGGCGTATTCGGTGCCATGGGTGATGCAGTGCTTGATGCTGCGGGCAACCATCGCCCGGTCCTCAGGGTGCACGCCTTCGAGGTAGGCACTGATGGGCAACTGGCGGGACAGGCTGGGATCGACGCCATGCAACAGGGCGAAGTGTGCATCGGCAATAAAGCGGTCTTCGCTGATGTCCCAATCCCAGGTGCCCAGCGCATCGGCGGCGGCCAGGGCCAGTTGCAGACGTTCTTCGCTTTCATGCTGGGCCTTGAGGCTGGCCTCGGAGCGGCGTTCGAACTCCACGGCCAGGCGGCGTCGTTCGCTGGTCTCGATGGCGGTGACCAGGATGCCCGCGACGTTGCCGCTTTCGTCACGCACCGGGCTGTAGGTCAGGTCCAGCCAGACATCACAGAGACGGCCGGCGAAGGGCACGCGCCATTGCTGGTCGCGACAGGTGTGTGTCTGGCCTTGCAACACACGGTGATAAATCCCTTCGGTCGCACTCTTGAGTTCGGGCCATGCTGCATGGGTCGGCCGGCCGAAGGCCCGGGGGTGCTTGTCGCCGGCCAGTCGGCCGAAGGCGTCGTTGTAGAAATGGGACAGTTGCGGTCCCCACAGCAAGGCCATCGCCATGGGCGAATGGAGCATGATGTCCACGGCGGTGCGCAGGCTCTGGGGCCAGTTTTGGGCAGGGCCCAGCGGGGTCAGCGCCCAGTCCACCTGGCTGATCAGGCGTTGCGTATCGCTGCCGGCAGGTGTCGCGTTCATCACGCGATCCCTGGCTGTCGTGTCTGTGCCACGGCGTCGACTATCCTCAGAGGAGGGTACATGCGGGTGGGTCTGAAGGGTTTCATGTTCGGCTCAGCTTGTTTCATTGATGTCTCGCGGAAGTTTCAGTCCATGGAAATCGATCCGTTGTTGCGAATCCTGGCGAGCCAGAATGGTTCCGACCTTTACCTGTCCACGGGCGCACCACCGTGCGCGCGTTTCGAGGGCGTGATCAAGCCCTTGGGCAACGAAGCGTTCAAGGTCGGTGACATTGCCAGGCTCGCCGAGTCTCTCATGGACGCCGAACAGCGCCTTGAGTTCGATCGGGAGTTGGAAATGAACCTGGCGATCTCCCTGGCCGGCGTCGGGCGGTTCCGGGTCAATATCTTCAAGCAGCGCAATGACGTGTCCATGGTGATCCGCAACGTCAAGCTGGACATCCCGCACTTCGAAGACCTGAAACTGCCTCGGGTGCTGTTGGACACCATCATGCAGAAACAGGGGCTGATGCTGTTCGTCGGTGCGACAGGCTCAGGCAAGTCGACCTCCCTGGCGGCGCTGATCGATTACCGCAATCGCAACAGCAGCGGCCACATCATCACCATCGAGGACCCGGTGGAGTATATCCATCGGCACAAGAAATCCATCATCAATCAACGGGAAGTCGGTGTCGACACCCGCAGTTTCCATGCTGCCCTGAAAAACACGCTGCGCCAGGCGCCGGACGTGGTGCTGATCGGCGAAATCCGTGACCGGGAAACCATGGAGCATGCCTTGGCGTTTGCCGACACCGGGCACTTGGTGATTTCCACCTTGCATGCCCACAACGCCAACCAGGCCCTGGACCGGGTGATCAATTTTTTTCCGGAAGAACGCCGGCCGCAGTTGCTCAATGACCTGGGCAACAACCTCAAGGCGTTCGTCTCCCAGCGTCTGGTGCGCACCCACACCGGCCAGCGGCGGGCGGCGGTGGAGGTCATGCTGGGCTCGCCGACGGTGGCGGACCTGATCCGGCGCAACGAGCTCGGCGAGCTCAAGGGCATCATGGAGAAATCAGAGGAACTGGGGATGCAAACCTTCGATCATGCGCTGTTCAACCTGGTGATCGAAGGCGCCATCGATGAGGAAGAGGCCCTGAAAAATGCCGACTCGGCGAACAACCTGCGGTTGCGGTTGAAGTTGCATGCCGAGTCGGGCGCGGTGCCACCGGCCGATCCGGCGGCGGGTGAGTGGGGGCTTATGGATTGAGCACTTCTGTGAGAACAACATGGGTGGAACAACGACACCTGTGGGAGCACAGCTTGCTCGCGATATAGGCGCCTCGGTTCCTGAGAGACCGCGCAATGCTCATCGCGAGCAAGCTTTGCTCCCACAGATCCGGGGCCCGCTCAGTTTAAGTAGCCAGCTCCGGCCGATCCCGAAACTGCTCCAAAGCCCCGGGGTTGGCCAAGGCATCGGTGTTCTTCACCACCTCGCCATGCACCACATTGCGCACCGCCAGCTCCACCACCTTGCCGCTGATGGTTCGTGGAATATCGCTGACCGCGAGGATCTTCGCCGGCACATGACGCGGTGTGGTGTTGGCTCGGATGACCTGGCGGATCCGTTGCTCCAAGGCTTCATCCAGTGTCACGCCATCGCGCAGGCGTACAAACAGCACCACCCGGACATCGCCCTGCCATTGCTGGCCAATGGTGACGCAGTCCAGCACTTGCTCGACTTTTTCCACCTGCCGATAGATTTCCGCCGTGCCGATGCGCACGCCGCCGGGGTTGAGCACGGCGTCGGAGCGTCCGTGGATCAAGAAGCCGCCGTGGGGCAGTTCTTCGGCGTAGTCACCTTGGGCCCAGACGCCGGGAAACTGGGCGAAGTAGGAGGCGCGGAGTTTTTCCTGCCGAGGGTCGTTCCACAAGCCAATGGGCATCGCCGGAAAATGCCGGGTGCACACCAATTCACCTTTTTCACCCATGACCGGATTGCCGGCCTCGTTCCAGACCTGCACGGCCATGCCCAGGCTCTTGCCCTGCATTTCGCCCCGGCGCACCGGTGACAGCGGGTTGCCGTTGACGAAGCAGGACACAATGTCGGTGCCGCCGGACATCGAGGCCAGGCAAACATCGGCCTTGATGTCGCGGTACACGTAGTCGTAGCTATGGGGTGCCAGCGCCGAACCGGTGCAAAGCAGGGTTTTCAGACTGTCCAAACGGTGCGTCTGGCGGGGCTTGAGGCCCTCGCTTTCCAGGGCAGCGAGGAACTTGGGGCTGGTGCCGAATACGCTGATGCGCTGCTGATCGATCAGGTCCAGCAAGCACTCGGGGCCGGGGTGGAACGGCGAACCATCGTAGAGCACCACCGTGCTGCCTACGGCGAGGGCCGACACCAGCCAGTTCCACATCATCCAGCCGCAGGTCGTGTAGTAGAACAGCCGATCCTCGGGCCCGAGGTCGACGTGCAGGCCATGTTCCTTGACGTGTTGCAGCAACACGCCACCGGTGCCATGGACGATGCACTTCGGCACGCCGGTCGTGCCGCTGGAATACAGGATGTACAGCGGGTGGTCGAAGGGCACGCTGACGAACGCCGGTTCGCCACCGCTTTGATAAAAGTCGTTCCACAGCGCGACAGCGGCCGCGGTCTTGAATGCCTCGACGCGCACATCCGGCTGCGCATAAGGCAACACGATCAGTTGGCGCAGCGACGGTAGCCGTTCGAGGATTTCATTGATCTTGGTCTGCTGGTCGATGACCTTGCCAGCGTAGCGATAAGCGGCGCAGGTGATCAGCACCTTGGGTTCGATCTGACCGAACCGGTCGATAACGCCTTGGGTACCGAAGTCCGGTGACGAGCACGACCAGATAGCGCCCAGGCTGGTGGTGGCGAGCATGCCGACCAGGGTCTGCCAGGTGTTGGGCATGCAAGCGGCGACTCGATCGCCCTGGGTGACGCCGGCGGCCTTCAGGCTGCGTTGCAGGCCCGCGACATGGGCGGTGAGTTCGGCCCAGGTCAGCTGTTCCTGGCCGCCGTTTTCGTCCAGCGCCACCACCGCGACGGCGTCATCGCGGCGGCGCAGCAGGTGTTCGGCGAAGTTCAGCGTGGCGCCAGGGAACCACCGGGCGCTGGGCATTTGTGGACCCTCCACCAATACTGCGTCGGGGGCTTGGTGAAAGCGAATCTCGAAGAAATCGACAATGGCCTGCCAGAAGGCCTCGCGCTGGTCGATGCTCCAGGCGTGCAGGGCCGGGTAGTCGTGCAGTTGCAGGTGATGTCGCGCGTTGACGAACCGGCGAAAGGCGTTCATGCGCGACTGGGCGATGCGTTCGGGGCTGGGTTGCCAGAGGATGTCGGACATGGGGTGCCTCTTATTTTTTATACACACACACACAAACTATAGAGCGGCTCAATCTTGTGGTGAGGGGTTTTATCTGTGGGAGCAAGGCTTGCCCGCGATGGCCGCACCGCGGTTCAACAGCTACACCGCGTTTCGTTCATCGCGGGCAAGCCTTGCTCCCACAGGGGTTCGCAGGCGCTTACTGAGCCAACCACCCACCATCGATGTTCCACGCCGCGCCGCGCACCTGGCTGCCGGCTTCGCTGCACAGGAACAGCACCAGTTCCCCCAGTTGCGGCGGGGTGACGAATTCCAGGGACGGCTGTTTCTCGGCCAGCAGGTCATGCTGTGCCTGTTGCGGATCGACGCCGCTGGCTATGCGATCGTCGATCTGCTTTTGCACCAGCGGCGTCAGCACCCAGCCTGGGCAGATGGCGTTGCAGGTCACGTTGCTGGTGGCGGTTTCCAGGCCGACCACCTTGGTCAGACCGATCACCCCATGCTTGGCCGCGACATACGCGGCCTTGCCCACCGAGCCGACCTGACCGTGCACCGAGGCGACGTTGATAATCCGCCCCCAACCCTTGGCGCGCATGCCTGGCAGGCTCAGGCGGGTGGCGTGGAACACCGAGGACAGGTTGATGGCGATGATCGAATCCCAGCGCTCCACGGGAAAGTCTTCCACGGCGGCCACGTGCTGGATCCCGGCGTTGTTCACCAGGATGTCCACGCCGCCGAACTCGCGCTCGGCGTAGGCGAGCATGTCGGCGATCTGCGCCGGGTCGCTGACATCGGCCGGATGGTGACCGACCTTGCCGCCGAACCGTTTCACCTCGGCGATCACCGCCGAAGCATCGCCAAAGCCGTTGAGGATCAGGTCGGCCCCGGCCCTGGCCAGGCTCAGGGCGATGCCCAGGCCGATGCCGCTGGTAGAACCGGTGACCAGGGCGGTCTTGCCCGAAAGAGTGGTTGTCATGGGAACCTCACACAATGCCAGTGGCGTAGAACACACCGATCACGAAGAACACCGCGAGGGTCTTGATCAGCGTAATGCAGAAAATGTCTTTGTAGGCTTCGCGGTGGGTCAGCCCGGTCACCGCCAGCAGGGTAATCACCGCGCCGTTGTGGGGCAGGGTGTCCATGCCGCCGCTGGCCATGGCGGCCACCCGGTGCAGCACTTCCAAGGGGATGTTGGCGGCGTGGGCGGCGTTGATGAAGGTTTCGGACATGGCCGCCAGGGCGATGCTCATGCCTCCCGAGGCGGAGCCTGTAATGCCCGCCAGCAGCGTGACGGTTACCGCTTCGTTGACCAGCGGGTTGGGAATGCTCTTGAGCCAGTCGGCCAGTACCAGGAAGCCCGGCAAGGATGCGATGACCGCGCCGAAGCCGTACTCCGAGGCGGTGTTCATCGCCGCCAACAACGCACCGCCTACGGCGCTCTTGCTGCCTTCGGCCAGCTTGCTGCGTATGGCCCGGAAACCAAACAGCAGAACCATGACGATGCCCACCAGCAACGCCGCCTGCACCGCCCAGATCGCGGTGAGCTTGGCGATGTCGCTGGTCACTGGCGTGGCCATGCCCGGCAGCGCCAGGCTGTGGGTCTTGCCATACCACTGAGGAATCCACTGGGTGAACAACAGGTTCATGAGCCCTACCGCCAGCAGTGGCGAAACGGCGATCCAGGGGTTTGGCAGCTTGATGTCTTCCGCGGTTTCCGGCTCGTTGCGCAACTCGTTGCCGTAGCCTTCGCCCGCGCGCTGAGCCTTGTTGCGCTGGCGTTGCAGGAACAGCATGCCGAGGCTGAACACGAAGAGCGTGCCGATCACACCCAGCCACGGCGCGGCCCAGGCAGTGGTGTTGAAGAATGTGCTGGGGATGATGTTCTGGATCTGCGGCGTGCCGGGCAGGGCGTCCATGGTGAACGAGAACGCGCCGAGGGCGATGGTGGCCGGGATCAGGCGCTTGGGGATATCACTCTGGCGGAACATCTCGGCGGCGAACGGGTATACCGCGAACACCACGACGAACAGCGAGACGCCGCCATAGGTCAGCAAGGCACAGACCAGTACGATCACCAGCATGGCCTGGCGCGTCCCCAGCAAGCGAATCGCCGCGGCGACGATGGAGCGGGAGAACCCCGACAGCTCGATCAACTTGCCGAACACCGCGCCGAGCAGGAACACCGGGAAATACAGCTTGATGAAGCCGACCATTTTTTCCATGAACACCCCGGTAAAGGCAGGGGCGACGGCGGAGGGATCGGTGAGCAGGACGGCGCCGAGGGCGGCAATGGGGGCAAAGAGGATAACGCTGTAGCCACGGTAGGCGGCGACCATCAGCAGCGTGAGGGCTGCCAAGGCAATGATCACACTCATGGTGTGTCTCCTGGATTGTTATTGTTGTGATGATGCTGTGGAGGGGGCTTTAGCGAGTTTTGTGCCAGATATGTAATTGATTGAAATATAAGGAAATTATTTGATTTTTTGGAGGTGAATCGAGAGCTTTGTCTCTGTTTTGAGAATTTTATGAGCTGTGCTGGCCTCATCGCGAGCAGGCTCGCTCCCACAGGTGTCCACGTACTTCAGAGGAACGCCCTTCCCTGTGGGAGCGAGCTTGCTCGCGATGAGCGCGAAGCGCTCTAGAAAAGATTATCTATGTTTAGAGAATAAAGTCTCTTTATTGAGACTCTGCAATCCCCAACGCCACCATCTTCTTGTACAGCGTCGACCTTCCCAGCCCCAATCGCTGCGCCGCGTCGATCACCTTGCCGCCGCATTGCGCGAGGGTGGTTTCGATCAACTGCCGGTCGAACCGCGCCCGGGCCTCGCTGAAAGTTTCTTGCCGCAACGGCTCAAGGCCAGGGCTTGCTGTGCGGGTCACTGGCATGAAGGTGCCGATGGCCGCGCGGATGTCGGCGGCATTGAGTTGCAGGTTGTCGCTGAGCAACGCGGCCCGTTCCAGCACGTTGCGCAGTTCCCGGATGTTGCCGGGCCAAGCGTGCTGCGCCAGCAGGTCCAAGGCGCCCTGGTTCAGCTCGTGCTGGCTGCGCAGTTCTTCGAGGATCGCCTCGCTCAAGGCCGGCAAGTCATCCAGGCGCTCGCGCAACGGCGGTACCTGGATCGGCAACACGTTGAGGCGGTAATACAGGTCGGCGCGGAACTCCCCACGTTTGATCGCGGCCTCCAGATCCATGGACGTGGCGGCGATCACTCGCACATCGCTTTGCAGTACCTGGTTGGAGCCCACCGGTTCGTATTCCTTTTCCTGGAGCACCCGCAGCAGTTTGCTTTGCAGCGGCAATGGCATGTCGCCGATCTCGTCGAGGAACAGCGTACCGCCCTGGGCGATCTGCAGTTTGCCAGCACGGCCCTTGCGGTCGGCGCCGGTAAAGGCCCCTGGGGCGGTGCCGAAGAACTCGGCTTCCAGCAGCGATTCAGGAATCGCCGCGCTGTTGATGCTCACGAACGCCTTGTGTGCGCGCGGCGAAGCGCTGTGGATCGCCTGGGCCAGCAGTTCCTTGCCGGTGCCGGTTTCCCCCAGCAGCAACACCGGCGAATCGGCGCTGGCGCTGCGTCGGGCACGGCGCTTGACCTCCAGGCCGGCGTTGCTGGTGCCAATGAAGTGGGCGAAGTTGTACTTGGTTTGCCGCGCCCGCAGGAGCGAGCGGGTGGAGGCCAGTTCTTCCTGCATGCTCTGGTAGCGCTTGAGCATCGGCGACAGGCTGCGCAGCTCATCGAACAAGGCAAACCCGATGGCGCCGATCACCGCGCCTGCGCTGTCGTGGATTGGCAGGCGCATCACCACCAGCGGTTCCTTGGGCGTGTCCTGCATGTCCAGCAGGATCGGCCGCCCGGTGCGCACCACCTCGCGCAGCAGGCTGCCGGGGATCACACTCTCGCAGGCCCGGCCAATCGCCTCTTGCGCCGAGTTCAGGCCGAAGCGGCGAGCGTAGCGTTCGTTCATCCAGACGATGTTCGCATCGCGGTCGACAATCACCGTCCCTTCGCTGGACTGCTCGATGATCTCGAACAACGAACGGATCGCCAGCGTGCGCACGCGCTTGTAGTCCTTGAGACTTTCGGTGGGGTTCATCGGCCATTTCCAGGAGAGGGAGGCTTGCGCTACTGAGTCGCTCTTTGGGCGGCATTATGACCAGGGACGAAGGCCGATCAACACTCCTTCTGATTCGTCGTGGTTCGAAAGGGGTAAAAATTGTACATTAAGTCGAATTTTGTACATGAATGGGCAATGGCCGTGAATCGATTTAATCCCCGAAAGCTCAAGCTGTCCAAGTGGACGGCGTGTGAACCGGTCAATCGAGAAAAACATTTTCTCGTCATCCAACTGCTTTGCGATGAGCTCGGAGTGCCGCTCCAAGTCGAGCTGCAGGCCGTTCACAGCGCTCGCTGCGAGGTTTTCGACTGGCGGGAGCTGTGCGACAGCAAACGCTGGAAAATGGGCTGGTGCTAAGACCGACAGCTAGAAAAAGTGGATGCTCTGTATAGTTGTACAAAAATAAAAATATGTACAAGATTTGCTGAGTAATGGCTTAATGATGTCCGGCCCAGGGCATTGGCGCTTCAGAAGACCATCGTCCTGCACTCAACGTCTCGGGGAGCGGTACCCATGTTCATTCGTACTCGCAAGCATCAGGACGCTTTGCACCAGATCCAGGCCAGGCAGGCCATTCTTGAAGCGGAGCGGGCGGCGCTCCATGGCTCGCTGGCAATCGTGGAGTTTACGGCAGCGGGGGAGGTGCTCGATGCCAGTCCGCTGTTCCTGGAGATGACGGGCTACTCCCTCGACGAGGTTCTGGGCAAGCATCACTCGATGTTCTGCGAACCGGCCTACGCGCGAAGTCGAGAGCACGCGGCGCTGTGGCAAAAGCTGGGTCAAGGCGAGGGTGCCGAGACCCATTTCTTACACGGGCGGCGCGAGGGCGACGGCATCTGGGTCGAAGCGAATTATGTTCCCGTTCGCGCTCAAGGTTCAGGCGTGCAACGCGTTCTTCAGATTGTGCGCAACACCCATGAGCGCGCGCTGCGCGCGCAGGCCCAGTCCAGTTTCATGCAGGCGATAGACCGCTCCATGGCAGTCATCGAGTTTGACCTTAGCGGCACCGTGGTGCGAGCCAACGAAAACTTCCTCAAGGTAATGGGGTATCGACATGACGACGTGATCGGCCAGCACCACCGCCTGTTTTGCCAAGCGAGCGAAGTGCAGGAAGAAGCCTATCGCGGCTTTTGGGCCGCGTTGAACCGCGGCCAGTACATGAGTGGGCTTTTCCAGCGTGTCGATAAACGGGGTGCGATGGTCTGGCTGCAAGCGACTTACAACCCGCTCTACGATGCCAATGGCCGCTTGTATGGGGTGGTCAAGTTCGCCACGGACAGCACCCGCGAGGTCGAGCAGCGTCAAGCTGAATCAAAAGCGGCACGATTGGCCTTCGAGACGTCGCGAGAAACCGACGAACATACCCAGCTTGGGACCTCGGTCGTGCAGCAAACCGTGACGGTGGTGCAGAGCATTGCTGATGAGTTGCAACAGGTCGCCATGGGGATCAGCGCCCTCAGCGCCCAGTCCGAGGAAATCGGTAGCATCGTCGATGCCATCCGCGGAATCGCAGAACAGACCAACCTGCTTGCGCTCAATGCCGCCATCGAAGCAGCCCGCGCCGGGGAGCAGGGACGTGGTTTCGCGGTGGTTGCCGATGAGGTGCGCAACCTTGCGCGACGTACCAGCCAGGCCACCGTGGCCATATCCGATGTCGTCGGCAAGAACCGCGAACTGGCCAAGCAGGCTGTGACCAGCATGCAATCGAGTACGCTCAAGGCGGAGCAAGGGGTGAAGCTGGCGAATCAGGCGGGCACGGTGATCCTCGATATCCATCGCGGTGCGCAACAGGTGGTCGAGGTGATTGGTGAGTTTGCGCAGACCATGGATCAGCGTGGCGATGCCTGATCGAGTCAGGCCCAGCCCGGATGCGCCGCCGCCAACAACTCCTTGGTATAGGGATGCTGGGGCGAGTCGAACACGTCATGGCTGGCGCCTTGTTCGACCACTTTGCCGTCCTTGATCACGATCATGTCGTGGGCCAGGGCGCGGACCACCGCCAGGTCGTGGCTGATGAACAGGTAGGTCAGGCCGTATTTTTCCTGGAGCTGGCGGAGCAGGGCGACCACTTGTTTCTGCACGGTGCGGTCCAGGGCCGATGTCGGTTCGTCCAGCAGGATCAGCGCGGGTTTGAGCACCAGTGCCCGGGCGATGGCGATGCGTTGGCGCTGGCCGCCGGAAAATTCGTGGGGGTAGCGATGGCGGCTCTGCGGGTCGAGGCCGACCTCTTTCAAAGCCTGGATCACTTGGGCTTCACATTGCTTGGGACTCGAGGGGCTATGGACCTCCAGGCCTTCGCTGATGATCTGCTGCACCGACATCCGCGGACTGAGGCTGCCGAACGGGTCCTGGAACACCATCTGCATCTGTTTGCGCCAGGGGCGCAGATCCTTTTGCGAGAGCTGATCGAGGGCCTGGCCCTGGAAATGGATGCTGCCTTCGCAGTCGATCAGCCGCAGGATCGCCTGGCCGAGCGTGGACTTGCCGGAACCGGATTCGCCGACGATGCCCAGGGTCTTGCCGCGCTGGATGCTCAGGCTGATACCGTCCACGGCCCGCAAGTATTCCTTGCGCCGGAACAACCCGCCGCCCAAAGGAAAACTCACGCGCAGGTCCTGCACCTGCAACACGTTTTCGCGCTCGTCCCGAGGCAGGGCTTCGCCTTCCGGTTCGGCGTGCAGCAGCTCGCAGCTGTAGGGATGTTTCGGGGCGCTGAACAGGGTTTCACAAGGCGCCTGTTCGACGATTTCCCCTGCCTTCATCACGCACACCCGTTGGGCGATGCTGCGCACCAGGTTGAGGTCGTGGCTGATCAGCAGCAAGGACATGCCGAGCCGTTGCTGCAAGGACTTGAGCAGCAGCAGGATCTTGCGCTGCACGGTGACGTCCAGCGCTGTGGTCGGTTCATCGGCAATCAACAGTTCCGGCTCGCAGGCCAGGGCCATGGCGATCATCACCCGTTGCCGCTGGCCGCCGGACAGTTGGTGGGGATAGGCCTTGAGTCGTTCGGCGGGTTTCTGGATGCCCACCAGGGCCAGCAGTTCCAGAATGCGCTGGCGCGCCGCTTTGCCGCCCAGGCCCCGGTGCAGCATCAGGGTTTCACCGATCTGCTTCTCGACGCTGTGCAACGGGTTCAGCGAGGTCATCGGCTCCTGGAAGATCATCGCGATGCGATTGCCGCGCAACTCCCGCAGGGTCTTGGCCTCGGCCCCCAGCAGTTCCTGGCCGCGGTAGCGAATGCTGCCGGTGGTGCGGGCTTGTGTCTCGGGCAGCAATTGCAGGATCGAGTGGGCGGTCACCGACTTGCCCGAGCCCGATTCGCCCACCAGGGCCAGGCACTCGCCGGGACGAATGTCCAGGCACAGGTTGCGCACCACCGTCTGGTCGTTGAAGGCCACGCTCAGGTTACGGATTTCGATCAGGTTGTCGCTCATCTCAAGGTTCCGCTTCATGGCCGTTTCAAGATCGTGGGTCGAAGGCGTCTCGCAACGCTTCGCCGATAAACACCAGTAGAGAAAGGATCAGCGCCAAGGTGAAAAACGCTGTCAGCCCCAGCCATGGCGCTTGCAGGTTCTGCTTGCCCTGGGCAATCAATTCGCCCAGGGAGGCGCTGCCGGCCGGCATGCCGAAGCCAAGGAAGTCCAGGGCCGTCAGGGTCGAGATCGCCCCGGTGAGAATGAAGGGCAGGTAGCTCAGGGTCGCATTCATCGCATTGGGCAGGATATGCCGCACGATCACCTTGCGGTCCGACAAGCCCAGGGCCCGGGCGGCTTTCACGTATTCCAGGTTGCGCCCGCGCAGGAACTCGGCGCGGACCACGTCCACCAGGGCCAGCCAGGAAAACAGCGCCATGATCCCCAGCAACCACCAGAAATTCGGCTCCACGAAGCCGGATAGGATGATCAACAGGTAAAGCACCGGCAGCCCGGACCAGACCTCCAGCAAGCGTTGCCCGAGCAGGTCCACCCACCCGCCGTAATAACCCTGCAATGCCCCGGCAGCGATGCCGATCAGTGCGCTGATGGCGGTCAGGGCCAGGGCGAACAGGATCGACACCCGTGCGCCGAAGATCACCCGGGCCAGTACGTCCCGGGACTGGTCATCGGTGCCCAGCCAGTTCACGGTCGAGGGTGGGCTCGGCGCCGGCTGGTTGAGGTCGTAGTTGGGCGTGTCGTCGCTGAACGGGATCGGCGGGAACAGCAGCCAGCCGCCGTCCTTGTGGATCAGGTTCTGCACGTAATTGCTGCGGTAGTCGGCCTGGAACGGCAACTGTCCGCCAAACTCCTGCTCGGTATGGCGCTTGAACACCGGGAAATATAATGAGCCCTGATAGCTCACCACCAGCGGCTTGTCATTGGCGATCAACTCGCCGCCCAGGCTCAGGATGAACAGGCCGATGAACAGCCATAGCGACCACCAGCCCCGACGGTTTTTCTTGAAGCGTTCGAAGCGCCGGCGGCCCAAGGGGGAAAACTTGAACATCAGGCGTTCCTCGCGGCGAAGTCGATGCGCGGGTCCACCAGGGTGTAGCAAAGGTCGCCGACGAGTTTGATCAGCAGGCCGAACAGCGTAAAGATGAACAACGAGCCGAACACCACCGGATAATCCCGGGAGACCGCGGCCTCGTAGCTCATGCGTCCCAGGCCGTCGAGGGAAAAAATCACCTCGATCAGCAAGGAACCGGCGAAGAACACGCTGATGAACGCCTGGGGAATACCCGAGACCACCAGCAGCATCGCATTGCGGAACACATGGCCATACAGTACCCGTCGTTCGCTCATGCCCTTGGCTCGCGCGGTGACCACGTACTGGCGGGTGATTTCATTGAGGAACGAGTTCTTGGTCAGGATCGTCAGGGTGGCGAAGCCGCCGATCACCAGCGACGTGACCGGCAGCACCAGGTGCCAGAAGTAGTCGGCGATCTTGCCCAGGGTCGACAGTGACTCGAAGTTATCCGACACCAACCCGCGCACCGGAAACCAGTTCAGAGAGGTGCCGCCAGCGAACACCACGATCAGGAACATCGCGAAGAGGAACGCCGGCATCGCATAGCCAATGATGATCGCCGTGCTGCTCCACACATCGAAGGCCGAGCCGTGACGCACCGCCTTGCGGATACCCAGGGGGATCGACACCAGGTAGGTGAGCAATGTGGCCCAGAGCCCGAGCGAAATGGTCACCGGCATCTTTTCCAGGATCAGGTCGGTGACGGTTGCGCCGCGAAAGAAACTCTTGCCGAAATCCAGCCGGGCGTAGCTGCTGAGCATCAGCCACAAGCGCTCGTGGGCCGGTTTGTCGAAGCCGTATTGTTTTTCGATGTCCTTGATCAGTTGTGGGTCGAGGCCGCGACTGGCTCGGGAGCTGCCGGTCATGGCGTTGCCCGAGCTGCCGATGTTGGCGCCGCCGATGCCTTGCAAGTGGGCGATAGCCTGTTCCACCGGACCGCCTGGGGCGGCCTGGACGATGACGAAATTCACCAGCAGGATGATCACCAGCGTGGGGATGATCAACAGCAGGCGCCGCGCGATATAAGCCCACATCAATGCGGCCCTCCGGGTGAGCCGCGCTTGATGCGCTCGGCGCTCATCTGCTCGTTGGTCAGCGGCGTGGTACTCATTTCCCACCAGCTTTCGATGGCTTCGTCATTACTGGCTTGTACTTTCGGGATGCCAAAGCGGTTCCACCACACCGTCGAGCTGCCCGGCGGGTAATAGTTGGGAATCCAGTAGTAGTTCCATTGCAGCACCCGGTCCAGGGCGTGGGCATGGCGCAGCATGTCTGCTTGGGTGGTGGCCTTGACCAGTCCGTCGATCAGCGTGTCCACCGCCGGGTTCTGCAAGGCCATGTAGTTGTTGGCCCCCGGATCGTTGGCCGCCGCCGAACCGAAGTAATTGTAGAGTTCCATGCCTGGCGAGGTGCTGACGGGGTAGCCGGTGATGATCATGTCGTAGTCGCGGCTCATCAGGCGATTGACGTACTGGGACGCGTCGATGTGGCGGATGCTCATGTCGATGCCGATTTGCGCCAGGGTGCGTTTGTAGGGCAGCAGCAGGCGGTCGATACCGTTCTGGCTGTTCAGGAACGTGAAGCTCAGCGGTTCGCCCTCGGCATTCACCAGGCGGTCGCCGTCGGGTTTCCAGCCGGCCTGTTCCAACAAGGCCAGGGCTTGCAGTTGCTTGTCGCGGATCACGCCGCTGCCGTCGGTTTTCGCCGCTTCGAACACCTGGGTGAAGACTTCATCGGGAATTTTCCCGCGCAAAGGCTCGAGAATCGCCAACTCGCCCGCGTCGGGCAGTTTCCGGGCGGCGAGGTCGGTGTTGGAAAAGTAACTCTGCTGACGCACATAGAGGTTGCGCATCATCTGGCGGTTGCTCCACTCGAAATCCCAGAGCATCGCCAGGGCCTGGCGCACGCGGCGGTCCTGGAATTGCGGTTTTTGCAGGTTGAACACAAAACCCTGGGCGGTCTGTGGCGCCTCGGTGGCCAGGTGGGCTTTTTGCAAGCGACCGTCGCGCAGGGCGGGGCTGTCATAGCCGATGGAAAAACCGGTGGCGGAGAATTCGCGGTTGTAGTCATAGGCACCGCCGCGCAGCACCTGCCGGGCTACATCGGTGTCGCCGAAATACTCGATGCTGAAGTGGTCGAAATTGTAGAGGCCACGGCTGACGGGCAGGTCCTTGCCCCACCAGTCGGCATTGCGCTCGAAGGTGATGCTGCGCCCGGAATCGACCTTGCTCACCCGGTACGGGCCGCTGCCCAGTGGCGCCTCATAGCCGCCGCCGTTGGCGAAATCGCGGGTCTTCCACCAATGTTCGGGGAAGACCGGCAAGGTGGCGATGTCCAGGGGCAGGGTGCGGCTTTCGTTGTTCTTGAAGTTGAAGCGAACGGTGCGCTCGTCCTCGACCACGACGTCCTTGACCGCCGCGAACTGGGTGCGATAGCGCAGGCTGCCTTGGGTCATCAACAGTTCGAAGCTGTAGCGCACGTCCTGGGCGGTGATGGGCTTGCCATCAGCGAAGCGCGCCTTGGGATTCAGGTAGAAGCGCAGGGACAGGCCATCGTCGGCACGTTCCATCTTCTGCGCCACCAGGCCATAGACCGTATAGGGCTCATCCAGCGAGCGCTGGGCCAGCGGCGAATAGAGCATCCCGTCGATCTGGCTGACGCCGATGCCTTTGTCGACGTAGGGCAGGATGTGGTCGAAGTGGCCGATCTCGACGGCCGAGCGGCGCAGGGTCCCGCCCTTGGGGGCCTGGGGGTTGGTATAGGCGAAGTGACCGAAGCCTTCGGCGTATTTGGCCGGTTCGCCATAGACAGTCAGGGCATGTTGCGGTGCTGCATCGACGCCGACGGCGCCTGTCAGCAGGACCACGGCAGTCAATAGCAGGGAAGGGAACGCCAGTCGCATTGTCAGCCTTAAAGCCGGGTGATCGATGACACGATTTGTACGCGAGCGGCGCCTGGATCGCCAGTCCCTTACGGCGAAGGGATTTATCTGTGAGAGCAAGACCTGTGGGAGCAAGGCTTGCCCGCGATAGTCGCGCCGCGGTCCAAGCTAAGCCGCGTTATCGTTTCATCGCGGGCAAGCCTTGCTCCTACAAGGGGTCATCAGTCCTGACGGCTGGTGACTTCCAACAGGTGGTAGCCGAACTGGGTCTTGACCGGACCCTGGACCACATTGATCGGCGCACTGAATACCACGGTGTCGAATTCCTTGACCATTTGGCCTGGACCGAACGAACCCAGGTCGCCGCCTTGGCGGCTGGATGGGCAGGAGGAGTTGGCTTTGGCGACTTCGGCGAAATCGGCGCCGGCTTCGATCTGGGTCTTGAGTTCGTTGCACTTGTCTTCGGTGGAAACCAGTATGTGGCGGGCAGTGGCTTTGGCCATGGGGAAATTCCTTTCGCTGTATTTAAAGGTGTTGAGCCTACCGGATTCATTAACGGGGTGTTGTCAAAATTGCGTCAAAACCTTGGGCCCGGCGATCAAAGGCCGGCTTTGCGCAGGCGCTCGGCGTGGCGCAGGTAAAGTTCTGTGGGGTCTGTACCCCTGCGTGATGCGCCGACGCCTGGATTGATGGCCTCTATATGGTCCATTGGATAGTCGGAGCGAATGACCTTGCCCAGGTGCGAACTGAAGCGCCCGACCAGGCCGTCGTTCTGCTCGGCTTCGGTGATGAAGTATCCGGAAAAGGCGCGGCAGAAAACCTGCAACGGCTCCGATGTTTCCCCCGTAGCCTCGCGCAACGTGCCGCTCCATGAGTAGTAGCGCACGCCATTGACCCGGTCCGGGCCGTTTCCACCCCAGTTCTTCGGCAGGCCCTGGGGGTATTTGTCGTTGAAGGCACCCACACCCTCAGTGGTCAACGTTGCTAGCGCGGCGACGGCGGTGGGCGATAGCTGCGCCTGCCCGTCAAGCAGCGAGATGAAATCGGCGAACAGTGTGGCGACGCCTCTTGCCACGTGCCCTGGCAAGCGTCCGGGGTAAGTGCCTTGCGCAGGAAGTCGGCCAGTTCGGAACCATGGTTGGGGCCGCTGACCGACGTGACCGAGGCCACTTTGTCGGAGGCCCGCGCGGCGGCATAGCGGGCGGCCAGCGCACCCTGGCTGTGGCCGATCAGGTTGACCCGGGCGGCACCGGTGCCGGCCAGGACCCGATCGATTTGCGCCAGCAGTTGCTCGCCTCTGGCCTCGTTGCAATGGGTGGCCGACAGATAGGGGATGAACACCCGAGCACCGCCTGCGCGTAGGGCTTGTTTGATGCCATGGAAAAGTTCAAAACCACCGACCCTGTCAAACCCGAACAACCCATGGACCAACAGGATGGGAAATTGAGTGGTTGCATTCCGTTGCATGTTCGTACCTTTTTCGAAGAGGTTCACGATGAATTTGCCACTTCACTCTAATCCAGGCCTGTAATGGGCGGTGTAGGAAGAAACCGCGCTGAACCGGGGAAACCGGAATAGAAAAAGTGGGAAGAGTGGGAAATAGTCTGGCGCTGGCTAAAGGTGTAGGAGGTCTCCTATAACCCGAGTCGTTTGCAGCCACAGCTTTGAACGCCAGGGACCACAGCCGCTGTCGTCTTGTCTGGCTGTGGGTTTGGCGCGAGCGGGTTTTAATGACCTCATCGAGCGCCGTTATGCAAACGGTGCCTTCATCCAAGGACTGGAGCCTGCACATGATCACTTACCCCACTCTCCAACGATCCCGTTCAACCTCTAGGGCAAGGCTGCCGCCACCGGTCCTGGCCGCGGCCAGGGACGGGGTGATCGACCCCGCTTGGCGCAAGGTCGTCGTTACCGTCAAGCCTTATCCGATGATGGCGTGCGGGGATGAGGTGCTGCTGCGTTGGCATGGACTCAACAACGAGGGAGAGCCTTACCGACATGAAGTGGCCGGGTTCGTCACGGAGCGGCAAGTCGGGCGAGACGTGGTGTTCGTCGTGCGCGAACCGCATATCGCCGAGTTGGACGGTGGCTCGCTGGAGCTCTCCTACCAGGTGACGGGCAAACAGTTGCCGGTCACCCTGGCTTCGCAACACTTGCAACTGGACATCGGCGATGCATCACCGCAACTGCTGCCTGCCATTGCCAACGATGCGGTGGGTGGCAGCCTTGATCCGAGTCGGGTACCTGACGGAACGTGGGTGACGATTAGGCCCTACGCCAGGATGGCGGTCGGCGATCGGTTGATCCTGACGGCCAGCAAAACTTCCAACGTGCTGTGGCGCGATGTGCTGGAGATAGAAGCCCATGCTGTCGGTCGTGAGGTATCGCTCTGGGTCGATCATTCGCTGATCGCTCCCCATGTAGGGCATAACCTGGCCTTGGTCTATGTCGTCAGGCGCGGACATTCGGTGCGCCGCGCCGAGCCCTTGTCGTTGCACATCGGTCCTCTGCTGCGTCCTGCGTTGAAGGCGCCCAGGATTCGGGAGATGAACGACGGTTGGCTGAATGTCGACG
This sequence comes from Pseudomonas sp. St316, assembly GCF_018325905.1. Taxonomy (NCBI): domain Bacteria; kingdom Pseudomonadati; phylum Pseudomonadota; class Gammaproteobacteria; order Pseudomonadales; family Pseudomonadaceae; genus Pseudomonas; species Pseudomonas sp. St316. The sequence continues at coordinate 4,249,583 of NZ_AP021901.1, read as the reverse complement.
ATTTGCAAGAGGGGGTGACGATTGTCATCGATGATCCCGGGCTTGAGGCGGGCGAGCTGGTCTGGTTGCAGTGCAATGGCAGCTCCGCTCATGTCCTGGAGCGCGAAGTCACCGAGGCCACGGCAGGTCAGCCGCTCGTTTTTGTGGTTCCAGCGGCGTATTGGCAGGCTCAGGGCGACAGGTCGGTGGGGGTGTTCTATCAGGTCGAGCGCCTGGATGACGTCAGCCAGCGTTCAGAGTCGGTGACGGTGCAGGTGCGTTCCAAAGCGCCAGGCTGAGCAAGGCACCGCTGTGTGAGCGAGCTTGCTCGCGATGACGGTATGTCAGGCAGCATCGATGTTGGCAGAACTGACGCTATCGCGAGCAAGCTCGTTCCCGCATGGCTTGCACCGCCCCCTGGTTCCAGGGGGCGGCGTGTTCGGGTCTCAGGCTGGCAATTGCAGCTTGCGATGGGCCTCGCGCAACAACTGCTCGGTGGACTCCCAGCCCAGGCAACCGTCAGTGACCGATACGCCGTAGCGCATCGATGGGCCCAGCGGTTGGCAGCCTTCGAACAGATGGCTTTCGATCATCATGCCGATCAGGTCGCGGTTTCCTTGCAGTCGTTGTTCCAGCACGTCATTGAACACCTGCGGTTGGCGCAGCGGGTCTTTGCCGCTGTTGGCATGGCTGCAGTCCACCATGATCCGGGCCGGTATCTTGAGGCGGGTCAGGTCGTGGTGTATCTGCGTGACGCTTTGCTGGTCGTAGTTCGGCCCCCGATGGCCGCCGCGCAGCACCAGGTGGGTGTCGGGGTTGCCCGGTGTCTGGATGATCGCCGGATGCCCTTGGCTGTCCACGCCGAAATGCCGATGGGGATGGGAGGCAGAGCGCATGGCATCGCAGGCAATACCGACCCCGCCGTCCGTGCCGTTCTTGAACCCTACCGGCATGCCCAGGCCGCTGGCCATTTCCCGATGAATCTGCGATTCGGTGGTGCGTGCACCGATGGCGACCCAACTGAGCAGGTCGTCGAAGTAACTGGCAGCCATGGGTTGCAACAGTTCGGTGGCGACGGGCAAGCCCAGTTGCAATATTTCGCGCATCAATTCCCGGGACAGGGTCAGGCCGGCCGCCATGTCATCGCTGCCATCCAGGCCAGGATCGTAAGCCAGGCCTTTCCAGCCTACGGTCGTGCGGGGCTTTTCCACGTAGGCGCGCATCACCAGCAGCATGCTGTCGCTCACTTCATGGGCCAGGCGAGCCAGATTGGCGGCGTATTCGAGGGCGGATTTCGGGTCGTGGATCGAGCAGGGGCCGACGATGACCAACAGGCGGGAGTCCTCACCGTCGAGGATCGCGCGGATGGCCTGGCGATGGACGCTCACTTGGTGGCTCAGCGCGGGGCTGAGGGGCAATTGGTGCTTGAGTTGCAATGAGCTCGGCAGACGCAGGGTCAGGGCTTCGTTGGCAGGGTTGAGCGTGGACAGCGGCAAAGCGGAGACGGACGAATTCATGATCTGGCTTCCTGGACGGGCGGCGGGTTCATTCCCGCGCGCCGGTCCTAGTGGGGTGTTCGACAATTGGCCGGATTGGCCCGCAATTGAGGCTTGCCACCGGTAGGTGACCGATCGGAGGCGGCAGGCTGTCCCGAGCGGTGGCTGGTAAATCGCCAGGCGGAAAAACTGTCGTAACGGTAATAAGTGGCGTAGTTCATGGCTCAATCCTCAAGTTGTCTGGTGCTGCAAATGTGTGGGGCCTGAAAAAACAAAACCCCCGGTCGGGAGGCCGACCGGGGGTTTGGAAAACTCTGGAAGGCGACCCGTTTAAAATGGGCGCCGGTTGGGTATCAGGCGCGCCAGTGGCTAAACCAATACCCCAAATAAAAGCTGACCGGAGTTTGAACGCTGTTCGCCCAGGCAGCCGCAACCGAGCGCGGGGCGCTGGCGGTTTGGAGCGGTGAGAGGGCGTTGAACATGGTCTGTCTCCGGTGAATGGCCCTGAGCTTACTTGAGGACGGTGCGCCGCTTCAATCAGAAAATTCTATCGAGGGTATGCAATTGTTCACCCTGGCTTGAGTCCGCTGGGCTTTATGACAAACTTCAGGTTTGCAGCGCCTTCCAAGGATGACCCATGACCGCTCCAACCTTCGCCGCCGCCCAGTCGATCTCCATTGCGGGGAACGTTCGTGCCAACCTCGTTCGTCATCAGCATTTCATGCAGGCGGCCGCTGAACAGGGCGTCGAGTTGCTGGTGTTTCCTGAGCTGTCGCTCACCGGCTACGAGCGTGGCCTGGCGGCGGATCTGGCCATCCTGCCGGAGGATGGCGTACTGCAACCGCTGCGTGACTTGGCCCGCGAGCTCGGCCTGACGGCGGTGGTGGGCATGCCGATTCGCCTGTCGGCGGACGCCCCGGTGTTGATCGGCGCGTTGGTCCTCGGCGCTGACGGCTCCCTCGGGGTGTACAGCAAGCAGCATCTGCACGCGGGGGAAGAAGTCGCCTTCGCCCCGGGCCATGGCGGTTCGATACTGGCGATGGGGCAGGATTGCATCGCCCTGGCCGTATGCGCCGATTTTTCCCACGCCAGCCATGCTGCGGCGGCAGCCGGGCAGGGCGCTACGCTCTATGCGGCGGGGGTGTTGATCACCGAGGGTGGCTACGCGTCCGATACGGCATTGCTGCAAGGATATGCCCGGCAGCATGCCATGACCGTGTTGATGGCCAATCATGGCGGCGCCACCGGAGGCTGGGAATCGGCTGGCCGCAGTGCTATCTGGGGCCCGGACGGTTCGCTGCTCGCGGCAGCGCCTGGCACGGGCGAGCTGTTGGTGATCGCCCGCCGCGATGTCAACGGTTGGGTAGGGCAAGTCGTGCCGGTGCAAGTGCTTTGATGAGGTGTTCATGAGCTTCGAGTGGCGTGCCGCAACGGCCGGGGACATCGACTTCGCCCGGCAGCTGACCTGCGACAACATGCTTGCCTATTACCTCAAGCATGATTTGCTCTGGCAGGATGAAGCGTTCGACCTGGCCTGGATCATCCGCCAGAGCTGGATAATCAGCCGTGCCGGCCAGGCGCTGGGCTTCGTCAGCCTCAGTCGTGATGCCCGGGCGTTGTACATCCGGGAGCTGCAGATCGACGAGGCATTCCGTGGGCAGGGCGCCGGTACCTGGGCGATCGGACAGGTTTGGGACCTGGTAGGGCTGGAGCGTCGGCCGGCGCTGCGCCTGACGGTGTTCAAGGATAATCCGGCCAGGGTGTTGTACGAACGCATGGGCCTGCGTGTCGTGGGCGAGGATGAATGTTTCCTGAGGATGCAGCGAGACGTCGGTGCTTGAGGCCTCGGATGGCGTGCCGCTTAAGATGTGTTGTAACTTTTATCTGTCCCTTTGCGCTAGGTCTACCGGATGCTTTTTGCTAAGGTGTTGTGCAATCCAAATAAGACCAAATCGTGAGGTGTCTGCTTGATTAGGGTGTTAGTGGTCGATGACCATGATCTCGTCCGTACGGGCATTACACGAATGCTGGCTGACATCGACGGCCTGCAGGTAGTTGGCCAGGCTGAATCCGGGGAAGAATCCCTGATCAAGGCGCGTGAATTGAAACCCGACGTGGTATTGATGGACGTCAAGATGCCCGGCATCGGCGGCCTTGAAGCCACGCGCAAGCTGCTGCGCAGTCACCCGGACATCAAAGTGGTCGCGGTAACCGTCTGCGAAGAGGATCCGTTCCCAACCCGGCTGTTGCAGGCGGGCGCGGCGGGTTACCTAACCAAGGGCGCGGGCTTGAACGAGATGGTCCAGGCCATTCGTCTGGTTTTTGCCGGGCAACGCTACATCAGCCCGCAAATCGCCCAGCAATTGGCGATCAAGTCGTTCCAACCGACCAACGATTCGCCCTTCGATGCGCTGTCGGAACGGGAAATCCAGATTGCCCTGATGATTGTCGGTTGCCAGAAGGTGCAGATCATCTCCGACAAGCTGTGCCTGTCGCCTAAAACCGTCAACACCTACCGTTACCGTATCTTCGAGAAGCTTTCGATCAGCAGTGACGTCGAATTGACACTGTTGGCGGTGCGCCACGGCATGGTCGATGCCAGCGCCTGATAATGACTGAATTGTTTGATCCAAGCGCTTTCCTGTCTACATGCAGTGGCCGCCCCGGCGTGTACCGCATGTTCGACAGCGACGCGCGCCTGCTTTATGTCGGCAAGGCCAAGAATCTCAAGAAACGCCTGGCCAGTTACTTCCGCAAAACCGGTCTCGCGCCGAAGACCGCCGCCCTGGTGGGGCGCATCGCCCAAGTCGAAACAACGATCACCGCCAATGAAACCGAGGCGCTGCTGCTTGAGCAGACGCTGATCAAGGAATGGCGCCCGCCGTACAACATCCTGCTGCGCGACGACAAATCCTACCCGTACGTGTTTCTGTCCGACGGGGCGTTCCCGCGCCTGAGCATTCATCGAGGGGCGAAGAAAGCCAAGGGACGCTATTTCGGTCCTTACCCCAGCGCCGGGGCGATTCGTGAAAGCCTCAGCCTGCTGCAAAAGACTTTTTTCGTTCGCCAGTGTGAAGACAGCTACTACAAGAACCGCACCCGGCCTTGCCTGCAATACCAGATCAAGCGCTGCAAGGCACCTTGCGTGGGGTTTGTCGAGCCGCAGGTCTATGCCGAAGACGTGCGTCACTCAGTGATGTTCCTGGAGGGCCGCAGCAACGCGCTGACCGATGAACTGTCGGCAGCCATGGAAGACGCGGCGGTTAATCTTGAGTTCGAACGGGCCGCCGAGTTGCGCGACCAGATTGGCCTGTTGCGCCGCGTTCAGGACCAGCAAAGCATGGAAGGTGGCAGCGGTGATGTCGATGTGATCGCCGCGTTCATCAACCCGGGCGGCGCTTGCGTGCATTTGATCAGCGTACGGGGCGGTCGGGTGCTGGGCAGCAAGAACTTCTTTCCCCAAGTGGGTATCGAGGAGGACGTGGCTGAGGTCATGGCGGCTTTCCTGGGCCAGTACTACATCAGCAGCCCGGAACGCGACTTGCCTGCCGAGTTGATCGTCAACGTGGTCCACGAGGATTTTCCGGCCCTGATCGAAGCCATCGACAAGCTTCGCGGTCGTGAACTGACCATCAGCCACCGCGTTCGTGGCACCCGTGCCCGTTGGCAGCAACTGGCCGTGACCAACGCCGAACAGGCCTTGGGTGCGCGCCTGGCCAACCGCCAGCACGTGGCGGCGCGGTTCGATGCCCTGGCCGATGTCCTTAACCTGGACGAGCCGCCGCAGCGGCTGGAGTGCTACGACATCAGTCATTCCAGTGGCGAGGCAACGGTGGCGTCCTGCGTAGTGTTCGGTCCGGAAGGCCCGATCAAGTCCGATTACCGCCGGTACAACATCGAAGGCGTCACGCCCGGCGATGACTACGCGGCGATGCATCAAGCGTTGATGCGGCGCTTCGGCAAGGTCAAGGACGGGGAGGGCAAGTTGCCAGACATCCTCCTGGTGGACGGCGGCAAGGGCCAGTTGTCCATGGCCCGCGATGTGCTCAATGAGCTGATGGTGCCCGACCTGATCCTGCTGGGCGTGGCCAAGGGCGCGACGCGCAAGGCCGGCTTCGAGACCTTGTACCTGAACGATGCCGCCCACGAGTTCACCCTCAAGGGCGATTCGCCAGCGCTGCACCTGATCCAGCAGATCCGCGACGAAGCCCACCGTTTCGCCATCACCGGGCACCGTGCTCGCCGTGGCAAGACGCGCCGTACGTCTACACTGGAAGGTGTGGCAGGCGTCGGCCCGACACGCCGCCGCGACTTGTTGAAACATTTTGGTGGATTGCAGGAACTGTCTCGTGCCAGCATCGAGGAGATAGCCAAAGCACCCGGTATCAGTAAAAAGCTCGCTGAGTCGATTTATGCAAACCTGCACAGCGAGTAGAATGCCCGTCAACCTCGCAGCCAGTTGTGCCGATGAATATCCCAAATCTGATTACCGTCCTACGCGTCCTGCTCATCCCGATCTTCATATTGCTGTTCTATTTGCCGTACCACTGGAGCTACGCGGCCTCCGCCTCGGTCTTCGCCTTCGCCGCCGCGACGGACTGGCTCGATGGTTACCTGGCCCGCCGTCTGGAGCAGAGCACGCCGTTCGGTGCCTTCCTAGATCCTGTGGCCGACAAGCTGATGGTCGCGGTGGCCCTGGTGCTGCTGGTGCAGGAACACGGCAACCTCTGGCTGACCCTGCCGGCGGCGGTGATCATCGGGCGCGAAATCGTCGTCTCGGCCCTGCGCGAATGGATGGCCGAGCTGGGTGCGCGCGCGCAAGTGGCCGTGTCGAACCTGGGCAAATGGAAAACCGCCGCGCAAATGTTGGCGCTGGTGATCCTCCTGGCCAACCCTTCGGACTTCAGCTTCTGGGTGCTGTTGGGCTATGCATTGCTGCTGGTTTCCGCCGGCCTGACGCTGTGGTCGATGGTCCAATACCTGCGCGCCGCCTGGCCGCATCTGCGAACCGACGTAGACCCGAAATAAAACTTTTTTGAATCAAAGGGTTGACGGCGTAATCTGAATCTATAGAATGCGCCACACCAAGACGCGGGAATAGCTCAGTTGGTAGAGCACGACCTTGCCAAGGTCGGGGTCGCGAGTTCGAGTCTCGTTTCCCGCTCCAAATATTGCGCTACAGAGTTCCACTGAATTCTGTAAGTGATTGAAATCAGGGCCTTTAGGCCCTTTTTTCGTTCCAGCGGGAACCACCGAAATCCAGCACTATCCGGTGCGTGTAAGTCCAGAATTGAGTCCAGGATTCTGACGAGCACTGAATCGGTTTAATGCTGGAGCAGATTGTGTAGCGAGATGAGCATCTGGCCCTGACTCTGTTCAGGAGCTAGCGATGGCACTCTCAGAAATGACAGTTCGGCATGCCCGAATCACCGGTAACGACTACACCCTCGGCGACAGTGATGGTCTCACACTCAATGTGACGGCCAGCGGCGGAAAAGTCTGGCTCTTCCGCTACTACTGGGCAGGCAAGCAGAAGCGCATGTCCTTGGGTTGTTACCCACAAATCTCCCTCAAAGAAGCGCGTACACGACGTGACGATGCGCGCGCCTTGGTTGCCCAAGGCGTCAACCCCTATGAGCATCGAAAACAACAACGGCTTGCTGTTCGTTTTGCGACAGAGCATACCTTCGAGGCCGTGTTCAATCAGTGGGTGGAGTTCCGCAGGCTAAGCCTGAAGGAAGGGCGCCAGAGCACGCTCTCGCAGATCTTGAGAATCTTCAATAAAGACGTCCTGCCCGTACTGAGCGGACGGTCTGTCTATGATATCAGTCGTCACGATCTGCTGGATTTACTGAGCAGGATCGAACAGCGCAAGGCCTTAACGACAGCCGAAAAATGTCGGACCTGGTTCAACCAATTGTTCCGATATGCGCTGGTGAAGGTCGAGGGGCTGGAACACAACCCGGCTTCAGATCTTGATGTGGTCGCACTTCCCAAACCTCCCGTGACGCACAATCCATTTCTCCGAATGGATGAGCTTCCGGCATTGATGGCTGCTCTTCGAAACTACGGTGGCGCCAACCAAACTCGGCTTGGCCTTCGGTTGTTGTTGCTGACCGGTGTCCGCACGGGCGAATTGCGGTTGGCGACACCCGACCAGTTCGATCTGGAGAAGCGGTTGTGGGTGATACCCGCGGAGGTGGTGAAACAGCTCCAGCTAGCCATGCGAAAGCCAGGTAAGCAGACCCAAAATGTACCGCCTTATATCGTGCCGTTGTCGGTTCAGGCTCTGGAAATCGTGCGTCGTTTGTTGGACCAGGTTGTTCCCGCACAGCGCTACTTGTTTGCGCATCGAAGCGACCTGAGCAAGCGCATCAGTGAGAACACGCTGAATGGCGCGTTACGTCGGATGGGGTACGCCGATCAACTCACCGGCCATGGCATGAGGGCGACGATCTCGACGGCGCTGAATGAGATCGGGTATCCGAAGGTTTGGGTGGATGCTCAGCTTTCTCATGCTGATCCGGATAAGGTGAGCGCGGCCTACAATCACGCGGAATACGTCGAGCAGCGCCGGACGATGATGCAGGATTGGGCGAATCGCCTGGATCTGTGGGGGCAGGGCCAGCTGAAAGCTGCTAGCTCTCCGCTTACTATTCGTTTAGAAGGTGCAGCTTCGTTACCTTCGTTGGAAAACGCGAACGCAAACGCAGTTCTGTACAGCCGTGGCTTCCCAGCGACGACGGTCCCAGCCTCCAAAACGTCCGTCAGCAACGAGCCGGTCCTTAACGCGGCTCAGTATTCACCTGTCCTACTTGCTCCAACGCAGATTGAACAGCTGCGCGAACCCCAAGTATCAGACATACAACGTCAGCGCGCCGAGATGCTCGCCATCTATGAAGCTTCGAGTAATCTGCCGCTGCTTGTCTTCGCCAAGCTGGCAGGCAAATCCCGAGATCAAATCAACCGCGATATCAAGGCTCGGCGCCTGCTGTCTCTGAGCCTGGGGAATCGCGGTCAGCGCATTCCTGATTGGCAGCTTGATCCACTGCGGCACAAGTTGGTAATTGCTGCGTTGGCGCGGTTTCCGGATATCGATGCTTGGAGGCTTTATCGGACGGTCTGTGAGCCCCATGAGCGACTGAAGGGGCGTTCGCCAATCGATAGGCTCACTACGGATAATTTCGAATTTACCGTGCAGATCGTCTGCGGGGCCCTGGGTCCGAGATAATGTTCCATCTTCGGGGAAGTGGCAGGGCTTGCCACTGAATCTCGGGTTGTCTGGCGGTGGCGCAGGTCACGTTTGGGGTGGATTCTGCTGGTCAAGGCTACCAACTCCGTCTCCCGCCGCTCCAAGCCAGATTGGAAATCAAAAAAAGGCTCTACAAGGCCTATCACAGCTCGTGTTTTAATTCTTGCCTGATTAAAGGCCGCGCATGTGAGAGGGGCAGATGGAGAAGCATCAAGGATGTGAGATAGCGACAGAAGCCCCTGATAATGGGCATGAGGCCGATAGCCAGGATGATCAGGTCGAGATAATTCTGAATCACTGGCGCACCGTCTGGACTGATCTCAGCCGCACTGATGAGATTATTGCGCAAGGCCCGAGCTTCGTCCTTTGGCATTCCGATACGAACGGGCTCGAGAATCCAGGCGCCTTCTTTTCTGTTGACGCTATCGACCAGCTAATTCCGACTGAGGAGATACGTCAAATGTTGCGCGAGCAGCTGGCCGCAATCGATCACTCGCGCGAGATGGCTGTGGTCCTGGTGTTGAAAGATCTACCCGTAGCCAGTGCAGCACTGGGAGTGATACCCAAGACAGCGGTGCGCAAGCCGCAGACCTGGTTCGAGATGGCCAAGATCCGAAAGGCGTCTGTCGCAGACAAGGTTTGGATTACGCTTCGTGCAAGCTCGGTGCTCAGCAAAGAAGGTGAGTATGGTCGCGAAGGCTACCTCGAGGAGTATTTCGGTGTCAGCTCGGTGATGTTTGATCTTGGGCACCGAGAACAGATCCGTGAGTTGGACTGGGGTGACCTCGGTGGGAACACCTTTATCGGTGGCGAGGTGACAGATTACGTCTGGCCAGAGCGTAATGGGTCGGCGAGTGTAGCTGATGCCGGCGGGTCTTTAGAGGATACCAAGCCGGCTGAGGTCGGGCAGGGCAAGCCACTTGTTTCTTTTCGCGTGCCTTTTACAAATTTGAATCTCACCTTACGTGTGCAGGCAGCGGAGCTTGAGCCCGCAGAGCTGGCAACCCTGGTAACTCGACCTGAACCTTTTGAGCGGGCAGAGCCTGAGAAAATCACGACCTACCATTGGGCAGGTGATTGGGGTAGCCACCGTGGGGATGCGATAGGCACCGGACTTGTGATTGAGCAGAGTTTTGACAGTGAAGCGCCCACTGAGTGGCATTTGCACCAGGACTTTGTCGTTTCTTTAGGCTTGCAGCGCCAGGGTGACATCTGGCTACGACCCATTGAGGGCTTTCAGGAGGTCGTGAGGTTGGTGCGTGACGAGCATGATCGTCCTGTTCGGCTGGATGTGCGTACCGAGCATCTTCGTGACTACCTAAAGGCACGGGGGATGTATCTGCTGATTTCGAGCTACCGGAGCCGCCGGCAAATCGTGGCGGACGCCTCTCATGTCAAATGGGCTATGGCGGTTGTGGAGGAAGTGAAAGATGGGAACAAGTGGGAGGGCGTCAGCCGGGCAATTCACGAAGGCGGGATGCCCTACGGTTCCTCTACGGGGGTTTTCTATGCTTCTCGCACGGACGTTGACGAGGATGACGAAGTCCCCGTCCTGGGGCTCCCAGATGATGATTCCGTGGTTTCGAAAACATGGTCGATCCAGCACCAAGGAAGAAAGCTGTACGACCTGAGTGGTTCGCTTTGGAAAACTGAAGTCGTAGAGCCAGGGCGGGTCAGTGAGCGAGTACAAGGGGAGTCCCCGCTCGCCAAGGTGGACTTTGCCGTGGATGGCTCAGGGGAGCGTCTGAATGGTGATGAGCTGGAACACTGTGGCCGTTGGCTGTGGTTCCGGCCAAACGTTACCGCTCTTCTTGGGAGCTATCGTGGATCTTCACTGAGATGGTTTACCCGAGACACCGGTATCATCGGCATCTCATCCGGACACAGCGTCCATTTTGGTCTCAATGAGCTGGGTCTGATCAACGTGTATGCCAAAGACATCGGGCAGCTTCCGCTTTGGCAGCAGCGCGTATGGGCTGGCGCAAACTTGGTGCCAGATGGTGGCGTATCAGCTGAGTTGCTGGCATCTCAGGCTAATGCCAAGCCGGCATCCACCAAAGCTCCGGAAATGCAGCTGCGTCCAGTCTATGACGATCTCAACGCTGTGTTCCTAAAATTAACCGGGAAACAGCTATTTGGTTCGCATCACGCTCTGGATGAAATTTTCCGTCGTATTCACCGTTTCCGGGCTCTGGAAAATACCGGTGTGCTCGAACTGGCCAAAGATCTTGCCAGGGTGACGGTAGAGTCCTTGGATGGAGACGCCTTGTCAGCGCTCGCGCCGACCCCCAAGGGTATGAAGGCCGGTTCGGTCAAGCACTTGGAGGCAACGGTGCAAATGGGCTTGACCCTTGAGCAGGCGAGGTCAATAACCAAGGTGCTGGTGGGTATCAATGAGCTCAGGCAGGCAGACGCTCATCTACCTTCTTCCGAGTTCACCAAGGCGTTTGGCCTCGTCGGCGTCGATCAACTGGCAGATCCCGTTGTGCAAGGTCGTCAGATGCTGGAATCATTGGTTGAATCCTTGGCTCAAATGGGCGAAGTGTTCTCTCAGCTCCCTAGCAAGGGCAAGTGAGGCCCCGAGGAAATAGTTATACGCGGGGAGAGCTTTTGGCCCTCCCCGAGCAAGCTTGGCTTCAGAGGTCGATATTGCCAAACTCTTCGTAGTGGTCGATCAACCGCAATCGGTAGGCCTCATAGTCCTCCGTAAGGATGTCTTGGCCATTGTACTTTCCACTCAGGAAAAAGGTCATCACGGCCCGCTGCGCTTCATCAACACCCGGATCCGCGATCTTGAGCAGGTACTTCGCAATGTAAATCCGGCAGATGTCTTGGAGTAGCAGCGCTACAGCGCCCGCTACCCGGATGGACACCTCAGGGGTTTCCGCAATGTCGAGCTTAATCGAGCCTGAATGCGCAATAGCATTTCGAAGCTTGTTCAGCCATTGGAGCCGTTTCGGAGCTTCGTCATCAGGATTTTCCGGATACATGCCACCGGCCTTCAAGAACGCTGTGAGCTTAGCGAGCGCCGACTCATTCGCAACGTTACCTAGGCGGGGCATTATGTCTTCGATGAGATCCTGCCTTACACGTGCTGTTTCCAGATGGGCTTTAAAGGCCTGCGCTGCAGCCTTGACCGTCTCTTTTACTTCCTTGGTATAGCGATTGGTATCAGAGGTGCTAAACCATTTGGTGTTCATCCCGTCGAGCGCCGCCGATGCCATCGCGATCTTCACGGCTACATTGCCGCTTGTCATTGCCAGCATCACCGCTTCCATCGCTTCTCCGGCACCCGCTGCTTGTAAGACGGGAAGCAATGACCAATCGATCACCGGATGAGTGCGGAAAAAGTTTTTACTGGTTAGAGCCAAACCAGCAGAGACAGTCAGATAGGGTTCAACATCGTTTCCTATCCGCACATGGCGTCCGGTGAGAAGCGAAAGGATGACGGACAGGTCGTAGGCTCCATCCACCCATGGATTTTTGGGTTGGAGCACGGACGCTTGATCTAAACCCTCGTGCTCGCCCACGGCAGCCGTTACGCTCCAAGCGCCAGAACTGCCTGGCTCTTCCGTGACGGTGTGCTTTAACCCGGACGATTTGAAAGTACTACCAAATACGAGCCGTTGTGACCGGGCAAAATCGGGCTCAATGAGTTCCCTGTTCACGGTGATTCGGTAGGGGCCAATTGTAAACCCTCCCTCAGAGGTGAGGTGGTGCTCTAAGTTGAAAACCTCTCGAAATCCGTTCTGCTCGACGCTCATGTTTTCCCCTTGAATAACGTGTGGTGTCAGCTCACGCTTCTGACTATTGCTCAAGAATTGGATGGCCGTTGAAATCGAAGCCTGGCAGCGCCCGCTCTAGATAGCTCAGTGTCTGGGTTTGAAGTCGGGCTTTGGCTTCAGGTAAGCATTCCTGCATGTCGGGCTCAGTCGGTGTTCGGCCAAGTTTTTTTTCTTGAATGGCTTTGCTTAGTAATTCGCGGAGTCGGAATGCCATCTGTGTGGGGCCAAGCCGCGCCAACACGGAATTGCGTACGATGAATGTGGGGAAAGCCTCGCGGTACGCGTCTACGAGCCCGATCCATCGGGGGTCATTGTACTCGCGGCCTACAATTGCTTTTGCCAATCGATTCGCCTCGTACAAAGGCTCTCGGCTTTTTTCCCAAGCCCGATGGCTTTCTTCCATCTCGACCGCATGCTCATTCAACTGCTCAACAGTCCATTCCTCAATCCAGCTGATCACGTGCTGTGCTTCGGTTATGAGCGCTGGAGCATTCATCATGATTCCTATATCGATTGCGAGGAGCGCTGCTCCGCGCAGGTATTCTTCATCCTCGTCCTGAGGATTTTTTTGAAAGGCTGCAAGCTTCATCTGAAGCGCCTTGCTGACGGCCTGTAATGCGTTCACCGATCTCCCCTTTAGATATGGATCCTGGCCTGGCCTTACTCTTTCGCTTTCCACGATGGGGCGACGAGATCAGGCCTTCGGGCGTTGGCTGCTAGCCGGGTATTGATCGTTTCGAAATTCGCCCGCGCTTGCTTCTCCATGTTTGCAAACGCTGCGTGGGGCAAAATCTTGGTGTCACGGAGCGATTCGATATATCCGTAGGCTCTGCCAAACAACAGCACCAAGCTTTCAAGATCGGTAGCGTTACCTATGAAGTTCGTGGGCCTTGACGAGGTGCGTATTGTGTACGGTGTCAATCATTGGCGCCCCCTTGGGGCGCCGCAGTTAAATGGCCTCTAGCCCTGTAGGTGCGGCTGCGAGCGCAGTTGTTTCCTCATGGAGTTGACGTACCACCACATTGAGCAGTTCGACGAAGGTTCCGGCGTAGAATTTTGGCTCAGTTTTGAACGGGTGGCCCATTGACGCTTTATTGATTCCGAGGTGCTCTGCTTGAGCCGTGAGTCGCTTGAATGATTTCATCACTCCGCTACCTGTCGTGCTTGGATACTGGAACACCTCGGCATGCCCGGTTTTCACGAGCGCGTTCATTATGGTAGCGGCGTCGAAGGAGACGCCATGATCGGCAATGAGGGATTTGAGTGTTTTGGCTTGCATGCAGAGCTTCCTTGCAACGTGGTAATGGCTTTAGGCCATCGATGGTCTTCTTTTCTTCACGCATTTACAACCCGTCCTTCGTCCACTGGCGCATTGTTCGCGTGAAGGCGGTAGAGCCTGCAAAATCACGCAGATTGCATTTTTTTTCGTCGGCCCCCATAACCTCTTCAGTGCCGCATGTGGGTAGCGCGTCGTTCCAGGACGGTAATGCACAGATATACGATCACCGCCGTGCAACGTTTAAACAAAGGAAAAGTGAATGACCCTATCAGTCCCTTGGGGAATCGTAGGATTTGTGGCTGGATGGTGTTGGAGAAAGGTCGAAAAGGCTTTGTTCTATAAAACCTACCTCCATTCTCATCGTCGCTGGACGAGCAAGCATGGGTTAGGTTCGTTTTGGGAGCCGCTTGGCGAGCACTTGGAGTACAGCGTTTATCTTGCAGAATCCACTGACGCGCAGCCTCAGGAATCCAAAATCGCTTTGAGAGCGAAGCAAGGCACAGTAAGCCGCTTCGAATGTGTGTTTGAAGGTCGGGGTATGGGGGTGAAATACCAGGACAGGATCATCGCAGTTGACGTGGACACGACACCGGCCATCTTCAAATTGAATAACCAGCCGGTGTGTGAGCTTATCGACGTGACGAATGACAGGGTACGGTTCTCTTTAGATACCTACCGCCTTCGCCACTGCAGTGTCGAACTGAGCGATGGCCGCAACATCCTTATACCGGATGGTCTGACCCAGACCTTGACCCAAACGTCGACATGGAACTCCCAGTGGTCTAAGCGCTGGGACATGGATTGGAATTTGGATGCGGTGAAATTTGCCAAGCAGGAGCTTGAAATTTATTGGCGATGGTTTGGCACCTACTCCCACTCCGGCACGTATGTTCCCGTAGCTGATGGCGGGCCGAAATACGCTGCTCCATGGGTGCGCTTGGGTGCAAAGGCCATCGGGTGGGTCATGAGCAACCGATGGCTGGTGACGGCTCAGTTCTGGCTGGCGATCTGGTCGGGCTTGTGGGTGCTGGATCAGGATGACCGGTTGAGATGGCGTTGGAAGAAGCCAGTGAGCGATTCAGGCGTTTGAGGCAGGCTAGTCATTTCTGTCGCGGAATGGGTAGGGTTTGGCACTCAGACGGCTACAAATGCTGGATGTCCCAACCCTGCTCGCGAAGCTGCACGCAGTTGGCTTCGAATGCTTCTCCCTCGCCGAGCGCTCGTCTGCTGATTGCCAGGCAGAGCAGGTGAGTCGGGCGTGTCATCGCTACATACATGGCTAGTAGGCGCTGGGTAGTTCTCTTTCCAGGTCGAGCCCCGCCGTGGCTGTTTTGCCCGGCAGCCCACGGCAGCAAACTCGCGATGAAGTGCTCGTAGTTGAACGTTTCAAGCACAAGCGTCGCAGTGTGGGTCTGCCCCTTGCTCGAATGAATAGAGCCGAGTTTGATGTCCACCACGTCATTTTCATGAGTGCTTCGGAAGGTATTCACTGCATTCTGTACAGCCCCTTCCTGCACAACCTCTGCGCTTTCCGCTACCCAAGTAAGGTACCCCTGTGCTGTCTCGGGTTGCTCATGCGCTCCAGCAAGCACTGATGCCAAGTTGGAGAAGCGGCGTGCGTAGGATGACCAGTTGTCGGTGCTGATGATGTTGGATGTGAACAGCAGCTCAACCACCAGTTGTTGGTAGGTAGCCAAGTCTTCTGGGTTAGTTAAAAGTTGCTGAACTTGGACGTGCTGCCGGGCCCCTACCTTAATCTTGGTGGTGAGGTTGGTGAGGTTCACCAGGTGGAGAAGCCCCTTGGCGACTTCCTCAACGCTATGGTGTGCGGTATCGCCTTTAACGAGATTACGCTTCGCTTGACGAATACGCTCAATCAACGTCGGAGGGCGGTATGCCCCCGAACCTGCGTTACGGTCATAGCCTTCCCAGTAATGCCCGACCGTTTTTGGATAATGCAGTGGGTCGGCATCGATAGGATCGAAGTCTCTATGGGTATAGCCGATCGCCGAGACTGTGGCCTTGCCCCGTAGGTCAGCGGGGAGCTCTTGGAGAACCAGATGCCCATAAGCATCCAGTACACCGCTGCAGTCACCATCAGGGAAAACAAAAATGGTGTGGCGGAGCGGCCCTTCCTCACCCACGCTGCGCCGCCCGGAAAGCCCGTCTGCAACAGCATGGAAAGCAAAGGGATTTGCCAGCAACGCGATCGACTCATCGAAGCGAAAGCTGCTGGAGATGTCGACTGCTCTGCTTCGATCCGGAAAGTCACTGCCATTGGTGTGGATGTCCGATTCGAAAATCGCTTGGTTGGGATCGCCAACTCGCGTCACGCATATCCCTGAATTGTCCCGGGGGAAAATAGCGCTCAGGTAGTCGTTCTGCATCGCTGAGGTATCTTGCATCTCGTCGATGAAGACGCAGGGAAAACGGTGCCTCAATCCCTCCGTGACGCTTGGCCGCTCACTAAGCTGGGCGGTGCCCAGTACGAAAATTTCGTCGTAGCAGAAGTAACCTTGCCGGGCTGCCTTTCCTACCGCTCTCGCCATTATTTGATAGCTTTGAGCATCAGGGCCACACGGAAGGCTGCCCCGAGCGACACCAATGCGAGGATTGGAAAAGTCTGTACTGGCTAACCGGAGCAATTTGGTATCGAAGGTTCTATGTCCTAGGAAACCGCGCAGAATCCTCCTGTCTTCTCGTTCCTCCCACATGTATTTTGAGCGCACCCGGTGAGTCAGCTCATCATCGATCGCGGTAAAACGGTGTTGCGCGGAGAGCAGCCAAGGCGTGGCAAGGAAGCGCCTGACGAACCCATGAATCGTGTCGATGTAGTGGGGGTAGCTCAGCAGCCGGCGGCCAACATCAGTGTCGCCTAGGCGCTGCTCGATTTCCTCGCGGGCTACGTTGGTGTGGGATAACACGCAAATCCCACGAGTGCGGCTTTTCCAGTTGCGGGCGAGGATGGCGAGTTTGGCGACAAGCAATGTGGTTTTACCGCTTCCCGGGCACGCCGATACGTCGAGTGTTTCTCGCGCCCTAAGAAACGCCATGCGCTGCTCATCCAGGCCCTCAAGCTTCATAAGTCCTGAGATCCAGTTGATGTCCTCGTCGGTGATTTCGGGCACCAGGTCACGGAACGTGATCATGGTGTCTGCCGCTCAGATTGCTGTTGCGATGGCTGGTGCTGTTCGTGGGGCACTTCCAAGCGAGAGGTCACATAGTTGATCGCCTCAAGGAGGTAGCCGGGGAGTCTTTCCTCCAGACCCTCGCGAGGCACCAAGATCCTCTGATAACGCTGCTCCAAAATATCGACAAAGTACTGAGCAGTGATGGCCTTTGAGGCGACCTTGCGGTGGAACAGGGCATAGACAGTAGAGCTCACTTGCTCAGGCGACATGTCCGAATTGTGAAGGCCGTCATACTCAACAATGGCCTGCTCGATGATCTGATCATGCGTTTCCCGACCGGCATGAAGCGCATCATCCTTTGCAGCTAGGCGTGCGGCGATCAACATTTCGCGTGCCATGCCGCTGAACGCCAAGTCGTATTCCAGCGTCCATTGCCCCGCCACGAACGTTTTTACATTCTGCTCGTCGTTCGCTTTACGCAGGCGGCGTCGCTCCTCCAAGCCGAGAGCCTGACTCTCATCATCGACACCAAAATCGCGCGTTGCGCGCCACTTTCTCTGTCCAGTATTTTCCCATTTCGGATCGTCAGCACCTTCCACCAAACCCAGAATTTCTGGTGCGCAATCAGGCATGACGTCCATGTCCGAGACGCAGGCTACGGGGATGTTCAGAACACCAGCCCCAGGGGTCGCACGTTGGAGGATTCGAGCATAGCGGCCAAGACCAATGCCCCCTACATTTACGACCGATACCCCATGGCGGGTTAAGTCTTTTTCGAGCAGCTTCGCCAGCGCCGGCAACAGGATGGCTTCAGCATCGCCCTCGACGATGAGCACCCCACGTGCGAAGAACAAGTTCGCCTTGGTCACGTCCAGGAAACGGGCGAGGAAGCGATAGTCCCCTTCATCCAGCTTCGTGTGCTGCTTCCCGAGCGAATAAGCTTTGCGACCGTGCATCAGCACTAGATTGTCCAAGGCGATCTTGGAGCTGAGGTTGGGACTGTGGGTGGTGAGGATGACTTGTACCGGGCGCGTTTCGCTTTCCTGGCTGCCCTCATCTGAAGCCGTTCCGCGATGACCAGAGGACTCAGTTGACGGGGTTCCGGAGCCTTCGTTCCACGGGAGAGAGTCTTCAACACGTTTACTGTTCACCGTTTCCTGAACGACAGTGGGGGAGGCGACTCTGGGCTTTGCTGATTCGCTCAAAAACTCCATCAGGCGCAGTTGTCGCTGAGGATGGAGATGTGCCTCGGGCTCCTCAATGAGTAACAGCGGAAGCCCGTCAGGCTCCTTACCCAGCAACAGCAACTCACAGGCCATGAACATCAGGTTATTGGAGCCCATTCCATACTCGCCACGAGCTTCTTGTGATCCTTGGTCAAGAAGACTCAGCTCCATGCGTTCCAGTATCTGTCTGAGGCGAGCAGATTCGGAACTACCATCGACGAAATTGATGCGCCCGTGTAGCTCATCACCTTCAAGCGAAAGGTGGGACAGGTAGTTGTCGTTAATTGAGCCTTCTGCAGCAGCCACACCTGGGTGCAGGTTCACCAAATGCCGTAAGTAACCTGCCAATCCAGTGAGGCTCAGCGATGCGGGATTTTCAAACGGGCGATCGATATCGAATCCACTACCTCCCTTGATGTTTGGGAAGTTTTTGAGTACCTGCGACAGTCGGGATCCACGTCCCGGAGACATTTCCCGCGTGGCGTCGCGAAGGGGGCGCAGGTATGCAGCCGCCAGAAGCTGCCGGACGTTGGTGTCGAGGCTTGGGCCGCCGCCGCTGTGACCACTGCGCACAGCAATATCCACCCAACGACGTGCTAGTACGTCGTCCGAGAGCCTTCGTGCTGTCCAGTGGATGTAAACGACCGCAGCGTTCCCATTAAACGTGACGTACTCAGACAGCGCCCCCTGATCCGCGACGGATAGGTCTGCAAATTTGGCAATGATCGTGATCTGGCTCGCCTGGGGTCCTTCAACTGGGATGTGGAAGTCTTCAGGCTGTATGCGTACATATTCTCCGTCACGCGTCTGGAGAACGAATCGCAGGGCATCGATGACTGATGATTTCCCCGCGTCGTTCTCACCAACCAGGGCTGTCACACCCTTGTTGAATTCGATGAATAGGTTGTTTGGCTCGGCGCCAAACTGACGGAAATTCTGAATTTTGAGTGCTGACAAATACATCCATGTGTCCTGTCATAAAGGCCTGCAGTGCAGGAGGCGGGTTAGTCAATACTACTGGAAATCGAGCAAGCAATTTGCTTGTCGGCGAGATTCAGGTGAGCAGTTGCAAATCCAGTTCTGTATCGATAACCTCTGAGTTGCGCAAGGTAGGCGTACCTCACCCGTCAGTGAAAGCTGGAGACGGCACTACCTGTAATATCACGATCTCCTAGGCCATGATTTTCAGCGGCCCCAGTAAGACGTAGGCGGGTGGCGTTGATCATGGGGTTGGAGAAAATTATGAGCACTCTGTCCTCGCTCCCCGAGCGTATCAGCTTCAGCAACACCCTCCCGAAGACTATCCAAGGGATCAAGAGAAGAGCCAAGAAAATTGGCGTGCCTGGCCAAAAGCACTCCGAGGCGCTCGATATCGTTGCGCGCGAGATGGGCTATCGCGACTACCGTCAGGCACAGCAGGCATTGGCATCTAGTGAAGGGTTCTCAGAAGTAAAACAAACCGGGTACCCAGTCTTCCTCTGCGCTTACTGGCGGAACACGGATACCACACCTCGCTCGGCGGGTTGTGAAACGCTGAAAGTCTACCTGCCTCGTCCGATGAGCGACTTCGTGTCGAAGCATCAGGCAACGTATGCGCGCAACCTTGAGGGTTTCCGGCAGGAAGCACCCGATCACCTGGAAATGATCTCCAACACGAGCAGCCAAGCGCGGGCGTGGGAGCTGCTGGTGCGCGCAGCGCTTTCGCTCCAATTCATGGAGGTGAGTGGGCTGCGCCCGGCAACCTCTCAAAAGCAGTTGCAAGCCCTTGAGCAGCTTGAAGGCTTTCCATCGAAGGATCACGTTTCGCTGTGGATCGACCCAACGTCGGGCATGTGGGTCGCGCTCGACGAGCCTTACGGTCATGTGAATAACGAGCCGGCGGTGGAAGCGCGCACCGCTTGGATTACGCATAACACTCTGTATCTGACCAAGCCAGCTTGGGCAGGTCTGTACTACCCAAATCACGCGGTACCGCATCTGGTATCCCCTTCAGAGCACTTGCTACGTAAAACCACCGTAGCACTTGAAGGGCTGTCGCCTATTGCGGTGGTGCCGTCCGAGGAACAGCCGTGGGGTGGCACGTCTGAGCCCTACAGATCGCAGTTCATCAGCCCGGAAAGGTTGGCCAGTGGCATTGCGCGGCGGGCTCGACCTGGCACCACCTACGGCTTCAGTATAGGTGCAGTCGAATATCACCGTGAAGCTGGATACCCATCGCTCTGGCGTCCAGAGACGCCACTGAGCCGGGCAGATCACAGAACGGTTGGTGCAGAGCTTCAGTGTCTGATGATCTCGCCCATGCCCTTCAAGGCGTATCAGAAGATTCGCACTTGGTGCTCTACCCTCGAAAACTGGATGTACTCGGAATACCGGGACGGTGACCGCAACCAGGACTTCGACAATACCTACTACGGCGGGGAACCTTCCGTATACCCCACGGAGCCGGAACAACTCTCCGCCCTGAAGCGTATTCGAACGATCGTCATCAATGGGTACGTGGAATGCAAGCCACGTAGAGACCTACTGAAGGGCCTCGACATCGCTACGGCTATCATCGAAGGGCAGGCCACTTAGGTCTATTCTTGCAAACTGTCGAACAGGTCTTCTATCGCCATACCAGCAGAATTATGGCGGTAGATGTCCTTCGCAACGTAAGCGAACAGCCAACACACCTCCCGAGCTCCCGAATTAAGGGCGATGGTGTCCGCCTATTTAAGCGGACGCGATAGCCCTTAATGCGCCAACGAAACTCTTACCCCAAGTCGTTCAAAGCCCAGGTTGTCCAGGAATGCCTGCAACCAGGCGCAACCATATCCAGCGTTGCCATCAGATCAGTCACGGCATCAATGCCAACGTGATTCGTAAGTGGCTACCGCTTTATCGAGATCAAGCGCCCGCAACACTGCCGGCGTTCGTTATGGTAATACGCCGATCATTTGCCGCTGTATCGCCAGGATCAAGTCTTCGGGCGTGCGGGTCTTACGATTGCTCGTTCCCGCTGGCCAGTAGGGTCGGTATTTGCGGTGTGCAATTGCAGCCATTGATCGATGCCCTACGCGTAGTCGTGCTTGAGCACAACGTAGTGCATGTCGACGAAACTCCCGTGCAAATGCTCGCACCAGGCTAGAAGAAAACCCACCGGGCGTATGTCTGGGGCTATGCCACGACGACCACCGCCCCGATCAGTGCAGTGGTGTACGACTTCAGCCCTGGTCGATCAGGCGAGCATGCCCGCAATTTCCTGGGCGACTGGAAAGGCAAGTTGGTCTGCGACGACTAGGGCGGCTACAAAGCCAGCCTTGTCCTCGGGGTCACCGAAATCGGCTGCATGGCCCACGCCCGACGCAAGTTTTTCGCTGACGGTGTAAGAGCCGTAAGTGAAAGATGTGAGCTAGCAGAGGCGTTTTGTTGCTGTGCTCTCTTTCGCTTCACAGCCCCATAATGGAGAGCACGATTTTTACTGCTCCGATTCGTACTGGACATTCATCTACAAAATTAGAGGCGATTAAGTGCTTTAATATGAGGGCTGGCTCATCGCCAGTAACCTGCAGCTGTCGGGAGGTAAAGGGACTTGAATCAAGAGCTGGTTGTAATCAACACCTATGAAGATCTTCTGGCGAGACCTGGCTTTGAGCCGTCGCTTGCGTTTCATCCGAAGGCTGTCCGACGTTTTGGATCGGTTTTAGCACCTTACCGATTCCTTGACAGAATTCCTTGCGGTATCGAGTCGTGTCATACCCCCCACCTGAACGGTTATTTGATAACCACCAGTGACGGTCATGAAACGGCGATCGGTAGCCATTGCGGCAAAACACACTTTGGCATGACCTTTACCCGCGAGCGTCAGCGAGTTGATCAGGCTATTGCCCGCCGTCGGCGTATCGAGTCAGTAATGGCGATGATTGAAGACATGCCGAGAATGATTGCCACGATTGAGGTGCTGGAGTCAGATTATCGAGAGTTGCAGGAAAAAAAGGTCCGCCTAATGGGCGCGATAGGGACTGGGATTTTTGCCGTTCTGAAACAGCGAGCTGACCGAGACAATGCAGTTATTGAGAAGGAAGTGGCAATGACAAAAACGGAGGCTGAAGCGTTTTTTGAAACCTCGAACCGGAAAGCGAATGACGGAAAGGGATGGCCAACCAAGCCAGTACCTGTCGCCAGCCTGGATGGGCTTCTGTTCATCAAGGCTCGTTTCAAAGAAATGTTAGTTACCAATCTAATTCAGCCCATGCGCGAGCTCAGTAAGACTTGCTCGACCGATATTGATGCAATGAGCCCACGGCATCTTACAGTCACTGCGAAGTGGGTTGGTGAGGTGCCACAGAGCATATTAAAGGCCCAAGAGATTGTGGCTGCCGGCCGGCGCTTTTTTACAGCTGAGAACATTGAAAAGCTGACTCACCTCGGTGCAAGTCGGAGCTCGATGGCAATGATGATTGCAGATCTCAATAACGGTGCTTAATCGATCGCAACGGCTGAGCTTTCAACGTGACGAGTGAATCGCCCCGGACTCTCTAGACGTCTTGCTAGCGGCTAACCGCTACATGACTACGCAGCTGTCCGTGACAATCACCTTGCACATTTCTTGGAAGGTTCATGTGCAAATCCCAGGAGGGAGAGCAATGGCAGTGCAACGTCGTCAGGGGCAAAGTAGGTGGTACACGGATGTTGAGGTCATGGAGCCAGCGTTTCGGATTGAAGCTGGCGTGACCGATGAAGGCCTAGAGTACCGAGATCTGTTCATGCAGACTTTCGTTCGGGATACCTCTGACCCCCGTCATTGGCAGAGTCAGCCTGAACCCGATTGGAATTGGCTGGCAAGGGTCTTTCAGAAGCAGATTGTCACCTATCCAGTGTTCTCCAATCCTCATGCACAGCGTTACCTGAAGCCTCGGCATGGCCGCTTCCGAACAATCACTTATGAAAAGTACTTTGGAAAAAGCCTGCCGGATAATCCGGTATCGGCGATTTCTGATATAGAGCTGTCGCTTCCATGGCGGACGTTTAACCCATGCAACTATGGGCTAGGGCTAACTAAGGAGTTGGATGAAATTTGGCGGGGACTTTCCAGCTTTCCGCAACTTAACACCATCGTGCTGGGGCGTGACGATATTTTAAGGGTGGACGGAAATACCGTACGAATTCCGGAGGATGAGCTCCAAGCGATACGGCGAGCATTCGAGCGCACGACTCGAAAAATGCGCGATGTCGTGAAACAGGCCAGGACAGTCCACATCCGCAACGCGCTTTTGGCACCTTTGGACTCTGAGAGATTTCCACCCATTGTCCAAGTCAACCCGGAAGGCCAACTGGTTGAGGTTCGCCTGGACCGGGGAAGACAAAACAAAGAAGTCGCTCGCGCTGGGCGAAAAGCAACGGTCAAAGCGCTGCGCTCCAACGTAGAAAAGCTGGCGACGGAGGCACCTAGGGAACTGATAGAGCTGCATGCGGAGATTGAACGCGTCACTCTGGCTCAGATGATTGAACAGTACGAAAGCATGCTTCAGAAAGGACTTTCTGAAAACGTCTGGCAGAAATTCTTTGAGCGCAATATCTTCATCCTCACCATGATTTTCGCCCGTCCTGTTAGATTGCTTCACACCCAGTTTCATGCCCAGGGCTCTGGACTGGACGGGACCGGCGCACAGATTGGTGACTATCTATTCGCCGAGCAAGGCCTCGCGCTAGCCATTGTGGAAATTAAGAAACCAAGCAGTTCCTTGCTGCGTGCGAAGCCCTACCGAAACAAAGAAGTGTTCGCGCCTGACGAGGAGCTGAGTGGGGCGGTTACTCAGGTGCTTTACCAGCAGAGCAAACTTCACGAGAATTGGATAATTCATCAGCAACGCCCAGAGCTTCGAGACTCACGTCCGGATGCCATCAGATGCGTGGTCATCGCCGGCATTTTGCCCAAGGAGGACATGCAATGCCGGAGTTTCGAGGTGTTTCGAAATGCCTGCAAGAACGTGGAAGTGATCACCTTCGACGAACTGCTGGGTAAGCTGCGATTGTTATTGGAGCACCTATCTCCACGCAAAGAGCCGCCGGATAAAGTACCGGCGGATGACCTGCCTTTCTAGGAAGTCTGTCAGCGTTGTTGAGGCAACATCTCAGCAGAAGGAAAAGCAGGGTAGGGAGGGCACTGCCGCAAATGTTCCACGGGCATTCTGATCCACACGGAAGGCAGCAGCGCAGGATTAATTCGCTACCGTCGACCTCTTTTATCGAAGCAGAGAGGTCGTCATGGAGCGGTTGCCGGATTGAGCTGAAGGGCGAATCGATGCGCAGGCGCGCAACGAAATTGACGGCGACAGAGACTTCAGCCTAACAATGCAAACCTACATGCGAAGCATGATACCCATTATAGAATGATGATGGGCGATGATTATGTCGACCACGATCCGGATGAGTCCGTAGAGCAGCAGGTCGAGACTGGCGCTAGCGAAAATGGGGCCGTTGTGGCTGGTGATGCCGATGTTCCAGGTCTGCCCATAATCGTTCCTGGGCTATTTGCAATCCAAACCGACGGAGCAGCTCTGGCATCCGCACCGATAGTTCCCAACCCGGAGTGATCAACCTGAGGCCTATCCGGAGGTACCGTTCTGACGCCCTCTGGGCGTCGAGGAAGCATTGGTACATGATCTGGCGGGCCCTCAATTTTAAGAGCGCCGAACACTAGATCTTTCCCTTCGATGTGCCAAACGGTCTCTGGAGCTGTGGTGCACTCATCAGCGAGGTGTGAGAAGAAGGGCAGGCCATTGCTGCTCGTCTTGATGGCAGCAAGGCACTTTGAATGCAAATGGATTGGTCTGGCTCTGGGCCTTCAGGCTTTTCCATTCTTGCTCGGTGAATTGTCCGGCCCAGACAGGCTGGTCATCGTGAGTAAGAGCATCTGGATTCATAGCTGTCCTTGGCTGGTCGACCTACTGATTAGCAGTAAGCCACAGATCATCAGGCTAGCTCAACAGTGAGGGGATAAGCCACATTGGGCGGACTGGGTTGGTGATAAGAACTTGTTCCAGCACATCATTGGAGTAAGTTGGGATGCCGCTGATGGCGAGGCGGCGGACAACGCTCTCTGATTGCTCATCTAGAGTGCATACGCCATCAATCCACAGTGCCGAGGGAAGGGCGGGTCCCATGCTTGGCTAATAGCTTTCTCGAACGGAGCGTGAGCACGTGTCATCCCAAGATTTTGTCTGATAAGACGCCATGAAAATGATTTAACTGCGATAACAGAAGCCCCTGTCAACGATCAGTGGCGAGATATCCTGCTAGACCTCATCCAGCCATTTGGCCTCTCCTGCCGGTGCTGGGGAGTGTTTCGTGCCTGATTCTGCTAAGCCAGCAAAGCATCAAAACCCCGTAGCAACTGCTACGCCGTGCCTGTCAGGTGCACAGCTACATCGCCACCGACGATTCGTTATGCTCCCCTTCAGCACTTGAAGCTCTTTCTGAAGCAAATATTACGTGGTCTGCTTGTGTTAGGCATGGATAATAACGTGCAAAACCGGCGAACATCTGCAAGCTGTCTGGTTGACATCAAATTTTTAATAATGGAGATGCATGATGTTGCAGTGGGGAACGTTGAAAGTTAAATACAAAAACATGAACTGGTCGGGGCGCTTTTACAGTTTTTCCATCGCCGTTACGGTGGTTGCGATGTTTTTGTCGGTTTTTATGGGTGTTAAAATATTAAATTATGCTGTTTTTATTGCTTCCTTAGGGTTTGTTGTCGGCTTCATGTTCGCGTGTCTGAGAGTATATCGTTGGTTTATCTCTGTGTGGGATAAGCCTTTTGGTAAAACGCCAATTATTCTACTTCATTTATTGGTGTTGTTAATTTCTACAGTAGTTTCTAGGTGGGTTGTGGCTGAGGCCTTGGGACTGCCGCCACAGTCATTTGATATCACAGTCGGATTCCTAGTTCTTGTATTTTACATTCCGGCATGGGTACTATTGGCAGCCTTTATATTCATGTTGCTTGGAGTCCTACTTTTAATCGGTGCTGGGTTGGGCGTGTTATTTTTAATTCCCTTGTCTATTGTTGCGAACCTGCTGAGTATTGTTAAAGTTCTACCGTACCTGCGCAAAGCGTGGAGTAAAGTGGCGTCAGGCAGGTTCAGTTTTCTCGATGTGCAGGGGCATTCGATGGGTGCGCTTTTTAGCGGAATGATTTTAATGAATCTATATGGGTCGCTCGCTAGTGGTTTTCAGCCGTGGATATACTCCTCGGTCAGACTTATAGCCGTCCTCAGCGATTTTCAGCCTGCCGTTAACTATCCGGGTGTGCAAAGAGGTGAGCGTGTCCATCCGCTAGATAACGGTTTTATTGCGGTCGGCAAGGAGTTGGCCGATAACAGTATTGAGATAGTAGTGAAAAAACAAATTGAAGACTTTGAGCAGCAGGGAAATCACCCTGCCATTACGCCTATACCCTCTATTAAACAGATGACAGATCCTATTATCCAGCGCGTTGACACCTACTTAAACACGTTGTCCGGACAAGTACGACCTGGCTAAGCCTCAGACAGCATCCATGCTCGCGCAGATCTAGACGGCTGGAGATAAGCTCTGCGCTGACCGTCGTATACCAGCATGTCGCTGTGGATCAGGGTACGAGTCGAACGGCTGGTCGTGGATTTGGGCAAGCCGGTGCGCTCGATGATTTCTCCAATGTTCTGGGACTCGGTGTTGGTAGGATACGCCCGCAGAATTTCCAGGGTTGATACCCGACGGTGGCTTGTACCTCTGCCACGCTGCATCGGGCTTGGCCACACGAACCAGCGTGGTGAGATGCCGAATCCGATAATACAGAGTAAAAAACGTGCAATTGGGTGGTG
Source organism: Pseudomonas sp. St316 (assembly GCF_018325905.1). Classification (NCBI taxonomy): domain Bacteria; kingdom Pseudomonadati; phylum Pseudomonadota; class Gammaproteobacteria; order Pseudomonadales; family Pseudomonadaceae; genus Pseudomonas; species Pseudomonas sp. St316. The sequence continues at coordinate 4,222,589 of NZ_AP021901.1, read as the reverse complement.
AAAGTAACAACGCTTCCATGCCACGAAAATTTAAGACTCTTCGATTTGAAGGAAAGGATTATCTGGTGGTATTAATTCAAAAAGTAATTTCGGTTCCTCAATCAGATACCCCTTCAGGGTGGTTCTCTTTCTTGGGCCTTGCACTCGGCATGCCCATATATTCAGACCGTTGTCTCGCTTCCTGTGAACCTTCAGCTTCTCGAACTGTTTCTGCACCCAACGCCATTCTTCAATTTCCCGATCTGAACCCTGCGAAACGCCTGGAAACTCCTGCGCATAGCGTTGAAAAAGGCCCGGCGTGACCAAAAATACGCTGCCACCCACCGTGTGGATTTTGGCCTTGCTGTCGTTGATGATCAGTTTGTGGCTCAGAATGCCTTCCTTGACCCAATTCAGGAATGTCTGGCCTGGATTATCCGATTGAAGCGTTGAAGCTTGGACAGCGCTTTCTGACAGTGTGTCACTGGCCTCAGGCTCATCCAGCTCGAACATGTCCAGCAGCGTACCAAGGCAATCGGCATCCTCTACCGTCAAGGTATCCGGCTGCGATTGACTTTGACCTGATTTTGCACTGGCTCTCTCGGGTGTTAGCGTTAGTATCGGGGAGTCAGCTGAGTGTTCATGAGCCGCTATGCTCACCGTTCCACTGAAAGCCTCGGGCCGGTCTTCGTTCCCCCAAATCAGTGCGGGTTGAAGACGCAGAAAGGTGAAACTCTGCTGCCAGGTTCTCTGTGTCACAAGCGCGGTCCAGATGGCTTTGCCTTCCGGCGTAGACTCAACCAATCCATGTGACTGCAGCTCGTCAAAAACCGCGAGATTGGACGAGGGAATGCCTTCAATCGATTGCGACAGCAGATAGGCTCGCAGCTTGTCCGTGACCGTCTTGCTGACGAGCCAGAGCGCGTCCTGGGTCAGCCATCCCGCGGCACCTGGCTGGTTGAGTTTCAGTTCGTGCTGAACCAGATGGCGCAGTCCGCCGATCAAGTGATGTTGCAGCGAATGAATCGGTGCTTGCAGCGCCTTGCTCGGGTTGCCGCCGATGTTCTGTGCGGTGGAGACACGGTCGGCCTGCGTCACCAATTCTCCCAGCACGCCGGCACGTTCGTACTGACCCGCCAGGACATACAGAAAACTGGCCCAGAGCGATGGAAATCCACTGAGCCAATCGAGGATTGGACGGTCGAGAATCTGGGTGCAGAGCAAGCCTGTGGCGGCGCCGTGCAGATGGTAGTCACGACCCTTGATATAACGGAAACGGTAGGGCTGATCCAGGGATCCCTGCCAAGGATGCCAGACACTACCGTCTTGGAGCTCGACCAGCAGGTCAACGGCAATCTTGCCGATGTCATGCAGCAGGGCGCCGTAGGCGATGCCTGCGGACCAAGCGTCGGTCTGAGCGGCTTGGTCTTCGGGTGCGGCACCGGTCGGCAGCAGATACGACTGACGCAGTTTCAAACTACAAGCGACAAGCTCCAACCCATGGTCGAGCATGCCGCCAAGATAAGCATGGTGGTGCGTCTCGCTGGCTGGAAGCTGCTGGGCCAGCTCGGCGTAGCGATGGATCGGATTTAAATAGAGCTGGCTGAACTGTGGATGGGAGAGGGCGGTGTACTGCCAAATGCGATCAAGCAACTGGCGCCGATGCTCGGCTGCTAACAAGCTCTGGGACGATTCGATGGGCAGGTACCCATCGGCGACGTTTACGGTTGGTGGCGGAGGAGGCTTTTGCCTTTTGTGCCGAAACAGACTGAGCATCATGGTCCTCCCGGGAACTAGCAGAGTCAGTGGCCTTTTAGCCTTTTCGGATAGGGCTCTTACCCTTGACTCCCCATTCCCTTCCAACCCTTACCGGTCCTTTTGACGCGTTTCCCTTTGTGCGGCAATCGGAATATCGATTTGTCCTGGTGCCGTTTTGTTGGATGCGCATGCTGGTACGAAAAAGGAAAGTGTCGGTACACTGCGGTGCGAATTTTATCGGGTCTTGCCATGAACCTCACTGACGCCACGCTCATACTGCTGCTCGCGGCACGTATCCATGGAACAGACGAAGCCGTTAGGGCCTCGGCGAAGAGCGTGGTCAAGAAGCTACCGCGCAGCAAACGTGATCTAATCTACAAGGTGATCGACAGCCGAAGTCCACTCGATCTGGTGGATTACCTGGCTGAGAATCTGGATACGTAACGGCGTACCGCGGTTACGGGATTACCTAATGTTCTTTGCGTCAGAGCACCGCAGTGTGGGGATTTTTCTGGGCATAGAAAAAGGGTCCAACTCGTGTTGGACCCTATGAAGCGTTTGCAGCGGTGGGGTGACGATCAAGCTCCATCGTTCATGCATCGCGAGTCATCCATTACCGTCTGCTTCCGTTGCTGCTCCAGGTTGAGCACATACTCTGAAGCGCATCGGGCCTGGCCACTGGCGCGGAAAATCGCGCGGTTGTCAGCCTTGAGCAGGCCGAGCCAGGAGTCGATATAGCCCTCGTGCCGAAGCTCTCCCCGTATACCGGCGTAGGCACATAAAAAAGCGGCGCCCATTTCGGCGATCAACTCTTCAAATGCATAGGCTGGCGAGCCAAAGGGACACGGAGAGGTCACGCCTTCGCGCTGCAATCGAGAGTGGTGTCCGGTCCAGTGCGTCAGCTCGTGAAGTGCAGTGGCGTAGTATCCACCTTGATCGTGGAATTGCGATTTTGTCGGCAGTTGGATGAGATCCCTGATCGGGTGGTAAACGGCTTCGTCGGCAAATCGATGAATGATATTCGCGCCCGAACTTAGCAACAGGCTTTCGGCAGCACTGTTGAGGAAGAAGGGATCGCTCGATTCCGTATCGAGCACCGTTTCGTTGAGCGTTTCGAGCCCCTCCGTTTGCTCGATGTTGAACAGAAAATGCGTCCTGAGAATGCCAAAGTGAGCGACCTTGGGCTGACCGTTCTCATCAAGTACGGGTTGGCCTGATTCGGTCTGTTCCTCGCGCTCCATCGGTTTGTAGAGCACTGCCAGGGTGCTGTGCTCACCCTTACGGATGTGCCCTCCGGCTTTTTTGGCTTGGTTGAAGGTGAGCCAGCGATCTTGAGTGAACCCCTGCAACCTGGCCTCGGCCCAGAGCAACGGTAAATTGATGCCCGAATAGGGACGCTGCGTAATGGCGTTGATGGGATAGGGCTGGTGATGAGCGACGTCAGTTGAGCCATTTGAGGACCAGGGTTTGATCCAGGGCGCTACGCCTTGGTCTAACGCGGTAACGATCTTGTCAGTCACGTCTTGGTAGATGTTGCGCATGGCATTTTCCTCGGAGAAAACGGAGGAACGCCTTTCCCGTCGGGAAGGGTTCCCCGGTGGGTATTGGTTGGATTGGTGCAGGACTGCGTATAGCCTGAGTTGGATCAGTGGCCAGGTATGGCCGTTTGCGTTTAGCGTTGCTGCTCTTCCGCAAGCGCTATCAGTAAGGCGTTAGGTTGGTCTGGTGCCTGAAGTAGGCTGAGGCTCAGTCGCAGCAATGGTTCATGTTCTGCATCACTCACTGAGCCGAACTTGGCTATCTCGAACACCACGTAGGGTGCGTTTGGATCGGCCAGGTGAGCTTTGAAGGCTGTGCGTACGATGTTGCTCAGCCTATCGAGCTGCAGTTTTTCAGGATGATTTGAACCATCGAGCAATACTGCGTGTTGCCACGCGTCTGGAGTGAACACAACGGGCAAGCGCAGAGTGTTCAGTGCTTCTCTTGTGAGTAAGTCGGACATGGGGTGCCTCCGTTTATAGCGCGAAGAAACCTGTCCCATAGGGGAAAGAATTCCCCGCGGTGGGTTGAAGAACAACAAGAGGGGTTAGGACGAGCAGAGCTCGAAAGACGCTCGGGAGAGCAGTAGGCGTTCATCACCGTGAAGCGTGACCGTGCGAGCCACCGAACGCTAATCGCACTTGGGGGGAACCATCACCGGAGTGACGTAGCTTTGAAGGCTCTGGCTACCTGGGAAGGTGCTGTCGATAACAGCGATCCGTGTCCTCTATGTAGCTGGATGATATGCATGGGTCAACGGCCATAGAGGCGCTGGTGCACGAGCTGCGTCTTCTGTCTTCCAGTGAAGAGTTTTTCGACCGAGCAAGCTGATAAACGGTTAAGCATGGGCGGTTTTCAGTAGTAGTCTGTAATCTCGATTTCCACAGGAACACGGTCAGAAGAGGGCGCAATCATGCCGGCTCAGCAGCCACTTCAGATCTCCCGCGCACACCGCTGGGCCTATGCATGCGGTATCTCCGCAAAACGTGTTTATCGCAGGTTGAAAGGATTTGAATCTCGTGTGGCTAAACGTGCGGTGGCGACAGGTATGCCTGCGGGTGGGCTATTGGTTCGTGGGAGCTTTCTGGTTACGAAGCTGGCACTCATCCTTGGGTTGCTCTTTATCGGTTTCTGGTTGGTAGCTTCTGTGGTGACGATGATCGCTGTGATTGGACTTCTGGTGTCCAAGACTGCCATTGATGCGGATATTAATGAGGCGGCACCCGGGGCAGACTACCTTGGTGCCGACCTCTACATCGGTGACTTCGACGACAACGGGCATTACATCGGCGACAGCAAATCATCTAATTGAGCGGCTAGCCGCCCCCACTACTTGATCCGTACCTTTGCTTGCTGAATCACTTGCTGCTTTGCTGCCGTTCGCCAACATGCCTTGAATCCCGTTTCCTACTGCATATCCTGTCCAGCTCATAGCTCCAAGGAACAGCATAGGCAGTACGATGAACATTGCCCCCATCACATACTCAATCACCTGCGCCGTGACCGTTCCATCCATAAATCCGGATGTCGGCAGCGACAACAGCACCTGATTGGAAGTCGACACTTGGTTATACAAGGTATCGAGCATGCTGGAATCGATCCAACGGGCCAGCTCCCACCAGAAGGTCAGCATGTGCAGCGTGAACAGCGCGAACGTCACCGTCATGACGGTCTTTAGCTGGTAGGTACTGACCAGCAGGATCAGTGGCAGGCTGATGATGACGCCCATGATCAGGAAAGCCTGCACCATCGGCAGAGCGGCGCGTAGCGCGTTCATCGCCGGGAAGTTGCTGAAGGAACCGAGGGCTAGCCCAGTGTTGGTGGCCAGGTTATTAAGCCCCTGATTGATCGACCCACCGCGAGCACTGGAGCCGTAGTCCTGGTACACCTGTCCGGGCGACATGGACATCGATTGTTGGCGTGGGCTGACCAGTTCGCGCAGGGTGGCATCCTCGATCTCGTTGCTTGAGCGACCAGTCAACCAGCCTTTCAGCTGAGTCAGCAGCGAAGGATCGACTTGCTCGATCAAGCGCTCTCGCAACCCGACTCCGCTGTCCCCCCACCACTGTTTGCAAGTGGGGTAGCCCGCGCCATTTTCCAGCCGTGGCAAGGAAATATCGCGGGTTTCATCGTAGGGCCAACTGACTCGCGGTGTCCTCGAGCGATCGGTGTCGTAGTAGCCTGGTGTGTCGAGAAAATAGCGTGAGCCGATCCAGGACGCATCATGACTTTGTGCCTTGTCCAACTGAGGACGGTTGGTGAACAGCCGAGAACGGGAATAGCCGTAGCAGTCGCGAGTGAAGTCGGCGACCTCCTGTAGCAGTACCTGATTATCGATGCGAGAACTGTCGATCTCCATGCGTATCTGCCGGATATCCGGTGCGCAGGGGATGGAGGCGATGGCCGCAGCGGTCACTCCTTTGCTCAAGGCGTGCACCAGGAACCACCAGATTGGCACGTTGGCAGAGCGTTCGCCGATGGTGTTGAAGGTGGTGCCCCAAGCGGTTTCCGCTGGCTTGGCCACACTGATGCCGCAGCGCTGGCTCGCTGCATCATCGAACGCCATTGAAGAGAGGTTTAACGGAAAGACCGGCGCGCAGCCGAACAATACGATGATGTAGGCCAACCAAAGCCGGTTCTCGATCCTCGGTACCGAGAGCAATCCCTTGTTGCCTTCATCCGCGCCTTGCTGGCGGGCAGACAACCACTCTTGCAAGATGATCGCGCCGAAGGGTGCGGCGAACAATCCAGTATCGGATAGGATGTTCCAGATACCGTTGTTGATGATCCAGGCCAGCAGGGAAAGGTAAAACTCCAGGTAGCTGTTAGTGCTCATGAGCATGGTGGTGACCTCACAATCGAGTGAGCTCGACGCAGGTAAAGAGCAAGAGCCCTAATGTCCCGGCGCGTTTCACGCGCAGTCGGTCCTGTGGTCGATGTCGGTGGCGCCTCAGCAGGTCCCACCAGAGTGCAAAGAGAACGCCGTAAAGCAGGACACGCCACCACCGCAAATAAGGCCGTATCGATTCCAAGGCTTGCTGCCAGCCCCCGAAACTACCCAGCGCAGTGCAGCCGATCCAGGCGATCAGTGCGGCGGTCAGAATCATCCCTGCGGCGATCCCTAGACTTGAAAGCAAAGTGAATAGCGGTGAGCGTTTCATGGCTCACTTGTTCCTGGCGTCAGCATCATTGAGTCGGCCAGGCTCGGGGTCGCCTTGTTCGACGGTACGCGAAGCATCGGCACCTCCGGCATGTCGATCGAGTACCAGGCTGGCGGTATTGGTAGCCAACATTTGCCGGACCTGCAGCTCAGTCTGCAGCAGGCGTATTTCACGCTCCAGAGTGTCGATGTTTTTCGTCAAGGCCGTTTGGGCCGGCTCGGCAGAAGCGATGTTCGGTTCGTGGCTGCCTGCCAGCAGCGTGCGCAATAGCAGGAGCGCTTTGTCGAGCACGTTGGACAGGGCCGTCTCACTGGCCAGGCGCCGCGCCAGGAGTTCCTGATCAGGATCGTCGCGCAGGGCTTCGATCACACCTCGGGTCACCGGCAGCATCGGGCTGGAGGCTTTGCTCAGATTGTCAGGGGTAGGCGGCAATGAGCCGGACAAGAGCCCTTGCAGGGTCTTGAGGTGTTTACTGTAGGCCTCCTGGATCAGCGGCGTCAGTCCGCTGCCAGCGGTAGCCCGCAGTGTCTCGCAGGTGTCGCAGGTCGCGACTTCGGTCTCGCCCAACACTCGAACAGCCCATTCGGATTCCTCTTGGGGTGAGGTCCACGCCTGGCAAATAGCGCCGCCCAGGCAATCACTGCTACTGATCGAGGCGCTGTCATCCACCGACCGGTTATGCAGCAGGTTGTAGCCCGCGCGCACCACATCGGAGGTTGCCCGGATGGGTGTTTGTCCGCTACCTCCAGCCTTCTGCCCGCCGACCCAAGACACCCCATTGTTGCCGTTGCGGGCCTCGGTGTTTTTCACCGCAGCCACCGCATCACCGCCGGTTTGTTCGAGGTTGCCCTGCATTTCCTGGTTCTTGGCCAATGCGCCCCAGCCGGCTTGACCGACCTTGTCCGCCATCTTCTCAGCCATGGCCTGGCAGGTCAGTTTGGAGCGGTCGAAGTCGATACGCCCCTGCATCACGCCGTTACTGAGCAACTCATAGAGACCGGGATTGGCGCGCTGGATGATCAACGCCGGCAGCGACATCACCGCTTGGGTCGCGTTATGCACAATGCTGCCCATGATCTGCTGGAACCCTTCGGTGACGCCGTTCAACTGGTTTTGCAAGGTGTTGGTGAGGCTCATGTTTCCGCACATCATGTTCGCCTGCCAGGATCCGCCGACACCGAGCCCGTTGGGGCGATAGAGCGAGCTCGGCGAGCCCGCTGTCGAGCCACCACCTATGGTGTACATCACCCTGTCGTCGAGCACTTCACCTTGAGTGCCTAGACGGTAATCGTCCTCGGCGGCGTCGGCATGCGTGGCCACGGCGAGCAGTCCGCAGAGCAACAAACTCATCGGGCCCAACCATGGTCCTGCAAGAAGCCGACTCATGAAGCACCACCTTCGAAGTCGATGCTGAACAGGAAGGTCTGTCCCTCACGCTTGCAGCAGCTATAGGGACGCCACAGCGACCAGGCGTAGCCGCCATCCGCGCTCTGCACCGGATCGCTGGGGAAGATGGCGCATGTGGGATGAACCAGGGGGTAGAGCAATTGCCATTTGTGGGTCGAAGCGTCGTTTTCAACGATTGGGCCAGGCGGCCAATAACCATCGCGTGGCACAGGTATGAGCGGGAAATACACGTGCGGTTGCCAGTTGCGAGTAATGACATCACCCGCCCGCTGCGCCATCACCGCAGCGGCTTTGAAATCGTCGGGTTGCACCAAAAATCCTTGCCGGGGATAGACGTTACCCCACATGTTTCCCGCGAGCTGACGACCGATTTCACGGATCCCGGGCACAAGCGACTCGGGGTAGAGGCTTTCCGGGATGCCATGACGCCAGGCCAGTGAGTCCAAAGTGCTCAGGTAATAGGGCATGAACGCAGTGGCGCCGCTGGCGCAGGCGTAGCCGGATTGCGCGGCAAGTTGCGTGGCGGCCCAGCCACCGGGATGGCCGATGCCATCAACGTTTTTGAAACGAGGCAGGTTGTCGCGTTGCGTGTTCGGCGTGATCAGGTTACCACCACCTTCCGCACCGCTGATGGGAGAGGAGAGTGCGGCCATCTCGGTCCAAGGATTGGCACCGGTGGTGGCATAGCTCGAGACCACCAGCTCAGGAATGAAGTGACGAACCTTGGTTGAGGTTTTCACAGTGCAGCCGAAGGGGGTGCAGAGCAACCAGAAGCAGATGCCGACGACCTTGTATTCGAGACAGTCCGGAGTGAGCACGGAGGCGGCAATGCTGCCGGTATCCAACGCTACGCTTGGCCCGGATGCCAGCAGAATGCTCAGCACCAAAGGATGCAACTTCTGGGGCGAAATGTGCGGGCAGGCAGCAGACATGATCCAGGCTCTGGGTGTATGGCCTGGACAGGTTCAATGATCGAGAGAGGGGTGTCAGTGAGAAAGCCGAACGCAGGATAGTCGGTTTACAGCGTCCTTCTAGATTCAGCAGCGGGTCATTCAGCGCTCAGCGTACGAGCAAGCGCGTCAGACTCGATGAGCAACTGATCCGTTTTGATCTCGAAAATGTTGGCGAGTTTGCAGAGGACCAATAACGACGGGTTGCCTACCCCTCGTTCAATTTGACTCACATAGGTACGATCCACCTCGGCCATGAGCGCCAATTGCTCCTGGGTAAGGTTCTTCACACGTCGCATCGAGCGGATGTTCTCCGCCAGTTGCAGACGGAGCTGTTCGTAGTCTTGAGTCATGCGCGCAAACTGCGCCTTGAGGGACTCTCAATCCACGGGATATAGTCTACATCGGCCTGATTGGGCTCTTTTTTGATGCTTAAGCGAAGTGCCAGTTTTGTTTCTATGCTGCTTGGGACAGACCCAGCATTAATAATTAAATCGAAAGCTAAGGTGTCTATGGACGAAAATTACGTTTCAATTCCGGCGGCGGATGGTTGCCCGAGCCTTCTGACGCCGTGGGGCAGCGAATTTGCCCCGATGATCGAGCGTGGCGTGCAATGCGCCCAGGCTTGGCTCGATACTCCCGGCGAGATCCCACTGTGGTGGGAGCTGGTGCAAGCGCGCAAAACCTTTCCTGTCGGTGACTGCCAGGACGCCTTTGAAGCCGGTTTTTTATTGAGAATTCAGCAACGGCTTCGGGGCGTGTCATCGTAACCATACGGCTCCCAGTCCTGGTGATATGGGCTTACGGCACGAAAATCTGTTGGAAGGTATGGTTCCAGGCTCCATTCCTCTAGAATGGAGAACTGACAGAAGTGGCGTTGGTCTGTGATAAACAGATTTACGTAGGCTAGGATTCTGATAAGTGCAGATTCTGCACGCTCTGAGAACGTGGAGCGCGATATGAAAGCCGACCAAGTGTTGAGTGACGATCTGGTGAGCCGACTGGAGGGTAAAATCCCTGCCATGGCTGAAGGTGCGATCAATACGGCCTATATCAACGCGCTGGCGGCCGGACGCAGCGTGATGGAAGTCATGGACGGCAAGCTCGTTGAGACGACTGCCGACGGTAAGCACAAGGTTATTCGAGTGGCCAAGCCCAAGCATAAAGTGACCTTGGGCGGGATTATCAAGGTGCACCGCTGCTCATGACCGTCCCTCGGCTGAGGGTGTTTGCCGGCCCTAATGGTTCCGGTAAAAGCACAATGAAAAGTGCCGTCCCTTCCCACCTGATTGGGATCTACATCAACCCGGATGAAATCGAAAAGGCTGCCAAAGAGGGCGGACGCCTAGAGTTCAGCGATTTTCAACTGGAAGTCGAAGGTGAAGAGGTTCTCGGCTTTATCAAGACGCACCGACTGATTCGGTCGACCCAGCTCGTTGAAGAGGCATCCAAAATAGGCTTCAGCAATAACGGCCTGAATTTTCAGTCCGTCGCGATGAACTCCTATTTTGCTTCCGTGCTCTCTGATTTCATGCGGCACAAGCTCCTTGAAGCCCAGTTGTCTTTCACCTTCGAAACGGTGATGTCTAGCGAGGACAAAGTCGCTTTTATGCTTAAGGCAAAAGCGTCGGGATATCGAACCTACCTCTACTTTGTCGCCACTGAAGATCCTGACATCAATATCAATAGGGTCAAGAACCGTGTCGCGGCAGGTGGGCACCCAGTCCCCACAGAAAAAATTGTGCAGCGCTACGGTCGTTGCCTGAACCTATTGCCAGCAGCCATCGCAGCCTCGAACCGGGCTTATATCTTTGATAACTCCGGCGCCGATCTGGTGCTGCTCGCTGAAGTAACAGACGGGACTGACCTTGAATTCAGGGCTGGTGAGATCCCTGACTGGTTCATGCAAGCCTACGTGGAGAAGGTGTTCAAGGATTTGCTGCCGGGTTGATCGAAACCTAGGATCAGCTCCGTTTCACTTAATTCCTCGCATCCTATCGATCCGTTCAGCTACCCGGTAAGCCGCCTCCAATTCCGAGCAGCCGGTGCTCTGCATCAGTGTCCAACGTTCGGCTTTTTCCTCGGGCTCCGTCATGGCTAGGGCGAGATAGAGGCTGGGTGGCACGGCCCGAAACAGCGTTTCGAGTTTTTTCGACAGCACGACCCCCTCGGTGTATTTGCCCGGCTCCTTGCTGGCGGAGAGCAACAAGGCTTTCTGTGCTGGCGTGAGTTTCTTGAACCGTGCGATTTCTTCAATTTCCGCCGGCGGCATGTTCAAGCAAATCCACCATTCGATCATGTTGAGCATGGTCTGCGCCGCAGTGGGGAAGTCGGCAAGGTTTTGTGTGGCCAGCCAGAACCACGCGCCGAGCTTGCGCCACATCTTCGTCCCCTTGACCACGAATGGCGCCAGCAGCGGGTTTTTGGTGATGATATGGCCCTCGTCGGTGACCATAATGATTGGCCTCCCCAGGTACTGGTCGCGTTCGGCGAGGTTGTTCACGGTGTTCATCAGGCTGATGTAGCTGATGGACATCTGTGCCTCGTAGCCTTCGCGAGCGTAAGTGGCCAAGTCGACAATGGTCACATCGCTCTCGGGCCAAGGCGTGCCCTCGCGATCGAACAGTTCACCCTCGAAACCCTGGCAAAACAGATCGATAGACTCGCCCATTTCCTGGGCTCGTTCACGACGCTTTTCTGGCAAGTTTGGGTCGGCCGCGACTCGCAGCAACGCGTCGCGCACGTCGCGGGTCAGTACCTGGCGAATCGCCGCGGCACAGGTCTGCGCCGCATCGAGAATGCACTCGCGGATTAAGCTGCGATCGGCTCGACTCAGGCGGGCTTCTTCCTTGGCCTCGCCACCGGTGATCATCAGTCGGGCAGTGATTTCCAACTCGCCGAGAACATCGCGCTGGTCCTCGCGGCTGGCTATCGCCTCATCGTCCCATTCGTCGATCGACAGACTCGCCATCTGATCCGGTTGCTCGACCAGGCGCCAGGCATCGGCAAAGGGTGCAAGACTGACCGAGGCACCTGGTTTCAATCGGACCTTGTTGGCCGACAGGCCTTGCGTTGCGAAGTAGTCGCCCTGCAAGCCGAATGAGTTACCGGCCTCGACGATAAACAGACGAGGGCGGTACACCGCCATGACCTGCATCAGCAGGGTGACCAGGGTGGCCGACTTACCGGCGCCGGTCGGGCCGAACAACAGCAGATGGCCGTTCATGGCCCGGTCCAGACGTGACAACGGATCAAAGCTCAAGGGCGAGCCACCACGATTGAACAGAGTGATGCCCGGGTGGCCGGTGCCGGTGCTGCGGCCCCACACCGGAACCAGGTTTGCCAGGTGCTGGGCGAACATCAGGCGGGTGTACCAGTTGCGTGTGTCGCGGGCCGGGTTATAAGCCATCGGCAGCCAACGCAGATAGCTATTGCAGGCGGCGACTTCATCGTCTTCGCGTACCGGTTGCAGCCCCGCCCCCAACAGCGCGTTGGCCAGGCTGACCGAGCGTTGGTGCAATTGATGTTCATCGTGACCGCGTACGTAGAACGCCAGGGTGCCTCGGTACAGCTTGTGCTGGCGCCCGATGATCGCACGAGCCTCCTCGACATCTTGGCGGGTCTGGGTCGAGGCCAGGTTTTCACCGATGGCTTTGCGCGCCAGACGGTTCAACTGCTCCTCAAGCACATCTTGGGGGTTGACCACCAGGGTCAGGCTCATCACCGTGCCTTCGGGCAACTGGTCGAACAGGGCATTCGCCGCGTCACCCTTGCGGGTTTCGCCAGTGAGTTGGCCAATTAAGGGAGCCCGCCGCAGCTTGTCCACCACCATGACCCGATGGGGCTGACCATCGAAGAACCAGAGTCCGCGCTGCACATCCGAACGCGGTTCGTTGAAAAACAGACGCTCGGCAAAGTCGTGATCGAAGGGCAGTTCCAGCGAATCACCGTCGCCCGACTCCGGATAGGCCACCTGGTGGTAGAAACCTTCGGGCGCTTCATCGGTGAGCTTGGGGGCTGGATTGAACCAGGGCAACAACCAGGCATACAAACCTCGGCCATCGACTCGCGTCGATTTCACCCCACACGCTTGCAACGAAGCAGCGATACGTTCGCAAGCCTGTTGCAGGGATTGCACCGGGGTAAGTCCTGCTTCCTCAGTACCAGCCTCAAGCCAGCGATAGATCACCAGGCGCACCCGTCGATTATTGCCGCGCCAGGGTAAGCGCGTGACGGCCTTGTCCTCGAACAGACCTCCCGGCTTGGCGATGGTCTTCAAATGGCGACGACTGAGTTCCAAAAACGTCTCGGTGAAGACCGTGCCTCGCGCGCTGTCTTGAATATAATCGGTGAGCCGCGTCAGGTAGGGGGCGAAGTCGTTGTCGTCCTGGCAGAAAAACTGCGCCACCCAAGGCGCTTGATCCAGTTCATCAAAGCTATCCTGCAGGGCGTCTTCGAGGGCATCGCGGGCGGCCATCAGCCAATCGGGTTCGCGCCCTTCGGTGCCGATGGGCAGCAACTCGAACACCGCACCCACTGAGCGATTGTCGTCCAGTAGAAAGCATTGTTCAGTATCGAGGTATTCGACCCAAGGCAAGTGGTCGGTGAAGCTGGGGTTGTGCGCATAGAGTGCAGCTTCATCGGCCAAGGTGGCGTGCGGGCGCAATGGGTGGCGCCAGGCTTTCCAACCAGAAGTGCGGTTGCCCGCATCGCCGGTACGCACTACAAGTCTTCCTGACGTTCACCCGGCAATGCGTACTGCACGCGTTGGTAGAACGGAAAGACTGTCGAGTAGCCTGGGATCGGTGCCTGCTCGGTACCACTCAGGTGCGGGTACACGTACAGCACCAGATCGGGATTGGGCAAGCGAGGGAACAGGTTACGGATCTCGTTCGCTGCTGTACGCGTGTACGGCTCCTGGAGAGCAACGGAGAAATCTGCTTGAGCCAGCGGACGGCGTAGTTGCTGCCGAGCATCCAGCAGTTGCTGCTGAGAACCTTGCGAACCGGCGCCGTTCCAGATGTCCAGCATGGTTTGCTCGCCATGGGGCATCAACGTGTCCTTGTCGGTGGAACACCCCGTCAGGACCCAGCAGAACACGCTAATCGAGGTCAGGCAGAGAAACTTGGTCTTTTTCATGGCGAACGCTCCGGCCCTTGGGCTCGTAGTCGATGGTGATCTCATGGTCGAGGTGCAGGGCGACTTGGGCGGCCGGTGGCACGTACACGGCAGCAAAGGCCTCGCCATACAGCTTGTTGACCCACTCGCGGATGTCGCTGACCCCACCACTGAGAATTGAATTCAGCGCGCTGTTGCCCGTGCTGTTGGTAACCCCGAGCGTGCTGCCACCTGAACTGATCACGCTGCTGTTGTTCTGCTCATCCCCGAGCAAGGCGGCGACGCCGGCGCCGGCGGCGGTGATCAGGCTCTGGCTACCGAGGTATTGCTGAGCGTTCGAGCGGCGCTCGCCGGCGATGCAAGGAATGCCATACGGATCGGACAGATAACCGAGGCCGCCACGAATCTTGTCGGTGTTCGAACTCTGGGTTGTGGGGGCATTGCGGCTGGCTACCGCCTTCGGCTGAGGCACCGTGCGGATGGTGCCGTCTGTGAATACGAAAGTGATCGACTCGACCTGTCCGCGTACGCAGGACAGGGTCCAGTCACCGGACGCCGTGCCGCTCATCACGGCACCCACGACGTCTGGCAGGTCGATCCCGTTGGCGGTCAGGTTCTCCGGACCAACCAGTACCTTGAAGGGATAGGGATCATTCACGGTGCCGTCCACCGGAACCCGGCCGATCAGCGCGGTCATGGCGACCGAGCCCATCAGCGTGGCGTTTTCGGGAATGGTGTAGATCGGCTGCGCGCCTTCGTTACGATCAGCGGAGCGTGTCAGGTCACGTTCACCCTTGGTAACCTCGCGTAACTGCTTCTGGCTGCGGTCGATGGCATTGTCCTTCAAACCCTCCAGTGAGTTGAAGGCAGTAGGCAGACTCAGGGCGGACGCGGCCTTGGTTTTGCTCCGGGCGTCGGTGGGCGGAGCATCCGAGGGCTCAATCCACTGCAGCGCATCATTGGCAGAATGCTGCCCTTCGAACTGAGCACCGTCGCCCGGCTCAAGCCCCAGTCCGATCGGCATATCCTTGTCTTTGCCGGTCAGCCCCGACAACTGGTCCTGCAACTGCGTCAGCAAACCGCGAGCCTGACGACTCTCTTGTTCCGCTTTGAGTCTGGCCTCGTTGGCTTGCCGGCGGCCTTCGTCGACCTGTTGGGTCACACTGCCAAGCGCCGTCTGGATACGCGAATCGACACTGTTTTCCCGCTCGTGCAGGCGATTGTTCTCCATCTGCAGTGAATCGTTGTGTTTCTTCAAACCGAGCATGTCGCTGCGCATGGCCTTCACCTGGCCGATCAGGGTGGCGACCGTATCGCGTGGGGTGTCGCCCGCAATACCGAGCGACTTAGCTTGCTCGGCGGATAACTGAAGATTGCCCTGATCAACTGGGTTTGCTGGAGAGGGCGTGCTGTTACCCGCGACCCAGGTTTTCAAGATAATCAACACCACGGCCAGCAGCGCAGCCGGCACCAGCCATTTGAGCAGTGCGTTAGCCTTCATCGTCAGCACCTCGCGCAGCGGGCGGGAGCAGCACGGCGTGTTCGAGGCCGGCATCGCGGGTGACGAGGTAGGCAATCGTGGTGTCTTCAGCGCTGCCGACAGGTCCGAGGAAAGCATGCTGGAAAGCCGCGGCGAACAGCTTGGCCTGAAGTCGACGTGGATCGAGCTTCACCGTATCTGAACCACGATTGCGCAACTTCACCGCCGTCACCCAGTAATTACCGAGTCGCCAGGCGGCGATGGGTGTGCTGGACACGTTTTCGGTCGGCAGCAGGGTTGGCAGTTCGGTGCGCAGCTTGAGCGGGACGCGGCGTACGCCGGGCAGGGACTCCACGGTGCGTAGCGGCGCGTACAGGCTTTGTGCGGCGTAGCGTGTCAAAGCGACCGGGATTGGCGTACGTTCTGGAACAGGGACGGTGCTAGATTCAGCCTCGGTAGGCTGCCGTTGAGCATTCTTGAGAATACGCACGGGTTCCAGCGGTTGATCGCCAGGCGTGGCTGCAATGTCCAAGAGGATGATCTCGCCCGTCGCGACCGATTGCAGTTGTAGTCGGGTCGGAGCAATGGCTTCCGACGCGCGCAGGTACAGCGCGCCACCGGATGATTGCACGCGCAGTTTGCCTGTCAGAGTTGAGGGCAGGCCGACTCGAACATCCTCATCGATAAAGACCACTCGTTCCTGATTGATCACCAGCGGGACCGCGAGAGGGAGGCGTTCCCAGCGCATCAACTCGACGGCCTGCGCTGCTGCTCCCCATAGCATCAGTGCGATGGTGAGCCCCGGGGTAAAAATCCGCTTCATGGCTCACCTCCAGGCAGAGCGATTTTTTGCGGCGTGCCCTGATAACAATCCAATGCCAGCCCCCACTTGTTGCGTTCGGGGTCCAGATCAAAACGCACCACGCGCAATGGATAACGCACCACCACCCGTTTCACCGGTTCGGCGGCGTAATACTCATCGGCGTTGAGGTCGAGGGTGACCAGCCAGCTATCGCGATCGAGTTGCTTGACCCTGAGTTCCGGATCTTCGCTGTAGCCTCGGCCCAGAATTTCGTAGACGCCACGTACCCGCTGGCGCAGCTCGCCAGCGGCCTTGCGGTACTCGTAGTCGCCGTCGAGGAAGGCTTTGCAGGCGGGTGTCAGGTAGGACTGCAAGCTGTAGATAGCGCGGCGATAATCCTGCTCGCCATCCGAGGGCCAGCGGTTGAGCTGACCAAAGATATACAGGGCAAAGGCATAGACATTCTCTGATGGGATATCCCACCACTTGCGCGTGCTGCCCGAGCGCAGATCCGGGGGGACATGCACGGTCAGATCGGTCGGTGCCGAGCGCCAGCCATACCAGAGTCCGGCGCAGACCAAGGCGAGGATCATTACCGCCAGACGCAGGCTGAAGATATGGGCCTGTTGGGCGTCCACCTTGTTCCGAAATCGGCTCATGGCTGCCACCGGGACAGGGCAGGGCGCAGTCGACGCGAACGACGGACCGTCCAGGCGCCGGAGTGGAGAATCAAACTGCTGCGACCCAGGCGCCAACGGCTGGCGAGTGTCCATTCGAGCTTGCGGTACAACCAGGTCTCGGGGCGAGCCCGTTTGGCCCGACGCAGTAGTGTGCCACCGGCAAATAACACCACCGCCATGCTTGCGATCATGCTGGTCGGCGCCACTGCAATGGAGGCGGTGGCGATCGTCAGAGGAACACCCAACACCAGGCCGACGAGTGCGCCGACACCGAGCGCTACCCACATCTCATCATTGGTTAAACCACGCAATACGGCGGGATCACGATTGAGTCGCTCCGGTAGAAAGACCAAGGTGCCGTCGGCAAGGCGTTCGATAGCGTCGTTCATGCCGACCTCACAGAATTGCGGCAGCCTTGGTCAGGAACCAGATGATGATCACCACCAGCAGGGCTCCGATGCCGACTACGGCGCCGAGGTCTTTCCAAGTCTTGCGCTGGTTCTGCACGTCGGCATACACGGTCAGGGAATGCCAAGCCACGCCGAGAAACGCGAGCAGGGCGATCAGTAGACCGAGCAGTATGCCGCCGTCGTAGGCGTAGTTTTTGATCGTCTCGATCAACCCGGAACCCTCACCGCGTGAAGGAGCCTCCATGGTGGGGAGCTCGGCAAAAGCCAGGCTTGGACCGAGCACCAGCAGCAGACCGATCAAGCGCTGGCTCGCACGATCACGCATGTTGTTTTTCAGGGAGGCAAGGCACTTGAGCATGACGGCGATCTCCTGGACTAGGAAAGGGTGAAGAACATTAGAACCAACAATGCGAGCAACGCACGCGCGGCGCTGCCACCGAAGGCACCGAAGCGCACGCTGCCGACCGCCCAACCTCGGTAGGCCGTCCACATCACCCAGGCGCACCAAAGCAAAGTTAGGACGAGAACCAGGGACAGCCACAGCGTCGAACTGCTCTGCGGTGCGAAGCCGGAGGCGTTTTGGAACGCTGCGATCTGAGCGTCAGTCATGCTCATGGCGAGGACTCCGCGGACGGAGTGTCGAGGCGGTAATCGCCGATCAATTCAGCGGGATCGCGGGGTTGAGCGCGAGAGGGGGACAGATAGTCCTGCACCCCTTGGCGGATGCGCTGGATGTCTTGGATCAGTTGGGGGTAGTCGAAGCGGTAGCGCTCATTCGGTTGAGCGTTGCTGGATCTCTCGGCTTGAGCGGTTAGACGTTCGATAACGTCGAGCTGCTGCCGGACTAGACTGAGTTGTGCCTCTTCATCAGCCGGTGCGGCATCACTGTTTAAATGGATAGTGGCTAGCACAAACAGCAGCGAACAGCGGATCGGTGTCGTTGGCATGATATTGGCTCTAGTAATACGTATCTAAAGAGTCTCGCCAAACAAGCCCGGATTCAGTCGGAAATATGGAATGCTACCAATCAGTTTTTCTGGGTTTGGTGATATTGTGTTTCTGAATTTTTTTGGTCGGTGCGGTTTAACCGAATAGGGAGGGCGGTAGTGAATCGAATAGCCGGTGTCACCGAAGAGTATTGGGGCGCTCTTGATGAGGATCATCGTTTTAAATGGAAGCTTTTTAATCGTGCTATTACCTTTGCTGGGGCGTTAATCGTAACAAAAACCGGCTTAAATTATGTGGACTGGATATTGGCTGCTGTCGCGGCATTGCTGCCAATGCTCTTGATAGAAAGTCAACGCAGTTATAGACGATTTAGCTCTCGATTGCGAAAGCATATAGTTCGATTTTTTATATCGCTAGGAACTTGGTGTTTGGTGGTTCTTGGAATGGCTTACTTTATACAGGTGGGGCTAATTTCAATTGTGAATGTTTTTATTCCAATGGTTGGTGCTTCTCAAGCTGTAGTCATTAATAATATTTCGCCTCTGGCGCTGGTATTGATATTTGCCGTTTGCGGAATCTTCGCAATGGTTAGGGTTTTTAAGGACCTAGGATTTTGGGATCTAATTTATCACTTGCCACGTCAGCAGCTGAAAAAATTGCTAGTTTACAAGGTCTTTAAAGCGGACTGTTTTGCGTTGTTTGCTTGGTTCGAGATAACGGTGGTTTTGGTGGGGTTTTTATATGTAAATACGGCTGCTGAGATATTTAAGTTGTTCGTTATTATGTTTGATGCCACTGTGCGGCAGTAGTGCGAACGGGAAAGCATAGCCGTGAGGGTGTCCTTGGTATGAGGTTGTCTCATACTGTGCATAGGTTTAACTCATACTCTAAGGGGGTAGAAAAAATGAGTCTAAAGTCTGGATTTATGAGGGATGGTGGCAAAAAGTATAAAGAAGACCTTTTTTTAAAAGCGGTGCCTTCTTCCGAACGCATAACCGAGGTTTTCTATGCCCATAATTTGACCGGCGCTAGGCTTGAGCTCGTTAAACAGATATGTATTGATTTTGAGAAGGAATTGTCGTATCTGAATGAGCAGCTCGCAATTCATCGGCTAGACCCCGTTGGCTGGTCATTGGTTTGTAGGTTTCTGAGTCAAGATAATTTTTACGCGGAAGTCGGTAAATGTGCGTATGTCCCCAAGAATTATGAAATCCGAATATCTTTAGGGGTACCAGCGACTGTTCTGTCCGTGGCGATAGAATTAATATCTCTACAGGTTGACAGTGAGTCAAGTCATCTTGGAAAACAATACGGTGGTTCGAGTTGCTCTGTAGAAAGTCTTTTCCCAGGTGTGACTTCCGTTTCTGAAATTGGCGGGGCTGCTACCAATTTGGCTCTGGATGTGTGCCTGCTATTATATTTCCATGAAGTGGCGCACATGGTTTTTGGGCATTGTGATTATCGTCCTAGAAACTCCAAAGAAGTGCGCGCGCTTGAATTTGATGCAGACTTTAATGCGGGATCTATTTTCGGCTCTTTGGTTATGGGCTTGCCTAGTGCAATTAGAAGGCCGTCTAGCTCCAGCGAGTTGGTTGAGCGATTAATTCGTGCGGCATTTGTTTTGGGCGTTATTTTTAAGGCTGTTTCGCGGGAGTCTGAGAATTATCATTATCCAAGTGTTAGAGTTGCAAGTTTTATGTCTGGTGGTGTGTTTTCGATGACAAAAAATGGACATGCTCCAGAGTTTAGTGACGATGGTGAGGGCGATAAGTATTGGGAGCAGATTGTGCGTGATGTACAAGCGCCTTTATTGGATGCGTTGAGGCGCTCTTCTCTTTCGCGTTTTTCAGGAACTGAAATCGAAATTCAGCGAGACTGGGATGAGTTGAATTCTGTTACGTACAAAGTGCGTAATGAACTAAAAGATGGTCCTTTGGCTACGCTCAGAGTAACTCCGTAACAGGAGAGAGTCACGACTGGAACGCGCCACTTTTAAAGTGGCGCTGGCGCTATAGGTGTTTTTTGAAGGTCGCCGCGGTGATAGCTGTGGTTATTCCGAGCATCATTGCACAAGGCAAAAAGACGGCCATAGGATTGAGCGAAAAGGGCAGGGACAGATACATGACCCAGGGCACGAGCAGCAGGGGTATCACTGCTCGTTTAGCGCGGTGATAGACAAAACTGCTTTCACGCCCGGCTCCAAACTTGCGCAGGTCGCGGCGCATCAAGCCATCGACAAAACCGGTGAGCGTGGCCAACAAAAATAGTGGTGTGGACAGGACCAGAATGGTCAGGCGCACCACGAAGGTAAAGGTCACATATACCGCCGCCAGCACGAAGTCCTCAATGCTCACGTAGAGCTGATTGGTCCAGCCCCAAGAGCCGTTGCCTTGGCTCGACACCTGCGCCTGCCGGGCAAAATCCGCAAAGCCAGTCTTGACCAGCAGCCACTGATTGAGAAAATCCAGCCACTGGACAATCGTCTGTCCAGGCTGTTGGATGATGAGTGAAGCTTTGAAGTGCTCGCTGAGCCATCCCAATTCGCTATTCAACATGGCCTGGCTGTGTCGCCAACCCTGATCGCCCCAGAACAGCAGCAGGCCGGCGAACTCTATGAAGATCGAGAACAGCAACGAGGCGATCAGCAATCCGATTATGCGCAGGATCAGGCTGATCGCCGAGATGATCAACCCCGGGCGCTGTACCGGTTGTGGCGGCGTGTGCCGGACGGAACTCGCCATCGTTCACTCCATTGCGCGCTGCAGTGTTGATGTCGTCACGACGCCTTCTGGACAGTTTTCTGCTGGATCGAAACCTGTGCCAGGGGCGGGCTACCCCACCTGATCCAGATCGAAGTTGGTTGTTGGGCCGCCACCGCTTGCGCTCCACCATTGCCCTGCCTGCTCGTTGTAGGTGGCCCGCATTCGCTGGGTGAGCTCCTGCAGGTCCTTGGGCATGGCATCGTCGTTAGAGGGTTTTGGCAATGGCATGCGCACTTTCCAGAGCTGCCCACCGGCCTGGAAGGAGAACATTTGCCCTTTGGGCAGACTGACGATATGTGCGGGCTCGATCAGCGGCACACTGGTGCTGCTGACACGGTCCTGTGAGGACGAGGTGAAGTCCGTGTTGGCTTCAGGATCGGAGGTGTCGGTGGCACCCGACACCAGGGTCTTGGTCAGCACGTTGACCTTGGGCAACTGCTGTGTGAGCAGCTCCGCGGTGGCAGTCTCGCGTACGCGGAGCATCTGCAACGTATTGAAGTTACCAATAACCTGGCCGGCCTTGGCGCGATCACCAATGCGCGCTTCGATATCACTGAGGGTCTGGGTGTAAGCCGTCACCTGGATGCCAGCGCCACCGCCCTTGTTGATCAGCGGGATGAATTCGTCGCCCATCAACTCGTTGAACTCATCGGCATGCAGGTTGATCGGCAGCTTGTCACTGCTGCTGCTCGATGCGGGCAGGCCATGGTCAATGCCATGTTTGTAGATGTGGCCCGCGACCGAGACCAAGTCGGCGAACATGGAGTTGCCGACGGCGGCAGCCACCTCGGCATCGGTCAGTGCATCCAGACCGATGTAGACGATGCCGCGTTTACGGATGATCTGCATCCAATCGAAGATTGGCCGCGGATCATCTAAATCGGTGTAGTTGGGAGCCAGTAGTTGGGCGGTCTTGCCGGTGGTAAGTTTCTCCAGCAGCGGCAGTAGCGAAGCCACGATTTTGTCAAAGTAAGTGCGGTCGTAACGCACTGCTGACCGCAGTCCATCCAGCACCGGATCGAACACCCGTTTCGCCGCCAGGTATTGTTCGATGGCCACCACGCGCTTTTCGCGTCCGATCATATGCCGGGGAATGTTTTTCTCGGTGAGTTTGCCTTCGAGCTGGACGATCACCTCCCACGCCTTAGGGTCGGTCTTGGCGAAAAACTGCTGGGCGTACTCGATGAACAGCGCGTCGATATTGACCACATGGCGCTGGATCTGCAGGTAGTCTGGGCGTCGGCCCAACTCGATCAAAGCCCGGGCAATGATGTTGACGAAGCGCCAGGCAAACTCACGGAAAGCTGCGGAGTTTCCTTCGCCGCTGAGCTGCCCAGCGATGCGCGACGCCACTTCCGAGATGCGCCCGAAACGTCCCACGGCGTTGTAGCGCGCGGAGATTTCTGGCCAGCCTAGATGGAAAACATAGAACTCATTTTCTCGACCGGCGCGTTTGGCTTCGACGTACATGCGCTTGAGCAGGTCGGCATCGCCCTTCGGATCGAAGACAATCACTACCTCGTGTTCGACGCGGTGTATGTCCTGGGTGATATACACCTCGGCGAGTCGCGTCTTGCCAACACGGGTCGTGCCCAGCACGAGGGTATGTCCGACTCGTTCACCCAGCGGCAGACTGACTTCCGTTTCGTCGGGCTCAACCCCATGCAACAGCGGTGAGCCACCGACTGGGGGTAAAGGGCGCAACGGATTAAAGGCGCTGTCCCAGGCCGTGACACGGGCCAGTGTCGAGAGCGGAAACGGTGCATGTTCTAGGCGACGTTCGAGTCCACGTGCCAGGCGGTAACGGGTCGGTTGGTCGACGTAGTGAGCGACGGCAGGATCCTGGGCCTCAACCAAGCGCTGGGTGTGCAGGCGGGTCCAGCGAAAGCCGCGGCCCATGAACAGACGTTTGCGGCTCACCGGAATCTGCCGGCTGGTCAGCTCGTAGCGAGGCAGCCGGCGGATATTGCGCCGATAGCGCAACACTTCCCAGGCTTGTCGGAGGCGGATCAAACCGAGCAGGGCATAGGCCAGCGCTGCAACCAGACCGATCTCGGGTGACAGGGCCACGGCCCAGGGCGAGTACACGCACAACACCGCGGCGGCGATGCAGATCGCTACGGTGTATAGCTCCACTGCGGGGCGGAGCTTGGACTCCATCGCATGCTCGGCCATGACCTAAACTCACTGTTCCAGTGAGGTGGCGGTGATCAAGACCGGGTAGTGCTCTATCTGCAGGCGGGTGGCGATGTCGTTGCCGTTGACCGGCAGGATGGTGATGCCCGGCGCGGCTGCTCGAATTCGGGCCAGGGCTTCAGTATCGGTCACTTCGACGGCGAGGCCGGCCGCACCCATTTCTTGCAGTTCAGTCGCACGCTGATGCAGCCAAACCAACGATTGGGGATCTTCCCCGACAAGGAAAAATGGCTGCAAGCCCGGCATGTCCAGGGTGCGAGTTGTGATCTGGCCTGGGCTCAAGTGAGAGCTGCGCACGGGCAGTATCCAGGTCTCATCGGCAAATGCAGATTGGTCTGCATGTATGGCCCGAGCAGGCTGAGTCTTGTTGTTTATTGGCGGCCTGGAAGCTTCAAACTGGGGGCGGGTGAAACCGCCAGGCTGAACTTCTGCAAACGACAGTCCCGGCTGGGCGAGCGCAGCCAAGAGCACGGCAAAGTAATACCCACTGGGAAGTCGCTTCATGGTGGTGTGCCCTGTTTGAAGGAAAGCCTGCCGAGTTGGCGGGTAAAGCCGGCGCGGTAACGCGCGGCCGGCGTTCCTCCTGCCGGGCGGTGATAGCGTCCGGCCGCTGACACCCAATCACCGGTGGCGGCGTGATGCCTCTGTAGCAGCGCGGCGGTGACGGCGAGATTTCGGTCGGGGTCGAGGGCTTCACAGGGGCTGGAAAAAAGCTGTCCGTGGTAGCCCAGGTTGGTTTGCCCCAGTCCGGCATCGACCCGCTTGGCGTCATGTTGGGCAAGCGCCTGGAGCAAGGCGTGACAGGCGGCCTGGTGAGTGGCGAAGCGGTAGGGTGTTCCGGCGATGTTCAAGGTCCACGGCCAGGGCAGTAGTCGGCCACGGACGCGGATACCACTCTCCTGCAGCGCAATCGCGAACAGCACCGTAGACGGGATGTCGGCGTCATGCGCCGCCAGTTGATAGGCCGGAGGCGGAAGTTCGTCAGCCTGGACGGCGAGCACTGTCAGCAGGAGCGCAATAGTACTCACTCTATGCGTAGCCATTGTCCATTCACCTGTTGAAATGTGGCAGGCAGTGGTCCCGGGGCACCCAGGCTAAACCAGCGGCCACGGTCATGGTTCAGGGTGATCTGCCGGCGTTGAACCTTGGACGGATCGATGTCTGCTTGCCGAGCCCAGCTACGGACGCGTTCATCCTCGCCTTGGCTGCCCACAAGGTAGATATCGAACTCCGTGTCGCTGCTTTGCAGGCGTTGCGCTTCGGCGGTACACGCCGGGCAGTGGTCCTCCACAAACAAAGCAGGGCGCGGCGCGACCGATGAGCTGGCAGGGGGCGGGGACGCCATGCCCTGGATCGGCAGCAGCCCGGGAAACAGCTTGGCCCAGGCAACGGTGTATGCGTTTTGGTAAGCCAACTCGCGCTCGGCGCGTTTGGCTTCCATCGCTACTTGTAAATCGGCATAGCGCTGGCGTTCTTGGTCGGTCTCTGCCTCGACGCCGAGCGCAGTCAGCGGATCGAGGTTCGGACTCCAGAAACCGCGCGGACCGGCTTGAATCCTTTCGAAGCGTGTCCACTCCTGCTCCGTGAGACCCCAGCTTGCAGCTTGTTCAGAGTGCGAGCGTCCCAAGGGAATGGACTGTGTGTCCCGGTCCTGTGACGGTGCCGTGACAGGGTTGCTCATCGCAGCGCCCATGCTAAGCAGTGAAACGAGACAGACGACGGGGGACAGTGGCGTTCGGTTCATGATCGCCTCTCAAGGGAGGTACACGGTCTGGTCTGGCTGAGTGGCCACAGCGAAGATGGCCGCGTTCGGCTCTAGCGCCTTCAACTGCCATGTGCCGAGCTGCTCGCCGTTGTGCAGCAACTGGATATCCTTGAGCGAACGACTATCAGGAGGAGCTACCGCTAGAAAGCGCTCGCCACCGCGAGATTCAACACCCAGTATTGAGAATGGCGGTGAGAGCGGGGCAGGCTTGGCGCGAGCGGCTTTATTCGGCTTAGCCGAGGAGGGCGTTGGTGGTGGTGGGAGTGGTGGCTGGGTCTTGATGTCCAGGAGTTGCTGCTCGACGTGCTCAAGTCGCACGCGCAGCGCGATCATGTCGGCTTCGGTGGCGCGGTCTGCCAGACCGTCGCGTAGCTCCTGTATCTCTTGCGCCCATTGATCCAACATCGGATCGAGGGTATTGGCCTGTTGCTCACCGGTATCGACCATTTGCTTCAGGTCTTTCAGTGCGTATTGCAGCTTTTCCTGTGCGTCCATGAGCGTGTTGGAGTCACGTTGCAGGGTATCCAGTGTCTGGAAGCGTTGAACGTTCGCATTTTCCAGCTCGGTCACGCGTTGAGACTGGTTGTACAAACCACCAGTGAGCCCGGAGACCGCCAGGCAAAGTGAGCCGACAATGAGGGTTTGGAACGTCGTGGATTTCATGGGCGTGCCTCCGGCTGATGGGGCGCGCTGGGTGCGACCCGCACGACGGCAGCATCATTTTTTTGCCGTTCGAAGCAGACCGAACGGCCAACCTCATCGATCGTGAGTTGCCAGGCGGGGCCAGCCAGTACTTGTAGCGCGCTGCGCAAAGAAATCGGCCCGAGCCGGTAATGGGCAGCGGGCAGAGGCCGGGTAAACAGTATATTTACTGGTTCGGCAGCAGGGCAGAGCGAATACCCCGAGCGCTGCAGCACGTAGTGCATCGCCTCCTGTACCGAGGGATTCAGGTTGGACGGGATGCTCACGTCAATGATTTGAGCGAGAAGATCACGTTGCTCCGTGGTGGGCTCGGTGCTGACCAGCGTATAGCGGCCATAGCGGAGCTCTGACGGATGGCTTTCGTCGGCCCGGCTCCGCGATAACTGGGGCCGGTTAGAGCAGCCGTCAGTCTCTGGATTAGTCGGCAATAGGGTGGAGATTTGCGCGCTGCAGGCACTCAACAAGCCCAGCAGGCAGACAGGCGTGAAAAAACGCTCCATTGAAAAAACCTCATGTCAGATTCAATGCAGAACCTGACATGAGGTGAAGGAGCGATTCAGTGAGAAAGTTGATTCAAGGCGGCTCGTGTTAACGCTGAATGCGTTGCTATTCAAAAAACGCGAGCCCATCCAAGACGGCGGCGTCGGGGTCGAAGATCAACAATCGCACATCGGCCAATGCAGCCAGATACAGCAGGTTGACCAGGGCCTCCGGTGTGCCAGCGTCGAGCTGCTCCTGCCTCAGCGATGTGTAAGGGCCGCCTTCAATCCTCATCAGATTTTCGTCGGTCCAGGGCGTGCCGATCAGCTTACACCCGAGGCCATTGCAGTCTCTCAGGGCGAAGGGTTCAAACAACAGACCGGTTGGCCCAGCGTTGAAGCTGCTAGCCCGGTGTTCCAAGTAGCGCAATGCCTCTTCAGTGAGGTGTACGGAACTGATCTCCCAGGCTCGACTGTAGTGCCCCGTTTCGAAGTTGAAGCGATGGATCATGGCTTGGGCTTCCTCAAGGGAATACAAGTCGCCGACGTGATGTCGCTCGCCGAGCATCTCGCCAATTACGGAATAAACCACTTGGCGCACCAGCCCGGTGGACGGACAGCACTCATCCAACTCACCTGGAATGAATTGTCCTTCGCTGATCAAGGCGAAATCATCGTTGAACAAGCAGGGGAACGGTTCCAGCGCATCATCGGGTAGATGAGCTTGTGAGTCGTGTATGGAGCGAAAGCAGGGAGGGCAGGCGTTCGCGTAGGTGATCAGCAGCAGCCGTTCGATAAATAGATTGTTATAGGCGCGAACGAATGGGTTCGAGGCTCCCAGCATGGCTGGGGCTTGGGTGGTGCAGTTCATGAGTATTCTCCGGGATGAAAATGAACAAGGCGCCCGAAGGCGCCTGTAAGGGTTAAAGCCAACCGTATTCGGCAAAAGAAAGTGGGCGACCTTCACCCACGATGAAGTGATCCAGTACGTGAACCTCGATCAAGGCCAACGCCTCTTTCAACCGTGCGGTCAAGACGCGATCTGCCTGGCTGGGTTCCGTACATCCCGAAGGGTGGTTATGCACAAAAATGGCAGCTGCTGCGTTATGTGTGAGGGAGCGCTTGACGACTTGGCGGGGGTAAACGCTGGCGCCATTGATGCTTCCCTGAAAGAGGATCTCAAATGCCAGAACGCGATGGCGGGCATCGAGAAAAATCACACCGAAAACTTCATGCTCTTGTGGCGCGATATGCAGTTTTAGGTATGAGGCCACGGCGTCAGGTGACGTCAGATTGGGGCCGCGGGTGAACAGCCGACGATCCAGAATGTTCAGCGCTTCGTCGATCAGCTGATTTTCCTGGGCGATACGATTAGCCTCGACATCCGAGGTTTCCATCAGGGTGAGTTGGGTGCTCATGGGTACCTCCGAAGGGAACAGTCCGGGGGTACACACCCGAGGGAGTGGAGTCCCCGAGGTGGATATAGAGTCACGGGCATTACCCGATGACGCGCTGTTTACAGCCGAGTGAATCGGTGGCGTTGTCCGTGCAGGTGTGAATCACAAGCATCGCAGGGCAACGGGGAGAGGGGTCTTATTCCCCGGCCTGTTTCGGAATCGAAGTCGGCACTGATGGGCATTAATCGAACCAGTCCGCGATGGAGGCCGGCGATGCGTTTCTCGATCTCATCCGTCGTGTAGTAGAGCGATAACGTGCTGTAGTCCTCGTAAGCCGCAGCGAACAGGCAGTCGTCGCAAAGCCAGAAGGATTCCATGTTGGTTCTCCTGTGCTGACTGAAGAAAAGGCGCTCGATTGAGCGCCTTGATGTAAAACATCGTGAATTGTTCAGGCGGACTGAACAGTACGTGTGGCGACACGGCGGGCCGTGCGGGGAGTGGGTGGAGATTCAGGTTCAGTCCTGGACTCTGTTGGGTTTTCGGTATCCTCAGCTTCGGCATCAGCCGACGTTGGGGATGGCTCACCGTTTGGCGCTTGCTCAGCAGGTGTTGTTGCCTCCTGCCTGGCGGGCGCTTTGTACTCGAACGTGCCGTTGACCTTGATCCAGTCGATGTACAGCAGACGACCTTTCAGGCTGGCGCCCGGTTGGCCTTGTTTATTGCCTTTCTCATAGAGAAATGGGTCGATCCACAGATCGCCGATACGGAACGACAGCAAGACCTTTTTCTCGGCTTTGACGGCGTCCATATAGAGACGAATCAAGCGTTCAGCTTCGCCCCCAGCGACTTTGCAGTCGAAGCGGGTGTACTCCACCGCATCGGTGGCACCATGCAGCGCTGCGATATCGCACGCCATGAATGGCTGCCCGCGGCGGATTTGTACTTCACGAACACGGTTGAGGTAGCCGATACCGACGGTGTGCAGATTGAAGTAAGTGGTTGCTTCTTGGGATTGGTTGGCGTGGGCCATGGTGTGGTTCTCCTTTCAAGGAAAAACGGCGACGCACAGTTCCCTGACGGGGAAGTGAGTCCCCGTCAGGTTGGGTAAGGTGAAGGTGAGCGATGAACGACTCGACACCGGCAAGCCGATGACAATCAGAACGATGCGCCTGGGGAATAGCGATGCAGCAGAAGAGGATCCGCAGTAGTGGTCTGCGGATCTGGGGATAGTGGGCATTCATCACCGCTGAAGCGGCAATCGTGCGAGCCTCCGAACGCTGATCGCACTTGGGTAAACCACCACAAGCGTGGCGTAGCCTTGAAGGTTCAAGCTACCTGGGCTGGGCTGTCAACGACAGCGAACCACACCCTTTGTATAAGCCTGTCATAGGGGAGCGTCAAGACGCCGCAAGCCGGTTTTTTATGGCCGGAATACAGTGGAAATTACTGGACTGAAGAAAGTGAAGAGTGGGCCTGGCTGGGGGCCAGGCGAGGAATAGAAAAGCCACCTTAGGCGGTCTGACGCAGTCGACAAGCTCCTCGCAAAACTTGATTTACCTGCGCCATGACCCGCCAACCGACCCTTGTCGTGGCCTGGGTCGGAACACGCTGGCACGCATCCGCGCACAAAGGGTGCCCAGTGATTCCCCGGCGGGCTCCGGGACTGAATATGATCGCCGAAGCGGATGACCACTGTTGCCTTGGAGGCAACAGTGGTCATCCGCCACCACGATCAGGCCGAGCACAAAACGGGAATGAAAAATTCCGCAGAAGAGAAGGCTCCGAACTCAAGGAGTTCGACCGAGCTACCCGGAGCGAATCGGTCTTGGGTCGCCGTTGGCGATGATCCTGAGGCACTACAGCAGAGAGGGGGAGATGACGTCAAGGCAGAGAGCCTCCCCTCAAAGGCCCGGATATCGAATACCAGCGCATAAGCTCATTTGTTGGCGAGATGAGCAGCCAGTTGTTCGACAGTAGCCAGGATAAAGGCACGGTCGCTTTCTGTCAGTCCACGCAGCAAACCCGCGATCATCTGGCCTTGGTCATTGGGGCGATTGCTCGACTCCGTCAGCAGTTCATCCATCCGGCAGTCGAAAATATCTGCTAACTGCATCAGCTTGACCACGGAGAGCTCCACCACGCCTCGCTCCAGGCGCGAGATGGCTTCACTGCCAATCCCCAGGCGTTCAGCCACCTCTTCCTGGGTTAGATTACGCTGGGTTCGGTGCTTAGCGATCATGCGCCCGATTTGGGCTTGGGTCGGATGTTTATGTGCCAAGTGATGAGTTCTCCAGTTCAACCCGAATGGTTGAGCAAAGACCCGTTGACATGAACATCCTTAAAGGTTGTGTATCGACTTATAAGGTTGCTATATTGGCTGAAATAGCTGTGTAATGCGACGAGGGTTCTGTTCCTCCAGGGTCAGACTCCAAGATGGCCATTGAGAATGAACGGTCTGATAAGGACAAGCTGAGGATTGGTTGAGCATGGAAGAGGAGAGCAAGGATGTTATGGATCGGATCTGGGAGCGAACACTGGAGCTGTTCATCAAGATTCATGATTGCCCTGAGAATCCCGAGCATTTCGACAGCCTTGTCCATTGGCTCAACGAAGATCCTGCTCACCTGGAAGCGTTCAACGAACTGGGGCAGATATGGATTGCGACAGGCCTCGCCTTGGCCCGTGAAATTGGACAACCACTAAGTGAGTTGGAGAGGGATCAGCCGCCGTTAATGATGCACTGACCCTTATATCGCCCCAACACTCATATTGATCTCCAATGGCGCGTCACGGGCGACGCGTATCTTTTCTGATGGGCACAGTGCCCTTACAGTCCGGATAGTGCGAGCATGACCAGAACGGCCCTGATTTTCCCTTACGCCTGAGCATTGAGGCATCGCAAATGGGGCAGACCGGACCGGCTTCGATAGTCATGGCTAAAGTAAGTGAGCCGCAGCTTGCGACCAGCTGCGCTATCCAATTCACTTGCTTGGCGACGAACGCATCCAGGCTCAGACGTCCCGCTTCGATTTCGTCCAAAGCCTGCTCCCAGATCGCGGTCATACCCGGATCAGTGACTGCAACGGGTACCGACTCGATCAGGGTATGGGCCGCCGCCGAGGCTATTAAGGCGCGTTTTTTCTTTAGCAAATAACCACGATCAATCAATCCCTTGATGATGCCGGCGCGTGTGGCTTCGGTACCGATACCGGTGGTTTCCCGAAGTTTCTGTTTCAGGCGTGGATCGTTGACCAACTTGGCCACATTTTTCATGGCCTTGATCAGATCGCCCTCGGTCAGCGCTTTGGGAGCGGCGGTGCGCATGGACTTGAGTTCGACGTCGTCCACGGCGCAATGAGTACCCTGTTGCAAGACTGGTAAAGCTTGGGCCTTTTGATTGGGCTCATCCTCCTCGGTGTTTTCGTAGAGCAAACCTTTCCAACCCTGAACCAGGATCTGTTTGCCAACGGCGGTCAGTCGCTCTTCACCACACTCCAGTTCTACGTGGGTCCGATCAAACTCATGATGTAGAAGAAACTGCACAAGGTAGTGGCTGCGAATCAGTTCGTAGACTTGGCGTTCTTGTTCGGACATCCGCGCAAGGTTCGCCGGCTCGCTGGTGGGGATAATGGCGTGGTGCGCGGTGACCTTGGCATCGTTCCAAACGGGGGAGTGCAATGATTGATCGAGGCTTCCGAGCGCAGGCCGTAGTGCGGGATCCGTTTTGAGCAGGGCATCGAAAACTGTGGGTACCTCGTTAAACATACTCTCTGGTAAATAGCGGCAATCGCTGCGCGGATAGCTGGTGGCTTTGTGCGTTTCATATAGGGCTTGGGCTATGTTCAGGGTTTCTTGAACGCCAAGCCCCAGCTTGCGTGAACAGACTTCTTGCAGTGTGCTCAGGTCGAAGGGTAGGGGTGGCGCTTCGCGGAAATGCTCAGTCTGCAGCGAGAGTACTGTGGCGGTTTTACTGCTGAAGATCGCTTCGACGGTCTGACTGGCAAGCGCCTGCTCTAGGCAACGGCCGGCCTCGTCACTCCCTGAGCTGGGTGGTAACCACGACGCGATGAATGGTTGTCCCATTGAGGACAGGTGCACATCCACTTCCCAGTAGGGCTCCGAGACGAAGCTGGCAATTGCACGATCTCGATCGACCACCAGACGCAATGTGGGGGTCTGTACGCGTCCAACGGACAATACGCCCTCGTAGCCCGCTCGCCGTCCGAGAAGGGTGAACAAACGACTGAGGTTCATGCCGATCAGCCAGTCAGCCCGGCTGCGGGCGAGGGCTGAGTGGTAGAGTGGAAAAGTCTCCTGACCAGACTTGAGCGAGGACAATGCCTTGCGAATCGACGCCTCATTGAGTGCCGACAACCAGAGGCGTTGAACGGGGCCTCGGTAATTGCAGAGTTCCAGTAGCTCGCGGGCAATCATTTCGCCTTCTCGATCGGCATCGGTGGCGATGACAACGGTGCGAGCTTCGCTGAGCAGACGTTTGATGACGTTGAACTGTGCCGCTGTCTTGGGCTTGACCTCGACCTGCCATTGCTTGGGAATGATCGGGAGGTGGTCCAGTGACCAGGATTTGAGATGCTTGCCATAGGCTTCGGGTGGGGCGGCCTCAAGCAGGTGGCCGACACACCAGGTAACGGTTATTTCGGGTCCGATCAGGCAGCCATCACTGCGCCGGTTGGCTCCGAGAACCTTGGCGATGTCACGACCTTGGGAAGGTTTCTCGCAAAGAAAGAGGCGCATAGAACTGCTCCGGATTGAGTTCGGAGCAGCGTTGTTGGAAACAGTAATGGCGAGATATGGGAAACCGGATTGCTAAGTTACCCATATTAATTTTGACGGGAAGCCAAGAACCGGAAAACTGCCAGGTCAGCAGTCATCAATAAGTACAGATTTTACCAATGGCACCCTTTAAGGTTTTCGCGCAGGATCTCAAGCAATGCGGAGTCGTCGTCAGGCTCTCCTGTGATAAGAAATGCGGCTCCTGGGAGCGGAAGCATTTCAAGTTTCGGGTGAGTCTCCCAAGACCAGAACCTTCTGGGTAAAAGACCGGTAGGTCGGGCAATGGCGAGAAACGCCACGTGATCAGCCAATTCAAACCTGTGGTCCAGTTCAGAATAGGATTGCGCAATACCACAGTGTGGGCAGCATGAGACGTGCTCTTTGACTCCTCTTTTTTTGAAGTGAATCAGCTTGATCCTGCACATATCTTGAATGTGCGTGGTCTTGCGATGGATCGTGGAGACGATTTTCGGCATCTGCCGTACTAGATCCTCAGTAAATTCCGGGTCTAGTAAACAGATGTGAATTTTGCAGCTCCAGCACCGCTTTCGATGGACTCTGATGTGGTGAAGGGAGGTATTCACTTCGTGCTCAATGAATCTGAGTTTTCCCGTGAGTGCTCCTTGAATAAATTCAGGGAAGTCGATGTCTTGCTTTTCGATGGATACGAGGTAGGTGCCAGTACTGTCGGGAGACTCACGCTTGCACTCAAATCGAGGAAGTGCTTTGGTTGGCTTGCTGATGTGATGACGATACGCTTTCTTGGAAATGTCGATCCAGATACAGCGAATACCTGCTTCCACGTAGACTCTCTGACGCTCCTCGTAGTCGACATCACGCTGTGTTGATCGTTGTATTTCGACAGCCACCTTGGTCTTGCCATTCGGATGAGTACAAAGAACGTCAGCCCGATAGAATTTGCCGGAAGCTGTTACCCCTGACTGCTCAGGAAGTGCAGACCAACCCGCGGCTGTGGCAGCAAAAAGCGTTTTAATTTTAAGCATGACATGATCATCGCTTTCGCCGCCTGTTTGACTGAGTTTGCGCTCACCTGGCTTGTGGGAAAAGAAACGATGCCCAAGCCGTGAGACCTTGAGCACCGCTCGGCTTTTGGTCTCGGGCATGAAGAGATCCCGGGATTTGTTCAGTGCTTCGGTTTTCCATTCTCCGTTAGGAATACCGAGACAACGGGTGTCCCATCCAACCTATAGGCAAGCAGTCCCACAGTGCGTATCCATTGCATGATGTCGATGGGGCAATGGTACCTCGTACTGTTGTATCGCGCAGGGGCGCAATTACATACCTAGTTACATCATTTATTGACCAATTACTCTTTACGTTTTCTGGGTTTTGAGGTCGCTGACGAACTCTGATTGTTGGTCCGCTCTGCACTTTGCTCGACCTGTTTTGCAGCCGTCGTCTGTTCACTGGATCGTTCCCGCATGACCACGTTCTGCACGCGATGAGGCAGGATGCCGACTCGACGGGCTTCGATTTTGAAGGTCACCCGGGCGTTATCTTCGGCGTCCTCCCACTCATCGCGCACTGTCCGGCCTTCGACCAACACACGCATACCTTTCTGGTACAGCGTACTCCAGTGTTCAGCCTCGCGGTGCCAGAGCTCAACTGGCGCCCAATAGCCGCCTCGATCTTCATAGCTACCCTCGCGTGGCACGGGGTTGTCAAAGTACACATTCAGCCGTAGCAAACGCCGTGGCTCGTCATTGCCTGATGAAAATTCCTGGAACTCTGGCGCACTGCCAATGTTGCCTTCGCCGACAAAAAAAGTACTCATCCTGATACCTCCACTGCGGTTGTGAGTTGGCTTAGCAGCCGTTCGGCACTGGCCATTTTGATCGCGCAGGTCGATGCCTGGCGGTAGAGCGAATGCACCACGCTCATCTGCAAGTTCAGCGCAATGCGCTCGCATTCGAAACGGTACAATCCCTCGCGTATGGCTTGCAGCAAGGCTTTGTTGGAGACTTGGCGTTCCCAGACCGCAACCCCCATACGAGTGAAGTCACGGGTACGCCAACGCAAAAATGTGCTGCCTGCACTGGTGTTCTGCAGCACCAATCGAATATTCAGCAGTGAGTAAGGAGGTTGTGCGGCTTGCTGCACCACGGCCTCCATCAGGTGACATAACTGCGCCTCGATTTCCCTCGCCATCTGTGCCAGGTGTTCCAGCTCCCCCTTACCCTTAAAAGGTTTTAAAAGGCCTTTTAGGGAGGCAGCGTGTTCGAGTTGTCGATAGGCATCCGGTGTCAATGCTTCGCGGGGCAATGGTTGAACGGGTGTCATGGGACTCATGCTTCGTCCTCCGGCCCATTCACTGCCGCAGATGAGGCTACCGCGTCCTCCATCAACGCATCAGCGTCATCCACTGGCACAGCGCCACGACGAATGATCGGTGGCGCGAACTGGGAACGGCCATGTCCCTCAAGGATGTCCATGGGGGGCAATCCAAACTTTTCCATGGCTGCCAGTGCGCGGGCATTGTTTGCGGCCATGTCATCGCGTGTGACACCTGCAAGTCGATAACGCTGCGCCTGGCCGAACAGGCTGCGCAGCAGATGAGCACCGTCGTCTATCCAGGCTTCCATGTCTCTGCGACCAATCAAGGCGGTGTGATGAGCAAGCAGGGTGTGGCGCACCAGCGTGTCGTAGTCAGTCAGCAGGTAGACGGCGAGGAACCCCAGTTGGCTGCCGATGTACAAGGGCAAGGTGACGGGGTGGATATTGAGGTTATCGCTCATGTCGATCTGCGTCGGCAGATCCTGTCTGATCCGATCCAATTGTTGGGTCAGTTCCAGCATCCCGGCTTTGGCCTGCGTCAATTTTTCTTCGAGTTGCACGATGGCCCAATCGGCATAGGGGTCGTCCTGGGCCGCAGTTTGTTTCATCAGGTTGGTGACACTGATGTAGCCGGCCATGCCCATGATCGAATGGACGCCTTCACGTGCGGTTCGTCCTTGCCAGATACGGGCGGCGTGGTGGGTGTGCAGTGTCAGGGTGATGCTGCTGCGCAATGAGCCCAGGTTAAGCTGATAGTGATCGGCCACGGTGTTGTCCTCGCATCTGCTTGGACGGGAACGTTGCGACAGATAAAGGTCAAGGACAGCCAAAAAGCTGAATGCGGTCTGTTCGGTTTGGTTCGAGACGGCTAATTTCTAAGACGCTCGGCACTGATGCCAGTGGCATCAAATCTACTGACGTCCAGGGCGTTTGCCACGCAGCTGGCGCAACTCATTCAGGCATGCTTGGGCAAGGGCAGAGGCGGGTTCGCCCCGTTTTCTAAGTGGGCGTGACGGGACGGGTGGCGGTTCAGCAATAGGTAGCGATTCAGCCTGACCGGCCCAAGGACGAAACTCGCCTTTCAGCGCTCGCTGGATCAGGCTCATCAGATAGGCCGCTGGTTTGCGGATACCACCGGCGGCACATCGCGCGCCCGCTTCGTTGAGCACTGCCTGTCGATCCGCTGGTTTAAGTTTGCCCAGCGCCACGGTGACCGCCTGACGTTCGCTTGGGCTCAGCTGCAGAGGATCGGGCCAGTGCAGGTTATCCACCGCTGGGGTTGCGCGCGGTACAGTACAAATACTTTCTTTTAATACAGTACAGGCGGTGTTCGGATTCCGAACGGTGCCGGAAACAGCGGCGTTCAGACCCCGTTCGGAATCCGGACTAGGTTTCACTCGATTCCGAACGCGGTGATCACCTGCCAGTTCGGAATCGTGTAGCGCTTCATCGGTTCCTTGATCCAATCCTTGATGTGTCCAATGTTCGCTCCAACTGTCGAGCCGGGTGGGGAGTCGACCCAGGTCGATATCCGTGTCTTGGTGGATGTCTTTCACAATGTGCTGCGCGACAATACGTACAGCTTTGCTCGCATGATCGAGGGCATTTCCGACCAGCTCTAGATAATCCTGATCCAGCTCCATGGCTTCGGCGGGAGTTAACGGTTCATCGTGCAGGACATACAGAGAACCTTGTAGGCGCCCGCTGAGCTGATCGCGGCCACGACTCACCAAGCTAAGCCAGCGCGTCAACCTAAGCATCGTAAGGACGCGAGCGATGGTTTCGCGGGAGGCTGATACACCATAGGGAACGCTCGACAGGTAAGGTTGCAGATCTTCATAACGCGGGGTGACCACTCCCTGGCCCTGCAGCATGAGTCGAAATACTTGCCATGCATTACGTTCCAGCGGAGTCAGCCGACAATCCAGCAGCAGGCGACGCGGCACGACTTCGTGTGATTGGCCGCTGAAAAGAAAGCCAGCCTGAAGGGCCTGGTTGGAGGGTGGTTCCGTGGTCGGGCGTGCGGGCCAGTGTTCACTCAACTGTTGGGTGCATTGCTGCAGAACACGCTGCCAGCGACTGGACGGGGTGGTATTCATGTTCCGTTGCTGTAATGGTCGATCTGCTGCCAAACGATGGCCAAGCTGATCTGTTGCTCCTCCGCCAACATCATCATGGCGTCGAGCTGATCCTCAGCACCGTCCTGAGCGCGTAGCTGGCACCAACGCTGCCAGAGCGCATGTTCCTGCGCTTCGCTCAAGTTCTGAGGGCGGCCCTTACGGGTTTCTATCTTGAGCAGACGTCGGCGCAGGGCGGTTTCCGAATGCGCCAAGCCAAAGCATTGATACATGATAGTACTGCTGGCACCGAGCTTGAGCGCTCGGTTGATCAGGCGCTCGTTCTGTTCGTCGCGTTCGGCCTGGTCGATCAAGCGATGTAGCACCGACGAATCAATCTTGATCTCAACCCAGGGGACGGTGGCATGGGCCAGGCGTGACAGTGTGGTGGGCGGTAAGGATTGCAACAGGTAAATGTCCTCTTCACCCAGCCCGAGTGCTTTGCAGCGTTGCAGGTTACCCAGGCGCAACTCGTGAAGGACCTGAGTCAGCATGGCCTGGTTGAGCACATTGAAGGACAGGTTCATAGCTCCTCCTTTGGTGAGCCGCCTTCAGCGGTAAGCGTCAAGTCGATCAAGCGTCGAGCTAAGCGAATGAGGCGATACAGTTTGATTAAGAGACCGTCGGGCAGACGCTCCAGTCCTACGTCCACGGCGGGACGATCTGTCAGCGGGAGTTCATAGACCCCCAATAGCAGTTGCCCGAACAAGGCTGAGGGCAATTGCTTGCGATCCTCCCAGTTCACGTCGTCTTGGGCACGCAGCAGGGCCAGGAGCAATAGGTGAACGCCGGTTGCACGAGGTGCTGCAAGATCAAGTTGCTCGATATTCAGGACGAAGCCCAAGCCATACTTCTGATCGATGATGCTCTCGGGATGTCCTGCATAGGCCGCCATTTCCCGAGCCAGTCCGGCAATGGCTAAACGTAGTTGTTCGGGGGTATCCAGTATTGGTGCGATGATCCAGATGTCGTCGATCGTGCAGGTTGCGACGTTCGGTGTTGGTTCGGTGGCAGTGTCGCGATCAATCTGTTCGCGAATTTTTTGGACACGTGACGGAGGGCTGACTGCTGATGCGACATTCGTTTCGGGCAGCGTGAGCTGCTCGTCTCGCGCTGTTTCGGTCCGGGTTCTAGTTTCAACTGATGGGGGGCGGGACTCGGAGGGGGGAGGTCCTGCCGCGGCTTCATCAACGCTCGGTAGGTGGCTGTTCTCTGAAGGCGTGATGACAATGCCAGGCCGTTGTGTGGCGCTCAGCTCCAAGGCCAACATGCGGTAGGACTGTCCGAGCAAGCGGCTCATACGTTCGAGCAGCTCATCCTGGATTTGCTCAAGATCGAAAGACTCGGGATCGGCATCAAATTGGCTCAAGGTTTCGAGCCAAAACTCGGGGAACGCAATGATGTCGGTTGGATAACGATTCCAGGTTCGTTCAGCCTGGCTACGCAGACCGATCAAACGTTCAATTTTGGGTTTACCCAATCCGGCATACAGGGTTTGTGGAATGGCGGGCAGGAGGTGTTCGAGGGTGTCGAGCATCCGGCTGATGTGCGGCTGTGAAATGGGGTAGCCCCCAGCGGCAAGACGGCGCGCCAGCTCTCGTTGCGAGAGTGTCGCTCCATCTAGTTCGAACATGGTTTTGAGTTTGGCTACCGCCAGCGCACGCTCAATGAAGGTGAGTTGGCCGTGCAGATCGCTTTCAGCCAGATGGCCGAGCAGGGCGGTGATTTCATTGCTCCAGGGGCGGAACAGGCAATGAATTCGGAAGAAGCGTTCATCGCGGGTTTCCTGCCACAACTCGCCGAGAATCGCCAAGCGCGTATTACCGCCGTTGCGGATGATGAAATAGGTTTCTCCCGGGCGGCGGGTAATCGGCGGAGGTTGATCCAATCCGCGTTCACGGATGGACGCCTTGATATCGTCGTACAGCGGATTACGAATGAAGCGCGGGTTGTGTTCGTAGGGGCGTAGCTGCTCCAGCGTGACCAGCATAGGCGTGTCGATGAGTGGATCGGAAAGCCGCTCCAGTTCTGGACCCCGAGGGAAGTGGTCTTGATGCAGTTTGTCGGTGATCTGCTCCTGATTAAGCTTTTTCATTTGAGCAACCTCAGTCAACGCTGGTTGTACAAATTGTCGTCGACCTCGAACTTGACGATCTCGGCAGTGCCCGAACCTTCGAAATGGTGAGAAAGCTCTGCGAGGAGCCATCCTATGGCCGAGCGCCCACCCTGCAGGCGAGAAACTACGGTGCAGTACCCCTCGCAAGGTGGGTGGTTTAGTCGATGAGGTGGTTGAACGATGATGGGAAGGTGATCCAGCATAAAGAGACTCCTTGCCAAACACCGTTGGCCTCAAGGTCAATCAAACTAAAATGACTTGGCGAGAGATACCGGCTTGGCGACTCATTTTATTGAGCCTCCTCGTACCTGCTTACTGTAGAGATTGCTGTGCTCCACTCCGGAAATAACTCGATGGCCAGCGCTTGCATAGTTTCCAGTGCCGAGGCTGAGCGTCGTTTACCTGACCGGCGCGTCTCAATTCGGTGTACGGGCAGACCGAGAGAGGCGGCATTGAGATACGCCACTCGGTCTGGAACTACGGTGTCTAGAACGAAGATGTTGGTAGCCCCAGCGAAGGTCTTCCGCAGACCGCAGATGATCATTCGAGTGTCCATCCGAAGGGCGTTCACTTGGTTCAGTAGCAATCGTAAGGGGGGTGGTGAAATGCCCAAGTGGCGGAACGGTTCGAGTTCGCTGAGCAACTTCAAGGTGCCACGACGTAGCTCGCGCGCTGCGAGCATTTCCGGTGTGATGGGAGAAAGGGCGAGATCGGATGCCAGGACGGCCATCTCCAGTAGCACGCTACGTGCGCCTTGGGTGTCGATCAACAGCAGGTCATAACGGGTACGGAAATGGTCGAGCAAATTGTGCAGCCGTAATCGCCCGTCCGGGGCGTGAAGTAGTAAGGTACTCAGTCGGCCTTGGTCATCGTTCGAGAGGATCAGATCGAGACCGACGACCTCGGTCATGGAGATTATCTGCTCAGGATCTGTTTGATTGAGTGCAATGAGTTCGTACGCACCGGCGGGGGCCTCGTGGTTCAAAGCGTAATAGCTCGAGAGAGTGGGTTGACTATCCAGATCGAGCAGCAGGACGCGTAGGCCAGCATCCGCTAGCAGACCGCCAAGATTGGCAGCCACTGTTGTTTTTCCCACTCCACCTTTGGTGGATACCACTGACACCACACGCATGACATCAGGCCTGCTGCGCCAAACGTTCAGTGATCCACTGTTCGATCTCCAGTGAGTCCCAGCCTACGGCACGCAGTCCAATGCGTTTGGCTTGAGGGAAGTTACCTTCTTTCATCAAGTTATAAATGTGCGCCCGTTTAAACCCGGTTTTCCGCTCCACCTCTTCACGCCGCATGATGTGACGTTCGTTAATGGATTGAGGCGCTTCAGCTATGGGGAAAGGTTGGCTGGGCATAGTGGTCACTCCTGGCGCGGGTTGGCGCATAGTGGGAAGTGACCTGAAGTGAATAACACTGATGGGAGAGTGTCATTGCATTGCAATAGATAAGATTGCAATGCAATGCTTCAATTCCGAGAAAGGCTACGTCTTGCCGCAGCAAATTTTTTATCCAGGGAGCGCTTGCTCAATCCTGGAACACCTTCAAAGTGCGCAGTGATTGAGTCAACTATAGCGGCTTGCGACTTGAACGCCGAGTTAGGTATTCCTCCTGGTGAGGATCCAAGAAGGGTTTCGAGTAAAGCGCCGATGACACACAGATATCCAGCCTCGCTACGGTCATTTAGCTCGCCTCGTGTCTCAACTAGAGAGTGTAAGCGTTCTCTTTCTAAGCCTATCGCCTTGAGTTCCTCCAGAAGGGCCTCATGAGCGATCTCTATCGCCCTAAGCTTGACTTCGAGAGCATCTCGATCAGCTCGTAGCGTCAGGTAGGTATCAATACTTATTTTTGACTCATCAGGCGTCTTCCTTCCAAATAGAAATGTGGGGAATTGGTCTGGATAATGGTGAATCATCCAATATTTGAGATCTGTATGCCTGACAGTTACGAGTCTGTAGTCGACGGGGCTACCTGGCCGAGTCGTCACACCGAAATAACCATAAGGGATCTCGTTGTTTCGTATGGCATCGAGAATTTTCCCCATGTTGATATGCAGACATGGCCATTGGGGAAATTGCTTCGACAGCAAGCCTGGACAATCCCAGGCGCTGTCTAGAATTCGAGCCTCGTGATCCATTAGCCCACACCAGCGTATGGCAGCATCAATCGGCCGGTAAAACGATTTTTCCCATGGATTGAAACTGTGAGCTGTGTACATGCTAGCGGCCTCATCCGGGGTGCAACCGCTAGGTACCTTTTTAGACGCCTGTACTGGCCTTTGCTTCCTTGCGGTGCCTGTCTCCTGGTTCAGATCGATCCCTTGATAACCTCCGTCCTGATGTTGGTCTGGGCCGGGGAGATCTAACGAAGAGCTTTTAGCTATTATTAACTTCTATTTGTTGGATAGCTCTATGATCCAGAACCGTCGTGTTATTTTCACATGTGGAAGAAAGTGGCTGAGAAGCCTAATTACGTGGCTCCTATGTAACGTTCTCACATTCTGAATGCGTCCAGACGAGTCTTTTGGGTCATTAGTTGATGGTGAATGAGTGTTGCGCAACCTGGCTTCATGGTGGTTGTGGCTTCGCGCGGAGATAATAGCTGGGCGGAATTACTCTTAAAAGTTCGTAGGGCAGAATGCTGCTATGCACGAAAAAGATAAATTGCCAATGTATGGGCCGTAGATCCTCGTAGCAATAATACGAACTACGTGTTGCGCAGACCTACGTGCAGACATGTGGTGCGCCCCCTAACCTACTATCGCTGTAAGCCACCGTTTGCCCAGGCGCTGACGAATACGTTCGTTGTCCCTGCACGCAAGTGGAGAGTGGCAGGCACCTGCCATCTCCACCTCTACCGTTGGGCCTGAGAAGCAGACTCCCCGAGGCCTCTATGCGCTGTCCGGTAATCCAGCCGTTACCTTCCCAGGTCTTTCGACCTATGATGAAACCGTCTTCGCCCACGCTGGCGGCAATTCGCTCGTAATGGTTGCTAATCGTTCGCTCACTGTCTCCGTTGGGGAGAAATGTCCATCGGAAAGACACGAGGCGCCCATCCACGGAGCTGATCATGTGGCCTATGATTCGAGGGGGCGTAAACTATAAACACCATCAAGTGAATAAGCGGCCGATAGCCATCCTATTATTTTTTGCGCAAAACATACACTCGCCACATGGCGTAGAACGGTATGAAGTCCAGGGATTTCTGAACACGGAAACCGACTTGTTCAAACTCTGCCTCGACAGTAGTAGCCGGTAACACGAACCGATTTTGGTAACCTTCCTGTTCTCCTTTGTTGCGACGACGCACTTCGGTACGCTTGCGTTTCCAAGCCTTGAAGTTCCCGTCCACCCATAGTGAGATAATTACGCTGTCGCGAGTAACGCGTTGAAACTCACGCAGTATCGCGAGTCTGTGCTCAGGGGCGCCGATGTGGTGCATCAAGCGCATGCAGAATATGTTGTCAACCGCGTTGTCCGGTAAATCGATAGCAAAGGCAGAGGTCTGCAACGGGCGAACCCGTTTCACCACCTCCGCCGGTTGGGCGATGGTTGCGACCTTCAACATCGACTCAGAATTGTCTGCGCCGATGATCACGCGACCAGGCTTTTGCGCCAGTAACGGCCAGAAACGCCCGGCCCCACACGGCAAGTCCAGCACCAAGCCAGGCTCGCCAGCGGCGACCAACGCACTACGCGCCAATTGCTCGTCGCGTTTGTGGGATAAACGGCGGGCCAGATTGTCCTGATGCTTGAGTAAATAACTCTGCGCGTGCTTATCGTCGTACTTTTCGGAAAATTCAAGCTTGATCGGATCGGGCATCAATGGGGCTCCATTTGTTGCAGCGAATAATTCCAGAGGGTATGAACTGTAATCCTCGTTCTGACCTGGTGCGGTCATGGCTGTGGCCGGGGGCTGCGTGACTATGGGAGCTTTCAGGTCATTCAAAAAATCTTATGGCTTCTATCAGAATGGGCGTGGAGCCTATTGACGATGAGGCAGGGGGCTGCGTAACCGTGGCGTGATTTTACGGCAGGGGTGACGAAGAGCTAGCTGCGTGATCGCATATAACCATGAGCTGTATTGATGGCTGGGCGTCAATAACATCATCGCGTTGCCGGTGAGATTGGTAGGTCTCATTCATGGCTTCAATCGCTGCGATGTACTTCAGTTTTAACGTCAGCGGATACCTGCTTGCTGAGAATCAATTTTGGCGATGTCAGCTTTTAAAGAATGGCGGCTT
The DNA here is from genome assembly GCF_018325905.1 of Pseudomonas sp. St316. Classification (NCBI taxonomy): domain Bacteria; kingdom Pseudomonadati; phylum Pseudomonadota; class Gammaproteobacteria; order Pseudomonadales; family Pseudomonadaceae; genus Pseudomonas; species Pseudomonas sp. St316. The sequence continues at coordinate 4,179,482 of NZ_AP021901.1, read as the reverse complement.
TTGACGTCGACAGACGGAGTAAGCAAAGAGATCTGACGGATAGCGGTTTGGCAGTTGGGGGCCGGTACACTGCTTTTAACCTTCGGGTTTTTCCCGCACGGAACAGTCCTGGCCTTGGTCCTGACCGACCGAATGCCTTACGTTCCCCCACTTAATCAACTTGAGCATTACACGACGCTACGACGTGGCGTGACCAGAGAGCACATGCTCACTGGGCTCTTTGAGAAAATCTTAAGCGCCAAAGGACTTTTGCCAAGTCCTAGAGCGGTCAATGGCGAGATTATCTATGTATTCATTTGTCTGACTTCGCTTTAAAACTCTGGCTCGCGACACCGTCCGCAGGACGACGTTGATTCGCGCAGGGCAGCAACCCGCGGTGCTCCCAGAGCTTCAATATGGCGTCCATGCAGGCGCTACTTGCTCGCGCCAGCTGGCTCGGATCTTCAGCTTCCAATAATTCGCACATTAACCTGCGAATGTAACTGGCCAGCCACATGGCGAGAGGGTCATCCCGGCACTTCGATAGTTTGGTCGATAATTCCCGGCCTAGTTTCAAGCATTGAATTTCATTCTCCAACAGCATGGCAGTATCACTCCTTCCGGACCGAGGCTGTGTAGCGGCCTGGGACTGTCATTTCTTTCGGGATACGTTCAGCGTCCGATGGCGTCCAAAAACTGATACCAACCGGCGACCATTCGAACCACGGGTACTCGCAGCGAATAAAAAGGTATACGGCGTACTTTGTCCGCCCACATCAACCCCAATTCTGGCTTCCGCCCAACGATGACATCTGCGACATGCTTACCGATGTATGAGGACATGGCCACTCCCATGCCGTTGTAACCCATGGCATAGACCACGCGGTCATCAATCCGTCCGACGTGCGGCACACTGTCAATTGTGAGCGCCACCAGCCCCGACCAACGATGGGTGATGGTCGCACGGGCGAGTAGGGGAAACTGCTTGACCATCGCTTCGTGCAAGGCATTGAAAGCCGCCTCGGAGTCATCCGTGCCGAACGCACCGCGACCGCCGTACAACAGACGGTCCTCGACCATCCGAAACCAGCGCATCATCCGCCGCGTTTCGGTGTAGCTGCGGCCGTGGCGCAACAACTCCAGCTGCGGGCCGGTGAGAGGCTCGGTGGCCAGCATCGCCGAACGAAAAGGCACAACCGATTTGCGCACAGGCGCAGTAGCTGGCGTTAGGCTCGAGTAACCGTTAGTAGCCAACACGACTTGCTTGGCACGGACAGTGCCAGTAGGTGTCTCCACCCTGACGCCCGTCCCCATCCGCCGAATGCCCATGACGGGCGCGCCCTCATGAATACTGACTCCCGCCGCGCTCACACCGTCGGCCAACCCCCGGACGAAGTTCAATGGGTGTAACAAGCCTCCACCTCTGTCGAGGACGCCGCCGACAAAATCGCCAGAGCCGGTTTCCTCCTGCATCTGACCGGCGCAGAGCACTTCGAAGGAGCTATCCCCCAAATACTCATGCAACCACTGCGCCTCCCGCACACAGTAGTCCAGCGTGGCTTCGTTGTGCGCACAATGCAGGCTGCCGCTGCGCCGATATTGCGCCGCTTCCAGCGAATAAACCGCCACCAGCTCCTCAAGGTGTTCCACCGACTCAAGGGATAGACGACGCATAGTCTGAGCCATCTCCAGTCCGTATCGCGCCGCCACCTTGCTCAGCGAGATACGATACTTGGCCGACACCACGCCACCATTTCGACCGCTCGCCCCCCAGCCGATGCGACTGGCTTCCAGCACCACTGTTGCCAGCCCTTTTTTCGCCAAATAATGTGCCGTGGACAACCCGGTATAGCCTCCCCCACCACGACCACGTCATAGCTTCGATCACCTTCCAGCGCTGGAAATGACGGAGCGTCAACGGCCGTGGATTGCCACAGTGAAGCAATATCGGCTGCAAAAGGACTGACGGCCATGGTTCGCTTCCTCAGGAATATTTCACGGCTGGGTTGCTCAACTCGGCTTCCACTGCGTCAGCCAGCTCTTTCATTGAGTGGAAGTGGAAGTCGGGTTGAGTGACCTTTTCAGGCACGGGCGTGGCGCCATAGCCCGGGATGTCGTGACGACGTTCGATCCAGCAAGTGGTATAGCCCGCCTCGTGCGCCACACCGATGTCGTGATACTGGCTCTGAGCGACATGCAAAATGTCACATTTCTGGAAACCTGAAGCTGACTGACGTCCTTGGTTGTAAGCGAAATACAGTGGGTCGGGCTTATGTACGCCGGTTTCTTCGCTGGTGAGCGAGTCATGGAACGGATAGCCCAAGGTGAATTGGTAAGCGGAGAAGGAAGTGCGATCGACGTTGGTCATGGCGACTAGACGGAAATGCTTGCGCAGGCGAGCCAGGGCATCCACGGAATCGGCAAAGGCTGGCCAGGAGACCACTGAAGCCTGAAAGCGATCGCCGGCGGCCTTATCGCTGATCAGTCCCAATTCGGCTGCGAACTTTTGATAAATATCGCTCATGGTGTACATGAATCGATTGGGAGCACGCATGTCGCCGCGGTACACGTCATCTGCGGTTTTGTAAGCGTCGAAAATGGCGTCGTCAGAAACGTTATAGGTTTCAGGTCCGCCGATACTGCGTACGGCCGCCAAGATGCCGGCTTCGAAATTGATCAGGGTGCCTACTACGTCAAAGGTCAGGACTTTGAAATCAGTCAGTTTCATTGCGGTTCTCCAGGGTGTTTTATTAGTTAAATGGCAATTCAGCAAATGACGGGCACACATCTGCGCACAGGCGGGTTGCCGCATGCGGTGGATCAGGTTCAGGTAGTGGGATAAAACGCAGCGTTTGAAACTGGACGCAAATGTCAGGTCACTGGAACATGGCAGCGAAGCGTGCGCGGTTCTTCAAGTAGTAAGCGTTCACTACTTCATCGACCGAACTATCCTTGGCTTGCATCTGCATGGTTTCCAGATCGTTCAAAGGCAACGTGTAATGCTCGAGGAAGGTGGCGATCTTCGGCTCGTCCGCCTTGAAGCCCAGGCGGGAAACCACATGGATATGCTCAGTGCCGCCGAAGATGTTCTTCGAGTCGACGAGATAGCGCAATTTCCATTTAGCAAACATCCAGTGCGGGTTCCAGGCGTTGATGATCGACCATTTGTCACGGGACTGATCCCGCGCTAATTCCGAGAGCATGCCTGCTTCGGAGGAAGCAACCAGCTTGTAGTCTTTGAGGCCATATTCGGCGATGGCTTTTTCGGACAGTTTGTATTGCCCATTTCCCGCTCCTGCCGACAGGATTCGATTGCCGAATTTCGCCGCAATGCCCGGCTTGTTCAGGTCTTCAATACTGGACACCTCACTGGCCGGAATGCTGTCTGGAATCGCCCAGCCAATCTTGCCGTCGTACACGGTCCCCAAGTCTTCAACTTGAGAGCTGTACTTGTCCCAGAAGGTTTTGTGCGCCCCTGGCAGCCAGACCATTGGAATGAAGTCGACGCTCTTGTTGGCTAATGCCTGGAATTGGATGCCCAGGTCGGCCATGACGAGTTTGACCGGATGGCCAGTCACGTCTTCGATCGCCTTGGCGGCCAGTTTTGCAGTGATTTCTGCATCTGCCCAGTTGATCCAGCCGATACGGATCGGTGCCTGCTCGGCGGAGACCGGCAGTACCTGCAAAAGGGAAAGCGCCAAGCCTCCCATCAGAACCTTGAATGTGTGCACCAAGCGCATTTGCGTCTCTCCTGAAATTACGATAAAGCTTAGGTAATGGAATAGAGGCAGATCAATACTGGTTATCGCAGACATGGACGGTCGTATACGCCGGCCTGGTTGCCATATGGCCATGATTCTGCGGGCAGAACAAACAACTAATTCACGACCTTTGGATAACTTTTTGTAATGGAAAAGCTTCGGCGGCGCCTTCCTCCTCTCAACGGTCTTGTGGTGTTCGAAGCCGCCGCGCGGCTGCTGAGTTTTACTGCGGCGGCCCATGAAATATGTATTACTCAGGCGGCCGTCAGCCGGCAAATTCGGCTCGTAGAAGAGTTTCTCGGTCACGAGCTATTCGTGCGTGAACACCGTCGGGTCAGCCTTACCCCTTCTGGGAGGCGTCTGTATGCAGCGGTGGATCAAGGAATGGAGCGCATTGCCCAGGCAGCCAGTGATATCCGCAGCGGCACGCAGGAGGCATTGACGATCACGGCCACCATTGGCTTATCGACCTATTGGCTGATGCCCCACTTGGAGGCCTTTCAGGCCGAGCACCCTGAGGTGGCGATCCGGTTGCTGGCGCTGGACCGGGAGGTGGATTTACGCGAGGAGCAAATTGACGTGGCCTTCACCTGCGGCGATGAGGGACAGTCGCAGCATATTCGTATGACCCGCCTATTCGATGAAAATATGGTGCCGCTGTGTAGCCCTGGCTACCTCGCTGGGCGCCAGATCAAAAACTTGCAGCAACTGGTGGGGGAGCGTTTGTTGCACTTGGACCACGAACACTGGCGCGGCTTCAACTGGCCAGTGGTGGACTGGTCCACCTGGCTCAACCAGATGGGCTATGAAGGCCCGTTGCCGCCCTCGCGCATGGCCTACAATAACTACGCGCAGCAGATTCAGGCGACCCTGGATGGACGCGGCATAGGGCTGGCATGCATCGGTATGCTCAAGACGTATCTGAACAGTGGTCAATTGGTGCAGCCGCTGGCATTGGAACACAGAACCGCGCGTGGTTATTACATGGCGGTTAATCAAGCCAGCACTAACGAGGCGGCTTTGCAGGTATTTCTGGAGTGGTGGGAGCGCTCAGTGGTGATCTGAACAAGCATTGGGCGAAACAGGTGGCCGCTTAGAAGCAACAGCCCTGGCAAAACGCTCTGCACGGCTGCCTGGCACGAACAGTGCGCTTCGAATGATTTTGGATTAAACGCCCCGTGCAGGGGGGTAGTCGTCATCCGGGATCTAAAGTCCATCCAGTGCTTCTTGAGTCCCGCCTTCCTGACAAATGGCGGTACGCAATGCGAACTTCAGCGCTGATGTTGCATGCGTTTTGATAGCAAATCCTCCACCTCTTCACGACTAGGCGCGTAAGCCCCGGCATGCGAGCAAGACACCGACGCACAAGCAGCGGAGAACTCCAGTCGTGCATGGGGCTCTTGGATGCCTAACAACGTCGAGGCGAGCCAGCCGGCCATACTCGAATCGCCGGCACCCACTGTATCAGCGACCTCAACGGCGATCGCGGGCTGTTCAAACTTCACGTCGGCAGCATACAACGCCATACCTTTCGCTCCACGGGTGAAAAGAATCTGCGCACTAGCATTCATCGTCCGCAACGTTTGAAGCGCCTGTTCTTCGTTCAATCCAGGGTATATCTGGCGAAGATCCTCATCCGAGAGCTTGATGATGTCTGCAAGCTCCACCATGGCCGGGAAAGTCAGCTCGCGGTAGCGGGTGTCCATCAGGTTGCGCCAGTTCGGGTCATAGCTAATCAGCTTGTCTTCTTCCTTCACCCTCCTGGCCACCTCAACAAGCCTGTCCCCCAATGGCTGACGGGCAAGGCTGATACAACTGAAGTGACAGAGTCGAACCGCATCCAACCAACCTGCCGGGAGTTGGTCCACATCAAAAAGTAGATCGGCCTCGCCCGCAAAGAAATACCGGGGAGGGTGGCTGGAGGGCACGATCGCTACCAGAGGGTCAGCGTCGACTCTCTGGAGGAATCTCATGTCCAGACCGGCAGCCTTCGATTGCTGGGCGAGCTCATCGCCCAATGAGTCGGTACTGATCGAGCCGGCGAATGCGGTGGGCACGCCGAGGCGGCTCATTGCGCGGGCCACGTTCCAGGGCGCGCCACCTGGATAGCCCTGCCACCGTCCGGGCGAGTGTTGAACCACGTCGGTCAGTGCTTCACCAAACACAACAACGCTCGGCAATTGCATATTCATTCTCTCTTGTATCGGGCTGGGGACACTATCGTGCGTCACATCGATAGGCGCGGTCTCACCGCACCTGCGTGATCGGTAGTGATGGGTGAAGACTGTCTCGGTTGAAGAGCTTCACGGCAGTGGTACGCCGGTAGTCGCTCGGGGTCTGATGCATTTCATGACGGAAGTGGCGATTGAAATTGGAGACGTTTTCGTAGCCAACCTCGAAGCAGATTTCGGCGACCGAGAGCTGTGTCTGGACGAGTAGCCGACATGCACGCTGGATGCGCAGCTTGCGCATCAGGTCCATGAATCCGTGGCCAGTGATTCGTTTGAAAAAGCGTGAAAAACCTGCCTCGCTCATCCCAACTCGCTCGGCGATGACAGATAGCCGGACGTCGGATGTGAGCTCATTGATCAAGTAGTCGAATGCCTGATTAATTCGCTCCGAGCTGCGTTCGTTCAATGAAGGCGAGTAGCAGGCGCTGGCCAATACCCGAGTTTCTCGCTTTGGCGCCCTTGCAAGAGTGCCTATCAGTTGCAGGAACATGATCAGGCGCTGAAGCCCCGTCGCCTCGCCGATTCCCTCAAGCAGCAAAGCGGCTTCGATGGCCGTCCCCCCAGTAAACTCGATCCCACGTTGTGCCAGCTCAAACAGCGTTTTCAGCTCCGATAGCTCAGGCAATGAGCCTCGGAGGTCGAGCAGGGCAGCGCCATCAAACTGCAGAACTACGTCGCGGCCCACGAGCAGTTCTCCCGGCGCGATATCTCCCATCCAATCATGGGGGAGACCTGGGCCAATAAGTGCGACATGTCCTGCGGTGAAGGGCCCGATGTAATCCCCAGCCAAAAGCTTGCCACTTCCTTGTCGAATCAGGTGGATTTCATATTCCGGATGGTGGTTCCAGCGGGCGAGGGCGTATGGATAGTCGTGCTCGTACCATCGAAAGCTCTGATCGGGTTCAGGAAGGATGACTTCAAGGTCGGCTGGTCGGTGCTCGAACAAAGCAGCGCGGTTGTCAGGCATCTCGTGCCCCTTTTTATAGTTATGCGGTGGATCGAATGCGCCAACCATACGCCGAATTCGTCCGGGACTGCTAGCCCAACTATTGCAGCTGGTTGATACTTTTTTAACCCTTGTGGCAGCCGGTTATCGCGATCAAAAAAGTATCAATTCGGCGTCCGCGATTCGTTTGAGGGCGGGGCGGGTAGGTGATCTAATCAATTCGCCCACCACTGCAATGCGGTCTTGTTTTGCTCACAAGTGGTGAACAACAACAATAATAGCTCCGGTCATCTGGCTTGGAGTGGAGAGCCCCATGAAGATTACGAATGCGCTAATTCTTTCTACTGGTCTGTCATTCGCCCTTGCCAGCCATGCCGCTGAGACGCTGACCATCGCGACGGTCAACAACGGTGACATGATCCGAATGCAACGGCTATCCAAGGTCTTCGAGCAGCAGCATCCCGACATCAAACTGAACTGGGTCGTGCTCGAAGAGAACGTTCTGCGTCAGCGCCTGACCACTGACATTGCCACTCAAGGTGGTCAGTTCGACGTGTTGACCATTGGCACCTACGAGACCCCGATGTGGGGTGCCAAGAACTGGCTAGAGCCGATGAAGGACCTCCCGGCCGGCTACGACGTCGACGATATCTTTCCTGCCGTGCGTCAGGGCCTTTCCGTTAACGATACGCTCTACGCACTGCCGTTCTACGGCGAAAGCACCATCACGTACTACCGCACCGATCTGTTCAAGGCGGCAGGGCTGACGATGCCGGGGCAGCCGACCTGGTCGCAACTGGGCGAGTTCGCTGCCAAGCTCAATGATCCTTCGAAGGATCAATATGGCATGTGCTTGCGTGGCAAATCTGGTTGGGGCGAAAACATGGCCTTGCTTACCACGATGGCCAATGCCTTCGGGGCGCGCTGGTTCGATGAGAAATGGCAGCCTGAACTCAATGGTCCTGAGTGGAAGGCAGCAGCGACGTTTTATGTTGATACCCTGAAGAAATACGGCCCTCCGGGAGTATCCAGTAACGGGTTCAACGAAACACTGGCCCTTTTCAACAGTGGAAAATGCGCGATTTGGGTTGATGCAAGCGTGGCTGGATCTTTCACCACCGATAAGGAGCAGAGCCGTGTGGTGGACAGCGTAGGTTTCGCGCCTGCGCCTATTGAGGTTACCGACAAGGGGTCCTCGTGGTTGTACGCCTGGTCATTGGCAATTCCTGCCACCTCCAAGCACAAAGAGGCAGCCAAATCGTTCGTCACCTGGGCCACCTCCAAGGAGTACATCCAGCTAGTGACCGATAAGGATGGCATCACGAACGTGCCACCCGGTACACGCATCTCGACCTACAGTGACGCTTACCTCAAGGCCGCGCCGTTTGCTCAGGTAACGTTGCAAATGATGAAGCACGCTGACCCGTCGCAGCCTTCAGCCAAACCTGTTCCGTACGTGGGCATTCAATACGTGGTGATCCCCGAGTTTCAGTCGATCGGTACATCGGTAGGCAAGCTTTTCTCCGCAGCATTGACAGGACAAATGTCGGTTGAGCAAGCGCTGGCTTCTGCCCAGTCCACAACCGAGCGCGAGATGAAGCGTGCGGGCTATCCCAAAAAATAAATAGCCCCTTACCTCCGCCGGCTTAGCGCCGGCGGTCACAGCCGCACAGGTAAATAATCATGAACACGTCCATTATTCGAGCCCAGCTTGCGGCCTCGGCGCCATCACGCGCACGCCGTTTGATCAATCCAGGATGGTTTCTGGTGTCGCCATCGGTTGCACTTTTGTTGCTCTGGATGATCGTGCCGCTGGCCATGACCGTTTATTTTTCGGTGATCCGGTACAACCTGCTCAATCCAGGGGAAAACGAGTTCGTTGGCCTGGAGAACTTTGCCTATTTCGTGACAGATTCGGGTTTTCTTCCCGGAGCGCTTAACACGTTGATATTGGTGGGCAGCGTGTTGCTGATCAGCGTGATTTTTGGTGTCTTGATTGCAGCCTTGCTTGAGGCAAGCGAGTTCTTTGGACGCGGCATAGTCAGGGTACTGCTCATTTCGCCGTTTTTTATCATGCCGACCGTGGGTTCGCTGATCTTCAAGAACCTGATCTTCCACCCTGTCTCCGGGATCCTCGCGGCGGTATGGAAGTTCTTCGGGGCACAGCCCGTCGATTGGCTAGCTCATTACCCACTCTTCTCGATCATCGTCATCGTTTCCTGGCAGTGGCTGCCTTTTGCGATCTTGTTGCTGATGACAGCCATGCAGTCGCTCGATCAAGAGCAGAAAGAGGCCGCTCGATTGGATGGGGCGGGTGCCCTGGCCATCTTCTGGCATTTGACCCTGCCACATTTGGCCAGGCCCATCGCGGTGGTGGTGATGATCGAGACGATTTTCCTGCTGTCGGTATTTGCAGAAATCTTCACCACGACAAATGGCGGACCTGGGTTCGCTTCGACCAACCTCGCCTATCTGATCTACAACCAGGCACTGGTGCAGTTCGATGTGGGCATGGCCTCGGCCGGTGGTCTGATTGCGGTGGTGATCGCTAACATCGCGGCGATTGTGCTGGTGCGCATGATTGGCAAGAACCTGACCGACAAAGCCTGAGGACAACGCCATGATGACGCTTAAACAATCCCGGTCTCTGCAAAGCGTACTGCTCGGCACCTTGGCCTGGGTCACCGCTTTGCTGTTGTTCTTTCCGATCTTTTGGATGGTGCTTACCAGTTTCAAGACCGAGATCGACGCCTTCGCTACGCCGCCACAGTTCATCTTCATGCCTACGCTGGAGAATTACTTGCACATCCAGGAGCGCAGTGACTACTTCCACTTCGCGTGGAACTCGGTGCTGATTTCCTTCTCCGCTACAGCGTTGTGCATGCTGATCGCGGTGCCGGCGGCCTACTCAATGGCGTTCTATGAGACCAAGCGCACTAAGCAGACGCTGCTTTGGATGCTATCGACCAAGATGCTTCCTCCAGTTGGGGTGCTCATGCCTATCTACCTTCTGGCGAAGGGGGCGGGGTTGCTGGACACCCGGATCGCGCTGATCGTGATCTACACCCTGATCAACCTGCCCATCGTGGTGTGGATGATTTACACGTACTTCAAAGACATCCCCCGGGAGATTCTGGAGGCGGCCAGGCTGGACGGCGCGACCCTGGGGCAGGAGATGCTGCGCGTGCTGCTGCCCATCAGCAAGGGTGGGCTGGCCTCGACCATGCTGCTGTCGATGATCCTGTGCTGGAACGAGGCCTTCTGGTCGCTCAACCTGACGAGCTCCAGCGCCGCACCTCTGACCGCGCTGATCGCTTCCTACTCGAGCCCTGAGGGTCTGTTCTGGGCGAAGCTTTCCGCGGTTTCCACATTGGCCTGCGCACCTATCTTGATCTTCGGCTGGATCAGTCAGAAGCAATTGGTTCGTGGGCTGTCCTTTGGCGCCGTCAAATGACGACGTCGAGCATTCAATGATTTCGCGAAGGCTCCAATTTCATACAGGACTTTACGCATGGCCACTTTGAAAATAGAAAATCTCAAGAAAGGTTTCGAGGGACTGTCCATCATCAAGGGCATCGATCTCGAAGTTAAGGACAAGGAATTTGTGGTGTTCGTAGGGCCGTCGGGGTGTGGCAAGTCGACCCTGTTGCGCCTGATTGCAGGTTTGGAAGACGTCACGAGCGGCACGATCGAGCTCGACGGCCGAGACATCACTGAGGTGACTCCTGCCAAACGAGACCTGGCCATGGTATTCCAGACCTATGCTCTGTATCCGCATATGACGGTACGCAAGAATTTGTCATTTGCCTTGGATCTGGCCGGTGAGAAGAAGCCGGATGTGGAAAGGAAGGTCGCCGAGGCCGCAAGGATTCTCGAACTTGGTTCTCTGCTCGACCGCAAGCCTAAGCAGTTGTCAGGTGGTCAGCGCCAACGAGTCGCTATTGGGCGTGCGATTGTCCGAAACCCGAAAATTTTCCTTTTCGATGAGCCACTGTCGAACCTTGATGCTGCGCTGCGTGTACAGACGCGCTTGGAGCTGTCCCGACTGCATAAGGAGCTGCAGGCGACCATGATCTACGTGACCCATGACCAGGTCGAAGCCATGACGCTCGCCACCAAGGTCGTTGTGCTGAACGCTGGGCGGATCGAGCAGATTGGTTCGCCGCTCGAGCTCTACCATCACCCTGCCAACCTGTTCGTTGCCGGCTTCCTTGGGACACCAAAAATGGGATTCTTGCAGGCGACTGTGCATGCCGTGCATGCATCGGGGGTGGAGGTTAGATTCGCCTCTGGAACCACTTTGCTCATTCCACGCGACAGCAGTGCGTTGTCGGTTGGGCAATCCGTGACGGTCGGGATACGGCCGGAGCATTTGACCCTGGGCGCTGAAGGCCAAGTGCCGGTCACGACGGATGTCACCGAGCGCCTGGGCAGCGATACCTTCTGCCACGTGAATGTCGATTCAGGAGAAAGTCTGACGGTACGTGTCCAGGGGGATTGCGAAGTGCCGTACGCCGCCCGGCGTTATCTCACCCTCGATGTCGCTCATTGCCATCTATTTGATGAGAGCGGTCTTTCGGTAAGCCCTGCGGCATCACGCGCGGCCTGACTTCCATCACGCGCGCTCTTTCGATGAAGCGCGCCACGAACCACAAAGGTAGATTCAATGAAACGTCTCGAAGGTAAAAGCGCTTTGATCACTGGTTCCGCGCGCGGTATTGGACGCTCGTTTGCCCAGGCCTATATCGGTGAAGGCGCTACGGTCGCTATCGCCGACATCAATTTGGAAAGAGCTCAAGCGACGGCCTCCGAGCTTGGGCCGCAAGCTTACGCGGTGGAGATGGACGTTACCCGCCAGGCGTCCATTGATGCAGCGATCGCCGAGGTCGTTGCCCACGCAGGAAAGCTGGACATCCTTGTGAACAATGCGGCGTTGTTCGATCTTGCACCGATCACCGAGATCACTCGGGAAAGCTACGACAAGCTTTTTGCAATCAATGTCAGCGGGACGCTGTTCACGCTTCAGGCAGCGGCGAAGCAGATGATCAGTCAGGGGCATGGCGGTAAGATCATCAACATGGCCAGCCAGGCGGGTCGCCGCGGTGAGGCGTTGGTAGGCGTCTACTGCGCCACCAAGGCGGCCGTCATCAGCCTTACACAGTCTTCTGGCCTTAACCTCATCAAGCACAAAATCAATGTCAATGCGATTGCCCCGGGGGTTGTCGATGGCGAACACTGGGACGGTGTCGACGCGCTCTTTGCCAAACACGAGAACCGACCCCTGGGTGAGAAGAAGCGGCTCGTCGGCCTTGAGGTTCCGTATGGAAGAATGGGGACGGCAGAGGATCTGGTAGGAATGGCAATTTTCCTGGCGGGCTCGGAGAGCGATTACATCGTTGCACAAACGTACAACGTTGATGGCGGGAACTGGATGAGCTGAGTGCAGTAGGGGGGCGGGTGACAGGAGAGCGGCACATTTTCCGATCACCCGGCGGTTCGATTCAGCTTCCTCGCGATCACACTGCCCGACTCATGAGAGCCTGGCAGTTTGATCCACAGGCCGATTGTTGAGGTGGGAGCTAGCAGCAAGGTTTCTTGCTTATCTGCGCGGCCACCAGAACTCTGCACTACAGGCCGAGGAGGCGGCGCAGTTCCGGTGCGGTCAGATGGGCGCGGAAACCCGGCCTGCCCGGCTGGAACGAGGCGGAGGCAGCCAGGTTGCCCACGACGACTGGGTCGCAACCAGCATCGCGTACCAGGTCGGCGGCGACCCGCAAGGCCTCGGCGTCATCTCCGGCGATGGGCATGCCAATGCGCCCGCCCGCTCGTGAGGCAGACGTTGCCACCACGGTGGCATCGACGGCACTGAATGCGCGCACCAGTCGCGCGCCGATCATGTACTTCGCGACGGTTTGAGCAACGCCCAGGTTGTGCGCTTCGCGGTATACATCGCTGCTGCTTGTGCCCCAAGGATTGGTGGAGTCCAGAACGATCTTGCCGCGGTAGGCACTGTGCAGGTCTCGCCCGACCTGGGGCAGCGCTTCAAATGGAATAGCCAACAGAAGCACGGTGCCGAATTCCGCTGCCGCCATCGGCAGGCCGACCGAAGCGCGTGGCCCTAACTCCTCAACCATGTCTTGCAATTGCTCTGGATGGCGGGAAGAGAACATGACCTCATGTCCAGCCTCGACCCACAGCCGACCTACCGTGCCGCCCAGCGATCCGCTACCGATCACGCCGATGCGTGTTGGCGCGACCGCAAAGGCGCGACTCGCGGGGATGAGCCACGGCAGAGCGGCCAATACGCCAAGGGATTTCACTATGGAGCGGCGGGTAGACTTCATGTCCTGTCCTCAATCAATGATGGTGAGACCGTAGCATCGCGCTGTTCCTGCTTCAGGTGGGTTCGTCCCAACCAGACACTCAAGCCCAGCCAGATAGCTGAGAGGGGGACCGAGATCATGGGAATCTGCGCCAGGGTCAGGCCAAGGCCCATCAGGCTTGCGTATCCCCAACTGGCGATTTGGTCACCGCCACGATAAACGACCGTGTCGATGAAGTTCTTGGCTTTGTAGCGATCTTCACGTGTGCTGGAGGTAAACAGGATTTCCCTGGCGGGTCTGGCCAGTGCGAAGTTCGCTACCCGGCGGGCGACCTGCGCGGCCACGATGACTGCGACGCTAGGGCTGGCGGCCAAGGCAGCGAAGCCGAACAGGCTGACCAGCGGCAGGACACACAGCGTTGCCACGATGCCCGCGGTGGCGATCATCCTGCCGGTGATGAACAGCTGGAATACCAGTGTGATCGCATTGACGATCAGGTCGATATTGGCAAAGAACGCCGTGCGGGCCGCACGATCAGGGAACGAGGACTCGGCGATGCTGGCCTGCTGAAAATACAAGAAAGTCGACGTGACCGAGTACAGCAGAATGAATAGTGCCAACCCGACCAAGTAGGGCGAACGCAACGTGTGGACCATGCCGGTAAAGATGCCGCCACCCAAGGGCTGGTCCGGGTTTTCCTTGAGCGTGGTGTGGCTGAACATCGGAGCAAGGCGAGATAAACGGCGTGATGCAAGTACCGCCACTTCCAGAAACAGGATGGCAATCACCATCAGCCAGGAGCGGTCCAACTGTTGGATCAGGCTGGAAGTGATAGCCGAGCCCAATAGGCCGCCAATCGTTGCTCCTGCCGCGAGTAGCCCGAACAGCCGTTTGCCCTGCTCGCTGTCGAAGATATCCACCATGAAGGACCAGAACACCGAGACGACGAACAGGTTAAACACCGAGACCCAGATGAAAAAGGCACGTCCCAGCCACACCTGCCACTGTGGATCGGCGAGATGCAGCAGCAGTGCAAACAACATCAGGTTGGCAGCGAAGAAGCGATAGGCCACGACGATGAACTGCTTGCGTGGCAGTTTGCGCACGGCCAGCGCGAACAGCGGGCTGGCTACCAGCATCGCCAACAACGTACCAGTGAATAGCCAGGGCAAGTTCTGGACCCCGCCGGCCACACCGAGCTCGTCGCGAATCGGTCGCAACAGGTAATACGCCAGAAACAGCGCGATGACGTAGAGCATCGACCACAGGACTGCGGGAGCTTCTTCGGGGCGCACCTTGGCCTGGCGCTGCAACAGCGATAAGGGAGACTGCACGACTTACTCCTCCCTGGCTCCAGCCGCGAGCTGAGGCGGAGTCTTCGCTGCGTCGTCTTCCCACCATGCCGTGAACGACTGCGCACGGCCGTCAAGGTAGACCGTGCGGCCGATTTCGGGCGTCCACAGCGCGAAGGTTTGCCCCTGACTGGCGACTTGCATGCGCTTGAACGGATCATCCCAATCGTGAGGGGCGATGGAGAAGCGGCCCACATGCGTCTGCATCAGCACTCGGGCGTGCAGGTCCTTGGCTGCCTGCGCGGCCTGTTCCGGATTCATGTGGACATTTGCCCAGCGCGGATCGTACTGACCGGCATCAATGGCGACATAGTCGAACGGACCCATTCGCTGGCCGATCTCGGCAAAGTGCGGGCCATAACCCGAGTCGCCACTGAAAAACAACCGCTGTTCAGGAGACACAAGTGCAAAGCCGACCCACAGCGACTGATCGCGGGTAAAGGTGCGTCCAGAGTAGTGTCGAGCTGTGGTGACGTGGACTCTGACGTTCGGTGTCAGCGCGATGACTTCGTTCCAGTCGGCTTCACGTACGACTCCCATGTCGTAGCCCCAGCGCTCGAAATGAGCGCCTACACCCAACCCCACGATAACCTTTCTGACTTTGGGCTCAAGCGCCTGAACGGTTGGATAGTCCAAGTGATCGTAATGATCGTGGCTGATCAACAAAGCGTCGATCTCGGGTATGTCATCGGCCGTGTAGAGGCTGGTGCCCTCGAATGCCTTGTTCACTCCGGGGATCGGCGCGGCGTAAGTGCTGAACACCGGATCGATCAGGATGCGTTGTCCGCCCAGTTGCACGAAGTAGGAGGAATGGCCCAGCCAAACGACTATATCCTGTGTAGGGTCGAGTGCTTTGAGGTCGGTCTTGACGGCGGGAATCGGGCTTGGCGGTCGAGGCTGCCCCTCTTCCCCGAAAAGGGTCTGCATCCACATCGATATCTCGGATTGGTCCGTGGTCTTCATGGGCGTGTCGATCTGGTTGCGGAACACTCCGTCGGCATGATTGGGCGAGTGTTCGATGCGCGTCAGCCGCTCGCCGCTGGGCAGGTCGCCGAAGACCGGGTGCTGTAAATAGGCGAAGGCGCCAACGATGCCTAGCAGAGCGATACCGACAACGGCCATGAGAAGACGACCCCAGAATAATTTCATGCAGTAGTTACCGTGGAGGTGGTCACGACAGGTTCGTGCCGCTGGCGCGCGTGAGTTCAGCCAGCAGCAAATCTTGGAATCGGGAGTCTTGGACCGCGGAATGCGGCTGTTCGCGTTGCTGATGGTGCCAATAGCCGCCGCTGGTGAGTGCCTCAGGATCATTGCTGGTGGCAAGCCATTCCTGGGTCAGGTGTCCCAGGCGCAGATCGTCAGGTGCGTTGGGACCTCCCATCTTCGTTGGGACCCAGCCCGGATCGACCGCATTACTGAGGACGTCGGGGTACAACCGCGCAACGGCTGCTGCGAGTGCGGTTACAAAGAGCTTGCTGTCCGAGTAGCTGCCTGTGGGGGTGCTGCCCGACCAGTCCAATCCCGTCAGGCTGGCTCGTCCCCCCCTATGCATGCTGCTACTCAGGTAGATCAGACGCTTGGGGCGCTGAATCAGGGCCGTGAGCATATAGGGGGCGACGACGTTGACGACCAGCAGTTGCGCCCCGCTGAGGATGCCAGCGTTGTGGACAATGGCATCCATCGCGCCGATGGCATTGACCTGACGGGCAAGGTCGCGAATCTGTTCAAGATCGCCCAAGTCGCCGACTGTGGCGATGGCGCCCTGGTCCACCAGTTCTTGCACGGCAGACAACCGGGCAGGGGAGCGCACATGCACGACAACCTCGTGGCCTTGGGCAAGCAGGGTCTTGGCGGTGGCATGGCCCAGTCCATCGGCCGAGCCGGTAATGAATACGCGGGCTTTGCCGCTTGCACTGTTGTCCCGTTGTGCGTTGGACGCGGGAGCCTCCCTTCGGGAATTGGTTGGGGCCTCTGCCCAGGATGCCGTTGCTTCCAGAAGTGAGCCTGCGATCAACGCCGAACCCAGTCCGGCGCCTCTGATGAGAAAGTCTCTACGATCCATGCACGTCCCCTCGGGTCGCTTCGCGCCTCTCGTCCCAAGCGCCATGGCGATCGCTCGCGCTGAATATAACGAAGGGTTGGTTAAAAAGAGGTTGTTAATGTAACCGGCCCCCTTCGGCGCGACTAGCTAATCAGTCCTTAAAGGGGCTATAAGGCCTGCTAATTAATGATTTATGAGAGACTTGGGCGATGGTCAGACGTAACCTCAATGATCTCTTATCGTTCGTAACGATTGCCCGTGAAGGCAGCTTCACGCGGGCAGCTTCCGTACTGGGCGTGACTCAATCTGCCCTCAGCCAGGCAATGAGCGGGTTAGAGGCCAGGCTGGAGATTCGCTTGCTTACACGAACCACCCGTAGCGTATCGCCTACGGCAGCGGGCGAGCGTTTACTAAAAGCCATTGGTCACCGCTTTGACGAAATCGAGGCAGAACTCGACGAACTGACCGAGATGCGCGATAAACCCGCCGGCACCGTGCGCATCACCTGTGGTGAGCACATTCTTCGAGCACATTTGCTTCCCAAGCTCACGCCGCTTTTGCTCGATTATCCGGATATCAAGATAGAGTTCGATATCAATTATGGTTTTCGAGACATCGTCGCCGACCGTTTCGATGCAGGCGTGCGTATGGGCGATACCATCGACAAGGATATGGTTGCGGTACCCATCGGTCCTCAACTGCGCATGGCCGCTGCGGCCTCCCCGATGTATTTCGAAAGGCATCCAACGCCCAAAAATCCACGGGACCTGCTAAAGCACAGTTGTATCAATCAGCGTATGCAAACAGCAGGGGGGCTATACGTTTGGGAGTTTGAGCGTCGTGGCCAACTGTTAAACGTACGAGTGGATGGCCAGCTCGTTTTCAACACCTCTCCCAGCATGGTGGATGCAGCCTTGGCCGGCCTGGGCATCGCCTATCTTCCTGAAGAAGAATTCGCACCGCATCTGGAAAATGGCCGCCTGGTTCGTGTGCTGGAAGATTGGTGTGCCCCCTTCCCGGGGTACCATTTGTATTACCCAAGTCGCAGGCAGCCGTCGCGGGCCTTCACGCTGGTTATGAATGCACTGCGTGTGTAAGGACGATTGATAAATCTCATTCATGACTTCAATCGCTGCGAGGTATTTCAGTTTTTCTGTCAGCTGATACCTTCTGGCGGGAAAGCAATTTGGCTGTCAGATCAATTCGGGTCGGGGGTAGGGCGTGCCCCGCAGCCCATCGGAGCAAAGTGGAGCAACTATGAAAATACGCATCGATGTTTCAGGCGGTCCGGTTACGGCAACGCTCGACAACAACGATTCCTCCATAGATTTCGTTAAACAGCTGCCGATGAAACTGACACTGGACGACTACGCCTCGACCGAGAAGATCAGCGTACTGCCCGAGCCATTATCGACACAGGGCGCGCCAGCTGGGTTCACGCCTTCGGCGGGTGACATTGCCTTCTATGCGCCTTGGGGAAATCTCGCCATTTTTCATAAAGGGTTCAAGTATTCGAGCGACCTTATCAAACTCGGCAGGATTGATTCCGGCCTGGGAATACTCGCGCGTCCTGGGTCCCTTGAAGTAACGATCACCTTGGTCGATGAGTGATACTCCAAAACAGTCAGAACCACGCCGGCAAAAACTGTCTGTGGCGCAGGGGGCGGGAGAGGTCCTTTCGTTCATACGTTTCACACCAATGGCAGAGAACTCATGCAGCTGACTCGTGCCAACTTTGGCGATTTTATCTACTTTTTAGCTGTCGCCCGCCATTCCAGCTTCAGTCGTGCGGGTGTTGAAGTAGGGATAAGTGCATCTGCGCTGAGTCATGCGATCAAGGGGCTGGAGGCGAGATTGGGGGTTCGTTTGCTCAATCGCACGACCCGCAGCGTCACCCTGACGGCAGCCGGTGAGGAACTGCTGGCATTGATAAGCGAACCTGTCGACAAAATCGACCAGGCTATTGAGTTGTTGAATAAGTTCCGTGATGAGCCCACTGGTCGTATACGGCTGAATGTTTTCAGTGACGCGGCGCTCCTTTTGTTGGCACCTGTTTTATCGACATTTGCTCATCGTTATCCCGATATCGAAGTGGAAGTCTCAACCACCAACAGTATGGTGGACATTGTTGAAGGAGGCTTCGACGCTGGGATCAGGTACGGCGCTACCGTACCTGAAGGCATGATTGCCCAAAGCCTTTCCCCCCCTGTTCGATGGGTCGTGGTAGGAACCCCCGATTACCTCGACCGATGTGGCATGCCGCTGCATCCCGAGGATTTGAAACAGCACAGTTGTTTAAGGTTTCGGCTAGGCAACGGCCGGATGTACAACTGGGAGTTTGAGAAAGAGGGTGAAAAATTAGAGATCCCAGTGTCCGGTAATGTGGTGCTGGATGAGACGCGGATGATGCTCGCCATGGTCACCCAGGGCGCCGGGCTGACTTATTGTGCCGAACCCATTGTCGCGCCGCTTATAGCAGAAGGAACGTTACAAGTGGTTTTGGAGGATTGGGTCAGTGTCGGTCCAGGCTTCCATATCTATTACTCAAGCTACCGGCAGGTGCCGATCACGCTACGTTTGCTGATCGACTTGATCAGAGAGTTGCGCCCGCTTGGATAGTTGGCGATCGACAGCGACTTCGCCGGATTCGCTTTGGGAGAGATATCTGATATGTCCAGTTTGAACGCATTGCTCGATGCCATCCAGGCCGAGCAGAACGAGGGTCGAGAGTCTGTACTCGCCACCGTTGTGAAAGTCGAGGGTTCGGCGTATCGCCGTCCGGGGGCGCGCATGCTCGTTTCACAATATGGACGTCCGGAGGGCACTATCAGTGGTGGCTGTTTGGAGGCTGATGTGGTGCGAAAGGCTTGGTGGCTAAGTGAGTCGGGCCCTGTGATTCGTAGCTACAGCACGGCTGAGGCCACAGACGAAGAGGGCGGTGAAGAGTCCCTTGGTTTCGGGCTGGGCTGCAACGGCAAGGTGTATGTGTTGTTTGAGCGAATACCAGTTGCAAAGCAATGCGCTGTGCTTGATGCGTTACGCAAAGTAAGAAACAACCAGAGACCCGTGGCGATCGCAACGGTAATAGCGGGCTCACGCAATAGCCGTGCAGATGTTGGAGACCGTGTGTTCCTGGAATCTGGCGCAGCGCCCTTCGGGGGACTCTACCATCCTGCACTGAACGAGCGAATTACCGCTGATCTGCGTCTCACATTGGACCAGCAAAAATCTACGCGGCAACGCTATACCGAAGGCTACGCAGAGGTAGAGGTTTTTCTAGAATACGTCGCGCCACCACCGCGTCTGATGATCTTTGGGGCGGGCCATGATGCGCAGCCGTTGGTACGGATCGCAAAAATCTTGGGGTGGCATGTCACCGTTGTTGATAGTCGCCCACATTTTGCCCGTCCGGAACGTTTTCCCGAAGCGGATCGGGTGTTGAGCGCCGATATAGGCGGGCCTTTCGAATTTCGAAAGTTCGTGGAGGGGGCGTGTGTGGCGGTAATGTCCCATAGCCTGAGCCAGGATGCGCATTGGTTGAAAGGCGCGTTACAAGGTAATCCCCGTTACATCGGTCAGCTCGGGCCGCGTGATCGGACCGAGCGTCTGCTTGATGAAATAACGCGACAGACAAACAGCCTGCCTGCGCTGGACCGATTGCACTATCCAATGGGATTGGATTTGGGGGGGACACCCCTGAAAGTGTAGCGATGGCGGTGCTTGGGGAGATGCAGGCCGTCCTGAATGGGCGAGCGGGTGGAAGTCTGAAGTTGCGGACGTCAACGATCCACGAAACTGGTCAGCTTGAGCCCAGATGTTCCCGTGAATTATCCATGGCAGAGTCGTAGAAGACTTGAGTTGGAAGCTCCTGCAGGATATGAGCCTCGCCGATGCGCTGCACGCATTAGAGGCCAAAGCTGATCAAAACTCACTAATCGAAATGCTGTCCTGCGTTAATCGCTGGATATAGAGCGTTGTGAGTAATCTGCAAAATTCTGAAACCATTTTATTGCTGAATATCACTCATTGGTGATTTCAGTAAAGTCGGGCTAATCCTCAGGCCCCTCGATTGTTAGCATGCCTACATAACAATCCAATGCGCAGCGCATTGGCTCATCGGGTTTATTAACCCGGTCAATAAGCTTGATCTTCGCACCGCGCTTCTTGCGCGTACTTGCCGAACTCTTTCTCCCATTGCCACCAGCAGCTGTTTCAGCCTGTGCTGCGGCAGTTTGCAAACTCATGCGCGCATTTTTCAGCGCTGTGTTCGAGGACTTTATGCCATTCAAGCCTATCTATCCTGCTTTGGTAACCGCCATTGCTTTTGCCACGATGCTCAGTGGATGCAACAACGAGCAGGCTGCTACTGCGCCGGTGCAAGCCCCCCAAGTCAGCGTGGTGACCCTGAAACCTCAGGCTGTGACCTTGTTTAACGACCTGCCCGGGCGTACCAGTGCCTATCGACTTGCTGAGGTTCGGCCGCAGGTGGATGGCATCGTCCTGAAACGCTTGTTCAAGGAAGGCGCGGATATCAAGGCTGGTCAGCAGCTTTATCAGATCGATCCATCAACTTACGAGGTGACGCTCGCCAGTGCGCAGGCCAGTTTGGAGCAATCTCGCTCGCTGACCACCCGGTATCGGCAACTGATCGATGAGCAGGCGGTGAGCAAGCAGGAGTATGACACTGCTCGATCTCAGCAGATGCAGGCAGAGGCACAAGTCAAGGGCGCCCAGATCAATCTGAGATATACCAAAATGTTCGCGCCCATCAGCGGGCGAATTGGACGTTCGGCTGTGACCGAAGGTGCGCTAGTTTCTAATGGCCAAGCAGCCCCCCTTGCGATTATCCAGCAACTCGACCCCATTTATGTCGATGTCACTCAGCCTTATGGCGAGGTGCTCAAACTGCGTCGGGCTCTTGAAAGCGGGCAGTTGCAGAAAACTGCTGATAAGGCTGCGAAAGTTAGCCTGACACTTCAGGACGGTAGCCAGTATCCGCTGCAGGGTTCGCTGGAGTTTTCAGAAGTCTCGGTCGACGAAGCAACCGGCTCGGTCACCCTGCGCGCCGTGTTCCCCAACCCCGATCACTTGCTGCTGCCCGGGATTTTTGTGCATGCGCGGTTGCAGGAGGGGGTCGCCGAGCAGGCCATTCTTGCTCCACAGATTGGTGTGACCCGGGATCTCAAGGGCACCCCGACCGCCATGGTCGTTACCGCCGATAACAAAGTCGAGCAACGCCAGCTCAAGGTTGGCCGCACCGTCGGTGCGAATGTGCTGGTGGAAAGCGGCTTGCGCGCCGGGGAAAAAATCATCGTCGAAGGGCTTCAGTTCATTAAGCCGGGGATCACCGTGGTCGCTCAGGAAGCGATGACAGATGAGGCGAACAGAGCCCCTGTAGCGCTAAACACCAGCGCTAAGGCGGAGTAGACCATGTCGAAGTATTTTATTGATAGACCGATCTTCGCGTGGGTGCTTGCACTGATCATCATGCTCGTTGGGGCATTGTCGATCCTCAATTTGCCGATCAATCAGTACCCTGACATCGCACCACCCGCTGTCGCGATTCAGGTTTCTTATCCCGGTGCTTCCGCGCAGACAGTGCAAGATACGGTCGTGCAAGTGATCGAACAGCAGATGAACGGCATCGACAACCTTCGCTACATCTCTTCGGAGAGTAACGCCGATGGCAGCATGCGAATCATCGTTACTTTCAACCAGGGCACCAACCCTGATATTGCCCAGGTTCAGGTGCAGAACAAGCTGAACCTAGCCACGCCGCTGTTGCCGCAGGAAGTGCAGCAGCAAGGGCTGCGCGTCACAAAATTCCAACAGAATTTCATGATGTTCATCGGTCTGGTTTCCACCGATGGAAAACACACCAAGGAGGACCTATCCAACTACATCGTCTCAAATATCCAGGACCCGATTTCGAGGACTTCAGGTGTTGGCGACTTTCAGATTTGGGGCACGCAATACGCCATGCGAGTCTGGCTGGACCCGGCCAAACTGAACCAGTTCCAGTTGACGCCAGTCGACGTGACCGAGGCGATTGAGGCGCAGAACGTACAGGTGGCTTCGGGCACGATCGGTGGTCTTCCTGCGCGCAAAGGTACGGTGTTTACCGCAACTATCATCGGCAAGACGCGACTGCAGACCTCCGAGCAATTTGGTGACATTTTGCTTAAGGTCAATAGCGACGGCTCCCAGGTGCGCCTGAGTGATGTGGCTGATATCAGTTTGGGCGGTGAAAACTACAGCATCAACGCCCAAGCCAATGGCAAGCCTGCCTCGGGTATCGCCATCCGCTTGGCCACAGGCGCCAACGCCCTTGATACCGCCAAGGCGATTCGCGCCACGGTCGACCGACTGAAACCATTCTTCCCGGCCGGAATTGAAGCGGTGTACCCGTATGACACGACGCCGGTGGTCACCGAATCCATCAGCGGAGTGATGCATACACTGGGCGAGGCGGTGGTTCTGGTCTTTCTGGTCATGCTGCTTTTTTTGCAAAATCTGCGCGCCACCATCATTACGACGTTGACAGTGCCCGTTGTGTTGTTAGGTACCTTCGGCGTCCTTGCCGCAGCCGGCTTCTCTATCAATACCTTGACCATGTTCGGCATGATCCTGGCGATTGGATTACTCGTCGACGATGCGATTGTGGTGGTTGAAAACGTCGAACGGGTGATGGCGCAGGAGCACCTGTCACCCAGGGAGGCCACGCGCAAATCGATGGGGCAGATCCAGGGAGCGCTGGTGGGTATTGCCTTGGTGCTTTCGGCGGTGCTGTTGCCCATGGCTTTCTTTGGTGGCTCCACTGGCGTGATCTACCGGCAGTTCTCGATCACTATCGTATCGGCCATGGCGCTTTCGGTATTTGTTGCTTTGGTATTCACCCCGGCGCTTTGCGCCACGCTGCTCAAGCCCATCGATCCGACAAAGCACGGTCAGCCCAAGCGCGGTTTTTTTGGATGGTTCAACAGACGGTTCGATGCCTGCGTCAACGGATATGAGCAGGGCGTAGGCCAGATCATCCGGCATAGGGTGCCGGGCTTTATGGTTTACCTGGTAATCGTCGCCGGCACGATCTGGATGTTCGCCCGGATACCGACCTCGTTCCTGCCCGATGAAGACCAGGGTTTGATTTTCACGCAGGTGCAGACGCCGGCCAACAGCTCGGCTGAGAGCACGCAAAAAGTGCTTGATCGCATGACTCAATACCTGCTGGACAAAGAGCACGGAGAAGGTAAAGCCGTTGCTACAGTGTTCACTGTTAACGGCTTCAATTTTGCGGGCCGCGGGCAGAATTCAGGGATCGCGTTCGTCAACCTGAAGCCATGGGATGAACGAGACAGTGACAATACTGTGTTCAAAATTGCCCAGCGTGCCCAGCAAGAGTTCCTGAAGTACCGCGACGCCCTGGTATATGCGGTGGTTCCGCCATCGGTACTGGAGTTGGGTAACGCCACCGGCTTCGATTTCTACCTGCAGGACCAAGATAGCGTGGGTCATCAAAAACTCATGGAGGCACGCGGCAAGTTTCTTGAGCTAGCTGCCCAGAGCCCGGTCCTCGCTGGCGTTCGCCCAAACGGCTTGGCCGACGAGCCACAGTACCACCTGACCATCGACGACGAGCGTGCACGGGCGATGGGCATTTCTCTGGCCGATATCAACACCACGCTGTCAGTGGCATACGGCAGTAGTTATGTGAACGATTTCGTTGATCGCGGCCGAGTTAAGCGGGTTTATGTACAGGGTCAACCTGACTCGCGCAGCACCGCAGAGGATCTGAGTAAATGGTTCGTGCGTAACAACCAAGGTCAGATGGTCCCGTTCTCGGCATTTGCGAGTGCCGAGTGGATCTTCGGCTCACCAAAACTGTCACGCTACAACGGCGTCCCTGCCGAGCAAATTCTTGGGACTCCCGCCCCGGGTTACAGCTCTGGCCAGGCGATGGCGGAAGTCGAGCGAATTGCAGCGCAACTGCCGCCCGGCGTAGGCATCTCTTTTACCGGGTTGTCCTATGAAGAGCGTCTTTCAGGATCACAAGCGCCGGCTCTGTATGCGCTGTCGATTCTCGTCGTGTTTCTATGTCTGGCGGCACTCTATGAAAGCTGGTCGATTCCGATTGCGGTCATCTTGGTCGTGCCTCTTGGGGTAATCGGCGCGCTGATGGCCACGGCATTGCGGGGACTGTCCAACGACGTGTTCTTCCAAGTGGGTCTGTTGGTGACGGTGGGGTTGGCGGCGAAGAATGCGATCCTGATCGTCGAGTTTGCCAAGGAATTGAATGAGAAAGGTCAACCGTTGCTTGAAGCGACGGTCGAGGCTTGTCGTATGCGTCTGCGTCCGATCGTCATGACGTCCTTGGCATTCATTCTCGGTGTGCTGCCTCTGACCATTTCCAGCGGAGCCGGCTCTGGCAGTCAGCACGCCATCGGCACGGGGGTGATCGGCGGCATGATAACGGCCACCGTTCTGGCGATTTTTTGGGTTCCCCTGTTCTTCGTTTCCGTTTCAACCTTGTTTAAAGGCAGCCGCAAGAAGCAGGACGAAACTGCTATGCGTGAGGAGGCAGGCCAATGACTCGCTCTTTAATCGGTCTCGCGATCAGCGCCGCTGTTCTGAGTGGTTGCTCACTGATCCCTGAGTATCAGCGACCGCAGGCTCCAGTTGCGGCGCAATATCCGCAGGGTTCTGCCTATCAGGCAACCAACGCTGCCGACCAGGCCGCTGTGGAGCAGGGGTGGCGCGAGTTTTTCCACGATCCGGCATTGCAGCGATTGATCCAGACCGCCTTGATCAATAATCGTGACCTGAAGGTCGCGGCACTGAACGTTGAGGCGTACCGGGCGCAATACCGAATCCAGAGAGCTGACCTGTTTCCGGCGATTGGCGCCAACGCCAGCGGAACACGGCAGCGACTGCCGAGCGCTCAGACGCAGTCCGGTCAGGCCAGTATTTCCAGTCAATATGACGTCAACCTGGGAATCAGTTCGTACGAGTTGGATCTGTTTGGTCGCATCGCCAGTCTCAGCCAGCAGGCACTGGAAACTTATCTGTCTACCGCCCAGGCCCGACGCTCGACCCAGATCAGCATCGTTGCGAGCGTGGCCAATGCCTATCTCACCTGGCAAGCCGACCGTGAATTGCTCAAGCTCACCGAGAACACGCTAGGCGCCTACGAGGAGAGCTTACGTCTGACCACCCGCAGCAATCAGGTGGGTGTGGCTTCGGCGCTTGATCTCGCACAGGCGCGTACCTCGGTGCAAGGTGCGCGGGCGAGCCTGGCAAACTACCAGCGCCGAGTAGCCGAAGACGAGAATGCTTTGGTGCTTCTTCTCGGTACAGGACTGCCCGCCGATTTGCCGGAGCCACAGTCCTTGGATGGCGACCTGCTGGCCAACGTACCGGCTGGTCTGCCCAGTGATTTACTCAACCGTCGCCCCGATATCCTCGCCGCCGAGCATACGCTCTTGGCCGCTAACGCTAACATCGGCGCGGCGCGGGCGGCGTTTTTCCCTAGCATCAGCCTTACGGCAAATGCCGG
This sequence comes from Pseudomonas sp. St316, assembly GCF_018325905.1. Classification (NCBI taxonomy): domain Bacteria; kingdom Pseudomonadati; phylum Pseudomonadota; class Gammaproteobacteria; order Pseudomonadales; family Pseudomonadaceae; genus Pseudomonas; species Pseudomonas sp. St316. The sequence continues at coordinate 4,153,299 of NZ_AP021901.1, read as the reverse complement.
CACCTCGAGCGCGAATCTGGATGGGTTGTTCAAGAGCGGCTCAGGCAGTTGGGCGTTTAGCCCTACCATCAGCTTGCCGATTTTCAACGCAGGCGCGTTACGCTCCAGCCTGAATTACTCGGAGATTCAGAAAGATATTGGCGTGGCCAACTATGAGAAAGCTATCCAGACCGCTTTCCAGGAAGTCTCCGACGGATTGACCGCACGTAAAACCTACGTCGATCAGTTGCAGGCACAGAATGACCTCGTCAACGCCAGCCAGGATTACTATCGGCTTGCCGAGCGTCGCTATCGAATCGGCGTGGACAGCCACCTGACCTTTTTGGACGCGCAGCGCTCGCTGTTTAGCAACCAACAAAGGCTGATCAACGATCGTCTTGCGCAGTTGCAGGCTGAAGTGAACTTGTATCGTGCACTGGGTGGTGGATGGGACGAGCGGGGCATGCACAAACTCTGAGGACGACGACTAAACAAAAGCGCCCGGCGATAGGCCGGGCGTTTTTTGTTTCAGCGTGGAGTGAAACTGTCATGATTGCTGTGTACTTACGGGGGCGCTGTTACCTGCTCTGCGGGAAATTACAAGCAGGGCGTCTTGTCAGTTTGAGCCAAGGTATTACCTTTGCTGTCCATAAGTTCAATCTTTACCTCTTTTCCCGCACTACTTTCCATCAAGGTGTAACGTTCATTAGGTAAAAAATTGTCATAGGACAGGGTGGCAATACAGCGGTGTTGGCTTTCCTGGTAGCCCTTGGTAACTACCCCAAGTTCCATCGTATGCGCCCCTGGTGATACTTTGAAATAAGTCAGGTTCTCTGCGCGTTGCGTATCCAAGCGTCTGGCCAGCATTTCATCACCGATCTGCTCGTGAAGATTGACAATGGATTCGCCATCCTTAAGCGTCGGAAGTTCAGTCGCACAGCCAGCCAGGCCGGTGATTAAAATGATAGAAGCTGTAAGTTTTGCAAGGTTCATAAGTGTCCTGAGTTCTTTGGGGGTCCGAGAATAGCGATAAGCTTGCCCTGAACCGTTAAATAGATAAGGTTTTAAATAAGCTGTTTCAGCCTAATAACGCATTGGCTTGGGAGCGTGCAGATGACGCAAGATGATCGAGGACGGCAAGGACTAAGATGCCTACTCGATATCTGGAATGATTTTGTTGTCGGTATGGGGATATTCTACAGGCTATTTTTTAATTGATTAGCCTGTGAGCTATTGATGCAGTGCTGAGCTTTATTCACCAATGATGCGCCATCTGCGACGCCGAGAACTTGAATCCCTCAGGTGTCGCACGTGGTATTTGCTGCGCGTCGGACGTTACCGTTCGAATCGATCGTCGATCAGTCAGTCATTTCTGTCGCTGAGACGATCAGCCCTTAACGATGAGGCGCGAGTTTCGTTCATTGCGAAAGGCCAATTGTTCGATGGTTTGCGTGGCGTGCTCGGCGTCTTCACGCGCCTGCAGAATCACCCCGTGATGTTCGGACTTGCTGCACACCGGGTCGGCATTGCTGGCGTCTCCCGTGAGCATGAACGCCTGGCAGCGACAGCCGCCGAAGTCCTTTTCTTTTTCATCGCAGGAGCGGCATGGCTCGGGCATCCAGTCATAGCCGCGAAAGCGGTTGAAGCCAAACGAGTCGTACCAGATGTGCTGCATGCTGTGGTCGCGCACATTGGGAAATTGCACCGGCAACTGACGGGCGCCGTGACAGGGCAGCGCGGTGCCGTCCGGCGTGACGGTGAGGAAAATGCTGCCCCAGCCGTTCATGCAGCCCTTGGGGCGTTCTTCGTAGTAGTCCGGCGTGACGAAGATCAGCTTGCACGGATTGCCGGCTGCTTCCAGCTTGGCGCGGTATTCGTTGGTGACACGCTCGGCGCGGACCAGTTGTTCCTTGGTCGGCAGCAGACCCACTCGATTAAGTTGCGCCCAGCCGTAAAACTGGCAGGTGGCAAGTTCGACGAAATCCGCCTCAAGAGCGATGCACAACTCGATGATGCGGTCGATCTTGTCGATGTTGTGCCGATGGGTGACGAAGTTCAGCACCATCGGATAGCCGTGGGCTTTGACCGCCCGGGCCATTTCCAGCTTTTGCGCGAAGGCTTTCTTCGAGCCGGCCAAGAGGTTGTTCACCTGCTCGTCGCTGGCCTGGAAGCTGATTTGGATATGGTCCAGGCCAGCCTTTTTGAAGTCGCTGATTTTCTGTTCGGTCAAGCCGATGCCGGAGGTGATCAGGTTGGTATAGAAACCCAGCTTGCGCGCCTCGCCGATCAGCTCGGCCAGATCCTGACGCACCAGCGGCTCGCCGCCGGAAAAACCCAGTTGCGCGGCACCCATCTCTCGGGCTTCGCGAAAGACCTTGAACCACTGCTCGGTGCTCAGCTCCTGGCCTTGTTCGGCAAAATCCAACGGATTGGAGCAGTACGGGCATTGTAGCGGGCAACGATAGGTCAACTCCGCCAGCAGCCACAGCGGCAAGCCGACTTCAGGCTTGGGCGGCAGCCCGGTGGGCTCAGGCAAGTTCGATCCAGTGCTGTGCACGGGCGACCTCCATGAATTGCTCGATGTCGTCACCGAGTTCCGGCACGTCGGGAAACTGCTTCGCCAACTCGTCGACGATGGCCGCGACATCCCGTTCGCCGTCGATCAGGCCGCCGATCAGCGACGCGCTGTCGTTGAGCTTGATCATGCCTTCAGGATAGAGCAGCACATGGCCCTTCTGTGCCGGTTCGTACTGGAAGCGATAGCCGGGGCGCCAGCGCGGGGTCTTGCTGCGGTCGAAACTCATAAGGTGATCCCTTTGTGCCACACCCGTTGCCCGGTCACGCTGTGATAGGGCGGACGGTTCAATTCGTAGGCCATGCTCATGGCGTCGAGCATGCTCCAGAGGATGTCCAGTTTGAACTGGAGAATCTCCAGCATGCGCTCCTGCCCTGCGCGGGTGGTGTAGTGCTGCAAGGTAATCGCCAGGCCGTGCTCCACATCACGCCGGGCCTGGCTCAGACGAGTGCGGAAGTATTGGTAGCCGGCCGGGTCGATCCACGGGTAATGCTGCGGCCAGCTGTCCAGGCGCGACTGGTGGATCTGCGGCGCGAAGAGTTCGGTCAGCGAGCTGCTGGCGGCTTCCTGCCAACTGGCCCGGCGGGCAAAGTTGACGTAGGCATCCACCGCAAAACGAACCCCTGGCAGCACCAATTCCTGGGAGCGCAGTTGATCGGGATCCAGGCCCACCGCCTGGCCCAGCCGCAGCCAAGCTTCGATACCGCCGTCCTCGCCGGGAGCACCGTCATGGTCGAGCAGGCGCTGGATCCACTCACGGCGGATCGCCCGATCCGGGCAGTTGGCCAGGATCGCGGCATCCTTGAGCGGGATGTTCACCTGATAGTAAAACCGGTTCGCGACCCAACCCTGGATCTGCTCGCGAGTCGCGCGGCCTTCATACATCGCCACGTGATACGGGTGATGGATGTGGTAATACGCGCCCTTGGCGCGCAAGGCTGCTTCAAATTCTGCCGTGGTCAATGGTGTGTCAGTCATTTCGGGCGCTCCTACAGTTCGATACTCATGCCGTCGTAAGCGACTTCGACATTGCGTCGCACCAACTCGGCCCGCTCGGAGGAGTCTTCATCGAGGATTGGGTTGGTGTTGTTGATGTGGATCAGCACCTTGCGCTGCTTCGGCAAATGCTCCAGCACTTCGAGCATGCCGCCCGGACCATTCTGGGCCAGGTGGCCCATTTCCCGGCCAGTGCGGGTGCCGACACCACGGCGCTGCATTTCATCGTCGTCCCACACCGTTCCGTCCACCAGCAGACAATCGCTGCCGGCCATGATCTGCAACAACGACTCGTCGACCTTGCCCAGGCCAGGGGCATAGAACAGCTTGCCACCCGTGCGCAGGTCTTCGACGATTAGCCCGATGTTGTCGCCCGGGTGCGGGTCGAAGCGATGCGGTGAATAGGGCGGTGCGGCGCTGAGCAGGGGCAGTGGGGTGACGCGCAGGTTCGGGCAGGCGGCGATGGTGAAGCTCTGGTCGAGTTCGATGCGATTCCAACTCAACCCGCCGTTCCAGTGGGTCAGCATGTTGAACAGTGGAAAGCCAGTGCTCAGGTCTTCATGGACCATGTCGGTGCACCAGACTTGATGTGGGCAACCTTCACGCAGGCTGAGTAGGCCGGTGGTGTGGTCGATCTGGCTGTCCATCAGGATGATCGCGCCAATGCCGGTGTCGCGCAGGGCCCGGCCCGGCTGCATCGGGGCAAACGCCTGGAGCTGGGCGCGAATGTCCGGAGAGGCGTTGCACAGCACCCAGTTCACACCGTCATCGGACAGGGCGATGGACGATTGGGTGCGCGCCTGGGCCCGCAGGCTGCCGTCGCGAAAACCTGCGCAGTTGGCGCAGTTGCAGTTCCACTGGGGGAAACCGCCACCGGCGGCAGAACCTAGAATCTGGACGAACATGGTTGCTCCATCATTCTGGAACCGAAAATAAAACGCCTCGGCAGGCCGAGGCGCTGTCCATCAGGTACAAACTTAACGGTTTGCGAAGTACATGGTGACTTCAAAACCGATACGCAGGTCGGTGTAAGCAGGTTTGGACCAAGACATGAAAGTACTCCTATCAAGTGATGAGACGTTTGTCAGGTACATATTTCTGAGTTTGGTTGGGATCATTTTGCAGCGTTCCAAGGCGCACCCAACCTACGACGCCGTGTTTCGGTTGTTATACCTCGTCTGGTACTGCCCGACGATCGGGTAGCAGGACGCCTTCAGGGAATTGGTCCAAGTACGAGAACGAGTGACTCGACAATTTAGAGGCGAGGGCCACGACGCACTTCGCGAACAATTGAACTCGATTCTGCAGGCTGCAAAATGTCATTGTCGTACTCTCCCATGTTGGTGCGAACTCAGGCTGAAAAAAACTGCATTGGAAGAGCCCCTTACAGGCTGGTCTCGAATTTCAAACCGGCCACCCACGCATCCCTGACCTCGCTGACTCCGCCAGGATTGCCTACAAATTGCAGGTTGGGGCGCACGGTCAGCCACTTGGTCACGCCAAAGCCATAGTAGATTTCCATGTTGGTTTCTGAGCTTTGGGTCGGTGTGTAGCGAGGGTCGTCGTAATCGCTGACGCCCGCCCGCTCGTTCAGTTGCTGCTGATGATCTGTGAATCGGTTATTCACGTGGAGACTGGCGATGGCGACGCCGATCTCGTCATTCGGGCGAGATTTGAAGGGGGCCGTGTAGTAAGCGCCTACTTGCGCATAGCGATCGATCATATTGGTGGCTTTGTCATGCACCGTGGCATAGGCGAACACCGTCAGCCCACGAGCGGCGAAGTCTGGATCTTTCCAGACCTGTTGTTGCCCGGCAATCCATGCGCCGTGTTTACTGTCGCGGGATTTTGCTATGCCGTTTTCTTCTGTGTTGACGTCGTTTGCGTCACGGCTGCTGTAATACGCCCCTACGCGATATTCCCCTGGCAGCCGTCCGGCTCCCAGCGACGTGGTATGGACCAGCTCGACAGGTACCAAGGTACCCTCATTACCGCTGCCGCTGAGTTTGAAGCCGTTACCTATTTCCAGGTAGGAAGGGTTCTGCTCGTACGCACCGATCTGCGCATAAGTATCATCGCTCAAAGCGACCTTTACGCGGCCCGCCCATTGAGTGATTGGCCAGTTATAAATGATATCGCCGGCCCAGTTACCCGGCTGTGCGCCGCAGAATGCCAAGTTCTGGAATTTGCAGGGGAAGCTGCCGAAGTCCTCGCCAAAGTTCATGCGGCCCAGTTTGATATCCAGCCCGCCGTCAAAGAACTTTTGACGGTACCAGAGTTGTGTAAGCCGCCAGGTCTGGCCGCGCCCGTATACCTCTTGGACCTGACTGATTCCTCCCACCCGAGGATCGGTGAGCACATCGTTGGTGAGATTGCGCCCGTTACGGTCCGATATCGTGAATTGAAAATCAGCGCCTTCCCAGCCGAGTATTTTCTCAAGGTCAAAATTGCTCATCAGCGCAAGTTGATCGGTATACCGCGCCGTGGTGTGAGAATCGTAGCCACCGGCAAGATTCGTTGCGGCGTCGCCCGTGTAGAGCACGTTAAAGGTATAACCTTTTTCAAGCAGTTCTGTGCGTAGGCCGCCCCAGTCTCCCAACATCCAAGGTGACTCAGGACTGAAGGCTTCTTGTGCATGACTGTTGGTCGCTCCGCAAAGCAGCAACAATGCGGCGGAAATATTAAGCGTGTTGCAGTTCAAATGAGTGGTCATGATAATCTCTGCTTTTGTTTTTATTAGTCAGATAATCGAACACATCTTCAGGTTGATCTTCCGCCCGGAAGAGCATTAAAGAATGTCTGCAACGGGTTGAACCCAGCGAAGCACTACTGGATTCTTTTTTGTGGAAGCGTCGAGCTTGACGTGACACACGGTAAGTTGATGAGAAGACGGGATCTAAGTCATGCCACGTCTGTTCTTGCGGAATATCTCGGTAATTTATTTGAACATGGGTAACGCTCTCCTTGTGATTGTCATGAAGGTTGCTTTCAACTTAACGGCGCCGAAGATGCCGTCGGCGCGCTCTTGAAAATACCGGTCATTCGCCGCCCGCACTGATTGGGTTGGGTTGGCGTTTTTCAATGGTGTATTTCAGCAATGCAGCGCTGCGGAATATGCCGTGGGCGAATTTGCTATAGGGCATGGTCAGAAAGAACGCCATGACCAGACCCAGGTGGATGGCAAGCAATAAGCCCAACGCGCTGGTTTCGCGCCCGGCAAGCAATGCAAGACCGCTAGCGCTGACCAGGAACAGAAGCGCGATGAAGCCACGATCCATCGGTTTCTGATTCTCGTCCCCTTGTTGCGGGTTACGCCGCAGATTCATCCAGAGCAAACCTGCTGGGCCGATCAGCAGACCTACGCCACCGAAAATGCCGAGCAGCACTGGCAGGCTCATAACCGGGTAGGGCGCCGACCAATCGAGTAAAAAATGATAAAGAGTGGCAACGCCTGTGGCTGCGAAGCACAGCATGAACCCATAGAAGGTGAGGTGGTGAAAGCGGCGGCGCCATAGGGTGAATGCGTCGTCGGCGTTGTTGCAGCCTTCCCCATGTCCGCCGTCCAGGTACTTGAGTTGTGCGACGTTGGCGCCGGCCTCCAGGGCCGCACTGGCTTTCAACGGCAGAGGTGCCTCGGCGGGTGAGATTTCGCGCCAGAATCGACGCACGCCGATACCCAGGGCCAACACGGCAAAACCGAACACCGCGCTGAACATCAGTGCCAACGTGTTGTGTGGAAAAATCCCGTAGAAGTTACCGCCTGGCATGGCAACGAACAGGTTGCCCATGATCATCAAGGTAAGCGACAGGAACAGCGCCAACCCAGCGCCTGAAGCCAGCCCCAAGGTAAGGCCGTTGCGTTGGTACAATTTACCCAGTGGCTGCGGCCAGGCGTAACTGGTGTAGGTTTCCAGCCGCACCTTGGCCATGGCTTTGGGTACGTTGACTGCAAATTCGTGCGGGGCAGCGTATTGGCAAGCCGACAGGCACGCGCCGCAGTTGTGGCAAAGGTTCGCCAAGTAATGAATGTCGGCCTGACCGAATTCCAGATGCCGGGTCATTGCGGGGAATACGGCACAGAAACCTTCGCAATAGCGGCAGGCATTGCAAATGGTCATCTGCCGTTCGACTTCGGTTTCCTGCAGGTTGAGGGCCGGGATCAGTTGGCTGGATACCTGGGGATCAAACAGCTGCATGTTGAAGCTCCGAGTTCACAGGAGAAAGACCAAACCCCGCACAAAGCGCGGCCTGTACGCCAGCGATTCGTCCGAAGGCAGTACCGATGGCCATGCCAATACCCGCGGTATAACCCTTGCCCAGTACGTTGCCAGCCATCATTTCTCCGGCGACAAACAGGTTCGGGCTGGCCTTGCCATCAAAGTGCACGGCGGCCGTTTCGTCGGTCGCCAGGCCGAGATAGGTAAAGGTGACGCCTGGCTTGAGGGGGTAGGCGTAGTAGGGTGGTTTGGTGAGCGGCCTTGCCCAGTGAGTCTTGGCGGGAGTAAGCCCTTCGGTATGGCAGTCGTCGAGCGTGGTGTGGTCGAACGTGCCGACATGGCAAGCGTTGTTGTAGTCTTCGATGGTTTTAACGAACTGCGTTTGCGGCAAGTTCAACAGGCGAGCCAGTTCTGGCAACGTCCGGGCTGTGGTTCCAGGGAACACCGGCGGCATGAAGCGGCCAAGCGCCTGTTGGTCGATAATCGAGTAGGCCTGCTGGTTGGGTTGTCCCGCAACCAGACGGCCCCAAATCGCATAACGTTTGGGCCAGAAATCCTCACCCTCATCGTAAAACCGTTTTCCATCGCGGTTGACAACCACGCCCAGGGACACGCAGTCGATGCGGGTACAGATACCTCCGTCGTAAAGCGGAGCCCGGGCGTCGATGGCAACCATATGTGCCTGGGTTGGGTCGCCGACTGAATCGGCGCCAAGATCGAGCATCCGTCGCAACAACACACCGGTATTGAAGCGGGTGCCGCGAATCAGAAAGTTGTCCGATGGCCATTCACCACGCTCGTTTTGGCCCCAAGCCTCCCGTAACCATTCGCGATTGGATTCAAATCCGCCAGCAGCCAGGACGCAGGCGCGAGCTTCGATACGCTCCGCTGGGAATCGCTGTCCATCTATCACCCGTTCGGCCAGGTGAGCTGCGACGAAAGCACCGTTTTCCAGTTCTATGTCGGTGACCTGAGCGTCATAACGGATCTTCACGCCCAAGCGTTCGGCGCTGCGAAAGTAAGCATTGACCAGTGCCTTTCCGCCGCCCATGAAAAACGCGTTGGTGCGCGCCACGTGCAGAGCACCCGACAAGGGCGGCTGAAAGTGCACACCATGTGAACGCATCCAATCACGGCAAGATGACGAGGCGCGAATGGCGATGCGCGCCAGTTTCTCGTTGGTAAGACCACCGGTGACTTTAAGCAGATCTTGCCAGTATTCTTCTTCGGGATAGGCATCGACCAGCACATCCTGAGGCGCATCGTGCATGCAGCGCAGGTTGCGCGTGTGCTGCGAATTTCCACCGCGCCAGACTTTCGGCGAGCCTTCCAGCAGCATCACGCTGGCGCCTGCCTCTCGTGCCATCAATGCGGCACATAACGCAGCGTTGCCGCCACCTATCACCAGAACGTCGACCATCGTATCTCCTCGATTCACTGGCAGGGCGAAGTGACTGCCGCCAGTGGATTAACCATAGGGATGGGCTCATCGCGGCGAAAGGCGGATTTAGAGGTGAGGGCTTCAGTTTTAGTGAAGGGTGATGTTTCTGTGCAGGGGGATATGTGGCAGGCGTTACCACTCTCCCTGAAACACAAAACGCCCGATGCAAATGCACCGGGCGTTTTGATACTGAAATGGATATAGACCCATTTCAGAGGCAGGCAAATTTGCCCAGTTCAAGACTTTGGAGACAGGTCACGATGGACCGGCTCCTTGGTTGAACAGCTATTGTCAGCCGCCATTACTTGCCATCTGGAATTGCAAAGGCAACCAGCTTCGAACCAGGCTTCGTACGATAATGCGGGCGCCCACCCTCGGCGACCACCACAAATTGCCTTCCGCTGACCGGACTGCGGTAGGTCATGGGCGTGGCATTGGCGCTGGTGGCAAGGCGACTGCTCCACAGCTCCCGGCCGGTGGCAGCATCCAGGGCACGGAACGTATGCTCTGCTGCACCGCCGATAAATACCAGGCCGCCACGGGTCGTCACGGCGCCACCGGCGGTCGGTGTACCGATCGGGATGGAAACCAGGGTCGGCAGACCGAACGGACCAATGTCACGCGGTGAGCCAAATGGCTTGGACCAGATGAGCTTGCCACTGACAAGATCAACAGCGCCAATCAGGCCCCAAGGCGGCGCATTGCAAGGAATGCCAAGCTGCGAAAGGAAGTTGACCCGATAAGCGCCGTATGGCGTGTCAAGCATAGGCTGCTCGGCTTGTCCCCCTGCGTCCAGACCAGGTGCAATCCTGAAATTGCGTTGCGTTGCTTCTTCGCGTGTTACCAATTCGATTCGGTCAGGGACCTGAGTCCAGTTGACGATCATCAGCCCGCGATCAACGTCCAGCGAGATGCCATTCCAGTTCACACCACCCATTGAACCGGGATCGATCAAGACATTCTTGTCGAGCGTGATGGGCGTGAATTGGCCCTCGTAGCGCGATTGTTTGAACATGATCCGGCAAACCATTTGGTCGATCGGCGTCGCACCCCACATGTCTTTTTCGCGCAGTTGAGGCCCCCTGAAAGCAGGGAGCTCGACAGAGGCAGGTTGGGTAGGGGACAGCCATTCGCCTTTGGCAATGTCACGCTGAGGCACAGGCTGTTCTTCCACCGCCTTGATCGGTTCGCCAGTCTCGCGGTCGAGCACGAAAATCTCGCCGCGTTTGGTCGGTTGGATCAGCGCTGGCCGCATGCCCTTTGCGGTAGGCCAATTCAACAGAGTGGGCTGGGAAGCGACGTCATAATCCCAGATGTCGTGGTGCGTGGCCTGGAATTTCCAGCGCAGTCGACCCGTCTCCGCGTCGAGAGCGATTACCGCACTGGAGATATCCTCGTCATAGGGACGGCGCTGCCCACCGTAAGCATCAGGTGTCGCGTTGCCCACTGGCAAATAGACAAGACCGAGCTTCTCATCCGCGCTGATAGGGGCCCAGCTGTTGGGGGTGGAAGGCGTGTAGTACTGCCCTTCAGGTGGCAGGCCGAGACGATTCGGCGCGCCGGCATCAAAGGCCCAGGCGAGTTCGCCTGTCACCGCATCAAACGCCCTGATGACGCCTGACGGACCACCCCAATATTGCCCGTCGGGAATGCCACCACCGACGACAATCTTGCCGCGGATAACTTGCGGTGCCGAGCTGACGTAGAACAAGCCATGTGGGTAAGGTGCGACGCCCTTTGTCAGATCGACCGCGCCGTTGTTACCAAACCCTGGGCAATATTCTCCGGTTTTCGCATCCAGTGCCACCAGTGTGGGGTTGTGGCTGGGGGCGTAGATGCGTTCCGAGCAAAACCCATTGGTGTCAGGCACTTTGTAGTACGCCACACCCCGACAAGGTTTACCCGACTGTGGTACGCCGTTGGAAATGTCGCGGCGCCACAATTCTTTGCCGGTTTCCGCATCGAATGCATGAATACCGTTATTGCCATCACACGCGTACAGGGAACTACCCATCATGATGGGGGTGCCTTCGATGGCGTTGAGATCGCCGTTCACCGGTGCCATGTCGGCTTCCCAGACTTTGACCAGCTTCGAAACGTTGGTTGTGTCAATGTCTGCTAGCGGACTGAAGCGGGTTCCACCCTGGTCGTTGCCGTAGGCTTGCCAGTCGGTACGTTCGTTGTTGGCCATTGGTTCAGGCAGTTTCGCTGGCGCCTGCGATTGCAAGCCGCGTCTCAACATCGGAAAGTCCGGTGCGTCAGGTCCGAAAGCGTGAGTGACGCTCCCCAAGGCGATTGCAGCGGCCAGGCCGCCGGCAAACGATGGCCAGCCGCGTGGAAGCTTCCGGGTGTTCGGCGCAGGCGTGAGTCGGGTGAAATGCGGTAGCAGAAGTACTGCGCCGAGAACGAACGGACCAATCAGTCTGGGCGCCAGTTGCCAACCGTTAAAACCCACCTCCCACAAACTCCAGGCCGTGGTCCAGACCAGCATTGCGGCATAGACCCAAACCCCTCGCGCATCACCGCGCCAGAGAAATACAGCGCTTGTGATGAAGGCCAGCCCGGTGATCAGGTAGTACGCAGAACCTGCGTCCGCAACCAAGATGACACCGCCAATGGAAAGGGCCAAGCCGAGTATCAGTAATACAATGGCAAAGATACGACATACCCATCGCGAAGCTTTTGTCGTATCGCGCTTGGCATTCAAAGAGTCAGGCTCTGCGCCAATAGGGGTCATAAGGGTTTCTCCATGTGATCAATAGGACACACGTGTTGGTAACAAGCATTGAGGCGGCTCATTTGAATGACGCCGGAGGCAAGCCATGGGTGAACACCTTGGCACTGAATATTGTCGCTCCTTGCCCCTTATCTCCATCACTGGTGACGGAGTACAAGGTGTTCGTATTGGGATCAATGGCGAGGCTAGTCGATAGCAGGTTGTGCCCTTGTTCGCGCCCCGGCAGCAGCACCTGACCAATCGGGATACCGATCTGGTTAAAGACCATTACACGACCTTGCCCATAGATCGCCACATAGACATTGCCATCGGCGTCGACCCGCATCGAATCGGGGGAGGGCCCCGTGAAACGGTAGGGGATGGACGAGCTGATGGTGGCGATGGTAGTAGCGTTGGCCAGGTCGATGCGATGCAGAAGATTGCGGCCAAATTCAGTTGCCCACAGCGTTTTTCCGTCTGGACTTAGCGTAACGCCGTTGGCCATCGAGAGATGCGGCAAGACGACAACGGGAGTCGAAAGATCGGGAGAAACGTAATAGATTCCGCCCTTTGGCTCGGTCGAAATACCTTTGAAGTCACTGAAGTAAAAACCACCCTCTTTATTGAACACCAAGTCATTGGGCATGAATCCGGCGTCTTGCGCGATGATGGTTTGCATTCCCGTGCCATCGGGTTTGACTGCGAAAATCGCGCCGAGGTTGCGATTCAGATCGAGAGCCGCGATGAACAGGCGTCCGTCGGGATGAAATGCCAGTCCACCAGGGGAGAGGTTCTCTATCGTGGCTACGATTGAAAGCTGTTTGGTCGGCGACAGGCGAAGTACGCGTTTACCCGAAACATCACAGAAAAGCAGGTTGCCCTCGCGGTCAAAGATGGCGCCTTCCAGTATCCGTCCTTCGTTGGATGCTTTGAACCAGGTTTGAGCTGTAACCGTTGGAAGGCTTCGTTCCGATACTGGGATGGGCACTGGGTCTTGGGTCTGCTTGTCGTAGGCCAATGATGAAGAGGAGGGGAGTGGCCCGGCGTATGCGCCTGTAGCAACGCTGGCGGCGCCAATGGCCAGACAGGCCAGCAGGCTGCGGAGCTGGAGTTTTTTGAGCGCCCCATGAACACTGGTGCTGTTTCTTCTATCCGAACGTTTCCTACAGGCATGAATGCTTGTCGCGTTTATCACTGTGTGCGGCGCAGGCATGTCGAGTTGTGTCAGCGTGGGTAAAGCGGTCGTAGCGAATAGCCGGCTGGGGGCGCGCCGGATATCGGCACGACCAGCCCTTTGAAATTGAACGTTACGCCAATGCTCATAACGAACTCCATTGTGCAAAGCCTTTTACTCCCCCTCAGGGGCGTAGACTTGTTTATTGTTTGATAGGGTGAAGCCGTGTTTCTTACGCGTTAACGTTGGGCACGCGACCAGCGAATGTCAGTCCGCCGGAGGGGCCCTACTTCAAATCTCTTCCCGGGGGTACTGGAGCACGAGGACCTCGGCACCTTGGTCGCCTGCTTGGATCTCGAACTTTTCCTCAGTTGATTCCACGACGATCATGGACCAGAGAGGAAGCTCCTCTTCGCCATGCAGCACGCTGCCGTTTCCGACGAAAACGTAATAACCCGATGCAATACCAGGGGGCGGACCGTCCACCTTCATACCAGCGCCCAATCGTAATACCTGAGCGCGCAAGCCATCTGCCTCATCTTCAAAAAGCAGTTCCCAACTCGCTTCTTCGCGGGCCTGCATCACAGGGGCAATGGAGAACTTGATGGGCTCGGACGTCAGGTGCCGGCGTTTGCTGGGACGCAGTTGTTCCCGGTAGCCAGGTTCACTCAAATAGACCGGTTGGGAGTTTCCGGTGTACATCCGCATGGCGACGAAGGACAGCCCTTGCGGGCCCGCCACGATCGGACCGTAAGCCGTGTGATGGTCTTTGAACTGGACGGTGAGCGGTTCCAGCACCTGACCGCGATTACCCAGTGTGCCACTGCCAGCGATGAACAACTGAAACATCGACACCCCGTGGAAATGGGGCACTACTGCTTCGTGTGCTCTGAGTTCAGACATTGTCGCCTGAGGGCCTGGGGCCCGCCCTTGAGAGCTCCGCGGGCCAAAGAAGGTCGTTCCCCAATGCTGGTTCCCGGTACCGGGCGAAACGATAACGCTCCGATTTGCAAGGGCGTCTGCCCCACTGCGCGTGTAAATCATCACCAATGCTCCTATTGAATCTGCATGTATTCAGGACAAATCAATCGTCCATACGAGGCCGTAACATCCCCTCGCTCGACGCAAAATCATACTAGCATGTGTTTTGATAATTAGCACAAGTTTCAATGAGTGGAACTTTTGAGTGACAGGTGCGTGCTGAGTTAGCGCCGGTGCAAGCTTGTGTAAGATGGTGTTTGTGGTTTCATTCATTGAAACCTATTCCAAAAATAATTGACTTTCGTCTAGCAGCGGACGACAGTGCACCGTGGCAGCTCTGCTTTTGGGGAGAGCAGAGAAACGACTGCATCTCTTTACCTCGTCTCCCGATTTTCGATAGCGATCAAGGGCTTCAGTACCGATATGAATAATTACAAAAACTTGCTTGAACCACGTTCGATTGCGGTTGTAGGCGTGTCGGAGGATGCGGGACGTCCCGGCTCTCAGGCCGTAAGAGCTCTGATGAGCAATGGATACACCGGCGCGATCTATCCGGTGAATCCCAAATACGAAACCTTTGAAGGTTTGAAGTGCTATGGGTCCGTTGCCGATATCGAAGGCGACGTCGACCTCGTAGTGGTTGGCGTTCCTGCGCAGGGCGTTTTAGCCGTGCTGGAATCGAGTGCGCAGAAGAAGGTTCCTTTTGCGGTGGTTCTGAGCGGTGGCTTTCGAGAGAGCGGTCCGGAAGGGATTCTCCGTGAGGAGAAAATGCTCGCGATTGCCCGGGCGGCGGGCATGCGCATTATCGGGCCCAACTGCCTCGGTTTTGCCAACATCCATTCTCGGGTCTACGCCGCATTCGGCAGCATTACGCGTGAACCGAAACTCGAGAAAGGGTCGGTATCGCTGGTGACGCAGAGTGGAGGATTCGGCTACAGCATCGCCCTTGCATGCGCCGAAGCGGGGATTGGTTTCCGGCATGTGATCGCGACGGGCAACGAAAGCGACGTCAACACGGTGCAGCTCATTGAGGCGCTGCTTGATGATGACGAGACACACACCATCGTCGCCTATATCGAGGGAACCAACGACGGTCGTGCGCTGTTGGAAATCGGCCGCAAGGCTACGGCGCGTGGCAAGCCGATTCTGCTCTGGAAGGGCGGCGTCACCGAGCAGGGCGCACTGGCGGCCGCATCGCATACCGCCAGCATGACGGGTGTCTATGATTTCTATCGTGCCCTGTTCAAGCAAACGGGGATCGTCGAGATCAGAGAGATCCATGAAGCAGTGGATTTCCTCAAGGCATTGGAAAGCAAAAAATACCCGGACAATGGGGGTGTCGCGGTGATGGGGGTATCGGGCGGGTCTGCGATCGTATTTGCAGATGCGGGTGAGCCTGAAGGTCTGACCTTGTGTGAACTTGGTAACGATACCCAGCAAAAGCTGCTGGCGGTCGTGCCTAACATCGGGGCCGTCCATAATCCAATCGACCTTACCGCAGGGTATTTTTCGGCGGCCAATGCGCAGAAGTTGGAAGCCGCTGTAAGCGCGACGCTTGAAGACCCCGCCGTAGGATCGCTTTGCATTAACCTGGCAACCACAGGCGCCTCTGGCAGCCTGGCGGCAGCCCAGGTATTGGCCCGAATTGCCGCGTCGGCGTCGAAGCCGATCCTGGTTTTTTCCTCAGCCCCCAGCGTTCAGGTTGCAGAGGCGCTGCGTGTATTCGCTGATGCGGGAATTCCGGTGTTGCCTTCGCCGTCGCGAGCCGCCAAAGCTATCGCAATGCTGATGCGATTCAAGCGGACTCAATCGCGCATTTTGCAGATGCAAGAGGATGAGGGGCTCAAAGTAGAGCGAGCTTCTGTACCGCTTAGCACCGCCGTTGGCAGTCGGGCATCGTTGTCCGAGGTCGAGTCCAAGGAAATGCTGCGTTCAATCGGTATCCCCGTCACAACCGACCTGATCGTGAAGGGTTTTGACGCTGCGCTGTTCGACAAAGTCAAAGCGCCCCTGGTCGTCAAGATTGTCTCTGCGGACATTGCGCACAAAACCGAAATAGGCGGCGTAAAGGTCGGCATTCGGACAGCCCAGGAGCTGGAGTCAGCGATCGAGCAGGTGTTAGCCAACGCGCAACGGCATGTGCCTGCCGCCCACATTGAGGGTGTCCTCGTTTCCGAGATGGTGACAGGTGGTTTCGAACTGATTGCCGGGGTGGTCAAGGATCCTTCATTTGGCCCTGTGGTGGTAGTCGGCGCAGGTGGGATTTATGCGGAAGTACTGAAGGATTCCGCGTGTCGAATCGCCCCTTTCGGCCTGCCAACCGCTATGGAAATGCTCGATGAATTGCAATGCAGCGTGATCATGCACGGGGTTCGGGGCGCGCCTCCCCTTGACGTCGATGCTGTTGCCCGCGCGTTGGTGGCGTTATCGCAGTTTGCCTGGGAGCAGCGCAGCGATATAGCCGAAATCGACATCAATCCAATGTTTGTACTGCCCCTCGGTGTGATTGCCGCGGACGCCTTGATTGTGCGCGGTTAATGAACCGCCCCAAGCTTGTCGCGAGAAAGAGCAATGTACAAAACATTCTGTAAAGGGGTGAATCGCTATGAATGACAGCCTGTCCGCCACATTGACGCATCGGGTCAATGTGAAGCCTATCGACCGCACGTTCGAGGTACAGCAAGACGATACGATACTTGCTGCCGCCCTCAAAAGCGGGTGTCAACTGCCCTACAGTTGTCAAAATGGCATCTGCGGAACCTGTCGGGCCAAAGTACTCGACGGGGTGGTCGATCATGCGGAGTCCAGCATGGCGATACTTTCCAACGAGGACCGGCAGCAGGGATACGCGCTCCTGTGCCAGGCAAAGGCTTTAACAGCATTGACGATCGCCTGCGAGGTGGTGGAAGCAACACAAGACATCCCTATTCGACGGCTTGTTTCCCGTGTCGATCGTCTCGAGCGCCTGGCCGAGGATGTGATGAGAATTCGCCTGCGCCTCCCTGCCAAGGAGTCTTTCAGGTTTTTGCCTGGGCAATATATCAACGTCGTGATGCCAGGCGGTATTCGTCGCAGTTTGTCGCTGGCAAATGTGCCCGACGACAACGTGTTGGAGTTGCATCTCAGGAATTACGGTGGCCCGTTTAGCCAACACGTTTTCAATGTCATGAAAGAAAACGACCTGGTGCGCCTTGAAGGCCCACTAGGTACTTTTTTTGTGCGTGAAGACAGTAGCAAACCAATGGTCTTCGTTGCCAGCGGCACAGGGTTCGCACCGATCAAAGCCATGATTGAGCGCGAACTTGAAAAAGCATCGAGTCGTGAAATAACGCTCTATTGGGGCGGGCGAAGGGCTTCGGATCTGTATTTGAGTTCCGTTGCCGAGGCTTGGACGAAAAGTCACAACGTCACGTTCATACCTGTCCTGTCAGAAGCGCACCCCGACGACCTATGGGAAGGTCGGGTCGGCTTTGTTCACCGTGCAGTCATGGAAGATTACGAGGATCTTTCCCAACATCAGGTCTATGCCTGTGGAGCGCCCGTCGTCGTGCAATCGGCAAGGCAGGATTTTGTGGCATTACGCAACCTCCCCGAGGAAGAGTTTTTCGCGGACATGTTTGTGTCGGGACAAAAGACTCCCCAGTAGAACTCGTGTCGTGTGTCTCGATGAAATAAAAACAAGCACGTAGAGGAAGATGTCCGTGGATGAACTAGCCAGCGAGTTGACGGTTGAGCGACATGAGTCGCTCCTGTGGATCACTCTTAATCGTGTCGCCAAGGCGAATGCGATGACGGTGGATATGATGGAGCGTGTGACGGCTGCACTGCAGGCGGCCACTGATGACCCGCAGATAAACGCGGTGATGTTGACCGGGTCGGGTGAGCGCGTGTTCTGCGCAGGGGTCGATATTCGTGAACAACCGGCGGACGGTGATACGGCACGCCAGCGTGAACGAAGGTCGTTGGCGTTGGCGGCGCTGCAGGACGCCGTGATGGACTGCCCCAAGCCAGTTGTCACAGTGCTCAATGGTACCGCGACGGGAGGTGGCGCGATGCTTGCGCTCTTGGCGGATGCCTGTGTCGCCGTCGATACCGCGAAACTGTCGCTGCCCGAAATTGATTTGGGTATCGCCACCTTCTCGGGTGCGAACATTTTAGAGGTCATCGGCGGACGCGCTTTGGCGCTTGATCTGATTCAGAGCGGCAGGGCGATGAAGGCTACCGAAGCATTGGCGAGAGGGCTGGTCCGCGAGGTAGCCCTGCGAGACGAACTCCATTTGAAAGCTTCGTCGCTGGGGCAGGCGTTGGGGGCAAAGAACCCGCGCACGTTTGCTGAAAACAAGCGGTGGCTCAATCGTTCGCTGAGAGCTGCATTGTTGCAGGCTCGGGACGAGCATGCACGACACCGTGCACTGGCTCAGGCCGAGCAATAGCGCCGCGGGCAACGAGTGTGGTTTTGCACGGGCGACGTGTCCATATCGAACTGAGGGAATATGATGTCTGATCTAGAAGTCAGTACCGTTGGCCGGGTCATGGTAGCCAAGCTAAACCGGCCCGAAAAAAAGAACGCCTTGAGCGAGAGCATGCTGGATTCACTTCGCACTGCATTGATGGCTGCCGATGAAAATGATGACATCGGTTGTTTCGTCATCACCGGTGCCGGTGATGCATTCTGCTCCGGAGGCGACCTGGGCCGTCGGGCCGCCGAAAGCGCAGAGGGGGATCCAACG
Organism: Pseudomonas sp. St316; assembly: GCF_018325905.1. Classification (NCBI taxonomy): domain Bacteria; kingdom Pseudomonadati; phylum Pseudomonadota; class Gammaproteobacteria; order Pseudomonadales; family Pseudomonadaceae; genus Pseudomonas; species Pseudomonas sp. St316. The sequence goes on along the minus strand of NZ_AP021901.1, from coordinate 4,134,490 downwards.
CCGCTCGAGCGTAAAATCAGATTGCAAAAAGTCACCCACCAGGTGGCATTGGCGATCGAGAACTTCGAAAAGCCACTCATCGCGGCGGTAAACGGTGCGGCGGTGGGGGCGGGCATGGATCTTTCGTTGCAGTGCGATATGCGTTTCGCATCAGAGTCGGCTCGATTTGCTGAGGCTTATATTCGTGTTGGCCTGATCCCTGGAAATGGCGGTTGCTATTTGCTGCCGCGCATAGTCGGTACCGCGAAAGCCCTGGAATTATTATGGACGGGTGATTTCGTCAGTGCTGAGGAGGCGTTGGCATTGGGCATCGTCAACCGAGTATTCAGTGATGACGAGCTCATGCAGCAAACGCTGGATTTTGCTACACGCCTGGCGGATGGCCCTCCCATCCAGCAACGCAGCATAAAGAAGCTGCTATACCAATCGCTGCGCACTGATTTGCGGACGAGCTTGGAGTCGGTGGCTGCGCAGATGGCCGTGGTGCAATCCACGGATGATTACAAGGAGGCCATCAAAGCTTACAAGGAAAAAAGGAAACCGCGTTTTATCGGCAAATAGCGTGTCGTGCCTGGATCGACCGGTCCAGGCATCGTTGTGATAGTGGAGGTGTCCGATGGAACTGCGTCAACTGCGCTACTTTGTCCGGGTAGTTGAGTGTGGAAGCATGGGGCGAGCAGCGCTTGAACTCGATGTTGTCACCTCGGCCCTCAGTCAACAAATCAGTCGACTGGAGAATGAACTGTCCGTTCGGTTGCTGCTAAGAAAGAAGAGCGGCGTGCAGCCCACCAGCGCCGGATTGGCATTCTGGCATCGAGCACAATTGGTGTTGCGCAACGCAGAGGATGCGGCCCACGCGGCCAGGACTGGACGGTTCGCCGGGCATGTCACGGTGGGATTGGCTCCATCCACCTCAGGCGTCGTTGCACTGCCGTTCATGGAGGCGATGCGAGAGCGATACCCGGATATTTCCCTTCGTATTGTCGAGGCGTTATCGGGCAACCTGGAGCGGATGCTGAGTGCTAGACAGATCGATCTTGCGATATTGTTTGGCGCTGATCATGGGCGCAGATTCAGCACTCAACCGCTGGTAAATGAACGTCTTTTCGCTATTTCCGCAGCTGACTTTTCCCTGGTCCGCAAGAGTGAATCGCTGTCAATCAGTGAGCTTTCCAACGTTCCCCTTATATTGCCCGGCAGTACGCACGGCCTCAGGGCGCTGATAAACAATGCTTTTGAAAGAGAAGGCTGCACGATGAACGTCATCGCGGAAATCGACGGGCTTGCGATACTCATGGACGCGGTGGGGGCGGGCTTGGGGATGACGGTGCAACCTAGCGCGGCGCTTGCAAGGCATGATAAAGACCGTTTCGATACGGTACCCATTTCCGAGTTCAATTTTACCCGCTTGAATCAAGTCGCCAGTTTGTCGGACGATGAGTTATCGCCGGCGGGTTTGGCAGCACGTGTTGTTTTGGCTGACGTCGTTCGCACGTTGGTTTCGGATAAACGTTGGCTGGGCACGCAACTGGTAACTGTGCCCGACTGAACAAGGCGCGGTCGCCAGCCGTCTCGATGTGCCTCCGTTCTCGAGTTCGGTGGGTGGAACTGAAGTTGGCGAGTGAAATAGCGTCATGCTAGTATGTTATTTTGAGACTGATTCTCGTTTGTTGGCGAATGAAGCATTTCGTGTCGAGGAGGATCGTTACGATCAACGATTTTGATGGGGTTTTTCAAGAATGATGCGCTCTGTGCAACGTATCTTGGCAGTTTTCGAAAGCTTTAGTTCAGACCGCAGCAGCCTTACGCTTCAAGACATTGCAGACCGTATCGAGCTACCGAAGTCGACGACGTTTCGTATTGTCCAGAGTCTTGAAAAGGCTGGCTACCTGGTACGTCTCGAGCAGCAATATTGCTTGTCCTTCCGGTTCACGCGCTTGGCTGGCCTGGTAAAAAGTACCCTGGGTATTCGTGAGATCGCTCGACCCGTATTGCAAGAACTCGCTGAGCAGACTGAAGAAACAGTCTCCATCCATGCGGTGAGTGATCGCAATCGAGTCTGTCTCGACTCGGTCACTACCAGCTCGGCACCCTTGCGCGCGGTGGTCCAGGCGGGTGAACAGATTCCCTTGTTGGTAGGGTCTGCTTCAAAGGTCTTGATGGCCTATATGCCCAAAGCCCAGCTCACCCCGTTAGTCAAAAATGTTGCCAAAGCGACGAAGCGCACCAATGGCGCGGTGCTTGAAGAGTTCGCCATGATCCGGGAGCAGGGTTATGCCGTTTCCCATGGCGAACGGCTGTTAGGCATCTCGGCGATCTCGGTACCCATCAAGGACGTCAATCAAGAAGTGCACTATTGCTTGTCGGTGGGGGCACCGACTGTCCGAATGAACATGAATGAAAAGGAGTTTATCGAGTTGGCAGTCAAAGGTGCCGAAGTCATATCGCGACAATTCGGTGGAGAGGTGGCCTTGCCCGCCCCTACATCCGACTGATGATGTGCGCCTGGCCTCAAGCCTGGATGTCTTGACAGCGACTCATCGTGAGAACGAAACGCTCCGCTGGTCACTTCCATGCGAATGGACCAGTTGGGACTTCCAGGCGAACGACGACGGTTCACGATTTGAAGCGCCCCACCAGACCGTTCAGTTCATCTGACAGACTCGACAACTTGCCGGAGTCATCCTGTGCAGAGTTGGCCAAGCTCTCCACCAGCCGAGCCTCGTCATAAATCTGCTGGATATGCCGATTGATCTCTTCGGCCACGCTATGCTGCTCTTCAGCAGCGGCGGATATCTGCAGGTTTTGATCCCTTATTTCATTGACCGATAATTGGATGCCTTCAAAGCTGTCCCGAGTGCTCTCGATGGACGATACGCTGGCGTGCGAGAGCTCCAGGCAACTACCCATTTTGCCCATGACCTCCTGGGTCTTGCTGCCTAGTGCGCCGAGCAGTTGCTCGATTTCGCCGGTCGAATCGGATGTGCGCTTGGCCAGTGCTCTGACTTCATCTGCCACCACTGCAAATCCTCGGCCTTGATCGCCCGCCCTGGCGGCTTCAATGGCTGCGTTCAGGGCCAGCAGATTGGTTTGCTCGGCAATGGCGCGAATGGTGCCAAGGATCTGGTTGATGCTGCGGCTGCCGGCTTCGAGCTCTGTCATGGACTGCGACGACTCGGTCAGACGGCGTCCCAGGCGATTCACGTTGTCCGTGGTGATCTCGATCTGCTGCTTGCCCTCCGCCACACGGCGATGTCCGTTCTCGGCGGACTCTGCTGCGCCGCTGCATGAGCGGGCCACCTCATTGGCGGTTGCGACCATCTCGTTGAACGCGGTCGATACCAATTCCACCGCTTCGCGCTGTCTTCCGGCGGCCTCGTTCATGTTGTTGGCAACCTCGCTGTTAACCCTCGAGGCATTTTGCAGATTGCTCGATGCGGCGCCGATGTGTTGGATCAACTGACGTATGGCGCTGAGAAACTTATTGAACCAGCCTGCCAGTTCAGCGGTTTCGTCGTTACCCTGAAACTCTAGTTCGCGACGCAGATCTCCCTCGCCCTGTGCGATCGATTGCAGTCCGGTGCTGACCTGGCTGATGGGTTTGACGATGGACTGGGAAAATGCCACGGCGACCAGGGCAAAAATGACTGTCAACCCGCCCACGATGAGGGTAGTGAGATAGGTCATGCGAGTGGCCGCGCTCATGACTTCACTGCGCTCGATCAAGCCGATATAGCGCCAGCCAAGATCAGGCGACGTCCAGACGTTGGCCATGTAAGGGATCCCATTGAGTTCAACCTCGGTTGATCCCTGCGGGATGGCGGCCAACTTTGCATAGGCCTCGCCCAGGTCCTTGAGCGGCTTGAAGCTATGCGTCGTGTCGCGGGGGTCTACCAGTACGATTCCGTCCTCGATCAACATCACGTAGCCGCTTTCGCCAAGCCTGATGCTTTTGACCAGCTCGGTGAGGTTCTTCAAAGACACGTTCACGGCTAATACACCTTTGACGATACCATCGCTCGTGATCATTGCCCTGGCTGTTCCCACCAGTGCAGCATCTTCCTTACCGTAATCATAGGCTGGGTAAAAAGCGGGTGTTCTTACGGTTTTGCCAGGGCTCGCCATCGCCGCTTTATACCAGGGGCGTGAACGTGGATCGTAGTTGGCCAGTTGAGGATCATCTGGCCATTTGGCGTAGGAGCCGTCCTCCAGGCCGATGGAGAGAATCGCCGCTGACGGGTGGGCCGCACCGTAATGCGCAAACCTTTCGATCAGTTGCTGGGCCGCAGGAGGTAATGGCCGGCTGGCGGCATCGCCGCTCTGGTAGTTCTTCAGCGCGCCAACCGATACATAAACTGGATCGGTTGCCATTTGATCGACATTTTGCTGGCTGGCGTCGAAAAACTGGCGAATGTTGCCGTCGATCTGGCGTATTTCCCGCGTACTGCCATCCATAAACTGATCAACTGCCAGCGTTCGTGTGTTAGTCACCGAAATCACTGCGACCAAGCTCACGGGTATAAACGCGACCAATACGAACGTCAGCACAAGCTTGTTTTTTATTTTCATTGCTAAGCCCATAAACAGGGAGGACGGGCAAACGGCCAATTTGGAGCGGTAGTCGCCTTTACACCCGATCCTGTTCGGGTGCGGTATGTTCGGCGGCTCAGCCGATGAGGCGGACTGTTTTCAGTCCGCGCACATCTTGAGCCGCTCAGCGATCAGTTGACTGCAAAAAAGGGTTATGTAGAAAGCTCTTGCCGCATTGCTTTCTGGGGCTGTGGCAATTCACTCGCCTTGTTGCTTGTCTTGTTGCCCACCGAGGTGCGCAGGTTTATTCCACGAGTCTCAGGAACAAACTGAGTTGTGATCAGACAGAGCACGGCAATCAACGTGACGTAAAAGGCCGGCGCCAGCGGGGAGCCAAACGCCTGGGACAGGTACGCAGCGATCAATGGGCACGTTCCGCCGAACATCGCGACACTTGTCTGATAGGAAATGGCGTGTCCGGTTGCACGGAACGATGTCGGGAAAAATTCCGCTGCGGCCACAAAGCTGGCTGCCCCATAAATCCCCAATCCGGCAGCGAGGAGTGTTTGCCCGGCCACAGCGCTAGCGAAGGAACCCGAGGCAGCCAAGTACATGGCCGGATATGCCGAGAGTGCTATCCATGCCGCACCAAATGTCAGTACTCGCTTGCGGCCAAACCGATCGCTCAATAAACCTCCTAACGGAAGTAGGGCTGAAAGTACGATGACGGCGATGGCGTTTGAGATCAAAGCCGAGGTGGAATCCAGCTTCCCGACCTCAATTAGAAAGGTGTACATAAAGCCGAGCAATAGGTAAGCCCCTACCGAAAAAACCGGTTGGACCATGAACACGTGCAACATACCCCTCAATCCACCGCAGCGAATGGCCGCTATCAGCGGATTTTTCTTGATTTTGCTGGCTTTACTGGCCTGGCGGGCTTGCTTGTACTCTTCAGGCTCATCGATGTTGCGGCGCAGCCAGAACCCGACAACTCCGATAATGCCTCCAAGAAGGAAAGGGATGCGCCACGCCCAGTCTGAATACGCTTGATCCCCTGCTCCAAGCTGGAGTGCGACGACCAAACCGGCCACGACGGCGTTGGGCAGGTGAGAGAAAATCAGCGTGAAGCCAAGCCAGTATCCTCTGCGGTTCTCCGGTGCTGACTCGACGATGTAGCTGGTCGAGCCGGTCGTCTCGCCACCCAGTGCCAAGCCTTGTGCGATTCGACAGAGCAACAGCAGCAACGGTGCGGCGATCCCGATGGTTGCATAGGTCGGAAGCAGCCCGATGATCGCGGTGCCTAGTGCCATGAGCCAAACGGTCATTGCCATGACCCTGATACGGCCAAGGCGGTCCGCCAGATAGCCAAACATCAAGCCACCCAGGGGGCGGGCTACGAAGGCCACTGCATAGACTGCGAACGTGCTCAGAAGCGCGGCAGTTCGATCTGAGCCGGGAAAAAAATGAACGGATAAAATGGGTATTGAGAACCCGAATACAGCGAAATCGTAGATCTCACCGAAGTTCCCGATAGCGCCAGCGGCTAGCGATCGCCGAGAGCTGGTCGTTTTCGTCTTCGTCATGCGTCTTCTCCTGTGACAGGATGGTTTTTATTAGTTGATGCAAAGCTGATGCATCAAGACTGCAGGATGAAACAGTGTTGCTTCGCCATCAGGCCTTAGAGATGTTCGAGGCGTGGATCAATGTTGCATTTTCGCCAGATGAGTCTTGGTGGTCAGCGAGCGTAATGTTTGTGAAAAGCGTTTCTGCGATGACGCAATCCGCTAACGAAGGTTATGTTAGAAAGACGCGTGTTGCTGGGGTTTAAAAGCAATACGCGTTCACTATTTGTTAATAGGTTGGCGAGGCTTGCCGGACCAGGCAGGTAGCCGAGCGTGGGCTTGTTTCCTGCAGAAGGTGCCGCTGGCTTACCGCCGCATCGGGACAGATTTTGGTTTTCATATAGACCTCGATCGATTCCACGCTCACTATTCGTGAGCCGCCAATCAATTGCAGTTGGAGGAGGGCTTGAACTGAACCGCGGAAATAGAGCTGTAGAACGTGCTCAAGTCTTTTATCGGGACTGGATCGCTGATCTGATGATCCGCTTGCTCGAAGAGGCTTCGTGCAGCATTGGCGATCAACATGGGAGCTCCAAGATCATTGCCGCGCAAACAGGCCGCTTTGAGGATGGTTTTTTCGCTCGTGAGTGCCGTGTTGTCCAGGGGGTGACTGGATAACAATTGGGTATAAATAGAGCGAGAGGATTCACTCCATCCCGATGTCTTTTCCAGGACCTGTGCCATGTCTTCCAATGCCAGCCCATATCGCAGGCCTGCCGCCGTGCATTCATAAGTAATCGCGCTGCATAGCGATGCGATCGCACCTGTGACCAACTCGATGGCGTCACCTTCAGGGCACGCTTGAGGGGCGCCATCCGTGGTCAGCTTCACGGCGTCGCCGTCGTACAGTTTTGTTGCCGCCATGCTTTCGATGAGCCCGACCATGTCTTCGAGCTGTGCAGTTGGCCCCAGGGTGTTGGTTCCGATTTGCAACAATGCCCTGACCAGAGCGGTTAGCGGCATCGGGACATCCCTGGACATTCCCAGCGCGACGGCTTGATCGACGTCTTTGAGCATCAATGCCAGGGCGAAATTGGTAGAGGGTTTTCCCTGGGCAAGCGCGGGTAGCATTCTGTCTGTGGTTTGATTTCGCGCTTTGCTGCGGTTCAACACGTCCGCCATCAGGGGCAGTGACAGGCCGGCTTTTTTGCCCATGGCCACGACCTCAAGAGTCCCTAGTCGGCAACCGGCATTCATGGCGTTGTTGACCATTTTCATGGCTTGGCCGTCGCCGACCCTGTTGCCACAACGATAAATCGTTTGGGTAATAACTCGTAAAACGGGGAGGGCACGCTCGTAAACCGTATCCGAGCCCGCAACCATCAGCGTGGCTTTGCCTTCGGCAACGACCAGAGGACTTGCAGACACCGCAGCATCCATCATGTCGATACCGCGTTCGGCCAGTTCTTCGGCCATGCGTCTGGTCTCACCCGGGATGCCACTTGTTTGATCAATGATCAGCGTCCCTGGTACCAATCCAGCCGCGAGGCCGTTTGGACCGAACAGTGCAGACCTGACGTCCGAGCTGCGTGGCAGGCACAGGAAGATGACGTCACACCGGCGAGCCAGGTCGGCCGCCGTGGGCGCGACGTCGGCGCCCAGTTTCTTGAACGTGTCGACGGCGGCCGTGTTGATATCCCACACGCATAACGAGTGAGACAGGAATCGACGAGCGAGTTGACTGCCGAGGGCACCGAGCCCGATATATCCGATTTTCATTGCCTGTCGCCTCTCTTGTGACCATTCAACCGACGCATGCGACGTATAGGGGGGAATGGTGCAGATACTTTTATTGTTCTTGGGGTGTGATGAGAGCGTATTGCCTGATTGCTAAAGCAATGAACCGATCATGCCGCCATCAACGCTGATGCTCGATCCAGTGATGAAACCCGCCTGCGTGGAGGCGAGAAACGCGACCACGCCACAGACCTCGTCTTGCTCCCCCATACGGCCGAGCGGCGTAAGTTTGCGGCGTGCTTCTGCCTGCTCCGGGGTGTACGCGGCGGTGCCGGTGCGGTGCGATGTGTCGATCAATGCCGGCGCTACACAATTGACAGTGATGCCGCAAGAGCCCACCTCGTTGGCGAGATGTTTCATGTACGCGGTGACGCCTGCGCGAAAAACGGTTGAAAGGCTATGGTGCGGCATGGGTTGCTTTACCGATGCCGAGGTAATGGCGATAACGCGACCCCATTGCTTCTTGAGCATCTGAGGAACCATTTCCTTGGCGACCTGGATGGTCCCCCAGAGTTGATTTTGATAGGCCTCTTGCCACCGTTCCTCTTCAGTTTCGTCGAGCGTCGCCCGCAGCGGATTGGGGGCTCGCCCCGTGTTCAGGACGAGGATGTCGGTGCCGTTGAATGTAGCGTTCACCGTGTCGGCGAGGCGCTTTACATCAGCGGCGACGCGCATGTCGCCGGCAATGGCGAGTGCACGCACGCCATGCTTTGCCGTTATTTCCTGGGCGAGGGCGGCCAGTTTGTCTGCTGAACGTGCAAACAGCACCACATGAACGCCCTCGGCTGCCAGTGCGTGGGCAATATTCTTGCCTAAACCTGCGCTGGCGGCGGTGATGACTGCCACTTTTCCGTTGATCTTCAGGTCCATGATTTACTCCGACACGATGATTTCATTGCCTTCGACGCTAAATCGATGGGGCATGTCTTCGGAGGCCCATTCCAGGTATGAAAGCACTTTATGGAATCGAGGATCGTCGTGATTCAGCACTTCGGGCCGATACCGTGCGTCCATGACCATCGGAAGGAACGAAACCTTTTGTATACCGTTTTTGGTCGCCACTGCTTTGGCGAGCAAGCTCAACGTACAGGCCTTGCCGTAGGGCATGAAAGGATATTCGGGATCGAGGTCCGCGTGATTGCGAACCGCACCGTGAGACCAGGCGGGCTCGCTCCATGAAGGCGCGGGAAACGACTTGGTCATTGCGAACACGCCGAGACTGTAGAAGACGGCTTTGCCCTTATACATCTCGATCGCTTTGGGAATATGCGGTGCGTGGCACACCACCATATCTGCACCTGCATCAATGGCAGCATGGGCTACGGTCACCTGGTAATCGGAGATCACGCGCGGCAGCCGGATGACGCCGGAATGAAAAGCCAGGATAACGACGTCTACCTCACCTTTCAGCTTCTTGATGTCCTCGACCAGGTTCGCCAGGTCGCTGGAGTCAGGTTCCGTGCGAATGCGAACGGGCTGGTGGGGGCCTCGTGTTTCATAGGAGGTATCGATCTTGATACTGGTCACGCCAGGTTTTTGCAGTCCTGCCTCGCTGCCGGCAGGACCGAGCGAGGTATAGCCCAAGTAACCGACCTTGATACCGTCGTGTTCAATGATGGCTGGACGCCGTGCTTCTTCCAGGTCCCGACCTGCGCCTGTCACCTGGATGCCGCGCGAGACGAAAAAGTCCCGGGTATCCACGAGGGCGTCCGGGCCGCTGTCGTAGCTGTGATTGTTTGCCAGGGTCACCGCGTCGAACCTGCCATTGGTGAAAATAGCAGCCATTTCAACGGGCTGACCGACTTGAGGGGCATGGTCTGCGCGCACGGTGCGGTCCGAGTAGGTGCGCATGCAGTTGATGAAGCGCATGTCGGCCGAGGCAAGAGTCGGCAGGACGAGTTCTGTGTATCCCTCCACCGGGAAGCCGTCTTTCGGTCCATGCGTGGGACCGCAGTCCCCGCCGATCAGTATGGTGGCGTTCGATGTCATTTTCCCTCCTATTATTTTTGTGGGAAATTTATGGTTTCGATCAATGAAACGTATGCTGCTAGATAGAACTGATAATAGCACCGCGTAAACGGCATGACCACGATTTGTACAGGCATCATGTCGTTGGATAAAGAGTCAGTTTTGATTTTCATGGTTCTGGTGGTCGGAACAGGTATCGATAATAAGAACATGTGATAGTATCGATTTCGACATCCGTCCGGGCGCGGGCGTTACCTACCTGAGCGTCTCTGTGGCAGGACGAGGGTCGACGCCTGTTCAGAAATTCGACGTTGGTGCCAGTCTACTATCTGAAATTATTATTTAATTCAATTGCTTACATGAAAATAAGAGAGGGCGGAAATGGCAAGCTCACTGGATCAAACGCAGGGGCACACACCGGCAGGGCGGCTTGCCGGGAAAGTTGCTGTTGTTATTGGTGCTGGACAAAGCCCGGGCGAAGGCATGGGTAACGGTCGAGCGGCGGCCATTCGATTTGCGCGTGAAGGGGCGCACGTCCTGGCCGTTGATCGGCAAATCGAGTCCGCTGAGGAAACTGCGGCGATGATCATTCAGGAGGGCGGTTCCGCTGCAGCATTTTCTGCGGATGTGACCCGGGAGCACGAGTTGGCCCTTGCCATGCAAATGGCAAAAAAACGTTGGGGGTCCCTGGATGTCCTGCACAACAATGTGGGGGTCAGCCTCGCCGGTGGTGACGCCGACTTGATGGACATCACCGAAGATCAGTTCGATAACATTTGCCGTATCAATCTTCGCGGTACCGTCTTTGCCTGTAAGCACGCAGTAGCACTCATGCGCGAACAAGGGGGCGGGGTTATCGTCAATGTGTCATCCGCGGCGGCATTGGGTAAGTATCCCTACGTTACCTACAAGGCTACAAAAGCGGGTGTCATTGCTTTCACCGAGCAATTGGCGCTTCAAAATGCTCCTTATGGGATCAGGGCAAACTGCATCCTGCCAGGCTTGATCTCGACGCCGATGGCGGTTGAGGCGCGTATTCAAGCGTGGAACCAGACGCGTGAGCAGGTCAGCGCGGAGCGCAACGCCAAGGTGCCGCTCGGCCGCCAGGGAACCGCTTGGGATGTTGCGAATGCGGCCCTGTTTCTTGCGTCCGATGAAGCCAATTTCATCACTGGTATCTCATTGGCGGTGGACGGCGGCCGGCTGCTCAATCGTATTTAATCGTAGTCCCCCACTGCTGGCAGTGGGGGACCATCGGCGCATTACCGCTCAATCAACGTAGCCCGACAATACCCATCCAGTACTGAAGTTGATTTCCTGGCGTCTCGACATCAACGCTTCGAGCGTACTTTAGATGCCCGTCATCACCTATCCGGAATATCGACAGTGTCGCGGGCGTTACAGTCAGCCCTTTTTCATCATCGTATGCGGCCAAGGCCTTGATACTCGCCGTGACGAGCAAGCGGCCACTGGGATCACAGGCAAATGTTCGGACGTGAAAGGAACGAGTGTCCACATGCTGAACGAGTGTGGGCTCGCCTGTTTCAGGGTTGATAGCGTAGACGGCTATGTTGTTTTCACCTCCGGAGAACACTTGGTGCCCCTGGTGGGAGTGCGTCGCATCTGCGCGATTTACTAGGTAAACAAACTTCCCGTTTGGATGAACATGGATTGCACCGGCGAGTTGTCGCGGGCGCACGTGCTCAGGGGTTCGCAGCGTTCCCCGCGTGAAGGCTGGCTCGGCCTCGATCCGGTCACCGTCATGTCGGAACATGTAGAGACGGTTGGTTCGCTCGTCGGCTGCGTAAAGCCACGGATGCGTCGGATGAAAGTCGACATGCCGCGGGCCGAAGTCATGGCCATGATTCGGCGCAACCACATCGCTCATTTGGAGATGCTCTTCAGTTAGCCGAAAAGAACGGAGTGCCCCGGGATCTTCCAGCTTGTCTGTCGTTGCGTTATTGCCGCGGTCAACTACCAGGACTTGTTTGGCGGATGGATAAAACATGACCTGGTGCGGATAGACCCCAAAGTCGGTGTTCGGATCCTGAGCCTGGCAGCTGCCAATTGTGCAGTCTGCGTTGATGCGGTGCACAGTCAATGAGCCGCGCTTGAAATTGTGGGCATTGACGATAAATCGTCCCAGGGGGTCGATACACAAATGTACCGCTCGGTAGGGAAGTCGCGCAGGTAAGCCATGAGTGTTGAGTTGCCCGTCAGGTCCCAACGAGTAAGCGCTGACGTGATTGTGATGGGACTCCACCCTCGGGCCACCGTCGCTTGTTGAGACATACAGGAAGCCGCCGGATGGATGAGGCCATGCGTATTGCACCTTTGAGGCCACAGTGACGCTTTCCATCCTGTGGAGCGTTGCGCTGTCTACGTCAATCATGTAGCGCGTGATGACATCATCTACGGCGCTGTAGAGTACGGCGCGGCTGCTCATTCAAGCCTCCGAATGGTCAATTGTGAACATGGGAACGGACATGCCGCTTTCTGATTCTTTAAACGCGACCCTGACCCGCTGCCCGATGCGAACACTGTCCAGATCAACATCGACAATGTTCGTAAGCATCATCAGTCCCTCGTCGAGGCGCACATAGGCAATGCAGTACGGTGCTGATGCGCCACGTCGTGTGATGCTGAAGGTGTAGATCGTCCCGGTCCCGCTTGCGGTGATCCATTCGACATCGATGCTCCAGCAAAACGGGCACAACGCACGAGGATAGTGATGCGGTTGATGGCAGGTATTGCAGTTCTTCAAGAGCAGGCGCCCCTCGGCCGCAGCGTCGAAATAGGGTTCATCACCGGGGTTCAGGATTGGGTCGCTGATGGGGCGTTCTGTGTAGGGGGTCGACATGTTTTTACTCCCTTTCCATGATGACGGTGGCTGCACCGTGCCGATGACCTATCGCGCCGCCGATGCCGGTGGCGAGGGCTAGCGAACAGTTGGGAACTTGCACCTTTGGATGAGCCTCGCCTCGAAGCTGTCGTACGGCTTCGATTATTTTTGTGATCCCACCGCGATTGGCGGGATGGTTATTGCACAGGCCGCCGCCATCGGTGTTGAACGGCAACTTGCCGATGCCCGAAATAAGGTTGCCGTCCGACACGAATTTTCCGCCTTCGCCTTTTTTGCAGAATCCCAGGTCTTCAAGTTGCAGGATGACGGTGATGGTGAAACTGTCATAGATGGAGGCGTACTGGATGTCGGCCGGCGTCACACCCGCCTCTTCGAAAGCTCGAGGGCCGGTCCACGCGGCTCCGGTATAGCTCAAGTCGAGGTGTCCACCCATCTGGTGTTTTGTGGATTCACCACAGCCAAGTATCCGTATCCGTGGTCTGTTGAGGGCCTTCGCAATCTCCGGGCGGGCAACGATAACTGCGCCGCCGCCGTCGCTCACGACGCAGGAATCGAGACGCCGCAGGGGGTCGGAAATCATCGGCGATGCCAATACATCTTCGACCGAGACCACTTTGCGCAACATCGCCAGAGGGTTGTGTTGCGCATGGTGAGAGGCGGCGACCTTGACCCACGCCAGTTGCTCGCTGGTTGTGCCGTACTCATGCATGTGGCGCATCGCACACATGGCATAGAGGTTCAACGTGACTGGGTTATAGGGCATCTCGAATGGCGCGTCCGGTAGATTGACGCCTCGTACGCGCGCCTGTATCCCAGAGATACCTTCAGAGTTGGGGCGGCCGGCCAGTGTAATCAGCGCCACGTTGCATCTGCCCGCTGCTATTGATTCTGCAGCGTGGGCGATATGGGCGAGATAAGAGCATCCTCCCATATCGGTCGAATCGACATGCCTCAGCTTGTCCAGATTCAGGTAGTTGGCCATCGACCATACATTCCCGCCGGGTGCATCGCCCGCGCAAAAATATCCGTCGATGTCATCTTTGCTTAATCCCGCGTCCTCAATTGCCCCTTTCGCCGCCTCCGCATGTAGCTGTGCCACCGAATGGTGGGGGCCTTGCGTAGGGGGTGCTCATACGCTCCGACGATGTATGCCCTGCCTTTTATTGTCATCTCTAGGGTTTCCTCAGTGCATGAAGATGAAGCTCGAATGTGCTGTCCGGTACCTTCGTTCAGGGGGGATCGGTCCAGCGTCAAAGACTAAAGTAGCATGGCGCAAAGTTCCGATCAGTGAAATCTGTGCTGATTATCAAAACTCATGCTACCATCGATTCAACGTTGTTTGGAGCGCGGGATGGCGCTGCACTCAAATTTCCGGGCCAAACCAGGATGCTCATTGGATGCGAGCGGTCGCGGGGTAGGGGCAGGCCTTATTTTTTTTGAGACAGGAAGATGAGATGAGTGAAAGCCTGATGGTCAGTTACGAAGTCGAAGGCGTTGTGGCCGTAATCACAGTCAACAATCCGCCCGTCAACGCCCTGACTCCCGAGATGAGAGGGAGCATCATTGACGCCGTTGCCCATGCGAACGCCGACCCGGCTGTCGCGGCGATCGTGTTGATGGGGGGCGGTCAGAATTTCATCGCGGGTGCTGATATTCGACAGTTCGGCAAGGCGAGAACAATCACTACCCGCATGAGCGCCGCGGCACTTGACGCCAGCGCCAAGCCGACTGTCGCGGCTATTCATGGATATGCGCTGGGAGGCGGTCTCGAGCACGCCCTCGCTTGCCATTACCGGATTGCATTGCCCGAAGCCAAGCTCGGATTGCCCGAGGTCGCTCTCGGGTTGATACCAGGAGGCGGCGGTACGCAGCGCTTGCCGAGGCTGGTCGGGGCTGCCGTAGCCACCGATTTGCTCGTCTCAAGCCGCCATGTCCATGCCGCCGAAGCATTGAAGATCGCGCTTATCTCCCAGATTGTTCCAGGAACACAAAGCCAAGAGCTTCGTGATGCCGCCGTAAGCTATGCAAAGGCCGTGGCGCACGCTCAACCGCAGCGCGTACGCGATTTGGTGCTCGAACCGGTGGATGCGACAACCATGGATGTGCTGCAAGCGGCACGCCGCGAAGCAGCCAAAAAGTCTCCTCACAACAAGGCGCCACAGTACGCGATCGATTGTATCGAAGCAGCTTTCAGCCTGCCGTTTGATGAGGCTCTAGAGGTTGAGAGTCGCTTGTTTTCTGAGCTGGAGGGTTCTGATGTTGCCAAGGCACTTCGCTATGCATTTTTTGCCGAGCGTGAGGCTGCCAAGGTTCCGGATGCGCCCCCGGGTTTCAAGCCTGCTGGTGTGACGTCCGCTGCTGTGATTGGCGCGGGAACGATGGGCGCCGGTATTGCCATTTGCTTCGCTGATGCAGGCATTGTGGTGAAACTCCTGGAAGCGAGTGCCGAAGCACTGGACAGGGGCCTGCAGCGCATACGTGACATCTACGCCGTAAAGGTCAAGCGCGGACGAATGACTGTGCAAGAAATGGATGCATGCCTTCAGTTTGTCCAGCCTGTCTCCCATTACGAAGAGATCGGCGACTGTGATGTCGTGGTTGAAGCGGTGTTTGAACGGATAGATCTGAAGAAGGATGTGTTCACCAAACTTGATGCGGTGATGAAGCCGGGCGCGCTGTTGCTAACGAACTCTTCCGCGATTGATATCAACGTCATGGCCAACATGACAGGCCGGCCTCAGAGTGTCGCCGGCGCTCATTTCTTCGCTCCCGCGAACGCGATGAAACTGTGCGAAATCGTGAAGGGTGATCAAACCTCGATCGAGACAGTTGTGCGGGCCATGAAGATGGGCCGCGATCTTAAAAAAGTCTGTGCGGTCTCCGGGACGTGCGATGGCTTCGCGGCAAATCGCAGTCGCGCGCCGCTGGTCACGGAAATGATGCTACTGCTTGAGGAGGGAGCACGCCCTGAGCAGATCGACAGGGTCATGGTTGAGTTTGGCTATCCGATGGGACCGTTCGCAGTGAGCGATCTGTCCGGTCTCGATGTCAGCTATGACACGCGCAAGCGTCGCGCGGCAGCTGACCCTCAATACAGGAAGCTCCATGTCCCGGATAGGATGGTCGAGCTGGGCCGCAAGGGCCAGAAAAATGGGGCCGGGTGGTATCGCTATGAAGAAGGTGACCGCACACCTCGTCACGATGAAGAAGTGATGCGGATCATCGCGACCGTCGCCCATGAGCTTGGCACGCCTCAGCGTACCTTTACCGACAGTGAAATCCTCAGACGTCTGTTATTCGCCTCGATCAACGAGGCCTGCAAGATCCTGGATGAAGGCAAGGCATATCGAGCCAGTGACATTGATGTCATGTGGTTGTACGGCTTTGGATTTCCTCGCCATCGAGGAGGGCTGCTGTACTGGGCCGACACGATCGGGGCCACGGAAATCCATCTGCAAGTGCAGCAATGGCATGAGCAATACGGCAGGCGTTGGGCACCTAGTCCGCTGCTGTCGAAAGCGGCCAATGAAGGGCTGTCCCTGAGAGAGCTGAAATCAGTCATATGAAAAGCACGGCAATGGCAACCATGGCCGCGTGCGGCCGGTAACAGCTGTTCTGGCAAAGTGAAAGCAACGCCCTGGTTGCTGTCCCCCAAGGGTTACGAAACGCTTCCCATGGTCGGCAAAGGGGCCAACAAGTAGAAAATGAAACGGAAGAAAAATCATGAGCAATGACACGTCCACACAAGCCTTGTCCGAGGGCGAATTCAAAATTTGGCAATGCATTTTATGCGGTTTCATGTATGACGAAGCCGAAGGTATTCCGCAAGAGGGCATACCTGCTGGAACTCGGTGGGAAGATGTTCCCCAGGATTGGATTTGCCCTGAGTGTTCGGCGACGAAGCTGGACTTCGAGATGGTCGAGATTTGATTAATTGCCTTTCCGGCACAGTGTTTTTTCGGTGATTGAGGGCGATATCAACCGAGTCCCTTGGCGCCAAATGTAGAGGGAATTCAGATGTCCATTGAAACCAATAATAATGTCATCGCCGACGCTGACCATCCGCGCGTAGGCCTCTTCATCGACGGTGAGTGGATTTTCGACCGCCCCTCTTGCTTTGAAGTGTTGGACCCCAGCACCGAAGCATCGCTCACCAGCGTTCCCGGGGCCACGACCGCTGACCTGAAACGCGTGTTGGCCGCCGCTGAGCGGGGGTTCAAAATCTGGCGGGACACACCACCGGCTGAGCGTAATATCATCATCAGTCGTGCCATCGCAGGCGTGCGTTCACGTTCCGAAGAAATCGCGCAGATCATCACCCGAGAGAACGGCAAATTAATTGCAGATGCGCGTGCGGAGGTGGAGCGTTCGGCGAGCTTCTTCGATTGGGACATGGCACAGGCCCTGCGAGCCTACGGGACCATCGTTCCGGGCGAAGCCCAAATGCAGAAATCGATTCTTCGTCAGCCAATTGGTCCAGTCGCAGCGTTCACCCCATGGAATGTGCCGCTAAGCGCACCGTCGCGAAAAATCAGCGGTGCACTGTGCGCCGGGTGCTCCATAATTTTGAAAGCCCCAGAAGAAACCCCTGGCGCTGCAGTAGCCATGGTTCAGTGCTTCGAGCGAGCCGGTTTGCCTAAGGGCGTATTGAATCTGGTGTTTGGCAACCCGGCGCTAGTGTCTTCGACCCTGATCGAGTCGCCAGTGACCCGCATGGTGACCTTGACGGGGTCGGTGGCAGTCGGCAAGCACTTGAGCCAACTGGCGGGTGCGGCCATGAAGCCGGTGCTGATGGAGCTCGGCGGCCATGCCCCGGTCATCGTTTGCGAAGGGGTCAATGCCGCGGAAATCGGCAAGATGGCACTCAAGAGCAAAATTCGGATCAACGCTCAGTGGTGCGCTGCGCCAGGTCGCTTCCTGGTACACGAGAGTATCTACGACGAATTCGTAGCGGCGTTTGTGGCAACCGCCGATCAGGTACGTGTGGCCGACGGCATGGATACGAACGCTGACATGGGGCCGGTTACCAGTGGCCGGCGTCTCGCCGCGATGCAGCATTTTGTCGATGACGCATTGGGCCGTGGCGGCAAGGTTGCCGTGGGCGGGCATCGCGTGGGTGAGCGTGGCTATTATTTTGCCCCGACGCTGCTGGTCGACACCCCGCTGGATTGCGCCATCATGACCGATGAGCCTTTTGGTCCGGTCGCTGTCGCGGTTCGTTTCTCGACCCTTGATGAGGCCATCGAGATTTCCAACAGTCTATCCGTGGGCTTGGCTGCTTTTGCGTTCACCAATTCACTTGAAGAAGCTGAACGACTGAGTCGTGAGCTGGATGTAGGGGTCCTGTCTATCAACCATTTCGGTGCGCCGGATCCTGATACACCGTTTGGCGGTGTGAAGGACAGTGGTATTGGAAGAGAAGGAGGGCCCTGGAGCCTGGACTCGTACATGGTCAGCAAGACCGTGCTACAGAAAACTGCTCGCGTCTGACTCGGTGCCCCCAGTTCCCGTGACGGGCGTTGGGGGCTTTGGCTTTATTCGATGATCAAGGCCAATCCAGTGACCACTTGGATTCATAGGAGCATTCACTGAGGCAGACATTTCCTCAAGCCGCTTGCTGCTAACGTCGGAGTTTTTTTGATGCGTAAGGCATCAGCGCGTTTCGCAAGAACGCATCCGACTAAGGAGTCTGCCCATGAGTGCCAATAATGGTCGCCTGCCTATGATCGGGCTACTTGCCCTGTCCACTACAGCGTTTCTCACCATTTTGACCGAGACGATGCCGGCAGCGGTTCTGCCTGCGATGGCGGAGAGCCTTGAACAGCCCCCCGCTGGTATCGGTTTATTGGTTTCCATCTATGCATTGGCCTCCGCTGCGGCCGCAATCCCCATTGTGGCGCTCACTCGAGGTCTGCCTCGAAAATCGTTGTACATCATGCTCGTGCTGAGTTTTGCACTGGCTAATGGCGTCACCGCCATCTCGACGTCTTATACGGTGACGGTCGTATCGCGAGTGATAGCGGGGCTCGCCGCAGGAGTCGTCTGGCCAGTCATCTGCGGTTATGCCATCCGCTTGGTCGATCGCAAAGACATGGGACGGGCCGTCGCGATTACCCTGGCTGGGAGTACCGTGGCCATGGTCGCCGGTTTGCCACTGGGTAGCATGCTGGGCTCATTGCTTGGATGGCGTTTCAGCTATGGACTGCTTTCGCTGCTCGCGCTGCTTGTCATCGTTTGGGTTTTGCTGGTCGTGCCGTCCATGCCGGGTGAACAGCGCAAGGAGGGCACTTCGATTCGTGACGTCATTCGCACCCCGGGGCTGAGAGTGATCTTGGTGTCGGCTTTTTGCGCGATCCTGGCTCATTACACGCTGTACACCTACATGGCGCCGCTCGCGGAAAAAACCAGGCTGTCAGGCGGGACCGCTCAGGGCCTGTTTCTGTTCGGTACGGGCGCCATCCTGGGCGTACTGATTGCTGGACGTTTCGTCGATACAAGGCTGCGGCTCATAGCGACCACCGCGTTAACCTGCACGGCTGTGACGATGGTTGTGCTGATAGCGGCTCCGTATCAAATGATCGCTTCGGCTGCGATATTTGTGTGGGGGGCTTCGTTCGGTGGCATGCCGACCGTTTTCCAATCAGCGACGGGCCGGGTGGCAGAAGATAATGCGGAGCTGGCAACGGCGATATTGACGACTATCTACAACTTGGGGATTTTTGGCGGAGGTGCCGTAGGTGGTCTGCTCCTAAGCTACTTCGGGACAGTAAGTCTCTCGGGGTTTGCGCTGCTCATCGTTAGCGCTTCCCACGTGGTGGTCATGGGCGGGAGGCGTCACGCCTTTCCGCGGCAGTAAATTATTGCGGGATATATCTCCCTGATAGCGCGCGCGACGTAGATGAAATCCTCACAACCGCGCTTAGCTGCTGCCGAATGGTTAGTCGGCATTCACCGAATTGCGACTTGGCGTTGTTCAAGTGATGCAATTCTGTCTATCGCGATACCTCTTAACTCGTTGTTTTCATGGGTGAGTTCTTGATGCTATGACATCTGTCTTTTCAGGACGCGCAACTCATAGCGAAGCCACCGCTGCTCAACGGGGCTCGCGGTAGCGCGTTTCAAGCACGAGCACTGTTGAGAAAAGCTCATGAGCGTATCAACAAGGTGCCGTATAGCCAGCGGCCAATGCCGGGGCTAGGTTTGTCTCGCTGCTGCAGCAGGAATGCTTTCGTTGGATGCGGGACTTGAACGCGCACACCACAGGCATTGCACGCAGTCGTAATTTAATTTTATTACCCAAGCAAAGCAGGGCCGGATATGAATATCGCCGCAGTTAATACCTTGGAGATTCGAGTGATCGAAGAGGTTGACCAATACTTTGAACAGCGTTTAAAGGCGTACGCGGAGACTTTTGAAAAAGTACACGGATGCCTGGGCTATAGCGTGATTCGCAGCTCCCGCGATCCTGGTTTGTGGGTCTTCAGTGGCTACTGGAGCGCGGCATCGATGATGACTGAGCACTTTGAGAGTGAGTCGATGACGGCGTTGGTCAATCATTTGGTAACGTCATGTTCCAACCTGACGTTTGCCAGTTTCACGCCCCAAATCGGAAGGGGACCGCACGATGAAGCTTGATGAATCGCTATTTACGGCGATCGATCTCAATGCCTTGTTCATTCTCTTGGTGGTCTATCGCGAGCGAGGCGTGACGCGGGCAGCCGAACGACTGAACGTAAAGCAGCCAGCGGTGAGCAATACGCTGGCGAAGCTGCGCGTCCACTTTAAAGACCCCTTGTTTATCCGACGTTCCAGGACGCTGGTGCCCACGGCCAAGGCCAACGAAATCGTACGGGGGTTGGCGCCGGCATTGATGAGGATCCAGGACGTTATACGCCCCTTGGAAGGATGATCGGCAACGCTAGTCTGAAGCTGGTGTGGAGCAATCGACGATTAGGTCTGCATTATTCTGTTACATTGATGGATGGGCGCAGTGGGGAGTCGGGGCTTTTTCGTCGTTGATTAACGGAGCAATTTAATGAGCATCCCGTTCTCCGTGGGTATGCTCTGAGCTGTAGCTAAGAAAATTATCAGCGCACCAGCTCTCAGCCTCAAATAATCCAGCAGCTATTAATTACTTTTGTGCATGGCTCCATTCAATTGGATGTGGTGTTTTCTAGGTCGCGCCTCGAATACATTGACCTCGACGAATTGATCCTTTGTGGGCTTAGACGTAATGCCACGAAGGGTAGTGCCCGGCGTCAAAGCCCAATGCTCCGTTCAGCGCAGTTGGCCAGCTGGATTTGATTCCACTGGCGTTCATCGAGCCAGGCCGCAGTCGTTTTGGATGTCCACACATCGGTTCTTAATTAGGAACAACACCATGAAGAAATTATTTTTTACGCTGGCCCTGCTGGCCAGTTCGTTTACTGCGATGGCAGCCGATATGTCCAACGGCGCGAACAACTTTTTCAAGAGTGATAAGGTGACTGAGCAGAAGGTATCCTTCAATAATCAGTACCGAATGAAAGTCGTCGGGAACCTGTATGTCCCGAAAAATTTGAATAAGGCCAATAAAAGCCCTGCGATTGTCATTGGCCACCCGATGGGGGCGGTCAAAGAGCAAAGCTCAAATCTTTACGCTCAGAAACTCGCTGAACAAGGCTTTGTGACCCTTGCGATCGATCAATCGTTCTGGGGCGAAAGCGAGGGGCAACCGCGTAACGCCGTGGCGCCGGATATTTACTCCGAAGCGTTCAGCGCAGCGGTCGATTACCTTGGAACCCAGTCGTATATCGATCGCAACCGCATCGGCGTTCTCGGTATCTGTGGCAGCGGCAGTTTTGTCATCAGTGCGGCAAAAATCGACCCTCGGATGAAGGCGATTGCCACCGTCAGTATGTATGACATGGGCGCAGCCAACCGCGATGCGCTCAAGCACTCGCAAACACTTGAACAGCGCAAGCAGATCATCGCAGAGGCGGCTGAGCAGCGTTATGTAGAATTCACGGGTGGAGAAACCAAGTACACCGGCGGTACCGTGCATAAACTGGACGCGAACACCCATCCCATCCAGCGCGAATTCTTCGATTTCTATCGCACGCCTCGTGGTGAGTTCACCCCGGCCGGGTCTTCGCCTGAAGTGACGACGCATCCAACGCTGACCAGCAACGTGAAGTTCATGAACTTCTATCCGTTCAACGATATTGCGTCGATTTCGCCTCGTCCTATGCTGTTCATCGCAGGCTCTGAAGCACACTCGCTGGAGTTCAGCCAAGAAGCCTTCAAGCTGGCGGGTGAGCCTAAGGAATTGTTCATCGTGCCAGGCGCGGGTCACGTGGACTTGTATGATCGGGTGAACCTGATTCCGTTCGACAAGCTGACTTCTTTCTTCCGAACCAACCTGAAGTAACCCATCTTTGAAGCCGCAACTGCCCGGTTTGCATAGGATGTTGTGGCTTCAAGTCTGAACGTAGGTCGTAGTGCGCATCGCTCGACTTGCCCTTGGTGGAACGTTCATCCCTTGAGTCTTCATGGCTCTTTCAGGCCCTGCACGCTGTGCGGGGCCTTTTTTTCTGTCATGACTCGTGGCGCAACGCGGCGATTAATAACGCCATAGCCCCGGAGGGTTGCCGACGGCTTGGGTAATAGAGATGAAGTCCTGTCCACAGCGGGCACCAGTCTTTCAGTACCGGAATCAGGTGGCCGGCCTTGACATAGGGGGCCGCGATGTCTTCAGGTACATAGGCGATACCCAAGCCTGCAATGGCTGCATCAAGGCAATCATAAATACTGTTGTAAATCAGCTGACCATCAACCCGCATGTTCAACTGCCGGCCATCTTCCCCGAACTCCCAAGGCCACAATCCACCATGGGTAGGAAGACGCAGGTTTATGCAATTGTGCTGCATCAAGTCTTCGGGCGTCTTTGGTTCAGGGCTGCTGGCGAAGTAGCGTCTGGTCGCTACTGCGGTGAATCGCATGTCAGGACCGATGCGTACGGCGATCATGTCCTGGGCTATCGCCTCACCCAATCGGACGCCCGCATCGAAACGATCTGCTGCGATGTCGATAAGCCCATTGTCCGCGAACAGCTCGACTTTTATCCCAGGGTACTTCGGCAGGAATTTCTTCAACTTTGGGGAGATGATCGATCGGATGGCATGATCCGATGCGGTGATGCGTACGGTCCCGGTTGGGCTTTCGCCCAGCTCTGACAACGCCAGTAATTCAGCGTCGATCTCTTCGAAGCGGGGACCGACAGTTGCCAGTAACCGTTCACCTGCTTCCGTTGGCGAGACTGAGCGGGAGTTGCGCGCAAGCAAACGCGTGCCCAGATTTCGCTCCAGTGAGCTGACGGCATGGCTGACCGCGGATTGAGACAGGCCCAGATGCGCTGCTGCTCGAGTAAAACTCTTTTCCCGGGCGACGGCAATAAAGGCCATCAACCCACCAAAGGATTGCTTAAGGATGTCATCTTGCATGGCTTGAATGATCTTCGTGGGTGCGCATGAACAATAACATTCCAGTGCGTGGTGCGTAGAGTTTACGGAGGAGTTTGCTAGCGATGGTGAGTGACAGGGAAGTGTTGCCGAGTAGGGGAAACCAGCCCTCGGGCATGCAGACATTTGCGGTGTGGCTTAAGCCTATGACGTTATCTGACGGTGCTCAGACAAACGAATGATCAGCCGTGCCACAAAAGCCCCTGTCAGGATGACCGCAAACAACCGCAGGGTCTGCATTGCCAGCACCAGTCCCACGTCGGAATGCGTGTCCACCGCGATGATCGCCATCGTGTCGAGCCCGCCCGGGCTGGTGGCCAGGTAAATCGAGAGGAAGTCCCTGTCCGATATTGATGCCAATAGCCAGGCAGATAGTGCGCACAGCGCGATCAAAAGCGTCGCCCCCATTATCATCGCCGGCAGGCGCCGCCAGACGTACCCAATCGTTGGGCGGTCAAAGCGCAAGCCGACGTAGCAACCCAGCGCGCCATAAGCAGTAGCGAGGAGCCAGTCGGGCAGCGCGATGTGCAACAGGCCGCTGATTTGCAAGGCGCCACCCAGCAGCAACGGCATCAACAGCGCCCCGGCGGGCACTCGATTGCCCAGTGCAACACCAGCAAGCAGCGTGGCGATGGTCAGGCCTAGATTAAGTAGTCCGAAGCTTTGCGGCTCGACGTTTGTCACGTGCGTTTCGCCGCCTGTCGGTGCCCCGACCCAGTGGCTCACCAGTGCGCCGATCATCACCACGCACACGACTCGCACGTATTGCATGGTGGCGACCACTCGCGAATCGGCACCGTACTCATCCGCCATCGAGACCATCGCCGAGGCAGCGCCTGGAGCCGTTCCCCATGCGGCGGTGCTGGCCGGAATGCCTGCCCATACCAAGGCGAGCCCGACCAGAGCACTGAGGCAAACCGTTGCGGCGGTTGCCAGCAGCATCATCGGCCAGGACTGGGCCATCGAGAGAAGCACTGCCAGCGTCATGGAATGGGCCGCCAGAATGCCTACACAACCTTGGCCCAGCTTGAAGGCGTAGGGATGGAGCTGTATGCCCGCACCGAACGTTCCAAATACGATGGCGACCATCATCGGCCCCAGGAACTGGCCGGCTGGCACCCCTAGAAACTTCAGCAACTGACCGGCTGCTCCAGCCACTAGCGCAAGCGCCAACCATTTGAATGGCGCGGGGTAGGCATGTAGAGAAAATCTGGCAGAAGAAGACAAGAGTCGTGCTCCAATCGCTGGTCGCCTTGAGGGCGTGGCATCGCTATCGATGTGCTGATAATTATTGATAGCGTATTTGATAAAGTCTATTTTCTAATATCGATTGATTGATAACTTTGGTTGATAGATATGGACCTGCGTGACCTTGCCTATTTTGAAGTCATCGCCGAGCTGGGCCATCTGGGCAGGGCCGCACAAAAGCTCAACCGCAGTCAGCCGGCGCTGACTAAAAGCATCCAACGACTTGAGGAGTCGCTAGGTGCCCGGCTGTTCGAACGCGACGGGCGTCGGATCAAGCTGACGGCAGTGGGGGAGTTGCTGAAGGTGCGTGGCAAACAGTTGCAGCAGAGCGTTGCCGAAACCCAGCGAGAGATACGTGATGTTGCCAACGGGGTAATGGGCAATATTCGCCTGGGCTGCGCTGCTTCCATGGCTGATCACCTGCTTCCGCACCTCACCGCGACTCTGCTTTCACGTGCGCCGCAGATCACCTTGAACCTGGTGATTGGGCAGGACGATTTACTGCGCGAATCACTTTTTTCCGGGCGGCTGGACATGGTGATCTGCCCGCAGTACGAAGCAGATCCTTTGTTGGAATTTCATGCGTTGTTTGACGATGAGGCAGTAGTGGTCGCCAGCCGCAACCATCCGTTGTTTAGCGCAGGTTATGAGTTGCGCGATTTGTGCCAGTACCGTTGGGTGCTGCCTGCCACCGCCGTGCCGGCCCGACGCTGGATAGACAATGCATTTCAGTCCAGAGACCTGCCTTTGCCTCAAGTACAGATCGAAACGACTTCGATCTCCTTGCTGCCACGCCTGATTGGTGAAACCAACCTGCTCAGCTTTCTGGCCCGGGAGACTCTCGAAGACGTAAAGGGTGTGACGCACCTTCGGGAGATCAAGCTCAAGGAAACCACAATGAAACGCACGATTGTCGTTTTCGTGCGAACCGGCGCCTATTTGTCGCCAGCGGCGCAAGTACTGCTGAATGTGCTTAAAGACGATGCACCGCTGTTATTGAGGTAGCGGATGCATAGCGACGGCTTGGGCGCAAGAGGCTATCGGGCGGGCGTGGACTGGGTAAGCCGCCCGCCATTTCCAACGACCAGCGCTGCCAGGATGAGCAATACGCTGCCGCCAATCAGCGGAGCTGTCACCGATACATGATCCAGCAAGCTGCCACCGAAAGCGCCTCCGACCATGATCGCCATCTGGATAGCTGCAACCATCAGTCCACCGCCAGTTTCGGGCTCATCGCTTACCTCTTTGGCGAGCCAGGTCGACCAGCATACGGGGATGGCCGAGTACAACATCCCCCAGGCAAACATCATGATGGCGGCGGCTGCGAAACTGTAGCCCAGCTCGGCCAGAGCCACCGTCATGACAGCCAACGCCACCGGAAGCCAGCGCAACAATTGGAAGAGGAATTGTTTTTCCAGCAGTCGGCTGACGATGTACGTACCACCGAAACCGGCTATGCCCAGGCTCAACAACAAAACCGACAGTTGAGTGGAGTCGACGCCAGTAACCTGTTCGAGAAATGGCCGCAAATAAGTGAAAGCGGTGAACGTACCACCAAACGTCAGCATGGCGGCCAGCAGACCGAACATGACGTTCCGACGTTTCAGCACCCCGAACAGCCTGGAAAGGGGAATGGTTTTTTCGGGCTGCATTGCGGGCAAGCTTTTGTATTGCCAGATCACGTTAATGATGACAATCGGTACAAGCGCCGCGAACACAAAGCGCCACCCCAGATGACCTCCCACATAGGCCCCAATGGGGGCGGCAAACGCAGCGGCCACTGAGTGGCCCATATAGATCATGCCCAAGGCTTTGGGCACAGCCTCCTCCGGGACTATCCGAAGCACAGTGGCGGTGGACAATGCCCAGAAACCGCCGATTGCGACGCCTAGAAAAGCTCTGGCGATCATCAACCAAGTAAAGCCCGGCGCCAGAGCTATGACCACAAGCGAAATGAGCATCAGCAGGGTCATCGAGACCAGGACATGGCGTCGATCGAAGCGTCCGGCGATAGAGGCAATGCAAAGACTAGCCACCACCGCAAAGAAGCCGGAAATGGAAATGGCTTGGCCAGCCATGCCTTGTGAGGTGTGAAGGTCGGTGGCGATGGGCGTCAGGAGACTCACTGGCATGAATTCTGCGGCGATCAGCAGAGCCACGCAGAGTGTCAAAGACCCCACGGCGCTCCAGATCCGGCTGTCAATCTGGGCCGTATTCAAAGTTGAGGTAGTCATCGGTGTTCCTGTGAAATAACCAATACATGACGGCCTCGACAACTAGGGCGCCAGGCGAATGGACGAATTAATGAAAAGAAAAAATAACCAGGGATCGACCCCAGCGGGCGATGGGACGCTGTCTCATCGCGACTTGCTTGAGGCGAAATGATAGGGGGCTAAGGATGATCTGTAATGATCTGAAATCCGAAAGCGCCTATGAATGATGGCGAATAATTCAGATGCGAAAAAGGAAGGGTTCAGAGCATCGTTGACTATCCGGGGTACCGTAACTCATCGATTAGAACCTGCATCGCCCGAGACTTCTCGCGCTCGCTGGAGTAGTAAAGGTGCAGCCCCGGGAATGTTCTCCACCAGGCTTGCATGACAGGAACCAGAGTGCCGTTAACCAGATGGGGGTGGGCGATGTCCTCGGGAACATAGGCCAGCCCGAAACCCGATACAGCGGCATCCAGGATCTGATTGATGCCGTTGAATACAAGTCTGCCTTTGACTCTCGTATTGATTTCCTGGCCGTCCTTTTCCAGCTCCCACGCGTACAGGCCGCCACGTGTTGGTAGGCGCATATTTATACACTCATGCTCCATGAGGTCTTGAGGTCTGGTCGGCATGGTACGAGACTCCATGTAGGACGGCGCGCCCACCATTACAAAACGCATGTCGGGAGCGATACGAACGGCTTCGATCCCGTTTGCCAACCCGTCCCCGAGCCGGATGCCAAAGTCGAAATGGTCGGCCACGATGTCCGTCAAGCCATAGTCGATAACGACTTCTACACTGATTTGTGGGTATTTCGGCAGCGCTTGTGCCAATTTCGGCCAAAGCACAGTTTCGATGACATGGTCGGTTGCCGTGATGCGAATGTTACCGGCGGGGGTGTCGCCAAATTCAGCTACGGCGATCAGTTCGGTCTCGATTTCCCGCAACCGCGGTTCAACGGTATTTAGCAGACGTTCACCGGCCTCGGTGACGGATACGCTACGGGTCGTCCGAGTGAGAAGACGTACGCCGACCCGAGCCTCCAATCTCTGGATGCTATGACTGAGCATCGATTGAGAGATTCCCAGCTGGGAGGCCGCCCGCGTGAAACTTTGCTCTCGTGCAACTGCAATGAGCGCGAGCAGGTCGCTGTAGTGTTCCTTTGCCATTCATCATTCTCTGCGTGGGGGCGAATACTGTATCAGCTCAAGCGCCCGCTCCAAGGATCTATGTTCATGAGCCGGCCATGACAATCGTGGAGGGGATTAATCAATTTTGATCATACCTCTATTCGCCGTCGAGCCTTTCACCCGAACGCCATCCGTGTTTTTAATCGAAAAAATAACAAGAGGCCTTTCATGAAAATCGGAATTCTTGGCTCCGGCCGAATGGGCAGTCATCTGGGCACCATGTTCGCCAGGGTTGGCCATGAGGTTTCCTTCAGTTACTCGCGTAATCAGCAGAAACTTGCCGATCTGGCTGCATCGGCAGGCAAGAATTCACAGGCCAGCACGCCGGCAGAGGCGGCATTCAACGCTGACTTGGTCCTCTTGGCCGTGCATTGGCTTCAAGTGCCTGACGTCCTCAGCCAGGTGGATGACTTGAGCGGCAAAATCGTCGTGACCTGCTGCAATCCTTTAAACGCGGAAGACACCGAGCTTGTCATCGGCCATACGATTTCCGGTGCGGAAACGCTGGCACAGATGATTCCTGAGGCCTATGTCGTTGCGGCCTTCCAGTCGACGCCCAGCGAAGTTCTGTTCGATGTATTCGCGGCCAGGGACGAGGCGCTACGTCCCAGTTTGATCTTCTGTGGCGAGGACGAAGCCAGTAAAGCCACAGTTTCGGATCTTATCAGTCAGGTGGGCTTTGAACCGGTGGACGCTGGGGCTCTGAAGGTTGCCCGTTATATAGAGCCTTTCGCGATGCTCTCCGCAGTGTTGGCTTACGAAACGGACCAGGGGCCCGAATGGGCTTATCGCTTTGAGCGTTTTGACAGGTTGTTCAAAGGCACTTCCCGCGTCGGGAAATAGCGGGAGGAGTGGGTACATGCAGATTTATGATTACATCGTTGTCGGTGCCGGTTCTTCGGGCTGTCCGGTTGCGCGCGGTTTGTCTGACGATCCCCGGAACAACGTCCTGCTTATTGAGGCGGGACCTGCTTCAGATCGTTTCTGGGTCAATACGCCCGCGGGAATGGGCAAGCTCTATTTCAATAAGTCATTGAACTGGAATTTCCGCACCTCGCCTATGGAGAAGCTTCAAGGGCGTCGGATGTATTGGCCTAGGGGCAAATTGCTCGGTGGATCCAGCTCCATCAACGGCATGGTATTCATCCGAGGTCACCAAAAGGATTTTGACGGCTGGCGTGCCTTGGGCAACCCAGGCTGGGGGTATGAAGATGTCTTGCCGTATTTCAAAAAGATGGAGCACTTTGAGCGGGGCGGCGATGAATATCGCGGAGCGAATGGTCCGCTATGGATCAGTGATCCGGTCGTCAAAGAAAAGAGTAGCTACGATTTTATAGAGGCCGCTAACCGTATTGGTATCCCGGTGACCGAGGACATGAACGGCGCCTTGCACGATGGCGTAGGTTTCATGCAGCACAACATCCAAGACGGGCAACGGATGTCGACTTACCGGGCTTTTATCGAGCCTGTCATTGAACGGTCGAACCTGACGGTTCGAACCGGATGCGAGCTGCAGCGCGTTTTATTCGAGGGGCGTACCGCTGTCGGTATAGAGGTTTTGAAGAGTGGCCGTTTGGAGCGTATCTATGCGGCGCGCGAAGTGATTCTGTCAGCAGGCTCGCTGAAGACCCCACAGATGCTGATGTTGTCCGGCATCGGCCCAAGGGCTGAACTGGAAAAACACGCAATTCCCGAAGTTCTGAATTCCCCAGGAGTAGGGCAAAACCTGCAGGATCATTTTTATATTCACACAGCCTTCCGTTGCACCCCAGACAGTTCGTACAACGCAAACCTCGTAGGCCTGCGCAAGTACTGGGAAGGCTTCCGTTACCTGATGACCCGCAAAGGGTATCTTGCCCTTGGCTCTTCCCAGGTCGCGGCGTTTGTTAAAAGTAGCTCGGACGAGGACTACGCTGATCTCCAAATCAGCTTTCGGCCTATGACCTTTCAATACTTTCCCGATGGCACGGTTGACGTTGAAAAGCATCCCGGGCTCGGGGTGTCGGTTTATCAGTTGCGTCCCAGCACCACGGGAACAGTGACGCTGCGCTCGACCAACCCGTCTGACCCGGCCGATTACACGCCAAATTTCCTGAGCAGCGGTTACGACATCAATGCCGTGATCAGTGGTGTGCGCTGGATACGCAAAATCATGAACAGCGAGCCCATCAAATCTCGCGTGGTTTCGGAACAATTGCCGGGGCCCCACATTCGTACCGATGAAGATATCTACAACTATCTGGTCGAAACCGGCAACTCGGCCCACCACCAGGGCGGCACCTGCAAAATGGGTAACGACGCCATGGCGGTGGTGGACGAACGACTGCGTGTCCGTGGTATCGAGCGACTGCGGGTGGTGGATGCCTCGATCATGCCATTCATCACGTCGGGCAACACCAATGCGCCGTCCATCATGATTGGTGTGAAAGCCGCCGACCTGATTCGTGAAGATGCAATGACTCGCCGGGCAAGCAGTTCGCCGGTCGAAACTGTTGGTTGAATCGGCGGGTACCGTGTTGCCACCTGTCACGAAAATCCTCACCGAATAACAACAACTGGAGGCACCAGCAAGATGCACGATTACGCGAAGTTTTATATCGACGGTGAATGGGTAGAGGCCGCGACCTCCCAGCGCCAGGAATTGATTGATCCGACTACCGAAGAAGTGTTTGCCACGGTCGCCATGGCGACTGTTGAAGAGGTGGACACTGCCGTGGCCGCAGCTCGGCGTGCATTCAAAAGCTATTCGCAGTCTTCCCTCGATGAGCGTTACGACCTGATCAACCGTATCATCGAAGCCTACGAATTGCGCGCCGATGATTTTGTACAGGCCATTGCGCAAGAGGTGGGTATTCCCTGCAGCGCCCGTGCTCAGGTCATGGGGCCAATCGAACATATGAGGGTCGCTCGCGACCTGTTGAAGACGTACGAGTTCGAGGCGCGAATTGGCAATACGATTGTTCGCCGTGAACCCCTGGGTGTCTGCGCACTGATCTCGCCTTGGAACTGGCCGATCCAGACAACCGTCATCAAGCTGATCTATGCGCTGGCCGCCGGTTGTACAGTCGTATCCAAGTCCAGTATCAACTCGCCGGTCAGCGCTATTCTGCTGACAGAGGTGCTGGATGCCGCAGGCGTACCCAAGGGCGTTTTCAACATGCTCAACGGCTCGGGGCGAGTGATTGGCGAGGCGATGTCGAAGCATCCCGATGTTGACATGGTTTCCTTCACGGGCTCGACCGGTGCCGGTGCGCAGGTAGGCGAGGCAGCGGCACGCACCATCAAACGCGTGTGCCTGGAGTTGGGCGGGAAGTCGGCGAATATCGTGCTGCGAGACGCCGATCTTGAAAAGGCCGCGCGCTGGAATATTCAGCGCGGCTTCTTCAATACCGGACAATCCTGCCACGCGCCGAGTCGCATGTTGGTGCATGAAAGTCAGGTGGAGCAGGTCATTCCGTTTCTGGTTGACGAAGCAAACCGATTCCGTCTCGGAGACCCGCGAGATCCCGCCACGACCATGGGGCCGATTGTCAGCCGGGCACAATTCAACAGCATCCAGCGCCACATACAGTCGGGCCTCGATGAGGGTGCACGACTGATTGTTGGCGGACTGGGACGCCCCGAAGGCTTCGAACGTGGTTTTTTCACCCGTCCGACCGTGTTCGTCGATGTGACGCCGGAGATGACTATTTGCCGGGAAGAGATTTTCGGGCCGGTCTTGGTGGTGGTGCCTTATTCCACCGAGGCGCAGGCATTGGAAATCGCCAATGACTCGCCTTATGGGTTGGGTGGCTATGTATTCGGTGGGGACCGGCGCAAGGCGTATGAGTTCGCCAGCGGCCTGCGTGCCGGGCGCGTTTGTTTTAACGGCGCGCCGACTAACTCGCTGACGCCTATGGGTGGCTACAAGGAATCCGGCATTGGCCGCTCGATGGGCGTTTTCGGGTTGCAAGAGTATCTGGAAATCAAATCGGTCTATGGCTTTGACGAGGAAGCCGCAGCACTGCCGTCGTTGAAGGCCTGATACGACTATCCAAGACCAAGCGGTGCCGCGCCGATGATTGGCGCGGCACGCCTGCCGTTTGAAGAGAATATTTATTCATCTGATTAATAGCACCTTGCGAGCTGACTCACGTGGTTCGCTTGCTGTGCCACGGACGAGCCCAGTAGGGTAAGGCTCGTCTAAAAAGACGACGTTGCAGGTGTTGTTATTGCGAATGGTCAGTTGCCAAAGATTATCCGCAGGTCGTGCTCGGCCATTTTTCACACTGTTTTCAATCGAGGCATTCTTACAATGGAACTCAACGTAAATGGCACTGTGTATGAGGTTGAGGCGGATGCGGATACACCATTGTTATGGGTGATTCGCGACGATATCGGCCTGACCGGAACCAAGTACGGGTGCGGTTTGGCGCAATGCGGCGCCTGTTCGGTCATGGTGGACGGCGTGCTGCTTCGCTCATGCGTTACACCGGTTGAAGGGGTAAAGGGCAAACAGATTCGCACAATCGAAGCCATTGAAGACGACGAGTTGGGCAAGCGCGTAGTGGCGGCCTGGGTCAAGCATCAAGTCGCCCAGTGTGGCTATTGCCAGTCTGGCCAGGTAATGGCCGCCACTGCGCTGTTGCAGCGCATTCCCAAACCTTCCCAAGCCGATATTGCTGCCGCCATGACGAATCTCTGCCGTTGCGGCACTTATAACGCGATCAAGACTGCTGTCGATGAGCTTGCTGGTGCTTGAGCACGCGCAATTCGACTGAGCTGCGACTGCGACGTGCCTGGTGACAATGCCGACGGCTAATCCTGACCACCTTTAATGGAGCAGAGATTGGTCTGCTGCCAGGCCGAGCATTGAATGCAAACACAGGGGAATACTATGTCAAAACTGGATGATTCAATCGCCGAGCGCGGCGTACTCTCCGACGCTCAACCTGTGAACGTCTCTCGCCGCCGTTTTTTGCAAGCATCGGCTGGCGTCACGGCGGGTGCGCTTGTTATCAGCTTCGGAATTCCCCTTGGCCCGTTGCGGGCTGCCGAGCGTGCCCAGGCATTGCCGCCTGGCGCCCGTGTACCGGCGTTCCTGGAGATTCGTCCGGATAATACCGTTCGCCTGCAGAGCCCCTTTATTGAGGGGGGCAGGGCATTTTCACGGGCATGGCACAGGTCGTGGGTGAGGAGCTCGATATAGATCCAGCCAGCTTTCTGGTGGAGAACGCGGCGCCCGGGAATGACTTCAAAGTCATGGAAGGTGGCATGCGCTTCACGGGTGGTAGCCGGTCGATGCGCGCGAGCTACATGACCATGCGCCGACTGGGCGCATCGGCGCGCCTGATGCTGTTGCAGGCCGCGTCATCTCACTGGAAGGTGCCGCTGGCGCAGCTGACTACTGAGCCAGGGCGGGTCATTCATGTCGCTTCCAATCGATCGATCACCTACGGTGAACTCGCGCCGCTAACGCTCGATTTGCCCATTCCCGATCCGCAAACCGTTACTCTGCGCGACCCTGCCACATTCCGCTGGATCGGTAAGCCGGTCCAGCGAATAGACGTCTACGACAAATCTACTGGTAAGGCGCAATACACCATCGATACTCGTGTCGAAGGCATGCTTCATGCTGCGGTACAACATGCGCCGCGCCTGGGTCTGCAAGTGGGCCTGGTGCGCAACGAGGATCAGATCAGAAACCTCAAAGGCGTACATTCGGTGCACCGTCTTGAGGGGGCAGTGGCGGTGGTTGCGCAACGCTGGTGGGTGGCCAAGCGTGCCGTCGAGGCTCTGCAAGTGGAGTGGACGGAGCCGGGTGGCGATTCAACCGTGCGCTACATGCCGGCTAATTTCGACACCCAGGCCTATGCGGAGCAATTGAGTAAAACCACCGACGCCGGGGATGAGGCCGAACGTGAGGGCGACCTGCAGCAGGGGCTGGCCGGCGCCAAGAAAGTCGTCAGTGCGACTTACCATACCCAATACCTCAACCACGCCCAGTTGGAGCCGCCCTCGGCCCTGGCGCGCTTCGACGCTGAAGGCAATCTCGATCTGTGGCTGCCGAACCAGGCCCCGGATTTGTTTTTGGCCGACGTCGCCAAGCGTACCGGTATGGACCCTTCCAAAATCACTCTCCACTCTCCGCTGCTGGGTGGCTTTTTTGGCCGGCATTTTTTATACCCGAATGCATCACCTTACCCTCAAGCTATCCAGCTGGCTCAATCCACGGGTCGACCGATCAAGGTGATCTGGAGCCGCGAGGAAGAGTTTTTGCGTGACGTGCTTCGTCCTTCCGCCGTAGTGCGCTTTCGCGCTGGCCTGGATGAACAGGGCATGCCGGTGGCCTTTGAAGCAATTAGTGCCACGGAAGGGCCAACTGAGGGTATCGCTAACAAACAAGGAGACAAAATCGACCCGACCGCCGTCGAAGGCCTGGCCGGTAAAAAATACGCCATTGCCCATCGTCGGATCGCTCAACTGTACTCGCAGACCCCGGTGATGCTGGGCTACTGGCGTTCAGTCGGGAACTCCATCAATGACTTCATGTATGAAGCTTTTCTGGATGAGGTGGCGGATGCCGGCGGTCAGGATCCCTATGAGCTGCGGGCCAAGCTGCTGCAGGGCAACGAGCGGCTAAGCCACTTGCTCAAGGCCGTGGCCGACCTGTCCGGGGGGTGGAAACGAGGGCCGTTCACGGCGCAAGACGGCACCAAGCGAGCAAGAGGCGTTGCAATGGCATCGCCATTTGGTACCGAAACGGCGGTGATCGCAGAGGTTTCCATCAGCAACGGAGCTGTGAAGGTTCACGACATCTGGCAGGCAATCGATCCGGGTAGCATCGTTAATCCCGCCATCATCGAGGCTCAGGTCAACTCAGCCGTGGCCCTTGGCTTGTCTCAAACCCTGATCGAACAAGCCATCTACAAAGGTGGTACGCCGGTGGCGCGCAATTACGACCTCTACCGCATCCTCACACCGGAAATGATGGCCAGGGTCCATGTCCGTGTGGTGGAGAGTGGTGCGCCAATGGGCGGAATCGGTGAACCGCCTCTGCCTGCGGTGGCACCGGCGGTTGCTAACGCCGTCTCGCGACTGACCGGTCAACGAATTCGCAGCATGCCTCTATCGCAGTACCGCTTCGACACCTGATGAGGAATGGTTCGTGAATAAAACTATAAAGTATCTGCTGCCAGCAGGCATCGTCGTGGCAGCTGGCTTGGGCTGGTTTGTCAATCGCACGCCATTTTCGCCTTTTGCTAATGAGGCATCTGCACCCTCGGCAGATGCACAGCTCGTCCAGCGTGGTGAATATGTCGCCAGGCTTAGCGATTGCGTGGCCTGCCACAGCACGCCCAAAGGTGCGCCGTTTGCCGGCGGCCTGGAGATGGCGACCCCGATGGGATCAATCTATGCCACCAACATTACCCCGGACAAACAAACGGGCATCGGTAATTACAGCCTGGCCGACTTTGATCGCGCAGTACGCAGCGGAGTTGCGGCTGACGGGCACAGGCTGTATCCGGCTATGCCTTACCCATCCTATGCCAAGCTCAGCGACGATGATGTGCGGGCGCTTTATGCGTTCTTCATGGCCGGCGTTAAGCCGGCGCAGCAGCAGAACCAGCAAAGCCATATCCCCTGGCCGCTCAACATGCGCTGGCCGCTGGCTTTGTGGAATACCGCGTTTGTCGATGACGGTGCCTATCAGGCCAAGCCCTCAGAGGATGCGCTGTGGAACCGCGGCGCCTACATCGTCCAGGGTGCGGGGCATTGTGGCAGTTGCCATACCCCACGCAGCTTGACGATGAACGAGAAGTCGCTGGATGAAAGCAGCGCTACTTTCCTCAGCGGTTCGCTGCTCGATGGGTGGTACGCGCCGAGCCTGCGCCAGGATCCGAACACTGGATTGGGGCGCTGGAGCGAGCAGGAGATCGTCGACTATCTGAAAACCGGACGTAACGCTCACAGCGTGGTCGTGGGCACCATGGCGGAAGTCTTCAACAACTCGACGCAATACATGTCCGACCCGGACTTGAAAGCCATTGCGCATTACCTGGTGTCGTTGCCGGGCGATCCAAAGCGTGACGGGCCGCCATGGAAGCCAGCGGCCAAACTGGCAGAACAACCTCTGTCGACACCTGGGGCAGCCAACTATATGGCCAAGTGCAGCAGTTGCCACGGCAGTGACGGCAGCGGGCAGGCGCCATGGATACCTCCTTTGGCAGGCGCATCTTCATCGATGGTGAAGCAAAGCGCTACGAGCATCAATGCCACGTTGAACGGTTCCGAACGTGTCGTTGCCAATGGTATTCCGGATTCGTATCGCATGCCCCCATACCGCAACCAACTCTCTGATCAGGAAGTCGCTGATGTACTGACTTTCGTTCGCACGTCATGGGGTAATCAGGGAGGCGCAGTGAAGGCTGACGAGGTGAAGGAACTGCGTGAGCGAACCAATCCGGCCAGCAGCAACCCGATCATCCTGCAGATGCGTTGAGAGAGTATGGTGAGGGCTTGGCCAAGGCCCTCGCCATACATAAGGAGTCCCCGTCGGGGAGAAGCGGTCCGTGTTTTCGATCATTACGCTTCGGCGTGCATGATCCAAGCAGAGCTCTGGTGTTAACGCCGTTGTGGGGCTAGTAATCAGAGGGACAGGCGCCACTTTCGACGTTCGGGTGCGTTCAGGGAACGTTGTGGCCAGCCGCTTGGATAAGCCCGTACCATTCGGGGCGGGTGAGCGGGATATTCGAGCCCGCGGCTGCTTCGATGAGGCGCTCGGGTCTCGTGGTGCCCAGTACCACTTGGATGCCGGCGGGATGACGAGTGATCCAGGCTGTCGCGATCGCGGTCGGAGTGGCGTCGTACTTCGCAGCGAGTCGTTTGAGTTCGGCATTAAGCTGCGGGTAGTCGGGAGAGTCGAAGAAGACCCCATCCTGAAAGGCTTTCTGGAACGGAGACCACGCCTGCAGCGTGATTTTATTAATCCGTGCGTAGTCTACGATGCCGCCACCGTCACGAGTGATTGAGTCGTCGAATCCGGTCATGTTCGACGACAGGCCTTGGGCGACGATCGTCGAATGCGTCAGCGAAAGCTGGACCTGGTTCGCCAGGATCGGCTGGGTCACGGCGGTCTTGAGCAGATCGATCTGACGGGGAGTATGGTTGGAAACCCCGAATGCGCGAACCTTTCCGGTGGTCTCCAGGTGGTCGAAGGCGCGGGCGACTTCTTCCGGTTCCACGAGTGCGTCGGGCCGGTGCAGCAATAGCACATCCAGATAGTCGGTCCCCAGCGCTTTCAGCGACCTCTCGGCCGACGCCACGATGTGCTCGTAGGACTGATCGTAGTGCCACGGGTCGGCCACAATACTGGTTTTGGACTGGAGGAAGATCTGCTCGCGCTCAGCGCTGCTGAGTCGCAGCGCCTCGTCGAACCGGCGTTCGCACAGGTGCGGGCCACCGCCGGGATGGTTGAATCCGTAGAGGTCGGCGTGATCGAAAAAATTGATGCCCGATTCGCGCGCCGCGGTGTAGAGCGCCCGGATCTGGTCATCGGTGCTGCCGGCAATGCGCATCATGCCCGCGACGACATTGGGAACCCGAGTGTCGGTTGATCCTAGTGGTACGGTCTTCATGAAAGCTCCTTGTCAGGACAGTGGTGGGCTGTCGGACGCCTTGCGTGACTGCAATGCACTTACCAAGGCTGGTTCGCAGGGCCTACTGTGAACTCGTTGATTGTCGTGTCATCGGGCTGGTCGATCGCGAAGGCTACGATGTTGGCGATCCGGTCTGGAGAAATGCCGTACTTGTCATAGATGTCCTGCATCTGGTCAAGCGCCTGCTTATCGCTGATCGTCGCCAGCAGTTCCGTCTTGACGGCGGCCGGGTAGATCGTCGCGGTGCGGATGTTATTGCCTTCCAAGGCGGACTCCATGCGCAGGACTTCCATGAAGTCGCGCACGAACCACTTTGTACCGCCATAGACGGCGCCGCCCGGATACGCCTTGAGCCCCGCCACCGACGAGGTGGTGATGACGTGCCCAGACTTCTGTGCCAGGAACTCGGGTAGCACCGCTGCCACGCCATTCAAAACGCCCTTGACGTTGACATCGATCATTTGGTGCCAGTCTTCGGTCTTCAGTGCGGACAGGGGTGAGTTCGGCATCAGCCCTGCATTCAGGAAAATCACGTCCACGCGACCGAACCTTTCTTTGGCCAGGCGGACGATGCTGTCGCTGTCCTCTTGCTTGGTCACGTCCAGCACTTGATAGACCACTTGGCCTCCGTTCAGGAGAATCTCGTCCGCGATCTGCTTGAGCTTGTCTTCTCGACGGGCGCCGAGCACGATTTTTGCGCCTTTGCTCGCGAGCAGCTTGGCGGTTGCCTCGCCGATTCCGGACGATGCGCCGGTGATGATGACTACTTTGTTTTTGATCATGATCTCTCTCTGGATTCGGGCTGCGAAGGAGATGCAGCAGATGATGAGGCGGTATTTCAGATCGGTGTTGAGTGCGTGGGAACTACTTTGTCAGCGCACGCTGCTATTGGGAGAACACCACCCGAACATCGCCACGGCCGAGCGCCTGGGCCAGGCCAGTCGGATCGTCCACGCGGCCCAGACGGGTGTATGAGTAAGCTGAGTCGAAGGTCTTGTAAAAGATGACCACGGTGCGCGATCCCCAAAGCATAAGGTCTCCGTTGCGGATCGTGCCGGGCTGGCTCTCACTGGTGGGCAGCGCCTCAGGCAGCTCTTTTTTCTTCTCGTTTCCGTGGAGGTCCTCCATGTCCAGTGTCAGCGGCAGCGTGGCGGCGAATGCGCGAGTGGCCTCGTTGTCGGCCAGTGTGATGGCGAAGCGACGTTCCCCGACGGTCATCCACAGGCTTGATTCATCCGATTCCTTGGGTGCTTGAGTCACATCCTGCTCAGCGGCCACGGGCAGCGCAGTGCTGGCGGCGTGGGCGGGATGGCCGCTGCACAGTGCAAGGAGAAGCAGCGGCATTCCAAGCTGTGGCACGGCCCGCCGGTGCCAGGAATGCCTACGGCTTGCAGCGCCAAGAGAGGAGAGAACGCCGCCTGCACCGACGTCAACGGTTTTGCTCTGCATGTTGTTCTCCTTTGCAATGCGGAAAATGGGCCAGACGCGTTGCCGCGCCTGCACGTGAATTCGTAGGTTTCGAGCGCGAATTAGCGCAGCAATATGGCGCAGATGCTCCTCAGCGAGTGGTCTATTGCCAGTTCTGGTTGCGATCCTCACTGGAAAGTCAGAAGTGCTGAGTGGCATGAATCCATACCGTAGGGCGCGTCATCCCGCTCAGTCGCATCCAGGTGCATTGTCCGCCCGGATGCGACTGCCTCAAGACGTCAAGCGGCGGTTGTCGCCGTGGCCAGGTGCTGCGTGAAGAAGGTCGTCAGCTTGTCGAAAGGAATCACGTCCACACGGTCATACAGATCGGTGTGGCTGGCCTCTGGAATGATCATCAGCTCCTTCGGCTGCGCGGCGGCCGCGTAAGCGGTTTCGCTGAAGTAGCGCGAGTGGGCGTTTTCGCCGTGGATGAACAGGACCGGGCGTGGAGAAATTTCCGCGATGTAGGTCAGGATCGGCATGTTCATGAACGACAGGGGTGTAGTGATCGTCCACGAGTTGCCCGAGTTGACCGCGCGCGGATGGTGTCCGCGGGTTGTGCTGTAGTAATCGTGATAATCGACCATAAACTGCGCTTCACCACCCCTCAGTTCGTTGTAGGGGGCTGGTAAGCAGGGGCACCATTTTTCGCGTCGAGCCAACGTTGTGCGCTCAGTTGTTCGAGCCCTTGCGTGCGCTGTTCGAGGGTCACGCTATCGTTGTAGCCCTTGGACATGACGCGGGTCATGTCGTACATGGTGCTGGCGACAACCGCCTTGACGCGCTTATCCAAGGCCACGGCATTCAGCGCCATGCCGCCCCAACCGCAAATGCCAATGACGCCAATTCGCTCGCGATCAACGGAGGATTGCAGGCCAAGAGCATCCACTGCCGCGCTCACATCCTCGGTGTTGATGTCTGGCGAGGCGACGTTGCGCGGCTCACCGCTGCTTTCCCCGGTGTAGGATGCATCGAAGGCCAACGTGACAAAGCCGCGCTCGGCCATGGTTTGCGCATAGAGCCCGGAGGACTGCTCCTTCACCGCGCCAAACGGGCCACAGACGACAATAGCTGCCAGCTTTGCGCTGGCGTTCTTCGGGTGGTACAGGTCGCCCGCCAGGGTGATGCCATAGCGGTTCGTGAAGGTGATCTTCTTATGGTCCACCTTGTCGCTCTTGGCGAAAGTCTTGTCCCATTCCTGTGTCAGTTGCATGTGCTTGCCTTACATGTAGTTGAGATTGTTCCTGCCAGCCTGAATACCCGTCGGGCAGCGGGGGGCTTGTCGTCGGCGTCATAGGCTTTTAGAACCATGGGGAACATGTTTCGTGAATGACGTCGCCCGTCGGGATCGGCTTTGCCAGCTAATGTATGCCTGTCACTGCCCCAAAACATCCCATGAAATTGCAAGCATCTATGCACGCTATTGGATAATCGCGCCCCCAAGTCCCAGGCGGTTCGAAATGGAAACCTACCCCGATAAGTTCATGCTTGTTCGAATGACATATCACCACGCTGCGATGACCATTGATCATCGAGTCCCGTACATGGAAGTATTCGGTCCGCCTGCATCAGCTCAGCCTCGCTATATGGCCGGCGGAAAAACCGCCGCAGGTTGCGTTGGTCGCCGATTCGAGTGACTCGGTCTGGGACAGGCGATGGGCGAGACCTTGTAGAGGACATCGGCCAAGTGCTTAACGGACGTGAAAGCTTGTTTGGTCAAGGCTTGTTGGGCTGCGTCGACAGAGAGACCACAACCTCTGTTTCCGTTCCGGCGGCTTCCTGCTGAAGCTGCCTCTAAACCCGTTCTTCAGGTCTGTAGGGGCAAGAGGCCATTTGAAAAAATTAGCCGCTGGCCGAAAAGTAATACCCACATCCCGGTTGTGGGTTGGTAGGTTTTTCCAAAAGAAAAAATGCAAAGCCCTGAATCGGTAACGGTAA
The DNA here is from genome assembly GCF_018325905.1 of Pseudomonas sp. St316. Taxonomy (NCBI): domain Bacteria; kingdom Pseudomonadati; phylum Pseudomonadota; class Gammaproteobacteria; order Pseudomonadales; family Pseudomonadaceae; genus Pseudomonas; species Pseudomonas sp. St316. The sequence goes on along the minus strand of NZ_AP021901.1, from coordinate 4,093,577 downwards.
TCGTCTCAAGCATGTTGCTTAGTTGTGAGTCATGCTCGTTCGTAGTTGAGCGGGCACTAAATCACTGTATTGATGAGCCATCGATGCGCGGTGATTTCTTGTATTGCGTACTTTTATTCATAGTGCCTAGCACGCGGCTGCATGATTGAGCCCACTAAGCTCGTGATACTTTCAAACCATGTATAGGTAGCCATTACGCGACGCCCCGTTAATAGCGCTTTTTAGAGCCAAGATGGCTGGAGAGTTATGGCGCTTCAGATTAACGATAAGACCTATCAGGTCGAAGCTGAGGGCGACACAGCCGCTGCTGTGGGTGATTCGTGACGAAATCGGTATGACGGGAACAAACTATACCTGCAATGGGGATTACGTGTTTGGTCTCGCTCAGTGTGTCGCTTGTTCCGTCTTGATCGACGGCGTTGTGGCGCGTTCCTGTGTCATCCTCGCTATCTCCGGCCAGCGTACTTCCAGGTCGGCACGGTAGAAATCAAAGAAGCCGGCACCCCGTTGAGGGGGGGCAGACAAAACGCGTCGCAGAGCATCACTCTGGAGCCCGGATGCAGATTCACCATCACCTCGCTGTGCAGTTTTGCCTGGGGGAATAATCATCGCCACTTGTACTGCTTCTTCGCCGAGCCGTGCGGCCGGCGGCAACGTAACGTTGCTGGCCGGTGTATATAGAAGTCTTCAGCGCCGTAGCGACTTCGCACAAGGTTTTGAGTAAAGCGTTAAATTCGTTACAGAACTCTCCACCCCGCACTCCGGAAGAAATTTCGATGAACGAGCGACATCCTCACTCCAATAAGTCTTTTCTAGGGCCGCTCGTACTGATCGCGGCGGTGGTTGTCGCCGTCGGCGCCGCGTTCGCATACACAGCCGGTTGGTTGACACCCGCACGCCTCACGCCGACCAAGATCGTCGAGGTGCTGGCGCCGCCCGCAGGACCGGCTCTCGGTTTCCGCCGCGCCCATGCCAAGGGTATCTGCTTCACCGGTACCTTCGAGGCCAACGGCACGGGAAGCGATTTGTCCAAGGCACAGATGTTCGCCGCCGGCACCTATCCCGTGACCGGCCGCTTCAACCTCGCCTCGCCCGACCTCAAAGCGCCCGATGGCACAGCGCGCGTGCGCTCCCTGAGCCTGCGCATCCGAACGCCCGACGGCCAGGAGTGGCGCTCCGCGATGATCAATGCGCCGTTCTTTCCGGTCGCGACGCCGCAGGCTTTCTACGATTTGCAGGTGGCTTCTGCCGACAAGAGCCATCCGGATGCGTTGAAGAACTTCGCCGCTGTGCACCCCGAGATCAGTGCGTTTAGCCAGTGGGCCGGCAGCGCGCCGTTCACCAGCTCGTACGCCGAAGACCGCTACAACGGCATCAACAGCTTCGTCTTCACCAACGCGCAGGGCCAAGACAAAGCCGTGCGCTGGTCCTTTAAGCCGGTCGCCAAACCTGTGCTGGTCTCGGGCGATGAACTCAAGAAGCGCGAGCCCGATTTCCTGCTGACCGACATCACCGAGCGCGTCGCGAAGGCGACGCAGCGCTGGGCTATGACGGTCATGGTCGCCGACCCGGGCGACCCGACCGCCGACCCGAGCAAGGCTTGGCCGGAAGATCGCCGCAGCGTCGGCGTCGGCACCCTGTCGGTGACGAAGATTGAGCCTGAGGCCGATGGCTCATGCCGCGACATCAACTTCGATCCCACCGTGCTGCCGGCCGGTATGCGCACATCCGACGACCCTTTCCCCGCCGCACGTTCGGCCGCTTATTCGGTTTCGTACAACCGCCGGACCGCCGAAGAAAAAGACTATCCGCGCACCCCGTCCACCACCACCGGAGCCAAGCCATGAGCCAAGTCAACCAGCAATTCGCGCCGTTGCAGCGGGCGCTTCATTGGGGCATGGCGATCTGCATCCTCGCGATGCTGTTCATCGGCGTCGGCATGGTCTCGACGATCACGCCCGCGTACCTGATGCTGGTCTCGATCCACAAGCCGTTGGGCATTGCGATCCTCGTGCTCGCGGTGCTGCGCCTGATCGTCCGCTGGCGCCTTGGTGCGCCGCCGCTGCCGCGTGACATGCCCGAGCCGATGAAGCTCGCCGCCAAGCTCTCGCATGTCGCGTTCTATGTGCTGATGCTCGCGATGCCCTTGCTTGGCTGGGCCATGTTGTCGGCGGCGGACTACCCGGTGCTCGTCGCCGGGCTGCATCTGCCCGCCATCGTGTCGCCCGACGCCGGCCTGCACAGCTGGCTGTGGAACGCTCACAAGTTCCTCTCGTTCTGCCTCTTCGCGCTGATCCTGCTGCACCTTGGGGCCGCTCTGTTCCACGCGCTGGTGCGACGCGACGGCGTGTTCGAGGCCATGGCGCCATTTCCGGTACATCCGTCGGTCGACGGCAGGGTCGTGACCAAGTGCGCTGACTGACGCAGGCTTCGTTACCACGGGCGCGCTGGCGCACGCGTTCTCGGTGGGGCGAGATGAAATACCTCAGTGGGCATGTACTGTGGAACCACGACCTGCAGTGACCGTCGAGCTGGGAGGCTGGCGCGAAGTGACTCTGACCCTCGCCGGATCACCGAGCTTCATAGAGATGTTCGTCGCCAAGTTCAGCGAGCCGCCGACTTGGGGTGCCGTGCCTAAACACCTGGCGTCGAAGCCTCCCGCCATTGGCGTTCGGACGCAGGGGGGCGCCTTCACGATGCGCAAACTTCAGCGCATGAACGGGATCGCAAAAGCAGAGAAATATCTGGATGCACATGCGTAGCGCAAAGATTTACTAATTTATATCTTTCTTCGTAGGGTGTGCTAGCGGCTGTCAAATCAACCATTGGAACAGTCATGAATCTGAAACTTGAGTGGGTTCTGGTCCCAGCATTTCTTGCCATGGGTTTTGCTGCCAGCGCGCTGGCCGTCGAGGTGCGGGCTGAGCGTGTGGCAACCGGATTGGAGAATCCCTGGGCAGTGGCCTTTCTGCCGGCACATCGCTACTTGGTGACCGAACGGCCGGGCCGGCTTCGGGTGGTTGATGCCGATGGGAGCATCGGCCCGCCGGTTGAGGGGCTGCCGGCGATCGCGGCAGGAGGGCAGGGCGGGCTGCTGGATGTGGTGACGGACAGTGCTTTCGACGTGAATCGCATGGTCTACTTCTGCTTTTCCGAACCGGCCGCTGGTGGCGCGGGCAATAGCACGGCAGTGGCACGCGCGACGCTGTCGAGCAACATGGTGCGCCTCGACAACCTGCAGGTGATTTTCAGTCAGCGGCCGAAGGTGAGCAGCTCCGCGCATTTCGGCTGCCGTATCGTCGAGGCGAAGGACGGGACGCTTTTCGTCACGTTGGGCGAGCGTTACAGCCGGAAGGAGGATGCGCAGAAGCTCGATAACCACTTGGGCAAAGTGGTGCGCATCCAGAAGGACGGCGCGGTACCGGCCGACAACCCTTTCGTCGGCCGCGCTAGTACCTTGCCGGAGATCTGGAGCTATGGTCATCGCAATAGCCAGGGCGCTACGCTCGGTCCGGACGGCCGCCTCTGGATGAACGATCACGGTCCGCAGGGCGGCGACGAGATCAACGTTCCGCTGGCGGGTCGTAACTACGGCTGGCCGGTCATCACCTACGGCGAGAACTATGGCGGCGGGAAGATTGGCGACGGCCTGACCGCCAAGGACGGCATGGAGCAGCCGCTGCATTACTGGGTGCCCTCGATCGCGCCGTCCGGCATGGCCTTCCTGACTAGCGACCGTTATGGGCCGGCATGGAAGGGCAATCTCTTCGTCGGTTCGCTCAAGTTCGGCTACCTCGACCGTATTGAACTGAAAGACGGTAAGGTCGTGGCCGAGCACAAGTTGCTGGAGGACGGGCATGCCCGCATTCGGGATGTCAGGCAGGGCCCTGACGGCCTGCTCTACGTGCTCACCGACGAACGGGATGGCAAACTGCTGCGTCTTCAGCCGCGCTGAGCGCCATCAGGGCAGGCATTGCGCAGCTGCAGCGTCGGCAAGCCGCGACGCCTGCCCGCAACCTCTTCGACGGCTTGCGCTCGCCGCCTCCCAAGGAGGAACTCGGCGATATCAAGCTGATCGTCGAGAACGATACCAGCCAGGTCGGTTCTGTGGGGAAATGTGTTTCAGGATCTCAACACCAGCGCTGGAAACAGAAGCGAGAAGCCCATTCAGGGTAACAGAGAGGCCGTCAACTCACATTTTCGAACCAGGCGGGAGCGTCCCAGGCCTTGTATTGATCACTCCAACCGCCAACCGTTCAGGTCAAGACCTCCTCTGGAATAACCTCATCGAAGAAATCAGCTGGGTTTGCGCTTGCTCTGATACGAATGCAGGAGCTCATGGAACATTCCATTGACGGTGCTTTCAGGGGGTAAGACTGTACCGGCAGAAGGTGACAACCGCCGATAGGTCTGCCAAGAGGAGGATCATCCTGCGATAACGCTCCCTGACCTATGTCCCTTAGAAGTCCATGGTCAGCCCCGCGTAAACGGCGCGGGCATCGAATGCGGCGTGCAGTGATTGATCCACTCCAACGCTGGTGTCATACCAGACTTGGATCTTGAAATACTTCAAAAACAAGTCCAGAATCAAGTCCATTCCTGCTTCAGGAATAACAGAAACCCTATAGATTTCAATGGGTCGGACGCCAGATACGAGTCTCGTTTCCCGCTCCAAGATTCAGAAAAAAGCCACTCAGATGAGTGGCTTTTTTTTGTGCCCGAGAAATGCCTGCGCTTATGGTGACAGGCTGCTTTCGGCCCAGGCTGTGTAAAAACGCAGGCGTCGTTTTGAAGTCTGCGTTGCTACGTAAAATCTGCCTGTGCTTGGTTAGTCAGTAGACCCAAAATTTGCGTAGGAACGAAATTTTCGTTCTGGTTTTGACCGTTGAACCGGCCCTAAAACGTTTTTACACAGCCTCGGCCAGAAGCGGATGTTCCGAGGACTTGGCAGACCTTCCTTGAGGCTTGGAGGCGTCTACGAAGCCAGGGGCGATTCAGTCTTAGGGGGAATCCATATGTGCACTGGGCAAGTTTTGAAGGCCAGAGGCACAAAGATCCAAATTGATACAACCCGCTAACTAGCGGAAGTCAGTGTCAATCTTTGGTTTCCCATCAAGCGGATCCGCCGCGCGCTGTGAAGTAACGTGAGTTCCAAGAACTTGCCAGTCAAACCGTCACGTCGACCTTATTGGCGCCTACGGACATCTGGGTGACTGTTTCATGCGTCATCCGCTCGCCCTTGCTCCACAACTGGGAGGAGAAGAAGCCGTTCAGGGTCTCAGCGTTTGGGGTTGTTCCTTTTTTAAGGAATAGGGCACCCAGATCGATGGTGTTGGCGAAGTTGTCCTTGTTCAGAATGTACCCACCCGTAAAATTGCCACCCCACGTAGCGTCGGCGGCCACCAGGGCGATGGAGGCGTCGCGGTAGCTGCTCGCTGCCGATTTCAATTCACTGGAAGCATTCAACCGCTCGTTCAGCCGATCCATGTCGGAAGCGCTGAGCTGGTGTGAACTGTCGAGAACCTTGAGGCTGCCATCCGCTTCGATGGTGAAGCCAAATTTCTTGTCGGCGAGATCCGGATCGGTGTGAGCCAACGCTGATTGGAATTCTTCGAAAGAGAGTTTCAGCGATTGATGGGCGCTTTTGTGCCTCTCGGCAATTTGCGGGTAATCCGGCGACTGGGTGCGCGCGATCATGCTCTCGATCGATTCCGTTTCCGGGCTCGGTGCGGGGGCTTCATTGATTGGATGGTAAATTGCCGCCGGATTGATGTTGACCGTGGTTTTCAGCAAGTCTTCACTGAGGAATCTGGTGGTCAATGGCTGGCTGGTTTGGCTCAGCTGAGCGGCTGATGGCCGGATAAATACGGAATTGATTGAAAGGGTCATGTCGTCACTCCTTGAACGTCTGAATTAGCAGGGTATCGGCGGCCTATGAAAAGACATGAGGGTGGAAGGGACGGTCCAGACGGATTGCATACGTGAAGCCTTGTTTTAAACGGTCAGTTCCAGCGCGGCGTTTTGGCAGCGATGAGCCGTTCAGCCAGCAGGACCGCGCCCGTCAGCAACATCATCGGAATGTGCCAGGACCCGCTGACAAGCGGCACGACCATCCAGGCCCAGCACGAAACGATACAAAAGAGGCCGTGCGCCAGGCCTCGGATCAGGCAATCCCTGTTGACAGCCCAGCCGAACAGGCTTAGCCGCCCCATTCGGTGGCCACGATTGAGGGCAGCGCGGTGCCACGGGCTCGCGCTCCACAGCATCGCAACCAGCAGCGCCACGGCCAGGGCATTTTCTGCGGTAGCCATCTGTAGCAACAGCGCCAGGGCGATCAGGAGCGGGCCGGCGGCCATCCACATGGCACCGTAACCGAGCAGGAAGCCGACTGACGCTTGTATTCGCCTGCTTGGCAAGCTGGAGCGCCAGACGTGTATGAGTGGCGTCGCCAGGAGGGGCGGCATCATGGCCAGGAGCATCAAGGCCCAACCGGCCAGGATTCGCTGAGGTGGGTTGAGTGCCAGCTCCGCTTGCAGGGCGGCAGACCAACTCGTGAAGATCGATAGCCCATCCACAGTGACGCAAAACGCAGGTCCGTTGGTGGTGATGTCGTTGTAGACGGACAAGGCCAAGCCGAGTCCCGCCATTGCCAAAAGCACCGGCCAGGGATCGTAGGTAAATTGGCGTAGAACAGAGCCTGGGCGCATGAGGTCGTTCTCGACGCTGATGTCTATCTGGCGTTCGTCAACGGCTGAAGCCGGACTTCAACGCATGAAGTCCGGCACCCTTGGTCCAGCAGCGCTACTGAGTTTGCAGCAATAGATGCACCTCAATGACGGGATCGCCCATCAGCTTCTGCGGGAACCGATCGCCGATGAAGTCCTTGTTCACCGGCTCTACCCAGACGCTCAGCTTGCCGCCCAACACGACCGCCATGGGTAACTCGAAATCGAATTGGGTCATGGCATTGGCCACGCAATTGGCGCAGCTTTGAACCTCTACCGGTTGAAACAATGCTCTGGAGGCGATGGTCTTGGCGTCTTTTTGCAAGTGCACCGAGAAGCTGCCGGGGATCTTCAGGCGATTGATACCGCTGACCCGCACATTGACCCGATCGGCTTCAACCGTGAAGTGTTTGGACGCAGCGAGCGTACGCTGGGTCTTCGGCAGGAAATCGACGTTCGAGCCTGTCGCCGCAGGCGCATAGTCAATGCCGAGTTGACCGACCGAGTCGATGATCGCCAGCGTGTTCAGCTCTAGTGGGGTGCTGGTGAATGGGTTCAGGGTTTGCAGCGCCGTATCGTTGAAGATCTGATAACTGACGGGGTCGGTGACTTCGTTGATGGTCGTGAGCAATCCATGCAGATCGGTGGCCAGCATTTTTTTCTGCCATTCCCAGAACAGCCTGTCCCAATTGCAATGGAAGAACCAGAACACTGGGTCGAAGGCCGCCACTTCCTGGTTCTGCATGGTGGGGCCAATTGAGTTGTGGCCACTGTCGTGGGCGGCAATGATGGTGTTGTGGGCGGCGCCGGACCAATAGCCATGGAAGTCCTCCCAGTCAGTTTTGCTCATGGCTCGGTTCACATCATCGGTCACCCCATAGGTCAGCAGGTTCTGGGCGATCATGTCGTAGGTAAAGCGTGTGGTGACGTACCCTTCCGGATAATCGGAGCTGGCGGCTTGCTGCAACGTGTACTGGTCGAAGGGCGGGCTTTTAAGCACGTCGGGGAAGGGCGTGGTGATATCCCAGTAGGGCAGGGTGACGTTCGCACAGCCGGGGACCGATCTCAGGGCGTTCTCGAAGCTGACCAGATAGGCTCGGTGCCAAGGGTTGTAGCCCGGGACGTGATGCATGCAATAGGTATTGGGAGCTGGAAACCAGTGATAACCGGCCAGCGTGAAGTAGCTGTTGGGATCGGTGGGGGCCATGGCCATAATGGCTGAAAACGCCTGTTTGAGCAGATCGAGCTCGGCGCTGGACAGCGTGGTGATGTCCTTGCGGACCCTGGCGGTGGACGCGTCTGCGCTGAACAGTGACCGCGCAGCGAAGTCCGCTGCGTTGGCGCTGGCAGCGGGGACTCCTTTCGGGTAGCCGTTGTTCATCCAGTTCAGGAAGGTACTCACCCAGTCAGCGGGCCAGGGTCGGTTTGGCGGCATATTGCCCCCCGCCACTTGTTGGTAGATGTCGCCTGCGTGCTTCATCACCGCGTCGTAGCTGGCCAGGTCGAGGCCTTGCCTGGCCATGTGCGCCCGGTCTACTGAGGTGAACATGTCGCGGATCTGCCCGTACCAGGTAGGTTGGGCGACAGGCGCTGTGGTGGAGGTAGTGGTCATGCCCGACTCCTTGTCGTCAATAACGAACGTTGCAGTGGATTGGATCCTGGGTCGCCAGCATTGCTAGCTCGACATCCCTGTCGACCCGGTAGTGTCCCGACAAACAGTACCTAGCTACTTTTGACGCAGATGAACGAGGCGACCAGTCCAGCGGGTTCGCCATTGTGAGGTTTCATGCGGATGACCGACCCGGTGATGGCCGGAACCTGGCTCACGCCGTTGGGCCAACGCTCCGTCAGCGATCCGTCATAATCGTAGAAGTAGTCTTGTGTCGAGGTCCCGGGACGCCCGCTGCCCGCAATGTGCACATGGTCTGGACGATCGTGGCCATGGGTGATGACCCCCTTCAAATCCATGACAGCGTTTGCCCCGAAACTGAGTTCGCCGATGAACGTCTCGTTGGCGGTGTCCTCTACGGTCCACACACCTTCGGCGAACAACAGCGCCTCCAGTTTTTTCGGGTCACCGTCAGTCAACGCAGGGTTGTTGAGAAAACTTCTGTACGTCCATTGTCCTGCAAAGGGATTACTCATTACCGATAGCTCCTGATCAGGGTTACTTGGAGTCCGAGTGTTGATGTGCCGTGTGCTTCATACCGGCCATGCCAATGCCACCGCCGATAGCAGTGATGTCCGGCACGATCTGGATATTGGTCATCATGCCGCCGTCTTCGTGGTCGAGGATGTGGCAGTGGATGACGAACTCACCGATGTAGCGGTCGTAGTGCGTGCGCACCAGGACCTGATAGTCGTTCTGCACGAAGATGGTGTCCTTGAACTCATGCCACATCCCGCAATATTGATTCTGTAGGCCCAGTTCGTCGGCTGGCACCAGGCACTCGCCGTTGGGGCCGAAGATGCTTTTGGGCTTCTCTCCCGGCTTGGCGTAGAGCACGTCCATCACCTGGAACGGGTTGACGTGGATGTGAAATATATGAGGTTCACCCTGGGAGGTCAGAACCCAATCGTCTGTCGTATTGACCTGTCGGGTGAAATCGATGCGGTCCGGATCGTAAGACTTGTAGTTGATGTAGAAGCCGAACGGGCCGGTCCACGGGTCTCCCGGTTTCTGCGGTGCGTTGGCGGGCGGCGAGGGCGGGAATGGCGGATTGCCAATAAAAAAGTCGGCCTTCTGAATGTCGTCATTGACCACGGCGTTCTTCAGGTCATCCATCCCGCGCCAGGGGTTCAGGTCTCCGGTTCGCAGCCCTTCCAGGGCTGCGGCAGGGAGCGACTTATCCATTTTGTTAGCGTCGTACAGCGCTTGCTGGATGTAGCTTTGCGGATCATCAGTCACAACCTGGCCGCCCGACACGATGACCGTGGCCAGCAATTGTGTTTCGTTCGGACCCTGGCCGCCCGGGCCACCCTTGGGGTCTGCATTGGCGCGTTCAGCGGGAGTCGCTGCCTGGTTCAGTACACAGTAGGTGCCGTCGCGGGGGAACATCAGCAGCACATCGCTGCGATAGCCCGGTTGCAGGAAGTTGCTGCCGATGCCGCCGCTCACGCTCTTTTTGTTGACGCCGATGGGGCGAATTGCAGTGCGTGTGAGTCCGTCGGCGGCGATCTCGAACTGAGGTACGAGCTCGACCGGTTTACTGGTGCCCGGCACGGTCGCCGGGCATAGATCGGCGATCACGGCGGCCTGCTCCTTCGGTGTGCCGCTGAGTACACCCTTGAGCGCAAGCGTGGCTTTGGGGCTGGTCGGGTTCATGGGCACGATCTGCAGGTTTACGGTGTCGTGGATACCTGCGTGAATGAAGCGCCAGCGTTGAATTTCTCCTGCGGCGATGCCCTGGAGGGTCGGTTGCACCACGCCGTTGATGCTGGTGAATCGACCGCTTTCATCCCAGACAGTGGCCGACGAGAGCTGTGTATGGAAGTTCTCTACAACACCTGTCTTGCCGCTGGGGCACGTCCAGGTGTCATCTTTTTGCTTGATGATGCCGCCCTTGTCGTCGAAACACGCATAGGGAATCTGCTGGAACAGAAAGACTTGTTCGGTGATGGGGTGCCCGGCTGCGTTTTTGAGAATGGTGTCGATGTCCCCTGGCTTGCCGCCGGTGTAGGGTCGGTCACCGCGTACGATCAGGGCGCCCGCAGCACCGCTGGCGACCTGCAGGGCAGTGGAACCATGCCGGTGCGCGTGGTACCAGAAGGTGCCTGAAGGGTGATCGGTGGGGATGTTGATTTCATATTCGAATTGGGTTTGTGGAGCGATGTTCAACAGTACGTTGTCGCTGTTGCCCGACGGTGAAACGTGCATCCCGTGATAATGCAGATTGATCGTATTGAAGCAGCCCGGCTGGCCATTCGCCGGATCCCCCCCTCCCGGACAGCTGGGGTCGTTTTTATCCAGCTGGTTGTCCAGGTGGACCCGCAAGGTGTTGCCTGGCTGCACATCGATCAGCGGTCCAGACAGACAGCCGCCATAGGATCGCAGCTTGACCTTGTCCTTGGCACCGTCGGGATTGCCCGGGTTGTAGATATAGTTTTCGCGCTTCTGCACTTGCAGGTTGAGTTCGACGGTTTGTCCGTCGCGGGTAATGTCGCCCTGTGGGTTGCAATCTGTTTTCGCAAGGGTCGACTCAGTTGCCTTCAGCGTGCCCGGCGCGCCTTTTTCAACAAGCCTGGGCGGCGCCAGGAACGGCTGGGCGGCGAGTTCGGCAAACACTGCCTGGGAGGTTGTGCAGACCAACAACCCGGCCAGGACTATACGAAGCGAAGTCATATTGTTCTCCCTGCGCCATTGCGCGAATGTGTGCGACAGCCTTGGCGGCCGTGTGTCCTTTGATCAGCTGATTTACATGGGAACCGGAATCGATCCTGCGGTGAGGCTGCATGTTTTCCAGGAAGAATCTTTGCGCTTTAGCACATTGGCGCTGTTCGCAGCCATGCCGGAGGAGTCGCAGGTGCGACCTGCGGCTGGGCGGTGGTCCGGCGATTGGGTGGCGCAAGGGAGAGCGGGGTTGTACGGCGGTTCTCTACGAACCATCCGATTGAATGGCTCGTAAGGGGCACTGATATCGAGCAAGTCCACGCGATCATGGGCCGCTATTGCAAACAGGTACTGTCCTGGTGCGGACATGGCTCCCTCCTGGGAACACCATGACGAACGCGTTTGCGTCGCCAGATGTGTAGCTTCCTGCTAATCAGCGTTGTGATGCCCGGACGGCAAGATCGGAGGTCTTGTGGCTCGGAGCCAGTATTCTGAAAGTCAGCTTTGGGAGAATAGCCGGCGTTGTTTTATCTGCAAGGTATTTTCGTAGGCATTTTCTGAGGGAGAGCCGGTGGGGTCATTCATAGGGACCTGTCCGATCCTGGGGAAACGGGAATAACCTTCGAGCTATATGATTCTTTCCTGAACATTTGCGGGTGAGTGGCGAGTTGGGGAATTCCCGAATCGCGCGGCATCAAGTCGACTTCGTGTGCTCGTAAGTCCCGTCGACGCACTAGTCGTCGGTGACCTGCCCCCCGATAGCTGCCTGTCACCAAGGGCCGCTATCGACCCTGATTCACAGCCCTGAACTGGCCCATCATGCTCAGCGACTGGGTGCGTTCTGCCGCTATAGCACTCGGCTGGAGTTGCGATTGACCAAACTCGCAATCCTGTTCACGGCTTCATGGTGGCAGTCACAGGCCGAGTGGCAGGTTCATGAACCGATCGCGCGTTTGGCGGGTATATCTGATCAGGTCATCGAAGCGATGCGTCAGCAGACGTCGCCGCGATTCATCCGAGATGATGAACTGCTGGTTTATCGAGAGGGCAAGACGCTGTACGAGATTCCGTGTCGACGACGGTCTTTATGCGCAAGCTGTGCAAGCGTTTGAAGAGCCCGCTGTCGTCGAGTTGACGGGGGTATTCGGATATTACGCAATGGTTGCGATGACCCTGAATGTCTTCTCTGTTCGCCGTGATACCGATGCACCGCTCCCATTCGTTGAACCATAATTGCTTATGACCAGACCGGCTCGAATGACTGCTTTTGGCGAATGGAACTCAGTCGCTCAGCTTGGAATAAATCCCTTCTTGACCCTTGAAGTGCTTCAAAAACAAGTCCAGGATCAAGTCTTTTCCTGCCTCGACAAGAAAAATAACCCTTTAGATTTCAATAGGTCGGACACCAGATACAAGTCTCGTTTCCCGCTCCAGGACTCAGAAAAAAGCCACTCAGACGAGTGGCTTTTTTTGTGCGCCCAGCATGGGCGCAATCTTGTGGGTGAAAGTCCCGCCGTAAGCTGACCACAGCGAACGAAGTGAAGCGCAACTGCATGAGGGCGACCGAGTGTGGGGAGGATGCGTGGAGCGAAGCCGCGAATCGATGAACAAGAACCGGATATAAGGCGAAGCCGACCAGGGTGAGCGGGCCAAAAACCGCGAAACTCTTGTGGTCAAAGGGCGGCGGCGTACACCCGACGTTCATGTGGTCGTAGTTTGCAACAGGTCGCCGATGATCTGCGCCCTTACCTATCAGGTTGGAAAGCTTACTTCGAACTGTCGCAAACCCCAGCCGTCTGGCGTGAACTGGACGAATGGATTGCGAGCGTGGAAGTCACGAGGAAGATAGCGGGCAATGCCCGCCGTTGGTGGAACAATAGCCGGTTTGAGCTGAACCGTGTGCTGGGTATCGCCTGATTTGATAGGCTGGGTTTACCGCGCCTCTCCTGACCTCAATCTCTCGAACCGCCCGGTGCGGACCCGCATGCCGCGTGGTGTGGCGGGGAGCGGCCTATGAAGGTCGCCCCCTATGCCGATCCTGTGATTTACGTGATAGACGCTTCGGCGTCTTTTTTCGGTTCTGCGCAAAACCAGTCGCCATGATGATCGTTGTTCCGCGCTTCCCGGACGCCCTCGCACTGCGCGTTGCCCAGGCCTACGAACGCGCCCGTTGGGTATTCCCTAAACCCCCGGCGCTGTAAACCGATTGCCTGCCCAGGCGCTGGCGAATACGTTCGCTGGCGACTGGGGCTCGATTACTCGAGCTACTTTGCCTGCCAGCCCAATTGCCTGGAAATCTGCTAGGTGGCTTCCATCAGCCGATATGACAACAAGGCGAAGAGGGGACGTATAACTGGGGCGTTCACTTCCCTGTCCCAACCCTGCGCATGGCGTGGTGTTTGATCGGTTCAATCATATTTGTTGGATTTCAATCAAAAAAGCTTGCGAATAGTGATTGAAACAATCATTGTGGATCTCACTAACAATAAAACGAGAATCCCATCATGCAATTTCGCGGCATTATCCCGGCCTTGGTGACTCCTTTCACCGCTGATCAGCAGGTAGACCAACAGGCGCTCCGGGCTCTCGTAGAAAACCTGATTCAGGCTGGGGTGCATGGTCTTTTTGTACTCGGCACCAACGGCGAGTTTTTCACTTTGTCAGAAGCTGAAAAGTTGGAAATCGCCCGCGTTACCGTCGAAGCCGCCGGCGGACGTGTGCCGGTTGTGATTGGTACCGGCGCATTTGCTACCCGTGAAGTGATTGAAATGAACAAAAAGATGGCAGGCATCGGCGCCAACGCGCTCTCTGTCATCACGCCCTACTTCAATGCCATCAGCCAGTACGAGCTGATCAAACACTACGAAGCTGTCGCCGAAGCCTCCAGCCTGCCCCTGATGATGTACAACATTCCGGCCAAGACCGGCCTGTCCATCGGCATCGGCGCGGTCGCGGCCCTGCATCAACACCCGATGATCAAAGGCATCAAAGACAGCGCCGGGAACTTCGACGCGTTGGTGCAGATGATCAAATACCGCAGCGATGACTTTGCGGTCTTCGCCGGCACCGACTCACTGATCTACTGGAATCTGCTGGCCGGGGGCGATGGTGCCATTGCCGCCACGGCCAATGCGGTGCCCGATCTGGTCATGTCGATCTGGAATCACTTCCAGGCGGGCAATCACGAAGCCGCACGCAGCGCCCAGGAAGCCTTGCGACCGCTGCGCGACGCTTTTGCCATGGGCACCATGCCGGTGGTGCTGAAGAAGGCCACCGAGCTGCTCAATCTCCCTGTCGGACCTTGTCGCGCACCCGTGCAGCCACTGGACGCCGCTGCCGTGCAAAAACTCGAAACCCTGCTCTCGGTTTACCGCTGATTCGCCAGGAGATGCGTAGATGTCGACCTATCACTTCCAGACCGTCAAACACGTCATTCATGGCCCTGGCAGCCTTGAACAACTGACTGAAAAACTGCCGCTGCTGGATACGCCTTTGCGCCGTGTCGTCTTGGTGACGCAAAACGCTATGCATAACCTGGGGGTGACCGCGAGCGTCAGTGCCCAACTGCAAGCTGCCGGTATCGATGTGCACATGATCGACAACGTCGAGATCGAACCGACGCTGGAGAACATCGAGCGGGTCTTTCGTAACGACGTTGCCCCCTATGCCCCCGATGCGCTGATCGCGATTGGCGGCGGCAGCGTGCTGGACGCGGCCAAGCTGTTTTCGGTGATGCTGACCAATGACATCCCGCTGCGGGACTTACTTGGCATCGATAAGGTCAGCCACCCCGGCAAGCCTATGGTGCTGGTGCCAACGACCTCGGGCACAGGCTCTGAAGTCACGCCCAATGCTATCGTCACCCTGCCAGAAGAAGAGCTTAAGATCGGGGTGGTCAGCCGTCACTTGCTGCCAACCTTGGTGATACTTGATCCGCTGTTAACCCTCGGCTTACCGCGCAGCATCACGGCCGCGACCGGTATGGATGCCTTCGTGCATTCGCTTGAATCGTTTATCTCCACCAAGGCCAATGCGATCAGTGATGCGTTTGCCCTGGAATCCATGCGCTTGATCGCAGGCAGTATCGTCCAAGCCTACCAGGAACCGGATTCAGTCCGTGCACGTGGCGATATGTTGCTCGGCTCGATGTATGGCGGCCTGGCCCTGACCGCTGCAGGTACGGCGGCCGTTCACGCCATGGCCTATCCGCTGGGTGGCAAATTTCACGTCACGCACGGCGTGGCCAACGCCATGCTGTTGCCCCATGTCATGGCGTTCAATCTCGACAGCTGCGCGGACCGCCTGAAACGCGCTGCCTGCGTGTGTGGTGTCGCACAGACGCAGGACAGCGATGAGGTCGCCGCGCACAAGCTGATCCAGCAGATTCGCCAGTGGACCGCCACCTTGAACATTCCTCAGAACTTGCGTGAATTCGGCGTGGCCGAGGAGCACTTGGCCGACATGGCGGTGGCCGCTTCTAAAGTGACCCGACTGATGGCCAATAACCCCAAGGCGTTGAGCCTGGCTGAAATCGAAGCGCTTTATCGTTGCCTGCTGCCATGACCGCCGAGAGCATGCTGGGCTTGTTGATCATTGCCGACGATTTGTCCGGGGCCGCCGATTGCTCAGCAGGTTTTGCGCAACGACTGCCCACGGACATCGTGTTCGGTACCCAGGACTGCGAATCCACCGCAGCGGTCGTTGCCATAGACGTAGACTCCAGGCGCCTTAATCCGGGCGAGGCTGCTCGGGTAAACAGTGGCGTATTGCAGCACCCTCAATACGCCAACAGGGCGCTGTACAAGAAAATCGATTCCACATTGCGCGGTAACGTCGCCTGTGAAATCGCCGCCTTGCAGGCCTTTCGCGGCCTGGCCATCGTCGCGCCGGCGTTCCCCGCAATGGGCCGCACCACCCAGGATTCGGTGCAACTGATCGATGGGGTGTCCGTGGCATTGAGCGATGTGTGGCGCAATGAACACCTGCTCGGTACCGCGAACCTGCTGGAAAGCCTGATCGCGCAAGGCTTACGTTGTGAAGCCATTGGCATCGACACCGTGCGTGACGAGACGGCACTGGCGAATGCGCTCGATCACGCCTTGCGAAGCGATGTGCAGGCGCTGATTTGTGATTCGGTGACTGATGCCGACCTGCAACGCCTGGCCCATGCAACCGCTGCGCTGCACCGTCAATTGTTCTGGGTAGGTTCGGCGGGGCTGGCCAACCAATTGCCGCAGGCATTGGGGTTACCAGCCCCGGCTGAAATGAACGTTGCAGGTCGTACACCTGTGCTGACCGTAGTGGGCAGCATGTCCCGACACTCGCAAGCGCAGGCCAATAGGCTGGCCGAGCAAACCGAATGTTTCTGCATGCAAGTAGACGTTTCCATGCTGCTCGACCCGGCTAAAAACGAGCAGCGCGAACAATTGCTCAGGCTTCTGCAGCTGCGCCTCGCCAATGGCGAAGACAGCCTGCTGACGTTGAGTCAGCACGAACGAGATCCTTGCGTCGCCGCACAGGTGAGTAGCGCCCTGGGTGATTGGTTAAAACCAGCCCTTGGCGTGACGGGCTCGCTGATTGCAACAGGTGGGGAAACGGCTCGCGCCATTCTGACTGCTGCGGGCATCAGCCGCCTTGAAGTTCAAGGCGAGTTGGCCCCGGGCGTGGTGCTCTCTCGCACCGAAACAGGTTTGAACGTGGTGACCAAGGCTGGCGCATTTGGTCATGCAGATACCTTGCTGAACGCTTGGGAACTGCTTCGTGCGAGCAGCACGGCGGTTACCAAACCCTCTTCGATACAACCGTCCCAAAACAAAAAGGAACCCCATAATGTCTGAACGTCCCGTGATCGGGATCACCATGGGCGATGCCGCCGGTGTGGGTCCGGAAATTATCGTGAAAACCCTGGCTCATCAGTCGGTCTACGACAGCTGTCGGCCGCTGGTGATCGGTGATGCTCAGCGCCTGGAAGATGCCAACCGGATTGTCGGAGGCAGCCTGCGCATCAACAGCATTGCTTCGCCTGCCAATGCGCGCTTTGAGCTGGGGATTGTGGACTGTATCGATCTGGGGCTGATCCCGGCGGATATGCCCTACGGCGAACTCTCGGCAGTGGCAGGCGACGCTGCCTTTCGCTACATCGAGCGCACCGTGCAACTGACCGAAAGCGGCGAGCTGGATGCGATCTGCACCGCGCCGTTGAACAAGGAAGCCTTGCACGCGGGCGGGCATATTTTTCCAGGCCATACGGAAATGCTGGCGCACCTGCTGGGTATCGAGGAAGTCTCGATGATGCTGATGACCCCGACTTTGCGGGTCATTCACGTCACTACCCATATCGGCATCATCGACGCTATCGCCAAGATTGAGCCGGGCTTGGTCAAGCGCACCATCGAACGCTGTCGGGAAACGTTGACCCGCGCCGGTATCGAGAACCCTCTGATCGCGGTGTGCGGCATCAACCCTCATGCCGGGGAGAACGGTTTGTTCGGCTATGGCGAAGAGGCGACAAAAATTCAGCCCGCCATTGACGAGCTGCGCGCCCGCGGCTGGCGTGTAGAAGGTCCGCTGCCCGCCGACACGCTGTTTTTCCGGGCGGGGCGCGGCGACTTCGATGCGGTCGTGGCGATGTATCACGATCAGGGCCACGGGCCGGTAAAGGTCATGGGCCTCGAAGCTGGCGTCAACGTCACTGTTGGCTTGCCGGTGATCCGAACCTCCGTCGATCACGGCACTGCGTTCGACATCGCCGGAAAAGGCATCGCTGACGAGCGCAGCCTGATCGAAGCCCTGCGTCAAGCCGTTGAGCTGGCCACCCGTAGGCGTGAGGCACGCCAGTCGGTTGCGGTTTAAGCCGCTGCAACAACCTCAAACCCAGTCAGTAAATCCCAAAAACAGCGCGCCACAAAAATAACAATGGAGCGAAACGATGGACACTTTCAACTCGCATGATACGGCGATCATTATCGGCATGGTCGTCGTTTATATCGTCATCACCACCTGGATGAGCCTGCGACTACGGAGCAAAACCAGTGAGCAATACATGGTCGCCGCGCGCACCATGCCCGCCTTTGTTGTCGGGATTCTGATGATGTCGGAATTCATTGGGGCAAAATCTACTGTCGGCACCGCACAAGCGGCGTTCGAAAGTGGTTTTGCAGCCTCCTGGTCGGTGATCGCTGCCGCCATTGGCTTCCCTCTCTTCGGTTTGCTTATGGCCCGAAAGCTCTATAATTCGGGCGAGTTCACCATTTCCGGGTTCATCGCCAAGAAGTACGGCACCTCCACCAAGCTGGCCGTGTCGATCATCATGATTTACGCCTTGCTGTTGGTGAACGTCGGTAACTACGTGAGTGGTGCGGCGGCGATCGCGACAGTGATGAAGATCAACCTGCCCACGGCCGCATTCATCACGGCGATCGTCAGCACGCTCTACTACGTGTTTGGCGGGCTGAAAAGCGTTGCCTACATGAGCATCCTGCACACGGGCGTGAAGTACATAGGGGTGATGATCGTGCTGGGCGTTGCTCTGCACATGACGGGCGGCTTCACGCCGGTCATCCAGAACATGCCGGAACACTACTTCACCTGGGACGGGGCCATCGGCGGTTCGAAAATCATGGCGTGGATCATCGGCACAGTGGGTGCGATTTTCTCTACCCAGTTCATTATCCAGGCGATTTCTTCGACCCCGGATTCGAAAGCGGCCCAACGCTCGACCTTCTATGCTTCGCTGCTGTGCATCCCGATAGCACTGGCGCTGGGTTTCATCGGTGTTGCGTCCAAATACCTGCACCCGGACATGGGCAGCCTCTACGCGCTGCCGATCTTCTTGCAATCAATGAGTCCGATTCTGGCCGGCGTGGTAACCATCTCTCTGGTGGCCTCGATCTTTGTCAGCGTCAGCACCGTGGCCCTGGCCATCGCTTCGCTGGTGGTGCGTGACTTCTATGTGCCATTGCGCAAGCCTTCAGTGGACCGCGAACTCAGGGCTACCCGTTTCATTGCTCTGATCATCGGCTTCGTGCCGCTATTCTTTGTGTTCTTTGTGCCCGAAATTCTTAACCTGTCGTTCTTTACCCGGGCCTTGCGCTTGTCCATCGCGGTTGTGGCGATGATCGCCATCTACCTCCCGTTCTTCGGCTCGGGAAGGGGGGCAACGCTAGGCCTGATCGCCTCGGCCGTTACCACCAGCGTCTGGTATCTGCTGGATAACCCTTATGGCGTTGACAATATGTACATCGCGCTGATCACCCCGGCCGTAGTGATTGCCGTGGAGCGCCTGTTTCCGCAATCGATCGCTCGTCATCAGGACAAGTCAGAGGTTTCCCATGTCAATCAGTGAACAACGTCAGGACGCCTTCCTGCCGACGCCCTATGCCCAAAACCACGCTGCGAACCTGCATGAACTGGCCGACGGGACGCTGCTGTGCACCTGGTTCGCCGGGACTCAGGAAGGCATGGCTGACATTTTTGTGCTGCTGTCGCGCCGTGATCCACAGACTGGCGTCTGGAGCGAGCCGCAGAAGCTGTCTCAGGACGACACCCGATCCGAGCAAAACCCGATCCTGTTTCAAGCGCCAGCAGGTCCTTTGTGGCTGATCTGGACTGCACAGGTTTCCGGCAATCAAGAGACCGCCCTTGTCCGTCGGCGCCTGTCACAGGACCAAGGTGAAAGTTGGGGGCCGGTAGAAACGCTGTTCGATGAACCAGGCACATTTGTGCGCCAGCCACCGGTGGTGCTGGACAACGGCGAATGGCTGTTGCCGGTCTGGTATTGCATCACCCGTCCCGGCGAAAAATGGGTGGGCAATCACGACGTCAGTGCGGTAATGATTTCCAGCGACCAAGGGCAAAGCTGGGCGCGCCACGATGTGCCAGACAGCACCGGCAGCGTGCACATGAATGTCCATCAATTGGCCGATGGCAGTTTATTGGGGTTGTTCCGCAGCCGTTGGGCCGATTCGATCTACAGCAGCCGCTCAACGGATCGCGGCCGTAGCTGGAGCGCGCCGCTCGCCACGGAGCTGCCCAATAACAATTCCTCTATCCAGTTCGTGCGGCTGAGCAGCGGTGAATTGGCGCTGGTCTACAATCCGGTCAACGCCGAGGGGCACAGTCAGCGTCGGGCCTCGCTGTACGATGAAATCGAGGATGAAGGCGACGATCGGGTGACACCTGGCCAGAACGAGGAGGGCAAAAGCGCGGTCTGGGGCATTCCACGCGCGCCGATGAGCCTGGCGCTGTCCCACGATGACGGACGAAGCTGGCATGTGCGCTTGGATCTGGAGTTGGGTGACGGTTTCTGCCTGACCAACAACTCTCAGGAAAAGCTCAATCGAGAGTTTTCCTACCCAAGCATCATTCAGGCGCGGGATGGCAGTCTGCATGTGGCATTTACTTACTTCCGGCAGAAGATCAAGCATGTGCACCTGCCGCTGGCCGCGGTGCGCTGAGCCCTGTTGCTGACTCGTGTTTCATGCCGCCTTCGTGACCGTTGGCGGCTTTCAGGAGCCATCTCCCGTGACAACATTGACTAAAACCGTGGTACTGACCGGCGTCAGCTCCGGCATTGGAATGGCTATCGCGCAACGCCTGCTGGCAGCAGGTTGGAGCGTGCAGGGGCTGAGTCGCCGCGCTGCCGGTATCGACCATCCGCGCTTTCACTGGACAGAATGCGATCTGAGTGACTTGCAGGCCTTGGATCAAGCCTTGCAGCCCATCGAAACTGTGGATGCCATCGTCCACGCGGCAGGTTTCATGCGTACTGCCCCGTTGGGGCAGTTGCAGCCGCAGGATGGTCAAGCCATGTGGCAGGTTCACGTGGCGGCGGCGAGCCATTTGGTCAACACCCTGCACGCCAGGCTGCACCCCGGCGCACGAATCGTGATGATCGGCAGCCGCACGATGCAAGGCGCGGCTGGACGTAGCCAGTACGCGGCGACCAAGGCGGCATTGCAAGGTATGGTGCGCTCCTGGGCGATGGAGCTGGCGCCCAACGGCGTCACTGTTAACCTGATCGCCCCCGGCGCAACGCAAACGCCGATGTTGCTGGACCCGGCGCGCAGTGGCACGCCGCCCAACAAACCACCGATCGGCCGCTTCGTGCAGCCATCTGAAGTCGCGGGCATGGTGGTATTCCTACTGGGGCCGGATGCCGGTGCCATCACCGGGCAAAGCCTGGTCATCTGCGGTGGCGCTTCACTGTAGACTCGGCCTCTGCCCAGTTGCACTGCGCGACGGTTTAATGTGATAACTCCTTCTTCTTCGCTCACTACTAAGGCTGTTCATGAAAGTCGCAAATCGGCGTCAATCGATACTGGAGCTGGTCCTTTCAGGCAAGTCGAACGTCGATGATCTGTGCGCCGAGCTTGGCGTCTCAGAAGCGACTGTCCGTCGCGATCTCACCGCGCTGGCGGAAGAAGGCCTGGTGATCCGCACGTATGGCGGCGCTGCCCACGTGGGCATGCGCGAACCGGAAACGTCGGTGGAAGAGCGCCGCCAGCAGCACAGCCAGGAAAAAACCGTCATTGCCCGCGCAGCGCTGGCGCATATTCAGGATCACGACACCCTGTTCCTTGAAGGCGGCACGACCACCAGCACGTTGGCCCAGCTTCTGAAAGAGCGCAGGGGGTTGCACGTGATCACCAACAACCTCATGGCTCTGGCTGACTTGGCGCTGATTCCTGAAGGCCGCATCACGGTGCTAGGCGGCGACTTACGCAGTGCGAGCATGTCGACTTACGGCGTAGTGGCACAGGCTGCTCTCGAACACCTGAGTGCAGACAAAGTGTTTCTGAGCGCCGATGGCGTAGTGGCTGAATTGGGGTTGTGCGAAGCCAGCGCCGAGCAGGCTTACCTCAAGGAAACAATGATCGCCCGAGCCACCCATATTTACGTGCTGGCCGACGCCACCAAATTGGGCCGGGCACGCCAACAGCATTGGACACCCTTGCGTCAACCCTGGACGCTGATTACCCACGAACTGGATGATCCATCACTGCTGGCACCGTTCCAGTCGCGTCGTTCGGTGACCGTAGAAATATCGCTGCTCTGATCCGGGTTGAAGATCGATATGCAGCGATGAAGTCAGATAATCAGTCAATGCATGATCAACGCCTGGCATTCCAGCCAGGCGGATGCAGAAGTGATTAAGGGACAAGAAACGTGAGCGCGGCGGGTACGAAGTCGGCATAAAACTGAAATATGCCGCCATGACCGGCAACAGGGTAGATGATCAACTCGCTGTGGGGGAGCCCACTACCTGGGCCTGGGCGGATGCCGTATTGAAGGATGCTCAAAACGTGAAGCGCAGCACGGTCGTTGCAAATAAACGATGCATGGGTTTTTACTCCAGAGTTGAGAGTGTCGAGCCCTAGCGTGTCGTAAAAAAGACCTGCGCGGAGTCTTTAGTCGGCTGCAAGTATTCTGTTAATCCCTGGAACCACATCACCTCAACAAAATCACCGCTGATTTTCAGATCGCCTGTACGCAGCCCTGTCAGGAATTCATCGTTGCTGTCTTTAGCCGACAGAATGGCGAAGCCTCTTTATGTGCTGGCTCCGTAATTTGTCATCCGCTGAGGAACGCGATGGCGCTCCCAGAAATCGCGTCCTGCCTGTCGCGCCGCCTCGGATCGACCGAAAAACAGGAACAGAAAGTCGTCCACTGTGGGGATGGGACGTGGTGCGGCCTCCAACACGCCAGGGTCTGAGTCTGGATTACCGCCACGAGGCCCTGTACCCAGGCGTCAGTTTGCGCACGAGGTCGGGATGGCGTCGTGTCAGGTCCTGGGCGATAAAACCGTCAAGCGAGAAACCCGGCACATCGACTGTTGATAGACCGAGTGCGCGGATCAATGCGGCAGCGTCTTCAGGCACTTTGCAGGTCGGTGATTTCGCGGGTGTCGCTTGATCCTGATGTGGGCCTGCGTGTTTTATATCGGGTGGTGCGGCTGCGGTTGATTCAACACATTCATTGATGTCGCACTTATCGTTATTCAACTTCATCTTTCCAGCCTTTTGCGCGCTCCTACCTTACCCCGTGTGCCCCCAGTGGTTGAAACGACCGAAGCTTGTATCCGGGAAGGTCCAGGTAACTCCGTATAAATGGCGCGCTTGGTGCCGTAACGGGCATGACCGGTGACATGACCACTGCCAGTTGATCGCCGATGCCCCATTGGCTGCTTACTGCATTGGACGTTTCGTCCAGAGAAAAGACTTCTTTGACTTTTGCCGCGCTCTCCTTAAAAGCAGTCAGCAACGGTGGGGTGCAACGGCACTTCCATGGCGTCATGAAGAAGTCGGACGACCTCAATCACATCGACGTTTGCCACGCGATAAAACACCCTATGCTGTGGGCCTTTGGCCGACCCATGAGGGTGTTTGGCCTGCTAGCGTGGGCGGGCGACCAAAGTCCCGCGAGACAGGGCGTACGATTAACGTGAATCGTTACCGGGTGCGGTCACTATCAACGGTTTCGGACTGGCGGAATCAAGGACCGTTCTAACTGCTGCGCAGGCGACCGCGCATTAAGTTGTCGCTTCCAAAACTGTGGCTACACTCGATCTTGCTGGCCAAGAAGGATCGACGGCTGCCACAGGTTTTCGTGGATCCTTGAAAACTTTCTTCGAGACAAGGAGCAGTCATGACGACCCCAGACACACTTCTGCAACGGCAAATCAGCCTGACGCACGCTTTCGTGGTCAACAATGCGGCGCTGTATTCGCAATCCTGGAAAAACATCAAGAACCCCAGGCCGGACCAGGTCAAGGACAATATTCAATCGCGTCTCAATGGCTCGAAGGTAGGCGGCGGCTATGGCGTCGCCTGGGGCCCGGCGCTGGTAATGGATGGCGAGTACGCGGCGCACATTACCGTGGTGCTGATTGGCGGGAGAAGTGGGAACGACGTCGTCGTGGTGACGAGTGGGACACTGAAGGATTCCTTAAAGGATCAGGTGGATGATCTCGATATATTTCCCATGGTGTCATTGCAGAATGTTATCCCGGACTACCAGGGATCGGCGAGTATCGCCCAGGGAACGTCGGATGGTGCGAACGCGATATTGGCCAAAGCCTCTACTATCGGTGCCACGGGCACACTGTGCGATTTTCTTGGCAGGCTGCAAAGTGGGACAGCGATCCGATTGGTTGGACATAGCCTTGGCGGTGCGCTCATGTCGGTACTCGCGCTTTATCTGAAAGACAAACTTCCAGGCCTTAACTTCTTTTGTGAAACCTTTGCTGCACCCACCGCGGGGATGGTTTTTTCGCGAGCTATTTCAATAAGCAAATGGCCGGTAATGCGCTGCGTATCTATAACACCCTGGATGTTGTTCCGATGGCGTGGTGCGCAACTTCGCTCGATTATTCCCTGACCCTTTATGAAGACAATCCTATTGATGAGGACACTAAGAACATGGTTTGGTCCTCCATAGACAAGGTTGTGAATAACAACCTGAACTATACGCAATGGGGAATGGGCAGCGCGAACATGGAGCTGCGGCTTTGTGGAAAACCTCAATCCGACTGCACGGACTACCGGTCTCAATCCGGCTATCAGCACATCTACGAGTACATGACACTGCTGGGCTTGCAGCCCGGCGATATACCGATGCCGCCGTTCGGCAGCTAATGGCCTGCACGCATTAGTCGCACAGGCCACGAGTGGGACACTCGCGCCGTCCGGATGTTCGAGTTGCGGTTGCGAAGATTTTCCTTGCGGAAGTCGACGCAACTGCAACTTGCTTATCCGGAAATCTTTTACCCGCGATAGTGCTCAGGTAGACGCAATGTGGTGGGTGAGTTCGTCTTTGCCAGAAACCGCGGTTTTTTTCGTGCCCATCAATCGGCTATTCAATCGAGGGAATCCCTATGACCGACCCGAATGCCGTGAAGACCTACATCGGCTGCTATTACCTCACCGTAACCGTCAATTATGGAGGGATAGGTTCCAATACTTGGTTCGCGTACCGCAACGGTAATTCACTGGCCTGCGAGTTATTGGACGACGGCACCGAGAAAGACGCGACCTTGTTCGCTTTCTATCTGGGAGATGCATTTACCCCCGACAACGCTGTCAACCAGGACACCCACAACTGGCTTCAGGTTCAATCGGTACGTGACGGGGTTTGGTTGGATTGTGGCAGCCCGATGACGGGCGGCGACTGTCACGATTTCTTTGTCGCACTCACCACTCCGGACACGCCAGCGACGCTCGCTCTGACGAATCATGATCCGTACGGCATCCCTCCGACAGACAATGCCATCTGGATGGAGCTCATTCGAGGCCGGTCGGTCATATCCGTACTCGATATCGATATCATCGCCAATACGGTCACCTGGAAAGATGTTGAACTTGCCCTGATCTCTGCCAACCCATCCGTGCCTGTCACTACGCAACAGTTGTTCCCCGGAGCGTCGGAGTTGAACAAGCAATCGTACGACAAGGTCGATTTCTGGTATTTGTTCCTGCACAACGCGGATTTCTCCGGCACGCGGGTAACGAACAGCAATCTGAGCAATGTCACTTTCTCGGGTATCGCGAATTTCTCGGGTACGGTGCTCGATGGCAGTAGCCTGCGCGGTTGTACGTTGGATGGTGCGAACTTTCGCAATGCATCACTCAAGGATGCCGATTTCAGCAACGCCAGCCTGAAAGGATGCGACTTCTCAGGGGCGGTGCTCGACAACTGCAACTTCGAAAGTGCTGACCTGGAAAGCGCCGACCTGGCCCTGGCGACCCTTTCCGATCTCACCAGGCCCATCTGCATCACCCGAGATGTCAAAAGCCGCACCATTTTTTCGAACGCCCGGGTGAACAAGAACCTCACGCATGCGTTCAACGGCGATGATGACGATATCTACGTCTGGAGCTATGCACAGATGGACGGTGTCCAGTTCATGATGGAAGACCCCGACCACCCGGGCGTCGCGATCCTCGACGGGACGCTCGACAACCTGATCGCACAATATGCCGTACTGACCAGCGTGCAGTTTGGCGCGGTGGACTCTCCAAGCATCAGCTACTCGGACTTTTCCTACGCTCAGCTTGGGGGCGCCAACCTGGTGAACGCGAACCTGGCCTACGCCAAGTTCGATCACGCCACCTTCTCGACACCGGATGGCAAGCACCGCTGTAATCTGAGCGGCGCGTACCTGCTCAACGCCTCATTCAGCAGTGCGGACCTGTCATACGCCCTGATGCCGTTCTGCTACTTGTATGGCGGTAAAGCGACGCTGGTGGACGCGACCATCAAGCAGGTGGACTTCACGGGGGCGTACCTCTTTGCAACTGATTTCTCGGGTTTGGGTGGGCAGAATGTGGCGGGCGTCACCTTCGACGGAGCGTGCCTTATCAACGCCAAATTCAGCGGTGTCGATCTGGCAACCGTGGAGGATCAACGCGCCTGCTCGTTCGCAAGCGCGTGTCTTCAAGGAGTCGATTTTTCCGGCGCGAACACGAAGGGGGTCAATTTCGCGGAAGCGGCCGTCAGCACGGCTCAAGGGACCTTGACTGTCCATGGCGGTCGGGAGGATACGACCCTGCTCACGTACCACATCACACAGATGCCGAAGGACACCGCTGACGCGACGTGCCCGAACGGCCAGACAGGGCCTTGCACCGGCACCATGTGGCACGCCGACGGCGCCCCGATGACCGACTGGCATTACGGCGATCACAGTTGACCGAGAAACACGACACATCCCGCGCGGACATCCGCGTTCAATACTGGCAATGACAGGGAAGTAATCATGAATCAAGGGAACGATGGGGCGACCAACCGGCGCGCGGACAAACTGCCCGGACCGACCGAGACGCGCACGCTGCACTTCAACCTGAAGCACTGCAAGAATCCGGACGACGTGCTCCTGCATGCGAATTTGAGGGAGTACCGGCTCGAGCGTCACACGCCGCAGACCCTCGCACGGGCCAGCCAGGACACGCCCTTCCTGGCCCTGCTTGCGCAGGAGCATGTCACGCATTATATCGAGGACCTTCCCGTCCCCTCGAATCGCCCGGCACTGGTCACAGTGTCCACGGGGACAGGCGACGGATCGATCCGCAAGACCATCTCCATGTACTTGCACGTCCCCAAGGCCGGCAGGGCGGCTGCACGGGAAGAAATGAAGAGGCGCGGCAAGGACGTACTCGCTTCGGCTCGCTACAAACTCGCCGGGTACGGCGTCACCTCGGATCATCTCGAACCGCTGGTGCTGGATGGCGATTTCCCGGATCACGTCGATAATTACGTCGAGGCCACGGAGGCCGCAGTCGCCGTGCTTTTCCATCACCCGAGCCTGCTGAACCTCAGTGGTGACAACGGCGGCGCCATCCCCGCGTATATCAAGGAAAGTTGCATCAAGGAGGCGATCGCGAATGACGCCAACACCTTGGTGGACACCATCAAGCAAGCCGGTGACGCGTGGCAAAGAAAGGTACCGCTGCTCGATTGGAACAAACACCAGGTGTATGACGGCAACAAACCACTCTATACGGCCAAACTCGACGAGGGTGTGCGCATGGCCGTATCGAGCACGCTGCCCCTGGCGATCCAGCTATCCCGGCAGGATGAATACCTTCGTGGCACGGTGTGGAAAGTATTCGAAGGTATAGTATCGAGCGAATACCAGGGCACGGCCGGCACTCATTCAATGCGCCAACGTGACCAGGACTCCCAGTGGCAATTGAAAAATCTCACGCCCGGCCTGGGCGTTGTGGTCGATCCTGCCGGCGTGACGTACGACGGCAATACCATGTCCGTGAGGGTGGAGAACCAGTGGCTCAGGCACCTGGGGGCCTATATCGAATTCCTGGATGCCCGTGGTACTCCCGTCGCGCCGCCGGATTCATGGCCGGCGGTTTCGGTCCCCAGTCTGTTCAGCGGAACCGCCACAACGAAGTACCTCGAGCGGGTCGGGCCCATTGATGAGATCGCCGGTATCCCCATCGATGTCACCGACATGACTCTGTCGTTCCCCGTGCCGGATGCGGCCAACGCGGTGAACATCCATCTGGCGGGCCTTGGTATTTTCGGTCCCGGACATACCGACCGGCACATCTGTCTCCTGGGCATCTTCATGACGGCGACCTTCGAGTATGCGATCCCGGTGATCGCGCTCGTTGCGGGAGCCGCAGTGATGAAGACAGAGTTCGTCACCAACCTGCTGAAGGATGACGCGGTCTATGTCGGGATCCTGGGCGTCCTTGCGACGATCGACGCTGCGATCATCGACTACGCATTGACGGGCGGAATCAAGGAAGTCCTCCTCAAGCTGGCCAACATCATCGGACCCCTGCTGTGGAAGACAGGCTTGAAAGCGATGTTGCTCGAGTTCATCGCACAAGGGGCCCTGGAGGAGGCGATCCCATTCGTGGACATTGCCCTGGAAGCGGTCAACGCGGTGATTACCCTAGCGCAGCTCGGCCAGACGACTTTCGAGGTACTCGAGGCCGCGCCGATCTATACGTCAACGGTGACGAGGACCATTGATCTGAATATTACCCTCGTCCCGGACTCGCAGTTTCATTACTTCCCGATGCAGGCGACGCATTACGTCGTCACCGTCTCGTACGACAGTCAGGTGACGGTCCCGTCCAAAACGTTTTCGCTGTCGCAAGGGACGAACAACCAACCCATCCCGATCAGTTTCAAGGGCGTCCCGGGTGGCGGGAAGCTGAAGGTGACCGCCATTTTCTATGCCGACAATGGCTGGGTTGCAGGCAGAGGGGTCACTGACTGGACCCCCGCGCTGGGCACGGATGGCAGTACGCTGGTGATACCGCGTCTGGAGATCAAGAACAGCTTGCCTGCGCTTACCAATGGCTCGGTCTACGAGCATGTGGAGAAGCTTGCCTACGAGGGCGGTGCGCACGTGTGGGACAAGGGCGCGCCGCCTCCGGCGGCCACGGCGACCTCCGGCTCTGATCTGCTCAGTCTGACGAGCATCACCCTGGCGCAGGGTCCCGCGTCGATCGGCTACGGCTGGCAGGCCGCCCATTTGAACCTTCCGGAAAACCTCTCGACCAACCCCCGGTCGGTCGACGCCATGTACACGGTGCAGAACGTGTCACTTCTCGTGCCACCGGAGCAGGCTTACCAGCCGCTCGATGTCGGCTATACCGGTAAATCCGGTATCGGCTACGACCTGATGAGCCCGTCGGACGGCTCGGGGAGAAACTTCTTTCTCGATGGCTACCCGGTTGCAACCGGTAGCGAGTATGACGCGCCGTCGTACGTTCATCTTCGCAAGGTCACGCTGAGCTACGATAACGAGGCGAAATGCGCCCCTCTTCATTCCGGGGCGGGGCAGAGCTATGGTCGGTTCCCGGCGGGTATCCCACTGGACGATTTCGTCCTGCACCCGCAGGGTTATGTATTTGCCATCAGTACCGGGCGAAGCAAACTGCTGCGATGCGAGCTGTCGAGCGCACCCGTCGCGGATGGCGAAGCCCCGGACGCCTGCCTGCTCTCCGGCAAGGGCTCTCGGGAGGGGCTGCTGTCGGATCCGGTAGCGATCGCCATCGGCCTGGATGGCGTGGTGATGGTGCTCGAGGCCGACAACGCACGGGTGCAGGCATTCGATATCCACGGTAATCCGGTCAAGTACTTCCAGGACAAGACCTCGCCGACGCTGGCGCTGAATGCCCGTGGACAGGCGACTTATCTCGACCTGGACGTGGAGGCCAAGGGGTATGTCTACGTTCTTTCCTATACCGACGACGGCGGCTCCCCGGACGACTACTACATGGACATCTACACGCCGCAGGGCGATCTTTTGGTGTCAACCCAAGGCGTTGCATCCGGCAAGCTTGCCGTGAGCCTGGACCGCAACGTATACACCCTCAACTACGAGCTGATCCACGGCGCGGATGGGAAGCCCGAGCCATCGATCAGCCATTGGATGCCGCCGCCTCCGTCGAATGGAAAATGAGCTTGCGCCAACCGGCGCATTTCACGGTCGCCGTGGACATCCACGGCGACCCCCATGCTCGAACCACAGCGGAGTCTGCTCATCGCTTCATGAATGGGTGCTCAAACCCTCCACGAAAACCAACTCGCGCTGCCGATGCCGTTGCGTCGATCGCGATGTGGATAGATCAGGGGGGCACTGGCGTTTCCAGCACAGCCCTTGGCGCTCGTATCTTCCCGTGAGTTTTGAAGGTCGGTACTAAAATGCCTAAACCATTTCGATAGCAGGATTAAAGCGGCCCACCTCTCATGGAACAAATTACAACCTGCTGATTTTGATAGTAAAAATTCTCTCCTAAAAACAGTTCTGCGACGTATCTCAGTGAGTCGAGCGCCGCCTTTTGTGGCGAGGGGATAAATCCCCTCGCCACAAAGCCTAGTTCACTGCGCGACAGCGCAGCGTCGGAGACGCGGCGGCCACTCCCTAGTCACTCAGGGTCGAACTGATCGGGTGCAACTGGGGAGACGGGCCTGAAGACAGCTTGGGTGAATGAATAGGTACCGGCCACCTGGGGCGCAGATTAATTCGTGCCCCTTCCAGGCGCTGCGCGAGGGCGCAAGAACCAATCCAGGTGTTTGATTGCAAACGGGCTCACGACAAAGACGATGAGGCTTACTGTGATGGGTGTTAGAACCAGTGTTCGGTGCCATACAGCCCAGTTGTCAGCCAGCGGGTTCAATGCGTAAAGCAGAAGCGTCACGATGGGGTACACGAATACCATCATGACGATTGCCATTCTGATTTTGGATGGCCTGATCGGAACGAAGACGGGGTCGTCGCTTGCTTTCAGATTTTTTGAATCGCAGGTCATGGCCTTGGGTGTGTTCAAATCGCTAGTCTCCTAATACTCGGCGCTAGGTCGCTGGCGAAAATTCTTGTACCAGGCATCAAGGCGCGGATGATCGACGCCGAAGGCTTGGTCGAACCTCTCCCGGCATGTTTGAAAAATTGAAAACACCGTGCAGTCAGCGATCGTAGGGCTGTTTCCTGCCAGGAACTCGTTGTCCCCGATTGTCATTTCCAGGACATCCAATATTTCGGTGACGTACCCAAAGAGCCTGTTGGCAACCTCCAGCGATGGGGACGGTTCCTTGGCAGGAAAGGATTGGGTGACGTTCCACAGCCAAAGCTGAGACCGGACCACCAGATCAGTGCCCAGGCGTTCAAGCGAGCGTATTTTTGATCGAGAAATGGCGTCGGTCCCAATCATTGGTGTGTCGGGATACAGCTCCTCCAGATACTCGACGATGGCGGCGGAGT
This sequence comes from Pseudomonas sp. St316, assembly GCF_018325905.1. Classification (NCBI taxonomy): domain Bacteria; kingdom Pseudomonadati; phylum Pseudomonadota; class Gammaproteobacteria; order Pseudomonadales; family Pseudomonadaceae; genus Pseudomonas; species Pseudomonas sp. St316. Next base: position 4,062,289 of record NZ_AP021901.1, on the reverse strand, counting down.
CGGTAATCGGCACACCCTCATCCGTGATAAGTGTCGGGGCTCGTCCGCTGGGATTGATTGCAAGGTATTCGCGCGACTTGTGCTCCCCTCCCGCGTAATCAAGTTCATATCGCGGAACGTCAATCCCCTTTTCGCTGAGGTAGATAATAACGCGCCGCGGATTCGTCCCCTTCTGAAATTGGTAGAGGAGCATACGATTCAACCTCCCGAGCCTGGCATTTCGAACACTTCGTACCCCAGAGATTACGCACAATAGATCCTGTTACAATGGGGTATTTATACTGTTACTAAAGTGATGCTTTGCGGGGTGTGAAGTGACGGCTGATCGATTAACGCGCGTGCCGGCCAGACAGGCGCTGTCGGACTTCATCCGCCAGTGTCGCGAGCGTACATCTCCAGAATCACTTGGCCTGCCACAGGGCCGCCGCCGTCGAACCACAGGCCTGCGTCGTGAGGAAGTCGCCGCGTTGGCAGGTGTCGGCTTGACCTGGTACACCTGGTTTGAGCAGGGGCGCGACATAGCGGTATCGGACGACTTCCTCCAGCGATTGGCGCGAGGGCTTCGGCTCGACCGAGCCGAACGGGAGCACCTTTTTGCACTGGCTGGCCGTGAGACATTTGCGGATGGGGCTGAAAGTGCCGAGCTTCCTCAGTCGCTGGTCACGATGATCAATGCGCTTGATCAAGCCGCCTACATCATGGACAGCTCTTGGGATGTGCTAGCTCATAACGAAGCGGCAAGGATCCTGTTTGAAGACTTCGCATTGCCGCGACCGAATATGCTCCGCATCGTCTTCTTTTCCGACCACTTCCGGCAGAAGATTCAAGACTGGCAGTTCGCCGCGAGGCTTGTGCTGCTCAAGGCGCGCCATGACTACCTGACGGGAGGGAAGAGCCCGGTTCTAAAGGCCATCCTCAACGAGGTTCTTCAGGCTGTCCCACAAACGGTGGGATGGTGGGATGATCCCGAAATCCTCCCGATCGGCGATACGGACATTACGCTGCGCGATGCACAGGGCCGTTGGCGAAGCTATCGCATCAACATTCTTGTTTCCAAGGACAGGCCTGGCCTTCGCATCGCCTTCTACGATGAAAAAACATAAAGCGGTCGGTGAGTTTTCTACTTAGGCTCGCCTTCGACGATATAGGCATTGGTATGGCCTGATCGCTGCCGGAAGGGCCGGATCTTGGCGTACTCCGATCCTGCTCAAGATAACTTCATTGGCAATGCTCCTTCGCAAGATCGAGGTGACGTGGGTCGTCAGTCAGGCTGTAGCGCTTTGGCGCTGAGTTGGACGGGCTGTGTTTCAATCAGCTTGCGCGACAAGATCATTGGCTGTGTGATCGCTACATATTTCTTGAAGTGCGCGGATTCGATGTGTGCTCGATAGGCTTGCTCGCTAGCGTAAATCTCGAAAAAACGAAGGCTGTTGGGCTTCTCCTTTTCCGCGACTGAGTAGATGGCGAGCACGCCGGGTTCAACACGGATGGATTCTTCCATCTCTTCCCTGAGGGCCACTTTGTAGGCATCAAGCTGTGCCGGATCGATCACCAACTCGGCAATGCGTACGACGGTCGTGGGTGTCTCTTGTGCCTGCACCGTACCTGTTCCGAGGCTACATGCCATGCCGGAGAAAAATGCTGCCGTGAGGAGTCGTTTTCTGTTCTTCGTCATGTGATATCTCCTTGGATCCATGGGGGCTGATGCCGCTGCGCATGATTTACCTTTCAAACATCGAGGGTGCTATCAGTCTTGCGGGTATTTCTCCAACTCGCAGGCGAGCACGTCGATCGCAAGTCGAGATCGAAGCGGCTGATATTGGGCAGCAGGCCAGACCACGTAGCACTCCATGGCTGCTCTAGGCCGATCTCCCCATATCTCCACCAGTGAGCCCTGTTGCATCCGGTCCCGGATCAGCCAGTAAGGAAGCCAAGCCAGGCCCATGCCCTCGGCGGCAGCATCTGCAATCGCCTCCAAGTCGTCCAAGCGCAGGCGTGAGCTGACAAGAACGTCAACGAGCGCGCCTTTTTCGTCGGGAAGCTTCCACGCCAAACCGTGATCGTTGCGCCAGTAGGGAAGTAGGTCATGGTCAGTAAGATCGGCTAACGTGTTTGGCTCGCCTCGTTTTTCGAGATAAGCCTGCGAGGCGCACAGCACCTTTCGTTGACTGACTAACTGGCGCGCCTGCAGGGTCGAGCCATTGCCTAGCCGACCGTTGCGTACTGCGAGGTCAAAACCCTCGGCGATCAAGTCAACCTGGCGATCGCTGAAGTTCAGCTCCAGCTCGAGGTTGGGATGTTGGCGTGCATAAGACCGCAAGATGGGCGCGACGCGATAGCGCCCGAACAAAACAGGAAGAGTGACTCGCAGCTTGCCGACGACCTCCCGCCGGCCGTTCTCCAGCATGGTTTCACCCGCGCGCAACTCATCGATCGCACGCAGGCAGCGCTCATAGTACTGCTGGCCATCCTCGGTCAGGCACTGGGTTCTCGTGGTCCGTTGAAACAGCTGAACGCCCAGTCGCTCCTCTAGACGTGCAATCGCCTTGCCGACTGCCGAGCGCGTCAAGGAAACCCGTTCACCGGCTTTCGCAAAACCACCGGCATCGACGACTTCGACGAACAGCTGCACGCCATCGAATCTATCCCGCACGATTTAGCTCTCTGCAATTGTAGAATTAAAGGATTCATTGGTGGGAATTATTACCTCCAATGCTGAATGTGGTTCTACTTTAAAGTAGCACAGCAGCACATGTGTCTCTGTGCTTTTTGCAACGTGTGGTTCACATCAAAAGAACGACCTGCCTATGGATCTCGCCTATGGCCAAGAACGGGGGAGTTATATGAAGTTGATCTCAATTGTGTATGACAGCGGTTATGGTCATACCGCGCGTGTGGCCGAGGCAGTTGCTGAAGGCGCCAGAGCGGTCGACGGTACCGACGTCCGACTGATCGCCGTAGCGAATGGGCCGATCGACTGGGAGCGGCTAGAGAAGAGCGACGCGATTATCTTCGGCTCACCGACTTATAACGGCCTGATCAGCGCCCGTTTCAAGCAGTTCTTTGAGGATTCCACGAAGGCCGCGTGGATCGAACTCAAGTGGCGCGACAAGCTCGCTGCCGGCTTCACCAATTCTGGCGCGCAGCACGGCGACAAGCTGAACTCGCTGGTCTCCATGGCGCTGTTCGCCGCTCAGCACGGCATGATCTGGGTCGGTCTGGACATGATGCCGGGCAACAGCAGTAGCACCGGCAGCGAGAACGACCTCAATCGTCATGGCAGTTGGCTCGGCGCCATGACGCAGTCGAACAACGATCAAGGCGCCGATCTCACACCGATTCGCAGTGATCTCGATACCGCCTCTTATCTGGGCAAACGGGTCGCCCAGACTGTCCGTCGCTTCAATTCTGTATAAGCCGTTTCGCCTCAATCCAATCCAGGAACAAGACCATGAAATTGCTTTGCCTCGACGTCCCGCAGCCCGGCGCCACGATGGAAAAATATGCTCCACACATGGCCGACGAAGTCCGCCACACCTGGCAGATGTACAAGGGCGACATTATCCGGGATATCTATTTCCGGCAGGATCGTCCCGGTGTCGCGATCATCGCCGAAGCCGAATCTGTCGAAGTCGCCAAGGCGGCGTTGGCCGAGTTTCCGCTCGCCAAGGCAGGCCTCATTGATTGGGAGGTCATCCCGCTCGGACCCTTCACCAACTGGGAAGCGCTGTTCGCTGCCGGGAACGCCTGAGGCCCATGACAGGAGGCGCCGATGGGATCCACCGCGCTTCGCCGCTATGGCCACGATAAAGTCCTGAGGAATTAAAAACATGACAAGCACAATCAAGCCCATCCTGTGCGTGGTCACCAGCCACCCGATCCGCGGCGACAGTGGCGAACCCACTGGTTTCGCCATGGTTGAGCTGACCCATCCGCTGGAAGTCTTCGAAGCGGCCGGCATTGCGGTGGAGATCGCTTCCATCCGAGGCGGTCATCCGCCGATCGACTTCTTCGACTTGTCCGATTCGACCAACGACCGCTACTGGAAGGACAAGCGTTTTCGAGACGCGCTGGCTCATTCCCTGGTGCTCAGTGATCTTGACCCCTCGCACTACTCGGCGGTCTTCTTCGCCGGCGGCCATGGCACGATGTGGGATTTCGCGGACAGCCAGGCTGTGCAGAAGGTCATTCGCGAGATATGGGAGGCCGGCGGCATCGTCTCGGCCGTTTGCCACGGCCCGGCCGCCCTGGTGAACGCGACATTGTCGGACGGCAGCTACCTTGTCGCCGGCAAGAAGCTCGCATCCTTCACGGATGAGGAAGAGGCCGAGGTCAAGTACGCCACGGTTGTGCCGTATTTGCTGGCGAGCACGTTGAAGGCGCGCGGCGCGCTGCATCTACCAGCCCCTAACTGGTCAGAGCAAGTGGTCACCGATGGACGCTTGGTGACCGGCCAAAACCCCGCCTCAGCGCGCGGCGTTGGCGAAGCGGTCGTCGCCCGGTTGAAGGCGACGACCTGACGGAGGTACGCATGCAGCCACGATCGTTCAAGGCCCGCTTGGGTTCGAATCAGATGAGACCGTTCATTCTGTCGAACATGGCCTCTCCAAGTTCGCGTGTCTTGGCCGAAACACCAATCAGCACTTCATCCTTGCCTTGGGCAAGTTGCTCGAGTGTCTCCTTGGCGAAGTCGTCGGGGGTGACCCTCATGTGATTGACGGTGCCTTCGCTGCGGGCGCCGCCACCCAGCCCGGTATCGACGATCGGCGGGGCGATCTCGATCACTCGGATGCCAGTCGTCTTGAGTTGGTGCCGCAGGCTGAGCGTGAAAGAGTGAATCGCAGCCTTGGTGGCGCAGTAGACCGGCACGTCAGCCATAGGCGAGAAGGCCAAGCCCGAACTGACGTTAATCACATAGGCTTGGGCTTGCTGCCTGAGCGTAGGCAACAAGTCGGCAATCAAGTGGATGGGCGCAGTGAAATTGATCGCCACTTCCTGATCCAGACTGTCCGTTGCAGGATCGGTGGTGAAGTCGCGATGCGCCTGGATGCCGGCATTGTTGATCAGGACGTTCAGGCCCCGATGGTGGGTCTTCAACCACTGAACCAATGCACGGCGACTGACCGCGTCGGCCACGTCGCAGACGTGCGTGACCAGAGCCGGCACCTCGTCCTTGGCCTGCCGCAAGGCAGTCTCGCTACGCCCGCAGATGATGACCTGATTGCCTTCGCTAGCAAAGCGCTTGGCAAGCGCCAAACCGATGCCTGTTGCGCCGCCAGTAATGAGGATGGTGTTGTCTGTAAGTTTCATCGTCGTCTTTCCTTCCGTATTGATAGAGAAGGTGTGCCGACGATTGGTGAGGTTGTCCGCGGGCACACCTTCGCAACCGGCAAGCCGGGCTAGGTGTCGCGGATACCCCCAAGGGGGAGGAGTTGCCGTTCCGTGGAACGGTGACCGGGCTACCATCTGGTCAGCACTCTTTCGACGGTTAGAACTGTATCGGTTTGATTGGCCATTCACAACATTCGCCGAAGTTGGCAACGGGCACGCTTTGAAGGCGACAGAGCGCGCTCGTGAAGGGCGATCAATTTTCGGAACGAAGGAAGTCATTATGAAACTGATCTGCGTCGAAGAGCATGTACTCGATCCTGCCATTGGCAAAGCTGCGCAAATGCGCGCACTGGCGCAGGCTCCTTATCTTGCTGATTGGGGGAGTCGCGTAACCGACGGTCGCAATGTCACGGATGCCAGTCGCCCGCATGTGATAGCGGCCAGCGAGTCGGCAAGAAAGGCCCTGGAGATGGGCGCCGCACGTTTGGCGGACATGGACGCCGCGGGAATTGGCATGCAGGTGCTTTCCTATGGAGGGTTCCCCCAGCTGTTGCCTGCACAAGAAGCCATTGATCTGAATCGAGCCGCCAATGACAGGCTGGCGGAGGCTGCCCACGCCCATCCAGAACGCTTCGCCGGCTTTGCAACCCTCCCATGGCAGGCGCCGGAAGCAGCTGCACGGGAGTTGGAGCGGGCAGTAAAGGCGCTAGGCCTCAAAGGCGCACTCATCAACGGCCGTCCCGGCGAAACGTTTCTGGACGATCCGCGCTATGCACCGATCCTGGCAGCGCTCGATGAAATGCAGGTGCCGCTGTTCGTCCATCCTGGCCTGCCGCTGCCGGCGGTTCAGGCTCCGTACTACGGGGGGTTTGATCGCGAGCTAACCGCTCGCCTGTCGATGTTTGCTTGGGGTTGGCACAACGAAGCCGGTATCCACGTCGTGCGTTTATTGCTTGCAGGTGTGTTTGACCGTTACCCACATCTGCAGGTCATCAGCGGGCACTGGGGGGAAATGGTGCCGTTCTACCTCCAGCGTTTGGAAGATTCCATTCCACAGGAGGCCTGCGGCCTGAAACGGCCCATCGTGCAGACTTATCGCGAGCATGTGTATGTCACCCCCAGCGGCATGCTGACGCTGCCACACTTTCAGTTCATTCATTCGTTGATGGGCTCTGAGCGCATCCTGCACTCCATCGACTATCCCTACCAGAGCTTGGATGGCGCGCGAGCCTTTATCGACGCGCTCCCCATTAGCGATGCCGAGAAAGCACTCATCGCTCATGGTAATGCCGAGCGCCTGCTGCGTCTTTGAAGTCGGGTAAGGAGGGGGCGCTTAAGCGCATCGGCCAGCGTCTTCAGGTCAATGGTGGGAGTATGGACGCGGTCCCTGTGCGAACCCGCCAGAGCGAAAGATCATCGCGCCACCGGACTCCCTAGCCTTCAGACGTCATGCTCCCGCAGATGTGGATGCCCAAATCGTGACGGCCGGGTGCAAGATGCGGCTTGAGTGTCAATGCCGGAATCTCATAGTCCCCGGCATTCTGGCGCCGAAATGGCACGGGCTGATCATCGAACAGGTTGTCCAGCCGAGCCGCATATGCCGTGCAGAGCTGCTTGAACCGAGCAGCGTCCATTTTGCTGGTTTTATAGATGGGGAAGGGCGGCATGACAGTGAACCCAGGATAGAAAAGCACCCCATGCTGGATGGGGAATAGCAGGTCATCCAGGGCACCGTTTACCCCTCGATCGCTGTAATGAGACTCCCATCCGCCCAGGGTGACCACCAGCATCGCCCGCTTTCCTGCCATGCTGCCTTCGCCATAGCGATCGCCCCAGTGGCTTTCGCTGTGTTCGCCGACACCGTAGGCAAATCCGTAGGCGTAGACGCGTTCGACCCAGCCCTTGAGGATCGCAGGCATCGAGAACCACCACAGTGGGAATTGAAAGATCACGGCATCCGCCCAGAGCAGTTTGGCTTGCTCCTCCTCGACGTCTGCCGGTTGGGTGCCGGCGGCAAATACACGCTGCGATTCTATCGCCGGGTTGAACGGTTTTTCGTCGTCATAGCCTGGGGCGTCATCCTGATCAATGGGCGCCTTCCAACGCATGTCGTACAGGTCCGAGACCTTGACCTCGTGACCTGCGGTTTTCAGGTGAGCGATCGCGAAATCCCTGAGCGAGCCATTGAGCGAACGAGGTTCAGGGTGGGCGTAGATCAGCAGTATCTTCATGAGGGGCTCCGAGTGAATGAAGTCCTCACCGTAACGATGAGCCCGGTATGATAGAAATGAATTTCCGAAACATATGGTATTTACATGCACAATACCTTGCGTCGTCTGGATCTTAATTTGTTGGTCACGCTGGATGCGCTGTTGTCTGAGCAAAACGTTACAAGGGCGGCGCGATTGCTCAATCTCGCTCAACCGACCGTCAGCCTGCAGCTGGGTCGGCTGCGAGACATTCTGGACGACCCCTTGTTGCTGCCCGGCCCCCGAGGGATGGCGCCTACCGAGCGTGCCCGTGAATTGCGCGGGCCACTGCGTGAAGCGCTGCTGGCTTTGGAAGGTGCACTGAGTCCGGGTGCCGCTTTCGAGCCCTCGCTGTCTAACCAGACGTGGAGGGTTGCTGCCAGTGATTACGCAACGACTGCTTTAGTCTGGCCGTCGCTGGCGCTGCTCAGGCGCCTGGCCCCGAATACCCGCTTGGCGCTGTTGAACAAACATCCCGCCAGCCTTGCCAATGACCTGGAAAACGGCCAGCTCGACCTGGCGCTGCACACTCGTGATGAGGCGCCGCCAAAACTGCGTCAGCGGTCGTTGATTCACGAACGCTATGTGCTGGCAGGGCGGCGCGGTCATCCCGCTTTGGCAACCAAGCTATCGCTCAAAGCGTTCTGCGGCCTTGAGCATGCCGTCATGTCACCCAATGGCGCCGGGTTCTTTGGAAGTACTGACCAGGCACTGGCAGCTAAAGGTCTGGAACGACGAGTCGTATTATCAGTGCCCAATTTCAACTCGCTCATCAGCGCATTGGCGCACAGCGACCTGGTTGCGGTGGTGCCGCAAAGGCTGGTGCGAGATGAACCATCACTTCACGTCCAGGCGCCTCCACTCGCCATTCCGGGTTTTGAAATGCTCATGCTGTGGCCCGAACGACTGCACCGGGATCCCGCCCATAGGTGGCTACGCGACCTCATCGCCTCGACGTTGCAAACAGCCTCCAACTCAGAGGTTTGATTAACCCAAATGATGGTTAGCTATGGAATGGGACCACAGATCAGATCAACCGCCGAATGAACCACCTTAGTCAGTTCTTCACGACTTGCTCCCGTCCGCGCTCGTACTGCCTGTGAATGCAGCATGGCCGTTGCGACGAGCGCGGCGGATGCCGGCTCTACACCGCTGTTCAGTTCGCTGGCCGAACGCATGAAGCGCTCTTCAAACAGCGCGTCCAACTCCATCACTTCGCTATACCCACTCTCAGGCGATCCTGGTATCTGCTCCGCGGTATAGGCGTCGACGCATTGGTGACGTATCGCTAGAAGGCGAATGTCGAATGCTGTTTGGGAGTCGCTTTGCGTTGCTCGTCTGATCGTAAGCATTTTTTCTCCGTTAGCCAAAGGCGGACGGGAAACAAAAAAGCCCCATCCATTTTCTGGCGGGGCTTTGGGGTAATTACGTCATATTTTAAGAACGCATGACCTCACGGCCCGCCAGAGGCGGTCGTCGAGGTGCACATCATGTTCATGCTGGGTGTATGGGGCATGGGCAGATGCTGTCCTGGATGATCAGGCATTGTCAATGTCGACGAGCAGTCAAGGTTCAGCCCTGAGTGCAAAAGCGGTACCCAGGTTTGTAGCCGGTGTAATTTTGCTGGGCGATCAGTTGACTGAAATCCTCCATGGCCGCGCGCGCAGCGGGCACGTTGAGACTATGCTCATTGCCACTGCAGGCTATGTGTTGGTTTTAATTGTCGCCCGCCAAGGAAGGAGTCTGTATGCGTCTGATTCTTCATGCCCCGTTCTGTTATTGGAATGGCCGAATGAGCAGCCTGGTAATGCGTGTCCATCGACGTACTTTGACCATTGACTGTAAATCCCCAGCACGATGGAGAACGGTATGAACACCAAGCCGATCCGCAAAATCCTGTGGCGCGTCGCCGGTTGTGTGACTGGTTTGGCAATGGTTGCCACCCATCCAGCCCAAGCTGCCGACGGCGGTATCGCCGGCGGCCCTACCGCAAGCTATAGCATTGCCTTCAGCAACTCCTACGCGGGCAGTGATTTCCGCAAGGTGATGGTGCGCAACTGGCAGGAGATAGCGACCCAGGCGCAAAAGGATGGCTTGATCCGGGAGGCTCCGGTGGTCAGCGCCAACAACTCGGCGTCGGAACAAGCGGCCCATATCCAGGAAATGATCGTCAACGGCGTCAACGCCATCGTCATCCTGGCCGCGTCCGATACGGCCCTCAACGGGGTGATCCGCGATGCTTGCAACGCCGGCATCGTGGTGGTCGTCATGGCCAGCCTGGTCACCGAACGCTGCGTCTATACGGTGGACTACAACTGGTCCGCCATGGGTCGCGTGGAAATGGACTATATCGCCGGGCGCCTCAAGGGCAACGGAACGCTGCTGGAGATTCGCGGCATTGCCGGCGATGCCACCGATAAAAACATCAGTGACGGTATTCGCAAGGCCGCTGGCGACTATCCAGGCCTGAAGTTCGCCAAGACTGTCTACGGGAACTGGACGGCTTCTGTCGCGCGCAAGGAGGTGGCGTTGGCGCTGCCGTCGTTGCCTAGCATTGATGCCGTCGCGACTCAGGGGGGCGACGGTTATGGCGCAGCCATGGCCTTCAAGGCGGCGGGACGCCCTTTGCCGATTATCGTGATGGGGAACCGTCAGGATGAACTCGCCCTGTGGAAACAGGAGCGCGATGCCAATGGCTACGAGACTGTCTCTGTCTCCGCTTCCCCGAGTGTCTCCCAGGTGGGTTTCTGGGTGGCCCAGCAGATTCTGGCGGGCAAGCAGGTGCCGAAGTTCGTCGAGGTACCGCTGGTACGCATTGATGCGAAAGACCTGGACACTTGGCTCGCCACCATGCCGGTGGGCGGTGCTGCCAATCCTCTCTATAGCCAGGCTTCCGTTGCGGCGATGATCGACGCGGGCATCAGCAATACGGCGGCCCCGACGCCTTCGCCGGAGGTGACGAAGCAGTAATGGCGGACGGGGGGCGAGGCGCCATGTCGACATTCCGACCTGCCACGGACAGGCCCATCGCCGTCAGGATTGGCCTGGCGGTCGCCGCGCTGGTGTTTCTGATGCTGGTGGTATCGCTGGTGAACCTCTATGGCCTGCGCGGCATGGTCCGTGCGGTGGATTCGGCCAGCCATTCCGCGGAAATTCTGGCCTCGGTCAACGGGGCCACCGGACGGGTGGAAAATTTCATCGCCACCCGCGACCAGGAGAGCCTGTCCCAGGCCGAAGGCATGGTGGCGACGGCGATCGCTGGCCTCACCGCCATTCCGGTGGCGGAGGCGCAATCGCTCAAAGGCAGTCTGGAAAGGCTCGCCGCGGCAATCGCCGCCTTGAGGGCGGCGAGCCTGACCATGGACGGCGAAACGGAGAACATGACAGCCCACTACGGGCGGATGCGAGAGGCGACGATCCTCGTCGAACAGGGCATCGCCGATGGGCTGAAGGGGATCGATGCCCGCGCCGCTGAGCACGAGGCGCGGGTGAGCGGCATCGAAAGTGCTCACCGCATCCTGGATATCCTGCGCGACGGCGAGCGGGTCATCATTGCCAGCGTGGCCAAGATGCTGGTGAGCGGTGATGGGGCAGCCGCCACCGCGGCGCGGAACGCCTGCGCGGCACTCCCGCCCGTGGTCGAACAATTGCGCGAGTTGATGGTTACGCCGCAGGAGCGAGAGAGCCTGGACCAGTTGGCGACGGCGGTCGCTGCTGCCAGCCTGGCGGTCGAGCACCTTGGCGAGGCGCCCAAGCTGCGGGGAGGCGAGGCGTTGGAGCATCTCGCCGCCGTTGGGGATGTGGTCGAGCGCCTCGATGTCATGTTGGGTGAAATGGACGAGCATGTTTCCCGTGACGCAAACGATATCCAGGCAACCACCGGTTTGCTGCACAATGCAGCCGCGTTGTCCAAGCGTTTCGCCGAGCGTGTTGCCACCCTGGAGGCGCAGACCTTGTCGTTTCGCCTGTCACCGTCGACAGAGGTCGCCGGCTCGGTCGGCGACCTCCTGGACGAGCTTTCCCGTCTCTCTCGCGTTCTCCCTTCGTCCGTGGGGCTGCAAGCCAACGCGACACCCCTGACGGTCAGCGATCAGATTGCCGGCTACCGAGCGGCATTCGCCCGGTTCCATCTGGCGAGCAACGCCTTGAGCGGCGCGCGCGACCAGGTTCGCAACGAGGCACGCAGCGCCGGCCTGTTGGTGGCGCGCTTTGCCGGCCAGGCGCGCGCCGACGCCTTGGTCCACAATGATCGCGGCATGCTTGCGACGATCATTGCAGGTACCGTCGCCATCCTGCTGGCCGGCGCCATCGCCTGGAGCACGTCGCGATTTGTTGCCCAGCCCATCGTGGCCCTGGCCTCGGTCATGCGCCGGCTTGCGGCCGGCGACCTGAATGCCGAGATCGCCAGCGCCGAACGCGGCGACGAGATTGGAATCATGACCCGCGCCGTACGGGTATTCCAGGAGAATGCCCTGCGCATCCGGGTGCTGGAGGCCGAGGCCGAAGCCGAACGACAGCAAGTCCAGGCCTCTTTGGAACGAATGGTCGCCGAGCGGACCGACACGCTGCACCAGCAGACCGAGGTGCTGGAGGCGCAGGCCGTCGAGCTCATTCAGGCGCGCAACCAGGCCGAGACGGCTAACCAGGCAAAGAGCGATTTCGTGGCCACGGTCAGCCACGAACTGCGCACCCCCCTGACTCTCATTCTCGCCCCTCTGGAGCAGCTCTCGGCGGCGGCGACCCCGCCGGCGGACTGGCGTGCGCAAATCGAGCGGGCCCAACGCAACGCGCTGCGCTTGATGAACCGGGTCAACGACATCCTGGATTTCTCCAAGGCCGAAGCGGGCAAATTCGAGTTGTGTCCAGCGCCCATTGACTTGAACGAGGCGGTGGGCGTGCTGGCGGAGGATGCCGCCATGGTGGCCGAGGGCAAAGGTTGCACCTTGACCTGCAGCATCGATCCTGCGCTTGGCACGGTGTTCCTGGACCCTCGACACTTCGAAAAGATTCTGCTCAACCTGGTGAGCAATGCCATCAAGTTCACGCCCGCTGGCGGCACCGTGCACCTGGCAGTAACTGCGATGGATGGCGAGCGATTTGAATTTTCGGTGCAAGACTCGGGGATTGGCATTGCGCCTGACAAACTGCCGTTGCTGTTCCAGCGTTTTTCCCAGATCGACAATTCCGCCACGCGCCACTACAGCGGCACAGGCATCGGTCTGGCCCTGGTCAAGGATCTGGTCGAACTGATGGGGGGCGAGGTCGGCGTCAACAGCGAGCCCGGACGGGGTTCGTGCTTCTTTGTTCGACTTCCGCTGGGGAATGAGCAAAACACGGTGCCGACCGACGTCAGCCATATGCATGAGCGGCCGTCACCGAGCACCGCAAGCGCAACCGAGCAGCGCCACCTGCGCTTCGACGACGGGCGTCATGGCAGTCGCAACGATCAAGGTTCGACGCCAGGCGCAGACGACGAGCAGTATCCGGAACACGCCTCGCGATCCAAAGTGCTGGTGGTCGACGACAGCCCGGAAATGCTTAGCTATCTCAGCGAGCTTTTGCACGACGACTACATCGTCGCCACCGCCGTAGACGGAGAGCAGGCCTGGGCACTTCTGCAACGTCGCCCCATCGATGTCGTCGTCTCGGATGTGATGATGCCGGAGCTCGACGGCTTCGGCCTGACCGCCAGAATCAAAGCCAGCGCCGGTTTCGCCCATTTACCGGTGATCCTGGTGACCGCCCGCGGCGGTAGCGAGGCCTGCGTCTCCGGGCTGGAAAGTGGCGCCGATGACTATATCGCCAAACCCTTCTCGCCGCTGGAGCTCAAGGCTCGCGTACGGGCGGCGCTGCGCATGAGCCAGGTGCAGACCGAACTGCATGCAAAATCCCGTCAGGCGGGCATGGCCGAAATCGCCACCACTGTGCTGCACAACGTCGGCAACGTCCTCAACAGCGTGAATGTATCGGCAGAACTGGTCAGCAGCCAGATGCGCACCTCCAAGGCCCAGGGGCTGGGCAAGGTGGCTCAAATGCTGAGCGAACACGCCAATGACCTGAGCGATTTTCTCACCACAGACCACAAAGGGAAGATGCTGCCCGGCTACCTGCTCAAGCTGGCGGAGGTGGTGGCGACGGAGCAACTGAGCATCATCGAAGAACTCGAGCAACTCACCAAGGGCATTGACCATATCAAAACCATTGTCGCTGCCCAGCAGTCCTATGCCGTGGCTGTCAGTATCGTCGAGACAGTGCCGGTCCCGGAGTTGATCGATGATGCCTTGCGCATGAGCACCGGATCATTGGCGGGCCAGGCGGTGACGGTGGTCAAGGACATTGCCGACTTGCCGCTGCTGGCGCTGGACCGACACCGGGTCCTGCTGATTCTGGTGAACCTGATCCGCAATGCCAAGCAGGCGTTGAACGGCGTGATCGATCGCAGTCCCTGCATCACGTTCAGCGCGTCCCTCGTTGACGGGTCAGCATTGCGTATCACCGTGGCCGACAACGGCAATGGGATTGCGCCTGAGCACCTGGCGCGTCTCTTTTCCCATGGCTTCACGACGCGCAAAGACGGTCACGGTTTCGGCTTGCACAGCTGCGCGCTCGCGGCGCAGGAAATGGGTGGCAGCTTGACCGTGCACAGCGACGGGACCGGACAAGGTGCAACTTTTATCCTCGATATTCCCCTTGATGCGCCGCTGAGTATGCGGTGAACACCGGGATCAACCGCCGCGCTGTATCTGCTCCAGTATCAGGTTGTCGGTAATGTTCATGTCGTCCAGCAACAGAAACATCTTGCTCAGCACCTCGGCCATTTTCTTGTCGGTGTCGGCGAACGGCAGGTAGAACTCCGTGGAGCTGCTGCCTGCGGGCACGATGCACAGGTAGTTGCCGGGTTCGATATGGATGGCCGCACTGCCCAGATGAATGCGGTAGTTCGCACGCTGGCCGGTCACGTGCAGGAAGTGCCCTTCACATTTGACGTTTCGCAACCCCAGCCCCTGAATCAACTCGCCGACCAGTTCGGCGCGTCGTTGCAAGGTTTCGTTGCTGGTGCTGTAGCCGTCTGCGGCGTGGGCCACGGAGACCAGCAGGTCGGCGTCACGCATGACTTCCGAGAACAGCAGCGGCGGTACTTGATCAAGGGGTATGGCTTTGTGGTCGCGGTGGAACGCAATCGTGTCGAAGGTAAAGTGTTCGGTTTCCGAGAGGAAATGGCCGGTATCCAGAAAGTTGAACATAGCGTAAATGCCGTGCTCTTTGCTCTCGTAATAGATGTCCTCGACGCTTGAGGTCGACCAGTTGCGGACCTGCAGCAACCGGGCGGCGACTTTGCCTTTGAGGCGGTGGCCGGCAAATCGGTTTGACCACAGGCCGGTGTCTCGCTCGGCAGGTGTTAGCAGGTACAGCTCGCGAAAGGCCTGTTTGAACGGCTGTACACGGCGATGGGTCACCACTTCTTTTTGCCAGGCCGACAGTTGTCCGGCCGTGAATAGATGAAAAGGGTGAGCGATACGCAGCGTCTTCTCAGCCACGTGTTGGCGGCCTTCAAGGTCAGTCACCGTCAGCGTTGCGGCATCGAGCCAGCCCAGCGCAGCGTCGTCGGCCTGCACAATCAGCTGTTCGAGCAGCAGGCGAATCGCGGGCATTTTCAACAGCAGCTTCAGGTCGTCCAGGGCCAGGGTCTCGCCGCTGCTCATCATCGCTTCCAGGGTGCGGCAGAAACGGGCGATCTGTTCCTTGAGCTGGGTTTGCTGGGTTTTGAGGGCGATGAAATCTGCGTTTTTGCGAACCGCAGGCGGTGCGGTCTTGAGCGTCTTTGCAGCTTTGCTGATGTGCAGCACGGGTGATAAACCATCGATCACCAGCCTGACGTCATAGCCGTCGATGGTCGCGGCCGTCAGGGCGGACTCGGCAATCTCCGATTCCATGGCCCATTCCAGGCGCATCGCCGAAGGGTAACCGGCGACACGCGCCAGGTTTTCCAGTCCTGCCTGCACCGCTGCATGGGAGTTGGCCTGTCGTTGAGCGCCGTATTTACGCACCTCTTTGTGCAGTTTCTTGAGCGTCAGATAGCGCTGGCGGACGTCGTCGGGACCCGTGACGGGCAGCACGCCATAGATGCGCATTGCCGGCTGTGCGTGGCGGGTCAACTTCTTTTCCAGCGCCGCTCGACCGATGCCCTGGTAGGCGTTGAGCAGTACACGCGTCTCGGGAAACGCCCAGTGCGAAGGTTCGAGCGCCGCGAGGTACTCGCGCAGGTGGTCTGGGTCGGCCTCGGCCAGCGCCTTGTCCATTAGGTAGCGGTCCACCACACCCACGGTTTCATCCAGTGTATTGGGCAGGTCGCTGCCCCAGCCGGACCGAGGTGCCAGGGCAATGTTCAGGTATTCACGCTGGAAGGCTTGCAGGTCGCTCCAACCGAGCGCGTCGAGCACCACTTGGCTGGCGTGTCCGGCGTAGGGCAGGGCAGTCAACAGGCTGTTTCTTGAAAAGCCGGTCAGCGCCGCGAGCAGCTCTGCCGACTGGTTCTTGGGCAATTCTTGAAGCAATAGGAAGCGTTCAAGCACCGCGGCCGTACTGCCGAAGCTGTCGAAGAAGTTATCCGGCGTCATGCCCAGCCGTTCGATAACCGCGAGGGCCTGCAGCAACCAGCGGGTCTGATACACCTCTACCGAACGGAAGGTGTCAGCCAGTTTTTCGGCGTTATCAGGCAATCCAGCCAGGGCGTCCTCGACATAACGAACGGTGAAGTTCGCCAGCTCAGGGGGCACTGCCGTGGGTTCTTCATCGGGGCTGTCATCACCCTGGGACGACTCTTCATCGAGACCTTCGTCTTCCGGGTCATCGTCGTTGGAATCGTCCTCGTCGAACGCTTCATCGGCGTACCGATCCAGGTTCACATCATCGCTGTCCAGTCCGGCGTCGGCTGAGTAGAACATCATGGCGCGGCCCCAGGTATTGGCCGCCCGGACGAAGCGAGGGTAGTCGAGGCCGCCCGCTTCCAGCAGGCCCAGCGCGATGCGCTGGATTTCCTTGTGCGCGTAGATATACGCGTCGGCGATTCTCCTTTGTCCTTCGTCAAATGGGGAAGGGGGCTGCACACGGTTCCAGCTGCCGTCCAGCAACCATTCGGCAAAGGTTTGCCAGGCCGGGGTGGGCGGGTAATGGCTCAGGCGATTGAGGCAGGCCTGAACATCGGGGAAGGCCCAGGCCTGGTCCGGGCTTCTTCGGTAGTAGGCCGGGCCATCCTCGTCAGTGGGCAAGGGATAGTCACTGTCCTCAAAGGCAAATTGCAACATGTGCTGCAGTCGCGCGCAGATCTGCTCCGACGCATAGGCATTCGGGTGGGCCGTGATCCACGCATCGCAAAGTCGATACTGCAGGCCATAGCGCTGTTGATCGCGGCGGTCCTCCAGATCGTCCCAAACGGTTGGGAACACAAAACCATCCGCCAGCGCTTTGGGCCCATCCTGGGGATGCTGCCTGACCCAGTCATCGGCTATGCGCAGCAAGTCGATGCCATCCCAGAAATCGGACTCGAATTCGTCATATCCGCTGAGCTCGGGATAGGCATCCAACGCGCTATCACAAAATGCCCGCAGTGCAGCGAGGCGTGTGGCTTGTTCGGGCACAGGACGGCGTGATTGCATAAGGGTATCCGAGGAAGTGAGCGACGAAGATCAACCGCCAATCAGCGGCACCAGGCGGATAAACGCGAGGGTGGAAGGGGGACTCAATTCAATGGTCTCATCGAGCCTTTGCAGCATGACGCCATTGTGCAGAACGCGGAACGCACGGGCTTCAAAACCCTTCAGGGCGCGCTCGACCTCAACGCTGACATCCAGGTCCGGAGACGCGCTGGCCTGAGGCATGACAACCGCGCCTTCACTGGCCTGCTGAAGAACGTCTCGCTCGCTCAGGTATTGGCGGTCGAGCACCTCACGCAGCGACACCTGTGCCAGCCAGTGCTGGACCGACAGCGCGGCGATCTGCTCGGCAACAGTCAGGCGAATGAGCTCGGCGACCGTCAAGGTCGACTCGGTCGGCGTCAGGGTGACGGGGGGCAGCAAAGGCTCCTGGCGTGCGCCTTTCAGGCAATAGCTATGAACCACGAACTCCATGACGCCTTCCTTGCAAGCCAGGCCAGCCGGGTGGATGGCGCCTTAGCATATCCCGGTCTGTCATAAACTTCACCGTGCTGCATGCTGGAAGAGCCGGCAGCCCGTGGCGGAAGCGCACTGTCAAGACTTATTCTTTTTATGAATAAGCATAATATAATTTATTCCTTGATCGTATTAGTCACGGTGCTACATTGTGGCTCACCGGACAGCCGGATATGTTCAACCTTATTCAGTGGTATGACTATGTCCGGTGCCCGAATCTTCCCAATCAGCCCTGAGGCTCTGTCTTATGACGGAACCCATGTAGCGATTTCGCACTCTGGCAATATCCACATCAGTCCTTGTGCCTCCATTGCCGTGCCATTCGTTACCGGCAAACCTCTCCCTTGTCAGGCCAACAGTGAAGCCTGCAGTGCAATCAGCGAAGGCTTGGCGTTTCTTCTCTACGCCATGTGAAGCATCACTGCGGTCATTTCCGTACCCTAAGTCCAGCCAGTCATCTTCAAGTATTGCCCTGACCCCATAAGGTTATGGCTTGGAGCGTGAGCGATTGGACGCTTGATCAGTGCGCTACCTATAACGACTTACCACAATGCCAAACTATTTGGATGAAGCTCATCGAGCTGAAATTGTTAAGCTGAGCACAACATTCACCAGTCAAACCGAATGGCCCACCTGGCTTTTGCTAGTTGGTTTTTATCTGGCTTGGGCCGTTATTGTTTTTTATGGACAAGCATTGGGTGAAGTATTCACGATCGTTCTGCTGATTCCATTAGTCGTGCTCTGGCTGTCGATTCAGCATGAGCTGATCCACGGTCATCCAACTCGTTGGCCTGCCATAAACAAAGCCTTTGGATTCCTGCCGTTCGCCGTGTGGTACCCCTACGATATTTATAGGGATACGCATTTGGCGCATCACAACGACGCGTTGCTGACGGTGCCTGGGCAAGACCCGGAAAGTCGCTATGTCACAGGTGCCTTCTGGCTGCAGTCACCTCGTTATGTGAAAGCGTTGCTTTGGGTAAATAAGACCTTGGGTGGTCGCTTGCTGATGGGCGCGCCATCGGCAGTGATATCCCTTCTGGGTAGCGAGATCAGAGGATTATTTCTCGCGGGGGGAAGCGCCAGGCGGATGTGGGCAGTTCATATGCTAAGTGTTGCCGTGTTGCTGACCTTGGTTGACCAGTACAGCGCCATCAGCGCCGTGCAGTACATATTTTTGGTTTCACTGCCGGCCTTGTCCATTTCAATGGTCCGGTCGTTTTACGAGCATCGCCCGTCAGCGCTGCCGGAGCACCGCACGGTGATCAATGAATCGTCCGGGCTTTTGAGTTGGCTCTTCCTGAACCTCAATCTTCACTTGGTTCATCACGACCTTCCCGGATTGCCCTGGTTTTATTTGCCCCGGGTGTATAGAGCCAGGCGTGAGCAATGGATCGCTCGAAACAACGGCTATGTCATTCACGGCTACTTCCAATTATTGCATCGGCATCTGGTCAATCCAGTGGATTGCCCTCGCCATCCTGCTGAGCAATGAAAATATGAACGCTAATCTGGGCATCGGAAAATGATACGTTTTGAAGCCATCAAGAAAACTCATAAAGGCAGCCCGGCAATGGCCGTGAGCGATTTGACGCTTCATGTCCGAGAGGGGGAGATCTGTGTATTTGTCGGGCCAAGCGGGTGTGGCAAAACGACCATTTTGCGAATGATCAATAGGCTGGATAGCCAGGACAGTGGCCGCATTTATGTAAATGGGCTCGCGACCGATGAGCTTGATGTTGTTGTGCTGCGTCGCGGCATTGGTTTCATGATGCAGAGCTCTGCCTTGTTTCCTCACCAGACGGTTGCAGAAAATATTGGCGCAGTACCGCGGCTCTTAGGCTGGAGCAAGCATAAAATCCGCCAGCGCGTGAGCGAGCTCATTTCCCTTGTTGGACTTCAGCCGGAATTTCTCGATCGATACCCCAATCAGTTGTCGGGCGGCCAAAAGAGTCGTGTCGCTCTGGCGCGGGCATTGGCCTCGGACCCACCGGTTATATTGATGGACGAACCCTTTGCGGCGCTTGATCCGGTGATACGTGAGCGACTGCAGGACGAGTTGGTTGCACTTCAAAGGCGCTTGCATAAAACCATTATCCTGGTGACCCATGATATGGAGGAGGCCATCAAGATTGGCGACCGGATTGCCATCTTCGAAAGCGAAGGAAAGCTTGCTCAGTTCGATACACCTCACAACATCCTTGCCCAACCTGCCAGCGAGTTCGTGAAGCACTTCATCGGCAAGGATCCACTGTTGAAAAGACTTTCGCTGATGAAGGTTTCTGATCTTCCGGCGGATGAAGTCGGTTGCGAATTCAAACTCCTGCTGGATGACAAGTCCAATCCGCTGAAGTGGGTCGGTGAGTCGGATGAGGCGGCTCCCGAACTTACGACGGTGTCGAATAATGATTCGTTGCATCAGGCACTGGTTAAAATTCTAACGGCTCCGATCGGTGTGGTGGTCAGAGTGGACGAGGCGGGCGGTTATGAAGGGTGCCTCTCGATTGCCAGCCTTCACAGCGCGCTCAATGAACGCCGCTTCGCAAGTGCACCATGATTGACTGGGCCTGGATTATTGAAAACTGGCAGCAGATCGTCCAGTTGTTATTTGATCATGTTCAGCTGGTGACCCTGGGTCTGAGCATAGGGCTGCTGTTAGCGGGCGTGATGGTGCTCTTGACGTTGTGGAAGCCTGGATTGGCTCGGCCCATGATTTATGTCAGCGGAATACTCTTTACCATTCCGTCACTGGCACTGTTCATTTTGATAATGCCTTTTACCGGTTTGTCCAAGACGACGGCGGTGATTGGTTTGAGCCTGTATTCCTTGCTTATTGTTTTACAGAACACCTTGGCGGGGCTTGCGAGTAACCCACCGGACGTGCTGGAGGAAGCCCGTGCACTAGGGTATACGCGCATGCAGAGATTTTTTGGGGTTGAGCTTTCACTAGCGCTGCCTTCGTTATTGGCGGGGCTGCGAACGACCTCGGTGACTTTGGTTGGGTTGGTGACGGTTACCGCGTTAATTGGTCAAGGTGGGCTGGGGCAACTTTTTATTACTGGGTTGGCGCAAAGCTTTACTACGCCTGTGGCGGTCAGTCTGGTCCTGACGGTGATGTTGGCGTTATGTTTTGATTTTCTGTTTTATTCAATCGATAAATGGCTGGTCCCATGGGTGCGCTAATGAATATGGTCGCAGAGGTCTGCCTTTGGTTCTCTCTTCCTGATCATTGGTTGGGTGAGAACGGGATACTGACTCGGCTGACAGAACATATTTATTATGTGTCTTTGAGTCTTGCCATTGCTTGTGCGATAGCGTTGCCTCTTGGTGTGCTCATGGCTAACTACCGCAAAGCTGCGCAGGTGGCGATAGGGGTATTCAATATTGGGCGAGCATTGCCTTCGCTGGGTATTGTGATACTTGCAATCATGGTCATTGGGTACGAAACCAGCACGGTGATTATCGCATTGGTCACCATGAGCATACCGCCGATATTAACCAATACCTATGTAGGCATCGATCAGGTGGATTCGTCTCTGAAGCAGGCTGCCAGATCGATGGGAATGCGTAGATGGCAGATGTTTATTCAGCTCGAATTACCTTTGGCTTTTCCGCTGATCTTTTCTGGCTTTCGATCAGCCCTGGTGCAACTTATTGCAACGGCCACCATCGCCGCCTATGCGGGATTCGGCGGCCTCGGCAGGTTTCTCATTGACGGACTTGGCCGAAATGATACGCCGCAAATTATTGGCGGCGCATTGGTGGTGTCGGCACTTGCGATTGTCAGTGAGTGGGTGTGTTCGATGATAGACACGCTCATGGTTCGAAAGTGGCGAGCGAACGATGTTGAACTGAGTGCTACATGATCGTGGGCATTTGAAAGTGCTTATCAATTCTGCAGAGGTGCAAATCAAAATGAAAAACGAACACCGTTTGAAGGCTCGATCACCGTGCCCGGTCTCACTGTTACTGGGATTAGGACTGCTGGTTGGCAGCACGTTTGCCAGTGCTCAATCCATCACCATCGGCGGGGCCAACTTCTCCGAGCAGACGATTCTCGCAAACATCTACGCGTCGGCCCTGAAAAATGAAGGGATTGAGGTCAAGACCCGGCTTAATCTGGGTAATCGCCAGATCATCGCCAAGGCCTTGGAAAACGGCGATGTCGATGTTGTACCCGAATACATAGGATCGCTGCTGAGTTTCTATGACGACAAGACGGCCCTGACCAGCCAACAGGAAATCGTCAGCGCGTTGCAACAGAAGTTACCGACGGACCTCCAGTTGCTTGAACCTTCGTCCGCAGGCTCTATAACCGCTTGGGCCGTTACCCAAAAAACCGCAGAAAAGTACAACTTGCACACTTTGTCCGACCTAGCCCCTGTCTCAGGTGATCTCACCCTGGGCGGACCGCCGGAAGTCGCCACTTCTGCATTAGGCCTGCCCGGCTTGGAGGCGGTCTACGGTATCCACTTCAAGAGCGTCAAATCGCTGGACATGGGCGGGCCGTTGTCGCGGTTGGCGTTGAACTCAGGCGCTATCGACGTCGCCACGGTCGTCTCCACACAAGGCATCCTGGCGAAAGAGCCTTGGGTTGTCCTCGAGGACGACAAGCATCAACAACCCTTGCAAAACATCACGCCGCTGGGTCGCAAGGCGTTGCTAACCCCAGAAGTCACCAAGGTGCTCAACGAGGTTTCTGCAAAGCTGACGGATGACGACCTCAAACAACTCAATCGCCTCGTTGATATCGATCACAAGGATCCAGCCAAGGTCGCGGCGCAGTGGGTCGCCGAAAATACCATCAAGACGACCCCCTGAATGCCATGGGGTTAGGAGCCGGAGGCGCTATGTCCAATAAAAGCATGATTTTGAATTTGTTCTTTTTTAATCCCCAGGGTGACCATCGTTTTTCCTGGCGCCACCCGCTGTCACCGACCAAAGAGATATTGACGCTGGGTTACTACGTAAAACTGGTGCAGGCGGCCGAGGCGGCGAAGTTTGATGCGGTTTTTGTCGCGGACCACGTCGCGGTCTGGGACTCCGTGGCCAGCGGGTTGAGGCACTATGCCAACGCCCGCCTTGAGCCGATTACGCTGTTGTCCGCACTGGCTGCGGTGACCGATCACATCGGGCTGATGGGCACCGCTTCGACGTCCTATAACGAGCCCTTCAACCTCGCACGATATTTCGCTTCGCTGGACTATCTCAGTGCAGGGCGAGCCAGTTGGAATATCGTGACTTCCTGGCTGGAAGAGGAGGCTTCGAATTTCGGATTGTCAGGCGTGACGAAACACGGCGATCGTTATTTGCGGGCCGAGGAATTCATTCAGGTCGTCAAGCAACTTTGGGACTCCTGGGAGGAGGGTGCGCTTGAGTTTGACAAAGGCACCGGCGATTTTGCCGACCCATCGAAAATTCACCCGATCAATCACAAAGGGGCACATTTCAATGTGCGTGGGCCGCTTAACGTGCCGCGTCCACCTCAAGGACATCCGGTCCTGGCCCAGGCGGGGTCTTCTGAGGCGGGCAAGGACCTGGCCGCTGCCCATGCGGACGTGCATTTCTGTTTCATCAGTTCGGTCGAAGAGGGACTGACGTACAGGGCCGATCTAAATCGCCGACTTGAGTTGAAGGGCAGGCATTCCAGTGATCTGAAAATCATTACCGGTGTGCTTCCGGTGGTTCTGGAGGATGAGACCGAGGAGCAGCGACGCCGGCAACTGGAGGACAGCCTCATCATTGATGCCGTGGCGATTGACCTGGTCTCCAGTTACACCCGTCTTGATTTGACAGGGCTCTCGCCGGACAGTCCATTGCCCGCGTTGCCGGATGAGTCTGAGTTCGATGGCATTCGAACTGAACTGGCCCTTCTCAAGAAGTACGATGCTTCCTTGTCCATCCGCGAAATAGGGCGCCGCTTGGTCAAGAGCTCCAGTACCTGGCTACTGATCGGAACGGCGGAACATATTGCCGATAAGCTTTCAGCGCTGTACGAGTCGAATGCCGTTGATGGCTACAACCTCATGTTTCCGTTTTTGCCAACGGATTTCGAAGCATTCACACGCGGCGTGGTGCCTTTGCTGCAAGCCAAAGGCGTTTTCCGCAAGGAATATGAGCCTGGGACGCTGCGGGACCGCTTGGGCTTGAAAAGGCCCGCTAACAGCTTCTTGCTGTGACCTGGGGCCACGCGCTCATCACATGCCTGACTGGATTTCATATGACCAGCGATCTATCCATGTACCTCGCTCCCGCCAGGGTTCTACAGGCACAAGAGGCCTGGCTCCAACGCGTCCTGGAGATCCTGGGCGAGCGCCGTGAGCAAAAGCAGATCGTTGATCCAATGTCCCATTGGCTTTCCCCAGGCCTCTTGTTATCCCAGACCTGTGGTTATCCATTCATCACGTCACTGCGGGGAAGGGTGAGGCTGGTAGGGCGCCCGAGTTATGAGCTTGCCCATAGCTCGGGTGGTGAGCATTGCAGCTTGCTGCTCTGTAGAGCCGATTCGGGGGTGACTGATCTGGCGGGTTTCCAAGGCGGCCATGGGTTGATCAATGCGCAGGACTCCAATTCAGGCATGAACTTACTGCGCCACACGCTGGCAGGGATCAGCGACCGTGGTTTTTTCTCGAAACTAACCTTCACCGGATCGCACAGGGAGAGCATTCGAAGGCTAAAGGGTCATGACGGTGATTTGGCTTCTATCGACAGTGTCACCTACGACTATCTGGCGAGAGATAACAGTGATGAGATCGAAGGCCTGAGGATCCTGGCGCGAAGCGTGCGCACTCCCTGCCTGCCTTACATCACGTCGATTCGTCGAACGGCGACGGAAGCAGACTCTGTCCGGCACGCCATGAACGAAGCGTTGACACAGCTTCCTGAGGTTTCTCAAGCGTTGGCTATCAAGGCAGTCTTGCCGGCCAGCGAGGCTGACTACGAGTGCCTCTTGGAATATGAGCGCAGTGCGACCCACCGCGGCTTTTCGTTTGTATTGTAGCGGTGCGCAAGAGTGATTGGTCATGGATGATCGATACGCCAGCAACGCCCAAAACCCTGAAGAGGAAACCCTCTAGCACTTAACTCAGTAATCGGCGAACAGCGGCCCTACAACGCGCAATGCAAAGGCGCTAGCATGAGCGCTTACTCATAGTAGGGAACATCATGAGAAACCTGCCTCCTTCTTCGAGCCTGCGCGCCTTTGAAGCCGCTACCCGGCACACCACGTTCACGGCGGCAGCCGAGGAGTTGCATGTTACACAGAGCGCGGTGAGCCACCAGCTCAAGCATTTGGAACAGCTTTGGGGATTGCAGCTGTTTCATCGCAGCAGTTCGCTGCACCTGACCTCGGCAGGCGCCGCGCTTGCGCCCATCGTGCGGGAGTTCTTCATGAAGCTGGAAGCCACCCTGGCCGATTTGCGCGAGCAAAACGGCAGGCAGCGGCTGCGCGTCAGCACGACCTATTCCTTTGCCTTGAAGTGGTTGTTGCCCAGGCTGCCGGACCTGGCGCAAGCGCATCCGCAAATCCTGCTGACGCTGGACAGTACCGATAGCGCCATTAAGTTTTCGACGACAGACCCGGACGTTGCTATCCGCCTGGGCAACGGCCATTTCCCGTCGTTGTTCTCAGAGTTTCTGTTCCGCGAGCAGATTTTTCCTGTCGCAAGCCCCGCGTTGCTTGCCCGCTTCGGTACGCCTCGAACGGCGGCTGAATTGCTGCGTTATCCACTGCTTACGCGCGATGGCGCAGCGTTGGTGCCGAAATGGGAGCAGTGGTTTGCCCAGGTGGGTGTCGAGGTCACGACCTTGAAGGAAAGCATTCGCTACGCAGACACCAATATGACCATCGAGGCGGCGCTGTTGGGACAAGGCATCGCGCTGGCACGTAGCGGACATGTTGAAGCCGAGCTCAAGGACGGTGAACGAGCCCCATGAAAGACAGGACACCGTTTCCCCCTTACGATAAGGGATAGGCAAACGGTTATGTTTATGACTAATAGCAACGATAAGAGTGGGGAGCTTTTGGGCCAGGAGCGGCGACGCCGCTGGAGTCCAGAGCAAAAGCTGGCCATGGTTCGCGAGAGCCTTGAGCCAGGGCAAAGTGTGTCGGTCGTCGCTCGACGCAACGGCATCAATGCCAACCAGTTATTCCTGTGGCGCAAGCTGTATCAGGACGGCAGCCTGTCGGCGGTCAGTGCTGGCGAAGCCGTGGTGCCGGCCTCCGAGCTGAGCGATGCGCTCAAGCAGATCCGTGAACTGCAACGGATTCTGGGCAAGAAAACGATGGAAGCCGAAATCCTCAAAGAGGCCGTGGAGATCGCCCGGTCGCGAAAATGGATTGCGCACTCACCCTTGTTGCCGGGGGACGACCAGTGAAGCTGGTCAGCGAATGTCTCGGTGTGGCGCGCTCGCAATTAACGGTTCGAATCAAGCAATCGGTATCGCCCAAGACACGGCGAAGCAGACCTGTGGACGACGCTGAGTTGGTGGTTGAAATCCAACAGCAGGTCAGCGAGTTGCCCAGCTATGGCTACCGTCGTGTCTGGGGATTACTGCGTCGGGAACGTGAAACCCATTCGCTGCCGGCGATCAATGTGAAGCGGGTTTACCGGGTCATGCGTGATCACAACTTGCTGCTGGAGCGTCGACTCAAACAGCCCGGCGTGCCGCGTCGGCACGAAGGCCGTATTGCCGTGAAAACCAGCAATACGCGTTGGTGCTCGGACGGCTTTGAGTTCCGCTGCGAGGACGGCGCCAAACTGAGCGTGACCTTCGCCCTCGATTGCTGTGATCGCGAAGCCATCGGCTGGGTGGCAAGCCCGACCGGGTACAGCGGCGATGATATCCGCGATTTGATGCTGGAAAGCGTGGAGAAGCGCTTCGGTGATCAATTGCCCACCACGCCGGTGCAATGGCTAAGCGACAACGGCTCGGCGTACACCGCCGAACAGACACGCCTGTTTGCTCGGCAGATCGGTTTGCAGCCGGTGACCACGCCAGTTCGCAGCCCGCAGAGCAACGGGATGGCGGAGAGCTTCGTGAAGACGATCAAGCGTGACTACGTGGCGCACATGCCCAAACCGGATCGGGAAACGGCGTTGCGTAACCTGGCAATTGCCTTCGAACATTACAACGAGCAGCATCCGCACAGCGCTTTGAAATATCGCTCGCCGAGGGAGTTCAGGCGCTTGGCGGCAGCATCAATTTAACAGGGAGTTGGTGTCCGGTTTTGTAGGGGCAAGTCCAGACGGTCGTCTTGAAAGGCTGTTCGACCTGCCATTCGCCTCTCCCTTGGCGTATTACTTTGTGTGCCCCAAAGGGATCGAGACGCAGCCTCATATCGTCAGCTTTCGTCGTTGGCTGGTGACCCAGGCCCTGGGCGCTCAGCACGCTTATGCATGAGGTTTTCTTCATGCCTGGATGAAGAGACTTCGCTTCTATAGCGCTACTTGAGCGGTCTAGGATGATGCATGCCTTTACACATCATCTGCCTCGTCTTGTTCGCCGCGCTGCTGCACGCCAGTTGGAATGCCATGCTGCGCGGGGGCGCCGACCGTTTGTGGTCCATGACAATCATGTGCATGGCGATAGCCCTGGCCAGCGCCATTGTCGCGACGCTACTGCCTCCGCCCGTTCGTGCAAGCTGGTTTTGCGTTGGGCTGTCCGCTTTATTGCACGTGGGTTACAACCTGTTCCTGGTGCGCAGTTACAAGTCCGGGGACCTGGGCCAAACCTATCCAATCGCCCGCGGTGTCTCTCCCATCCTGATTGTCCTGGCCGCTTCGGTGTTCGCCGGTGAGCGGGTGTCGCCGAGTGCGCTGCTGGGTATTGCGTTGGTGTCGATTGGAATTGTATCGCTGGCCTTTACCGGGCGCAGGCGGGCATTGCCCAACTTGCCCTACGCGCTGGGAACCGGTTGTTTCATTGCCGCTTACAGTGTGGTTGATGGCATAGGCGTTCGTCTCTCTGGGGCGCCAATGGCCTACACCGCCTGGATGTGCCTGTTATGGGGCTTGATGATGCCCATGGTTTACATCGGCCTGCGCGATGCCCAAAGCCTCTTTGCCGTGCGGCCAGGCATCGCCGTGGCCTTCGCCGGCGGACTGGTTTCATTACTGGCCTACGGGGTCGTGATCTACGCCATGGCCCAGGCCCCCATGGGGGCGGTGTCCGCCCTGCGAGAAACCAGCGTCATGTTCGCCGCTTTGATCGGATACGCCTTTCTTGGCGAAGCGTTGACCTTGCGCAAGCTGCTGGCATGCGCAGTCATTGCCCTCGGTACGCTGGTTATCGGCTAACGTTTTTTTTTTCATTTAACCGTGAGGGATCGATCATGAATGACCGTTCACAAAAGCCCGTGATACTGATCACTGGAGGTGGGCGTGGGATCGGGGCGGCGACCGCCATACTGGCCGCTGAGCAAGGTTACAACGTCGTGTTGACCTACATCGCCGATCAAGCGTCAGCGTTGGCGGTGGCAGAACAGGTCGAGGCCAGGGGCGCCCGTGCCTTGGCGGTACGTGCCGATAACGCAGACCCTGCACAGATCGCCGAGCTGTTCGCCACCGTTGACCGGCGCTTCGGACGAATCGATGTGCTGGTCAATAATGCTTCGATACTGGCGCAGCAGTCTCGCTTGGAGGATCTTGGTTTCGAGCGCATGCAGCGAATATTTGCGGTTAATGCATTGGGCCCGATGCTCTGCGCGCAGCACGCCACCCGGCGCATGGCCTATCGTTATGGCGGGCGTGGCGGTGCAGTCATCAATATTTCTTCGGCGTCAGCCCGCCTCGGTAGCCCGAATGAATACGTGGACTACGCAGCGTCCAAGGGCGCGGTCGAAACATTCACGACAGGCTATGCCAAGGAAGTGGCTCGGGAGGGTATTCGTGTCAACTGCGTTCGACCCGGGCATATCTACACCCAGATGCATGCCAGTGGCGGAGAGCCGGGCAGAGTCGACCGGGTGAAGGACTCGATCCCTATGGGACGTGGTGGCCAGCCGGAGGAGGTGGCCAGGGCCATTCTCTGGCTGGCGGGGGCGGATGCTTCGTTTGTGACGGGGACCTTCCTGGATGTGACCGGAGGGAAGTAGACCGGTTAGCGAGGTCGTCTTTCAACGGATGGGATTTGGGGGGTGAGTCGCCGCTGATCCCTGGCCGGGATCGCGGCGAAGTGTCGGGCGTGTCGTTACTTGTAATGTTGTTCAAACACCGCCAATTGCTCAGGCTTGATCAACTGAAAGGGCACCCAGACGTCCGTTTCCACGGGCTCTCCCTTGATCATCTTGAGCGCTGCCTGTACCGCGCTGGTCGCCTGGGCCTTGGGGTCCTGGAACACCGAGGCGACCAGCATGCCACGCTTGATCGCCGCCAGGCCGTCAGGCAAGCCGTCGATGCCGACAATCGCGATCTCGCCCTTGGCTTTGCCGGCCTGTTGCAAGGCCATGGCCGCACCGATGGCCATCTCGTCGTTGTTGGCAACGATGGCATCGAAACGGCTGCCCGCCAACAGCCAGTTGCTGGTCAGGTCCATCCCTTTGTTGCGCTGCCACTCGGCGCTTTGCTGCTCGACAATCTTGATCCCGGGATAATCCTTGAGCACCTGTTTGACGCCTTCGGTGCGGTCGTGGGTCGCGTTTTGCGCCAGGTCACCCATGATGATCGCGAGGTTGCCCTTGCCGCCGAGCTTTTCGGCCAGGTAGCGCATCTGCAGCTGTCCGGCCTCTATGTCATTGGACGCGACCGTGACGACGCCTTTGGGCAAGGTGCGCTCGTCCGGGTGACGGTTGACGTAGACCAGCGGCGTCTTCGCTTCGACCGCGGCGCGCGTGATATTGGCCGTGGCGGAGGTGTCCACCGGCAGGACAATGACCGCATCGACGTTCTGGTTGATAAAGCCCTGGACCTGGTTGAGTTGGCGCACCACATCGCCTTGGGCGTCCTCGAACTGAATCTGCACGTTTTCCTTTTTCGCGGCCTCGTCCAGGCCGTTACGCACGTAGGTCATGAAGTTGTCGTCGACCCTGGCGATGCTGACACCAATGCGATAGTCGGCGGCGGCCCATTGGCTGAAGAGCAATAGCAGGGTGGCGAAAAGCAGTGTGCAACGACGCATGATGGTTTTCCTTTTGTTGTTATGAGTTGTACGTCACCAAGGGATGAAAATCTTCCGCACGTTGTGAATTCGGCGCGTGCTTTATCCATCGAGCGTGAAGGCCTGCCTGAAACGCTCAAGCGCGACCTCGCTGTCACCGCTGGCCCAGCCTTCGAGGCCGACGACACCGCTGTATCCCATGCCGAACAGGGCCCTGGCAATGGCCGGATAATGGATTTCACCGGTGCCGGGCTCCATGCGGCCCGGGACGTCGGCGACCTGGATTTCGCCGATGGCGCTGCCGGCGCGCTGGATCAGTTCGATCAGGTTTCCTTCGCCGATCTGTGCGTGATAGAGGTCCAGGTTCATCTTCAGGTGCGGGCTGCCCACGGCCTCGATCAGCGCCAGGGTGTCGTCAGCGCGGGCGAACGGCGTGCCCGGATGGTCGACTTCGGTGTTGAGGTTTTCCAGCAGGAAAACCCGACCCGCGTCCTCGCCCAGGCGGGCGATTTTTTCCAGCGTCTTGCAGGCGCTCAACCACATGCGGCCGGTGGTCTGGGCCACGGGTTTGACCGGCAGCCCCTGATCACCCAGGCCGGTGCCATGCAGGTTCAGGCTTGGACAACCCAATTGTGCCGCGACGGCCAAGGATTCCTGGGCGCTGTCGAGCAGCTGCTGGATATCCTCGGGATCGGTCAGGTTGCCCGAGATGTAGCCGGTCATGGAGGTGAAGTCCGCGCCGGTCGCTACAAGGGCCTGGATGTCTTTGGTCGTCCAGTTCCATATCTCGACGCTGAAGCCCAGTGCGTGGATACGTTTGACTCGTTCGATAAAGGGCAGGTCGAGGAAGACCATTTCGGCGCTGATCGCCAGTTTGAACGGTGTGAAACTCATGACAGTGCTCCTTGCACCCGCACCGGCTTGCCCTGTTGGAAGGACTCGATACAGGCGCGGGCGATGGCCAGGGCCGCCCGCGCGTCTTCACCGCTGGCCAGCGGTTTTTCGCCGCTGCACACGCAACTGACGAAGTGGTTGAGCTCGGCCACATAGGCATCGCGCAGCAAGTCGGTGTCCATGCGCTGGGTGTCGGCCTGGACCCCATTGGCCAGGTATCGCAGCAAGTCAGAGTCGTTGACGTTGCCCATGGTCAGCATGCCCGCGCTGCCGAACACTTCGCCGCGGACATCGTAGCCATACACGGCCTGGAAATTGGCCTCGGCGGTGGCGATGGCGCCGTTATCGAAACGAAGGGTGACCACTGCCGTGTCGAGAAATCCTTTGTCTTTGTAGGCCGGTGCGATCAGGGCATCGGCCATCACAAAAACCTCAACCGCCTCGGCGCCCGGATTCAGGTAGCGCAGGGTATCGAAGTCATGGATCAAGGTTTCCAGGAAGATCACCCATTGTGGCGATGCGGCGGGGTTGTTCAGCGCCGGGTCGCGGGTCAGCGAGCGCAGCAGTTGTGGCGTACCGATGCGGCCAGCAAGCACGTCCAGGTGAGCAGTGCGAAAGCTTCTGGCAAAGCGACGGTTGAAGCCGACTTGTAGCGTTACTCGTGCATCGGCAGCGGCGGCAATGGCTCGGTCCGCTTCGTCCAGAGTGATGGCCATGGGTTTTTCACAGAACACACTCTTGCCGGCCCGGGCCGCATTGATCACCAGTTCGGCGTGGCTGCGTGCCGGCGCGGCAATCAGCACGGCGTCGATGTCCGGGTCGTCGAGTAATTGCTGGGGATCGGTATAGACCTTCTGCACGTCCAGTTCTGCCGCCAGGCGCGCGGCTTGGCCGGGGGTAGGGTCGGCGATGGCGGCGAGGCACGCGCCGGGGATGTGCCGGGCGGCGGTCAGGCCGTGAAAACTGCCCATGCGGCCGGCGCCGATAAGGCCAAGGCGGAGGGTTTTGGATGTGCTCATGAACATGACTCCCTTTATTGTTTTTACGACTCGGCGATCAGAATGTCCTCGTCTGTCCAAGCAGGGAGCAAGTGCTGTGCCAATAATTAACTATTTGATATATAAGGCATTTTTATATTATTAATTTGAATAGATGTTCATTTGAATGACATGTCTATACTGACATGTCGAAAATATGAACATGTGGCCGAATCATGAACCAGCAACCTGCAGCGTTGAGTGCCGAAGACCGCGATTACCTCACCACGCTAGGCCCCGCGTCGTTGAACGAAGGACCAGGCACTGCGCTGGACGAGGCCTGGCGAGCGTGCTTGCAGGGTGCTATCGAGCGGCCTGTCGGGATCCGCCGAGTGATTTGGGAGTCCTGGTTGCGCAGCGTCAGTGCCGGCCTCGATCCGCAAGATGGCGAGTACCGTTTTGTCGCGCCTGCCGACCTGACCGCGACACTGGCAGCCAACCGGGTGCTGATCGCCGCTGCGGCGCAAGTCATGCGCG
Organism: Pseudomonas sp. St316; assembly: GCF_018325905.1. NCBI lineage: Bacteria > Pseudomonadati > Pseudomonadota > Gammaproteobacteria > Pseudomonadales > Pseudomonadaceae > Pseudomonas > Pseudomonas sp. St316. The sequence continues at coordinate 4,030,036 of NZ_AP021901.1, read as the reverse complement.
GTTTGCTCGCCTATAACCCCAGGGGCCATATCAACCTGACTGATGCCGAAGGCACGACATTGTATTTCTGTGGCCTGGACCTCACACCCATTGGCAGTCGACTGCTGGAGTCGGTACAGGGCACCAATTGCACCGGGCTGGCTATTGTCGAGGACCGTTTGGTGTATGTGCTGGCCGAGGAGAACTTCGGGCTTGGCCTGCGCCAGCGCCGCATGCATTGCGCCGCCGCGCCAATCCGCGATGCCCAAGGCCGGACGCTGGGCATGTTGACCTTGACGGCAGAGCCCGGCTGGTTTCATTTCCATACGCTGGGCACCGTCCAGGCCGCGGCCGAGGCGGTCGCGAGGCAGATGGCGCTGCAAGCCTTGCTGGAAGAACAACAGACAGTGCTTGAAGTGCTCAACGAAGGCTTGGTGGTCTTGGATGAGCAGGGCTGCATCAAGGCGCTCAACCATTACGCACGGCAGTTGTTCCGCGTCGGCCGTGACCTGCTCGGCAGCCCGTTCAAGAGCCTGGGCCAGAGCGAATTGACCGATGCCGTCCTGCTCGCGGGTGGGGAAGGCGTGCGCGACCTGGACTGCACCTTTGAACTGCACGACCGCAGTCATCTGGCATGCCTGGTGTCGGTCTGCCCGCTGGAGCAAGGCGGGCGGGTTGTGTCGTTGCGCGAGAACCGACGTATCCGGGAAATCACCCGGCGGATCATTGGCACCCAGGCCAGCTACACCTTCGAAACCATCCTCGGCCGTTCACAGGCAATCGAGGATGCGCTGCACCTGGCGCGCATTGCCAGTCGCAGTGATTCGACCACGCTGATCCTCGGTGAGAGCGGCACTGGCAAGGAGCTGTTCGCCCAGGCTATCCATAATGGTAGCGATCGATGTGGCGGGCCTTTCGTGGCGGTTAATTGCGGCGCCATTCCCCGTGACCTGGTGCAGAGCGAACTGTTTGGACATGTCGAAGGCGCGTTCACCGGAGCGGCGCGCGGCGGGTCGGCAGGCAAGTTCGAATTGGCCGATGGCGGGACGATCTTCCTCGATGAAATCGGTGACATGTCCTTCGATGCACAGGTCAGCCTGCTGCGTGTCCTGCAGGAAGGCGAGGTGACAAGGGTGGGGGCGAAAAAATCGCTGCGGGTCAACGTGCGCATCATCGCCGCCACCCACCGCAACCTGAGCCAGGCAGTGGCCGAGGGGGCCTTTCGAGAGGATCTTTACTACCGGCTCAACGTGCTGAACCTGACGGTGCCGCCGCTGCGCATGCGCCGCGAAGATGTGCCGTTGCTGGCACGGCATTTTCTTGCGCGTTGTGCGCGATCGCTACGCAAGTCGATGCAAGACCTTTCGCCAGCGGCGCTGGATATGCTCGGCGCCTATCACTGGCCAGGCAATGTCCGTGAGCTGGAGAACGTCATTGAACGGGCGACCAACCTGGCGATGACCGAACTGATCGAGCCGAGCGATCTTGCCCTGGATATCAGGTTGCGAGGGCGGCCCTCGACATGGGGAAGTGCCCCTGAGCCGCGGATGGCTCCGGACCTTGGCACCCATGAGATGAATGCCATCATCGCCGCCCTCAAAGACACGCGCGGAAATATCCGTCTGGCTGCTCAACGGCTGAACGTGTCGCGGGGTGGGTTGTACAACAAAATGAGCCGGTTTGGGCTCAAGGTTGATGCGTTCCGTTCTTAGCGGGCGGTGCATGGCCAGGGGCTGAGGTCAAAAAGCGGTTTTCTTGAAGGGGCGCGCGGACACGCCCCGATAGAACGCCAAAATGGCGAGCCCCTGCACGACCACCGCTCCTGTCACGACGGCGCCGATGGCGTGATTCGGATCGGAGAAAGCCGAGCGCACCAGGCCGAAAAAGGCCGGGGCGAAGGCGTAGGTGGCTTGGCTGATCGCGACCATCAAGGCGATCACCCTGGCGGTTTGTTCTCGGCTGAACTCGGTCTGGACTATCAGTGGCGGCAAGGAGGTGGCATTGCCGATGCCCGAGCCGATCAACACCACGGCTATCCAGGCCACTGTCGGGTGGAGGTCCAGGCCCAGAAGCATCAGCGTGCCCAGCATCTGGATGGCATAACCGAGACAGGCCAGTTGTCGTCGGTTCATGCCTTGGATCATCAAGCGTGCGGCGACGTATCGCCCGCCCATCGCACTGGCAGTGGCCAGGCCCATGGCGAATGAGGCGTCATGCGCACCCATGCGGCCGACCAGGATCGAGTACAGGTGCGCGATCAAGCCGATCTGGGCGAACAGCCCCAGGGACATGCCGGCTGCCAGGGTGCGGAAACTTGCCGACCTGAGGGTCTGCATGGCGGTCCACGGCATGGCGCTGGCGCTGATTGGCACGGGTTCCGGTTGGTCTGCATTGTCGGGATGCTGTCCCAGGCTTTGTGGGCTTTTGCTGAAAACCAGGAAAGCGAAGGCGCCTATGAGCAGCACCGCGACCATGCTGATGACCAGCGCCGCCATGGCAAAGCCGAAACGTTCGATCAGCAACACCCACAGCGGCGAAAAGATCACGCCACCCAGGCTGGCGCCGTTGTAGGCCTTGCCCAGGGCCTTGGGCCTCTCCCTGACGTACCACGGCGCAATCAGGGTGTTAACGGCCGCGGCACCCAATGTGACCCAGCCGATACCGGAGCAGACGGCACCGGCATACAGCCCCCATAGCTGGTTGGCGTTAGCCCAGATGTTCACGCCAATGCCCAGGAGGATGCTGCCCAGCAGGGTGACGGTGGGTATCCCGAAGCGTGCGTAAAGGCGTGGCAGGTTGGCGATGACAAGCGTGCCGCTGAGAAAGTGCAAGGTAACGGCTGCCGAGACCTGGGCGATCGGCCAACCCGTGCGCTCCATGACCGCTTGCATATAAATCGGCGGCCCATAGAAGCCGATCCCCCAGCCGATAATCGCCAGGATGAACGTGCAGGCCAGTACGGTTTTTCCAAAAAAGCGGGTGTGTGTCATCGTCATCTCCTCCCTGTTGGCGCATAGACTAGGGGATCGACAGGTTCCTCACTTCGAGGTGCGTCGAACTATGGATGTCGAGCGGGCGATCTTCAGGGACAAGAATGAAGTCGTCGAACAGGCTGCGCCGAACCACTTCTTCGACAGCTCGCGGAACGACCGCACCAAGCTGTTCCTGAGCCAGATCCTGCATTGAGGATGGAGTCCAATGGCCTGGTCTGGAGTCGGTAAAAAAATATTCTCATCGGGCTGTCGATTTCGGCCATTGCCATTCGATTAGTCCGTAGAGCCGCCACACGGACGGCTTGATCCATCCATTCTCAGGAGATCAGAGCATGCGATTTATGGTGATTGTCAAAGCCAGTCCGGAATCGGAAGCCGGAGAAATGCCCAGTGCGCAACTGCTGGCCGCCATGGGTGCCTACAACGAAGAGCTGGTCAAGGCCGGGGTGATGCTCGCCGGTGAGGGCCTGCACCCCAGCGCCGAGGGCGTGCGCGTGCAGTTTTCCGGCAAGGACCGGACGGTGATCGATGGGCCCTTTGCTGAAACCAAGGAGCTGATCGCCGGTTTCTGGATCTTCAAGGTCCAGTCATTGCAGGAGGCCATCGATTGGGTCAAGCGCTGCCCGAATCCGATGGTCAGCGACAGTGAAATCGAGATCCGCCAGATCTTCGAGCTTGAAGAGTTCGGCGAGTCCGTTACCCCCGAGTTGCGCGAGCAGGAAGAACGCTTGCGGGCGCAGATGTCCGGCCAATCGTGAAACCGGCTACAGGAGAATCCACCATGAGAATCATTCCTTACCTGACCTTCAACGGTCACTGCAAGCAAGCCTTCGCTTTGTACCAAGAGGTCCTGGGCGGCGAGCTGTTTTCCATGTCTTTTGCCGAGGCCCCCGAGGAAACCGGGATGCCCAAGGATCCCAACCTGATCATGCACACGTGCCTGACCGTCGGCGCCTTCAGCCTGATGGCCTCCGATTGTCCGCCAGGCCAGCCGTATCGCAAGCCGCAAGGCGTGTCGGTTTCCCTCAACGTCGACAGCGTGGAGGAGGCCGAGCGGTTGTTTAATGGTTTGAGCGCCGGTGGCAGCGTGCACATGCCCTTGGCGAAGACTTTCTGGGCGGAACGCTTTGCCATGTTCGAAGACCGTTTCGGGATTGCCTGGATGGTCAATTGCGAGGGCAAGCGATAGGTCGAACGTTGCCAGGGTTCCCCACCTTCAGGTGAACCTTGCGCCAATACAGCGTTCCCTTATTAAGTTGCCGCTTCATATGACCCTGTGGGAGCGAGCTTGCTCGCGATGGCGATGGATCAGTTACATCGTTAGAGGCTGAAACCCCGCTATCGCGAGCAAGCTCGCTCCCACAGGGGATCAATCTGAATCTGGCCGCTGCCCCAGTGCCGATAAGGATTTCGCATGCATCCAACCTCGTCCACATTCCCCTTGAACGCCGCCGTCGAACGCGAGCTCAGTCCGCGTGCGGTCAGCACGGGAATCGTCCTCGGTATCCTGCTGACACCTTCCAATGTCTATGCCGGGTTGAAGATCGGCTGGTCGTTCAACATGTCGATCATCGCCTTGCTGGTTGGCTATGGCCTCTGGCAAGGCTTGGCGAGTCGATCGGTGGGGCGATTGCCCTGGACGCTGCACGAAAGCAACATCAACCAGACCGTGGCCTCTGCCGCTGCGTCGATCATTTCCGGTGGGTTGGTCGCGCCCATCCCGGCCTATACCTTGCTGACCGGCCAGCAGTTGGATGCCATTCCCATGGTGGCCTGGGTCTTTTCGGTGAGCTTCCTGGGGATCTGGATTGCCTGGTACCTGCGCCCCTCACTGCTCAACGACAAGGCGCTGAAATTTCCCGAGGGCATGGCAACCCTGGAAACCCTGCTGCACATCTACAACCACGGCCACGAAGCCGCGACGCGCTTGAAGGTGCTGCTCGGCGCTGCATTGCTGTCCGGGCTGGTCAAGGCGATCGACACCTTCATGTGGGCCATCGCGCGCTGGTCTCCGAGCGCCCAGCTGGAGCGCCTGACGTTTACCGCTGACCCTTCGCTGTTGTTAGTGGGGTTCGGCGGGATCATCGGTATTCGCGTGGGCCTGACGTTGCTGCTCGGTGCCTTGCTGGCGTGGGGCGGGTTGGCGCCGTGGCTGCTGGAGCAAGGCCTGGTGCAGTTGCCGCACGGCAGCAGCGGCCCGCAGTTCGCGGCGCTGGTGGAGTGGTTGCTCTGGCCGGGGGTGAGCCTGATGGTCTGCTCGACCCTGGCCTCATTGGCGATTCGCTTGTGGGCATTGCACCGGTCCACCAAGGCGGGCGGCGGGGCGATCTGGACGCTACCCAAGCCCGGGCCTGTCGCCGGTTTTGTACTGTCGATCATCCTGGTGGTGAGCCTGCAAGTGCTGTTGTTCGGCATCAACCCGTGGATGGCCTTGTTGACCATTCCCTTGGCGATCTGCCTGGCGGCGGTGGCCGCCCGAGTGGTCGGCGCCACGGGTATTCCGCCGATCGGGGCCATCGGACAATTGTCCCAGTTGAGCTTCGGCATCGTCGCGCCGGGACAGGTGCCGATCAACCTGATGAGCGCCAACACCGCCGGTGGTTCGGCCGGGCAGTGCACCGACTTGATGAACGACTTCAAGGTAGGCCGGGCGATCGGCGCCACGCCGCGCAAGCAGTTGATCGCCCAGACCCTGGGGATTTTCGTCGGTAGTATCGTCGGCGTGTTGGCTTACCTGGCCCTGATCCCGGACCCGCAAACCATGCTGCTCACCGAAGAGTGGCCAGCCCCGGCAGTCGCCACCTGGAAGGCCGTGGCGCAAACCTTGACCCTGGGCCTGGATTCATTGTCAGCGAGCATCCGCTGGGCGATTTTCATCGGCGGCCTGGTCGGCTTGTTGTTGGGAATCCTCGACAGCCTGCTACCGGGGCATCGGGCCCGGTACCTGCCAAGCACGGCGGCCTTGGGCCTGGCCTTCGTCTTGCCGGCCTCGGTGTCCCTGATGATGGCCCTCGGTGCGGTGCTGACGTGGTTGGTGAGCTGCCGCTGGCCGAGCCTTACGGAACGCTTCGCCATCACCGCGGCGGCGGGGTTGATTGCCGGGGAGAGCATTACCGGGGTGGGGGCGTCGTTGTGGCAGATGCTTGGGAATGGGTGAAGGGCGCAACTGTTGGGGCACAGTCGTCAATGCGATTGTGCACCTTGGCATCACCCCCAGCGCTGTCCAGCACCTGACCCGTTGTCAGTGAAGGACGTGCATATCGCTAGGGCTGGCCTGCGGTCTTGGTGGAGACAATTTTGCCGTAGTTTTCTGCTGGTGGTGTCTCGACCACCAACATGCGTCCTTTGCGACACTTGAACTTCACCCCTTTGCGCGGCGCCATGACTCTGGCCGTCTCCATGCACATTGCCTTGGAAGCAAAGGTTGGCCCTGGTTGTCGTTCCTCGACACAGCCTTCGAAGCCACTGCAGATCGTCATCACCACAAAATAAACAGTCATCATCTCGGTGTCGCTCCATTGAGTGATGCGATTAATTACTTCCTGTAGTCCAGGTCGGCGGCCTAAACGTTTTGCGGGGGGTTGCCTGCGGATGATGAGCTTCGATTTGAACCCCCAGCAATGGCACACGGGTACCGTGCGTCGGGAAACCGTCACTGTATTAATTTATTTTTATTTCATCGGATTTTGTGCCAATAAGTTGGCGTCATCCGGGGTGAAGTGAGCATGCTTAAGGTGGCTTGGGATGGCCGTCACCGGGCGGTGAGAACCGACTATCCTTTGGGTACACTGCATTCTTGGCAAAAAGGGACGTCATGCCAGACTTTGATCGCGCCACCAGCCCCATACATGGCCTCACATGCGCCGATCGAACCTGTTCGATCGGGCCCAGGTTTCCGAGGTCCTCGTTACTGCGGATGGCTTCAATAACGGTTTCCTGTCTTTTCACGGCAACTTCCGGATACGGTCAGGATTTGCCAAGCGCAGCGGGTCTCGAGAACGCTGCGGTCACGGTGATTCAAGCGCAGGAAATCGTTTCCAAGGCCACCCTCGGTGCCGTTCGTTGGAGCGGCCCTGAATCTGGCCCGCGAGCCCAGGGGGGCAAGAGCATCGCGCTTGTCGCAGAAGATTTGCGTAACGGAGGCATTGTCGGTGTCGCGCAGGGCGCCCGGGAGGCCGCCAATGCGTTGGGCTGGACGCTGAAGATATACGACGGTGCCGGCTCATCGGCCGGACGCGCAAAGGCCTTTTCCGATGCCCTGGCAGCGGAACCCGACGGCCTTATCCTGTGCGGCTCCGATGCCCTTGAGAACAAAGCGGCGCTGCTGCTCTTCGCCAACAAGGAGGTACCGGTGGTTGGCTGGCACGCTGGAGTACGCCCGGGGCCGATTGACGGTACGCCGGTGGCCATGAACGTCACGACCGACCCGCTTGAAGTGGCGCGCCTCACCGCCATGGCGGCAGTGGTGCAGTCAAACGGACGCGCCGGCGTGGTGATCCTGACCGACTCCAAGTACAGCATCGCCATGGCGAAAGCCAAGGCCATGGAAGACGTCATTCGTGCCTGTCGTGAATGTAAGTTGCTGGAGGTGCGCGATGTGGCGATCTCCGAAAGTGGCGAGAAGATGCCGGCGATCACCAAACAATTGCTTCAGCGCTATGGCAAACGCTGGACCCATGCGTTGGCCATCAACGACATCTATTTCGACTACTCGATTGCCTCGCTGACCAGCGCCGCCATACCCAGTGATGGCATCAGCCTGTTGTCTGCCGGTGACGGCAGCGCTTCGGCTTTCCTGCGCATACAGGCAAAGACCTATCAGACCGTTACTGTGGCCGAGCCGCTCAACCAGCATGGCTGGCAAGTAATGGATGAGTTGAACCGGCTGTTTGCAGGTCAACCAGTGAGCGGCTTCGTCGCGCCGATTCACTTGGTCAACGCCGACAATATCGCCTTCGATGGCGGGAAAAAATTCCAGTACGATCCTGACAATGGCTATCGAGACATCTATCGCCACCAATGGAACCCCTGACGTTGGACATGACTTCCCGGCTTGGACGCCAGCTATTGCCCCAATCGCTGCGCGCACAATTCACCCTGGCGTTCCTGACGCTGGCGCTGCTGATCCTGGCGGGGGGAGCGACTGCGGTCTACGCGTTGCGCACCTCAAACAGCGCCACTCGCCAGTTGACGGATGAACGACTGGTCCGCATGCAAAATGGGCAAGACATGGTGCAGCGCACCTTGCTGATCGAACGCCAGACCGACCAGTTGCTGACCACCCGTTCCCCTGACATCCTGCGTTCAAGCTATGCGGCGACCGTCGAACAGCTTGAAGCCCTCGATCAACAGGTGCAGCAACTGACTGCCGCAAACAGTGGCGTGGCGATACTCGACATGCATCAGTCGAGTCAGATGTTCCGCAACACCGCCAACATCGTTGCGCAACTGCGAGAAAGCCTGCTGCAAACCGAGGTCACCTTCGGGCAGGCCCTGGAGGATCGCACCGCCCGATTAACGGCGACCCAGACCCGGGCCAGCCTGGAACTGGCGGTGCTGCTTTTCGATCTGCCGCAGGCGGTTGACAGTGAGGCCGTGCAACGGTTGCGGGCTCGATATGAGCGCCTGCTAGGCACCGCAGGCGTGTTATCCGACGCTGATGTGCAGACGCCGGATCTCTTCTCCCAGCGCCAGACGCTCATCGATCAACACAACGTCCTGCAGCGCTTCAATGAGCAACTCAAGAACGAGGCCGGGGTCCTGGTCGCGGTGGCCCGTGCGCAATCGAGTGCTTACACCCAAGACTATCGCCAAGCCGTGCAGCGCCTGGTCGATGCCTCGAATCGCAGCCAGCAATGGGTGCTGATCATGTTGGGCGCCAGCCTGGTGTTCGCCTGGTTCGTGACCCGGGTTTTCATGGGCCGTCATGTGCTCGTGCGCCTGAATGCAATCAGCCGGCAATTGCGACAGGAACACACGGACAAAACGCATTTGATGATGGCCGACCATGGGAAGGACGAGATCGGCAACATGGCGCGGGCGGTGAATCAATTTCTCGAAGACCGGCTTCAGCTGGAGAAAAGAACGGCCCAACTGAGTATCGCCACGCAACGGCTCGCCGTGCAAAACGACCGATTGGAGCAGGAGGCCATCGTTCGTGCCGGACAAGGTCATGTCCTGGAGCTGATCGCCAGGAGCACCGAGCTTGCAGAAGTGCTCGACAGCCTGGCGCACCTGGTCGAGTCCCAACTGGAGGGCATGAAGGTCTCCATCCTGCTGCTGGATGAGGAGGGCAAGCACCTGCTGCACGGGGCCGCACCCAGTTTGCCGAAAGCTTATAGCCAGCTCATCGACGGAATTGAAATCGGTCCGAACGTCGGTTCATGTGGTACCTCGGCCTATCGACGAGAGCCAGTCATCGTCACGGACATCGAGCAGGATCCACTGTGGGAAGCGTACCGTTCACTCGTTGCGCCCTATGGCTTTCGCGCCTGCTGGTCGACGCCGATCCTGTCCCATGAGCGAAAGGTCCTGGGCACGTTTGCCGTGTATGCCAACACCGTGCGCAGCCCCAGCGCGGCCGAGACGCATCTGATCGGCATGGCCACGCCGCTTGCCGGCATTGCGATAGAACGCCAACTGACCGAAAAGCGCATTCGCTTCATGGGCGACCATGACGCACTGACCGGGCTGCCGAATCGCACGCTGCTTGAAGACCGCCTCAAGCAGGCGATGCTTTATGCCCAGCGTTACAACCGGCTGGTGACCGTGGTGTTTCTCGACCTGGACAAATTCAAACTGGTCAATGACAGCCTTGGGCACAGTGCCGGGGACGAACTGCTGAAAACCGTCGCCCAGCGCATGCTGGGATGTGTACGGCGTACCGACACCGTGGTGCGACTGGGTGGCGACGAGTTTGTGATCATCCTGTTCGACCAGCCCTCGGACCTGGACGGCGTGACGCCAGTCCTGCACAAAATCCAGGAAGCCATCCTGCGGCCTATCCAGTTGAGCGGCCATACGCTCCACGTCACCTGCAGCATGGGGTTGGCCACGTACCCTACCGATGGTACCGACACCGACACGTTGCTCAGCAATGCGGACGCTGCCATGTACCGGGCCAAGGAACTGGGGCGCAACAGCTTCCAGTTCTATACGAGCGAGATGAATAACAAGGTCCAGGGCAAGCTCGCCATGCAAGACGGGCTGCGAAGCGCGCTCAACAATGACGAGTTCCTGCTGTTGTACCAGCCACAGGTGGATCTGCAGTCAGGCCAGATCATCGGCGTAGAGGCATTGATCCGCTGGCAGCATCCCGAGCTCGGCATGGTTTCTCCCATCAAATTCATTCCCCAGGCCGAAGAGACCGGGTTGATCGTGCCTATCGGCGACTGGGTGATCCATACCGCGTGCAGGCAGAACAAGGCTTGGCAGGATGCCGGTTGGCCGCCGATCACCATGTCGGTGAACATCTCAGCCCGTCAGTTCATCGAAAGGGACCTGATCGACCGGGTGATGCATGCCTTGCAGGAAACCGCACTGGACCCGATGTACCTTGAGTTGGAGCTGACCGAAAGCCTGATCATGCAAGACCTTCAGCAAGCCATCAGCAAGATGAGGGCCCTGCAAGCCATGGGCATCAGCCTCTCGATCGACGACTTCGGCACCGGCTACTCCAGCCTCGCCGCATTGAAAAGCTTCCCGATCGCCAGGCTCAAGATCGACCAGTCTTTCGTGCGCGATCTGCCCAACAACGAGAACGACAAAGCCATCGCCACCGCCGTGATCTCGTTGGGGCACAAGCTGAACCTCAAGGTCATTGCCGAAGGTGTCGAAACCCAGGAGCAGCAAACCTTCCTGCGTGATAACGGCTGCGATGAAATTCAGGGATACTTCTTCAGCGAGGCGGTCAGTGCGCAGGAAATCAGCCGGTTACTGCGTGCGTCCGGAGTGTCTGAACCAAGCCGCCTTGCGAGCCCTGGCTCGGTGCGGCAAAAGTGCGATGTAAAACGTCCAAACCGTCCAATGCCCGGGCATTGACGACTGCGCCTTTCAATATTTCCGCGGGAGAGGGTATCACCGGATCTCAGGAAGCATCCTGCTCATAGCTGCAACCCACGTAGAGATCGCTGTCCTTGTCTTCCGTGGAGACCACTCGCAGGGTAGCGCCGTTGCCGAGGCTGCGCTGATAGTCAACGTAGCCGTCGGTATCGAGGGTCTTTTGCAGTTTCAGGGTGCTGGCGAGCTTCTCGGCATCGGCCTTCGGGCTGCTGCTTTTGGCCTGGAGAAAGAAGCTGACGCGGTCGGTCATCACCAGGGTGGTCGACGACACGCCGTGCACCGTCAGCGCCGGGGTGGCTTGCCAGGCACCACCGCCCCACGGGCTGTGGGCTTCATCCTTGGGGAGCGTCAGTTGCTCGGCGTCAACCAGGCCATTGAACTCGCTCACTTGCTGCGCACTGGCCTGGCACTGCGCCAGGGCCTTGAACAAATCGCTGTGGCTCGGGCCCGCTGCCGAGACAGAAAAGGTGGACAGGCACCCGGCCAGGGCGACGAGACCAAGAGAGATTTTCATGCCGACATCCTTGTTCAGTTGACTAACAGGTGGTGGATACCCGAGGTAAATGGCTGCAGGCTTCGGGAATGAACGTGCTGCCTGCAGGTCGCAAGCTTGCCATCGCTGACTTGGATATGCCATCAGGTTATCCCTGAGGATGGCCTGTCGTAGAAACCACTTTTGTGCTCATTTCTGGCACCGGTAAGTCGGCGAGTTAACGGTCGGCATGACCAGGCCACAGGCTACCGCAGCACTGACGGCCTGTTGGCGGCTTACCGAGCCCAGCTTGCGTCGGGCATTGAGCAGGTGGAAGTCGATGGTGCGTTCGGAACAGGTCAGGATGTGGCTGATCTCCCAGGTGGTCTTGCCTTCGCTGGCCCAGTACAAGCAGTCCATTTCCTTGGGCGTCAGGTCCTGGCGCGGTTGGGCAGGCCGTTGCAATTGATGTCGTATCCCGGCGAGCAAGTAGGGGATAAGCATGAACAGTTGATAAACAGCGGGGTTGGAAAAACCCTTCTGTTCGGTGATCTGCATATCGTCGAAGGCCACGCTCAAGGTCCCCCTGAGCATTTCGTAGCGCAGCGGGATACTCACGCCGCTGCGCAGGCCGTGTTGCTCGCGTTGCTCCCAGAAGAGCCGGGAGCGTCCCCGCGCGCGTCGTCGCTCGCTGTCCCAGAAAAGCGGCACCAGTTCGCGTCGACAGTGCCTGAGTATCGGGTCGATCTCGATCAACCCGTCACAGCGGTAGTGCTCCAACCAGTGTTTGGGGAAGGTGGTGATGAGGCCGGCCAGAGGGTCGGTATCCCTCGGCGTTGCTGGCCCCAGGCTGATGAGGTAGCTGCCAAAGCCGAGTTGGCGCAGCACTTTGTTCAGCAGGCGCTCCCAATCGCAACGGTTGGCATCCTTGGCGAGGCTCGTGAAGGCGGTCAGCGTAGCGGCACGCTCGGCCTGGGTCCGGCCGCAGGCGGGGGAGTGGTGTTTGTCCATAAACGGATCGCTCTAGTTGTAGCAGGAATGAAGCAGTCGCAGTACGGGGAAAGAAGGGGCGCATGCCTCGAATGCCGATCAGTCAGGTGGCAGAACCTGTGGGAGCGAGCTTGCTCGCGAAGGCTGTGTCCCGGGCGATATGCCTGTTGACGGTGCAGCCGTCTTCGCGAGCAAGCTCGCTCCCACATGGGTTTCGCTTAACTGATTGGCATTGGCGCATGCCCCTTGCGGGTGGATCACTTGTGCACGTGACACCGGATGAAACTGCGGAACAGGTCCAGGCCGTTTTCGGTGAGGATGCTTTCAGGGTGGAACTGCACGCCCTCCACCGGCAGGTGGCGATGGCGTACGCCCATGACATAGCCATCGTCCGTTGATCTGGACGTGATCTCCAAACAGTCGGGTAACGGCTGCTCGCTGATCATCAACGAGTGGTAGCGAGTCGCTCGGATCGCGCGAGCCTGGGTGTGGTCATAGACGCCCTTGCCGTCGTTCTCGATCGTACTCACCTTGCCGTGCATCACGTGTGGGGCCCGGCAAGCCTGGGCGCCGAAGGCCAGGCCGATGGCCTGGTGACCCAGGCACACACCCAACAGCGGCAGGCGCCCCTGAAAGTGCTTGATCACTTCGATGTAGCCCACATCCGCCGGATGCCCGGGCCCAGGGCCCAGCACGCAGAAATCTGGCGAGAACGCTTCAATGCGTTGGATAAGGTCCGGTACGTCGTGACGCTCGACGTGGGTTTCCAGCCCCAGTTGTTCCAGGTACTGGCTGATGATGAAGACGAAGCTGTCATAGGCGTCGATCAAGAATACTTTCACAGGGCGATCTCCTGGCCGGTCACCGCCCGGTAGACGGAACCCATCTTGTAGAGTGTCTCTTTCCACTCAAGCTCTGGCACCGAATCGGCCACCACGCCGGCGGATGCACGCAAGTGGTACGTGCCCTCGTCGAAGACCGTCGAGCGAATGCACAATGCGGTGTTGACGCTGCCATCGAAGCCGACCAGGCCAAGGGCCCCGGCATAAATGCCCCGGCGGTTGCTCTCCATCCCCTCGATCAGCTCCATCGCCCTGACCTTGGGCGCGCCGGACATGGTGCCCGCGGGGAACGATGCCTTGATCACGTCATAGGCATCCAGCCCCGGGCGCAGCAAGCCGCGAACGTTCGACACCATGTGGTAGAGGTGCGAGTACTCTTCCACCAGCATGAACTCATCGACCTCCAGCGAGCCGGCCTGGCACACGCGCCCGATATCGTTGCGACACAGGTCGATGAGCATCAGGTGCTCGGCGCGTTCCTTCTCGGAGCGGGTCAGCTCCAGGACCAACTGAGTCGGATCGACACCAGGCTTCTTGCCCACGGTGCCGGCGATCGGGCGCATCTCGATCAAGTCGTCCTTGATCCTGACGAACAGCTCCGGACTGGCGCCGATCAGGTCGATGCCGCCTACGTGGGCCAGGTACATGTAGGGGGAAGGGTTGCGCAGGCGCAGGTTCTGGTACACATCGAACGGCGAAACCTGCGAGCGGATGCGAATCTCATGGCCGAGCTGGATCTGGTAGACGTCACCGGCGCGGATGTGCTCCATCGCCACTTCGACACGCTCGACGAATTGCTCCGGGGTCACCGTGCGCTCTTCCTCGAAGGCCTCGGGGTAGGGGAGCGGAGCCAGCGCCTCGGAGGCCGGGGTTGTGCTCAGGAAGGGGTAATCCTCCAACGTACGGGGCGACCAGAGATCGTGGTTGTTGATCAGGGTTTCGACGATGCCGTTGCTGTGGAAATAAACCAGCGTCTGGTAGACCGACAAGGCAATGAGCGGGTAGTCGTAGGTCTGTTTGGCCAGATCGGGAAGTCGCTCGATCAGGCGAACGCAGTCGTAGGAGAAATAGCCAAAGAAGGCCAGGCTGGAAGGGGCATTGGACGCCGGCTGGAACGTTGCCTGGATAGCCCGGAGCAGGTTCCACGCCGCCTCGCTGTCGGGTAGATGGACCTTGTGTTCCTGGTCGACCTGCAGGCCCGCTTGCCGCAGGCTGGCAGACAAATGTTCACACAGGGCGGCGCAGCCCCGCAGTTGGGCCTGGCCCTCATTGATACACACTTCGAAGAGCGGTTCGAGCCCGATGATTGTCGCTCGGCGATCACGGCTTGGGCCGGACAGTGACTCAAGAATGAAAACAGACTCGCGACCCAGTTGTTCGAGTGCATTTGCATATATGCCAAGTGCATCCGTAGGTCGACGTTCTTCGCGGCGAAGAACATTCACGCCAATTAAATTTTTATTCACGGTTAATACCATATTCAAGGTGTAACGATTCAGGCGCTCGATTAAGAGAGCGCCACGGGAATATAAAGCGCGCAGGCACTTTAAATACGTGTTGACGGATATTCTGAATAGACGGGGCGGACGCTGTTCATGTCGCGCGCACTAAAAAGCTTGCAATGGATTGCAGCCAATTGTTGCGCAGGGCAAAGGCGCGAGCGCCATCGATTTCAGAGGGGAAAGATCAGGACGTTGCTGGCAGGCAGCAGACAGGCTCCGGTCTTCGCTAGATTAGCGACGCCAGATATTGCTTTTGAAGATGGCCAGAATGGCCCGGGAACAGCTGTCGGGATAGCTGTGGGAGGAACTGATAGCAGAAAGGTGATAGTACATTTTTAGACATCCCAGTCTTGGCTAAGCACTGCGGGAATAATGGGCAGTGCGGCGAAATTACCAGCGTGCCCTGGGGCTGTCAACCGCTGAGGGAATATTAATCTTTCATTCATTTCTGAATGTCGACGGGGCGAAGAGCTATCCCGGCGCGTATGTAATCGCGCGTGCTTTTAACAAGAAACTCGTGCGCGCACAACTGCGAGATAGCGCAGCTGGGTATTTGCAAGTTCTGTTACTAACGTAGCGGCCGTTGAGTTCCAGTAACCCATCAAACCTGAGCGGCTGAAATGAAAGAGCATTTAGAGACATTCAAGAAGCGGTACGATCCGATTCATCATGCCTATTGGACCGACGTCCTCAGCGACACCGAGCTGGCGGCCTGGCACCAGTCACAGTTGCGGGAAGTGATCGGCCACGTGAAGCGGTCCTCGCCGTTCTATTCCAGGCACCTTGCCCAGGTCGACGAGCGTTCGCTGACCTTGGATGACCTCGCCACCTTGCCATTCACGACCAAGGATGATCTGCGCGAAGCAGGCTTCGACATCTTGTCCGGCCCGCTGGAAGACAGCATCTTCTATTACGAGACCACGGGGACCACCGGTCCCGCCACGCCATGCCCGCGGGACCGCAAGGAAAGCTACGCGAGCAATCGCCAGCTGGCGATGGCCTACCAGGCCGTGATCGAAAAGCATTTCCCGGGCGAAAAGACCGTGGTCGGCATCATGGGACCTACCGAGGTCCATTCCTTCGGTGACACCCTGGGTGATGTCTGCACCCAGCTCGACCTGTGCAATGCCAAGATCTGGCCGCACTCACCGGTGATCGGTTGGCCCAAGGCACTGCAACTGCTCAAGGACCTGCGGATCGGCGTGCTCGCATCGGCGCCGGGGCTGTTGCTGGCCATGGCCAAGGAAGCCGAGCGCCTGGGCCTGAACCCACGCGAGGACTTTGCCTTGCGCGCGTTCATGATGAGCGGCGAGCTGTGCACGCCTGCGTTGAAGAACAACCTCTACAGCCTGTGGGGCGCGCAGGCCTACAACAGCCTGTATGGCTCCCAGGAGGCGATGATCATCGCGGCCTGCAACGCCAACGACCAGTTGGTGCCGCATCGCCTCAACTACATCATCGAGGTGCTCGATCCCAAGTCCGGGCAAAGCCTGGGCTGCACCGGCGACGGTGAGTTGTGCGTGACCATGCTGATCCCTGGCAGCAAGCCGTTGATTCGCTACCGCACGGGTGACCTGGTCTCGATCCAGTCGCGCCCCGGCTATGCGCAATCGATGCGCCAGACCGTCAAGGTCGTCGGTCGGGTGAAGGATGCCGTGCAACTGAACGATCGTGCCTTCTCGGCCGCACAGATCGAGCAGGCGCTGCTTGAAGGCGTCGAACAATGCCTTGGTTACCAGATCATCCTCAGTCGCGCCAATGATCGCGACACCGTTATCGCCAAGCTGGAAATGTCGCGTTTCTTCGAAGGCGATCGTGGGCGTCTGGTGCTGCTGATCAAGGAGCGCTTGCGCGAACGGCTGGGAGTCGATGCCACGGTCATGGTGGTGGGCGATCTGGCCGAGCATGTGAACCTGGGCAGTTGGTTCAGCTGGAAAGAAGCGCGCATCGTCGATCAGCGTCAAGGCCAGTGAGGTCAGCGATGAGCCTGTCTGTTCGCGTGATCGACAACGCCAATGAACTGTTCGAGTCCGTCCGGCAACTCAGGAGTCGCTACCTGGGGACCAACCCGGCACGGGAGGATGACTTCGAGCGCAGGGAGCAAGTACGCGACGCCTTGTCCTATCACCTGGTCTACCTGGACAAGAACGAAGTGGTCGGGACGTTGCGTGTCACCCCGCTGGGGCATGGCCTGAGCTTCGTCGAGCGAGCGGTCGACGTGCAGGCCTATTTCGAACAATCGACGGATGCCTTCGATGCCAATCGCCTGGTGCTGGACGAGCGATACCGCGGCGGTCGGCACCTGCGCATGTTTCTCCTGCAAGCGGCCATCTGGCTGAAAGCCAACACCCACCTGCGATTTATCTCGGCACTGTGCCGCGGCCAATTGGCTGCGCTTTATGTCGGCCTGGGCGGGCGCGTGCTGGTGGATGACGTTACCTGGACCGGGGAACAGGTCGAGCGGCGCTACAGCCTCGTGTACCTGGAACTCGAAAGTGTTTACCTCAATGTTAAAGGAGCCAATTGAAATGCAAACATTCTTCAAGGAACTCGACGCTATCGTCGAAGCGGGTTGGGCCCAGATCAAGCAGGGCGCCTACTGGAAATTCAGCCTGGACAACCCGACGCCGCCAGCCCTCTACCAACAGCTCATGCTGCAGGTCTACCACTACACCCGCTACAACTCGGTGAACCAGGCCGCCTGCGCCTTCAGTGCCGATCCAGAGGAGACGACGCTGTTGCGCTTCGTCTACAAGCACGCCTTGGAAGAACTGGGCCACGAGCGCATGGTGCTGCGTGACCTGGAGTCGGTCGGGCTGCTGCCGCAAGCCATGCCGGCGCCGCTGGCGCCGACCCAGGCACTGATCGCCTTTCTCAACGATGTGGCTATCCGCAAGGGGCCGATCGCTCGACTGGGCTACAGCTACTGGGCCGAGGACGTCTACGAGCACATCCAACCGATCCTGGAGCGGTTCCGCGCCGACCTGGGCTTGAAGGATGAGCAGATGACCTTCTTCGTCGCCCACTCGACCATCGACGAGAAGCACGCCGAAGAGGTGCGTGTGGCGATGCAACGTGCGGTGAAGACCGAAGAAGATCGTCGTCAGATCAAGGAAGTGGCCCGCGTCACGTTGTGGCTGACCGGGCAGTTGATGGAAGAGGCGTTGCGCGCCTATCTGGCTGGCGAAGAAGGGTTGCGGGAGGCGTCCTGAATCATGAATCTGACCATCATTGTCGGGTCAAGCCGACCTTGTGGTGTCAGTGCACGGGTGGTGGCGCTGGTGCGCCGCCACCTGGGCGAGGAGGTCGCGGTCGATGACATCTGGCTCAAGGATTACCGGATCGACTACTGCGACGCCGACAACGCCTGTTCCGACCAGGACTGCCAAGTGCAGGACGACGTCGGGCAGTTGGTGGCGCGGTTGGACCGCGCCGATGCGGTGCTCTATCTCCCCGTCATGCATGCCTACGGCACCAACAGTCGCTTCCAGGCGTTCCTGGAGCGAGTCGGCTATGGCTTCCTGCGGCCACGGGAGCGTCCGCTGCGCGACAAGCTCGCGGCGATTGCGGTCGTCGGCCGACGCTATGGACACACGGCGGTTTTCTCCCAGGTCGCGTTGAACGTGCTGCTCAACAAAATGATTCTGGTCGGCTCGGGATTTCCGCCGTGTTTCCAGACCCAACTGGCCCACGATCCTGAAGCGGAACAGGCCCTGCGCGAGACATTGGACCGGCTCTGTGAGCATCACAGTCGACTTAACCCCCCAGCCCTTGCGACAGGTAAACCGGAAAGAATCCTGCGGCCCATTCAATTTCAGAAGGGATAACTGTCATGCCATTGAAAGATTCATTGCTCGCGTTACTGGTCGCGTTTCTCTGGGGCGCGCAGGTCACTGCAGTGAAAATCGGCGGCGCCGAGTTGCCGCCGATCCTCATGGTCGCCATGCGCTACGCGATCATGGCGCTGTTTCTCCTGCCGCTGCTCAAGCGCGTCAAGCGTGAACAGTTTGCGTCCGTGGCCCTGGTTGCCACGATTACCGGGACCTTGCATTTCGGTTTGCTGTATTGCGGTATCGCTCGGGTAGACGCCTCTACCTCGGCGATCATCTATCAACTGGCGGCACCGTTTACCCTCGTCCTGGCATTCGCGTTATTGGGGGAAGTCCTGAAACTGCGGCTCCTGGCGGGCATCCTGCTGGCGTTCGCCGGCGTCCTGGTGCTACTGGCTACACCATCGGCGGGCGGGACGTTCATCGGCATGTTGCTGGTGGCGCTGGCGGCCTTGGCATTTGCTGTCGGGTCAGTGTTGACCAAGCGTCTCGGGCCCCTGGATCCGCTGGCCTTGAGTGCCTGGACGGCGGTCATCGCCGCACCGCAACTGTTGCTGTGGTCGTTCGTCCAGGAAGGCGAGCAATGGACACGCGTCTACACGGCCAGCGCCCAGGCGTGGTGGGCGGTGCTCTACACCGCACTCAGTGGTGGTCTGCTGGGGTTCGGCCTTTGGTTCTGGTTGCTCGGCCGCAACTCGATGCAGCAACTGAGCCCGTACCTGCTCCTGGTGCCGGTGTTCGCGATTGCTGTCAGCCAGGTCATGCTCGCCGAAGGTTTCAGCCAGCGCCTGGTGATCGGCGCCGTGTTGACGTTGTCAGGTGTGGCGCTATGCCAACTGCGCCTGCCGGCAAGATTCTTCCTCAAGGCCAGTAGCAAAGGACAAGGAGTGGCGGATGAACCGCGTTGATCGACTGCTGCTCGGCACTTTGCGCCTGGTCCACCGCTGGCAGTTCGGTTTGAAACTGCGCTGGCACACCGGTACACAGGGACGCCTGGCCTATCTGCAAAGCCCTGCACGGCACCCGCGGACAACGCTGGTCATGCTCCATGGCTTGGGTGCCAGCAAGGACCAGTGGGGCCCCGCGATGCTGGGCATGGCGCGCCATCACCCTTGCGTTTTCGTCGACTTGCCGGGGCATGGCCAATCCGTGTACGAGGCGGGTGCTGGCTTTGGACCCCAGGCAATGCTGGCGGAACTCGAAGGCTTGCTGGATACGCTGGTCGAGGGCCCCTTCGTGCTGGTCGGCAGCTCGTTGGGTGGGTGCGTGGCCGGCCTGTATGCCGCCAAACACCCGCAGCGTGTCAGTCACTTGGTCTTGCTGGCGCCTGCAGGTCTGGGCGAGCAAGCGCTAGGCCCCGCATTGAAAGCCAGCCTGCAAGGGGCGGGGACGGTGTTTGGCTATCGTACGGTCGAGGAGATGAAACGCTTCTGGAGCCTGGTATTCAAGGCGCCGCCCGAGGTAGGAGGGCGCTTGGCCCAGGCCATGGCGGCCAGCGGCAGGGCGAGGTTTGCGGCGGTGCAGCGCGTTGTCGAGGATTTTCGTCGTGAAGGCCTGGACGTGCTGCTCGGACGGTTGCCACAGATTGCAGCCAAGACGCTGGTGATCTGGGGGCGGCATGACCAGGTGTTTCTGCCGGCGACCCTGGATAACCTGCTCCAGCAACTGCCCGATGCACGCGGCGAGTTCATCGAGGACTGCGGGCATGTGCCCTATCTTGAACGGGGCGCTGATGTGGTGGCGGCCATCACACGGTTCATTGCAACGTCCAGGGGTTAGGAGGATTCGATCAAAGCCTGGCCGCCAAAGTCCTCTTTCTGACCTCCCATAGCCTCAACAGCCGGGTATCGCTGCCGTAACGTGCACCTGACTGCGCACGCAGAGGGAGCGTCCTGATGAATCGTAGAACCTTTATGCTCGGCACCGCAGGAGTGGGTGCATTGATGGTCGGGGCGGGGGCGCTGTTGCGTCCGAGCGATCGGGGCAGCCCATACAACGAGTACTTCGGCGCGCTGAACCAGGAGCTGAAGCGCCATGGGCCGATGCGCCCCGTGATGCTGATTGACCTGGACCTGCTCGATCACAATATCAATGTGGTCAAGCAATCCGTCACCCGCGCCGGTAAACATTTGCGCCTGGTGGAAAAGTCCCTGCCATCACCGGGACTGCTGGCGTACATCGCCAAACGTACCGATACCCGACGGCTGATGTCGTTTCATCAGCCGTTTCTAAATCACGACGCGGTGACATTTCCCGAGGCAGACATCCTGGTCGGCAAGCCTTTACCGGTACGCTCGGCCGAAGTGTTCTACCAAACCCACAAGGGAACCTTCGACCCTTCCAGGCAACTGCAATGGCTGCTCGATACCCCCCGGCGGTTGATGGATTACCTGGCATTGGCGCAAGGCCTGGGCATCCGGATGCGGATCAATATCGAACTGGATGTCGGCCTGCACCGCGGCGGAGTCGCTGACCCCGCGGTACTCGGCGAGATGCTGACGCTGATCGATGCCCATGCGCAGCAGCTCGAATTTGCCGGCTTCATGGGGTATGACCCGTTTGTCGGCATGGGCGTGCCCCAGGTCCTCGGTTCGTCCCAGGCGTTGTTCGACAAGGTGATGGTCATTTACAACGGCCATGTGCATTACCTACGTGAACACTTCCCCGCGCTTTGGCACGAAGGGCTCACGCTCAATACGGCCGGCAGCCCCAGCTACGGTATACATGAGCAGGAACGCCTGAGCAGTGAGGTCTCGGTGGGAACGGCGTTTCTCAAGCCGACCCATTACGACTTGCCATCGCTGGCCGAGCATGTGCCGGCGGCCTTTATCGCAACGCCCGTGCTAAAGAGCACTGGCGCCGTCAATTTCCCAGCCCTGGATGACAAATCCCGATTGTTTTCCTGGTGGGACCCTAATCAGCGCGCGACATTCTTCCTCTACGGCGGTAACTGGATGGCCGAGTTCGAATCACCCAAGGGCCTGCAAAGCAATGAACTCTATGGTCGCAGCTCCAATCAGGAAATGGTCAACGGCTCCCCGGCCGTAGGGTTGAACGTGGAGGACCAGGTGTTTTTACGGCCGACCCAGACTGAATCCGTGCTGCTGCAATTTGGCGATTTGCTGGCCGTGCGCGGCGGGAAGATTGTTGAAACCTGGCCCGTGTATTGATCGAGCATGGAGGCAACCTTTTGGCTTGGCCGAGAAAGCGCCCTCAAAGGCTACCGCGCAAGAGAAACAGCACCAGCGCCACCAGGCAGGCCGTCGCCTGAATCCCACCCAGCGTCGTGACGGGTGCGAAGCTCAAGACCGAGGCCAGCCAGGTGGTCAGCGCAGCCGCACCCATGGAGAGAAAACCCAGCAGTGCGGAGGCCATCCCGGCTTCTTTGCCGAACGGCCCCATGGTGATTGCCGTGCCCAGCGGATTGGCCAGGCCCATGCCCCACAGGAAGGTGATCATCGAGAGGGCATACCACCCAAGACCCGGCACGGTTGGACCGACGAGCAGCAGGCCGCCGCCGGTCAGGGCGCAGGCAATGCCTGCGAGTGTGACGATTCGGGTGCCATGACGATGCGCCAGGCGCGGAGCCGCCATGCCGGCTGCGAACACGACGAATACCGTAGCGGCGAAATACAGGCCGGTCTGCAACGAGGTCAGGCCGATACCTTTCATCAGGATGGCGGGCGCCGCCGCGAACGATGCGAACAGGCCGCTCATCAGCAGGCTCATTGAAAGAGCAGGGAGGATGAAGCGCTTGTCCAGCGCCAATCTGCCATAGGCGAGCACTACGCTCTTGGCCGAGTGCGGTGCCCGCCGATCGGCGGGATGGGTTTCTCCGAGGTCGCGCACGTAGAAAAAGGCCAGTACCACGGCGGCCAGACCCACCAGGATGAAGATGGCACGCCAGCCGAGCGTGACGGACAGGACGCTGCCGGCCAGCGGCGAAAAACCCGGCGCTGCGGCAGTGGCGATCATCGTCAGCGACAGGGCCCGGGCGAGCGTCTCGCCTTCAAACAGATCCCGTGCGATGGCGCGCGACAGTACCGAGGCCGCACACACCCCCAGCGCCTGTACGACGCGTCCGGCGATCAGTACATCGAACGTGCTGGCAAGCCCCGCGATAACGGTGCCGACCACGAACACCGATAGGCCGCCCAGCACCAGTTTCTGGCGCCCATAGCGGTCGGCCAGTGGCCCGACCACCAATTGGCCCAAGGCGAATGTGATGAAGAAGCTGGACAGTGTCAGGCCGAGCTCGCGAGCGGTCACGCCCAGGTCTTCGCCGATATCGGCAAACGCCGGGAGAATGATGTTGGTGGAGAGCATGCTGATCGCCGCCAGGCCTGCAAGCAGCGCCACGATTTTGCCGGTCAAGGGTTGTGTGGAGGCGTGCGGTTGCGCAGCGGTAATTGCCAATGAAGTTCTGGCTTGCATACATCCTCTCTTATGCTTGGTTGGCGGGAAAAGACGTTGAGGGCAGCCGCCAAGACTGTGGTTCGCGATATCGGCGCAGTGACGCAGCCTTGAACATGACGATCATAATATTTTGCAAATATGATGATCGTAATCTCTGCCGTCAAGTTAAATATCCGAATGCGCAGGCAGGATTCACTGTTGCCAATAAGTGGGGGCGAGGTAGAGCGGATGGGGAGGGTGTGAGGTCGACGCTTTTTCAAGCGTCATGCCCCCCGGTATCTGGTAGCTCCAGATCGAAAAATGCCCTAAACGGCCGGTCGACGCATCGCCAGGATGGCCGCACCGAAGCCGATGAACGTCGAGCCAACGAGCCGGCTGATCCACACGGAAAATTCGGGCCGTTTCAGCACGCCTTTGGCCTGGGCCGCAATGGCGGCATACAGGCTCAAGGAAACCAGCGACAAGCCTGCGAATATCGAGGTGAGGAGCAGAAACTGCGGCAGCAGTGCAGCGCTCTGGTCGATGAATTGCGGGAACAGGGCGGTGAAGAACATCGTCGCCTTGGGGTTGGTGATGGCTGTCAGGAAGGCCGACTTGTACAGCTTTGAACGCGATGGCTTGCTGGTTTTGCCATCGACTTGCACATCCTGCGCGAGTATCGGGCTCTTTTTGAACAGCTGCCTGGCGCCCAGGTAGAACAGATAACCCGCCCCCAGGACTTTCACAGCGTTGAACAGCCATTCAGAACTGGCGAGCAACGCGCCCAGGCCCAGCATCGCGGCGGCCGACAAGCAGAACAGCCCGCTGGCGTTGCCCACCGACGACCACACCGCGTAGCGCGGCCCGTAGGCCAGACTGTTATTGATCGCCATCAAGGTGGCAGGACCAGGACTGGCGATGGCGATGGCCGCGACCAGGGTAAAGGCGAGAATTGAGTGCAGTTCCATTGTTCACATTCGCGACTGATTGACAGGATGTGCATCCTACAGGAGAACCTGGGGTCGTCTGAATACAGCCGCCATAACGTTTTTATCGGTGCAGCCGCGCTCGGGGTGTTCATCGAGTGGTTCGCGACCCTGCTGGGGCCTTGCCTTGAGCGCGGCGCCGTTGGGGCGGCTTTAATGCTACAGTCCGGCCTTTCCTGGGGGAGGGGCGCGTCATGCGGATCGTAGTAATGGCTTTGACGATGGCGCTGCTGGGCGGATGCGCCACGGCCAACGAAACCTTTGGCATGGGACAGCTCTGCGGCCTCCATCCTTACTGCGGTGCGGCGACTGATATCGAGATCATCAAGGCCTCGACGAATGACAACGACGTGTATTCACGTGCGCTGGCACCGTTTGCAGTCGTCGACCTCCCTTTCAGCATCGTCGCCGATACGCTGATCCTGCCTTATACGATTTTTCATATGAGGCCTGCCGAGGAGTAGGGGTGTTGCCTCGACGGGTTGAATCCGTGGTGCAGCAGTGCGGCTTTTTTTGGTAACGATCACCGACTACAGATCTCGCGAGGACGCACATGATCGACGGTTCCGCTGTCTTGACAGTTTTTTTGGTCTACCTGGCTGGTGTCGTGATTCCTGGACCGAATTTCGTCGCGGTGGTCCATAAGGCGGTGGCTGCTACGCGTTCTGACGCTTTGGCCTTGGTGGCGGGAATCGTGCTGGTCAACCTGTTCTGGTCCACCTGTGCGATTGCAGGTCTCGGGGTTGTATTTGCTGCGCTCCCTTGGGCTGCGCTGGTTGTGAAGATTCTGGGCGCAGCCTACCTGATGTGGTTCGGACTCCGACTGCTGATCAACGCGGGGAAGAATGCGCCAGGCCCGCTGAATGATGCTGTCGATGGTAGTTGCCGCCAGTCCTTTATTCAGGGGGTGGTCACCAACATTGGTAACCCCAAGTCCATGGCTTTCTATGCCGCTGTTTTTTCAGCTGCGGCGCCCGCCCATGTTTTGCCAGGTACGTTTTTGTCGATGCTGGCAGTTGTCGTGGTGGTTTCAATGGCCTGGTATGGAATGGTCGCAATTGCGCTTTCGCAACCGAGGATTGCTTGCGCCTATCAAGGGCGAAAAAAAGCAATCGATCGATTGTGCGGTGGTTTGATTTTGTCTCTAGGGGTTCGCCAGTTGGTTTAGCCAGCAGGCTGTTGCTGGAGCAAGCCTTCGTCGTTGCACGCCAGGTCGGTCATAAGCGCATCGACCTGGCGCTGGACGAGATGACTGTACTGCCCCAGTTTTCAAACCCCCGCAGTGGCCTCGCGGACGAAGTCTTCGTAGGTACGCAACGGACGCCCCAGGATCGCCTGTAGCCGGTCCACGGTTCCTTCAGCAGCCCGCATGCCAAACGCCTGGATACCGGACATCATCAGGCGCATGTCATAAGCCAGCCAGGCGGGGCCGTACGCGGCCAATTGTGCTTCGAAGGCGGCCACATCGTCACCGCCGTAGGCGATCTCGCGACCCAGGGCGGAACTCCAGATCTTCGCGGCGGCGGCACCGGTCAGTGCTTGTGGGCCGACCAGCTCCAAGGTGACCCGATCCAGCGCCGAAGGTGCCCTGTCGCGTCGCAGCAACTCGGCAGCGGCGATATCGGCGATGTCGCGTGCATCGATCATCGAGACGCCCGCCGAGCCGATCGGCATCGGGTACACCGAGTAGTTCTCAATGGTCTGCTGGACCATCAATTCGTTTTGCATGAAGTACGCCGGGCGCAGGATGGTCGCCGGGATGTCGAGGCTTTCGATCATGCGCTCGACCGTGTGCTTGCCGGTGAAGTGCGGCACCTGGGTGAACTTGTCGGCATGAATCACCGACAGGTAGACGATGCGCTCGATGCCGGCCTCGCGAGCGAGGTTCAAGGTGATGAGGGCTTGTGTCACCTCGTCGGGCGTCACGGCGTTGAGCAGGAACAGCGTACGCACCGACGCCAGCGCCTCGCGCAGCGAAGGGACATCGGTGAGGTCTGCAACGACTTCAGTCACGCCCGCCGGGAATGTTCCCTTGCCAGGCTGGCGCACGAGGGCCTTGACGTCGGCGCCTGCGTCGGCGAGGTGCTGGATGATGAGTGAACCGATGGTGCCCGTGGCGCCGGTAATGAGAATGCTCATGTTGAATCTCCTGCAAAAGGGTGGGTAGTCGGAAAAGTCCGCTACGGCCTTGTCGGCCCGTTGCGATGATCAAACGATATGCCGTTGCAGAAACAAAACGAAGACGCCAGGATGTAGACACTCCGTTTCAAAAGTGGAACAGCATGAGCCTGAATGCGCTGGCACGGTAATGGGCAAAGAGGCTGAACTCTGGGTCTTGCACATCCCGGCGTCTTGCTGCGCCGAAGGTGCGCGCATTTGTCGATCTCATGTGCGCCAGGTACCCGGACATGTTCCTGGTACTGAAGGGATAGGGACGATCAATCTCACGTCGGGTTGTCGGCAATGAACCTCACCCTGTGGCAATCGGCCGGGCCGAGTTTCTGACCGCTCGAGGAGCGCACATCCATCGGCATGAGGGCTTGCCCGGACGTGTTGTCCAACAGCACGGAACGCGTTTCCCCCGGCTCGAACAGGAAGCGTTCGCCCCATTGCCTGAGGCTGACCACGACCGGAAAGATCTCCCGGCCTTTGTCCGTCAGGACGTACTCCTTGTAGGCGCTTCCATCTGACGCGGGGCGAACGTCGAACACACCGAGCTCGACCAACGCTTTGAGTCGCGAAGCCAAAATATTCTTGGCCACACCCAGGCTTTTTTGAAATTCGCTGAAGCGGCGAATGTCGTCGAATGCGTCACGAATGATCATCAGCGACCAGCGATCGCCAATCACGTCCAGTGCCCTGGCTACCGGGCACTCGCTGTTTTGCGGTGAAGCGTTTTCCATTGTGTTGGCCTATGAAAAAGGATCGCCAGGTGCGGTCGATATCTGTGGTTGCAAATTGAAACCTGATCGAGCAACAATCGATGCAGGTTTTTAATTGAAACCAGTTTAGCGCCAAGGAGGCGTGCATGACAGCAGATGCCGATTGTTTGACCCGGCAGCCTTCGGGAAATCAGGGCGGCGAGGGAGCAAGCTCCCTTGCCACGGGCTCCTTGAATGAACCGCAATGCCCGGGGCTTTCGCGCTCGCTTACGTTGCTGTTTTCCGTGACCTGCGCACTGGCCGTTGCCAATGTCTACTTTGCCCAGCCCTTGCTCGCCTCGATGGCCGAGAGCCTGGGCGTCGCTTCGGGATTGATCGGGGTGGTGGTGACTGCCACCCAGGTGGGCTATGCGCTGGGGTTGCTGTTCATCGTCCCGCTGGGGGACAGGGTCAACCGTAAACGGCTGGTTTTCGCGCAATTGGTGTTGTCTGCGCTTGTGCTGATGGCCGTCGGCGCAGCCCAGCACTGGTTGGCGTTGCTGGGCGCCATGATCGCGATGGGGTTGCTGGCGGTGGTCGTCCAGGTGCTGGTGGCCTATGCCGCCGTGCTGTCCTCACCCTCTCAACGGGGACAGGCAGTGGGAACCGTTACCAGTGGCGTTGTCCTGGGTATTCTCCTGGCACGGTTTACCTCTGGAGTGATCGCCGATCTGGCGGGCTGGCGCGGGGTTTACTTCGTGTCCTCGGGCCTGATGCTGGCCATTGCGGCGGTGTTCTGGGCCGTGGTGCCTGCCGCCGTGGCGCCGCGTCACCGGCAGCCCTACCGGGTGCTCATCCGCTCGCTGTTCATGCTGTTCGTGACTGAGCCGATGCTGCGGATCCGAGGGTTGCTGGCTTTGCTGATCTTTGCCGCTTTTTCGGTGTTTTGGACGGCCATGGTGCTGCCGTTGAGTGCCGCGCCGCTGTCGCTTTCACACACGGCCATCGGCCTGTTCGGCCTGGCCGGTGTCGCTGGGGCCCTGGCGGCCAGAAGCGCCGGTCGTTGGGCCGATCAAGGTTGGGGGCAACGTGTCACCGGCTTGTCGCTGGGGCTCCTGACGCTTTCCTGGTTGCCCATTACGTTTGCCGAAACCTCCCTGATCGCATTGGTCTGCGGCGTGGTGTTGCTCGACTTCGCGGTGCAGGCCGTGCACGTCACCAACCAGAGCTTGATTTTCGAGGCCCGGCCCGACGCCCAAAGTCGCATGGTCGGCGCCTACATGTGTTTCTACTCGGTGGGCAGTGCACTGGGCGCGTCTGCCGCGACCCAGGTCTATGCACTGTGGGGTTGGATGGCGGTCAGCCTGCTGGGCGCCTTGATTAGCCTCGCCGCATGGCTGCTGTGGATTGCCTCGATGCATTTTTCAACAACACTGGTTGGAAGATCAGCATGAAAATCGGACACCTGTCGCGCCCTTGTCGCTCTTGGTGCCGGTGTTCGGCCTGCTGAGTTCGGCGCTGATTTTTGATGAGCACCTGTCATTCAACAAACGCATTGCCGTCGCGCTCATCGATCCAGGGATTGGGCGCGCTTCATTGCGGCCACTGTTCAAGCAGGATCGAGACGAATTTCTCCGCAGCCGGAGAGAGCGATGCGCCCCGGCGGTAGACCAGGCCCAGCGAGCGGTTGACCACCGGCTCGATCAGCGGCACGCTGACCAGCGTTGGATGATCCCCGGCCGGCATCGCCAGGCTGGGCATCGCCGACACACCGAGACCAGCCTCGACCAATCCCAGCGACGTAGACAGGTGCTGCACTTCGTAAAACCACTGCGGGCGCCAGCTCAGGCCCGACAGCGCGTGGTCCAGCAGCATGCGGTTGCCGCTCAGGCGACCAACGCCGATCAGCCGATAATCACTGAGTTCCGACCAGGTAACCGCACTGCGTTCAGCCAATTCATGATCGCGTCGGCAGGCCAGCACAAAGGGTTCGTTGACCAGGGGCACGAACTCGATGTCCGGGTGCTGGCCGCTCATCATGTTGATGCCGAAGTCGGCTTCGCCGCGCAGTACAGCTTCGAGCCCTTCGTTGGCGCTGAGGTCGAGCAGGCGGATGCGGATTTTCGGGTAGCGCTCGTTATAGAGGCGAATCACCGAAGGCAAGAAATAGAAGGCCGCCGTAGGAATGCACGCCAAGGTCACCCGGCCGATCTGTCGCTCGGCCAGCTCGCGGATATTGAGAATCGAGTCGTCGAAATCATCCAGCAGGCGCCGTGCCTTGGGCAGGAAGTCACGGCCGACACTCGTCAGGCTGACCTTGCGGGTCGTGCGATCGAGCAAAGCGGTTCCTAGGCCTTCCTCGAGTTTTTTCATCCGTCGGCTCAAGGCTGGTTGCGACAGATGCAGCGCGTCGGCGGCCTCGTGGAAGCTGCCGAGTTCGGCGATTTTCACGAAAGATCGGATGTCCTGGAGTTCATATTCCATGTGCTACCTCACCGGGGAAGGGCCGTGCGCGATGGCAATCAGCGTAAAGTAATTCATTTGTGAAACGCAATAATCGCTCTGATCTTTGCATTGGAAACACTTTTCAAACCCTGCCACTCTTGTTTCCAGAGCATCAATTATCCAGATTGATTAACAAGAGTTAGTGATCATGCAGCGAATTCCTTGTGTGCTAATGCGCGGCGGTACGTCCAAAGGTCCGGTATTTCTCGCCTGGGATCTGCCGGTCGCCATCGCTGAGCGTGATGAGCTGCTGCTCAACCTGATGGGCTCCGGCCATGAGTTGGAAATCGACGGCATCGGGGGCGGCAGTCCACAGACCAGCAAAGTGGCGATCGTCAGTCCGTCGCTGCACCCTGACGCGGATGTCGATTATTTGTTTGTCCAGGTCATGGTTTCCCAGCGTCGGGTCGATACCGCCCCTAATTGCGGCAACATGCTCTGCGCCGTCGGCCCGTTCGCTATCGAGCAGGGGCTGGTCAAGCCTTCCGGTGACCTTACCCGGGTGCGTATTCGCAACCTCAATACCGGGACCTTCGTGAATTCCGACGTGCAAACCCCAGAAGGCAAA
The DNA here is from genome assembly GCF_018325905.1 of Pseudomonas sp. St316. Lineage (NCBI taxonomy): Bacteria > Pseudomonadati > Pseudomonadota > Gammaproteobacteria > Pseudomonadales > Pseudomonadaceae > Pseudomonas > Pseudomonas sp. St316. The sequence goes on along the minus strand of NZ_AP021901.1, from coordinate 4,000,052 downwards.
GTCAGCTATGAAGGCGACACCGCCATCGATGGCGTGCCCGGCACAGCCGCTGCGGTGCAACTGACCTTTCTCGATGCGGCGGGCAGCAAGACAGGGAAACTCTTTCCCACCGGACAACCTCAGGACCTGATCGACGGCATCCCGGTGACCTGCATCGACATGGCGATGCCGATGGTGATCGTTCAAGCCAGTCAGCTTGGCAAGCGCGGCGATGAAAGCCCCGCTGAGCTGGACGCCGATAAAGCCTTCCTGCAGCGCCTGGAGTCCCTGCGACTGAAAGCCGGCCTGGCCATGGGCTTGGGTGATGTCAGTGACAAGGTCATTCCCAAACCGGTGCTGGTGTCTCCGGCCAAGTCTGGAGGGACGGTCCAGGTGCGTTATTTCATGCCCCACAACTGTCACCGTGCCCTGGCGATCACCGGCTCCATCGGCTTGGCCACTGCGTGTGTGACCGAGGGCAGCGTCGTCGCGCAGCTGCTCGGCACAATCAACCAGCCGCGCTTGCAGCAGGTTCGTATCGAACACCCCAGCGGCGGCATTGATGTCGTACTGTCCTACACCGGCGAAAACGGTGAGACCATTCGGGCCTCGGTGGTGCGTACCGCGCGCCGGCTTTTCTCTGGTTTCGTCTACGCCACGGCGTCCCAGCGGCTGGCCGGATAGCCCGGGCAGCCATGGTCGTTTGCATCAGAACAATTCTAAAAATGGGTGATGCCATGAAAGTTGTTAAATCGCTCTACTTCCAGATCATCTGCGCTGTGCTGCTGGGCGTGGTCTTCGGGCACTTTTGGTCGCAACAGGCAATTGCCTTGAAGCCGCTGGGTGATGCCTTTATCAAGCTGATCAAGATGATGATCGCACCGGTGGTGTTCTGCACCATTGTCACTGGCATCGCCGGCATGAGCGACAAGCGTTCGCTGGGGCGTTTGTTGAGCAAGACCCTGCTGTTGTTCCTGGCGCTGACGGTGATCAGCCTGATCATCGGCCTGGTGTCGGTCTACCTGTTCAAGCCCGGCGCAGGCATGAACATCGATCCGACGCAGTTGAGCACCCAAGGGCTGTCGCAGTACACCGAATCCGCCGCGAAACTGAGCGTGGTGGACTTCTTCATGCACATCATTCCCGACACCTTCATCGGCGCTTTCAATAAAGGCGAGGTGCTGCCGGTGCTGTTTATCGCGGTGCTCTGCGGTTTTGCCTTGTCGTCCTTGGGCGAGCGCGGCAAGCCCGTGCTGGAGGTCCTGGAATCAGCTTCGCACATGGTGTTCAAGATTTTCTCCTACCTGATGCGTTTCGCTCCGATCGGCGCGTTCGGGGCCTTGGCCTTCACGGTGGGGCAGTACGGCATCACGTCGCTGGGCTCGCTGGCCAAGCTGATCATGACCTTGTACATCGCCTGCGCCTTCTTCGTCTTCGTGGTGCTGGGCAGCATTTGCCGCGCACACGGCTTTAGCTTATGGAAGCTGTTGCGTTATCTGCGTGAAGAATTCCTGGTGGTGCTGGGGACGTCATCGACCGAACCGGTGATGCCGCGGATGTTGGAAAAGCTCCAGGCCCTGGGGTGCAAGAAGGGGGTAGTGGGACTGGTGCTGCCCACCGGGTATTCGTTCAACCTCGACGGTACGGCGATCTACCTGTCGCTGGCGGCCATCTTCATTGCGCAAGCCTGCAACATCGACCTGACGCTGACCCAAGTCATCACCATGCTGGCGATCATGTTGCTGTCTTCAAAGGGCGCCGCAGGTGTTACCGGCAGCGGATTTGTCGCCCTGGCCTCGACCCTGACGGTTATTCACGACATTCCCCTGGCGGGTCTGGCCTTGTTGATCGGGATCGACCGATTCATGTCCGAAGCACGGGCGTTGACCAGCCTGGCGAGCAACGCCGTTGCGACCGTGGTGATCTCCCTTTCGGAGAATGCCTGCGACCGCGACGTCCTGCTACAGACCCTTGATGGCAAACCCGCCCTGACGCAGACCCAGGCAACGGACTCAGGCTGGGACGAGACGAAGGTCGCCAAACACATCTAGCCGCTCGCGGCTGACTCGACAGCACTGCATCCGCTCACTCACTACCTGCGCCAGGCACATTTTGCGTGTTGCCTGGCGGGTTGGGGGGCGTGCGCCTGAATGTCAGCCAAGCTACTCATAACAACAAGAGAACTGACATATGCTCGCTTTACTTGGCTTGGCCATGGTGGTGGTCTTTACCTTCCTGATAATGACCAAGCGGTTGTCACCGATCGTCGCCCTGACGGTGGTGCCCATCGTCTTTGCCGTGCTCGGCGGCTTTGGCGGGACCACCGGCAAGATGATGTTGGACGGCCTGAAAATGGTCGCGCCGTCGGCGGCGCTGCTGTTGTTCGCGATCCTGTTTTTCGGCCTGATGATCGACGCCGGTCTGTTCGACCCGCTGATCCGCAAGATCCTCAAGCGGGTCAATGGAGACCCGATGAAGATCGCCGTGGGCACTGCGCTGCTGTCGCTGTTGGTGGCGCTGGACGGTGACGGCACGACGACTTACATGATCACCTGTGCCGCGATGTTGCCGCTGTACAAACGCATCGGCATGAACCCGATGATCCTGGCGACGGTTTCCATGCTCTCCTTGAGCATCATGAGCGGCATGACCCCTTGGGGCGGCCCGGCGACCCGCGCGATCGCAGCATTGGGCCTGGATGCCGGTGAGTATTTCGTGCCCTTGTTGCCAACCATGATCGGCGGGGCGATGTGGGTGGTGTTCACGGCGTTCCTGCTGGGCCGTGCCGAGCGCAAGCGCATCGGTAACGTCCAGCTGCAAAGTGGTGGCGGTAATTGCTACATCAACGCGATCATGGAGGACACACCACACAAGCGTCCAAAACTGGCCTACGTCAACCTGTTGCTGGTGGTCGCGGTGATGGTCGCGCTGGTGATGGGGCTCATGCATTCGGCAATCCTGTTCCTGATCGGTTTCGTCCTGGCGCTGATGATCAACTATCCGCAGCTGGACATTCAGAAGGAACGCATTCTCGCCCATTCGGGCAACGCCATGACGGTGGTCCTGCTGGTGTTTGCCGCGGGCATCTTCGCCGGGATTTTTTCCGGGACGAAAATGGTCGATGCGTTGGCACAAACCCTGGTCGACTGGATTCCGCCTTCCTGGGGCCATCTCTTCCCGCTGGTGGTGGCGATTACCAGCATGCCGCTGACCTTCGTGCTGTCCAACGATGCCTACTATTTTGGTGTCGTGCCGATCCTGGCCAACGCTGCTGCCGCTTACGGTATTGATCCGGTCGAAATTGCCCGGGCGTCCATTCTCGGCCAACCGGTGCACCTGATGAGCCCGCTGGTGGCCTCGACCCTGTTGCTGGTGGGCATGGTGGACCGCGATCTGGGCGACTTCCAGAAAGCCACCGTGAAATGGGCGGTGCTCACGTCCCTGGTGATCACTGCACTCGCCCTGTTGACTGGGGCGCTGACGCTGTTCTCCTGATCCACCCGACACGCCTTCGCTTGCTGCCTGACACGCCTGCGCAAGCGGGTGTGCGCTGGCTTGCACGCCAAATAACAACAACGAGTAGCTCGACATGACCACTTTGCTTACCCGCGGGGCTTTGTTTCCAATCCTTGGGCTGTTGCCCCTGGCCTCGGCCAGCGCCGAAGGTTTCATCGACGACAGCAAGCTCAAGCTGCAATTGCGCAACGTCTACTTCAACGAAAATTTTCGCGATGAGCACGGTATGAGCGCACGGGCGGCGAGGACCGCCAAGAGTGAGCGCACCGAATGGGCCCAGGGCTTGCTGCTGGATTACCAATCGGGCTTTACGCCGGGCACCATCGGCTTCGGGGTCGATGCCCTGGGCCTGCTCGGGGTCAAGCTCGACTCCGGGCGTGGCCGCAGCGGCACCGGCCTGCTACCGGTGCATGACGACGGTCGCGCCGCCGACGAGTTTGCCAGCGCGGGGATGACCGCCAAGGCCAGGGTGGCCAAGACCACGATCAAATACGGCACCTTGCTGCCCAAGACCCCGGTATTGGTCTACAACGATGCTCGGCTGTTGCCCCAGACTTACCAAGGCACCCAGATCAGCAGCAATGACATCGACAACCTCACCATCACCGGCGGGTATCTGGAGCGTTTCAAGCTGCGCGATTCGAGCGACAGCGTGCCCATCGTGCCCGATGGCTACGGCGGCGATAAGTCGGGTGACTTCAGCTATGCCGGTGCCGACTACACGTTGGGCAAAAACGTCCGCCTGAGCTACTTCCATGGCGAACTGGAGAATTTCTATCGACAGGATTTTGCCGGTATCCAGCATGATCTGCCCTTGGGTGCTGGGGTATTGACCAGCGACCTGCGCTACTTCAACAGCGTCGAATCGGGTTCGGCCTACGGCGGCAAGATCGACAACGACATGCTCAGTGGGCTGCTGTCCTACGCCGTTGTCGGCCACACACTGAGCGCCGGCTATCAAACCCTCAGCGGCGAGGCGGGCTTGCCTTATGTCAGCGGCGCCACGGTGTACTCCTTCAGCAACGTCGGGATCGGCAAGTTCATCGAGGAAGACGAGAAGACCTGGATGCTCGGTTATGGCTACGACTTCGCTCGCCTCGGTGTGCCCGGCCTGACATTTTCCACCCGCTATCTGAGCGGCAACGACGGCAAGTCCAATACCACCGTCAAAGAGTGGGAGCGTGATGCAGAGATCGCTTACGTGGTGCAGCAGGGTACGTTCAAGGGGCTGGGGGTGAAGGTGCGCAACTACGTCTATCGCTCGGACTTTTCCCGTGGCCGTGACAGCAACCGGATCTACTTCACCTACGATATTGCCCTTTGGTAGGACGCCGTGCGTGACGGCCGGCGCCTTGGCGTAGCGCATCCCCAGGGCACGCATCCAACCCAACAACCCATGTGCGAGCTTGCTCGCGATGGAGGTGTCAGATCCAGCATCATCGTTGGCTGATGGTCCGCCATCGCGAGCAAGCTCGCTCCCACAGGGAAAGGGCCCCGTGCTCATCACGGTGGCCCGGTTCGATTCTTTGCGACATCATGGCGTCAATTTTCTTTGGGCCAATGCCCGTCGAGGCCGCCGTGGATCGAAACCTGGACCGACGTAACAACCTTTCCCTGGATGGGCTGAATTTTTTCCTCGCGGATGTACGCGATGGGCTGGGTCCTTACCTGGCGATCTACCTGCTGGCGGTGCATCGCTGGGACCCGGCCAGCATTGGCGTGGTGATGACAGTGGCGGCGATGGCCGGGCTTGTTGCCCAGGCCCCCGCCGGAGCACTGATCGACCGGGTGCGCAGCAAGCGCGCCGTAGTGGCCGTGGCTGCCTTGTTGGTGACGCTGGGTTGCCTGGTGCTACCGTTCACTTCTTCCTTCGGCATGGTGGCGTTGACCCAGGCGCTCGGCGCCGTGGCGGCGTCGGTCTTCGCGCCAGCGATTGCGGCAATTTCCCTGGGCATTACCGGCGCCAGGGCCTTTACGCGGCGCACTGGGCGCAATGAAACATTCAACCACGCGGGCAATGCCTGTGCAGCGCTGCTGGCGGGTGGGTTCGCCTGGCTGTTCGGTCCCATTGCGGTGTTCTATCTGATGGCCGCGATGGCATTGGCCAGTATCGTGGCGGTCAGTTGCGTGTCTGCCGAGGCCATCGACCATGACGTGGCCCGGGGCCTGGAAGCCGGTCAGTCGGTGCAGGGCCCGACACCCTCGGCGCTGCGCGTGTTGCTGGATAACCGCACGCTGCTGTTGTTCGCTATCTGTTGCGGGCTGTTTCACCTGGCGAACGCGGCAATGCTCCCGCTGGTCAGCCAGAAGCTCGCCCAGGCCAATGCACACCTGGCCACGCCGCTGACGTCGGCCTGTATCGTCGCGGCGCAACTGGTCATGGTGCCCATGGCGTGGCTGGTCGGCGTCAAGGCCGATGCCTGGGGACGCAAGCCGTTGTTGCTGGCCGGCTTCCTGATCCTGCCCATCCGCGGTGTGTTGTACGTGCTCTCGGATGACCCCTATTGGTTGGTGGCGGTGCAGTTGTTGGATGGGATCGGTGCCGGGCTGTTTGGCGCGCTGTTTCCCTTGGTGGTCAAGGACCTGACCCAGGGCACTGGGCGTTTCAACGTCAGCCTCGGGGTGCTGTCGACAGTGTTCGGGTTCGGCGCGGCGTTGAGTAACAGCCTGGCCGGCTTTGTGGTGCAAGGGGCTGGCTACAGCGCGGCGTTCCTGACCCTGGCGGCGGTTGCTGCGTTGGCATTGGTTCTGTTGCTGGCGATGCCCGAGACTTTCCGGCCGAGCTACGCTCACCCGGCCGACACCCTTGCGGTAGCTGACGGTGGCATTGCCTGAGGTCGCGTATGTGGGAGCGAGCTTGCTCGCGATGGGGTCAGCACAGTTGGCATTATCTTCAACAGGCCCACCGCTATCGCGAGCAAGCTCGCTCCCACATTGGATTTTCGGCGGACATAAAATCCATGTGCACCCAAGCCCCCTGTGGGAGCGAGCTTGCTCGCGATGACGGTGGCACATCCAACATCGATGCCTGCTGGACCACTGCTATCGCGAGTAGGCTCGCTCCCACAGGGCAATTGGGAACGCCCGGCATCTGAGTCTAGTCATCCCCGTCGAGACAGCTGCAGCAACAAGCCTGGCTTCGCTCTCTTGGCTGAGAGCGTCCAGCCATGGGCCTGGGCGATTTCCTGGCAGATCGTCAAGCCCAGGCCGGCGCCATGGTCGCGGCGATGGGCTCCGCGCCAGAAGCGAGCGAACAGGTGCGGCAGTTGCTCGCGGTCCACCCCGGGACCCCAGTCTCGTACGCTCAGCTCATCCCGGCCGATTTCCACGCGCACTTCAGTGCCCCGAGGGGCATGTTGAATGGCGTTTTCCAGCAGGTTCTTCAGCAAGGTGAAGAGGGCGCTGCGATCCGCCTGCCATGGGGCACCGGAGCTAGCGTTTTGCGCCAGCACCAGGCGTACTTCGGCGGCTTCGGCCATGCGTTGCAAATAGTCGGTGGCTTCTGTCGTGATATCTGCCAGCTCGACTTCGGCAAACTGGTAGTTCTGGGCCTCACTGGCTTCGGTCAGTAGCAGCAGTTGCTGGACTTGACGGGTCATGTGGGCCACGTCGTTGAGCAGCGCGTTGCGACCATGACTGTCCTTCATCAATTATGGGGCTCGGGATCAGAACTTTTTAGACACGGGCAGGGGCCGGTCGATACAGTCATGCTCAGGTGCACGTCTCACAGGCAAGGGCATCAGCGAAACCAGTTCCTCTTCGACAATCTGATTGCTCATGGCCAATTCCAGCTCGGGGCAGTCAATGCTGAGCCAGTCACCGTGTTGGAGCGGCACATTGGTCGTGCGATGGCTCAAGCTGTGGAACACGTAGTGCACCAGCCCGGGCTCGAGAAACTGCTCATGTTTCTCCAGGAACTCTTGCGAGTATCGGCGCAAACTTTGCCAGCGATGCAAGCTCATCCGGTGGTGACTTGCCGCCAAGGGTTGGCCGTCGCGTTCTATCTGGACATTGATGGCCAGATCAGCCTGCAATTCTCCCACTATCAATGCCGGGGCAATCGCACAGGTGCGCAAGTGTGCATGGGTTGAAGAAATGGCGTCACGGCTGTGCAACACATGATCGTGAATGTCGTTGCCCAAGGTAAAGCCAATGAAGCGTAGCGCGCCAAACGGGTCGACCCAATAGAGGCAGACAATGCACGGCTCGCTACTGATGCTTTGTGAATGATAGGGCACCTGCAAAGGGTCGCCGTCGGTCTTGAGCAATCGACCGTTACCTTTGTAATACCAGGCTTGTTCTGTCTTGGCGGTACAGAGCGTGATTTCGCTGATCTGGACCAATAAGTTGTTGTCGGGCTTGAGCGGCGGTCGGTATTTCACCGCCGCAGGCGTAAGCGGGTAGGGCGTGGACGGCAGGTTCTTGAGATAGGACTCCCAGTCCATATTCCGATCCGCGCAATGGGCCAGGGCTTCATACAAATTGCCCTGGGGCGGACGCACCTCTCGGCTTTGCCCGGACTTGAAGTCAAATACGCCAAGGCCTCCTCGCGGCATTGGAGTGTCCAGCAACATTACATAATGGGTCATCACTTATCCTCCAGGGTCAAGCGTGCGGATAGGGGGGCGTAGTCCTTGAGTCCGTTGAAAGCCGGGTTTGCCTCTTTGAGCCATAGAGACAGCAAGCCCCCCGTGATACTTCCGGCCAGTGCCAGGAACAGAATCGCGGTAAGTCCCCACGTCATGGCGATGTAGCCGGCGACCACAGGCGCGACGCCCCCTCCAAGAATCTCTCCGCAGCCCACCACCAGCCCCGTCGCGGTGGCCAATAAACTGGGTGGCACTGATTCGCTGGTCAGTGGGCCGACCGTGATGCAGATCAGGCTGAAGTTGATAAACGACAAGAAGAATAATTGAAGGAACAGTAGCCAGGGCAACGGTGGGCTGATGATCAATAAACCCACTAACAGCGCGCTGATCATGAAGCAGATGGCAACCACGGGCTTGCGACCCAGTTGGTCGGACAAGCCGGGGATGACCAACTGGCCAAAAAAACCACCCAGGCCAATGGCGGAAATAATCATGGCCATGGAGAAATTGCTCAGGTGCAGAATGTCTGTCAGGTAACTGGGGAGCAGGGCACACAGAACGAACTGGCACGTGAGTATGCAAAGCATCAAGGCAATGTTGAGCCGCACATTCCCGCTGGACAGGGCCGTCCTCCACTGGCTTTTTGAGGCGTGTTCAATCGATGCCTCGCTGGGCACCTGGGTCGGTTGGTAGGTTCTATAGAGGTACCAGGCTACTAACAGGCCGGGTAACGAAATGATGGCGAACACGGCGCGCCAGGATCCGAACACTTCAAGCAGGACGCCGGCCAGCAGCGGTCCGAGACACAGGCCGATGATGGGGAACAAGGCCTGTTGAATCCCTAGATTGAGTCCGCGTCGGCAAGGCTGCGAGACTTCATCGGTGACAATGATACTGACTGGCGTGAAGGCTCCTTCGCAGACGCCCATCAAGGCGCGCAAGAGCACCAGGCCTACCAGGCTGGTGATCAATGCAGACGCACCGGCCAGGAGCGATAGCAGGGTGATCGACAGGACCAGCAACTTCTTTGGGCCCAGTACCCTGATGGCAGCACCCATGAACAAGGCAGAGCCTCCCCATGCAAATGCCAGGATGGCTGACAACATGCTCAAGTCCTGATAGTCCAGGGCCAAGTCATGCATGATCACCGGGAACAGCGGCATGATAATGAACCTGTCCAGTCCTACCAGCCCGAAGCTGAGCGACAGAAGCGTGATCATGCGTCTTTCATAGCCGCCCCAAGGTCGAGTGACCAGATACTTCATCTCCATGTTCCTTCCCCTTCTTTCCCTAGTGCTTTCGAAGCCCTCTCGAACGAGGTGAACGCCTGCGATCGATACGCCTGCAGCCAGGGGCAGGTGTGCCCCTGGCTAAGTGCCGGTGTTTTATCGGGGCTGTCAGGCAACCCACTTGCCCACTGCCATTTCAGCGGTGAAACCGGGGCCGAAGGCCGCCAGCATGCCTGTCGCGCCATCGACGGGCCCGCTGTCAAACTGGCGCTTGAGCACATCGAAGACCACCACGCTGGCGATGTTCCCGGCTTCGCTCAAGCTGTCACGAGACTGCGCGACCCGGCCGGGTTCCAGGTCCAGTTGCAGGACCAGTTCATCAAGAATTTTCCGTCCGCCGGTATGGAAGATGAAAAAGTCATTTTGAGCGCAATGTTGATTGAAGGTCTCGTAGTTCAACTCCTCCATCATCGGTGCGACATCTTTGATGGAGTTCATGACGGCCTTGTCCAGGGTAAAGTGAAAGCCACTGTCTTTAACGTCGTACTTAATGTAGTGCTCGCTGTCAGGCAGGAAGTAAGACCCGGTCTTGGCGATCTTGAAACCAGGCGCCTGGTCATCGGCGCGCATGACGCAGGCCGATACGGCATCGCCGAATAACGCCGCCGATATGAACGCGTGCAACTTGGTGTCCTGGGGTTGATAGCAGAGCGACGAAAACTCCAGGGAGACAATGAGGACATGGTTGTCCGGCGCCCGGCTGGCGAAGTCATTGGCTCGATTAATCGCCGCAGCGCCCGCCACGCAGCCCAATTGAGCGATGGGCAGTTGTACGGTCGACGTTCGCAGGCCCAGGTCATTGATCAAGTGGGCCGTCAGCGAAGGCATCATGAACCCGGTGCACGATGTCACCGCGACCATGCGAATGTCGTCGGTGGTCAGCCCGGCATTCTCAATGGCTTGGCGCGCCGCGATGGATGACATGCGGCGGGCTTCGCGCTCATAAACGATGCTGCGATGAGTAAAGCCGGTATGCACCGCCAGTTCATCGATAGGCAGGACCAAGTACCGTTCGTTCACCTGTGTGTTTTGAATCATTCGTTTGGCAAGTGCCATTCGTGGATGATCATCATGCAATTGCTCTAGATGCTCGATCATTTGTTGCTGAGTGATCTTGTATTGCGGGAACAGCAGACTGGGTTTGCAAAGAGTAGACATGACAAGTCCTCGGCTAATAGCCAATAAAGTTAGAAACACGTTTAAGGCAATGGCAGCAAAGCAGGACTCTGAAAAACAGAATCAAAGCAACGGGCTGGGAGGCCAAAAAACTTGACTGTTGTTATCGATAGCGCGGGCTGTGGCGGACGTCTTGTTTGTTATTTCACCAAGACAAACTTGTAGGCATATTGCCAGGCCAAGTTGCTTTCCCGGACATGTTTTCGAATAACCATGCGCACGGGCGCACCGCTGACGACTTGCCGCGGATCGATGACGTCAACGATTTCCGAGGCAATCACCAGGCCATCGTCCAGGCGCACCATCGCCATGAAGCGGGGCACGGTTTCGCCATAGCCCATGGCTGCCAGTATGGGGTTCTCGGCATGGGCGCTGACTTGGATCGTGCCGGTGCGTGCGCAGCGATACGGTTCTACATTCAACGAATTGCACGCGCCGCAGACGGTGCGCCGAGGGAAGAAAATTTCTTCGCAATCCTGGCAGCGGCTGCCTTCGAGACGGTATTTGCCGCCGTGCTCGCGCCACTCGCGCAACATGCTGGCGGTGGTCATGCGGTGAATTTGTTCAGGGTAAAGGGACATGGTCGGCTCCTTAATCGTTGGAAAGCACAATGACGCTGTTGTGCGCGGCATAACCGCCCAGGTTTTGCGAGACGCCAATACGAGCGCCTTTGACTTGGTTGTTGGACTCGCCGCGAAGCTGTCGGAACAATTCAGTGATGTGCAAAATCCCATCGCAACCGGAGGCGTGGCCGCGTCCGATGTTGCCCCCGTCAGTGTTCAGGGGAAGTTGCCCATCAAGGGCTATGCCGCCTTCCAATACAAAGTCGCCTGCCTGGCCCGGACCACATACGCCCATGGACTCCATTTGAATCAACCCGGCGCCCAGCAAGTCGTAGACTTGCGCCACATCGATGTCTTTTGCGGTGATACCGGCTTTTTTGTAGGCGATTTCGGCGCAGGCCATCGAGTTGGCGGAAACCGCCATGCCTACATCTTTTGGCAGCCCCGGAAATTGCAGCGTCGGGTTGTGATAGCGCGTGCCGAAATAGTGCGATACGCCGGTGTAGGCACAGCCCCGGATAAATACCGGTTGGGTCGTGTAACGGTGCGCAAGATGTTCGGCAACCAGGATGGCGCAACCGCTGGCTTCACCCCAGGCCAACATGGAGCCGCACGCTTCGCTGCTCTTGAGTGTTTCGAGGGACGGAATTGGTACGCCATAACGGGTGGCCGTGGGGGTGTTATGGGCATAGATGCGCATCTGTCGCCCAAACGTTGCCAGTACATCCGCTTCGCGTCCTGCATAACCGAACTTTTCAAAATATTCGGCGGTTGCCAGGGCAAAGGCGTCTGTGTGTGAGATGCCCAGGAAATAATCGTATTCACATTCAGTGCTCGAGCCAATGTACTCGGCGTAGTTGATGTGGTCGGTCATTTTTTCAAAGCCGCCGCACAGGACGATGTCGTATTCACCTGAGGCGACCATTTGGTGAGCCATCTGGAAAGACACCGAACTGCTGGTGCAGTTGGCCGTACTCATGAACGTGGGGGCAGGGCTGATACCCAGGGCATCGGAAATGGTCGGGCCCAGGCCTCCGTATTCGGAAATGCCTTCACCGTGGTAACCATAGGCAACTGCCTGGAGTTCGCGGGGATGCATCTTGATGGCGTTGAGCGCTTGGTAGGCGGACTCGACGATCATCTCCTTGAAAGTCTGACGAACTCTGGAACTGCCCGGTTTAGGGGTATAGGCAGCCGAAACGATAGCAACGCGTCGTGCGGACATAAAAAGGTGCTCCTTGCAGGATGGATTGGAGTCAGAGATAGGCCGTCAGGGCATAGGCGGGCCGCAAGTATTTGAACTCGTACTTGATCGACGTCCCGTAATCCACGTAGTACTTATCCTCCAGCAGCGTGCGCAGCGGAACGTTGGTCTTTTGATAGGCTTCGATGGCATCGGTGACGGTCAAGGCGATGGCATCGCTGCCCGCACCAAACCCATAGGAAACCACCAGGATTCTTTCACCGGGACGCGCTTGATCGAGGACGTTGACCAAGCCCAGCAAAGGGCTTGCTGCCCCAGCATCACCGACACTCTGGGCATAGATGCCAGGTTCGATTTGCGCCGTCGTGAATCCCAGGTGCTTGCCGAGAGAGTAGGGGGTCGACACCAGGTTCTGTTGGAAGACGACATAATCGAAATCACCGGCCTGCGCATGGATCTTGGCCATCAATCCCGAGGCGGCGCGACGAGTCTGGTCTTCAAGGCCGATGCTGTTCTTGTCCGAGCCCAATCCCATTCCCGAGCGGATATAGCGGTCCCCTTGAGGCCTGATGTTGTCAGCGACATCCGCCGCGCAGGAAAAACTTGCGTCAAAATGCGCGATCACATTTTCTCTACCCAACAGCAGGGCAGCGGCGCCCGCTCCGGCGTAGGATTCTGTCAAATCGCCGGGGGCGGTGTTGCGGTTGATCGTATCGGCGCCCACCGCCAACGCGTTGCCCACCATGCCCGATGCTACCAAGGCATATGCAATCTGAAGGGCGCTGGTGCCTGATTTGCCGGCAAACTGCACGTCTGCGCAAAAGGCGTCATAGCCGCAGCCGAGCATTTCCAGGATGATCGCGGCTGAGGCCCGGGAGTCATACGGATTGGTGCAGGTGCCAAGATAAAGCGCTTCAAGGGAGCAAGGCGGCGCCTTGTCCAGCGCGCGTTGGGCGGCAAGGACACCCAAGGTTATGACATCTTCGTCGGGTTGCAGTACGGCCCTTTCAATAATGCCCAATTGACCCTTTACCAAGCTCAGATCGGTGTTCTTCCACACCTGGATCACGTCGTCCACCTTGAGCCGGCAGACCGGGATACCCGCGCCATAGCTCACAATTCCTACTCTATTCATGTGTACATCCTCCAGATTCCGTTCTTTCACCTGTTGGCGGGGAGCCGTGACAAGCGCATGAAATATTTAGAAACTATCTATTGTTGCCCGCAAAGCGATACTGGCGGTCCTATGCCCGTAAATCGGCGGGTTCAAGAGGCAGAACCTACCGGTCAGCATGTGAACAATGGCTTTGTTCTTGTTCATTTATTATGTATGATACGAAACGTGCCGTATCGTTAAGGTCGCGTTAAAATTTTATGACTTTCCTTCCGGGAATTCCCTATATAGAGGTACGAACTGCTCCAGAGGCCCGCTGCAAAGCAGAAGCTGAGATCAATTAAACATACAAAACGAAACGATCCGTTTCATTGCTTTTCGAGAGAATCCTATACCCTGAGTCTCTTTTGTCAAGCGCCATATTGGAGATTTTGAATTATGGCCCGTAAACCATCTCGGAGCTCCATTGGCTCATTGAGGAGCCCTCACACGCACAAAGCGATCATCATTTCTGCCATAGAAACCCTCAAGGAGTGCGGTTACTCGGGGTTGAGTATCGAGGCTGTGGCCCGCCGTGCGGGCGCGAGCAAACCAACCATCTACCGGTGGTGGGGTAACAAGGCAGCCTTGATCGCCGAGGTCTACGAGAGTGAAAGCGAACAGATTCGCAAAGAGCCTGATAAAGGCTCATTCAAGGAGAACCTCAATTTCTTGCTGCTTAATCTATGGAAGGTCTGGCGAGAAACGATTTGCGGGGAGGCTTTTCGGTGTGTCATTGCTGAGGCCCAGCTCGATCCCAGCACGCTGCCCAAGCTGAAAGACGAATTCATGGAGCGGCGCAGGGAGCTGCCTCGCAAGTTGGTGGAAAATGCCATTCAGCAAGGCGAGTTACCCAAGGATACGTCGCGTGAATTGCTCCTGGACATGATCTTTGGATTTTGCTGGTACCGGCTTTTGACCGAGCAGTTGGAGGTGGAGGCGGACATCAATGAGTTCACGACACTTCTGCTGAACGGGGTACTGCGCACGACTTCGGCAGCGGTTCAGGACACCGCCGAAGCCTGATTATCGGGTGGGGTTGCCCTTACTTTGCGCCGCTGAATCGTGCATGAAGGCTCGGCAGGATGCTGGCCAGGTGGTTGAACTCACACAAATCATGCACCGCAAATTCATAAGCCAGGGTTTCCAGCTCCACTTCTCCCAGGCCGTTTTCTTCCAGTAGCTGAGCAGCTCGCTCGGCGCCTGGAAAACGCTGCATGGCAGGGTGGCTGCCGACCCAATAACGGCTCGTCAGGTACAAACCCTCCGGGCATTCCTTGAACAAGTGCGCCATCAGCGACACCGGCACTTGCGGTTCGTGGGCCAGGCTCATCAAGGCGCTGACACTGCCGTCTATTTTGGATTCGCGGTACAGGTCCGGACAGAAGCCCAGCTCGCAGGGATCCCTGAAATCAATGTGCAGGTGCATGAGGCGGTCACCGACGTACTCAGAGGCGCAGAAAGTATTGCCATACAAGCGCTCCTCAAAGCTCAGGGAGTCGTCGAGGAGGCGCTCGTGATGAACGCAGGGGTTTTCCACATGGGCGTAAGGAAACCACAGGGTGTAGCGTTCAGCTTCCAGTGGATGCCACATGAACCACCACTTGAGCATCTCGGCTGTGCAGTTGGGGAAAAACTTGCGACTTTGCACGTAGGCCATCGGCCCTGGCAGCAGCGCGTATCCGGCCTCTTCGCTAATGAAATCAGCGGCGAGCATGCGGTTAAGGTCTTCAACGCTGGGCGTCAAGGTGTCAGCCAGGGGCATGGGGCCTTGCTGTATTTTTTCGACGGCGCTGAGCGGCACGCTGATCTTGGAGCGGAAAAAGTCGGCGTAGGGTTTGCCTTGGATGGCCCGCTGGTTGGCCAGGAACTGCTTCTGCATTGGCAATGAGAAGTAGGTGAAAGGTGTCATTACGCGCGCTTCCATGACGGTATTTCCTTGGTAGTGCGTGAAAAGCTCGCAGCATCGGCTACGAAGTCCTCGCGCGGTGTTGTAAAGGGACAATGACGGGACCAAAATAGGTAGGCCGAAATAAAAAGTCAAATTTGAATTAGAACTATAAAGAGATGAGCTCATGGACAATGCCATTGGCAAGCCTTCCTTGCCTCGTGCTTCGCGACTCGATGGGCAGGCAACGCGGCTGCAGATTCTGGAAAAGGCGGGTGAGTTGTTTGCCGAACAAGGGTTGGCCAACACCACCAGCAAGCAGATTTGCGAACGTTCGCAAGCCAACAGTGCGGCGGTGAACTATCACTTCGTGAACAAAGAGGGCCTGTACCGCGCGGTGTTGCTCGAAGCCCACGCTCGGTTGGTGCGGATGGAAACTCTGGTTTCGCTTAACGAGCGGCCCGGCTCGCCGCAAGACAAATTACGTGCCCTCATCACCGTGTTGGTCGAGCGCCTGCACGACCATCCGGATGGCTGGGCGCTGAAAGTGCTCACGCGCGAAGTGCTTTCGCCTTCTCCCGAGTTTGAGGTGGTACTCAAGGAGCAATCGTTTCCCAAGGCGCACATACTGCGTGGCTTGCTTGGCCAAATCATGAACTTGCCAGCGGATCATCCGACAACGTTGCGCAGCGCCATCAGCGTCTTCGCCCCCTGTCTTTTTTTGCTGATAGCCCATCAGCCGTTGCAGCAGCATGTACTGCAAGGCTTGAGTCTCGAACCGCAGGGTTTGATCGACCACATGATGAGCTATGCCCTTGGTGGGCTCCAGGCCGTGGCGGCGACTGCGCACGATGCTACGGACTGACGCGCACCGCTGGCGCGTGTCCAATGCCTGGCAGGGTTGCGTGAAGCGCTGACGCAGAAAGTCGATAACGGCCCCGACACGGTTAGATCCATGGAATAAATCCCTCTGGATTGTCATCAGCATTCAACACGCGCGAACAATCGCACCGCCCGGACTCAGTGCGAATGACGCGGCTCACCACTGCGGGCGATCACGCGCAGATGCAACGTCGCCGGCTCCAGGCAGCCCCCCGTGGACAGCTGTCCCACCAGTTGGCGGTACAGTTCCTGCCAGGGTGTTTGCGAAGGTGGGATGTTTGGCGTCCACTCAAGCCGGCGCCGGCTCATCTCGGCGTCGTCGATCAGCAAGTTCACGGTACGTGTGTTCAGGTCCACTTTCAGCCGGTCGTTGGTTTTCAGCAACGCCAGGCCGCCGCCCACGGCCGCTTCCGGGGACATGTTGAGGATCGACGGGCTCGCCGATGTGCCGCTCTGGCGACCGTCGCCCAGGCAGGGCAGGGAGTCGATGCCTTGCTTGATCAGTGCCGCCGGAGGGGCCATGTTCACCACTTCGGCGCTGCCAGGGTAGCCCACGGTGCCAACGCCACGGATCACCAGGATGCAGCGCTCGTCGATGTCCAGGGCCGGGTCGTCAATCCGTGCGTGGTAGTCCTCCGGTCCTTCGAAGACGATGGCCCGGGCCTCGAAACTGTTCTCGGCGCCGGGCTCGGACAGGTACGTCTTGCGAAACGCCTCGCCCACCACCGACATCTTCATGATCGCGCTGTCGAAGAAATTGCCGCTGAGCACGATGAAGCCGGCCCGGTGCTTGAGCGGGGTGTCGAAGGGATGGATCACATCGGTGTTGCTGGTCAGGCTGTTGCTGACGATTTCGCCGATGGTCTTGCCGCTGACCGTGGCGCAGTCTTCATGCAGGCGCCCGGCTTTTTGCAGTTCATGCATGACCGAGGGCACGCCTCCGGCGCGATGGAAACCTTCGCCCAGGTACTTGCCCGCCGGCATGCAATTGACCAGCAGCGGTACGTCCTCGCCAATCCGTTGCCAGTCTTCCAGGCTCAGCTCGACGCCCATGTGCCGGGCGATGGCGATCAGGTGCGGCGGGCAGTTGCTTGAGGCGCCCAAGGCCGAGGCGACGGCGATGGCGTTTTCGAAGGCTTGGCGGGTCATGATCTGCGACGGACGTACGTCTTGCAGCACCAGGTCGCAGATGCGCTTGCCGGTGGCATAGGCCATTTGCCCGCGCTCGCGATAGGGCGCCGGAATGCTCGCGCAACCGGGCAGCGACATGCCCAGGGCTTCGGCCAGAGCGTTCATCGACAAGGCAGTGCCCATGGTGTTGCAGTGACCGACCGATGGCGATGCCGCAGTGGTCATTTCCATGAAGCCTTCGTAGTCGATCTCGCCGGCCGCCATCAGGTTGCGCGCATGCCAGAGCACGGTGCCGGAGCCGATCAGTTCGCCCTTGTGGTGGCCGTCGAGCATTGGCCCGCCGGACAGGACAATGGCTGGCAGGTCGGTGGTCGCCGCCGCCATCAGGCAGGCCGGGGTGGTCTTGTCGCAGCCGGTGGTGAGCACCACGCCATCCAACGGGTAGCCGTGGAGGATTTCCACCAGCCCCAGGTACGCCAGGTTGCGGTCCAGCGCGGCAGTGGGGCGGCGCGACTGCTCGGCGATCGGGTGCACCGGGAATTCCATGGGAATGCCGCCGGCATCACGGATACCGGCCTTGACCCGTTGCGCCAGTTCCAAGTGATGACGGTTGCAGGGGGTCAGGTCGCTGCCGGTCTGGGCGATGCCGATGATCGGGCGTCCCGATTGCAGCTCTTCGCGGGTCATCCCGTAGTTCATGTAGCGTTCGACATACAGGGCGGTCATGTCTGCGTGGGCTGGGTCGTTGAACCATTGCTCACTGCGCAGGCGGCGTTTTGGCGTGTCACTCATGATTCATTTCTCTCTTGTAGTTGGATGAATCGGTCACGGTCGTGGCGTTTAGCGGCCCAGCAGTCCTCGGGCGGCAAGGTTACGCAGCAAGGCGCTGAAACCAAAGGTCCAGGGGGCGGCATCGCAGCTGTGGGTCACCTGGTTATGCAGGCCTCCGAGCAACGGGCTGCTGATGCTGACCCGGTCACCGCGTTTGTGGGTGAAACCGCCGCCAGCATGGTCACGGTCTTCGGTGGGAGCGAACAGGGTACCGAGAAACAGCACAAAACCATCCGGGTATTGGTGATTGGCGTTGAGCGTCTGGCCTGCCAGGTCCTGCGGGTCGCGGCTGATCTGGTTCATGGAGCTGGAGCCGTGCAGGCGATAGCCATCCTCGCCTTGTACCTGGAGATCGACCACGCACTCCCTTACATCATCCAGGCTGAAGTGTTCGTCAAACAGGCGAATGAACGGCCCGATGGCGCAGGAGGCGTTGTTGTCCTTGGCCTTGCTCAGCAACAGTGCGCTGCGGCCTTCGAAATCCCGCAGGTTGACGTCGTTGCCCAGGCTGGCGCCGAGGATCTGGCCCCGGCTGTTCACGGCCAGCACCACTTCGGGCTCCGGGTTGTTCCATTGCGAGCCGGGATGGATGCCGATGTGGCTGCCGCTGCCCACGGCGGCCAGGACCGGCGCCTTGGTGAAGATTTCCGCATCCGGGCCGATGCCGACCTCCAGGTATTGCGACCACATGCCCTGTTCGATGAGCAAGGCCTTCAGGCGCATGGCTTGCTCGGAGCCCGGCACGATCGTGCGCAGGTTGTCGCCGATCACGCTGTGCACGGTGGCGCGTACGGCCTCGGCCTTTGCCGCGTCGCCTCCGGCCTGCTCCTCGATCACACGCTCGATCATGCTGGCGGCGAAGGTCACGCCGGCCGCCTTGATCACTTGCAAGTCCAGTGGCGGCAACAGTGACGGTTTGCTTGGGTCGGTATCAGGGCCGGTGTTGGCCAGCAGGGCTTGGACACTGGCGATGAAGGTGCCGGGCGTCTGTCGCACGGCGGCCAGCGGCGATTCTGTTTCCAGTAACTCACTCAACGTCGCAAAACGCTCCGAGAGATCGAACACGCCGTCGCTGCGCAACGCAATGGGCGAAGGCCCGGCGATTCGGCCTGGCACCCAGGCACGACCAATCAGGGTTCCGGCCACGCCATCGACGGGCAGGGTGTTCTCGGGAGTAAGCAGTAGCGACATGGCAAGTCTTCCTGTTCGTAAAGCCTTCACGCTAGGGTGGCCACTCGATAAACTCCAATGAGATATATTCAGTATTTGATAACGTCGGGTTATCGCCGGCCTGAGGAATCGCCATGTCAGATCTGTCCTTCTCCAGCTTCTGTGGCTGGCTCAAATTCCGCCACTTGCTGCTGATCGACACGTTGGGGCGCACCCGCAACATGCACCTGGCGGCGCAGCAGATGAACCTCAGCCAGCCGGCTATCAGCAAGATGCTCAAGGAAATCGAAAGCCTGCTCGGCTTTGCCTTGTTCGAGCGGTTGCCACGGAGCATGCCGCCTACGGCTTTGGGCGAGCACGTACTGCGGTATGCGCAGATTGCCTTGAATGATGCGCGCTCGTTCGTCGAGCAAATCAGCAGCTTGCGCGAGGGGGGCCACGGTTTTCTCAAAGTCGGCGGGATCTTTGCCGCCACTGCGGTGGCTTTGCCGGAGGCGATCCTGCAGATCAAGCAGCGCTGGCCATTGCTGTCGATTGAAGTGGTGGAGCAGACCAGTAACCACCTGATGGAGATGCTTGAAGAGAAGACGCTCGACCTGGCGGTGGCCCGTTTTACCGATCAAAGCCAGCAGCAGCGCTATGATTTCCAGCCGCTGGCTCCGGAACCGTTCTGCATCGTGGTCAACTATCGCCATCCGTTGGCCGGCGCGGGCCCGGTCTCCTTGCAGCAACTGGTGGACTTGCCATGGATTCTCTACCCGGTCGGCACGCCGATTCGCGCACGCATGGAGCTGGCGTTCGCCGAGGCCGGGGTGGGAATGCCGCGCAACACCATCGACACCATTTCCATGCAGACCTTCCTCCAGGTGCTGCAACGCGGGCCCATGATCGGCATGCTACCCAATGCGATGGTCGATCCGCTGCTCGAAAGCGGCCAGCTCAAGACCCTCGATACCCCGTTGCACCTGGTGCCGCAGGACTACGGCATTCTCACGCGAAAGGATGAGCCGTTGGTGGGCGCGGCGCTGGAGTTTGCCGAGATCCTCAAGGACAACGCCCGCCTGAGTGGTTGAATGGGCTGCCGCTATCGCGAGCAAGCTCGCTCCCACAGATCCCAGTCAACACAAACGAACTGTGGGAGCGAGCTTGCTCGCGATAGCGGCGGATCAGCCTGCGTTGGACCCGTGGCGAGGGAGCTTGCTCCCGCTAGGCTACCCGGTAGCCCCTAGCAAAACCTTCGATATCGATAACAAAAGGTTATCAACTAATCCAAAAATGCCATTGGGAAAGAATCGATCCCCGACAGTAGAGTCCTCGTTCAATCGCCGGATGATTCGCTCATTCGACGTGACCCAATAAAAACAATCAGGGGTTACCTCATGCAAACCATCTCCGAGCCGTTGCCCGCGCAGGCACCCGCCTGTGAATTGGATTTCGAAGACCGGACCTACCGCAAGGTGATCTGGCGGATCCTGCCCGTGTTGCTGTTGTGCTACATGGCGGCGTACCTCGATCGGGTGAGCATCGGGTTCGCCAAGCTCGATATGCTCAACGAGCTGCAATTCAGCAACACCGTGTATGCCTTGGGCGCCAGTATGTTTTTCTGGGGCTATTTCCTCTTCGAAGTCCCCAGCAACCTGTTGCTGCATCGCTTTGGCGCGCGGTTCTGGATTGCCCGGATCATGCTGACCTGGGCGGTGGTGTCCATGGCCGTGGCCTATACAGTGCCGCTGGCGGGTTTGTTCCACGTCGAATCGAGCACCATGTTCTACGTGCTGCGCTTTCTGTTGGGCATCTGTGAAGCCGGATTTTTTCCCGGCGTGATCCTGTACCTCAACTACTGGTTCCCGACCCATCGGCAGAGCCGGGTGATGTCCGGGTTCCTGCTGGCGTTGCCGGTCAGCCTGACGCTGGGCGGGATACTCTCCGGTTGGCTGATGAACAGCATGCAAGGGGTGCATGGCCTGTCTGGCTGGCAATGGATGCTGCTCATCGAAGGCATTCCTTCGATCATCATGGCGTTCGTGGTGATCGTCTGCCTGGCCGACAACATCGACAAAGCCAAGTGGCTGTCTGTCGCGGAAAAAGCCCTGCTCAAGGCCAATCTGCAAACCGACAACCAGGGCAAGGCCACGCGCTTGAGCGAAGTGTTCTTCAATCCTCGGGTGTGGTTGCTGGTGCTGATCCTGCTGACCTTCAACACCGGCTTCTATGGCCTGGCCTTCTGGATGCCGTCGATCATCAAAAGCACCGGCATCACCAATAGCTTGCACATCGGTTTGCTGACCGCCATTCCCTATTCGGTGGCAGTGGTGGCGATGCTGCTCAACGCCCGGCACTCCAACCGCACCGGTGAGCGGCGCCTGCACGCGGCGATTCCGGCCTTCATTGGCGGCGTCGGCCTGATCCTCAGTGCGTTCTTCGCCGACAACCTGGTGTTGTCCGTGCTCTTTCTCAGCGTCTCCGCTTCCGGGATCCTCAGCCTGATGCCGATCTTCTGGACCCTGCCGGGCACCGTGCTGTCGGGCGTCGCCGCCGCAGCCGGCATTGGCATGATCAACGCCATCGGCAACCTGTCGGGCTTCACCGGTTCGATGATCACCGCCGTGGCGGAAACCCTCACGGGCAACATCAACAACGGCACCTATGTGCTGGCCTTGTGTCTGTTGGTCAGCGGCGCACTGATCCTGGCCATTCCCGCCTCGATGCTCGGCAGGACACCCAAGCACGCCACCACGACAGCGCAACTGGAGACCGCATGAACCTACAAAACAAGCGCGTACTGGTGACGGCAGCGGGGCAGTGCATTGGCTTGGCCAGCGCCATTGCCTTCGCCCGGGCCGGGGCCGAGGTGTTCGCCACTGACATCGATATCCAGGCACTGGCGGGGATCGAAGGGATCACCGCGATGCCCTTGGACGTCACCTCGACCGCTGCCATCAGCGCCGCCTGCGAACGCATCGGTGGGCTCGACGTGCTGTTCAACTGCGCAGGCTTCGTGCACAGCGGCAACGTCCTCGACTGCGACGAGGTCGCCTGGGCACGTTCGATGGACCTCAATGTCACGGCCATGTACCGCATGATCCGCGCGTTCCTGCCGGGCATGCTGGCCCGTGGCGGCGGTTCGATCATCAACATGTCGTCGGTGGCCTCCAGCGTCAAGGGCGTGCCCAATCGCTTTGCCTATGCCACCAGCAAGGCCGCGGTGGTGGGCCTGACCAAGGCCGTCGCCATCGACTTCGTCAGCCAGGGCATCCGCTGCAACGCGATCTGCCCGGGCACCGTGGATTCACCCTCGTTGCGCCAGCGCATCTCCGACCAGGCCGCGCAGCAGGGCGTCGATGAGGCGAAGGTCTACCGGCAGTTTCTCGACCGCCAGCCCATGGGCCGCATCGGCCACACTGAAGAAATCGCGCAGTTGGCGTTGTACCTGGGTAGCGATGCGTCTGCCTACACCACGGGTGCCATTCACATCATCGACGGTGGCATGAGCATCTGACCCCAGTTTTCACTTGAGCAGGAGCACGACATGAAACTATTGCGCTACGGCGAAAAAGGTTCGGAAAAACCCGGGTTGCTGGATGCCGACCATCAGATCCGCGACCTCTCGGGCCATGTGCCGGACATCGCCGGGCAGGTCCTTGGCCCGGACAGCCTGGCAGCGCTCGCCGCCCTCGACCCGCGCAGCCTGCCGCTCGTGGCCGGCCAGCCACGGATCGGTGCCTGCGTCGGGCAGGTCGGCAAATTTATCTGCATCGGCCTGAACTACGCCGACCATGCGGCCGAGTCGAACATGGAGGTGCCGAAAGAGCCGATCATCTTCAACAAGTGGACCAGTGCCATTTGCGGGCCGAACGACGACATCCAGATCCCGCGTGGCTCGCTCAAGACCGACTGGGAAGTCGAGCTGGGCGTGGTCATCGGTAAAGGCGGGCGCTACATCGACGAAGCCAATGCCATGGAGCATGTCGCTGGCTACTGCATCATCAACGATGTGTCCGAGCGCGAGTGGCAACTGGAGCGCGGCGGCACCTGGGACAAGGGCAAAGGCTTTGACACCTTCGGCCCCCTTGGGCCGTGGCTGGTGACCCGGGACGAAATTGCCGACCCGCATACGCTGGACCTGTGGCTGGAGGTCGACGGACACCGCTATCAGAACGGCAATACCCGAACGCTGATCTTCAGCGTGCCGCAGCTGATTGCCTATCTGAGCCGGTGCATGAGCCTGCAACCGGGGGATGTGATCTCCACCGGCACACCTCCGGGCGTCGGCCTGGGCATCAAGCCCAACCCGGTGTTCCTGCGGCCAGGCCAGACCATGCGCCTGGGAATCCAGGGCTTGGGCGAACAGCGCCAGGTCACGGTGCAGGCGGACTGATACTGGACTCGCTGCCGCTATCGCGGGCATGCTCGCGATAGCGCTGGTCCAGTGACCGGGATTCAGAAAGTGTGTTATGTCTTGAGGGTACTGTCCACGCACCGAAAAATCCTCGAAGATGCGCGACTGATTTCAATGGAATGACGCCATCCATGAGCGACGACGCCGTCACGCGGTTCACCCGCTTGCATACCCCTGACCCAGGCCTCGGCCCTCGCGAGCAATCCCCGATGCTCCCACAGGAGTTGGCGTGGGCGCGCGAGCGTGCATCCATGCACCGCTTCAGCTGGGTCATGGTGCTGGCGGCGCCGGTGAGCATTGGCCTCATGCTGCCGAGCTTGGCGTTCGTGATTGTCTTGGGTCTTGTCGAGAAATGGTTTGTCCCGGGCCTGGATATCGACCGGATCATCGACGGATCCTGGGGCTGGCAGGTGTTGGCAACTGTGCTTTTCGTGGCGGGCTGGGCGTTGTCCAATTACCTGCGCGACTCACGCGATCCGATCAAGCGCTACTGGCAATCGATGCAGGATCGAGGGGTGGTCGAGCTTGAACGTCATACGCTGATTTCGGGTATCAGCCTGTGGGCCAACGACGTTGACCCTGATTGCAACAGCGTCATGCAATGGAAGAACGACACGCTGGTGCGCGAGCAAGCCTCTGGCGTGTCGCAGTGGATTCTGGCCATGACTACGGCCGGCCACTGGCTGGTTCTCAGGGAGGAGTTTGCCGGCGCCTTCCGCCATGGACGGGTAGGGCGAATGCCTGCGCCCGACGAGCGGAGGAAGCCCCAGCAACAATTGGCGATTACCTTTGTCCCCGGGACCCAGGTGACGCTGGGCGAGCGCTTTGACGGTGCACCTTTGCCGCTGACGGACTCTTCGTACTGGATGTCCGTCGATGAGTTCACGCGCCTCGCGGAGGCATCCCATCGCTGGACTTGCCTGCCGCCGGACCGTTACGCCGTGGTCAACGACCGGGACGCCGATTGGGTACAGCGACTGGTGGACAAGGCACTAGGCGGCGTCGGGCCACAGGCCGGGCGACCAGCCGTCATGGCTGAGCGTCCACCAACGTGACGCGGTGATCTCGGGGCGCGAGAACGCTGATGGCGGTTTGCGCCAGGGCGTGGCCAGCGTGTGTCCGAACTACGGCGTTCCGGTTCAACGCAAGGACTTGCAGGCATCGATCAGGCGAGCGCTTGCGCGACGAGCGCACTGCCCGCCGGGAAGCCTTCAAGCGCAAGTAGCACTGACCCTCAATCGGGTTTGCCACGCCTGACGCGCGCCATCACCACCACGAAAAACACCGGGACGAACACCACCGCCAGCGTGGCAGTGATCATCCCGCCGATCACTCCGGTACCGATGGCCTGCTGGCTCGCCGAGCTGGCCCCGGTGGCAATCGCCAGCGGTACGACGCCAAGGATGAACGCCAGCGAGGTCATGATGATCGGCCGCAAGCGCAGGCGTGCAGCCTCAAGCGTTGCGTCGATCAGGTCGTGGCCTTCGTCGTACAGGCTCTTGGCGAACTCGATGATCAGGATCGCGTTTTTCGCCGACAGCCCGATGATGGTGATCAGCCCGATCTTGAAGAACACATCGTTAGGCATGCCGCGCAACGACACGGCCAATACGGCGCCGAGCACACCCAGCGGCACCACCAGTAGCACCGAGGTCGGGATCGACCAGCTCTCGTACAGCGCCGCCAGGCACAGGAACACCACCAGCAGCGACAGGCCCAACAGAATGGGTGCCTGGCTGCCGGACAAGCGTTCCTGCAAGGACAACCCGGTCCATTCCTGGCCCAGGCCCGTTGGCCCCAGGGCCACCAGCCGTTCGATTTCGGCCATGGCTTGTCCGGTGCTGTAGCCCGGTGCCGGTTCACCGGAAATGCTCACCGCCGGATAACCGTTGTAGCGGCTCAATTGCGCCGGCCCCTGGGTCCAACGGGCCTGGACGAATGCCGACAACGGGACCATCTTCCCGCTGTTGTTGCGCACATGAATCTTCAGCAAGTCTTCGACCTGGCTGCGCTGGTCGCCTTCGGCCTGGACCACCACCCGTTGCATGCGCCCCTGGTTGGGGAAGTCGTTGATGTAGGTCGAGCCCACCGCCGTGGACAACACACTGCCGACGTCGGCAAAGGAAATGCCCAGGGCATTGGCCTGCTTGCGGTCGACCTCCAATTGCACCTGCGGCGCCTCCGCCAGGGCGCTTTCACGGACATTCATCAGCATTGGGCTTTTGTCGGCGGCGGCGAGCAATTCGCTGCGGGCCTGCATCAAGGTGGCATGGCCGAGTCCACCACGGTCTTGCAAACGGAACTCGAAACCGCTGGAAGTGCCCAGGCCGTCCACCGGCGGCGGTAGCACCGAGAACGCCATGGCGTCCTTGATCTGGCTCAGCGCCAGGTTGGCGCGGTCGGCGATGGACGCCGCCGAATCATCGGCGCCGCGTTGCGACCAGTCCTTGAGGGTGGTGAAGGCCAGGGCCGCGTTCTGCCCGCTGCCGGAAAAGCTGAAACCGAGAATGATCGTGCTGTCGCCGACCCCCGGTTCGCCGGCGTTGTGGGCTTCGATCTGCTCCACCACTTGCACCGTCCGGTTTTTGCTGGCACCCGGTGGCAGCTGGATGTCGGTGATGGTGTAGCCCTGGTCTTCCACCGGCAGGAACGAGGAGGGCAGGCGACTGAACAGCAGGCCCATGCCCACCAGCAACACGCCGTAGATCAGCAGATAGCGACCGCTGCGTTTCAGCGCATAGGCCACCCAACCTTGATAGCGCTCGCCGAATCGGTCGAAGCCACGGTTGAACATGCCGAAGAAACCGGTCTTGGCGTGGTGATCACCTTTGGCGACAGGTTTCAGCAAGGTCGCACAAAGCGCCGGGGTCAAGGTCAGGGCGAGAAACGCCGAGAACAGGATTGAGGTCGCCATCGACAGCGAGAACTGCTGGTAAATCACCCCCACCGAGCCCTGCATGAACGCCATCGGAATGAACACCGCCACCAGCACCAGGGTGATGCCGATGATTGCCCCGGTGATCTGCCCCATGGCCTTGCGCGTGGCCTCTTTGGGCGACAACCCTTCCTGGGCCATGATCCGCTCGACGTTCTCCACCACCACGATGGCATCGTCCACCAGGATGCCGATGGCCAGCACCATGCCGAACATGGTCAGCACGTTGATCGAGAACCCCAGCGCGAGCATCGTGGCGAAGGTGCCCATCAGCGCCACCGGCACCACCAATGTCGGGATCAAGGTGTAGCGGATGTTCTGCAGGAACAGGAACATCACTGCGAACACCAGCAACATCGCCTCGCCGAGGGTGTAGATCACCTTGGTGATCGAGACCTTGACGAACGGCGAGGTGTCGTAGGGAATCTTGTATTCCACACCGGCCGGGAAGTAGCGCGACAGCTCGTCCATCTTGTTCCGCACCAGGGTCGCGGTGTTCAAGGCATTGGCGCCCGGTGACAGTTGCACGCCCACTGCGGTGGATGGCTTGCCGTTCAGGCGCGTGGAAAACTGATACTCCTGGCTGCCGATTTCCACCCGTGCCACGTCGGCAATGCGCACCGTCGAGCCATCGGGGTTGGCCTTGAGCACAATGTCGGCGAACTCCTGCGGCGTGTTGAGCTGGCCTTTGACGACGATGGTCGCGGTAATTTCCTGGGTGCTGCGGCTCGGCAAATCGCCCAGGCTGCCGGCCGACACCTGGGCGTTCTGCGCCACGATGGCGGCATTGACGTCGGCCGGGGTCAGGTTGAAACCGACGAGTTTCTGCGGGTCGATCCAGATTCGCATGGCTCGCTCGGCCCCGTACAACTGGGCCTTGCCGACACCGTCCAGGCGCTTGATCTCGTTCATCACGTTGCGCGCCAGGTAGTCACTGAGGGCCACGTCGTCGAGCTTGCCGTCGCTGGAGGTGAGGGTGATCAGCAACAGGAAGCCGGCGGAAACTTTCTCCACTTGCAAGCCTTGCTGCGTCACCGCTTGCGGCAGGCGCGACTCCACGGCCTTGAGGCGGTTCTGCACGTCGACCTGAGCCAGTTCCGGGTTCGTGCCGGGTTGGAAGGTCGCGGTGATGGTGGCGCTGCCCAGGCTGCTCTGGGACTCGAAATACAGCAGGTTGTCGGTGCCGTTGAGCTCCTCCTCGATCAGGCTGACCACGCTTTCGTCCACGGTTTGCGCCGAAGCACCTGGATAGACGGTGGAAACCTCGATTTGGGGCGGGGCCACCACCGGGTACTGCGCTATCGGCAGTTGTGGAATGGCCAAGATACCGGCCAACAGAATGAACAGCGCGACGACCCAAGCGAATACCGGACGGTCGATGAAGAATTGCGGCATGGCTTAATGTCCTGCCTGTGGCCCGGGAACCTGGGCGAGGGGAAGTGGGGTGTCATCGATCTGGACCTGGTCACCGGGGCGGGCGTGTTGCAGGCCTTCGATGACGATGCGCTCGCCAGGTTTCAAACCGTGCGTGACGACCCAGCGATCGTTTTGCGCGGCGCCCAGTTGCACCGGTTGCTGGCTGACTTTCTGCTCGGCGTCCAGCAGCAACACCTGGGCGATCCCGGCACTGTCGCGCAGGATGGCCCGTTGCGGCACGGTAATGCCCTGGCTGTTGACCGCCTGTTCCAGGCGCACGCGAACGAAGCTGCCGGGCAGCAGGTCCAGGTCGGGGTTGGGGAATTCGCTGCGCAGGGTGATCTGGCCGGTACTCGGGTCGACGCTGAGGTCGGTGAACAGCAATTTGCCGGGCAGCGGATAGGGGCTGCCATCGTCCTGAATCAATGTGGCCTTGGCCTGGCCCTGGCCGACCGCTTGCAAAAGCCCTGCGCGAAAGGCGCGGCGCAGGTCGTTGAGTTCACGGGTCGATTGCACGAGGTCGGCGTGAATCGGGTCCAGTTGCTGGATCAAAGCCAGCGGCGTGCTTTCGTTCTGCCCGACCAAGGCACCTTCCGTCACCAAGGCGCGACCGATGCGTCCGGAAATCGGCGCGGTCACCGTGGCGTACCCCAGGTTCAGCTTCGCTCGTTCCACCGCGGCCTTGCTGGCAGCGACGTCGGCTGCGGTCTGGCGCACGCTGGCCCGGGCGTTGTCGTAATCCTGGCCACTGATCGCCTTGTCATCGATCAACTGGGCGTAACGTTGTGCCTGCAAGCGGGCCTGGAACGCATTGGCCTCGGCCTTGCGCAACGCCGCCTCGGCACTGTCCAGGTCGGCCTTGAACGGTGCCGGATCGATGCGAAACAGCACCTCACCCTGTTTGACGTCGCGGCCTTCACGAAACACCTGCTGCAAGACCACACCGGCCACCCGCGCCCGGACTTCGGCCACCCGCGGTGCGGCGATCCGGCCACTGAGCTCGTTGCTGATCGACAGTGGCCGGGCCTGAACGGTTTCGACACGCACGCTTGCCAGCGGGGCGGATGCTTCTGGAGTCGAGGCGCTATCACAGCCACTGAGCAGCAGTGCCCCGACCAACAGGCCCCGTGTGACGAAAGAAATCTTGGACATGGTGCTTCCCCAATATTGAGCCGCCCATGGTAGGTATCGAAGCCAATGACAGGGGTGAAGCTTTGTAGGCGCTCTGTGAAATTGTGTAATGCCCCTTAAGTCCGAAAGTGACCCACCAACTGCTGCTGATGGTTCGCCATGTCGTACAGTGAGCGGCTGGCCTGGGACGCGCCCTGCATGTGATCGGTCAAGGTCTCGCTGATCCCTCGAATGTCACTGACGCGATGGCTGATGTCTTCCACCACAGCGCTTTGCTCCAGGGCCGCGCTGGCGATCTGCCGGTTCATGTGCTCGATCACTTCCACGGCGTCGCTGATGTGTTGCATCGCCGTCTGGGTCTTTTCGACTTGAACGACGCTGTCCCTGGCTTGCTCGCGGCTCAATTGGGTGCTGTGCACGACCTCCTGGCTCAACTGTTGTAACGCCTCGATCACCGTGCGTATCTGCTCGACCGAGTTCTGGGTGTTGCTGGCCAAATGGCGAACTTCGTCAGCCACGACGGCGAAGCCGCGTCCCTGTTCACCCGCCCTGGCGGCTTCGATGGCGGCATTCAAGGCCAGTAGGTTGGTCTGTTGGGCAATGGCGCAGATCACGTCCAGCACCTGGCCGATGTGTTGACTGTTGCCGGCCAGGGCCTGCACTTGCTCAAGCGTCGTCTCCAGGCGCCGGTCCAGGCTGTCGATGCTGGTGACCGCGTAGGCGAACAATTCACGTCCTGATCGGCTGGCGTTTTCGGCGGCGGTGGCGGCATCGGCTGCCTGGTGGGAGTGACGGGCCACTTCCTGGGCGTTGGTGCTCATTTCATCCAGGGCGGTCGCGGCCAGCTCGACTTCCCGGTACTGCGTGTGCATGCCGGCGCTGACTTCCCGGGCCACCTGCGCCGATGTATCGGCGGTGTCGCGGGTGTCCAGGGACGCTTGCTGGATATCGCGGATGATGGGCTGCAATTTATCGAGGAAGCGGTTGAAGCCCTTCGCCAGTTGGCCCAATTCATCCTGGCGGTCGTTGGGCAGGCGCTGGGTGAGGTCACCGTCGCCCTCGACAATGGCGTCGAGCATGCGCGCCACCCTTAGCAAGGGTCGTGTGACGCCGTAGGCCGTCAGCCAGACAAGCAATAAGCCCAGGCAACTGGCGAGCAAGCCCAGGCTGAGGTTGAGCCAATTGGCCTGGCGACGCTTGTCGTCCAACTGGGCCTGCATTTGCAGGGCCGGCGCTTGCACAAGCGACTCAGGCACGCGTATCTGCAATTGCCAGGGGGTATTGGCGGGAACGGTTTGCACGGCTTGCCGAACGTCGATGGAGATGCCGTCAACCGTGCCGCTATGGCCGGCCACTTGCCCTGACGGAGAAAGAATGTTGATCTCGCTGTGACCGGGATACAGGTCGTTGGCAAGGCTGGCGGCAAGTTGCTGAAGGGTATCGAGGCTGATGTCCATGCCCACCACGCCGATGACTTTGCCCTGGTCCAGTAACGGTATGGAGAGGCTGCTCATCAACGTCTTCTGGCCTTCGACCTCGATCGCGTAGGGCTCTGTCACGCAGGTGCGCCCCAGTATCTGCGGGCAGACGTACCAGGCGTTGGCCGGCTCGCTGCCCGGCGGCGCCGTGTTGGCGCTGATCTGGGCTTCGCTGAGCACCTCTTGCACCAAATGACCGGGTTGGCTTTGCGACCAGTACAGGGCAAAGCGACCTTTTTCATTGCTGGCCAGATCACGTTGGCCCGTGAAACCGGCATCTTCACCGACCAGCGCGTCGGGAAGCAGCACCACGTAGAAACCGAGGACTTTTTCCCGGTTCTGAAGGGCTTGGCGGGTCGCGGCGATCAGGTCCCGGCGCAGTTGCCCGGGCGTCAGTCGCCCGTTCCACGCCTGGGCGCGCAGTTGCAGAACCTGTTGGGCGAAACCTTCCCCATAGATCGCCGTTTCGCTGAAAAAGCGTTCCACCCGCTGACCATGGGCCAGGCCCTGTGCCTGCAAACCTTCCAGGGCTGAGCGCCCCAGCAGTTGACTGCTTTGCTGCTTGAGCAGTGTTGCGCCTTGCTGGTTCTGATACAGAGAGGCGCCGGTCAATGCCCCGACGACGGCCAGCAGGCACAGCCCACTCAGGAGCGTGATCCGCCATTGGATAGAGAGACGAGCGAAGAACATGCTGAGATTTTCCTGCGCTTAGGGGCTTTTATTGTTTTGGGCCCAGCACTGTCTAAGCGGTGGGCGAGCTTATCTTGCGGCAGCAAGCGCCTTCGCGTTATCCCGAATCGGCAGCCGTTGTGCGCCGACATTGGGCCAATGCGGTTCGCTTAGGGCGACGACGTCCCTGTGGCGAGGGGATTTATCCCCGCTGGGCTGCGCAGCGGCACCCTAAGCAGTCAACTCAATCTGTCTGATACGCCGGGTTGGCTGCATTTAGGGCCGCTTCGCGCCCCAGCGGGGATAAATCCCCTCGCCACAGGAATGTCCTTGGCTTTGATGGGGCTGACCTGTTTTGGGGCGCAGCTTGGGATGCTGCCGTTTTGGGATAGCGAAGGGTTTTGGCAAGGGCCTAGCATCGAATCCAGCGTGCAAGCAGAACAATAAGCATTTGGAAGTCGGCGAAGCTGGGCGTCTGCGATCCAGCAACAACTGCCTCATACAATAAGGTCAAGAACAATGAGCGTATCTTTCCCGATCAGCAGCTCGACGGAGTTGAAGCGCGGCGCCTTGGGTGTCGGTTTCATCATCTTCTTTGTGATTTCGGCGGCGAGCCCCTTGAGCGTCATCGCCGGCGGCTTTCCCATTGGCATCATGCTGGGCAACGGAGCTGGCACACCGGCGTTGCTGATCCTGGCCTTGCTGGTGTTACTGGCATTTTCGGCGGGCTACACGGCCATGTCCCGCCACATGACCAACGCTGGTGGTTTCTATGCCTTCACCTCCCGCGGCCTGGGTGGCCTGGCCGGCGGTGCGGCAGGGGTGTTGGCGATGTTTGCCTACAACATTCTCCAGGTCGGCCTGTACGGCATGTTCGGCGGGGTAATCAGCGGCACGATGGCCAGCGTCTTTGGCCTGGACTTGCCGTGGTGGGCGTATTCGCTCCTGGCGATGGCGAGCATTGCGATTCTTGGCTATCGCAAGATCGACCTGTCGGCCAGAGTACTGTCGGTGGTGGTCATTGCCGAATATCTGGCGATCCTGACACTGGATTTCGCCATCCTTAAAACCGGCGGCGACAGCGGCATCAATTTCGCGTCGTTCGAGCGCAGCCATGTGTTCAGCGGCACGCCGTCCATCGGCTTGCTGTTCTGCTTCGCGGCGTTCATCGGCTTCGAGGCCACCACCATCTACGGCGAGGAGGCGAGGAATCCGCACCGCACGATTCCCATCGCCACCTACAGCTCGGTGCTGTTGATCGGTGGTTTCTATGCCCTGTCGGTCTGGGCGATG
Organism: Pseudomonas sp. St316; assembly: GCF_018325905.1. NCBI lineage: Bacteria > Pseudomonadati > Pseudomonadota > Gammaproteobacteria > Pseudomonadales > Pseudomonadaceae > Pseudomonas > Pseudomonas sp. St316. Next base: position 3,967,360 of record NZ_AP021901.1, on the reverse strand, counting down.
GTGATCGGCGTCGGGGCCGACAAGATCGTGCCGACCCTGCAGGCGCTCCAGGATCCGACGACGTTCATCTACGGCATGTCCGATCATTTTGTCGGCCCCCACCTGACCCAGATCATCCGTGTGCTGTTCATGGTCAGCATCTATGCCGGGTTGCTGGCGTTCCACAATGCCGCGGCCCGTTACTTCTATGCCATCGGCCGTGACGGTTTGCTCCACAGTCGGCTGGGCACTACCCATCGCGTGCACCAGAGTCCGCACATGGGCTCGGTCCTGCAAAGCCTGATCGCCGCAGTGGTGGTGCTGATCTTCGCCGCGCTGGACGCCGATCCGATCCTTCAGCTGTTCGCCTGGTTTTCCAACCTGGCCACGCTGTGCGTGATCCTGCTCATGGCGCTGACCTCAGCGGCGGTGCTTGTCTATTTTCGCGCTCACCCGGAGCTGAAGGTGGGGTTCTGGCGCGGTCGGATTCTTCCGGGCTTTTCGTGCCTGGCATTGCTGGCGGTCCTGGCCCTTGCGGTGATTCATTTCGACGTGCTGACGGGCGCCAGCCAGCTCTTGTCCTATGGCCTCTGCGCGGTGATTCCCGTCGCGCTGATCGTGGGCGTGTTCCTCGCTGTTCGATTGCGCAAGACCTCGCCCGAGCGGTTCATGGCGCTGGGAAGCCACAAGCTCTAAGGCATCACGCACAACCTCAATCCACCCAGAAAAAAGTCCGCTGTCGTTCGGGACGGTTCGTCAGCGCGTGAAAGGAAGGTTCTATGCACGATTATCAAATGCTCATCAATGGGGCTCGGGTCGACGGCGAAAACGGGCAATTTGATGTGCTCAATCCGGCGACCGGTACGGTGTTCGCTCGATGCGCGGCCGGTTCCCTGGCCCAGCTGGACCTGGCCGTCGAAGCGGCGCAGTCGGCCTTTGTCGAATGGCGACACAGCACCCATGAAGATCGCCGCCAGCGCCTGCTGAGCATCGCTGCCGATCTCGAGCAGGAAGCCGAGGCATTGGCCCGGCTCATTGTCCTGGAACAGGGCAAGCCACTGGAATTGGCGTTCTCCGAAGTGATGGGCGCGGTGGCCTGGACGCGCTATGCCGCCGAGCAGCAGATTCCCGTGGAGTTGGTGGAAGAAACCCCGACCCAGCGTATTGAACTGCACCGCAAGCCGTTGGGCGTGGTCGCGTCGATCACGCCTTGGAACTGGCCGTTCATGATTGCTGTCTGGCACATCATGCCGGCGTTGCGGGCCGGTAACTGCGTGATCAGCAAACCATCGAGCCTGACCCCCTTGAGCACCCTGCGCCTGGTGGAAGTCATCGCTCGCCACGTGCCTCGGGGCGTGATCAATAGCGTGACCGGTGAGCAAGGGTTCGGCAGTGCGATCACCTCCCACGCCGGTATCCAGAAGATTGTCTTCACCGGCTCCACCGCTACCGGCCAAAGCGTGATGCGCGGCGCCGCCAGCAACCTCAAGCGCCTGACCCTGGAGCTGGGCGGCAACGATGCCGCCATTGTGCTGCCAGGCACCTCGATCGAGGCGGTCGCCGAAGATATTTTCCAGGCCGCATTCCTGAACATGGGGCAGACCTGCGCCGCCCTCAAGCGCTTGTACATCCACCAGTCCCAGTACGAGGCCTTTGCCGAGACCCTGACCCTGATCGCCCGGCGTCAGGTGGTGGGTGACGGCCTGGCGCCCGGGGTCACGTTTGGCCCGGTGCAGAACCTCGAACAGCTGGCGCTGGTGGAGGAACTGGTGGCGGATGCCCGTGCCCAGGGAGCGCGCGTGTTGTGTGGCGGTGCTCGTCTGGATCGTCCGGGCTTTTTCTATCCGCCGACGCTGGTCGCCGATGTGACCGATGGGCAGCGCCTGGTGGATGAGGAGCAGTTCGGGCCGGTGTTGCCGCTGATTGCCTACCAGGATGTCGAGGATGTCCTGCGTCGCGCCAATGCTGGCGACATGGGCCTGGGTGGATCGGTCTGGGGGCGCGACAGCGAGCAGGCACAGGCCCTGGCCAGTCGCCTGGAATGTGGCATGGCCTGGGTCAACTGCCATGCGCAGATCCAGCCGAATACGCCGTTTGGCGGCAGCAAGATGTCCGGGTTCGGCGTCGAGTTCGGCCTTGAAGGGTTGCTGGAGTTCACCGGCCAGCAACTGCTGTACGTACGCAAGCGTGAAACAGAATGAGGACTGCAATCATGTACGAGCAATACAAGACAGCACAGAAGAAGTTCTGGCACCCGATGAGTTCTTCGGCGCCAGCCAACCGCTCCAAGACGTTGATCATCGCCCGTGGCGACGGTAACTACATCACCGATATCGAGGGCCATCGCATGCTCGATGGTGTCGGCGGCTTGTGGAACGTGAACGTGGGCCATAACCGGGCTTCAGTGAAGGCGGCCATCGCAGCGCAGCTGGACGAACTGGCTTATTACCAGACCTTCGACGGTATTGCCCATCCACGGGTTTTCGACCTGGCCGAGCGACTGACATCGATGTTCGCCCAGGAAAAAATGACCCGGGTGTTGTTCAGTTCCGGCGGTTCCGATGCGGTCGAGACGGCGCTGAAAATGGCCCGCCAATACTGGATCGCCGTCGGCGAGCCAGGGCGCACGCGCTTTCTGTCATTGCGCAATGGCTACCATGGTGTGCACGTGGGGGGGACCTCGGTGGGCGGCAACGGCGTGTATCACTACAACCACGGGCCGCTGTTGGCAGGCTGTCATCTGCTCGACACGCCGTGGCTGTACCGCAACCCTTGGGACTGCCGCGATCCAGAAGAACTGACCGCTCACTGCATTCGTCAGTTGGAAGACCAGATCGCGCTGCTCGGCCCGCAGACCATTGCCGCGCTGATCGCCGAACCGGTGCAAGGCGCCGGCGGGGTGATCGTGCCACCCGCGTATTACTGGAAGCGGCTGCGGGAAGTCTGCGACCGCCACGGCATCCTGTTGATTGCCGATGAAGTGGTGACCGGTTTCGGCCGCACCGGCTGCATGCTCGGCAGCCGTGGCTGGGGTGTCGCGCCCGACGTACTGTGCCTGGCCAAGGGCATCACTGCTGGCTACATCCCCATGGGCGCCACGGTCTTCAACCAGCGCATCGTCGATGCCATCGAGAACGGCCCGGGTTTCAGCAGCGTGATCATGCACGGCTACACCTACAGTGGGCACCCGACTGCTTGTGCGGCGGCCCTGGCGGTGCTGGACCTCGTCGAGGCCGAGGATTTGCCGGGCAACGCCGGGAAAGTCGGTGCCCAGTTGCTGGAGCAACTGCAACCGCTGACCGAACGTTATGCGGTGGTGGGCGAAGTGCGCGGCAAGGGCTTGATGATCGCCGTGGACCTGGTGGCGGACAAGGCCACGCGCGAGCCGCTTGACCCTGCAACGGGCCTGGCCTCGCGCATCGCTGAGCAGGCACGCCGGGCCGGTGTATTGATGCGCCCGATAGGCAACAAAATCGTGATGTCGCCGCCACTGACCCTCACTTCTGACGAGGCCGCCATGATGGTCGGTGCGCTGGACAGCGCGCTCGCCGACTGCCGTTAGCCCGGCCAGCCGGTGCCGCTTGTGGTGCCGGCTCCTGAATATAAAAACAGCCTATAAGGGCGCACCACAAAAAGGAGCTCCAGCCATGCGAAATCTATCGTGTATGGGATTTTTCGGCAGTGGCCTTGCCTGTACGCTGGCGCTCTGCGCTGCGAGTCAGGTTCAGGCCTATGAGTTGTATGCCGATGACGACACTCACCTCAACGCCGACATGCTGGCCGTGTTCGGTCATTTCAACAGTCGCAAGAACTACGACGGCAGGCCAGGTGGTTCAACCTGGCGCGAAGGTTTCATCAAGTATGGCGTCAGCGGCGACCAGGGCCTGACTGGCCATGGCACCGCCTATGGGGCGTTCAGCCTGGTCAGCTCCGCCACCTGGGGTGACGGCGACGCGGCCGGCAATACGCTGGGCAGCGAGCGCACGACGAAAATTGAAGACGCTTACCTGGGTTGGCGTTCCGCCGATCTGTTTCTCGTGTTGGGGCAGGACGGTGTCGATGTCTCCGGCGGCCGCCAGGTGGTCAAGCTGGGCAGGGGATTCTTGATCAACGATGATGGGCTGAACCTGGGCAAAGGGCCTGCCGATGGTCGCTTGAATCGCGGTGGCGCCTATTACCTGGCTGCCCGGCACGCGTTCGATCAAACCGCCGTTTTACGTCTGGGTGGGCAGGACGGGCTGCATGGCAGTGTGGTGTGGCTCAAGTCCGATAACCGCGCCCAGGCCGAAACCGAACTGGCCGCCGGCACGCTGGACTACAGCACCAAAGCGGGCACGTTGGGGATGACCTGGATACATGGCATCGACGTGAACAAGCAGTGGGCCAGCGATTTCCAGAAGCAACGCAAGGGCATGGACGTCTACAGCATTCGTGGTGAAGGTGACGCGGGCATCGAGAACGCCAGCCTGGCATTCGAATACGCCTGGCAGGACAAGGACGCCGGCCCGCAGAACGCCTGGTACGCCGAGGCCGGCTACACCTTTGCCGATCTCGCCTGGACCCCGAAGCTGACCTACCGCTACACCCGTTACTCCCAGAAGTGGGACTCGCTGTTCACCGGGCAGAGCACGGGTTATGGCACTTGGTTCCAGGGCGAGGTCGCGGGCAATTATGCCGGGCCTTTCAACAGCAACACGGGCATTCATCATGTCGGCCTGAAAGCCACGCCGTTGGAGAACCTGACCCTCGGTGCGTTGTACTTCGATTACAGCACCGTGCGTAAAGACAACACCCTGAACCTGGATGCCCGCGAGCTGGATGTGTATGCCGAGTGGGCCGTCAACGAGCATTTGATCATTACCCCGCTGATAGGCCTCTACAAGCCGGACCGGGATGCAACGACGGGGGGCAATCAAGTAATGGGCAATGGCACCAACGTGTATAGCCAGGTGACGGTGGCCGTGCCGTTCTGAAGCGGGCGGGGGGCGTTAAACCTGTGGCGAGCAAGCTTTCGCCCTCGCCACCGGGTAATGTCCAGCCAGCCCCGACCATCCGTCTGCAACTTGCTCAAACCTGTCAACTCTGACAGTAGGCAGCGAACTCGTTCCACCTCATAAATCGCTCCATCATCCCCTGTGCGACCGGAATACCTGCCATGCTGACCCTGCCAAAAAAAATGTCTGCGCCGCTGGCCATGCGGTGGGCTATGTGTGGGTTGATGCTGGCCGCTGTTGGGATGATATCGGGCGCTGGGCTGGCGGTCGCTGGCATGCAGCCAATGCCTCCCACACCGGTTACTCCGGGTGAAATCATCGGCGAGAGTCAGCTTGAGAAGGCTCGGTGCGTACAAGTGTCGGATCCGGCAAAGTACCAGCGCTCACGTGCGGTGGGCAGGATCCGTACCTCTACAGGCTATGGGACTGTGTGGCGGGTGGGGCCTGGAAGCCTTGTGCTTACCAACTGGCATGTCGTTGATCAGGACGCGGGCGACCCGACCCGAATGGTGGTGAGCTTCAATTATGAAGAAACATCCTGCCCTTCGAGCAGTACGGAGGATGTGGTTCAGGTGCCCGTCGAGCGGATCGTGGCCTATGATCGGGATAAGGATTTTGCGCTGCTTGCCCTCGACGAGGATATCGTCAACAGCGGTGCACTGATTTCCTTCGGTTATTTGGGCCTGAACACCCAGGTCCCGCAGATCGGTGCCAGCGTCTACCTCGCTGGGCATCCCAGGGCTTTACCGAAGCGAATCTCGCGCAATCACGACGATGGCCTTCCTTGCCGGGTGATCGATGTGGGTGACAACGGCCGTTACGCTTGGGCGAAGTATAATTGCGATACCGAGCCCGGCAGTTCCGGGTCGCCAGTGATCGACGCATCAACCGATACAGCAATCGCTCTGCACAGCGGTGGTAGCGCCGTAGCCAACGCTGGCACGCAGATGGCTGAAATCTGGCCGGACATTGCACGGTATTTCGATGGCAGGTTGCCAGAGGGCAGCATCCTGGTGGAACAGCCGATCGTGCCGGTGGCCAAGCCGGGAGCCGTCGCAGTGCAGGTGCCGGTACGCGTGACGCAAGTGGATGGAGAATCCGCGGTGGGAGGGGCGTCCGGTGAGCAGCTGTATTACCAGGCCCCCGCACACACCGCGGTCGTCGACGTGTCCTGCCAGAGCGGAACCACCAAGTGGATTGCCGCGGACGGCAACGCCGCGTCATGTACCCTGCCAAGTCCAGCAAACTGGACCCAGGCACAGTCGGTGACGCTCCGTGTGGATGACACCGCCCCAGACGGCCAAATCGCCGATGGCCGGGTGCGGCTACTGCCCGACACAGGACAAATCCGCGGAGGAACCCATCTCACCCTGATCGTGATGTCGCTGGACCCAGGCGAGGTTCAGTCGCTACAGGCTCAGACGGGGAATCTTCAGGCCGCCCCGATGGACAGCCAGTTCCCGAATCCATTGACCGCGCGGGCGAAAGACCCGTTGGACGCCCCTGTTAGGGGGGCGGATGTGGCCTTTGCGGTCACTGATGAGGGTGGGACAGGGACACGGTTCGAGGGGGGCGACCAGACGCCAATCGTGCAGACGAACGCCCAGGGTGATGCGACGTCGCCGCCGCTGGTCGCCGGTTCCAGGGTGGGCACGTTGCAGGTGACCGCCACCTCAAACGGGAGGACGGCCACGTTCCACTTGAGGGTGGTGTCGCAGGAGGGGGATCCGACGGATGATGTGGAGCAACTGACTGTGATAGATGGACAGGGACAGATTGCGCCAGAGGATACCGAATTTTCCGATCCGCTCACGGTACGGACATGGAATCAGGACCGGGATCCGGTAGAGGATGCCTGGGTCACCTACACGATCACCGATGATGGTGGGACCGGGAGCCGATTCGTCGGAGCCGATCAGGCACCGACGGTGATGACCAACAGTAATGGTGACGCCGTGTCACCGAAGCTGATCGCCGGCAACAAACGTGGTTTGGTGAAGGTCACCGCGAGCGCCAACGGCAGGGCGGCGACTTTCATCTTGATTGTGGGCACGATTTGAGCGTGCTTTGGGGGTTGCCGCGCAACGAGCATTTGATCATCACCCCGCTGAGGCCTCTACAAGCCGGATCGGGATGCAACAACGGTGACGGGCAATGGCAGCAACGTATATAGCCAGGTGACGGTGGCCGTGCCGTTCTGAGGCAGTAAACCTTGTTGCGAGGGAGTGCCGCCGCTTCGCTCGGCAGCTCCTACAGTGCCTCTCACAGGTTCAGCGCATCCGCTCGGCAATCCGCCGGGTGGTGTCCATCACCATTTCAATCACGGTTTCCTGGCGCAGCAGTTTGAAGCTGTCGGTGCTGCCGACGGCTGAAAGGCTGCCCACCACCTCGTCGAGCTCAGGGTTGATGATCGGCGCGGCAATACCGGTGAGCCCCTGGTTGAGTTCATCGTGGGTCAGGCAATAGCCGTCCTTGCGGATCTTTTTCGCCGCTTTGGAGAAGCTTGCCCAGTCGTAGGTATTGTCAGGATCGTTGGCCAAGTGTTCTTCGAACAGGCGTTGCAGGCGCCGTCCCTTTTGGAAGGCGATCAGCACCTTGGATTGCGCACCGCGAAAAAACGGCAGCGGCTGGCCGCGCCCGAATGCGAACTGGTAGGTGTCATTGGGTTCGGCGATGTAGGTGTTGATGATATGGCCGTCATAGAAAACGCTGGCGAACACCGCCAGGCCAGTGGCTTCGGACAGATGGTGCATCAACTCGCGACCCGCCACGAGGATCGGGTCGTATTGGCGCATCATCCAGTCAAGCTCGATGATGCGGGGCCCCAGTCCGTAGCTGCCGGCATCCACCCGGACCAGCAGGCCTGCATCACACAAATCCTTGACGTAGCGGTACACAGTCGCCCGTGACAAGCCCATGCGCTCGGCGACGGTGTCGGGGTCGATCTTCAGCGTTTCCGGGCCGAACAGGTCCAGCACACTCAGCATTTTGCTCAGACTGCTCATTTCGCTCCTAAAGGGGGGAATGGCGCATAGGTGGTCGTTGGGTGAGCACTATAGGTAGGTGCGCCGATGATGAAAAGCCCGCTCGCTCGGCGAACGAGGCGTTGCCACGATACGTCAGTGCCTGAGAAAAACAAACACGAAGATGGCTATATTCTCTTTATAATTTTGCATAAATCTCAAAATAAGAGCTTTTGTGTGTAAAAAACACTTGAGTAGAGGATTTTTGTGTGTGATAAATCTCAGCCACTGCAAACGCTCGATCAAGAGGGCTGGAAATGAATGGTGCGCAACTGATAGTGAAGGCGGCGGTGGCGAGCGGTATCGAATACTGCTTCGCCAATCCCGGAACGACTGAAATTCCCCTGGTGGCAGCCATGGCCAGTGCGCCAGCCCTCAAGCCGGTGTTGTCCTTGTTCGAAGGGGTGTGCACCGGTGCGGCCGACGGCTATGGCCGGATTGCTGGCAAGCCGGCGATGACTCTGACTCACCTGGGACCAGGCTTTGCCAATGGCATTGCCAACCTGCACAACGCGCGTCGTGCCAACACTCCGATTGTTAACGTCATCGGCGATCACGCGTCCTGGCACGTCAACTACGATCCGCCGCTGGCCAGTGATATCCAGGTACTGGCCGGCAGCGTTTCCGGGTGGGTGCGCACCTCGCGCACGGCGTCGGGCATCGGTGAAGATTTCCAAGAGGCAGTGCGTGCCGCCTGGCAAGCCAACGGGCAGATCGCCAGTCTGATTCTGCCGATGGACCTGCAAGCCAACACGGTGCAGCACGAGAAAGCCTTCACGGCATTGCAGGCCCCGGTTCGCCGTTTTGCCGGTGACCGGATCGAGGCGGTCGCCCAGGCCCTGCGTGATGGCCGTCGCCTGGTTTTTATCGTTGGCGACCAAGGCTTGTCCGTCGCCGGACTCGAAACGGCGGGGCGCCTGGCACAACTGCCAGGTGTGCGCCTGTTCGCCGAAACCTTTCCACGTCTGAGCTATCGCGGCGGTGGTTTGCCTGACCTGGATCGCCTGCCGTACTTCCCCGAAGTGGCCATCGAAATTCTTGACCAATACGACGCGGTGGTGTGCGCCGGCGTCCCTGAGCCCATCAGCTACTTCGGCTACGAAGGCATTGCCTCCCGACTGGCAGAGCGTGAACGCCTGCTGTGTCTGGCTGAGGTGGGGGACGACGTTGCCGGCGCGCTCACTGCGCTTGCCGATGCGCTCGAGGCGCCGGCTTATGTGCCAACGCCAATCGGTATCGAACTGCCGCCAGGCGAAGCCACGTTGACCCCGCAGTCCGTGGGGCAGGTGCTGGCTGCATCGCTGCCGGACGACTGCATCGTTTCGGTGGAAGGCGGGACGTGCGGCTATCCATTCTTCACCGCTTCGGCCCATGCCGCACGGCATCGGGTCTTGACCAACACTGGTGGGGCCATCGGCCAGGGCATCCCGGTGGGCTTTGGCGCCGCCATGGCCGAGCGCGGCAACCGCGTGTTCTGCCTGCAATCGGACGGCAGTGCCCAGTACACCATCCAGACCTTGTGGAGCATCGCCCGTGAGCAACTGCCGGTGGTGATCCTGATCGCGGCCAACCATCGCTACGCGATTTTGCAGAACGAGCTGCGCCGCTTCGGCATGACCGAGCTGGGTCCCGAGGCCCTGAGCCTGACAGTACTGGACCGTCCGCGCATCGATTGGAAGGCCTTGGCCAAGGGCTACGGCTTACCGGCCAGCACCGTGCACACCAATGGTGAGTTGCAGCGCGCCCTGGCCAACGCCAAGGCCGATGGCGGTCCTTGCCTGATTGAAATGGCGTTGTGAAGGAGCGGATATGAACCCGATTCAATTGTTACCTGCCGTCGAGAAGTTCCTGTCGCAGCCCGGACGCCTGTTTATCGGAGGGACCTGGCAGGACGCTGCCAGCGGCCGCCGGTTTGCCGTGCAAAATCCGGCCACTGAGCACACCCTGGCGGAAGTCGCCGAAGGCGGCGAACGTGATGTGGATGCCGCCGTCGCTGCCGCCCGCGCGGCCTTCACCGGGCCCTGGGCGCAGCAGTCACCTGCCCAGCGCGGGTTGTTGCTGTTTCGCCTGGCGGAACTGCTCGACCAGCATCGCGAAGAGCTGGCGCAACTGATTACCCTGGAAAACGGCAAGCCGATCGCTGCGGCTCGGGGGGAAGCGGCCAGTGCGGCGAATATCATTCGTTATTTCGCGGGCTGGCCGACCAAGATCGAAGGCAGCACCTTACCAGTGTCGCCCTCCAGTGGCGCACCGATGCTCAACTACACGTTGCGCGAGCCGGTGGGCGTCTGTGCCTTGATCGTGCCGTGGAACTTCCCGCTGACCATGTGCGTGTGGAAGCTTGGCCCGGCGCTGGCGACCGGTTGCGTCGCGGTACTCAAGCCCGCCGAGCAGACGCCCCTGGTTGCGATTCGCCTGGTGCAGTTGATTGAGGCCGCCGGTTTCCCGGCTGGTGTGGTCAACCTGCTCACCGGTCTTGGGGTGCATACCGGCGCACCACTGGCCCAGCACCCGGACGTGGACAAGATCGCCTTCACCGGTTCGACCCAGGTGGGGCGGCTGATCGCCCAGGCGGCCACCGGCAACATGAAAAAGGTCTCCCTGGAGCTGGGTGGCAAGTCCCCCAACATCATCCTGCCGGACGCCGATATCGTCCGGGCCGCCAAAGGTGCCGCCGACGGCATTTTCTACAACCAGGGGCAGGTCTGCACCGCCGGATCGCGTCTCTACGTGCACGCCAGCGTTCTTGATCAGGTGCTTGAACAACTCCAGCGCCACGCGGCCGCCTATGTGTTGGGGCCAGGCCTGGACCCGACCAGCAGCATGGGCCCGCTGGTCTCGGCCCGGCAACTGGGCACGGTGCGTAGCTACCTGCAACGGGGCCAGGAAGAAGGCGCCGAGCTGATCTGCGGCGGTGACCGACCGGCCCATCTGGAGCGCGGCCACTTCATCCGGCCCAGCGTATTTCTCGACCGCGCCGAGCGCGCCTGTGTCGCCCGGGAAGAAATCTTCGGCCCGGTGTTGACCGTCATGAGCTGGACCGAAATCGATGACCTGGTGCTGCGCGCCAACGACTCGCCCTATGGCCTGGCCGCAGGGCTCTGGACCCGCGACTTGCGTTCTGCCCATCGCGTGGCCGCCCAGTTGAAGGCCGGCTCGGTGTGGATCAACTGCTGGAACGTCGTCGACCCGGCTTCACCCTTTGGTGGCTACAAGCAATCCGGCTGGGGCCGGGAAATGAGTAAGAACGTGATCGATGCCTACACCGAAACCAAAAGTGTTTTCGTCGATCTCGCCTGAGCCGAACAATCATAAGAGGAACTGCTATGGATCTGGAATTACAAGGCCGCGTGGCAATCGTCACCGGCGGTGGCATGGGCATCGGCAAGGAAGTCGCGCGTTTTCTGTCCCAGGAAGGTTGCAAGGTAGTGATTTGCGCGCGGCGCATGGAGTTTCTCCAGCAGGCCGCCGAGGAAATCACTGCGCAGACCGGCAACGAGGTGCTGCCGCTGTTCTGTGACACCAACCAGATGTCGGCGGTGTCCGACATGGTCGAGGCCGTGCATAAGCACTTTGGCCGCATCGACATCCTGGTCAACGGCGCCGCGGCACCGTCCGGTGTGGTGCGCAACGACATCGAGCATGCCGGCGACGATGAGCTGCTCTCGGACCTCAACACCAAGGTGATCGGCTATTTCCGTTGCGCCAAGGCCGTGACTCCGCACATGAAGGCCGTTGGCTTCGGTCGCATCATCAACATTGGCGGCCTGACCGGGCGTGGCAGCAAGGTGCTCTCGGGCATGCGCAACCTGGCCATCGCCCACATGACCAAGACACTTTCCGACCAATTGGGCCCATCCGGCATCACGGTCAATCTGATCCACCCCGGCGTCGTGGACACCCCGCACATCCAGGAGCTCTACGAGCGCGAAGGGATCAAGCAGGGCAAGACGCCCGAGCAGGTGGAGCAGGGCTACATCGATGCGACGCCAATCCGGCGCACCCTGGCGCCCATCGAAATGGGTTGGCTGATCGGTTTCCTCGCATCCCCCAAGGCCGGTGCCGTGACCGGGGAATCCATTGGTATCGACGGCGGTTTGACCCGTGGCATCTTCATTTGAGGAACAGCAGTGATGAGTAACGGAACCCTTTTGGTCGCCACCGTCGGGCAGGCGGTGATCCGCAGCGCCGACGATGGCCGGACCTGGCATCGCCTGGGCCTGGGCCAGGACCTGGAATTCGATGCGATCACCCGATCCTTGAGTTTCCACCCGGGTACGCCGGAGGTGATCTATGCCGGCACCGACGTCGGCCTGTGCATCAGCCTTGATACCGGAGGCCATTGGCAGCGGTTGGATTCGCCATTCAACGGCCGGACCGTCTGGAAGGTGGCCGTGGACCCGCAGGACGCACAGCGCATTTTCGTCGGCACCGGTGCGCCGTCGCGCGCGGTGCTGTGGCGCACCCTCGACGGTGGTCAGCACTGGGAACGTGCCCCGGTGGAGATCCCTGAGTTCTGCGACGGCGTCAGTCGTCCGCGCTTGCTGGCCTTCGCCTACGACCCGACGGATCGCAACCAGCTCTGGTTTGGCCTGGAGGAGGGTGGGTTGTTCCACAGCCGTGACGGTGGCGATAGCTGGACCCGTGTCGATGATCGCTTGCTGTGGGACTACAACTCGGACGTGCATAACATCGTGGTCCTGCCCAACCATGGGCAAAAGGTCGTCGTGGTGGTGTGCGTCAACGCCGTGTATCGCAGCCTCGACGAGGGGCAGACCTGGACCGGCATCGTCGCCCGGGAAACCTTCGGCCTGTACTACGTGCGCGCCATGAATGCAGCGCTGGGCAGCGAGGATACGCTCTACCTGAGCATTTCCGACGGCACCCCTGGCACGACCAGCAAGGTGCTGGTCTCCCGGGATGCCGCCCTCAGTTGGGAAGTGCTGCCACTGCCGCAACAGCCCAACTCCTGTGTCTGGGCGATTGCCTTGAATCCTGCCGACCCTCGCCAGATTGTCGCTGGCACCAAGTACGGGCATCTGTTCACCTCCGAGAACGGCGGTGACGGCTGGCAGAAGCAGTGGCGTGAATTCAGTGAAATCGCTGATGTGCTCTGGACGCCCGCCGTGGCGCAAATCAAGTCCGGGCATCAATCCATCATCAAGAAGAACTGAGGTGTCGCGCGATGAAAGTCGAAGTCGTTCGTACTCACCTGTCGCTATCGGTGAGCGACCCTGAAGTGTCGGCGCGTTGGTACGCCGACGTGCTGGGCATGCATGAAAGTGCCCGGGGTGAAAGCTGGATCATGATGGCCTTCGGTGCCAAGCACCACGACATCGCGTTGCTCCGCGCAGCACCCGGTGCCCACCAGGGCGGCCTGGGGCTGCAGCACTACGGGCTGGAGATTGCGGGCGACATGACCACCCTGCGCAAGCTCTACGGCATGTTGCTGAACAAGGGCGTCGAGGTGGTGAAGATCACCGACCACGAGATTGGTAACGGTGTGTATTTCAACGATCCCGACGGCAATCGCCTGGAATTCTTCCTCGAATCCGAACATGACGACGAGCGAGGCAAGGCCCGCTTCAAGGCCGCTGGAGCCCCCAGCCGGCATTTCGATCTCGACCCACTTTGAAAGAGACTGCTCTTATGAAAACCGCCAATTTCGCCAGTTACCACATCCGCAAATGGTACAGCTTCGTCGAGGAAACCCTGGCCAACGAAACGGGTCGGCTGGCCGACGGTGAACCGCTGTTCAAGTACGCCATTGGTGCCGTGATCGCCAACCCTTATGCCGGCCGTTTCAGTGAAAGCCTGGCCGAGCTGATAGAGCCGTCACCCTTGCTGGGCCAGGAGTTCGGTCGGCGCATCCGGGTACTGGCGGGCCAGCGCGAAATCGTCAGCTACGGCAAGGCGTGCCTGGTGGGCAGCCAGGGCGAGTACGAGCATGGCAATGCATTGTTGACCAACCCGGCGGCGGATCCGATCCGCGTCGCGTTGGGCGGCGGCAAGTCCTGGGTGCCTTCCACCGGCAAGCGTGGCGGGCCCGGGGTGACCATCGATGTGCCGCTGGCCCACAAGGATGCGCTGTATGTCCGTTCGCACTACGACAGCATTTCGCTGTCGTTCGGTGACGGTCCCGCGGCCGACGAATTGATCATCATCTGGGCCTTCGCCACGCGTGGGCGCTTGCATGCGCGTCTGGGTGGCCTTCAGGCTGCCGACGTCAAGGGCAATGACGGCCTGTATTGAGGTGCGCTGATCGTGGGAGGCCAACGAATGTCTGCAAACAGCCAGTTCCTCATCAATCGGTCAGGGATGCGCCTGCATTATCTGTCTTGGGGCAATCCGTCGGGCATTGCAGTGGTGTTGCTGCACGGGCTGCGCTCCTATGCCCAGACCTGGGATGGCCTGGCCAATGCGCTGGGCGAGCGGTATTGCTGCTATGCCCTTGACCAGCGCGGTCGTGGCTACAGTGACTGGGCGGATGCTTCCAGTTACCGGACCGAGGCCTATGTCCACGACCTTGAAGATCTGGTGGCGCATCTGGGTCTGCAGCGTTTCGTCCTGGTGGGGCATTCCCTCGGTGGCACCAATGCACTGGAGTATGCGCGGCTCAATCCGGGGCGCCTGCAAGCGTTGGTGATCGAGGACATCGGCCCTGGTTCTTCGGTCAGCGGTGACGGCGCCGAGCGCATTCGGCGCGAGATGAGCCAGACACCGTTGTTGTTTCCTGACTGGGAGAGTGCCGCCCAGTTCTGGCTGCAAGCGCGACCCGGCCTCTCTCAGGAGGGGCTGGCTTCCAGGTTGATGTATTCCATGAAGGAAACGCTGGCTGGAATCGAATGGCGTCACGACCAGCAAGGTATTGCCCAGGCGCGCCTGAGTATTACCCCGACCGACCTGTGGCCGGCGGTACGGGCGCTGGATTGCCCGACGCTGTTCATTCGTGGCGGCCGCTCCGACTTCCTGCCCTTGGCGACCCTTGAGTCGATCAAGCAGGCCAATGAGTTGGTGCGCACCGAGGAAATCGCCGACGCCAGCCATTACGTCCATGATGACCAAAGCGAAATGTTCAACCTTGTCGTCATCGACTATTTGTATGACCAGTGTCTACAACCACAACAACAAAGCGGTGAATAGCGATGAAGCAGGAGAAAACCCAGGTTGTCATCGTTGGCGGCGGCCCGAATGGGATCACAGCCGGTCATTACATGGGGCTGTACGGCATCGACTGCATCGTCCTTGAGTTGGCTGACGGCGTCCTGCCGTATCCGCGCGCGGTGGGCATGGATGACGAGGCACTGCGTGTGTTGCAGGGCATCGGCATCGCCAAACTGGCCGCGCGCGACATGATCTGCAACGTGCCCCTGCGTTACTACAACGCGCGAGGCGTCTGTTTTGCCGAGGTCAAGCCGAGCACGGCCCACTATGGCTGGCCGATGCGCAACATCTTCATGCAACAGTTACTGGAAACGACATTGCGCGAGCAACTGGGTAAGCACGCCAGTGTCGAGTTGCGCCAGGGCCATGAAATGCTCGATCTGGAGCAGGATGCCGGGGGCGTGACCTTGCAGGTGCGCGATGCCCAGGGCGAGCTCTATCAATTGCAGGCGCAGTACGTGATCGGCGCCGATGGCGGACGTTCCAGCGTGCGCAAGAAACTCGGCATCGAGTTGCTGGGGTTGACCCATCCACGCAAATGGGTGGTGATCGACACGGCCAACGACTCGCTGGATGCACCGTATACGGCCCTGCATGCCGACCCGCAGCGGCCCTTTGTCTGCATCTACCTGCCGTATCAGCAGCGGCGCTGGGAGTTCATGCTCCTGGAGGGCGAAGACGAGGCCCGGATGTGCGAAGAGGCCACGATCCGGGACTTGATCCGTGGGCATATCGGCGATGCGGTCGATCAACTGGAAATCATCCGGATCCGCGCCTACACCCATAACTCTCGGGTCGCGGCGCGCTTTGTCCAGGGCCGTGTGGCATTGGTGGGGGATGCGGCGCATATTTCCCCGCCCTGGGCCGGGCAGGGCCTCAATTCGGGCCTGCGTGATGTCGCCAACGTCACCTGGAAGCTCGCCGCGATTCTTCAAGGGCGGGCGTCGCCGGCGATTCTTGCCAGTTACGACCAGGAACGCCGTGGGCATGCGACCGATCTCATTGCGTTGGCCGACAACATGGGCGCCGTGCTGGGGCTGACTAACCCGTTGATGGCCGGTGTGCGGGACTGGTTGTTCCAGGCCGTCAACAGCGTCGACAACCTTCGTTCGCACTTGCTGGAATTCAAATTCAAACCCAAGGCAACCATCACCAAAGGCTTGGTGTATCACGAACGCGCCGAGCTGCATGAGGATGATCTGGTCGGGCAATTGTTCATCCAGCCGTCTGTCGAGGACGCCCAGGGGCAGCGCCGGCGCCTGGATGAGGTGCTGGGGCATTCCTATGCGGTGCTGGGGTATCGGGTCAACCCGAGCGAACAGCTCAGCGAGCAAACCGCTGTCTGGTGGGCGCGCTGGGAAACGCGCTTCATCCAGATCAATCGCTCGCGCAGTGGCGCGGGGCGTAACCAACCCTTGTCCGCCAGCGGCGCCATTTGCGTCGAGGACGTCGATAACCGCCTGGGCGAATGGTTTGCCAAGGTGCGTGACTGCGTCGTGGTGGTGCGGCCGGATCGGTTCGTTGCCGCGATCACCACACCCGAGCGGCTCGAAGGCGTCTTGCGCAAACTGGCGGAGCAACTCTCATGAGCCGCGAAGATGATTTCCTGGTCCGGCTTCACGAGGCCGCGCAGGCTGTACATGCCTTGCCTTCGTTGGAGCCACAGGCCGTCACCCTGCAGGAGGGCTACACCTTGCAGCGCGAGGCATTGCGCCGGCGCGAGGCCGCTGGTGAGCGGTTGGCCGGGTGGAAAGTGGCTTTCGCCGGCCGTGCCGCCCAGGACCGTTTCGGTATTGATGAACCGGTGTTGGGCGCACTGACCGATGCGATGGTTGTGGAACCCGGCAGCACGGTGCCCCTGGCACGGCTGATCCAGCCAAAGCTGGAAATCGAGCTGGCGTTTGTCCTGGGGCGCACACTGGTGCCGGGTTTCTACAGCGACGAGGACATCCTCGCCGCCATCTCCGAGATCGCGCCGGCATTCGAAATCGCCGATTGTCGTTGGCAGGGCTGGCGTTTCGGCGTCGGGGCGTTTCTTGCCGACAATGCCGCTGCGGGGCTGTATTGCCTCGGGGCGAGAGTGGTGTTCGATCCGCATCGACTGTCCGAAGTGAGCTATCGCCTGGCGCATGACGGCGTGTCCTGCGGTGAGGGTAACGTCCTGGCGCGCGAGGACACGCCCCAGGCCAACCTGTGTTGGCTGGTCCGGTGCTTGCTGGCTGACGGGCAGTGCGTTGAAGCGGGGCAGGTGGTGCTGTCCGGGGCGTTGTTGGCGCCGATGGACGTCAGGGCAGGCGAATATCGTTTGCGCATGCTTGGCACGGAACTGGCTTTGGTTTTCCGGTAGGAACTGCCGAAGGCTGCGATCTTTTGATCTTTTTTCTTTCGCTCGGGATTCAAGTGTCTGGGGAAAGATCGCAGCCTCGTTGCACTCGACAGCTCCTACGCAGCATCGGGTAACAAGCACGCGTCACCGAGGAACAATGATCATGTTCGCCGAAGTCCGTACCTTCAATGATCCTCAGCAACACGCCGGTTCGATCCTAGGCTGGCAACAGGTCTATGACCAACTCGGGCGTGGCTGCCTTTCCAGTGAACTGCGGCAGGTGTGCGCCGAGCGTTTCCAGATTTTCCAGGAGGTGCTGGATAAGCGTGTGGTGCAGCGCGGTTGCGCGCCAAAAGGGCGCTTGTGCATTGCCATGTCGCTGGGCGGTGCGCCGGTGGTCCAGGGGCACCAAGTGGGCGCCCATAGCGTCGTGCTGTTGCGCGATGGCGAAGACTTCGTCTTGCACGCGCCGGAAAGCACGCACTTCTTCGCGGCCAATGTCGACACGGTACGGTTCGCCAAACTGGCGGCCTACGAACTGTCGAGCGAACAGCTCAAACGCTTGAAAAGCGTGTCCCAGGTCAGCGTGGATGAGGCGGTATTGCGCCGCGTGCAGCAAAAAATCCACCCACTGTTTCGTCACCTTTTGGAGCAGGCAGACGCCGTCAGTCCCGCCTCGGAAAAAATCCTCGAGGACGTCCTGCTCAACGCCTTTCTCGATCTATTCAGTCACGCCTCGGACGAGGTGCGTGGCCGACGCGGCAATTTTGCCGTCAGTGCCTACCTGGTCAAACGTTGCCAGGAGCTGGTGGTGTCCAGCGCCGATGTGCCCTTGAGCATCCTCGACTTGTGCGAGCAATTGCGGGTCAGCCGCAGGACCCTGCAGAACAGTTTCCAGGCGGTCACCGGGATGCGTCCAGTGGAGCACCTGCGCAACCTGCGGCTCAATGCCGTGCGCCGACGTTTGATCACGACCCATGCGGCGGCACTGAACGTCAGTGAAATTGCCATGGCGATGGGTTTTTTCCATCTGAGTCATTTTGCGACCCATTACCGGGCGCTGTTTGGCGAGTCACCCTCCGATACACCCAGGGCGCCGGCTTGATGGGCTGCCGCCTGCGGTGTTACCGAATCATCCCCCTGCACTGATAAAAGGCAGCCGCTGAGCTGTTTGGTAGCACACCTGTGCGGCTAATGGTTTAAGGCTGGCAATCGTTTTTCCCGGCAAATTCCTTCAAATCAAACGGTTGCACGATTGCTCGACAGGTTGGCACGCATTCTGCTTTTTTGAATTTATGGATAATTGGATACAAAAATTCAGAAGGTGCTGCCATGCAATTTGTTCCCGCTTACGCTGAACGCCCGCCGATAACGGCCGAGGAGGAGGCTTACAACTTCCTGCTCGATGCGATTTGTGGCGGTCGGTTACGCAAGGGCGACCGGCTGATTGCCGAGGACATCGCCAATGAGATCGGTATGAGCCGGATGCCGGTGCGCGAGGCCTTTCGTCGTCTGGATGCCCAGGGCCTGGTGACCCTGCGACCCAATCGCGGGGCGATTGTCAGCGGCCTGGATATCGAAGAGTTGCATGAAGTCTTCGAAATGCGCAGCGCCCTGGAAGGCTTGGCGGTCCGTGTCGCGACGGCGCGAATTGGCGAACGCCAGCTGGCCGCCTTGGAGCGCTTGCTGGACGAGATGGACGATTATCGCGAGGAAAGCGCCGAGTGGGTCAGCCGCCATCGCGCCTTTCATGAATACCTGTGCAGCATCAGCGGTCGCCCGCGATTGCTCAAGCAGATCAGCGCGCTCTATTCCCTGATTGAGGCGCCCATGCGTCTGTGGTTGCAGCATGTGGAAAAGCCCCTGAGTGCACGCCAGGAGCACCTGCTGATCCTCGACGCGCTGCGGGCTGGCGACGCCGAGAAGGCTGAAGCGGTGGTGCGCTCGCACATCGAAGGCACCGTCCCTGAATTGATCGAGTTCCTGCAATCGAAAAAATAACGAGAGCAGGGGACTGGAGCCCTGCCCGTGTTTTGACTTTGAGTACTGCCCGTTACTTACTGAACTGGAGTGTCTGGTCATGCATAAGCCTCGCCTGTTGGTTGCCGCTTTATCCTTGGGTTTCTGTGCGCAGTGGGCCGTTGCCGCGCCCGTTGTTCCGGAGCGTTTGCTCAAGGTCGATAAACTCGTCTACTGCTCGGGCATGGATTCGCCGCCGTTGGTGTCCTTTGATGAGGCGCAGAAACCCAAGGGACTTACCGTGGACCTGGGGTTGGAAATCGCCAAGCGCCTGGGCGACAAGAAAGTGGAATGGCGGGTCATTCCTTTTTCCGGGCTGCTCCCCGCGTTGCTGGCCCGGCAGTGCGACATGATCGTTGACCAACTGTTTGACAAACCCGAGCGCCGCGAGGTGATCGACATCGTCAACTACATGTATTCCAGCCAGGCGGTGGTGGTGCCCAAGGGCAATCCGAAGGGGCTCAAGACGTTGCCGGATCTTTCCGGACACAAGGTCGCGGTGCTCAACGGTTCCACCATCAAGACCCTGCTCGACACCGAGAACGAGAGCCTGGCCAAGTCCGGCAAACCGGCGATGAAGCTGGTGGTCTACAACACCGACACCGATGCCTTCCAGGCGCTGCGCATCAGCCAGGTCGACGCCTATGGCACCACCGTGGAAACCGCCGGTTATTACGCGACCATGGCGCCCGATCTGTTCGAGGAGGGCGTGCCGGCCTTCAGCCGGATTCTCACTGGCCTGGGCATTCGCAAGGACGATCCGCAACTGACGGCTGCCGTGCAGCAGGTCATCGGCGATATGCGCAGCGATGGCAGCTACAGCCAACTGCTCGGCAAATGGCATGTCGCCAGTGACACGCTTGATTGAGGTGAACCAGCGATGAATTTCAATTGGGATGTGTTCTGGCAGTACCTGCTGCAGCCCAGTGGGGTGTACCTCACCGGGCTTTGGCTGACCTGCCTGATCAGCGTGCTGGCGATGCTGCTGGGTTGTGTCCTGGGGCTGAGCGCCGCGCTGTTGCGGTTGTCGAAGAACCCGTTGCTGCATTTGCCTGTACGCTTTTACGTGTGGCTGATGCGCGGCACACCGTTGCTGGTGCAGATCGTCTTTCTCTACACCGCACTGGCCGCTGGCGGGATTTTCCGCTTCGAAGACATCGACCTCTTCGGGCTGGTGATCCCCGGCAATATCCAGGCGGCGATCATTGCCCTGGGCCTCAACGAGGGTGCCTACATGGCCGAGATCATCCGCGCCGGCATCGGTGCGGTGGACAAGGGCCAATACGAGGCCGGGCGCTCGCTGGGCATGACCTTCGCCAAACTGATGCGCCGCATTGTCCTGCCCCAGGCGTTCCGGGTCATCGTTCCGCCGCTGGGCAACGAGTTCAACGTGATGCTCAAGAACACCACGCTGGTCAGCGTGATCGGCGTACAGGAACTGTTGCTCAGTACCCAGATGGTCACGTCGGCGACGTTCCGGGTGTTCGAACTGTATCTGGTGGTGGCGATCTACTTCCTGTTGCTGACCACGTTGTGGGGCTTTTTCCAGCGCTGGCTGGAGGCCCGTTTCGGTCAGTCGGACCGGCCCTCGTCACCGCCGCCGGCTTCGACGCGGATGTTCGGTCGCAGCACCCTGAACCTGCTGAGGGCACGTTGACCATGGCGCATAAAAGCGAAGAGCTGATTATCGAGGCGCTGGATGTCCACAAGTCTTTCGGCGAGCTGCAGATTCTCAAGGGCATCTCCCTGCAAGTGCGGCGCGGCGAAGTCGTTGTGCTGATCGGGGCTTCGGGCTCCGGCAAGACCACCTTCATCCGCTGCATCAACTTGCTGGAGGACATCCAGGGCGGGCGTATCCGCGTCAACGGCCGGGCCATGGGCTATCGCGAGCGGGCCGACGGCAGCCTGGTGCGGGAGTCGGAGCGCAACATCGCCCGTCAACGGCGGGACATCGGCATGGTTTTCCAGCGCTTCAACCTGTTTCCTCACATGACAGCCCTGGAGAACATCATCGAGGCGCCGATCCAGGTGCTTGGCGTGACTCGCACCGCAGCGCTGGAGCAGGCCCGCGGCCTGCTGGAGCGGGTCGGCCTGGCGGATAAGGCCGATCACTACCCGTCGATGCTCTCCGGCGGCCAGCAACAGCGGGTGGCGATTGCCCGGGCCCTGGCCATGAAACCCCAGGCCATGCTGTTCGACGAACCCACCAGCGCCCTCGACCCGGAGACTGTCGGCGAGGTGTTGCAAGTGATGAAGGAGTTGGCCGAGGAGGGGATGACCATGGTCGTGGTGACTCATGAAATGGGCTTTGCCCGGGAAGTGGCCGACCGTGTGGTGGTCCTGGACCAGGGCGAGCTTATCGAGCAGGGGCCGCCGGAGCAGATTTTCTGTCACCCCATTCATCCTCGTACCCGGGCTTTTCTCAGTCGCGTGTTATGACCTTTCCCGGCCACTGAATTCCTGTATCGAAGAGTCTTCGTCATGCTGAAATTTTCTGCCCACCAATACCCTTATCCGTCGCAACGCCAGAGCGTTTTCGCCCGTCGGGGCATGGTCGCCGCGTCCCAGCCCCTGGCTGCCCAGGCGGGCATCGAGATCATGCAAAAGGGCGGCAATGCCATCGACGCCGCCATCGCCACGGCAGCCGCGCTGACGGTGGTGGAACCCACCGGGTGTGGCATTGGCGGTGACGCCTTCGCGCTGGTCTGGTGCAAAGGCCAGTTGCACGGCCTCAACGGCAACGGCCACGCACCGGCGGCCTTGAGTATCGAGGCGGTCAGGGCCGCCGGCCATGAACAGATGCCGCTCTATGGCTGGACACCGGTGACTGTCCCGGGTTGCCCGTCGGCCTGGGCCGAGTTGTCCCGACGCTTTGGCAAGCTGCCCTTTGCCGAGCTGCTGCAACCGGCCATCAGCCTGGCGCGGGACGGTTTTGCGCTGTCGCCGGTGGTTGCCCATCAATGGCAGGTCGCGGTGAACGAGTTCACGCCCCATCGTGATGCCGTCCTGGAGGCCTGGTTCGATACCTTCCTGATCGAAGGCCGGGCGCCACGGGCCGGGGAGGTTTTTCGCAACCCGGCCCAGGCGCGCACCCTCCAGGCGTTGGCCGACACTCGCTGCGAGAGCCTCTATCGCGGTGCGTTGGCCGAGCGCCTGGACGCCCATTCCCGGGCCACTGGTGGCTACCTGCGGGCCTCGGACCTCAAGGATTATCGCGCCCAGTGGGTGGACCCCATCCACGTCAATTACCGAGGCGTGGATGTCTGGGAAATCCCGCCGAGCGGGCAGGGCCTGGTGGCCTTGATGGCGTTGAAGATACTGGAAGGCTTCGACTTCGATCACCGTGACAGCCAACAGACCTGGCATCGCCAACTGGAAGCGATGAAGTTGGCCTACAGCGACGGCCTGCACTACATCACCGATCCTTTGCACATGCGCGTGGCGGTGGCTGACCTGCTCAGCGACGACTACAGTGCCCGCCGCCGTCGGCAGATCGGCGAACAGGCCCTACCGCCCACGCCCGGCGACCCCCACGCCAGCGGCACGGTGTACCTGGCGACCGCGGATGGGGAGGGCAATATGGTCTCGTTCATCCAGAGCAACTACCACGGGTTTGGCTCCGGTGTGGTGCTGCCGGACAGTGGGATTGCCTTGCAGAATCGAGGGCAGGAATTCAGCCTCGATCCGAGCCACGTCAACTGCCTGGCTCCTGGCAAGAAAACCTTCCATACCATCATTCCCGGTTTCCTCACTCGCAATGGCGAGGCCCTCGGTCCCTTCGGCGTGATGGGCGGCTACATGCAGCCCCAGGGGCATGTGCAGATGGTCATGAACCTGGTGGATTTCGGCCTGAACCCGCAAGCGGCGCTGGATGCACCACGCTGGCAATGGCTGGGGGCGATGAAAGTCGGTATCGAGCACGGGGCCTCACGGGACCTGGCCAATGCCTTGGCGCGACGGGGGCATGAGGTTCAGATCGCCAGCGACCTGACCGACTATGGGCGCGGCCAGATCATCCTGCGCGACCCGGTCAGCGGTGTGCTGTGCGGCGGGACTGAACCCCGGGCGGATTCACATATTGCCGTTTGGTGATGAACCTCCTGGCTGCCCCATTGCTTGCCCAGGCCTTCACTGGCGCGGGACCGGTGATACGGTTTCTCGCGCCTGGCCACTCTGCGGGGGATACGGTCTCACTCACCAGTCGTGCCTGAGTGGATCTTGATGACGACCTTGCCCTTCGATCGGCCTTGTTCGACATAGTCCAGGGCATCGGCTGTCGCGTCGAAGGGGAAGGATTGGTCAAGCACCGGCTTGAGGCTGCCGGACTCGACGAGCGTGGTGATCTCACGCAGTTGGGAGCCACTGGCACGCATGAACACGAAGGCGTAGCTCACACCCTTTCGGTGGGCCTTGCGACGTATACCGCTGCTCAACAGGCCCATGATCAGTCTCAGCACCCAGGAGAGTCCCTGGGCCTTGGCGAACTGTGGGGTGGGTGGTCCCGAAATGGAGATGAGCTGGCCACCAGGTTTCAGGATCTTCAGCGATTTCTCCAGCTCATCGGCGCCCAGGCTGTTCAACACGATGTCATAGTCCTGCAGAACGTTGGCGAAATCCTGTTGCTTGTAATCGATGACAACGTCGGCCCCCAGCGCTTTGACCCACGGCACATTGCGGGTGCTGGTGCTGGTCGCAACGAAGGCGCCGAGGTGCTTGGCAAGCTGGATGGCGAGGGTACCGACGCCACCTGAACCGGCCTGGATGAAAACCTTTTGGCCTTTCTTCAGTCGGGCGGTTTCAACCAGTACCTGCCAGGCGGTCAGGGCGGCCAAGGGCAGGGCAGCGGCCTCTTCCATGCTGACGTTCGCCGGTTTTTTGGCCAGGGCGTTTTCGTTCACTGAAATCTGCTCGGCGAAGGTGCCGATGTGCCCATCCGGGGCGCGGGCATAGACTTCATCGCCCTGCTTGAATTGCTCGACACGAGATCCCACACGGACCACGACTCCCGCCAAGTCATGCCCCAATGCCAAGGGAAATGAATAGGGCAGGATCAGTTTGAATTCGCCTTTGCTGATCTTTGAATCCAGCAGATTGACGCTGGCGGCGTGCACGCGGACCAGCACGTCGTGGTCACCCACGTCAGGGGCCGGTAGGTCGCCCATACGGCCACTGTTCTTGCTGTAGCGATCGATTAAAAATGCTTTCATGGTGCTTTGCTCTCATAAGGGATGCAGCGCAGTGATTACACGGCCAGGCATCCAGCAATACCGGCGCTGTCCTTCGCGCCGGCGCCCGCTAAACGATGATCACGCCGGGTCTTGATAGCGTTCGGCGACGTGGGACTGTCGGATTTGCCCGAGCAGCTCTTGACGCGCGGCCTGCAAGGCATCCCAGCGTGCCTCTTCATGCAAGGGTGGGATGGTCACCGGCTCGCGACGATCAAAACCGAGCAGCGCGGCATCGACCAGGTCACCGACTTCCATGATTTCATTCAGGGTGTTGATATCGATGCCCGCGCGCTCCCAGATCTCGGTACGGGTGGCCGCTGGCAGGACGGCTTGTACGTAGACGCCTTTGGGGGACAGTTCCAGGCTGAGTCCCTGGGAGAGAAACAGCACGAACGCCTTGGTCGCGCCGTAGACCGACATACCGAACTCCGGTGCCAGGCCAACGACGGAACCGATGTTGATGATCGCGCCGTCACCCGCTTTGACCAGGCGTGGGGCGATGGCGCTGGCCAGCCGGACCAGCGCAGTGGTATTGAGCGACACGAGGTGCGCGACGCTGTCGGTCGACTGCTCGATGAAGGTGCCGGATTGGGCGGCACCGGCGTTATTGACCAGGATGCCGATGTTGGCGTCATCGCGCAGCCGGGCTTCGACGGTGGTCAGGTCGCCGATCTGGGTCAGGTCGGCCTGGAGAATATCGACGGCAACGTTGTGTTCGCTGCGCAGCTTGGTGGCCAGCGCTTGCAGGCGTGTGCTGTCGCGGGCCACCAGGACCAGATCGTGCCCACGTTGGGCAAAGCGCTGGGCATAGACAGCGCCGATACCGGTAGAGGCACCAGTGATAAGAACGGTTGTGCGAGTGTCCATGGGGCAGTCTCTTCTTCAAGGTATTGATGAGCGAGTCGCGTGCGCTGTTGTGCAGGCGCGCGGTCGGGTCTGGTCAGTGTTACCGCGCGCTGGATTCAGCGAGCGTTGGATAGTCGATGTAGCCCGTCGCACCACCACCGTAGAGGGTAGCGGGGTTGAATGCCGACAAAGGCGAACCGGTTCTGAGCCGCTCCACCAGGTCCGGATTGCCGATGAACGGCCGGCCGAAGGCGATCAGGTCTGCTTTGTCTTCGACGAGTCGTGAGGTGGCCAGGTCCAGGTCGTAGCCGTTGTTGGCGATGTAGGTGTTTTTGAAGCGCTGGCGCAAGGCACCAAAGTCGAAGGGCGCAACGTCGCGCGGCCCAGCCGTCGCGCCTTCGACCACATGCAGGTACACGATGTCGAGGGCGTTGAGCTGGTCGACCAGGTAATCGAACTGGGCCTGGGGCGCGCTGCTGGACACACCATTGGCCGGCGAGACAGGTGAGATGCGCAGGCCGGTGCGGTTGGCGCCGACTTCCTCCACCACGGCCGCGGTCACTTCCAGCAGCAGGCGGGCACGATTTTCAATCGAGCCGCCGTAGGCGTCGGTACGCACGTTGGCGCCGTCCTTGATGAACTGGTCCAGCAGGTAGCCGTTCGCGCCGTGGATCTCTACGCCGTCAAACCCTGCGGCGATGGCGTTCGCCGCCGCCTGGCGGAAATTGTTGACGATCCCGGGCAATTCGCTGATGTCCAGCGCCCGCGGTTCGGAAACGTCCTCGAAACTATTGTTGACGAATACCTTGGTCGCCGGACGCAGCGCGGAGGGGGCCACTGGCGCTGCACCATTGGCTTGCAGGTCGACGTGGGAAACGCGGCCGACATGCCACAGTTGCAGGAAAATTCGCCCGCCTTCGGCATGCACGGCCTCGGTGACCGTGCGCCAGCCGTCGATCTGCGCCTGGGTGTAGATCCCGGGTGTGTCCTGGTAACCCTGTCCTTGCTGGGAAATCTGTGAAGCCTCGGAGATCAGCAGACCTGCCGACGCTCTTTGGCTGTAGTAAGTGGCAGCGAACTCGCTCGGTACAAAACCTTGCCCCGCACGGTTACGTGTCAGCGGTGCCAGGACCACTCGGTTGGAAAGCGTGAGATCACCCAACGTGTAGGGCGTGAACAGGTTCTGGTCGGTCATGGCGTCTTGTTTCCGTCGGTTTGGATAAAAGGAGCGCGTGCAGCCTGGCAAGGTGAGCGCGGCTTGTTATTAGGATGATGATCGAAATCTAAACTGTCAACGAATTTGATTATGCTCGACATCTATGTATGATGTGAGCGTGATTTCGAGCAGCACGAGGGAGTGAAAAATGAGGGTGACAAAGGCCCAGGCCCAGGCAAATCGGGCGCACATCGTCGAGACGGCTTCTGTCTTGTTTCGCGAGCGAGGCTTTGACGGCGTGGGCGTGGCGGACTTGATGGCGGCCGCCGGCTTCACCCATGGCGGGTTCTACAAGCATTTCGGTTCCAAGGCCGACCTGATGGCCGAAGCGGCGGCGAACAGCCTTGCGCAGTCGCTGACCGACAGTGTGGGCAGCGACGTGTCTGGGTTCGTCGATCTTTACATGTCCAGGGAGCACCGTGACGCCCGGGGTGGCGGTTGCACCATGGCGGCACTGTGTGGCGACGCTGCCCGTCAATCGCCCGAACTGAAGGCCACTTTTGCCAGCGGCATCGAAAACATGCTGGCCGCGCTCCAAAGCCAATACGAGGCCGGGCAAGACGCGCCGCAGGAAGCGATCAGGGCAAAAATGCTCGACACGTTGGCGCATGCCGTCGGTGCGATCATGTTGTCCCGGGCCTGCCCGGACGATAGCGCGCTGGCCGATGAAATCCTCGAGGTTTGCCGCACCCAGATCATCGCGGCGCTGCCGCCGTCATCCGCGAAGCAACCTTGAGGGCAGGGCGCCGGATGCCGATTGGCGTTACAGCGATGCCCTGACCACCAGTGGGCAATCCACCGGCTGGGCGCCCGATACCTCCAGGCTCTCGATCAGGTGCAGGGCCGCCTGGCGACCGATCTCGTAGTACGGCAGTTGTACGGTGGTCAGTGGCGGGATGAACAGTTCGGCGATGCCGATCATGTTGTCATAGCCGAGCACCGCGACATCGTCGGGAATTTTCAGGCCGCGACCCAACAACAGCTGATAGGCGCAAAAGGCGATGCGGTCGTTGCCGCAGACCAGGATGTCGAATTGCGGACGGCCATCAACGATGTGCCGATCGAGAATTGCGGCGGTTTCACCATAGGCGTCGTGATCGCAAAGGTCGTATTGCAAGAGTGCTTCAGGTGCCAGCCCGACGGCCTGACAGGCGCGTTGCAAGCCTTGCTGGCGCAGGCCCCAGGCAAGACTCTTCCTCGGCAAATTGATGCACAGCGGACGCCGATAGCCTTGGCTCAAGGCATGCTGCATGGCTCGATGCTGCCCAGCTTCATCATCCGGCACATAACTGACCAGGTGTCTGTCATCGGCCAGGCAATTGGCGAGCACCAGCGGCTTGCTCTTGAGTCGCTCGGGAATGCTCACCTGGCGCAATCCCATGGCACTGAAGATCAACCCGTCGGGGCGGTGCGACAGCATCAGGTCGATGTTCTGGTCGGTGGGCGGGTTGCTCAACAGGTTGAGGATGAAGACATTCCAGCCTGCCTGCTGCGCGGTTTGTTCGATGGACAGCAGCAACTCGACGGCGAACGGCGTGGTCGCGGTATCCAGTGCGAACACACCGATGGTACGCGCCTGCAGGTTGTCGCCGCGCATCCTGCGCGCCGACAGGCTCGGTACGAATTGCAGTTCATCAATGGCGCGACGTACCCGCTGAAGGGTTTCGGGGCTCAGTTTTTCCGGCGTGTTGAGCGCGCGCGAAACCGTCATCAGGGATACGCCGGCCAGCTGTGCAACGTCTTTCACGGAAGTCATGCGAAGTGCGGCCAGTCAGGTTGACGCAGAATCATGACACAGGGCCCGGGCTTCTCGCGACTCCATTGGCGGTACTCATAGCCAGCCCGAGTCCAGCGGCCATGCCTTGGCAATGGTGACGCACCCGCCAGTGCCGTTTGCCAACAGTTTCACCCCGAGGCTGTCAGGTCGCGGATAGAAGCGGCTGCTGAAGCTGAAGCGGCCGCTTTCTTCGAACACCTCGATGGACGAGCGATCGAGAAACACCCGCAACTGCAGTGGTGTTTGCGTCGGCTCGATCGACACGCTGCGCTGACCGCTCACTTGCGCACCCGAGCGGCTGCGATCGAGCACCAGGCGTTGCAGTGACGCGTCGTAATAAAGCAGGGTTTGTTCCTGCTCATCGGCACTGCAACGCAAGGCGATGCCCAGGTGGCCTTCGGTGCAGCCGAGCAGATCCAGATGCACATGGATTTCGAGCCTGTCGCCCTTCACGTGCGGCACCCAGTGGCTGCCCGACTCGCCCCATGGCGCGCTGCTCGGCAACGGCGCCTGGCGCAGCGCGGTCAGTTCCCGTGCCGGAAACACGCCAAGGCGATCGCCCTGCAGTTCAAGCTCGCGGGGCAAGCCGAGCATGCCGCACCAGTGATGGGCCTGGCTCGGCATCGGGCTTTCCCACATGTCCAGCCAGGCCCACACCAGGCGCCGGCCATCGGCGGCCTCCAGCGTTTGCGCGGCATAGAAATCGTGGCCGTTATCCAGTTCGATGAACGGCCCGCCGGTGAAGTGCCATTCGCTGTCGAGCCGGCCAATGCGATAACCGGTCTGGTACTTGTTGAGGCGTTCGTAACCTTCAGGCTTCATGCCCTGGGGGGAATACAGCAGCACGTCGCGCCCGTTGAGGCGAAACAGGTCCGGGCATTCCCACATGTAGCCATCACCCTCATTGCCGCTGGACACGTAGTCGAGGAACTCCCAGGTGCGCAGGTCGGTGGAGCGGTACAGCGGCAACAGCGGCTTGTCGCCCAAGCGCGCGCCGGCAATCAGGTACCAATAGCCGTCCTCCTGCCAGACCTTGGGGTCGCGAAAGTGCATGATCGTATCGATCGGCGCGTTCTCGATGACAGCGCCATGCTTGACGAACCGGATGCCGTCGACACTGGTGGCCAGACACTGGACCTGGCGGATAAAGCGTTCGTCACCCACTTCCCCCAGCCAGGTGTGCCCGGTGTAGATCAGCGCCAGGGTGTCGCCACACACCACCGCGCTACCGGAAAAACAGCCGTGGCGGTCGAAGTCATCGCCGGGCGCCAGGGCAATCGGCAGATGCTGCCAATGGACCAGGTCGGCGCTCTTGGCGTGGCCCCAATACATCGGACCCCATTTGGCATCGAAAGGGTGGTGTTGGTAGAACACGTGATATTCGCCACGGAAAAACACCACCCCGTTAGGGTCGTTCATCCAGCCCGCGACAGGCGCCAGGTGATAGTCGGGTCGATAGTCGTCAATGACGCGAGACTGACCTTCACTCAGCGCCTGCTGCGCGTGTTCAAGGGGGGAGGGCGTGGGTGCGTTCATGGCATTTACAGACACAGTCATAGGGCGCCTGCTTTTGGCGAGCGCTGCGGGACGTCCTCCGGGAGGACTTCAATAACAGCCGGATGGCGTCTCAAGGCCGTGCCATTGGCATCGAACAGGTGCAGGCTGCCGAACGCCAGTTGCAGTTCAACCCGATCGCCCACTTGCCATCCGGCGTTGACCTCGCAGCGACAGATCAAGGGTTCATCCTCGCCCGACTCCAGGTGCACGTAGGTTTCGCTGCCCAGGTATTCAACCCCGACCACGACGACCCCAGCGCTGCCTTGCGCCGCTTTGAGCGACACGTGTTCCGGGCGAATCCCCAGGGTCAGCGGACTGTTCGCCGCCAGGTGGGCGCTGTCGAAGGGAAGGGGCGTCATTCCCAATAAAGGGCTGTCGATCTGGCTGGTTTCACCTGGGGTGTGCAGGCGCGCCGGCAGAAAGTTCATCTTGGGCGAGCCGAGGAAACCGGCGACAAAGCGACTGGCCGGGTGCTCATAGAGTTCGCGCGGCGAGCCGACCTGCTCGATGCGACCGCCATTGAGCACGACAATCTTGTCGGCCAGGGTCATCGCTTCAACCTGGTCGTGGGTCACGTAGATCATGGTCGAGCCCAGTCGGCCATGCAGCCGGGCGATTTCGTTGCGCATCTGCACGCGCAGGGAGGCGTCGAGGTTGGACAGCGGCTCGTCGAACAGCAGGATGTCCGGTTCCCGCGCCATGGCCCGGCCCATGGCCACCCGCTGGCGCTGTCCACCCGACAGTTCCCGTGGCTTGCGTTGCAGCAGTTTGTCCAACTGCAGGATCTGTGCGGTTTTCAGCACTCGCTCGCGCAGGCTGGTCTTTTCGGTCTTGGCCAGTTTGAGGCCAAAGCTGATGTTGTCGTAGACGCTCATGTGCGGGTATAGCGCATAGGACTGGAACACCATGCCGACGCCACGCTCGCGCGGCTCCAGGTCATTGACCCGGCGTCCGTCGATCAGCAGGTCGCCGTCACAGATCGAATCCAGTCCGGCGATCAGCCGCAGCAAGGTCGACTTTCCGCAGCCCGAAGGGCCGACGAAAACCACGAATTCACCCGCCGAGATTTCCAGGCTGACGTCGCGAAGAATGCGTGCGCCGCCCAATTGTTTGTTCACGTTGTCCAGCTTCAACTTGATCACGATGCTGTTCCTTTCTTGTCTGTGTTGGGCCTCAACCCTTTAACGCACCGGCAGTGAGGCCGGAAACGATGCGGCGCTGGAAGATCAGCACCAGAATCACCAATGGCACCGTGACCAGCACCGACGCCGCCATCAACAAGCCCCAAGGCAGTTCATGAGGGCTGCCACCGGAAATCAGCGCGATGGCGACCGGGACCGTGCGTTGCGAGTCGGTCAGGGTGAAGGTCAGGGCAAACAGGAACTCGTTCCAGGCGGCGATAAAGGCCAAGAGCCCCGTGGTGACCAGTGCCGGCCAGAGCAGCGGCAACAGCACGCGGGTCAGCGTGACCCAGGGTGACGCACCGTCCATGATCGCGGCCTCTTCCAGCTCATGAGGCAATTGCCCCATGAAGGTGGTCAGCACCCAGACGGTGAAGGGCAGGGTGAAAATCGTGTAGCTCAGGATCAGCGCCCAGGACGTGTTGTACAGGCCCAGGGCACGTATTACTTCGAACAATCCCGACAGCACTGCGACTTGTGGAAACATCGAGACGCCCAGGACCATCATCAACACCACGCCGCGTCCGCGAAACTTCACTCGGCCCAGGGCATAGGCGGCGGTCAGGCTGAGAAACAACGCCAGCGCGACCACGCACAGCGCAACCACCAGCGAGTTGCCGATGGCCCGCAGGAACGAGGCCTGGTTCAGCACGGTGGCATAGTTGGAGAAATCGGGGTTGTCGATCCAGTAGCTCACCTGGAACAAGGCGCTGGATGGCTTCAGCGAGGTCACGATGGCGTAGTAGAACGGGAAGACGGCATACAGCAGCAAGATCCCGATCAGGCACCAGAATCCGGCGCGCAACAGGGTTTTTTTCAGCAGGCGCGGGCTCATGAGCGAACCTCCAGTTGACGGCGTCCGAGGTACAGGTACGCCATGGCGATTACCGCCACGACCAGGAACAGCAAGGTCGAAGCGGCGCTGCCGTAACCGACGTCCTGGAATTCGACCAGGTGCTGGCGGGCATAGACCGACATGCTCATGGTGCTCGATGAGTTCGAGGTCAACACATAGATGACATCGAACACCCGCAAGGAATCGAGAATGCGAAAGATCGCCGCCACCAGCAATGCCGGCATGAGCAGTGGCAGGGTGACCCACCAGAACACTTTCACCGGGTGAATGCCATCGACCCTGGCGGCTTCGTAGCAGTCGCTGGGCAACATCTGCAAGGCCGCCAGCATCAGCAGCGTGACGAAAGGCACGGTCTTCCAGACGTCGACGATGATCACCGCCCACATCGACAGGTCCGCGTCGGCTGTCCAGGCCAGGGGCGCATCGATCAGGCCGAGGCTCAACATCAGGTGATTGATGATGCCGAACTGGTCATTGAGCATCCAAGACCAGATTTTCGCCGAGACGATGGTCGGGATCGCCCAGGGGATCAGGATCAACGCCCGCACCAACGCGCGCCCGGTGAACTTGACGTTCAGCAGCAATGCCACCAGCAGCCCCAGTACGATTTCCAATCCCACTGACACCACAGTGAAATGCAAGGTGTTGCGCACCGCATTCCACCACTGTGGATCGACCAGGATGCCCGACCAGCCAGCACTGCTGTGAAACAGGTAATTGCTCAAGCCGACAAAGCTTGCATCGCCCGTGTCGGCCAGGCTGGCGTCGGTCAGGCTGAACCAGAATGTGCGCAGCAGCGGCCAGGCCGCCACCAGGGCCAGGCACAGCAGCATCGGGCTCAGGAACAGCCAGGCGGCGCGAACGCGACGGCGTTGTACCGGCGTTTCCCGAGTGAGCAGGTGCTCGTCGTCGCCGGGCGCGAGTGTAGTGGAGACAGACATGGTGATTTCCTTCCTTGTGGCTTACCAGTTCCGGCGTTTGATGCGCGTGAGTTCGCTTTCCAGTTCGGCCAGCGCCTGATCGACCGGCCGTTCGCCGGCCAGCACGCCGTGCACTTGATCGAAGAACGCATTGGAGACCCGTGGATAGCGGTCGGCGGTGATTGAAGCGGGGCGCATGACCCCGTCGTTGAGGATGCTGCGCAGTTGACTGTAATAAGGCATGGCCGCGAGCAACTCGGGATCCTGGTACAGCGACTCGATCACCGGGTTATAGGCGCCAACCAAGGCGCGGTGTTTCTGCTGTTGGGCGCTGCTCAGGTAGCTCACCAGTTCCGCGGCGAGCTTGGGGTTGGCGCTGTAGCGCGATACCGCCAGGCCCCAGCCGCCGAGGGTGGACGCATGGCTGCCGGTCGCGCCACCACGGGGCAGGGGAGCGACGCCGACCTTGTCCTTCACGGCGCTGTCCTGGCTTTGCACCAGGGCCCAGACATAAGGCCAGTTACGCATGAACAGCGCATTGCCCGACTGGAAGACGCCGCGTCCTTCTTCCTCGGTGTAATTGAGGACGCCACGGGGGGCGATGTCGCCCACCCAGCTTTTGGCCAGGGTCAATGCGGCCCTTGAGGCCTGGCTGTTGACCACGATGTCGCCTTGCGGATTGACCAACCCACCTTGCGGCTGGCTGCTGATCCACTCCAGTGCGTTACACGTCAGGCCTTCGTAGGCGCGCCCCTGGAATACATAACCCCAGGCATTGGCGTTCCCGGCGTCGCGTTCGGCCTGCTGGACAGCCCTGGCAGTCATGGTCATTTCTTCCCAGGTCTGGGGCACGGGCTTGTTGTACTTGTCGAGCAGGTCCTTGCGGTAATACAGCAACCCAGAGTCGGTGAACCACGGCATGGTCACCAGGCGCCCGTTCACCGTGGCGTTGTCCACCTGGGCCTGGAAGTAACCCTGGGTAGCGTTGGCAGGCAGCACCTCGCGCAGGTCCATCAAGTGTTTGGCCAGCATCCCCGGCCACACCATGTCGATCTGGATGATGTCGATGTCGCTGGATTGCGCACTGAGGATCTGCTGGTAGAACGACAGCCGCTCGGTCGCCGAGTTAGGCGTGGACACCACTTCGACGCTGTTGCCGGTCTGCTTGGACCACGCCTCGACGGCTTCCTTGCAAAGCTGCAATTCAGCACCCACGGCACCGCAGGAAATCGTCAGGTTGGCGGCTGTGGAGATCGACGGAAACCCGACGCACAGGCCGAGCAGTGCCGCTGGAAGGAGCGATTTGAGCTGTTTCATAAAGCCCTCTTTATTTTTGTTTTTAGAAAAGTTAACGTTAACATCGCCAAATGTAGCAGTGTATTTGCGATGAGGCATCCTTTTTTTCCTTAGGTTTGACAATTCAGAGCTTGGGCGAAAAAGGCCGGTCGCGGTGACAGAACAATAAAAACAAAACAGGGAAAATCCACATGCAGAAAGCATCAAGCTGGCTAATCGCAAGCGTGCTCGGCGCCTCGGCGGCCACTTCTCAGGCCGCGACGCTGGAAGAGCGCATGGCCGCGTTCGAGGCCCGTGCCAGCGCAGCGGAAAAGCGTGCCGCCGCCGCCGAACAGCAAACCCAGGCGCTCGCCAGGGAACTGCAACAAATCAAACTCGCCACGCCCACCCTGCAACCGACGGCTTCCGTCACTACAGTCCCGACACTCGATGCCCGTCTGGCAAAACTCGAAGCCAGCCAGCAAAGCACACAAAAGCAGGGCAGCGGCGCACACCTCACTGACGGTTTCAGCTTCAAGGGCTACGCTCGCTCCGGGTTGCTGATCAATGATGGGTTGGGCGGTGGTCGTGGTGGTCCGTACACCACGCCGGCCGGTTCTGTCGGTGGCGCTGTCGGGCGACTGGGTAACGAGGACGATACCTACATGCGTATCGACCTGTCGAAAGAGATGTACGCGCAGAATGGCACCCGCTCCAAATTCACGGTTTCCATCGCCGATGGCGTGGAGAGTTCCAACGACTGGACCGCCGATGAAAGCAACCTGAACGTGCGCCAGGTGTTTACCGAACTCGATCACCTGGCGGCATTCAAGGGCAACCCGATGTTCGAAAACTCCACCCTGTGGGCGGGCAAACGCTTCGACAGGGACAATTTCGACATCCACTGGCTGGACTCCGACGTTGTCTATCTGGCCGGTACCGGTGGCGGTATCTACGATATACAGATGAACAAGAACTGGCGCTCGAACTACTCATTGATCGGTCGCAACTACGGGGATTTCAGTGAGGGTGGCGTCAATGCCGATGTGGAAAGCTACATCCTGACGTCCAACCAGTTTTTCGACGGTGGGCAGTGGCAATGGATGTTCAACGCCATCGGTTCGAAGAAAAACGACTTTGCGACCCGCACCAATCAAGCGGGGCTGACGCCGGCCGATTCCGGTTTGCACAGCATGGTTGCCAATCACCAGAAAAACTTTTTCGGCCGCGAAGGTTTCTTCAAGACGGCGCTGCTCTATGGACAGGGGTTGGGGGCTGAGGTCAAGAACGTGGGCTCGGATGGTGAACTGATCGACGAGGCCCGTGCCGTGCGCCTGGCGCTGTACGGCGAGACGCCTATAGCGTCCGACTGGCGCATCGGCCCGAGCCTGCTGGCTGAGCAAAGCAAGGACCGCTACGTCAAGGGCGACGACTACCGTTGGATGACCCTTAACGTGCGGTTGGCCAACGAAATCAACAGCAATTTCGAGATGGCCTACGAGATGAGCTGGCAAACCATGAAGCTGGACCCCAAGGGCTACCTGCAACGCAATGCGGTCGACGGCAACTTCTGGAAGTTCACGGTCGCCCCGACCTTCAAGCCTGACCTGGGCGATCTGCTCACGCGTCCAGAGCTACGCCTGTTCGCCAGCGTCATGAACTGGTCGTCGGACCTGGACCGGTACAGCACCACGGACTCCTTCGGCAAGACTGACTTCAACTCAGGCGGTGTCTGGCAGTACGGCATCCAGATGGAAACCTGGTTCTGATGCCAGTCAGTTGGAACCTGTGAGTTGCTCACAGACCTAGCAGTCACCACCCATCCTCTGTGGGAGCGAGCTTGCTCGCGAAAGCGCTGGGTCAGCCTGGATAAGTGTTGGATGTACCGCCGTCATCGCGAGCAAGCTCGCTCCCACAGGTTTTTGTGTGGTGCCCGAATGTTGTGGGTAACACACATCCAAGGTGGGAGCGAGCTTGCTCGCGAAAGCGGTGGGTCAGTTTGCGGGGATGTTGGATGTGCTGACGTCATCGCGAGCAAACCCGCTCCCACAGACTAGCGCGCATGCCAGCCCAATTGGCTTGAGATCTGTTGGGTGGCTTGCATCAGT
The DNA here is from genome assembly GCF_018325905.1 of Pseudomonas sp. St316. Classification (NCBI taxonomy): domain Bacteria; kingdom Pseudomonadati; phylum Pseudomonadota; class Gammaproteobacteria; order Pseudomonadales; family Pseudomonadaceae; genus Pseudomonas; species Pseudomonas sp. St316. The sequence continues at coordinate 3,930,891 of NZ_AP021901.1, read as the reverse complement.
TGCTTGACGTAGTCCTGCTTCAACTCTTCCCTGAAGCGAAAGCAGGGGAATGAAACGCTCATTCCGCCGATCACGTGGCCAAAACGGTCGCGGATCGGTGCCGCGAGGCAACGCATGTTGTCTTCGAACTCTTCATGGTCCTCGGCATAGCCTTGCTGGCGAACGGTCTGCAGTTCCTGCAGATACGCTTGGGCACTGGTCAAGGTATTGGCCGTGCGACGCTCGAAGCTTTCCTGCGCCAAGTGCGCCAGCAACTCCTCTTCTTCAAGCCAGGCCATCAGCACCTTGCCGATGCCAGTGCAGTACAACGGCGCCCGTCGGCCGATCCGCGAGTACATGCGCAGGTTGTACTTGGAGTCGATCTTGTGCACGTAGACGATGCTGCCTTCGTCGAGAATCCCCAGGTGGACGGTCTCGCCGGTCAGTTCGTTGATTCGCCGCATGCCCGGCTCCGCTTCCCGGACGATGTCCAAGTGGGGCAGGGCCTGGGCCCCCAGTTCGAAGAGCCGGACGCTGAGGCGATAGCGATCCTCGGCGTCCTGCACCACATACCCACGTGCCTTGAGCGACTGCAAGAAGCGATAGACCGTGGCTTTGGACATCTCCAGCTTGTTGGCGATCTCCGAGACGCCGCTTTCTTCCGGATGCTCGGCCAGTGCCTCGAGCACGGCCATGGTCCGGCCCACCGCCGACACCAGATCGTTGTTTGCAATGACGCTGTTGTCCATGAAGGCTCCAACGTGAAAGTAAAACCCAAGGATATACGCAAGCAGAACAAAACGCTGTTTCATTTTTGCTTGACGAGGCGGCAAATCTGACTAGACTCGGGCCTTGAGATAAAAATGAAACGCCGTTTTAAAAACAAGAAAGGCGCGTTGATTATGGATGTAACGCTTAACCCTGGCCCAGAGACTCGCTTCGCCCGCCCGCTGAAGATGGCGTTGGTGGGCGAATGCATGATCGAGATGCGCGGTGAACCGGGTGCCGCGATCATGCAGACTTTCGGTGGCGATACGCTCAACACCGCGGTCTACCTGGCCCGACTGAATCCGCATGGCGCAGTGGCCGTGGACTACATGACGGCCGTGGGCAGCGATGCGTTCAGCATTGCCATGCGCCGGTCCTGGCTGGACGAAGGGATTGGTGATGCCCATGTCCGCGTGATCGAAGACGCGCTGCCGGGGCTGTACTTCATCCAGACCGATCCACACGGCGAGCGGCGTTTCCTCTACTGGCGCGGGGAAGCGGCGGCGCGGCGCATGTTCGAGGGCCCCGAGGCCGACGCCATGCTCGATGCGCTGGCCGATTACGACTACGTCTACCTGAGCGGCATCAGCCTGGCGATCCTCACGCCAGAAGGGCGCCAGCGCCTGATCCAGGCCTTGCACCTGGCGCGCCGAGCGGGCGCGCGCATCGTCTTCGACAACAACTACCGTCCCCACCTCTGGCCCGATCCTGAAACGGCCCGGCAGGTCTACCGCGACCTGCTGCAACTGACTGACCTGGCCCTGGTCACTTGGGAAGATGACGCGACCCTGTTCGGCTATCGCGACACCGAGGCCTTGTTCAGTGCCTATGCCCAGGCGGGCATACGCGAAGTGGCCCTCAAGCGGGGCGCCGCCACCTGCTTGATCCAGTGTCCGACAGGACGTTTCGAAGTGCCTGCGCAAACCGTCGCCCATATCGTCGATACCACCGCCGCCGGTGATTCGTTCAACGCCGCCTACCTGGCCTGTCGCCTGCGTGGCGGTGATCCGGAGCAGGCCGCCCGCTGGGGCCATCGCCTGGCGGCCCAGGTTGTCCAGTACCGAGGTGCGCTGATTCCCCAGGCGGCGATGCCGAACATGGGCGCGTCCTCTCTTCCTTCTGTTGCACAGGTCTGACTTTATGAAAATTGTTGAAGCACGCGTCATCGTCACCTGTCCGGGTCGCAACCTGGTCACCTTGAAAATCGTCACCGATGAAGGCCTCTACGGCATTGGCGATGCCACCTTGAATGGCCGCGAACTGGCGGTGGTCGCGTATCTGGAAGAACACGTGCTGCCCGCGTTGATCGGCCGCGACGCCCATCGCATCGAGGACATCTGGCAGTACCTGTATCGCGGTGCGTACTGGCGCCGGGGGCCGGTGACCATGACCGCCATCGCCGCCGTTGACGTGGCGCTCTGGGACATCAAGGCCAAGGCCGCGAACATGCCGCTGTACCAGTTGCTCGGTGGCAAGAGCCGCGAGCGGGTGATGGTCTACGGGCACGCCACCGGCAAGGACATCGAAGGCTGCCTGGACGAAGTCGCCCGTCACGTCGAGCTGGGCTATAAAGCCGTGCGTGTGCAATGCGGTGTGCCCGGCATTGCCACCACCTACGGCGTCGCCAAGCGCAGTGGCGAGCGCTATGAGCCGGCCGACAGCGACCTGCCCGCCGAACACGTCTGGGACACCGCCAAATACCTCAACTACGTCCCCAAGCTGTTCGCCGCCGTGCGCGAACGCTTTGGCGACGACCTGCATATCCTCCACGACGTGCACCATCGCCTGACACCCATCGAAGCCGGGCGCCTGGGCAAAGCCGTGGAACCGTACAACCTGTTCTGGCTGGAAGACTGCACGCCGGCCGAAAACCAGCAGAGCTTCCGCCTGATCCGCCAGCACACCACCACGCCGTTGGCCGTTGGCGAGGTGTTCAACTCCATCCATGACTGCCGTGAGTTGATCCAGGAACAATTGATCGACTACATCCGCACGACGCTGGTGCATGCCGGCGGCATTACCCATGTGCGGCGCATTGCCGATTTCGCCGCGCTGTTCCAGGTGCGCACCGGTTTTCACGGTGCCACCGACCTGTCACCGGTGTGCATGGGCGCGGCCCTGCATTTCGATACGTGGGTGCCCAACTTCGGCATCCAGGAACACATGCCTCACGAAGACCGCATCGATGAAGTCTTCCCCCATGCCTATCGCTTCGAGGATGGCCACTTCACGCCGGGCGAAACACCGGGGCATGGCGTCGACATCGATGAAAACCTTGCCCGCCAATACCCCTACAAGCGCGCCAGCCTGCCGGTCAACCGTCTTGAAGACGGCACGCTCTGGCATTGGTGAAACGGTTTTAACCCTTTGAGCAAACGGGGCGAACGTCCCGTCAGGAGTGATCCGATGAAAGCGTTCCAGGTAAGAGCACCCTTCGAGTTCGGATTGGCCCAGGTCGACCGGCCCCAGGTCGCCCGTGGCGAGGTCCAGGTCGATGTGGCGTATGCCGGCATCTGTGGCTCGGACATGCACATCATTCATGGGCAGAACGCATTCGTGCGTTTTCCCCGTGTCACCGGCCATGAGTTCTCCGGGGTCGTCCGGCAAGTCGGCGAGGGCGTCGAACACCTGCAAGTGGGTGACCGAGTTTGCGTCGATCCGGTGATCAGTTGCGGCACCTGCTATCCCTGCCGGATTGGCCGGCCCAATGTCTGCACCCGACTGCAAGTGATCGGCGTGCATCGCGACGGCGGCTTCAGCGAGCAGGTGTGCGTGCCGGCCGAAAATGCCCACCGCTTGCCCGATTCGATGTCCCTCAGCCATGGCGCCCTGGTCGAGCCATATTCCATTGCCCTGAACGTACTCGATCGCATGCAGCCCCATCCGGGCGACAGCGTGTTGATCTACGGCGCCGGGGTGATCGGCTTGACCCTGGTGCAGATGGCCCGGGCGCTGGGATTGACCGACATCACCGTGACCGATGTCATCGACAGTCGCCTGGAGACGGCGCGGGCGCTGGGCGCCAGCCGAACCCTCAACGGCCAGCAAGTCGATGTCGAGGCGACGATGCGTGAATTGACTCAGGGTGAAGGTGTGCCGCTGATTGTCGACGCCGCCTGCATTCCGGCACTCATGCCGCAGATGGTGCGCCTGGCTTCGCCGGCCGGGCGCATCGGGTTGCTGGGCTTCAATGCCACACCCAGTGATCTGGTGCAGTTGGAAATGATCAAGAAGGAACTGACGCTAGTGGGTTCGCGGCTCAATAACCGCAAGTTCCCGCGGGTGATCGAGCTGATCGCCAGCGGCAAGTTGCAGGTCCAGGACCTGATCAGCCATCGCGTCAGCTTCGATGAAATGCCCGGTGCCATCGACCTGATCGAAAAACATCCCGAGCAAACCCGAAAAGTGCTGGTGGAACTGACGAACGCCCACCCCTGAGCCGTCTGTACCACCGGTTTCACCGTGCCTGTCATGGGCACCCTCACCGAATAAACACAACAAGCGGGAGGTTCCACCATGTTTGGTCAAGGACGTAGCTTAATCATCATCATGCTGTTCCTGGCCGGGGTCATCAATTACCTCGACCGGTCGGCGTTGTCTGTGGCGGCGCCTTTCATCCAGAAAGACTACGGTCTGAGTACGGGTGAGATGGGCATGATCTTCAGCAGCTTTTTCGTCGGTTATGCCGTCTTCAACTTCATCGGTGGCTGGGCTGCCGACCGTTACGGCGCCAAGACCACGTTGCTGCTGGCCATGGTCCTGTGGTCGTTGTTCAGCGGCCTCACCGTGCTGACGGTAGGCTTTGCGTCGCTGGTGCTCATCCGGATCCTGTTCGGCATGGGCGAAGGGCCGCTGAGCGTCACCACCAGCAAGATGGTGAACAACTGGTACACCCCCAAGCGCCGGGCCCGGGCGATTGGTACGTCGATGTCCGGCACGCCGCTGGGTGGGGCGATTTCCGGCCCGGTGGTGGGCTTTATCGCGGTCACCTACGGCTGGAAAATGTCGTTCATCATCATCATGGTGATCGGCCTGATCTGGGCCGCCGTGTGGTTCAAGTTCGTCAAGGAAAGGCCCGAAGGCGAGGGCGCCGAGGAGACTCTGCGGGCCGAGGGGCAAGGCGAGCTGGCGGCACAACCGGTGTTCCCACTGCGCTATTACCTCAAGCAACCGACGGTGCTGTTCACCTCCCTGGCGTTCTTTTCCTATAACTACACCTTGTTCTTCTTCCTGACCTGGTTTCCCAGCTACCTGACCATGGCCCATGGCCTGAACGTCAAGGACATGAGCATCGCCACGGTCATTCCCTGGGTGCTGGGTTTCCTTGGCCTGGCCCTGGGTGGTTTCATCTCCGACTTCGTGTTCAAGAAAACCGGAAAAATGATGTTCTCCCGCAAAGTGGTGCTGGTGACGTGCCTGCTGGCCTGCGCTGTTTGCATCGCGTGTGCCGGGATGGTCAAGACCCTGTATCCGGCGGTGGCACTCGTCGCCTTGGCGGTGTTCTTCCTGTACCTCACCGGCGCCATCTACTGGGCGATCATCCAGGACACCGTCCCGGCGGCGCGGGTGGGCGGCGTCAGTGGTTTCATGCACTTTCTGGCGAACACCTCGGGCATTGTCGGCCCGACCCTGACGGGCTTCCTGGTGCAGTTCACCGGCTCGTTCACCAGTGCATTCCTGCTGGCAGGGCTGTTGACCGTGATCGGAGCCGTGTGCGTGGCGCGCTACGTAAAACCGCTGTCGGTGGCGGATACCGGCCACTCGGCGGCACAAAACCCGCAGCCCGCTTCGGCCCTGGGCCATCCCTGAACAGAAGGAGTGAGTCGATGCCTGTTGTGAAACGTGTACCTTGCACCGGGACTGCAACGCAGATCGGTATCGTGCACCTGGGCCTGGGCGCGTTTCATCGCGCGCACCAGGCGGTCTACCTGCAACGCCATCTCAATCGCCATGGCGAAAGTGACTGGGGATTGTGCAGTGCCAACCTGCGCTCCAATCGCACCTTGGTCGAGCAGTTGCGCGAACAGGACGGCCGCTACCCTGTGGCCGAGTACCGCGACCGCGAGCAGGTGACGCTGCGCGAAATCGGGGTGTTGCGCCAGGCGTTGTATGTGGGCGACGGCGGTCAAGAGTTGGAGCAACTGTTGCAGCGCATGGCCGCGCCGCAAACGCGGATCGTCACGCTCACCGTCACCGAAAAGGGTTACTGCCTGAGCCCTTCCTCCGGGCAGTTGCGTCGCGAAGATCCAACAATTTCCCATGACCTCGCGCACCCACAAACGCCGCGCTCAGCCCCCGGCATTGTCCTTGAAGCCCTGCGTCGTCGTCGCGCCGCCGGCATTCCGGCATTCACCGTGTTGTGTTGTGACAACATGCCTGACAACGGCCAGCGCACCCGCCAGGCGGTGAGCGCCTTGGCCGCGTTGCAGGATGAGGCGTTGGCGCAGTGGGTCGAGCAACAGGTGGCGTTTCCCAGCTGCATGGTCGACCGCATCGTGCCGGCCATGGACGAAGATGCCTTCCGCCGGCTGGAGCAGCAACTGGACTGCCACGACCCTGCGGCAGTGGTGTGTGAAAGCTTCAGCCAGTGGGTGATCGAGGATCACTTTCCCCTGGGTCGTCCGGACTGGGAAGTGGAAGGCGTGCAGATGGTCGACGATGTACGCCCGTTTGAAACCATGAAACTGCGCATGCTCAATGGCAGCCATTCATTGCTGGCCTACGTGGGGCTGCTGGCCGGCCATGAGTCGGTCTTCGAAGCTGTCAGCGATGTGAAGTTGGCGCGTCTGATCGAGCGTTACATGGCTGAGGAAGCCGCACCCACCCTGCACATGCCGGCCGGTATCGATCTTTCGGTGTATGGCCACGACCTGCGGGCGCGCTTTGCCAACGACAGCTTGCAACATCGCTTGCGCCAGATCGCCATGGACGGCTCGCAGAAACTGCCGCAACGCTGGTTGCAAGGCGCGCAGCAATTGCTCGATCAGGGACGCCGCATCGACTGTACCGCGCTGGGCATTGCGGCCTGGATTCACTACTGCACGCAACCGTTGCCTGGTCAGCCGATGCACGTGATCGACGACCCATTGAGTGCAACCTTTGCCGATCTTGCGGGACGCTTCGAGGGCGCATCACGGGTGAATGCATTCCTCGACCTGGATGAGGTCTTCCCGCCGCAGCTGGCGGCTCGCGCAGCATTTCGCGATGCCGTGCACCACGCCTATCGCGCCCTGGGCCGCGATGGTGTGGACAGCCTGTTGCCCCCCTTGCCGCACCCAACTGATAACAAGGAGAAGAGCATGGAACAGACATGGCGTTGGTTTGGCCCCAAAGACCCGATTTCCCTGGCGGACGTTCGTCAAACCGGTGCAACCGGCATTGTCACCGCGCTGCATGAAATCCCCAATGGCCAGGTGTGGCCGGTGGACGCCATCGCGGCGCGCAAACAGATGATCGAAGCGGCCGGCTTGAGCTGGTCAGTGGTTGAAAGCATTCCGGTGCACGAAGACATCAAGCGCGGCTGTGGCCGGCGCGACGAGTACATCGCCAATTACCAGCAAAGCGTGCGCAACCTGGCGAGCTGCGGCATCGATATCGTCTGCTACAACTTCATGCCGGTGCTGGACTGGACCCGTACCGACCTGGCCCATGAGTTGGCGGATGGGGGTTGGGCACTGCGTTTCGATCAGACCGCCTTCGCCGCTTTTGACCTGTTCATCCTCCAGCGCCCGGCTGCGCAGGCCGAATACAGCGCGGCGGATATCGAGCAGGCCAAGGCCTACTTCGAACAACTGACGCCGGCCCGACGCGAAGCTTTGGTCAACACCCTGATCGCAGGCTTGCCCGGCGCCGAGGAACACTACAGCCTGGACAACTTTCGTGACTTGCTGCGTACCTACGCCGACATCGACGAGGCCAAGTTGCGCGAACACCTGGGGTATTTTTTGCGCGCGGTGATCCCGGTGGCAGAGGAGGTGGGTGTGCGCATGGCGATCCACCCGGACGACCCACCCCGGGCGCTGCTCGGCTTGCCACGCATCCTGTCCACTGCCGCAGACGCCCAGTGGCTGCTGGACGTGGCGCCAAGCCCGGCCAATGGCCTGACGTTCTGCACCGGCTCCTACGGCGTGCGTGAAGACAACGATCTGGTGGCGATGGCCAAGCACTTTGCGCCGTTCATCTACTTCACCCACCTGCGTTCAACCCGCCGGGAAACCGATCCGCGCAGCTTCCATGAAGCCCATCACCTGGACGGCGACGTCGACATGGTTGGGGTCATCGGTGCCCTTGTGGCTGAAGAGCGCCGACGTGAGCGCGAAGGCGGCCCGCGCTTGCCGCTGCGTCCCGACCATGGGCATCAACTGCTGGACGACCAACAGCGCAAAAGCAATCCCGGCTACTCGTTGATCGGCCGTCTCAAGGGCTTGGCGGAAATCCGCGGGGTGGAACTGGCGGTGCGTCGACAACTGAGTCAAGTTTCGCACTAACCCCTGTGGCGAGGGAGCTTGCTCCCGCTGGGCTGCGCAGCAGCCCTCAAATCAGGCGCCTCGGTGCATCAGCCAGATCGCATTCAACCGGTTTGGGGTCGCTGCGCAACCCAGCGGGAGCAAGCTCTCTCGCCACAAAAGCCGAACGGCAGGTTTAGTCGTGGCTGTCTTCCGGTTCCAGCGCTCGCAGCCAACGGTTCTCCGAACGGCTCAGATGCTGGCGCATGGAGGTTTGGGCGCCGAGCACATCCTTGTTGGCCACGGCGTGCAGGATCGCCTCATGCTCGACGACCGCGGCTTCCCACGTCAGGGCATTCTCCGAGTGTTTGCTCAGGTGAGCCGAAATCGGGTTGTGTCGTTCATCAAACAGCGCAGTGATGATCCGGACCAGAGCCGAGTTGCCGCTCATCTTGGCCAGGCGCTGATGGAAGCGACGGTCATCCTCCAGCGGAGGCAGGCCATTGGCAATGCTTGCGCGCATGGCATCGATACAGTCCTGCAGATAGCGGTAGTCGCTTTTCTTGCCATGCAAACAGGCCAGGATCACTGACTCACCTTCGATCAAGGCGCGTGCCTGCATCAGTTCCGAGGGGCTCTCGCCCAAGGTCATGCTCTGGTTTTTTCCGTCCGTGGGCTTGGCTCGCACGTACACGCCGGAGCCCATCTTGATCTCGATGTCGCCGTCAATTTCCAAGGCAATCAGCGCCTCGCGAAGCGACGGCCGGGAGACACCCAGCAGTTGGGTCAAGTCACGCTCGGGGGGAAGCCTGGAGCCTGCCTTGAAATCGCCCTGGGCGATGTAGTTGCGCAGTTGATCGGCGATTTTCTGGTACGGCTTTCGCTCGGCGGCGTTGATCGGTGAAACCATGGGGGGCGTCCATCGGAGAGTCCGCAAAGGCTACCATAGGCGCTTGATGGTATTCATTTATGTGGGAGCGGGTTGCAATGACCCGGTCATTCACATCACCGCGCCGATCTGCCAAGGCAGGAACTCGTTATCGCCCAAGCCGTTTTCCTCACTGCAGGTGCGGTGTCCGGACGCCGTCTCCAGCATCAGTCGGAACAACCGCTCACCCGCCTGCGCCACCGACTCCAGGCCATCGACAATGCCGCCGGCGTTGAAATCCATGTCCAGTTCCATGTGTTGGAACAGGCGGGTGTTGGTGGCGATCTTCAAGGAGGGCGTGGGCTTGCACCCGTAGGTCGAGCCGCGGCCCGTGGTGAAGCAGATGAGGTTCGCGCCTCCGGCCACCTGGCCGGTCGCGGACACCGGGTCATAGCCGGGTGTGTCCATGAACACGAGGCCTCGGGCATCGACCGTTTCGGCGTATTGGTAAACGCCCATCAGCCCGCTCGCACCGGCTTTCGCCACGGCGCCCAGGGATTTTTCCAGAATGGTGGTGATGCCTCCGGCCTTATTGCCCGGCGAAGGGTTGTTGTTCATATCGCCGTCGTGGTGGCGGACGTAGGCTTCCCACCAGTGGATCCGCTCCATCAATTTTTCCGCGATTTCAGCAGACGCCGCACGGGCCGTCAGCAAGTGCTCGGCCCCATAGATTTCCGGTGTTTCCGAAAGAATCGCGGTGCCGCCATGTTGCACCAACAGGTCCACGGCCGCGCCGAGTGCCGGATTGGCCGTAATGCCTGAGTAACCATCCGAGCCGCCACATTGCAAACCGACGCATAAGTGGCTGGCGGCGACGGTCGACCGTTGGTATTGGTTGATGACCGGCAGCATCGCTTCAATATGGGCGATGCCACGTCGCACCGCTTCGCGAGTACCGCCTTGCTCCTGAATGATCAGGCTGGCCTTGAGCACCGCGCGGCGATCGCCCAGTTCATTCATCAACGGGGTGAGTTGATTGACCTCGCAGCCCAGGCCGATCAACAGCACGCCGGCGAAGTTGGCGTGATCGGCATAGCCGCGCAAGGTGCGTTTGAGGATGTCGATGCCTTCACCCTTGGCGCCCATGCCGCAGCCGCTGCCGTGGGTGATCGCAACGACGCCATCGACGTTGGGAAACTCTTTCAGGCGTTCTGAAGAAAAGGCATTGGCGATGTGTTTGCAGACGGTCGCCGAGCAGTTGACGCTGGAAATGACACCGATGTAATTGCGCGTACCGACGCGCCCATCCTCGCGCACGTAACCCTCGAACGTGGCGGGATCATTGCTCAATGAGGTGGGTACATAGACGTTCCGTACGCGGTGTTCGGCATTGGTGGCGGGCATGTCCAGGTTGTGCACGTGGACGTGATCGCCGGGCTCGATGTCCCGGGTTGCCTGGCCAATGGTCTGCCCGTATTTGAGCACCCCTTGGCCGGCCAACACCGTGCGCAGGGCGATCTTGTGGCCGGACGGGACCGGCTGGCGGGCGACCAGCACGATACCGTCGGCGCTCAGCGGTTGCCCTTGGGCAATATCGCCCCGGGCCACGGCAACATCATCACCGGGGGTTAAAACCAGTAAGGAAGACGGCAGGTTCATGGTGCGTCCTCCTAGCACTCGATGATTGCTTTGACGACGCCCTGCTTGGGGTCGAGCAAGGTGCTGAACGAATGGGCAACGTCGCTGAGTGTCAGGCGATGGGTATTGAGGGCCTTGTCCGGAATCAATCCATTGCGCAAGCATTCCTCTACATGGCGGAAGTCTTCCTGGGTGGCGTTACGGCTGCCCATCAGCGTGGCTTCACGCTTGTGGAATTCAGGGTCGGAGAAGGTGATGGAGTCCCGCACCACCGAAATCATCACATAAGTGCCGCCGTGGGCGATGAACTCGAACCCGCGTTCCATGGCCCTTGCGTTACCGGTGGCATCGAACACGACATCGAAAAAATCACCCCCCGTCAGTTCAGCCAGGGTCTGCTTGTCGCCTTCGCCGATGTGCACGGCGGCGTGGATATCCAAATGTTGCTTACAGAACGCAAGACGATCCTCACGGGTATCCAGGACGGTGACCTGCGCCCCCCGCAGGCTGGCGAAGATTGCCGCCGCCATGCCGATCGGCCCCGTGCCAACCACCAGCGCGCGTTTACCCGCCTGGACATTTGAGCGCCGCACAGCGTGCGCGCCGATGGACAGGAACTCGATCATCGCCGCCTGATCAAGGGAAACACCCACAGCCTTGTGCACGAACTCGTGGGGAACGCTCAGGTACTCAGTGAACGCTCCATCGCAATGAACCCCTAGCACTTGAATGCGGGTGCAGCAGTTGGTCTTGCCCTGGCGGCAGGCGATGCATGTCCCGCAGGACAGGTAGGGCATCACATAGACCACATCACCGATGGCGAGGTCGCTGGCGCTGTCCGTCTCGTCTACGACCCCGGAAAACTCATGGCCCATGACGCGCGGATATTCGAGGTACGGTTGATTGCCGGTGAAGATGTGCAGGTCGGTGCCGCAAACCCCGACGCGCTTGACCCGGATAAGAATCTCTCGCGGTTTCCTGAGGGGCTTTTCACGTTCGATGGCGGTTAACGAACCGGGTTCGTTACAGATGACAGTCAGCATATCGATGCTCCTTGGCTGGCGTGCGGGCGGTGGCTGCCTGCAGGCGGGAGGAGGGTTGTGAGCGCACGGCTGCCGGGACCGGGGCTCTCTTTTTTGTTGTAGGCGGGCGGTGACCTGCACCGATGACCTTGGCCCGAAACTACACGCCGCAAAAAATATTGGCAAGACCAATTAATAAAAATATTGATTGGACTGACCAATATGAAATTTGTAGCGCCGGTTCTGTTTCTCGATTTTCCCCAAAGGCGTGCCAGGCAAGCAGCAGGCATTTGCAAGCCTACGGACCTGGACGGATTCAAGTTCATTGAACCCAGGTTCATCCCGGCAGGTCACTCGTTTGTCAGGAACGACAACAGGATGGAGCCGCCGATGCGACCTATGTACCTCACCAGCCTTTCCTTTGCCGCGCTGCTGTGCGTGGCGTGTTCAAGCCAGCCGCCCGCGACATGGAGCTATGCAGACGCTCGGGCACGGGCCAATCTCCCCCCCGACCAAGCCTATCCCGAGCTGTTTGAAGCGGTGCAGCGCGGGCAAGTGTTCACCGACCAGAAACATTTCGTGGATGCATTGCCCAACCGGGATCCCGCGCAGATCCGCGCCGATTACCTGGCCCAACGTCACCGCGATGGCTTCGATATCAAGGCCTTCGTGAAAGACAACTTCATCGAATCCGGCGAAGCCGAAAGCCCGGCACCCAAGCCCGGCGCTCCGATCCAAGCACACATCGACAACCTCTGGCCGGTACTGAGTCGGTCCTACAGCCAGGTGCCGGCCTACAGCAGTTTGTTGCCCCTGCCGCAGCCCTATGTGGTACCCGGCGGACGTTTTCGCGAGATGTATTACTGGGATTCGTATTTCACCATGCTGGGGCTGGAGCAGAGCGGTGATAAGGCCCAGGTCCGCCAGATGACCGACAACTTTGCCTACATGATCGACACCTACGGCCACATTCCCAACGGCAATCGCACTTACTATCTGAGCCGGTCGCAGCCGCCATTCTTTGCTTATATGGTGGAGTTGCAGGCGCGTATCGAGGGCGACCAGGCCTATGGACGATACCTGCCGCAGTTGCAGAAGGAATATGCCTATTGGATGGAAGGCGCCCAGGCACTCAAGCCCAACGCGGCCGCGCGGCACGTGGTCAAGCTCGCCGATGGCAGTGTGCTCAACCGCTATTGGGATGCCAGCCCGACGCCCCGACAGGAGTCCTGGCTGCAAGATGTCAGCACCGCCGAGCAGGCGTCGGACCGGCCCAGGGAAGAGGTCTGGCGAGACCTGCGCGCCGGGGCCGAAAGTGGCTGGGACTTCAGCTCGCGCTGGTTGGACGATGGCCAGAACCTGGCGAGCATTCGCACCACCGCTATTGTGCCCGTGGATCTGAACAGCTTGATCTATCATCTCGAAAACACCATCGCCAAAGCCTGCGAAACGGTGCAGAACACCCCCTGCGTCCGGGCTTATGGCCGGCGCGCCGAACGGCGCCAGCGTGCCATCGAGAAGCATTTGTGGAATGCCGACAAAGGCTTCTACGTGGACTACGACTGGCAACGTAACCAGCAACGCCAGCAGCTTACGGCCGCGACGCTTTTCCCGCTGTATACGGGCCTGGCATCTGTCGAGCACGCCAATCGCACCGCCGATGCCGTACGTGATGGCCTGTTGCGCCCCGGCGGCATCGCCACCACCCAGGTCGGTAATGGCCAGCAGTGGGACGAGCCCAATGGCTGGGCACCGTTGCAATGGGTCGCGGTGGAGGGACTGGACCGATACCGGCAAACCGCCCTGGCGCAGCAAATTGGCAGCCGCTTCTTGCAGCAAGTCGAGAGCCTTTACCGCAAGGAAAACAAGCTGGTGGAGAAATACGATCTGTCCGGGCGCGGTGACGGTGGGGGAGGCGGTGAGTATGAACTGCAGGACGGTTTCGGCTGGACAAACGGGGTGACGCTAAAGCTGCTGGGTAAATATGGCGAAGCTTCCCCAAGCCTTGTGGCTGAGTGAATGCCAATGACCCCCTGTGGGAGCGAGCTTGCTCCCACAGGGGATCAGTGGTGTGGGTCAAATCTCATCATCACTTCGGTAAAAATGTGGGTAACTCATTCATGCACCGTCACCCGGTTGCGCCCGGTCTTCTTCGACGTATACAGCGCCTGGTCCGCCCGGGCGATCAGCTCGGCGTGGTCGTTCGAAGGCTGGCTCAGGTCGGCCACGCCCAGGCTGATGGTGAAACGGATGGTCTGGTCGTTGTACACCACCTCCAGCGCCTCCACGGAGTGCCGCACGCGTTCGGCGAAAGTTTGTGCACCGCTGCTGTCGGTATCCGAAAGCACCACGGCAAACTCTTCACCGCCATAGCGCCCGACTACATCGGAGTCGCGCGCATGTTCGCGTAGCAGCCTGGCGACTTGCTCGATGACCTTGTCGCCGGCCTGGTGCCCGTAGGTGTCGTTGACCCGCTTGAAGTGATCGATATCGAGCATCACCAGGCTCAACGCGTGGCCGTAGCGCTGGTGCCGGGCGTAGGCGGCTTTCAGGTTGCTCTCCCAATGACCGCGATTGTACAGCCCTGTCAGCCGATCGGTGCTGGAGAGTTGCTGCAGCTGCGCGTTGGCGGCCTGGAGCTGATGCCGGTTGGCGGCGACGTCGGTGACGTCATAGATCACCAGGCAGATGTGCTTGATGGTGTTGTCAGGCGAGCGCAGCGGCAGCAGCGTGGTGTTCTGGTACATGAACGCTTCCTGGCCGGTGATCGGCTGGTAGCTCTTGAACCGAATCAGGTACGGGCGCTGCTCCCAGACCGTGAACGCTGGCGTGCCCAGGGTCGCGACACTTTCCACCTTGCGGCTGAACCATTGCCGATCGATTTCAGGGAACAGGCTGAAAAAATGCTGGTTGTGGGCATCCTTGGGCTGCACCCCGGAGCGATTCTCCATGAAGGTGTTCCAGACCTGCACGCGGTACTCGCGGTCGAGCACCACGACACCGACGTCGATGCTCTGAACGATGGCCAGCAACCAATGAAACTCGTTCAGATCGATGGAATCGTTCATGGCTCAGCTCATCAGGTAGGCGAGTTTGTGGGTCAACCGTTCGATGGAGTCTTCCGTGAACAGCAGCAACAGGTCGAAGCGAATATCGTGCCCTTCCAGGCTGTAGCTGATTTCCACCGCCAGGGTCTTTTTCCAGTGCTTGCGGTTGACCTGGATCAGCTCCTCGATGGCCGCGTGCTGGCCGAGGATCTGCGGATGGCCCTGGGAAAACACCACATCGATCTGTTCGGCAATGCTGCTCAGGCACGCACCGATCAAGACGCTGGAAAGGTCCAGCAACATTTCCAGGTCTGAATAATCGGCGCTCTCGCGCTGCATCAATTGCGCGATGTCGGCGATTTCCGAGTCATGGAATATCAGCAGGGCTTCGCCGGCGATGCCGCTGCCGATGAAACCCTGGCAGATGGCCGTGAGTTGCTGGGAGCTGCCGACGTCGTTGAGCGCCATATGCAGTTCACCGACCTCGAGGATGTTCACGTTCGGCACCGGCAACTGCACGAAGACCCCTAGTACCTTGGCGATCAGGGCTGCTGCCCGGCCGATGGCCACGTTGACCGTCTCGCGGAACACGTCGTGAAAACCGATGGCCGTGTTCATGGCCGAACGATTCTGCAACGGCACCTCGCTGGCTTGGGCCAGTAGCCCCAGCCGCTCCAGTGTCTGGCGCAGGTCGTTTTCGTCGAACGGTTTTTTCAGGAACGCCAGCGCGCCCAGCTCAAGCACGCGGCGCACCGCCTCGTCCTGGACGTCACCGGAAATCACGATGACTTGTGCCTGCAATCCCTCGGCGCGCAAGGCGCTCAACACCTGGTAGCCATCCATCTCCGGCATGGTCAGGTCGAGCAGCACCACTTGCCCCAGGCCTTGGCGTATGGCGTCCATGGCCTGGCGCCCGTTGACCGCCTCGGTGACCGAAACCGGCCAGTCTGTCGGCAGCGCGCGCAACACCTGTTTGCGCGCCATGTTGGAGTCGTCACACACAACCAGGGGAATCAACGGCACAGGGGCATCCATTGGCGTTCAATGGCAGGGGAGGTTCTACGTACATCATTCATAGGCAGGCAGGGGCCCTTTGATTAACGAACGGGATTTACCAAGCATTACGTCCTGCATGAAAGACCTGCGGGACGCTGTTGTATTAAAAACTGGACCAATAAGTCAGGGGAGTCAACTGCACTTCGTCATTACAACCACCGCAAAGCCACGGTCGGCGTGCCGATTGGCAGTGGCAGGCACAGTTTGTGGTCTATAGTTTTCTGCAGGTTCGGAATCCTTCAGTGCCTGCGACCAGCAACCACGGACGCCTCGCAGCGTTGCCGCGTCGGATACCCGCAGGCCGTCAGCAGTGAACAATGCAGGGAGCACACCATGGCGATCCAACGGGCGAGTGCACTGACGTCGGCCCAGGATGTCGCCCCTCGTGAAAACGTCCTGTCCGATGCGACGAGCAATCGGTTGCGGCGCGGCTTCGACCAGGTCAGGGAAGCCTACGTTCTGTTCCCGCTGCTGGCGGCTTTCCTGTTGTTGGTCATCTGGGCGGGCACCCTGTACCTGATAAAGGTTGAACGAGCCCGCGCGCAGCAGGGCATCGCCGAGGCGAGCCTGGAAATCGGTGCCACCTACGAAGCGCAGATTTTACGCGCGGTGCGTGAAATCGATCAGACCCTCAAGCTCGTCAAGTACACCTACGAGTCCGAGCGCGAGCCAAACCCGCTGCCCAAGCTCAAGGCGCGCGCCTTGCTGCCTTCACCTTACTTGTTTGATGTCAGCGTGGCTGATGCCAGTGGTCTGGTCGTGGCCAGCACTCAGTCGAGCGAGCTCGGAAGCCGGATCGCCAAGCAAGAGCTGCAAACGGTGGGGCGTGACACTGCACTGTCGATCAGTCGTCCGTGGAAAAGCCCGACGACGGGGGAGTGGAAGTTGCGTTTCAGCCGGCGACTCGACACGGGGGATGGCGCATTCGCCGGGATCGCCATGGTCGAAGTCGATGCGGCCTATTTCGTCAGCAGTTATGACACCTCGCAGCTTGGCCATCAGGGCTTGCTCGGCCTGCTGGGCATCGACGGCGTCTTTCGGGCACGGCGCAGCGGGGAAGCGATATCGGCCGGTGACGAGGTCGATTATGCCGCCGTGGTGCCGGATACCGAAAACACCGAAGCCGTACGCTCGATCAATGGGTGGGACGGTGTGCGGCGCTACACCAGTGCCCGCCAGCTCTACGATTTTCCGCTGGCGGTGATCGTCGGGTTATCCGAAGAAGAACAACTGGCCACGGTGACCCGGCAAGCGCATACCTACCTCTGGCGCACGACCGGCGGCAGCCTGTTGCTGGTGCTGTTGGCGGGGCTGCTCGCCCGGATGAGCTGGCAACTGGTGCAAAGCCGACTGCGCGCTGGCGAAGCGAAAATTGCCTACGCCGAAAATGTCGAGTACCTGGCCTATCACGACGGCCTTACGGCGTTGCCCAATCGCAGCCTGTTCAGCAAGCTGTTGAGCCAGAGCATCGGCGAGGCGAGTCGTTATCATCGGCAACTGGCGGTGCTGTTCCTTGACCTCGACCGCTTCAAACAAGTCAACGATACGCTTGGGCACGATGCCGGCGATCAATTGCTCAAGGAGGTCGCGCTGCGACTCAAGGCGTGCCTGCGTAGCAGCGATACGGTGGCCCGATTGGGTGGCGACGAATTCGTGATCCTGCTGCCGGAGCTGTCCGATGACAAGGACGTGGCAACCACCGCCCAGAAAATCCTTGGCGCCATTGCCCGGCCCTTCAACCTCCAGGGCCAGGAGTTCCGGGTGACCGCCAGTGTCGGCATCGGTGTCTTCCCGCAGGATGGCCTGGACGAGCAGACACTCAAGAAAAACGCCGACATCGCGATGTACCAGGCCAAGCAATGCGGCAAGAACAATTTCCAGTTCTACTCCGCGAAGCTGAACGCGGACTCTCTGGAACGGTTGACGCTGGAGTTGAGCTTGCGCCACGCGTTGGAGCGCCATGAGTTCCAGCTTCACTACCAGGCCAAGCGAGATATTGGCAGTGGTCGCATTACCGGCATGGAAGCGCTCCTGCGCTGGAATCATCCGGACCTGGGTATCGTGGCGCCGATGCAATTCATCCCCGTGGCGGAAGAGACCGGTTTGATCGTGTCGATCGGCAAGTGGGTGCTCAAGACCGCCTGCCTGCAAAACGTGGCCTGGCAGCAACAGGGATTACCGCACTTGGGCATCGCCGTGAACCTCACGGCACGGCAGTTTGCCGATGAGAACCTGCTCACGGACCTGGCGCAGATATTGGCCGAAACCGGTATGGATGCACGTCTGCTGGAGCTGGAAATCGCCGAGAGCCTGCTCATGCAGGACGTCAAGAGAGCGTTGAGCGTGTTGACCGGGCTCAAACACCTGAAGGTCCGCATCGCCATCGATGATTTCGGCATCGGCTATTCTTCGCTCTCTGCGCTCCAGCAGTTTCCGCTGGATGTCATCAAGATCGATCGCTCGTGTATCTGCGATACCA
Source organism: Pseudomonas sp. St316 (assembly GCF_018325905.1). NCBI lineage: Bacteria > Pseudomonadati > Pseudomonadota > Gammaproteobacteria > Pseudomonadales > Pseudomonadaceae > Pseudomonas > Pseudomonas sp. St316. The sequence goes on along the minus strand of NZ_AP021901.1, from coordinate 3,912,589 downwards.
GCAGCGTGTCGGAAGACAAAGCCTTGACCGAGGCCATTATCGCCATGGGCAGGACCCTCAGCCTGACCGTGGTGGCCCAAGGCGTGGAAACCAAGGAGCAGGCCGATTTCCTGCGCGACAATGCCTGCGACGAGTTACAGGGCTTTTACTTCAACAAACCGGTTCCTGCCGATCAGTTCAAGGTGTTGCTGGAAACCCAGGCGGCCGACACGCGGCTTGATACGTAGAGGCCCATACTCATCATGGGATGAATCCCCTCGCCACGGATTCATCTGCTTTCTCAAGTGAACAGCATGACGTACTCATTGCGCGTCAAGCGGCAGCGCCCTGACGCTGCCGTCCACCTCCCGAGCATCGATATAGCCAATCGTGCCGGGGTTCTCTGCAACACGCTTCTTGACCTCCGAGCTGCTTGAAACAGCCTGGGGTGGTTGGCCTCTGCCGGTAAAGATGATTTTCGACCAGTGCGCCTTGAGCTGGGAGGCGGACTTGCCCGTGAACGTTGTGTAGAACTCATCGCGGGTCGGCGAATCTTCCGTCAGGTCAATGGGAATTGCTTGTCCGCCGTCGGGGAAACGACTGGTCTTGCCGAGGAAAATATCCGCCACCTGATTGCGCGCGAGCGCTTTCACCGAGCTGGACGTGGCGACGACCACGACCACCTCGGCCTTGACGGCAGCGCTGGCTGCGCACATGGCCAGCCCCGCTGCGGCGAATCCAATGAGCCTCACACACCACATGGCCCGCTCCATCAGAATACAAAATCGACAGCTAGGCTGATGACGTTGAATGAGCCCCCGGGCTCGAAGTCCGATTGGGGGTTGATCAACGGACCGACCGAGTTGCCCTTGAAACGTGTGTAATCGTATTGAAGTTTGGCGTCCATGCTCTTGGTGAAATCCCAGCGCACGCCCAGGGAAAGGGTCTGCTGGCCTTCGTTTGAGCCCAGGACAGAGTTGAGCGCACCGTTGAGCTGCGCGGCAGCACCCGCCAAGGCCGGTGGCAAGGCCGATGTCGTCAAGCCCGGGCTGGAGACTTCTGTTTCGGTCTTGGACCGAGCGTAGGTGACATAGGGGGTGAACGCTTCAATGCGGTACCCGCCACTGATGTACCAGGCGCTGGTCCTGCCCAGGCCGGAACGGCTATCCAGACGCCCCCATTCGCTCATGACGAACCAATCGCCCGGATCATAGCTGGCGCCTACGCCGAAAAAATCGACGGGCGTGTCATCGGAGTCGTAGCGATCGGCGATGGCGACGCCTTCTGCACCAAACTCCCTGAACGTATCGAAGAGTGAGTTGAACGACTCCAAGGTCAGGTCGGCTTTCATGTAGGTGATGCGTGTGGTGAGGGCATCGAACTCGGTGGTGTTGGTGATCCCCCATAAATTTCTCGTCAACGCCTTGCCGACCCCGTCGGGTTGACGGCTGTCGGTCTGGCCGTAGTGAGCGTGCACGGTGTTGCTGATTTCATTGACACGAAACCGGTAGCTACCATCGAGGCCGTCGCTGCTGGAGATCGGCATCAAGCTGTAGACCTCCATGGGCGCGCGCACCCAGGGCAGGGTGTAGCCGACTTTGCGGGTGTCGGACACCAGGAACGTCGGCAACACGGTACGGCCAATGCGAACGTTGAAATCTGGCGTGAACTGGTACTTGATGTTGGCCCACTCGACAAAGGGCCGGTAGCTGTTGTCGTAGCGCTGCTCCGAAATGACCTGCACCACGGCCGATAGCTGCGGGGTGAAGGTGGCGGTCAGTTGAGCACCGATCAGGCTGTCGACATCGGCGCTCCAGTTGCGTGAATGGCCGGCGCCGTTGGGCTTGAAGATACTGGAGGTGAAGTCGGCTTTTTTCTCGCTGGAATGGACGATCCCCACCGTGCCGAAGCTGCTCAACGAGAACATCGATGTATCGGCTGTGTCGGCGCTGACGCCGCCGGCATACAGCGTCACGACAGCCAGGGCCAGTGTATTGGGTCTTGTCGCCATAGGGTCAACGTGACCTCGTTGCATGAATCGCCATTCGTCTGTTCCTTGTAACGTTGGCTGAAACCGCGCTAGCACGCACCGAAGCGTAGTCTAAAGCGCCAATGTGAGCGTAAAGGTCGCACCGGTTCCCGGGCCATCGCTGTGGGCTTCCAGCGAGCCGCCCATTTCCATGGCCGCCAGGACGCAGCTATGCAGACCAAAACCATGGCCATCCTTGCGCGTGGTAAAGCCATGGGCAAAGATTCGCGTCAGGTTCTCGGGCGCGATGCCTTCGCCATTGTCGATGACCTTGATCACCAGGGTGTCTCCTTGGGTCATCTCACTCTGAAGAATGATTTGATGGGCAAGCTGCGGCTTGTCATCCATCGCCCTGCTGGCGTTTTTTATCAAATTGACCAGGATCAGCAGCACCCGGTGCTTGTCCAACAGCAGCAAGGGCGTTTCGGCAAAGTTTCGTACCACGGTGATCTGGCGCGCCGCGATGATGCCGGCGTTCATGCGCAGGGCATCCTCGATCAGCTCCTGTATCTGTACGGTTTCGGCGATGCTGGAGGTGCCTGCATACGATTGCTGGGCGGAGACGATTTCCTTGATGTGATCAACGCTTTTACTCAACTGGCCGAGCTCCTCGGTCATGCTCTGTTGCTCGATTGCAAGCGCGTCCACCAGTTGGTTCAGGTAGCCGGGCAGCAGCTTGCCTTTTTCGTCGTGGGAGATGAAGTCGCCGAGATCCTCGGCATGCTCGTTCATCATTTGCACCGCCTTGCCAAGCCCCAAGGCCTTGCTGGTACGCAGCTTGCGGGTGACCAGGTCGGCGGAGATATTCACGCTGTTGAGCACGTTACCCACGTTGTGCAGGACGTTGGTGGCGATTTCGGCCATGCCGGCCTGGCGGGCGGCCGCGGCCAGTTGCGTCTGGGCTTCGGCGGCGCGCAAACGGCTTTGCGCCAGTTGCCAGCTCATCCGGGCGAGCAGGCTCACCAACAACACCAGCACCAGGCTGCCGCCCGCAGCGCGCCAGAGATAGGTACGCGCCTGCAGGTTCACCGCGGCCAGTTGCTCTTGCTCGGACAACCCGACAATCACCGCCAACGGAAAGTCGTAGAGCTGACGGGCACTGGTGTAGCGTCGCACCCCGTCCCATCCATTGACCGAGAGCACGGCCTCGGTGTTTTCGGCGTCTGGCACCACCGCGCTGTAATCGACCGTGTCGCCGGCCAGTACCGTTTCCCCGGTGCGCCGTACGCGGAAGATGCCGTCGGTGCCAAGGAGTCCGAGCGCACCCTGGTCGCCGAGTTTCGAGGCGTCGTAGCTGCTGACGAAATAGGCGGCATCGACCTCGACCCTGGCGATCCCGGCAAGCCCGCCATCCGCCGCGTCGAGTCGCCGGCTGAAACGCAGGCGCCATTCTCCGGTGACTGGGCTTTTCCACGGGTGACTGATGGACAATGAGTCGCTGTGCCGCAGCGTTTGCTGCTCATCCGGGTCAGCGATATTTTCCAGGTCGTTGACCCGCGTGCTCGCCACGAGCTTGCCGTCCGGGTTGACCACGCTGACGTCAAACACCAAGGCCGGCGGCAACAAGGCTCGCTCCTGGAGCCGACGCAGGGGATTGGGCTCGCCCTCGGCCTCGTAGGTGTATTTGACCAGCTTGAGGGTTTGATCGATTTCGTGAATGGCGCGCAACATTTGCGCTTCGTAGGTGGCGCCCATCTCCAGGCTCGCCGTCGCGGCGCTCTGTTGCGCGCGAAGATGTTCAACCTTGATCAGGTACAGGGTGGCGGTCCAGATGGCCAGCAACAGCAGCGCGGCCAGCAGCGGGAACAGAATGTAGGCTTCCTTGGCCTGGTCGAAGCCGCGTCGAAACACGCTGGCCTCGGTATCGCCGTCCATCTCTGCATGATGGGCAGGGCCAGGGGCCAACCTCAGTGTCTCAGGCCGCTGGATCGGCATGGTGTGCTCCCTGCATTAGTCACTACCGAAGGCTGGTGGGCATCCGACATGGTTGCGGCTCGAGGGGGTGTTGCTCCTATGGCCCGAGCGAAACTCTGGATCTGTCAGGAACTATAGACCACAAACTCTGCATGCCAATGTGTGAACAGGGATGTTGTGTCGCGCAGGAAGGGGCTTGTTTTCGCTGTAGGCGCTGGCGAAGCCTGCGATCTTTTGATTTTGATTTTGATCTTTCGCTCTCGACTCAATTGAGTTTGGAAAGATCGCAGCCTCGTTTCACTCGACAGCTCCTACAGCTCCTACGTTCTTACACCGCTTGTTTGACCTTGCGATGCACCCACTGCGCCTCGTCCTGCAGTTCCAGGACGTGCCAATGGAAGTGCTCCAGGGAGGCGCTGTGCCCGACGCTGATCAGGATCGTGTCCGGCAGTGTTTGCTTGAGCAGTTGATAGCAGCGCGCTTCGTTTGCCGCATCCAGTGCCGAGCTGCTCTCGTCGAGAAACAGCACCGTAGGGCGGGCCAGCAGGGCCCTGACGAATGCACAGCGTTGCTGTTCGCCGACGCTGAGGGTCTGCGCCCAGTCCCGTTCCTGGTCCAACTGAGCGGCCAGGTGTTGCAGGCCGACTTGCGCCATGACCTGACGCAGCGCGTCATCCTCTTCGCCACGGGGTGGGTTGGGGTACCAGAGCGCGTCGCGCAGGCTGCCCAACGGCAGGTAGGGTTTTTGCGAAAGTGTCAGGGCGCGCTCACGGTCATAACAACTTGAACCGCGAGCGTGATGCCAAAGCCCGGTAATCGTGCGGATCAGCGTCGATTTGCCGTAACCGGACGGCGCGCTGATCATCAGGCTGTCACCGGGCTTGAGGGAAAGGTTGAAGCCTTTGAACAACGGCCGGCCGTTCGGCAGCCAGATGTCCAGGTCCTTGATGTCGAGGCCGCTGGCCTGTTGCTCGTGCCTGACCTGGGACTTGACCTCAACGTTCTCCAGGCGCTCCTGGAAACCGACCAGCCGGTCGATCACCGACTTCCATTCCGACAGCTCCGGGAACACGCTCACCAGGTAGGCGATGGCCGCGTGCACTTCGCCGAAGGCCGCGCTTATCTGGGTCAGGCGGCCGAGGGGAAAGGCGCCGGCAAAGAACTGTGGCGCCATGATGAACATCGGAATGACCGTCGCGCTGCGCAAGTAGAAAGTCGAGTAGCCCATGATCAGCTTCTGTTTCTTCACCAGCGCCCAGAAATTTTCCAGCGCCGCCTCCAGGCGTTGGTTGAAGCGTTCGTTCTCCACGACCTCGCCCCGGTATTGCGCCACCGAATCAGCGTTCTCCCGCAGGCGGATGAGCGAGAAACGAAAATCCGCTTCACGCCGCTGTTGCATGAAATTGAGGCTGGGCAGCGCGCGGCCCAGCCAGAAGGCCAGGCCAGTGCCCGCCAGCGCATACACCAAGGCGACCCACACCAGCAGCCCGGGAATGACCACCGATTGGTCGTTGAACGGCACACTGACGAGGCTGGAGGCCTGCCAGAGGATATGCAGGAAGGAAAACAGCGACACCACCGACGTCAACAGGCCCAGGCTCAACTTGAGTGACTTGACGATAAACAGGTCGATGTCCTCGGCGATCCGCTGATCGGGGTTGTCGACGTCGGTCTCGGTCAGCTTCAGTTTCTGGTAGCGCTGGCTGCCCAGCCATTGATCGAGCAGGTTGCGAGTCGCCCAGCGCCGCCAGCGGATGGTCAGCTTCTGCTGGAAGTGGAACGCACCCACGGTGAAGGCGGCCATGCCGATCTGCAGCAGGATGAATTGCAGGCTGCCCACCAGGAAGCCGTGGTAATCCAGGGCCTGCAAGGCGTTATAGAAATGCAGGTTCCAGAAATTGGTGAGGATATTGACGCCGACCAGGCACAGGGTCATCAGCACGGTGGCCAACAACAGCAACAGGGCCGGGTACTTTTCCTCGGAGGCCCAGAAAGGCCGCGCGAGACGCCAGAAATTGCGAAGTGTGTGCATGGGGTCTTGGTAAGCCTGGTCGCTAACGACGTTGAGTTTGCCGGGGCGGGAGGATAGGATCAGCCAATGCTAATCGTTTGCATTAATTAGGGAAAGCCACGGGAGCCCCGTTATCGAATTTCCAGAATGGCTTAACCAGGCCTGGCCGCCGATACAGCGGGTTATCCGGCAGGCACCTGGCGACCAGCCTGCCATCGCGTTGAGCCAGCTTGCCGAGCCTGCCGTACTGCAACCCTTGCTGAGCCGGTTTGCCCTGCGTTACCCGGGGTGAACCGCGCCGCCGTGGTATCGCAGTGGTCGATGAACTACATGAGCATTGTCCTGCCGGCAACCCTGGCCTGCGTACTGACGCGTCACTGCGCCATCGAGTTCTGGGGCGAGGACGCGCGGCTGCTGCACGACGACGGTCAACCTGCGGCGCTGGACCTGGCTACCGGGCTGTCGGCTTTGGAGGTGGATGATCGTGCCGCGTACTGGTCGCGATTGATCCACGAGCACCTGGCGCCGCTGTTCAGCACCTTGGCCGCCGCCGGCGGCCTGGCTCCGAAGATATTGTGGGGCAACTTCGTCGCCATCTGGGACGGCGCGTTCGCCAGGATGGACCCCGACCTGTCCAGGGACGGTTTCGCCGAGGCGCACCAGTGGCTGGAACAGGTCACCGTGAACAACGGCCGCTTGAAGTTGCGGGGCTTGCAACGCATGGTCGAATCACCGGCGCCGCAGATTTGCCCCAGCTTGCCCTTGCGCCGGCATTGCTGCCTGCATTACCAACTGCACGAACCGGTCGAAGGCCAACCGCCGGTGCTCTGCGAATCCTGCCCCAAGCTGCACCGCCTGCCGGTGGCTGAACAGATCAGCTACCTGCAATACATCTATGAGTAGGGTTGAGCGCAGGTAGGGCTTTTTTCTGGCACAGCCTCGCCCTGTGGGAGCGAGCTTGCTCGCGATAGCGGTGGCTCAGCTTGCATCAATGCTGAATGTGTCGACGCCATCGCGAGCCAGCGCGCTCCCACATTCAGGCTGGGGGCTGCCCTCCAATCGTGGGCGCATGCTCAAGTGGACAGCATTTGCGCCAGGGGCGCGGCGTAAGGCTTGGGAGCGATTTCGTTGACGTTGCCATGCTCGACGCGAATCACCCGGTCGGCCAGGCCGAAGTAGGCGTCGTCGTGGGAGATGACGATCAACAGTTTGCCGCGCTCGCGCAGGTCCGGCAGGATCCGGGTGTAGAAAAAGTGCTTGAACACCGGATCCTGGTCGGCGGCCCATTCGTCGAACAGGTAGCAAGGGCGATCATCCAGGTACGCGCTGAGCAGCGCCAGGCGCTTGCGCTGCCCGGTGGACAGCGCCAGCGTCGTCAGCTTGCCTTCCTCGATTTTCACCTTGTGGTCCAGTTGCAAGTGCACCAGGTAATCCTGTGCCTGTTTCACCAGGTGTGGATCGTCGCCATCGAACAGGTTTTCGAACAGGCAGAAGTCGGTGAAGATCGCCGAGAAGTGTTGCCGGTAATGGTGGTTGTCGTTGTTCGAGGACACTTGTTCGTCGAGCATGATGTCGCCGCTTTCCGGCCGGTACAGCCCGGTCAGCAGCATGGCCAGGGTGGTCTTGCCGCTGCCGTTGCCGCCGGTGAGGAACACCACTTCGCCGGCATTGAGGGTCAGGTCGATGGGCCCCAGGGTGAAATGCCCGTCCTCGCGCTCGCGATAGTAAGTGTGGCTGACCTGGCGGCACACCAGCCTGCGGACCTGGGTCGGCGAGATCGTCTCGATACCCTCGTCAGCGGTTTGCATCTGGCCTTCCAGGGCGCGGATCTTGTTCAGGGCCACGCTGGCCCGGCCGAGGGTCGGCAAGGCGTGCATCAGTTCCGACAGCGGCGTGATCATGTAGAGGATCGCCAGGATATAGCCAGTGACCAGGTTCACGCCCAGGTCGATGAAATGCGGCGCGGCGAACAGCACCACGCCGATCAGCATGTAGAACACCGCATTGCCCCAGTTCAGGACCAGGGCGTAGATGCTCATGCCGCGTACGAAATCGCGGCGGTATTGCTGGCTCACCGGTATCAGCAGGCGGGTGAAGAAATGTTGCCTGCGTGGATGGTTGAGTTGCAGTTCCTTGCTGCCATCGGTGAGCAGGCGATATTGATTGAACAACTGGTCCTTGAGCTCGCGAGCGCGGGAGATCGAGGTCAGTGCCCGGCGTTGCGGCCAGTGAAAGCTCAGGCTGCCCAGGGCGATCAGCAGCAGCGTCAGGCCCAGCAGCGGCATGCTGAGCCAGCCCAGGTAGCCGAGGCACGCGGCGATGATCCCGACGTTGACCAGCAGGATCGGCACCAACTCCACCGCCTGGCTGATGGTTTGCGTATCGTCGGTGAGCATTGCCAGCAGGCGATGTTTGCCCAGGCGCTGCAATTGCGCGTAGGGCGTGTCGATCAGCTTGGCGCTCAGGTGCAGACGCATGTCGTTGACCGCGGCCTGGCCCAGGCGTAGCAGGCTGATGTCGGAGATGATCCGCGACACCGCGACCAATACCACGAGGCCGGCGAAGAGCAGGCCATCCACCGGGCGCAGTTTATCGAACACCTCCAGGCTGTGGTTGATGTTGGCGATCAGGCTGGCCGCTGCGAGGCCGCAGGTCAGCCCCGTCAGGGTCGCCACCAGCAGTGCGCGCCATGAGCGTTTAGCCATGAGTAACAACAGATCCATTTCAAACCGCTCCGTGTGTAGCAATGGCCGTGAGGCGCGCCGCCAATTGTTCATGCAAGGCGCGTTGCTCAAGGATGGTGAGGTGTTGTGCTGCGATGACCTCGCGGGTCAATGGCCCACTGCTCAGGCGTTCCCACTGCGGGTCGGCGAAGTCAGCCAGGGCCAGGGTATCGCTGGCCCACCAGACATGCACCGGGCAGCTTAGCCGGGCAGGTTTGAAGCTCGCCAGCAGATGCTGCGTATGCTGCTGGTAGTGCAGCCGCGTTTGCAAATGCTCCCAACTGTCGCCATCGAGTTGCAGGCCTTGTTGCCGTGCCCACTGGACCAGTTCGGGCAGGCGTGCCGCTGGGGGCAGGGCGTCCAGTTGCGCCAGCAACGCAGCCGTGATCGGCTCCGGCAGCTGGCGCAGCACGGCCTGGCTGTCCGGTGTCAGTGCTTGGGAAGCTGTTTCCAGCAGTGCTTCGACGCTGTTTTCCGGCGCCTGATGCTGGTATTGCGAGTCGATGATACCGAGGAACGCCACTTCTTCGCCCTGGCTTTCCAAGTGCGCGGCCGCGGCAATCGCGAGCAGGCCGCCGAGGGAGAAGCCCAGCAGGTGATAAGGCCCCTGCGGTTGCTGCTGGCGCAGGTGCTCGACATAAAGCGCGCCGAGGCTCTCGATGTCGCCGCCCAGCGCTGTGCTGTCGTCGCCCAGGTACGCCGCCTGCAAGCCCCAGACATGCCAGCCCGAAAGCGGCGCCAGCAACGTGCGGTAATCCTGCACGTGGCCGGTGGAGGGGTGGAAGCAGAACAGGTTGGCGGCTTCAACGGCGTTGGGCGCCGACAGCCGGACCAGCGGCGAGAGCTTGAGTTCGGCCTGTACCAGCGCCGCAAACGCCGAGACGCTCGGGGCGTTGAACACCGCATTGACCGTCACCGGTGCCGACAGCGCGGTCTGCAAGCGACTGGCCAGCGTCACCGCCGCCAGGGAGTGGCCGCCGAGTTCGAAGAAATCATCGTCGATGCCCACCCGTTCCAGGCCCAGCACCTGGGCCCAGACCTCGGCGAGCAAGGCTTCCAGCGGTGTACGCGGCAAGGCACTGCCGACCGTGTCGAGGACTTTATCGGCCCATTGCTGCAAGGTCTTGCGGTCGAGCTTGCCGTTGCCCATCAGTGGCAAGGCTTCGACGATCCGCAGGGTAGGCAGCATGTAGTCCGGCAAGCAATCCTGGGCCTGGCCATGCAGCCGGGCGACCGTGGTTGAATGCCCGGGCGCCAGGGTCATGAAGGCGAACAGTTGCTGGCCGAGCTCGCCTCGGGGGATGCACTCCACCGCAGCTTGGGCCACACCGGGAAGGCCGGTCAGCTGTGCCTGGATCTCGTCGAGCTCTACGCGGAAACCACGGATTTTTACCTGGCGGTCGGCGCGTCCGGTGATTTCCAGGCTGCCGTCATGGCGATAGCGGGCCAGGTCACCGGTGCGATAGAGGCGTTCGCCCGGCAGTTGCGCCAGTTCGATAAAACGCCCAGCGTTTTGTTGCGCGTCCAGGTAACCGCGGGCCAGTTGCGGGCCGGCGATATACAGTTCGGCGCTTTGGCCGGGGCTGGCCAGCGCTTGCTGCTCGTCGAGCAGGTACAGGCGCATGCCGTCGAGACGGTCGCTGAGGGGCAGGCGGCGATAGTCCATGGCTGGTTCGGCTTTGTGCATCACCACGCCAACCGTGGTTTCGGTCGGGCCGTAATGGTTGAAGACCGCCAGCGTCGGCGCGAGGTCGCGAATGCTTTGCAACAGGCGCCGCGAACAGCTTTCGCCCCCGACGATCAATTGCTTGCGCGGCAACACGGCAGCGCTTTGGGCGTGAATCAACCAGGCGTCGAGCAACGACGGCACAATCTTCAGGTGGTCGATCGGGTACTGCGCCTGCCAGGCAGCCCAGGCCTGGGCGTCCATCGCCGTTTCCTTGTCCAGCAGGTGCAATTCGCCGCCGCTGAGCAGTGTCGGGAACAGCAACGTGTAGCCCAGGTCTGCGGCCAGGGAAGTGACCACCGCACTGCGTTCGCCGGGCGCCAGCGCCAGGCGTCGGGAGACGCTGGCGACATAACTGGCGAGCTGCCGATGCTCGACGATGACGCCTTTGGGTGTGCCGGTGCTGCCGGAGGTGAACAGCACGTAAGCCGCGTCCCGGGCTTGGATCTCGACGTCGATTGCCGTGGCGGGTGCTTGCTGCCAGGTCGCTTCATCACGCAGGTCGAGGTTGCCGATGGCGGGCAACGCAGGGGCGCTGCCGGCCGAACCACTCAGGACGAAGACGGGCTGCGCCTGTTGCAGGATGGCCAGGGAGCGCTGTGCCGGCTGATGTACGTCCAGGGGGACGAACGCCGCGCCGCTCTTGAGCACGGCGAGCATGGCCAGGACCATCTGCGCCGAGCGATCCAGGTACAACGCCACGCGATCTTCGCGACCCACGCCTTGAGCGCGCAGGTAATGCGCCAGTTGGTTGCTGCGGGCCTGCAATTGGACGTAGCTCAGTTGCTCGTTGTGGTCGCGCAGGGCCAAGTGCTCGGGGAACTGCGCAGCACACGCATCGAAGCTCGCCGGCACGCTGGTAAACGGCAGTGCCGCGACGTCGACTGGCGCCTGCAGGGCGGCCAGCGTCGCGGTGAAACTCGACGACTGCAATGACAGCTCGGCCAAGGGCTTGCCCGGGTTGGCGAGGGCATCGAGCAGCAGCGATTGGAACTGTTCCAACAAGACCAGGGCGGCTTGCTCGCTGTAGCGGCTCGGCAGGTGGCAGAGGTTCAGGCGATAGCCGCCAGCGGTGGTTTCGGCCACCAGCAGCAGCTCCATGCCCGCGGGGATGGCCTGTACGTCCAGCACCGTGAGTGTCGATGCCAGGCTGCCGAGGGTGTCGAGCCTATCGGGCAGTCGACCACCCCATTGGAAGCCGTACGGCGCAGCGTCGGCTGGCAGTGCGGCGCTGACGCCGCAGTATTCCTGCCATTCCGTGGCTTGTTCGCATAGCACCTGCAGGTTCGCCAGCGCCTGGGCGAAATGGCTGTCCGCCGCTGGTTGCCAGCGCAGGGGCAGGGGCTTGGCGAACAAGCCCCAGCAGTCGGCGAGTTCTTCATAGTCGTCGCGGCAATCGTGGACCCAGTTCAAGGTCAGAGCCGGACTGTCGCCGGTACTCAGGCGCTGCAACAGCACGCCCCAGGCCGTCATCAAGACCTGCTCGGGCGATGCGTCGTGACGCTGGCAAAAGCTGTCCAGGGCCATGCTCAACTGCGCGGTGGCGCTCAGTCGAGTGGTGACTGAGGCGTCGGGGCGGTCGCTGCGAACCTGGCGGTAGAGCAACTCGCTGGCGACCGGCTCGTCCAGGACCTGGCTGGCCCAGAAGCGCCGACCAGGTTCGGCGTCTTCATCGGCCTGCAATTCGTAGAGCCAGGCGCTGTACTGGGTATAGGTCATGGCCTCGTCATCCACCGCTGGTGCATCCGTCGAGCCCAAAGCCTGTGCCAGGCGCAACAAGGTCCCGCGATCGGCGCTCAGCGCTGGCAATTGCAGCGTTACCCGGTGCCGATCGTTACCGACCGCTTGCACCTCAACGCTGATGGCGTCCGCGACCATGACCGTGGATTCCACCACCTGCAACGGCGTCAGCAGGCCCGGTTCAGGCCGCAACCGCAGGCGCAGGGCCTCGTGGCAAGCGCTCAGGGCGACGAGCCGCTGGTGCAGGCGTTCCAAGGCCAATGGGCCGTTTATTTCCAGTTCCAGACGCACCGCGGGCAACCCCGCCAACCACTGGCTGCGTTGTTGCGGTGAGAGGGCGAAGGCTTCTTCACGTTTCTCGAAGGCGCTCATGCCTGCACCTCCGCATTCTGCGCCGGCAGCGCGTCGGGCAGGCCGCCGGTCAATTGTTCGCGGCGCATCATCTGGCCCATGGCGACACAGATCTTGCGCTCGCCCTCGAAAGGATCCCGGGCGTGGGCCACCAACATATTGTCCAGCATTACCATGTCACCCTTTTGCCAACTGAAACGTACCGCGCAGTCTTCATAGGCCTCGCCGATCACCTGCATCACCGCGTCCTCGATCACGCTGCCGTCGCCGTAGTACACGTTGCGGGGCAGGTGTCCGGGGCCGAACAGGCTGATCAGGTTGCTGCGCACTTCCGGCTCCAGGCAGGCGGTGTGGTGCAGTTGCACCTGGTTGAAGAACGACAGCTCCAAGGTATCGGGATGCGCGACGATGGCCGGGCAATGCTGGGCGATCCGCAGGTTGTCGGCCCCCAGCCATTCCCAGCGCATGCCCGACGCCAGGCATTGGCGCTCCACTTCCTCGCGCTGTTCGGTCTTGAAGAAGTCCTGCCAGCGCACATCCAGCTTGTCGGTGAAGTGCCGCACATAAAGCAGCCCCAGGGCCTTGAAGCGAGCGACGATGTCCTCGGGCAAGCGCGCCAACACCTGCCGGCAATCGACGATGGGCGTGCAGCCGCCACGCGGTGCCGGCGTTTCGCAATAGAACCACTGCTTGCGTGGCCACTGCGGCAGATGGGAGCTCTCGTTGTGGAAGAGAATCATGTGCTGTTCCGGGTACGGCGTGGAGTGGTAGATGTTCTTGCCCGAGGTGTTTTTCGGCAGGTCGCCGTAGGTCCCGTAAAGATCGGGTTCAATGGCTTGGGCGAACTGTTCAAAGGCGGCGGCATCCGGCAGGTTGAAACCCCGGAACAGCAGGCCACCGTGGGTCCGCAACTGGGTATTGATCCATTCCCGGGCTTGCAGCGCCCAATGCACCGGGTCCAGGTCGCCGAGCAACGGCTCGATCACCAACGGCAAGGCTTGCCCGGCGTCGAGGGTGCGGGTACGGACCTGCTCGTGGGCCACGTGGCTTACGGCGGTTGCACGGGTCTGCTTGAGCTTGCTCAGTTTCGACTGCTTGCGCGCGCTGCGGGCCGTGGCCTCGTCGAGCGCCGAATCAGGCTGGGATGGCGCGCTGGCGTTGCTGCCTTCCAGGCGCCACGCCCACTGGTCCAGCGCCTGCGCCGGGGCGCAGACGATCTGCTCCAGCAGGTGCTCGAAGCCTTGTTCGAGGCGCTGGATGGTCTGTTCCTGCAACACGCTGGTGCGATACACCCAACGTACGTTCAGGCCTTGTTCTTCGTCCTCTTCGACGAACACGGCGAGGTCGAACTTGCTGCTCTCCTGGCGCGATACCAGGTGTTCCACCTCAAGGTCCGGCAGGCTGGCATTGCCGCTGGGCGTGTTCTGCATGACGAACAGCACCTGGACCAGTGGGTTGACCCCCGGCGTACGCGGCGGCTGCAACTCCTCGACCAGCTTGTCGAACGGCACCTGCTGGTGCTGGAACGCCGACAGGCAGTCCTCGCGCAAGCGTTGCAGGCGGGCGTCAAAGGTTTCGCCCTCGCTCAGGCGGGCACGGATCGGCAACACGTTGACGAAGAAGCCGATGAGATGTTCCAGGGCCGGATGCTCGCGGTTGGCCAGGTCGGTGCCGACGATGAAGTCGTTGGCCCCGGTGGCCCGCTGCAGGAGGCTGTTGAAGGCATTGAGCAAGACCATGAACAGCGTCGCCCGTTGCGCTTGCGCATAGGTCTTGAGCGCCTGTGTCTGGGCCGCGGTGAAGCGTTGCTCCAGCGCCGCCCCCTGGTAGTCGGGGCGCGCCGGGCGTGGCTGGTCCAGCGGCAGCGGGATCAGCGTTGGCGCGCCGTCGAGCTGGCGGCGCCAGTAGTCGATTGCCCGTGCCAGCAGGCGCTGTTGCGCTTCGCTGCGTTGCCAGTAGGCATAGTCGGCGAACTGGATCGGCAACACCGGCAGCACCGGTGTCGAACCGCTGGTGCGGGCCTGGTACCCGACGATCAGCTCCTGCATCAGGATGCCCATGGACCAGGCGTCGGTGGCGATGTGATGCAGCACCAGTTGCAGCACATGATCATCGGCGCCCAGGCGCAGCAGGTTGGCGCGCAGCATCGGTGCCTGTTGCAGATCGAACGGGCGTGCGGCCTGTTCATCGATCAGGCGTTGCAGGGTTTGCGCCTGCTGCTCGCTGTCGAGGTGACTCAGCTCGGTCGGCGTCAAGTCAACCCGCGGCGCGGGGCTGATGACTTGGCAAGGTTGGTCGCCGTGGAGGTGGAACGCCGTCCGCAAGGATTCATGGCGTTCCAGGACGGCCTGCAAGGCCCCTTGCAGAGCCGTGATGTCCAGCGCGCCACGCAGCCTGACGGTGGTGGTCATGTTGTAGGCAGCACTCGGGCCTTCGAAGCGATCCAGGAACCACAACCGTTGTTGGCTGTAGGACAGCGGCAACGGCCGGTTGCGCGGCGCCAGGGCCATCTCGGTGTCGCCGTCGGCTTCGGTCTGGGCGTTGCTCTGCTGATCGACCGCTTCGGCCAATTGTTCGAGGGTGCCACGCTCGAACAGCGTGCGCAGTGGCAGGTTCACGTTCAACCGTCGACGTATCCGCGACAACACCTGGGTGGCCAGCAGCGAGTGACCGCCGATGGCGAAGAAGTCGTCATGCGCACCGACGTGGTCCAGGCCGAGGATTTCCTGCCAGAGTTCGGCGAGCACTTTCTCGGTTGGCGTGCGCGGTGCCGTGCCTTGCGCCTGTGCTGTCTCGTCCTGGGGCATATCCAGGGCGGCGAGGGCGCGACGGTCGACCTTGCCATTGGCATTGAGCGGCAATTGCCCAAGAGCCAGCCAACGGGCCGGAATCATGTAGCTTGCCAATTGCTGGCCCAGGTAAGCGCTCAAGACCTGTTGCGCGGACTCACCGCCCAGGTCGGCCGTTTCGTCGAGCACATACCAGGCCACCAGTTGCAACGCACCGCGGGCGTCGGGCAGCGCCAGCACCGCCGCGCTGTCCACCGCCGAGTGTTGCATCAGGCGGTTTTCGATCTCGCCCAGCTCGATGCGGTGGCCACGAATCTTCACTTGCTGGTCGCGACGGCCGAGGTATTCGATCACACCGTCGGCGCGCATCCGGCCGATGTCACCGCTGCGATACAGACGCGCATCGGCCTGGAACGGGTGTGGGACAAAGGCTTCGCGGGTGCGTTGCGGGTCGCGCAGGTAACCGCGACCCACGCCGACACCGCCGATGCACAACTCGCCGGGTACGCCGATGGGGACCATGCGCAGCGCCGAGTCGAGGACGAACACCTGGTTATTGGCGGTCGGCTTGCCGATGGGCATGTGCAGACAGTCGTCGGCCGGGGCTTCGGTGATGGGGTGGAAAGCAACGTCGTCCGAGCATTCGGCCGGACCGTAGGCATTCATCAAGGGGATCGCCGGGAAGCGTGCGAACCAATCCCGGGCCAGGGCCGGAGGCAGTGCTTCGCCAGTGGGCAGCAGCCAGCGCAGGCTCGCCAGGCTGTGGTGCGCCTGGCTTTCCTGGAGCATGCCGCGAATCAACGCCGGCACGGTTTCCAGCAGCGTCAGTCGCTGATCCTCGACAGCATCGAGCAGGGCCACCGGGTCGTGGGCCTGGGCATCGGGAAGAATGTGCACGGTGGCGCCGAACAGCGGCGCGGCGAGGAACTGCCAGACGCTGATATCGAACGCCGCCGAAGCCGTCTGGGCGATGCGGTCGTGCTCACCCAGGCCCAGGCTCGGGACCTTGCCGAACATGTTGTTGAGCATCCCCCGTTGCTCGACCATGACGCCTTTTGGCGTGCCAGTGGAGCCCGAGGTGAAGATCACGTAGGCCAGTTGCTCGGGGGTGTGCGCATAGCTGACTGGCGGCTGTTCACGGCCTTGCCAGAGCGCCTGGGCGATCAGGCAGGTGGGTTGCTTGTGCATCTGCGGCAGGACGTTGTCCAGCGTTGTCGTCGCGCGCTCGCACACCAGCAGCAGCGGCGCGTCACCGAGCTCCAGCAGCTCCGCCAGGCGTGCGTGGGGCTGTTGAATGTCCAGGGACTGGAACGCGGCGCCGACCTTGAGCGTGGCGATCATCATCGTCAGCAAGGCCAGGCCACGCTCAGCGAACAGCGCCACCAGGGTTTCCGGGCCGGCACCGGCGCCTTGCAGCGCATGGGCGATGGCGTTGGCGCGGCGATCCAGTTCGGCGTAGGTCAGCGATTGTCCCTGGCATACGGCGGCCAGGTGCTGCGGGCGGTTGCGCACTTGTTCAGCGAACAGCGCTGCATAGCCGCGCTCCAGTGGGAAGTCGACGTCGCTTCGGTTGCAGTCGACCTGCAACTGCCGACGTTCCGCCTCGGGCAGCATGTGCAGGCTGCCCAGGGGCGCTTGCGGTGTGTCCAACATGCCCGAAAGCAGCTGCACCAAGTGCCCAAGCATGCGTTGTACGGTGTCAGTGCTGAAACGCTGGCTGTCGTAGGACAAGCGAATGCCCAGGCGGTCGCCGGGGTACAACACCACCGTCATCGGGAAGTTGGTGTGGACCCGGTCTTCGTAGATGTCGATGCTGAAGGCGTCCAGTTGCACGCTGCTGATATCCAGTGGCGCGTTCTCGAACACCACCAGGCTGTCGAACAACTGCTGGCCGCGCGGCACTTGGCTGCAACGCTGAATGTCCACCAGCGACGCGCTTTCGTGTTCGCGCAATTGCGCATTGTGGGACAGCAGCGCCTGCAACCAGTCCGCCACTGGCGCTTCTGGGTCGACATCGATGCGCAGTGGCAAGCTGTTGATGAACAGCCCGACCATTTCTTCTACACCGGCGAGGTCAGTCGGGCGGCCGGCGACGGTCACGCCAAACAGCACGTCGCGGTTGCCACTGTAGCGTGACAGCAACAGCGCCCACGCACCCTGGATCCAGGTGTTGGGGGTCAGTTGGTATTGCTGGCACAACTGCTGCAGACGCTGGGTCTGGGCGATGCTCAGGGTCTGGTCGAAGTCGCCGACCTGTTCCGGCGCCTGTTCCGGGCCGGCCACGGGGCTGTCCACATGCAGTGGCGTCGGCTCGCTGAAGCCGGCCATTTCGGCCTGCCAGAACGCGTGTGCGGCGGCCATGTCATGGCGTTCCAGCCAGCTCATGTAGCCGCGGAACGAGCGCAAGCGCGCACGGGCAACAGGCTCCTGGCGCACGATGGCCTGGTAGATCGCCAACAGGTCTTCCATCAGCAGGCCGAAGCACCAGGCGTCGGTCAGGATGTGGTGGAAGCTGCGCACCACGGCGAAGCGTCGCTCGTCGAGTTGGAACACCCGCAAGTGGGTCAGTGGCGCACCGGCCATGTCGAAACCTTGCAGGCGTTGTGCTTCGAGGGCTTGGTCCATGGCCAGGCGCTGCTGCTCTTCGTCGAGATGGCGCAGGTCCTGCCAGTCGAACGCCCGATGCGTTTGGCGGTACACGCATTGCAGCGGCTCATGGTCGTCCTGCCACCAGAAGGCGGTCCGCATCATCGGATGGCGCTCGAGAAACAGCTGCCACGCCGCTTCCATCGCCGGGCGTTGCAATACCCCGTCCCAGCTGTAGCGTTGTTGCATCAGGTAGATGCCGCTGTGGGGTTGCAACAGGGTGTGCAGGAGCATGCCCTGTTGCATCGACGACAGCGGGTAGACGTCTTCGATGTTCAACCAGTCCAGCGGCTCGGACGTCAGGGTCGCCGCTTGTTTGTGGCACAGCGCGAATGCCTGGCTGGCAGGGCGCAGGTCCGGTGTGGCGACGAGCCCGGCGAGTTCGCTCAAGCGTTGAGCAAGGCGCGGTGCCCAGTCGGCGGCGAGGGTACCCAGGCTGCGCAGGTGCAGGCGGTCATCCTGCCACCAGGCGTCCAGGGTCAGTGGGCAAGGCGAAGCCGCCGATGGGCTTGCGGCTTCAACCTGGGCCAGGATGCCACGCTCTTCGCGATGGCTGTCGAAGTTTCCCAGCCAGCGAATGGCGACCGAGGCCGCCGGCAGGTCGCGCAGCGGTTCTTGCAGGTAGGTGTTGTCCGACAGGTAGCGCAGGGCGCCATAGTCGACGCCGTGTTGCGGGTAGGCGCGCATCTGCGCGGCCAGTGCCTGCAAGCGTTGCAGCAGACTGTCGCCTTCGGGCTGGAGGAAATACGGCACCGCCAGTGCCAACGGCCCCACGACGCGCGCCGGGTCGAGGTCGGCCACGGCAATCGGCGCAGCGACCGGCAAGCGTTCGACACTCGGCCGGGCGCCGTGCACGCTCAGCGCGATCAGGCCGTTGCCGCACAGTTCACGGCACTGTTCGACCACGGCGGCGGCCAGCAGGCTGTTCCAGTCCAGTTGCAGCACTTCGCCCAGGCGCTTGAGTTCGCCTGAGGTGGCGGCTGCCAGGGTCTGTTCGATCACGCTGTCCGGTTGCTGGCTGTCAGGCAGTTGCAGCGGTTCCAGGCCCGCGTATTGCAGCCAATGTTCCCAGGCGTCGTCCAGGGCATCGCCCTGTGCGTGAGCCTGCTGGTGCCGTGTCCACTGGGTGAAATCTCCACCGGTGTAGGACAGGCGTACTGGCCGCTGATAACGCAGTTGCGCCAAGGCCAGGTTGAGGTCCGTCAGCAGCAGTGCCCAGGACGCTTCGTCCAGGCACAGCGGATGAGCGGCCAGCAGCAGCGAATGTTTGCCGTTTACCTCCAGCAAGCTGGCGTGCAGGGTTTGGCCGGCGTTCAAGTCCAGCGCGTCGACACCGGCCTGGGCCAGGGCTTGCAGTTGCGCCGGGGTGCTGGCTTCAAGTGTCTCGGTGGTGATGACCGGGGCCTTGGCCGCGACCAGTATCCGTTGCTGCCACTCGCCTTCCGGCAGGGCCTTGAGCGCCAGGCGCAGGGCCTGGTGGTGCTGCTGCAAGGCGACGATGGCCTGGCTCAGCAGCTCGCTATCGATCGCCTGGGTCAGCGCCACGCAACGCCAAGTCGCATGCAATGGCCCTTGTTGCAAACGGGCCAGTTGCCCGGCGGCCAGCGGCAGGTCATAGCCATCGGCAATCGCCTGTGCCGCGCCCTGGCTGGCATCGGCGCCCAGCACCCGGGCGATATCGGCGATGGTGCGGTTTTCGAAGAGCTGGCGGGGCGTGAGTTTCAGCCCTTGCTGGTTGGCGCGAGCGATGATCTGCAAGTTGATGATCGAGTCACCGCCCAGGGCGAAGAAGTTGTCATGCACGCCGACACGCTCAAGTTTCAGCACCTCCTGCCAGATGGCGGCCAGTTGCGCTTCGACTTCATTGCGCGGGGCAACGTGGGTGGCGCTGTCGTCCGTGGGTTTTTGCGGGAGCGGCAGGCGCTGGACATCGACCTTGCCGTTACGGGTCAGGGGCAGTTCGTCGAGGGTGATGAAGTGTGCCGGCACCATGTAGTCCGGCACCCGCGCAGCGAGGTCGTTACGCAGCTTGGTGGCGGACAGCGACTGGCTGGCGACCAGGTAGGCCACCAGGCGCAGGCTACCGTCCAGTTCCACGGCGCGGACCAGCGCCAGTTCGATCAGCGGCGACAGACGCTTGAGCTGCGCCTCGACTTCGCCCAGCTCCAGGCGGTTGCCACGGATCTTGACCTGGCTGTCGACCCGGCCGAGGAATGCCAATTGGCCGTCCACTTGCCAGCGCACGCGGTCGCCAGTGCGGTACCAGCGTTGCTGATCGGCGTCGAGGTGGAAGCGTTCAGCGGTCAGGTCCAGGCGGTGCAGGTAACCCCGGGCCAGGGCGCCGTTGATCAGCAACTCACCGGACACCCCGGTGGGCACCAGCCGACCGTTGGCATCCACCACCTGCAGTTGACGGTTCGGCAGCGGTCGGCCAAGGGCGATGCTGCGCAGGCCCGCGGGCAGTTCGGTGGCAATTGCCCCGACCGTCGCTTCGCTCGGCCCATAGTGATTGAACACCCGAAGCCCGGGTGCCAGGCGGTTGACCTGTTCCAGCAGCGTCGGGCTGAGGGCGTCGCCACCGAAGACCAGCAGGGCGCGCGGCAACAGGCGGGCATCGGGCAGCGCCTGCAACAGGCCGGCCAGATGGCTTGGGGTGATCTTCAGCACATCCACCGGGTGTTGCTCGAAGAATTCGGCCAGTGCCAGGGGGCTGAAACCGCTGTCTTCATCCACCAGCAACAAGCTGGCGCCACTGCACAGGGCGCCGAACAGCTGGGTGTGGCCCAGATCGGCGGCGATGCTCGACAGCAAGCCGTAACGGGCCGCCGGCGGAGGGTTGAGTACCGCGTGCACCGCCGTCAGGTAATCGACGATGGACTGGTGCTCGACCACCACACCCTTGGGGGTGCCGGTGGAGCCCGAGGTGTAGATCACGTAGGCGGCGTCAGTCGGGCTGTGGGCCACGGCCGGTGGCGTGTCTGGTTGGGAGGCGATGGCGTCGGCGTGTTCCGCCAGCCACAACGTCGGCGTGTGTTCGGCCAGGCCTTTGAGCAGGGGCGAGGCGGCAGCGCCAATCAGCAGCGCGGCGCGGCTGTCCACCAGCACATCGGCCAGGCGCCCGGCGGGCTGCTTGAGGTCCAATGGCAGATAGGCGGCGCCGGCCTTGAGGGTGGCCAGCAGGGCAATCACGAATTCGGCGCTGCGTTCCAGGGCCAGTGCCACGACGCTGTCGTGGCCGATGCCCTGGGCGCGCAAATACTGGCTGAGGCGGTTGGCCTGCAGGTCCAGTTCACGGTAGGTCAGGGCGACATGACGGTCGCGGACAGCCAGGTGTTCCGGGTGAGCGGCCACCTGTTGTTCAAAGCACTGGTGCAGGCACACATGCGGCACCGGCAGTTGCACGCCGCGGCCCTGCACGAGCAGTTGCTGGCGTTCTTCAGGGCTCAGCCATTCAAGCTCGCTGACCCGGCACTGCGCTTGCGCCGTCATCGCCAACAGGATGGCGCGCAATTGTGCCGACAACACTGCGACCTCGGCATCGCTGAAGCGACTGCGGTCGTAGCTGATCAGGTAGTGCAGTTGTTTGTCCGGCACCACGATCAGCGACAGTGGGAAGTGGTTGCGGCCTTGGGTGAGGGTAATGCCGTCGGCTTGCTGCTCGCTGCTCGGGGCACTGAAGCTCAAGCCGCCGGTGTCCTGGTTGAGCGCGTCGGTGACCGGGAAGTTCTCGAACACCAGGATCGAATCGAACAGCGCCTGTTCGGCGGCGATGCGCGTCATCGACTTGAGCTTGCCCAGCGGCAAATAGGCGTGGTGACGCAGATCGCTGTTGGCTTGCTGCAAGTGTTGCAGCCAGGTTACCAGCGTCGGCTCGTCAGCCCATTGCACACGCAGCGGCAATGTATTGATGAATAGCCCGACGGTGCTGTCCACTGCCGCCAGGTTCTCCGGACGCCCGGCGACGGTGACGCCATAGACCACGTCGTCACGCCCGGCGTGTTGGCCCAGCAGCAGCGCCCAGGCGCCCTGGATCAGGGTGTTGATGGTCAGGTCGTTCTGACGGGCGAAGTGGGCCAGTTGCTCGGTTTCGCTGGCCGTCAGCAGACTTTCCCGTTCGGCGAACGGTGCCCCTGCAGGTGCTGCCTGGCGTACGGCGAAGGTGGGCAGCGGGGTCGGCTCGCTGACGTCGTGCAGCTGCTCGCGCCAGAACCCTTCGGTGGCGGCCATGTCCTGTTCCGCCAGCCAGGCGATGTAGTCCCGGTAAGGGCGGGTCGGCGCCAGGTCGGCGGGGCGGCCATGGGCTTGTTCGTAGTACAGCGCCAGCCACTCCTGGACGGCAATGCCGACGCTCCAGCCGTCCATGAGGATGTGATGGAAGGTCCAGATCAGGTGCCAGCGCTCGGGGCCAGGCGCACCAGGCACACGCGCATCAGCGGCGAGTCATTCAGTTCCAGGGGTTGCGCCCGCTGCTCCAGTGCCAACTGTTCCAGCGCGGCTTGTGGCTCGGCGTGGTCTTGCCAGTCCAGTTCGGTCAGGGGCAATGCCACTTCCTGTTGCACCACCTGGTAGGCATCGTCCAGTTCTTCCCAGAGAAACGCACTGCGCAGTACCGCGTGGCGCTGCATCAGCGCCTGCCAGGCACCGCGAAACGCGTTCAGTTGCAGCGGGCCGTTCATGTCCAGGCTCAACTGCTGGTAATACACCCGCGAATCCGGTTCATAGACGCTGTGGAACAACAGGCCGTGCTGGGTCGGCGAAAGGGAATAGATGTCTTCGATGTTGTTCATGCTTGCTTGGTCCATTTCAAAGTCTTGAAAACTCAAGTGAGTCGATCAAGGCGCCGCGCCGGTCTGAGACCTGCGCTGGCGCCGCGTCGCTCGCTAGCTTTGGGAATTGGGTTTGGTCTTGAGCTTGCCCAGCAGTTTGTCCAGGGATTTCTGGTTCAGCGCCTTGGCCAGCGGGAAGTCCGCTGGCATCAGCGAACCGGCCTGCGGGTCGAGGCAGTGTTCGACCAGCGCCTGCAAACGTTCCAGCAGGCGAGTGGGCAAGCGGCTGTCGGCGTTCGGCGTGACGCTGTGCCATTCGACACGCAACACGCCGTCCTCCAGCCAGGCCACCACTTCACGGGCGTGGGTCACTCGGTTCACTGGGGCCACGTCCGGCGGCGGGGTCAGGCTGCTGGCGCGCAACCAGCCCTCTGGCGTTTGCTCATGCCCCAGGTAGTTGAACAGCACATCACCGTGGTTGGCCGGCAACTCGCCGCGCTGGCGCAGCAAGCCGTAGCCCAGGCCCTGGCCAGGTACGTCACGCAAGGCTTGCTTGGCGTTGCGCACCTGATCGCCCGCGGCGCCGTTGGCATTCACGCGCAATGGGTAGAGGGTGGTGAACCAGCCGACGGTGCGGCCGACGTCCAGCCCGGCAAACGGTGCGTCACGCCCGTGGCGCTCCAGGTCCACGACGATGTCGCTGCGCTGTTCGGCCTCGGCCAGGGTCGCGGCGAGGGCGGCGATCAGCAGTTCTTCCGGTTGCGTGCGGTAAGCGGCATGGGACTCGGTCAGCCATTGGTGCGTGCGGCTGGCGTCCCAGCGCGCCGACAGTGTCTGGCGCTCGGCGACCGTGGCCATGGGCGGCGGGTTTGCGCCGATCTGGGCACTCCAGTAGCGATGCTCGGCAGCGACCTTGGCGGCATGGGCTTGCAAGTGTTCGGCCCATTGACGATACGAGGTGGTTTTCGCCGGCAACGTCGGGCTCTCGCCACGCTCCAGTGCCGGGTACAGCTGTTGAAAATCTTCCAGCAGCGGCGTCCAGGACACTGCATCAACCACCAGGTGATGGGCCACCAGGTACAGGCGTTGCGGGGTGCCTTCCAACAGGGCCGCGGCAAACAGCGGGCCGTGTTGCAGGTCCAGGCTCTGGGCGACGTGCAGCAGTTGTTCCGGGTGTTCGCAGCAGGTCAACTGGGCCGCAGCCGTCGGCGCGATATGCGCCTGCCATTGGCCGTCGACGTCGGTGAAACGCAAGCGCAGGGCGTCGTGGTGGGCGACCAGTCGATCCAGCGTGGCTTGCACGATGGCCGGTTCCAGACGACGGTCGCTGTCGGCCAGCACCGATTGGTTCCAGTGCGCGACCTGGACCTGCTGTTGGTCGAAGAACCACTGGTGCAATGGCATCAGCGGCATCGGCCCGCTCACGTCACCTTGTTCGGCCCGGGTCAGCAGCGCCGTGGTCACATGGGCCAGGGCCGCCGGGGTTGGCGAACGGAACAGGTCCCGTGGCGTGAGCGAATAGCCCTGTTCACGCAAGCGCGAGATCAGTTTCAGGCCAAGAATCGAGTCACCGCCCAAGGCGAAGAAACTGTCTGAGGTGCCGACTTCACGGCCGCCGGTCAAGGTTTCGCCGAGCAGTTCGCCGAACAACTGGCAGAGCAGGCGCTCCAGGTCATTGCGCGGTGCCGCGTAGTCTTTCTGGGTGTTTGGCAAGGGCAGGGCGGCCAGGGCCTTGCGGTCGATCTTGCCGTTGGTGCTTAGCGGCAAGGCCGGGATTTGCACCCACACCGCCGGCACCATGTAGGCCGGCAGTTCGGCTGCGAGCTGTGTATCGAGGTCCGATTGCGCGGTGCTGCTGTAGAACGCCACCAGGCGGTTGTCGATGACCAGGGTGCAGGCGCCGGTGATGGCTGGCAGATTCAGCAGCGCTGAGTCGATTTCCCCCAGCTCGATCCGCTGCCCACGCAGCTTCACCTGATGGTCGAGGCGCCCCAGGTATTCGATGTTGCCGTCGGCCAGGAAGCGGCAGCGGTCGCCAGTGCGGTACAGGCGATCACCGGCCACGAACGGGCTGGCGAGGAAGCGTTCCTCGGTCAGGTCCGGGCGTTTCAGATACCCCCGGGCCACACCGACGCCGCCGATGTACAGCTCGCCGATGCTGCCAATCGGCAACGGCTGCAGGGCCTCATCGAGGATGTACAAGCGCAGGTTGGCGATGGGCTTGCCGATCGGCACGATCACGTCGCCCGCCGAGCAGCGCCAGACCGAGACGTCGATGGCCGCTTCGGTCGGGCCGTACAGGTTGACCAGCGCTGCCGGGTGTTGGCTCATGAAGCGCCGCACCAGATCCACTGGCAAGGCTTCGCCGCTGGCGAACACCTGGCGCAGGCTGTGGCAGTCGACCAGGCTCGGTTCCTCGACAAAGGCCCGCAGCATCGACGGTACGAAGTGCAACGTCGTGACCCGTTCCTGCTGGATCAATTGGCTGAGGTAGGCCGGGTCACGATGACCGTCCGGACGGGCGACCACCAGGGTCGCGCCAGTGATCAGCGGCCAGAAGAACTCCCACACCGACACGTCGAAGTTGTACGGGGTTTTTTGCAGCACGCGGTCGTTCGGGCCAATCGGGAAGGCGTCCTGCATCCAGTGCAGACGGTTCATCAAGGCGCCGTGTTCGTTCATCACGCCTTTGGGCTGGCCGGTGGAACCGGAGGTGTAGAGCACGTAGGCCAGGTCGTGGGGCTCGATGCTGATCGGTTCGAATGCAGAGGCTTCGGGCAACGTGTCGAGGGTCCAGGCTTGATGCCCGACCGGCAGGCGCGACAGCCATTGCGCTTGGGTCAAGGTGACCTTGGCCTCAGCGTCTTCGATCAGGAACGCCAGGCGCGCGGTAGGCAGTTGCGGATCCAGCGGCAGCCACGCGGCGCCAGCATGGACGATGCCAAGCAGGGCCACGACCATTTCTACTGAACGCTCCATGCACACCGGCACGATGCTGTCGGTGCCCACGCCGGCTGCGCGCAGGGCCCGGGCGACGGTTTGTGCCCGCTGGTCCAGCTCGGCATAGCTCAGGCGCTGGCCTTCGAAGACCAGTGCCGGGGCGTTGGGGCTCAGGGCCGCCTGTTGGCTCAGGGCGGTGTGCAGGTTGGTCGGGCCGTTGTAGTGACGGTCAGTGGCGTTCCAGCGATCCAGTTGCTGCTGGTCCTGCTGTTGCGGGAACAGGTCGACCAGGGTGCGCTCCGGTGCCGCTACCAAGGCGTCGAGCAGCGCGCACCACTGCGCGCTCCAGCGTTGCATTGTGGTTTCGTCGTACAAGGCCGATTGGTATTCCAGCGCCAGCGTCATGTCGCTGCCGTCGTCCTGGACTTCCCAGCTCTGTTCAAACTTGGCGTCGATCACTGGCAGCATCTGCTCTTCGACGTTCAGCCCCGGCCATTGGCTGCTGTCCACGCGGCCGTAGTTGAGGGAGAACAGCACCTGGAACAGCGGCGTACGGGTCAGGTCGCGGTTTTGCGCGACGGCGCCGACCAGGGTGGCGAAGGGCAAGTCAGCATGGGCTTGGGCTGCACGCAGGTCGGCCTCGAGGCTGGCCAGCAGTTGCTCGGCCGGGGCCCGTTGGTCGACGTCGCTGCGGATCACCAGGGTGTTGACCAGGCAGGCCAGCAACGTCTGGGTTTGTGCGTGGTCACGTTGGTCCGCCGGGGTGCCGAGGCGAATCTCTCGCTGGCCGCTGTAGCGGGCCAGCAGCGCGCTCAGGGCCGTGGCCAGCACCACGTAGGTGGTCGTGCCGCGCTGCCGGGCGAACTGGCGGATGGCGTCGGCACGCTGGGTGCCGAGGCGCACGTTCAGTTGCCGGGCGCGACGATCGGCTTCGGCGCTGCGTGGATGGTCCAGGGGCAGGTCGAGCGGGTAGTCGTCCTGGCCCAGGTGGTTTTTCCAGTAGTCCAGGCTGCCACTGCGCCGGGCCTGGGTGTCCGGGTGCTGTTGCCACAGGGCGAAATCGACGTAGTCGATCTCCAGTGGGGTCCAGGCGGGCGATTGCCCGTTCAGGCCGGCGGTGTAGGCCTGGGTCAGTTCGTCGATGAGCAACTGCATGGCCCAGCCGTCGGTGGCGCTGTGGTGCAGGCACACCAGCAACAGGTTTTCGTCAGTGTCCTGGCGTTGCAGCAGGTGCGCACGCCAAGGCGCGGCGGCGGCCAGGTCGAACGGTGTCATCAGTTCGTCCTGGGCGTTGGCGCAGGTCGCTGCCCAGTCCTGGGTCGCAACGCCAGTGACCGCGAGCGCCGGCCCCTGGTCGTCAATCAGCAATTGTGGCTCGCCGTCGACTTCGACAATCCGGCTGCGCAGCACCAGATGACGCTGGCTGACCTGCGCAAAGGCCTCGCGCAAGACCTCGACCTGCAACTCGCCGCGCAAGGTCAGGGCGAATGGCATGTGGTACTCGCGGGACTCCGGGACCAGGCGGCTGAGCATCCAGAACCGGCGTTGAGCCAGG
This sequence comes from Pseudomonas sp. St316, assembly GCF_018325905.1. Taxonomy (NCBI): domain Bacteria; kingdom Pseudomonadati; phylum Pseudomonadota; class Gammaproteobacteria; order Pseudomonadales; family Pseudomonadaceae; genus Pseudomonas; species Pseudomonas sp. St316. The sequence continues at coordinate 3,885,420 of NZ_AP021901.1, read as the reverse complement.
CCCAGGGGCAATTGCGCCGGGCGCGGTTGCGCGCTGATCGATTCGCCGGGCATGGCCGCGCGCAGATACTCGGCCAGGGCCGCGACCGTCGGTTGGGCGAACACCCGCGGCAAGGGCAGGGAAACCCCGAGGCGCTCACGGACCCGGCTGACCAGGCGGGTGGCCAGCAAGGAGTGGCCGCCAAGCTGGAAAAAATTGTCCTCGATGCCGACTTCCGAACCACCCAGCACTTCGCTGAACAGTTCGCAGAGCACGGTTTCAGTGACATTGCGCGGCGCGGTGCGCGGCTGGTCGCTTTGGCTTTGCGGCAGCGACGTGGCGGCCAGTGCCTTGCGGTCGAGCTTGCCGTTGCTGTTGAGCGGCAGGCGGTCGAGCTGCACAAACAGGCTTGGCTGCAGGTGTGCGGGCAGGCTGTCATTCAACTCGGCACGCAGGTTCGCCTCATCGGCGTCACCGCACCAGAAACTCACCAGGCGCTGGTCGAGCAACAAGGTGGCGGCGTCGCGCACACCGGCCTGGGCCAGCAGCGCAGCGTCGATTTCCCCCAGCTCGATCCGCTGCCCACGCAACTTCACCTGATGGTCGAGGCGCCCCAGGTATTCGATGTTGCCGTCGGCCAGGAAGCGGCAACGGTCACCGGTGCGGTACAGGCGCTCACCGGCCACGAACGGGCTGGCGAGGAAGCGTTCCTCGGTCAGGTCCGGGCGTTTCAGATACCCCCGGGCCACACCGACGCCGCCGATGTACAGCTCGCCGATGCTGCCAATCGGCAACGGCTGCAGGGCCTCATCGAGGATGTACAAGCGCAGGTTGGCGATGGGCTTGCCAATCGGCACGATCACGTCGCCCGCCGAGCAGCGCCAGACCGAGACGTCGATGGCCGCTTCGGTCGGGCCGTACAGGTTGACCAGCGCTGCCGGGTGTTGGTCCATGAAGCGCCGCACCAGATCCACCGGCAAGGCTTCGCCGCTGGCGAACACCTGGCGCAGGCTGTGGCAGTCGACCAGGCTCGGTTCCTCGACAAAGGCCCGCAGCATCGACGGTACGAAGTGCAACGTCGTGACCCGTTCCTGCTGGATCAATTGGCTGAGGTAGGCCGGGTCACGATGACCGTCTGGACGCGCCACCACCAGGGTCGCGCCAGTGATCAGCGGCCAGAAGAACTCCCACACCGACACGTCGAAGCTGTACGGGGTCTTTTGCAGCACGCGGTCGTTCGGGCCAATCGGGAAGGCGTCCTGCATCCAGTGCAGACGGTTCATCAAGGCGCCGTGTTCGTTCATCACGCCTTTGGGTTGGCCGGTGGAACCGGAGGTGTAGAGCACGTAGGCCAGGTCGTGGGGCTCGACGCTGATCGGTTCTCCGACTGCAGCGTTCGGTAACGCATCCAGCGTCCAGGCGGCATGCCCCACGGGCAGGCGCGTCAGCCATTGCGCTTGGGTCAAGGTGACCTTGGCCTCAGCGTCTTCGATCAGGAACGCCAGGCGCGCGGCAGGCAGTTGCGGATCCAGCGGCAGCCACGCGGCGCCAGCATGGACGATGCCAAGCAGGGCGACGACCATCTCTACCGAACGCTCCATGCACACCGGCACGATGCTGTCGGTGCCCACGCCGGCTGCGCGCAAGGCCCGGGCGACGGTTTGTGCCCGCTGGTCCAGCTCGGCATAGCTCAGGCGCTGGCCTTCGAACACCAGTGCCGGGGCGTTGGGGCTCAGGGCCGCCTGTTGGCTCAGGGCGGTGTGCAGGTTGGTCGGGCCGTTGTAGTGACGGTCAGTGGCGTTCCATTCGACCAATTGGCGCTGACGCTCTGCCGTCGCCAACGGTGACCAGTCGCCGAGACGGGTCCCTGGAGCGTCGAGCATGGTTTCCAGCAGTTGTTGCCACTGTTCCAGCCAACGTCGGGCCGTGGTTTGGCTGAACAGCGCGGCACGGTATTCCAGCAACACCGACAGCACTTCGCCGTCATGCACTTCCCAGTTCAGGTCGTACTTGGTGGCCTGGGCGGTCACGGCGCGTTCGCTGACCTGCAACTGCGGCCATGGCTGGCTTGTCGAGTCGGCGCTCTGCATGGCGAACAACACTTGGAACAGCGGCGTCTGGCCGAGGCTGCGCGAAGGCTTCAGGTGCTCGACGACCTGGTCGAACGGCACATCCTGATGCTGCTGGGCATCCAATACACGGTTGCGCACCTGGCCCAGCAAACCTTCGAAGTCCAGCGCCGGATCAAGGTCGGCGCGCATGACCACGGTGTTGACGAAGCAGCCGATCAGCGGCTGCAGCTCGGCGAATGGACGCTGGGCCACCGGGCTGCCAACCCGCACATCGCGCTGGTTGGCGTAGCGGCCCAACAGCAACTGCGCGGCGCCGAGCATGAGCATGTACAGCGTGGCACCGCGTTGTTGGGCGAACTGTCGCAGGCGTTCCACCAGGGCGGGCGGCAACTGCAATTGCACCGCGCCCGCCGCCGGGGCGAGCTGGTCTGGACGGCCCTGTTCAGTCGGCAGGTCCAGCAGGTAGTCGCCATCCTCCAGTTGGTTGCGCCAGTATTCCAGTTGGCTGCTGAACGCGGTCTGTTGACCGGGCTCGCGTTGCCAGAGGGCGTAATCGGGTATTGCAACGCCAGCGCTGGCAGTGCCGCCGGGGTGCCCTGGCACTGGGCGGTGTAGCACTGCCGCAGTTCATCCAGCAGGTTCTGGCTGGAGGCGTCATCGGTGGCGCAGTGGTGCACGTTGAGCAACAGCAGCGACTGGACGCCGTCGCGGCGTTGCAACAGCGTGGCACGGACGGGCACTTGCGCAGCGAGGTCGAAACGGCGTCCGGTCTCCGCGTGGATCGCTGTGTCGGCCAGTTGCTGCCACTGTTCGTCGCTGCTCGCCTCCAACACGGTCACTTGCAGGGTGAGATCGACCTGCGGTTCGACCACCAATCGCAACTCGCCGTCGGTATCGCGCACGATACGACTGCGCAGGATTTCGTGGCGTTGGACCACGCTATTGAGGGCCGCTTGCAGGGCCTGGACATCGAGTTCACCGTCCAGTTGCACGGCGCTGACCACGTTGTACTCGCCACCGCCGGTGCTCAATTGTTCAAGGAACCACAAGCGTTGCTGTTCGAACGACAGCGGCAGGCTCGCCGGACGCGCCGCCGGGACAAAGGTCGCCATCGGGGCTTGCAGGGGATCGCCCAGCAGCGCGGCCAAGGCGTCGAGGGTCGGGTGCTCGAACACCGCCCGCAACGGCGGCACGCTGGCGAACTGTTGGCGCAGGCGGGCAAACAGCGTTGCCGCTAGCAGCGAGTGGCCGCCGAGGTAGAAGAAATGGCTGTCGCGGTCGATCTGCGCCGACGGCAGGTTCAGCAATTCGGCCCACAGGGCGGCCAGTTGCTGTTCGGCGGCGCTGCGGGGCGGGTCCAGGGCATCTGGCGCGGCTTGGATGTCCGGGGCCGGCAGGGCCTTGCGGTTGAGTTTGCCGTTGTCGGTCAACGGCAGCTCATCGAGCAGCACGAACGCCGAGGGCACCATGTAGTCGGGCAGGGCGGCCCCAATAGCTTTGCGCCAGGCATGGATGTCGGCCTGCTGGTCGCACGTCACGTAGGCGACCAGGCGCTTGTCGCCGGGCACGTCTTCACGGGCCAGTACCACGGCCTGGCGCACGCCCGGTTGGGCGCCGATCAAGGTTTCTATTTCCCCCAGCTCGACGCGGAAACCACGGATCTTCACTTGATGATCCATGCGCCCCAGGTATTCGAGTTGGCCGTCGGGCAGCCAGCGCACCAGGTCGCCGGACTTGTACATCCGTGCCCCGGCCACGGTGGAGAACGGGTCGTCGATGAACACCTTCGCGGTCTGTTCGGCACGGTTGAGGTAGCCCAGGGTCACGCCGGCACCGCCAATGTGCAGTTCCCCCGGGACGCCCACCGGCATCGGGTTGAGGAAGGCATCGAGCACGTAGGTGCGCACGTTGGCGATGGGCCGGCCGATGATCGGCCGCAGCGGGAAGTCATCCACCGCACAACCGGTGGCATCCACGGTGCATTCGGTCGGGCCGTAGGTGTTGAAGAAGCGGCTGCCGGTAATCGACGGCAGGCGTTGCCACAGTTGCGCGTCCACCGCATCGCCACCGAACAGCACAAAGCGCGGCAGGTATACCTCGCCACGCCGAACGCCGTCGCTTTCGAGCAGGGCCTTGAGCTGTGCCGGGGTGCACTCGAAGGCGTCCAGGCGGGTGTCGCGGAAGAATCCAGCCAGGGCCTCGGGGTCGTAGCGCACGTCTTCCGGGGTCAGGTACAGGCTGTGGCCGTCGAGCAACAGGATCAGCTCGGCCACCGAACTGTCGAAGGCGAACGAGTAGTTGAAGCTGGTGCGCATCGGCTGGTCGGTGTAGCGGCGATACAAGCCATGGATACGCGCCCAGGCCAGATTGACCACCGAACCGTTGGTCACCAGGGTGCCCTTGGGCTTACCGGTCGAACCGGAGGTGTACATGATGTAGGCCAGGTCTTGCGGCCCGGCGAGCGGCGTTGGGTTGCTGTCCGGTTGGTGGGCGAACAGGCCTGCGTCGCTGTCCAGGCGCAAGCGCGGCAGTCCGGTGCCCAGTTGTTCCAACAGGCCCTGCTGGCCGAGCAACAGCACCGGTTGCGCGTCTTCGAGCATGTACGCCAGGCGATCCACCGGGTACGTCGGGTCCAGCGGCACATAGGCGCCCCCGGACTTGAGAATGCCCAGCAGGCCGACCAGCAGTTCCAGCGAACGCTCGATACACAGCGCCACCGGACGGTTGGCACCGACGCCACGGCTGCGCAGGTCATGCGCCACTTGGTTGGCGCGCCGGTTCAGTTCGCCGTAGCTCAGGCTGCGGCCTTCGAAACACAGGGCGTCACGTTCCGGGGTGCGTTCGGCCTGTTGTTCGAACAGTTGGACGAAAGTCAGGTGCGTCGGCACCTCCATCTCGGTACGGTTCCACTCGACCACGGTGCGTTGCCACTCCGCGTCCATCAGCAGCGGCAAGGCGGCGACCGGGCGCTGGGGCTCGGCGAGCATTTGTTCGAGCAGGTGTTCCAGGCGCGCCAGGGTCTGGCGGGCGCTGTCGACGACGAACAGGTCGAGGGCGAACATCAGCTCCAGCTGGATCGGCGCATTGGCCGGACACAGCACGTGCAGGTCCAGGTCGCATTCGGAGTGCCGCAGCGGCGTATCCAGCGCCTCGAAGTCCAGCCCGGGGAAGCGCAACCGCGACTCCATGGCCAGTTGCTGGGCGACCATCACCTGGTACAGCGGCGCATGGCTGAGGCTGCGTGGCAGTTGCAGGCTGTCCACCAATTGTTCGAACGGCAGGTCCTGGTGCAGCAGGCCACTGCGCAGACGCTCGGCCACTTGTTTGACCAGGGCGGTGAAGTCGGCTTGGGGCTCGAAGTCCGCGCGGATCGCCAGGTTGTTCAACAGAATGCCCAGCAGGCCTTCGGTGCCCGGCTGTTCACGGTGGGTGACCGGCGTGCCGACCAGCACCGTGGCATCGCCGCTCAAGCGGTGCATCAGCACGGCAAAACCGGCGAACAGGACGGTGAACGGCGTGGTGCCGAGGCGACTGGCAAAGGCCTGTACCCGGGCGCTGAGGTCGGCGCTGAGTTCACGCTGCACGATCCCGGCGCGGTAGCTTTGCACCGACGGCCGTGGATGATCAGTGGGCAAGGCCAGCAGCGGGCTGGCGTCGCTGTCGCGGCGATCCAGGGTGCTGGTCCAGTAGTCGAGTTGGCGCTTGAGTTCGGCGCCTTGCAGGTGTTCGCGCTGCCAGAGGGCGAAGTCGGCGTATTGCAGCGCCAGGGCCGGCAGCTCGGCGGCGGTGCCGTTGCAACGGGCTTCATAACCCAGGGCCAGTTCGCGCAGGGCGATGGTGGCCGACCAGGCGTCCGAGACCAGGTGATGCAGGGCGATGCCGAGCACGTGCTCGCCCGGCTCCAGACGCAGCAAACGCGCACGCAGCAGCGGTGGGCAGGTCAGGTCGAAGGGCTGCTCGAAGGTGTCTTGCAGGGCATTGAACTGTGCGCCGGCGCGAGCGGTGGCGGTCAGCCCCGACAAGTCTTCGAAGGGCAGCGCGATGTCCAGCAATGGGCTGATGCGCTGGCACGGCACGCCGTCGGTGCTGTGGATGCCGGTGCGCAGGATTTCGTGGCGCACCAGCAGGTCGTTCAGGCTGGCGTGCAGCGCCTCGACGTTGAGTTCACCCTTGAGGTGCAAGGCGAACGGGATGTTGAACAGGGTCGTGCCCGGTGTCAGTTGCTCGATGAACCACAGGCGCTGTTGCGAGAACGACAGCGGCAGCAGTGGCGGGCGTGGCTGGGCCTTGGGCACGCTGATCGTGCTGGCTTGCGGTGCGGCGGCATCGGCCTGGCGGGCGGCGATGGCCACGGCCAGCAAGGCCACGGTTGGCTGTTCGAACAGCACCCGCAACGGCAGGTCAAGCTTGAACTGGGTGCGCAGGCGGGCAACGATCTGGGTCGCCAGCAGCGAGTGTCCGCCGAGGGTGAAAAAGTTGTCTTCCACGCCCACGGTGTCGCGCCCCAGGACCTCGGCCCAGATCGACGCCACGCTGGTTTCCAGCGCGTTGCGCGGGGCGATGCTTTGCTGGGTGTCGGCCTGCCAGTCCAGCTCCCGGGCGGCCAGGGCCTTGCGATCGACCTTGCCGTTATTGTTCAGGGGCAGTTTGTCCAGGCAGACGAAGGCCGCCGGCACCATGTACGGCGGCAGTTGCGTGCGCAGGTGTTCGCTCAGGCCGTCGCTGCCCAGGGTTTCGTCATAGGCTGACCAGTACGCCACCAGCCAGGCTTCGCCGACGGTGTTTTCCCGCAGCAGGACGGCGGATTCGCGGACGTTCGGGTGCTGGGCGAGACGGTGTTCGATTTCCGTCAGTTCGATCCGGTGCCCGCGCAGTTTTACCTGCTGGTCGCGACGGCCGAGGTATTCGATCACCCCGTCTGCACGCCAGCGTCCCAGGTCACCGGTGCGGTAGAGGCGGCCTTCAAATTGAGGGTGGTCGATAAACGCGTCTGCGGTGCGCTGCGGGTCGTGCAGGTAACCGCGGCCAACGCCGACGCCACCGACACAGATTTCCCCGGCCACGCCCACCGGCACCGGGCGCAGGGATTCGTCCAGCACATACAGGCGGTTGTTGGCGGTCGGTTGGCCGATGGGCATGTGGCTGACCTCGGCCCCCGGTGCTGCGAAGATCGGCTGGAAGGCCACGTCGTCGGCGCATTCGGCCGGCCCATAGGCGTTCATCAAGGCGATGTCGGGGAACCGGGCGAACCAGTCCCTGGCCACGGTCGGCGGCAGGGCTTCACCGGTAGGCAGGACCCAGCGCAGGTCCGGCAGTTGCAAGTCGCACGGGCACAGCGCGAGCAAGGTGCGCATCAGGCTCGGGACGATTTCCAGTACATTCAGGCGTTCGCTGGCGAGCACCTGCAGCAGGCGTTGCGGGTCGTGGGCGACGTCATCCGCAAGAATGTGCACGGTGGCGCCGAGCACCGGCGCGGCGAGGAACTGCCACACCGAAATGTCGAACGCCACCGAGGCGGTCTGGGGAATCCGGTCGGTGGCGTTGAGCCCCAGGGCCGGTACTTTGCCGAAGATGTTGTTGAGCATGCCGCGCTGTTCGATCATCACGCCCTTGGGCGTGCCCGTCGAACCCGAGGTGAACAGCACGTAGGCCAGGCTGTCGGGGTTTGCGAGCACTGGCAGTGGCGCGTCGTAGCCGGACGTCCAGCAGGTTTCGGCGAACAGCGCCTCGGGGGCCTGGTCGAGGCCGCTGAGCAGTTGATCGAGCAAGCCGCTGCAGGCTTCGCTGGCGACCAGCAGCGGGGCGCCGGACAGCCCGAGGATTTCCCGCAGGCGCTCGGGCGGGTGATTGACTTCAAGGGGCAGCATCGCCGCGCCAGCCTTGAACACGGCCAGCATCATGGTCAACAGCGCCAGGCCACGGGGGGCTACCAGGGCGACCAGTTGGTCTTCAGCGGCGCCGGCCTCGCGCAGGGCGTGGGCCAGGCGCGTGGAGCGCAGGTCCAGCTCGGCGTAGGTCAACGATTCACCGGCGCAGATCGCGGCGACCTGATCACCGCGCTGGGCGACCTGGGCGGCAAACAGCTCGGCGTAGCTTTGATCCAGCGGAAAATCGTGGGGGTTGAGTGCCCACTCGCCCAGCAACTGTTGGCGTTCCTCGGCGGCCAGCAGTTCGAAGCTGGCCAACGGCGCATCAGGGGCACCGAGCATGCTGCGCACCAGGCTGGCGATATGGCCCAGCAGGCGTTGCACGGTGGCGGCCTCGAAACGTTCGCGGTCATAGGACACGCGGATGCCCAGCTGTTCGCCTGGCAGGATCACCACGGTCAAGCCGTAGTGGGTGTGCACGCTGTGGTCCATGCCTTCGAGGCTGAACTGGAAGCCGCCTTCAAGGATCTGTTCGTCAATGGGCGCGTTTTCGAACACCAGGATGCTGTCGAACAGGGTCTCGCCCCGCGGGAAATCGCTCCAGCCCTGGATGTCGGTCAAGGGCGTGTGCTCGAAGTCGCGCATGTCGACGTTGAGCTTTTGCAGGTCGCCCAGCCAGTTGCCGAGCGAGGCGTTCGGGTCCACCGAAACCCGCAGCGGCAAGGTGTTGATGAACAGGCCGATCATCTCCGTGACGCCGCTCAGGTCGGCCGGACGCCCGGCCACGGTGACGCCGAAGACCACCTCCTGTTGCCCGCTGTAGCGCGACAGCAGCAACGACCAGACGCCCTGGAAAAACGTGTTCGGGGTGATCCGGTGACGGCGGCAGAATGCCGCCAGCGCCTGGGTTTCCTGCTCGTCGAGGTGAATCAGTTGGTCGTCCACCAGCACCGCATCGGTGTAGCGGTCGCGGGCCACGCCGTTGTCCACGGTCAGTGGCGTGGGGGCGTTGAGGCCTTGCAGCTGGCCGCGCCAGAATTGCTCGGCCTTGCCCGCATCCTGGCGTTGCAGCCACTGGATGTAATCGCGAAACGGCCGAGGGCTTTTCAGTTCCGGCGTACGGTCGTTGCACAGCGCTTCGTAGACTTTGAGGAAGTCCACGGTTACCAGGGAAATGCACCAGGCGTCCATGAGGATGTGGTGGAAGCTGCGAATGAACTCGTAGGACTCATCGCCCAGGCGCACCAACCGGAAGCGAATCAGCGGTGGTTTGGACAGGTTGAAGCCGACTTTCTGCTCGTCTTCCAGCAGCGTGCGGATCCGCGCTTCCTGCTCATGGGGGGCGAGCCCGCGCAGGTCGAGGGTGTCCAGCGGTACCTTGACCTGGCGATGGATCACCTGCACCGGTTGCTTCTGGCTTTTCCACTGGAAACTGGCGCGCAGGGAAGGGTGCAGCGCCACCACCTGGCGCCACGATTCAAGGAACGCCCCTTCATCGATGGCCCCGCCGATGCGGTAGCGATCCTGCATCAGGTACACACCGGAGTCTTCGTGCAGCAAGGAGTGGAACAGCATCCCTTGTTGCAGTGGCGACAGCGGGTAAATGTCTTCGATCGGGTTGCCGGTGGTTTTTTCGGTGGTCATTGAAAGCGTCCTGCGTAAAAAGGGGCAACGGTGATGGCGGGGCGACGGGAGGAGCCTTTCACTGGTCGGCCTCGTCCAGTTCGGCCATCAGCGCTTGCATTTCGTCATCGGACAGGCCCGAGGCGCTGAACTCGGTGCTGTCGGCCTGCGGCTCGGCGGCGCTCGGCGCCAGCGGTTGCGCGACCTCGGCCATCGCCGCGATGGTCTGGCGTTCGAAGACTTGCTTGGCCGAGAGCGCGATGCCTTGCTCATGGGCCTGGGCCACCACTTGCAGGCTCAGGATCGAGTCGCCGCCGATGGCGAAAAAGTTGTCGGTGACGCTCACTGTCGAGAGCTTCAAGACCTTGGCGACGATGGCTTGCAGAGCGGTTTCCATGGCGTTGCGCGGCGCCACGTGGGCGCTTTCGTCGAACGAGTCGGGGTCGGGCAATTGACGGGTGTCGAGCTTGCCGTTGGGCGTGCGCGGAAAGCTCGCCAGGGTCAGCACCAGGGCCGGCACCATGTACGACGGCAGGCGTTCGCCGAGGAAGCGCTTGATCGCTTCCGAGTCCGGTGCGTAGCCGTGGGCGGCCAGGATGTAGGCGAGCAGGCGCTTGCCGGCGGCGTGTTCCTGGACGATCACCGCGGCTTCGCGCACGTCGCTGTGGCTGCACAGCTGGCGTTCGATTTCCCCCAGCTCGATGCGGTAGCCGCGAACCTTGACCTGATGGTCTTTGCGCCCGAGGAACGCCAGGCGCCCGTCGGCCAGCCAGCACGCCAGGTCGCCGGTGCGGTAGGCACGGGTGCCGTCGGCCAGGGTGACGAAGGCCTTGGTGGTTTCTTCGGGCTTGTGGCGGTAGCCGCGAGCCAGGGTTGGGCCGGCGAGGACGATTTCCCCCGGCTCACCGATGCCACAGGCGGTGTCGAATTCGTTCAGCAGGCGCAGGTCCATGCCGGCGATCGGACGACCGATGCTGACGTTCCGGCTGGGCTCCAGCACCTCATAGGTGGCCCAGACGGTGGCTTCCGTGGGACCGTATTCATTCACCAGCCGGGCGTGGGGCAGGGTCTTGCTATGTTGCGCGATCAGTGACGGCGGGCAGGCTTCACCGGCGACGATCCAGCAGGCGAGGCTGTCGGTGCCTGCGCTGCGTTGCAGTTGATCGAGCAGGGCCTGGTACAGCGACGGCAGCGACAGGCCGTGGCTGACCTGATGCTGGGCAATCAGTTGCGCCAGGCGGGACATTTCCAGCTCTTCCCCTGGGGCGGGCAAGACCAGGCGTCCGCCTTGGGCCAGGGTCCAGAAAATCCCGGCGACCGAGCTGTCGAAGGCGAACGACGACAGCAGCAAGTAGGCGCGCACTGGGGTGTCATAGGTGGTCATGCGCACCTGGGTCGAGAAGCTCAGTGCGCCATGGCTGATTTCCACGGCTTTCGGCGCACCGGTAGAGCCCGAGGTGTAGATCAAGTAGGCGAGGTCGTTCGCGTCCGGCAACGGCAGCGCCGGCACATCGCCGAGGTCCTGGGTTGTCAGCTCATTCAGCACGAAGCGTTGCAGATTGGCCGGTACACTGTCGGCCAGTTCGGCGCTGACCACGATGTGGGCAATGGCGCTGTCGGCGAGCATGTAGGCGCGACGATCGGCCGGGTAGGTCGGGTCGATTGGCACGTAGGCGCCACCGGCTTTCAAGACGGCGAGCATGGCGACAATGGCCGCGTTGCTGCGGGCGAACAGGATGCCGACGGGCACTCCTGCACCGATGCCGGCGGCGACCAGTCGATGGGCCAGTTGCGTGGCGCAGGCGTCGAGGCGGCTGTAGCTCAGGTCGCCGTCCTGGTCGCTGAGGGCGATGGCGTTCGGCTGCTGGCGAACCTGACGGGCAATCAATTCCACCAGCGTTACCGGTTCGATGGACGGCATACTCGCGTCGCGGCCGATCAACTGTGTTTGCAGCACTCCACCCAGGGGCAGTTGGGCCCAGGCCCGTTGCGGTTCAGCCAGGGCGCCTTGCAGCAGTTGCCGCCATTGCTCGGCGAGGCAGCCCGCGGCGTCGGCGCTGAGGGCATGGCGGTCGTAGACCAGCTGTGCGTGCAGGCTGTCGGGCAACTGGCGTACGTTCAGGCAAGCCTTCAGCGGGTTCATCACCGCGCTGGCATGGCGCTCTTGGGCGTCGCCCGTGCGCCAGGCAAAGGCATAGCCGGCGTTGAGGTGGCCGGTGTAATAGTCCTGCCAGCCGACGGCCCGTTCCAGGGTGGCGGCCACTTGTGTGCATTGCTCCAGGAGGGTCGCCTGGGCATCCAGTTCGATGCTCACGGGCAGGCACTGCTCGAACAGGCCCAGGGTGTTCTCCAGTTCCGCGCCGCGACTTTCATGGATCAGGGTGAGCGGCACCTGTTGCTGGCCGGCCAATCGTCCCAGCACCACTGTCCATGCCGCCAGCAACAGGTCCGGGGTCAGGGCCGGATGACGAGCGAGGTCGGCCGGCAACGCCAGGTCCAATCGGGTCGGCGCAAATCCGCCCTCGAGGGCCACTTCGAGCGGCAGCTGCAAAGTGGCCTGTTCGGTTTCGCCCGAGGGTTTCCAGAAGCTCACGCCCGGATGGTCCGGTGCCTCTTCAACCAGGCTCCAGCGCCATTCGGCGTAATCGGCGTACTGCAGGGTGTCGGACAGGTCCGTGGGGGTGTCGTGCAGCATTGCGCCGGCCAGCCATTTCAGGCTGGCGAGGTCGAAGTGGCTGCTGGCCGCCGCCAGGTCCAGGACCGCTTGGTCATCGGACAGGCGCAGCAGGGTCACGTGCAGTGGAGTTGTCCAGTCACGGGGTTGATCGGCGAGCCGAGTCAGCGCGGCGTCCTGGTCGGCGCGGTTGTGCTGGCGCAGGTCCTGGACGTTCACCGCCAGTGCACCGGCTTCATCAATCACCTGCACCGGGTCGCGCAGGCCGAGCACGGGCATCAGCCGCGTGCGCAGGATCTCACTGCCGGCCACCAGGGCTTGCAAGCGGTTGTTCAAGGCCGCGATGTCTAGCGGTTGCGACAGCGACCATTGCAAATGACAGCTGAACGGGTGCTGTGCCGCACCGTTGATGTGGGGGTAAACCGATGCCTGTTGCGGCGAAATACGAAAACCTTGAAGTCCGCTCATGTTCATCTCGACTGGAAAAGGGCTTGGGCCTGGATCACCGCACAGACGCCGGGGCTTGCTGGACACCTGTCGGGCAAGCCTCCTGCGAACGGCGGGTGGCCCCGTTGAATGTCAGACGGCAACGTCGCTCGACAGCAGGGCTTCAGCCATGCCGGTCATGATGGCGCGCTTGCCGGTAAAGGGTTCGCGACCGTGCACGGCGAGCATGTTGTCAATGAACAACACGTCCCCCTGCTGCCAACTGAACCGCACCAGGGAATCGAGGTAGGCCGCACGCAGCGATTGCAATACGTGCGGCTCGATCGGTTCGCCATCGCCATAAAAGGTGTTGGTGGGCAAGTCGAGGTCGTTGAAGTTGCTTTGCAGCGAATCGCGGATTCGCTCAGGCAGGGTGCTGATGTGGAAGAAGGTGGCGTGGTTGAACCAGACCTCTTCGCCAGTGCGCGGGTGGCGCACCACGGCTGGCCCGCGTTGGCGGGTGCGCAGGCGATTGTTGTCTTTCCATTCCACTTCGATGCCGACGCTGGCGCAGTAGGCCTCCACTTCGCCGCGGTCTTCGGACTGGAATACGGTTTGCCACGGCAGGCCGAAACCGTCGCCGTAGTTGCGAACGTACAGCACGCCTTTTTCCCGGAAACGCGCTTCGATCTGCGCGCTGATCCCGGCCTTCACGGCGCGGGTCGAGCCAATCGGTGTTTCACCACCGGTCTCGGACGGCAGTTGGCAGTAGAAGAACAGCCGCAGCGGGAAGCGTGGTGAATAGGAGTGTTCGTTGTGGGGGAAAATCATCTGGTCGGCCGGGTAGTCGGTCGAGGTGTAGATGTTGCCGCCGACCCGTGTCCGGGGCGAGGCGCGGAACATGTATTCCAGTGCGCCGGGGGAGAGCGCGGCGATCACCTGGTCGAACTGCTCGACGGAGGCGACGTTGAAGCCGCGAAACAGCAGGGCGCCGTACTGCAGCAGTTTCTTTTCCAGCGACTCGCGTTCCCGGGCGGCCCAGGCGACGAGATCGACACCACTGACCGCCGGCTCGATCACCAGCGGCAGGGCGTGGTCCGGGCTGAGCAGGCGCTCGGTGACCAATTGTTGTTCCGAGACGTTCATGGCTTTGCGACGCACGGCGCCGAGGGCGCGTGGCGATGGGGGCACGATAGACATAACGGCATCCGACTCGGTTAAAGGGACAAGGAGCGACGTTTGGCTTGCATCATCTGGCTGCGACCGGCCTGCGCCTGTGACTGTTGTCGCTCACGGGCAAAGGCCTGGTCCCAGTTGTCGATGCGCTCGGCCAATGCCGGCAGCGGCTCGTCCAACAGGGTGTGTAGTTGTTCCAGCAGGCCCGTCCACAGGTGTTGCAGGCGCAAGGCACGGTCCTGGTCGAAGTATTCGCCGCGATACTTGAGGGTTGCGGCGAGGCCTTCGTTGTCGTGCACCAGGTCGAGTACCAAGTGGAAATCCCCCGGTGCCTGTGCCACCTCCAGCGCAGACAAGTGCGCGCCGGCAATGGCGGTCGGAGTCACCCGTGAGGGTTGATAGTTGAGCTTGACCTGGAACAGCGGCGAGTGACCGGAGCGGCGTTGCGGCGCGAGCGCCGAGACCACCAGATCGAAAGGCAAGCCTTGATGGGCATAAGCCAGGCGCGCCTCATCACGAACCCGTTTGAGGAAACCGGCCAGGGTCGGTTCGCCAAGCAAGTCGCAGCGCAGGGTCAACTGGTTGACGAAGAAACCGATGACGTCGTTGTGCTCGGCCAGTGGCCGGCCGCTGACGTCGGTGCCCAGCAAAAACTGCTGCTGGCCGCCCAGTTGCTTGAGCACCAGTTGGTAGCTGGCCAGCAACAGCATGAACAAGGTCATGCCTTGCTCGCGGGCCAGTGTCGCCAGCCGTTCGCAGCTGGCCTGGGGCACGCTGAAGTCCAGGTGGTGCTGGCCTTGGGCTTTGCCGCGGTCACCCAGGTCCAGCGACTGCGGTATGCCGGCCAGGTGTTCGCGCCAGAAGTCCTGCTCGGTGGCGACCCTTTGTTCGCTCCAGTGTCGGGCTTCCCATTGGGCGAAGTCGAGGTACTGCACCGGCGACGAGGCGTCTGCCGAGCCGGCCAGCTCCGCCAGCAGCACTTGCGCCGAGCGCCCATCGAAAGCGATGTGGTGCAGGGTCAACAGCAGGTCATGTCGCTGTTCATCGTGGCTGAGCAATTGCGCCCGCAGCACGGGGCCGGTGTCCAGGTCCAGCGGTGTGGCGTGTTCGTTGGCCAGGTGGTCGCGCAGTGCCTGCTGTTGCTGCGCCTCACTCTGATCACGCAAGTCGTGATGCGCCAGCGGAACCGCCGAAGCCGGCAGCACCCGTTGTTGTGGGCCTGCGACTCCGTCGTGGTAGACGGTGCGCAAGACACCGTGGCGCTCGACCAGCGTGTTCAGGCGCAGTGCCAGCGCCTCGACGTCCAATGACCCTTGCAGATGCAGGTGCAGCACCAGGTTGTGCTGGGTGTCGTCCGGGTTCAACTGACGCAGGAACCACAGGCGACTCTGGGCGAATGACTGACGACCCTGGTGGGTGTCGAGGCGCTCGATCGAGGTCTTGGCGGTTGGCGGCGCTTGCTCCAGGAAGCCTTGCAAGGCCAGCGCCCATTGCCCAAGGGTTTGTTCGCCGAACAGCGCTTGGGTGTCGAGGTTCCAGCCCAGGTCGCGGTGCAAGCGAGCGGCGAAGTCGGCCAGGCCGATGGAGTCCAGGCCCTGGGCCACGAGGCTGAGGTCGAACTGGGCGCAAAAGTACGGGTTGACCGCGTGCAGCGTTTGTTCCAGCCATCGGCGGCAGGCGGCTTGGGCCTGTTGCGGCGTTTCGGTCGCCAGGTGCTTGAGTTGAGCAAGGTCAAGCACCTCGTCGTTCGAGGCTAGCGTGCCACCGCTCTGGGCGATGATGCTCAACGTGCCCGCGGCCAGTTGTTTGCGCGCACCTTGTCGGGCGATCTTGCCGCTGGTGGTCATCGGGATGGTGCCGGCTTGCACCAGCACAATCTGATCGATGCCACAATCGGCGGCTTCGCGCACGGCGTTTTGCATCGACGCGAACAGCGCCGGGTGATGTGCCGGGTCGACGAACTTGCGCTGTGGCTCGGCGACGATCACCAGTTTCTCGCGGCCCAGGGCCGGGTCCATTTCCGAGAATGCGGCGATGCGCCCGGTGCGGATGCCCGGCTCGGCATCGGTGATGGCGAATTCGATGTCGTGGGGGTAGAGGTTGCGCCCATTGAGAATCAACAGGTCCTTGAGCCGCCCACAGATAACCACCTGGCCTTCGTGCATGAAGCCCAGGTCGCCGGAGCGCAGGTAATGCTCCGATGAACCGACAATCCGTGCCTCAAAGGCTTCGCGAGTGGCAGCGGGGTTCTTCCAATAGGATTCGGCGTTGCTCGGGCCCTTGAGCCAGACTTCGCCAATGCGATCGTCAGCACAGCGCTCAAAGGTCTGCGGGTCGACGATGGCGATGCTGTGCAAGGCTTGCGGGTACCCACAGGCGACGAATTCCACGGCGGCGGCATCGGCCGCCGCCAGGGCTACGCGGCCGGTTTCCAGCACGGCCTTGTCCAGGCGCAGCACCACGGGCAGGGCGTCGGCCGGCGTGGCGCTGACGCACAGGGTCGCTTCGGCCTGGCCGTAACCGGGGCTGATGGCCAACGGTTTCAGGCCGCACGCGGCAAAGCGCTGGGCGAAGACCTCCAGGGTGCCAGGGTGGATCGGTTCGGCGCCGTTGATGGCGTGTTTCCAGGCGCTCAGGTCGAGCTGCGCGATCAGGTTATCGCTGACCACGCGGTTGCACAGGGCATAGGCGAAGTTGGGGGCGAAACTGACGGTGGCGCGGTAGCGACTCAACGCCTGCAACCAGGTCGATGGCGCGTTGACGAAGGTCTGGGAGGCCATCAGGTAGCACGGCATGCCGCTGTAGAGCGGGGCCAGCAGGCCGCCGATCAAGCCCATGTCGTGATACAGCGGCAACCAGTTGACCATGGCGCCGTGCTCGTTGAAATCGTACGCCTGGCGCATCAGCTCGACGTTGGCGATCAGGTTGCGTTGACGCACCTCGACGCCTTTGGGCGAACCGGTAGAGCCCGAGGTGTATTGCAGGAAGGCCACGGTCGAACCATCGATGGCCGGGCGTTGCCACTGGCTGGCCGGTGGCGTGCCCAGGTCCTGGACGGTCAGCACCTCGACGCGACCCTCCACCAGCTCCAACAAGCCTTCGCAATAGTCCGCCGGGGCGAGAATCAGCGAAGGCTCGGCATCCACCACCACGTTGCGGACGCGGTCCAGGTGTCGCGGTTTGCGCGACGGTGGTGGAAACAATGGCACGGCAATCAGGCCCGCATACAGGCAGGCACAGAAGGCGCGGGCGTAGTCGAGGCTGCTGGGCAGCATCAGCAACACCCGATCACCCGGCGCATAACGCGCTTGCAGCGCGGCCGCCAGGGAGCGGGATTGCTCGTGCAGTTGGGCAAAGGTCAGGGTTTCGCCGATCTCTACGCCGTCCGGCAGAAAATGCAGGGCGGCACGCTGAGGGAAGTGCTGGGCGTTGGCTTGCAGCACGTCGATCCAGTGTTCAAATGAAAACATGTGCAATTCACGCCATGGCGACGATGACTTTGCGGTCACCGGTGAAAGGATTGCGACCGTGTGCCACCAGTCGGTTGTCGAGCATCAGGACATCGCCGGGCTGCCAGGGGAAACTGATGGCCGTCTCGCGGTAGACCTCGCGCACGGTGTCGAGCATGTCGTCGGCAATGGCCGAGCCGTCGCCGAAATAGACATGGCGCGGCAGGTTCTCTTCACCCACTGCCGCCAGCAGGCTGGCGCGCACGCTCGGTTCGATGGCCGAGACATGGAACAGGTGCGCCTGGTTGAACCAGACCCACTCACCGGTCTCGGGATGCTGCTGCACGGCGGCGCAACGCTGGCGGGTGCGCAGGTCGCCATCGGCTTTCCATTCCCACTCGATGTCGTTGTCCTGGCAGTAGCGTTCGACCTGGGCGCGGTCCTGGGTGTTGAAGACTTTTTCCCAGGGCAGGTCCAGGGCGCCGCTGTAGTTGCGCACGTAGAGCAACTCGCGGCTGGCGAACAGCTCGCGGATCTCGGCAGGCATGCGCTGGTAGATCAGGCGGCTGTCGGCAATCGGGGTCTCGCCGCCGGTTTCACTGGCCTTGATGCAGTGGAACCAGATCCGCGAAGGCCACGGGCGGGTATAGGCCTGCTCGTTGTGCAAAGGAATGAACTGATGGGCCGGGTACTCGGTGGAGCTATAGACCCCGGCGAAAACTTTGCTGCGCGGCGTGGAGCCGAATTCGTAACTGGCCAGCGGCGCGCCGAAGCTGGCGGCGAAGCGCTTGAAATCGATGGGCGTGGCGACGGTGAAACCGCGAAACAACACCCCGCCAACGGTGCTCAGGGCATGGGCCAGGCTATCGCGAATCGAAGTGTCCAGATCGTGGATCGACTGCCCCGATGTCCCCTGCACCAGCACGGGTAGCGACTGGGCGCTTGCATCCGTGGGCGCCATTGAAAAAAGCTCGGAACGCCCGTTCAGGTGTTCGATTGAGGTCATCCTTGTGCATCCTCTTTTGTCTTCTTCGACCAGTCACAAGACCTTGAAAGCAGGGCAGCGGTCAGCGATGTAGGACTCGTCTGTAATGTATGTAAGGCAATACAAGACGACATACTAGGTACAAATGAGATGGATTATCAATACTATTTATTTAATTTTTTTTTTGGATTAGACTCCGCTCCGCTGGCGCCAATCAGCCTTCGGCCAGCTCAAAAACCTAAAAATATCTGTCGCAGGGGAGCGGGGCGTGAATTTCAAAAAGAACACAATTGCGTTGGCTGTAGGGTCGGCCATCGGCCTGAGCAACGGCGCATGGGCGGCTGAAGAAACCGGCAAGATGGAGATCGCTCCAATCACCGTGACGGGTGAAAAAATCGACCGCACCCTCGAGAAGACCCAGTCCAGCGTCGTGGTCGTCACCGACAAGAATCTGCGTGAGCACGGCGACAAGGACCTGGTGGATGTGTTTGCCCGCACGCCCGGTGTCTATAGCCAGGCCGGCAATGAGAACTGGGGTATCCGTGGCGTGCCGGTGTCCGGTTTCGACGACCAGGGCCCGGCGGCCCTCAACGGTGCGGTATCGGTGTATGTCGACGGTGCCGTGCAGCCGAACCGCGCGCTGACCCTCAGCCCGGTCCCGCTCTGGGATGCCGAACAGGTCGAAATATTCCTCGGTCCACAGTCCACCACCCAGGGTCGTAACTCCCTGGCCGGTGCGGTGGTTATCCAGACTAAAAATCCAACCTTCGAGCCTTCCTTCTCGGCGCAAACCAATGTGGGGAACAATGGTGAGCACGGAGCGGCCGTGGCGGGTGGCGGAGCCATCGTGGATGACAAGATCGCCGGACGTATCGCCGTGGATTATTCCGACGGTGACGGCTACATCCGCAACACCACGCTCGATAAAGACGCCAACCCGCATCGCACCAGCAATGCCCGTGGCAAATTGCTGATCCTGCCCAATGACGACACCGACGTGTTGCTCACCTACGCCCACAGCGAACATCGCCAGGGGGATCGTTCCACGATGCGCGGCGCCGACGGCAAGCCGAGCTATTACGACATTGCGTCCAACACCGAGGCGTTCGACAACCTCAAGCAGGATACCCTCAGCGCCAAGGTGGATTATCGCCTGAACGATGCCTGGTCGCTGACCAGCATGACCGCCAATACCAGTACGGACTACACCAACCGGCTGGACTTTGACCAGACAGCGGTGGACAACGAGGTCGTTTTACGTAAGCAAGACGGGAACCTGTTCAGCCAGGAACTGCGTTTGAATTACGCCTCGGACACGGTGAAGAGTTTCGTTGGCGCCTACTATGGCCACAACACCAACAAGTTCCACGATCGGTTGTTGTTCGATGACGTGCTGGTGCGTACCGTCAAAGGTGATACCAAGATTGAAAACAAGGCGGTGTTCGGTGAAGTCAACTGGACGTTCGCGCCGCGCTGGACGTTGATCACCGGCCTGCGTTACGACCATGAGACGAACGATACCGATATCGAGGCGGATGGCCGTTTCGTCCCCGAGAAGGTCAAGAAGTCGTTTGATGCCGTGCTGCCGAAACTCGGCATCGACTACGAACTGGCCACGGACCAGTACCTCGGGTTCATGGTGCAGAAGGGCTATCGCGGTGGCGGTGTCAACCTGCGCTCCGGCAGTGGTCACCAGGCCTACGACCCGGAATACACCACCAACTACGAGCTGTCCTATCGCGGTTCGTTCTTCGACAAGACCCTGCGTACCCGCGCCAACCTGTACTACACCGACTGGAAAGACCAGCAGGTCAGCGTGCGGCAGTCCGGTAGCAACGTCATTGATATCTACAACGCCGGTCGCAGTGACATCAAGGGCCTGGAAGTCTTCGTCGAAAAAGACATCACCGAACAACTGACCCTGAATGTCGGTGGCGCCATTACCGATAGCAAATACAAGGACTTCGTCGCTGACAATGGCCAGGACAGGAGCGGCGAATCGTTCCTCTACTCACCTAAATACAAGGCCTCGGTGGGTGGTGTCTATCGCTTCGACGATCGCCTGATATTTGGCACGGACATTGTCTATCAGAGCACCGCGCCTTCAGAGTACGAATTCGACTCAAACGGCAAAGTCACTGGTGAACGTAAGAGCGACGCCTATGTGCTGGTGAACTTCAACACCGAGTACAAAGTCACCAAGAACGTCGCCGTGTCCGCCTACGTCAAGAATGCGTTTGACAAAGAGTATGTCACTAACAATCGCAACGACGAAATCATCGACGTCGGCGCGCCGCGCACGTTTGGCATGATCCTGCGTTACGACATGTAAACCCATGGGCGCGGGGAGGCAATCTCTCCGCGCCTGCTCTGCTGTGCCCCGGATGTGTGTTTCCAGGCTGTTCGTTCCCTTCCAAACCCAGCCTCCATGGAGGAAATCATGAGTGCTTTTTCGAATGTCACAGCAGGTGGCGCGCAACAGCTACGCCTGTTGCATACCGGCCTGTCGAGTCCTTACTGCCTCGACTCGACGCCGCTGCTGGAGCGCCAGCAACAGCAGGAGTCCAACGCCCGCAGTTACCCGCGACGCATTCCCCTGGTGCTTGAAAGGGCCCATGGTATTTATGTGCAGGACAGCCGCGGACAAGTGTTCGTCGATTGCCTGGCCGGTGCCGGGACCCTGGCGCTGGGGCACAACCATCCGGTGATCATCGAAGCCATCACCCAGGTCATGGCGGCCGGTGTGCCGATGCACACCCTGGACCTCACGACCCCGGTGAAAGACGCATTCGTCCAGGAAATTTTCGCTTGCCTGCCCAGCGAGTTCGCTCGCCACGCACGCATCCAGTTCTGCGGCCCGAGCGGGGCCGATGCGGTCGAGGCCGCGCTCAAACTGACCCGTACCGCCACGGGGCGACACTCGGTCCTGGCGTTCGAAGGGGCCTATCACGGGATGACCCTGGGCACGCTGGCCATCAGCGGCAACCTGTCGCCCAAAAACGCCCTCGGCGCGTTGATGCCAGGTGTACAGCGCCTGCCGTTCCCCCACGATTACCGCTGCCCGTTCGGGGTGGCCGGCGATCAGGCGGTCACGTTGAACGTGCGTTACCTGGAGCACCTGCTCAACGACCCGGAAAGCGGCGTAACCGCACCGGCGGCGATGATCCTGGAGCCGATCCAGGGCGAGGGCGGGGTGATTGCCGCGCCGGACCGCTGGCTGCAGGAGCTGCGCCGATTGACCCAGGCCCATGGCATCCCACTGATCGTCGATGAGATCCAGTGCGGCATCGCCCGCAGCGGGCGGATGTTCGGCTTCGAGCAATCGGGTATCACGCCGGATGTCATCACCCTGTCCAAAGCCATTGGCGGTGGCTTGCCGCTGTCGGTCATGGTCTACCACGAGTCGCTGGACGTCTGGCAACCGGGTGCCCACGCCGGCACATTCCGCGGCAATCAACTGGCGATGGCGGCAGGCACCGCGACCTTGCGCTTCATTCGCGATCAAGGCTTGGTCCAACACGCCGAAACGGTGGGCGCCCACCTGCAAAAACAACTGCGGGCGCTGCAAAGCGAGTTCGCCTGGATCGGCGACGTGCGCGGTCGCGGCCTGATGCTCGGCATGGAAATCGTCGACCCGCAGGGCAGCCCTGATGTACAGGGCCATCCTCCGGTGGACACGGCCCGAGCCAAGGCTTTCCAACAGGCTTGCCTGAGGCACGGCTTGATCGTTGAACTGGGCGGACGCCACGGCGCAACCGTACGCTTCCTGCCGCCGCTGATCATCACCGAGCAGGAAATCGATTTCGTCGCGAAAATCCTGTTCCAGGCCGCAAGCACAATCAACGAGCGCCCCGCAGGCTGATCGTCCAGGTCCGGACCCGCTCCGGACTCAACACCAAACCCTGTGGGAGCAAGCTCGCTCGCGATGACGTCGGCACATCCAACACCACCACAAGCTGACCCACCGCTATCGCGAGCAAGCTCGCTCCCACAAGAGATTGCGGGAGCCCACGGCATCCGGATTCAACACCAAACCCTGTGGGAGCGAGCTTGCTCGCGATGACGTCGGCACATCCAACATCACCACAAGCTGACCCGTCGCCATCGCGAGCAAGCTCACTCCCACAAAGGATGGCGGGAACCCACAGCGTCCGGACTCAACACCAAACCCTGTGGGAGCAAGCTCGCTCGCGATGACGTCGGCACATCCAACATCACCACAAGCTGACCCACCGCTATCGCGAGCAAGCTCGCTCCCACAAGGGATTGCGGGTGCCCACAGTATCCGGATTCAACACCCAACCCTGTGGCAGTTGCTCAAGCACCGGCGTGAGTCAGCCCGGTCAAGGTGTCCGCGATGGCCTTCGTGCGTTGCGCGGTGCCTTCGGTGGTGCGGCTCGAGTCTTCCAGGGCATCGAGCATCTCGCGCAGGGCGCTCACGGCGACGGACTGGTCTTCGATCTGTTGGGCGACCCCTTGGATCTCCGTTGATAGCAGGTCAATGTCCACGCCGATTTCAGCGGCATTCTTGCGGGTGATTTCCGCGAGCTTGCGAACCTCATCGGCCACCACCGCAAACCCTCTGCCCATCTCCCCGGCGCGCGCCGCTTCAATGGCGGCGTTGAGGGCCAACAGGTTGGTCTGTCCGGCGATTTGCTGGATGACCTGGACGATCGACTGGATACGCAAGCTCGAACTGGCGAGCGCACGAGCGCCCAGCACCGCTTCACCCGCTTGCGTGGCAAGCTGCTCGACGGTCGTACCGGCCTGCTCGGCGACGCTGTTTTGCCGGTCGATCGTGCCCGTCAGGTCATCCATCGACAGGTGCAGTTCGCCAGAGTAATGCTTGATTTGCGTCGCCATCAGCGCTTGTTGCTGGCTGGCCTGTGCCAGTACCTGACCCAGGTCCGTCAGGCCGTCGAACACCGGCAGAATGGTGTTATCCAGGCCACGAGTGTCCAAGGCGCTGCTGAAGTCATTCATCTTGAACGCCATGATCTGCTTGACCACGACATGGTTCAGGCCTGCCAGTTTCTTGACCTGGCGGCGCAGGAAAAACGCCTTGAACTCACCATAGTGGGCGATGAAGTTATCGACGTACTCGTCGACAAAGCTGGCGCCCTTGGTGATTCGAAAGAAGAAAATCGCCGTGAGCGTCTGGTTCAGGTTCAAACCGAGGATTTCACCAAACGTCGAGAAGCCGGCCAAAGGCACATCCCCAAAAATACCGGCCATGCTGCCCAGATCGCCGCTGTTGTTGAGGCGGCGCAGGATGCAGTCGTTGAGAATGGCGGCCACCGGATGGCCGCCTTTGCCCTTGAGGAATTTCTCGTAGTCGAGTCGGGTCGCCTCACGAAGGGGCGTGCGCTTGACCATCACCAGTTCTTCGCCGGGCGCGACGTCGCAGAACAGCTGGATGATCTGCTGCTGATAGTCGATACGGGCAATGGAACGTACGAACAGCTCATCGCCCACGCGGATAGCGAATGAATAGTCGCCCAGCTTCTTTTCCAGCGCCTGGGCACTGCACTCGAACGCATCGCACAGTGCCTGGACCATGCTCTTGATGTTCCCCCGGCTGTCGATGACCTGGTCGATGGTGCGGTCTTCGACCGACGCGGTCAGCACGCTGAACGTCAGCCCGGCAGGTTGGAAATTCTGACTCTTGAACACCCCGAAGCGCACGTCCGCTGCGGTTTTCAGGAAGACAATCTGCGCATGATTCTGATAACTGCGTTGACCATCGCTGATCAGGGTCTTTTTGAAATCCGTCTTGCCACCGGCCGAGCCGCCGACGAACAGGCAGGGGAAACGTCCCGACTCATAGAGCGCCTCCATAAAGAACGACTCGGAGGCCGAAAGACCATCGAACACCACATAGGCCAAGGTATCGCGATGATCGATCGGCGTACTCACTTGCGCCTGCTTGATGTTATTCACCAGCCTGGCGATTCGCTCACGCATGGCCAAGCGCTTGCCGCCACCGCGAATGTCCTCGCACTCCAACGGCACCATCACCACCTCGGCCGACACAATCACACTGGCGTCAAACAGCTGCAGCACCACCCGATCCCAGGTCTCCCCGGTCTGGCAATACAACGCGTTCGTGCCGTTACACAGCTCGCCCGACGTCGTGCACAGGCTGATGGCGCTGTTGGGAAAACGCTTCTTGACCTTGGCGGCGACCTGGTCGATGTCCAGGTGTGGGGAGACGAACCCGGTGACCAGCACTGGAGTGATTCGTACGTCGGCCAGCGTCTGGTCCAGTTCAGCAAAGGTGCAGGCCACGCTGACCGTCCCTTGAGTGCGGGTTCGGGCTTTGTTGAAGAGATTCGGTAGGTTCATGGCTGGACTCGGTTTAGCGCGACGTGACGCGTACGAGGGATGCGTGCTGAGTCCTTTCGCTGTAGCGGTCACGGCAGGGGGGCTTGTGTGAGCGGGAGCATGTGCTATTTGCGGGGGTGGTCCATAGGGGCTTTTGGTTGGGGTTTGCTCCGTCTGTTGGTTAGCGACTTTCGTATCGGTCCCAGGGGAGTCGATGAAAAAAACAGTTTCTGGCCTCTAGACGAAAAAATGGCAGCCGCTATGCTTTGGTGATGGCCTCTTGCTACTTGTTATGGCCGTTATAACCAGTCCTTGGCGTGAAAGGAGGACTGGTTCGTCATCGCCCTTTTTGCAGAGACAACTCGTGAACAAACACAAAGCTGTGTCGGGATTTGCTCGGAGTGGTTTGGATATAGCAACTGTGATGCTTTGGGTGTTGAAGATCACTCAGGGACAGACCACGTTTTTGATGAAATTGAAGCAATGATCGGACGGAGAGTTCAGCTAGGCCGACCGGGGGCGGACAGCGATTGCTGTCTTAGTTTAGAAAATGTGGTCTGTCCCTGAGGGATCAAAATTGGATGGCCTGCATGGGGTACGGAGTCTTGAATTGTGTGGTGCAATCAAAACTGCCGCCCCGTGCAGGTCACATCAATTGGCTATCTTATTGATTTTTCGCGGGAAAATTCGGGGCTCCCTCAGGGTCTGTCCCCGTTTCCTCAGTAATTCTTGCCAATGGTACGGTGTTTGGGGCAGAGGCTGTTATTGGTGAGGTCGGATCCGCGGTGACTGGAGCCCGGCGCTATGCGATGCAGATGAGCCGTGGAGATATTCCCCAAAACGTTGATGGCTTCATTGCCGATGTTCATGGTGCGTTGGGGGCAAAGCTGAACACAGGTGAGTTGGCTGAATTTAGAACTATAGATCCGACAGCAAAAGTAGGACTGACAGGAAGCTCGGCAACAGAGAGTAGGAAACCCTAACAAGCCGACATTTGGACAGCCTATCGATATGCAGAAATTTGATTTAGACTTGTTTGTTCAAAGCGAAGTACTGCTGGGGCAGTTTGGTCCAAAACTTGAAGCTGCGCCGGTTCTTAGGCAATCCCTTACAGATGATTTTCCGGATTTATTTCAAGGGTTTAAACCAGGGAAGCAGGGATTATCAATAAAATTGCGCCCCCATGGCGAGCCGCCTAAAGGCTCTATTGTTTTTGATGATTAGGAGAGCTTGCTTGAGCGTTCAAAGCCAACTTAAATCTGCTCTATCTCGGTATCTTGAGACTGGTGATGGGGTAGACCTGCGTAAGGTACTGATTCCCAATCCAGAAGTAATTACGGAAGAGTATGGTGAGTACCCTGACGTACATCGATTGGTAGATATCAGGATTGGAGACCGAAATTTTCGAGTTTGCCGTAAAATATCACAGGGCGAGTTAATAACTTTGACTCCTATTGAAGAACTTTTTGATACGCCAGGAGTTCCTATTTGGTTAACAGGAGACAAATTAACACTGTGGGCTACTGATGAAAAGGAAGATCCATCCGACGAACCGACTGATTGGAGTCGATATCGTTAACTGTTTCACAAGGGTAACGGGGTATCCATCAATGAGGGACCCGGGTTTTAGAGAAACGGGGACAGACCACGTTTTCTGATGAAATTGAAGCAATGATCGGACGGAGAGTTCAGCTAGGCCGACCGGGGGCGGATAGCGATTGCTGTCTTAGTTTAGAAAATGTGGTCTATCCCCGTCTTCTTAATGGGTGGAAGCCATGGTGACGAAGAAGTTGATGAGCTTGGATGAAATGGAGCCAGTTGCTAAGGAGGCTACGCTTTTGGCGTTAAGTGAATATCCGAAACCGTCGAAAGAGGATCAGTCCAATTGGACGCTGGGGAAATTCGAAACTGAGGGCGAGGGCGTGTTTGAAATATACATACCTTCCGAGCAGCCGTTAGACGCAAAGGTGATTAGTCGAACCCGAGTTGATCGCAAGACTGGGGTGGTAAACGTCGAGGTCTTCCTGAAGAGTTAGGCTCTGTACGAAAAGGAATGTCGCAAACACCGCTTAGCACAAGCTAATGAGACCATCGCTGCATAGCTTTTCGCGAGGTTGTCGAAACGTGTGGCGATGCGGCGGCTTTCCTTAAGCGAGCCGAACATGCGTTCGATGATGTTTTGCGGCCGGTATTTGGCCGATAAAACAAGCTAGGCAGGCCGGAGAAAACCGGGACAGACCACATTTTCTGATGGAATTGAAGCGATGATTGGGCGTTGAGATCAGCGAGGCCGACCGGGGCGCCCGGGAAAGCAATTGCTGTCTTAGGTTAGAAAACGTGGTCTGTCCCCGTTTTCTCTTTGGATATTAGGCGTGTTGGAAAGGGTAATTAAGGGTATGAAGAAGCAGCTTGAAATAAGGGATGAGGCTACAGCGTTTTATATTCGCGGTGAATTTGAAAGGGGGGATGCTCTCTTGGCTGATTCAGCGGATGTGTTGTCTGATTATATAAGGCTCGAATGTGTAGGAAATAGGTATTTTTATAAGCGGGAGCTGGCTGATGCGATTCGTTGCTACGAGGAAGGAATTAATTTAAATCCCAAGCATCAAGTGACGAGATATCAGTATTTAGTTGGTGTGCAGCTTGAGAAAAAAATGGAGTTGGTTGAGGCTTTTAAGCGTTATCAGGCAGCTATAGAGGCTGATTCTTTATTTGTGGATACCTATGTGGAAATGGGAGGATTACTTGTTAAGGTTGGTGATTTAAAGGGGGCTTTGCAGTGCTATCGCGATGCTGTTCGTATTGACAGTGATGATCCCGGCAATCTATTTAATCTAAAAGTGGTTTTAGAGAAGTTGGTAGAGGAGGAGCCTGATAACTATGATGTCGAGCTTAAGCGCGTGAAGGAAGCTTATGAGATTTGTGAAAGGGGAGCTCAATTGCAGGATAAAAGCTGGTGATAAGCGGGATTTTTTGCAAAAAAACGAGCGCAGACCCTGAGGGATTTCCGCAAATCTACTTTAATACACGCGCCTCTTGATGTCCGTATCGATTCGAAAAATTTATGGATCACTCAGGGACAGACCACATTTTCTGATGGAATTGAAGCGATGATTGGACGTTGAGATCAGCGAGGCCGATCGGGGCGCCGGGGAAAGCAATTGCTGTCTTAGGTTAGAAAACTTGGTCTGTCCTCGTTTTCTCCTAATCATGATGTGTCCCCGTATTATATTTATCAAGGGCGAAGTAAGTGATGACTAGTGATGAGTTGTGTGAATGCGCAAAGGCTGTTTTAACACGAGAGGACTTTGTATATTTTGTTGAGATGTTAAGTCGGGATTATGTAAGAAATCGTAATGAGTGGCAGAACGATACTCTGGATCAGTTTCTTTCGGGGCTCTCAGGTTTCGCAAATGACATGGATGGATGTTACAAAAATATGGGGGAAGCTGTTGATGTTGATAAAATAACTTGGCGGATTGCTGCGGAAATGTTAATTGCCGCTACTGTTTATGAGTGATAGCGGATCCTCGAGGGGGGCTGTATTTCTTATGTTTCCGCTGTTGGGAGAGCTTGCTTGAGCATCCGTGAAGCCGCCCGGGCCGCCCGGGAAAGTAATTGCTGTATTAGTTTAGAAAACGTGGTCTGTGCCCATTGTGCCCATTGTTTTGAAACCAATCGTTCCTAGAGGCTGAATTCAATGCGACCAGCACGATTGAGAAGTCAGAAGGCAATAGAGATAACGGGGCTAATAAATGAAATTTACAATGAGTATAGTCGAAAAATTTGAGTTGTCAGGCGGAGTTACGATCTTAACTTGTAAAGGCTCTAACTCAAATGTTGATGTCATCGGCAAGCGATTTTATCCGGTTTCTGGTGATAAAGTTCGACAGCCTCTGACGATAGTTTGTGAGCGTAAGATGCTAAATCAACAATCGAATCTTGATCAAAAGGTTTTTGAAGTAAGAGATATTGTGGATCTGTCGTTAGATGAGGCAAGAAGTGGAGATTGGCAGTTGGCTGAAGAATAAATCAAGAGGATTTGGCGGCGGCATTCTAGCTAATTTGAAGTGTTCTATTAACCCTTTATCACGCTCTTTAAAGTCTAAGTGGGGAGACGGGGATAGACCACGTTTTCTGGTGAAATTGAATCAATGATCGGGCGGGAGTTCAGCTAGGCCGACCGGGGGAGGATAGCGATTGCTGTCTTAGTTGAGAAAGCGTGGGCTGCCCCGTTTTCTCCAACCATCGAGGCCATTGCGAGTTAAAGTGATGTCAAAAATCTTATCTATATTTCTACGCGTCGTTAAAGTGTCGATTCTGCCACTGGCGTTGTCTAGCTGTTCTTTGATAGAGATGGAACAGATCTTTTTTGACGAGCTGCGTATTGAAAATAAGCTGGCAATACCAATAGCCTATTGCAACGAATTCGATGCTACGACCTGTTCTGAGGTAGTCCAGAGTGGCGGAAGCTACAGCGTAATTTTCGTTTCGCACGTTAATAATGACAGTGACGAAAAAAAGTTAGAGTCATTTGATCGGCAAAACATTAAAGTCTGTGGAAAGGTCCTTGATATCAAGCTGATTCGGACAGTGTCGCCAATAGTGAAGCGTGACAAGGACCATTCCGAGATCATCATCGATAGGGCGGTAAGCGATAAATTTTGTCAATAAAGGAAAACGGGAGCAGACCCTGAGGAATCCCACAAATCTACTTCAATACCCGAGTCACTTAGAGACAGACCACATTTTCTGATGGAGTTGAAGCGATGATTGGACGTTGAGATCAGCGAGGCCGCCCGGGGCGCCCGGGAAACCAATTGCTGTCTTAGGCTAGAAAACGTGGTCTGTCCCCGTTTTCCCCAACCATTGCCAAAGGGATTTAATGCATCAAAAAGGGGCTTCGGTTGACTGGAAAACTTACGGGAAGGTTAATCTGAGTGATGTATATGTTGAGAATCTCCAAGCGACCCAGCGATAAATGAGAGAGTTGATTCAGGATCAGATTCATGCCTATCAGTTATCCAATAGATTAGGTGGACAATAATGCTGGATATAAAAAAATTTGATTTTATTTGTTCGGTCACTGATAAATTAGACTCTTCAGTCATCGATCGCATAAAGCCAGAGATTAAAGCCGCACTCGGGGCCCCTGCAAGCGTTATGTTCAAAGATTTTGCTGCGGCCTTTCCTTTAACTGCGAATGCAATTGATGAACAATGGCTGCCTCCCGTTGCAGCTTTCAAAAAAGGAGTTCGTTTGTGGTTACCTTCTTTAGTGTGTCAGGGGTATGAAAAAAACCTATTTTTTAATTTGACATCTGTGAACGAGCCCACTTCGGGCCAACAGTATGATCTTGAACATGCCATGCTCCCTTTAAAATGGCGCGAGCTTTATCGGCTTTTTGACTCCTTTGTTGTAACCGAGTCATCGGTACAACCTACAGGTTGGTTAAATGCACCCTTTGATTTTGCATCACGTATGACACTCGAGCGATACAGAATTCATGTGGGAGGCAAGAAGGCAGCCATGAGGGCGCTGGAAGAGAAAATAGGATCCCTACAATTAAGATGCTGGTTGCTTACTGAGAGTGGAGACGCCTTGTTTCTCGATGAGGCTCGGTGTGATCATAAGGTATACCACATGAAGAATGGTGAGTTTGATGATTGCCATTTGTTAAAGCAGGCTGATGAGGTGCTTGACAAATATTTGGCTGGTTACGTGTCTGAAAATGTTTTGGCGGATTTCAATTTTAGATCTGGGGAAGTTGTGAGTGTTGGTGAGAGGTGAACATGTTGCCTATAGAAAATATTCGATTTCATCTAAAACATGTGGCTGTTTTTGAGGGATGATTGCTTACGCTAAAAATTATGAGAGAAACGGGGGCAGGCCACGTTTTCTGATGAAATTGAAGCAATGATCGGACGGAGAGTTCAGCTAGGCTGACCAGGGGCGGACAGCGATTGCTGGCTTAGTTTAGAAAATGTGGTCTGTCCCCGTTTTTCCCGGAGGTTGAAATGCAATATGTAAATCTGCTTGGTATGCACCCTGGTTGCGTGGGGCTGCGACCATTTGCGAAATCGTTCTTTGATGCCCTAGGCGTTAATGATGGGGAAGAGCGCGAGAGCGGTAACTACGTTGATGGCTATTATTTGAAGGGCTCCCTTGGTAGCATGACTTTCTCCGTCGCTATTTCAGACGAAGAGGCGAATGAAGACGTACTGTACTGGATTCACATTTCAGCGGACTTGGTTTCATCTGACTCTATGGAAGATGCGGTGTCTCAGTTGATTCGAGATAAGGTACTTCCAATGGGATTTCAGTTGGCCCGCATCGTTAACTTCGGTAAGCGAGGTGAGCAGAGAATTGACTACGAAGGGCGGTGACAGACCACGATTATGGGACGGACCGATTACGGGTGAGTCCAAATCGTGGCCTGTCTCCCCGCTTTGCTTGGATTCAATCCTGAGACGCAATTCACAGCAGCGGCGCAAGACCTTCTAGATGTGCTCACCCAGGGTACTTGAGAAAACCGGAGAAAACCGGGACAGACCACATTCCCCTGCTTGGGATAAGCGCGGCCAGGCAAAAATCGACCCCGAGCTGTCAGCGTCAAGCATTGGCCTTGCAGTAAGGCGGATACGCAACACATCAGAGCGGTCAGTCGGCGAGCATGGATATTGGGTAGTGTTTGAGCGAGAGCGGTATGTGAAAATTGGATAGCCTGCATGGGGTACGGAGTCTTGAATTGTGTGGTGCAATCAAAACTGCCGCCCCGTGCAGGTCACATCAATTGGCTATCTTCTTGATTTTTCGTGGGAAATTTTGGGGATCACTCAGGGGCTGTCCTCGTTTTCCCCTTGGTTTAGAAAACGTGGTCTGTCCCCCGTTTTCTCGGATACGGATAACGGCACGCGGTCATGGCTTTTCAGAATGGCGATGAATTTGATGAAATGTTACAAAAAATTAAGCCGTCAAAGTAAATATGATCTATCTATTGCGAATGAAGTGATGTCGAGGCGTTATATATTTCCAAGCGTCGTTAAAGTGTTGTGCCTGACTCTGGCTCTGTCTGGCTGTTTTCTGGGGAGCATGGAACAAAGGGTTTTTATATACGAGCTGCGTATTGAAAATCAGCTGGCAACACCAATTGCTCACTGCGAAGCCTTCGAAGCTGCGACCTGTCCTAACGTGGTTCAGAGTGGCGCAAGCGAACGCGTAACTTTCGACACGCACGTTGATTATGAGGGTGACGAGATGTTAAAGGTATTCGACCGCGAGAAAATTAAGGTCTGTGGAAAGCTCCTTGATATGACGCTGGTCCGCTCAGTTTCACCCATAGTCAAGCGAGAGAAAAACTATTTCGAGATCATCATCGACAAAGCGATAAGCGATAAATTTTGTCAATAGGAGAAACGGGGACAGGCAACGTTTTCTGATGAAATTGAAGCAATGATCGGACGGGGGCTCAGCTAGGCCGACCAGGGGCGGACCGCGATTGCTGTCTTAGTTTAGGAAACGTAGTCTGTCCCCATTTTCTTCCTTGAGTTAAATAAAGTTATTCATGTTATTTATAAGTGAAGTGAGAGGGCTATGAGAGAGATGACGGTTAAAGAAAAGGATGAGTTGGAAAGAAGAAAGATTGGGTTCGATACGTTTCGTAAGGAGCGTATGCCTATCCTACATAATTTTGCTGAAATATTAGGTTATGAAAGTCCGCATGAAATATTGATTGTTCCTGAAAAATTCCTGCCCTATATAAGTAAATATATGGAATTGCAGGATGTGAGTGATGAAAATCGCAGTTGGTTACTGACAAGGATTGGTTATTTTGTTGGGGAGTTACTTGCTAGTAAATTTGATGGGTGCTGGATAGTTGATGAGGAAATTGATTCGAGTACCTTTTCGAAGTATGTAATTGGCGACTTTGGAGGGGGTGGCTCGGAAAAGGTCGTGGATCCGTTTTTTTTGGCTCAAACTTATGTCGATACTCTGCCTCCTAGAAGTTTGATTGAGCACGTAGATGCGGTAATCAGATTGTTTTGAAAAATCCTTGCGGATCAATGACGTTTTCTGGAAAAACAGAGGTAAGGGAAAACAGGAGCAGACCCTGAGGGATCCCCACAAATCTACTCAATGCCTGCGCCTCTTGATATACCTCTACTCACAACGCGCGCTCAAGTCTCTCCAAAGTTCTCCGAGAATTTGAGCTGCGTCCGCCAAACGTGTCTGTCCCTGAGAGACTGCGATCATTGGGTTCTCACGTAGGAAACTTCTGAAAATCCCACCAAAAGCACTATTCTGACCCTAAGCCTCTCGCCGGAGGTTTTCTGTCGCGTTACGCTCTGGATGTCGCTGCACATTCAGCGACCGGGCTTGGTAACCCGGTGGAATAAGGCGTAACAGTGCACAGACAGGATTGCAGGCTTTCAGGCCTGCGATTTTGTTTTATGGCAGCTGTGCGTGGGACGTCTTCTGACGTGCCGGTTTCCTTGATTCCCCGGTTTACCAACCTGCGCACAGCTGCCACCCATTCGCTTGGTAACGGATGCGGCAGCTCTTCGGATCAAGGGAGTTGAACAATGCATATCAATAGATCAAGAAAACGGCCTCATCTGCTCCGCAGCTCTGTATCGCGGTCCTGCTGCATCTCAGTCAGTGGAGATCGCAAATGACCGATCAAGCAGCAGCAAAAACTATCGGCTACACCCCATTCCATTATTGCTCCGATCGTCCGCTGTTCCGCGTTAACGGCGGTGTTCCGTTAAATGAAGCGTTGCAACAAGCGTCAGATCTCTTGCATCTCGCCTACCGGCTTGCAGAGGACGCAACTTTCGAAAGGAAAACGGACCGCCATGCCTGGGCTGCTCATTATTTAATGGAGATGAGCAAAGCAGTGATCGATGACGTAGTGAAAGTCATGACGGTTAGACCCGAGGAATCAATACACTCCAATAGCTAACGATACGCCGAGCCTGCAAGTATCCCGATTCGTCGGGACGGGGAAGGGCGGTGACAAACCACGATTATGGGACTGACCGATTACGGGTGAGTCCATATCGTGGTCTGTCTCCCCGCTTTGCTTGGATTCAATCCTGAGGCGCAATTCACAGCAGCGGCGCAAGACCTTCTAGATGTGCTCACCCAGAGTTCTTGAAGATGCAACTTTGCTTGAACGACGATGCCGGGTACTCGCTCTTGGCTTGAAGACTTTGACCGTCTACTAACGGCGGGTTGATGTCGCAGTACTGAGCGCTGGAAAAACAGCTCCATGACGCCTGGACGGCAAACCGACACCCGCTATGCTATCGACGATGGCATCTTGCCATTTGTTACGCCCACCACAACCCCAGGTGCGAGACGATAACCTGCCCGTCATCGCCCTTTGCAGAGACGATCCATGAATACATATAAAGCCGTGTCGGGAGTCGTGTGGGGTGTTTTTTTGGGTTGTATCGGCCAGGCCAATGCTTTTCAACTCTCCCCGGATGGCACCTTGGCTGAGCGGGAGATGGCCAAGAAATATGGGGTTTCCTATAAGGCGACGGTGCCTTTTGCCAGCTTCGCGCTGCATAACTTTTCCGATCCGGCCCATGAGGCGTTGACGCAGAAGATCTATGGGTGCGACGGGGATTGGCAGGAGTGCAGCAACCCCAATCTGGAGAATGCCGGCGCCTACATCATTGCCGGGGTTCGCTGGAACGATGATCCGGTGTTCATGCCTGGCGCGGAAGATGCCAAGACCAAGGGCTGCGATGGACGTTATTCGGTTGGTTTTATCTCGCAGACGCGGTGCTGGGTAAACCTTTTCGAGATAGCCGAGAGTAAAAGCGCTTCTGATCCGATGGCGTTCATGGGGACGGGGAACTACATCTCTCGTTCGCATTTCGGCGACCTGCAGTTCTTGCATGCAATGGCTTCCCAGGAGGGCGCCGCGCCAGAGCAGACCAAGCGTGAAATCATGATGTGGGCCGAGTTCGCTTGGGGTGTTGCCGATGGAACCTACCCCATCAATACCTATTTGAAAGACATCAAGATCGAAGGCTGGGAGCAGCATTTCAATAATGGGCAGACGGTGCAGGACCTTTTTGCGGTCGGGCGTCCATGGCTGCGGGCGAATGTGAACCAGGTGGCGTTTGGCAGCTTGCTTCACCTTGTCCAGGACAGCTTTGCCGGTGGACATGCGCAGCGGCGTGAAGAGGTATTGGGCGACAAGTGCATGGGCGGTGCTGAAGCTGTGCAGGGGCGAATCGAGGAGTTTCACTCTTACGCCCGGCAGGATCATGCCAAGCACAAGGCCAATGACGCCAGTTCAGTCGCCAGGCTCATGCTGATGGCGCATGAGCCGGATGTCGTGGATGCCGGCAAGAAGCTGAGGGGGTTTATCGCTGATCGCAAGAAATGGGCGGATGTCAGGCCTTATCTGGATGAGTGTGTTTTTGCATTGGCCAATGAAACGACTCCGGCGTCGGCGGGTGATGGATATAGGCTGGAAGCCAATCGCTGAGCAGCTGATGAAAAATTGTTGGGAGCGGGCTTGTTCGCGAAGGCGTCATGACCGTCAACATCGAAGTCGCCTGATACACCGCTATCGCGAGCAAGCTCGCTCCCACACTGGGTTAGCAGTGAACCTCGGTTTTTTGGCTGGTACAGCCCCCCTGTGGGAGCGAGCCTGCTCGCGATAGCGGTGTGTCAGCTTGGGGTGATGTTGAACGTGCCGCCGTCATCGCGAGCAGGCTCGCTCCCACACTGGGTTAGCAGTGAACCTCGGTTTTTTGGCTGGCACAGCCCCTCTGTGGGAGCGAGCTTGCTCGCGATTGCGGTGTGTCAGCTTGTGGTGATGTTGAACATGCCACCGTCATCGCGAGCAAGCTCGCTCCCACAGAAGCCACAGAAGCCACAGAGTCCACAGAATCCACAGTAGCCACAGAATCCATGCGGCCAGCTTGCCCGCCGGCAGTGCGTTGACATTCGGCCTTCCTCGGCCATTATTAAGTGCCTCCAGAGTCATCAGTCCTCCAGAGGCATGAACATGGCGCAAACGGACATTCTCATTGTGGGAGCCGGCCCTACTGGATTGGTCCTGGCGTTATGGCTCACCCGGCAGGGGCTGGCTGTCAGGATCATCGACAAGAGCCGTGGGCCGGGAGAAACCTCGCGGGCCATGGCCGTCCAGGCCCGTACACTTGAGCTGTATCGCCAGCTCGACCTGGCCGATGCGGTCATCGACGCCGGGTACAAGACCCCGGCCATGAACATGTGGGCCCTGGGGAAGCGCAAGGCGCGGATTCCGCTGGTCGACGCTGGCGGGGATGTATCGCCTTATCCTTTTGTCCTCATATACCCCCAGGATCGTCATGAGCAGCTGTTGGTCGAGCAGCTCAAGTCCCTGGGCGTCGAAGTCGAGCGGCAGACTGAGCTGCTGTCTTTCGAGGACCGTGGCGACCAGGTTACCGCGCGCTTGAAACAGGCGGATGGTCGCGAAGAGACGCTCACGGCCGTTTACCTGGCAGGCTGCGATGGCGCGCGTTCGCTCGTGCGTCATCAGGTGGGGAGCGGCTTCGAGGGCGGTACCTATAAACAACTGTTCTACGTGGCGGACGTGTCCGCCAGCGGTTTCGAGCCTGCGGGTGAGGCCCATATCGCTTTTGATAAATCCGAATTCGTGTTGGTGTTTTTCTATGGCGAAGCTGATCAATATCGCCTGATCGGCACGGTTCGTGACGAACGTGCGGAACACCCGGAGACGCTGACGTTCGAGGACGTTGGCCATGACGCCATCAACGGCCTGAACATCAGGATCAATCACGTGAATTGGTTCTCCACTTACCGGGTCCATCATCGCGTCACGGATCAGTTCCGCTGGGGCAGGGCGTTTCTGCTGGGAGACGCGGCCCACGTCCACAGCCCGGCCGGTGGACAAGGCATGAACACCGGCATCCTCGACGCGATCAATCTGGCCTGGAAACTGGCGGCGGTGGTGAAGGGCCAGGCACCAGACACGTTACTCGACAGTTACCAGGCCGAACGCCAGGCATTTGCGCAAAAGCTTGTGGAAACGACGGACCGGCTGTTCACCTTTGCCACAGCCCAAGGCAATTTTGCCGATTTCGTGCGCACGCGCATCGCACCGCTCTTCGCAAGTGTTGCTTACAAAAGCGAGCAGGTACGTGAGTATCTGTTCCGGATGGTGTCCCAAACCTCCTTGAATTATCACGAGAGCCCGTTGAGTGCCGGCAAGGCGGGGGACGTACGGGGTGGTGACCGTTTGCCCTGGGTACCGCTGCTGGGGGCCGACAACTACGAACCGCTAGCGACCATCGGCTGGCAGGTGCATGTCTACGGCGAGGCCCGGGAGGAGCTGAAAGCCTGGAGCAGCCAGCACCAAATCCCCCTGCACACGTTCGCCTGGCAGCCCGAGCATCACAAAGCCGGGTTGTGTCAGGACGCCGCCTATCTGCTGCGCCCCGATACCTACGTCGCCCTGGCGGATCCGCAAGCGTCTACGGCAACGTTGAGCCAGTATTTCAGCGACCGGGGCTTAACGTTGTTGGCTTGAACACGTGTCGCCGAGGCCCAACCGGCTATTCGCACTCAGCCCAGATCCGCAGCCTCATGGCGCTCCGGCACCTGGCTCGCCTCATCGCCCCACGTGCGGTTGACCCGCTGTCCGCGCAGGACGGCGGGGCGCTTGGCGATTTCTTCTGCCCAACGCTGCACATGGGTGTATTCGTGAGCACTCAGGAACTCGGCGGCGCCGTAGACGTTGTTGCGCACCAGTTGGCCATACCAGGGCCAGACCGCGATGTCGGCGATGGTGTAGTCATCGCCTGCCAGGTATTGGCTTTCGCCAAGGCGACGATCCAGCACGTCGAGTTGACGCTTGGCCTCCATGGTGAAGCGATTGATCGGGTATTCGAGCTTCTCGGGCGCATAGGCGTAGAAATGTCCGAAGCCGCCACCCAGGTACGGGGCGGCGCCCATCTGCCAGAACAGCCAGTTCAGTGTTTCGGTGCGACCTGCCGGATCGGTGGGCAGGAAGGCGCCGAATTTTTCCGCCAGGTACAGCAGGATCGAACCGGACTCAAAGACGCGGATGGCGGGCTCTGCGCTGCGGTCCAGCAGGGCCGGGATCTTGGAGTTGGGGTTGATCTGGACAAAACCGCTGGAGAACTGGTCACCTTCGCCAATGCGGATCAGCCAGGCATCGTACTCCGCGCCGGTATGACCCAGCGCCAGCAGTTCCTCCAGCAGGAGGGTCACCTTCACGCCGTTGGGCGTGGCCAGGGAGTAGAGCTGCAGCGGGTGCTTGCCAACCGGCAAGGCTTTTTCGTGGGTCGGCCCGGCGATAGGGCGGTTGATGCTGGCGAACTGGCCGCCAGACGGGGCGTCATTTTTCCAGACCTTGGGCGGAACGTAGGACGCTTTGCTCATCGGGACATACCTCATCGTTGCTTGTGGTGTGATCCCCCAGAGTCTACCGCTGTTCGTTCATGATCCGCGCCACTTCACCAGAAGCCTTGAGCTGCTCGAACGCGCGCTGGGCCTTGGCGACCACTTCGTCAGGTGTGCTCAGGCTGAACGCCAGGTGGACCTTGTGGGGTTGTTCGTCGAGGGTATAGACCTCTTCCAGCGAAGTGAAATCCACTTGGGCATCCTTGCTCATCAGGCGCGCGGTGTTCTCTGGCATCGGCAGCATTTGGATCTGGTGATTCAGCAGCTTTTGAAAGTTGTCGTGGTTGTTGGCCGAGATGACCAGCCGGGTAAACCCACGCTGTTGCAGGTAAATCTGTTTGGCGTCATTTCGCACCACGCCGATGCTGTACTGCTTGGCATCCTCGAGGTTGTTGACGGCGATGCCTTCACTGTCTCGCATCTTGTAGAGCCGGCTCGCCACCCGGTGTATCTCACCGACCCATTTGAACAATTGCTCGCGGGCCGGGGTGCGGTCCAGGGGGAAAATCATCACGTTAGGCTCGTGCAGCGCCTTATCGTAGGCCCGGGCCCACGGGTAGAGCGTCAAGCTGTAGTCGGTGAGCTGCGCGTTTTTCAGCGTTTCTTCGGCGATGCGAATGCCCGGCCCGGCGACCTTGTCGTCACGCTGGTAGGCATAGAGGGAATCTTCGGTCACGACTTCGATTGTCTCGGCGTGGCTTTGCAGGCTGATCGAGGCAAGTAGCAAGCATGAGCAGAGTGTCAGGCGAACGTGCATATGCAGACCTCATGGCGCGCGATAGTTGTTACAGGGCAACGCGGTCGCGTCCCTGGTGTTTGGCCCGGTACAGCGCCTGGTCGGCGCGTTGCAGCAGTTGATCGAAATGGTCCATGGTCTCCGGGTCCAGCTCGGCGACGCCGATGCTTACGGTGACAAACGGCGATACCTTCGAACCGCTGTGGGGCAGTTCACGTTCCGCCAGGCTTGCACGGAAACGTTGGGCGGCCTCGCAGGCCTGGGCGGCGTCGATGTTGGGCAGCACCACGACGAACTCTTCGCCACCTACGCGCGCAGTCAGTTCGCCAGAGCGACCGAACACACTGCGCAGGGTCTCGGCGATCTCTTTCAAGCACAAGTCGCCCTGCATGTGGCCGTAGGTGTCGTTGTAGATCTTGAAGAAATCGACATCACACATGAGCACCGCCAGCGGGGTCTTGTGGCGGATTGCCCGGCGAAACTCGATGTCCTTCAACTCGTCGAAATAGCGACGGTTGGCCAGCCCGGTCAAATCATCGTGGCGTGACAGTGCTTCGAGGGCCTGGTTGGCCGCCTTCAATTCTGCGGTGCGGGCCTCGACCAGTTCGGCCATTTGGTCGCGGCTGGCGGCAAGGGCCAGTTCGTCCGAATGCTGGCGTTCCAAATGGGCCCGGAGATTGTCCTGGAGGGTATTTACCTGGAATTCGAGCAGGCTCAGTTCGTCCTGGCGCTGCACGGCCCGTTGCAGCTTGAGGTGATGCTTGAGGGTTTGCGGTGCGAGTTCGCCCAAGTGACGGGCGATGTGCACCACATGCACGGTCACCAGGCGGTTGAACACGGTCATGATCAAACCGGCCAGCAGCAAGGACTGGATGAGCTGGGTGATGACGATGCTGCGTGCTTCGCCCCAGAGGCGCTCCCACAGCAGGTTATTGTCGCCTTCGATGATCAGCTCGCCGACTTTTTCATGGGCCCCGGCGTAGGGCTGCGCGATGAGTTGGCGATGCAACACCGGCACCACGCCCGAATGACCGGCGGGGTATCGATTGAGTTCGATGACTTCAGGCGCTTGCCCGGGGCGCAGGATGTTCAACACCAGGCGTCCCACGGGCGCTGCCCTGGCGACGCTGGCGATTTGCTGGTCGAGGGATTCACGGTCCAGTTCCCAAATGGCATGGGCCAGGGTGTTCTGGAACACCTGGTCGATCAGGGCCAGCTCCGAATTCATTTCCGCCAGGTTGTTTTCCCAGGCCATCCAGGTGCGCCAGGTGACCATCGCCAGGGTAAAGAGCAGGCAGAACAACAGCGTTGCCAGGACCAGGCGGCGTCCTAGGGAACTGAGCGCCTTGGTCTGTGGTTGTAAGGAGGACACCGTACGAAAATTGGCATCCATGTCATAACCATTTGCGCAGGATGGCATCGTAGACGCCATTGCGACGGATGGTCTCGAGGCCAGCACGGAACTTCGCCACCGTATCGGCCGGTGTCTTGCGGCTGAATGCCATGCTCAAGCCGTCGGCGCTGCTGAGCTCGGGCAGCGCCAGCGAGCGGACCAGCAACTTGTCCGGATCTTCGCCATTCTGGCGCGTCAGGTACAGCGCGTTGAGCTCGTTGGAAATCCACAGCTCCACGTGATCGACCTTGAGCTTGCGGTAGTTGTGTTCGTATTTGGTGCTCGACTGCAATTCCTCGCCGATGCGAAAGCCCTTCGAGACCAGGTATTGCTCGCCCACGTCCTGATTGACCGTGGCGATCTGGTGCCCGTGGGCATCGGCCAGCGAGTCGAGTTTCACCGGCCGGTCCGCCAGCGAGTAGATGTACCACTGCGTCGGGCCAATGCTGCCGACCCACTGGAAAAGCGGTTCGCGTGCAGGCGTGCGCACGATCGAGTAGATCAACACGTTGCTTTCATTGAGCGCCAGTTCGTAGGCCCGGGCCCATGGCATGGACTGGATTGGCGCGTCCATGCCGACCTCCTTGAGCACGGCCTGGATCACTTCGGTGCTCATGCCCGTCATGCGGCCGTTCTGCGTCATGTTGTAGGGCGGCAGCTCCTCCGTCACGATGCGCAGCGGCGCCTCTACCGCGCAAGCGCTTGCTGCGAGGAACATCAGGACGCCCCACACCAGCAGGCGATTAAGCGGCAAACCCATTGATCATTACCCTATGCAACTGGCAGAGCCCGGAGGTCTGGGAGTTATTATTGATAGGGTTATCGGCTGGGCGGGCGCCTGCTTGAATCCGGCTTGTCGAAACCACCAGCCCAGCCGATGGATCAACCGTCCAACAACGTCATCGTGTGCGCCTGGTATCGGTCGCCCGCCACTGCACCTTCGCCCGCGAAAATCCCATCCAGCTGGGCCAATTCACCCGCGCTCAACACCACCGAAGCCGCTGCCACATTGCTGTCCAGGTACTTGCGCTGCTTGGTGCCCGGGATCGGGATCACATGCTCACCCTGGGCCAACACCCAACCCAGGGCCAGTTGCGAGGCGCTGATGCCCTTGTCCAAGGCCAATGCCTTGACCCGCTCTACCAACGCGAGGTTGCGATTGAAGTTGTCGGCCTGGAAGCGCGGGTTGAAGCGGCGATAGTCATCGGCGGCGAAGTCGTCCGGTGATTTCAGCTCGCCGGTCAAAAAGCCCCGGCCCAAGGGGCTGTAGGCGACGAATGCAATGCCCAGGCGCCGGCAAGTCGCGAGCACGCCATTGTGTTCAGGCTCACGGGACCACAGCGAGTATTCGCTTTGTACCGCTGCCAGGGGATGCACGGCGTGGGCCCGCTGGATGGTCTCGGCGCTGGCTTCGGAGATTCCGATGTGGCGGACCTTGCCGGCCTTGACCAGCTCGGCCATGGCGCCGATGGTTTCTTCGACGGGCACTTCAGGGTCGATGCGGTGCTGGTAGTAGAGGTCCAGGTAATCGGTGTCAAGACGCTTGAGGCTGCCGTCGACAGATTGCCGGACGTAGTCGGGACGACCATTGACGCCGCGGGCATGGGGATCGCTGCTGCGCACCAGGCCGAACTTGCTCGCCAGGTACAGGCTGCCACGCTTGCCACGCAGGGCCCGTCCGAGCAGTTCTTCGTTGGTATGCGGCCCGTACATGTCGGCGGTGTCGAACAGCGTCACGCCCAATTCCACGGCGCGGTGGAGCGTGGCAATCGCTTCGCGCTCGTCCACGCCCGTGGTGTAGAAATCCGACATGCCCATGCAGCCCAGGCCGATGGAGGAAACGTGAGGGCCGCGATGGCCGAGTTGGCGAGTCTTCATGCTGATTGCTCCTGGAAATGAACGACCTGTGCAGTCTCTATCAGGCGGTTTCCTGGATAAATCCACGATTATTGGTTTAACTATTCGTGATATCTAAATAGTGAGACAAGACATTGGACCGATTGCAGGCCATGCAGGTGTTCCGGCGCATCGTTGAATTGGGCGGTTTTGGCAAGGCGGCCGATGACCTTGGGCTGCCGCGGGCCACTGTCAGCCTGTTGATTCAGCAGTTGGAGGCCCATTTGGGCGTGCAACTGTTGCAACGCACCACCCGGCAGGTGCGCGCAACGCTCGATGGGCAAGCGTATTACCAGCGCAGCGGGCAGTTGCTGGACGACCTCGATGACCTCGAAAGCTCGTTATCGGCGCAACGCAGCCAACCGCGCGGCACTTTGAAAGTGGACATGCCCATTGCCTTTGGTTGCACCTGGATCGTGCCGCGCCTGCCGGATTTCTATCGCCGCTACCCGGCGTTGCAACTGGACATCGGTTTCCATGACCGCCAGGTCCATTTGCAGCGCGAGGGCGTGGATTGTGTAATCCGCGCCGGCAATGTCGTCGACCAGGCACTGGTGGCTCGCCCCATCGTGCGCCTGCATCAACTGACGTGTGCCAGCCCTGGCTATCTGGCCCGCGCCGGCACGCCCGGGCAGTTGGATGATCTGACGACGCATCGGGCCGTCGGGTTTGCGTCCGGCAATGGGCGGTTTTTCCCGTTCGAATTCGAGGTGGCGGGGCGGGTGCGCGAAATGCAATTGCCCAGTGACTTGAACGTCAACAATGCCGACGCCTATGTGGCGGCCTGTGAAGCGGGATTCGGCTTGATCCAGGCGCCGCGTTATCACGTGCAACAGCAGTTGGCCGAGGGCCGGTTGGTTCAGGTACTTGAGGATTACAACGTGCCAACGTGGCCGATCTCAGCGGTGTACCCGCCCCATCGACAGTTGTCGCCCAGGGTGCGGGTCTTTATCGACTGGGTGATCGAGCTGTTGCAGGGGGAGGCGGATGCGCAAGGGGCGCTGATGGAGAGGGTCTAGAGCAGTGCCGAATCGCGGTGTGCGAGCTCGCACAGAAGATTTTGAGGGCGATCGGGATCAAATGTGGGAGCGAGCCTGCTCGCGATAGGGCCAGGTCAGTCAACATTGATGTCGGCTGTGCCGTCGCCATCGCGAGCAAGCTCGCTCCCACAGGTGGTGTGGTTTCACTGAAAGGGTTGGTTTTACTCCTGGGCCTCAGGCCTTGACCCAGCGCTGGCGACTCCAACTGCTCAACGTATCGACCGCCAGAACCAGCAATAGCATAGCCAGTATCACCGTGCTGCCTTGGGCTTCCTGGAACAGGCTGAGGCTGACGTAGAGCATTTGCCCCAAGCCCCCGGCGCCGACGAAGCCGAGCACGCTGGCCATGCGGATATTGTTTTCCCAGCGGTACAGGACATAGGCCAGTAGCTGGGGCAGGAGGTTGGGCAGCGTGCCGTAGCAGAACGCCAATACGGCATTGCCACCTTGCAGGCGGATGGCGTCGGCCGGTTCGGACGGGGTATTTTCCAGGGCTTCGGCGAACAGCCGGCCGAGCACGCCGGTGGTGTGCAGGGCTAAGGCCAGGGTGCCGGCATTGGGGCCGAGCCCGGCGGCCAGGACCATCAGGGCCGCCCACACCAGTTCTGGAACCGCGCGCAAGGCATTGAGCAGCAGCCGCGAAGCGCTCTGCAGCGGCCAGCCGAAGCGCCCGGCCGCAGGCAAAGCCAGCAGCAGGCCGAACACCGCTGCCAGGAGGGTGCCAAGGGCCGACATGGCGAGGGTTTCCAGGGCGCCGTGGCCGATCGCCTTCAGATGGCCCAGGCTCAGGTCCGGGCTGAGAAAGCGCTGCGCATAAGCGCCCATCTGGTGCAGATTGCCGCTGTCGCCGAGCTCGCCCAGGTCGATGCCCAGGTAGACGAACGAGGCGACGACTGCCGCACCGATGCACAGGACAATGACCGCGTTGATCAGGCGATTCATGCCAGCCTCCAGCGCAGCAGGCGGCTGAGCTGATCGGCGAGCAACACCAGCATCAGGAACGTCAGCAGCAGGCTGGCCACTTCACCGCCAGCGAACATTCGCAGCGACAGGTCCATTTGCTGGCCCAAGCCCCCGGCACCGACGAAGCCCATCACGACCGAGGCGCGGATGGCGCATTCCCAGCGATACACCGTGTACGACAACAGCTCCGCCGCGACATTGGGCAGGATCCCATAGCAGAAGGCCGCGAGCCGGCTGCTGCCCGATTGCAAGAGTGCGTGGGCCGGACGCTGGTCGACCGATTCGTAGATTTCCGCGTAGACCTTGCCCAGCATGCCGCTGTAGGTAATGGCGATCGCCAGTACGCCGGCCGTGGGGCCGAGGCCGACGGCGCGCACGAAGAGCAAGGCCCAGACAATTTCCGGGACGCTGCGCAGGAAGATCAGCAAGCCGCGCACCGGCCAGCGCAGCAGTTTTCCCCAATAACCCGGGTGTCCGGCACGGGAGGCCGCCGACAGCGACAGGGCGCGGCTGGCCAGCAGGCTTGCGGGCATCGCCAGCAGCAACGCCAACGCCATGCCCGCCGTGGCGATGGCCAGCGTCTGCAAGGTGGCTTGCCACAGCAGCTCAACGAATTCGTCGCCATGGGCGGGAGGCCAGAACGCCGCGACGAACCGGCCCATCTCGCTCTGGCTGTCGCTTGCCAGCAGTACGCCGAGGTCCAGTTCGCTGAACTGGATGCCCGGCCACAGCAGGACGAGGGCCAGCAGCGTGAGCAGCAGGCGCGGG
Organism: Pseudomonas sp. St316; assembly: GCF_018325905.1. NCBI lineage: Bacteria > Pseudomonadati > Pseudomonadota > Gammaproteobacteria > Pseudomonadales > Pseudomonadaceae > Pseudomonas > Pseudomonas sp. St316. The sequence goes on along the minus strand of NZ_AP021901.1, from coordinate 3,840,594 downwards.
CGGCTGGCGGGGTCTCGGGTATCGCGTGTCAGCATCGGGGGATCTGCACGCTCAAGGAAGAGGGGGGCGTTGGCGAAGACTGTAGCTGTTCGTTGGCGTAGAGCGTGTCGAGCAACGGACGGTCGACTGCGTCGGTGGGCAGGTCGAACAGGATCTGTCCATCACGCAGGCCAATGACCCGGGAAAAGTGCGCCAAGGCCAGCTCCACCGCGTGCAAGCTGGCGACCAGGGTGACGTTGTGCTCCCGGGCATGGCGGCAAAGCACCGAAAGCGTGTGCTGGGCCAATACCGGGTCCATGGCCGAAACCGGTTCATCGGCCAGCAACACCTCAGGTGCCTGGTACAACACCCGGGCAATGCCTACGCGTTGCAGCTGTCCGCCCGACAGCTGCTGGCATTGCGCGAACAATTTGTCGCCCAGGTCCAGCCGGGCCAACGCTGCCCTGGCGCCCGGAATATCCAGCGGATGCAGCAGGTTCAACAGGCTTTTGCCGATGCCCCACTGGCCGAGCTTTCCGGCCAAAACCGCCGTGACCACGCGTTGACGCGGCGGCAGGGGCGGCGATTGGTGGATCAGGCCGATGCGCGCGCGCAGGCGCTGACGCTGGCGGGCAGACAGATGCCAGGCGCGCTCACCGAGCAACTGCAGCTCGCCGCTACCCGGGCGCAGGGCGGTGGCGAGCAGGTTGAGCAGGCTCGACTTGCCCGCGCCAGACGGGCCGATGATGGCGACCTGTTCGCCGGCACCGATGTGCAGGTCGATGCCCCGCAGCGCCTGGACGCCGTTGGCATGGGTAACGCTGACCTGGGTCAGTTGCAGGGTCATTTGAGCAGTTCGGCGGCGCGTGCGGCTTCCTCGATGCCCTTGTAGTTCTCAGGCTTGGTTTCGATGAAGCGACTGGCGGCCTGCAGGTCGAGGATTTCCTTGTCCTTCGGGTTGGCCGGATCGAGTGCCAGGAAGGCTGCCTTTATCTTGGCCGCCAACGCGGGGTCGAGGGTACCGCGCACCGTCCAGTTGTAGTCGAAGTAGGCCGGGGTGGTGGCGAAGACCTTGACCTTGGTCGTGTCGACTTTGCCAGCGGCGACCAGTTTTTCCCAGACGCTGGCATTCAGCACCCCAGCGTCCACTTTGCCGGCCTGGACCCAGGCGACGGTGGCGTCATGGGCGCCCGAGTAGCCCACGCGACTGAAGTAGCTTTCAGGCTTGATGCCGTCCTTGAGCATGAAATAGCGCGGCATGAGGCTACCGGACGTCGACGACACCGAACCGAAGGCAAAGGTCTTGCCCTTGAGGTCGGCGAGGGATTTGACGGCCGGGTCGGCGGTGATGAATTTACTGGTGAACTGGGCGTCCTGTTCACGCTGTACCAAGGGAATGGCATTGCCGGTTTTCAGGCGTGCCTGCACGAAGGTGAAGCCACCCAGCCAGGCCATGTCGATCCGGTCGGTGGCCAGTGCTTCGACCACGGCGGGGTAGTCGCTGACGGGTACGAACTCGACTTTCATGCCGGTTTGCTGTTCCAGATAGGCACCCAGCGGCTTGAACTTGCGCAGCAGTTCGGTCGGGGCCTCATCGGGAATCGCACTGACTTTCAGGGTGTCGGCGGCCTGGGTCAGCAGGCTGCAAAACGACAGGGCAACGCCGACGGCCAATGCCAGGGAACGCTTGAGCATGGAGGATCTCCGTTACATGAAGGCAAGGAATGGTGACGCATACGCCCACGTGGAGGACGGTACGCCGCTCTGTGAGGGTAGACGAAGGAGAGGGATGTTAACCGTTTCTGGCTTGCCAGATGAAGAAGCTACGGCAGGGCGGCGATCCCAGGCTCACCCACAACCCTTGTGGGAGCGAGCTTGCTCGCGATAGCGGAGGGCCAGTTGCAAGGTTTGTGACTGACACACCGCCATCGCGAGCAAGCTCGCTCCCACATTGGCAGGTGGCGGGAGGAGATCGCGCGCGAGGCCTCAGTCTTATGAGACCTCTTTGCTGCCAGATGAAGAGGCTACGGCAGGGCGGCGATCCCAGGCTCACCCACAACCCTTGTGGGAGCGAGCTTGCTCGCGATAGCGGAGGGCCAGTTGCAAGGTTTGTGACTGACACACCGCCATCGCGAGCAAGCTCGCTCCCACATTGGCAGGTGGCGGGAGGAGATCGCGCGCGAGGCCTCAGTCTTATGAGACCTCTTTGCTGCCAGATGAAGAAGCTACGGCAGGGCGGCGATCCCAGGCTCACCCACAACCCTTGTGGGAGCGAGCTTGCTCGCGATAGCGGAGGGCCAGTTGCAAGGTTTGTGACTGACACATCGCCATCGCGAGCAAGCTCGTACACATTGGTCAGAACAGCTTGGTGAACAACCAGTAGAGGCTGCCGGAAAGGAGGATGGCAGCAGGCAGCGTCAGTACCCAGGCCATCACCAGGTTGCGGATGGTGCGCATCTGCAAGCCAGAACCGTTGGCGACCATGGTGCCGGCCACGCCGGAGGACAGCACATGGGTCGTGGACACCGGCAAACCGAACATGTCGGCGGCACCGATGGTCAGCATGGCGACGGTTTCGGCCGAGGCACCTTGGGCGTAGGTCAGGTGGGTCTTGCCGATTTTCTCACCCACCGTCACCACGATGCGCTTCCAGCCGACCATGGTGCCCAGGCCGAGGGCGATGGCCACGGCGATTTTCACCCACAGTGGAATGAACCGCGTGGAGTTGTCGATCTGCTGCTTGAACAATTGCAGCTGGGCGCCGGTGTCGGCGTCGAAATGAGCGACTTTGTTCTTGTCCATCAGGCGAATGGTTTCGCTGGTCAGGTACATGTCGTTGCGCACGTTGCCCACGGCTTCGGCGGGGACCTTGGCCAGCGAGCCGTAGCCCTTGACCTCGGCGCCAATGCTGCCGGTCATCGCCGCCAGGGCTGGTACCAATTGCGGCGTCGCTTCCTTGCTGCCCACGTAGGCGGTAAGGATCGCCCGCGGGTCGGTCGGGGCCGGCAGCGGCGAGTGCTTCACCAGGGCTTGCTGGGTAACTTGCGCCACGGCGGCGAATTGCAGCGCCTGGTCGGCCGGCATGGTGCGGTTCAGCGCATACGCCATCGGCAGGGTGCCGACCAGGATCAGCATGATCAGGCCCATGCCTTTCTGACCGTCGTTGGAGCCGTGGGCGAATGACACGCCGGTGCAGGTCAGGATCAGCATGCCGCGGATCCACCAGGGCGGCGGGGTATTACCTTCCGGGGCCTTGTACAGCGAGCGGTTCTTGACGAAGGCCCGCAGCGCCAGCAGCAGCAATGCAGCGCAACCGAAGCCCACCAGCGGTGACAACAGCAACGCATAGCCGATCTTGGTCGCCTGGGCCCAGTCCACACCGCTAGTGCCGTCACGCCCGTGCATCAGGGCATTGGCGACACCGACGCCGATGATCGAGCCGATCAGGGTATGGGACGACGACGCCGGCAAGCCCAGCCACCAGGTGCCCAGGTTCCACAGGATGGCGGCGATCAGCAGGGCGAAGATCATGGCGAAGCCGGCGGAGGAGCCAACTTGCAGGATCAGTTCCACGGGCAACAGGGCGATGATGCCGAAGGCCACTGCGCCGCTGGAGAGCAGCACCCCGAGGAAGTTGAAGAAGCCTGACCAGGCCACGGCGAAGTTCGGCGCCATGGAATTGGTATAAATGACGGTGGCCACGGCGTTGGCGGTGTCGTGGAAACCGTTGACGAATTCGAAGCCAAGGGCAATCAGCAGCGCCACGCCCAACAGCAGGAACGGCGTCCAGGTGGTCACCACGGTGCCGAGTTCGTTCATGTCGTGCATCAGGCTGTAGGCGGTAAACAGCAGGCCGCTGCCCAGTACGGCGAAAAACACCACCAGGGTGATGACACTCGGTTTGCGGTTGAGCTGCGGTCTTGAACTGGGGGCGATGGCACTCGATGAGTCCATGACCAGGGTCTGGTTTGTCATGATGAAATCCGATTCAGTGAGCGGTGGAAGTGAGGGGCTCGGTGCCGGGCGTCCCTGCCTGGCGGGCCTTAATAGACCCGGGGCACGATGAGCTCCGGTGGCGTCGGACTGCGGGAGTAGTCTTGCTGTCGCACCCGCTGCGGCAGTTCGATGGCCGGCAGTTCCACCTCTTCATAGGGCATTTGCCCAAGCAGGTGATGGATGCAGTTGAGCCGGGCTTTTTTCTTGTCGTCGGCGTGCACCACCCACCAGGGGGCCTCGCTGATGTGCGTGCGTTCGAGCATGATCTCCTTGGCCTTGGTATAGGCCTCCCAGCGCCGACGGGACTCCAGGTCCATGGGGCTGAGCTTCCATTGCTTGAGCGGGTCATGGATGCGACTGAGAAAGCGCAGGTGCTGTTCCTGGTCGGAAATGGAGAACCAGTACTTGATCAACTGGATGCCGGAGCGGGCGAGCATCCGCTCGAATTCCGGCACGCTACGAAAGAACTCTTCGTACTGGTCGGCGGTGCAGAACCCCATGACTTGTTCGACGCCGGCGCGGTTGTACCAGCTGCGGTCGAACAGCACGATTTCACCCGCCGCCGGCAAATGCGAAACGTAGCGTTGGAAGTACCATTGGGTCCGTTCGCGGTCGTTGGGGGCGGGCAGGGCGGCGACGCGGCAGACCCGGGGATTGAGTCGCTGGGTGATGCGCTTGATCACGCCACCCTTGCCGGCGGCATCGCGTCCTTCGAAGAGGATCACGACCTTGTGTCCGGTCTTGACCACCCAGCTTTGCAGCTTCACCAATTCGCCTTGCAGGCGGAACAGCTCGCTGAAATACCGTCGGCGGATTTCCTTCTCGCTGCTATCTGCAGAGTGCTCATCGAACAAGTCATTCAAGTCATGCCCGTCTTCAGATAACTCCAGCTCCAGTTCTTCGTCACTGTGATCGAGCAGTTCGCGGTGGATGCGTTGTACCAAGGTGTCCTGGGTTGAAAGCATGATGGAAAACTCGGTCGTGGAGGCGCCACCCACGCTAGTTGCAATTTGTTACATAGTGGTGACCGTCATCTGTGCTTCACGCGCTTGCCCTTGGCTAAAACGTTTTTCCCAGGCGGATGCCTGCACGATCGGGTTTTATCGATTACGCTCGAATGCGCAATAACCGCCCGAAATTTCGTCGGTAAGGATCTGATTTTCATGAACGAGGGCCTGATGTGTCATCCAGGTGTCATCGAAGCCATGGCAGGATCCTCGCACACCCTCGTGGGAAGTCCGGCAGCGCTTGTGCCTGCTGGCTGATGAATCAAGGAACACCGCTCATGAAAGGCGACGCCCCGCTGTTCGCGGCCATTGACCTGGGTTCTAACGCCTTCCGCTTGATGATTGGCCAGTCGGTCAAGCGCAATCGGCAGTGGGTGATCCAGGAAGTGAAGACCCTGCGTGAGCCGGTCCGATTGGCCGAGGGCCTGCAGGCCGGGGCTTTGGACGAGCTGGCGCTGGATCGGGGTTGGCAGGCTCTTGCTCGATTCGGCAAAAAACTGCGTGGCTTTGAAGCCGGACGGGTGCGGGCGGTGGCGACCAGTGCCGTGCGCGAAGCGGCGAATGCCCAGCTGTTCCTGGCCAGTGCCGAGCGGCACCTGGGGTTTCGGATCGACGTGCTGTCCGGGCATGAAGAAGCCCGGCTGGTGTATGCCGGTGTTGCCCATACGGTGCCCGGTGTCGAGCACACGCGTCTGGTGGTGGACATCGGCGGTGGCTCGACCGAATTGATTCTGGGGCAGGGTGCTCAACCGCTGCTGACGGAAAGCATCGCCATCGGCAGTGGCACCTTTGGCGCGCGCTACTTTCGAGGCGGATGCATCACCGCCCAGGCGCTGTTGGAGGCGGAGCGAGTGGCTGTCCTGCAGTTTGAAAAAGTCGCGGCGGGTTATCGTGGCCGGGGTTGGCAGCAGGCGATCGGCTCTTCCGGTACGGCGCGGATGTTGGCCAAAGTGCTCAAGGCCAATGGTTTCAACGAGGGTGGACAAGGCGGCATTACCTACGGTGGATTGTTGCGTCTGTCGCTGCGGTTGCTGGAAGTCGGTCATGTCGACCAGCTCAGACTGGCCGGCTTGCAAAGCCATCGCCTGGGCATCCTGCCCGGTGGCCTGGCGATCATGCTGGCGGCGTTCAAGGTCTTCGGTATCTCGCAGATGATCGCTTCCGAGCCGGGCCTGAGGTTCGGCGTTCTGCATGGCCTGATGCATCAGCACTGATCACGGACGGTTGTTGCCCATTGCCGTCTATCAGCGATGGCTCCACTTCGAGCATCGACGCCTCTTCGGTGACCCCCTCTTTACCCGATCATCCAGCATTTCATCGCCAGGGCAGTCGGTACGTCCGGTTATCGCAAAGCGCGGGCCTGGATCAGAGTGATTGCGTGAACGGGGCTTTTCGCTCTTTCGATATGCAGTCAGTGAAGGCACAATGCGCATCCTTTTTTGGCTCGCCTTGCCCGGAGGCCTCGAAAATGATCAAAACGCCGTACTACCTCATCGACAAACAAAAGCTGCTGGCGAACATGCAGAAGATCGCCTATGTGCGTGAGCAGTCCGGGGCCAAGGCCTTGTTGGCGCTCAAGTGCTTCGCCACCTGGTCGGTGTTCGACCTGATGCAGCAGTACATGGACGGCACCACGTCGTCGTCGCTCTACGAGCTCAAGCTCGGCCGGCAGAAGTTCGCGGGCGAGACCCACGCCTATAGCGTGGCCTGGGCCGACGACGAAATCGAAGAGATGCTCGCCAACTGCGACAAGATCATCTTCAACTCCATCGGCCAACTGCAGCGCTACACCGACGCCTCGGCCGGCAAGGTCCGCGGCCTGCGGGTCAATCCGCAAGTGAGCAGCTCCGATTACCTGCTGGCCGACCCGGCGCGCCCCTTCAGCCGCCTGGGCGAATGGGATCCGGTGAAAATCGAGCAAGTCATCGAGCATATCTCAGGCTTCATGTTCCACAACAACTGCGAGAACGGCGATTTCGGTTTGTTCGACCAGATGTTGGGCACCATCGAGGAACGTTTCGGTCATCTATTGCATAAGGTCGAGTGGGTCAGCCTCGGTGGTGGCATCCATTTCACGGGCGAGGGCTATGCCCTGGACGCCTTCTGCGCACGCCTCAAGGCCTTTTCGCAGAAATATGGCGTGCAGGTTTACCTGGAACCGGGTGAAGCCGCGATCACCCAGAGTGCGTCGCTGGAAGTCACCGTGCTCGACACGCTCTACAACGGCAAGCACCTGGCCGTGGTCGACAGCTCCATCGAGGCGCACATGCTCGATCTGCTGATCTATCGCCTGGACGCCAAGCTGGCACCGAGCGAGGGCGAACACACCTACATGATTTGTGGCAAATCCTGCCTGGCGGGAGACATCTTTGGCGAGTATCAATTCGATCGTCCGCTGTCCATCGGCGATCGGCTGTCGTTCATCGACGCAGCGGGCTACACCATGGTCAAGAAAAACTGGTTCAACGGCCTGAAAATGCCGTCCATCGTAGTGAAGCAACTCGACGGCAGCGTCGAGGTGGTTCGCGAGTTTGTTTACGACGACTACTTGTCCAGCCTCTCTTGAGCTGGCGGAAGGAGAAATAAAGAAATTGAAGAAGAACGTACTTATCATTGGTGCAGGAGGTGTCGCCAAGGTGGTGGCCCACAAGTGCGCGCAGCACAACGACGAACTCGGTCGTATTGCTATCGCGTCGCGCAACATCTCCAAATGCCAGGCCATCATCGACAGCGTCAAGGCCAAGGGTAGCCTCAAGCAACCCGCCGACATCAAGGCCTTTGCACTGAACGCTCTGGATGTCGAAGCGACCAAGGCGCTGATTCGCGAAACCGAGTCGCAGATCGTCATCAACGTCGGCTCTGCCTTTCTCAACATGTCGGTGCTGCGTGCCTGCATCGATACCGGCGTGGCCTACCTGGACACCGCCATCCACGAAGAACCGGGCAAGGTCTGCGAGACGCCGCCCTGGTACGGCAACTACGAGTGGAACCACCTCCAGGAGTGCCAGGAAAAGAACATCACTGCCATTCTCGGCGTGGGCTTCGACCCGGGTGTGGTCAATGCCTATGCGGCACTGGCGCAGCAACAGCATTTCGACCGCATTGATTCGATCGATATTCTCGACGTCAATGCCGGCTCCCATGGCAAATATTTCGCCACCAATTTCGACCCGGAAATCAATTTCCGTGAGTTCACCGGACAGGTGTGGAGCTGGCAGGACAGCCAGTGGACCAGCAACACCATGTTCGAGGTCAAGCGCACCGATGACCTGCCGGTCGTAGGCTCGCAGAACCTATACCTGACCGGCCACGACGAAGTGCACTCGCTGTCGAAGAACCTCGACGTGCCCAACGTGCGTTTCTGGATGAGCTTCGGCGAGCACTACATCAACGTGTTCACCGTACTGAGGAACCTCGGCCTGCTCTCCGAGCAACCGGTCAAGACCGCCGAAGGCCTGGAAGTCGTGCCGCTGAAAGTGGTCAAGGCCGTACTGCCTGACCCGAGTTCGCTGGCGCCGGGCTACACCGGCAAGACTTGCATCGGCGACCTGGTCAAGGGTGTCAAGGATGGCCAGCCGCGCGAGATGTTCATCTACAACGTGGCTGACCACGAGGACGCCTACGCCGAAACCGACAGCCAGGGTATTTCCTATACCGCAGGCGTGCCACCCGTGGCCGCAGCCTTGCTGGTGGCTCGTGGCGAGTGGGATGTGCAGCGCATGGTCAACGTCGAGGAACTGCCTGCCGAGGCGTTCCTCGAGGCGTTGGATGTGATGGGCCTGCCGACGCGCATCAAGGACGAACAGGGCGATCGCCCATGGAACCAGAAGGCCTGACCTTCCGGGGGAAAGCTTGAAGAAATGCTCCGTATCGAAAGGTACGGGGCATTTTTCGTTTATGCCTCGCCACGGCGTTGTCCTTGGCTGGAGGAGGGAGCACTAAACTGTGGCGAGGGGATTTATCCCCGTTGGGGCGCGCAGCGACCCTGAAACCTGACACGGTGGTGTTTCAGATAGACCGCATTGCGCTTTTGGGGCTGCTGCGCAGCCCAGCGGGAGCAAGCTCCCTCGCCACGGTTTTGTGTTTGGCTGGGAGAGGGGGAGTCATTCAAGATCTCGCCACTTGTACGCATCACCCTGTGGCGAGGAGATTCCAAGAGACGCGCCCGTACCGCCTTTTGTGGCGAGGGAGCTTGCTCCCGCTGGGGCGCGCAGCGGCCCCCCCACGCAAGACTGCTCTGGCAGAAATCCTCGCCATGAACGATCCCTTGACCTTACGATTACGCTTCAAGGCTAAGGGAGAAGCAATCAGTGAAACCATTCAGGATTCGTGAGTTAAAGAGTACCGATGCTGAAGCGCTGCTGGCCTTCGAAATCCATAACCGTGCATGGTTCGAGTCACAGATCGACGCACGCGACCCTGCCTTTTACTCATGGACGGGCGTCACCGATCACATTGAAAGCTATTTGGCCGATTTCGCCGAGGGCGCCTGGCACCCGTTTGTGATCGAAGATGCCAGCGGGAGAATCGTGGGGCGGGCGAATTTGAAGGGCATCCATTCACCGCTTGATTGCGCCGAGGTGGGCTATCGGATTGATCGACGAGTGTGCGGGCAAGGGCTGGCAACGCTCGCACTGAAACGTCTGATTCAAGAGGCACGGATGCGTTGGGGGCTTACGCAGTTGGTGGCTTATGTCTATGAGAGCAACCTCGGCTCAAGGAAAGTCCTTGAGCGGTGTGGGTTTGTGCCTGAGGCGCGGTCGGATAGCGAGGAAGCCGAGGGTGGATGCCGCTTTGTGCTTTCGATCTAGAAACTCGATCCTCGCCGGACAGTGCCAGGAGACGCTTTACGTTTTAAATCCGTCATTGCGATTCGATAAAGGCAATGTCTTGTATTATCCCCACGTTTCCTTCAGTACTGAGCGAAACAGCTCCGACAGGAGCGGCTCGACTTCCTTGCGTTCGCTGCGGGTCGGCTTGATGGTCTCAAGTCGATGCAGTTCACGCTCAATGAATTTCTGAATGGGCATGATCTGAGGCGAAAGCCCCATTTCTGGTGAGGCGCGCTTGATTGCAAGCAAGTCATCGATAGCCCGGTGCAATTCTGGCTCGCCATCGATGACTTCGCGTAGCTTGTCAAACTCGATGGGCGCGGGTACATCAAAGCGCTCCAGCCACCGTACTGATAGTAATGGTCGCAGTACGTAGAAATATTTTTTCAGCGGTACTTCAGCGGCCTGCAAGTAACCCCTGTAATTGGTTTTTGCCATGCTGCGATAATGGTAGATACCGCTTTCAACCGAGTACACCTGCGGTAGTAACGCTTTGGCACGTTCGTGGAAGGAGCCGGAGTGTTCGTAGACGATGGTGGACTGCACCCACTCGACAAACCCCGGATTTGACTTCCAGAAAAGCCTCAAGGCCTTGCGCAGATCCCAGCCATTGATGTCCATGTCATCAATGATCGGGTACTCGATGACGTCGCGTTGCTCCTCAAGGCCGACCGAGAGGTACCACTCAGGTTTATTGACGTAGATGAAGCGTGCGTCATAGTCGCTATTAGGGGACGCGAATCCCCAGGCGCGGCTGCCTGATTCTACGGCAAGCAGTACCTTCACTGCATGCTCGTCCTCGGCACGACGCAGACGTCCCCGAACTTCTTCCTTTACAGCGATGGAAACCATAGGCCCACTCCAACTCAATGGGTTTTCAATACTGGAGCTGCACCGCAGCGTTGTAACGCATCCGCAATTCGTCATACCCGGCCCGTGCAGCAGCAAGGTCCTGGTTCAGTTCCGCGGCGTCGTCTCCAGACGCCCAGTGTTGTTGCAGGCGTTCGAGGGCGGCAAGCCATTCCTTGGCTGCCAGGCTGATTTTGTTCCACACGGGCGGGCTGTCATTAGCCGAGCGCAGGCGGGGCAGGGCTTGTACGAAGGCTTCGGTGTCCGTCCAGTGGGTTGCCAGCGAATGATGCAGGTCGAGCAGTTGCTGCGGCGTCAGGGGGGCGTCTTCGGTCATGGTGTCGAGGGCATTGATGGTCTGGCGGGCGAGGATCATGAAGCGCAACGTGTACCAATGCTGGTCCTGCCCCTGGTGCTTTTCGATGGATGCCAACTGTTGCTCACGTACCTGTAGCTGCGGCTGCTCCAACGCTTGGCGCAACGGTATCGCCTGGGCGCGTGCGTCCTGCAAATGCAGGGTCAGGGCACGATCCAGTTTTTCGAGTTCGCCAGGCTGAGGCTGATCGCGATGGTTGTTCAGCCATAGTTCGGCGGTCTGGGCGATGGGACGCAGGTCGTCATAGGCCTTGATGTAATTTCGAGCGAGAGCCTGCAGGCTACCGGGCTCGCCGCTACTAAACCCATGCTTGCAGGGTGATGGCGAGCTACCCTGAGGCCGGATGAACTCCTCGGCGTCGATGCCCGAGCCCATGCCGAAGCCGATGAAGCCCATCCTGCGAATCCATTCCTCCTCCGGCAAGGCTTGGCGGGCACGGTAGTCGACATAGCGCTGCTCCAATAGCTCCGCTCCGTCCACCAGGCAGGTACTTATTTCCTGTACCTCGGCCCAATGCGCGCGGTTTTCCTTATCGTCGTTCGTCGGCCCGGCCAGGCGCTGGACCAACCAAGTCATCGTCAGTAACACGACAACCGCCGTGATGAATGCGCGGGTACTGATCATGGTTGATTGACCTGGGGTTTCTTGAAAGCTTGCCACTGGGTTGCAGAAAGTCCCGCTGGGCACGGCGAAGCTGTGGACTCTCGAGCAGCACAGATGCGCTGTGGCCAGACCTGGAGGCCTTCGTTCTTGCCCAGATATGCGCTGTTGGCCCAGATATTACCCAACAAGACCATGGGTACGAGCATGCCCAGGAAAAGGCCGATAAGCACATCGCCAGGCACCCGTTCATAGAGTCGGGCCAGGAAAGACTTGCCGCGTTCGAAGGGTGCGCGCCGGCTCAATGCACCCAGTACACCGAGAATTCCGAAATAGGTCGCCGCCCCGGGCAATCCGCCGGCTACGTAAATGAGCCCGCCCAGCAGCGCGATCCAGAGGTTTTCGCGGATCGGCAACGGGGAGGGCCGTCGTAGACTCAGCCAGCGGCCGTAACGAACATTTATCCAATCGTCCAGGCGCCAGGCTTTGCGGCTCAGTTTCTTGCACACTGCGTGAAGTCCCCAGCCGACGACACCCAGCAGCAGGGCGCGAAGCAACATATCGATCACGCTGGTGTAGAACGAGCCGCCGAGTCGATATTCATAGAGCCAGCTCATGCAGATCGAAGTGCCGAGTATGGCCAATGGCACGGCCAGGATCGGCGGCTGGCGCCGCAACGGACGCCAGTTGTCCGGACTCAGTTGTGGCTTTTCGTGCAGTATCTGCGGGTAGCGAAGCTGAACGGTGCGATACAGCGCCTCGCAGGCATCCCAGTCCGCAGCGCTGAAGGTCATGCTCAAACGCACTCGGGCGTCTTCATCGAGTGGTCCAAACAGCATGCGCGCGGCCTGGGACTCGCTGCTGTCGAAGAACTGAGTGAGGCGAGCCTGCTGCGCCAGGAACGTGGCGCAATGGCTGCGCGCCAGGAGTTGACTCCACCAGGGGTCGGGACACGGGGTGTGTTGGCCGGTCTGCTTCCAACCTTGCAGCTCGCAAATGTCGTCGAACAGTGTTTGCGACCACTCCGGTGCTTGCAGCAGGGCCATGGCCAGGCAACGGTTCAGCCATTGCCGAGCGTCCAGGGTCTGTAGCCACGGACTGGCGACGAGCTGGCGGGCGACATCGAGAAAGCGTCGGCTGTCGTGCCAAGCCCCGGTCAGGCGAGACCATGCCAACTCCATGAGCTTGGCGCGCAGTTGCTCGATAGCGGCGCCGGGCAGGTCCTCACGTTGCCAGGGGGTCAGCCAGTGCAACTGCGCAATGGCTGCTTCGGCCAGGTCGTAGGTATCTTCCTGCGTCAGGCAACGCTCCAGCAGGCCGTGTTCGAATTCACGTTCGCAGGCATAAAGACGCGCCTGCGTCAGGCGGCTGTCGAGGTTGGTCGCGTCTATCGCCTCCAGGCATTGCGCTGCCAGGCGCTGGCTGGGGGAGGGCCCTGTCGGTGCCTGCCTCAGGGCTGGCAGTTCCATGAGGGGCAGCTCGATGGGGGCGGGCTGTTCTTCGTCGACCACCACTTCCTGCTGCCAGTCAGCCCACTCCAACGCCTGTTCATAAGCCTCTCGCAGGCGCTGGAAACCTTCGGGATCTTCGTCTGGGCGATGCCGCTTGAGCAGACTTGCATACTGGCGCTTGATGCTGCGCTTATCGGCGTCTTCCGGCAGCCCGAGTACCACCCAGCAGGTCATCGCCAGACACCTTCTTCCAGGCTGTCGAGCTGGGCGCTGATCTGCATCCGGAGCGCCCGGATGTCGTGCAGTTCCTGGGTCTCGAGCACATGGGCGAAGTGGGTAGCCAGCTCATCGATCCGCTGGCGCAGATCACCGCGACTTTCCTGGTAAAGACGTTCCAGCCGGGCGATCAGCAAGGTATTGGGTTGTTCGTCCCGTGGATGGATCTTGAGCGCTTCCAGGGCCTTGAGGCGCTGGCTGATCTCTTCGCTATTCAGCACGCCGGCATTATTGGAGATCACCAGGTTACGTCGCTCTCCAGTCTGGACGATCTGCGCATCGGCTTCCAGGAGGCCGTTGTTATCGTAAGTGAAGCGCACATCGATCCCCACTTCCCCGGCCGGCATGGGCGGGACGGGAATGTCCAGTTCGCCCAGGAGAATATTTTCACTGATCCGACGGCTTTCGCCCTGATAGACCTTCAGCAACACGACCTTTTGCTGATCCTGGAGTGTGAACACGCGCTTGACCTTGCTCACGGGCACCACGCAGTTGCGCTCGATGATTGGCAGGTAATGGCCGTTTTCGAGCTTGCCGCCATATTCAACCGCAATTTCGATACCCAGGGAATAAGGGCAGACGTCAGTGAGCACGACTTCCTCAAGTGCCGCGTCGCGGCTTTTCAGTCCTGCCTGCACGGCTGCGCCCAATGCCACGGCTTCATCAGGGTTGAGCTGGATCGACGGGAAGCGCCCGAACAGACTGGCGGCCAGCTTGCGAACGAGCGGCATGCGGGTGGTGCCACCCACCAGCAACACTTCGTCCAGCTCACTGGCGCGGATGCGGGCATCGCGCAAAGCGGTCTCGATAGGAGCTCGAAGGCGGCTGAACAGCGGCGCATACAGATCGGTCAGGCCGGCCTGGGTGTATTCACGACGCCATTCGCGCTCGCCTTGGCGTACTGCGAACGTTGCGCTTGACTCCTGGCCCAGGGACTTGCGTACGCGTTCGGCTTCACGGCGCAGCCGACCATAGAGCTGCGCGTCTTCAAGGGCCAGCGGTCCCTCGCTATGGCTCGCTTGTGCGGCAACGAAATCCTGGAGCAGCAGCGTGTCGAAATCTTCCCCGCCAAGGTAGTTGTCGCCGGCACTGGCGCGCACTTCCATGACGCCTTCGAACAGCTCCAGGATGGACACGTCGAAAGTCCCGCCGCCGAGATCGAAAACCAGGAAGGTGCTGGCGTTATCGCGCTGGTGCAAGCCATAGGCGAGTGCTGCCGCGGTGGGTTCGTTGATCAGCCGCTCGACCTTGAACCCGGCCAGCTCGCCGGCAATTCGCGTGGCCTTGCGTTGGGCATCGCTGAAATAGGCGGGAACGCTGATGACGGCCTCTTCCACCGGTTCGCCGAAATGCCGCTCGGCATCCTCGCGCAAGCTGCGCAGTACCATGGCCGACAGTTCCTCGGCTCGGAACTGTTGATTACCCAGCGTGGTGAGACGGGCGCTGCCCATATAGCGTTTGAAAAGCGAGGCGGTGAGCTGGGGGTGGGTCTGTAGGCGCTCCAAAGCCGCGCGGCCGACCATGATGCGGCCTTCGTCGTCCAGGCCTACCACGCTCGGTGTCAGCCTCTCGCCCAATGCGTTGGGTACCAGTTGCGCCTCGCCGTCGCGCCATGCTGCGATCAGGCTATGGGTGGTGCCCAAGTCAATGCCGACAATCATGTCCGTTGAAGCTCCTTAGTCGTTGCGTCGCAATAGGTTACCTGCGAGCCGATCAGTTTATCAGGCATGCACCGGTGCATTCGTGGAAATCTGTGGGGAGCAGGGGGGAGTTTTGCATGGGCTTCAGGCGAACGCATCGACCAGCCTCGGCAACCACTGGGTCGCATCGCCCACCAGCGTCTTATCGGAAGCGGCCCCTATCGATTCGATATTGATATGCACCAGCCAGGCGCCATGTTCGGCGGCCAATGTCGGAATTCGTGCCGCCGGATACACGTTTCCAGAGGTGCCAATGGAGAGCATGACGTCGCAGTCGCGGGCGGCGGTGAACGCCTGATCCAGTTCCTGTTCCGGCATCCCCTCGCCGAACCAGACCACGTTGGGGCGGACCTGGCCGTTGCAGTGTGCGCAACGGGGTGGTTCCAGGCTGTCGCAGTCCTCGCCAACACCCACGGGCAATGGCCCCAGGTAGGGACGATTGCACTGGAAGCAACGAGCGCTGGCCAGGTCACCGTGAAGGTGAATCACCTCCTTGGATCCGGCTCGTTCGAGCAGGTCGTCGACGTTCTGCGTGATGATGGTCACAAGGGGCAAGCACTGCGCCAGCCTGGCGACTGCCAGGTGCGCGGCATTGGGTTGTGCTTCGTTCACCAGCGTCCGGCGCCAGCTGTACCAAGCCCATACCAACGCAGGATCTTTGGCAAAGGCGGCGGGAGTGGCCAGTTCTTTTGGGTCGTAACGCGCCCAGAGGCCGGTCGAGGGATCTCGGAACGTCGAGATACCGCTTTGGGCGGAAATACCTGCCCCGGTAAAAACGACAAGATGCCTGGCCGTTCGCAGGCGCTTCACCGTTTGCGCAAAAAGGGCTTCTGAATTCACAGTTTCATCCCCGTGTCAGACCTGGGAGCACTGGTCGCGCAACCAATCGAAGTTGCTCCAGTACTTTCGGTCACCGCCGGGCTGGGCGCGTTTGGTCTCGATGAAAGGTGCGAGGATCTGGTGACAGTGCTTGATGCTCGGCGCCCAGTTTTCGATGATGATGTGCTTGTTCTTGATCAAGTCGGCACGCAATAGCGCCGCGACAACGTCGTAGTTGGCACAGGTCAGCGAGGCATGTTGGACATGGGTCGCGTCCCATTGGTCATGATGCAGTGTTGAGAGCGTGGCGCGAACCGCTTGCCGGGCATCGCGGGCTTGACTGGCTTGCAGGAACTCGACTATCGAAATGATGCTCTGGGCCTCGGAAGCCTGTTGAGTCGCCTTCAGTTGTGCCGTCAGGATGACAACCTGGCGAACGACCAGATACATCGACAGCAGGGCCACCAAGGCCACGGCCACTTGTACCATCAACGTCCATGTTTCGTAATTAGACATGTTTTCTCTCTTTCGCCTTAAGTATTTCGAGTGTTCTTGAGTCGACACGCACTCCACCATCCAGCGCCTGGGCATACACGGAATGTTCGCCCGCGGTCGATGCAAAAAGCGTCATGCAGGACGCGAACTTCATGGCGTCGATGGTCCCGAGGAGCTTCTCCAAAGCGACTCCCGAGTGCAGTACGGCACGGGTCGCGCGCTCCAGTCGCGGTCCCAGAAGCGGGTGCTGCAAATAGTCACGCGCCTCGTCAATGCCGCGCAGGCCATAGTAGGTGGCGTTCTCACTGGAGCCCAGGCCGCGTAATTGGGGAAAGATGAACCAAATCCAGTGGCCTTCCTTGCTTCCACGCCGTAGCTCAAGCAAGGCGTGGTCATAGGTTGACGCTTGCGCCTGGACAAAACGCTCCAGTGATTCGGTCATGTGAGCCTCTGATACGGTTTCAAGGCTGAAGAATGAAGCGCGTCCAGGCTCGAACAAAATAGTGGCTTTATGATGCCATGGCCGGGCGCGTATCGGTAGCCCTGACCATCCCCCCAAACAAGGACAAAGCCTATAGCACACTTGCGCTATAGCGCCGCTCGGCACTCGTCCCTAACCTATGAGCGTTATCGGTTTTTCGATCGATCGCAACGAGCACATCGGGACAAGGATCTGTTTTTTGAAAAGTGCACCTGCCAGAAAGTCCAACGTCAATCCGGCTTGGCGCAAACGCCTGGCAACGGCGCTCACCGCCTCGACCCTTGCCGTCAGTGGCTGGGGTTCTTTTATTGCCGGTGCGTCGGCTTCCACTGCCAGTGAAACGTCCTCTGCGGCCTGCACCAACGAAGCGGACTTTCAGGCCGGGACAGTGGTGGAGTATGAAAGTCGCGACAACCTGTCGCCAGCCACCCGTCGTGGTAAAACCGAAACGCTAGGGCGCGAGGCATTTGCCGGCGCCAATCCGGTGGCTTCGGTGCACACGTCGTTCTTGAATGATGCGCCGTTCTTCCTGACGACAACCTTCGCCGAGATCAAGGACGGTCGACTGGTTCGCTACGGCGTTCGCCATGGCGCCGGTGCATCGTTGGTGACCACCACCTACCTGCCTCCTGCTTCCACACCGATTGATCTGCAACCTGGGCAGACCGTCACCGTCAGCTACAAAAGCAAAACCGTGAGCGCCAGGGCAACCATCGAGTTCGATGTCGTCGAGAAGCTGACTTATAACGGTCGTGAAACGATCAAGACGGCCCTCGGTACGTTTGACACCTGCAAGTTCACCAATGAAATCTCTACGGGTTCGGCTTCGGCCACGCAGCCGAAAAACGTCGTCGCGGTCCAGAACTGGTTTCCCGCGGACGGACCTTACCGTGGTCAGTCGATCCGATCCATCACGCCTCCCGCCAATGGCGTTGCACAGAGAATCAGTGAAGTCGTCAAGATGCAGTATGGGACGCGATGAGAGACGCGGCTCGGGTCGGAAGATGTCAGGATGATAAATCGGCACCTGGCCAAGGCCAGGCGCCGATCCGTCTGGCGCTTACAACCAGTACCGCAGGCCGACCATCAAGGACTGGGCGTTGTATTCGGTTTTCACATCAGCCGGGGGCAGGCCCTGGATTTTGCCGTAGTTCGCTTCGCCGGTCTTGAAGTAGCGATAATCCAAGGACATGGACCAATGCTCGCTAAGCTCGTAAGCGACGCCTGCGCCGAGTTGCCAGGCCGAGACGGTGTCGCGATGGGTGCCGCCGAACTCGACGCCACCCGCTTCCAGGCCCTTGATGGTCAGCACCGCGTAGCCCAGGCCACCGCCCACATAAGGTGTGAAGCGGCTCAAGGGAGCAGGCAGGTTCGGGATGTCATACCAGAGGTTGGCCATGAGGCTGCTGGCCTCTTGTTCGCCTTTGCCCTCGATGCTGCTTCCGCCCTCGTAGATCCGGTTATTGAACTGATCCATGGTGTTGCGGCGGTAGCTCAGCTCCACCTCGGGCCTGAGCCCGACCGGGAACCGCCAGCCCAGTGCCAGGCCGGTGGCGTAGCCCGAGTGCAGCGGCTGATTGTATTCCATCTCGACGAAGTCGTTGTTGTTCTGGGTCAGGTCCTGCTTGGCGACCCAGTTCACACCGCCCATGCCACTGACATAGGGGCCGAGGTTGTCGGCGAAGCTCGATGCCGGGGCGATAGCCCCCAGGCCAACGATGCCCATGATAAGAGACTGGGTGTTTTTCTGTAGATTCATGCTAGATCCGAAATGTGCTGTTATCGAGAAGTAAGCGAAGCGAGTCCGCAAAGACGCGTTCAGCGCGCGTCCTTGCCGGAGGTATTCACACGAGGTGCAAAGGCATCGCGGGTTTCGCGTGCCCCGGGGCGCCGATGGCCCGTTGTTCAGCCAGCCTGCACAGGTTGTCCAGGGCCGTGGTCATCGCTGCGGTCAATGCTTTGCGCAGCAGTCCGCGGTACAGGAAACTCAACGGGCCGGAAATCTTCGCGCTATGGATGACATGGGTTTCATCGGGAGAAAGCCTGCGCATCTGATGGTCGAACTCGAGGTCGATCCAAAGCAGCCGTGCGCTGTTGCGATAGCTTTCGTGCAGGCTCACGGCTTCCAGTTTCAGTGGCATGTTCAAGCCGTTCTTGAGCACACATTTGCCGCGTGTCCCCGCCTGGAAAGGACCGTCGAGTTGACACTGGCGAACGTCGGTATCCCATAACGGCGCTTCTGCAAAATTGCTCCAGATCTTCCAGATTTCAGAAGGGGGCGATTTGACTATGACTTGCACTTTGACATCGTTCACGGCGACACCTTGGTTGTGGGGGGCACGGTCATGCTGGAGGGCAGATCCATTCGATGCTCAGGCCGCTGGTGCCGATTGACTCAGCACCTGGGCGGTAATGCTCGCTTGACCGATTTTTTCGCCCCGGTTGAACAGGTCGATATAGATGCGGTTGGTCTTGAATGCCTGGAGCGACGCCTCAAAACCGGCTTGCGGCGCCAATGACAGCGGGCTATTCCTGGGGATAGGGCGATCCAGGGTGAAGCTCAAGGCCAGCAGATTCATCGGGGTATTGAGTGGAATGCGCAGATGGCTGTGGGCGATCTGCATGTAGCACTGGCGAGCGACTTCGAGGAAATACACCATCGAATAGTGCTCGGGATCACCTGCCTGGAAAAAGTGTTCCTGCGGCAGTTTCACGGTGTCCACGCTCAGGCCCTGGGCGACGCTGCTCATGTCACTGACGATGACGTTCTCCTCCCTGTGCTTGTGCAGCAGGGCCTTGTTACGGCAGGGTGTGGCGGTGAATTCGCCGACTGGCGATGTCTCGAATGCGGAGCTGTAGGCCATCCCCAGGACGCAAGTGCACATCACTTTCCCGGCCTGCATGACCTTGGCATTGAACACCTGGGAATCCTGGTCTTGTTCGACATGCAGATCGATTACGCCTTGCTTCTGTACGTATTGCTGGAACTTGATCGTCAGGCTCTTGACGTAGGCGACCCGTCCGCTCAGCGGGGGCATGGCCAGTTCAATCAGTTGCAGCACGCCCTCGAGCAACAAGATGCCTGGGATGTGATCCAGGGGATGATCGAAGAAGTACGGGTGCGTTTCATCCACCACGAGCTGGGCGTGCAGCGACTGTGGGTTGCGCTGGGCGTTGGTGATCACGCTATGTTCCGCGCTGCGCTGCCAGTGCGTCGGGCGCTGGGTTGTGTCGCCACGGTGCAGGGCGAACAGGCTTTCCATGGCGCGAACCCGCACCCGCAGCCCGGAGAGCAGGGTGCTGGTGAGCATGTCGCTGAGCTGCTGCACGTCGACGCCATCGTTCTGCGGTTCGCGGACCAGGCTGACAGGCCGGGCAGGCGTGATGACCTGCTGCAGTTCGTGGGATGACGAATGGGCAAAGCGCAACATGAAGGGATGCTTGATGGGCGAGCTGGCTTCGGCTGCCGTCGGGCTCCATTGGCGAAGCTTCTCGGTAAACAACCACATCACCGTCTTGCCGGCGTCGCGGACCTCGATCACGGTATGGGACGCGCCCTTCAACATCACCGCCAACAGGGTCTCGATGCCACTGGCTTCGGCCAGGAAGCCAGTCATCTGCTGCAGTGATCCGCTGGCAGGCGTCGCAGCAGGCTGCAACTCGCAGACTTCAACGTCCGGATAGTCGCTCGGCGCTTTGCCCAGCCGTTGGCAAGCCGCTTCCAACGAGTCGGCAGCGTGGGCGAGGACCGCCGCGCGGATCACCAGCAAGGGTTTGTCCGCGGCATCCGGCTGATAGCGACGCAGCGCGATCAGCCCCAGTCCTTCACCTTGCGTGATTGCGCTGCGCCGGGCGCGCTCGACTTCGATTTCACCGCTGACAAAACGCCCAGCGCCGAGTAGCAGCGTGGTGATGCCGTCGTTGAACCATTGCGGCGAGGCCAGCAAGGTTTGCCAGAACAGGCCGGCCGTGCCGACCAGGGTCTGGTGGAAACCCTTGAAGTCAAAAATCTGCGCCGGGTAGCCGGACAACATGTTCGGCAGCATGGTTGCCACGTCCGTCACCTCGACACCCGGTGCCGTACCTTGCGCCCGGGAGTAGAAGTTGTGGGCGCTGCTATAGGCATTGCTGAAGCGCTCGCCACCCATGTTGCAGCACATGACCATCGCTGTGCCGGGCGAACCGGCCACGCCTGGCAAACGTCGCAGCAGATGATTGACGCGATCGGTGATCAACAGCTTGAACGGGTCGACATGAGCCAATGGCTTGGGACCCATGCCAAAGCCGTCGATATCGATGACGTGGTCCTGTGCGAGGAATTTCCCCAGCAAAGGTTGGCCGGGCGCCGGGGTGTAATCAATGAAGCGCCCATAAGGGAACATCACCGAGGGGGCGGCGGGTTGATCGAGTTGCTGCTGGAATGACTGCAAGGAACGGTGGCTGCCCAGCGCGGCTTCAGCCTCGACAATGGCAAGGTCGAGCATGACCACGCCGCTGGCGCTCGCCGGGGCGGTCAGGGGTGCGGCAGGGTGGTTGTCGGGAATGTATTCATCCACCACCAGGTGCGCGTTGGCGCCGCCGAAGCCAAAACTGGAGATGCCAATTCGCAGTGCAGATTGATGATCCTCCAGGGGATGTACCTGCTGGGTGGCGAGTCGCAGGCAGGTCTCGTCGACCTTGGTGCTGGGGCGGTAACCGGGCTGCGGGGGAATGCCTTTATGGCGCAGTATCATCAAGGCCTTGGCGAGCGAAGCACCTCCGGCAGCGGCCAGGGGATGGCCGATGACCGACTTGATCGAACCGATGGTGATTTTCTTGCCGTCCGGGCGATGGGGGGCAAAGAAGCTGTTCAGCGAGGCCAGCTCCGTTGCATCCCCCAGCGGTGTACCGGTGCCGTGGGTCTCGATGTAGTCGACCTCGCGTGGATCAAGGCCGCGATAGGCACGTTGGTAGGCCGAGTACTGGGCCTGTTTGCCCGGCGCAAACACCGAGCCTTCGGCGCCGTCGGCGGACATGCCCAAGGCGCGCAGCACACCCAGGGGACGACGCTGCGCCGTCAGGGCCTGGGCGAGTGGTTCGACCAGAAAGGCCACGGCACATTCGCCCGGCACGATGCCGTCGGCGTCCTGGCCGAACGCTTCCATCCGCGCCCGGGCGGAAAAAGCCGTCAACTGCGAGAAACCCAGGAACAGCGCCGGTGGCAGCACGGTGTTAAGGGCCAGGACAATCGCGTTGTCAGCCTGGCCACTGTTGACCAGTGCCTGGGCCATATCCAGGGCATAGGGGAACGAACTGCACGCGGTGTCTACCGACAACGCCGGCCCACCCAAGGCAAAGGCCGCCGCCAGTTCCGCCACTTGCTCACCCGGTGTAAAGCCCGGCGGCGTGTCGGTTTTTCCGGACACGCCGGTGACGAAATAGCTCTCGTCGCTCCAGGAGGTCGCGACCACCAGCGCGGTGCGCTCCCTGCTCAGCGTCGAGCCTTGCCCGGCGAGTTGGGTGAGCAACGTCTGGAGCACTTTCTTGCCGATGGCGACCTGTCGGCCTTCGTGCCGTGACGGCGTCGAGGCGTCATCGGTCAGGCAAAAAGCGCTGTCCAGGTACGTGCGATCCTTCTCACCGGCCTGGGTTGAATAGATCGACGCCTTGTCCAACTCCCAGCGTGTCGGCATTGATTCGATCGGTGCGATCTGCCCTTGGCAGAGCAACTGCCACAGCGCATCCGTGGACGGCGCCCCCGGAAACTCGCCCGCCATCGCGCTGAAGCAAAAATCGCCCATTGTTGTTACTGCGCCACTCATACCTGTCTCCCTGATCGCCAAAATGCAGGGTGATCTGTTCGATCACCCGGATTCCATTCCTGTTGCTGCTGGGCTCAGCTCAGCCTGGCCAGCAGCGACAAGGCATCCTGGGGCGTGCGACGGGACATCAGCGCTTCACCGGCAAACTCGCTGGCAGAGCACTGTTGTGCCATGGATTGGCAGAGCGCCTCGCGGGCAAAGCCGTTGAGGCCCAGTTGTGCGAACGGCGTCTGGATATCGATCGATTGCGCGGTGTCCGGGATCAACGGAGACAGGGCGTTGAGCAGCAGGTTTTCTTCCTGCCCTTGAGTGTCCGTCGTGGCAGGTGAAGGCTCGACGCCAGGCGCTGCCTGCGGCTTTGGATCGGCCAGGGCGGCTTGAATCAGGGCAATGGTTGCCTGCGGGAGCTTGGCGTTGGCCAGCTCGGAACTGTGAGCCTTGAGTTGCGGCCACATGGCGACTACCGACTCCAGGAAGTCCAGCTGCACCAGCGAATCCAGGCCCAGGCTTTCATAGCTTTGTGACGGGTCGATCTGTTCAACCGTAAAGCCGGTGATGGTCGCGAGTTGGTCGAGTACCCACGCTTGGACATCCACCGTGGGTGCCTGCGGATCGGCTTCAAGCCGTGCCAGCAAGGCGGTCGGGGTAGGGGCATCGAAGAGCTGCGAGGTGAGGTCTTTCTTTTCGGGGAAGTGCTGGGCCAGGGATTCGAAAATATCGACCAACCCCAGCGAATCGATCCCCAGGCTCTCGAAGCTCTGGTCGAAGTCGATCTGTTGCGCCTGGAAGCCGGTGACCGTGCTGATTTCGGCTCGCAACCATTGCCCGTAACTGAGCACATTTGTTTCTTCGACGGCTTCGACGACAGGCACTGGCGCCAGTATGCTCGGGTTCGAATGAACCGGCTCCAGCGCGGGAACACTCTTGTTGACAGCCGCTTCGGTCCCATTGGCATAAACGCCTTCAAGGACTTGTTGATGAGCATTGAAATAATGAGCAGTGACTGTTTCAGCCTGTTCCAGGAGTCGCAGCAATATTGCTTCTTTGGAAATATTGGATTCGCACAGTGAATCAATGATTTTTTCGGAAAGGGAGAAATAGCTATGGGCTATTCTCCCATTGGACACGATGAATTCCTGTACAACATCGTTAAGTTGCAAGCGCATAAGGTTCTCCTAACCAAGTCGGGTGATATTTCTATAAGTAAGAAAGATCAAAAATCATGGCCCAGGGCAGGGCCTTGTTTATATCAATTCATCAAACTGGCAGTAGCCATGGAGCGACTTAAAGTTGGAGTTCCACTGCGTCGGTCTCGCAAGATATTGTTTTTCTGGCGCCCTTGAGCAACCCGGACCTTACGTTCAGATACGTCATCAGCGTTATTGCATCGGCGCCGAGAAAAGCGATATAGCCATCAGGACGAACCAGCATCAACGTACCTTCCTTGGCGTGGTAGCGCTTGTGCAACCGCCAATCGGGGTCCAGCAACGTCGAATGCCACGCTGGCAGGCCGGCGCCGCTCAGGGCGTCGATCACGCAGTAGGCCTTGATGCCTGGGTAGTCCTTTTCCACCGATTTGGCCAGCGTGTAGTAGCCTGGCAGCAGCGGTGAAAACTGATCGGCCGCGCTGAAAATCAACAGCGTGAATGTCCCGTGGAACAAGTCGATCAAGCGTTTTGTCGGCATCCCTTGCAGTTGCCACAATTCGACATCGGGCGCCAGTTGCCCGGCGTGAGGCGGTGCGCTCTGGAACTCGGGTTTTTTCCCTTTCTTGATCCAGTTCTTGCGCTGCTTCTTCGTCAGCGATTCTTGAATGTAGTCGCTCTTGTCGTAGTGATACTGATGACCGGAAATCATCGACGGCAGTTTGCGCTGGACCTTTTTCCGGTTGCTCAACAGCGGCAGGACATTGTCGCGCAGCCACACCAGGGCGCGACGCTGGACCGTAATCAGCCCCGTCAGCCGGTGTGCGGTGTTCTCGACTTCCAGGGCAACCGGATAGCGCTCTTCGTTGTAGCTGTCCAGCAAGGATGGATTCGCCAGGCCCTGATCGACATAGGCCATTTTCCAGGCCAGGTTATAGGCCTCGGAAACTCCCAGGTTCATCCACTGCCCACCGATGGGGCTGCCGATATGCGCCGAGTCACCCAGCAGAAACACGGAGCCTTGCTGCATCGATTGCACGCGGCGATGCTGGAAAGAGGCGATGGTGGTCGATGAAATGTTGGACAGCGTCATCTTTTGCCCGCGTCCTTCGCACAAGCGCTGGAAGTTCTCCAGGCTCAAGGACGGTCGCTCGCCTTCTGGCGGCAGGTTGTAGGGCATTTCGATGAACAGCCGATAACGCGATTGCGCGCTGATCGGTGCAACGGCCACGTAACCGTCCTGCGCGCCCAGGAAGAACGCACCCTCATCCTTGCTTCCGGACCATTCGATATCGGCATCGGCGAGCATGAAGAAGCGGTCATAGGACGAGCCTTCGAAGGTCATGTCCAGGCGTTTTCTGACGTTGCTGCGAGCACCGTCGCACGCGGCCACCCAACGACTGGTGAAGTGTTCGTCGGTGCCGTCGGCATGCTTGAGTGTCATGCGCACCGAACCCGGCAGGTTTTCTATGTCCACCAGTTCGGTATTCCACTCCACCTCAGCCCCCAGTCCCTTGAGCCGCTCCAGGAGAATTTTCTCCGTTTGTGGCTGTGGCAGGCTCAGGAGCAGGGGATAGGTCGCATCCAGGTAGGAAAAGTTGTAGTTCAGTACCCGCTTGGCATTCGACTGCACCGAAAACTGGTTGATCGTGAAGCCGTCGCGGATGGCTTGCTCGGCAACGCCCAGGTCCCGAAAGATTTCCAGCGTCCGGGAATGGATGGCCATCGCCTTGGTCGCCGTCGAGGGGCCGGCGTTCCTTTCAATGATGCGAAACGACACGCCCCATTTCTTCAAGAGGATTGCCAGGGACAAGCCGACAGGACCGGCGCCGACGATCATGACGGTCGGGGCGCTGCCAGGTCGCTTGAACTGCTTGGGGGCCAACGTGCTCAGAGTGTTCATCGATCAGTACCAGTTTCTGTAGAAGGGCGAGTTGGCAATGCCGAGCAGGGCGTCGTCGCCAGATGAATCGCCGTAGGCATAAATGTAAAAATCATCAAGATTGCTCAAGCAGCCTTTGAGCCGCGTGACTTTCTCTCTCTCTACACAGTTGGTACCGGATATCCCGCCGGTCAGCTTGTTCTTCGCCGTTGCCAGGCGGGTGCCGCACACATAATCAAAACCCGCGGCCTGGCCCCAGGGGATCAGGTAGTTTTCCGGCGAATTGCTCACCAGCGCGGTGACGTGTCCCATGGATTGATGCCATTGCAGCCGCCGCAACGCCTCGGGCCTGAGCCACAGCGGCAGCAGCTCGCTGATGAAATACTTGGCATGCTCGCGCTCTTGCTCCACCGACAGGCCGCCCAGGTAGCAGGCAATAAAGGCCAGGCGTGCTTGCATCAGCGGGGTGATGCCGACGATCACGCTGAGCATCTTGGGCAGCAGGGGAATGATCCGGAGCCAGAACGAACGGGTGCCCACGATAAAGCGCATGTAGCGCCAGAACGTGTGCCGGTCGGTCAACGTGCCGTCGAAGTCGAAAACGGCCAGTACCGGTTGTGTGCTGTTAGCGTGCATGTGCCTCTTCCTTGAGAGAAGTAATCTCGATGGTCTTGGGCAGCTTGAAGCCCGATAGGTAGCGCGAAAGCTGGGTGGACAGCGCGTTCTGGGTCAGCTCACCGGTCCCTTCGACACACAGGTGCAGCACGTTGACTTCCTTGTGGTCCGGGACGATGTAAGCCTTGGCGCGCACCACGTGAGGGTGCTTGAGGGCGACGGATTCGATTTCCACCAGGTCGACCATCTGCGCCTTGATCTTCGAGATTCGCAGGCGTTGGCAATAGAAAAACACATGCCCATCGTCGTCCTGCCAGACCAGGTCACCGCTGTGGAACCAGCCATCGCGGAAGAACCGCGCATTGGTGTCCTCGGCATCGTTATAGCCGTCGATCACCATCGAGCCACGTATCAGCAGTTCGCCGATACGCCCAGGCGCTACGTCCTGGCCCTGGGCATCGACGATTCGCAGCTGCACACCGCTGATCGGCTGGCCCATGGCGCCACGGTGGACCGGACCAATCGAGCTCTGGACGATCACGGGCATGCTTTCGGTCAATCCATAGCCCTGCAGCACCGGATTGCACCCCAGCAACTTCCCCAGCTTCTCGGCTTCATCGGCCGGCAGGTGGCTGCCGCCCGAGTAAATCATCAACTGCGGGTGCAACGGCAACAGCGCGCCTTTGCGCTTGGCCAGGCGCGTATTGAAGTAGCGAATGACGTCAGGCACCAGGCAGGCAAAAGTGACCTGATGCTCGGACAGGACTTCAGCGAGGTCTCGATTGAGCAGGGTATTGGTCATGAGCAGCGTGGCGCCAATGCTCAAGGGAAACACCATCATCACGGACAGGCCGAAGATGGCATACAGCGGCAGCGTCACCAGATGAACGGAGCCGACGCCTTGCAGATGAAAGTGCTCATGCAGCCCATCGCTCGATTGCGTCAGGTCCAGATAACGGTGAGAAACCGCCAGCGGCCTGCCGATGCCACGATAGGTGAATTGTACCGAGACGATCGGATTGCCCTCGGGTAACAACAAGGGTTCGATCTGGCAAGGCAATTGAGAGAGGGCCGTTGCGTTTGCGGGCAGGGGCGAAGCCGGCTCGCTCCCACCGTCCAGCACCAGGGAGTGCCTGACACCGTTGTCAGCCTGGAATACCTCACTGTGTTGCACCCATAGCGTTTCGGTCGTGACCACGAGCGTCGGCCTGGCGAGGCTGACGACATTGGCCATTTCGAAGGAGGTCAACTTGTAGTTGAGGATGACCGGGATAGCTCCCCGCCCGATGATCGCCAGGTAGTAAGCGATGAACGCCACGCCATTGGGCAACACCAGCGCTACTTTGTCGCCAGGCAATACACCGAGCGCTGTCAGGGCGCCATTGCATTGTTCAGCTTTGATTCGCAACTCGCGGTAAGTAACGGTATCTTCTTCCGTGTCCAGATGCCGAATAGCAACTTGCTCGGGGAACGATTCTGAAAAACCGACAAAGCGATGCAGGAAACCTTCTTTATATGAAAGGTTTTTCATTTACCAACCTCTCTCAATCCTTGGATATTTGGCCAGTCAAAAAAAGTACTACAGAGGTAGGCTATATATGAATTGTTTCAATTAAGCATCTGTGTAGTTGTTATTCCGATACCAGTCCAGGGTATCGGTCAGGGTTTCAGCGACAGGGCGGAACTTGCACTCCAACTCCCTTGAGCTTTTGTTGTGGCTGAAATGAGTACGGCCTTGTTCTTGCTCCATGAGCTTGACCGTGGACGTACTGATGAGCACCGGTTTTTTTGTGATCCGGTAATAACCTTCATAAATAAGCGCGATGATTCGCAGCATGAACAGGGGCACTTTTCGCTCTGGGGCTTTTATCCCGCTGACGCTGGACAGCGCTTGGAAAATGCTCTTCATGTCCATGTGATTGCCGGCGGCCAGGTAACGCTCCCCGGACCTGCCGCGGGTGATGGCGGCGATTTGATGCTCGGCTACATCCCGGGCATCGACAACGGAAAAGCTTCCGGGGAGTACACCGGGCAATTTTTGTCCGACAAAATCGAGCAGGAACTGTCCTGACGATGTAGGGCCGATATCACCGGGGCCGAACATCCAACCTGGCAGGACCATGGTGATAAA
This sequence comes from Pseudomonas sp. St316, assembly GCF_018325905.1. Classification (NCBI taxonomy): domain Bacteria; kingdom Pseudomonadati; phylum Pseudomonadota; class Gammaproteobacteria; order Pseudomonadales; family Pseudomonadaceae; genus Pseudomonas; species Pseudomonas sp. St316. Next base: position 3,812,159 of record NZ_AP021901.1, on the reverse strand, counting down.
CATGTCCGGGTGCTGGGTCAGGAATTGCTGGACCTTCTGTTCGGACAATATCTTGCTCAAGTAGTAATCGTCTGCCTCCAATTCGCTGCGAGACATGGTTTCATCGATCACTTGGTCCCGATTGCCCTTCAACACGGCAATGGAGGAGGTATGGACGGCACGACGGATTCCGGCGTCATAAGCGGCTTGCAACAAGCGCTCGGTGCCGGTCACATTGGTGTCATACAGTTTTTGCCAATGTTTCCCGCCTTTGTAACTGTCGCGGAAATAGGCTGCCGTATGAAACAGGGCGTCACATCCTTGCAGGGCATGGGCGAAGGCCTCGACATTAAGCATGTCGCCTTCGACCAACTCTACGGGCAGGCTGCCGAACTGTTTCCTGGCTTTCTCTACGGAACGAACCAGCGCTTTTACTTTGATGTTCCGCTTTAACAGCGCACGAACGACATTATTCCCGAGCAGGCCAGTAGCGCCTGTAACGAAGGCATATTCCATTAAAATCCCGCTCCTGTGAGGTGACCTGGCATTGCATCGAGAACAGTGTCGCTGACTCGATGCGCTGATCAGGCGTTGGGCTCCACCAACGGCGCAAGTAAAAACCATTCGGTATCTGAAAATCAAGTGGTATTTCGTCGGATTGTCGATCGGATGGCTCTGAATCGGGCTTTCTGCGCGATTTTTCACGTTCCTGCGCAGGGTGGAAGCCAGGAAAATATCCAGTTTGAGCCGCTCAAAAGGACGGTAGGGAGTCATCAAGGGTGGCGAAACGAAAATTTTGACTCACCCGTATCCCAGCAAAAATTGTGGCGGGTAGCCCATCTAGCGTGCCTTTGCGGCTGTTCCAACTACATGGCACATACATGGCGCTTTTTGAAAGTTAAAATGTAAATGATTGAACAAGGCGCGTATAAGATATGATGGCGAAAACGGGTTACGTACAGTGAGTAGTCGCTTTGTTGCATCCAGTTACACATAGCTATCTTGTTTGGCCAAAGGAGCCGAGGGCGTGATCAAAAAGAGACTAGGTCGAGAAGAAAGCCAGCAAGTAACAAGAGACAAATTGTTCGACACAGCCACTGAGCTGATGATCCGAAAAGGCTTTCATGCCGCCAGCGTCAACGTTATCGCCGAAGAGGCGGGCTTTTCCAAAGGCGCCTTTTTTTCAAATTTTTCAAGTAAATCGGACTTGCTGCTGCAATTGACTCAACGCTTCAAGCGAGTTGAGATCGACCGATTGAGTACGACCCTGGCCTCGGGATATTCGGCGGAGCAGTTGAGCCACGGCTTGAATGCCTATATCGACACGCTGAAGAACAATACCCGCTGTGCGATCCTCGATGCCGAGTTGCAATTGATCGCCTTGCGCGATGAAGAATTCTCGCCGCATTACTACGACTTGCATGAGGAAAACAGCGAGGCCTTGGGCAAGTTGATTACCATCATATTCAATCACGCTGGCAAGAAGCCGCCGCTGGCCTACGCCGCGCTTGCCAAGACCTTCACCGCCCTGGCGGAAGGCCTGATATTGCAAGGGCATAAAGACCCGGCTGTTGAAATCAAGCTGGTGTTGAACTCGCTCATCCAGACCGCAGAGCCTCTATAAGCGCTTGGTCTTATCGCTGATAGGCCAGCAACCTGTAGAGAGAGCGGCAATTCCACAGACCTGGATGGTCTTGACGTTATCTTGGGATTTGGGCCGCAAAGCTTGACTGAACGCATTGATGGGTATTTAGTTGTGCGGTGCAACTAATTGCTCATTGCGTCCGAGGTCCCCGTGAACCAGTGGCCACCAGATCTGATTGAAAAAATCCGTTCGGCGTCGCGTCTCATGGTGCGGGAGCTGGGGTTCATGCACACCACGCTGGCTGCGACGGGTTATCCGCCGTCGTCGGTGCACACCATAGTCGAACTCGGCAATCGCCAATCGCTGACGGCGGGCGAGCTTGTCGAGCTACTTGGCCTGGATAAATCCAGCGTAAGCCGGATGGTTCGCAAGCTCGTCGAGGCCGGCGAAATTGAAGAAATTGCCCATGAACAGGATGCGCGAGCCAAGCGACTGCGGCTCACCGCGCAGGGGCAAAACACCCTTCGAGCCATCGATGCTTTCGCCACGCAACAGGTTGTCGCGGCCATGTCTCACTTATCCAGCGGGCAATGTCAGATCGTGAGTGAGGGGATTGTCAGCTATGCCGTCGCGTTGCAGGCTCATCGGCTCGGTGCAGAGCCACCTGCGCCGGCGCAGTTGCAGATTGCCCGAGGTTACCGGCCTGGCGTCATTGGCCGTATTGTGCAAATGCATGCGGACTATTACGCCAGGCATTCAAACTTCGGCCAGTCGTTCGAAAGCCTGGTGGCAACGGACATGGCGGAACTGATGGGGCGTTTGCACAACCCACGCAACGAGGTCTGGGTGGCACTGGATGGCGAACGAGTGGTTGGTTCAATTGCCATCGACGGCGAAGGAGAGTGCGGCAGTGCGGTGCTGCGTTGCTTCATTCTGGATGATTCGGCACGAGGCAAGGGCGCCGGTAGACGCTTGTTGGCTGAAGCGATGAAGTTCTGTGACGAATGGGGTTTTAGCTCAACGAGCCTTTGGACGTTCCAGGGGCTCGATGCTGCCCGCAAGCTGTACGAGGATTTCGGTTTCAAGTTGGAACGGGAGCAGGAAGGGCAGCAATGGGGACAACGGGTCCTGGAGCAGTGCTTTGTCAGGCCGGCTCCAGCCGCCTCATCAATTTGACTCGTAATCCGTCGAGATCAATTGGCCGTCGTGGATTTGAAAACCCCACTGAGAATGAAGGCATAGCGTTCCGGGCGGATGAAAAACGTTGTGCGGTCGCAGCAGCGGCCGTCGGCAAAATAGGACGTGCGCTCCATGACCAGCAGCGCGGCGCCGCGTTTGACCTGCAACGCGCTGGCCAGGCTTTTGTCGGCTTCCTGCGCACGGATGGCCAGGTCGGCACGGGTGACCGCCAGGCCGGTGATCGACTCGAGAATGGAATAGATCGGCTGATGTTCGACTTCAGCCCAGGCCACTCTGGCCAGTTCTGCCGGTAAGTGGCTGCGCCCCAACGCGATGGGTTCGTCATCGACGAAGTGCAACCGCTCCAGGAGCAGGCAGTCGTCTGCTCCCTCGAACAAACTACGCAGGGGCTCTGGAACGGGCTGCAGAGCATGGCTGACCACCTGCATGCTCGGTTGCAACCCTTGCAGCAACAACGCCTCATGAAAGCTGCGCAACGCATCCAGGCCGTGGCGCACTTGTTTGGCCGCCACGAAAGTGCCTTTGCCTTGCTTGCGCTCCACCACGCCGTCGTCGCTGAGCTTGCCCACTGCCAGGCGAACCGTGACGCGGCTCACGCCGAACCGTTCGCCCAACTGCGCCTCGGACGGTAGCTTGCCGCTGGGTTCGTAGTCGCCGCGTTGGATTTCCTCCAGCAATTGGTGGGCGATCTGTTCGTAGAGCGAAGTGGTGCTGTCGCGAAGAATGGAGGTGGACACTGTCAGCTTCCATGGCCTTGAGTGGGGCGGGTGCCTTCACTTCTAAGGTTATAAAAATAGGTTATTGGGACTACTTGTATTAATACGTATTATGTCAGGCATTCCTATTGTAAACGACCTGACGACACTTGCCATGCTCAAAACCTTTCCTTACGCACCGCCGCAAGCCGATGCCCTGACGGTCGATGACATCAACTTCAGTTACCCCAATGGGCACCGGGTGTTTTCCTCTTTCAGCCTGAACGCCAGGCCCGGCGAGTTCGTCGCGATCCTGGGGCCATCCGGTTGTGGCAAAACCACGTTGCTGAACTTGTTGTCGGGGTTCGTACAACCGCAAAGCGGGCGCATCACGATCAACCAGACAGCGGTACGCCCGGAGCGTTCGGAGTTGGGTTATGTGTTCCAGGCGCCGCAATTGTTTCCCTGGTTGAGTGCTTTGGAAAACGTCCGTTTCGGTTTGCGCATGAGCGCCCAGACCGACGCATCGCAGCAGCGCGCACAGGCGTTGCAGTACCTGCGTATGGTCGGCCTGGAGAATGCGGCGCATCGGCTGCCGCACCAGCTTTCCGGTGGCATGCAACAGCGTGTCTCTTTGGCCAGGACCCTGGCCCTCGAACCCAGCGTGCTACTGATGGACGAGCCGTTCGCCGCGCTCGATGCCATCAGTCGCAACAGCATGAACGAAGAGACGTTGCGCCTCTGGGCCGAACTCGGCCAGACGGTGTTGTTCATCACCCACGATATCGACGAAGCGGTGTTCCTGGCCGATCGGGTCGTCGTGCTCAACATCGCGCCGGGCGGTATTCATAGCGAGCTGGAGATTCACCTGCCGCGCCCCCGCAGCAACCTGCAAACCCGCCGCCTGCCGGCTTTCCTGGATTACCGCAATGAACTGATGACGCGCATTGCCCAGGTGATGGGCGCGTCCCAGGCCATTGTTTATCCCACCCCTCGACTTGAGCTGACAGCATGATCAAACGTTCGCTGCTTGCCCTTACCTTGTCTGTTGCCACGTTGGCAGGCAGCGCCTGTGCCGTGGCTGGCGAGGAGAAACCCTTGCGTGTGGGCTATGTCTTTGCCATGGCCAACGCCCCGGCGCTGATCGCCGATAAACAGGGTTACTACCGTGAGGAAGGCTTGAATGTCGACCTCAAGGCGTTGGGCGATGGCCCGGTGATCCAGCAGGCTCTGGCTGCCGGTGAACTGGATGTTGCCTACGTCGGCACCCCACCGGTGTACCAGTGGTTTTCCCGCGGGCTGCAAAGCCGGATCCTGGCGAAGGTCAATTACGGTCAGGCCGCGGTGATTGTCGACGCGAAGAGCCCGATCACCCACCTCGACGCGCTCAAGGGGAAAAAACTCGCTGGGGTCAAGAAGGGCAGTGGCATGGATGTGCTGTTGCGCGGTTATGTCCTGAAGGAAAAGGCCGGTCTCGATCCTGACAAGGACCTGGATATCATCGACATGCCGCCAGGCAACATGAACGCCGCCCTGGAACGGGGCATTGTCGACGCGGCATTTTCCTGGGAGCCCTTCGTCAGCCAGTCAGTGTTGCGCGGTTCGAGCCGGATCCTGCTGGACGTGAACCAGGCGCTGCCCCAATACCCGTGGTACGTGGTGATCGCCTTGCCGAAAACCTTGCAGGAGCGCCCGGATGACGTGGTGAAGCTGCTCCGCGCCCATCGCAAGGCCATCGCCTTCCTCAATGAGCATCCCGCCGAGTCGAACCGGCTTATCGCCGAGGCATTCAAGCTTGAAGCGGTGCAAGGCACCGACGGCAAGACTATCGCCCCAGACGCCATCGTCGCCCAGGCCCGTACCCGGCTGGGCTGGTCGGCGGATTTGCAGGCGTCGGACATCCAGTTCATCCAACGCTTGATGGATTACTCCCACGACCTGGGCTTTATCGAGACCACGCTCAAGACTGATCAGATCGTGGATACCTCCTACCTGGAAAAAGCCGCCCACTGAGTCCGTCATGTCCTTGCCAAAACCGAATTGGGGGTGGGCGTCGCTGCCATTCCTGTTGTTGATCTGGATCGCCCTGGCGAGCCGCTTTCCCACCTACATCCTGCCGCAGCCCTGGGACGTCGCCCGTGAGGCGGTGCGCTGGCTGGGCGACCGTTCGCTGTGGCAACACCTTCGGGCCAGCGTGCTTGAAGAGGTGGGTGGCTTTTGCGCGGCGGTGATCGTTGCGATTGCGTTGGGCACTGCCGCTGGCCTGTCCTCGCGCTTTCGCGACTTTATATCGCCACTCAACAGCCTGTTCATGGCCATCCCACCGATTGCCTGGGCGCCGCTGATCATGATCATTTTCGGCCTGGGCTATGTCTCCATCGTGCTGGTGATTTTCATTGCCGCGATGTTCCCCATGGCGGTGACGATCCAGGAGGGCGTGCAAAGTATCCGCGGTGGTGAAGTCCGCGCGGCGCGCACCTTGGGCGCCAACACCTGGCAACTGTTGGCCCATGTCTACCTGCCGGCCTCGTTGCCGTTCGTGACCGCCGCCTTGCGCATCGGCTTCAGCCAGGGCTGGCGGGCGCTGGTCGCGGCGGAAATGATCGGCGCCTCCCAGGGCATCGGCTGGATGGTCGCCACGGGCGGGCAGATAGGCAACAGCAGCCAGGTGCTGCTGGGCATTGTCGTGATCGGCCTGATTGCCTGGCTCATGGAAAGCTTTGTGTTTCGGCGTATCGAGCGCCACTACCAGAAATGGCGCGTGCAATAAGCACCGTCGTTGTCTTCGCTGCCCCTTCAAACCTTCAGTGGACCACTGCACGAGGTGTCATGTGAGTAATGTTTTCGATCCCCGCGAAGCCGGGCACTACATCGCCCCGCAAGGCCTGTACGAGCGCAACAAGAAACGTCCGTTCCTGGGCAGTGTCCGCTGTGACCGTGACACGTTGGTCGCCGGGCAGTGGGATGAAATCACCCTGGTCTACGAGGTCGGTGGCAGCGGCCTGGCCGATGGTGCCTGGCTCAAGCTGGCCTTCAAGTTCTATTCCGATTGGGCCTTGTTCCAGACCTCGAACCCGGCGGGTCCCAACTATGTCAGCGCCCAATACCAGGCCGGTGAGTTGGTTCCCGGCCAGAGCCAGGCGACGGTGCAGCACTTGAAAGTGCGCTTCGACCAGAAGGGCCATGAACGGCCGTTCCAGAAGGCGATCATCATCGACATCATCGACGGTTACCTGAACCCTGGTGATAAAGTCATCATTCGCCTGGGCGACCGACGCCAGGGTGGGGCGGGGACGCGGGTGCAGAGTTTCGTCGAGAAGGACTTCCGTTTCCGCCTGTTCATCGACCCGTTGGGCAGCTCGAAATTTGCCGAGGTGCCGGGCGATCCCTTGTTGGACATCGTGCCCGGGCCGGCGCAGCGCGTGCAGTTGATCGTGCCGCGACTGGTCAGTGCCGGCGAGGCGTTCGATATCCTGTTGCGGGTGGACGATGCTTGGGGCAATACCTGCCGGAACTTGCCGCTTAATGGTGTCTTGACCTTGGTTGACCCGGAAGGCGGCGAGCGTCTACAGCCGTTCGCGTTGGCGTCCGAAGGTTGGGCGACGGCTCGGATCGAGGGGCCTGGCCTCGGGGCGGTGGGCGAGTGGCGTTTGTCCGCCAAGGTGCAGGCGCCCTTTGTTGACGCTGCCCAGGCCTTCGTCACCGTCGATCCGGCCGGTACTGGGTTGCGCCCGCTCTATGCCGACCTGCATGTGCACTCCGATGACACGGTGGGCACCAACGACACCTTGTACAACCTCAGTTACGGCCGCGATGTCGCCGGACTCGATGTGCTCGGCTACACCGCCAACGATTTCAATATCACCGAGCAGCGCTGGGACCAGGCGGTCAAGTTGATCCACGAACTCAACGAGCCAGGCCGTTTCGTGTGTTATCCCGGAACCGAATGGTGCGGTAACTCCTGTGCGGGCGGCGACCGCAACGTCGTCTTCCTGCATGACCGCAAGCCCGAATTCCCTTTCGACAATCAAGGGCGATTGGTGCGTTCCTTCGAATGGAACGAGTTCACTGCCGGCACCATCAAGCCGGGCGCCTGGCCGGTGGACGAGTTGTATGCCGCCTATGCCAAGGACCCCGAAGGGCATCTGATGATGCCCCACGTCGGCGGACGCCGTTGCAACCTCGACTGGCATCACCCGGAGCTCGAACGATTGATCGAGGTCGGATCGGCCTGGGGCCAGTTCCATTGGGTTTATGCCGAAGCGTTGCAGCGAGGCTATCGGGTCGGCGCCGCCGCGAACAGCGATGAGCACCAGGGGCGCTGCGGTGGCGGCGTTCCGGCCACGGCGGTATTCGGCTCCCGTGGCGGGCTGACCGGCGTTGTCGCCGAGGCTTTCGACCGGGCCAGCGTTGGCAAGGCCCTGCGTGCCCGTCGCACCTTCGCCACGACCGGGGAGCGCTCGTTCGCCAGCCTGCGCCAAGGCAAGCACTTGATGGGTGAAGTCTTCACCGCCGACGCCAATGCCACGCTGGAATATCGACTGCTGGGGGAGGCAGGCTGGGAGCAGGTCGATCTGTTCGATGGCGAACAACTGATCTGGTCGCGCAACCTGCACCAGGAGCTGGGTTTCTGCACACAACGCATTCGCCTGCGCGTGGGTGGCGCCCGGATCAAGGACCGTTACCGCGGCGCCTACTGGACCGGCGAGATCCGCATCACCGGCGCGGTCATCAATGGTTTTCGCGCCCTGGGCCTCGACCATCCCGAACAGACCGTATGGCGCAAGGACGCAACGGTCCTGGCGTTTCGCACCGACACCAACGGCGATACCGACAGCATCGAAATCGACCTGTCGCAATTGGCCGGCGCCACGCTGCAGATCGACAGCCGGATCGACAACTACGTCAAGGTCGGCGACCCGTCCGAACCGCAACCTTATGTACACGCGCCAACGGCGTCGATGCAGCTGTCCGGTGATGAGCTGCTGGCGCAATCGCAAGTGGTTGAAGCGTTGCCGGGCGCGGAGTTGAAGATGTCCCTGGAACGGATGACCGCTGCCCCGTTGCCCCGTGAGTTGCAGGGCAAAATCGAACTGGCCCGCCTGGGGCTTGAGCCAGGTCGTGAGCACCCGTTGTTCATCTGCGCTCGCCAGCGGGATCAATCACGGGTCTGGACGTCCGCGCTGTTTCTTACGCTCTAGACGTCCGGGCTGGCGAAGGTCTCACCTCGAGACGCTTGACCTGTGGCGAGGGGATAAATCCCCGCGCCACAGGGCCTGGTTCACTGCGTGTCAATGCGGTCGGCATGGGCGATGTGGTCACCGACATCCTCAATGACGTGGTCGAGGACGCCCCGGCGTTCCTTGCCCAGCACGGTGAAGCTGCGCCTATCAGCCGAGCCGCACGGCCTTGAGTGTTCGTTCAGAGTTGCACCCGACGAAGTTTGCCGCTTAACGGCACCACGCTTGCATCTGGCATAGGCAGTGGCCGTCCGACCAGTCCCATGCCTTCGCTGACCAGTACCGCGTCGGGTAACAGGCACAGGTTGGAAGGGGTATCCAGGTCGCGGGCGAGCACCGTGACCTGGGCTGTTTGCAAGTCGCAGCTCAGCAGTCGCCCGCTGAACCGAGTAAAGCCGCCATGCAGGGGTTCGCCGTTCCAGTCAGGGGGCAGGGGTTGTTGCAGGCCTTCACAGAGTTCCAGCACCAGTAGGTTGCCGTTGGGGCGCAGCGCCAGCCCGGTGGGCAGTTGCAGGCCGCGAATCAGAATGTCGATCCTGGCGCTGGCGGGCCAGACCCGGATCACTTGGCCGGCTTTCTCGGCAAAGTCGATGCCCTTGTGGCTCGGGTCGCCGTGCAGTTCGCCCGAGAACAGGCTGATCAGCACGGCGTCTGTCGCCGGTTCGTACACCAGGGTCACGGGAACGGCTTCCTGGCCTTGATCCAGTTCGGGCAGTTGGGCCAGCACGCGCTCTTGCTGGCCTGTGACGAACTCTACCAACTGATTGGTATCGGGCTTGACGGCCAGCCAACTGCGGCGGGTCGGGTGGTAGCACAGCGCATTCAGGTTGCCACGGCTATGAAAGACCGGTTCGGGCGGAGTGAATTGCAGGTCCAGCAGTTTGGAGCCCGCGACGTAGTCGGTCTGGCTGGCCAGGCAGCGTCCTTCACCGCAGGCGATGTCCGACACGCCCATGATTTCATCGCGCAGCATGCGCGCTTGCATGTTCATGGCGCGAAACCCTTGCGCCAGGGTTTCGCGGGGCAGGTAGGCGCCGGGCCGTTGCGGATCCGGTCGCAGTCGACTGATACGGCCGCTGAATGGCTGGTCGGGCAACCCCGAGCCCGCTTCGGTCAGCAGCAGGCTGCCATCGGCTTGCAGGCACAGGCCGCGAGGGTTCAGCAGATCCTCGGCAACCAAGGTGCTGGGGCAGAGGTTTTCCCCGGGGTGTGCGGGGATCTGAAGGGGAACGGGCATAGGCTCTCTCCGTGAACAACATCCGTGAACAGAAGGGGGGACGCGGTCATTGCGGCGGTTGCCACGGTTCACCGGTGAGATAGGCCCGCAGCAGCGCCCGTTGGCAGGGCGACATCGAGCGCACTACGGGCATGAACAATGTGGTGCCTTTGTACGCATCCGACGTGCGGGCGAGGATGGGGTTCTTGGCGCCCATGATGGCGTCGGGCTGATTCAGCGGGATATAGCGCGACATGGCGGGGAACGCCAGGTAGTGAAAGCGCAAGACGTTGGGGTACATCAGCGGCCAGGTGATGGTGGTGCCCTTGGGAATGCCGAAGTCGGTCTGGGCGTATTTGCGAAAGTTGGTGAAGTAGGCGCTGCTCTCAAGCCCATTGGCGGTGCAGGTCAGGGCGACGAAACCCGCCTGGGCAGCAGTGCCCGATTTGACGTTGACGGCAAAGCTGATCGCGAGTTGACCGGCGCTGACGATCAGCGAGTCGGGGAAGTCAAGGAAGTCCCAATACTGCGGTTCTTTGTACACGGGGGGATCGGCGACCGGCAGTGCCTTAAGGGCGATTTCGGTCGTGCTGGGGACCGCCCCGCCCAAGTACCGGACCTGCAGGGTGATCGACAGGCCGTTGGGGTAGTCCTCCAGGTAGACGTTGCGCTGGTCGGCATAGAGCCGATAAGTCGACTCGGTGGCTTGCAACGTGGTACCGGCGACCTTGCCCGGTGCATTGATCGCCAGGGCGCAGGTCTGCACCGCCTGCAGCTGGTCGGCGGTCAGGGGCAGGTCGACGATGCCGCCATACACGTAGTAGTCCACTAGAGGGCTACTGGTCGGGTCTAGGGTCGTCAGGGTGGTGGCGCCGGCGCTGATGGTCACGGTCCCGTAATTGGCGTTGGGGCCGATCGGGCTGGTGATGTCGTCCCGGACGGCGCGGAAGGTTTCCTTGGGAATGACGTTCACCATGTCGATGCTCAGGTAACCGCTGTTGTCCAGGTCGGCATAGCCGGCATTGCCCGTACTCTGGTTGACCAGTTGCCGGCCCGGCTGGCAGTTCAGCGGCTCGTTGGCGAAGGCCGGGGCCAGTGTGCCGATAACCCTGCCGATGCTCGGGTTGGGCGTGTATCGGCCGGCGGCATAGTCGGCGTCCAGTTGTTCGGTGGTCATCGTGGGGCACATTTCGAACATGACGAAACGCAGGACGATGCCCGTCGCCCCCGGTGCCTGGATGATCGAGCGCAGGCCGCTGCTGTTCTGGTTCCAACTGACAATACTGCTCAACGGGAAGGTCAGTTGGAACGTGCCGCTGGCGTGGAAAGAACCCGGCGCATCCATTTTCTTGGGCAACAGCACCCGTCCCGCCACGTCGAAGCTGCTGCACACGGTGTCGCTGCGGATCAGCAATTGGATGTTGTCGTTGCCACCGATTTGCAGGCCGCCGACGAAGATTTGGGTGCTCGACGAGGCGGTGGGATCCAGGTCCACCATCATCGGGCCGGAAACGGGGCCCTGGCCGGTCACCGGGTCCACCGAGCCAAGCAGGTAGACGGCCTGGCCCACCAGGTCGCCGGTGGTGTTGATGCTACCGGGGATGCCTTGGGAGCTGATCAGCGCGTTCTGCATGTCGACGACATGCTGCCCATAGTGATTCCAGCCACCGGCGGTGTAGTAGTTGCCGGCGGGGGCATTGATCATGTTGTTCAACTGGTCATCGGGGTAGGGTTCGGCGCCCGGCGCCAGGGTCGAGGTGGTCAGGTCGAAGAGCGGCCAGTCATCGTTGCCATCGTAAGGAATGGTCGGGGAGTTGTTCGGCAGGCTGACGTCTGTGCGGATGCCGCCCCAGAAATTCAGCCGTGGTCCGTTCAGGATGCTCATGAGTTATTCCTCGTCCTTGATGGTTTTGCCGACAGGCGCATTGGCGAACTTGAACAGGTAGGAGTAATCGGATTTGTAGGGGCTCTTGACCGGCGTTGCCATGGAATGGCAGTTCATGCAACTGCTGTTGGGCTGGATGTAGCTTTCCATGGTCACGTTGGCCGAAAGGGCGGGGGTCGGCTGGCCCAGTGGGTTGCTGGGGTTGTCTGGCATCAGCGGGCGCTGGGTGGTGATGAGTTGGTAGTACTTCAGCACGCTGCGTTGCAGGTCCGGGTCGCTGCGGTAACGAGCGTTGACCTCGTTGGTGATCTCGGCGATCGGGGTGAAGCGGTTCAACGGGTTCGGGGTCTGGAAGGTGGTGCCAGGTTTGGGCACGCAGACCAGGTGCGCGCCCTGGGTCTGCCAGTCGCAGGGCGACTGGTTGAGCGTGGCTGGCGGGGCGCTGGAGTTGAAGTAGGAATAGGCCGTGCCGGAGGTCGGCTGGTCGACCCATACACCGTTCACCAATACTTTGGGCGGAACGTTGTCGATCTGCTCGAAGGTCGACCAGATCCACTGCGGATAACCGTTGACCTTGGTGATGACATGCAGCCCCACCAGGCCCAGGTAGGCCTCGGTGACACCGCTGCGCTGGCCTTGGTCGTCGAACGTGGCGACGCGCGCAAGCATGGTCAGGTAGCGGCTGGCATTGTCGTGGGGGGTGAGGATGCGCCAACTCGATTTGACCTCGATGACCCCATAGGGAAAGTTGATGTTGTTGGCTTTGGAAACCACATCGGCGTTATAGAACTGGTTGGCGACGATGTAGTTGTAGGAGGTCTCGTTGGCCGAGATGTCGTAGTAGGTCGGGTTGCCGGCCTGGTCGATCAGCCAGCCGCCGACAGCCTGGTCGACGGCATTGACCTGGGAGCTGTTCTTCAGCGCGGCGATGTTGATGATGCCCAGGCTCTTGGCAAGCTGCGGGGTGTTCCAGGGGCCTGGATCGACCCCCTGTGGCAGGAAGGTTTCTTCCACGGTCTTGTAGGTCTGCCAGACGGTGTAGCCAGGGTCTCCCGGTTGTTTGCTGCAGTCGGGATCACCTCGCTGCCCGGCCTGTGCGGGCCAGTTCACGGCGATGAACAGCTGCCAGCTGTATTGATCGAACAGGTCCTGGCTGGCGTTGGCCGCCGGTGCGGTGCTGGGCGGTTGGCAATTCAGGTTTGTGGCCTGTGCCCGTGGCATGGCTTGTTCCTGGGATTGCTCCAAGGCCAGGGCCGGAAGGCTGCTCAAACCCAGCAGGACCAAGGTGAAACGCAGTGAAGTGTTCATGGCGATTCTCCGTCATTGCTCAGGGTTTGCGCTGCATGAGCTTGTTCCACTGCGCCTTCTGGCCGTTGCTTTGCGAGGCCGGTGGCTCGAACAGTTGGCAGGGCGGCGGATTCGCCGGGCACATCGCGGCCACCTGCGCCCAGGTCTGGGCCGGGTCCGGTTTGGCGATGCGAAAGTGGGTGTAGTTCTGGCTGACGATGGGGGCATTGGCGACGCTGGTGTCACCGGAAAAAAAGAACGATTGGGGCTGCCGATAGGGCGGTTGCCCGGTCATTTTTTTGTAGAAGGCATAGCCGAACAGGATCGGCCCCTGGGGCGATTGAAGGTCCAGCGCGTAGGCCTGCACGCTGGCGTCGAGGTTTTTGCTGCGCTCGGCGCTGTAGGGCAGGTGCTGGATGAAGTCTTGTCGCGGCGGGTGATTCATCGGCGAAAACATGCAGCAGGCCGGCATGTCCTTGGGGCGATCCTGCGGGTAGGTCAGGAAGTAGGCCTTGTTGCCCAGGGACACGAAGGAGCAGGTGTAGTTGTTGTTCTTGATCGGGAAGATCGGCAGGCAGTACTTCTCATAGTGCTCCATCATCGCACCGAAACCGTCGCCATCGGCCGGAATATAGGCCGTGTCGTAGTAGCTGGTCCCGCGGGAGACGGTGTAGTCTGCCGGGTTCAGGGTGGAGGGCGGATTGCTGTAGGGCGGCGGATTTTTTTCATAGTTGTGCATCACCCGGTACATGGTCCAATCGCTGATCCAGAACGCCGGGAAAAACGGATCGGAAGGATCGCCCGGAGCGCGCTTGGCGATGCAGTTGCCGTTCTGTTCGTTGCAGCCCTCGGTGTTGTGCACGCCCATGGTGAAGTACACGGCACCACTGTCCTGGGCGAACAGAGGTGGGCTCAACAGCAGGATCAACAGCAACAGCCGGTTCAAGATACTGGTTTTCATAGGTCATTCCTTTGAAAAGTACCGAGTGACACTGTGGGGGCCGGTGAGATCCGGTGAGAGCCTGTGGGAGCAAAGCTTGCTCGCGATGAACGATAACGCGGTCATTCGAAAGACCGAGGCGCCTTCATCGCGAGCAAGCTCAGCTCCCACACAAGCTCGCTCCCACAGTGGTTCATCCTCCTTGGGTAGCAGCATTACGGTCAGAGGTTGTCGTAATCGCTCATCTTGAGTTGTTGTGGCGGATAGTTGCGCTTCACCAGCTTGTTGGCCCACAGCTCCAATACCGCACGGCGGCTCTGGGACATGTCACGGGTGATGGGCATCGAGAGCGTGCTTTCCTCCTGGTAGGGCTTGCTGATCAGCACGATCAGTTGGTCGATGGCGCCTTCCACTCGGGCCTGGGAGTTGAGCGGCATGTACTTGTTCATGATGGGGTACAGGTAATAGAAGGTCTGCAGGATGCGTGGGTAGAGGAAGCCCTCCCACAGCTGCGTGGCGGCGTTCTGATCCTTGTAGACGGTGTTCCAGTAGTTGATGAAGTCCTGTTGCAGCTGCACGTCCAAGGGCAGAACGCGGAGCGGGGCGAGGAAGTCGATGTAGGCTTGGGGCAGCGGGAAACTGAAGGGGATGACCGGGTCGCTGTCGCCTTCCTTGACGAAAAAACGCAAGGTCGGGAAGCCCGGGGCCACGGCCCTGAAACTCACCTGGGCGATGCCATTGGCGTCGGTGGTGGTCGTTACATAGGCGTAATCCACCTGGGTGGCGTGGTAGTCGTCCAGTGTCCCGGTGACGTAGACCCCAGCGTCGAATGCCAGGCAAGGGCGCAAATTGACCGCAATCGGTTTGCTCTCGCCGTTGAGGAAGTCCTGGTATCCGACCGGGGTGCTGGCCGGGCGATGCACGTTTTGCAGGGCGGTAAGCCGGCGGCCGCTGCCAGTGGCCAGGTAGTTCGATACTGAGGGCGCACCTTTGAACTGCGGCAGATTGGCATGGTTCAGGTTGAGGTCTGTCGGATCGTTGTAGAACAGCGTGAAGTTGGCCGCATTACTGAACGCCAAGTAGTAGTCGCTGGTGGTCACCATGTAGGGGTTGCCGTATTCCGCCACCCACAGCGTGGTATTGGCCGCCGGCTGACCATTTTTCTGCACCATGATGGTCAGTGTCTTGTGGTCGCCCACGTCGATGAAACTGCCGCTTTCTATGACCTCGGCGGTCCAGGTCTGTTGGGCGGCGGCGGTCACCGGTGTGGCCGGAGCCGGGCTCTTGCGTTGCAGTTCCAATGTACCCGACTGCAAGGCCTTCACTTTGTCGTCGTTGAGTGCGAAGTCCAGCAGGCCCGAGCGTTCATCGAAGGCGGACTGGCGGTACTGCTCGTAGCCGAAGTCGGCCACCGGAGTGAATTGATCACCCTCGCGTACACCCAATTGGTAGTCGCCAGCCTGGAATTTTTCTGCGGTCAGGATAGGCGCGGTGGGGTCCACCGGATAGAACGGGAAGGTATTGGTCAGATCCAACGACAGGGTGTTCCCGGTGACTTGGGCCGACACTACACCCAGTTTGGCCGGTGCGACATCACGAGGTGGGTTCATTTGAATGAGCGGCACGGGGGCGACGGGCACCAGGCGCAGGCCGGCGGGGGCGGTCGGGTATTCGTCAGCGAACCAGAGGCCCAGTGTAGCGGCGGTGCGGCTGTAGGCGGGGTTGAAGAAAATACCGGAAACGTTGTCCAGGCCCTTCTGATACATCGCTTGCAGGCGATCCGTATCCGAGGGGGCGTTGGAGCGGGTGTTGACGTATGGAAAGTCGTTGAAAACACCGTTTCTGTCGTAGCAGGTCAGGTAGGTGGAGAACCTGAACATCAGGCCCTTTGCTCCTTGCAGCTTCATCTGCTGCTGAAGGTTACTGAGCAGCGCCGAGTCGCCGATGACCCATTCCAGATTCTCCTGGGGAAAGCACGATTGCCAGGTGGTGGTGACATACACCAGGCCACCGAAGGCGCCCCAATTGAAATTCAGGAACCGGTCCATCATCCGATACTGCCGATTGAGGGTCAGGCCACAGGTGGCATCGCCCAGCATCAGCTTGTCGAAATACAATGCGGTGAAGGTGTTCTGCCATGGGCTGACGTCCACGAAGCGCGCTGCCGTCGGGGTGTTGCTGCCAAAGGGATTGCCAAGCAGTTGGTAGTCCCTGCCGATCAGTGCATCCTCGGTGATGTAGGTGTTGGCCTGCAGCTCGCCACCAATGATCGTTGAACGAGTGCCTTTGTAGCTCACCGTGCCGCAGGCATTGTCGCCAAACAGATCCCATTCGGCGGGCATGTACGGGTAGGTTTTCGGGTTGGCATTGGTCGGCACCTGCAGCACATAGATCGGCAGATCTTCCTTTTTCAGGGGCTTGATGGCCCAGGGCATCAGTAGGGTGGGGGCGTTCGTGGCGTTGATATCGAAGTGGCTCATGAACGGCCAGTTGATGTCCGCGTTGACCGCGTCATACAGCGGAAACACGTCGTTGTTGTTGGCCGTTGGTGGGTTCCAGAACATATGGCCGTTGAGGTAGATACGGGGAAAATTCAATACGCTCATGTCATGCTCCTTAGCGTTGCCACTGGGCGCGTTTCAGCGACCAGACAAAGTCCAGTTTTTTGTAGCCATCGAATGCCGAGGGCGGCAGCGGGGTGGTGGGATAGACGATGCCGCCCCCCTGGTTCAGAGCGAAATTGAAGTAGCCTTTGTCGTTCGAGTAGGCGGCGGTGCCGTGGCAGGCCAGGCAGGACGAGGTGTTCTGGAACGCCGATTCCAATTGTGAGTTGGCCAGTACCTGGGTGATGGGTTGGAACTCGACCCCGATCAACTCGTACTTCGACAGGGTCGGGTTATTGGCCTGGAAGCTGGCATTCACCGGCTTGGCGGCCGGCGTCGGCCCCGTGGTGTTGGTCATCGGCGCAGGCGGGGCGGCATTGGTGACGGTGTATTTACTGTTGTTGACGTTTTCGAAGGTGGTCCAGACCCAGTTGGCGTTCAGTTTGTTGACGACATGCAGACCGCTCAATGCCACATAGCCGACCTGGTAAGTACCGTCCTTCTGCTGGTAGTAGGCCTGGGCAATGTAGTAGCCATCGTTCACCAGGGTTTGTCGGTAGGTCGTGTCCGTGCCGATCCACAGCCACGCGGCTTTCAACTCCCAGGCGGTGGGTGGAAAGTTCAGGTCGTTGGCCAGGGCGGCCTGGCCATTCACGTTGTAGACCTGCTTGTTCACGATGTAATCGAACGTGTCCTTGCCCATCAGCAATTGAAAACGTACCGGGTTGCCCTGTTGGGCGTCGGGCACGGCACCGCCCATTTGCAGGATCAAGCCATCGACCTGTTGGGTGGCATTGATGTTATGGAAGGATCGGGACAGGTTCATGCCTTGTGCCTTGGCTTGCGTCACCACCGCGGCCGGGAGCGCCGCGGAGCTGTCATAGGTGCCCGGTGGCGCGCCGTTGGGCAGGTAGACCTGGTCCGAAGGCTTCATCAACTCCCACACGAGATTGCTGCTTTGCGCGGTGCTGGGTTGGTTCAAACAGACGAACCAGTTCCAGGCCATGGTCTCGGGACTCTGGGCAAACGCGGTCCGGGTCTGGTTGATGTCTGCTCCAAACTGCAGGAAGTTGTTGCAGTCGAAGTTGTTGGTGTCCTGTGCCTGGGCCAAACCGGCCAGGGCACTGAGAACAGTTATGGAAATGGCTCGCCGCATGGAAGCTCCTTGGCATTCGCCGTATCGGCATGAGGGCGCCCCCGGAAGTGTTCCAGGAGCAGTTGCTTCACCGCCGTGGCCGCAAGGTGCTGCGGCAACGACAGATCACAATTGGTGATGAGCAGCGGGCCGGTTTTCTCGCTCGTGGGCAGCCGTCCGTGGCTGCCGCGGACCAGGCGGGTGTCCAGCGGAATCAGGTCCATGTAGTAGCGAAAGCCGAGTTTTTTCTGAAGCAGGCGGCGCGCCACTTTCAATTTCGGGAAGCGAATGGCCGGGTCGATGAACAGTTCGAGTGGGTCGTAGCCTGGCTTGCGATGGATGTCCACGGTGCGGGCAAAGTCGGGGGCCTTGCGCTCGTCGAGCCAGTAGTAGTAATCGAACCAGTAACCGGCGGCGGCCACGGCCACCAGCTCGCCGCTGCGGGGATGATCCAGTTGCCAGGCCTGTTGTTCGGCTTTATCCAGTACCTGCTCGATGCCGGCCTGGCGTTGCAGCAGCGCCTTGACGCGAGGTATGTCGCGCGCCTGTTTAACGTAGATGTGTGCGACCTGATGATCGGCCACGGCAAACGCGGCACTGGCACCGGGATCGAGTAATTCCCACGTCAGCGATTGGCGTACCTGCAACAAGCCCTCGGTACGCAACAACCGGTTGATGGAAACGGATTGGGTGACGGCTTCGATCCCGTATTCAGACAGCAGCATCACTGCCGCGCCTTGCGCCTGGGCAAAGTCCAGCAGACGTCCGACCTCACTGTCGATGGCCCGTACCTCGTCGGCAATCGACGGGTGATCGGGCCCCAGGCGTTGCAGGCTGTAGTCGAGGTGGGGCAGATAGATCAACTGCAGGTCGGGTCGACTGAGCTGGAATTCGGCGATGGCGCAGTCGACGATCCAGCGGCTCGAGGCGATTCCGGCCGCCGGGCCCCAGAAGCTCGGAAAGGGAAACTCGCCGATTTGCTGTTCGATATGCTCGTGCAACCAGGCCGGCGTCGAATACAGGCCGAACATCTTGCGACCGTCGGCTGGATAATGCGGCCGTGGGGTAATGGCGGCGTCCACGTCGGCATACATGTTGTACCACCAGAACAACTGGCTGCAGCGAAACCCGGGGTACTGACGCTTGAGTGTCTGCCAGACTTTCTCCCCCTGGATCAGGGCGTTGGGTTGCAGCCAGAAACGCACTTCGGCCTGATCGCGAAAATACCAGCCGTTACCGACAATGCCGTGTTCCGACGGTGGCTGTCCCGTGAGGATCGAAGCCTGCACGGTCGAGGTGACCGCCGGGAACACCGGTTGCAACGTGGCCATCTTGGCCGTTTTCAACAGGGCATTGATGCAGGGCGTCGCGGCACCCAGCAGCGCGGGGGTCAGGCCGACCACGTTGATCAGCAGCAGCGGCTGGCGCGCAGGATCAGAGCGCATGGGCATGAGCCTTCAGCGCTTGACCTTGCAGCAAGCCGCGCTGCTGCAACTGATCCTCGACCCAATGCAACTCCGCCGCGATGCCCTGGAGTTGGGCGTGCTCGGTCGTGGGCCGTAGCTGGCTGGGCAGGACGCCCCAGCTGTAGGTTTCCACTTCCAGTACGGGGCGAAAATCCCCATGGTCGGCCAAAAAGTCGAAAGTTTGCGACAGGGCAATCTGGCTGCCGCTGAGTTCGGGCAGCAGCAGCTGTTCGCTGAACAGCGGAATGTGGAAGTGAATCCTCAGTTCGGGATGAGAGGCGCGGTTCTGCTCACAATCATCCAGGGCCGCGGGGAGGTCCGTCCAGGCCGATAACCGATGCTGCCCATCGCGGGCCTTCACTTGATGCAGGTAGGTGGGCTCGGCAAAACCGCTCAATGTCTTGAGCACCTGTTCGCGCCGGTGCTCGTCCTCAGGCAGGTGGCAAATCAATGCATTGGATAGCTGGATCTTGCCGATGGGGACCTTGGCCTGACGCAACCGGTCCAGTGATTGATAGCAGTCTTCGAACATCACGGCCTGGTGGCAAACGTCAAAGCACAGCGCCAGGTGTTCATGGTGCGGGTCCGTGGCTTGCCAGTGGCGAAAGAAGGCGATGGCCTGGTCGGTGTTTTCCAGCACGCAATCGGGCTCCATCTCCAGGCAGACCACGATCTTCTTGCCCGTCTCCTGTTGCAGCCGAGCCAACCCGGCAGTGAGCTCGCGCAGTTGATGTTCGGCACGCTGCTGCAGCGTCGGGCTCCAGTGGGCGGCATAGCCCAGCGGCAGGCTGGAGATCACCCCCTGGGCACAGTCTGCTGGCAGGGCCTGGGCGAGAAATCGAGCCAGGTCCAGGCTGTACACCAGCCGCTGCGGATCGGCCCAGTTGGGCAGGTAGACGTCGGCTTTCACCGCGCCCTGGTGAAATTGACCGTAGGGAAAGCCGTTGAGCGAGGTCAGGCGTAGCCCGCTGCGTTGCAATAGGTCGAGAAAATCCGCACGGGTCGGCGCCTGTTGGAGTTCGGCGGCGGCGAGGGCGCTGATCCACAATCCACTGTCCTGCATGTCGAGCCCGCGCAGTGTGCGTACGGTCTGGAAATGCCGTTCGATGGATGCGCGCAGCCCGCCCAGGTCATGGGTCGGGTGCACGTTGCTGCAATAGCCGATCTGCGTGGCGGTCCAACCCGTGCGGGTACTCATTTGATCACCGGTTCCTGGCCCCGCAGGGCGGAGTTGTCCTGCCACTGCCGCCGCTGATCGATGGGCAGGGGCGTGCTGACCAGGGCTTTGTCCAGCTGGCCGCTCTGGGCAAAAAAGTCCACCGGGTTGTGGAACAGCACTTGTTCGACCTGGGCTTCACTGAAGCCAGCGGCCAGCATCGCCTGGCCGGTCTTGGGCACCTTGAGCGGGTCGCTGATGCCCCAGTCGGCCGCGCTGTTGACCACCATTTTTTCCGTGCCGTACTGCTGGAGCAGCGCGACCATTCGCTGTTCCGACATTTTGGTATTGGGGTAGATGGAGTGACCGCGCCAGCAGTCGCTGTCCAGCACCAGGGGCAGGGTCAGTTCGTTGAGGTGGTCGATGATCACCAGCTGTTCGGCAATGCCGACCTCGCGAATGACGGCGAGCGTGCGCTTGGTGCCACCGATCTTGTCGCGGTGCGGGGTGTGTACCAGCACTGGCAGATTGAATTGCTTGGCCAGCTCCAATTGGGCGGCGAGAAAGCGATCCTCTTCCGGGGTGATGTCGTCGTAGCCGATTTCACCCACCGCCACCACGCCGTCTTTCACCAGGTAACGCGGCAGAATCTCCAGCACCTCATTGGCCACCGACAGGTCATTGGCCTCCTTGGGGTTCAGGCCAATGGTGCAGAAATGATGGATGCCGAACATGCTGGCGCGAAAACGTTCCCAGCCCAACAACGTGTCGAAATAGTCGATGAAGCTGCCGACGCTGGTCCTGGCCTGGCCCTGCCAGAAGGCTGGCTCGATCACCCCGGTGATGCCGGCGGCCGCCATGTTCTGGTAGTCGTCGGTGGTGCGGCTGACCATGTGGATATGCGGGTCGAAGTACTTGAGCATGGTGAATCCTCGTCAAAAAAGCGGGGGCGGTGGGGCATCAGTTCAGCGAAGCGTCGCCCAGGTGTTCGAGCCATTGCGCCGCCAAGCGTTGTTGCTGGCCCAGGCCGGTCAGGCGCTGCCGTTGCGCCGGGCTCAGCAGGTCGAAGGCGATCACGTGGGGCAGTCCGGCGGACACCGTTCGTTCGGCGGCGAGTTGTTCGTCCAAAAGGTCGAGGGCCAACTGGTTGAGGGTGACGCTTTGTCGTTGTGCCAGGCCGATCAGGCGTCGTACATCGAGGCCCATGCCCAGCGCTTTCAACACCAGTTGGTTAAAGGCCTGTTCGTTGTAGTGACGCGACGGGTAGGCCGTGTCCAGGGCGAGGGCGGCGAACACCTGGCTGTTGCTGGTGCGCCCGGCCTGGCGTGCAAGCTCCACGCACACCCCGCGACTATCGAGCCAGTCGAGGGCCTTCAAGGTGGCGACCTTTTCCTGGTCGTCGCCCCACAGGAACAACTGGTGCAGCAGGGGGACTTGCCCGGCGGCGGGCT
The DNA here is from genome assembly GCF_018325905.1 of Pseudomonas sp. St316. Taxonomy (NCBI): domain Bacteria; kingdom Pseudomonadati; phylum Pseudomonadota; class Gammaproteobacteria; order Pseudomonadales; family Pseudomonadaceae; genus Pseudomonas; species Pseudomonas sp. St316. The sequence continues at coordinate 3,790,321 of NZ_AP021901.1, read as the reverse complement.
GCTGCTCCAGCACCTGGGCCAGCAGCAACGCCCGCGCCAGCTGAACGTTGCTCCAGCCGTCGCTGCCCGGTTGCGCACGCTCCTTGAGGTTGCGCTTGCATTGACTGCTCATGAGCGCTGCGGTGTTGGCGTCTGGGCATCGGGCAAGCTGTTGCTGTGCCTGATGCCACCACAGCCGTTCGGTTTCATCGAGTTGGCCGATGAAAAGCTGGCGTTGTTCGTTCAGGCAGTCGTGGCGCATGTCGAGGGCCGCCGATGCCGCTGCAGTAACGTCCGTGTTCATGTGGGTTTGATCCAGCGTTGGAAATGAGGAAGCAGGAAAAACACCAGGACACATAACAGGCTGCCCAAGGGCTGGTCAGCCACGGCCAGCACCAGGGCATCGAACAGCGGCAGGGCTGCCAGGCCAGCGCCGATAAAGGCGCGGACCTGCCGTTGCCGAGGGTTGGCCAGGTTGTGCCAGTAATGCCAGCCCAACCAGCCAAGCCATAACAGCAGCACCGGCCAAAACCAGGCGCTGCCTGCATAGATCGCCAAGGCCAGTGGGCTCAGCATCAGGAGCAGGGGGAGGCGACTGATCAGTTGGTTGCGGTGTTCCTGACGGGCGAGGTAGGTCAGGCCGCTGATGTAGACGCCCAGCAAAATGGCGCAGAGCCAGATCGGTTCGGGTGGCGCCGCCAGACTGCCCGCTGCGGTGAGGTAGAGCGCCGAGCGGCAGGCCCCCATCAGCCAGACGCTGTGGGCGTATTTCTTGTGCAGCAGGTTGTAACCGAGAATGCAGCCCACCAACAGGGTGGCGCTGCCCAGCAGCCAGTGCGGCTGTTCGATCAACCGGCTCAGGCCCAGCAGCGAGGCGGCTGCCAGCACCAGCAACAACGCTGTGGCCAGTCGCACTTGCTGGCGGCTGACCAGGCCCAGGGTAATGGGGCGGGGGTTGTGGTGTTGTTGGTCCCAGTTGGCGTCCAACAGGTCGTTCAACAGCATGCCGGCCAGGTACAGCAGCGACAGTGCCGCCAACAGCAGGATCCACACCAGGGACGACGGTGGTGCCAGGGCCCCGGCGCTGCTGGCAAGCAGGGCGGCGGCCAAGGTGTTGGTCCACACCGTGGGCAGGTTGGAGACACGGCCGAGGGTCAGCCAGGTCTTGAGGTTCGGCGCTGTCTGGTTCATTGCGCACAGCGCTCGTTCAGGGTCAGCGCAAGATCGACTTGAGTGGACAGCCGCTGCAACGCCTGCTCCATTCGCGCGGTATCGATTTCATGCAAGTCCACCGACTCACCGATCCGGCTGAGCATGGGGATGGAAAGTTGCCCACCCAGATGCTGGCGGAACTCCTCCAGCCCCAGCAAAACCTGCGAGCGCCCCAGTGCATCTTTCAAGGTCAGCTCCGGCGGGTTCAGGCAGAAGCCGAGCTTGAGCAGCAGGTTCAGCACCCGTTCGGTGTCGCTGTCGCTCAACAGCCCCAGGGCATTGGCATAAAGTCCATCCAGGGCCATGCCCACCGCGACGGCTTCACCATGGCGCAGTCGGTGCTGACTGAGATTTTCCAGTTTGTGAGCGGCCCAGTGCCCGTAGTCCAAGGGGCGCCCGTTACCGCGTTCGAAGGGGTCGCCAGCACCGGTGATGTGCGCCAGGTGCAATTCGGCGCAGCGGCGGATGGCATAGCGGCTGGCCCCATGATCGAAGTGGGCGAGGGCGTCGGCCTGTTGCTCCATCCACTGGAAAAACGCCTGGTCCTTGATCAGTGCCACCTTGACCGCTTCGGCCAGCCCGGCGATCTGGTCGCGCCGGGTCAAGCTGGTCAGCAATTGAAAGTCGTTGATAACGGCGGTGGCGGGATAGAAGGCGCCGAGCAGGTTCTTCTGGCCGAAGGCGTTGATGCCGTTTTTCACACCGATACCGGCGTCGTTCTGGGCGAGCACGGTGCTGGGGATACGAATCAGGCGAATGCCGCGGTGGAAGGTGGCGCAGGCGTAACCCACCGCATCCAGCACCGCGCCGCCACCGAGGGCCAGCACATGGCAATGTCGGTCCAAGCCATGTTTCAGCATGTCGGTGTAGAGCCGCTGCAACACTTGCGAATCCTTGCTCGCCTCGCCGGCCGGGACCGCGATCGGCGGCGCCTGCAGGTGCAGGTCTGGAAAATGGCTGGCGAAGTAGGCGTTGATCTGTTCCAGCAGGTGCGGGGCGCTGTGCAGCAGTTGTTCATCGGCGAATATCAACACCGTGACCGGGCCCCTGTGGCCGGCCATGAGCTGGCGGTGCAGGCAGGGATTGAGCGGATCGAACACATGATCGGTGAACACCACCGGGTAGTCGTAGCTGACCTTGAAGCGCCCGTGTAAAGGTTGCTCCGCGTCGTGCCGGCGAAGGCTTTTGAACAGGCTGTAACCGGCGATGAACAGCCCGGGCAATACCATGCTGGCGAGCAGGGTCACCAACAGCGCGTTCTGCTCGACGAGAAAGGTGCCAATGGCGCTGTAGGCCAATGCGAGGCCGGCGTTGGCCAGGGTGGTGACCAGGATGAACGCGCGCAGTGGGTAGCGTTGCATGCCGGCGGCAACGACCGAGGTTTCCGCCAATACCGGGACGCCGCGCAGGCAGATCAACGACAGTGTGCCCAACCGGTAGGCCAGTTGCCCCGGCTGGCGTTGATGCAGGCCGAGGCGGCCGGACAGCAGGCGCAAATATCCGGCCCCCAGGGCGTAGCCCAGCCCGGCGCCCAGGCACAGGCCCACGAAAATCGCCAGGTAACCTCCCACGCTGCCGAGCATGGCCACGGCCAGCAGCGCGACCATGCTCGACGGCACCGGCAGCACCACGTCCAGCGCCAGCAGGGCGATCAGCAACAACGCCAGGTAGAGTTTCTGCGCGGGCGTCGAGGGCAGGTACAGGTTGAGATGGGTCAGGAAATCCTGGATCTGTTGTTCGAACAGCAAGAAGCTGGCGATCACCAGGGCTGAAAAACAAACCAACGACAGCCAGAAATGTCTGGCTGCGCTTTTTTGCGAGAGCAAACGATACCCACGGCCATGCTTCATCAAGCATCCCTCTTGTTGTTATTGACCGATTCCGTGTCAGTAATTGAAAGCAACGCCAAGTGTGTGTTTTAGGCCAATAGACGCTCTCGCCCGAAGGGCTGTCAGGGGTGGTGGGTGATGTGGTTGTAGACAGGTTTGAATCTAGACGGCCCGGGTGTTTTTGCAAGGCCATCTGATGGCAATTTGATTTGAGGTGCCACTTCGTGCCTCAGGTGAGCCGTATCCGCCGCTTGCCCGACTCGTCAGGGCCTCCAATACCCGCGCAACTGCGCCGGGCTGACGCCAAGGCGTTGCTTGAACAGCGTGGTCATGTGCGCCTGGGAGTTGAAGCCGCAGGTGTGCGCGATATCGGTCAGTCGGGCGGTTGAATCGCGCATCAGCGCCCGTGCCTTGGCCAGACGCCGATCGATCAGGTAGCTGTGGGGGCTTTTGCCGGTGGCATTTTTGAATGCCCGCATGAAGTATCCCTCGGACAAGCCAAGCAGGCCGGCCATTTCCTTGACCCCCAGCGGACCGTCGAGACCGGCATCGATGAACTCGTCGAGCAGGCGCATCCGCCCGCCGGTGATCGACCCTTGCATGGGGGCCGAAAACGTCTTGTGGTCCTTCACCCGTTCAGCCAGTCCGAGCGTCCAGGCCTCCCAGTCATCCTCTGCGGTGGCACGCAGCAGTGCGCGGCGCATTCTCAGCGCGAGGGTGATGGCCTGCGGGTCAATACGGTTGTTAAACGCATGCTCCCCCGACAACGCCATGCCGTCGGTGCGCACGACCCGCAGGTATTCACCGCCCCTGGGGGATTCGGAGAACACGTCGCATTCGGCGGGGACGAATGCCAGGCCGTTGGGAATCGCCTCGAAGGGCTGCACGCGGTCGCTGCCGATGGCGTGCAGGCCGCGCTGGCTGTCGAAGGCGAAGCCGATCGCCGACTGGGTCGCGACATAGCGGGTGGCGTACGCGCAGCCGGGCAACAATTCGATCGCCCAGGGCCCAGCTTCGATACGACGGACCGGTTCGGACTGAGGCGGCTGTTGGCGGTTTCGAGGGTTCATGAACAGCATAGTAGTGAAGAGAGGGCCGGAAAGTCAGGTCAGTTTTCTGAAAGCCCGCTGCGGTCGTGCTGATTAGACTGGGCAAAACCCGGAGGCCCATCATGCACACATTGACCCGCGACGACATCGAACAAGCTGCCCGCCACCTCTACCAAGTCATGCCCGCCACCGCCCAGTACGCCTGGCCCTTGTTGGCTGAGCGGCTGGGTTGCACGGTGTGGGTCAAGCACGAGAACCACACCCCGACAGGGGCCTTCAAGGTGCGCGGCGGCCTGACCTTCGTGCATTGGCTCAAGCGCGAGCACCCCGAGGCAAAAGGCGTCGTCACGGCAACTCGCGGCAACCATGGCCAGAGCCTGGCGCTGGCGGCCAGCGCATTGGGTTTGAAAGCGTTGATCGTCGTGCCGCACGGTAACTCGGTGGAGAAGAACAATGCCATGCGCGGTTTTGGCGGCGAGGTGGTCGAGTACGGCCGCGATTTCGACGAGGCCCGTGAAGAGGCCGCACGCCTGGCCCAAGCGCATGGCCTCTACCTGGTGCCGCCGTTCCATCCGGAGTTGGTCAAGGGCGTGGCGACCTATGGGCTTGAGCTGTTCAACGCGGTACCGGACCTGGACACCGTCTATGTGCCGATAGGCTGTGGCTCGGGGATCTGCGCGGTCATCGCCGCCCGCGATGCCTTGGGCCTCAAGACCCACGTGGTGGGCGTGGTGTCCACCGAGGCCGTCGCGGCGAAGTTGTCGTTTGAAACGGGCAGGCTATGCGAAACCGACTCGGCGAACACCTTTGCCGATGGCTTGGCGGTGCGCCGTCCCATTCCCGAAGCCTTGGCCATCTACGGGGCCGCGGCGGCGCGAATCGTAGCGGTCAGCGACGCTGAAATTGCCGGGGCCATGCGGGCGTATTACACCGACACCCACAACCTCGCCGAAGGTGCCGGCGCTGCCGCCTTGGCAGCGCTGATGCAGGAGCGTGAAACGATGCGGGGGAAAAAGGTGGCGGTGATTCTGTCCGGGGGAACATCGACCGGCCGGTGTATGCCCAGTTGATTGGCTGAACCAAGGCTCGCCCCTGTGGTGCAAGATTGCGGGGGCAAGTTTAGATCGATTATTTCTTACGGTTATTTATATAGGTTTGGATGGCATATCCATGACTGAAGAATCGCAGCTGCCGTGTCTGAAGTGTCTGTAATCAAATCCAATTGCGCGCAACAGCAGACGACTTTGCGTGCGTCACTCCAGTAAGCCTGCTTGAACGTTCATTCCTGCTGTTCGATCGTCATCTTGTCGGGGCCGGGCCAATCCTTAGAATCCGCCCCCATCAGCCTCATCCGACGCTCGAACCTTACAGGGAACAACACCATGATGAACGCCATGCAGATGCAAATGCCGATGAACGCCAACATGCCGATGATGCCAATGATGGGCATGCCGATGATGATGGCGACCATGACCTGCGAAATGATGGATGACGGCATGCTGTGCAAAATGATGCCCGCCGCTGGCATGGATATGGCCATGTTCAAGAACAGCGCGGACATGATGCAGATGATGATGAACTGCGGCATGCCAATGATGATGCACTGCGGCAACCTGAGCATGATGTGCATGTCCCAGGCGAGCATGGCCATGCCGATGGCGAGCATGATGATGCCAATGCCGATGATGGGCATGCCGATGCCGTCGATGAAGTGCGTGATGGAATGCACGGTGATGGCTGACTGCATGATGTGCAAGGTCATGCCGATGGCTGGAATGAACATGGACATGATGAAAAACTGCTGCGCCTTGATGATGAAGATGATGAGCGACTGCAGCATGCCAATGATGATGAGCTGCAATGGTATGCCGATGATGTGCTGCACTTGCTGATTTGATGCTGCGGTCAAGGGTGATGTTGCTTGTTAGTGGGCTTAAGCTTTTTTAGGTTGGTTGGTGTGTATATCCTTTATTGCGGTCATGGCCACTGGCGGTTCCGCTCTTACAGCGGCTCACTTTTGAGAAGCGCAAAAGTAAGCAAAACGCTATATGCCCCACCACTCGGCACCTCGCCTAGGCTCGGTGTGCCCTCACTCCGGCATTGCTCCGTGGGCCCGCCGCGAAGGGCCCTCCATGGCCCAGCGCGGCTATCCCGGCATCCATGCCGGGATGCCCACTCCACAATACCTGCGTTCGGCCATCGTGGTTAACGGGGCGCCGAAATCAACGTCCACCGCGAGGCGGCCTGGTAGCCGACCTGGTTCTTGGTGAGGTCGCGTTTCTCCTGTGGGAGCGAGCTTGCTCGCGATGGCGGTAGTCCAGTCACATGGATATTGAGCCTACTGGCCTCATCGCGAGCAAGCTCGCTCCCACAATTGGGATTGGGACAGCCGAAGAAACAGGGTGGCTATAAGGCCGCATTCGCGAGCAGGCTCCCACAGATATGCTGGGTGTACGACTGGGGAGAACCAGGTCGGCTACCAGGCCGCCTCGCGGTTGACGTTGATCTCGGGCGCCCCGTTAACCACGATGGCCGAACGCAGGCATTGTGGAGTGGGAATCCCGGCATGGATGCCGGGATAGCCGCGCTGGGCCATGGAGGGCCCTTCGCGGCGGGCCCACGGAGCAATGCCGGAGTGAGGGCATGCCGAGCCTAAGCGAGGCACCGAGTGGTGGGGCAAAAGCGCTTTGGTTACTTTCGCGCTTTTCGAAAGTGACCCGCTGTAAGAGCGGAACCGCCAGTGGCCGTCACCGCAGCAACGGATATACACACCAGACAATAGGACTCCCAAAAGCCCCCCAAAAAACGGCACTTTCCACTTCTGAAACCTGCCGCTCTTCAGTCCAGGCGCTCCGGATAGGTGACCACCAGGTAGGCCACCGCCTCACTGTCAGCCGGGTTGCGATAGCGGTGAGGCTGGTCGGCGTAAAACAGAATCGAATCGCCCGTGGAGAGCAGGTAGCGCTCGTCGTTGACGCTGATCTCCAGCACACCTTGGGACACCACCAGGTTTTCCTGGACGCCAGGCCCGTGTCCTTCGGACTGGTCTTCGCCCAAGGGGCTCAGGCGCAGTTCGTAGAATTCCGACTGGCGTGCCACATCGAACGGGAACAGGGCGCGGCTGACGAACGCGCCATTGGCGCTGACCAGGCGTTTGCTCTGGCTGGCCGAGAGCACCGCCACCCCTTCGAAAGCCCGGTGTTCCAGGAACGCGGCGACCGACACCTTCAGGCCCTTGGCGATTTTGCACAGCACCTTGATCGACGGCACGCTGCGGCCGGATTCGATCTGCGCCAGCATGGCCCGGCTTACCCCGCACTGGCGGGCGAGGGCATCGAGAGACAGGTGGCGCTTGCCGCGCAGGCGTTGCAGGTTCTGCGCGACTCGTTCGCAAATCGGATCCTCATCCAGGGCTTCCAGGTTGTTCAGGTCTACTTCGGGTTCGTCGCTACTCGCCAAGAAGCGCGAGGGCTCCTGAGCGCTCACGCGTGGTACGTCCTGGTCGATTGGGACGCCTGGACCCACTGGAACGCCTGGTAACCGGCATTACGCGCGTACATCTCCCACATGGCCCTGGCCAGTTGCTGAGCCTGCTTGCGTTTGCGCAATTGAACGAAGTCGATAACGTTGTCAGTCGGTTTCATAAGGCACTTCACTGTCGTGACCAATGGGACGGGATGATCTGAGAGTACGTGGCTATGTTTATAACCATAAATACTTATTGTTTATTTATTAATTCTTTTTAGTTCTTAGTAAGAGGCCTGATCAAATCACGTGGGTGCGGTGCAATGGGTCAGGGCCAACGCCTTGAGTCGGGCCCAACCAGCAGTCTGTTCCAGCGCTGTTGCGCCATGGACAGCGATAGCTTGTGGTGATGAGCTTATGCGTTAAAAGAATTTATAAGATGAATTTAAACAGCGTTATGTTCTATGAAATTCATTCAGGAATGTCTTCATGAAGGTCTCCCGATCCCTGCGCCGTCTGCTCCTCAGCACATTGTTAACCGCACCTTTGGCCCAGGCTAGCGAGCCGTTGGTGCTGCACGTCGGCGACCAGAACTATTACAACGTAAGGGCCTCGGTGGAGGCTTCGGATGTGCTGGAGGGCGCTCCCTACCGCGTCGACTGGAAACACTTCCAGGCCGCCGCGCCCCTGGCCGAGGCGCTGAATACCGGCGACCTGGACCTGGGGGTCCTCGGCGATTCGGGCTTTCTGTTCTTGGCTGCCAAGCAGGCACCGGTGAAGTTGATCGGTGTTTCGCGGCAGAACCCGGACACTATCGCGCTGCTGGTGCCCAAGGACTCGCCGGTCAAGACCATCGCCGACCTCAAGGGCAAGAAAGTCGCCTATTGGCCCGGTGCCTGGAGCCAGCAACTGACCTTGCGCGCCCTGGAACAGGCCGGCCTGCCGGAGAATCATGTAGCATTCGTCAAGTTGATGCCGATCGACGCGGCGGCGGCCTTGCCCCAGGGCAGCATCGATGCCTTTGCGGTGTGGGAACCCTACATCTCGCAACAGATCCTGTTTTCCGGCGCCCGGCCGATCCTGACCGCGAAAAACCTCATGCCCGGCCTCAGTGCCATTGCCGCTTCTACGCCGGCCATCGACAGTAAGCGCGAGGCCATCGCAGACTTTCTCGGACGTGTGAAACGCGCCCGCGCCTGGGTCGACAACCACACCGACTCATACGCGGACCTATGGGCGAAAAAGGCCAATCTCGACCAGAACGTCTCGCGCCATTGGTTGCGCCAGGCACACATGAGCGTCGGCCCGGTGGACCAACAGGCTGCCGCCGACCTGCAAGGCACGGCGGACTTCCTGTTCAAGGTCAAGGCGCTGCCGGCACCGCTGGCCACTGCCGGGATTATCGACACCTCCTTCAGCCAGGCATTGAGCGAGTAAACCGAGCCGTTCTGGATCAGGGCACCAGGACGGCTTTTGCGCTGCTGCCCTTGGCGATCAGCGCGTACTGGGCCTTGCCGTCTTCCAAGGGGATTTCAAGGATATCCGTGGGGGCGTCGATGACGCCTGCCTCGAAGTGGCGGCCAAACTCTTCGAGCATCCGGGCGCAGTCGGTGTTGTCGTAGAGCAGCGAGTTCACGCCGATCAAGACGCCGCCTTTGCGATAGAGCGCCAAGGCGGGGAAGTGCACCATTCCATCTGGCGGGGCAGCGATGATCGCAATGCGACCGAAGTTGGCCAATGCCGATACGGCCTCTTGCAGCCAGAACCCGGTGGTGTCGAAGATGACCTGCGCCCCTCCCGGAAACACCGCGTTGACCTGCTCTGCAAGGCTGCCAGGCGCATTGGTGACGATGACGTCGTAGCCTTTGGCTTGCAACTCGGCGGCCCGCTCCGGTCGCCGTACGGCCGCAAGCACACGGGCACCGCGGGCCTTCGCCAGGGCCAGTGCAGCGCTGCCTACCGCGCCATTGGCGCCAATCACCAGAAACGTCGTGTCGCGCTGCACATGGGATCGTTCAACGGCATCGTAGGCGGTGGTAAAAGGTACACCGATGGCCGCCGCTTGGACGAAGGACAAACCCTCAGGTTTCAGGGCCACGCCACTGGCCGGAACCGTGAGCCATTGCGCATGGGAACCGTCACGCAGGAACCCTGGGCCCTTGCCGGTTCCCCAGACCGCTTTGCCGAGCAGGTGTGCCGGACCTTGCTCAACCACCCCGGCAAAATCACGACCGGGCACGCGGGGCAAGGTGGTATAGGGGAAGCGGCCCTCGACATTCTTGACATCACTGGGGTTGAGCCCCGCCGCCTTGATCCGGATGAGGACCTCGTCGGGGCCCGGGACGGGTGTCGGCAAGTCTACGAGGCAGAGGTGGTCCAGGCTGCCGGTGGCGCAAAACTGTAGGGCTTTCAAGCTGCAATACTCCTCGACGAAATGTGCATCGAAGATAGCGTTCGCGCCGCGAGCGAGCCCGCCAGAGAGTTTCGTCTATCGGACAAACCCCTTCGATGTCATCGCGTTTTTATACGCCGACGGTGCAATGCCCAGGGAGCGGCGGAACATCTCGCTGAAACTGCTCAGCGTATAGCCCAATCGCGCCGCGATTGCCCCCACCGAGTCGCCCTCCAGGAGCGCGGCGACGGCGTGGGCCAGTTGCACTTGGCGGCGCCACTCGGTAAACGTCAGGCCAAGCTCGGCATGGAACAACCGAGCCAAGGTGCGCGTGCTGGCCCCCACCGATTCGGCGTGTTGCTCAAAGGACATGGCCAGGCCTGGGACATCGAGCACCGTCTCGCACAAGTTGCGCAAGCGTCGATCCCCGCCGGCAGGCATAGGCACTTTGAGCACCGCCGAGCGCTGCTCGCGAAGCTCCAGCACCAGCAGGTTGTCCAAGGCATCACGCAATGCAGGATCAGGGCGATTACCCAGTGCCACTCGCCGGATGATCAGCTCGCGCAGCAGTTTGCTGACCTCAAGCACTTCCAGCTCAAGCCCTACGCTCATGGCCAGTTCTGCGCGCAAATACAAATTGCGCATCTCCAAGGGCGAAACGACGCGGATCCCGTGTGTGACCCGCGGCGGCAGCCACACCGCGCGTTGCGGCGGGACCAACAGTGCAGCGCCGGGCGTATCGACCCACATGAGACCACTTTGCGCGTAAAGAAGCTGGCCCCATTCATGATGATGAGGCGCGATCAACATCCCGGATGGGTAAGTGCGGGAAAGTGGTTGAACAAGATGCGTCGTGTCCGTCAGATCGGGAGGTGAAGCAAGGGCCATGACCGGAGCTCGGAATGATATCGGTGCTTTTTAGCACAAGTGCGCGTGTGTTGGGGGCTGGCGGCTGGCTTGGAGTGATGGTGTCGCGGCTATCGCGAGCAAGCTCGCTCCCACGGGGGATCAGGGTGATCTCAAATCTCACTATCACCCGGAAAACTGTGGGAGCGAGCTTGCTCGCGATAGCGACAGGTCAGCTTGCACCCAGGTTGAATGTGCCGCCAATCACTACGCCGCCTCCGCCGCCTCCGCCGCCTCCGCCGCCTCCGCCGCCTCCGCCGCCTCCGCCGCCATGGCCGCCTGGACGCTGGGGCGTGCTGCGATTCGCGCCATGAACGCCGCCAGCGCCGGCCAGTCCCTGATCTGGATGTTGAACAACGGCAGCCAGGTCAACACGGTGAACAAATAGCTGTCGGCCAGGCCAAAGGTGCCCATCAGGTAATCCTGTCGTGCAAGGGCCTGGCTGAGGTATTCCAGGCGCCTGAACAGTTTCTCCCTGAAGATGGCCTTGGTCGGCTCTGCAATATCGGCGTTGAACAGCGGAGCACATCCGCTGTGGATCTCGGTGCTGATGAAGTTCAACCATTCCTGCAGGCGAACCCGCTCCCAGGTGCCATTGGCCGGCGCCAGCGTGTTTGTGGGGACCCGATCGGCCAGGTATTGGACGATGGCGGGTCCCTCGGTCAGGACATCACCGTTATCCAGCACCAAGGCTGCCACGTAGCCCTTGGGGTTGATGCTCAGGAAGTCGAGTCCGTCGGCGGTTCGCTTGGTCTTGTTGTCGACCCGAATCAATTCAAAGGGTAGGCCCAATTCCCGCAGCACGATGTGCGGGGACAATGAGCAGGTCATGGGGGCGAAGTACAGTTTCATGGTTTCCTCAAGGTGGGGGGCGTGCCGCCAGAGTCCACGAGGGCCGGAACATATTCAAAGGACATCTTCAGTGCTAGCGTATGACAAAATCTCATGAGAGCGCCAAGCCGCATGGCCACAAGAATACCTTCCCTCAATGGCCTTAAAGCATTCGAGTCGGCCGCTCGGCACATGAGTTTTACCAAAGCTGCGCAAGAGTTGAACGTTACTCAAACAGCCATCAGCCATCAAATTCGCCGGCTCGAAGATGAGTTGGGCGTGCGCCTGTTCTTGCGACTCAAGGATGGCCTGGCCCTGACAAACGCAGGCCATGCCTATTTCCCAGGCGTTCGCGCGGCGTTCCATGAGTTGCGCTATTGCACGCAGACGTTGCTGGAGAGCCGCAATAACAGCGTCTTGACGATCAGTACCCTGGTTTCATTTGCCTCCAAATGGTTGTTGCCACGCCTGGCGTCATTCCAGCAGGCGTTTCCCAGCATCGATGTGCGCGTCACGGCGTCCACTGAACGGGTGGATTTTCGTCAGGGTGGCGTCGATGCGGCCATCCGTTACGGTCATGGGGACTGGAAGGGGTTGCGGGCCGACTGGCTGATGGCCGATGAAATATTTCCGGTGTGCAGCCCCAGGCTGCTGCAAGGTCCAACGGCCTTGGAAAGCCCGGGCGATCTGGCCCAGCACACCTTATTGCAGGTGAGCGGCGTGACCGGCGACGACTGGGGTTCATGGCTGAGTGCCGCCGGCCAACCGAAAAAACTGGCCGAAGGCAGTCGATTGACGTTCGACCTGGCCATGATGGCAGTACAGGCTGCCGTCGACGGCCTGGGGGTGTGCATCGGACGTTCAACTTATGTCGAGGATGACCTGAAGGCAGGACGACTGGTTGCACCCTTTGATCTGCGATTGAAGTCTGATCTCGGCTTTTATTTCGTGAGCCCCCATGACATAGCCGATGCCCCAAAAGTGCAGGCCTTTAGAACCTGGTTGATGGATTCGGTGGGTTTTGGCGCCGAAACGTAATTACAGCGTACCGTTCAGTCTCCAGCCAGCGAGCCGATATGAATAGAAGGTCCAGTGACTTTCAGGGTTCACCGAGGGTACGTCATGTTTAATACAACACTAAAAAATGAACTGACGGCTAGGACGGCCGAATTGGCAACATACAAGGGACTGGTGGGCGCTCTGGAGCGGTCGATGGCTGTTATCGAGTTCAGCCCCGATGGCAAGGTCCTTCGGGCGAACGAGAACTTCCTGGGCGCGATGGGCTACCGTGCCGATCAATTGGCGAGCCTGTCCCATAGGGATTTCTGCACCCCAGCGCTGGCGGGCAGCGCCGAGTACCGTGAATTCTGGAATCAATTGCGCGCCGGCCAATTCGTTTCCGGCACCTTCCAGCGCCGCAATGCATCGGGCCAGAATGTATGGTTGGAAGCCAGTTACAACCCGGTTATGGACGAGCAAGGCCGCGTCTTGAAGGTGGTCAAGTACGCACTTGATGTCACTGCCAAGGTTGCCAAGGAGGCCGAAACCCGTGCCCGTCTGGCGGCACTCGACCGTGCGATGGCGGTGATCGAGTTCGACCTGGGCGGCAACATCCTGACCGCGAACGACAACTTCATGAATGTCATGAATTACTCGTTGGCGGAGCTCAAGGGCAAGCATCACCGGATGTTCTGCGAACCGAGCCTGGTTGGCAGTTCGCAGTACAGTGATTTCTGGCGTCGTCTCAACGCCGGTGAGTTTTTCAGCGGTCAGTTCAAGCGACTCGGCAAAAACGGCAAAGTCGTCTGGCTGGAAGCCAGCTACAACCCGGTCTACGACGCCGAAGGCAAGTTGTGCAAGATTGTGAAGTTCGCCAGTGACATCAGCGAACGGGTGGAGAAATTCGAAGAGGATTCGCGTGGCGCTTCCCGTGCGTACCATATCTCCGCCGAGACCGAACGGGTGGCTGAACAAGGCGCCCAGGTGATCCACCAGACGGCCAAGGAGATGCGCGAGATTGCCGACAACATTGGCTCTTCCGCGCGTCTGGTTGGGCAGTTGGGCGCGCGTTCGGAAGAAATCACGGCCATCGTCAACACCATTCGCGGCATTGCCGACCAGACCAACCTGCTGGCTCTCAACGCGGCCATCGAGGCCGCGCGGGCCGGGGACCAGGGGAGGGGATTCGCGGTGGTGGCCGACGAGGTCCGGCAACTGGCCGGGCGCACCAGTCGCTCCACCTCGGAAATTGCCGAAATGATCGGCATGATCCTCTCCGAAACCCGCGATGCCGTCGCCAGCATGAACGAGACCCATGAAGGCGCATTGCGCGGTGTAACCCTGGCAGATCAGGCCGGTTCGGTCATCGTGCAAATCAGGAACGGAACCACGGATGCACTCCAGGCAGTGAGTATGTTTGCGTCCAAGCTCGACGAGTCCGAGGTGATTCCCAAGACGGCTATCGGCTGGGTGGGTTGAGATGAGCTGAGTCCTTGCCCTTGCGGTCCATGCGCTTGACCAATTCCGCAACCCGTCCAGGCGATTCTGGACGGGCACTGCTTTGGGCGCCATGACCCGTGGTGCCGCCGGTTCCAGGCCGCTGATCGCGACCCGGGTGCCTTGTCCGACCTGGGAGCGGATGTGTATATCGACGTCGAGCATCTGGCTGATGCGCTTGACGATAGACAGGCCGAGGCCCTCGACATCTTTGTCGCGCACATGGCGCAAGCGGTAGAACTCCTTGAACACTTCGGGCAACTGTTCGGCGGCGATGCCGCGTCCCTTGTCGTATATCATCACGCCCTGGCGCCGCACGCCGATCAGCAGCGCGATAACGATTGCCAGCGCCAGGTAGCGCGAGCCGAAGCGCATGCCATTGCCCAGCGTGACCCAGAGCAGCGCTGCGTAGATAGGCAAGGCCCCTTCGCCTCCCTGCACCATGCCAAATGCGATGCCGGCATAGTCTGCAGCATCGTGAAAAGGCGCCGCCAGAAAAAGTGTCCTGGCCAGCGCTTGATGATCATGCGCAGGAACACCGAGACGAAGATGAACGTACAGATGTAGATGATGATGGGCACGTAGCTTGCGGCGTCTTCTGGATAGAGGCCGGCCAGGTGCGATTCAGAATAGTTGCCCGGGCCGGGAGACTTCAGGAGGGGTTGCCACGCAGGACGTCGGAAAAGCACATGAACGGAGTCGTTCGTTATCCGCAAGGCTTGCGTCTGGAGCGTAGGTACCTGGAAGAACTGAGGTGAGGGTTGGGGACAGGTTTGAGGCTGTCCCCGATGGGCGATGCCACTGCGTCAGTAGACCCTGTAGTACTTCACAACGTCATCGACGAAATAGATGGTCAATACCGAGCCTTGGGCCTGACTCTGGCCTGGTTTCGTGCCAGTCACGCTGCTGACGTCATTGGCTACGGTTTGCGCCTTGGACAGTTGTGCCGAGGCTTCATACATCTTCAGGCTGTTTTCGGTCGACACGTACTTATGGGCCAGCTTCATGTACTTATCCAAGCCCTCATCAGTCTTTTCATAGGTCCAGTTCGACTCGTTGCTGGCGCTCGTCGAATTGAGTTCTTCATTCGTCGGCGCGCCGAACATTTGAGTGACCTGGCCTTTTGTCGTCTCGCCCGGAATGATCGTTTGCTTGAGGTAAGAGACGTTGTATTTGTTGGCGCCCTGATTCAAGGAACCCATCAAGTTACCCAAGTCGCCGGTGTTTGCACAACCGTTCAGTACGCCCGCGAGTGCGCACAGCGCCATTCCATTTCTAAGTGTTTTTCCATATTCGAAGGACATGATGACTTACCTTGAGTTAATGTCAGGACCATTCCATTTCAACCGGCAGACGGTGAAGTTGACCCAGCATTGCGTCGCCTATCGATTGATTAGATCCATAGGCTTCGCACGCCATAATGTTTCAATAGGCACAGTGATACTGCACGGCGCATGGCATGTTGGCTTTCTTGTGTTTGGCTGCTGGAACAGCCTTTTTATGCAGCGTCCACAGCTTAGGGGGAGAGTACTGGACAACGCTATAGTACAAGTGTGCTATGGCCTTGGCGGCGGGCACAAAGGATAACGCTCAATGAATATTCGCGACGCTTATACATTCAATCGTCTTGTTTTCCCGACCATCCGCCATTGCCTGGGAAGTTGGAGTATTGCGCCGCAGCCGCCGCACGTGTGGGCACACCCAGGCATTTGAGCAAGCTTGAGACATGGATGCGCACCGTGAACGGGGAAATACCCAGGTCCCGGGCAATCTCCTTGTTGGTCTTGCCGGCGGCGATCAAGCCAAGCACTTGCCGTTGGCGCGCGGTCAGTTGGGAAAGGGCATCGTCCAGGATCGCGTTTTCGGCTTGATACTTCACCACCACTTCGCCTTCGCGTATTGCCATGATGGCGTCGGCAATACCGGCGGGATCGATATTCTTGCCGATGAATCCGTCGGCACCCAGCGCCATCACTTGGGAAATAACATCGACATCATCCACCATTGAAACCACAATGATCGAGGTGCGTTTGAACTCGCTGCGTAACTGGCCGATTACTTGCAACGATTTGATCCCGGGAAAGCGCAAGTCGAGTATCAGGGAGTCCACTTCCATTCCGGAACGTGCCAGCGCCAATACTTCGTCCAGATTTCCAGCCTGTTCTATGGAGGCTGTCGGTATAAGTCGTTCAATGGTCCTCAGCATACCTTCGCGAAACAAAGGATGGTCATCTGCCACAATTACTCTGCACGTCATGCCTCAGATCCTTCTGGTCTTCCCGTTCACGAATCGTAACCTAAACTGCCCCTTTGGGTTTCAAGTTTGAAACAACCTTTCATGTCGGAATAATCCAGTGACTATGACGGAAAAGAATAGCGAGCTTGATCAGGCTACCTTGAGATTGACGGTCGGGGCCTGTACTGCGCTCTACATCATTGTGGTGGCCTGCCTGGCCAGTGACTTCGAAACCTATGTCCCGATCCTGTGGTACATGGCCTTTTTCTTCGGCGTCGCGGTCCCGCTGCGGATGGCGATCAAGCGCTGGCCCGGGCACTTCATCCTGCGTCGTCTTTTTGCCATGACCCTCGACTATGCAAGCCTCGCCTTCGCCTTGATCGTGGGTGGGGAGGGCTTGCTTCCGGTGTACGCCGCATTGCTCTGGGTCACGTTGGGCAATGGCATGCGCTTCGGCTCGCGCTACCTGGCTGCCGCGACGTTGATCGCCCTCGCCACCTTGGTGGTAATTTTCCTGCTTACGCCGTTCTGGCGTGGCCAGCCCTACGTGTTTCTGATGCTGATCGTCACCACCATCGTGGTGCCCGCCTATGCGCATATCCTGCTGACCCGAACCCGCATCGCTTCGCAGGAGGCGATTGCCGCGAACCAGGAGAAATCCCGCTTCCTGGCCCAGGCCAGCCATGACTTGCGCCAGCCGATTCACTCGATCGGCTTGTTCACCGCCTGCCTGCGCGATGCCCGGTTGGGCCAGGAAGAGTTGCGGTTGGTGGACAACATCGACCGCTCGTTGCACATCGTGTCGCAGCTGTTTCGTTCGATCCTCGATATCTACACCCTCGATAACGGACAGCTTGAACCGCAGGCCGAACCCGTACACCTGGGCGCGTTGCTGCAAGATGTGGTCAAGCAGAACACCGAAGCGGCCCGCTGGGCCGGTGTCGAGTTGCGCCTGCGGCCTTGCCGGCATTGGGTCAATGTCAACGCGGGCCTGTTGGCGACCATGGTGCAAAACCTGGTCTCCAACACGCTCAAATATGCCCCTGGCCAACCGGTGTTGATCGGCGTGCGGCCAAAAGGCAGCGAGCTGGCCATCGTCATCTACGACAAGGGCCGGGGCATTGCCGCCGAACACCTGCCCGAGGTGTTCAAGGAGTTTTATCGGGTGCGCCACGTTCGTGACAAGGACGTCGAGGGGCTGGGCCTGGGGTTGTCCATCGTCAAGCGCATCAGCCACCTGATCAATCTCGACATCCAGCTGGACTCCCGGCTCGGCAAGGGCACGCGCGCCATGATCCAGGGACTGGAAACAGTCGCGCCAAGGACTATGGTGAACAGGCCGGTGTCCACCCATAGCCGTTTGCAAGGGCTGCGTGTGTGCCTGGTAGAGGATGACGCCAACGTGCTGATGGCGACATCCGCGCTATTGGAGAAGTGGGGGTGCGAAGTGGAAACCCACAGCGACGGAGTGGGCGTGACCAGTGATTGCGACATCATCATTGCTGACTTCGACTTGGGCACGAAGGTCTCCGGTTCCGAATGCATCGCCGCGATTCGCGAGCAACGGGGCTGGGAAGTCCCCGCCATGATCATGACCGGCCATGAAATCGAAAGAATCCGCCATGCGCTGCACCACATGAACATTTCGATCCTGGCCAAGCCTGTGCGGCCTCCGGAGTTGCGGGCGACCTTGCTCGAGTTGACCAAGAACTTTGCCGGCGTCAGGACCTGACCTCTGTTCGGGCCGTGCCAGGCATCAACGAGCACGCCGCACTCATGAGCCTTGTGCTTGCACCATTCCATTTTATGAAACGGTGGATTGCAGTTTGTGCGTATTCCTGCGCCGCCGCTTTGGGCAGAAGATAACCCCAGCCACTTGCACAGCCGTGCAAACGATGGCGCACAATCCCCAACCGTAGCGCACTGGCGCAGGCGTTCATGCTGCGAGCGCGAGGAGTAGCTGATGGACGAAGCCTTGCAAGCAAAAAATTCGCCCTGGCACGAAGGAGAGCTGGCCTTGCAGCGCTCCGTCGGGGCAGTCGACATGATGGCCAGTGTCGGTCAGCGGCAACTGGCGCGCACCTGGATGCCGGACCAGCATCGAGCGTTTTACGCCCAACTGCCTTTCGTGGTGCTGGGAGCGGTGGACCGGCAAGGCGACGTCTGGGCGACCCTGCGCGCGGGGCAACCGGGCTTCATGAGCTCGCCCGAGCCGCAGACCCTTCACATCAACCTTGAGCCTGAGCCCAATGATCCGGCCCAGGAAGGCATGGGCGAGGGGGATGCCATCGGGATGCTGGGGATCGAGTTGCACACCCGCAGGCGCAACCGCATGAACGGTGTCGTGCGTCGTCAGCTCGACCCGGGGCTCGAGATTTCAGTGAGCCAGGCGTATGGCAACTGCCCCCGCTACATCAACCTGCGCCAGTACCACTTTGTCGACGCGCAGGCCGTTGCAGCGCGTCAACTGACCGTGTCCGACCCGCTGGTGCGGCGTCTGGTGACGGCCGCCGATTCGTTCTATATCGCCACCTACGTGGTGCGCGATGGCGAGCGGCAGGTGGATGCTTCTCACCGTGGTGGCAAGCCAGGGTTCGTGCGCGTGGACGAGGACGGGTCGCTGACCATCCCGGACTTTTCCGGTAACCTGTTCTTCAACACGCTGGGCAACATCCTGCTCAATCCTCGGGCCGGGCTGGTGTTCGTCGATTTCCAGACGGGCGATCTGCTGCAAATGAGTGGCTCGGCACAAGTGCTGCTGGATGACCCCGAGATCAGTGCGTTCCAGGGCGCCGAGCGGCTGTTGCGCTTTACCCCGCAACGCATCGTTTATCGCCCGGCGGCCATTGCCCTGCGTTGGAAGGACCAGGCCGAAGGCGACTCGCCCAACTCAATGATGACCGGCAGCTGGGAGCAGGCCACCGAGCGCTTGCAGGCCGAGGCGCTGCGTAGCCGCTGGCGTGCATTGCGGGTCGCGCGGGTGGTGGATGAGAGCCACAACATTCGCTCGTTCTACTTGCAGGCGAGCGATGGCTTGGGGTTGCCCCGGTTTGAAGCCGGGCAACATTTGCCGGTGCGGATCTTGTTGGAGGGGCAGAAAGCCCCATCGATCCGGACCTATAGCGTATCCAGTGCGCCGTCGGATGATTTTTTGCGCATCAGTGTCAAGCGCGATGGTTCGGTGTCATCCCACCTGCATGATCAGGTGCAGGCGCTGCACGAGATTGAGGCGCGAGCGCCCCAGGGCCATTTCACCGTCCAGGCCACCGAGCGGCGTCCGTTGGTCTTGCTCGCCGCGGGCGTGGGCATCACACCGTTGTTGTCGATGTTGCGCGAGGTGGTTTACCAGGGCCAACGCATCAGCCGCATGCGCCCGGTCTGGCTGGTGCAAAGCGCCCGCTCGGTGGCCGACCTGGCTTTTCGCGATGAAATCGACGAACTGGCCGCCCGTGCCGGCGACAAGCTGCAGGTCCTGCGCATGGTCAGCCAGCCGCCCACTGAGGCGGGGGACGCTGAGGGCTATGACCTGGCCGGCAGGATCGATGTGGAACTGCTCAAGAAACTGCTGCCGCTCAACGACTACGACTTCTATTTGTGCGGGCCGGGCAGCTTTACCCAGGCGCTGTACGACGGCCTGCGCAAACTGCGCATCCCTGATGATCGCATCCACGCGGAAACCTTCGGTCCCTCGACGCTTGTGAGGGATCTCGAAGTCAGCATGCCGGCGCCAGGGCAAGTACCGGCCGCAAGCGAAGCGGTGAAGGTCTTGTTCGCCAGTTCCGGCAAGGAGGCACGTTGGGAACCGGGCAGTGGGACGCTGCTGGAACTGGCGGAAGCGCGCGGCCTGAACCCGGAATTCAGTTGCCGTGGCGGTTCCTGCGGCACCTGCAAAACCCGCTTGAGCCGCGGTCAGGTGCATTACCTGAGCTTGCCGGCCGAACCGGTTGGCGAAGGTGAAGTGCTGATCTGTTGCGCGGTGCCGGCCCAAGGAAGCGAGCCGCTGGTGCTTGAGGTTTAGGGGCCTGTGGGAGCGAGCTTGCTCGCGATAGCGGTGGGTCAGTTTGCGGTGATGCTGGCTGTGCCGACGCCTTCGCGAGCAGGCTCGCTCCAACAGGGTTTTGGGTTGGGTTCAGATGCAGTGAACACCCGCAATCCACTGTGGGAGCGAGCTTGCTCGCGATAGCTGTGGGTCAGTTTGCGGGTGATGTTGGCTGTTCCGACGTCATCGCGAGCAGGCTCGCTCCCACAGGTTTCTGTGTTGGGTTCAGATGCAGTGAACACCCGCAAATCCACTGTGGGAGCGAGCTTGCTCGCGATAGCGGTGGGTCAGTTTGCGGTGATGCTGGCTGTGCCGACGCCTTCGCGAGCAGGCTCGCTCCCACAGGTTTCTGTGTTGGGTTCAGATGCAGTGAACACCCGCAATCCACTGTGGGAGCGAGCTTGCTCGCGATAGCGGTGGGTCAGTTTGCGGATGATGTTGGCTGTGTCGACGTCATCGCGAGCAAGCTCGCTCCCACAGGTTTTTGTGTCGTTTGCAGATGCTGTGAACACCACGACTAAGTCGACACCGAATCATGGCAGCAGACGCAAAGCTTGTTGCCATCGAGATCCCGAAAGTAGGCGCCGTAATAGTCGGGGTGGTAGTGGGGTCTCAAACCGGGTTCTCCCTCACACGTCCCGCCCAGTGCCAGCGCTGTCGCGTAGCTGGTCCTGACGGATTCCCGGCTGGGTGCAAGCAGAGCCACCATTTGTCCGTTGCCGGGTTCGTTCGCCTTGCCGTCAAAGGGTTTTCCAATCACGAAGATCGGGCGAGGCGAATGCTCGGCAATCCAGCCAGCCCAGCCTTTGTGGGCGTCGCTAAACTTCAATGCAAGGCCCAGCTCGGCCATGACCTTTGAATAGAACACGAAGGCGCGATCAAAATCGGCGATACCTAGAAAAACATGCGAGATCATGATGGCTACCGTTTCGCCTGTGGGCGTGAGGGTTGTTTGAAATTCCAGCCTACGCTGCCACAGCAATCATCGCGCTGCCAAGTCCGGGCGGTTAGCGCTCCAGCTCAGACGCTTGGCGCCTGGCCTGCCGGGCTTCGGTGCCGACGACCAGCCAGATGCCAATCCCGGAGACCGCCATGCCCGACACCATCGGCCATGAAAGCGGTTCGTTGAACATGGCCCAGGCCCAGAGCATCGTAATGGGCGGGCTGAGGTACAGGACGCTGGCGACCCGGGTGGCGGTCGCGCGGCGCAGGCACAGCCAGTAGAGTCCATAGCCGCCCATCGTCGACAGGCCCGCGGTCCATAAGACGCTCAGTACAAAGCCTGTGCTGGGTATCGGGGCCAGGCTGCCACGGGCGGCTCCGACCAAGGCGAAGGCCAGGCCCGAAACGCAGCATTGCAGCCACAGGTTAGGCAGCAGGCCCAGTGATTGCGCGCCGGGTAGATATTTCTGCCACAGGGTCGCGACGGCGAGCGAGAGCATGCCAAGCAGCGGCAGGCTATAGGCCCACCAGGGCGCGTTGCCCCACGCCAGCGCGCCTTGAGTGACCAGCATGACGCCGAGCAGGCCGATGAGCAGCCCGGCCCAGACCTGCCAGGCCAGTCGTTGCTTGAGTACACCCGCAGCCAACAGCGCCAGGCCCATCGGCAGCAGGTCAGCGACAAGCGCGGCCAGGCCCGCCGGCACCCCCAGGGCAATGCCTTGGGTGATACCGGCCAGGTAGCCCGCCATTGCCAGAAGGCCGATGCCGGCATTTTTCAACAACACGACGGGCGAGGTTCGGCGCAGCTGTCTGGCGACGAAGGGCAACAGGACGAGCGTGACCACGACGCAACGCCAGAACACCACCAGCCATGCTGGCGCGTAATCCATGGAAAAGCGCGCGCCGACGAAGCCGGAGCTCCACGTCAGCAGCAACGCCGCCTCGAGCAATGGCAATGGAATTAGCCAGTACCCGTCGGGCTTGGGCAGTGAAGTGCAGTTCATCGATTTAGTCGGGTTCATGACCACAGGCTACGAAACCCGCGTAATCTAATAAATCAAAATGTAATGCATCAATACTTCACGAAGATTGAATCATGACGGCCATACTCGATATTGACTTGATACGTACGTTTCATGCGGTGGCGCGGATCGGCAAATTCAGTGCGGCGGCAGAACAACTGCACAAAAGCCCGGCGGCGGTCAGTGTGCATATCCAGCGCCTGGAAGCGGTCGCTGGCGGGCGTTTGCTCAACCGGGACAATCAATCGGTATCCCTCACCGCATTGGGCAAGCGTCTGCTCGTGGCGACGACGGAGCTGCTGAGCACCCATGACCGGGTACTGGCCGATCTGCACGGAACCCGGCTGGCGGGACGCATCACGCTGGGGGTGCCGGACGAATACGCCGAACATGTCATTCGCGACATCCTCCCGACCTTCGCCGCCGCGTGGCCCAACGTGGTGCTGGAACTCAAGACCGCGCCCAGCTATGCGCTACGTGACCAGGTCCTGCGCGGCAAGCTCCAGGCAGCGGTCGTTGCGCAGCCGAAGGGGCAGGTCAGTGCCGAGGGGCAAGTGCTGGTTTCCACCACGCCAGTCTGGGTCGGTCCGGTCCACATGACGGTGGCTTCGATGGAGCCTTTGCCGCTGGCGGTGCATGCGGTGCAATGTCCTTATCGGCAAGCGATGATGGAGGCCCTCAGGCAAAGCGGCCGCAGGACCCGAGTCGTCCTGGAAAGCCCCTCCAACCAGGCCGTTAAGGCGTGTGTGGAGGCCGGGTTGGCGATCAGCCTGATAGACCGCGCGCGGGTGACAGATGCGATGCAGATCCTCGAAGGCCTGCCGGTCATTGAGGAGCACGAGGTGGTGTTCATGCGATCCCAGGCTTCACACGCCGATGAGGCGGTGGACCTGCTTTCCCGTGCCATGCAACAGTATTTCCGGCTGTAGAACCGCTCTCGGGACTGCTGCGCAGTCCAGCGGGAGCAAGCTCCCTCGCCACGGGGTTACGCCCGTGCCCTAAAATGCAGTCGAACGCTGCTTTTGTGGCGAGGGAGCTTGCTCCCGCTGGGCTGCATAGCAGCCCCAAGACCAAACCCGCTAAACGATCAAGCCGACAGCGGCGGTGTCCGCGGCGGGATCAGGCGTTTTGAGCCGATTGATTCAAACGCCGAAGCCAGTCGCAATAACGTCGAATCGTCATAGGCGCGGCCTGCAAACGTCAGCCCGACGGGCATGCCGATGTCCGCCATGACGCCCATCGGCACCGTGACGGTGGGCACGCCCAGATGGCGGATGGCGAGGTTGCCGTTGGCGACCCAGACCCCGTTGCTCCAGGCGATATCGGCAGATGCCGGGTTGACGTCCGCATCCGCCGGCCCGACATCGGCCACGGTCGGGAAGATCACCGCGTCCAGGCCCAGCCGCTCCATCCAGTCCTCCAGATCGATTCGACGTGTCTCTTCAAGCCCACGCAGGCCGTCGGGCAGGGTCGGGATCTGGTCCCACGGCGTGATGCCGCGCTGGGCCATCTTCACGTACTCATCCATGCCGGCGGCCAGATCATCCTCTCGGTTGGGCAGGGTGCCCGGGTCGTGGGGGAAAATCTTCGGTCCGTCGACGTCGGCCAGACGATTCAACGTTGGATCGCCGTTGGCCCGCAGGAAATCATCGAATGCCCAGGCTGACAGGTCCCACAACTCATGGTGCAGGAACTCTTTGGAAACCAGGCCGCGGGTGAACACCGTGGGTGCGCCAGGACGATCGCCCTCGCAGTTGGACACCAGGGGGAAATCCACCTCGACCACTTCGGCGCCACAGGCCTCAAGGGCCTTGCGCGCTTGCTCCCAGAGGGCGATCACCGAAGGCCGGGTGATGATTCGCTGCCCCGTCGGGCCGCCGATGCCGGGCGCTTGGGCGGTGCCCGCTTCAGGGTCGGCGTTGATGTACATCCGAGGAACGCCGAACCGAACGCCTGCCAGCGCACTTGGGTGGCTGGCAAGGCTCGGATACGAGGCTGGACGAACCGAGTCGACGCTCGGAATCGGCACCCAGGGTTGCAGGCGCCACAGGTCGCCACGGGTGTCCGGGTCATTGGCGACCACCACGTCCAGCACTTCGAGCAGGTCGGCCATGGTCCTGGCGAAGGGCACGACGACGTCCATCGTCGGCGTCAACGGCCAGTTGCCACGCACCGAGATCACGCCGCGCGACGGCGTATACGCGCACAAGCCATTGTTCGACGCCGGACCGCGTCCGCTCGACCAGGTTTCTTCCGCAAGGCCGAACGCCGCGAAACTGGCGGCGGTTGCCGTGCCCGCACCGTTCGACGAGCCTGAGGCAAATGGAGCGGTGAGGTAGGCGCCGTTGTACGGGCTCTCGGCACGGCCATACACCCCGCGCTGCATACCGCCGTTGGCCATGGGCGGCATGTTGGTCTTACCCAGGCAGATCGCCCCGGCGGCGCGAAGCCGTTCGATGGTGAACGCATCGCGATAAGCAACCAGGTCCTTGAACGCCGGGCTGCCGGAAGCGGCAGTGAGCCCCTTGACCAGGTAACTGTCCTTGGCCGTATAAGGAATGCCGTCAAGCGGCCCCAGGGTCTGGCCGTTGGCCCGACGGGCATCGCTGGCCTGGGCCTCCTTCAATGCATCGGGGTTGCGGACCACCACCGCGTTGAGGGCTGTGGGCGTATCGGGGCCGTCGTAGGCATCGATCCTGGCGAGGTAGGCCTGGACAAGCGCTACCGCCGTTGTCTGGCCCGACTCCAGCGCAGCGCGCAATTGGGCAATGGAGGTTTCGGTGATTTCGATCATGCTGTTAGCACCGCGGCAGAGGGATGGCGGGGTGTTCGGGTCCATTGAAGTTGCTCCTGAGACTTCAGGTCATCTCAAAGTGGATATTTATCGGACTTGCGCACTGTACTACGGAAAAGCGATCAGGGGCAGTTCAGGTTTGAACGGACGGTCTCTGGAACGAACCGAAAATTTGCCACCTTCAGACTTCGTTAAGAAACGGCCTCGATACTTTCTCCCCATAGCCCGAGGGAGAACGTTGACCCATGCCCGATTTCGACTGGAACATCCACCTGCCGCTGGCCTTTGGCGACGCCGGCCCGCCGGTTCGCCACTTGCACCGGGCTTTGCCGGGACAACCTCGGCGAGCTGAGTTCGAGGCGTTCATCCAGCAGCGTTTTCGCCAGGTCCACGGCGCCGATATTCGTCACTTCATGCCGCAGCTGTTCGGGCTCGACGATGTCCACGGCACGCTCTGCGCAGTCGCCGGTGTGCGCCGGGCCGCCCAGGGGCCGCTGTTTCTCGAACGTTACCTGGACAGCCCCATCGAGCCCTTGATCAGTGCCGCCGCCGACCGTCCAGTGGACCGCACCGGCATCGTCGAGGTTGGCAACCTGGCCGCCAGCGACACGGGCAGCGCCCGGCTGAGCATCATCGCGATCACTTACCTGTTGGCCATGGGCGGCCTGGAGTGGGTTACGTTCACTGGCAACATCGGCCTGGTCAACAGCTTCCATCGCCTGGGCCTCAAGCCTGTAACGCTGTGCCCGGCCGACCCGCAGCGCCTCGGCGAGGACCGTCATCTCTGGGGGCGCTACTACGAAAGCCAGCCGTGGGTTCATGTCGGGAACATCCGCGCCGGTTTCATTCATCTGCGCAATACCGGCTTGTTCAATCGCCTGGGACTGCCGACGGACCTCGGAGAAACCAGCCATGTCGCCTGAAATGGAACGCTTCAAGGGCGCTCTGCGTGGTCATGCCGAGCGCAGGGGCCATGCCGTGGCGCTGTGGGGCGACGGCTCGCAGCTCGACTACGCGACACTTTATTCCGAAGTGGTGTACCGCCAGCAGCGCCTGCGCGATGAGCACATCAGCGTTGTCGCCCTGGCCCTGGACAACGGCATCGAAGCGATGCTCTGGGACCTTGCCGCGCTGTTCGAAGGGTTGACCTGCGTCATCCTGCCCGGTTTTTTCAGCCAGGCTCAACGTCGGCACTGCCTGGAGCAGAGCCAGGCCGAGCGAGTGATTGCCGAGCCCGCGTTCGAAGCGCAACTGCAAGCTGCCGGCTACCAGCACAGTGGCGAGTTCTGGCGACGGCACTTCGACGGCCCGAGCCGTCTGCCGGCCGGCACCGCCAAGCTGACGTTCACCTCCGGTACCACCGGCACACCCAAAGGTGTCTGCCTGAGCGCCGACAGCCTGTTGCGGGTGGCCCGTGAACTGGAGCAGGCCAGCCAACCGGTCGAGGCCCGGCATCACCTGGCGATACTGCCCCTGGCGATTCTGCTGGAAAACCTTGGTTGCTACGCGGCGTTGTATGCCGGTGCCATGCTAAGCCTGCCCAGCCAGAACACCCTCGGCATCCAGGGTGCCAGTGGGGTCGACCCGACGCGCCTGCTGGGCTGCCTGGCCGAACGTCGGGCGCACAGCTTGATCCTGGTTCCACAACTGCTATTGATGTTGGTCACGGCGGCCGAACAGAAGATGTTCAATCCGCACATCGTGCGATTCGCCGCCGTCGGTGGGGCACGGGTGTCCCACGATTTGTTGCAACGGGCCCAGCGGGTTGGCCTGCCGGTGTTTGAAGGTTATGGGCTGTCGGAGTGCGCCTCGGTGGTCTGTCTCAACCGGCCACAGGCCCATCGTGCCGGCAGTGTCGGCCAGCCGCTGCCCCATGTGGCGGTGCGCTTGGCCGATGACGGCGAAGTCCTGATCAAGGGCTCGACGCTGCTCGGTTACCTGGGTGAGCCTGCGCACGCCAGCGAATGGTGGCCCAGCGGCGACCTGGGTGAGTTCGATGAAGACGGTTTCCTTTACCTGCGCGGGCGCAAGAAACACCAGTTCGTAACCAGCTTCGGTCGCAACGTGAACCCCGAATGGGTTGAAGCCGAACTCACCCAGGGCGGTGATATTGCCCAGGCCTTCGTTTATGGCGAAGCCATGCCGCACAACCATGCGCTGCTCTGGCCCGCTCGGGCCGAGTGCACCGATCAAGCGCTGGAATTGGCCGTGGCCAAGGCCAACGACACGCTGCCCGATTACGCACAGGTCCATCGGTGGACGCGCCTGGACCAACCCTTCAGCGCTGCCAACGGCATGCTCACCGCCAATGGCCGGCCACGTCGGGAGGCCATCGTCGAGCATTACCGCGCGCAGCTCACTTCATCTGTCTTGTCCGAGGAATCCCCATCATGAGTTTTTTTGACACGTTGCAAGAAGCCACCCAGCAAGAACGCCAGACCCTGTTCAATCTGCCGATCATTCGTGACGCCCTCAACGGCCAGGTCAGCCTGGCCAGTTACCGGGGCTTCCTGATCCAGGCGTATTACCACGTGCGCCATACCGTACCGTTGATGATGGCGTGCGGGTCGCGCCTGCCTGCGCACCTGGAATGGCTGCGCAAGGCCGTGTGCGAATACATCGACGAAGAGTACGGCCACGAGCAATGGGTGCTGGATGACATTGCCGTGTGCGGTGGCGACAAGGAGGCGGTACGCAACGGCCAGCCATCGTTGCCCATCGAACTGATGGTCAGTTTCCTCTATGACTTGATCGCCCGGGGCAACCCAGTGGGCCTGTTCGGCATGGTCAATGTGCTGGAGGGCACTAGTATTGCCCTGGCGACCCATGCCGCCGACAGCATCCGCCAGCGCCTGGAGTTGCCACCCACGGCGTTCAGCTACCTCAGCTCCCATGGGTCGCTCGACATCGAACATATGCAGACCTATCGCGGCTTGATGAACCGATTGGAGGATCCGGCGGACCAGGCTGCGGTGATCCATGCCTCCAAGGTGGTGTACCGGTTGTACACCGACATGTTCCGCGGCCTGCCGCGTGACGGGGAGCATGAACATGCGCCTGTGTGATGCACGTGTCGTGCTGACGGGGGCCAGCGGCGGAATCGGCCAGGCCATCGCCGCCGCCCTGTGCGACAGTGGTGCGCAGGTGCTGGCTGTGGCCAGGCATCGCCAAGCCTTGCAGCCGTTGCTGGAGCGTTATCCGCAGCACTTGAGCTGGGTCGAAGCCGACCTGACCTTCCTCGCCGATCGGCGCAAAGTGCTGGTCGCCGCCGAGGCCCTGGGGGGCATTAACCTGCTGGTCAATGCCGCTGGCGTGAACCACTTCGCCATGCTTGAACAACTCGACGACAGTGAAATCAACGCCATGCTGGCGTTGAACATCAGTGCGCCGATCTGCCTGACCAAACTGTTTTTGCCGCTGCTCAAGCAGGCCGACAGCGCAATGGTGGTCAACGTCGGTTCGACCTATGGATCAATCGGCTACCCGGGCTATGCCAGCTACTGCGCCAGCAAGTTTGCCCTGCGTGGTTTTTCCGAAGCCTTGCGCCGGGAGTTGGCCGACACCCGTGTCGGGGTGCTCTACGTGGCGCCCCGGGCCACCCGTACCTCGATGAACAGCCCGGCGGCCGACGCGCTCAACCAGGCGCTCAAGGCCAATGTCGACGACCCGAAAACCGTGGCGACGGCGGTGATCCACGCCATTGTCGGTGACCGTCGCGAACTTTACCTGGGCTGGCCTGAACGCTTTTTCGTCGGCCTCAACAGCCTGCTGCCCAACCTGGTGGACCGTGGCTTGCGCAAACAATTGCCGCTGGTGCGCCGCCTCAGTCACAAACCTGAAAACGAGCACCTCAAGCCATGAAAAAAATCCTCGCTTGCCTATTGATCGGCACCCTGAGCCAGAGCGCCTGGGCGTTGGAGGCGGCCGACCAGCAACGTCTCAGCGACATCCAGCAGAGCTGGGCCCACATTCAATATGAAGTGCCCGAAGGCCAACGTGCTGATGCGTTCGAAAAGCTCGCCGTCCAGGCGTCGGCGTTCAAGCAAGCGCGCCAATCGGTGGCTGAAGCCTGGATCTGGTCTGGCATCGTCAACAGCAGTTGGGCCGGCGCCAAGGGTGGGCTCGGTGCGCTGGGCAAGGTCAAGGATGCCAAGGGCGACCTGGAAAAAGCCCTGGCCCTGGACCCCAAGGCCCTGCAAGGCTCGGCCTACACCAGCCTCGGCGCGCTCTACGACCGGGTGCCGGGTTGGCCCCTGGGTTTTGGCGACTCGGACAAGGCCGAGCAATTGCTCCAGCAGGCTTTGCAACTCAACCCGAACGGCATTGACAGCCTGTACTTTTGGGGCGATCACCTCTACCGTCAGAAGCGCTACAGCGAAGCCAAGGCAGCGCTGCAAAAAGCCTTGCAGGCAGCGCCGCGACCGGGTCGGGAAACGGCCGATGCCGGGCGCCGCAAGGAGATCGACGCGTTACTGGTGGATGTGAACAAGCAACTGAACTGACAGGAGCGTCTGTGCGTTTATTACTGATCGAGGACGACGTGGCCTTGGGGGAGGGCATCCATCAGGCCCTGAGTCGCGAAGGCTATACCGTCGACTGGGTACAGGATGGCAGCAGCGCCTTGCATTCGCTGCTCAGTGAAACGTTTGACCTGGCGGTGCTTGACCTTGGCTTGCCACGCATGGACGGCCTGCAAGTGTTGCGTCGCTTGCGTGACAGTGGCTCCAACCTGCCCGTGCTGATCCTCACCGCCCGCGACGCCACCGAGGATCGCATCGCCGGGTTGGACGCCGGGGCCGATGATTATCTGGTCAAGCCCTTCGATCTGGCGGAGCTCAAGGCCCGGCTACGGGCCTTGTTGCGCCGCAGCGCCGGCCGCGCCCAAGCCTTGATCGAACATGCCGGCATCAGCCTGAATCCCGGTACTCAGCAAGTCAGTTATCAGGGCCAACCGGTGGCCCTGACACCCAAGGAGTATCAGTTGCTCCATGAACTGCTCTCGCCGCCGGGGCGCGTCATGACCCGCGATCATCTGATGCAGTTGCTCTACGGCTGGAACGAGGAGGCCGAGAGCAACACGCTGGAGGTGCACATCCATCACCTGCGCAAGAAATTCTCCACCGACCTGATTCGTACCATTCGCGGTGTCGGTTACCTGGTGGAGGAGCGTCGATGAGCTCGATCCGGCGTCGCACCCTGACGTTGATCCTCGGCTTGCTGTTCCTTGGCCTGTTGATCATCACCGTGTTCAACCTGCATGACAGCAACCACGAAATCGCCGAGGTCTACGATGCCCAGTTGGCGCAAAACGCCCGGCTGTTGCAGGGTGTGATGCGCATGCCGATGGCGAACAAGGAGCACGCCGAGTTGTATCAGGCGTTCAATTCGGCGCTGGGGCAGGCGGTTCCCAGGGTCGATGGCCATCCCTATGAAAGCAAGATTGCCTTTCAGGTCTGGAACTCACAAGGTTCGGTGCTGGTTCATACCTCCAGCGCACCGTCGTTCACCTCACCGCCGGGCGCGCCCGGTTTCAGCGAGGTTGTGGACCAGAGAAGCCGTAAATGGCGGGCGTTTGTCCTGGACGACGCGCAATACGGTTTGAAAATCTGGGTGGGTGAGCGTGACGACGTGCGTGCCGACCTGGTCGACCGCATTGTTCGTCACACTGTCGTGCCCAACCTGATCGGCAGCGTGGTGCTGGCCGCCGTGATCTGGCTGGCCATCGGCTGGGGGCTCAAGCCCCTGATCGATATGGCAGCGAAGTTGCGGGCCAGGCATCCCGGCTCACTCGAACCCCTGCAAATGATGCCGCTGCCTACGGAGCTTGAGCCCATGCAGGCGGCCCTCAACCGCGTCCTGGCGCAGATCCAGGAGGTGATGGGCCGTGAGCGGCGTTTCATTGCCGACGCCGCCCATGAAATGCGTACGCCCTTGGCCGTGCTGCGGGTGCATGCACAGAACCTGATAGAGGCGGGGAGCGAGCAAAACCGTCGCGAGTCCCTGGAGCACCTGATCGCTGGCGTCGATCGCACCACGCGTTTGGTCAATCAACTGCTCACCATGGCGCGGCTCGAACCGCAGGCAGGCGTTCCGACGCCGGCGGTCATCGACCTGCCTGCCACGGTTCGTGCGAGCCTGGTTCAACTGACGCCCTGGTTGTTGAGCAAGGGACTCGAGCCGGTGCTGGATGTCAGCGATGACATCGGCCCGGTTCGCATCGACCCGGTGGCCATCGACATCGCCTTGAATAACCTGGTGACCAATGCGGCCAACTTTTCTCCGGCCAACGGCACGATCACGGTACGACTGGCCAGGAAGGGCGACCACTACGAGCTGTCAGTCGAAGACCAGGGGCCGGGTATCGACGAGGCCGAGCGTGAGCGGCTCTTCGAGCGGTTCTACAGCCGCGGCAATGACCAGGGGGCGGGGTTGGGTCTGACGATTGTACGCACCATCGCGGATCATCTGGGAGGGCGCATACGCTTGGAGAATCGCACCGAGGGTGGGCTGTGCGCGACCTTGGAAATAGGGCGCTTCTAAGCGATCTCCCGATCAATGGCCGCGCCGGTTTTCCAGCACGGAGAACAACAACATGCCCGCCAACAGGGCCAGCATGAACACAAAGGCTTGCCAGTGTCCGGTTAGCAGGATGGCCACGGCGGGACCAGGACAGATGCCGGCAATGCCCCAGCCAATGCCGAACACCAGGCTGCCACCGATCAGGCGTCGGTCCAGTTCTCGCTTGACCGGCAACTGCATGGGGCTGCCCAGCAGCGACTGGGTCCGTTGGCGCGCCCAGGCCAGGGGGACAATGGCGGTGCCAATCGCCCCGATCATCACCAGCGCCAGGGACGGGTCCCAAGTGCCGGCCAGGTCCAGGAAACCCAACACTTTTTTCGGGTTGGCCATGCCTGCCAGGAGCAACCCCAAGCCAAAGAGCAGGCCGGCGATGAATGCCGTCAGTTTGCGCATGTTCAAACCCCCATCACGTGACGCAGGACAAACACCGTGGCGAAACCGCTGAGCATGAAACACGCCGTGGCGACCATCGAGCGCGGTGAAAGGCGCGATATACCGCACACGCCATGGCCACTGGTGCAACCCGAACCGTAACGCGTGCCGACACCCACCAACAGGCCCGCGACAATGAGGCCGAGCCAGCCATTCTGGAACTCGATCGGTGGCAACGTCGCAAACACGCCCCATACCAGCGGCGCGACCAGCAGGCCCAGGAGAAACAGAGCCTTTTCGCCCAGGCCTTCGCTGCCCCGCTGCAGCAGGCTGCCGATCAGCCCACTGATGCCGGCGATCCGGCCGTTAGCGACCACGAACAGGCTAGCCGCCAAGCCAATCAACATACCGCCGGCCAGGGATGACCAGGGCGTGAAGTTGATCCAGTCAAGATTCATCAGCGTTCTCCGGTACCTAATCGTTGATAGACCACTACGCGATTCACCCCAGGACTTATACAGGCGGGGCGGCGGCCGCTACCAGCATACACACAAGTGCGAAGCTTCTTTACAGCTAGGGTTCCAAGGCGCCTACGCAAGGAGTGTCTGCCGATTCTGGTTTCCCTGACACTTCAGAAACCCGGGTTCATGCCGATTCAGGGGATATGGCTACACTTCGGTGCAACTGCAAAGGCGGGTCATTCCCGCCACGGAAGACTGACCATGATGAAAGGCTCTGCATTCAAATCACTCGGTTGCGCCGAGTGCCGTAACCATGAGGCGTTGGGGTTTGATTTCACCATGGCCTTTCAGCCGATTTTCAACGTCCGCACGCGCGCGGCGTTTGCCTATGAGGCGTTGGTGAGGGGCATCAATGGCGAGTCGGCAGGCTACATTCTGGGGATGGTGAACGACGGCAACCGTTATCGATTCGATCAGGCATGCCGCGTGAAGGCCATCGAAGAATCCGCCAGATTGGGCATTCTGGAGATCCCCAATTGCTTGCTGAGCATTAATTTTCTACCCAAGGCCGTGTACCGGCCCGAAACCTGTATCCGGGCGACCTTGGAAGCTGCGCGCCTGACAAACTTCCCGCCAGACAGGATCATGTTCGAAGTCACCGAAGGCGAAAGGGTGGACGACCCGGATCATCTCAAGGGAATTTTCGTGGAGTACGAGCGTCAAGGCTTCACAACCGCCATTGACGATTTTGGTTCTGGCTATTCGGGCCTCAACTTGCTGGCCATGTTCCAACCCCAGGTGCTGAAGATCGATATGGCACTGACCCGCAACATTGATCAAGACCTCATCAAACAAGCGATCGTGGAAGGCATCATTCTGGTCGCCAGGCGCCTGGGGATTTTAGTCATCGCTGAAGGTGTCGAGACCCATGAAGAAAGCTCAATGCTTTTAGGCATGGGTATTGAACTGATGCAGGGGTATTTGTATGCACGGCCTGAGGTCGGCCGTCTTGCTACTGGCCGCTTTGACTAGAACATCAGCGCTCCCAATTGCGGGAGAGTCAGAGCGGCCCCAGCTTGAGTGGGTACTCAATAACGAGGTACAGCCGGTCGATGTCATCGCCGCCCTGGCTGGTGTTGGCGCGATGGGTGACATGGGACAGTTGCAACGACAGGTCCTTCGCCGGGCCTGACTGCACGATGTAGTGCAGGTTCAGGTCGCGCTCCCAATGGCGTCCGCCGTCCCCTTGTTGCGGACGGTAGCTGTTGGTATCGGTATCGAACGGGTTGTAGGCACCGCCTTGGGGGGCATGGCTGCCGTCGATCCCGCGTCCAGTCACATAGCGGGCCATGAAGCTCAGGCCGGGGATGCCCAGGGTGCCCAGGTCAAGGTCGTAGCGCGCTTGCCACGAGCGCTCGCCGGGGCCATTGAAGTCGGCATATTTGATCGAGTTGGCCAGGTAGATGGAGTCGCCGCCGACGAAATCGAAGGGCGTGTCGCCGTTGATTTTCTGATAGGCCAGGGTGAACGCCTGGGCATTGAGCCGGTACTTGCCGCTCAGGCTATAGGCTGTGGTGTCGATGGCCCCGGCAATGGCCTTGCCATCGTCGCGGGTGTGATACAGGTTGCCGTCGAGGAACAGTTCGCCAAGGGTGGTATGCAGGTTGGCATAGTACTGGCGCCAGGTGTCGCTCAGTTCGGAGGCGTAGAGCGCGCCGCCCAAGGCTTGGCCAGTGAACAGGTCGGCGCCGATGAAGTCGATGGCGCCGTGGCGCGTCGTCGCCCCATACCCGGAAAAATCACCCTTGCCGGTCGACGCGTCCTGATTCTTGAACGCACTGAAGTGACCCGCTTGCAGGTCGACCCCTTCGAACTCGCGGCTGGAGAGCAGCAGGCCGCTGGTGTACTCCGGTTGCAGGCGCTTGTCTGCGGTGTCGAATACCGGGCTCTGCACGGTCATTTCGCCGACCGCCAGGGTGGTGCGTGAGGTGTTGAATTTCAGCGCGCCGCCGGCGCTGGAGTACTGGTCCTCGCTTCGCCCGTTCTCATCCAGCGGCAATAGCCCCGTTCCGGAATGCCCCTTGCCGCCGTCCAGTTTCAACCCCAGGAACCCGTGGGCATCGATGCCTACGCCGATCGTGCCGGGGGTGAAACCGGACTCGAACGAAGTGATGAAGCCTTGGGCCCATTCCTGTTTGTAGCTTTTACCTGCCGCAGTCGGGGTGCGATAGTCATTGTTGAGGTAGAAGTTGCGGCTGAGGACTTCCAGCGTCGCCCCGTCGAGAAAGCCAGGCGTGCTTGGTCCGAGGTCCGCTGCCAGCGCCGGCGCGGCGCTGCCGGTGAACAGGGCAAGCAGCCAGAGCGGTTTCAGGACCATGGTTGAGTGGTTTGGTGCAAACAACATGCTTCATTTCCATGTGAAAGTTGGACGGGCGAAGGGCGGTATTACGCGCAGCCAGGTGTGTACGGCTGAGCGCGCAGTTCTCGACATCGCCAGGCGAACGGATTGATGCCTTCGCTGTGGGTGAAGATGTGGCAAAAATGCGCCTGATCGCAGAACCCGCATTCCAGGCTGATTTGCGTCAGGGTCAAGTCGGTCTCCCGGATCAGTTGTTTGGCCCGGGCGATGCGCTGGCTACGGATCCAGGCCTGAGGGGACTGGCCGGTGCTGCACTTGAAGGCTCGGGAGAAATGACTGCGGGACAGGGCGCAGGCCTTGGCCAGTTCAGCAATTTCCAGGGTGTCGCTCAGGCCGTCGAGAATCATTTTCTTGACCAGGCTTTCGCGCCAGGGAGACAGGCCACCGATGCTGGTTTTGCGCGTGGGCTTGATGGGCGCCCTGAGGGTGGTGTGCGATGCATGAGCCATGACAAACATTCCGTGTCAGCGGGAAATGTCCGGCGCACCGCACGGTGGGCAGGCAGCTTCCGGCATGAGAAAACAGGTCTGGACAGAGGGCTTCATTCTTGGGTGCGGGGCGCGAGTGTGCGAGTTAAACGTTGTTAATTGCGTTCGGGTTCGGCGCCGGGCGTAGTACTCATTCAGCACATGGCTGCAATTTTTGCTGTGCGGGGCGAGTGCATGATGACCTTCTCCGGCTGGTGTATGGGTGGCCGTTCTTCTGACTCGATCAAGGTGAAGGTATGAAGCATTCTCTGGTGTGCGCATTGCGTGGAGCAGGCCTGGCATTGGCGCTGACATCGTTGGACGCTCTGGCCCAGGCGCCGCTGCAGGCCACTCAAGTTCCCGGTTATTACCGCCTGGCGGTGGGGGACTATGAAGTGACGGCGCTGTTCGACGGCTACAACGATCTCTCTCCCAAGCTGCTCGAAGGCCTGAGCCAAAGCCAGATCCGCGCCTTGCTCGCCCGTCGCTCGATTGAAACGCCGGGGGTGCAGACTGCCTTCAACGCTTTTCTGGTCAATACCGGTAAGCAACTGATCTTGGTGGACACCGGTGCCGGCCAGTGCATCGGCGCCACGGCTGGAATGCTCTCGGCGAACATGCAGGCCGCCGGTTATCGCCCGGAGCAGGTTGATGCCATCCTGCTGACTCATTTGCACCTGGATCACGTGTGCGGGCTGGTCGACGACAAGCAGCAACCGTTGTTCGCCAACGCGACGGTCTACGCGGCGAAGGCGGAAGCCGATTACTGGCTCGATCCCCAGGCGATGACCAAGGCGCCCGTCGGTGCCCGGGAGTTCTTCAAGATCGCTCAGGACTCCACCGCTCCTTATGTGGCAGCCGGCCGCTTCAAGACCTTCGCCAGCGGCCAGTCGCCAGTGCCCGGTGTCAATGCCGAACTGGAGCCTGGGCATACGCCCGGCAGCACTACGTACCGTTTTACCTCCCAAGGCCAGAGCATCCTGTTCATGGGGGACCTGGTGCATAACCTGGCGGTGCAGTTTGAGCATCCCGAAGTATCGATTCGTTTCGATGTCGACAATCGACGGGCGATCGAGAGCCGGGCCAAGGTGTTCAATGAGGCGGCCACCGCCAAGACCTGGGTGACGGCGGCGCATCTGCCGTTTCCGGGGATAGGGCATATCAGTGCGATGGGCGGGCACTTCCAGTGGGTACCGGTCGAGTACGGGCCTTATCAACGGGCCGCCAAGGTACCGATGATCGAATGAAATCCGATTGCTTGCGCCGTTAAAACGGGCCTTGCTTCACTGCCGCCGCGATTCGAGGCTCGGCGTCAGCGCGTTTGGACCTGAGCTTGCAACTGCCCACCGACAATGGATATTTCCTTGAGCTGCAAACCGTCGCGCACGACGAACAATGCGTCCATCCCTCGTTCTTGCGCCAAGCGGGGGCCTTGGTTTTCGCCCAGTACCATCAACGCTGTGGCCCAGGCGTCGGCGAGCATGCATGAGGTTGATACCACCGTGACGGCTGCCAGTGCGTTGCACAGCGGGGCACCGGTGGCCGGGCTCATCGTATGGGCGAAGGATTGCCCCTTGATGTCGACCCAGTGTCGGTAATCCCCGGAGGTGGCGATGGCAGCGTCGCTGAGTTCCATCACACCCATGACCTCACGCACGCCCCGATGGGGTTTTTCTATGGCCACGACCCAAGGCTGCTCATCCGGTTTGCTGCCGCGGGCACGCATCTCGCCGTCGATGCCTACCAGATAGCGCGTGATGCCAAACCTGTCCAGGCAGCGGGCCAGTTCATCGACACCAAAACCTTTGGCAATGCCGTTCAAATTGAGGTTCAGCGGTGCCTGTTTGCGCACCTGGTTGCGTTGTGAATCAACGACCAGCGCGGCACGAGTCGAGCGCCGAGTTGGCGCAGGCAACCCATCGAGCGCCGACTCCGTGATGGACCTCTCGCCGGGACCGAAGCCCCAGGCGTCCACCAGATCACCAACGGCGATGTCGAAGGCACCGCCCGATTGCCGGCTGACGCGCAGCGCCGCAGACAATACCGTGGTCAGCTCCTCGGGCACGGCTATCCATTCTTGCAAAGGTGCGTTGTTGAGGCGATTGAGGTCGGAGTCGGGTTTCCAGGTCGACATTTGCTGGTCCACCCGGGCCACGGCACTTGCCAGCGCGTGGCTGACTGCGGGGATATCGGGTTTGGCCGGGGCGTAGAACAGGGCGGTGTAGCGCGTGCCCATGGTTTCGCCGTTCAGGCTGTAGCGTCGCCATTCAGTAGACATCTTCGCGGTAGCGCCCCTGTGCTTTGAGGGTCAGCACATTCAGGTTGAGGGGAGCCAGCACTTCGTCCAGCGCCAGCATCACGCCCTTGGCCATCTCGCGACCGCCGCAAACCAGTACCTGGGCACCTTTTTCTATCAGCCGCCGCAACATCAGGGCGTCGCTGATCAGCCGGTCTTGCACGTAGGAACGGTCCATGACCTGGGAAAAGGCCGCGTGCAATGCCGTCAAGCGACGGTCAGCCAGGTAATGGTTGAGCTCGGTTTCGTAGAGGAAGTCCGAGGCCGGGTTGCGCCCGCCCCAATACAAGTGCATCGGGTGGTGGGCCTTGTTGTTTCGGATAAAACCGGCCAGGGGGCCGATGCCGGTACCGGCGCCGATCAGGATCACTGGGTGCGCCCCCGACGCTGGGCGAAATTGTGGGTTCGGTTGGATAAAGGCGTCGATGGTCGCCGTGATCTCCAAACTGTGAAGTAATGATGAGCACAGGCCTCCTTTGTGTTTGCGTACACAGATCTCCAGCACGCCGTCCTGTGAGCTGCTGGCCAGCGAGTAAAACCGAGGGAGGGGGTTGTCAGGGGGCAGGATGCCGACCAGATCTCCGGCCTCAAAGGCCGGTAACGTCCCTGAGGCTTTGAAACGCAGTACGTGGGTGGGCGCGCCTACCTGTTCACCATAGGCAATGCGCTCGACCAGCATCAGTTGATGGGTGCGTGGCGGCTGTGCGGTGTGGATCAACGTCAAGTCATGCCCCAGCGCCTCACCCACGGCATGGCCCCAGCGAGCAAATTCCTGGGAGGACTGGCGGTTGATGGTTTCCAGGGCGATCAACGGCGTGCCACCGGCCTGCAACAAGGCGTCCTGCACCTGGTGGGCAAATTGACAGAACTGGGCAAACTGGCGGTCACCAAAGCCCAATACGGCAAACGCCTGTCCGGGTTTCAGGCCAGTGCTGGCCAGCTGGGCCAGGAACTGCGAAGCACAGGCCGGGGCGTTGCCGTCACCGTGGGTTGCGGTGAGGATGAACACCCGTTGCGCGTTGATGCAGGCGTTGGCGTATTGATTCATTGCCGCGCTGTGGACGCGGTGACCGGCTTGGTGCAAGGCTTCATGCAAGGTGTTGGCAAAGCCCCAGGTGCTGTTGGTTTCGCTGCCTACCAGGATCACGATGTCGGCGGATTGCGCGGAGCTGTCATGACGGATGTTCGGCGCGGCTTTGCGGCGACGCCACCACATCAGCAGGCCAGTGATGCTCATCAACGGCACGCAAAGTGCGCTAAGGCCAAGCAACAGGCCGAGCCACCACAGCCCTTCACCGGTGTGCAATCGGTAGATCCATTCGTAGACGGTGTGCATCCCGTCATGGGCTTGATAGGACAGCAGGTTGCCGCGGGCCGGGTCCACATAGCCGTCGCCCTGGGCCGTGCGCAAGGAAAACACGTCTTGCGGGTTATTGGGACTGGGGTAGACGAGTTCGCGCAGGTCATTCAGATCGATTGAGGCCAAAGCGTGCAGGTTCGCCACCGGCAAGGCTGGGGCGCTGCTGACGCGGTCGGGGAACGCGGGCTCGACTTGGCTGCCATCGGCGATGAAGTCGAACGTAACGGCGCACAGATAGAGCCCGCTGAGGGCCGACAACAGCAGCCCCCATAGCGCCAGGCGTCCGACTTGCGCGTGCCAACGCTGGCTGAAGTTGCCCCGCAGTGGACGCAGCAGGTTGCGCCAGCCGCCGACCCGCCGGACCAGCAACAGCGCCCCGGACACCAACAGCATCAGCATGAGCAGCGCGCCGGCCCCTGCGAGCCCATGGCCCGGCGAACCCAGGAACAGCGAGCGGTGCAGGTCTTTCATCCAGCGCGAGAAGGTACCGGGCTCGTACGGTGCCAAGCCTTGACCGCTCAGCGGGTCGACCTCCTCGGCGCCGACCTGGCCTTCACGGTTGTAGTAGACGATGACCGTCCCGGACGCCGTACGCTGGATCTGCTCCACGGCTGGAAAGTGCTCGGCGACGCGTCCCGCCAACTGAGCGACATTGACTTGCCCGAGCGCCGTGGACGTGTTGTTCAGGCGTTCAAGGGCCGGATTGACAGACAATATCGCGCCGCTGACGGCCAATAGCATGACCAAAAGGGCGGCAATCAAACCGGGTAGGGCATGGAGCTGGCGAAGCATGTTCGGCCTCCGCAAATGGCAGGTGCTACAGATCGTAGGTAAAGGATTCGACGAAGGTATTGCCCGCCACTGGCTTGCCTGCACCTTGAGAAGTCAGGGCCACGCTGACGTCGGCCCGGGCATCACGCTTATCCTCGACGGCGCTATCGATACGGACCTGATACCCGGTATCGATCAGGGCGTCTGCCAGCTCGACGCTGACTTTGAGTGTGTCGCCGCTGCCAACGCTGGCGCCGCTGACGCCGTCGTACTCGCTGGGGCTCATCTTGCTGCCACGGGCCCAGTCGGCCAGGTGCTTGTAGTACTTGGTTTTTTTGCCGGCCACCCAAAGGGTTTTCTGGTACTGGCCGTTGGCGTCGGTGACGTAGATCGCCAGGTACGCATCGTTGCCGCTGTAGCGCTTGAGCTGGGTCGTGAGGGTTATTTCACGGGCTTGAGCCAGCCCCGGCAGGATGATGGCGCTGGCGAGGCAGGTTGCAGCGATGATTTTTTTCATGGGAGGTGTCCTTTTGATCGTTGGGGCCAGAGCCTGGACCTGCTTGCTGACAGCAACCTGAACGGCAGGGCCGATGCGTTGAAATGTCACGGTGCGGGGGCCGGGGCGAGGTAAGCGCTGGCGTCATCATCGTCCCGGAAGTAGATCTCGAGCTTGCGCAGGTGCAGCGACGCCGGTGCGTAGCGGGCTTCGACGACATTGCCTTGGCGGTCCAGGCCCTTGAGCTTGTAACAGCCGTCGTCGACCTTGATGCGCTGCACGGTCCAGCCGTAGCGCTGTTCCACCTGCAGGCGCAGGGTTTCCCGTGGCTGCCAGTCGTTGACCGGTTCGCCGCAGTCGTCATCGGCCAAGGCGTAACCGTTGGCCAGCACACTGATCAGCGCAGTGCTGGCGATAAAACCTGTTTTCATGATCTGTCTCCTGTCGGGGTTTCGTTGGGGGCATACCCTACGGTGCATTCCTGACAGCCAGCTGAATCTTCAGATTCACGTCAGGTAAGGCCGCTAAGGTGCGGCAAACCACGATTACAGGAGCGGCCTGATGCGGGTTTTATTGGTTGAAGACTCGCCAAGGTTGGGGGATGCAGTACGCGAGCAGATCGCCGATGACGGCCATGCCGTGGATTGGGTGCACAACCTTGCCCATGCACGCAGCAGTGTGAGCACCACCGCTTATGACCTGATCCTGCTTGACTTGATGTTGCCGGACGGCCGAGGACTCGACTTCCTGCGTCAGCGGCGCAGCGCAGGTGACGCGACTGCGGTGATCATCCTGACGGCCCAGGACCAGATCTCTGATCGAATCGCCGGCCTCAATGCCGGCGCCGACGATTACCTGGTCAAACCCTTCGACCTGTTTGAATTGTCGGCCCGTGTGGCTGCGGTGGCCCGTCGTTACAGCGGTAACCCCAACCCTCAGATCAAGCTTGGTGAGCTTCACGTCGACATGACTGCCCGTACGTTGCATCGGGCCGGCATGGCGGTGGAGCTCACGGCCCGGGAATGGGCGCTGTTGGAGGCATTCATCCAGCGTCCCGGTGCGCTGCTGTCCAAGGGGCAA
This sequence comes from Pseudomonas sp. St316, assembly GCF_018325905.1. Lineage (NCBI taxonomy): Bacteria > Pseudomonadati > Pseudomonadota > Gammaproteobacteria > Pseudomonadales > Pseudomonadaceae > Pseudomonas > Pseudomonas sp. St316. The sequence continues at coordinate 3,748,828 of NZ_AP021901.1, read as the reverse complement.
CTCGAAGATCGGCTGTACGCCTTTGGCGCCGAAATCGAAAGTAATACGATCGAGGTCTATATCAGTCGACTGCGAAAGAAACTTGGGCGCGACCTGATCGAGACCGTGCGGGGCATGGGTTACCGGATGGTGTCGGCATGAAGACGACCTTCAGCCTGCAAAAGCGTCTGGGCCTGGGACTGACGCTGGGCGTGACTTTGCTCTGGCTGGTGGCGACAGTCGGCACTTGGCGCGGGGTGCGACATGAGTTGAACGAGGCCTTTGACAGCGCACTGGAGGAGACGGCCCAACGCATTTTGCCCCTGGCCGTGCTGGAAATCAGCAACCGGGAAAACCCGGGTGAAGCGCAACAGATTGCCACCCTGAAGATGCACAAGGAGTACCTGAGCTATCTGGTGCGCGATGCCGGGGGCAAGATCCTGATGCAGTCCCATGATGCTAACCCGAAGATATTCAGCAGACATCCGATTGAAGGTTTCTCCACGACGGCAAAGTACCGTCTGTATGGCGCCAGTGCGCTGCGCGAAACGGTATTCATCGAAGTCGCCGAGCCATTGCGCCATCGCCGCGGGGCCGCACGGCAAGCCTTGTTTGCCTTGTTGTGGCCATTATTGGCGCTGATCCCCATCAGCCTGTTGGGGACCTGGCTATTGGTGCGCATGAGCCTGGGCAGCGTGCTGGCCTATCGTTACGCGGTAGAGGCTCGTGGCGTGGGTGATCTGTCGCCGATCAAGGTGTCGCGCCTGCCGGCAGAAATCAACCCATTGGCGGATGCGGTCAATCGCCTGCTGGAGCGCTTTCGCAAGACCCTGGAGGCCGAACGCAGCTTCACCGCCAATAGCGCACATGAGCTGCGTACACCGTTGGCCGCGACATTGGCGCAAGTCCAGCGGCTGTACCAGGAGGCCCCTGAAGGTCCGTTGCGTGTGCGTGCGAAAAAGATCGAAAGCGCGTTGCGCGAATTGGCCCGGTTATCGGAAAAACTCATGCAGCTGGCCAAGGCAGAAGGGGGCGGACTGCTCTCGCAAACGCCCCAGGACCTGGTCCCATTGTTGGCTCACGTGGTGGATGAGTGGCGGCACAACAGCACCCGCCAGATCGCGCTGCAACTTCCTGCCCAGGCCCATGTGTATTCGACCGTCGACCCGGATGCCTTCGGCATTCTCTTGCGCAATCTGATCGAGAACGCATTGAAGTACGGTGCGAGGGATCAACCCATCAAAGTCATTCTCACGGACCGGGCGCTGCTGCGGGTGATCAATGCCGGACCGGTGGTGCCAGTGGCCGTCCTGCAGCACCTGACCGAACGTTTCGTGCGCGGTCAGAGCGAAACCAGTGGGGCGGGATTGGGGTTAGCGATCGTCAAGACGATTGTGCAGGGGATCAATGGGCGAATCGAACTGTTGTCTCCGGCAAAAGACCGAGAGGAAGGGTTCGAGGTTCGAGTCTGGCTACCGCTTGCCACTGTTGTCGCCGGCCATTCGTCAGCCAGCTAGGCTGTGCATTCTTGACAATCCATCGGCCTTGAGCAAATACTCGCACCCATATTCATATATATGACTAGATAACAAGGTGAATAAGGTCGATGAACGCTCTCTCCAGTGATGCCCGCCTGCCGCTTTATCAACGTCTGCGCGACCAATTGGCTGAACAGATCGCCAATAACCGCTGGCGTCCGGGGGAGGCGATTCCTACTGAGGCGGCGCTCTCAGCCGAATACCAGTTGTCTACCGGCACAGTGCGCAAGGCCATCGATGCGCTGGTCAGCGAGGGCGTCCTGGAGCGTCAGCAGGGCCGTGGCACCTTCATTCGCCGAGCGCAATTCCAGTCGTCGCTGTTCCGTTTCTTCCGCTTTCAAAGCGCCTCGGGCGAACGCCGGGTTCCCGAGAGCCGCATCCTGTCCGTGGAGCCGGTGGCCGCGCCTTCGGCGGTGGCCCAGGCGCTGGGGCTGCCGGTGGATGCTCCGGTCATCCGCATTGTTCGAGTGCGTCTGCTGGAGGTGGAGCCAGTGCTCGCCGAAGAAATCTGGCTTCCTCGTAATCGCTTTCAACCCTTGCTCGAGATCGACCTGAGTCAAAAGGGCCCGCTGCTTTATCCCATCTATGAAGAAACCTGCGGCCAGGTGGTCGCCTATGCCGAAGAAACCCTTACCGCCGAATCGGTGAATGAGGTGCACGCGCGATTGCTGCAGGTGCCGGTCAACAGCCCGGTGGTGGTGATCGAGCGTCTGGCGCGGGACTACGCCGGCAATCCGCTGGAGTGGCGACGCTCGCGCGGGCACGCCGAGCATTTCCGCTACCGCGTGGAAATCCGCTGACCCTACCTGGCTAGCGGCGAGTCGGTCGCCGCAGCGCTTATCGTTTTGTTTGCCATGACTGGTCCTGTAGCGGCGCGGTTCGCTCTCGGCTGCCTTTCGTTCCACTTATAAGGATAAGAATCATGTTCAGCTGGTATCGCCAAGTCACTGCGCGGGAGCGCAAAACATTCTGGGCCTGCTTCGGCGGCTGGTCCCTCGACGCCCTGGAAGTGCAGATGTTCGGCCTGGCGATACCGGCGCTGATTGCCGCGTTCGCCCTGACCAAGGGCGACGCGGGGTTGATCAGTGGTGTGACCCTGGTCACTTCGGCCATTGGCGGTTGGGTCGGCGGGACGCTGTCGGACCGCTACGGCCGGGTGCGCACGCTGCAGTGGATGATCGTGTGGTTTTCGTTCTTTACCTTCCTGTCGGCGTTCGTCACCGGCTTCCACCAGTTGTTGATCGTCAAGGCGCTGCAGGGCTTTGGGATTGGTGGAGAGTGGGCCGCTGGTGCGGTGTTGATGGCCGAGACCATCAATCCCAAGTACCGCGGCAAGGTCATGGGCACGGTACAAAGCGCCTGGGCGGTGGGTTGGGGGCTGGCGGTTGGCGTCTTCACGCTGATCTACTCCCTGGTGCCGCAAGACATGGCCTGGCGGGTGATGTTCATCGTGGGCCTGCTGCCGTCGTTCCTGATCATCTGGGTGCGCCGCAACGTTGAAGAGCCCGACAGCTTCCAGCGTCTGAAAAAAGAAAACGTCATCCCGCAGAGTTTCTTCAAGTCCCTGGGCGGTATCTTTCGCCCCGAACTGATCCGCGTGACCTTGTTTGGCGGGCTGCTGGGGCTGGGGGCGCACGGCGGTTACCACGCGGTGATGACCTGGCTGCCGACCTTCCTCAAGACCGAACGCAACCTGTCGGTGCTCAATTCCGGCGGCTACCTGGCGGTGATCATCTTCGCCTTCTGGTGCGGCTGCATGGTCAGCGGTTTGTTGATCGACCGCATTGGTCGTCGTAAGAACATCGTGCTGTTCGCGCTGTGCTGCGTGGTGACTGTGCAGTGTTACGTGTTCCTGCCGTTGAGCAACACCCAGATGCTGTTCCTGGGGTTCCCGCTTGGTTTTTTCGCAGCGGGCATTCCGGCGAGCCTCGGGGCGTTGTTCAACGAATTGTACCCGGCGGACGTGCGCGGTGCCGGCGTGGGCTTCTGCTACAACTTTGGCCGAGTGCTCTCGGCGGTGTTCCCGTTCCTGGTCGGCCACATGAGCGATTCCATGTCCTTGGGCTCGGCCATTGGCATCGACGCCGGGATTGCCTACGGCGTGGCGGTGATCGCGGCGCTTTGCCTGCCGGAGACCCGCGGTCGCAGCCTGGAAGCCGCTGCTGCATCGGCACCTGCGATGGAGCGTGACAGCCAGGGCGCCCGAGCCTGATTTCCCTTATTTTCTATAGATGAAACCCATGGTTGCTACCCGTACTACGCCGATCACCGGCATTGACTGTCACGCCCACGTTTTCAGCCGCGAGCTGGAACTGGCGGCTGTCCGGCGCTACACACCTGACTATGACGCCACGCTTGCCCAGTACCTGGGCCACTTGCACACGCACGGCTTGAGCCATGGCGTGTTGGTGCAGCCAAGTTTTCTCGGCACGGATAATCGCTATTTGCTGGCCGCGCTACGGCAAGCGCCAGAGCGTTTGCGCGGTGTCGTGGTGGTGGCGCGAGACGTCAGCCGAGCCGAGCTGGACGACATGGCCCGCCTGGGCGTGGTGGGTGTTCGCTTGAACCTGATGGGCGAAGCTTTGCCTGATTTTCGCGACGCCGCCTGGAAGGGCTTTTTGGGCCACATTGCGGAACTGGACTGGCATGTCGAGTTGCATGCCAACCTGGTGGACTTGCCGGGGCTGATCGGACAGCTGTTGCCATTTGGCATCAAACTGGTGGTCGATCACTTCGGTCGCCCGGATGCGCGTTTGGGGCTGGATCAACCTGGCTTTGCCCAATTGATGGAGCTGGGGCAGGGTGGTCGCGTGTGGATGAAGGTGTCCGGCATCTATCGATTGGGTGCAACGGCCCCACGGAATCTGGAATTCGCCCGCGCCTCGTTGACGTTGCTGGAACAGTGTTTCGGCCCCGAGCGCCTGGTGTGGGGTAGCGACTGGCCGCACACGCAGCACGAGGAAAGCGTCGGCTTCGAAACGGTGATGGAGCAGTGGCGCGCATTGGAGTGTTCGGCACCGCTGGTGCATGCGTTAATGGTCCAGGCGCCCCAGGCATTATTCAGGTTTTGAGGCGCGCGGCCTGTGACGTCGAGTTTTCTTGAACTCGCCCGGTGAATGGGGATCTAGACTCCATTGATGCCCTGTGACAGGTTTCAGCCAGGCGGTTTGAGGATGACTGATGTCGAACGTTGAAGAGCTACCCATGGAAACGCGTGCGCCAAGCGACTACGAAAGCTTGATCGCGATGGGGACGAGCGCGCTCGATGCCATTCCTGGTGCGGTGTATCTCTGTGATCGTCAGGGTTGGCTCGTGAGGTACAACAGTGAGGCGGCCGAGCTGTGGGGAAGGGCGCCGGCACTTGGAGAAAACGGTGACCGTTTCTGCGGCGCCCATCGACTGTTCCTGACTGACGGTACACCGCTGGCCTTCGAACACTGCCCGACCGCCTCGGCGCTCGATACCGGCATTGCCTCGCGCAATCGGGAAGTCATCATCCAGCGCCCGGATGGTTCGCGGTTCGTGGCGTTGATGAATGTCCGCGCCCTCAGGGATTGGCGGGGCGTCATTCAAGGGGTGATCAACTGTTTCCAGGACGTTTCGGCGCACCATGCGATGGCCGAAGAGCTTCGGCGCAAGAGTGCCGACCTGGAGGACTTTTTCGAAAACAGCGCGGTGGGCCTGCATATCGTCAGTGGCGAGGGCATCATCCTGCGCGCCAACAAGGCAGAGCTGACGCTGCTGGGCTATTCGGCGCACGAGTACATCGGCCGCCACATCACCGAGTTTCATGTCGACGAACCGGTTATCGGCGACATCCTCAGCAAGCTGGGCAGCGGTGACTGCCTGGAAAGCTATCCGGCGCGACTGAGGGCAAAGGACGGCTCGATCAAGCATGTCATGATCACTTCCAATGGCCGCTTCGAAGACGGAAAACTCTTCAATACGCGCTGCTTCACCCTCGACAGGAGCGGTGTCCATGCGGCCGAGGCGGCGCGCCAGGACAGCGATGACCGGCTTTCGGCGACCTACGAGGCGGCGACCATCGGTATTGCCGAGGCCAGCGTCGATGCTCGTTTGCTGCGTGTCAACGATGCCCTGTGCAATATGCTGGGTCGCTCGCGGGAAGAGCTTATGTCGATGACATTCCTGGACTATACCCACCCGGATTGCATCCCGCAGGACGCGGATTTGTACGCCCGCCAGGTGGCCGGTGAACTTGATAACTATGTGCTTCGCAAGCGCGCCTTGAAGCCCGATGGCGAGGTCGTTTACCTCGACATCCACAGTTCCTCGGTGAGGGACGCCAGCGGTACGTTTCGTTATGGCGTGCGAGTACTGCAGGACGTCACGCTGGCGCGGCGGATGGAAAACCAGGTCCGTGAAAGCGAACGGCACATGCGCAATCTTCTCGAGGCGTTGCCTGCCGCGGTGTACACCACCGACGCCGATGGCCGCATCACCTTCTTCAATCGCGCCGCTGTCGAACTGTCCGGGCGCACGCCTCAGTTGGGCGACATGTGGTGCGTGACCTGGAAGCTGTTCAATACGGACGGCACCGCGTTACCTCATGATCAATGCCCGATGGCGGTGGCCCTGAAGGAAAATCGGCCGATACGCGGCGTCGAGGCCGTTGCAGAGCGGCCGGACGGTAGCCGCGTTCCGTTCACGCCTTATCCCACGCCTTTGCATGATGCCGACGGAAACCTGGTGGGCGCCATCAACATGCTGGTCGATATTTCCGAACGAAAGCAGGCGGAGAACCGGCAGAAAACGCTGATTGATGAACTCAATCACCGGGTCAAGAACACCCTGGCCACGGTGCAATCGCTGGCAGCCCAGACGGCGCGCAATGCCGAAGATGCGAAAGACGGTTACAGGCGTTTCGAGGCGAGGCTCTTGGCATTGTCGCGGGCACACGATCTCTTGACCAAGCGGCATTGGGGGCAGACACCGCTCGACAGGCTGGCCCATGAAGTGCTGATGCCGATCTTTGGGCATGAGACTGGCCGCGTCGTGATTGAAGGTGCTTGTGCGAACGTTGGCACCCGCGTGGCGCTCAATCTGACGATGACCCTCAATGAGTTGGCGATCAACGCACTTAAATACGGGTCCATGTCGGTCGAAACGGGGACGCTTGCTGTTACCTGGCACCTGCAAGCCCAGGCGGACGGAACGTTGCTGACCCTCGACTGGCGTGAACAAGGAGGGCCGCCTGTATCACCGCCGGAACGGGAAGGGCTGGGTTCTCGCTTGATCAAGCGCTGCATCGAACGTGATCTGGCTGGCAAGTTCGATCTTACCTACGCCCCACAAGGCGTTTGCTGCCGCTTTTCGTTTCTGATTGGAGTAGCGGGGGCATGACCCCATTTGCTGGAATCAGGGTGCTGGTCGTCGAGGACGAAGGCGCGATAGCCATGCTGATTGAGGAAATGCTGGAGGAATTCGGATGCGAAGTGGTGGACTCAGTCGCCCGGCTCGCTGGCGCCTGTGAAGTCGCAGGCTCGGTGCAGGCGGACCTGGCGATCCTGGACGTCAACCTGGCGGGCGAGCGTGTTTTTCCGGTGGCCGAAATCCTTCGCGGTCGCCATATTCCCTTCCTGTTCAGCACCGGATACGGCGCCAGCGGACTGCCGGCCGAATACGCCGGCTACCCGGTCCTGCACAAGCCGTTTTCACAAAGTGAGTTGCAGCAGAAAATTGCCGTTACGCTGGCGGGGGCTCGTAAAAGCGGCTTGGCTGCCAGCACCGAAGCCAACTGACCCGCCGCCATCGCGAGCAAGCTCGCTCCCACATTGGATCTCGGGTGTGCCCACGATCTGAATCAACCCAGCATCCCCCCTGTGGGAGCGAGCCTGCTCGCGATAGCGACCTGACATTCAACACCGAAGCCAACTGACCCGCCGCCATCGCGAGCAAGCTCGCTCCCACATTGGATCTCGGGTGTGCCCACGATCTGAATCAACCCAGCATCCCCCTGTGGGAGCGAGCCTGCTCGCGATAGCGACCTGACATTCAACACCGAAGCCAACTGACCCGCCGCCATCGCGAGCAAGCTCGCTCCCACATTGGATCTCGGGTGTGCCCACGATCTGAATCAACCCAGCATCCCCCTGTGGGAGCGAGCTTGCTCGCGATAGCGACCTGACATTCAACACCTATGTAACTGACCTGCTGCCATCGCGAGCAAATCCGCCCTTGGCTTCAAGTAGACCTCTGACTGTGCTAAATCTCTTACGGCAGCCCACCAACCCCTCTAAACCCATTCAAGGAGTGATCATGAGTCTCCACGGTCATTACGATCCGCAGAACATCTTTGCGCTGATCCTTCGCGGCGATGCGCCGTGCTACAAGATTTACGAAGACGCCGATGTGTTGGCCTTCCTGGATCTTTTCCCCCAATCGCGCGGCCATGTCCTGGTCATCCCCAAAGCCTCCCAGGCGCGAAATATCCTGGAAGTCGAGCCCACTGTCCTGGGCGCGATGATGTCTGCCGTACAGCGCCTGACGCGGATCATCGTGGATGAATTGCAGCCGGACGGTGTGCAGGTTGCGCAGTTCAATGGCGCCGTGGCCGGGCAGACGGTCTACCACATTCACATGCACATCATTCCTCGCTGGGAAGGTGAAGTGCCCGGTGTGCATGGCAGGGGCAAGGCTGATCCCGAGGAACTGGAAGCACTCCAGGTTCGCCTGGTCGAGCGCATTCGCTCAGAGGGCTGACGCCGGACAATATTCTGTAAGGGGCACAGGGCGTGCCCACTTCTTTCAAAGCTCTCGGCAATCCTCTGCCTCAATTCTGCTCCTACGTGCCTGTCAGCGTCTCATTCTTGAGGTCGTTGGCACACTTGCACATCAGCCGCACCAGGCTTCCTACGTCCGTTTCATTTCCCTGTTGCAAAAATGGATGCGAGAAGTCAGACGCTTCGTATCCAGCCTGCCGCTACAGCGCGGTTAAAGCTGCGCTCCTGCAAGCGCGAGTCTGTGGGTGAGCGCAGCCTGTCGGTTTTGTAGGCGCTTTCCATCTGCGTCACGGGACCTTTCTTACCTGCGTACCGGAGCCATCTGATTTCAGATGAATGGTGCCTGCAATAGCCTTGAAGCCAACTCCATTTAGTTGACGCCAAAATGATGGCTTATTAATATCGCGCCACTATTTTGATGTCACTTCAGCTCGAGGGATCGAACATGTCCTCACCCGCCTTTTGGGCGAGGTTGTGCGTAGCTTTGCTGTGCCTTTCTCCACTCACCCTGGCTCACGCCGCCCCCACGCCTGGCGACACGGACCTGATCCGCGAACGCCAGAATCGGTTGCTCGAAGAGCAGCGCCGTCGCCTGGAGGAGCTCAAGGACCTGCCCGGCCAGGAGGCGAAGCCGACCCAGCCGACTGCACCTGTCGATACCCGTTGCTTTCCCATCAAGAGCATCGAGCTAAAGGGCGCCGACAGTCTTTCCGTCAGCGAGCGCGAGGGACTGCTCAAGCCCTACATCGGCCAATGCCTGGGCGTGCCGCAACTCAACGAACTGCTCAAAGTCATCACCGACCACTACATCGAAAAGGGCTTGGTCACCAGCCGTGCCTACCTGCCACAGCAGGATTTATCGGGCGGGCACTTGAACGTGCTGGTGGTGGAAGGACGGCTCGAAGGCCTGAAGGGCGCCGAGAACAGCCAGCTATCGGAGCGCGAGTTGGCGATGGCTTTTCCCGGCTCGATCGGCGAGCTGGTCAACCTGCGGGAGATCGAGCAGATGGTGGACCAGCTCAATCGCCTGCCATCGAATCAGGCCAAGATGGAGCTGACCCCTGGCCAGAACGTCGGTGGCAGCGAAGTGCGTGTCACCAATGAACCGAAAAAGCCTTGGCGTGCTGGATTGTCGCGCAGCAACGATGGCCAGCGCAGCACCGGCGAGCAGCAGTGGGGCAGCAGTTTCGAGTGGGACAGCCCGCTGGGCTTGGCTGATCAGTTGATGCTGCGCGGCGGCCACGATGCGATGAGCGATCACCAGCACACCTCGCGCAATGCCATGCTCAATTACAACCTGCCGTTTGGCTGGTGGAACGTCAGTTACACCTACAGCCAGAGCGAGTACCGCTCGCAGATCCCGGCCAACGGTTTCAACTTCAAGCAGACCGGCGACAGCCAGAACCATCAGGTGCGGGTCGAGCGGGTGATTCACCGCGATGCCCTGAGCAAGACGTCCCTCAACACGGGCCTTGCATACCTGCGCACCAACAACTTCATCGAAGACAGCAAGTTGGCGGTGAGCAGCAATCGGCTCAGCGAAGCCCAGTTCGGCATCAACCATGGCCGGCGAATCGGCAATGCCTTCGTCAACTTAGACCTGGGCATGCAGGAGGGTATTGGCGCCTTCGATGCCCAGGACGATAACGATCCAGGCCCCGGCCAGGCCGATGCCCGCTACCGCAAATACACCGCCACCGCCAGTTACCTGCAGCCGTTCAAGCTGTGGGACGAGTCGTTCAGCTTCAGCAGCCTGATGACCGGCCAGCGCAGCGAAGATGTGCTGTTCAGCCCTCAGCGCATGAGCCTGGGCGGACAGTCATCGATTCGTGGCTACAAGGACCAATCCCTGTCCGGCGACAGCGGCGGCTACTGGCGCAACGACCTGCGCTGGAGCCGGCCGGTGACGCTGGAGTGGCTGCGCCCGGTGTTTGGTGAATACGGCACCAGCCTCGGTTATGACCAGGGCGTGATTCGTGGCAATCGCTACAACGGCGACCAGCACGGGCGCATGTCAAGCAACTCAGTGGAGCTGTTCGCCCGCGGTGAGCACCTGAGCGCCAGCGTCACCTTCGCCCATTCCCTGGAACGCCCGGATGCCCTGACCGAGCGCGAAGCGCCGATCTACTTCCGCGTGGATGTACTTCTTTAATTCTGCTGCAGCGAGACTTAATCATGGACGACCGCCAACACGCCTTCCTGGCCCGCCAGCCTTCAGCCGTACTGAAAAACCGCGATCAGTTCTGGGGAATGCCCAAGCGCGGCCTGGCGTTCCTGCTGGCCAACGTCATGTTCTGGCAACCGATGTGGGCCCAGGCCGGAGGCATTGTCGTCAGTGCGCCGGGCACCGGCCTGGACCAGGCAGGCAATGGCGTGCCCATCGTCAACATCGCCCGTCCCAACGGCAGCGGTCTGTCCCACAACCAGTTCACGGATTACAACGTCGGCAGCAACGGCGTAATCCTCAACAACGCCACAAACCGCACCCAGTCCACGCAACTGGGCGGGATCATCCTCGGCAACCCGAACCTCAACGGCACGGCTGCTACAACCATCCTCAACGAAGTCAACGGCGGCAACCCCAGCCAGCTGCGTGGCTACACCGAAGTGGCGGGGCAGTCGGCCCACGTCATCGTCGCCAACCCTTACGGTATTACCTGCAACGGTTGCGGTTTTATCAACAGTCCGAAAGTGACCTTGAGCACCGGCAAACCGATCGTGGAAAACGGTCGGCTGGACCGTTATCAAGTCGACCAGGGCAGCGTTGCCATCGAAGGCGCAGGCCTCAACGCCAATAACGTCGACCATTTCGAAATCATCACCCGCAGCGCCAAGATCAACGCCGAGATCCAGGCGAAAAACCTGACCATCGTGGCCGGTCGCAACGACGTCAACGCCGATACCCTCAACGCCACCGCCCGGGCCGATGACGGCAGTGCCAAACCGCAGTTAGCCATCGACTCCTCGGCCTTGGGCGGCATGTATGCCGGCGCGATCAAACTGGTGGGCACCGAAGCCGGCGTCGGGGTGAAGCTGGACGGCAAGTTGATCGCCAGTGGTGGCGACATCCAACTTGATGCCAACGGCCGCCTGAGCCTGGCCGAGACCTCGGCCAGCGGCGCCATTAACGTCAAGGCCGCCAGCCTCAACGCCCAGGCCGCGGTCTACGCCGGCACCGCCCTGAACGTCCAGACCCAGGGCAACCTGAGCAACCGGCAAACTCTCGCGGCGCGGGACAGCGTCACCCTGAACGCGGGTGGGCAATTGACCAACAACGGCATCATCGAAGCCGGGGTGAAGGTTGATAACACCCGTAACGCAACAGGTGATGTGAGCCTCACCGCGCAGAACCTTGGTAACAGCGGTAGCGTTATTGCCAGCCGCAACCTGACGACCAACGTTGCGCAAACGCTGAACAACCAGGGCGGCACCCTGAGCGCCGGGCAAACTGCCTCGATCAAAGCCGCAACCCTGGACAACCAGAACAAGGGACGGGTGTTGAGTAGCGGCACCCTGGATGTCACCGCCGATAAGCTCATCAACGCTCAGGGCCTGGTCAGCAGCAATGGCAACCTGACGGCCAACGTTGGGCAACTGAACAACAGCAACGGCGAACTCAACAGCTTGAGCAACGTCACGTTGCGCGTTGCGTCCCTGGATAACGTCGCGGGGCTGGTGGCAGCCGGTCAACTGCTGGATATCAATGCCAGTGGCCGGGTGAACAACCAGGGCGGGCGTCTCACCGCAAGCAAAAGCGCGCAGTTGACTGCCGCATCGCTGGATAACACGGCAGGCCGCTTGCTCAGCGACGGCACGCTCACCGCAAGCATCTCGGCGCAGTTGCTCAACCAGGCCGGTTTACTGTCATCGGCAGGGTTGCTGACCCTCAACGCGGCGAGCCTGGACAACCGCCAGAGCGGCGTCGTCACCACCACCCAGGCCGCCAATCTCAGCATAGGCACGCTGGATAACCGCGGCGGCGAAGTGTCGAGCCAGGGCGCCCTGGCGCTGGCTGGCACTGAACTGGACAACAGCAACGGCGGCAAACTGATTGCCTATGGTGACTTGCGTCTGACCCTCGAACGCCTACTCAACCAGAGCAAGGGGCTGATTTCCACTCGGGCGGCCTTGGCTATCGACGCGCAGCAAATGGATAACCGCCAGGGTGCTCTTTATGCACGGCAAGCCCTGAATCTGAACCTTCGTGGCCAACTGCTCAACGCCCAGGGCAGCGTGAAAAGCGACGCCACGGCCCGCCTCAACGCTGCCGAGATGAATAACGACGGCGGTCAGATCTCCAGCATCGGTGCGTTGAGCCTCGACAGCGCGAGCACCCTGAGCAACGTCGGCGGTAGCGTGATCAGCAGCGATACGCTGCTGTTGAAGGCCGGCCAGGTGAATAACGCCACCGGCCGCATCGCCAGCGCAAAAGCCTTGGATGCCAGTGTCACCGGTCTTGATCAACAGAACGGCCAGTTGGTCAGCAACACCAGCCTTTCCCTCGATCTCAACCACGGGCAGTTGAACAACCAGGGCGGGTTGATCAATTCCCCGGGCAACCTGCTGCTGAAAAACCTGGCAGCCGTGAACAACCGCGACGGCGAGATATCCAGTGACCAGGCCTTCAGCCTGAACGCCGCGAGCCTGGACAACAGCACCGGTTTGATCGCCAGTAAGCAAAGCCTCAACTTGGTCGTTGCCCAGGCCTTGAACAACGCCAAAGGCCTGATCTCGGCCAATGGCCTTGAAGTCCGTTCCGCCAGCCTGGACAACAGCGGCGGTACCCTGGGCAGCGACGCCGACCTGACCGTGAATGTCGACGGGACGCTGACCAACCTCGATGGTGAAATGTCCAGCGCGGGCCTGACCCGTCTCAACGCCATGGCCCTGAATAACGGCAATGGCCACGTCCTGGGCGACAAAGCCTTGACCATTACCCTAGGCGGTGCGCTGGACAATCGCAAGGGTGTGCTGGGTTCAGGCAAGGCTGTGGCTATCCAGGCGGCCAGCCTGAACAACAGCAATGGCGGGCAACTGGTCAGCGACGGCACCCTGACCGCGCGCATCAGTGGCATGTTCGATAATCAGGGCCTGGGCGAAGTGGCGGCCAAAGGCGCGCTCGACCTGCAAACCGGTGGCCTCGACAACCGTGGCGGTCGCCTGGCCGGCAATGACCTGTTGACGTTGCACAGCGATTCGCTCGACAACCGCGGCGGGAATATCCGCGCCGACAAGGCGCTGCAATTGACGGTTGATCAGTTGGACAACCGTAGCAACGGCATCATCGCCGGCAAGGCCGGCATTCACTTTGAAGGCGCGCGGCTGGATAACAGCGGCGGCCTGCTCACAAGCGCTGGCCCGCTCACCTTAAAGGCCGGTGAAGTGCAGAACGGCCTCGGGCGCATCTCCAGCCAAACCGACCTCACCGCCGTTATCGATACCCTGCAACAACAGGGTGGTGCACTGGTCGCCCAAGGCAACCTGAGCCTGACCGGCAGCACACTGGATAACCGCAACGGCGGTTTGGTCGGCACCACAAAAGCGCTGGATTTGCAGGTGGGGCAGATCGATAACCGGGCGGGTGAACTGTCCGCAGGGCTTGGCGTGAAGGTTGGCGGTCAACGGCTGGACAACAGCGCTGGCGGCAAACTCATCGCCGGCACTGACCTGGCATTGAAAGTCGCTCAACTCATCAACCAGAGCAAGGGGTTGATCCACGCTCAAGGCAGCCTGACGCTCAGCGGTAGCACGCTGGACAACACCGATGGCAGGCTCGACAGCCTCAACGGCCTGGTGATCACGCTCGATAACGCCCTGTTGAACAGCAAAGGCTTGGTCAGCAGTGAAGGGGAACTGAGCGTCACCGCAGGCAGCGTCGATAACTCCGCTGGTAGCGTGGGCAGCGCTGGGGCGTTGTCGATTGTGAGCAGTGGCGGGCTGGCCAACCAGGGCGGCTCGATCAGCACCGATGCCGCCTTGACCCTTGATAGCGCCAGTCTGGATAACAGCCAAAAAGGCATTATCTCGGGCAAAGCCGCGACCCAAATCACGACCGGCGCCCTCAACAACAGTCAGGGCGGGCGCCTGACCTCAGGCAATACCCTCAAGCTCAACGCCACGCAGGTGAATAACGCCGCAGGCCGCATTGCCAGCAGCCAAGCCTTGACCGCGTCGGTCACCGGGCTGGCACAACAGCAAGGAGAGTTGTTCAGCAACACAAGCCTGAGCCTGGACCTGAACCAGGGCCAGTTGAATAATCAGGGCGGCCTGATCAACGCCTCGGGTGGGTTGCTGCTGAGCAACCTCAAGGACGTCAACAATCGGGGCGGGGAAATCTCCAGCCAACTAGCTTTCACGCTGGCGGCGCAAAACCTCGATAACAGTGGCGGTAAATTGCTGAGCAACCAAGGCCTGGTGCTGAGAACCGTCCAGGCCCTGAACAATGCCCGGGGCGTTATTTCGGCGGCGGCGTTGGACAGCCGCAGCGACAGCCTGGATAACAGCGATGGCTTGATGAGCAGCCGTGCTCAGCTCGATCTGGATGTGCAAGCCGCATTCGACAACCAGCGCGGTTCGGTGATTGCTGACGGGGCGTTGCTGCTGGTCGCTGATCGCCTGGACAATCGCCTTGGCAGCCTCGCCGGCAAGACCGGGTTCAACGCCACCGTCAACACCTTGGATAACCGTCAAGGCACGCTGATCAGCACCACCGATCTGACATTGAAAGCGTCCAGCCTCGACAACCGTCAGGCCGGTTTGATCGGCGCGACAAAAGCGCTGGATCTCGACGTTGACGATCTCGACAACCGTGGCGGTGAGCTGTCGGGCAATGCTGACGTCACGCTGATCAGCCAGAACCTCGACAACAGCGATGGCGGCCAGGTCTTTGCCGGGCAGGCGCTGAAACTGACCGTGGACAAACTGCTCAACCGCACCAAGGGCCTGCTCAGTGCCAAGACGCAGTTGAGCCTCGATGGCGGTTCCCTGGACAACAGCGGCGGTTACCTGATCAGCCAGCAGAACCAGCGCATCACCCTGAGCCGCGACCTGATTAACACCCAAGGCCAGTTCAGCAGCGAAGGCACGCTGAATGTCAGCGCTGCCAACCTGACCAACACCGGCGGTAGCTTGTCCAGCGCCGCGGACCTTATCGTGCGAAGCCTGGGGCGTCTCGACAACCAGGACGGCGAACTGGTCACCGACGGTGCGTTGCTGCTGACCAGCACGACACTGGACAATCGCCAGCAGGGCAACATCAGCGGTAAAGGCGCGGTGAGCGTCACCACCGGCGCTTTCGACAACAGCCAGAAGGGCCGTCTCAACAGTGGCAGCACGCTGAACGTCACCGCTGCCCAGGTCACTAACCAGGATGGTGGCCGCATTGGCAGTCAGGGCGCGTTGACCGCATCGGTTTCCGGCCTTGATCAACAGGGCGGCCAACTGTTCAGCAACACTTCGCTGAGCCTGGACATGAACAACGGCCAGCTCAACAACCAGGGTGGCTTGATCAACGCCCCCGGCACGTTGCTGCTGAAAAACCTCAGCGGCGTGAACAACCAGGGGGGTGAAATCTCCAGCGCCCAGGCTTTCATCCTGGCGGCGAAAAACCTCAACAACGATGGCGGTCGGCTGCTCAGCAACCAGGGCCTTACCGTGCGCATCGCCCAGGCGCTGAACAACGTCAAAGGCCTGATCGGCGCGGCCAGCGTCGATGCACACGCCCAAAGCCTGAACAACAACGGCGGCACCCTCACCAGTCGCGGCAACCTCGTCCTGACGATCGACCAACAACTGGATAACCAGGCGCAAGGTCTCATCAGTGCCGCGCAGTTGCTGACCCTCACCAGCGGCAATTTGAACAACCAGGGCGGCAGTGTGCTGGCGGGCGGCGCTTTGGTCCTCAACGCCATGGCCCTGAATAACAGCGGCAACGGCCTGATCAATACCCAGGATAACCTCACCCTCGGCGCCGATTCGCTCGACTCCAGCAACGGCGGCGAAGTCTCGGCCAAGGGCGACCTGAACCTGACCCTCGCGGCGCTGACCCAAAATGGCGGGCGCCTGTTGGGTGATAAAGCCGTCACGCTGAACCTGGGTGGCCATGACCTGAACAACCGCAATGGCCTGATCACGGCCAAAGGTCCGCTGACCGTCAACGGGCTGCGCGACCTGAACAACCAGGGCGGTGAAATTTCCAGCAGCCAGAGCTTCAGCCTGGCCGGGCGCACCCTCGACAACACAGGCGGCAAGCTGATCAGCAGCAACCTGCTCAACCTCAACGCCACCAGCCTGCTCAACCAGAACGGCCTGATCTCCGGCTGGCAGGGGCTGGACGTCAACGGCACCAGCCTGGACAACCGCAACAACGGCACGCTCTCCAGCCGCAATGGAGACGTTGGCGTCACCCTCAGCGGCGCGCTGCTCAACAGTGGTGCCGGTGCGCTGGCCGGCCAGAAAAAGCTCACCGTCAGCTCGGCCAGCCTGGACAACAGCAGCGGTGGGATCCTGTCCAGCGGCGCCGACCAGACCTTGACCGTCACCAGCGGTTTGCTGAACAACGCCCAAGGCGGCCTGATCGACAGCGGCGCCCTCCTGGTCATGAACGCCATGACCCTGGGCAACGCGGGCGGTACCGTCAACGCGCAAAAAGCCTTGAGCTTCACCGGCACCACACTGGACAACAGCGGCGGTAGCCTGATCGGCAATGCCGCCGTGACCCTGAATCTCAAGGGCGCTCTGGACAACCACGGCGCCAAGCTTGCCAGCGCGGGTCCGTTGACGGTTAAAGATGCGACCGCGATCAACAACCAAGGTGGTCAATTGGTTAGCCAGGGCGAAATGACCCTGGGCACCGGCAGTCTGGACAACAGCAATAATGGCACCGTCGCGGCGAAAAATGCGCTGGTGATCACCGCCTCCGGAGTCGTGCAGAACCATAGCAACGGCTTGATCTACAGCCAGGCTGCGGACGTTGAACTCAATGCCGCGAGCCTTACCAACGGCCAGGGCGAGATGCAAGGGCAGACTGGCCTGAGCCTTGAACTGCGCGCAGGCCTGGACAACCAGGGCGGCAAACTCATCGCCCAAACCGGCGATGTTAAAGTGACCGCGGCCAACATAGACAACCGCGGCGGCACCCTCGCCAGCCTCAAGGGCGCCCTTGAGGCGAGCACCGTGGGCGTGCTGCGTAATGGCTTCGATGTGAACAACAAGGGCGGCGTGATTCAAGGCCAAGGCCTGGACCTGCGTGCCTTGGCCGGGCTGAACAACAACGGTGGTCGAATCGCTGCGCAGACGGGCGATATCGTCATCGACACCGCCAGCCTGAACAACCGCAATGGTGGCCTCTATGCCTCTGGGCTGATTAAGGTAGCCGGCACCGGAGCCAGCCTGGACAACACCGCCGGCCAGATCGCCGGCAGCGTCGTCAGCTTGGACCTGGATGGCGCCTTGACCAACCGTGGCGGCGTTCTCGAAAGCGACGGCACGTTGGTGGTGAGCGCTGCAAGCCTCGATAACCAGACCGGCCAGTTGCGAGCCCTTGGGGTAACCGGCAAAACCGATTTCCAGATTGGCAGCCTTTTCGACAATCGCAATGGGAAGCTGGAAAGCGCTAACACTCACCTCACTCTGGCCGCCAACAGCTTCCTCAACAGCGGCGGCCAATTGCTGCATGTGGGCGACGGCACGTTCGACATCTCCCTGGCCAACGTCACCGGTGCTGGCGGCGACATCGTTACCCGCGGCGGCCTGACGCTCAAAGCCGACACCTGGACCAACACCAGCGCCATCCAGGCCGGACGGCTGACGGTCGACGTCAACAACTTCACCCAGACCGCGACCGGACAACTGCTGGCTTCGACGCAGTTGGACGGTAAGGGCGGGAACTGGGTTAACAACGGGTTGATCGCCAGCGATGGTGGCCTGGGCTTGCAGTTGACCGGACGGTATAGCGGCAATGGCCGAGTCACCAGCCTGGGCGACATGACGGTCGACGCTACTGCGATTGACTTGAGCGACGTGGCGAGCATTACCGGCGGCGGGATCACGACGATCGGTGGGCGCGGAGGCCTGAGCAGCCTGAATAACTACGGGCGGCTGACGTCGGCGGGTGCGCTGAATATCAATGCGGGCACCGTTAATAACTATGGGACGGTTGCCGGTGCGGATGGATTGAAACTGACGGCTTCGACCTTGCTGAACGATCAAGGTGGGTTTTTGTTCAGCGGTGGGGACATGAAGCTGCGGGTGGAGAGTTTCACCAACCGTAAGTCAGATGTTTATGCGCTAGAGAACATTGATGTAGCGCGCAATGACCTGGGGGGACGGTCGGCGTTGATGGAGAATGATTCGGGCACCATGGAGAGTGGGCGGGATTTTTCCATTAATGCGGATTCGATTATTAATAAGCGCGGGGATTTTAAGACTGAGGCGGAGTTGTATTCGTCAGCGTTGGGGGTTCGCTGCTATAGCTGCGATTCGGTTCCAAGTGATTGGAGAGATCGGCAACCTTCTTTATATTTGGTCTATCTACAGCAATATCGAGTTAAAATTTCTGGAGATGCGACGGCTAAAGCGGCTTCGTTGAGTGCAGGAAAAAATCTGACCGTTAAAGGTTCTTCTTTCTTGAATTCAAATTCACTTGTTAGCGTTGGAGGAGATATTGATGTTGCAGTAAGTGAGTTTGAAAACTCAGGTACGGCTCTGGGTGACTACACGAGCTACCAATATTTTAATGATAATCTTTCTTTGGCGGAGATGAGGGAGGTTGTAAATTACAATATACGTAATGACGCGGGCTACAAGGAGGACCTGCGCTTCTGGAACGCGGCGGGTACTGAATCCCCAGTTTATTCTAATGTTCTGCGTGCTGGCTCCAAGAATCCGGATAAAGAAACTTACCAAATTATTGGTCCGGTGGTGTTTCTGCTTGCATCGGGTTGGAATACATCGTCGGCAATTATATTCGGACAGTCTGAATTTGCCGCGGGCAATCGTGCGGAGCTCCCTGACTTTATAAAAAACCTCAATCCATTCAAGCAGGAGGTTTTTACTTCCACTGCATCCGACAATTTTGCCCCGGCCATCATCCAAGCCGGCGGCAACGTATCCATTACCGCAACAAACAAAATCACCAACGGCGTGGAACGCCCATTCTCCACCGGCATAGCCACTTCGTCCCGCAACACCACAACCGCCGCCTCAGGCTCAGGCAAAACCACGGTCGTAACCCTGAACAGCCAACTCCCACCGGACTTGGCCCAACAACAAATAAACCCCCTGACACTTCCCGGTTTCAGCCTCCCCACCGGGCAAAACGGCCTGTTCCGGCTGAGCGGGCAGGGCGCCAGTGACGCGCCAGCCTCCCAGACGCCGGCCGTGTCGCAGAACTGGACAATCGGCGGCGCCAGCGTGAGCGCATCGAATCGATCCACCGCCGCCCCGACCACCAATGTGCGCGACATCCAGGTCGTCGATGTCACCCAGGTCTCCGCCACCGAACGACAGGTGCAGCTGTTGAACCGTGAGAGCGGCGGCGTCACCGCCGGCGCGTCCGCCATTCAGGTCACCGCCCCAACGGACTCATCCACAGGCACGCCACAACTGCCAGGGCATTCCCTCGACGGCACCATCACCCGTGGCGCCGACATTGCCCTGGGCACATCGGGCACTCCGCCAATCGGCGTCAGTCGCCCGACCGACGCCTCGGTAAGCGCACCAGTGCCTGTCACCGGTCAAACGGTGGCGCGGGTCACCGGGCTACCCAGCACAACCGTGACTTCCAAACCGCAAAAATACCTGATCGAGACCAATCCGGTCCTTACCGACCTCAAGTCATTCACGAGTTCGGATTATCTGCTGACAAAACTCGGTTACGACGCGGACACCAGCGCCAAACGGTTGGGTGACGGCCTGTTCGAACAACGACTCATCCAACAGGCCGTTGTCACCCGCACCGGCCAACGCTTCATCGACGGCCAGACCTCCGATGAGGCGATGTTCACGTACCTGATGAACAACGCCATTGCCAGCAAGGACGCCCTCAACCTATCGGTAGGCGTCACTCTCACCGCCCAACAAGTCGCCGCCCTGACCCATGACATCGTCTGGCTCGAAGAGCACGAAGTGAATGGCGAAAAAGTCCTGGTGCCGGTGCTCTACCTGGCGCAGGCCGAGGGGCGTCTGGGGCCTACGGGTGCGTTGATCGCTGGCAACGACGTGACACTGATCGCCGGTCAGAACCTCGATAACGTCGGCACTCTGCGCGCGTCCAACAACCTCTCGGCAACGGCGGGCAAGGACCTGGTTAACAGCGGGCTGATCCAAGCGGGAAATCGACTGGATTTGCTAGCGGTTAACAACATCGTGAACAAGTCAGGCGGCATCATCGCCGGTCGCGACGTGAATATGACGGCGGTCACCGGAGACGTGCTCGTTGAACGAACCCTGACATCCTCCGATAACAGCACCCGATTCGGCAGCCAGCATCACGACTATGCGGACAACGCCGCACGCATAGAGGCGGCGAATGACCTCACGATGGGGGCCGGCCAAGACATCAATGTTATTGGCGGTGTGCTGCAAAGCGGCCGCGACATGAAACTGGATGCTGGTCGGGACGTTAACGTTTTGTCCACGCAGGTGACCAACAGCGATTTCCGGGACCGTAAACACAACAGCAGTGATGTCACTCAGTTAGGTGCCAGCCTTGATGTTGGGCGTGATCTTTCAGCTCAAGCGGGGCGGGACATTAATGTCATTGCCAGTCAGGTTGATGCTAAACGCGACATCGAGATGGCTGCGACGCAGAACCTGACTGTTGGCTCGGCGACGGATGAACAACACTACTTGTCCAAAGGCAAGAAGGTTACGGTCCAGGAAGATCACGTCAAACAAATCGGCAGCTCCATCAATGCGGGTGGTGACGCGACGCTGGGGGCCGGTAAAGACATGGCCATCATCTCCAGTCGCATCAGCGCCGGTGACGAGGCTTATCTGGTCGCGGGTGAGAACCTCGACGTGATGGCTGCGCAGGACAGTGATTATTCGCTGTACGACAAAAAGAAAAAGGGAAGCTGGGGGAAAAAGCAGACCAAGCGTGATGAAGTAACCAAGGTCACTAATGTGAGTAGTCAGATCACCACGGGAGGGGATCTGACGTTGGTCAGTGGGGATGACCAGCGTTATCAAGCTGCCAATCTGAGCAGTGGCAATGACCTGACGATACAAAGTGGTGGCTCGATTTCCTTCGAAGGTGTGAAGGATCTGATCCAGGAAAGCCATACAAAGAGTAATTCCAGCATGGCCTGGAATTCGATGAAGGGCAAAGGCCACACCGATGAAACCTTTCGCCAGAGTCAATTGGTGGCTCAAGGCGACTTGGTTATCAAAGCAGTCGATGGCTTGAACATCGATATCAAGCAAATCAATCAGAAAACCGTCAGCCAAACCATCGACGCGATGGTCAAGGCTGACCCGCAATTGGCGTGGCTCAAGGAAGCTGAGCAGCATGGCGATGTGGATTGGCGCCGTGTGGAAGAAATCCATCAGAGCTTCAAGTACTCAAACTCGGGGCTCGGCGTAGCCGCTCAAATGGTTTTGGCAATTGTGCTGGCAGTGGTCACGGGCGGAGCAGGGGCGGGCTTGGTGGGGGCTACGGCAGGAACCTTCTCAGCAGGTTTTGCCAACGCGGTATTGATCGCAGTCGAGACTCAGGCTGCCACCAGCGCTATCAGTAACAAGGGCGATTTGGGTGCAGTTCTAAAAGACACCCTCAGCAGTGAAAGCCTCAAAGGTTACGTGGTATCCGGGATGCTGGGCGGCATCGGCAACAGTTTTGGCTATGATCCCACCAAATTAGGATTCAACTGGGACAGTGCAGGGCAAGTTGTCCTGAAAACAGGGGCGGACACCTTGGTCCAGACCGCCATCCAAGGTGGCAGTCTGGGCGATAACTTCGTCAACAACCTGTTGGGTGCTGTTATTGATATTGGTGGAGCGGTTGCCGCCAATAAAATTGGCAACCTGAATCTGGCTGAAGGCAGTCCGACCAAAGTCGCCGCCCACGCCTTGGTCGGTGGTTTGAAATCGATGGCCATGGGCGGCGACTTCAAGACGGGAGCCTTGGCCGGAGGCGCCAACGAAATGCTCGTGCAGTACTTGGCGGAGTTGGTGCTGCCTAAAGGATATGATCCAAACCGCTCAGGAGCCGAGCAGGATAAAGCCAACCTGTTGGCGATGTCGCAGTTGCTTGGTGTGCTAACAGCGGTGGTTTCAGGCAGCGATCCGCGAATTGCGGCTGATATTGCTGCCAACGCCACCCAGTACAACTACTTGAATCATTCCGATCTCGAGCGAGCGGCCAACCAATTGCAGGGGTGCAGTGACAGTAAGTGCATAGACGAGGCCTATACCACATACCATGAGTTAAGCGAACGACAGACGCAGGAGGCGCTAGTTAGCTGTGGTCAGAACCCAGCAAGCTGTCCGGTTCTTTCGAAGCTGGTTGCCGAGGCACAAGCCAAAACTAAACAGCTCCGTGACCAAATGGACTCTGCATCACCCGAAGCCCGTAAGGTCTATGAACTGTTGATCGCGGAAAACAACGAGTTCCAGAATCTGTTGGCGGGGGTGACCACACAAAATGCGACCCAAGCAGTGGCAGACATTCTTGTTTCGGAATGGGGGGTGAGTCCGGAATATGCTAAGGCTATTGTTGATGGCACTGTGACGCTGGCGGTTGGGTTGGCTGCGGGCCGGGCTGGGGGCGGGGGGAAAAAAACATCTCCAAATAGCAATTTAACCGCAGACAATAAAGGCCCTTGTTGCTTTGCAGCCGGGACGATGGTCTCAACGCCACAGGGCGACCGAACCATCGAGACACTGAAAGTCGGAGACATGGTATGGAGCAAACCGGAAAAAGGCGGCAAGCCTTTTGCGGCAGCGATCCTTGCCACTCATCAGCGTAGCGACCAGCCGATCTACCGCCTCAAGCTCAAAAACGTGCGTAACGATGGAACCGCGCAAGGCGAAACACTGCTGGTTACGCCTAGCCATCCATTTTACGTACCGGCCAAACGGGACTTCATCCCCGTTAGCGATCTGAAGCGTGGTGACCTGCTGCAGTCCTTGGCTGACGGTGAGACCGAAAATACGTCATCTGAAGTCGAGTCCCTGGAGCTTTACTTGCCAGTGGGCAAAACGTATAACCTGACGGTCGACATCGGCCACACGTTCTATGTGGGAGAGCTCAAGACTTGGGTGCATAACACCGGGCCTTGTAATCTGCCCGAGAGGGGGGGGATGTTGGTGCAAAAGGCATTCCAAGCATAAGCCGGAGTACCGAAATAACGGAGCTGTTTAGCTCTTCCAGTACTAGGAGCGGTATTCAGATTGGAGATCGTTCGCTCATTCAGGTTCCAAATACAGGAAATGCAAAAATATTTTCTGGTGCAACAGATGTGGAGGTTAAGCAGTATTTTTCGGAATTGACAGGCTCGACTGACTTGCCTTCTCCTCGTACTATTCCTGGAAAAGGGGATATATATGTTGTTAATACACCTGAAGGAAATTTCACGCTTCGGAATTTTTCCTCTTCATCTGGCCAGACTGGCCCAGCCTGGACTATTGATGTGCCCAAAGCAGCCACAGGCACAACGTATAATCCAGAAATAAAATTCCTGATCGGAAATCCATAATGGATATAAAATTTATTGATAAAATAGTGCGTGATTCATTTGGCCTGTGGATATCCGCTCTGTTTAGTGCCATTGGCTCATGGAATCCCGAACTATCGTTTCCGCAGCAAAAAGATGCTTTTTTTTCTGTGATCGAATACCTGCTTATTACAGGAAAAATAAAATTTATCGCGCCAAATGCGGACTGTTATATTTCTTCGGATAATCCGCACCCAAAATTTTCGATTAATGATGAAGCGGCTCACTGGAGGTTGGATGCGAAGCAGATCGTGTCTTACTTGAAAGAAAAGTGGCCGGAAGGTGTTGTGAGCGAGGGTGACGAGGCACTCACACTGTATTTTTATGAAGTGCCAGGCATAATTTGGGTAGACGAAAACGGCTGCTTGTTTGCTTCATAAGATGCTGGTGCAAAAGGAGTGTCGGGTTCGACTCTGACGAGGGACGAATTGATCTCGGGCTTGCCTGTAGGTACTAAGATTACGCCAGAGAACGTGGTTGATATTCGTAGGCTGCCAGATGGTCGAACCGTATGGCTGGAGAACGGCAACGATGCTGCTGGATTGCAACACATCTACAAGCGACACGAAGTTGATTTTGTCAATAAAGGCGTCTCACGTGACGATATTCCGAATGTAGTAATGAATGCTCTTGAACGTGGAACAGTTGTCGGTACCAACGGTTCGGCTAATGTTTACCGAATCACGTACAATGGTGTTGAGCAAAACATCGCAATTGGGGTTGGCTCAAACGGCTTCGTGGTTCGCGCTAATCCGGTCAGTTCTTGGAAACCATTGCCATGATCAGGTTAAGACTAACAAGTGAGTATTTGGCTGGCCCGCTATTCTGTCCAGACCCGGATAGAATGGGGCACGTTGAAGTTGAAGATTTGCCACTTTCTCAAGAGCTTAAGGCCAAAATCAGCGCATGGGACGGTGAGTATCAGGCGACGTTCAACAGTGAATACCCGCCCGATTCTGGTTTCCACACGCTTGAGGCAGAGCTTAGGCATAAAGCCGAGGGGGAGCATCTGGCCGAAGTAATCCAACAAGAACTAAAGAGCGGTTATACGATTGAGTACTGCCCATAGCCGGTAATTAGTTGGTGCAAAAGGCACGTTGAACACATCCTTGCTTGATAGTGAAAAAGGGGGCAGATTCTGAGTGATCCCCGAAATTTCCCACGAAAAATCAAGAAGATAACCAATTGATGTGACCTGCACGGGGCGGCAGTTTTGATTGCACCACACAACTCAAGACTCCGTACCCCATGCAGGCCATCCAATTTTTACATACCGCTCTCGCTCAAGCACTACCCAATATCCATGCTCGCCGACTGACCGCTCTGATGTGTTGCGTATCCGCCTTACTGCAAGGCCAATGCTTGACACTGACATCTCTGGGTCGATTTTTGCCTGGCCGCGCTTATCCCAAGCACGCCATCAAACGGGTGGATCGACTGCTGGGAAATCCGCACCTCAGAGCCGAGCGTCCGCTGTTTTATTGGGTCATGCTCAGGGCCTTGCTCGGTAACTTGAAACACCCGCTGATCCTGGTCGATTGGTCGCCCATCGATGCCCCAGGCAAATTCTTTTTACTACGCGCTGCCATCCCGTTGGCAGGCCGCTCTTTTCCTATTTACGAGAGGGTTCATGAGAAAGAAGGCTCCCGCGATATCAAAAACGCTTGCTCCAGACCCTTGCCGAAATCCTTCCTGAAAATTGCATTCCGATCCTGGTGGCTGATGCCGGTTTTCGTCGGCCCTGGATCAAGGCTGTTGAGGCCCAAGGCTGGTATTACGTGGGCCGTGTGCGAAACCGGGATCTCTATCGAGTCGCTCTAGAACCGTGGCAATCGGTGAGAAATCTCTACGCCCACGCCACCGCATCCCCCAAATCACTGGGACGAATCGAGATGACTCGAAGCGCGCCGCACTTCATCAATCTGTATTGCGTGAAGCACTCGCCGAAGGGGCGAAAACATCAGCGTGTGACGGGCTCGATTGCCAAAAACAAACTCAGCCGTGTATGTGCCCATCGAGAGAGCGAACCATGGCTGCTCGCCAGTAACCTTCCCGAACAACAATGGAGTCCAGCACAAATCGCGGCGATTTATAAAAGGCGCATGCAGATAGAGGAGGGATTTCGAGACGTCAAAAGTCATCGCTTCGGTTTTGCCTTTGACCTGCATCGCAGCCATTGTCCGGAGCGGATCGAGGCGTTGTTGTTGATCGCCGCGCTGACCAACTACGTGACCTTTTTGATGGGGCTACTGGCTCGTCAGAGGGGACATGAAAGGCGTTTCCAGAGCAACAGTCTCAAGGACAAACGAGTATTGTCGCTGTGGCGATTGGGGCTAGAATATTTCAGGAGAAACGGGGCGCGAATATGCTCGAGGACTCTGGAGAAGCTGGAACAACTCCTGCGTTTGAAGGTGGAACAGCAAGCGCAGTAGGTGGGGTAGATTTGTGGGGATCACTCAGAATCTGTCCCCTTTTTTTTGGTAGGCTTGAGCAGGTGAATGGTAAGACAGGTGAACATCGCGGTGAGCTAAATTTGACTTGTCACCTGTCGAAGATTCAAAAGATGAATCAGGTAAGCATGACTTGAAGGTTAAGTAATGAAAGGTATCAGACTCGTTGATAGTTCGGTGGCTGCGATAAGTAGAGGAAAGATATTTCGTCTTCCTGCCCGATGGCCGTATGAAGAAATTGTGGATTTTATGGTTGTTGATATTCCTGATGAGCAATATGGGCATTCTATTGCCGTTGCCTCAGGTAATAAATCGGGGCTTTTAGTGGTGCGTCTGCCAGTTGAAAGTTGTTTACCAGGAGCGCACGGGATTTCAAGGGATTGGATGGTAAAAAACTGGGCTAAATGGGTGTACCCCGACTGCCCTGTTGAAAATGTTTACTTGTTCGAACGGGCGGAGGTTCCATCTGATTTGACAGAGCGTTAATTGGTTTAGGGGGCAACGCATAAAAAAGGGGGCAGATTTGAATGGCACTCTGACCTCGCCCCTTGCTGATCGACGTGTTTTCATTTGCATGGGGTAAGGCTTGGGCCTTGACATAACGGTACCAAGTATCAAATCTGCTACCAAAAAATGGCGCTTCAGTGATTGTTAACGTGAAAACCGAGTCGGGCGGGCTTCACGCAATTGTTGTAGACTCGGTCAATAATGGAGCAACGAGGATTCGAGATCCTTGGCTGCTAGGTGTAGGAACGACATATTCCGCGCCTCAAAATGTACTAAGCCAGATTCTAGAAGAGGGCGTAATTGTTGGCCTAGAGGTAAAAACATAGTATGCAGAAAAAATGTGATTTATATCTGTGCGTAGAAGTAGATGCATCGCAAATTAAGATGCTATGTCTGTTTGATAAGAGCTTTTTTTTAGAAGAGGGGACGGTGCGCAGTGGTTATCTTTACGTCAATATTGATAGGATAAAGCTTGTTGCAGTAGTGGCCGATTTGCATCGGCGAAATATACCCTGCTTTAGCGTTCCCGTGGAGTATAGGAAAAGCATTGTTACGTACGATGCTGCATTTGAAATTGCAAAAAACCAAGCGGCGAAGAAAGGTGCGGTTGTAGGGCAAGTAGATCAGGTTCGTTGTCCACCCCTATTTTGGTCTTTTAGTTTGTCGTCGATAGATTTGTCGGAAAAAAAAGTAGGCGGGGTGCTTATGATTGATCGCTTGGATGGCCATCCATGGGGTCACGATGAGTACGAAGAGTATATGTATGACTACAATAATATATTCTAATAAGAAAAGGGGGGCAGGTTTGCAGGAGACGGAAAAGGAAACACAAGTTTTTGAGGGAAATGTTCCCTAGTCGGTTCTTGATAGCTTGGGGTCGAAATGATGCGAATTTATCAGGGTAATATTTCTAAAGAGTCGCTAAGCCTGTTTGTTTCAGATATTAGCTCCGGAGAGTTTTTTTCCTATGTAGGGAGCATGGTTTCATTAGAGCACGCAATTTCTGTGCTGGGCTTGCTCTCTCCTGATTTTATTGAAGTTGATGGTCACATTTTCTGGCTGCCTAACGCTCAGCAATACGACCCGCAAAAATTCCATTTGAGGGGGCTGGTCGAGACCGAATCTAGTGTGTTGGAACAAAGTGCATCGCGTAAAGACGTTGAACGGTACAGAAATATTTTTTCAATAAATCAGTTCTTTTCAAAGTGGGAAGATGCGCCGGATCGACCTGTATTTAAAGTAGGCCTGTCGGAAGAAGATTATCGTCTTTGTCATTTATTTGCTGAGCAGATTGCTAGATATTGGAAGCGCGCGTTATCAGACGCCTTCCCAGAAAAAATATTTCAGTTTGAAATTGCTGACGATCTCCTCGATGAATATGGAGTTTGTCTGACATTCTGGCAGCCGTAGTTTAAACACAGCGCAAAGGAAGAAAGAGACAGATTTGATGGCAGTTACTTAGCAGCTAACCACTTGAGCTGGAAACAAAAAATGAAGAAGAGGGTTGGTCTGACGGCATGCTCTTAGGTTGCTCGTCGAAAAGTTATGAATTCATCTAACCATGCGAATGGATCCCTCAGGCCCTCTGTCCCTTTTTCCCATCCGAATCCCGCAGCTAGCCGCGACCGTTAACTTCACCCAACGCTTTGACGAGCAAGGTTGTGCACCCCGCCACAAAACCCATCAACAATGGGCTACCAAATCCCTGGCCAACCGCTACCATTGCGCGTTGACCTCCCGACACCCCGGACCTCACCTTCATGAAATTGCGCCTGCTGACCGCTGCCTTGTTTTTCACCTGCACCCTGACTCACGCCGCTGATTCGAAACCCATCCCCAAAGCCTTGGAAACGCAGATCGGGCACTTGGTTGCGCTCCTCAAGGACAGCTATGCCACCGGCTACCCCGAAGCGACGCTGGTGCAGACGCTGGACACTGGCGAGGACAGCCAGGTCACGCTCGCGGTCTTCACCGTCGAAGGTTTCGGCATGGGCAACAACTATAGCCAATACCTGGCGGCCTTCACGCCTGAAGAGAACGAAGAAGGCGTGCCGCATTACACCTTGTTGGACGTGATGCGCATCGGTGGCGACAGCTGGCGGTCCATCGACAAGCTGGATGCCAAGCTTGTCAGTGATCCGACCGGTGAGCAGACCCTGTTCGACATCCCCGTGATGGAGAATACCGACGAGGACGCGCCGAACTTCCCAAGCAAGGCTGCAGTGATTCACCTGTCTCTGGATGGATCACAGGCTGTGCGGTTGGTCGAGATCAAGTAAAGCGGTATGGCCAATCGTATTTATGTAATTGCGATATAAGTGCTATGTCATTGGCATGGTTTATCGATTAATGCAGCAAGGTTAATTTGCTTCTCTGCGATTTCAATCGAGAGGAAAGCCAAATGACTCTGCGTTCAACCGGTAGCCTTTGTTTTGCACTATGCGCGGCGGCGCCTTTTGCCGGCGCCGCCAGTACAGAAAGCACCAACGAGTCCCGGACGTCGCAACAAATCAGCCGGGCCGGCAGCCAGGCTGCAGTCGCAGGCCCCGCGGATTATTTCACCGGGCGAGTGCGCGTTGATCCGCTGTTCCCGGCAACCAATGAAATCAATGCTTCCGGCGCCTACGTCAGCTTCGAACCGGGGGCGCGCTCGGCCTGGCATACCCATCCCGCCGGACAACGCTTGGTGGTGATTTCCGGTGTCGGTCTGACGCAGGAGTGGGGCAAGCCCGTGCAGCAGATCCTTCCGGGCGACGTGATCGTCTGCCCGCCGGGCGTCAAGCATTGGCACGGTGCCGCGCCGACGAGCGCCATGACCCACTTGGCCGTGACCGGCACGGTGGAGGGCAAAAACGTGGAGTGGCTGGAGAAGGTCAGCGAAGAACAGTACGGTGCCGCTGGAACGTCTACGCCGTCCGCCACGCCGGATGCCGTAGCGGTTTCGCAAACCCTGTCGACCCGGCAGCAAGCCATCCCGCTGATTGCCGCCGCCATGGCGACGAGCAATATGCCTGGCCTCAATACCGCCTTGAATCAAGGGCTGGATGCCGGCCTCACCGTCAGCGAGGCGAAGGAAATCCTGGTGCAGCTTTACGCCTACAGCGGCTTTCCCCGCAGCCTCAACGCCCTCGGCGAATTGATGAAAGTGGTGGAGGCGCGCAAGCAACGCGGCGTCCAGGACAACCCGGGGCGTGAGCCGGCGCGCCTGATTCCTTCCGGTGATGCGCTGCTGGCGGCGGGCAAGGCCAATCAGACGCGCATTGCCGGTGCGCCCGTCCAGGGGCCGTTGTTCGACTTCGTCCCGGTCATCAACCAGTACTTGCAGACGCACCTGTTCGGCGACATTTTCGAGCGTGACAATCTGGACTGGCAAAGCCGTGAACTGGCGACGGTGGCTGCGCTGGCGGTCACCCCCGGCGTTGAGTCACAACTGCGCTCGCACATGGCCGCCAGCCTGCGAGTCGGCTTGAGCGCTGCGCAGTTGCGGCAATTGATCCAGTTACTGGGCGAACAGGGCGACGCCGCCGCGGCCAAGCGTGCCAGTGAAGCGTTGGACACCGTCCAGGCCAGTCAACCTTCATAACGCAAGGCTTCGCGCAGCAGCGTGAAGGCCGGTGAACTTTGGCGGCGACTGGGATAGTAGAGGTGGTAGCCGGAAAACGGCTCGCACCAATCTTCCAGCACCCGAATCAACCGGCCTTGCGCGACAGCGTCCTGCACCAGGTCCTCCGGCATGAAGGCCAGTCCCAACCCTTGGAGCGCGGCCTCCAGGCGCATCGCGATGGTGTTGAACACCAACTGGCCTTCCACCCGGACTTTGAGCTCCTGGCCGTTTTTCTCGAACTCCCAGACGTAGAGGCCGCCATGGGTCGGCATGCGCAGGTTGATACAATTGTGCGCCGTGAGGTCGTCTGGAATGACTGGCTTGGGGTAGCGGCCGAAATACGCCGGCGAGCCCACAACCGCCATGCGCATGTCAGGGCCGATACGCAGGGCGATCATGTCCTTGGCGACCTGTGGGCCCAACCGCACACCGGCGTCGAAACCCTGCGCGACGATATCGGTAAAGCCGTAGTCGACGATGACCTCGATGTTGAGGTCGGGATGCTCAGGCAACAGCTTGGCGAGAACGGATTGCAGGATCGTGATCGCCGAGTGCTCACCGGCAGTGATGCGCAACTTACCCGCCGGTTTATCGCGAAACTCACTGAGCATCGCCATCTCGTCATCGATCTCTTCGAACCGCGGAGCGACCACCCGCAGCAGGTGTTCGCCTGCTTCGGTCGGGGCGACGCTGCGAGTGGTGCGCGACAACAGCCGGACCCCCAGCCGTTCCTCCAACTGACGCATCGCCCGGCTCAGCGCCGGTTGCGACATGCCCAGCTTGGCCGCTGCGCGGGTGAAGCTGCGCTCCTGGGCGACGGCGGCGAAGATGGCGAGTTGGTCGTAGCGTTCGGTGGTCATTGATCTGTCTTTGGTTTGGGCTGGAGCACCGCCAGGTGCGGAGACTCACCGAAATACTCGATCAGGAGTTCGGTGAGGACCCGTATCTTGCGTGCCGGATGCTGGCCTGGCGGGCGGATGATATAGGCACCTCCCGGGGGCGGCGGATGACGGGTCATGATCGGCACGAGCGCCCCGGAAATCATGTGTTCGTGGGTAAGGCAATCGGGCAGGTACGCGATCCCCAGTCCCGCCGTTGCGGCGGCGACTAGAGCGATGCCGTTGTCGGCCTTGAAACGTCCCTGCGCACGGACCGTGATGATCTTGTCGCCATCCATGAATTGCCAGGCTTCGGTGCCTTGCATGAGGGCCTCATGCAAGGCGAGCTCTTCCGGCGACTCAGGTGCCCCATGTGCTTTCACATAGTCCGGACTGGCGACGAGCTGCGTATAAGTCGGGCCGATGCGTCTTGCGATCAAGTTGGAGTCCGGAAGATAGCCAACCCGTATCGCACAGTCGTAACCCTCCGCGATGAGATCAACGAAACGATCGCTGTAGCAGGTTTGGATGTGAAGCTGGGGGTGGCGGCGTGCCATTTCCGCGAGCACGGGCGCGAAATGCGTCGGGCCGAAAGAGAGCGGTACGGCCACTCGCAAACGGCCGCGAAGAGCTCCGGCGGGCAGGATCGTTTCCCTGGCGATGTCGATCTCGGCACAGACTCTGGCGGCATAGTCGCGGAATGTCGCCCCGGCTTCTGTGAGAGCGGCCCCACGAGTGGATCGTGCAAGCAACTGGACGCCAAGTGCCGTTTCAAGCCGAACGAGCCTGCGACTGACGATCGACTTGGACACGCCAAGCCGAAGCGCAGCAGGTGAAACGCCCCCCGCATCCGCCACTTCGACGAAGGTCTGCAGCTCTTCAATGTCCATTCTGGCGTTCCCCGTTTTGCGACACAGCTCGCCTCGCAATGCTACTACTGCATCGAATATGGGAACAGCACAATGGTTCTTCCGGGCAACGTCGCCGCTGGCGAACGCCGTCCGGAAAAACATTTCTCCCACACGTGTGGATGACCCATAAAAGGATTTGCCAATGGCAAGCGAGAATATCCGCAACCCGAAGACTGACCAGCTCCTGTCCCCTGAGAACTCGGCACTGATCATCATCGACTACCAGCCGATCCAGGTCTCCTCGATCCGCTCAATGTCCCGTGATGAGCTTGTCTTCAACATCACGAGCGTTGCCAAGGCGGCGGTCAACTACAACCTTCCGATTATCCATTCGACGGTCAACGTCGCGACTGGCCGCAACAAGCCGCCGATCCAGGAACTGCAGGACATGCTCGGCCACCTACCAACCTATGACCGCACCTCGATCAACAGCTGGGAGGACACCGAGTTCAAGCAGGCGGTCAAAGCGATTGGCCGCAGGAAGCTCATCATGACCGCGCTCTGGACCGAAGCATGCCTGACGTTCCCGGTACTCGACGCGATTCAGGAAGGTTATGAGGTCTATGTGCCAATCGATGCGGTCGGCGGCACGTCACTCGCCGCGCACGAGGCCGCGTTGCGC
Source organism: Pseudomonas sp. St316 (assembly GCF_018325905.1). Lineage (NCBI taxonomy): Bacteria > Pseudomonadati > Pseudomonadota > Gammaproteobacteria > Pseudomonadales > Pseudomonadaceae > Pseudomonas > Pseudomonas sp. St316. The sequence goes on along the minus strand of NZ_AP021901.1, from coordinate 3,715,880 downwards.
CGAATGGAACAGGCGGGCGCGAAGCTCATCAGTCGCGTGCAGATGTACTGCGAGCTGCAGCGCGACTGGTCGCGCGAGTCGACCGTTCCCGGCTTCATGGGCGTCTTCGAGAATTTCGATGGTTTCAACGCCGAAAAGGCCATGGAGGCACGCATTAAGGACGCGTAACTGATACGAGATGAAGGTGGCGCTCGCGAATGCGGCCGCTGCCTTCATTCCAGCATGTTGCACTCATGCTTGCGTCCCTTGATTACAAATCGCGGCGGCTTGCAGATCAGCACCGGGCTACACGCTCATTCCTGTTCCATCGCCTCGCTCACCCCTCGGTCTTCACCCAGGAACCCGCCACTCTGATGGTGCCACAGCCGCGCATAGATGCCGTTCCTGGCGAGCAATTCAACGTGGGTACCCTGTTCGATGATGCGTCCATCATCCATGACAATCAGTCGATCCATCGCCGCAATCGTGGACAGTCGATGGGCGATGGCGATGACGGTTTTGCCTTGCATCATTTCATCGAGGCTTTCCTGAATGGCCACTTCGACTTCCGAATCCAGCGCGCTGGTTGCCTCGTCCAGGAGCAGGATCGGGGCGTTCTTGAGCATCACTCGGGCAATCGCGATGCGCTGGCGCTGGCCGCCCGACAGCTTGATGCCGCGCTCACCCACCAAGGTGTCGTAGCCGCTGTGACCCTGGCGGTCGCTCAGTTGGCTGATGAACTCGTCGGCTTGGGCATTGGCCGCGGCACGGCGGATTTGTGCGTCGCTTGCATCGGGGCGGCCGTAGGCGATGTTGTCGCGAATGGAACGGTGCAGCAGGGACGTATCCTGGGTGACCATGCCAATGGCGCTGCGCAGGCTGTCTTGCGTCACGTGGGCAATGTCTTGCCCGTCAATGCGAATCTGCCCGCTGTCGACGTCGTAGAAACGCAGCAGCAAGTTGATGAGCGTGGATTTGCCCGCGCCGGAGCGACCTACCAGGCCGATTTTCTCACCCGGGCGAATGTCCAGGCTCAGGCCGTCGAGCACCTGGCGCTCGCCGTTGTAGTTGAAGCTCACCTTGTCGAAGGTGACCGCTCCGCCGGAGGTCACCAGCACCTTTGCGTGCGGTGCGTCCTGCACCTTGGGACCGCGGGTCAGGGTGGCCATGCCGTCCTGCACGGTACCGATGCTCTCGAACAGCGAGGTCATTTGCCACATGATCCAGTGCGACATGCCGTTGATACGCAATGCCATGGCGGTAATCGCCGCCACGGCACCCGCGCCGACATCACCCTGGTGCCACAGCCAAAGCGCATAACCGCCGGCTGCCATGATCAATCCCACCACCAATGCTTGGTTGACGATCTCGAATTGGCTGACCAGGCGCATCTGGCGAAAGCCAGTCTGCTTGAAATCCTCCATGGCCGCGCGCGCGAAGTGCGCTTCACGATTGGAATGGGAGAACAGCTTCACGGTCGTGATGTTGGTGTAGGCGTCCGAGATACGTCCGGTCATCGAGGAGCGCGCATGGGCCTGTTCCTGTCCGACTTTGCCCAAGCGGGGCACGAAGTAGAGCATGGCCAGCCCGAACAACACGATCCAGGCAAGGAAAGGCAGCATCAGTTTCAATGCGAATCCGCCGGCCAATGCGATGATCGCGATGAAATACACGCCGATTCCGGGGGCGATCTCGATCAGGGTGAACAGCACGTCGCGCACGGCCAGGGCAGTCTGCATCACCTTGGTGGTGACCCGGCCGGAGAACTCATCGGAAAAGAACGAAAGGCTTTGCCGCAGCATCAGGCGGTGGAAGTCCCAACGCAGCCGCAACGGCAGATTGATCGCCAATATCTGGTGCTGAACCATGGTACGCAACGCCACCAGCCCGATGCTGGCGACCATGACGATGCCCATGCCCCACAGCACGCGACGTTCCTGCGCCGCCGCCTCACCACCGGCTTGCCAGGTCGAGAGCAGGTCCACGACCTGACCGAGGAAAGAAAACAGCCAGGCTTCGTAGATTGATACACCGGCGCTGAGCAGCGCAAATGCAAGGATGTAACCGCGGGCGCCCCGGGTGCAGGCCCACAGGAACCGGGCCAGGCCTTCGGGTGGCGGGGGTACCTCGTCGGGCGGGAAGGGGTCGAGTCTTTGTTCAAATACGCGAAGCATGGGGGTCTCCGAAACGATCATTCTGCCATTAACGGCTGCTTTGAGGCTTATGTGGCGCTGTGGTCGAATTGACCGCTCTCAGGGGTTGGAATTCATCCGGCCCTGGATCGCCGTGCGCAAGCAACCCCAGGCGATGAATCCAATGATCAACACCTCGGCCATGCCCATAAGCAAGTTGAATGAAAAGGTGAGCGGTTGCTCGGCCCAATAGAAGGTGGTCGTACCCGTTCGAAAGCCGCCGACGCGCAGCCGCCCGTTAAACAGCGCGGGCACCAAGGCGATGACGTGAGTCAGCTCCAGGACCGCCAGGAAAACACCCATCAGCAAGAGCAGGGCGCGTGCGGCAGTGCCCAGTTTTTCGGTGGGCTCATGGGAAGGCGTGAGCCCCTTGGCCCTGCGCTGCCTGGCTTCCCTTACGACCTTACCGCTGGTTGGGGCCGGAGCGGGCCTGTAGGTGGCCTTCACGGCCGCTGCCGAACCCACGACGACTTCGCTGGGTACTGCCACGTTCAGGTAGTCGGCCAGCTCACGCAACCATAAGTCGGTTCGTTTGCTTCCCGGCATTACCGGAACGTTATCGGTCGTCAGGCGGTGTTCGGTGCCATCGCGCATCACCAGCCATAGTTGGGTGTAGGCCGGCTCGGCATCTGGACGGCGACGAAGCTCAAGGCATTTGGGGGTATCGATGCTGAATACCGAATGCACACGCTCGCGGCGTCCAAAAAAGTTTCGGGTGCGGCGCTTGCCTTCACCGTTGCTTCGCGACAACAGCAAGGTCTCCTGGAGCCCGGTGTACACCATCAGGAGGAGGCCGAGGGCGGGAATCAGCAGCAGTCCGAGCACGATCAGCAGTGAAGTCAGCGGATCCAGGTCAGTCAAAGGCGAGTTTTCATCAGCGATCACAAACACGCCGAATGCCACCGGCAAGATGAAGGCAAACGGGCCTGCCAGCAGCACGAAGGCGCTTTGCACCCCGTTGCGCGAATGGATGTGCAGGTCATCCTGGGCGGTGCGCTCGAACCGATGTCCAAACAACATGCAGATCTCCTGATGCGCCGTCTTCAAGACCGTCCGAGGGGCCGTGACAAGCGGTGGCACGCCGCAAGCCTGGATCGTGTTTTACGCCGCGCAGAATACCTTATGTCCAGTGTCGGCATGCCGGGTTTTCCTTTGACAAAGTCACTGCGCACTCAGCTCCCACAACACATCCAGCACATGTTGCGTAGGCCGTTCGATGTCCCGACTGCGGTGGGCAATCCCCAGTTGACGCCACAATAAAGGCTTTAATGGCCGCATGACGATCCTGTTATCAAGCAATGGCGTGGCCGCCTCATGGGGCAACAACGTCGCACCATATCCTGCCGCCACCAGGCTTTTGATCGCGTCGTTGTAGTTCAGTTGGATACGCGGTGCGGACTGCTGCCCATCACTGGCGAACCACTCTGCAGTCAAGCGCGAAAGGCGCGTGGTGCTGTCATTCAAAATCAATGGCTGAGCGGACAGCCAGTCGGGGGTCACCACCTCCGGGGACTCCCAGCGAGCTGGCAGGAACGCCATGACCGGGTCCCGTCGCCACGGTTCGATCCGCAAGCCCTTCATCGGCGGCTGCGGCAGCGCGACCAAACCAACCTCCAAAGAGCCCTCGGCCAGTTTCTTCAAGGTTTCCTGGGAGGTGAGCACCGCCACTTGTACATCGATAGCGGGGTGGCGTTGGCTCAATGTCTCCAACGCATACGGCAGCAACTGTGCGATGGCCCCTGTCGAGGCACCTAGCCGCACACGCCCGGCCAATCCCTGTACCTGACGTTCCACGTCTTCAAGCGCCTGCTCTGCGTCTGCCAACAGGCGCCGCGCGCGTTCCACCAGCGTGTTCCCTATCGCTGAAGGCTGAACGCGCCCGCGCGTACGCGACAACAGTCTGCCGCCCACGCGCGCCTCCAGGTCGGCGATATGCAAACTGACGGTGGGCGGCGCAAGGTGCAACGCACGGGCGGCCTCGGCAAATGATCCCAGGTCGGCAATCGCCACCAGCGTGCGCAGACGGTCCAGGCTGATTTCGCGCATGAGAGGTTCCTTGTTCAGTAAAACTGAATTTCATCGTTTATAAATTCAACTTTTACTATCTTAGAGCGTCGCCGAAGATTGGGCTCCTGATTTTCAATGTCCGAGAGCATTCCATGGCTAGTCCCCTTGTATTCATCGATGGCGACCAAGGCACCACCGGGTTGCAAATCCATCAACGTCTGCGCGAGCGCAGCGATCTGCGGCTTTTCACACTCAGCCCTGAACATCGCAAGGACCCGCAGCGCCGCGCCGAAGCCATCAACCACTGCGACATCGCGATTCTCTGTTTGCCCGACCAAGCCGCACGCGACGCTGTAGCGACCCTCGAAAACGCCGCCGTTCGGGTGATCGATGCGAGTTCGGCGCACCGCACCCATCCAGACTGGACCTATGGTTTTGCAGAGATGAATGCGCAACAGGCCCAACGCATCGCCGCCGCGCGCCGGGTGAGCAATCCCGGTTGCTACCCAACGGGGGCGATCGGGCTGCTACGCCCATTGCTGGAGGCCGGATTGGTGCCCAGGGATTACCCGCTGAGCATTCATGCCGTGTCGGGTTATTCCGGAAAAGGACGCGTCGGCGTGCAAGAGCATGAGGGGGCAGGCGCGGCACAGGCGTCGGCGTTTCAAGTCTATGGGTTGGGGCTGGCACACAAGCATATTCCGGAGATTCAGCAGCAAAGCGGACTGACGCAGCGGCCGATGTTTGTGCCGGCCTACGGCGCGTTTCGGCAGGGGATCGTGCTGACCATACCCTTGCAAACCCGATGGCTGGCGCCAGGTGTGAGCGCGGTGCAGTTGCATGGGTGTTTGATGCAGCACTACGCCGATGCGAGTCATGTCCACGTGATGTCGATGCAAGAAGCTAAAGCGTTGACGTCCCTTGATCCTCAAGCGCTTAACGGAACGGATGACTTGCGATTGTCGGTGTTTGGGAATGATGAGACCGGACAGGTTTTGCTGGCTGCGGTGTTTGACAATCTTGGGAAGGGTGCCGCTGGCGCGGCGGTGCAGAATCTGAACTTGATGCTTGCAGGCGCGTGACCGCGTCAATCAGCCCGCTGCCCTGACTTCAATGTGTAGCGGGAACATTCTGTTTGGGCATGAAAAATCGAGCAAAGAGCTCCGATTGTGACTTGATGTTTAATTTTGCGTAAATGTTGCGGCGGTGAACTTTTATGGTTTCTGCCGAGAGGGACAGCTTTCCGGCTATTTCTTTATTGGAGAAGCCGCTGAGTAATAAGCGGAGCACATCACTCTCGCGTGCTGTTATTTGGGTGCCAAGCTGATTGACCGTTTCCGGCCACAGAGGCGGCTCAGTCAGGGTTTTTTCTACCTCGATTTCAAAGCCCATGCGCTGATGCATCAATGCAGTGACCCACGGCTTGATGATGTCAAGCAGGGTAATCTGTTCTTGGCTAAAGCGGACTTTGCTGCCGATGGAGATGCATAACGTCCTGTCGGGATCGAGTTGGACATTGTATTGCGCCTCATCCGCAGAGATGTATTGGGCAAAGTATTGATGGTAGTACTTCGTTTCAAGAAAGTATTCCGGTGCTATATCCAACAGGTGGAAGAAACCACTCTGTGGATTTTCCCGATTGGCTATATAGAACGGATCCAGCAAGTAAAGACCCTTCACGTAGCGATGAATGAATGCATCGACTTCTTCCGCGTCTGCGACCTCGGGAAGACTAACGACCTGCACGTGTTGATTGCTGAAAATCAATACAACCCAATTATCGATCTGTACATACTCATTTAACGTGCGAACAAGTGAACTCCAGAAATCCGGTCGGTTCAATTGCATGATCAGCTTTCCAATCGATCGATGCCAAGCCAGGCTGTGGAGGTCAAACGGCATTTTCTACCCCTTTAGGGTTAGGGATTCGCAGGTCAAAGGTAAGTATTCGTAGGTATTTACTATTCGGTAACACCCGGTATATTCGCTGCCAGGGTTTACGATGGCCATGAGGGCATATCGTCTTGACAAGGATGTTGCATGAGAAAGTCACATTTGCGAACCATTTTTTCCGCAGCGCTTCTCTGTGCCGGGATAAGCACATCAGTAGCGGCTGTAGAACCCGGAATGTATCTGTATAACTGGTTCGGATTGCTTGCGCCGCAGACGCCAAAGGAGTTCGAGCAGGAAACTGGCACGCGCGTGCATATGGATGCGTTCGACAGTGCCGAAATCATGCAGAGCAAGGTCATGGCTGGGCGCACCGGCTATGACGTGGTTGTGGCCACTTCCAATGTGTTGCCAAGCCTGATCCAGGCGGGAGTCCTTCAGCCGTTGGATCGTAGTCAACTGAGTAACTTTTCACACATCGATCCTGATCTCTTGTCCCAGCTCGCGGTCAATGATCCTGGTAATCGCTACGCTGTTCCCTATCTATGGGGCACTACCGGCATTGGTTATGACGTTGACAAAGTCAGGGGCGTGTTGGGTGATAGTGCGCCGGTGAATAGCTGGGACTTGATCTTCAAAGAAGAAAATATCAGTAAGCTCCAGTCGTGTGGTGTGGCAATGCTCGACTCTCCAAGTGAGATTATTTCGATTGCATTGAATTACCTTGGACTCCCTAGCAATAGCAAGAACCCGGATGATTACCAGAGAGCCCAAGCCTTATTGTTAAAAATCCGTCCTTACGTCCTCTATTTCGACTCGTCCAGAATCGACGCTGACCTGGCTGACGGTAATATCTGTGCCGTTGTGGGATGGGCCAACGGTGCCCTTGCTGCACAGGCCATCAACGAGAAGGCCAACACCGGGCGCAAGATTGCCTACAGCCTTCCTCGCGAAGGCGCGTTGTCCTGGTCGGAGAATCTGGTTTTGCTCAAAGATGCTCCCCATCCCAAGGAAGGTATGGCGTTCATTAATTATATGATGCGACCAGAAATCATTGCCAAGACCTCAAACCACACGCTCTACCCAAACGCCAATAAAGATGCCACTGAGTTCGTCGAGCAGAAGCTGCGAGACAATCCTTGGATTTATCCAGACAAAAAAACGCTCGCTACACTTATTCCACTTGAGCCACTGCCATTGAAACTGGAGCGGATTCGCACGCGGATCTGGACCAAAGTGAAGAGCGGTGTGTGACCTGACTTGATTTGTCGCCTGTCGCTCGATACAAGCCTTTATTTATATGTGGGCGTGGGGCGAGCTGCAGGTTTTAAAGAGAGAACAGCGGATGTTCAACCCAGCCAATCAAACGCACTTCAGTTTGACAATCGACGGTTTTGAGCAAGATTTTCAAGTGCTCGCATTCACTGGAGAAGAGGCGATCAGCAGGCCTTACCTCTTCAATGTGGAGTTTGTTAGCGAGCGGTCCGACCTGGATCTCGAAAGCCTGTTCGACGTAGAGGCCTTTCTGACCTTCGACTCGAAGGGCAACGGCATTCATGGACGGATCTACCACATCGCTCACAGCAGCAACGGTCAGCGTTTGACGCGCTACAGACTGGCCCTCGTACCGCACCTGTCCTACTTGCGTCATCGCATCAACCAGAGGATCTATCAGCAGTTCCCGGTGCCGAAAATCGTCGCCTTGATACTGGAAGAGCACGGCATTCTGGGCGACGCCTATCGGTTTCATCTGGGGGCGACCTACCCAGAGCGTGATTACTGTGCCCAGTACGACGAAACGGATTTGCACTTTATTCAGCGCTTGTGCGAAGAAGAAGGTATTCACTTTCACTTCCAGCACAGGGCTCAAGGCCACGTGCTGGTCTTTGGGGATGATCAGTCGGTTTTTCCCAGGATTGGGCAGCCCACTGCTTATAGCCCAGAACGTCTTCGTACTCTGGAGCACTCCCACGCGGTTTATCGTCAAGCTCAAGGGCAGAGTGACCAGACCCCGTTAGTCAGTGGCCATGTGCTGGAAATCTCCGGCCATCCGCGCCAAGAGTGGAACGCCCCGTGGCTCCTGACTCAGGTCATCCACGAAGGCAAGCAAGTACAGGCGTCGAGTGAGAACGTCGCCAGTGGCAACACTGAGAACGGGGGGGACTTCCATCAGGGTTACCGCAATCGCTTTATCGCTCTTGCGTGGAATGTGTCCTATCGTCCGCCGTTGGCTCACGAGAAACCCCGGATACTATGCAACCAGACTGCTGTAGTGCTCTCTCTAGAGGACGACGAGATCGGGCATGATTGCTTCGCACGGATCAAGGTCAAGCTCCCCTGGGACCGCGAAGATAGATTTGACGACAAGAGTTGTTGTTGGCTGAAGGGCGCTTCCAATTGGCGTTGCAAAACTGGGCCGCCCCGGCCGGGCATGGAAGTCAGGGTCACATTTCTCGAAAACGACCCGGATCAACCGCTGATCGGCGGTTGCCTGTGTTGCTGCTAGGGGCGTCCAGGCGCCGAGCTCCATCGCGCAGCGCTCTAAGCGCCTATTTTTGTCAGTATTGGAAGGAGGAGGCCATTCCACTCACCGCGATCGATGCGCGTCATGATCGAGCAGCGTTGAGCGTTGAAGGATTTTTGAGGTCTTTCTCTGGTCCGACGAGCGCTACCCCACAATAAGGAGCCACAAATGCCCACCGCCCACGTCTTCATCGCCACCAGCCTGGATGGCTTCATCTCCCGACCCGACGGTGACATCGACTGGCTTCTACAGCGCGACGATCCGTCCGAAGACCACGGCTATTCAGCCTTCATCGCCGACAAAGACGTGATCGTGATGGGGCGCGGGAGCTATGAAAAGGTGCTGACCTTCGACACCTGGTTTTACGAGCTGCCCGTGGTGGTGCTGTCCGAACAGTTGGTCGATTCGCCGATACCCGAGGCGTTGGAGGGCAAAGTGCGCTTTTCCAACCTGGCCCCTGGTGATCTGATGGATGAGCTGGCGAGCCAAGGCGTGCAGCGTGTCTATGTGGATGGTGGTCGGGTGGTGCAGTCGTTTCTGCGCGATGGGTTGATCACCGATATGGTGATCACTGCCGTTCCCGTGTTGATCGGCTCGGGGCGACCATTGTTCGGCGGACTTGAGCGGGATGTGGATTTGAAACTGGTGTCCAGCCGCAGCTTTCCTTCGGGGCTGGTGCAGTCCACCTACCGACTGGTTCCATGATTGGCCGACTACGACAAAAAGGAAGGTGCTCTCCATGCGCAATGAAGAACTCAAGGCCTTATTCGACCAGCAGGCCGCCAGCTACGATAAGCAATGGGCGGGAATGGCGCCCATTCGTGACGCCCTGTACACCCTGCTTGACGCGGTGTTCGCTGATTTACCGGACAATGCCCGGATACTCTGTGTCGGCGTGGGCACCGGTGCGGAACTGACCCACCTGGCCAAGCATAATCCCGGCTGGCATTTCACTGCCGTTGACCCCTCGGGCGCCATGCTCGATATCTGCCGGCAGAAAGCGGTAGAAGGAGACTTCCTTTCGCGTTGCAGCTTTCACCAAGGTTACCTCGACGCGCTGCCTGCCGAGCCTGGTCACGACGGCGCTACCTGCTTTCTGGTGTCTCAGTTTTTGCTCGAGCCACAAGCCCGTATAGCGTTCTTTCACGAGATCGCCCGTCGGCTTCAGCCGGGTGGAATACTGGCAAACGCCGACCTCGCCGCTGATACCGAGTCACCGGCCTATGAGGCACTACTGCGCAACTGGATGACGCTGATGTCCTCGGCAGGCGTACAGCCGCAAATGCTGGCAAGAGCGCGTGCCGCCTACGCCCGAGACGTGGCTGTCCTGCCGACACAGCAGGTCGCCGGTCTCATCGAGAGCGCTGGGTTCGAGGCTCCGGTACAGTTCTTCCAGGCGGGGCTGATGCATGGGTGGTTTTGCCCGCGTAAGGCAGACATTGTCTTGAGTGAGACGTGACCTTGACTGTCAACGTACGCGGTCGCGGCTTTGCGCGGCCAGGTCCAGGGCCTTTTGCATGTCCAACCGCGCCGAGCGGCCGACGTCTTTGTCGTTGAGTTGATAACGGCGCTCCGACGGCAGGATAGGGGCGGTGAGGTCTTCGGCGTCCATCTGTTCGAAGTCGTGGTTGTCACCGATGGTCATGGCGCTGCGGCGTAACAGCATGCGCAGTTGCTCAGGTTGCAGTTGCGGGTTGATGGACAGCATCGCCGCCAGCAGTCCCGCGACCATGGGCGTGGCGTAGGACGTGCCGCAATGCACTGCGCCTTGCTGGCCGGCGTTGGTCGTCGAGGCATGGGCGCAAGCGGCGGCGGTGATGTCGACGCGCATGTCGATGTTCGAGGAGCTGCGCTTGACCGCATAGGCCGGGTCGTCAACGGCGACGCCGGTATGCTCGCTGCGCTGGTGCCCGCCGACCACCAGCAATTGCTCGGTGATGAAGGAGGAGGGCAGGCGGTATTCATCGCTGCCCGAGAACGAAGCGCCATTGCCGGCGGAGTTCACCACGATCACGTCTGGATGTTCCTTGCGCAGCCAAAGAAAAAACTCTTCCAGCAGTTCTTCGTAGCCGCCCATGGCGATGCCCGAGCGCAGCAGCGAGTCGACGTCATCGCCTTTGACGTCTTTGGCGCCGACGCGGTGGATACCCCAGCTCCAATTCAGCACGCGTACACCGTCCTCCACGAGGTTGACCGAGGCAGCGATGTTGGCGGTGATCCCGGCATCGGAATTACGTTCGACGATGACCTCGAAGCCGCCGCTGGTCTTGTCCAGCCCGCGGAGAAAACCGGTATTGCCGCTGTCGTCCCAGCGCGCGGCGAGGATGCCGGCGACAGTCGTGCCGTGGTTGTCCGGTTTGTCTGCATCGCGGGCGTAGACACAGGTGCGCGGCGGTGAGCAGGCGCCGAGGTCGTCTGCAAAGTCCGTCGTGTCGAAATCCACATCACGCTCGATCAGGCCGATGCGCACCGGTTGCGGTTGGATGGGCGGCTGGCGTCCGGGGATGCGCCGTTGGTAATAATTCACCGCGTCGAGAAAGCGATTCGCGGCCCACTCATCGGAGTCCAGGGCTGGCTTCTTCGGTTCTTCGGGATGGGCTGCGGCTTGCTCGGTTTCTTCGGCCGAGGACTCTTCGATGACCACGGCGTCCACGCTGGTCTCGCTGCCCAGGCGCAGCACCAGGGCGTCGCGCTGCACCAAGTCCTTGGCCGGCAAGCGAAGTTGGTACAGGTTCAGCGGCGCGATGCTGCCGACCACCGTTGCCCCGTACTTGCGGGCCAGGCGCTCGGCCTCCTGGCGGCCGTCATGGTCTTCCTCAATCAGCACGCTGACCAGGTCAACGTAGGTGGTCAGGCCATCCATGTTCTTCGCCACTTCGTCCGCTCTGGCGGCCAGTACGTGACTGTTGCGCAGGCTCAGCCAGGCGGCATTGCTGGCGCGCGGGCCGTCCTGCAGCCACAGCGGGCCGCTCTGGTAGTCGGCGCTGTCCAGGCGCAAGCGCAGGTTTTTCCCTTCGCGCTGGATCGTGTTCGCGGGGATCACCTTTGCGCCCAGTTTCAGTGGCGGCGTTGTTTCGCCCAGTCCGCGAACGGTCAGGCACCAGTCCTGCTGCTGGGTTTCGAGCAGGTCGCCGCAGCGTTTCAGGCTTACCAGGCGCAGCGGTTCCGGCGCGGCGGCTGCCGTGCTGGCAGCCAAAGTGAACAACGTAGCGAGGGCAGCGGATCGTAGGGGCATGAGCCAGGGTTCTTTGCCGGGGTCTTGTTGCTCCGACTGTTGCGTTGCTCGCTTTGTTCAGAAGCTATTGAGGCGAACTTCAACACCTGCTTGCCGCGCGAGCTCGTCCATTCTGTTCAGTCAGCGGTTATATGCGCCCAACGTGAACGCGATATTTGATGTCCCGATCAAAATTGTCTTCCGGGTTTTCGTAAGCTTCAAGCTTTTCCAGGAACCCAGTCCGCTCAAGGATCAGCAGATCCTCAAGGGTCCAATCAAACGGAAAGTCGCTGGAAAAGCTTTCACCTTGGTATTCAATCCAGTGAAAAACCGGGAAGGGCAGGTAACCGAGCCACTCTGATCGATAGGTGATCTCGTCGGACTCGCTGCGCATGACCACGGCGCGGATCTTGTGTTTGATGGTTGCTTGGCGTTCATCCATGGTGTTTCGACCCTGGTTCGGCGCTTTCCTTGCGCTCGGAGTAGCGATCGACCAGATAGGTTTCTCTGCCGCGCACCAGCAAGGTGAACTTCATCAGTTCCTCCATGACATCGACGACCCGGTCGTAATAGGACGATGGCTTCATGCGCCCGGCTTCGTCGAACTCAAGGAAGGCCTTGGGGACGGAGGATTGATTGGGGATCGTGACCATGCGCATCCAGCGACCCAGCACGCGAAGTTGGTTCACCGTGTTGAAGGATTGCGAGCCGCCGCACACCTGCATCACCGCCAATGTCTTGCCTTGCGAAGGACGAACCGCGCCCAGTGCGAGCGGGATCCAGTCGATCTGTGCCTTGAAAACCGCGGACATCGAGCCGTGGCGTTCTGGCGAGCACCAGACCTGGCCCTCCGACCACATCACCAAGTCGCGCAGTTCCTGCACCTTGGGGTGATCGACGGGGGCATCGTCCGGCAGTGGCAGCCCGGACGGGTCGAAGATCGCGGTTTCGGCACCCATGAGTTCCAACAGGCGCGCCGCTTCGCGTGTCAGCAACTGACTGAAAGAGCGCTCGCGGGTCGATCCGTACAGCAAAAGTATGCGTGGTTTATGTTCTGGTTCTGCACTCTTTGCGAGTTTTTCCGCTGTGGGTACGTCGAAGAGTGACAGGTCAAGATTTGGAAAGTCATGCGGGGTTTCGCTGCAGAACTCAGTCATTACACCTCTCCGATCCGGTCTAGAACCTGTTTGGGCCCGGTCTGGATGAGTGGGATTTGGGGGACGTGGTTAAGTAAACCACCGGGCCGACCGCTTTTGGCGCAAATCAGAGACTCAGATGCAGAGCCGAAAGCGGGATCTATATATGGACAATGCATATTCGTATTTCCATATGTTTGTCGCAAGCCGCAATAGGCTGACCACGCAAAATCCTGCCGATGGAAACCGATATTCCTTATGGGAATGCTGCCCATAAAATTAATGAATTTTTCTTATCCAAAAGCGAGGCGTAGCTTGATTGCAGGACACGGAGACCTGCGCTTTGAAATCATCCTCGTTTAATGCAGCGGAAAAATTTGATACTTCACGGGCCAATGAGTACGGCCGGCAGAGCCGCATTGCGCTCGCTGGATACGACGCCTGCCAGGACCTGACGGCGTGCATGCTGGCGGCGACCCTTGGGAACGTGGGCTCGGCGAAAATACTGGTGGTGGGCGCTGGCGGTACGGCGCAAGAGATCGTTGCAATGGCCAAGTTGGAGCCGGGTTGGCGCTTCACTGCCGTCGATCCGTCCGGGCCTATGCTGGAGGCCGCGAAGCAGCAATTAGCCGCAAACAACTTGCTTGAAAGAACCACCCTGCATCTTGGGCATGTTGAGGACCTGGTAGCAAACGGGTCGTACGATGCCGCTACCTTGATCGGTGTACTCCATCATCTCGACGGAGATCAAGCCAAGTCGAAAATATTACGCTCCATCCAGGCCCATCTAAAGCCGGGGGCGCCGCTGATTGTCGCGGCAAACCAATATGCGTATGCCAGTCAGCCGTTACTCCTCGCGGCCTGGGGGCAAAGGTGGCGACAGCATGGTGCAAGCCCGGAAGAAGTGACGGTCAAGCTTGGCAAGATCCTTCAAGGCGCCGACCCTCCACATTCCGAGGCCGCGGTTCAAAAACTGCTGAATGATGCAGGATTTGGCAGTGCCACCCGGTTCTTCAGCAGTCTTTTCTGGAGCGCCTGGTTAACGTGCAAAATGGCCTGAGGATGGAACTTAACCGACGTGGATCAGCTTTCCGGGGAAGTGATGGGGGCGTCGCTGGCTTCGGTTTCCAATTTCAGTCGGTCGGCTTTGCTGATATAGGGCGTCTTGTTTTTCGGTGCCAGTTTGGCACTGGCTTTTTTGGCGTTAGCCTTCAATAACTGGTTTATTTTCTTGCGGCGATTCATGGTGTTCTGCTCAGCAGGTCAATTTTGCGGATGGTATCAGCTTTCTGTTTTCTCAGGATTTTTCCTCATTTTTGCAGAGGGCTTCACTCGGCGCTCGATAATGATCGAGTCATTCGGGATCTCCAACCGGATCGCCGTTTCCTCGGAATGCATTTCAATGAGCGTCGAATTGCCCACGCCCCGGAAAATTACCGTCGCATTTTCAAATTTCTTGTAATTTTCCAGCGGTGAATCCTTGGGGGCTGGCAATAGATTGGCGTAAGGCGGTTTCACCAGAATCGTTGCCCTTTCTATACGTATTTGCGCGAGGCTCATGGCCGCTTGCAGCAAGTCCGAAGTCACGCCCCCATGAGAAGGGGCGTCAGGAGGATGACCCCAACGATCACTGCCCTGGTTCTCTTCAAGGGTTTCATTTCGGCGTGAGGATTCGGGTCCGGATGCTCGAAATCGACGACTTCCGGTGCCGATGGCTGCGCTGCCTGTATTTTCTTGTTCTGCTCCAGATAGGCGGAGTAAACGATGTACTGAAAAATGCGGATTCCACGGGCATCCGGCCACCCATTCCATGAACATCCGGCCACTGATTCCACGATGATCCGGCCACCCATTCCACGGCCATCCGGCCACCCACAAGGCAGGCAGCAACGCAGGATTAATTCACTACCATCGACCTCTTTTATCGAAGCAGAGAGGTCGTCGTGGAGCGGTTATCCATGCGTAAAATTAAGGAAGTGCTACGTCTCAAGTTTGAGGTCGGCCTATCTGCTCGCCAGATCGCTGTCAGCTTGCAGGTGGGTCGCGCAACTATCGGTGAGTACCTCAATCGCTTTGCTGCCAGCGGGCTGACTTGGCCGTGTGCGGCGAGCGAGGCGCAGTTGCAGCAGCGTCTTTTTCCGCCACCACCCGACGTCCCCAGCGATCAACGTCCGATGCCGGACTGGACTCATGTCCACGCAGAGTTGCGCCGCCCCGGCGTAACCCTGGCCCTGCTTTGGCAAGAATATCGACTGGCGCACCCGCAAGGCTTCCAGTACAGCTGGTTCTGCGAGCACTACCGGCTCTGGGCCGCCAAGGTCGACGTGGTCATGCGCCAGGAACATCGCGCCGGCGAAAAGCTGTTCGTCGATTACGCGGGTCAGACCGTGCCGATCATCGACCGGCGAACCGGAGAGATCCGCCAGGCCCAGATATTCGTCGCCGTCCTCGGCGCCTCCAGCTACACCTTCGCCGAGGCGACCTGGTCGCAGAAACTGCCCGACTGGCTGGGCTCGCACGCCCGCTGTTTTGCTTTTTTCGGCGGCACCGCACAGATCCTGGTGCCCGACAATCTGCGCAGTGGCGTGACCAAGGCGCATCGCTACGAGCCGGATATCAACCCCAGTTACCGCGATCTCGCCGAGCATTACGGCGTAGCCGTGCTGCCCGCGCGCTCGCGTAAACCCAGGGACAAAGCCAAGGTTGAAGTCGGCGTACAGGTCGTCGAGCGGTGGATACTGGCGGTGCTGCGCAACCGCCAGTTCTTCTCCTTGGGCGAACTCAACACAGCCATCGCGTTGCTGCTGGATCGCCTCAATCAGAAGCCCTTCAAGAAACTGCCCGGCTCACGCCGCTCGGCCTTCGAGACCATCGACCAACCCGCGCTGCAACCGCTACCAGAACATCCATATGTCTACGCCGAATGGAAAAAGGTGCGAGTCCACATCGACTACCACGTCGAAGTCGACGGCCATTTTTACTCCGTGCCGTACCAACTGGTGAAACACCAACTCGAAGTACGCCTGACCGCGCAGACCGTCGAGTGCTTCCACGCCAACCAGCGCGTGGCCAGCCATCTGCGCTCGCCGCACAAAGGCCGCCACACTACCCACACCGAGCACATGCCCAAAAGTCACCGCGAACACGCCGAGTGGACGCCCCAGCGGCTGATCCGCTGGGCTGAGCAGACGGGCCCGAATACGGCCGGTGTCATCGCCTACATCCTCGAACGCCGAATCCATCCGCAGCATGGCTTCCGCGCCTGCCTGGGCATCCTGCGCTTGAGCAAACAGCACGGCGAAGAGCGGCTGGAAGCCGCTTGCCAACGTGCGCTGGCCCTAGGCGCATGCAGTTACAAGAGCCTCGAATCGATCCTGCGCCAAGGCCTGGAACGGCTACCTCTTGCCCAGCAAAACCTGCCGTTACTGCCCGATGAACATATCAATCTGCGCGGCCCTGGCTACTACCACTGACTGAAAAAGGAGCACGAACATGCTGCCTAACCCGACCCTCGACAAGCTGCAAATCCTACGCCTGCACGGCATGATCAAGGCGCTTGGCGAACAACACGCAACGCCCGACATCAACGATCTCAGCTTCGACGAACGCCTCGGCCTGATGGTCGACCGCGAGCTGACCGAGCGCGAAGACGCCCGCCTGACGACTCGCCTCAAAGCCGCACGACTGCGCCATAACGCCTGCCTGGAAGACATCGATTACCGCAGCCCTCGTGGCCTGGACAAGGCGCTGATCCTGCAACTGGGTAGCGGTCAGTGGCTGCGCGATGGCCTGAACCTGATCATCGGCGGGCCGACGGGCGTAGGCAAAACCTGGCTCGCCTGCGCGCTGGCTCATAAAGCTTGCCGCGACGGTTACAGCGTGCGCTATCTGCGCCTGCCGCGCTTGATGGAAGAACTGGGCCTGGCACACGGCGACGGCCGCTTCGCCAAGCTAATGGCCGGCTACGCCAAGACCGACCTGCTGATCCTGGATGACTGGGGCTTGGCGCCGTTTACCGCTGCTCAGCGGCGCGACATGCTTGAACTGCTGGACGACCGCTACGGCAACCGCTCGACGCTGGTGACTAGCCAGATGCCGGTGGACAAATGGCACGCACTGATCGGCGATCCGACCTTGGGCGATGCGATCCTCGACCGGCTGGTACATAACGCTTATCGGATCGAACTGAAGGGCGAATCGATGCGCAGGCGCGCAACGAAATTGACGGCGACAGAGACTTCAGACTAACAATGCAAACCTGCGTCGCTGCGCTCCGACTGCCCGGCCGGATGAGCGTGGAATAGGTGGCCGGATGTTGGTGGGCTGGGTGGCCGGATGGCGTGGAATGCGCACTGAAAAATGGGCAGGAGGATGAGTTGGATGTGTTCCAAAGGGCTTTTATGGGTCAGGAAATAAATGGTCAGCGCACCACATGTTCCAAAAAACACCGAGAGGAAGGTTATTTTGGGTCGTTTGAATTCCAGTATGGGTTTTTTACCGGTGATTTTTCCATGTAGCCAGACGACGCTTCTAAGCACGGGTATGAAGAACGGCGAAAGTAATATCCCTACAGCCGTGACGGCGACTGAAAAGTAAATACACACCAGCCCGAAGCAAAACGCCGTGACCAGAAATAACAAACTGTCCCCAACGGATACGCCTTGTGGGTAATGACCGTTGCTCAATAAGTAACTGACGATACACGTGCCGCCAATCAGTAATCCGATTTTTGCCGACAGAGAGAGTAGTTTTGTCGCGATCTCGATCTGTTTTTCGAGTCCAGTGGTTGCTTCCCGCATCATGGAATCCTCCTTGATCCTAAGCCGCAGATGGTCGTGTCCCGGACGCATCTATCCGTAGATAGCATAGCGATGCTTTCGTTTTTCGTGGCGTATGAGTGTGCGGAGTGTTGGGGCGAGGCTGACGAATGCTTCCATGAGCCTCTGGAGGTGATGCGGGTTCGCGCTTGGTAACAACGTCTAAGGGTAAAAAAGCGGTTTGAATGGCGGTCTTCAGACTGCCTTAAGACTTTACCCGCAGGTTGGCAGCATCGCTTCCCAGCGACTGGATAGGGGCTGCCGAATGAGTCGGCAGTTCGTCAGACTTTCTCGAGGCGCGTTATGACCCGCGATATTGCCGTAAACCGTTATGGAAAACTGTCAATGACCCTGCACTGGTTGATGCTGGCGCTGTTCGTTGGTGTGTATGCCTGCATTGAGATCAAGGGTTTGTTGCCCCGTGGCAGCACCGTGCGAAGTTTGTTCCTGGGGTTGCACGGGCTCTTTGGGCTGAGCATCTTTGCATTGGTTTGGGTCCGTCTGTTCGGGCGCTTGACACCGCGCCCGCCCGTCACCCCTGCGCCGCCGGCCTGGCAGACGGGTGTGTCCCACTTAATGCATGTGGCCCTGTATGGCCTGATGGTCGTGACGCCCGTGCTGGCCTGGTTGATGCTGGCCGCCGGAGGTAAGCCAGTGCCGTATTTCGGGTTCTTCTTGCCGGCCCCCGTGGCGGTGGATCCCGATTTGGCCAAGCAGCTCAAGTATTGGCACGAATTGCTCGGCAGCGCCGGCTACTGGCTGATCGGCCTGCATGCGGCGGCGGGTCTGTTCCATCATTACTGGGTGGGTGACAACACCCTGGCCCGGATGCTGCCGGGGCGAAATCGCTCTTGACTACTTTCCCGTTACCTTGTCATCTCAGATTGCTCTGGAAGAAGCTCGTCAGCTTGTCGAACGGGATGAGGTCGACCCGATCATAAAGATCGACATGGCCAGCCCCAGGAATGATGACAAGTTCCTTGGGTTGGCCGGCGAGCTTGTAAGCCTGCTCGCTGAACTCTCTGGAGTGCGCATCGGCGCCAGCAATGAATAACATCGGATGAGGCGAAATGGTCTCGATGTCATTGAGCGGGTAGAAATTCATGAACTTGATGTTGCTTGTCAGCGTCGGGTGCGTGGTCAGGTCTTTGGACGAGCTCGATGGCGTGAACTCACCGCGCGGGGTGCGGTAGAAGTCATAGAACTCACGTTGGATAGGATGAGTGTTTTCATCCAGCTGATGCACCGTACCGCTGGTGTAAAGCGTTTCACCGCCCGCGAACTCCACATTACGCTGCTGCGTGGCTTGCGCGATGATAGCCCGGCGTTGTTCCAGCGTCTGGGAATGCTTCAATCCGTTGCGATTGACGCCACCCATGTCATACATGCTCACCGTCGCGATGGCTTTCATGCGTGGGTCAATCTTGGCTGCACTGATCACGAAGCTGCCACTGCCGCAGATACCGATTGCGCCAATGCGCTCTTTATCGACAAACGACTGGGCGCTGAGAAAGTCCACCGCTGCGCTGAAGTCTTCGGCATAGATATCCGGCGACACGGCATTGCGTGGCCGCCCCTCGCTTTCGCCCCAGAATGACAAGTCCAGCGAGAGGGTCACGAAACCTTTCTCCGCCATTTTCGTGGCATACAGGTTGGCGCTCTGCTCTTTTACCGCGCCCATCGGGTGGCCGACGACAATCGCCGGATTTCGGGTCTTGCCATTGAGTTTCTTCGGAATGAACAGATTGCCGGCTACGTTCATTTGATATTGGTTCTTGAAATTGACCTTCTGTACGGTCACGTCGTTGCTGGTATAGAAGTTATCTGCGCCGTTGGACATATCGGCTCCTATTGCTGAGAACGAACTGATAAGAAGGGTTAATAAAGCGATGATCTTTTTCATTGGGAATCCTGTCGATGCGGAGTAATCAGTTTTTCGAAAACGTCACTTGCACACTCCGCCGACCCAGCGCTTGAGCCAGTTTCGCGGTGTCATCCACTTGCCCCAGACGGGTGTAGGCGTAGGTAGAGTTGAAGTCCGTGTAAAAGACGACCAGGGTGTCCGTGCCGTACAGCATCAGGTCGCCATTGCGGATTGTTCCCGGCTTGCTGGCTTCGGCAGGTAGCGCTTGGGGGAGGGTGGCGTACTTTTCGTTGCGGTTGAGATCACTCATGTCCAACGTCAGTGGCAATAACGCGACAAGCGCGCGGGTAGCCGAGTTGTCGGCCAGGGTGATGGCGAAGCGTTGTTCCCCCACAGTCATCCACATGCCAGTGTTCTCCGTTTGCGAAGATGCCGATGCGGCTTCATTCATTGTCGAGTAGCTGCCGAGCACGAGTATCGAAGCCAGCAAACCAAGCAAACCAAGCCAGGTCGCCCTCATTGCAGTTCTGCTTTCATTCCTGTTCATGGGGAGCATGGTGAGCGACGGACAGTCACGCGACTAGCTAATGAATGCTTAACAAGGCTATAAGCAAGGCTAATCAATTGGCCTAGATGCGTTTCACCATGATCAAAAGAAATCTCAATGATCTGCTGTCTTTCGTAACGGTCGCGCGCGAAGGCAGTTTCACGCGCGCTGCCGGGGCATTGGGTGTCACACAGTCGGCGCTGAGCCAGGCAATCAATGGCCTGGAAGCACGCTTGCAGATCCGGTTACTGACGCGGACCACTCGCAGCGTTTCGCCGACCCTCGCTGGCGAGCGGCTGCTGCAAGCGATAGGCAATCGCTTCGATGAAATAGAAGCGGAGCTGGAAATGCTGACGGAGATGCGCGACAAGCCCGCAGGCACCGTACGCATCACCTGCGGCGATCATGTTTTGCGCACGACCTTGCTACCCAAACTGACTGGGCTGCTGCACGACTACCCGGATATCAATGTCGAGTTTGACGTGTGTTACGGATTCCGAGACATCGTGGCGGATCGGTTTGATGCCGGCGTGCGCCTGGGCGATACCATCGACAAAGACATGGTTGCGGTGCCGATCGGCCCGGCGTTGCGGATGGCGGCCGTAGCTTCGCCAGCGTATTTCGCCGCTTGCGCCGTTCCCGGGCACCCACGCGACTTGATGGACCATCGTTGTATCAACCAGCGCATGCAGACGTCAGGTGGGCTCTATGTCTGGGATTTCGAGCGGCGAGGCAAGCAGGTGAACGTGCGAGTAGACGGCCAGCTGATTTTCAACACGTCGACTCATATCGTGCAGGCGGCAGTGGCCGGGCTGGGCGTTGCGTACCTGCCAGAAGAAGAGTTTGAACCGCATCTGCAAGAAGGCCGACTGGTGCGCGTGCTGGAAGATTGGTGCCCGCCGTTTTCAGGCTACTATTTGTACTATCCCAGCCGGCGACAGCCTTCGCCTGCGTTTACATTGGTTGCCAATGCATTGCGCAAAACCATCTAAGAAAGTAGTCGCTTTCAGGACACGTTTCGTCGTCCATGTGCAATCGCCAACCTCCGGGAGTGGCAAGCTGTGAGGATGCCTCGGACCAGGTGCGCCAAAGACACCTGGCCGGAGAGCGAGAATGGCGATCGGATGTGCCACGCTACCGTGACGTGGACCGCACGCCTTAGCCAAGACTCCGGACGGCTGCCGCTATGCGGCGGTGGCGTTCGAGATGCCGAGGTACGTTTATGCCCGATGAGACGCTTCACCTGCCGTTGATCCACAGCGTGCTTGCGCGCGAAAAGGACACCCCCGGTGCCTTGCTGCCTATCCTCCATGCCATCCAGGCAGGCTGCGGGTATGTCCCCGACAGCGCCGTCCCGGAGATCGCCCACGCCCTCAACCTCAGCCAGGCTGAAGTGCGCGGGGTCATCAGCTTCTACCATGATTTCCGTACCTCACCCCCCGCGCGCCATACCCTGCGCCTGTGCCGGGCCGAGTCCTGCAAGAGCATGGGCGCCGAGACCCTGGCTGCGCAGTTGCGCGAGCAACTGGCGCTGGACGATCACGGCACCAGCGCCGATGGGAGCATCAGCCTGCGACCCGTCTATTGCCTGGGCGCTTGCGTCTGCTCGCCGGCCCTGGAGCTGGACGGGGAGTTGCATGCCCGGATCACGCCCGAGCGTCTGCGTCAGTTGGTCAATGACTGTATGGAGGAGGGCGCATGCTGACGCTCTGTATCCCCCGCGACTCAGTGGCCCGTGCCGTGGGTGCGGACAAGGTGGCCGAGGCGTTGGCCGGTGAGGCTGAGCGCCGGCAGCTGCCGCTGCAGGTGTTGCGCACCAGTTCCCGTGGCCTCTATTGGCTGGAACCGCTGGTGGAGCTTGAAAGCGCTGGCGTCCGGCTGGGTTTCGGCCCTGTCACACCGGCCGATGTACCGGGCCTGCTGGATGCGTTGGCAGGCGATCCCGGTAGCCACCCGCTGGCCTTGGGGCCGGTGGAAGACATTCCCTATCTCAAGAGCCAGCAGCGCCTGCTGTTCGCGCGCGCCGGCATCACGCAACCGCTGTCCCTGGATGACTACCGTGCCCAGGGCGGCTTCCAGGGCCTGGCCCGGTCCATCCAGATGGATGGCGCGGACGTGGTTGCCAGCGTGCTGGATTCCGGCCTGCGTGGTCGGGGCGGTGCGGCGTTCCCGGCAGGCATCAAGTGGCGCACCGTGCGCGATGCCGTGGGGGCGCAGAAGTATGTGGTGTGTAACGCCGATGAGGGCGACTCCGGGACCTTCGCCGACCGCATGCTGATGGAGGGCGACCCTTTCCTGCTGATCGAAGGCATGATCATCGCCGGCATCGCCGTCGGCGCGACGATGGGCTACATCTACGTGCGTTCGGAATACCCGGCGGCCATCAGTACGCTGAACGAAGCGCTGCGTGTCGCTCGTGACGCCGGTTACCTGGGGGCGAATGTAAGCGGTAGCGGCAGCGCCTTCGACATTGAGGTTCGTGTGGGGGCCGGCGCCTACATCTGTGGCGAAGAAACCGCACTGCTGGAATCCCTCGAAGGCAAGCGCGGCACGGTTCGCGCCAAACCGCCGCTGCCGGCGATCCAAGGCCTGTTCGGGCTGCCGACGCTGGTGCACAACGTGGTGACCCTGGCCTCGGTGCCGATCATCCTGGAGAAGGGCGCGCAGTTCTATCGCGACTTCGGCATGGGGCGTTCCCTGGGCACGATGCCATTCCAACTGGCCGGTAACGTCCGTCACGGTGGCCTGGTGGAGCGCGCCTTTGGCCTGAGCCTGCGGGAACTGGTGGAAGGTTATGGCGGCGGTACTGCCAGCGGTCGGACCCTGAAGGCCGCGCAAGTGGGCGGGCCGTTGGGCGCCTGGGTGCCGCCTTCGCAATTCGATACGCCGCTGGACTACGAAGCGTTCGCCGCCATGGGCGCGATGCTTGGTCACGGTGGCGTGGTGGTCGCCGACGACAGCCTGGACATGGCCCAGATGGCCCGGTTCGCCTTGCAGTTCTGCGCCGAGGAGTCCTGTGGCAAGTGCACGCCGTGCCGGATCGGTTCTACCCGAGGGGTGGAAGTGGTGGACCGCTTGATTGCCAGCACCGAAGCCGGCGCCCGCCAGGAACAGGCCCTGCTGTTACAGGATCTGTGCGACACCCTGCAATACGGTTCGCTCTGTGCCCTCGGTGGGATGACGTCCTACCCTGTCGCCAGCGCCCTCAAGCATTTCCCCGCCGACTTCGGTCTGGCGACCACGGAGGCCGACCAATGATCAACATCTTCGACCCCAGCAGCGACATCGACCTGGGCACCCCGGCGCGCGAAAGCGACGTGCAGGTCAGCCTGACCATCGACGGGCGCGAAATCAGCGTCGCCTCCGGCACCTCGGTCATGCGTGCCGCGGCCTTGCTCGGCACCACCATTCCCAAGCTCTGCGCCACCGACAGCCTGGAAGCCTTCGGCTCCTGCCGCATGTGCCTGGTGGAGATCGACGGCATGCGCGGTTATCCCGCGTCCTGCACCACGCCGGTCACCGAAGGCATGGTGGTTCGCACGCAAACCTCCAAGCTCGCCACGCTGCGGCGCAACGTGATGGAGCTGTACATTTCCGACCACCCGCTGGACTGCCTGACATGCCCGGCCAATGGCAACTGCGAATTGCAGACCGTGGCGGGACAGGTGGGCCTGCGCGAAGTGCGTTACGGCTATGAAGGCGCCAACCACCTGGCCGAGGCCAAGGACGTTTCCAACCCGTATTTCGACTACGACCCGAGCAAGTGCATCGTCTGCAACCGCTGCGTGCGTGCCTGCGAGGAAATCCAGGGCACCTTCGCCCTGACGATCACCGGGCGCGGCTTCGATTCCCGGGTGGAGGCGGCTGGCGGCGACAATTTCCTCGATTCCGAATGCGTCTCCTGCGGCGCCTGCGTGCAGGCGTGCCCGACGGCGACCCTGATCGACAAGAGTGTCGTGGAGATCGGCCAGCCGGAGCGCAGCGTCATTACCACTTGCGCCTACTGCGGCGTGGGTTGCTCGTTCCGCGCCGAGATGAAAGGCGAACAACTGGTGCGCATGGTCCCGGACAAGAACGGCCAGGCCAACCACGGCCACTCCTGCGTCAAGGGCCGTTTCGCCTGGGGCTACGCCACGCACCCGGACCGCATCACCAAACCGATGATCCGCAAGCACATCAACGACCCGTGGCAGGAAGTCAGTTGGGATGAGGCGGTCACTTACGCCGCCAGCGAATTGCGCCGGATCCAGCTCAAGTACGGGCGCGACTCCATCGGCGGCATCACCTCCAGCCGCTGCACCAACGAAGAAACCTACCTGGTGCAGAAGCTGGTGCGCACGGCGTTCGGCAACAACAACGTCGACACCTGTGCCCGCGTTTGCCATTCGCCTACCGGTTACGGCCTCAAGCAGACGTTGGGCGAGTCCGCCGGCACCCAGAATTTCGACTCGGTGATGAAAGCCGACGTCATCCTGGTGATGGGCGCCAACCCCACGGACGCGCACCCGGTGTTCGGCTCCCAGCTCAAGCGCCGCCTGCGCCAGGGCGCACGGCTGATCGTTATCGACCCACGGCGCATCGACCTGGTGGATTCGCCCCACGCCCGTGCCGAGCTGCACTTGCAATTGCGTCCGGGCACCAACGTGGCAATGCTCAATGCCTTGGGCCACGTGATTGCCACCGAAGGCTTGATTGACCAGCCTTTTGTCGAGGCACGCTGCGAGGCGACGGACTTCGCTCGCTGGCGCGATTTCGTCAGCCTGCCGGAAAACGCCCCCGAGGTCCTGGGCCCAGTGTGTGGCGTGCCTGCCGAGCAGATCCGCGCCGCCGCACGGCTCTACGCCACCGGCGGCAACGCGGCCATCTACTACGGCCTCGGCGTCACCGAGCACAGCCAAGGCAGCACCTCGGTCATGGGCATCGCCAACCTGGCCATGGCCACCGGCAACATCGGTCGCGAAGGGGTCGGGGTGAACCCGCTGCGTGGACAGAACAACGTCCAGGGCTCCTGCGACATGGGCTCGTTCCCCCACGAGCTGCCTGGCTATCGGCACATTTCCAACGAGGCGGTACGCGCCGAGTTCGAGCAGGCGTGGAACGTCACCCTGCAACCCGACCCAGGCCTGCGTATCCCGAACATGTTCGAGGCGGCCCTGGACGGCACCTTCAAGGCGCTTTATTGCCAAGGCGAAGACATCGCCCAGAGCGACCCCAACACCCAGCATGTGACGGCCGCGTTGTCCGCCTTGGAATGCGTGATCGTCCAGGACATCTTCCTCAACGAGACGGCCAAGTTCGCCCACGTGTTCCTGCCGGGCAGCTCGTTCCTTGAGAAGGACGGCACCTTCACCAACGCCGAACGTCGCATCTCCCGCGTTCGCAAGGTGATGGACCCGTTGGCCGGCAAGGCCGACTGGGAAGCCACCATCGCCCTGGCCGACGCCCTGGGCTACAAGATGCACTACAACCATCCCTCGGAAATCATGGATGAAATCGCCCGCCTGACGCCGACCTTCACCCGCGTCAGCTACGCCGAACTGGATCGTCACGGCAGCCTGCAATGGCCTTGCAACGACGCTGCGCCGGACGGCACGCCGACCATGCACATCGACCAGTTTGTGCGGGGCAAGGGACGTTTCATGCTGACCGGCTACGTGCCTACCGAGGAGAAGGTCAACAGCCGCTATCCACTGCTGCTGACCACCGGACGCATCCTCAGCCAATACAACGTTGGCGCCCAGACCCGACGCACCGAAAACGTGGCCTGGCACGAGGAGGACCGGTTGGAGATTCACCCAACCGACGCCGAGAACCGTGGGATCGTCGACGAAGACTGGGTGGGTATCGGCAGTCGTGCCGGGCAGACCGTACTGCGGGCGAAGGTGACCGAGCGGGTGGCACCGGGCGTGGTCTACACCACGTTCCACTTCCCTGAATCGGGCGCCAACGTGATCACCACCGACAACTCCGACTGGGCCACCAACTGCCCGGAATATAAGGTCACGGCGGTCGAAATCGTGCGGGTCAGCCAGCCTTCGGAATGGCAGAAGCGGTATCAGGCCTTCAGTGATGAGCAAAGCCGCTTGCTGAAGGAACGTCGCCATGCCGAAAAAGCCGAGGTGCGTCGATGAGTGCTGAGAGTCTGATCAAGATGGCCAACCAGATTGGCCAGTACTTTGCCAGCGAGCCGGATAACGCGGTGGCGGTGCGTGGTGTATACCAGCACATCAAGAGCTTCTGGACGCCAGTCATGTGCCGTGATTTGGCGGCCTGGCAAACCAAACACCCTGATGCTGTCCTGCACCCGTTGGTGTTGGCGGCGTTAACGGAGTTGAAAGAAACGGCTTAGCGGATCTCCTGCCACACCTGCACACAGCCCCGGCCGGCCCCCTCGTCAACGACGAAGGGAACTGGCCGGGGCTGTGTGCATTTCAGTTATTGGTTATTGACGGTGATGTAGGGGTCCCAAGTGTAGTTCGGGCCTATCTGGTTCAGGTCACGGTCCAGCAGAACGAAGGTGATGGTGTACCAGAGTTTTCCCGGATTCTCAGCAGTCGATTGCCACATGGTGTAGATCACATCGGTTTTGGCAATACCACCGGAAGCAGCCTTGTTCAGATAAGGCACCACACCGGGGATGTTGAAAGAGTTCGGCTTCGACATGGTGCCCTTGTAGTCACCGCCCTGGTGAGGGTCGCCGCTCTCGACATCCTTGATCAAGGCGATGCGATCGAAGTTGCGCGACAGTGTGGTGGCGCGCCAGCGGATGTTGTCGCCGGGCTTGACGTCGAACCACAACTCGTTGCCGCCTTCGCCGGTGTTGCCGCTGGCATGGCTGTCGACGGCATCGCGGGTCACCAGCATGGAAATCGCACCGCCTACGTCGTTGGGGTGGGCGAGCAGGTAGTCGGCGTCAACGTTGACGAGCACATCAATGGTTTGGGTCGCTCCAGACATTTTGTTGCTCCTTGAGGGTAATGGCATTGACGACCGCCCTTGCAAAGGGTGTCCGGGCCACCCGGTCCCTGGGTGCGGTCTCGGGAGGAACGATAGGTGATGGCGTTGTGGTGTCAAATTTCGAACTCTTGACACCGGCCAAGCGCAACGAGACGGGGCTGAAGTATGACGTTGATTAGACTCTGGACTTGGCAATCACTTAGCGGGCGACGGGTGTTTTTCCGGCAGTATGAGTAGGTGAAGGCGCACAGCAAGCGTCATCAATTGGCCTGTGTATCCATGTCAAACCTCTCACCTCACCTGCACAATTACTGGCGTCGAGTTATCTGCGTTGCGCTTATTGGATGGCTGTCCTACGCTCCGGGATAAGGCATTGTGCCAGCAACGACTAGGGGAAAGGGATGTTCACCGAAAACGCACCGGTTCAGGTGGCAAAGGCGTTGTGCTCAGCCTTGAGCGCTCGATTGGCATTGGCATGCACACTTTCACTCTTCATCACGGGCTGCGCTGTTCCAACAGGGACGGCGCATCTTTTTAAGGTTCAACCTGCTCGTCCCTCGACGGTCGTCGATAAGCAGTTTGAGGCGGCGGCGGCACTCAAGCTCAAGTGGCAAAAAGCCCAAGAGGCCCAGGCAGCCCTTGTGAAAAAAGGGGCGGCCCCCACCGAACTCGCAACTGCCGATACTCAAACGCAGCAAGCAAGAAAAGAATTCCAGGACGCCATCCGCGACTTGAAAGCCGAGCGCTTGCGCATAGATGGTGACATTTTCAGCGCCGACAAAGCTGGCGCCATCCGTAAACCTGACAGCAACGGCAACGGTGGTGATGTGTTCGCTATCTATTTGACGGATGCTTACTTTAAGTACCTCAAGGATTTCGGTGGGGTGAACGAGGTCGTGATCGTTGCCGAGTTCACCGAAGTGGGTGGCGAGAATAAAAGCGAAACTGTGACCAAAGTACTTGGGCCTTATCTCGGGATCGCCGATAGCGCCAAGCCGAACCTGCTGAATAAATTGTTGTACGGCCCCAAAAAGCTTGAGTCCGATCACTTGTCGATGAAACTGACCGTTCTTGAGTACGACCAGGGCGAGAACGAAGACTCCGCTGCATTTCTCGATTTTATCGGCTCGGCCAGCAAGACATTGTCCCTGGCCAATCCGATAACAGCCGCTGAGCAAGTATTTGCCAAAGAAGTTGCCAAGAGTCTGCTGGCCCTCAACAAAGATGACGTTGTGTTGCAGATCGACGTGGATATGGTAGCGGGTCCCGACGATGAGGCAATTGAAGATAACGGTTCGGTCCTGGCGCTCAGGCCCGGCAATTATGTGCTGATCAACCAGGAGCGCTGCGCCCCCACCAATTGCTATTTCTATTTGACGAACCGGGGCAATAAAGAGAACCCGCTGGCCTGGCTGGGCGACACGTTGATGCTGGTGCCTACCGCCATGCGCCGCGGTTGGACTGACACGCCAGACGGTACGTCGTTGGAAGACATCCAGGCTGGCGAGATCGAGTACGCCAATCACGGTCTGCAACAGCGCGGCAAGAACGAGACGTTCTTGGACAAGACCTGGGTGTCGTTTGCGGTCCGCAAGGGGGGCGATGACGTGCTCTGGGGGCGGCGGCGTGCATTGATTGAGGCAGAGAAATCCGTCCAATACATCAACAGGCAAGAGACGAGTGTGCTGTTGAAGAACGCCGACTATGAGCGTGCCAGGACGGCCCTGGATGCTGCTCAGCAGGCCGAGCAAGAGAGCCGCAGCGGGATAACCTTCGTTTCACCCTTGGATGCCAAGGGACGATTCGTGCCTTCAGTCAAGAGCGACTCGTTTTGCCTTACGCACGCCAAGCGGGTCAGCAATCCCATATATTCGTTCTATCAATTGAACAAAGATGCTGCCCCCACGCCGATCAATAGCGTGGTTATTGTTCCCGGCAAGTCCACATCCAGCGTGTCGTGCTTCAGCTATACGGCAAACACTTTGGCTGCTGGTAAGTATCAATTGGTCGTAACCACGCCTGGGGAAAAGATCCCAGTGACCCAGAGTGCAGGCTTTGAGATGTTGCCATAAGTTGAAAAGAACAATCCTGCCCGAGAAGTTGTTCCAGCCACGGGTGAGTAGCGATCAGGTGCCGGATTGATGCGCGGTCCAGCGCTTCATCTCTTCGGCAATGAAATGATGCACCAGGTCGCTGTACAGCTTCTCGATGGCATCCGGGCTCAAGCCTTCGGCCTCGGCCCACTCGCGTCGTGTCGCCAGCATGGCCTTGAAACGCTCCGGTGCCTGCACCGAAGATGCGGAAGTCTTGAATTTCGAGGCCGCGAGCACGTATTGATAGCGCTTGCCCAGCAGCGTGATGACCGCCTGGTCGAGGGCATCGATTTCGCGTCGGATGTCCTCCATGTTTGCGCATTGCGAGGGTTGCAACGGGTCCATGTTGTGAGCTCCGCTTGTTGAACAAGACCGGCCCAACGTGAGCCGATCTTGTGATGGAGTTTAGAAGCACCAGTCCTCAGCGCGAACGACACGACAGAAGGCGCCTGCCAGGGTTGCGTTGTGATGGGCGATGATCATTTCTGCCTTTAATTCAGGCGTGTCGGAACAGGTATGACCGTCAGCGATCAGGACCGCGTCGAACCCCAGGTCCCGGGCGGCTCGGCAGGTGCTGTCGATACAATACTGGGTTTTCATACCGGTGATGACCAAGCCTTCAGCATCGCAAGCCTTTAGGCGCTCTGCCAGGCCCGTCAGGGTGAAGGCGTTGGGGCGGTTTTTTTCGAAGATGACTTCATCACCCTCCAACTGCAGTTCCTGCACCCGTTGCGTCAGCGGGCTTGCAGGCTCGATGGGCGAGCCAGGCGGGCCTACATGGCGAGCCAGGAAAACCGGTGCGCCAGCCCTCCGGGCCTTGAGCAGCAGGCCATTCAACGTATCCAGCAGTGCGTCGCCAGCCCAGGGTTTATCCGG
Organism: Pseudomonas sp. St316; assembly: GCF_018325905.1. Classification (NCBI taxonomy): domain Bacteria; kingdom Pseudomonadati; phylum Pseudomonadota; class Gammaproteobacteria; order Pseudomonadales; family Pseudomonadaceae; genus Pseudomonas; species Pseudomonas sp. St316. The sequence goes on along the minus strand of NZ_AP021901.1, from coordinate 3,685,784 downwards.
GCCGTGAAACAACCCAACTTGCATATCGAGAATCAACAGCGCGTGCATGGTGCTTTCCTTGCGTGTGGGCCAGCGACGCAAGGGCAAAAGAAAAGGCCCTTACCATCGCTGGCGGGCCTTTGAGATACGTGTGTTATGGGCTCACGACACCTCACGACCCGCCTTGGCGGTCGTGGTTGTGGTGGTCGAGGCGATCTGTGGCAGGTTCATGGTGCCGACAGTAACTTTCGGCCGTCAGGTTTGGCAAGCGGGTATGTCAGCTTGCTTGCCAAAGCGGTGCGTCAGTTTGCGCAGATGTTGATTTTGCCGCCGCCATCGCGAGCAAGCTCGCTCCCACATTTTGATCGTTGGCGCATCTCGATTTTGCAGCCAGCCCAAGCCCCCTGTGGGAGTGAGCTTGCTCGCGATGGCATTCGATCGGTCAGCATTGATGTTGGCTGACAGGGCGCTATCGCGAGCAGGCTCGCTCCCACATTTTGATCGTTGGCGCATCTCGATTTTGCAGCCAGCCCAAACCCCCTGTGGGAGCGAGCCTGCTCGCGATGGCATTCGATCAGTCAACACTGATGGCGGCTGACAGGGCGCCATCGCGAGCAGGTTCGCTGCCACATTTTGATCGTTGGCGCGTCTCGATTTTGCAGCCAGCCCAAGCGCCCTGTGGGAGCGAGCCTGCTCGCGATGACATTCGATCGGTCAGCATTGATGTTGGCTGACAGGGCGCTATCGAGAGCAGGCTCGCTCCCACATTTTGATCGTTGGCGCGTCTCGGTTTTGCAGCCAACCCAAGCCCCCTGTGGGAGCGAGCTTGCTCGCGATGGCATTCGATCGGTCAGCATTGATGTTGGCTGACAGGGCGCTATCGCGAGCAGGCTCGCTGCCACATTTTGATCGTTGGCGCATCTCGACTTTGCAGCCAGCCCAAGCCCCCTGTGGGAGCGAGCTTGCTCGCGATGGCATTCGATCGGTCAGCATTGATGTTGGCTGACAGGGCACTATCGCGAGCAGGTTCGCTCCCACGCGTTTTTCAGCCTTCGAGCCCGCGTTGTTCGATCACACCGAACACATCCGCCACATCCTGCACCAGGATTCGGGCGACGTTAGTGATGGTGTTGATGTCGCTCGATGCCGAATCACGCAGGCTGCTGCACGCCACCAAGGTCAGGTATTCGAGCGTGGCGTGCAGGCGTTCGCTGGCACAGGCGTGGAGTTCGGTGAGTGGGGCTTGGGTGTCGATCAGCAGGACGGGGTGGGTGGTGGCGATTTGGGTGAGAGGGGTGAAGCGGCTGGATGAGTGAGTTGTCATGAGGTTGAATTCCCTTTAAGAAAAAAGAAATGCCACCTTTTCGCTGCGAATCAAATGGGTGGCAGTTGCGCGAGGGTTCGCAGACCGAGGAAAAGAATCCAAAAACTCGGCAGACCCGAAAGTCTCCCGCGCACAACCGCCATAAAATGAACGCGGGCAAGTTTGCCTGAATTTCATTTGACGGTATTAGATCTTTTTCATCGAGGGCTGCGAAACCCAGTCACCGGCCAAAGCCAGCGACGACCCAACTATAGAAGTCGATCCCGGCGCCCACAACCGACCTGTAGGACGCACACCGTCCCTGTGGCGAGGGAGCTTGCTCCCGCTCGGCTGCGCAGCAGTCGCAAAACCGGTGCCTGCGGTGCGCCTGGCGAAATAAGGTGTTTGGTTTGGGGCCGCTTCGCAGCCCAGCGGGAGCAAGCTCCCTCGCCACGGGAGGTAAATTCCTACGAGATTTTCGGATCACCTCTTGCCGCGCCACTGTGAGTGCACAGGTTTCTGTGGGAGCAAAGCTTGCTCGCGATGCAGGCACCTCGGTTCCCCGGAAGACCGTATCATCTTCATCGCGGGCAAGCCTTGCTCCCACAGAAGGCTTGCGCTGAGCTTGTTCGGATTTTTTCTAACGACAGATGCGGAAAAACGCCCTGATATCCTCCGCCAACAACTCCGGCTGCTCCAACGCAGCAAAATGACCACCACGAGGCATCTCGGTCCAGCGCTTCACCTCGCAGCAGCGCTCCACCCAACTCCTGGGCGGCATAGGCAGTTCCTTGGGAAACAGCGCAACCCCAACCGGTGGTTTCAGCCGTTCGCCGTGGTTGAACAGCAACGGCCGCTTGCTACCTTCCACATACTGGCGAAACGACGAGCCGATGCAGTTCGTCAGCCAGTACAGCGTGACATTGGTCAGCAGCCATTCTCGATCGATGGCGGGGTTGGTATCGCACCAGGACAGGATCTTTTCGCCCATCCACGCCAAGAGTCCCGCCGGTGAATCATTTAAGCCCACGGCGAGGCTTTGCGGTTTGGTTCTTTGCAGGTGCGCGTAGGCGCCTTCGGCATCGGCAAAGGCCCCGGCGCGTTGCAGGAAGGCAATTTCTGCCGCTGTCTGCGCGGGTTCCGTTTCGCCAAGGGGAGGGCGATAGGAACCCGGGATGTAATTGAGGTGAATGCCCGTCACCCGCTCGGGAAAACGCACACCCAGCCACGTCGACACGCCAGCACCAATGTCCCCACCCTGGGCGCCAAAGCGCTCATAGCCCAGCCCGCTCATCAACTCATTCCACAAGCCCGCCACTTCATAGGGCCCCATGCCGGATTGCTGGAACGGCGCGGAAAAGGTGTAGCCGGGCAGCGACGGCACCACCACATCGAAGGCGTCCGCAGGGTCGCCGCCATGGCGGGCCGGGTCCGTCAGCAATGGGATGATGCGCTGCATCTCGATGAACGAGCCGGGCCAGCCGTGGGTGAGGATCAACGGCATCGGTTTCGGACCGATGCCACGTTGATGAATAAAATGGACCTTTTGCACGCCGATGTGGGTAACAAACTGCGGCAGGCGATTCAGCGCGGCTTCCTGGGCACGCCAATCGAACGCGGTCGACCAATGTGCGAGAAGCTCCCGTAGCACATCCATGTCCATGCCTTCGCTCCAGCCTTGTCCGGCCATGGGCTCTGGCAGCCTTGCGTTCAGCAGGCGGTGCCGAAGGTCTTCAAGGGCGCTGTTGGGGATGTCGATGGAGAAAGGCTCAATGAGCATGCGTGTTTTCGTCCTGATTACGTAGCGTCTGAAAATGACATGACATGGGTCGCAAAATCATCTTCTACCGGCCGAAATCCGCAGCGCAGGTAAAAGGCTGCGCCCTCCGGTGTGTCTGTCGCCAGGCGCACCGCTTGGAACCGTGATGCTGCATGCTTCAAGAGATGCTCGACCAAAAATCTGCCCACCTTCAGGCCCCTTGAGGTACGCGTGACATATACCCTTCGTAACCTCCCGACACTCGGGGCGGCATAGGGATCATATGAGAGTCCGCCAACGGCAATCAGTTGCCCGTTGTCGAAGACTCCTAGAAAGCATTCCCCGGGTTGATCGAATTGATTGGAGCCGTTTCTCCAACCGGTGATCAAGCGAGTAAGAAACCTAAAACCCTCTGTAACAGATTCTGCCTCCAGTTGCCGAATCGCTGAAGGAAGTTCTGGCAGTTGCCGTACCGTCAGTTCTCGTACTGATTCAATCACTGGACATTCCTGTGTTGCTTTTAGTTGCCGGCATGACCTTGGCGCAGCTAGTGTAGCCACGATGGCCGTGCTTGACGCTGGACGAGTGCAGCAGATTGAAAATGGAAATGCTTGACGAAGGAGTGGTACATGGCACGCTATTTCAAGAATCCGGACAGTGATCAAGTGGAAGAAGTGGATGCGTTCCAAGTGTTGGCGATTCTGTTTTTGGGCGTGATCTATCTGTTTTTCGCAGGGCTCTGGCGACACTTGCTGATCTGGCTCGGCATCGTGGCTATCGGTCTTGTGGCGGGCCCGTCATGGATGGCAGGGGCCACGGTGCTACTGCACGTCGTCTACTGTTTCATGATCCGCAAGATTGTCGCGCAGGACTATTTGCGCAAGGGCTGGATTGAAGTCGCTGATCCGAAAGCGGTTGTTGGAAGTTGAGGACAATCCGGCCTTCTCTGCGCAAAACATGAAGCTTGCAAACAAAGCGTGTCCCCTCATTCTTTCCCATTCTCACCCCGCCAGCAAAATGATGAACCCCCTCAACGCCGCCCAGTCCGCGTACTCACATCCACCCACACCGCCAGCACCAGGATGCTGCCCTTGACGATCATCTGCCAGTAACTGTCGACGTCGAGCATCGACATGCCGTTGTCCAGGCTGGTGATCACCAGCGCGCCGAGCAGGGCACCGTAGACCGTGCCGGAGCCGCCGCGCATGGAGGTGCCACCGATGAAGCAGGCGGCGATGGCGTCGAGTTCGCCCATGTTGCCCGCCGAGGGTGAACCGGCGGCCAGGCGTGCGGTGTTGACCACGCCGGCCAGGGCGCACATCACGCCCATGATGCCGAAGATCCACAGTTTTACGGCTTGCACGTTGATGCCCGACAGGCGCGTGGCTTCCATGTTGCTGCCCACCGAATAGACCCGTCGGCCGAACACGGTCTGGCTGGTGACATAACTGAACACCCCCAGCAGGATCAGCAGGAGCAACACCGGCACCGGGATGCCGTCGTAGCTGTTGAGGGTATAGACGAACCCGGCCAGCACTGCGCCGATCAGCACCACACGCAATACGTCACGCACCAGGGAGTGCGCCGTCAGGCCATGGAGGGCACGGTTGCGTCGCTGTTTCCAGGTCAGGAACAGGGTCAGGGCGAACAACAGGATGCCAAGCCCGGTCCCGACGGTGTGCGGCAAGTAACCCTGGCCGACGTAGACCAGCTCCGGTGATACCGGGGCAATGGTGGTGCCGCCGGTCACCCCCAGCAGGATGCCGCGAAACGCGAGCATGCCCCCCAGGCCAACGATGAACGATGGAATGCGCAGGTAGGCGGTCATGTAGCCGTTGCCCAAGCCGATCACCAAGCCGCACAGGGCCACCAGGCTCAGGTTCGCCAGTAGCGGGATGTGATAGACCACATCGAGAATCGCCGCCAGGCCACCCAATAGCCCAAGCAACGAGCCCACCGACAAATCGATTTCGCCGCTGATGATCACCAGCACCATGCCGCAGGCCAGGATCCCGGTGATGGACATCTGCCGCAGCAGGTTGGAGAGGTTGCGCGGGGTCACGAACCCACCCTCGGTCTGCCAGCTGAAGAACAGCCAGATCAGCGCCACGGCGATCACCAGCGCGAGCATCTTGTAGCGGGAGAAGAGTTGTTTGACCTGATTCATCTACGCGGACTTCCGATCATTATTGTTATGGCTGAGCGCGGCGGCGAGCACGTGTTCCTGGGTCAGTTCGTGGTTGATGAAGTCGCCGCGCAACTGGCCTTCGCCGATCACCAGAACGCGGTCGGACACCCCCAGCACTTCGGCCAGTTCCGAAGACACCATGATGATCGACACGCCTTCGGCCGCCAGCGCGCCCATCAACTTGTAGATCTCGTACTTGGCGCCGACGTCCACGCCGCGGGTGGGTTCATCGAGAATCAGCACACGGGGTTTGGTCAGGAGCATTTTCGCCAACACGGCTTTTTGCTGGTTGCCACCGGAGAGGCTGGTGATTGGCAGGAACGGGCTCGCGGTCTTGAGGTGCATGCGCGCGATTTCCTTGTCGATGCTGCCCAGTTCGGCTTCGGCGTCGATGCGCGTCAGCTTGGAGTAGGTGTCCAGCACCGCCAGGGTGATGTTCTGGCCCACGCCCAAGTCCGGAATGATGCCTTGGCGCTTGCGGTCTTCGGGGACCATGCACAGGCCGGCGCGGATCGACTTGAGCGGCGTGCGCGTATCGATGGGTTGGCCGCCCAGCCAGACTTCGCCTTCGTAGCGGCCGGGGTAGGCGCCGAACAGCGCCGACACCAGTTCCGTGCGACCGGCACCGACCAGCCCGGCGATGCCGAGGATTTCCCCGCGCTTGAGCACGAACGAAATGTCGTCGACCCGTTTGCGCTTGGGGTTGTCGACGTCGTAGCAGGTGACGTGGCGCGCCTCGAAAATCACCTCGCCGATGTCGTGGGGTTCGGTGGGGTAGAGGTTGCTCATTTCCCGTCCGACCATCTGGGTGATGATCTTGGGGATGTCCATGTCCGTCATCGCGGTGGTGGCGATGTGTTTGCCATCGCGGATCACCGAGATGGTGTCGCACACGGCGGCCACTTCATCGAGCTTGTGGGAGATGTAGACGCAGGCGACGCCCTTGGCCTTGAGGTCGCGGATGATGTCCAGCAGCACCTCGATTTCCGAGCGGGTCAGGGCCGAGGAGGGCTCATCAAGGATCAACAGCCGCGCCTGCTTGTTCAGCGCCTTGGCGATTTCCACCAGTTGCTGGTAGCCACCGCCGTACTGCGAAACCGGCAGCGAGACGTTCATGTCCGGCACTTTGAGTTCACGCATCAGGGCTTCGGCGCGGTGGATCATCGCCGGGTAGTTCATGCGCCCGCCGGGCAGGGTGAGTTCGTGGCCCATGAAGATGTTTTCAGCCACCGACAGGTCGGGGACCAGGGTCAGCTCCTGGTGAATGATGACGATCCCGGCGGCTTCGGTTTCGCTGATGGACTGCGCCTTGAGCGGCTGGCCGTCCCAAAGAATTTCACCGTCCCAGGTGCCGTAGGGATAGACCGCCGACAGCACCTTCATCAGCGTGGATTTGCCCGCGCCGTTTTCACCGCACAGGCCGACGCACTCTCCCGGCCTGACCTTGATGTCGATGCCGTTCAGGGCTTTGACACCGCCAAAGGTTTTGACGATGCCGTTCATTTGCAGCAGGTAGTCGGACATGGCAAGGACTCACAAGAAAGGACACCCGGCAAACCGCGGAACCTGTGGGAGCGAGCTTGCTCGCGATAGCGGTGGTTCAGCTTGCATCGATATTGGATGGGCTGCCGTCATCGCGAGCAAGCTCGCTCCCACAGGGAAGTGGCTTGGTGTCAGGTCACTGCCCGGCGATCTGCGCCTTGGTATAGAACCCGTCCTTTTCCAGCAGGTCGATGTTGTCCTTGGTCAACGGCGTGGGGGTGAGCAGGATGGTGTCGACTTTCTTGCTGCCATTGTCGTACTGCGAGCTGAAGCTGGGCTTTTCGTTGCGCGCCAGTTGCACCGAGAGCTTGGCGGCTTCGGAGGCAATCAGTTTCAGCGGCTTGTAGACGGTCATGGTCTGGGTGCCATCGATCACCCGCTTGACCGCCGCGAGATCGGCGTCCTGACCGGAGATCGGCACCTTGCCGGCCATTTTCTGGGCGGCCAGGGCCTGGATGGCGCCGCCGGCGGTGGCGTCGTTGGAGGCGACGATGCCGTCGATCTTGTTGTTGTTCCGGGTCAGGGCGTTTTCCACGATGCTCAGGGCTTCGGTGGGGTTCCATTCCTTGACCCACTGCTGGCCTACGATCTTGATGTCACCCTTGTCGATGGCCGGTTGCAGCACTTTCATCTGGCCTTCGCGCAGGACCTTGGCGTTGTTGTCCGTAGGGGCGCCACCGAGCAGGAAGTAGTTGCCCTTGGGCGCAGCCTTCAGCACGCCGCTGGCCTGCATTTCGCCGACCTTTTCGTTATCGAAGGAAATGTAGGCATCGATATCGGCGTTGAGGATCAGTCGGTCATAGGACACCACCTTGATCCCGGCCTTCTTGGCTTCGGCGACGGCGTTGGTCAGCACGGTGGCGTTGAACGGCACGATGACGATCACATCGACGCCACGAGAGATCAGGTTTTCGATCTGCGAGATCTGCTTCTGCTCGTTGGCATCGGCGGACTGGACGAAGACCTTGGCGTCGAGTTTTTCCGCCGCCGCGACAAAGTAGTCACGGTCCCGCGACCAGCGTTCCAAGCGCAGGTCATCAATGGAAAAACCGATTTTTGGATGGGCCGCATCGGCCATGACCGGAAGCGAGAGCAGGGCGAGGGCGCCGGCGAGCAGGGTACGTTTGAATGTTTTCATGTAGTGCGTCCTTTTATTGTTGTTTGAAAGACACTGCCTGACGATGAGCGTGATACCGGGTAGAACTGTAGAGCGTTGCAGGGCGCCGTGGGCACAGATTTGTCGTGCGAATGTAACAGCCCCTGGGCCCCGGCCATTGCCCGTTGTCAGGGATAGATGAACCGATTGACCACGTTTTCGAGCATCTCCTGGCGACCGCTGACGGCCTGGGGATCCAGCTCGTTGGTGAAGGCATGCTCGGCCAGTGACTCAAGGCTGAAATCACCGGCCAGTACCGCTTGGCCAAACGGTTGCTTCCAACCGGCGTAGCGCTGGTCCTTGAACTGTTGCAACTGATCGTTCTGCACCATGGCCGCCGCGCGCTCCAGGGCGAGGGCGAGGACATCCATGGCGGCGACGTGGCCGTGGAACAGGTCGAGTTCGTCCACGCTCTGGCGCCGGACCTTGGAATCGAAATTGAACCCGCCATTGCCGAAGCCCCCGGCCTTGAGGATTTCGTAGGTGGCCAGGGTCATTTCCTCGACGCTGTTGGGGAACTGGTCGGTGTCCCAGCCGTTCTGCGGATCACCACGGTTGGCGTCGATGCTGCCGAAAATGCCCAGGGAGACGGCGGTGGCGATCTCGTGATGGAAGCTGTGCCCGGCCAGGGTCGCGTGGTTGGCTTCGATGTTGACCTTGATCTCGTTTTCCAGGCCGAACTGTTGCAGGAAGCCGAACACCGTGGCGCTGTCGTAATCGTACTGGTGCTTGGTCGGTTCCTGGGGCTTGGGCTCGATCAGCAGGTCACCCTTGAAGCCGATCTTGTGCTTGTGCTCGACCACCATGCGCATGAAGCGGCCCAGCTGTTCGCGCTCGCGTTTCAGGTCGGTGTTGAGCAGGGTTTCGTAACCTTCACGGCCGCCCCACAACACGTAGTTGGAGCCTTTGAGGCGCTGGGTGGCGTTCATGGCGCTGAACACTTGGGCGGCGGCGCAGGCGAACACCTCCGGATCGGGGTTGCTGGCGGCGCCGGCGGCAAAGCGCGGATTGCTGAAGCAGTTGGCGGTGCCCCACAGCAGCTTGATCCCGGTCTGTTCCTGATGGCGCTCCAGGTGGTCGATCATCTGGGCGAAGTGGTTGCGGTACTCTTTGAGCGAATGGCCTTCCGGGGCGACATCGGTGTCGTGGAAGCAGTAGTAATCGATGCCCAGCTTGGAGAAGAACTCGAACGCCGCTTCGGCCTTGCCGATGGCCAGTTCCATGGGATCCCCGGCGTGCTGCCAGGGGCGCTTGAACGTGCCGGCACCGAACACATCGGACCCCGGCCAGACGAAGGTATGCCAGTAGCAGACCGCCATGCGCAGGTGCTCGCGCATGGGCTTGCCGAGCACCAGCTTGTTGGCGTCGTAGTGACGGAAGGCAAGCGGCGAGTCGCTGGCGGGGCCCTCGTAGCGAATCTTGTCGACAGCGGGGAAGTACGACATGGGCGAGTTCCTTTTTATTCTTGGCGGTGTCTCGATACTAACGCCGGCCCCGTGGCTGCTGATTATGAAAATCACCAACAGGGCGTTCGATTTTGAGTATTGAGGTTCATCGCTCGCGCGCCTAGTCTGTGTGCATCGGCCCAGGGTTAAACCAATGAAAACCGTCCCGCCCGTTCACCGCATTGCGTTGTTGTTCAATGGCAGCAAGATCTACGACCGCGGCATCATCAGCGGCATCGGTAATTACCTGAGCAGCACGCGCGCGTCCTGGGACTTGTTCCTCGAAGAGGATTTTCTCTGCCGCTTGAAAGGCATCGAGCGCTGGCAGGGCGACGGGATCATCGCCGACTTCGACGACCCGCTGATCGGCGAGGCGCTGGCCGGGATCAAGCTGCCGGTGGTGGCGGTGGGCGGCTCTTATCAGGATGAACGCGCCTATCCGAAGGGCATTCCCTATGTCGCCACCGACAATGACGCGTTGATGACATTGGCCTACGAGCACCTGATCGAAGCCGGGCTGACCCGTTTTGCCTGTTTCAGCCTGCCTGAGTCACAAGCCAATCGATGGGCCCAGGAACGGGAAAAAGCCTTTCGCCGGCTGGTGCAGCGCGATGGCCTGCACGCCGAGGTCTATCGCGGCATGGGCACCAGCGCACCGCTGTGGGACAGCGCCGTCGAACAGCAGATCGCCTGGCTGCAAAGCCTGCCCAAACCCATCGGTATCATCGCTGTCAGCGACGCCCGCGCCCGGCAGTTGCTGCAAGCCTGCCTGACCGCCGGGATCGCCGTACCCGAGCAAGTGGCGTTGATCGGCATCGACAACGACCCTCTGACCCGCAGCCTGACGCGGGTGCCGCTGAGTTCGGTGATCCAAGGCACCGAAACCATGGGGCGGACCGCCGCGCGCCTGCTCCATCAAATGCTGCACGGCATGCCGTCCACGGGCACGCAGATTCTGGTCCCGCCTGATGCGATCAATGTGCAGGTGTCGAGCCTGCATCAACCGTTGGGCAACCCTTATGTCATGCAGGCACTGCTCTTCATCCGCCAATACGCCTGCCAGGGCATCAAGACGGCCCAGGTGGCGGCTTATGTGGGGGTGTCGCGCTCATCGCTGGAATCACACTTTCGCAAGGAGCGCGGTTGCAGCGTCCACGACGAAATCCTGCGCTTCAAACTGGCCGCCGCCGCCAATGGATTGGAAAACACCCACTCGCCGATTGCCGAGATTGCCCAGAACTGCGGCTTCAAATCGGCGCAATACCTGCACACCGTGTTTCGCCGCGAGTTCGGCTGCACCCCTCGGGAGTATCAGCAGGGAGCCAATACGGCGATGTAGGAGCTGTCGTAGGAGCTGTTGTAGGAGCTGTCGAGTGCAACGAGGCTGCGATCTTGTCCCAGACAATTGAGTCAAAAGTGAAAGATCAAGATCAAGATCAAGATCAAAATCAAAAGATCGCAGCCTTCGGCAGCGCCTGCAGAACCCAGCTTTGCAAGGCGTTCGGGCGGTGTGAGCGTCGCGGCCCCGCTGGGCTAAGTACCGATCCGTTCCACCGTATCGCTCCCAGGCGCTGGAGCCTTCAAGAAACGGCTTTCATGATCCGCGTTCGGCAAAAGGCATACGTCGTATTTGCCAAGCAGCCGGTAACGATTCAGGGCAATACGATCATAGGCCCAGTCCCGAAGCCGGCGGGGGATGTAGCGCAGTAGTTTCACCGGGCGCCAGGCCCAGGGCAGCAGGGCTACGACTTCAAAAATCGCATCCGAACGCACCCAGTAATGCTGGTCGCGAACCACCGCCATGGTCTCGAATTGCTGCAAGGGCAGGCCCGCCCAGGCAAGTAGGGCTTGCCCTTCGGGCGACTGTACGGAGGCCAACCGCACTCGTCGGGCGTGGTCATGGCGGATCAGGAATCTCGCCCAGCCATTGCACAGTTTACAAACGCCGTCGAACAGGACCACTGTCTCGCCTGGCTTGAGCAAGGGCGCGGGCGAGGGGCGAGTTTGGGAGATGGGCATGAATGTCTGTCTACATGGCGCGTGGTTACCTGGATAATACGCGTGTTCCAGCGGCAAGGGGCGTCCCGAAGGGCTGCTCGACCATGATGACTTCAAGGGCTTGATTCGATCCATGAGCGATGACACTTACAGCCTGTATATACGCTTCCAGACCCCCGATCCTGACATTGGCCCACGGGAGCGGGCGCCGATGCTGGCGCAGGAGCTGGCCTGGGCGCGTGAGCGCGCGACTATGCATCGCTTCAGCTGGATCGTGGTGCTGGTGCCGCCGTTGTGCCTGGGCCCGGTGTTGCCGGGCATCGCGTTTTTGCTGGGGTTGCTGGTCTATCAGGGATTATCCGCCCCGGGCGTCAATCTTGACCGGATCGCTGGGGATTCCCTTGGCTGGCTTGTGCTCGCCACCTTGCTGTTCATGGCGGCGTGGATCCTGCACAACTACTGGCGCGATACACGCGACCCGACCAAGCGCTATTGGCAATCGATGCCTGATCAAGGGCTGGTCGAGCTCGAACACCATACTCTGGTCTGCGGTATCAACCTGTGGTCCAACGACTTCGATCCGGACTGCAACACCCTTATGCAATGGTCTAACGGCAAGCTGAAATGCGTGCAAGACAGCGGTGTGTCGCAATGGATCCTGGCCCGGACTGCGGCAGGGCACTGGTTGGTGCTCAAGGAGCAATTTCCGGGCGACTTCAGCTACGGGCGAATAGGGCAAATGCCCGCACCGGACAAACGGCTGCAACCCGGCCAGCAACTGGCGATCGCCTTCGCCCCCGGCACGAACCTAGAGTTGGGCCGGCGTTTCGAGGGTGAGCCGATCCCATTGGTGGATACGCCGTACTGGATGTCTGCCGAGGAGCTCAAGCGCCTTACCGAGACCGCTCATCACTGGAATTTTCTACCGCCGAACCGCTATGGGGTGGTCAGTGACCAGGATGCCGCGTGGGTGCAGCGGTTGGTGAACCGGGCGCAAGCGAGCGTTGGGCCGCAGCCGCAAGTGGACTGTGGCGCAGCCCAGTGGGAGCGCGCCCCTTCGCCACAATGAATCGAACACATTCCTGGAAGTCCGGCCTGTTCTTGGCCGGACGCTAAAGCCACGTATCCACCACCCGCCGATCCAGCTCCTCCCAATCCGCCATGCCCAATACCCGAGTGGTGTTCAACCCGCGCAGATAACCGCGCAGTTGATTGGCCGTGGCGCGCCTGAGCTCCGGGTCGGGTTCAATGCTGCTCAACAGCACGCTTTCGTACTGGATCAGGTAATCGGCCACCCGCTCACGGAAGTCGGGCAATACCGCGTCGCGAATCAGATCAAACGTTCTCATGGCTATACCTCATCAGTCTTTTTCGGCTTGCAACTATTGCTAGGAGTAATAGTGACCATTACCAAATGCAAGTTCTGCTTTGCCGGCAATCATTGGAAAATCAGCGCCATCGAACACGCAGCCCACTCTTTTATTTTCAGGACCCCATCCATGCGCCGTTTATTTTTGCTTCCCCTGGCGTTTTCCCCGTTGTGGCTGGCCGGTTGTGCCTCGGCGCCGAACGACCCGACCCTGACGTTGCAGACCCGCAAGACGCCGGCCCAATACGCAGAATGCGTCGTGCCGAAATTGCAGGGCAGTGCCTTGAACCCGATGGTCTCGCAGACCCAGCGCAGCTACCGCATCGTGGTGCCGAGCAAAGTCTCGGCAGACAACGTGTTGGAAGCCTACAAGGCCGGCAGTGGCGGCAAGGTGTTCATCTACGAGCGACATTTGCTGGCCTCCAACCTCTTGCCTTCGAGTTTTGAACGCGCCGCACAGGAATGCATCTGACCGGCCCGTAAACGTTTTTCACCGTGCTCCTTTGGTTGGCCGCAACCAACCAATTCCCTTGCCCCGCACCGTCTTCGGTCGCGGGGCTTTTTTTGTCTGGTTTCAGGTTGGGCAATCGTCCGCCCGGATGAACTCGATGAGCGCTTTCAGGGCCGGTGGCACATGGCGTCGGCTGGGGTAATAGAGAAAAAACCGGCTTGGCGGGGCTTTCCATTGTGCAAGCAGTTCCGTGAGTTGCCCATTGCGCAGCTCATCGCACACCAGCTCTTCGTAGACGTAGGCAATCCCGGCGCCATCTTTCGCCGCCTGGATCATCAGCGCATCGTCTTCAAGAATGAGCGGGCCGGTGACGGACAAGCGGATCGGTTGCCCTTCTGACTGATACTCCCAGGCATAGAGTTTGCCGCTGGGAAAGCGTCGGGCGATACAGGCGTGGTCGAGCAAGTCGCGTGGGGCCTGGACGACTCCCTTTGCGGCCAGGTAAGCCTGTGAAGCGACGGTCACGAATGATTGAGGGGGGCCGACAGGGACGGCGATCATGTCGCCGGCCAGGCTTTCGCCAAAACGTACGCCAGCGTCAAACCCGCCGTTGACGATGTCGGTCAAGCCGTCATCGGTGACCAGGTCCAGTTGAATGCGTGGATACCTGGCCACGAATGGCGCGAGCACTTTCGCAAATACCGCACGCGCCGCCGGACGCGCCACGTTGAGACGAAGCTTGCCGGCAGGCACTTGCTGCATCGAGGTCAGTTGCGCCAGTGCATCGGCAACCTGCTGCAGGGAAGGGGCCAGCGTTGCCAATAGTTGGTGGCCGGCCTCGGTCGGAGTCACGCTGCGCGTGGTCCGATTGAGCAGCCTGACACCCAGGCGTGCTTCCAGTGCACGCATCGCGTGACTCAATGCAGAAGCCGAAACGCCACGCTCGTCGGCGGCCTTGCGAAAGCTGCGATGGCGAGCGACGGCCGCAAAGGCATCCAGTTCGCAAAGATCGGGGTACTGATTCATGAGCAGTGTTCAGTAGTTCAAATACGATTACCTATCTTATCGCCATGAGAGTGCTCCCGGATACTGGCCACCCTCATCCGTGGAGAACTCGCTATGCAAAAGAATCGTCTTGGATCATCGGACTTTCTGATTTCGCCCATTGGCCTGGGAACCTGGGCCATTGCTGGCGCCGGCTGGGAATACAGCTGGGGCGCGCAGGACGACGAGGACAGCCTGGGCGCCCTTGAATATGCCGTCGAGCGCGGTGTGAACTGGATCGACACAGCGGCGGTTTATGGCTTGGGCCACGCCGAGCAACTGGTTGGGCAATTGTTGCATCGGGTGCCAGCTTCACGGCGTCCGTTGGTGTTCACCAAGGGGAGTCTGGTCTGGGACCCGGTCACCCAGTTGATCTCACACTCGCTGGCGCCTCAATCGCTGCTCGCCGAGGTCGAGGCAAGTTTGCGCCGGCTGCAAGTCGAAACCATCGACCTTTATCAGATTCACTGGCCGGCCTTTCCTGCCGACGGCAGCAGTGAAGGCATCGAGAGGGCGCTTTCGGCGTTGGCCACTGCGCGCGAACAGGGAAAAATTCGCGCTATCGGTGTCTCCAATTTCGATGTCGTGCAACTCAAACGGGCCCAGGCGGTGACCGAGATCGTCTCTCTCCAACCGCCTTACTCAGCCCTGATGCGAGACATTGAGGAAGATGTGTTGCCATTTTGCGAGGAGGCGGGAATGGGGGTCTTGGCTTATTCCACCCTTCAATCGGGATTGCTTTCCGGGAGCATGACGCGCGAGCGCATCGCCCAATTGCCCGATGACGATTGGCGCAAGGCCCGAAGTGCGGACTTCCAGGAGCCTCGCTTGACTGCGAACCTGGCGCTGGTCGAGGTTTTGGCCGGTATCGGTGAACGGCACGGGGTGAGCGCGGCGGCCGTCGCCATCGCCTGGGTACTGCGCAAACCGGTGGTCACCGGCGCCATCGTCGGAGCCCGCCGTCCCGGGCAGGTCGATGGACTGATTGCCGGCGCACAGCTACGTCTCAGCGCCGAGGAAATCGACGAGATTCGACCTTTCCTGCCCTCGGGCATGGGCACGAATGTTCCTGGGGCCGCTTGACCTTTAACGTTTGGCAGCCCGCTTGAACGAGGGGTTTGACGCCTTCTTGCATAACCGGCACTATTTGCTCGTTTGTGATCATTAGTGCTCGTTTATGCAGGTTGTAGCCTCATGACTTCTCCTCACGAAGCGTTCCCTGGCGAACGCCAGCAATTGATCAGCCAGCGTCTTGCCCGCTATGGCCGGGTGATCGCGGCTGATTTGGCCAGCGAATTCAATGTGTCCGAGCACTCGATACGGCGTGATTTGGGTGCATTGGCAGCGGCGGGGGTGTGCAAGCGCGTTTATGGCGGCGCAATACTCTTGCCCGCTGTCGAAGGGCCGTTGGACGTACGCGTGCGCAAAGACCCGGCGCGCAAGGGCAGTCTTGGTCGAGCGGCCGCTGCGCTGCTGCGTGCGGGGCAGCACGTGTTTATCGACGCTGGGTCGACCAACCTGGCTGTCGCCTGCGCCATCGACCCGCAACTTCAACTGACCCTCACCACCAATTCGCCGCTGATTGCCGTTCAGTTGATGAAGCTGCCCCGCGCCGAGGTCATCCTGCTGGGTGGCCGCTTGAGTTCAACCGCGGGTGGTGTGATCGGGCTGACGGCGGTCCAGCAATTGCGCCAATTCAGTTTCGACGTGTGTGTCCTCGGCGCCTGCGCCATCGATCCGGACAATGGCGTCACGGCGTTTGGCCTGGACGACGCGGAGTTCAAGCGCGCGGTGGTCGCGGCAAGCGGGCAGGTGATCGCGGCGGTGACCAACGAGAAGCTGTCCAGCGTTGCCCACTATCAGGTGGCCTCCTGCGAAGAGGTCGCCACCCTGGTGGTGGAGCACGACGCGCCGCGTGAGCGGCTGGAACCCTTCTTCGGCCGGGTGACCAACGTCGTGACGGCAGCCAGCGAGCCGCGGCAGAACTGATGTCTTTGCTGCACGGCTGTTGCCCAATTGCGCAGGACAATCGTAGGGATACTGCACGGTCCCCATTGTCCGCCGGCCGATTTGCGTCTAGTTTGCTGCCCGATCACAAGTACAAAAATCAGGAGTCATCGATGCAACCGATTCGTCTCGGGCTGGTGGGCTACGGCAAGATTGCCCAGGATCAACACGTCCCAGCCATCCACGCCAACCCCGCGTTCCAACTGGTGGCGGTCGCCACGCAAGGGCAGCCCTGCGCCGGGGTAGAGAACTTCCGGTCCCTGGGCGAGCTGCTCGAACACGGCCCGCAGGTCGATGCAATTGCGTTTTGCACGCCGCCACAAGGTCGCTTCGCCCTGGTGCAACAGGCGCTGGCGGCAGGCAAACACGTGCTGGTGGAAAAGCCGCCGTGCGCCACTCTGGGAGAAGCCATGGCCTTGGTGGAGCAGGTCCGCGAGCAAGGCGTCAGCGGCCTGTTCGCCTGGCATTCGCGTTACGCGCCGGGCATTGAAGCCGCCCGTGACTGGCTGGCCAGTCGCACCTTGCAGAGCGTGCAGATCGACTGGAAGGAAGACGTGCGCAAGTGGCACCCCGGCCAGGCATGGATCTGGCAACCCGGCGGCCTGGGCGTCTTCGATCCGGGTATCAATGCCTTGTCGATTGTGACCCATCTGCTGGCGTTGCCGCTGTTCGTGGAGTCCGCCGAGTTGCGCGTGCCGGACAACTGCCAGTCGCCGATTGCCGCCAGCATCAAGATGGCCGACGCGCGCCACCTCGATGTGCGTGCGGAGTTCGATTTCGACCATGGTCATGACGAGCTCTGGAGCATCGAGATTCGCTGCGCCGAGGGCGTTCTGCGCCTGGACAACGGCGGTGCGCTGTTGAGCATCGACGGCGTGGGCCAGGCCGTATCCGAGGAAGGCGAGTACGCGGCGGTGTATCGACATTTTCAGCAACTGATTGCCAACCAAACCAGCGACATGGACCTGCAGCCGCTGCGGTTGGTCGCGGACAGTTTTTTTGTCGGCAGCCGGACGGCGGTTGAGCCGTTCTACGATTAAACCAGGGAACTGCAGTTGAACGAACAGACCTTGTCCATGCGCCTGGAGCGCGTGGCGGCGCATATGCCGGTGGGCGCGCGCCTGGCCGATATTGGCTCGGATCACGCTTACCTGCCGGTGGCTTTGCTGCGCCGTGGCGCCATCGCGATGGCGGTGGCTGGGGAGGTGGCGCTAACGCCGTTTTGCGCCGCCGAACGCACCGTTGGGCAGAACGGCCTGGAACAGCAGATCAGCGTGCGCCTGGCCAATGGCCTGGCGGCGATCGAGCCGGAAGACGGCATCACGGCGATCAGCCTCTGTGGCATGGGCGGTGAAACGATCCGCGACATCCTGGACAGCGGCAAAGCGCGGTTGAGCGGGCACGAGCGGCTGATCCTGCAGCCCAATGGCGGTGAACAACCGTTGCGCCAATGGCTGATGGAGAACGACTACCGCATCCTCTGCGAGGAAGTGCTGCGGGAAAACCGCTTTTACTACGAGATCATCGTCGCCGAGCGCGCCGGACCGGTGACGTATACCGCCGAGCAGCTGTACTTCGGCCCGCTGCAGATGCAAGCCCGCACCCCGATCTTCGTGGCCAAGTGGCAGCGTCTGCTGCGCCAGAAGCAAAAGACCCTCACCAGCTTCGCCAAGGCGCGGCAAGCCGTGCCGCAAGAGAAGCTGCAAGACATTACACGGCAGGTGCGGTGGATCACTGAGCTGTTGGCTTAAGTCGCATTGGGGTTGGCTGTGCCGACGTCATCGCGAGCAAGCTCGCTCCCACAGGGTTTTATGGCGTGTCCGAATGTTGTGGGCAGCATGGAGCCGACGCCATCGCGAGCAGGCTCGCTCCCACAGGGTTTTGTGGCGTGTCCGAATGTTGTGGGCAGCATGGAGCCGACGCCATCGCGAGCAGGCTCGCTCCCACAGGGTTTTGTGGCGTGTCCGAATGTTGTGGGCAGCATGGAGCCGACGCCATCGCGAGCAGGCTCGCTCCCACAAGGGATTTGTGGCGAGCAGGAATGCTGAGAGCACTCGCAATTCCCTGTGGGAGCGAGCCTGCTCGCGATGAGGCCGCCTGTTACTCCACCGACTTGCGCAATGCCTCGGGCTTCGATCACCTGATTACCGCCCCACCACCGGGTAGTGCTTGATACGACACGCATACGAATTGCCGTCACCTTTACAGACGCCATCCAGGTAGCGGTAGTCGACCTGTACCGACTGTCCTTTCGCAGGCCATTGCCGACGGGGGAGCGTGGCTTGGTAGTCCGGGGTTTCCGGGGTAAAGGTGAGCGATGAACCTTGCGCGGGACACTCCACCGAGGTGGATTTCGGCCTGACTTTCACAATCTGCGCCCGAAGCTGCGGGTAGGGTTGTTTCAGGACCTCGACGATACGCAGCTCCAGGCGGCAGATCTGCCACGTCGAGGCCTGGATGGGCTCGCACAGGAAGGGGAGCGACAAGACAAGCAGTCCGAGGCACGTTGCGTGAGTGTTCATTATTGCCCTTGTCTGGGGTGCTGAGGTTCGTGAATCATAGCCTCGCCTTGGGCTGACTCAACCGTAAAGCCCCATCAGGGTGAAAGACTTGTCGCTGGTCAGTGCAACCATTTCTGCCAACGAATGCAGGAGCACGGGAACCAGCAGGCCGCCGCTGACCACTCTGGCGGCGGCGAGCACGCCGCCACAAGCGAAGATCAACACGACAGTCAGCCAGTTCCCGTATTGGATGTGCATGCCGGCGAAGATGGCTGAGGTGACGATGACTGCGATCCATGTCCAGGCACGGCTGTTCTCGTAGGGAAACAGTCGGAGCATGTAATGGCGGAAAAACAATTCTTCGGCAATGGGCGGCAGCACGATCAGCGAGGCGATCTTGAGCGTGGCCTGCCAACCGTTGAGCCCGTCCAGAAGCTCGGCCATGAACACTTCTCGCGGCAACCCCAGCACGAAGGCGGCGACCCCGAAAAACAGGTAGGAACCCACGATGCCAAGCGCGCCCCACCGCAGCGGTTGGCCGATGTAATGACCACGCCATTGAGTGCGCGCATCGGAGCGGTATTGCCAGGCGAAGAGAGCGAGCAGGGCGAGTGCGGTAAGACCTGAGGTGGTCGTGAACGTCAGGTAGGCTTGCATGTCCGCGGGTACGAAAAGGACCTCGGGCACGGCTGCCAGGAAGACTATCACGGTCGCAAGCACAAACATCCCGAGCCGGGGAAAGAAGCGGTAGGGCGAAAAAGAGGCGGTGGGTGCAAACTCAGGGGCGGCATATAGATTCGTCACAGTCACTCCATGAGTGTAAGGAAAAACGCATGATGCCAGTGTTCTGGTCCTCTGGGATGAGTTCCTGCCGGCTTTGTGAAAAGGTCGGCAATTGGTCGGGTGCAGCGAGCCCAGCACATTCAATATCATCGTCGACTGTAACGCCGCCATCGTGAGCACGCTCGCTCCCACAGTGGGCTGCGAGTGTTCACTGCACTTGTGTCCGGCCCCGGTCCCCTGTGGGAGGGAGCTTGCTCGCGATGAGGTCAGCAAGCTCAACATCCATGTAACTGAATGAACCACCGCCATCGCGAGCGAGCTCGCTCCCACAGAAGAAACGCGGTCCTACCAAACCCAAGCACTCACTGCTGCTTAGACCCCCCGCCAATCTGCCAGACATACGGCGGTTGCGTACCGTTGATTTCCCAATCACCAATAATGCGTTCCTTGTAGATCAGCGGATTGTGCGAGGCGGCGGTGCGGGCGTTGCGCCAGTGGCGGTCAAGGGCCTTGCTGGTGCTGGTGGCCGAGGCACCAAGGGCATTGAACAGGTCGCTGGTGGCGCGCAGCACGAGGTCGGAGATGACCACCTGGGCCTGGGCCGATTCCAGTTCGGCGGCGATGTTGGCGGTGTGTTCGGTCTCGGCGTTCTGACTGAAGCGGCTTTCGTAGGCGCGTTGGGAGGCGCTCGCGGCTCGCAGGGTGGTGGCTTCGGCGGCATAGACCTGGGCCGAGGCCCTACCGACCACTTGCTGCACCTGCACGTCCTGGCTCACTGCGCTGGCATTGCCGGTGCTGAAGACCCGCGTGCGTTTGCGGACTTGCTCGGTAATGTCATGAACCGCAGCGCGGCCGGCACCGGTCAGCACGGCGAGCAGGACCAGTTGATAAAACGCCGTCTGGTATTTGAAACGGGTGGAGAAGTCGATGAGATTTTGCTCTTCGACCAACGCATTCTCGAACAGCGATGTCCCGCTACCGGTGGTGCGTTGGCCAAAACCGTCCCAGTCGTCGCTTTGCTTGACGCCCGGCTGGTGCACGCGCACGGCGGCAATCACGTCGGCGCCGTTGTCGTCGCGCTGGGCATACACGTCGATCCAGTCGGCGAAGATACTGCCGGTGCTGTAGTACTTGGTGCCATTGACGACCCATTGATCGCCCCGCCGGGAAACCCGGGTAATGACTTCACCGATTTTCACCGCGCCAACTTCAGTCCAGGCATTGCCCACCAGTTCGCCTTCGACGAAGCGCTTGAACCAGATGTCTTGTGGGCTGCTGGCGTGGGCGTTGAGGCGGTCCTCGACAAATGCAAAGTGCCCGCGCAGCGCCTGGGGCAGGTTGGAATCGGCTTCGGCCAGTTCGATCAGCAGTTGCAGCAGTTGTGGCAACGAAGCCCCGGCGCCGCCATATTCGACCGGTACGCGGATGGCGCCGAAGGCTGCTTCCTTCAGCCATTTCACCTGTTCAAAGGGCAGGCTGCGCGTCTGCTCACGCTCCAGGGCGCCGGCCTGGATACGTGCAAAGATCGGCCGAAAGCGTTCGGCCAAGGGCTCATAGTCGGCGCCGGTGGAAAGGATCGGCGGCAGGTGTTGTTGCTGTGCGGTCATGTTGATGTTCCTTCTGGATGACGAGTGGGCGGGCAGGGGGAAAGACCTGCCGGTGCCAACGGTCATTGCACAGTCCATGCCCGAGGCCCAACGCCCGTAAATACGGGACCTATACGGTGTTCATCAGTGAAAGGACTGTCCTGGCCGCGAACAATCTGTTGCGCAACTGTGTGCCGGGCAACAGTTGCTGCCACGGACGTCGGCGCGGCAGGTGTTCGCCAGGCAACAGTGGATCAACAGCTTGTCCGTCGAGCGACAGTGAAGTGATTTGGTATAGTTTCTAATACACTGATTATTAAGGAAATATTCAAGTGGCACGGTTGCTGCTCTACACCATGTGCAGACGCTGAGGTGGCGTCTCCAGGCATGGGGTAAGCGATGAGCAAGCAATTCAAAGTGGTAGCGGTGTCAGGCAGCGTGCAGCACCCGTCACGCACGCTGGTCCTGCTCCAGGCATTGGTCGACAGGCTCGGGCAGCAACTGCCGATCGAGTTGCGTTTGATCGAACTGGCCAAGGTCGGCCCACAGTTCGCCGGGGTCTTGCGTCGCGAGGCGTTGCCGGTTGCCGTGCAGGATGACCTGCGGGCCATTGAGTCGGCTGATCTGCTGATCGCCGCCAGTCCGGTGTATCGGGCCTCGTACACCGGGCTGTTCAAGCACCTGTTCGATTTTGTTCATCACGAAGCCCTCAAGAATGTACCGGTGCTGCTGGCCGCGACGGGGGGCTCGGATCGCCATGCCTTGATCATCGATCACCAACTACGACCCCTGTTCGGCTTCTTCCAGGCCCTGAGCCTGCCAGTGGGGGTCTATGCCAGCGAAACCGATTTCACCCACTACCAGATCTCCAGCGCGCAGGTGCTGGAGCGTATCGAGCGCGCCGTCGAGTCGGCGTTGCTGAGCCTGGTCCCGAGCGTTCGCCGCGACGCCAGTGCCGCCTGATCAATTTCTTCCTTTCAAAACGAGCCATGGAGTACATGCAATGAGCCAGGACCCGATCAAATTTGCCTACTGGGTGCCCAACGTCAGTGGTGGGCTGGTGGTCAGCAAAATCGAGCAACGCACCGACTGGGGCATCGACTACAACCGCAAGCTGGCCCAGATCGCTGAGGCGGCCGGCTTCGACTACGCCCTGTCCCAAGTGCGCTTTACCGCCGGTTACGGCGCCGAATACCAGCATGAGTCCGTGGCGTTCAGTCATGCCTTGCTGGCCGTCACCACGCGCCTGAAAGTCATCGCCGCAGTGTTGCCTGGGCCGTGGACGCCGTCGGTGTTGGCCAAGCAGATCGCAACCATCGATCACCTGACCGGCGGCCGGGTGGCGGTCAACATCGTGTCGGGTTGGTTCAAGGGCGAGTTCACCGCCATCGGCGAGCCATGGTTGGAGCACGATGAGCGCTATCGCCGTTCCGAAGAGTTCATCACCGCGCTCAAGGGCATCTGGACCACCGACAACTTCACCTTACGGGGTGATTTCTACCGCTTCCACGACTACACCCTCAAGCCAAAACCACTGCAGCAGCACCCGGAAATCTTCCAGGGCGGCAGCTCGCGTGCGGCACGGGACATGGCCGCCCGGGTATCGGACTGGTACTTCACCAACGGCAATACCGTGGAAGGCGTCAAGGCGCAGATCGATGACCTCCAGGCAAAAGCCGCAGCCAACAATCACAAGGTCAAGGTCGGTGTGAACGCCTTCGTCATTGCTCGCGACACCGAAGAAGAGGCGCGGGCGGTGCTTGCGCAGATCATCGATCAGGCCGATCCCGAGGCCGTCAATGCCTTTGGCGATGCGGCGAAGCAGGCCGGCAAGTCCAGCCCGGAAGGCGAGGGTAACTGGGCCAAGTCCAGCTTCGAGGACCTGGTGCAGTACAACGATGGCTTCAAGACCAACCTGATTGGCACGCCGCAGCAGATCGCCGAACGTATCGTCGCGCTCAAGGCCGTGGGTGTGGATCTGGTGCTCGCCGGCTTCCTGCACTTCCAGGAAGAAGTCGAGTATTTCGGCCGTAAGGTCCTGCCGCTGGTGCGTGAGCTGGAGCAACGCAAAGTGGCAGCCAAAACGGCGGCAGTCGCTTAGGCGCGGGAGGCAGCATGGGCACGCTCACCGACACACCTGACGCGGCACCGGCCAGCTTGCCCCAGTGGCTGCAGCAACAGGCGCATCGGCAGGGCGCGGATGTCGCGCTGCGCCACAAGCACTTGGGTGTCTGGCAGGCGCGCAGCTGGGTGCAAGTGGCCGATGAGGTACGCCGTTTGGCGAGTGCCCTGCAAGCCCGCGGTTTTTCGGCGGGCGCGACCCTGACGATCATCAGCCGCCCCAGGCCGCAGGCGCTGCTTGCAGCCTTGGCCGCGCAGTGGCTGGGTGGTGTGGCGAGCCTGTTCGATCCGCTGGAGGGGGCGGCCGAACAGGTGCAACTGCTCGGCACGCTGCAGCCGGATTTCGTCCTGGTCGAAGGGCTGGAAGAGATGCTGCGTCTGCGTGCGGCACAGGTGGCTGCACGTGTGCTGGTTTATCTCGACAAGCGTGGCCTGGCCGATTCGACGCCATTCGTTCAAGCGCTGGATTACGCCGCGCTGGTTGCCGAGCAGCCAACCAATGAACGGGCACCGCAAGGGCGAGTGCTGCAAACCGCCTTTGTCTTTTATCGCAGGGCTGGGCAGGTAATTGAAGAGCAACGCGTCAGCCACGCCGAGCTGTTGCAGGAGGGCCAGCGGTTGGTGACGCGCGAAGGCCTGGGGCGGCAGGAAGAGGCATTGGCCGCACGGGCGTTTGCCTCGGGCGGCCAAGCCCGCTATTTGCTGGCGCCCTGGTTGATCGCCGGTTTTCGCCTGAACTTTCCGGAGAATCTGGCGACCCGTGATCGCGACCGTCGCGAGCTGGGCCCGACATTGGTGGCCGGGACACGTGAAACCTACGAGCGTTTGCACCGTTATGCGCTGGAGCGTTTGCCGGCGCCGGGCAGTGGGGCGCGTGGGCTGGTGGACTGGGCATTGGCGGGCCAGCCGGGCCTCTGCAAAAACACCTGGGTAACTGGCTGGTGCGTCGGCCTTTGCGCGATGTGCTGGGGTTTTCCCGGACCCGCGCGCCGCTGCTGGTGGGGGATGCCCTGTCGCCCGAGACCCAGGCATTTTTCCTGGCGTTGGGTATCCAGGTTCGCCAGTGGAGCGATGCGGCCCACTGGGAAGTACCGACGAACCTTGTGCAGCAAACCACCCATGACTGGGCCGGGCTCCAGTCGCAACCGGCCTGAGAGGTAACACCCCATGACGCAGACGGCCGACACGCATTTGCTGGAGCTGGAGCATATTTCACTGTCATTCAAAGGCGTCAAGGCGGTCACCGACATCAGCTTTCGCGTCGCCACCGGTGAGATCTGCGCCTTGATCGGCCCCAACGGTGCTGGCAAAAGTTCGCTGCTGAATGTCATCAGCGGCGTGTACCAGGCCCAGGAGGGGCGCATCCGTTTTGATCGACAGGAGCGGCGCCGGATGCGCCCCCACGATGTGGCGGTGCGCGGCATCGCCCGCACGTTCCAGAATATCGCGCTGTTCAAGGGCATGAGCGTGCTCGACAACGTGCTCACCGGACGCAACCTCAAGCGGCGCAGCACCTGGATCGAGCAGGCGCTGCGCATCGGTCGCGCCGGGGCTGAGGATGACCGTCAGCGCGAAGCGGCCGAGCGCGTCATCGCGTTCCTGCACTTGCAGCCCTGGCGCGACACCTTGGTGGGCACGTTGCCCTATGGCTTGCAGAAGCGGGTCGAGCTGGCCCGTGCGCTGGCGGCGGAGCCTCGGCTGTTGTTGCTGGACGAACCCATGGCCGGGATGAACGCCGACGAGAAGCAGCAGATGAGCCGCTTCATCGTCGACATCAATCGTGAACTGGGCACCACCGTGGTGTTGATCGAGCACGATATCGGCGTGGTCATGGACATCAGCGACCACGTGGTGGTGCTCGATTACGGTCGCAAGATCGGCGACGGCTCGCCCGAAGAAGTGCGGCAGAACCCCGAGGTCATTTCGGCTTACCTGGGCACTCGCCACTGACACTGGATATTCGATGCCTTCCCACCACGGAGGGCAGGCAAATTGCGCCCGCAGAACAGGAATAACCATGGAATTTTTCTTTGAAGTATTGATCGGCGGGTTGTTGGCGGGGGTGATGTACGCCTTGGTGGCCATCGGTTTTGTGCTGATCTACAAGGCCTCCGGGGTGTTCAATTTCGCCCAGGGCGCGATGGTGCTGTTCTCGGCGTTGACTTTCGTCAGCCTGCTGGAACGCGGTGTGCCGTTCTGGCTGGCGTTCCTCATCAGCCTGGCGGCCATGGTGTTGATCGCCGTGGCCGTGGAGCGTGTGGTGCTGCGCCCGTTGGTCAACCGCTCGCCGATCACGCTGTTCATGGCCACCCTCGGGCTGTCCTACGTCATCGAAGGGTTCGCCCAGGCGCTGTGGGGCGCCCAGGTGCATGGCCTGGAACTGGGCATCAGTGATGAACCGCTGGAACTGGGTGGGATGTTGTTGTCGCAGTTCGACATTTTTGCCGCGCTGACGGCGGCGTTCCTGGTGTTGCTGTTGTCCTGGCTGTTCAACAAGACCCGGCTTGGGCTGTCGTTGCGGGCGGTGGCCGATGACCCGCTGGCAGCACTGGCCGTGGGCATCCGCTTGCAGCGGGTGTGGGTGGTGGTGTGGGCGGTGGCGGGGTTTGTCGGGTTGGTCGCCGGGCTGCTCTGGGGTGCTCGCCTGGGTGTGCAGTTCTCGCTCTCGCTGGTGGTGCTCAAGGCCTTGCCGGTGCTGATCATCGGCGGCTTCACCTCCATCACCGGCGCGATTGTCGGCGGCTTGATCATCGGCGCCTCGGAGAAGCTGGCGGAGGTTTATCTCGGGCCCTTCATCGGCAGCGGCATCGAGAACTGGTTTCCCTACGGGCTGGCGTTGCTGTTTTTGCTGGTGCGTCCAGCGGGGTTGTTTGGCGAACGGGCCATCGAACGGGTTTAGGGGAACGCATGATGTTTTATCAAGAAGCAGGCCAGTTCAACACCCGCTATGCCCAGGACCGCCGGGTCTTCGCGCTGCGCCAGGACCGTCACGGGCTGGTCGCGTTGCTGCTGTTTGCCTTCGTCGTGGTGCCTTGGCTGGGCAATGACTACTGGTTCAGCGCGATCCTGATTCCGTTCCTGGTGCTGTCCCTGGCGGGGTTGGGGCTCAACTTGCTCACTGGCTATGCCGGGCAGCTGTCCCTCGGTTCAGCGGCATTCATGGCGGTGGGCGCCTTTGCCACCTACAACCTCGAAGTGCGGCTCGCGGGCTTGCCGTTGTTGGTCAGTATTGCCCTGGGCGGGTTGACGGCGGCGCTGGTGGCGGTGCTGTTCGGCCTGCCAAGCCTGCGCATCAAGGGTTTCTACCTGCTGGTCTCGACCCTGGCGGCGCAGTTCTTCGTGACCTGGGCGCTGACTCGGTTCAGCTGGTTTTCCAATAACAGCGCCTCGGGCGTGATCAGCGCGCCGCGCCTGGACGTTTTCGGGGTCAACCTCGACGCGCCGGCCGGTCGCTATCTGCTGACCCTGACGGTGGTGGTGGCGCTGTTCTGGCTGGGCAAGAACCTGGTGCGCAGCGAGTTGGGGCGCAACTGGATGGCGGTGCGCGACATGGACACCGCCGCCGCAGTCATCGGCATTGCATTGGCAAAAACCAAGCTGTTGGCGTTCGCCATCAGCGGTTTTTTCCTCGGCGTGGCCGGCGCGCTCTGGGCCTTCGCTTACCTGGGTACGGTGGAGCCCCACGGCTTCGACCTCAATCGGTCGTTCCAGATCCTGTTCATCATCATTATCGGCGGCCTCGGCAGCCTGCTGGGCAACTTCCTGGGCGCGGCGTTCATGGTGCTGTTCCCGGTGTTGCTCTCGAACCTGGTGTCGCTGCTGCCCGGTGGGCTGGTGGACGCCGGCCAGGTGGAGAACCTGCAGAAGATGATATTTGGCGCCCTGATCATTCTGTTCCTGATCAAGGAACCAGAGGGCCTTGCGCGCCTCTGGCAGAGATTTCGCCAGCGCGCTCGGCTGTGGCCGTTGCGCTACTGAGCGAACCGCACAACGCGGGTTTGCAGTTCCATTTTGTTGGCTTACCTATGGCTTCATAACAAGGAAAATCCGATGTTCAAACGATCATTCGCCAGCCGCCTGGCACTGGCCCTGAGCCTCACCGCCGCGGCCTTCACCGTCCAGGCCGACAACGAACAATACTTCCCGCTGCAAAGCTATCGCGTCGGCCCTTATGCGGCCGGCGGCACCGGTTTTTTTGGCGGCTTCATCGACTACCTCAAGTACGTCAACACCAATGGCGGCGTGAACGGCGTCAAGCTGACGTGGAGCGAGTGCGAAACCGAATACGTGGTCGAAAAAGGCGTCGAGTGCTACGAGCGCCTGAAGAAAGGTTTGAACGGCGCGCCAGCAGCGGCCACCAACCCGTTGTCGGTGGGTATTGCCTACGCGACGCTGGAGCGTTCGACGGCCGACAAGCTGCCGCTGATCACCATCAACCACGGTCGCACGGACTCCACCGATGGCAGCGTGTTTCCCTATGTCTTCCCGTTGCAGTTGAACCCGTATTCCGAAGTGTCGGCGATCATCAATTACATCGGCCAGCGGGCCGGCGGGCTGGAAAAACTCAAGGGCCTGAAGATCGTCACCCTGTATCACGGCTCGCCCTACGGCAAGGAAACCAACGAGGTGTTGCAAACCCTGGCCGACAAGTACGGCTTTGCGCTGACCTTGCTGGAGGTGCCGCACCCGGGCAACGAGCAACAATCGCAATGGCTGAATATCCGTCGGGAAAAACCCGATTGGGTGATCCTGCGCGGTTGGGGCGTGATGAACCCGGTGGCGCTGAAAACCGCGCAGAAAGTCGGTTTCCCGGCCGATCACATCATCGGCAATATCTGGAGCAATTCCGAGGATGATGCCGCGCCGGCCGGTGCCGCGGCCAAGGGTTTCATCGCGATCACCACGCACCCATCGGGCACGGATTTCCCGGTGTTGCAGGGCATCAAGAAACAAGTGGTCGACGCCGGCCATGGCGACCTGGCCGACCCCAAGCGTTTCGGCACGGTGTATTACAACCTCGGCGTGGTCAACGGCATTCTTAACGTGGAAGCGCTGCGCATTGCCCAGCAGAAATTCGGCAAGCAACCCCTGACCGGCGAGCAAGTGCGCTGGGGCTTCGAGAACCTCAAGCTCGACGACGCCCGACTCAAGGAGCTCGGGGCGTTGGGCCTGGTGCAGCCGTTGCAGTTGTCGTGCTCGGACCATGAAGGCGGTGGTGCGGTGCGCTTCCAGCAATGGGACGGTACGCAGTGGAAGCTGATCAGTGACTGGGTCCAGGCCGACCGCGCCTTGCTGCGGCCGATCATCGAAGCGTCTTCGCAGCAGTACGCCCGGGAAAAAGGCATTACCCCGCGTGATTGCAGCAAGGAATCCTGAGGTATCGCGGCGACCGGACGCGGACGTCCGGTCTCTGCCTGAATAGGCGAAACAGCATGACGACGAACGTGCCGATCCTGCAGATCGACGATATTGAAGTCCTCTACGAACAGACCATCCTGGCCGTGCGCAGCGTGTCGCTGGAGGTCGAAAAAGGCCAGGTCGTGGTGCTACTGGGCGCCAACGGCGCGGGTAAAAGCACCACCTTGAAGGCAGCCTCCAACCTGGTGCGCGCCGAGCGGGGCGAAGTGGTGCGGGGGCGGATCGTCTACCAGGGGCGGGAGGTGACCCATAGCGCGCCTCACACCTTGGCGGCGAACGGCTTGGTGCAAGTGCTCGAAGGCCGACATTGTTTCGCCCAGTTGACCGTGGAGGAAAACCTTCTGGCCGGCGCCTTGGCGCGCCAGGTGCCGCGGCGCCAGTTGCTGGCTGACCTGGAGTTGGTCTATGGCCATTTTCCGCGTCTGAAACTGCGGCGCAAAAGCCTGGCCGGCTACACCTCGGGCGGCGAGCAACAGATGATCGCGATAGGTCGTGCACTGATGGCCAAGCCGCAACTGGTCTTGCTCGACGAGCCGTCGATGGGCCTGGCGCCGCAGATCGTCGAGGAAATCTTCGAGATCGTGCGCCAGCTCAATCAGCGCGATGGCGTCAGTTTTCTGATTGCCGAACAGAACATAAACATCGCCCTGCGCTACGCCCACTATGGTTATGTGTTGGAAAGCGGTCGCGTGGTCAGTGAAGGCAGTGCCGAACAACTGGCGGCCCGCGATGATCTCCAGGATTTCTACCTGGGCGCGCGGGCGCAGCGGCCCCTTCTGGAAGACCGCCTCAGGTCGACAGGTTGATCACCCGACCATCCCGCGTGTCCAGTGCCGGGCGGCGTCGATTGACCACCAACTCGCCAATCCTGATCAGCAATGTGCGGGTGACGTTGCGGCTCAGGCCCAGCAGGCTGGCGGTGTGGACCTGATTGCAATTGGCATATCGGTAGGCGGTGCGCAACAACTCGGCTTCGACCTTTTCATACACGTCGCCATGCTCGTGCTCAAGCAGTTTCTCGAAGGCTTTCTGCAAGAGCGCCTCTGCAGTTTGAGGCACCGATTCCGCTGGGTTGTCCTGACGCTCGATGCGAAAGTTCGACAGGTGCAGGTCCTGCACGCCGATCACGTTGTTGCGGCAAATCAACAGCGTGTGGTGGATGACATTTTCCAGTTCGCGGATGTTCCCCGGCCAGGAGTAGTCGAGCAATTTGCGCTGCGCCTGGGCATCCAGCGTCACCTCGCCGTGACCGAGCCTGCGGCTGTACTCGGCAATGAAGTGGCGGATCAGCGGCAGGATGTCACCGGGGCGTTCGCGCAGCGGCTTGAGCACCAGACTGACCACGTTCAGACGGTAATAGAGGTCTTCGCGAAAATGCCCGGCATTGATGGCTTTTTCCAGCTGTACGTTGGTGGCCGCCAATACACGTACATCGATCTTGATGCTCTTGCGCGAACCCAACCGGACCACTTCGCGCTCCTGCAGTACCCGGAGCAACTTGACCTGGATTGGC
Organism: Pseudomonas sp. St316; assembly: GCF_018325905.1. NCBI lineage: Bacteria > Pseudomonadati > Pseudomonadota > Gammaproteobacteria > Pseudomonadales > Pseudomonadaceae > Pseudomonas > Pseudomonas sp. St316. Next base: position 3,655,621 of record NZ_AP021901.1, on the reverse strand, counting down.
AACGGCAAATCACCGATTTCATCGAGGAACAGCGTGCCGCCGTCCGCTTCCTCGAACCAACCGGCCTTGGCCGTCAGTGCGCCGGTAAAGGCGCCTTTCTCATGGCCGAACAGCTCGGCCTCCACCAGTGTTTCGGAAAACGCCCCGCAGTTGACCGCAACAAACGGCTTGTGACGACGGGCGCTGAGGTTGTGTACGTGGCGCGCCACCAGTTCCTTGCCGGTGCCGGTCTGGCCGATGATCAGCACGCTGGCGTCACTGGGCGCGACTTGTTGCAGGTGAGCCAGCAAAGCGCGGGAGGTGGCGTCTTCGAAGACCTGGGCGGTGGCACGAATCGAAGTGGCGAGGCTGGGAGAGGGAGGAAGTGTTAGAAGCTGCATGACGGTGGCCCGCTAATGAGATTGCCGTGACTGAGAAGGGTAAATGCCAACGTTCTTGAGGCAGTACCGCGAAGCCATTGGGTTTAAGACTTAATCTAAATGATCTAAAAAACAGACAACAAATAACCTTTAGTTATTTGCTTAGGGCTTCACCTGCACATGGCGAGGGGATTTGTCCTGTGGGGTTCTGTAGGAGCCGTCGAGCGGAGCGAGGCTGCGATCTTTCCCCAGACACTTGAGTATCAACCGAAAGATCCAAAGATCGCAGGCTCCGCCAGCGCCTACACAACCCAGCTCGTCACAAAAGCCCCGATGGATTTATTCACCAATGCGGATATGCGGCGTGACGGACATCCCCACGCGCAGTTTCGCCGCCGCGGGTTGGTCATGGTCAATGCGAATGCGCACGGGCAAGCGCTGGACGATCTTGGTGAAATTGCCTGTGGCATTGTGCGGGGCAATCGCGGAATAGCTGACGCCGCTGGCCGGCCCCAGGCTTTGCACCGTGCCTTCCAGCGCCTGGCCCGGCAAGGCATCCACTTCGATGTCCACGGTTTGTCCGGTCTCTACGCGCGCCAGTTGTGTCTCGCGAAAGTTGGCGGTGATGTAGACAGCATCCAGCGGCACGATCGCCAGCAAGGGTTTGCCGGCATTGACGAAAGCACCGACGCGTATCGATTTCTCCCCGACGGTGCCGCTGATCGGTGCGGTGATGCGGGTATAGGAAAGTTGCAGCTGCGCAATGGCTTGCGCTGCCTCGGCATGGGCGAGGGCCGCCTTGGCCTTTTCCAGATCGGCCTTGAGGATATCCACGTATTGCCGGGCAGCCTGCAACCCCGCCTGGCTCTTGTCCCGGCTGGCCAGCTGAACGCTCAATTGCGCTTCGGCCTGTTGCTGGGCCTGCACGGTGCCCGACCCGTCGGTGGCCAGGTTGCGATAACGGGCCTGATTGACGCTGGCCAGCTTGAGCGCCGCCTCGTCTGCGGTTACCACCGCCTGGGCCTGGCGTATGGTGGTTTCCTGTTGGATCAAGTGCGCTTGCAGGCTGGCGATGCCGGCCCGGGCGCTGGCGACCTGGGCTTTCGCCGCATTCACGGCGGCGACAAAATCGCGGTCGTCGATGATTGCCAGCAGCTCGCCTTTCTTCACCGGTTGGTTGTCGTCGACCAACACGGTCTCAACGGTGCCCGACACTTGCGGCGCTATCGTGGTGAAGTCGGCGTGAACGTAGGCATCGTCCGTAGACTGCATCGATGCACTGGATTCAGGACGATTGAAATAGAACGCAGCGCCGATGGCCACCGCGAGCAGTGTGGCGCTGGTGATCTGGGCTTTCTTCGGTAATGCCATGATGAGTCACCCGTTTGAGGTGGAAGGTGATGAAGCTGTGTGCATCACAGGGGCGGGGATGTAGGTCAGTCGTAACACCAGAGGGATCAACAGCAGCGCCAGCAGGCCCAACACGCGATAGGCATCAGCGATCGACAGCACCAGCGATTGCTGGCCGATGAGGCTCATCAATTGCGCCGGCTCAGGCACAAACGCCAGGCTGTTACCTACCAGTGCGCCCTGGTCCAGCAACATTTCTCCATGGAAGCGACCGCGCACGGTTATGAGTTGGGCAACCGCCGCTGCACCGGCAAGCGATCCGAAGGCGCGCAACGTGTTGATCGTGCCGGACACATAAGGCCCTTCAGGAGGTTGCACCACGCTGGTGATCAGGAACAGCATCGAGACCACCGCCATCGGTTGTCCGAGGGCCTGCAGGGTCTGCGCCATGACGAACTGGTCGCGGTTCCATTCGCTGGTCAGTTGTGAGCCGGCCAGACACGCCAGCGCGATCAAGCACAACCCCAGGGCGAACACGACGCGCGCATCGACCCACTTCTGGTATAGCAGCAGCGCCACCAGGGGCCCAGGACCAGTTGCGGCAGCGCGACGATCAGGCCCACCGACGCCATCTGGAAGGGGCGATAGTCCTGAAGCGCGCCGAGATAGTTGGCCGGTAACAACGAGCTGGACATCAACACCACCAGCAGCGCGAAGAACAGAGTGCAGCCCAGTCCCAGGTTGCGGCGCCCGAGGATCTGCAACTTGATAAACGGCGATGGGTGATACCACTCGGTCAACAGATAGACCGCCAGCAAGGCCAGGCCTGCCAGCAGCGAAGACGTGACCAGCGGTGAATGAAACCAGTCCAGCCGCACGCCTTGATCCAGTGCGACAGTGATCAAACCGAACGCCGGCACACCGCAGGCCATGCCAAACCAATTGGCTTGCCGAAAACGTGGGACCTGGATGGGTTCCTTCGCCAGCCCCCAGGCGATCAGGCCTGCGGCGATGAGGGCGAGGGGGATGATCTGCCAGTACACCCAGCGCCAGTCCTGCAACCCATCCGTCCAGCGCCCGGCTAACCAGATGGACAGATTAGGCGCGAAGGTCGCCGTCATGGCATACAGTGCCAGGCCATACAACCGTATGGGGGGCGGCAGGAATTTGAGTGCCGCCATCATCAGCAGCGGGATGGTGGTGCCGCTGACAAGACCTTGGACAAAGCGCAAGGTCAGCAGAAGCCCCAGGTTGTGGATCCAAGGCAGGCTCAAGGCGAGGAGCGTACAACTGCCGAGCATCCACAATTCGAAGCGACGGACCGAGAGTGTGATGGCGAACCACGCCGAAAAGGGCATGGCAATCAACTCGCCGGCGCTGTACACGGTGGTGAGCCAGGAGCCGTCGTCGAAGCCCAAGCCCATCGCGCCTCGCACATCGGCCAGGGCCAATGCGCCGACCCGGGTATTGAGCCCCGCCATCATGGCTGCGAGAAAAATGCCGACCAGGCCGACCATCGAGCGTTTCGAGGACAAGGCCTGAGACCCTGCGCTGGCCGCGACGCGCGCTGGTGACAGTGCGATGCTGTTCATTGGGCAACCTCCGGATTCCAGCCACCACCCAGGGACTTGTAGAGATTGACCACGGTCAGCGTGGCGTTGGTCGCGTTGGCATTGAGGCGGGTTTGGCTGGCAAGCAGGTTGGACTGGGCCGTCAATACACTCAAATAGTCGGCGGCGCCCTGCTGATAACCTCGCTCGGCGGCATGCAGTGCCTGCTGGTTCTGTTCATAGGACACCAGCAGCTCATCGTGTTGACGCTGTTGGGCCCCCCAGGCATCCAGGGCATTGTCCACTTCATGCCAAGCGCGCAAGACGGTTTGGCGGTAAGCGAGTGCCGCGGTTTTTTGCCGTGATTCGTTCAGGGCCAGGCGTTGCATCAAGCGTCCGCCCTGGAAGATCGGCAGGTAAACCGTGGGGCCGATGGAGAAGAACCGCGAATCCCAACTGGCGAGATCGCCACTGTCGAAGGCTTCCACGCCGATTTGTCCTTTGAGGCCAATGCGCGGATAGAAATCAGCCTTGGCCACACCGATGGCAGCCGTGGCGGCATGCAGTTGGGCTTCGGCGCGCAGGATGTCGGGGCGCCTGTGGGCCAGTTCAGAGGGGACACCCACCGGAACCCCGGAGGGCAGGGCAGGCAAGGGCAGTGCCTTACCCAGTTGCCCATCGAGGGCACGGGGCTGTTCGCCCATCAGCAAGGCCAGCGCGTTCATCTGGGCGTTGCGACGTTGGTCCAGCTCAGGAACCATGGCTTTGATCGTGGCCAACTGCGCCCGCGCGGAAGCGGTTTCGAAGCGTGTCCCGACGCCGTTACGCTCGCGGCTTTCAGCCAGGCCGAGGGTGCGTTGCGCGACCGTCAGGTTTTGCCGGGTGATGTCCAGTTGCGCTTGGGTTCCGCGCAATTGCAGATAGGTCCGTGCCACTTCGGCGGCCAGGGCCACCTGTGCGGCTTCGCGATCATAAACCGTGGCTTGCAGCGTCGCGGCAGCGCCTTCGCGGGCCCGTTGTGCACGGCCCCACAGATCGATCTCCCAACTGGCATCGAAGCCCAGTTGCCAGAAATTGTTGGGGCCGGTCGGAGCACCCAGGGCAGCGAACTTGCCATGTTCGCTGAGGGCCTCCCGGGTGTAGCTGGCATTGGCGCCTACGCTGGGCAGTAATTGCGCAGCGGCGATCCCCAGCTGGGCGCGACTTTGCTCGATGCGTTCGGCGGCCATCTGCAGATCAAGGTTGCCCGCCAGTGCACGCGATTGCAGCCCGGTGAGCACGGCGTCATTGAACAGTGTCCACCATTGGGCTGGCACCGCGGCAGCGGACGTCGGGATATCGCTTGCGTGCGCTTGTCGGGGTGACAGTTGCACAGCGTCAAGCCCGCTCTCAGGTTTCACAAAGTCCGGGCCTACCGTACAAGCTGCCAGGATGCTCGTGCCGATGAGCGTCAAAATGCGTTGAGGTAACCCGAAGAAAGCCGACATAGCCCGTTCCCCGTAAGGTTGCTGCGTCGCTCGACGAGCGCACGCCTGGGGTCAATGAATCAGCGATTGGCTCGCTGTGAATTCATGGTATTGGGGGCCGTTTCCAGGCGCACTTCTACATCGGTTCAGCCAAACCATACGTCAGTGGTGGGGGAGCTATACCAAGGTATGGGGGCAGTGGGGGGATTGAAGTGCCGTGGCGAGGGGGGCTTGCGTTCTGTAGGTGCTGGCGAAGTTTGCGGTCTGTTGATCTTTGGCTTGAGCTTCAGGTGTGTTTGGAGAGATCGCAGCCTCGTTGCACTCGACAGCTCCTACACAGCTCCTGCACAGCACTTACATAGCCTCTACTGGCGCAGGGCCGTCTCGACGCAGTCCAGCAGTCTGTCGGCATCACAGGGTTTAGGAAGGCAGGCGACCAGCCTCGGTATGTGGACACCGAGGTCCGGGTAAGCGGTGATGAAGATGGTGGGGATACGAAAGCCCATGGCACCGAGCTGTTGATGCAGCTCTACGCCACTCATGCCCGGCATGTGGATATCGGAAATCAGGCAGTGCGTGCTTGGCGGGGCATTGGCGTCCAGGAATTCGATGGCACTGCAATAGGTTCGAACCTTGTAACCACTGGAGCGCAACAGGCTATCCAGGGCTGTCCGAACGGATTCGTCATCGTCAACCACGGCGATAGTCGTCGCATTGCTTATCTGGCTGGCTTGCGTCATGGGGGTCGCTCGTAACAGCGCCTGTCGTGACTACACGATACGCGGTCCCGCAAGGCGCAGAAGTATACCTATGTATAGCGCCCTAAGACCAAAGGGTTGACCCCGGGTATCAAGTACGGTGCCAGGTCAGGAAAAAACTGTGAAGGGCTTTCGTGAGGCGCTAATCTAGAGGTCGCAACACGACCCGTCCTGGATCCCGGCACACGCTTGACCCTCAGGCATCCAGCGCAGCCACGGATGTCGCCTCTGGGCGACGACATCGGCAAATACGACATGACACTGGACGACAGCCGACGGCAAGTGCGGCGCAATAGAAAAATAATGTTCCTGTGCCGATGGATAGCCGATGGATAACAGCATGCAAATATTATGGGACGATGGCGAGCGTATCTTCTGTCGGGAACCGCGCTCGGGTTTGCACGGCGCTGACACGGTCCTGGTGGCTCGGCCTTCCACTGGACAGCCTCGTCCCGGCTGCCTTGACCGGCTCGCCCATGAGTTCGGCCTGAAGGACGAGCTCGATGGCGCGTGGTCGGTGCTACCGCTCGAGATGGTGCGCGAAGGAGCCCAGGTGCACTTGGTGCTCGAGGATCCTGGCGGCGTGCCGCTCGTGCAACTGCTGATCGCGCCGATGGAAGCGGCGATGTTCTTGCGCCTTGCGGTGAGCATTGCCGTGGCGCTGGGCAAGCTGCACCAGCGCAGCATCGTCCACAAGGACATCAAGCCCAGCCACATCCTGGTCAACTGCGCTGATGGACAAGCCCGGCTCACTGGGTTCGGCCTTGCCTCACGCCTGCCGCGGGAGCGACAGGCGCCCGAGACCCTTGCGGGGACGCTCGCCTATATGGCACCCGAGCAGACCGGCAGGATGAATCGCTCGATCGACTCGCGCAGTGACCTCTATTCCTTCGGCATCACCCTGTACCAGATGTTGACCGGCTCCCTGCCGTTCACGGCAACCGACCCGATAGAGTGGGTCCACTGCCATATCGCAAAACAACCTTCGCCGCCCAGTGTGCGGGTCGAGACCATTCCCCAGATGCTGTCCCGGATTGTCATGAAGCTGCTCGCCAAGACCGCTGAGGACCGATACCAAACGGCGGCGAGCGTTGAACATGACCTGCGCCGATGCCTGGCAGACTGGACGCAATCGGGGCACATCGATGCCTTTGTGCTGGGTGAACAGGGCACCTCCGACCGGCTGTTGATTCCCGAGAAGCTCTACGGTCGTGAGCACGAGGTCGAGATGCTGGTCACGGCGTTCGCTCGGGTGGTCGAAACCAGCGCGCCGGAGTTGGTCCTGGTGACGGGCTACTCCGGTATCGGCAAGTCCTCGGTGGTCAATGAATTGCACAAGGCCCTGGTTCCGCCGAGGGGACTTTTCGCCAGCGGCAAGTTCGACCAGTACCGGCGCGACGTTCCTTATTCGACCCTGGTGCAGGCGTTCCAGAGCCTGGTGCGCACACTGCTGGGCAAGAGCGACACGGAACTGACGAGTTGGCGCGATGCATTGCTGCAGGCGCTGGACGCCAATGCACGGCTCATGACGGATCTCATTCCCGAACTCAAGCTCATCATCGGCGAGCCGCCACCGGTCCTGGCGCTTGACCCGCAACAGGAGCAACGTCGCTTCCTGCTGGTGTTCAGTCGCTTCATCGGTGTGTTCGCCCGCGCGGACCATCCGCTGGCCCTGTTTCTCGATGACCTGCAGTGGCTGGACGCGGCAACGCTCGACCTGCTGGAGCACCTGCTGACCAGCTCCGATGTGCGGCACCTGATGCTGGTGGGCGCCTACCGCAGCAACGAGGTGGATGCCACGCACCCGTTGACGGGCAAGCTCAAGGCCATTCGGAACGCGGGAGGCAGGATCAGGGAGATCACCCTGGCGCCCCTCGCCAAGGTGCACATCGAGCAGTTGATCGCCGAAGCCCTGCATGATGTCCACGATCGCATCGAGCCGCTGGCGCAACTGGTGCTGGACAAGACCGCGGGCAATCCGTTTTTCGTGATTCAGTTCCTGCAGGCCCTCGCTGAGGAGCGGTTGCTGACCTTCGACCACGAGGCGCGGCAATGGTGGTGGGATCCGGCGCGCATTCATGCCAAGGGCTACACCGATAACGTCGTTGACCTGATGGTGGGCAAGCTGGTCCGCTTGCCGGCCGACACGCAGCAGGCACTGCAACAAATGGCTTGCCTGGGCAACGTGGCCGGGCTCAAGGCGCTCTCCACCGTCCTGGACATACCCGCGCCCCAGGTCCGGACGGTCATGTGGGCGGCAATCCGCCAAGAGCTGATCGATCGGCTGGACGATGCCTATGGCTTCGTTCACGATCGCATTCATGAGGCGGCCTACTCGCTGATTCCCCTGGCTGCGCGTGCCGAGACCCACCTGCGCATCGGACGGCTGCTCGCGGCGCAAACGGGTGCGCAAGCGCTTGAAGAGGCGATTTTTGAAATCGCCGGCCAGCTCAATCGCGGCGCCGCATTGCTCGATGATCAGGCTGAGCGCGAGCAACTGGCTGAGTACAACCTGATGGCTGGCCAGCGGGCCAAGGCCTCGACGGCCTATGCTTCGGCACTCAATTACCTGGCCAGCGGTACGCAGTTGCTGGACGAAGAGTGCTGGACGCGTCGGCATGAATTGATTTTCGCGCTGGAATTGAACCGCGCTGAATGCGAGTTCCTCACCGGACAACTCGACGCCGCAGACGAACGCCTGAAGGCCTTGGCTGATCGCGCCGTGACGGTGATCGAACGGGCCAACGTCGCGTGCCTGCTGATGGATGCCTACCTGCTCCTGGATCGCAGTGATGGTGCGGTGGCTGTCTGTCTCGACTATTTGCATCATGTGGGGATCGAATGGTCGGCCCATCCGAGCGACGACGATGTGCGTCACGAATACGAGCGCATCGGCGAACTGCTGGGAGAGCGGGCAATCGAAGACCTCATCGATCTGCCGTTGATGGAGGACGCGACGTCCCTGGCGACGCTCAACGCGCTGGGCAAGCTCTTTGCCCCGGCCTTGCAGAGCGAAGCAAACCTGGCGGACCTGTTGATCTGCAAGGCGGTCACCCTGAGCCTGGAGCAGGGCAACTGCGATGCGTCCTGCGTGCTGTATGCGAATCTGTTCCGGGTTGCGGGCCGGCGGTTCGGTGACTACCAGATGGGGTTTCGATTCGGCCAGCTCGGTTGCGAGCTCATTGAAAAACGGGGCCTGCGGCGATTCGAGGCGAGCACCTATCTGTGCTTTTCATGCTTTGCCGTGCGCTGGATGAAGCCCGTGGGCCAATGCCGGGACCTGTTGCGCCGTTCGTTTGCCGCAGCGAACCGGATCGGCGACCTGCCGTATGGGGCCTATGCCGGCAACAACCTCACCGCCGACCTGCTTTTCGCGGGAGAGCCGTTGATCGATGTACAAGGCGAAGCCGAGCGGGGCCTGGCGTATGCCAGGCAGGTGCACTTCGGGTTGGTCACGGATTTTATCATTGTGCAGTTGGCGCTGATCCGGATGCTTCGGGGCGTGACACTGACCTTCGGTTGCCTGGACGACGGCCAATTAAATGAGCCGGCCATCGAAAACCACCTGTCCGGCAATCCGGACCTGGTGCTGGCTGAATGTTTGTACTGGGTCCGGAAACTACAGGCCCGCTACCTGGCCGACGATCCTGAAGCAGCGCTGGTGGCGGCCGTCAAGGCGCAGCATCTGCTCTGGGTTTGCCAGTCGTTCTTCGAGGAAGCCGAATACCATTTCTATAGCGCTCTGGCGCGGGCCGCCTGCTGCGACGGAGCCTCGGTGGAGGAGCGTGAGCGTTATCGGGTTGCGATGACGGTCGATCACCGTCAGCTCCAGACGTGGGCGCAACAGTGTCCGGAGAACTTCGCCAGCCGCGCCGCCTTGGTCGGTGCCGAGATTGCCCGTGTCGAAGGGCGGATCATCGACGCCGAGTTGCTCTATGAACACGCCATCCAAGCGTCGCAGGACAGCGGTTTCGTCCATATCGAGGCGTTGGCCAATGAGCTCGCGGCGCGCTTCTACGCCGCGCGAGGCTTGGGCAAAATCTCCCGCGTCTATCTCCAGGATGCCCGTTACGCCTACCAGCGCTGGGGCGCCGACGGCAAGGTGCAACAGCTGGAGAATACGTACCCGTCGCTGAGGACCGAGGCGGCTGTGCCCGGTCCAACGACGACGATGACGACACCGGTCGAGCACCTGGATATTGCTACCGTGCTCAAGGTCTCCGAGGCAGTGTCGGGTGAAATCGTGCTGGATAAACTGATCGACATGGTCATGTGTACGGCGATCGAGCAGGCCGGTGCTGAACGCGGGTTATTGATCCTGTCGAACGACGGCGAGCACCGTGTCGCGGCGCAGGTGACCACCGGCAACCCCGCCACGCAGATTCACAATGCCCCGGTGAGCGCGGCGCTGTTGCCGGAGTCCATTCTCTATCACGTACTGCGCACCGGGGAGAGCGTTTTTCTTGCCGATGCCCTGATCGCAGCGCCGTTTGCCGCAGACCCGTATATCCGCCAACAGCGCGCCCGCTCGATCCTCTGTGTGCCGTTGCTGAACCAGGCCAGGCTTGTCGGCGCGCTCTACCTCGAAAACAACCTGGCCGCCCACGTGTTCAGCCCGACCCGGATCGCCGTGTTGAAACTGTTGGCTTCCCGTGCGGCCATCTCGTTGGAGAATGCCCGGCTGTACCGCGAGGTCGCCCAGCGCGAAGCCAGGATCCGACGCCTGGTAGACGCCAATGTCATCGGGATTCTGTTTTGGAATGCCGAGGGTGACATCATCGAAGCCAACGATGCCTTTCTGCGCATGGTGGGCTACGAGCGCGAGGATCTGGCCTTGGGCCGCCTGGGCTGGCGGGACCTGACCGTGCCGCAGTTCCGGGAGCTGAGCGAGCGTTCCTTGGCCCAGGCGCTACTCACCGGGCACGCTCGGCCTTACGAAAAGGAATATTTGCGCAAGGACGGCAGCCACCTGCCGGTCATCGTCGGTTTGGCGCTGTTCGAGGCCAACAGCAGGGAAGGGGTGGCCTTTGTGCTGGACTTGACCGAGCGCCGGCAGGCGGAAGAAAAAATCCGCGAGAGCGAGCGACGTTATCGCGAGGTGCAAACCGAGCTGGCCCACGCCAACCGCGTCGCAACCATGGGGCAGTTGGTGGCCTCGATCGCCCATGAAGTCAACCAGCCGATTGCCGCCACCATCCTCAATGCCGATGCCGCACTGCGTTGGTTGAATACCCAGCCACCCGAGATTGACGAAGTCCGCCAGACCCTGGGGCGCCTCATCTTCGACGCCAATCGGGCGGCGGACGTGCTGGGCCGGATCCGCGGGCATATTCGCAAGGCGCCACCGCAAAAAGGCCCGGTGGACATCAACGTTGCCATCGGTGAAATGATCGAGTTCACCCGTGGCCAGATCATCAAGAGTGGTGTCTCGATCCAGACGCAACTGGCTGACGGTTTGCCGCTCATCGAGGGCGACCGTGTCGAACTGCAACAGGTGCTGCTCAACTTGATCATGAATGCGCTCGAGGCGATGAGCAGCGTCAACGAAGGCGAGCGGCAGTTGCGTGTCTGCGCAACGTTGGCGCAGGCGGGTTGGGTGCAGGTGAGTGTGAGCGATTCTGGGCCGGGGTTCGCCTCGGAAAACTTCGATCAGGTGTTCACCTCGTTCTACACCACCAAGCCCACCGGGCTGGGCCTGGGGTTATCGATCTGTCGTTCGATCATCGAGTCCCACGGCGGCTGCTTGAGGGCCTGCGCCAATGAACCCCATGGCGCCAGCGTTCAGTTCACCTTGCCCGTCGTAGGGCAAACGCATTCATGAGGGCTCGACAGCGTTCGATTCATACTTAGGTTTAAAGGCTGCATATCAATAGATCACCGGCTCCACTCCCATGTACAAATGCAACGCCGCGACCCTGGCGATAGATTGGCTTCAAGGGTTGCGGAGTGTGAGCCATGATCGATTTAACCCACCGGGCAATGGATGGACTGTCTTCGCTTCGTTCGATAGCGCTGATTTTAATCGCGCTTGTCACGACGAGTGCGTTCTATCGCCTGGGTATGCCGATGCTGGACGGGCAGGTGTGCGCAGCGGGCCGCAGCCATGGCCTGACTGATATTGCCTTGAAGTGGGTGCATGTCGAACAGCCCGGGGACACGTTGCCGATAGGCGCGCACCTGATCAGCCCTCGCGGATTCTACTTGCATCACGGGATCTACCTGGGCGGCGAGAAAGTCGCTCACTACTCCGGGTTCAGCGGCGCGCTGATGTCCGGTCCCATCGAAGTGATCGACCTTGAGCATTTCGCCCACGGCAAACCCGTCTGGATCGCACAGGAACCGTATGAATACACCAACGATGAAGTCGTCAGGCGGGCGCGTTCAAGGCTCGGTGAGAATCGATACCGGATCCTGTCCAACAACTGCGAGCACTTTTGTAACTGGTGCATCAGCGGAAAGCATTACAGTGCCCAGGTCCAAGCTTACTTCCAGCGCCCCCGTTATCTTTTCGCTTTGATTTCGACGCTGGAGTCCCGTCTGATTGCCTGATCCTGGCCAGGGTAGCGGTCATGCGGAACGAGGTCACTGTGCTACAATTTTTTTCGTTTTACTCGTCGGAAGGGTCGTGAATGAACGGTAATTCTTCATCCAATGAACCGGGTTTAAAAGGTTCTATCGTGTTCGTGGTGGATGACGATGCCTCTATACGCGATGCATTGAGTAACCTGCTGCGCTCGGTCGGAATCCGCGTCGAGACATTCGCCTCCACGGCGGAATTTCTCCTGCAACCAAAGACCGATTGCCCCAGCTGCCTGGTCCTCGATGTACGACTGCAAGGCGCCAGTGGCCTCGACTTCCAGACGCAATTGGTGAAGTCGAATTCGAACATCCCGATCATTTTTATCACCGGCCACGGCGACATCGAGATGTCGGTCAAGGCGATGAAGGCCGGTGCCGTGGATTTCCTGGCCAAACCGTTCCGTGAGCAAAACCTGCTGGACGCGGTATCCGCCGCGCTTGAGGCGGATGTCCGGCGTCGGCAGGTCGAGCAACAGTATTGCGATTTGTATGCCCGCTACCAGACACTCACCGTCCGGGAAAAAGAGGTCATGGGCTTTGCGGCCACTGGACTGATGAACAAGCAGATCGCCGGGCAAATGAACTTGAGCGAAATCACCGTGAAGATCCATCGCGCCCATGCCATGAAAAAGATGTGCGCCAAGTCGTTTGCGGATCTGGTCCGAATGGCCGAAGCGTTGGGCGCAGGGCAAAGTCGCTGAGTGTTCACTGATGAAAAACTTAAAATGATGCCGGTAAAAAGTTTTATTGACTAAAAAATTACATCGGGTAATTATTCTCCTGCATCTGCTTTCACGCAGAGTCATTCCGCAGGGGCAACCCAATGAACCAGAACACCGTGCCTTCACTGGCCAGTCTTTACGTCGAGACTCACGAATCGCCATTTGACGCACGCCTGGCGCCTTCACTCATGCAAGGCTTTCCCGCCGAACCCCACCGACGTGTCACCTGGCACAACTGGATGAGCCCGCCGTTTAACCAATGGGGTTTCCGCAACCTGGCGCGCTTGCGTCCTTCTATCGACGTGCAGGCCGGCAGCGGGCCGGTCAGCGCGTTCAAGCAGGCACTCCAGCCGCTGGATGAGCTGCACTTCGACAGCGAGTGTGGCTTGAGCATCAGCGTGATCGACCACCTGATCGCCAGCCAGACCGATGCTTTCATGGTCCTAAAGGGCGACACCGTATTGTTTGAGCGCTACTTCAATGGCCAGCGCCCACAGGACCGGCACATCATGTTTTCGGTGACCAAGTCGCTGATCGGTGCCCTGGGCGAGCAATTGGTCTGCGAAGGCCTGCTGGACCCTGCGTTGACGGCCACGCATTACGTACCGGAACTGGCGGGCAGCGCGTTTGCCGATGCGACCGTGCGCCAGTTGTTCGACATGGCCGTGGCCGTCGATTACAGCGAGGTCTATGAGGATCCGGATTCAGAGAGTTCCCAATACGGTTACGCCTGCGGTTTCCAGCCGGCACCCGCGCAGTACGCGACCTTCGAATCCCTGTATCAGTACTTGCCCTCACTGAGGAAGCGCGGCAGTCACGGCGGCTTTTTCCATTACGTGACGGCCACCACCGAGGCGTTGGCCTGGGTCATGGAACGGGCGTCAGGCAAGGCCTGTCATCAGTTGTTGCAAGAGATCTGGAGCCAGTTGGGCTGTGAGCGTGACGGCTACTTCCTGGCGGATCCCTGGGGACGCAGCGTCGCGGGTGCCGGTTTCAGTGCGACCTTGCGTGACATGGCGCGCTTCGGTCGCCTGCTCGCCAACGATGGCCGCCAGGGTGGGACACAACTGCTCTCGGCCGAGGCGCTGGCCGGTATCGCCGCCGGAGCCGACCCCGCGATCTACGCGGCATCCCCCGACTTTTCGAGCTGGACCCCAGGTGCGTCCTACCGCAGCCAATGGTATGTCTTCAACGACCACAGTCAGGCGCTCATGGCGGGTGGCATCCATGGTCAATACCTGTTCATCGACAAACCGTCCGGCGTGGTGATCGTCAAGCAGTCGTCCCTGGGCGAAGCCGTCAGCCCATTCGACGGTGACAGCGTGCGCATGTTGCGGGCCATTGCGGCGCAACTGACGCCCTGACTTCATCCGATAAACACAACAATTTTACGTTCCGCTCACCTGGCCCAACCAGGTGTTGGCGCGGGTTTGCGCCGCCATTTACTGCCCTGTAACAACAATAATCACACAGGAGCTCCCTATGGTTTCCATGATGCGTTTGTCCCGAACGTTCTTCGTGCTCGGGTTACCCTTGACCGCCCAGGTTGCTTGGGCGGGCTACACCTTCGAGGAGGGCAACCTCAAGGGCGAGGTCAACTTCAGTGCCGGTGGTGCAATCCTTTCTACGCGCAACGTCAACTTTGGCGGCGGTGTGGTGGACATGCGCAGCGGCAAGAATCGCGGCACGAAAATCGACTGGCAGGAGTTCTACGTCAAGCCGGGCGTCAAGTTGGAATACGCCGTGCAGCCGGATTTCAGCCTGCTGGCCGGCGGTTCCCTGGTGGGGGCGACCACCCTCGGTGATGGCGATGCCGGCGGCTTCACCCGCAGTTCCGACGGCAAGCTGTCGACCGAAGCGTTCTATGGTGGTTTCCGGGCCGGGGAGTGGACGGTCACGGGTGGTCGCCAGAATTACATGATCGGCAACGGTTTCATCGTGATGGATGGCAACCTCGATCAGTTGAACGACGGCGCCTATTGGCTCGCCCCGCGTACTGCCTTCAAGGATTCTGCGATTGTCGCCTGGGATCATGGCGCGTTGAAGGTCCAGGGCTTCAGCCTGGGCACCGACAGCGACCTGGGTGACTTTCGCATGAGCGGTGTGAACCTGGACTACAACCTCGACGACCAGGTGGTGCTGGGCGCCACCGCGTTGAAGGTCAAGGCCATGGGGCCCAAGGGCAGCACGTTGCCGCGTCGCCGCGATGGCATGTTGGTGTACAACGTCAGGGCGTTGAACGCCAGGCTCCCGGGCATCGCGGACCTGACCCTGAGTGCCGAATATGCCTTGGAGCGAGGCAGCGGCGAAGGCGTGGACTACGACGCCAAGGCCTGGTACGGCCAGGCGGATTACACCTTCAGCACGCTGCCATTGACCCCGGTGATGGGCTACCGCTACGCGAGCTTTTCCGGCGACGACAACCTTACGGACAACCAACAGAAAGCCTGGGATCCGTTGAGCAAGGGCTTCGTCGACTGGAGCACCTGGTTGATCGGTGATGTCGTTGGCAACTACCTGATGTTCAACAGCAACGAAAACGTCCAGCAGTTCTCACTCAAGACCCACCTCAACGAAACCCTTACGCTCGGTGCGATCCACTACCAGTTCTGGCTGGACGAAAAAAACTACATGGGCACCGCTGTCAGCGACAAACGGTTTGCCGACGAGAGTGTCGTCTTCCTGGATTGGGCGCCTTCGAAATCGTTGTCCACCTCGCTGTCCTATAACTGGGTCAAGCCCATGGCAGCGGCCAAACAAGTCTTCGGCGACGATCAGAAGTTCAGCGCGCTGGAACTCTACTTCACCTACCGCTATTAAGTGCCGCGAGCCTTCGCGGCCGCGCTGGAGTGTTTGATCATGAGCCTGTTTTTGCGTAACACCTTGCTGGGCGCTGTCGTTTCGATGCTGGTCAGTGGCGTGAGCCTGGCCGAAGAGCGAACGGTGCGAATCTACAACTGGATCGAGTACCTGCCGCCAGAAATCCTCAAGAGTTTCCAGGAGGAAACCGGCATTCGTCCCATCTACGACGTCTTCGACAGCGTCGAGACCTTGGAGTCCAAACTCCTGACCGGCAACTCCGGGTATGACGTGGTCTACCCGAGCAGTTCCAACGTCAGTCACCTGATTGCCGCCGGTGCCGTCCAACCCCTGGACCGCAGCCAATTACCGAACTGGCAGCATCTGGATCCCGAATTCATGAAGTCCCTGGAAACGGTGGGCGATCCGGGTAACCGCTATGCGGCGCCGTACCTGTGGGGCACGACCCTGATCGGCTACAACGTCGACAAGGTGCGGCAGGTGCTGGGTGCCGATGTGCAAATGAACACCTGGGACATCCTTTTCAAGGAAGAGAACATGGCCAAGCTGGCCAGTTGTGGCGTCGGTCTGCTCGACGCCGCCAACGAGATCGTGCCCATCGCCTTGCACCATGAAGGGCTCGATCCCAACAGCCAGAAGCGTGAGGACTACGCAAAGGCGCAGGCGGCCATACTCAAGGTTCGGCCGTACATCACCTACTTCAATTCGTCGCGCTATGGCATGGACCTGGCCAACGGCGAGATCTGTGTCGGAGTGGGTTGGTCCGGCGGGGTGGCCCTGGCCAAACGACTGGCCGAAGACGCAGGGAAGGGGGTCAAGGTGGAAATGGCGTTGCCCAAGGAGGGCGCGCCGATGTGGTCGGACGTCATGATGGTGCCCACCAACGCCCCTCATACCCAAGAAGCCTACGCGTTCATCAACTACATCTTGCGTCCCGACGTCATTGCCCGGATCAGCAACAAGATTGGTTACCCCAACCCGAACAAGGAAGCCACGGCGCTGGTCAATGCCGATATTCGCAACAACCCCGCCATGTATGTGTCTGACGAGGCGCGCAAGACCCTGTTCGCGTTGGAACCAGTGCCGGCGGCGGTGGAGCGGATCCGCACCCGCACCTGGACCAGCATCAAGACGCATCGCTGATCAACGCGGCCCGGCGTTGCCGCGCCGGGTCCGTATCGGTAGGTTTTTCGCTCAGGCGCGCATGCCCAGGAAGAGCAATTCGGTGATACGCCGGACCTGGGTGGAGTGTGCCTCGATGTCTGGCTGTTCCTGGTTGACCAGCCTGAACAGCTGCAAGTGCGAATAGTCGTTCAACAGGAAGGCGGCGAGGTCGACGTCGAGGTCGGCGCGCAGCTTTCCGGCCTGTTGCAATTCCCTGAGCAGCCCACTGATTTCGGCCCTGAGCGCATCGTTCATGGCCCGATAACCCTCGGGCAGCCCGTTGTCGCCGCCAAATAGAATCAGCGGCAGCAACTCGCGCCAAAGGCTCGGGTGCATGACCTCCAGCGCGTAACCGGTCAACAGCCGCTCCAGATAACACAGGGCTTGGACCGGGTCTTCGATTTCCGGGATCTGGCTGCGGGTGTCCGTGAGTGCGCGCTGGTCGGCGTCGTGCAGGATCTCCAGGATGATCTCCTGCTTGTTGCCGAAGTACTTGAAGACGGTAGGCGCCGATACGCCGGCCTGGCTGGCGATCTGCTCGATGGTGGTGTTCTGGAAACCCTGGCGCTCGAACAGTTCGACCGCCGCCTTGCTGATGGCTTGGCGGCGTTCGGCTTTTTGACGTTCACGCAGTCCGCTCACGGGAGGTCCTTGTCGTTTGAAAAAATGGGTTGAAGGCCTGACGCACTATCCTCTGTGGGAGCGAGCTTGCTCGCGATAGCGGTGTCTCAGTCGACTTCGATGTGACTGATCCATAGCCATCGCGAGCAAGCTCGCTCCCACAGGGCCGGGTGTAGGTATGCAAAATACTTAACCCAGTAAATTTTTTAAAGGACTTATTACACTCCCGCCCCGCGGAGGCTTGGCTGAATGCCGCGATCCAGACGCCTGGCGTGAGGCAAAACGCCATGCCCTACTTGGCGAAATCAGGCACAGGGATGGCGCGTTCAGGTAACTGACTCGGGAGGGAAGGCAGGTAACGTGGCGCGACTTTTCACCGCAAGTGCGCACGTTCGCCCAGGGTGGATCAACCCGATCAAGCGGTAGCGCTTCCAGGAGGGGCGGGAATACCAGAAACACCGACTGTCCCTGCGCGCGACTCAATGTTCGATCACAAGAGAATAAAAAAATGACCAGCCCCAGCTTCAAGGACTCGAACGGCCATTTGGCACAGGGCTTCAAGCCTCCTCACGTCACCATGCTGTCCATTGCCGAGATCATCGGCGCAGGTTTGTTTGTGGGGTAGTGTCTGGTGACTCCCGTCGTCGCGTTGGCCGCCGGTCATGTCCTTAACCAATGGTTCCCGCCGTCGATGCCTGGCTGTTCGCCTCGGTGTCGATTGTTCTGCAGGCTGGCGTGTACAAAAAAAATACTTTGGTCTTGTCGGGTGTAAAATATTTTTTACCGTGCCTGGCATCAGTAACTTTTTACTAAGCCTTGAAAGTGTTGGTTTTTTTTAAAAATCATGCCCTGGGTTTCGTCGAGGCATAAAAGTTGTGAGAATAATATTGAACATCTGTTTGCCGCTTTTGACGTTGACAGCGACATTTTTGCGACTATAAGATTGGATCCAGGAAAAGTTATTCAAGGATTGAATTAAATGCACTTCTACTCCTCTCCGCACGCCTCAATCTTTCCTGTTGTTCTTAACTATCTGCGCGGCGTCCTGCTGCTCCCGACTTTGTACTTTCGTACCTTATTTGCTCGCGAGGCAGCCGGCTTCTGCTGCTTCACGCCCTCATTTCTATCGAGGCTTGGTTCCTGACTCGATAAAAATAGTTCACCTAAAAGAAATAAAATAGTCGATTAAATAAACGCTTGTGCCAGCCTCTTGGTGCAGGGGTAATAACGCCTAATTGAAAGGGATTCTATGAAATTTTTGGATGGCTCCATTCGCCTTGATTACCAACTTCCCAATGGGCAGTCAGTCAAGCTTGACCTGGCCACGGAGGAGTTGCTGGGTGTCCGCATGAATAAAAATGTGAAGCGTCTGATCGGTTGTTATGAACAAGACATGCTTTTTCTGAATAAAGAAATTGATGGGGATATCCAACAGCATCTTGATGAGCGATACGGTCGGGACAAAAGTAAGAAAGCGCTGGACGAATTGCGAACGCTTGAGGCTGTTGTGTTTGCGCCAGTCAGTGCACAGTTGGATAAGGTTGATTTCTCCGTCTCGGCCGAACAGTTGAAGACATTTTTTGGTATTCACTTGGATGACGAGTTCGCTCGCCTGAAGAGTGGCGACTTCGATCCGACGCTCTCCTATATTCTCAACGACCCTAACTCCCAGGGGCTGATGAGGAGCTTGCTGACCCAGTTCTCGATTGAGTTTCTTATTGAGGGGGCGCCGATGGGCCTGTACGCAACTGGCGCGTTTGGCACCCTGCAGTCCCATCTGCTGCGGGTGTATCAAGATGAAATGGGTAATGGTGTGCCGGAAGACAAGCACAGCCACCTGTACGAAAAAACCATGCTTGATCTGGGCCTGAGCGATACGCCGGATGCGTATCAGGACCATTTCCTCACCAGCAACATGTTGGTTTCGGCCTACACGTACCAAATCTGCCACGATAAGAGTAAGTTCTTGCGTTACCTCGGTGCTTTTTTCCGTAACGAAGCCTGTTTTATCGTCTGGCAAAAACAACTGGGGGAATCGGTTCGCGAGATATACCGAGGGAAAGTGGATTGTCATTATTTCGATGTTCACACTTCGGTCGACCAAGCCCATGGTCGCTGGGTGCTTGATAATCTGATTGGCCATGCGCTGGATCGCTTCGGTAATGACGCCGCGCCTCATATTTTGCGTGGTTTTGTGGAGTTGATGATCTATCAAGATATTTTCGGCCTTGAACTTGATCATCAAATACTTAATGGTACCGTTGCCGAGCCTATCGCTGCGGCGAATTCAAGCCTTTCCCTTTTCAATCGAGTGGCCCCTGGCGCGACGGAGCATCTTTTTTCGGCCCGGGAACTTATTATCGACCTTCAAGGTGACAGCAAGATTTTTCTCACCGATCCTCTGGTCGCGAGCCCTTCAGCCGAGTCCGGGCTAATCCGTCTTCCACCGTTTACTGCTGCCCATATAAAAGCCGGGAGCGACGGCGCGCGTTATAACTAATATCAATAATGCGGTTGGGTTGCAGACCGGTCGCTTACTCGCCGATGCCAGATGATTAGAACGCTTGGTTTACGAAGCGTAAGGACCTTGCATGTTTAAAGAAAAAGTTTCATCCGATAATAACAATACTTGGCTTCATTTTTTTCCCTCCGACCAGATTGGTAAAACCGATACGTTCCCTTCATCCATAATCGAAGCGCAGGGGATCTATGTAACAGACTCGGAAGGTCGGCGGTATATGGACGCCATCAGCGGTGCGTACTGCGTGAATGTGGGTTATGGTCGTGATTCGATTATTGATGCGGCCAGTGAAGCAGCCAGGAAGCTGGCGTTCTGCTCCCCGTTCAGTTTTTCAAACCCTTATTCTTCTCGATTGGCCCAGACGCTCGCAGACCTGGCATCACCTGTCGTCGGTGCCAATGCTCGGGTGTTCTTTACCAATAGCGGCTCTGAGGCGGTAGAGACTGCATTGAAAATCGCTCGGGCGTTCGCGGCCAGGAATGGCGAGCCCCAGCGTAAATGGCTGGTGTCTCGCGACCATGCTTATCACGGTGTCACGCTAGGCGCGCTGTCCGTATGTGGGTTCGCGGCACTTAAGGAAGAGTTTGGTCCGCTCTTGCCCATGACTGCCACCATTGCTTCGATGCGGGACAGTACAGACCCTCTTGGCGACGTGCTCAACGCAACGCCAGGCCTGGGTAAGGATGTTGCTGGCGTGTTGATTGAAACGGTTGAAACCAGCAATGGCATGGTAACCCCCACAACTGAGTATCTTGATGGCTTGAGGCGCTTGCGCGAGGAAACCGGCGCGTTATTGATCGTCGATGAAGTCATCACCGGGTTCGGGCGCCTGGGCAGTTGGTTCAGCGCCGAGCAGTATGGGCTTGAGGCCGATATTGTTATTTGCGCGAAAGGGCTTACAAGCGGATACGACTCGCTCGGCGCCACGATCGTCAGCGAGCGGGTCGCTTCGGTCTTTGCTCAGGGCGAAGACAGCATGTTCGCCCACGGCGCTACGTTTGGCGGTCGTCCGGCTGCTGCTGCCGCCGCCCTTGAAAACATCGGGATTCTCGAGCGCGAGCGGTTGCTTGAAAACGCCTCGTCCATGGGCATTTACTTGAAAGGTGTGCTTCAAGACTTGTTTGGGAACCACCCAAAAGTCTCCGGGCTCACCGGAACTGGTTTGCTTCAGGCGATCCACCTGCGATCAATCGACTCTTCGGCGCCTGCCACGGCCGAGGAAGTGAAAGTGATTCGAGAGCGATTGTTGAACAGCGGGATCATCACCTCTTTGTATTACACCCGAAACGATCCCACGATAGAAATTGCCCCGCCGCTCTGTATCAATCGAGAGCAGATCGACCATCTCTGCCGAGTGATCGTTGCCGCATTAGGCTGATTGTCGTTGCGACTCACCTATAAAGGATTATTAGAGATGACCTTCGATGAAATCGAACACACAGGTCCGGCGCGCAATCCACAAATCCACGCCGAGGAATGCGGCGTGACCGAGACGTCGATCAAGCTTGAACGGGCTACTCCGGACTCTGATCTGGAGGTCCGGCTACTTGCGGCCTGGCTCATAACGGCTAGCTGGTACGCCAATTGGGTCGAAAACTTGAACTGCACTGTCGTATCGCGCCGAGAGCAGTTTGACTGCCCGAACATCGATTTGCAGGCGCCGGCCCGCACACTTCTCGATTTCTGCAAGGCAACGCTGGGGGCTTTCTCTGGCGCGCAGAGTACTTCATGGCAGGTCTGCGCCTGGTCCGACACAGAACAGTGCCCAGGCGTATTTGGCGCCGCTCGCCTGCAGATGTGCGTCAGTGCAACCAACGTCGAGTTGATCTTTGATGGACAGTTTCTCGAGCGCAGCCTGGCCCATGAGATTTTCGACACATTGCATAGCATCGCTTGCGCATTGCAGCACGAAAATTGTTTCGTTGTGCCGGACCTCTTGGAGCGCGCCCGCCCAGAACATTCGAATTCCGAATTGCTTGGAAAATTGCACGGAATCGATGAGCAGGATGTACTGGAGGCTTTCGAGGGGCACGCCAGCCGTGACCCGGACAAAGTGGCGATTTGCGACGCCGGCCGAGTGATCAGTTACGGACAGTTGTCGGCTGACATTCGCGAGCTGGCCGCCCAACTGGCAGACCAAGGCGTGAGGCCCGGCAGTCGAGTGGCGTTGCGGATGTCCCGGTCCGGCGACTTCGTCGTTGCGGCCTTGGCGGTTCTCTCCCTGGATGCTATCTACATTCCAATAGACCCGCAGCTTCCTCCTGAGCGAAGCAAGCTGATGCTTGAAGATGCGCGGGTAGGCTGGGTTATAGAAGGCGATGCTGTCGTGGCGGTGGGGCTCTCCCTGAGCGCAGCTCAACCCGACGACGAGCCACGGTGCGGATATGTACTGTTTACCTCCGGGACCACGGGGCGGCCAAAGGGTGTCTTGATCTCTCGCGCATCGCTCTCGTATTACGCCAGCGTGGCCAGGCACTCGTTCGGCCTTACGAGCCAGGACAAGGTCCTGCAGTTTGCGACTGTCTCGTTCGACGCCTCTGTCGAAGAAATCTATTGCTGCCTGATGGCCGGTGGAACACTGGTCATCCGTGATTCATCCGTCGATTTGCAGCCTGCCAGCTTTCTGCAGTTTCTCGACGAGCAGCAGATTACTTTTCTTGACTTGCCGACCGGGTACTGGCGAGAACTCAGTCTGGCTTGTACTTCCCAACAGCTGCGTTTTCCTTCTTGCGTCAATCTGGTCGTGATTGGCGGAGAAGCCCTTTATAAATCAGACATACACAACTGGTACCGTCTCCCCGCGCCGCGCCCGACGTTGATCAATTCCTATGGTCCAACCGAGACGACCGTCGTTACCGCTCTCCAGCGAGTACGACTTCCTGACACGGATGACGATTCAAGAAACGACATCTCTATTGGTCGGCCCATTGCCGGTAGCCGAATTGTCTTGCTGGACCGTTTCGATAAACCTGCACCGCTCGGCGCAATGGGGCAGATATGCATATCCAGTCCAGGCGTGGCCGAGGGGTATTTACACAATCCGGACATGACGGCGGAAAAATTCTTTGTGCGGATGGAAAACGATCGGAGCCTGCGCCGCTACTACAAAAGCGGAGACCTGGGACGCATTGGCCGCGATGGAGCGTTGGAGTATCACGGACGTATGGATAACGTGGTGAAGCGGCAAGGCTTCAGGATAAGCCTGGGTGAAATCGAGTCCATTGTTCGAACACTGCCGGAAGTGTCTGACTGCTGCGTTTTCATGACGGACGCCGGCAGTGACAGCAAGCTTCTTTGTGTCGTTCAACTGATGCCCGGCATGCAGGTCTCGCAACTGGCGCTACGTCAACAATTGATGTTGGACCTGCCATCCTACATGGTTCCGAACAGCTTCATTCTGCTCGACGAAATACCGCGTAACCTGGCTGGAAAAATCGATTACAACGCAGTAAGAGGGCTCGCAATGGTTGTTGTAGACGCCACGAGCAAAGACCTGTCGTCCCCTTTTGCGGGAAGCGAAATTGCCCGGGAAATACAGTCGACGTTGGGCGGTCGCGAACTGGAATGGGATGCCAGCCTTGTTGAAAATGGGGCGGATTCGTTGGAAATCGTGCGCTTGGCCATGCTGTTACACAAACACAGCGGGCACGAGTGGCCACTTTCCACACTCTATGAATACCCCAGCCTGGGGGCCATCTTGAACGATGTTGGCGGCCCTGAGATCGCAAAAAAACACCCACGAGACTTCAAGGACTGGCGCCACGCTGAGTTTGAACGACTCAAGGGCTTGATTCGCCGCAGTGCGCCAGGAGTCAGTCGCGCCAAGGACGGTATATTGGTAACGGGGGCAACGGGACTGCTTGGGCGCCATGTGGTTCGCGCATTGCTCAAGAGCACGCAGCGTCCCATTTATTGCCTGGTGCGCTCTCCCATGGGCAGCACCGAATCCCCGCATAAAAAGCTCACACAATTGCTCAATGTGAGAAATGAAGCGTTGCAGAGACTGCACATTGTCGTTGGCGATCTGGATCACGATGACGTTGGCCTCGACGAGAAAGGTTTGTATGCCTTGCAACGCAGCGTCAGCGATATTGTTCATTGCGCCGCCGATACCAACATGTTGTCGCCCTATTCGAAGTTAGTGACGACCAATGTCCAAGGGAGCCTGAATCTCATAAATCTGGCGCTTGAGAGTAATGCCAGTTTTCATTTCATTTCATCCCTGGCCTTGTTCGATACAAAACCATCTCTCCTGGCTACGCCGGAAACCAAAATCATGGAAGTCGATCATGTGGCTTCCGGTTATCTGCAAAGTAAGTGGATGACCGAAATGTTATTGGAACACTGTGCAGCCTCCGGGCTGAAGGCGACGATCTATCGATGTGGACGACTTTGGGGAAGCCGCATGAACCTTGAAGAAGCTCGTAATGATTATGTCTACCAGTTCCTGAGTGTTTGCCAGCGCATAGGCCAGTTCCCGATCATGCCGATGCAGTTGGAAATTTGTCCGGTGGACCGTATCGCTGAGCAAATCGCTTCGTCTGTCGTGAGCGCGTTACGCCAACCCGTGTCTGGTGCAAAGATTTATCACTTGTGCTCCAACAAAAGCTACACGATGGATGAAATCTACGCAGCCATGCGTCAACAGTTGAAAGAGCTCTCGCTGGTTAATTCATCGACGTGGCTTGCTGCGTTGAATGCTCGCATTGTCAGGGCACCGGAGGATGCTGAAGCCTTGAGGATATTCGCGGTAGTGAAATCGTTATCGTTGTCCGAGTGCATCGATGACCTGGCAATCACCGAGGCCATCGCTTCACGTGAATGCTGGGTGCATGGTCAACCTTCAGGCCTTACCCCTGAGCAAATGATCGAGGCTGTGTTGGCCGGGTCTGTCCGGGTATCTTCCCATGCTCAAGCTGTCGCGCATTGATATCGTAGAGCCGGAAGCGTTTAGACAAGGAGTTAACGCATGACCCGTTACATCAACTTTCTTTTACTCGCGTTGATGGGAAGTACTTGGGGGCTGCATTTCGTGCTGGTAAAGAAAATTACCAGCACAGGGGTTCAAGCCGATCTTATTCTGTTTCCGACGCTGCTCGGCGTCGCCATTGCATTCATGGCGCTCATGGCAGTCAGTCGCAGTTCGTGGCGCATCAATGCGTCCTGGTGGGTGTTCCTCATTATTTGCAGCGTGTTGGGCTATGCCTTTCCAATATGGCTTGAGCTGATCGTGGCACCGTACATCGATTCGACGCTGCTCACGCTGATCGTCACCAGTACGCCGGTTTTTTGCATCTTGCTGGGGTTTCTCCTGCGCTTGGCGACGGTCACTGTCTGGCATTTGTCATGCGCTGCCTTGGGAATCAGCGCTGCCATGATGTTACTGCTGCCCAGCGCGGCGCTTCCCGAGGGCTCGTCAAGGCTTTGGCTGGCCGCAGCCATTGGCGTTCCCGTGAGCTACGCGCTGTACAACCTGTACGTCGCCGCAGCCTGGCCCAAGGGGTTAGGCGTGTTCACCATGGCGGCCTATGAGTCGGTGATTGCGGCGTTGTTGGCATTGCCATTGTTCATGACGTCGACGTCGAAGGTGGGGTATCAAGGGCTGCTCCAGCATGGGCCGGAGGTGACGCTGCTGGTTCTGGTCACGGCGGTGGAGGTCTGGTCCTTCTTCGAACTGGTACGCCGGGCCGGTGGGATTTATGTGTCATTCGCCAGTTTCGCTGCGCTGGTAGCAGGCATCGCATGGTCGGCATTATTGCTCGATGAAGAAATTACGCCGTGGATGAATGTCAGCATCGGTGCGATCGTCTTGTCGCTGTTGCTGTGCCTGGTGGGCGACAGAAGCCAGGCTCGCGAGGCGCCGCTGAGCAAGGCTGCCTGAGGAAAGATTGCATCGCGGGTCGTTCGGATCCCGAAGTCAAACGTACGCCCCCGACAGGACCTGTCGGGGGCGTATTTGCAGTCATAAGCCGAAATCCATTCCCAGTGCTTGGTCAAGACTGAAAAGCCTCAGTCTTGACGTGTGGTATTTCCGTCTGTCACCCACCTCAAGACCCAGTCCGTCCGAACCGGCACTAACCGGTGGATGCGTTGTCAGTAGTTGGCGTCCGTTGCAGCGACAATCGGCTCAGATAGCTGCACGTCAGCAACATGACGCTCTTTTTTTTGACGCCTTCGGGCAAGTAACTCGCGATGGATTGCGCCGGGACCGACTATTCCTATTGCGGGTTGATTCTCTATGCGTTTCCTACTCGATCCGCGTCATGACATTGATGCTGCCTTATTGAGCTACCGCCGGGTGTTCTGGGCCCTGGCATTGTTCAGTGGCGTGATCAATCTGTTGGTGCTGGTGCCGTCGCTCTACATGATGCAGGTCTACGACCGGGTCCTGACCAGCCGCAACGAAACCACCTTGTTCATGCTCACCTTGATGGCCCTGGGGCTGTTCATGTTCAGTGCCCTGATCGAGTGGGTCCGTGGCGAGGTGATGATTCGCATGAGCGCGGGGCTGGATGAAGCCCTGGGCGAGCGGATTTTCGACGCCGCCTTCGCCCGCAGCCTGCGCGAGCACAACGCCAACCCGGCGCAGGTGCTCACCGATCTGGCCACGCTGCGCCAGTTGATTACCGGGCAGGGCCTGATCGCCTTGCTCGATGCACCCTGGCTGCCGATCTTCCTGCTGGTGGCGTTTATCTTTCATCATTGGTTCGGCGTGCTGACACTGGTGTTGGCCTTGGTGCTGATCGGCCTGGCGCTGTGGGGAGAACTGTCGACGCGCACACGCTTGGGGGAGGCCAATCGGCTGGGGGTGCAGTCGTCGATCTATGTCAACAGCACGCTGCACAACGCTGAAGTCATCCAGGCCTTGGGCATGCTCGGGCCGTTGCGTCAGCGCTGGAGCCTGTTGCAGCAACGGATCATCGCCGCCCAGGCCCATGCCAGCGACCGTGGCGCGCGCATCACCTCGGCAACCCGTTTCGTGCGTATCTCCGGGCAGTCCCTGGCGCTGGGGCTGGGCGCCTTGCTGGTGCTTGAAGGCCAACTGTCGGCGGGCATGATGATTGCGATGTCGCTGTTGCTGGGGCGTGCGCTGGCGCCCGTGGAAATCGCCATCGGCTCGTGGAAGCAATTCAACGCCGGACGCCAGAGCTATCAGCGCCTGAGTCAACTGCTGGCCCAGCATCCGCGCGAGCGCCTGCGCATGCCGTTGCCGCCCCCACCGGCGCGGTGCGCCTGGAACAGTTGTATGTCGGTCCGCCAGGTGCTTCGCAGCCGATCCTGCGCGGGATCAATTTCAGCCTCGCCAAAGGCGATGTGCTTGCGGTGGTCGGGCCCAGCGCCAGCGGTAAATCGACACTGGCGCGCGCCTTGGTCGGGGTCTGGCCGGCCTTGGGCGGGTCGGTGCGCCTGGACGATGCCGAGATCAGCCAGTGGTCCCACGACGCCTTGGGTCCCTACCTTGGATACCTGCCACAGGACATCGAGCTGTTCGACGGCACGGTCGCCGACAACATCGCCCGTTTCGGTGAGCAAGACGCCGACAAGATCATCGCTGCCGGACGTCATGCCGGTATCCACGAAATGATCCTGAGGTTTCCCAAGGGCTACGACACGCCGTTGGGGCCCGGTGGGCTTGGCTTGTCCGGTGGGCAAAAACAACGCCTGGGCCTGGCTCGCGCGCTCTACGGGCGACCGTCGCTGATCGTGCTCGATGAGCCCAATTCCAATCTCGATGACGCCGGCGAGCTGGCGCTGGTGCAGGCCATCAGTGCGCTCAAGGCGGCCGGCAGCACCGTGGTGTTGATTACGCACCGACCCAGTGTGCTGGCGGTGGTCGATCACATCCTGGTGCTCAAGGACGGTACTCAACAAGCATTCGGCCCACGGGACCGGGTGCTCAAGGCATTGATGCCGGGGCCGAGACCGGCCGCGGTCAGGGAGGCGGGCGGCGATGCGTGATCTGACACCAGGGGCACAAGCGTACAGCGAGCAGGGGCTGAGCGTGCGCAGTACCACGACGCTGCCCAGCGCCAGCACCGATGCCGGGAGCGCGGCTCGCTATGGCGTGGGATTCCTGGTCCTGACGTTGGGTGGTTTCCTGCTCTGGGCCTGCCTGGCGCCGCTCGACCAGGGCGTGGTCGGCAGCGGCACCGTGGTGGTGGCAGGGGAGCGCAAGGCCGTGCAGTCGCTGGTCGGCGGGGTGGTGGAAAAACTGTTGGTCAGCGATGGCGACCGCGTCACCCAGGGGCAATTGCTGGTGCAGCTCAACACGGTGCAGGCGCAGTCACAGCTGAACGTGACCCTGGGCAAGCTCCTCAATGACCGTAGCATCGAGGCGCGCTTGATTGCCGAGCGCCTGGGCAGCGCCGAGATCCAATGGCCCGCGGAACTGCTGGCGCACGCCGACGAACCGCGCGTCAAGGCGGCCATGGCCTTGCAGAGCCAGTTGTTCATCACCCGCCGCGCGGAACTGGGCAGTCGCTTGCAGATTATCGAGCACGAAGCCGCGGCCTTGCAGCAGCAATTGCTTGGTTACGAAGGCGTCAAGCGCAACTACGACGCGCAGATGCGCTTCCAGCAGCAGGAACTCGAAGGCCTGCGTGATTTAGCCCGGGAAGGTTACGTCCCGCGCAACAAACTGTTTGAGGCCGAGCGCAACGCGGCCCAGTTGGCGGGGCAGATCGCCTCTGGTGTGGGGGATGTCGGCAGGACTCGCCAGGCGATCAACGAAAGCCGGCTCAAGGCCTTGCAGGCGCAGCAGGAGTTCCGCCGCGATGCCGAAACCCAGCTCAGCGAAGTCTCGGCTGAGGCCGCCGGTTATGCCGATCAGATTCGCGCCTTGCAGTTTGAAGTCGACAACGGTGCGATCCGTGCGCCGGTGGCCGGGCAGGTCATGGACGTGAATATTCATACGGTCGGCGGCGTGGCGCAGGCCGGCCAGACCTTGATGCAAGTGGTGCCGCTGGATGCGCCGATGGCGATCACCGCGCGTTTCGAGCCGCTGATGGCCAACAAACTGCGTCCGGGCCTGCCGGTGCACGTGCATTTCACCGCGCTGCAACGGGTGGATACGCCGACGGTTACCGGCACGGTGACGACGGTGTCGGCGGACCAGTTGATCAATGAGCAGACACACCAACCGTACTTCTCCGCCAAGGTCGAGATCCCTGCAGACACCGTGGTTGCGTTGCAGAGCGCCGGCCTGCTGGTTCGCCCGGGCATGCTCGCTGATGTCACGGTGGTGACGGGCGAACGCACCTTGATGAATTACCTGATGAAGCCTTTGCGTGAACGCTTGCTTGCAGCCTTCAAGGAGGAATGAGCATGGTCGACCGTTGCCGATACCGTTTGCGTGTCTTGCTGGGCCTGTGTGCGGGGTGGGCGGTGCTCAATCCGGTGTGGGCCGCTGAGGGGGGGCTGAGCCTGACCGCCGCCTACGATGCCTCGCGCCTCAACGATCCGACCGTGCAGTCGGCAGCCCACGCCTTTGAAGCTTCGCGGCATGAAGAAGACATCGGGCGTGGCGGCCTTTACCCGCAAGTGTCGCTGACCTCGCGCTACGGCTACGGTGGGCGGACCGACGGCGGTGACGACAGAACCTACGTCAACAGCAATGATTACCAGGCGAACAGCGTGACCCTGGCCGCGCAACAGCCGCTCTACGACAAGGCACGCTGGGCGGCTTATCAGGAGGGTAAGGCGCGCGGTCAACTGGGCAGCCAGGTGTTCGATGTGGCCGGCCAGACCCTGTATGACCGGGTGGCGAAGGGGTATTTCGATGTCGCCCGGGCCGAGAACGAAATCAAGTTGATCACCCAGCAAAAAGCCGCCATCCAAGGCTTGGTCGTTCAAAGTAAAAAGCTTTATGAAGGTGGACAGGGCGCGATCACCGATATCGACGAAGCCCAGGCGCGGCTCGACCTGGTGCAAGCCCAGGAAGCTGAAGCCCAGGCACGCCGGGTGGCGGCTTTGCGGGCCTTGTCCGGGCGTGCCAGCGTGGCCATCGATGACATCCTGCCGATGCGCGAAGAGTTGGCCGCCGGCAGTCCGATCCCGCCGGAGCAGGATTTGCCGTACTGGACGACCATTGCCCGTGAAGCCAGCCCCGAGCTGGCCGCTCGGCTGGCGGCGGTGAAAGTGGCCGAAGCCCAGGCCGACAGCCAGCGCGCCGGGCATTATCCAAGCTTGTCGCTGACCACTCAGTTGACCCGTCGGGAAACCCGTCAATACCAGGAACTCGACCCGCGCCAGGACAGCTACTACGTGGGCGTGCAATTGGATATTCCGTTGTATCGCGGCGGGGCGGTACGGGCGTCGGTGGCCAAGGCCGAAGCGCAACTGGCCGGCGCCCAGTCCGACTACGACGTGCAACGCCAGCAACTGGCCGAGGATATCGAGGCCGATTACCTGGGCGTCGTCGCCGGGTTCACCAAGAGCAAGGCGATGCAGCGGGCGGTGGAGTCCAACCAGCGAGCACTGGCCTCGACGGAAAAAGGCTTCCAGGGCGGTGTGCGTTCCACAGTGGATATTCTTGACGCGCAGCAGCGGCTGTTCCAGGCCCGTCGAGACCTGCTCAACACCAAGCTCGACATGCTGCAGAGTTATGTGAGCCTGCACACCCACACCGGCCAGATGAACCGCGCGGTGCTGGAGCAGGTGCAGAGTTTGTTTTGAAAAATGGGTCGGCGACCAAGCTCAAGCATGGCACCTGTCCTGTGGTTTTCCTGGATTTTTCTGGCACAGCACGACCCCTGTGGAGCGAGCTTGCTCGCGATGGCGGTGTGTCAGCCAACATCAATGTTGAATGTTCTGCCGTCATCGCGAGCAAGCTCAGCTCCCACAGTTTGATCTGTGGTGGCCCTCGATTTTTGTGGTGCCGCCAGTCCCCTTGTGGGAGCGAGCCTGCTCGCGATGGCGGTGGGTCAGCCAACATCAATATTGAATGTTCTGCCGTCATCGCGAGCAAGCTCAGCTCCCACAGTTTGATCTGTGGTGGTCCTCGATTTTGTGGTGCCGCCAGTCCCCTTGTGGGAGCGAGCCTGCTCGCGATGGCGGTGGGTCAGCCAACATCAATATTGAATGTTCTGCCGTCATCGCGAGCAAGCTCAGCTCCCACAGTTTGATCTGTGGTGGTCCTCGATTTTGTGGTGCCGCCAGTCCCCTTGTGGGAGCGAGCCTGCTCGCGATGGCGGTGGGTCAGCCAACATCAATGTTGAATGTTCTGCCGTCATCGCGAGCAAGCTCAGCTCCCACAGTTTGATCTGTGGTTGCTCTCGATTTTGTGGTGCCGCCAGTCCCCTTGTGGGAGCGAGCTTGCTCGCGATAGCGGTGGGTCAGCCAACATCAATGTTGAATGTTCTGCCGTCATCGCGAGCAAGCTCAGCGCCCACAGTTTGATCTGTGGTGGTCCTCGATTGTTGTGGCGCCGCCAGTCCCCTTGTGGGAGCGAGCCTGCTCGCGATGGCGGTGGGTCAGCCAACATCAATGTTGAATGTTCTGCCGTCATCGCGAGCAAGCTCAGCTCCCACAGATTGATCTGTGGTGGTCCTCGATTTTGTGGTGCCGCCAGTCCCCTTGTGGGAGCGAGCCTGCTCGCGATGGCGGTGGGTCAGCCAACATCAATGTTGAATGTTCTGCCGTCATCGCGAGCAAGCTCAGCTCCCACAGTTTGATCTGTGGTTGCTCTCGATTTTGTGGTGCCGCCAGTCCCTTGTGGGAGCGAGCTTGCTCGCGATGCGGTGGGTCAGCCAACATCAATATTGAATGTTCTGCCGTCATCGCGAGCAAGCTCAGCTCCCACAGTTTGATCTGTGGTGGTCCTCGATTTTTGTGGTGCCGCCAGTCCTTTGTGGGAGCGAGCCTGCTCGCGATGGCGGTGGGTCAGCCAACATCAATGTTGAATGTTCTGCCGTCATCGCGAGCAAGCTCGCTCCCACAGTTTGATCTGTGGTGGTCCTCGATTGTTGTGGCGCCGCCAGTCCCCTTGTGGGAGCGAGCTTGCTCGCGATAGCGGTGGGTCAGTCAGCCTCCTTGCTGAATGTGCCGCCGCTATTGCGGGCAAGCCTGTTCAGGGGGCAATCAGGCGGTGAAGTCGCTGGCGTGCAGCTCCTTGACGCCGACCAGTTCGAATTCGAACTCGGGGGTGGCGTCGGCGTTGGTACTGCCATAGAGAATGCCATCGGCAAAGCGCAGCTGGCCTGTGGCATTGGTGGGGTCGAAGGCGTTGCTGCCGATGAACGTGAAGTGATCGACCGTGGCGGTCTGCGGGTTGGCGTCCAGGCCGGTGAGGTCCAACTTGTCGAACTCCGTGCTCTTGAAGCCGTTGATCACATCGCGCAAGGCCCCGACGCCCATGTCCGACAGCGCACCAAAGGCGTAGGTGTCGGCGCCCGTGCCACCGGTGAGGTTGTCGGTGCCTGCGCCGCCGATCAACCGGTCATCACCCGAGCCACCCACCAACGTATCGTTGCCCGCGCCGCCGTCCAGGACGTTCGCGGCACTGTTTCCCGACAGTGTGTCGGCATAGGCGCTTCCCTTCAGGTTTTCGATGAATTTCAACGTGTCGAGCCCGGACCCCACGGTGTTCTGTTGCGCCGACGTCGAGAGATTCACGGTCACGCCGGACAGGGCGCGCTCAAAGCTGGCCGTGTCAATGCCATCGCGTCCATCCAGGACATTGTTGCCGGCACCGGCGAACAGCGTATTGTCCAGCGCGTTGCCGGTGCCATTGGCGGCGCCGGTGCTATCGACATACAGGTTTTCCACGTTGTTGCCCAAGGTGTAGGCCGCCAGGCTGCTGTGCACGCTGTCGACCCCTCCGGTCACCTTGTTGCTGTTGGTCTCGATCACGCTGTCGTCGGCATTGTCGACAAAGTAGGTGTCGCTGCCATCGCCACCGCTCATGCTGTCGGCCCCTGCGGCGCCGTCGAGCACGTTATTGGCGGCGTTGCCGGTGATGAAATTGCGCCGCTCATTGCCTGTTCCGTCGATCTCCGACACACCGGTAAGCACCAGGTTCTCGAGATTGGGCCCCAGCGTCCAACTCACCGAGGCCTGCACCGTATCGATCTGCGAAGCCGAGGTGTTGGTTTCCACCACGCTGTCGAAGGCATTGTCGACCACGTAGATGTCGTTGCCGTCGCCACCGCTCATGGTGTCGGCGCCCAGGTCGCCATTGAGGGTGTCGTTGCCCGAGCTGCCTACCAGGGTGTCGGCCTGGTCGGTACCGGAGATCATCCCGCCCTGGTTCTGGGCGTTGTCGAAAATGTCCTGCACGCTGTTGTTGTCGTTGGGATTGCCCTGGAAGCCCAGGTCATCGGCAATATAGTCCGCCAGGCGTTGGCCGACGATTTCCGCCGACTCCTCGTGCAGGTGCCAGACATCATCGGGGTACACCAGCGGGTCGACTTCGTAGCGCAAGGGCAGGTCGGTGTAGTCCACCGCCAGCTTGACGTCGGCGCGCTCGGCGGCGATGGCTTCCTGGGCGGCGCGGACGTAACCGACGCCCTCGACGATGGATGCGATCTTCTCTTGCGAATAGCCCCGGGCCCGGGCCGCATCCTGCTCGTAGTGACCGGTTTCCATCAGGTACACGCTGAAGTTGCCGAACTGGGCGTGCAAGTAGTCGAACACCTTCAGGGTCGCGGCCTTGTAGGCCGCTGCTGCCGCCGCCTTGTCGGTGGCGCGGGCGATTTCCTGGGCGGCTTCCTCGCCCTGGCCCCAGATGATGCCCATGGTGACGTTATCGATCGCCTGCAGTTCGGTGCGCTGGTCGCGCAGTAACGTCACCGCTCGCAACAGTGCAGGTCCAGGTTGGTTGGTGTCGGTCAGCCACCAGCACAGCTGGAGTTCCTCGGCGCTGAGGGTGGAGAGGCCGTTGACCGTGCTGCCGCCCACGGCGATGTCGATGCCGTTGCCGTCGGCATCGGTGAACTGGCTGCGCACGTCGTAGGGGGTGTAGCGGTCCAGGTCTTTGACCAGCATCGAGGTACCGGACTGGTCGTCGTCTTCGGTCATGCGTAGCAGGCGCGCATTGGATTGGCCGAGCGTCGGCAGGTAGAGGATGTCCTGCTGGACGCGTTCGCCGAAGACGAAGTCGCTGGCGGTGAGGGTGTTGAGGTAGTTGCCATTGAGCGCGATCTCAAAGCGGTTGCCGTCGGCATCGGCTTCGGCGGACTTGATGTAGGTCTTGTCGCCGGCCGCGTTCAGGGTCATGTACAGCGTGCCGTTGCTGCCATCGCCGAGGCCGAGAAAGCCCAGCCCCGAGACATTGATCTTGTCGACGCCGACGGTGAAGTCATAGATCGTGTCTGTGGCCGTGACGCCCCCGGTGTCGTAGTCGCGGTAGCTGTCGAGCAGGTTGCTGTAGCGGAAGGTGTCGGCACCGTCGCCGCCGTACAGCGAATCGCGTCCGGCACCACCGTCGATGATGTCCGCGCCGGTGCCGGCCTTGATTGTGTCGTTGCCGCCCAGGCCAAGGATCAGGTCCGCGCCGGTCGTACCGTTGAGGGTTTCGGCATTGTTGGTGCCGGTGATGGTGTTGGCGGGCGCATCGGCCACCACCAGGGCGAAGCTGTCACTGACCGAGGCGCCCGAGGGATCGGTGGCCTTGACCAACACGTCGTAGTTGCCTGCCGCCGTGCTGGTCGGGGTGCCGCTGAAGGTCAGGCTGGTGGCATTGAAACTCAGCCATGTGGGCAGAGCAGTGCCGTTGGCGAGGGTCGCGGTGTAGGTCAGCACATCCTGGTTGGCGTCGGTGAAGCTGTTGCTGGCCACGGTGTAACTGAACGGCGTGCTTTCACTGGCGTTCTGGTCCAACAGTGGGGTGGCCACGACCGGCGCCACGTTGGTTGGGGTGTTCTGGTCGGCGAAGACAAAGTGACTGGCCGTCAGGCTGCTCACGAAGTTGCCTGCCATCGAGACCTCGAACCGGTTGCCGTTGGCATCGACCGTCAGATCCTTGAGGTAGGTACGGTTGGTCGAGGCACTGTAAGTGACCTGCAGGGTGCCGTTGAGCCCGTTACCCAGGCCGGTATAGCCAAGGGCCGAGACATCGATCTTGTCGGCGGCCACGTCGAAGTCGAGGATCTGGTCACTGGCGCTGGTGGAGCCGGTGCGGTAGCTGTCGAGTTTCGAGGTGTAGCGAAAGACATCGGCTCCCGTGCCACCGGTGAGCTTGTCCACCCCGGTGCCGCCGACCAGGATGTCGTTGCCGGCGCCGCCATTGAGGGTGTCGTTGCCCGCGCCACCGAACAATTGCTCATTGGCCGCGGTGCCGGTCAGCGTGTCGTTGTTCGGCGTGCCATTGATCACAATGGCGGTGGGGACGTCCTGCACGGCAAGGGTAAAGCTGTCGCTGACGGTGGCGTTGCTGCCGTCACTCGCGGTGACCTGGATGGCGTAGGTGCCCGACGCGGTGTCCGGTGGCGTACCACTGAAGGTGCGAGTGGCGGCATCGAAGATCAGCCAACTGGGCAGGGCGCTGCCATCGGCGAGCTTGGCGGTGTAGCTCAGGCTGTCGTTATCCGGATCGGTGAAGCTGGTGGCCGGCACCACGTAGCTGAACGGGGTGTTTTCGGTCGCGTTTTGATCGAGCAGCGGCGTCGCCAGTACCGGTGCATGGTTGGTCGGCGAGGTAGTGGCGAAGACGAAGTTGGCGTTGGTCAGGGTGTTGAGGTAATTGCCGTCCAGCGCCACTTCGAAGCGGTTGCCATTGGCATCGGCTTCAAGGGACTTGATGTAGGTCTTGGTGCCGGCACTGTTGAGCACCAGGTACACGGTGTTGTTCTTGCCATCCCCCAGGCCGGTGAAGCCCATGGCCGACAGGTCGATCTTGTCGGCGCTGACGTTGAAGTCGGTGATCAGGTCGCCGAGGTTGGCGCCGCCGGTGTTGTAGTTGCGGTAGCTGTCCAGGCGGTTGGCGAACACAAAGGTGTCCGCCCCGGCGCCACCGGTGAGGGTGTCCATGCCGGCGCCACCGTCGAGTTTGTCGTCGCCGGCGCCGCCGCTGAGGCTGTCGTTACCCGCCAGGCCGAGCAGGGTGTCGGCCGCATCACTACCCAACAGCGAGTCGCTGCCGCTGGTCCCGGTGATCACGCGATTGAAGATGAAATTGCTGGCGGTCAGGGTGCTGGCCAGGTTGCCCGTCAGAATCAGTTCGAAGCGGTTGCCACTGGCGTCGGCGTCGAAGTCCTTGATGTAGGTGCGGTTGTTGCTGGCGCTGTAGCTGACCTGCAGGGTGCCGCCACGGCCATTGCCCAGGCCGGTGAAGCCGAGCCCAGCGAGGTCGATCTTGTCCTGGGTGACGTCGAAGTCGGTGATGGTGTCATCGAAACTGGTGGTTGCGTTGCGGTAGCTGTCCGACTGCGCGACGAACCGGAACGTATCGGCACCTGTGCCTCCGGTGAGTTTGTCGATGCCCGCGCCACCGACCAGGATATCGCCGCCGGCCGCGCCATTGATGGTGTCGTTGCCCGCACCACCGTAGAAAATCTCGCTGGCGGCGCTGCCGAGCAGGGTGTCGTTGCCCGCCGTACCTTGCACGGTGGTCATGGGCACCGTAGCGCTGACGTAGCTGCCGTCGCCATAGATCAGCGTGGCGCCGTTGCTCGTGTGGCTGATGGTGTTGGCGATGATGGCGTTGCGGTCAGTGCCGTCCTCGTTGCGCTCTGCCACACCATAGGTCGACAGGTTGCTGCCGCTGATGATGTTGCCCTGGATGGTGTTATCGCTGCCGTTGAAGTATTTGCCGGACACGCCCTGGGTGTCGTCGTAGGACTGGATGATGATTTCCGGTACGGCGCCGCCCAGGGAATTGTTGTTGAGGGTGTTGTCGATGATTTCGACGTGGTTGCTGCCGTAGATACGGATCCCGGCGCTGGCGTTGTCGTGGATGTCGATGCCAGTGACGGTCACTTCGCTGGAGAGCTTGACCAGCACGCCTTCGGCGCCGTTGCCATAGACCTCGCCGCCGGTGATGGTGATGTTGCTGGGCGAGGGGATGTTCTCGCTGCCGCGCTGGACCACGATGCCATTGCCGCCGTTGTCGTAGGCGACGTTATTGGTCATGGTGAAATCGTGGGTGCTGGTGACGACGTTGAAACCGTGGCGGTCGTTGTCGTAGGCGACGTTGTTTTCGAAGGTGCTGTCGCTGAGGAAGTCGGCGACGAAGCCGTCCAGGCCGTTGCCGTGGGACACGCTGTTCTTGATGACCATGTTGACGGTTTGCTCGTGGGGGTCGAAACCGTACCCGGAGCAATCCTTGATCTCGACGCTGTCGAGGGTGACGTTGGAGTCGTAGCCTTCTTCGCCTGGAATGTAGCCGTTGAACCAGCCGTCGACCTTGCCGGTGGTGCTGTCGCGGTTGCCGTCGATGGTGAGGTTGCTGACGCCGAAATCGTGGGTTTCCTCGCCGTAGGCCGAGCGGATGATCCCGGTGATCTTGGTGTCCGAGCCGTCGACTAGCTTGACCGTGGTCTCGCCCATGCCGTCGCCGTACAGGTAGACATTGCTCTTGAGCATCAGGCAGCCATCGGAAGGTTCCTCTCCCCCCGAAACGATGTAGGTGCCGGTTGGCATGTACACCTGCCCACCGCCGGCCGCGGCCGCCGCATCAATCGCACTTTGGATGGCTGCCGTGTCGTCCGTGATGCCATCTCCTTTGGCGCCAAAATTTTGTACGTTGAAAATCATGAGCTTATCTCCGTATCAGGCTTAAACCTAGGTAGACGTCAACATTCCATCGACGGCCTTCGTGTTATGACCCAGCGGAGCGCAAAAGTTGTGACCGCATATCGGGGAAAGTGTCAAAAAGCTGGACTAACTGATCAGCGGTTGTGCAGGGATTGCGCAGGAGTAACGTTCTATTGACGCTTTTGAGGCTCAATGATGTCCCCTTGTGGGAGCGAGCTTGCTCGCGATAGTGGTGCGTCAGCCAACATCGATGCCGCTGATCCGGCGCTATCGCGAGCAAGCTCGCTCCCACAGGGTTTGGGGGGGGCAGACATGCGGTTTCCTTGATTGGCATCAACCCCACTTCAGGGGCGGCGCGATAACCTCGAATAAACCATCGTCCCGCTAAAGAGGGCGACCGAGGAAGCTCATGAGTTATCCGCTGTTTCTCACCTTGCACCTGTTTGCCGCGCTGGTGTTCATCGGCACGGTTTTCTTCGAAGTCCTGTTCCTGGCGAGCATTGGCAAGCAACTGCCCGCCAAGGTCATGGTGCTGCTGGAGCAAGGCATCAGCCAACGCGCCCGGCAGTTGATGCCGTGGGTACTGCTGGTGCTGTTCGGCGCGGGCATTGGCATGGTCTGGCTGCGTTATTGGCCGTTGCTGTCGTCGCCGTTGCAGTCATCCTTCGGCTTACTGCTGGGCCTCAAGATCCTGTTGGCGGGCAGTGTGCTGGGGCATTTCCTCTGGGCCATGTGGCTGTTCAGGCGCGGGCGCATGAATGCCCGCTACGTGCACATCATCCATACCAGCGTGTTCCTGCACATGGTCGCGATCGTGCTGCTGGCCAAGGCCATGTTCTACGTGACCTGGTAAGCGCTGGCGGCGGGTTCCAAGGCGCTTGATACAGGTCAAGGTGGCCCGGCGGGTTACCCCGCAAACTGCTCTCGCACAGCCACTCGGAGATTGTCATGTTCGACCCGTTCCATGCCCTTGGTGAGCACCCCCCGGGACGTGCCCCTGTGGTGGCTGACTTCGATTGTCCGGTCGGCACGCGTAGGTTCCACCCAGGCGTCGGCTCGCTCGACCTGCTGCGAGGGTTACGCAGCAGCCGTCAGAAACGCCGTCCCTTGTCCCTGGCGGTGCACCTGCCTTCGCGCTTGCGGCTGGCGTCGTGTTCGCCCCTGGCCAGCGACTGCCGATGCGGCGAGATCGAGGGCTATCTGCAACGCCTGACGTATGAGATGGGGTTGGTCGGTTGCCACTTGGGCGCAGGGCGGCGCGTCGAACAGTTTTGCCTGACCGGTGGCACACCGGTGATCGCTCATCTGCAGACGTTGATGAGTGACCTGCGCAAGCGCTTCGATTTCAATGAATATGACGCTGGCGACCACAGCATCGAGGTGGACCTGCACCACACGGATTGGTCGACCATGGGCCTGATCCGTGACCAGGGTTTCACCCATGTCAGCATCGGCGTACCGGATATTGGCGTCGACAGCGATCTGTCGGTCGATTGCTACCAGAACCCGGCACCGATCCATTCGTTGATCGATGCGGCGCGCACGTTTGGTTTTCGCTCCATCAACATTGACCTGGGCTACGGCCACGCTTGGCAGACGCCCAGCAGTTTCGCCCTGAAACTGGCGACGCTGATCGAACTGGAACCAGACCGGTTGCACGTTTTCGACTATGCCCGCGCGCCTTATCGCTATCGCTCGAAGAATACCGAGGTGGCCGGTGCCTTTTGCAGCCAGGCCGACAAGGACGCCATGCGCCGGATCTGCTGCGAGCAACTGATTGGCGCCGGTTATCACTACATCGGCCTGGGTCAGTTCGTCAGGGCCGACGATGACCTGGCGGTGGCCCAGGAGCATGGACGCCTGCATCGCAATTGCCAGGGTTTTACCCGCCACGGTTGCTGTGATCACGTGGGCTTCGGTCTGTCGGCCATCACGCAGATCGAGCACCTGTACGTACAGAACACCGACGATCTGAATCAATATTGCCAACAGCTGGACGCCGGGCAGTTGCCGGTGTGTCGCGGCTGGCGCTGTGAAGCGCAGGATCAAGTCAAGGCGAGCGTGACCGAGCAACTGTCCTGTGACCTGGAGCTGGATATCCTGGCCATCGAGGCACGCTTCGACCTGGTGTTTCGCGAGCATTTCGCGTCCGTCTGGCCGTCGCTGGAAGTGTTGCATGACCAGGGATTGATCGAACTGTCGAGCCGGTTTATCGGCATCCTGCCCGCCGGGCGCTTGAACGTGGATGCGATCTGCAATCTGTTCGACTCTGGACTGGATGACGTAGGCCCACACCCTTTTGAAAAGTTGAACCCATCATGAATGCTGCATCCGGTTTCAATCGTGCCCTGGTGGAGAAATACGACCGCCCGGGCCCGCGCTACACCTCCTATCCGACGGCGCCGCAGTTCCACCAGGCCTTTGCCATGGACGAATACCAGCAGGCCGCCCAGCGCAGCAACCAGGCGCCGCTGCCCAAGTCGTTATCGGTGTACATCCATATCCCGTTCTGCCAGAGCCTCTGCTATTACTGCGCGTGCAACAAGATCATCACGCGCAAGACCCATCGTGCTGTCGAATACCTGACCTACCTCAAGCGCGAAATTGCCCTGCAGGCGGCCTTGTTCGACCGCTCGCGCAAACTGACTCAACTGCACCTGGGTGGGGGCACGCCGACTTACCTGACCCATGAGCAACTGGCCGACTTGATGGACTGCCTGCACCAGTCGTTCGACATGGACGACAGCGACGCCCATGAGTTTTCCATTGAGGTCGATCCGCGGACTATCGATGCGCAACAGATCCAAGGCCTGCGCCAACTGGGGTTCAACCGCCTGAGCTTTGGCGTCCAGGATTTCGATGCCCAGGTGCAGATCGCCGTCAATCGGGTGCAAAGCGAAGCCCAGGTCGTCGAACTGGTGGAAGCTGCGCGCCTGGCGCGCTTCAAGTCGGTCAGCGTCGATCTGATCTATGGCCTGCCATTGCAGACTATCGCCAGTTTCGATGTCACCTTGAGCAAGATCATCGCCCTGCGTCCGGACCGGATCGCGGCCTACAGCTACGCCCACCTGCCGCAACGGGTGCGGGCGCAACGGATGATCCGGCCAGAAGACATGCCGCCGCCCGAGCGCAAGCTGGAGTTGCTGGAGCTGACCATCAATCGCCTGACTGAAGCCGGCTACGTCTACATCGGCATGGACCACTTTGCCTTGCCGGATGACGAACTGGTACGCGCCCGCGCCCAAGGCAGCCTGCAGCGCAATTTCCAGGGTTATTCAACCCACGCCGACTGTGACCTGATTGGCCTGGGGGTGTCCTCGATCGGCAAGGTGGGCGACAGCTACAACCAGAACGTCAAGGAGCTTTCCCAGTATTACGCCCGGCTGGATCAAGGCTTGCTGGCGGTGCAGCGTGGTTATCGGCTGAGCGACGACGATCGCCTGCGACGCGAGGTCATCAGCGAACTGATGTGCCACGCCCGCATCGATTTCGGCCGGATCGAGGGCGCCCACGGCATTCGATTTACCGAGTACTTCGCCGATGCCCTGGACCGGCTCCAGGAGCTGGTGCGCGATGGGTTGCTGGACCTTCGCAAGGACGAGCTGGTGTTGTTGCCCCAGGGGCAATTGATGATGCGCAACGTGGCCATGGCCTTCGACGCTTACCTGGGGGCGGATCAGACGGTTCAGTATTCGCGTACGGTTTGAAAACCGCTCTTGTGGCGAGGGAGCTTGCTCCCGCTGTGCTGCGTAGCAGCCCCAAGGCCAGTCACCGAGGTGTATCAGGTTGATGTCGTCAGCTTCATTGGGGGCGCTTCGCACCCCAGCGGGAGCAAGCTCCCTCGCCACAGGGAGTTGAGCCAGGTTTATCTTCCAGGTTGCAAAGCCCTTTCCAGAAACTCCGCCGTCCGGCTTTCCCGGCAGGCCGCGACTGTTTCCGGAGCCCCGCAGGCCACGACGTTCCCACCTTGGGAGCCCGCGCCAGGGCCGATATCGATGACCCAGTCACTCTGCGCCACGACGCGCATGTCATGTTCCACCACAACCACCGTGTGACCTTCCTCCACCAGGCGATTGAGCTGTACCAGCAAGCGGTCGACGTCCTGGGGGTGCAGCCCGTTGGTTGGCTCATCCAACACATACAACGTCGCCCCCCGAGCCTTGCGCTGCAGTTCTGTCGCCAGCTTGATCCGCTGGGCTTCGCCGCCGGATAGCTCCGTGGCCGGTTGGCCCAGGCGCAGGTACCCCAACCCGATGTCCTGCAGCACCTGCAATGAGCGCCTGGCTGCCGCTTGCTCGGCAAACACCTCAAGGGCCTGGTTCACGGTCAGTCGCAGCACCTGGGAAATATCCAGGCCTTGCCAGCTCACCGCCAGGGTCTGCGGGTTGTAGCGCGCGCCGTGGCAGGTGGGGCAGGGGGCGTACACGCTGGGCATGAACAACAACTCCACGCTGACAAAGCCTTCACCTTCGCAGGTCTCGCAACGGCCCTTGGCGACGTTGAAGGAAAACCGTCCGGCATCGAATCCCAGTGCTTGCGCTTGCGCCGTCGCGGCGAACAGCTTGCGCACGTGATCGAACAACCCGGTATAGGTGGCGAGGTTGGAGCGCGGGGTGCGGCCGATGGGTTTCTGGTCCACCTGCACCAGCCGCTTGACCGCTTCAAGCCCGGCGGTAACGCGGCCAGTGCTGGTTTGCACGGGTTCGTCTTCCAGGCTTTGCTCATCGGGTTCGGCGTTGGGGCTGGCCTGGCCCAGGTGGGCGCCGACCAGATCCAGCAGGGCCTGGCTGACGAGGCTGGATTTGCCTGAGCCGGAAATACCGGTCACGGCGGTGAAGCAACCCAAGGGGAAGGCGGCGCACAGGTTGACGAGGTTGTTGCGGGTGATGCCTTCCAGGCGCAGCCAATCCCTGGGCACTCGGCAACGGCGTGCCGCAACGTGTTCTTCACCAAAGAGATAGGCACGGGTCCGTGATTCCGGCACCTGGCCAAGGCCTGCTGGCGGGCCGCTGTAGAGGATTTTCCCGCCTTGTTCGCCGGCGTCCGGGCCGACGTCGATGAGCCAGTCGGCGCGGCGCATGGTATCGAGGTCATGTTCGACCACGAACACCGAGTTGCCCGCTGCCTTGAGGCGTTGCAGGGCGCCAAACAGCGCTTCGCTGTCGGCCGGGTGCAGGCCGGCGGACGGTTCGTCCAGCACGTAGATCACCCCGAACAACTGGGAATTGAGCTGGGTCGCCAGGCGCAGGCGTTGCAGTTCGCCGGACGAAAGCGTCGGCGTGCTGCGTTCCAGGGCGAGGTAGCCCAGGCCGAGGTCGATCAGGGTGACGATCCGCTCCAGCAGTTCGGCGGCGATGCGTTGGGCGGCCAGGCGTTTCTCCAGGGACAGGTTGGGGGTGTGGCGCGCGTCGGGTCCACCCGCATGCGGGTTGTCGCCTCTGGCGGCGCGTTGCTCGCGAGCTTCTCGGGTTTGCCGGTGGCTGAGGACCTCGCCTGTTTCTTCGGCGTGTTCCAGGTAGTCGGGCGCCAGGATGCGCTTGAGCACCTCGGCCAGCTCAAGCAATGGCAGGTGCGACAGCTCAGCAATGTCCAGGCCGGCAAAGGTCACGGTCAACGCCTGGCGTTTGAGGCGCTTGCCCTCGCAAACCGGGCAGGGGCTGGCGCGCATGTATTGCGCCACGCGTTTGCGCATCTGCGCGCTTTGGGAGTGCATGAACGTGTGCAGCAGGTACCGTCGGGCGCCGCTGAACGTGCCCTGGTAGCTCGGTTCGAGCTTGCGCTTGAGGGCGGCGCGGGTCTGGGCCGGGGTGAGTCCGGCGTAAACGGGAACGGTAGGCGTCTCTTCGGTGAAGAGAATCCAGTCCCGCTGCTTCTTCGGCAGGTCGCGCCAGGGAATGTCGACGTCATAGCCCAGGGTCACCAGGATGTCCCGCAGGTTCTGGCCCTGCCAAGCCATGGGCCAGGCAGCCACGGCGCGTTCGCGGATGGTCAGCGATGGGTCCGGCACCATGGACGCTTCGGTCACCTCATAGACGCGGCCCAGGCCATGGCATTCCTGGCAGGCACCCTGTGGCGTGTTGGGTGAGAAGTCTTCGGCGTAGAGCATCGGTTGGTCGGCCGGGTAGCTGCCGGCGCGGGAGTAGAGCATGCGAATCAAGCTCGACAAGGTGGTGACGCTGCCCACCGACGAACGTGCACTGGGGGTGCCGCGCTGTTGCTGCAAGGCGACTGCCGGGGGCAGGCCTTCGATGCTGTCCACATCCGGCACGCCCACTTGGTCGATCAGACGCCGTGCATAGGGCGCGACGGACTCGAAATAACGACGCTGTGCTTCGGCGTAGAGCGTGGAGAAGGCCAGCGACGACTTGCCGGAGCCCGACACGCCGGTAAACACCACCAGGGCATCGCGGGGGATGTCCACGTCGACGTTCTTGAGGTTGTGTTCGCGGGCGCCACGCACCCGGACGAAACCGGTGCCTTGCGGCAAGCCAGCGGTTGAAGCAGGGGCGCTGCGTGTGGGCATCGGGCATTCCTTGTGGACGTTGGTGCAACGCTTCAGGGCGTCATGGCGTTGCATTAGGGCGATGGCAGAGTGGACTGGATCACAGCACCGACAATTATGCGACCGGGTTCAACCGTTTGCGTGCCATAAAAATTTACGCTGGGCGCAAGAGATAAGAACAGCTCAGCAGAATTTCCCCATGGATTCGGGCTTAAGTTTTTCCCAAGTTGATTTCAATCAAGGGCCGAAGAAGGGGCCGGCCCCTACCATGATCGCCAAGATCCTGTCTTTAAGACCTGGCGTCCATGACCCCTCTTTTTGTGATGCAGCACCCATCCCGTTTCTGGCTCCGCGCACTGCTCACCCTCCTGTTTTTATTCGTGGCCCAGGCCCAGGCCCAGGCCAAGGACTACGGCGACACCCCGCAACAGCGCATTCATCATGCCCTGAACCAGACCGACTCGATCTCCGAGCCCGAAGGGCGGTTCAAGGTGCGCACGCTGTCCGCTGCCGGCAAGGTCGTGGGCTATGTGTTCCAGAGCCTGGACGTGGTGGACAT
Organism: Pseudomonas sp. St316; assembly: GCF_018325905.1. NCBI lineage: Bacteria > Pseudomonadati > Pseudomonadota > Gammaproteobacteria > Pseudomonadales > Pseudomonadaceae > Pseudomonas > Pseudomonas sp. St316. Next base: position 3,610,959 of record NZ_AP021901.1, on the reverse strand, counting down.
TCCCGCCTATTCCGGCAAGCCGATCAACGTCCAGGTCATTCTCGATCCTGCGGGGGTGATCCTCGATGCCTATGTGCTCGAACACCATGAGCCAATTCTGCTGATCGGCATCGCCGAAGAAAAACTCCACGCGTTCAGCGCGCGCTACAGCGGTATCAAGGTTAACCAGCGGGTGGTGGTGGGGCATTCCAGCGACCCGAATGCCGTGACCGTAGATGCCATCGCCGGGGCAACCGTGACGGCGATGGTGGTCAACGAAGTCATCATGCGTGCCGCCCACGATGTTGCGGTGTCCCTGGGCCTGGTCAAGGGCGATGCCGGGTTGGCCGTGGCGCCAGCGCGTGTGCGCGAGGACATCTACCAGCCTGCCGACTGGAAGACCCTGACTGGCAACGGTGCTGTACGGCGCCTGCACCTGACTCGCGGTCAAGTAGACGCCACCTTCAAAGGCACCGACGCCGAGCAGGTCGAAGTCGCCAGCGCCGCGCAGGCCGACGACACGTTCATCGACCTGTACGTCACCCACCTCAACCCACCCACCATCGGTCGTAACCTGCTGGGCGATGCGCAATACCGCACGCTGATGAGCGAGCTCAAGCCGGGCGAGCAAGCCATTGCCGTGATGGGCAGCGGGCGCTATTCCTTCAAGGGCTCGGGTTATGTGCGTGGCGGCATTTTCGACCGGGTGCTGGTGCGCCAGTTCGGCGATGTCATCAGCTTCCGCGACATGGACTTTCAGCGTCTGGATGATGTGGCCGCCGAGGACATGCCTGAATTCGACGAAATGGCGGTGTTCATCGTTCGCGCCTCCCACCGTTTCGACCCCGGTTCGCCCTGGAGCCTGGAGCTGCTGATACGCCGCCAGACCGGGCCGGTCAGCGGTATTTTCAGCAGCTTCGAGCTGGCCTATCAGTTGCCGGAGCCCTACCTGGAGCGGCCATTGCCGACCGCCGAGCAACTGGCCGCCGCCGAAGAAGCCAGCCGGCCGATGTGGCTGACGCTCTGGTATCAGAAGAGTGTCGAAATCACCGTGCTTGGCGTAGCCCTGCTGGTACTGACGGCGATCCTGTTTTTCCAGGACTCACTGGCCCGACGGCCGACGCTGTTGCATTGGCTGCGCCGCGGTTACCTGGTTTTCACCGTGGTGTTTCTCGGCGGCTACGCCTTGGCCCAGTTATCAGTGGTCAACGTGCTGACCTTCGTCCACGCCTTGTTCGAAGGCTTTCGCTGGGAACTGTTCCTCACCGATCCACTGATCTTCATTCTCTGGGTGTTCACCGCCGGCAGCATTCTGCTGTGGGGGCGCGGGGTGTTCTGCGGCTGGCTATGTCCGTTCGGCGCGTTGCAGGAGCTGATCAACGAACTGGCGCGCAAATTCAAGGTGCCCCAATACGAATTGCCATTCGCCGTTCACGAGCGGCTATGGGCGATCAAATACATCATTTTGCTGGTGCTGTTCGGCGTCTCGCTGGAGTCCATGGCCACCGCCGAACGCCTGGCCGAAGTCGAGCCCTTCAAGACGGCCATCACCCTCAGGTTCGACCGCCAGTGGTGGTTCGTGGCCTACGCAGCGGGCCTGCTGGTGATCAACCTGTTTACCCGCAAGGTCTATTGCCGCTACGTCTGCCCGCTGGGCGCGGCCCTGTCGATGCCGACCCGGCTGCGGCTGTTCGACTGGCTCAAGCGCCGCAAGGAGTGTGGCAACCCCTGCCAACTGTGCGCCAAGGAATGCGAGATCCAGGCGATTCATCCCGACGGCCGGATCAATGCCAACGAATGCCATTACTGCCTCGACTGCCAGATGACCTGGCACAACGAAAACAAATGCCCGCCGCTGATCAACAAGCGCAAGAAGCGCGGCAAGGCAATCGTGACAGATCCGCAACTGATTCCCGTGGTGCAGGTGAACCCGGCGCCTTGAGGCACCCCTATGGCCTGTCCCTTGACCGTTTCATTCTTCATGGAGCACACAACATGAGCGATAAAAAAAACCAAACCCCTGGCGCGGCGGAAGAACCCAGGGGTGTCAGCCGGCGCAGTTTTCTGGGCACTGGCGCGGTAACGGGGGCCGTACTGGCCGGCGCGACGGCGCTGGGGGCCGGGACGTTCACCCGTGAATCCTGGGCTGCGGCGGCCAAGGAGGCCAAGTCCAAGATCCACGTCGGGCCAGGGGAGCTGGACGAATACTACGGTTTCTGGAGCGGCGGCCACCAGGGCGAGGTGCGGGTGCTGGGAGTGCCATCGATGCGCGAGCTGATGCGCATCCCGGTATTCAATGTCGACTCGGCCACCGGGTGGGGCCTGACCAACGAAAGCAAGCGCATCCTGGGCGACAGCGCCAAGTACCAGAACGGCGATTGCCATCACCCGCACATCTCCATGACCGACGGTAAGTACGACGGCAAATACCTGTTCATCAACGACAAGGCCAACTCCCGGATCGCGCGCATTCGCCTGGACATCATGAAGTGCGACAAGATCCTCACCGTGCCCAACGTGCAAGCCATCCACGGCCTGCGCCTGCAAAAGGTGCCGTACACCAAGTACGTGTTCGCCAACGCTGAGTTCGTGATCCCGCACCCCAACGACGGCCATACCTTCGACCTGCAAGACAAAAACAGCTTCACCATGTTCAACGCCATCGATGCCGAGAAAATGGAAATGGCGTTCCAGGTGATCGTCGATGGCAACCTGGACAACTCCGACGCTGACTACACCGGCAAATACGCCGCCAGCACCTGCTACAACTCCGAGAAGGCCTACGACCTGGGCGGCATGATGCGCAACGAGCGCGACTGGGTGGTGGTGTTCAACATCCCGCGTATCGAGGCGACGATCAAGGCCGGCAAGTTCATCAACCTGGACGGCTCCAAGGTACCGGTGGTCGATGGTCGCAAGACAGATGGCAAGGACTCCGAATTCACCCGCTACATTCCCGTGCCGAAGAACCCCCACGGGCTCAATACCTCGTCGGACGGCAAATACTTCATCGCCAACGGCAAGCTGTCGCCCACGGTTTCGATGATCGCCATCGACCGCCTGGACGATTTGTTCGCCGACCGCTTCAAGGACCCACGCGAAGTGATCGTCGCCGAGCCGGAACTGGGGCTTGGGCCGCTGCACACCACGTTCGACGGGCGCGGCAATGCCTACACCACCCTGTTCATCGACAGCCAGGTGGTGAAGTGGAACATGGACGAGGCCATCCGTGCCTACAAGGGCGAGAAGGTCAACTACATCAAGCAGAAGCTCGACGTCCAGTATCAGCCGGGGCACAACCATGCGTCCCTCACCGAAACCAGCGAGGCGGACGGCAAGTGGCTGGTGGTGTTGTGCAAGTTCTCCAAGGACCGCTTCCTGCCGACCGGCCCATTGCACCCGGAGAACGATCAACTGATCGACATTTCCGGTGAAGAAATGAAGCTGGTGCACGACGGCCCGGCCTTCGCCGAGCCCCATGACTGCATCCTCGCCCGGCGCGACCAGATCAAGACCCAGAAAATCTGGAACCGCAACGATCCGTTCTTCGCAGGCACCGTGGAACTGGCGAAGAAGGACGGCATCAACCTGGAGACCGACAACAAGGTCATCCGCGACGGTAACAAGGTGCGGGTGTACATGACCTCGATGGCGCCGGCCTATGGCCTGACGGAGTTCACCGTCAAGCAAGGCAACGAGGTGACGGTGACCATCACCAACATCGACCAGATCGAGGACGTCACCCACGGCTTTGTCATGACCAACCATGGCGCGAGCATGGAGATCAGCCCGCAACAGACCTCGTCCATCACCTTCACCGCCGACAAGGCCGGCTTGCACTGGTACTACTGCAGCTGGTTCTGCCACGCCCTGCACATGGAAATGGTCGGGCGCATGCTGGTTGAAAAGGCCTGAGTCATTCACTAGGGAGACAGGCGCAATGACCGGCAATACCCAGCATCCAAACGTTCGTCGACCGGTCATTGCCCTGGTGTTCTGCCTGCTGTCGGGCGGCGTGCTCGGCGCGCCGCAGCCGATCACCGATTTGCCTTTGCAGGCCGAGGGCGACCAGCAATGGCGCCTGCCTGCGGGCCAGTACCGGGGCTCGTTCAGCATCGACCAGCCGATGACCCTCACGTGTGCGCCGGATGCGGTGTTCCAGGGTCAGGGCGAGGGCAATGGCCTGATCATTCGCGCCCCAAACGTGCGGATCCAGGGGTGTACATTCCTGGACTGGGGCCACGACCTGACGGCCATGAACGCGGCGGTGTTCATCCAACCGCTCGCCCAAGGCGCGGTGGTGCGTGGCAACCGGATGCAGGGCCAGGGCTTCGGTATCTGGGTCGATGGCACGCGGGACGTCAGCCTGATCGACAACCGTATCCAGGGTGACCCTAGCCTGCGCTCCCAGGACCGTGGCAACGGCATTCATTTGTATGCCGTACACGGCGCCCGGGTCATCGGTAACCAGGTGCGCGAAACCCGTGACGGTATCTACATCGATACCTCCAGCGGCAACCTGCTCCAGGGCAATGTCCTGGAGGACCTGCGCTACGGCGTGCATTACATGTTCGCCAACGATAACCGCTTGCTGGATAACGTCACCCGGCGTACCCGCACCGGTTATGCCTTGATGCAAAGCCGCCAGTTGACGGTCATCGGCAATCGCTCCGAACAGGATCAGAACTACGGGATCCTGATGAACTACATCACCTATTCGACCCTGCGCGACAACTTCGTCACCGACGTGCGCGACGGGTCCACCGGCGACACCATGATCACCGGCGCCGAGGGCAAGGCCCTGTTCATCTATAACTCATTGTTCAACCGCATCGAAGGCAACCATTTCGAGCGCAGCGCCGTCGGTATCCACCTCACGGCAGGCTCGGAGGATAACCGCATCGCCGGCAATGCCTTCGTCCATAACCAGCGCCAGGTCAAATACGTTGCCACGCGGTTGCAGGAATGGTCGGTGGATGGCCGCGGCAATTACTGGAGCGACTACCTGGGCTGGGACCGCAACGGCGACGGCCTGGGCGATGTGGCCTATGAGCCCAACGACAACGTGGATCGCCTACTGTGGCTGTATCCCCAGGTGCGCTTGTTGATGAACAGCCCGGGGATCGAACTGCTGCGTTGGGTGCAGCGAGCTTTCCCGGTAATGAAATCCCCCGGGGTGATGGACAGTCATCCGTTGATGCAAGCGCCTGTCCAGCCCCCGCCACGCAACAGTGCCCAGGAGGACGCGTCTTGAACGTCGTCGAGATCGAAGGTGTCAGCCAGTACTATGGCGATGTCGCTGTGCTGCGCGGGCTGGATTTGAACTTGGCCCAGGGCGAAGTGCTCGGCCTGTTCGGGCATAACGGCGCGGGCAAGACCACCACCATGAAGCTGATCCTCGGTTTGCTGCGGGCCAGCGAGGGGCAGGTACGTGTCTTCGGCCGCGCGCCCAGCGACCCGAGCGTGCGGCAGATGCTCGGCTACTTGCCCGAGAACGTGATGTTCTATCCGCAATTGAGCGGGCTGGAAACCTTGCGCCATTTTGCCCGGCTCAAAGGCGCCGCACCGGAGCAAGTGCAGCGTTTGCTGGAAGAGGTCGGGTTGGCGGGTGCCGCGACACGGCGTGTGAAGACGTATTCCAAGGGCATGCGTCAGCGTCTGGGTCTGGCCCAGGCACTGCTCGGCCAGCCGCGCCTGTTATTGCTGGATGAACCGACCGTGGGCCTGGACCCCATCGCCACCCAGGACCTCTATCAGTTGCTTGACCGCCTGCGTTGGCAGGGCACCAGCATCATTCTCTGTTCGCACGTCTTGCCTGGCGTGGAAGCTCACATCAACCGCGCCGCGATTCTCACCCGAGGGCGGCTATTGGCCCTGGGCAGCTTGGCGCGGCTGCGAGAGGACGCGGGGCTGCCGACGCTGATCCGCGCGTCAGGCCTGTCGCGGGCCAACTGGCTTCGCCAGCATTGGCGCAGTGAAGGGCACGCCACCCAAGGGTGGGGCGCCGAAGGGGTGCAGGTATCCGCGCCGGATGGCAGCAAGCTTAAATTGCTGCGCCAGTTATTGGCCCAGGATGACCCGTCGGATGTCGAGATCAAGCCGCCGTCGCTGGAGGATTTGTACCGGCATTACATGGTCCGTGCAGCGGCCGAGGAGAGCAGCCTATGAACCCGGTCTGGAACATGGCCCGCAAGGAATTCAGCGATGGCCTGCGCAATCGCTGGTTGTTGGCGATCAGCCTGTTGTTCGCGGTACTGGCGATCGGCATCGCCTGGCTCGGCGCGGCGGCGTCCGGTCAACTGGGGTTCACCTCGGTGCCCGCCACGGTGGCGAGCCTGTCCAGCCTGGCGACCTTCCTGATGCCCTTGATTGCCTTGCTGCTGGCCTATGACGCGATTGTCGGCGAGGACGAGAGCGGCACCTTGCTGCTGTTGCTGACCTACCCGTTGGGCCGCGGCCAATTGTTGCTGGGCAAGTTTGTCGGTCACGGCTTGATCCTGGCCCTGGCCACCTTCATCGGTTTTGGCTGCGCGATGCTTGCCATCGCCCTGTGGGTGGACGATGTCCAGTTGAGCCTGCTGCTCTGGGCCTTCGGTCGGTTCATGGTGTCCAGCACGCTGCTGGGCTGGGTGTTCCTGGGGCTGGCCTATGTGCTGAGCAGCTTGTCGGCAGAGAAATCCACCGCAGCCGGATTGGCCCTGGGGGTGTGGTTTTTCTTCGTGCTGGTGTTCGACCTGGCCTTGCTGGCGTTGCTGGTGCTGAGCGAGGGGCGGTTCAGCCCGGAACTGTTGCCATGGCTGTTGCTGTTCAACCCTACCGACGTGTATCGACTGATCAACCTGTCCGGGTTCGATGCGGCGTCCAGCGGCGCCGCGGTGCTGACCTTGGGCAGCGACCTGCCGGTGTCGGCGCCTTTGCTCTGGCTGTGCCTGGGCCTGTGGATGGCGGTTCCGTTGTGGCTGGCCTATCGGTTGTTCAATCGCCGGTGCCCGTGAATTTCAAACTTGATAAGGAGCATGCAACGATGAACAGGGTGTATTTCAAGGCGAGTCGCCTGTTGGCCGGGGTGTTGATGTGCCTGGCATTGGCGGCCTGCGGCAAGGCCGAGCCACCGGCGGCCAGCGAGGCGGCGCTGGCGTTCCATCCCAGTGACGAGTGCCATGTGTGCGGCATGGTCATCACTGACTTCCCCGGGCCCAAGGGCGCGGCCGTCGGGGCAGGGGGCGTGAAGAAATTCTGCTCGCCGGCGGAGATGCTGGGCTGGTGGTTGCAGCCGGAAAACCATCGGGCCGACGTCAAGCTGTATGTCCACGACATGGGCCGCAGCCATTGGGACACACCGGATGATGCCCACCTGATCGACGCCCGGACCGCCTACTTTGTCATCGGCAGCGGGCTTAAAGGTGCCATGGGCGTTGTCCTGGCCTCGTTCTCCGAACCCCAGGCGGCACAAAAACTCGCCAGCGACACCGGCGGCCGGGTGCTGCGCCTGGAAGACATCGACCAGAAACTGCTGGGGCAGGCCACGGCCATGTCGCCGATGAGCCACTGATATAGCCAGGACAACGACCCGCTCCTTGTGGTGAGGACAGTTGCGGGAACAAAGCTTGCTCGCGAAACAGGCGCCTCGATTCTGCCAGACCGCGTCGCCTGTATCGCGGGCAAGCCTTGCTCCCACCTCGCGGGAGCAATCTCCTCCCATGGAAGCGTCCACCCGCTACCCAAGTAGCATTCGTCGCCTCGGCTCATCTTCGTACACTCAAGGTCCCTATCACGCACCCGCCGGAGGCGTAAATGCAGCAGGCAGAAGGCGTGGTCAGCGCCATGTCCGCAGCGACGGATGTCCAAGACGTGGCCCAGGCATTGGCGCGGCAGTTGTTGCACCCTTACCTGGGCTTCGTGCTGTTCTTCTGTTCCGCCGAATATGACCTCCCGGCCCTGGGCCAGGCGCTGTCCAAGAGTTTCGGCGGGATTCGCCTGGTGGGCTGTACCAGCGCCGGTGAAATCACCGCCCAAGGTTATGGCCGCAACTGTGTGACGGCGGTGGGGTTCGATCATCGGCACTTTTCCATTGCCGCTGAACTGATCGGCGAAATGGAGCATTTCAGCCTGATCGACGCCCAGCAAATGGTCGAGCGTCTGGCCAGCGGCTGTCGCGGCAACGCTTTGGCGCCGATCAAGGGCCACAGTTTTGCCTTGACCCTGCTCGATGGCCTGTCCAGCCGCGAGGAAATGGTGCTGGCGGCCCTGAGCGCCGCGCTGGGGGACATCCCGCATTTCGGCGGGTCGGCCGGCGATGACAACTACCTGACCCACACCCACGTGTATTTCGAAGGCCAGTTCCACAGTGGCGCGGCGGTGGTGGTGTTGATCAATACCTGGCTGGAATTCGAAGTCTTCACCACTCATCACATCCTGCCCCGGGAGGAGAAACTGGTGGTGACCGGCGCCGACAGTGCCTCGCGACGGGTCTACGAGCTCAACGCCGAACCTGCCGCCGAAGAGTACGCCCGGCACATCGGCGTGCCGGTGAGCGCCCTCGACTACCGGGTCTTCGCCGCCCATCCACTGGCGGTGCGCATCAACGACCAGTACTACGTACGGGCGATCCAGCAGGTGCACTCGGACCTGAGCCTGAGTTTCTACTGTGCGGTGGAGAACGGCATCGTTCTCACTGCGATGACCCCCGGACCCATGCTGCACAACCTGCAAACGCTGTTCGACGGTTTGCAGGCACGCCTCGGCGATTTGCTGCTGACCATCGGCTGCGATTGCTTTCTCCGGCGCCTGGAGCTGGAAGATCGCGGCGGCCTGGAGCAGATCGGCCAGTTCCTGCGCGAACACCGGGTGATGGGGTTCAACACCTATGGAGAACAGTTCAATGGCATGCACATCAACCAGACGTTCACCGGAGTTGCCATTGCCCGACATCGCGTCCCCGGCCATCGCTGAGCTGCAGGCCCAGGTCGCCAGCCTGCAGCACGACAACCGCAAGTTGCGGCGTATCAACGAGGCGCTGATCGAGCGGGTGGAGTCCGGCGTAACCCGGGGCAACGATCCCTATGCGGCATTCCAGCACTCGGTGGTGCTGGCCGAGCAGGTGCGCGAGCGCACCGATGCGCTGAACCAGGCCATGGCTGAACTCAAGGCCGGCAATCACTTGCTGGGCGAGGCGCGGCTGCGGGCAGAAACCGCCCACCGGCACTTGATCGACGCCATCGAAAGCATCTCCGATGCGTTTGTGCTGTTCGATGAGCAGCAACGCATTGTCCTGTTCAACAGTCGCTTCAAGGCCTTCTGGGCCAACAGCCGGGTGCGCATCATCGCCGGAATGCGTCTTTGCGAGGTCAAGCGCTTGATGACCGCCAACGGGCTGTTCAGCGAAGAACCCCGGGGCCAGGCCGACGAGCACGTGCTGTATCGCTTGCAGAACGGACGTTGGTTGCAAGTCAGCGAGCGCCCGACCCAGGAGGGCGGCCGGGTCATCCTGTTTACCGACATCACTGACGTCAAGCTCAGTGAAACCGTGCGCCGCGAGCAGGCTATCGCGCAGAAATCCCACCTGTTGCAGCGCGCGGTGGACAACCTGTCCCAGGGCGTGGCGATGGTCAACGCCCAAGGTGTGCTGGAGCTGTGGAACCGGCGCTTCCTCGAACTCAGTGGCCTGGCACCGGTGGCGGCGCACCGGCCGTTCAACGAAGTGATTGCCGACAGTGAGTTGCAACTGCTGACCCCGGCCAGTCGCGACAGCAACGGCCGACTGATCCACGAATCCGAGCAGCGCCTGTCCGATGGCCGGGTTCTGGAGATCCGTACGCATCCCTTGCCCACCGGTGGCTACGTCAACACCTTCACCGACATCACCGAGCGCTACCAGCACGCCGAGGCGCTGAGCGAAAGCGAACGCTGGATTCGCCTGATCACTGACCATGTGCCGGCGCTGATCGCCTACCTCAACGCCGACCTGGTCTACGAATTTACCAACAAGGTCTACGAGCAGTGGTATTGCTGGCCCCGTGGCGTGATGCTCGGCCAGAACCTGCGCGAAGCCCATAGCGAGCAGCATTACCAGCGCCTGGAAGCCTACGTGGCGCGGGCGTTGGCGGGTGAGAGCGTGACGTTCGAGTTCGCCGAGACCAACATCAACAACCAGGAACGCTACATGCTGCGCTCCTATGTACCCAACCGCCTGGCCAACGGCGAAGTGGTGGGGATTTTCGTGCTGATCCGCGACATCACCGAACGCCGGCGTACCGCTGAAGCGCTGCACCAGGCCTACCAGAACCTGGAACAGCGGGTCCAGGAACGCACGGCCGAGCTCACCACGCTCAACGATCAGTTGCTGCGCGAGATCGACGAGCGCAGCCGGGTGGAGTTGCGCCTGCGCGAGGCCAAGCGCGAGGCCGAGCAGGCCAACCTGTCGAAAACCAAGTTTCTCGCAGCGGTCAGCCATGACCTGCTGCAACCGCTCAACGCCGCTCGGCTGTTCACCAGCGCCTTGCTCGAGCGCCGCGAGCCGGTGGCCAACGCGCAATTGGTGCGCAACGTCAGCAATTCATTGCAGGACGTGGAGAACCTGCTGGGTACCCTGGTGGACATCTCCAAGCTGGACGCCGGGGTGATCAAGGCCGATGTCGCGCCGTTTGGCCTCAGCGAGCTGCTCGACAACCTGGCTGCCGAATACGCCCAGATCGCCCGCAGCGAAGGGTTGGAGCTGCACTTTGTCGGTTGTTCGGTGCTGGTGCGCAGCGACATGCAATTGCTGGCGCGGATCCTGCGCAATCTGCTGAGCAACGCCATTCGCTACACCCCCAGTGGCCGGGTGGTGCTGGGTTGCCGGCGACACCGCCAGCGCGTGTCGATCCAGGTCTGGGACAGCGGCATCGGCATTGCCGAGAATCGCCTGGAGGAGATATTCCAGGAGTTCAAACGCGGCGACGTGCAACGCCCGAACCAGGACCGTGGGTTGGGCCTGGGCCTGGCGATTGTCGAGAAAATTTCCGGGATTCTCGGGCACCGGATCCAGGTGCGTTCCTGGCCGGGCAAGGGCTCGATGTTCTCTATCGACGTGCCGCTGAGCGCCACCGCGCCCAAGCCGCTGCCATGCCTGGACATGAGCGAGCCGATGCTCGAACGACTGCGTGGGGCGCGGGTCTGGGTGCTGGATAACGATGCGGCGATCTGTGCCGGCATGCGCACTTTGCTGGAGGGCTGGGGTTGCCAGGTGGTGACGGCGTTGTCGGAACAGGACTTGGCCCGCCAGGTGGACAACTACCACGTCGAGGCCGACCTGCTGATCGCCGATTATCACCTGGACAACGATCAGAACGGTGTCGATGCGGTGGCCCGGATCAACGCCCGTCGGGCCTCACCGATCCCGGCCATGATGATCACTGCCAACTACAGCAACGAACTCAAGCAGCAGATCCGCGAACGCGGGCACACCCTGATGCACAAGCCGGTGCGGCCGATGAAGCTCAAGATTGCGATGAGTCATCTGTTGGGGCAGCCCCAGAGCCATTGAGCCGAACGGTTTTTGTGGCGAGGGAGCTTGCTCCCGCTGGGGCGCGCAGCGGCCCTTAAACCATGCACTGCGGTATACCTGTCGGAACGAGGTTGGCTTTGGGAGGGGCTGCTGTGCAGCCCAGCGGGAGCAAGCTCCCTCGCCACGGGTTGGATGTCAGTGGTGGGAGCCGGCGTTGTCGGTGAGTATCAACGTCGCAGATAAGCCCCGAAATCAATATCCCCGGCACTGAGGATCGCCTGCACCCGGTTGTGCACGTTGAGTTTGCGCAGGATCGCCGAGACGTGGGCCTTGACCGTTGTTTCGGCGATTTCCAGGGTGTAGGCGATCTGCTTGTTCGACTCGCCCTTGGTCATGCGTTCGAGCACCAGCAGTTGCTTGCGGGTCAAGGCCTGGAGCAGTTCCGGTGGGAACGCCGGGGTTTCGTTCAGGCGCCGGCCCATCGGGCTTTTTTGCGTGCGAATGATGTCGGGCGGCAGGTATACGTTGCCGTTGAGGATCTGCTCGATGGCGTCGGTCATCTGCGAGCGTGGCGAGGATTTGGTGATGAAACCCACCGCGCCATAGGTAATGGCCTGCAGCACCACCTGCTTGTCCTGCTCGGCGGAGACGATCACCACGGGGATGGTCGGTGCCTCGTTGCGCAGGTTGATCAGGCCATTGAGCCCGTGCATGCCGGGCATGTTCAGGTCCAGCAGGATCAGGTCCAGGTCGTCGTGCTCGGCAGTCAAGGCCAGGGCACTGTCCAGGTCGGCGGTCTCCATGACCTCGCTGCCAGGAAAGCCATCGCTGATGACGTTGTGGATGGCTTCGCGAAACAGTGGGTGATCGTCGGCTATCAGGATTTTATACATGGCCATTCACCTTGTTATTGTCATGTAGGGCAGGGCAGTTGTACGCACTTTTTGCAGAGTCATGGAAAGGGTTCGGGCCGGGCCGCTTGCAAGGGCAGGTTGGCCGCCTCCCAGGCATCGAGGCCGTCGCGGTACCAGTACACATGGTTATAGCCTATGGCAGCGGCGCGTTTTACCGCGTTCCAGCTTAGCCAGCAATCGGCGCGGCAATAAAAGACCAACGGCGAATCCAAACGTCCGCCGGTGGCCGTGCGCAGGTGATGGCTGAAGTAGTCCTGCCAGCTCGGGTCGAGCTCGCCGTCGCCGGTATTGGCCAGCCACAGGCTGCCGGGGAGATTGGCGTGGGGTTCGTTGTCGATGAAACGCCCTTGGACCCATGGCCGACGATAAACGTCGATCAGCACTGGGGGCGAGGCTTGGCCGAGCAAGTGTTGCAGGGCCTGGGTGTCGAGGGTCTGGGCGCCGTCGACGGTGGCGGGCGTCGGGCTGCGGTATTGGGCGATGCGATAGCCCTGCGCGGAAAACAGCGCGGTATCGGCCTGCGCGACATTCAGCGCCAGGCCCAACAGGAGGATCGCCAGCAAACGGGGCATAGGATTTATCCTTTTTGTTATGCACCCATTACATGCCAGGGTCGAGGTCTTGTGAATGCGACCATAGACAGGAAAAGCAGTACTAAAGTAGTAATTCGAGTACTAAAGACCCGCGCGACATGGAGAACATGTACCAAACCCTGTGGGAGCAAAGCTTGCTCGCGATAACGGTGTGCCAGTCAGCATCAATTCTGGATAAGCCGCCGCCATCGCGAGCAAGCTGTGCTCCCACAGATTGTCTGTGCAATGAGGCGTTAGCTGCCGGCCTTGCGCAACGCCGCATGCTGCGGATTGAACGTCCACACCGCCAACAGCGCGAACAGCAGGGTCAACCCCACGCACACCGCCATCGCCAGCAGGTTGAACTGCTCGTACAGCGCAAAACGCACCAACTCCACGCCGTGGGTGAACGGGCTGACCGAGCAGAGCCAGTACAGCCAAGGGCTGGCTTCCTGCATTTTCCACAGTGGGTACAGCGCTGAAGACAGGAAGAACATCGGGAAGATCACGAAATTCATCACCCCGGCGAAGTTTTCCAGTTGCCGGATGGCATTGGACAGCAGCAAGCCCAGGGCGCTGAGCATCAGGGCCACCAGCAGCAAGGCGGGCAGGGCCAGCAGCAGGCCCTGGGGCGGTGGCTGGATGCCGTACAACCAGGCGATGGCGAGAAAAGCGTAGACCTGCAACAGCGAGATCAGCGAGGTCGCCAACAACTTGCTCGCCAGCAGGAAAGCCCGGGGCAGGGGGCTGGTGAGCAACACGCGCATGCTGCCCATTTCCCGGTCGTAGACCATCGACAGCGAGCCCTGCATGCCGTTGAACAACAGGATCATGCAGGCCAGCCCGGGCACGATGTACACCTCGTAGGGGATGTAGGTGTCGTAGGGCGCGATGATGGCGATGCCCAGTGCTGCGCGAAAACCGGCGGCGAATACCAGCAGCCACAGCAGTGGGCGTACCAGGGCACTGAGCAGCCGTGTGCGTTGCAGCACGAAGCGCAGCCATTCGCGCATCACGATGCCGCTGAAACATTGCCAATATGCGTTCATGGCCGAACTCCCGAGGCAGTCAAACGGGTGAAGGCCGAGCCGAGGGTGCCACCGTGTTCCGCGCTCACCGCGTCGGCCTGCCCGCTGGCGACCAGGCGGCCTTGATGCACGATCAGCAGGTCGTCGCTGGGCTGTACTTCGTCCAGTAGGTGAGTGGTCCAGAGCACGCTGATGCCCTGCTCGCTGCACAGTTGCCGGATGTGCAGGCCCAAGGCGAGGCGGCTGGCCGGATCCAGGCCGACGCTGGGTTCGTCGAGCAACAACAGGCGCGGTTCATGGAGCAGGGCGCGGGCGATTTCCACCCGGCGCCGATGACCGCCGTTGAGGTCGCGCACCCGCTCGTGGCGCCGCTCGGTCAGGTGTTGGCGGGACAGTTCGGCATCGATGCGGGCGTTGCCCTGGCGCCGCGAAAAGCCATGCAGCGCCAAGTGGTAGCGCAAGTTCTGTTCAACGCTCAGGTCCAGGTCCAGGGTGCTCTGCTGGAACACCACGCCCAACTGGCGCAGCGCCGGACGCGGAGATTTTTGCAGGGAATGACCGCTGACGCGGATGTCGCCGCGTTGCAGGTCGTACAGGCGTGTGAGCAGGGCGATCAGCGTCGACTTGCCAGCGCCGTTGGGTCCCAGCAGCGCAGCGAAACGTCCCGCGGGCAAGCAGAAATTCATCTGCTTGAGGGCTTCGCGCGCACCATAGGCAAAGCTCAGGTCGCTGACCTCCAGGGCGTTCATGGCGTGACCACCACGCCCCAAGGGTAGCGTCCGACTTTCACCGACTTCAGGACCTTACGGCTCTGCACGTCGATCACCGAGACATCGCCGCTTACCCCATTGGTCGCCAGCAGTTGACGCTGGTCCGGGGTGAACGCCAGTTGCCAGACCCGCCGACCCACCAGCAGGTAATCCAGCACTTCGAAGGTTTTGGCGTCGATCACCGCCACATGGTTGGCCGGGCCCAGGGCGACGAACGCCAGCGCGCCGTCGGCGCTGAGCTTGATGCCCACCGGCTGGACTTTGTCCGGGTGCACGCCCTTGATCTGGAACGTCAGGGTCTTGAGGATCTTGCGCGTTGCCACGTCGAGCACGGTCAACGTGCCGCCGATCTCCGCCGAGGCCCAGAGCTGCGTACCGTCGCGATTGAACTCGACGAAACGTGGCCGCTGGTCCACCAGGGTGCTGTCGGCCAGGGTCTGGGTGCTGGTGTCGATCCAGTGCAGCATGTTCGTGGTTTCACTGGTGTTGACCGCCCATTTGCCGTCGGGGCTGACGGCCATGCCTTCGGGTTCGACACCCACGCCGATCTGGCCCAGGACTTCGGAGGTCTGGGTATCGATCACCGTCACCAGCGCATCGTCTTCGTTGGACACATACAGCCAACGGTCGTTGGGGTGCAGGGCGAATTGTTCCGGGTCCTTGCCGGAGGGCAGTTCCTTGATGATCTTGCGGGTGGCGACGTCCATCACCTGGACCCGGTCCGAGTCGCTGGCGCAGATGTACAGCAGGCGATTGTCGTGGGACAGCAGCAGGCCTCGGGGGCGCTGGCCCACCGGCAGGGTTTCGATGACTTCCAGGCTCTGCATGTCGATCAGGCTCAGGCTGTTGTCTTTTTCGTTGGAGACCCAGGCAATGCTGGCGGCGGCGGGGCCGGCGGCAAGCAACGCTGCGCCCAGGGCGAGGGCTTTGCATAACCGGGTTGGGCAGAGCCGGGCTGGGTAAGTCAGGGAGCGGCGCATGGCGGTTTTCCTTATTGTTGTTATCGATCAGGGGTAACGGCAGCTCACTTCGGGCTGGTCATAGCCCAGGCTGTCCATTTCATTGGAGGGGTGCAGAAAACCGTCCTGGGGCGAGGTGCTGACCAGTGCCCGTGGCTGGACCAGAGGAATCGGTTGGCGCAACTGGCCGTTCCAGGGCCGGTAGCTGAGCTTGCGACCTTTGAATCCGTCCAGGGGCAACTGGTCGCTGAGGGCCAGTTGGCGGATGGCGAGCGGGTCGGCCTGACGTAATTTGCTCACGGCGCTGGCGATGCTGCGCACGGCAATCCAGGCGGCGAAATCGCGGTCGTTCATCCAGCGTCCGGCCAGGGCTTCGAAGCGTTTTTGCAGTTGCGCCGCGCCGTAGGTTTCCACGGTCTTGTGCCAGCCGGTGGGCGTCAGCCCTTGGGTGCCGGCCACTGGACGCGGGTACCAGGTCTGGTAGGGCAGGTATTCGCCGAAGTCGCCGCGCTCGTCGGCCACCAGCACCACGTCATACTCGGCGGTCTGGGTGAACAGCGGCATGTCCGCCTGGGCGCTGCGGCGCTGGTCGTTGTCGAACTGCCAGGCTTTCTCGGCGACGATCTTCATGCCGAAGCGTTTCATGGCCCGGCGCAATGCGGCGGCATAGGCCTGGTCCTCGGGCGTCTGGCCGACGATCAGCAAGGCTCGCTGCCATTTACGCACGACGCTGAACTGCACCAGGGCATCGGCGAGCATGGCGCGGTCGGGCAGGCTGTGCAGCACGTTGCCCAGGCAGTCGGTGGTGCGCAGGCTGTCGTCGGGGCTACCGGCGTTGAACAGCAGGCTGTCGGGCAGGGCGGCGCTGAGTTGGCGCAGGCTGGTGGCCGGTGCGTTGACCACGAACAACCGCAGGCCCTGGTCGTGTTGGGCTCGGGCGGCCTGGAGCAGCGCTTCGGGCGTGTCGACGCTGGCGCTTTCCAAGCGGTAGTCGTGCTTGAGAAAACGCCCGGTGCTGTTGCTGTCGACGATCGCCAGTTCAGCACCGCGCAACCCGGCATCGGCCGGTTCGGCAATGACGTTGGACAGCAACGGGCCCGGATCGGGACGATAACCCAGGTAGCCGATGTGCACTTGCAGCGGCGTGGCATCGCCCGCGTGAGCGGTTGCCGCTGCCAGCAGAGAAACCAGGGCGTAACTGACGAGCCGGCGCATGACATCCTCCATTGCAGGTAGCGCCAGCATAGGAAGCCCAGGGTCATGGGGAAATATGCAGAAAGTACCGCCGGTGCAGTACCAAGGTAGTAACTCACCTTGGCGGCCCGGGTTTTAGCATGCAAGGCATCGTCATTGACCAGGAGGGACAGACCGTGCGGATTCTCAAGGCACTGCTGCTGCCGTTTCTGCTGATCCTGAGTTTGATCGGGGTTGATCGTCCCAGAACCTGGAAACCTCGGAGCCCCGCTGTGGGAGCGAGCTTGCCCGCGATAGCGGTGGTTCAGTCAACCTCAGTATTGGATGTGCTGCCGTCATCGCGAGCAAGCTCGCTCCCATAGGGGATGGGGTGCTGGTCAGAGGTTGTTTCTGCGCCGTTGCCTTATCCCAACTCGGCATCTTGAACACCCAGAACGAACCACCCTGGGCCATGGGCTTGGTCAGCTCGTACGGAAAAAGTCCCGCCCTTGCCGGGAAGCGTTCCCGAACCGCCGGTCTTTACGACCTGCGTCGGATGGCCTGCTACCAAGGAACTAGAACGCGGCCACCAAAGCAGCATTCGGCTGGCGACAAGGGGTTCCTAAGATGACGGTACGGCCTCTGTAAAGAGGTCTTGCGTGTAATCCAGAGGGCATAACAATGACAACAAAACGCAACGCCATCATCGCTACCGCACTGCTGATGGGGCTGACCGGCGCAGGCTCCGCATGGGCTCATGGCAACGTAGTGCCCCAGGCAGTGGAAACCAAGGGCCTGACCCCAATCAAGGACACCGGTGTCGCCTTGGACGGTGATGGCTGGGCCACGGTGAACCCTTATCGCACCTCGCCCGAACACGACCGGGCATTGGAGATCGGCTCATCGGCCTACAACCAGAACTGCGCGGCCTGCCATGGCCTGGAAGCCAAGTCGGGCGGGATCGCCCCGGACCTGCGCATGCTCGACGCCGCCGACGCCGGCGATGAATGGTTTGTCGAGCGCGTGCGTCACGGTGCGGTGCGCGACGGCCGGGTCTACATGCCGAAAATGGCCGACTACCTGAGCCAGGAGGCCTTGTGGGCGGTGCGCACCTATCTCGACAGCGTGCACGTCGAGGAGTGATCGCCATGCGCCTGTTCGCATGGGTAATGTGCAGCCTGCTGCTGTGGGGGCAAACGGTGCAGGCGCAGGTGCGCAGCTACGATCAGATGATCGCCGCCGGCGAACTGAAGGTGGCGGTGTACAAGGACTTTGCGCCCTACAGTTTCGAAGACCATGGCCAACCCAGGGGGGTGGACGTGGAGTTGGCGCAAGCCCTGGCCAAAGCGCTTGGCGTGCGCCTGCAATTGATCTGGGCGCCGCCCGGCGAGAAGCTCGATGACGATCTGCGCGACTATATCTGGCGCAGCAGCCCGCTGCACGAGCGGCAATTGGCCGACTTGATGATGCGTGTCCCGTACGATCACGACTACGTGCAAAAGCGCAACGACGTCGGCGAGCTGGAAAATGCCCAGGTGGTGATGTTCGGGCCTTACCAGCAGGAGTGCTGGCAGGTGGCGTATGACCGGCGCCGGTTGGATTCGGTAGGCAGTGTCGCGGTGTTCCAGCAGCACCCCATTGGCGTCGAAGTCGACAGCGTGCCGTCGTTTTACCTGACGTCAGTGTTCAACGGCATGCTCAGTACCAAGACCCACCACTACCCCGGTGTCAGCCAGGCCTTCAAGGCCATGCAGGCCGGGGAGGTGGACGCCGTCATGGCCATGCGCGGGGAAATCGATTGGCAGGTGCACGAGGCTGCCGATCCGCAACTGGCGCTGGCGGAAAATGCCTACCCGAACATGGGCAAGCAACGTTGGGAAATCGGCATGGCGGTGCATGAAAGCAACCGTCAGTTGGCCTATGCGGTGGAAGAGGCACTGGAAGGTTTGATCCGCGACGGCAGCATCAAAGCGGTGTATGCCCGCTATGGCCTGCGCTACGAAGTACCTGAAATGTACCAATAGGAGCGCAGGGATGAACTGGCGAGCGTATGGCCTGCTGTTGTGGTGCCTGCCGTGGCTGGCGGTGGCAGTCGAACCAGGAAAGGACCCGGTGCCGTCGGTGATGTGGGCCTTTTATCACAAGCAATTGCTGGGGGACGCGCCGTTCGTGTTCGATGATCGGGTGCGGCTGCTGGCGCCCCCCTTTGCTGAAGACGCACGCCAGGTGCCACTGGAAATCGACGCCCGTGCCTTCACCGGTGACGTTCTGCGGGTGCTGGCCTGGGCCGAACTGAACCCGTTGCCGAAAATCGTCGACTTCCAACCAGGGGAGCGAGTGTTGCCCTGGCTGTCGATCCGCATTCGCATCGAGCAAGCGACGCCGTTGCGTGCCGCCGTGCAGACCCGCGATGGCCTGTGGCACGTCGGCTCGACCCTGATCGACGCGGCCGGTGGCGGCTGCACCGCGCCCAGCGTGGTGCGCACCCAGCCGGGTTGGGAGGACCACCTGGGCGAGGTGTTGGGTGCCCGCTATCCCCGCGGCGAATCGAGCCGCCTGCGCCTGCAGGTGGCTCATCCGATGGATAACGGCCTGGTGAGCGGCATCCCGGAGTTTTTCCTCAACCAGGCACAACTGCTGGACGCCGACGGCCAGGTGCTGGCGCGCCTGGCGCTGTTCCCGGCAGTCAGTGAAAACCCCAACCTGGGCTTCGACATCCGAGGCCCGGGCCAGACCCGCCTGGTGCTGCGCGACAACAGTGGCAACGAGTTCGAGGCGGCCATTCCCTGAACATAAAAGGAGCGTGTCATGCGCTGGCTGTTACTGCTCTGTTTTGGCCTCTGCCTGCCGGCATGGTCCGCCACCGATTACTCACTCAAGCCTCGGCAGATCGCCGAAGGCACTTGGCTGCTGGAAGGCAGCACCGAGAATTTTGCCAAGGCCAACGGCGGCAACATCGTCAACACCGCGTTCATCGTCACCGATGCCGGCGTGGTGGTGATCGACACCGGGCCGTCGAAGCGCTACGGCGAGGCGTTGCGCCAGGCCATTGCCGCGACCACCGATAAACCGGTGATCCAGGTCCTGCTGACCCATCATCACCCCGACCACGTTTTGGGCAACCAGGCCTTCAGCAATGTGCCCATTGGCGCCTTGGCGGGCACCACCGACCTGTTGCGGCAACAGGGCGATGCACTGGCGGAAAACATGTACCGGCTGGTGGGCGACTGGATGCGCGGCACCGAGGTGGTGTTGCCAACCCAGGTGCTGAACCCCGGTACGTTGACGGTGGGCGATCACTCGCTGCGCCTGTTGCAACTGGCCGGGCACACCGGGGCCGACCTGGCGATTTTCGACGAAACCACGGGTGTGCTGTTCGCCGGCGACCTGGTGTTTTACGACCGCGCCTTGACCACCCCCAACAGCCCGGGGCTGGAGGTCTGGCTCAGGGACCTGGACACCTTGCAGGCCTTGCCCTGGAAGCAGATCGTGCCCGGCCACGGTCCGGTCGCGAGCGACGCCCGGCCCTTTGCACAGATGCGCGACTACCTGGGTTGGCTCGACCAACTGATGCGCGACGGCGCGACGCGGGGCGATGACATGGCCGAGATGATCCGCAGCCCCATTCCCGAGCGTTTTGCCGGGATCAGCCTGAGTCGGTATGAGTTGATTCGCAGTGTCAGTCACCTGTATCCGCGGTATGAGCGACTCCAGATGAGGCGAGTCGACAACCACTGACCTTTGGAGGAGCTGCCGAAGGCTGCGATCTTTTGATCTTTCGCTTGAGATTCAAGTGTTTGGGCAAAGATCGCAGCCTCGTCAGCTCCTACGGCTCCTGTATTCCAGCGGGGTAGATATCCTCGCCACAATGAGCCTGTCTTGTCTCTCGTATGTACCAAGGAACTAGAAAACTCAACACAGCGGGCAATTGTTGGCAACGGCTTCGAGCCCAAGAATCTGTGGCAGACCGGGAAAAATTCCCGGGTATAACAATAACCGCAGAGGTAGCCGTCATGAGTCATCCCGCACGTCGCCAACCCTTCGCCGTGAGCCTGCTGCTCAGTGCCATGTTGCTGTCCGGTTCGGCCCTTGCAGCCGTGACCGATCAGGAAATTCTCCAGGACCCGAAAAACCCGCAACAAATCGTGACCAACGGCCTGGGTGTCCAGGGCCAGCGCTACAGCCCGCTTGACACCCTCAACGTCGACAACATCAAGGACCTGCGACCGGTCTGGGCGTTTTCCTTCGGCGGTGAAAAGCAGCGCGGCCAGCAGGCCCAGCCGATGATCAAGGACGGGGTGATGTACCTCACCGGCTCCTACTCGCGGGTGTTCGCGGTGGATGCGCGCACGGGCAAGAAACTGTGGCAGTACGACGCGCGCCTGCCCGATGACATCCGTCCTTGCTGCGACGTGATCAACCGCGGCGTGGCCTTGTATGGCGACCTGGTGTTCTTTGGCACCCTCGACGCCAAGCTGGTGGCCTTGAACAAGGACACCGGCAAAGTGGTGTGGAGCAAGAAGGTCGCCGACCACAAGGAAGGCTACTCCATCAGCGCCGCGCCGCTGGTCATCAACGGCAAGCTGATTACCGGCGTGGCTGGGGGCGAGTTCGGCGTGGTGGGCCAGATCAGCGCCTATGACCCGAAAAATGGCGAACTGCTGTGGACCCGCCCGACCGTGGAAGGCCACATGGGCTACGTCTACAAGGATGGCAAGGCGATCGAGAACGGCATCTCCGGCGGCGAGGCCGGCAAGACCTGGCCGGGCGATCTCTGGAAAACCGGCGGTGCCGCGCCTTGGCTGGGCGGCTACTACGACCCGGAAACCAACCTGCTGCTGTTTGGCACCGGCAACCCGGCCCCGTGGAACTCCCACCTGCGTCCTGGCGACAACCTCTATTCTTCGTCGCGCCTGGCCCTGAACCCGGACGACGGCAGCATCAAGTGGCACTTCCAGAGCACGCCGCACGACGGCTGGGACTATGACGGTGTCAATGAACTGATCTCGTTCAACTACAAGGAAGGCGGCAAGGACATCAAGGCGGCGGCCACCGCCGACCGTAACGGCTTCTTCTACGTGCTCGACCGCACCAACGGCAAGTTCATCCGCGGCTTCCCGTTTGTCGACAAGATCACCTGGGCCACTGGCCTGGACAAGGACGGTCGGCCGATCTACAACGAGGCCAGCCGTCCGGGTGCGCCGGGCAGCGAAGCCAAGGGCAGTTCGGTGTTCGTCGCACCGGCGTTCCTCGGCGCGAAGAACTGGATGCCGATGGCGTACAACCAGGACACCGGGTTGTTCTACGTGCCGTCCAACGAGTGGGGCATGGACATCTGGAACGAAGGCATCGCCTACAAGAAGGGCGCGGCGTTCCTCGGGGCTGGCTTCACCATCAAACCGCTGAACGAGGACTACATCGGCGTGCTGCGGGCCATCGACCCCAAGACCGGCAAGGAAGTCTGGCGCCACAAGAACTACGCGCCGCTGTGGGGCGGGGTCCTGACCACCAAGGGCAACCTGGTGTTCACCGGTACGCCTGAAGGGTTCCTGCAAGCATTCAACGCCAAGACCGGGGAAAAGGTCTGGGAATTCCAGACCGGCTCCGGCGTGCTCGGCTCACCCATCACCTGGGAAATGGACGGCGAGCAATACGTCTCCGTGGTCTCGGGTTGGGGCGGTGCGGTGCCACTGTGGGGCGGCGAGGTGGCCAAGCGCGTGAAGGACTTCAACCAGGGCGGCATGCTCTGGACCTTCAAGTTGCCGAAGGAACTGGTGGCCAAGCGCTGAGCTGAAATAACGCCGGGCGCTGCCTTTGTGGCGACTGCTCTGTGGGAGCAAAGCTTGCTCGCGATGCAGTCGCCTCGGTTTCCTGAGAGACCGCATCGCCTTCATCGCGGGCAAGCCTTGCTCCCACAGACGTTTCGCCAAATATCCTCGTCCCAATGCTTGAAACCTACGACCAAATAACGAGAGTCCCCCCTGCCAACGACGCATTCGTCCGACAGGCGGGGCTCTCTACCATCGGCCTATCGCCTGTCCCGTGACAGGCATCGACCAGGCAGAGGCCCCATCATGATCTACGCACAACCCGGAACCCCAGGCGCCGTCGTTTCCTTCAAACCGCGCTATGGCAATTTCATCGGCGGCGAATTCGTCGCGCCGGTCAACGGCGAGTACTTCACCAACACCTCCCCGGTCAATGGCGAAGTCATTGCCGAATTCCCACGTTCCAGCGCCGCCGACGTCGACAAGGCACTGGATGCCGCCCACGCCGCAGCCGATGCCTGGGGCAAGACCTCGGTGCAGGACCGTTCCCTGGTGCTGTTGAAAATCGCCGACCGCATCGAGCAGAACCTGGAAATCCTCGCTGTCAGCGAAACCTGGGACAACGGCAAGGCCGTGCGCGAAACCCTCAATGCCGACGTGCCGCTGGCGGCCGACCATTTCCGTTATTTCGCCGGCTGCATCCGCGCCCAAGAGGGTGGGGCGGCCGAGATCAACGAACTGACCACGGCCTATCATTTCCACGAGCCGCTGGGCGTGGTCGGGCAGATCATCCCGTGGAACTTCCCGCTGCTGATGGCCGCCTGGAAACTTGCCCCGGCCCTGGCCGCTGGTAACTGCATCGTGCTCAAGCCGGCTGAACAGACGCCGCTGTCGATCATGGTCTTCATCGAACTGGTCGCCGACCTGCTGCCGCCCGGCGTGCTGAATATCGTCCATGGTTTCGGTCGCGAAGCCGGTGAAGCCCTGGCCACCAGCAAGCGCATCGCCAAGATCGCCTTCACCGGTTCCACCCCGGTGGGCTCGCACATCATGAAGTGCGCCGCCGAGAACATCATCCCGTCCACCGTGGAACTGGGCGGCAAGTCGCCGAACATCTTCTTCGAAGACATCATGCAGGCTGAGCCGGCCTTCATCGAGAAAGCCGCCGAAGGCCTGGTGCTGGCGTTCTTCAACCAGGGTGAAGTCTGCACCTGCCCATCTCGCGCCTTGGTGCAAGAGTCGATCTATGTGCCGTTCATGGCCGAGGTGATGAAAAAGATCGCCAAGATCAAGCGTGGCAACCCGTTGGACACCGAGACCATGGTCGGCGCCCAGGCGTCCGAGCAGCAATTTGACAAGATCCTCTCGTACCTTGAAATTGCCCAGCAAGAGGGTGCCGAGCTGCTCACCGGCGGTGCGGCCGAGCGACTCGAGGGGGATTTGTCGAGCGGTTATTACATCCAGCCGACCCTGCTCAAGGGCCACAACAAAATGCGCGTGTTCCAGGAAGAAATCTTCGGCCCGGTAGTGGGCGTGACCACCTTCAAGGACGAAGCCGAAGCCCTGGCGATCGCCAACGACACCGAGTTCGGCCTCGGCGCCGGCCTGTGGACCCGCGACATCAACCGCGCCTACCGCATGGGCCGGGCGATCAAGGCCGGTCGCGTGTGGACCAACTGCTACCACCTGTACCCGGCGCACGCCGCGTTCGGTGGCTACAAAAAGTCCGGCGTGGGGCGTGAAACCCACAAGATGATGCTCGATCACTACCAGCAGACCAAGAACCTGCTGGTGAGCTACGACATCAATCCACTGGGCTTCTTCTAACCCGATAGCGCAGTAAACCCCCTGTGAGAGCGAGCCTGCTGTAGGAGCAAGGCTTGCCCGCGATACAGGCGACTCGGTCTCCGGTCAGGCCTGGGCGACTCATCGCGAGCAAGCTTTGCTCCCACAGTAAGACTTGCTCTCACAATGGGTTTTGTAGCGCTCCTGAATAGCTACCAACGCACCCCACCCACCGCTTCGAAAGTAGCATTCGAGCCCCGGGCGTGACGTGCATTAATGACCTTGCCGGAATCGCCCGGTACAAGAAGAGGAAAGACCCATGTGGACTAAACCCGCGTACACCGACCTGCGTATTGGCTTTGAAGTGACGATGTACTTCGCCAACCGATAAGGGCAGGCCCGGCCTGATGCGTTCAGGCCGGGCTACCCATTGGTCTGATTGCAATCACGGCGGGATGCTTTAGGCTCAAGGTATCCCAAGACAATAACAACAGGCTTACCGATGAGCCACGTACCTGAAAAAATGAGCCTCAGCCCACTGCGCAAATTCGTTTCCCCTGAAATCATGTTCGGTGCCGGTTGTCGGCACAATGTCGGCAATTACGCCAAGACTTTCGGTGCACGCAAGGTGCTGATCGTCACCGATCCCGGGGTCATCGCCGCCGGTTGGGTGGCTGACGTCGAAGCCAGTCTGCAGGCCCAAGGCATCGATTACTGCGTCTACAGCGCGGTTTCGCCCAATCCGCGGGTCGAGGAAGTGATGCTCGGTGCCGACCTTTACCGGGAAAACCATTGCGATGTCATCGTTGCGGTGGGCGGTGGCAGCCCCATGGATTGCGGCAAAGGCATCGGCATTGTCGTTGCCCACGGCCGCAACATCCTTGAGTTCGAAGGCGTCGATACCCTGCATGTACCCAGCCCGCCGCTGATCCTGATTCCCACCACGGCGGGGACGTCGGCTGATGTGTCGCAGTTCGTGATCATCTCCAACCAGCAAGAACGGATGAAGTTTTCCATCGTCAGCAAGGCGGCGGTGCCGGATGTGTCGCTGATCGACCCGGAAACCACCCTGAGCATGGACCCGTTCCTGTCCGCCTGTACCGGGATCGACGCGCTGGTGCATGCCATCGAGGCGTTCGTGTCCACCGGTCACGGCCCGCTGACCGACCCCCACGCGCTGGAAGCGATGCGCCTGATCAACGGTAACCTGGTGCAGATGATCGCCAACCCGGCGGACATCGCCCTGCGGGAGAAAATCATGCTGGGCAGCATGCAGGCCGGGCTGGCGTTCTCCAACGCGATCCTCGGTGCAGTGCACGCGATGTCCCATAGTTTGGGCGGTTTCCTCGATTTGCCCCATGGCTTGTGCAATGCGGTACTGGTGGAGCATGTGGTGGCGTTTAACTACAACTCGGCACCGGACCGTTTCAAGGTGATTGCCGAGACGCTGGGCATCGACTGCCGGGGGCTCAACCACCGGCAGATCCGCACTCGGCTGGTGGAGCACCTGATTGCCCTCAAACGCACCATCGGTTTCCACGAGACGCTGGGCCTGCATGGCGTGAGCACCTCGGACATTCCGTTCCTGTCGCAGCATGCGATGCATGACCCGTGCATCCTCACCAACCCTCGGGAGTCGAGCCAGCGGGATGTCGAGGTCGTCTATGGCGAAGCCCTCTGACGAGCAGCAAAAAGCCCTGGCCGGGCTGCTGGGGTTGGGCAATCACTCAACACGCAAGAGTCACTACCCGGAACTGGCGGCGCGCCTTAATGAGCTGGAGCAGGCCCGGCAGCACCTGCAACAGCTCAATGATCAACTGGAGCAGCGAGTGGCCGAGCGTACCGACGCGTTGCTGGAGGCCAACCACAACCTGCAGCAGCAGATTGTCCAGCGCGAACTGATCGAGCAACAGTTGCGCGATGCCCGGGACGCCGCCCAGGCCGCCAACCGCAGCAAGGACAAATACCTGGCAGCCGCCAGCCATGACCTGTTGCAGCCACTCAACGCGGCCCGCCTGCTGATCGCCACGTTGCGTGAACGCCAGTTGCCTACGGCCGAGCATGTGCTGGTCGAACGGACTCATCAGGCGCTCGAAGGGGCCGAAGACCTGCTCACCGACCTGCTGGACATCTCCCGGCTGGACCAGGCCGCCGTCAAGCCCGATCTGGCGCCGTATCGGCTGGATGAGTTGTTGGGGCCGCTGGTTTCAGAGTTTCAATCGGTGGCCGGCGCCGCAGGGTTGGAGCTGCGGGTGCGGTTTGGCGACGAAGCCGTGCTGACCGACCTGCGATTGATCAGCCGTATCCTGCGCAACCTGCTGAGCAATGCCTGCCGCTACACCGCTCAGGGCGGTATTCTCCTGGCGGCCCGGCGCCGGGGAGGGGGCTTGAGCATCGAGGTCTGGGATACGGGGCGGGGCATCGCTGCCGATTGCCTGGAGTCGATTTTCCTCGAATTCAACCAACTGGATGTCGGCCGGGCAGCGGACCGCAAAGGCGTGGGACTGGGGTTGGCGATTGTCGAACGCATCGCCCACATCCTCGGTTACCGGGTCCAGGTACGTTCTCGGCCGGGGCGGGGCTCGGTGTTCAGCATCGAGGTACCGCTGTCCAGCGAAAAACCTCTGCCCATGTCGCAGGTCCCGGTACAGGCGGTCGCCGGCAACCCGCTGCCGGGGCGACGTTTGTTGGTGATCGACAATGAATTGAGCATTTTGCAAAGCATGGCGGCGTTGTTGGGGCAGTGGGGTTGCGACGTGTTGACCGCCACCGATGAAGCAGGCGCCCTGGATGTGCTGCAAGGCCGTGCGCCGGAGCTGATCCTGGCGGATCTCCACCTGGATCACGGAGTCGTGGGTTGTGAAGTGGTCAAGCACCTGCGCGAGCATTTCCACCAGGCGATCCCGGCGGTGATCATCACCGCCGACCGCAGCGACCAGTGCCGTCGCGCCTTGCGCAAGCTGGATGCGCCGCTGCTCAACAAGCCGGTCAAGCCTGGCAAGTTGCGAGCGGTGTTGAGTCAGATGCTGGGATAGGGGCCGGGCTGCCGTCATCGCGAGCAAGCTCGCTCCCACAGAGGCTTGCTTGAACACACCGGGTTCCTTTGTGGGATCGCGCTTGCTCGCGATAGAGAGTCCGCCGAAGGGCGCTTTACTCCAAGCTCCAACGCCGCGTTTACCCAGTGTTTTTGTCAGGAATGTAAAAAGACGCTTCGATCTGTTTATTTCCTTATGTAAACTCCCCCTCCGCTGCGACTATCGGGCACGGCCGCGCCAGGCCCGATGAACACCGTTTGCAGCGTCCCTCACCCCAGCTGAAGCCAAGACCTACAAGAAGTCAGCGCCGGAGAGACATAAACGAGAGGCCGACGTATCGCTCGGCCCTGTAGGTCCATCCTCCGGTCCTTCTCGATAGCCGTCCTGCTGGCGTTGCCGGCCATGGACGTGGTCTATCCTTGATCAGGACAGGTGGACGGAATGGCGTTCATCCTAGGGATACACACATGTTGAAGAAAACACACACGGCGCTACTGGGCCTGGCGATGGCGATGGGTCTTGCGACCACGCACGCCGCCGAGCCAAAAAAAGTGGACGTCTTGCTCATTGGTGGGGGCATCATGAGCTCGACACTCGGCGTTTGGCTCAATGAGCTGGAGCCGGGCTGGACCATGGAAATGGTCGAGCGCCTGGACGGTGTTGCCGAAGAGAGCTCCAACGGCTGGAACAATGCCGGTACCGGTCACTCTGCGCTGGCCGAGCTGAACTACACGCCGGAAGACAAGAACGGCAAGGTCGATATCTCCAAGGCCATCGAAATCAACGAAGCCTTCCAGATCTCCCGTCAGTTCTGGTCCTGGCAGGTCAAGAACGGCGTGTTGAAGAACCCGCGTTCGTTCATCAACTCCACGCCGCACATGAGCTTTTTGTGGGGTGAGGAGAACATTGCATTCCTGAAGAAGCGCTACGAAGCCCTCCAGGCCAGCCCGTTGTTCGCCGGCATGCAGTATTCCGAAGATCGCGAGCAGATCAGCAAGTGGGTTCCGCTGATGATGCAAGGGCGTGACCCGAGCCAGAAAGTCGCCGCCACTTGGAGTCCATTGGGCACCGACGTGAACTTTGGCGAAATCACGCGTCAATTCGCGGCTTACCTGCAAACCAAGCCGAACTTCTCCCTCAAGCTGTCCAGCGAAGTGGAAGACATCACCCGCAACGAAGACGGCAGCTGGCGCGTTTCGTACAAGAACCTCAAGGACGGTACCGAAACCGAGACCGACGCCAAGTTCGTGTTCATCGGCGCAGGCGGCGGTGCCTTGCACCTGCTGCAGAAGTCTGACATCCCGGAAGCGCGTGAATACGCAGGTTTCCCGGTGGGCGGTTCGTTCCTTGTCACCGAAAACCCGACCGTCGCCCAACTGCACCTGGCCAAGGCCTACGGCAAGGCGTCGGTCGGCGCACCGCCGATGTCGGTTCCGCACCTGGACACCCGCGTGCTCGATGGCAAGCGGGTGATCCTGTTTGGCCCGTTCGCAACCTTCTCTACCAAGTTCCTGAAGAACGGTTCGTACTTCGACCTGCTGACCAGCACCACCACCCACAACGTGTGGCCGATGACCAAGGTCGGTATCGAGCAATACCCACTGGTCGAGTACCTGGCCGGTCAGTTGATGCTGTCGGATGAGGATCGCTTCAACGCCCTGAAAGAGTACTTCCCGCAGGCCAAGCAGGAAGACTGGCGCCTGTGGCAAGCAGGCCAGCGCGTGCAGATCATCAAGCGTGACGAAGAGAAGGGCGGTGTCCTGAAACTCGGCACCGAGGTGGTTGCGTCCCAGGACGGCAGCATCGCCGGCCTGCTGGGTGCCTCGCCAGGCGCCTCGACTGCTGCACCGATCATGCTGACCGTGCTGGAGAAGGTCTTCAAGGACAAGGTCGCCAGCCCGGCCTGGCAGGAAAAACTGCACCAGATCGTGCCAAGCTACGGCACCAAGCTCAACGATAGCCCTGAGCGTGTAGCCCAGGAATGGGCTTACACCAGCGACGTCCTGCAACTGGACCCGCCACCGGCAATTGGCAAGCCAGGCACCACCGCGGCACCGGCCAAGCCGGCGGCTGCCCGTGAAGCCAACCCAGCGGCTGACATGGCGCTGTAAACCGGACACTGTCTGGTGAGGTACAAGAACGCCGCTCATTGAGCGGCGTTTTTTTGTTCCTGATCTTCGCGAGCAAGCCCGCTCCCACAGGCGTTAGCCGTGAGCCTCTGTCTTGGCTTACACCTGCACCGCGCCGGTCGCTACGGCGAAGGCGAGCATCACCAGGCTGACGCCCCAAGCCCAGAAGAACGTATAGGCCATGTGCTTGCGCAGCTCCACACCGGACAGCGCCAGCGCCAGGTAGACGCTGGGTACCACCGGGCTGATGGAAAATCCGGTGTTCTCCCCAATCAGCATGGCTCGGGCTACGGCCTCGAGGGGAACGCCTGCGGCGGCGGCCACGTCCTTGATCACCGGCAGCAGGGCGAAATAGTAGGCGTCCGGTGAAAAGATCATGCCCAGGGGAACACCGAAGAAACCGACGATCACGTGCAGGTACTGGGCAGAACCCGCAGGCAGAATGTTGATCAGCGACAAGGCCATGCCGTCGGACATCTTCGCGCCGGAGAGCACGCCCAGCAGGACAGCGGCGGCCATCATCACCAGGACCATTTGCAGCGCGTCGGCCGCATGGGCCTTGAGGCGCTCGGCCTGGGCGTCCAGGGAAGGGAAGTTCAAGGGCAGGGCGATGCCCAGTCCGACCATGAAACAGGCATACAAGGGAAAGATGCCGGTGAACAGGCACACCAGGATCCCACCGGTCAGGGCCACGTTCAGCCAGTAGCGCAGTTCCCCGGGAGAGAGGCTGAATTCGCGGTCTTGGGGTTGCGGGCCGTCCAGGTCACAGGTCGCCGCCGCCCCCAACGACATCGGTTGACGACGCTGGGCACGCAAGCCCAATGCGGTCGCGACCAGCAGCATGCACAGCAGGCCCACCATCTGCACCGGCAGCAGGCCTAGCCACAGTTGGGTGGCATCGAGCCCCGACACCGCGGCGGCGCGTGCAGTTGTGCCACCCCACGGGACCATATTGATCACGCCGGCCGTGGTGCCTACCAGGCACAACAGCATCGCCGGGCTCATGTTCAGGCGTTTGTACAAGGGCAGCAGGGCCGGGATGGTCAGCAGAAACGTGGCGGCGCCGACACCGTCGAGATGAACCAGCGACGTCACCAGTACCGTCACCCAGGCCACGGCCAGCGGTTTGCCGCGCGTACTGCGGATCAGCAGGTTGACCAATGGGTCGAACAGCCCCCGGTCACGCATGATGCCGAAGAACAGGATGGCGAACAGAAACAGCGCGGCGGTGGGGGCCACCGTGATCAGGCCGGCCTTGATGAATTCGCCAATCTGCCCGAGATTGAATCCGGCCAGCAGGCACACGACCACGGGAAGGGTGGTGAACGCCACCACCGGACTGATTCTGCGCAGCAATATCAATCCGATAATGACGAACATCATCAGGAAACCCAGGGTTGTAATCATGTTGCAGCCTCTCTTTTTATTGTTGTCGGACGGTTCACGGGTGGTGGATCGGTCAGTCTTGCGGTCCTGGCAGGCGCAAGGCCAGAAGCAGATAACTCAGGCTCTTGCCGTGGCGATCGAGGCCGCAACTGCGATTCACACCCCCCTCCAGGGCATCCTCAAGCACGAAATTCAGCGCACTCAGATTGGGCAGCTCATAGCGATGCACCTTGGAGGGCCGTCGCGTGGCGAATTGCTCGGCCACTCGGGCGCTGGTCAGTTCCCGTAGCAACCACGGGTAGTGGGCCGGATCGTGGGGGAACAGGGCGATGCTCAGAATGTTGCCTTTGTCGCCAGCACGGGCATGGGCATAGTCGGCGAGGGTGACCAGGTTCATCAGTACCACTCCAGGGTTGTGTGGATTTCATCTCGCGGCAGCAGGAAACTGCGGGTGGTAACGGTTTCGGCGAGGTGCCGGCGCACGCCTCCGCCGCCCGCCGGGCCGTTGGTGTAGAGCGACTCAACCTCCGCCAGCAGCCTTTCCAGCAGCATTCGGTCGGTGTGGGTCAGGCCGATGCGCACGCGCACATCCTCCAGGGACGGCGCCTGGGCCAGTTGCTTTTGCAGGTAGCGACCGCCTTGGTCGTTGAAGAGACTGGCGACCCCGGACAGGTCGATCCAGGGCTGTACCCCTGGTGCCAGCAGGTCAAAGCGTTGCAGCAGGATCTCCCGCGCCAGTGCGGCACGCGCCACCGCACCGGGGCCTGCATAGGAAATTTCCGCCTCGCCGAACCAGAGGCCGCGCTCGCCCGCCAGCCCCTTGAGCGTGTCGGGACGCGGATGGCCAAGCAGGCCACTGATTTCAACCCGGTCTTCGCCCAGATCTCGTACGCGGGCCTGGCCCAGGTCCAGGACCACGTCGGGTGTCAGGTAGCGTCGAGGATCGTGCACTTCGTAAAGAAGTTGTTCCTTGACGGTCTGTTCGCTGACCTTTCCACCGCAGTTGCGGGTTTTGCCAATGATCAGGCGGCCGTCCTGATGGAGTTCGGCAATCGGACAACCGAGATGGGCCGGGTCCGGAATGTCTTTGATTCCAGGATGGGCAAAGTAGCCGCCGGTGACCTGGGTGCAACACTCCAGCAGATGTCCGGCCGTGGTGGCGATGGCCATTTTCTGCCAATCGTCGGCCTGCCAACCCAGCCCATGGCGAATCGCCCCGACTGCCAGCGACGGATCCGCGACCCGGCCACACAGCACGATGCCGGCGCCCTCGGTCAGTGCCTGGACGATACCGTCGGCCCCGGTGTAGACGTTGACCGAAACAGGGGCTTGCAAGGCATCCGATGACAGCCATTGTTCGTACCGGGGAGGCGTTTCTTCCAACAGGTCATCGCCTAGCACGCAGGCGATTTTCAGTTCAGGGAAGCGGCCTGCCAGCGTTTGGCGCAGCCGTTGCGCGGCCGCCCTGGGATTGGCTGCGCCACCGTTGGTGATGATCGGGATGCCGGCCTCGATGCACAGGTCCAGCATGGGTTCGAGAAAGTCGAACAGGCGGGCGGAGTATCCGGCTTGTGGGTCCAGGCGCTTGCGTAGCTGCGCCTCGGCCAGGGTCCGCTCAGCCAGCAGTTCCAGCATGATGTAGCGCTGGCCGCCGCGTTGTGCCAAGTCCTGGGCCAGGCGTAGCGCGGCGTCGGGTCGATCATTGGCGAAACCGGCGCCGCAGCCGACGAGAATTGTTTTTGTCATGTTCGTCTTCCACTCAGGGGTGACCCATAGTGGAACGCTTGGATTGTTCTGTGAATTTTAAAGGTAGAATCAATTGATTTATTAATTTTATGAGTGGGCCATGAACGTTTCTTTTCGTCAGCTTCGTGCCTTTATTCTCATTGCCGAGACTTCGAGCTTTACCCGCACGGCAGAACAATTGCACCTGTCCCAGCCCGCACTGAGCTACAGCATTCGCAAACTGGAAGAGAGCATGGGGCTGCAGTTGCTCGCGCGTAACACTCGCAGTGTCGAGCTGACGCCTGCCGGTGAGCACTTTTTACCCCAGGCCAGGCGCATGCTCCGGGACATGGACGATGCCGTGCGCGACGCTCGCGACACCTTGAGTCTGAGCCGTGGCACACTCCGGCTGGCGGCCTTGCCCACCGCGGCCGCATCGTTCCTGCCGACCGTCATCGCTTCTTTCCAGCGCGAACACCCTGGCGTAACGGTCACGCTGTTGGACGGTCGTGCCGGAGAAATCATGGGCTGGGTGCAGCGAGGCGAGGTGGACGCTGGCATCAGTTCGCTGCCTGACGATCTTTCACGGCTGAGTTTCGAACGCCTGGTGGATGACAACCTGGTGTTGCTGAGTCACAAGGATCACTCCGATGAGGGCCAGGACGACTGGAAGCACCAGCCTTACATCGCCCTCACGCCAGACACCAGCATCCGCCCGTTGGCTGACGCTGCGTTGCGCTATCTGAACGTCGATCCTGTTCCGGCCTGGGAAGTGGCGCACATGAGCACAGCCACGGCCCTGGTGCGTGAAGGCTTGGGGTTTTCCCTGCTGCCGGCCAGTTGCACGGCCGTGTTCAACATCGGCGAGCAGTGCGCTGTCACCGCCATCGACCAGCCGGCGAAACGCTCGATTGGCCTGTTGCAACGCAAGCCGCTGGCCCAATCACCTTCGTTGAGCCAGTTCATGCAGCATTTGCGGCACGTGCTGCGCAAGGACGGTGTCAGTCACGGGCACTGAGGTTGGTCCGAGCAATGGCTGTCGCGAGCAAGCTCGCTCCCACAGCCGGTTCGTGCCTGACGCAGATTTCACGGCCAAAGAAGCCCCACACATTGGCGGGTGGTGAAACTTGATCGCATGGCCACCACAACTCCCCCTGTGGGAGCGAGCTTGCTCGCGATAGCGATGGCCCGGCCACCGCGCTATTGAGTGCCAAACATCGCCGTCCAATAGATCCCTGCATCGCTTTTCGGGTCGGTCGCGTACCCGGCGCCCAGTTCGCGAAATTGTGGGTTCATCAGGTTGGCGCAGTGCCCCGGGCTGGCCAGCCAGCCGTCCACCACCTTGAGCGCGGTGTCTTGTCCGGCGGCAATGTTCTCGCCGATCAATTGGCCCTGGTAGCCGGCCAATTCGGCGCGGTCGCCCGGCATGCGGTTGTCGCGGTCCTTGTGGTCAAAGAAGTTGCTGTTGGCCATGGCCCGCGTGTGGGTGACGGCGGCCAGGGCCAAGGTGGCGTTCCAAGCCAGCGGGGTGGTGGCGGCGAAGGTTTCGGTGCCGCAGCGCCGCGGCTGGGTGCGGGCACTGTTGATCAGCTTCAGCAGCTTCTGGCCCTCGGCTTGCCAATCACCCAGGCGCGCCGACAACAGTGGGCGCGCCAGCACGATGCGCCATTCGCGATCCAGGCGGCTGACGCCGATGTCGACGAACTGCGGGTCGAGTACTACCTGGCAGAAGCTTTCCTGGACGGCTTTCATGGCCGATTGCGCATCGCGCGGCCCGGACAGGCTGATGGCCTGCACGTTGACCATGGGATAGGCCGCCCGCGCCAGCGCCTGCTGCAGGTCGCCGATGCCATTGGCCGACAGGATCAGCCGGGAATCCATCGCCAGCGGTGGCAACTCCAGCGAGGCCTGGCCGGCACAGCTTTGGGACTGGCTGCGGTAAAGGTTGATGGACTCGACCAGTTGCGTCTCTTCGGTGGCCGTGGCGCTGGTGGCGAACACCAGGCCCAGCGATAGCACGACAAGGCCCATGACGGATGAAATGGCACGCATGTAAATCTCCCTTGAGCGGACGGCGCCTATGATGCGCAATTTTTGCCCCGCTGGGGCAACGGTATTCACGCTCTTTTGAAATCCCTTGGAGCGGCACCGTTGGGTACCGTTCGGGATGATCCTCAAATAGTGGGATCAACTTTCAGGCGAATAAGTCCATTTCCGTCGTTTCAAGGCCATAAAATCGCAGATTATCAGCTCATCCAGTTTCCGCCATCGACGTTATAGGTCTGCGCCACCACGTATTCACTCTCCGCCGAGGCGAGGAAAATCGCCATCCCGGCGAGGTCCTGCGCTGTCCCCATTCGGCCATAGGGCACCTGTTGCCCGACCTGGCGCTTCTTTTCCCCCAGTGGCAGGTTTTCGTGGCGGGCGAACAGCGCATCCACGCCATCCCAATGCTCGCCATCCACCACGCCGGGGGCGATGGCGTTGACGTTGATCCGATGCTTGATCAGATCCAGCCCGGCGGACTGGGTGAGGCTGATCACCGCTGCCTTGGTGGCGCAATAGACGCCGACCAGCGCTTCGCCACGCCGACCGGCCTGGCTGGCCATGTTGATGATCCGGCCGCCATGGCCTTGGCGGATCATTTGCCGTGCCGCCGCTTGCAGGGTGAACAGCGTGCCGGCGACGTTGATGGAAAACAGCCGCTCGTAGCTCTGGCGAGTGATTTGCACGATGGGCGCCAGGTCGAACAGCGCGGCGTTGTTGATCAGGATATCCAGCTTGCCCACCCGGGCGACCACGGCCTCGATGGCCTGGTCGATCGAAGCCTGGTCCGTCACGTCCATTTTGACCGCGTAGGCGCTATCGCCCAGTTCGGCGGCGGTGGCCTGGGCCCGCTCCAGGTCGATATCGGCGATCGCCACTGTGGCGCCCTCGTTGATATAGGCCTGGGCGAACGTCCTGCCGATACCACGGGCGCCGCCGGTTACCAGGGCGCTTTTTCCTTCCAGTCGTTTCATGGGGTTGTCCTTTTCGAAGCACGAAAAATCCTGTGGGAGCAAGCTTTGCTCCCACAGAGGGGTAAGCCTTCTAGCCACGGGTGGGTGGCAATTGTTATTGCTTGGGATACCCAGCCCGCTTCATCTCCCGCTCGGTACTCGATTGCGCCGAGGCCAATGCCTGTTCCACCGTGATCTGTCCGGTGAGGGCGGCGGTAAACAGCTTGCCGACGGAGGTGCCGATGGCTTGGAACTCTGGAATCGTCACGTACTGGATGCCCACGTACGGCACCGGTTCGGCGGTGGGGTGGGCCGGATCGGCGTTCTGCATCATTTTCAAGGTTATCCGGGCGAACGGTGCGGCGTTCAGGTAGGCGTCGCTGTAGGTGGACATGCGCGTGCCGGGCGGAACATTGCTGATGCCGTCCTGCTTGGCGACCAACTGGATGTAGTCCTTGGATGTGGCCCAGGCCACGAACGCCTTGGCGGCGTCCTTGTGCCGGGAGCTGGTGGGAATCGCCAGTGACCAGGCATACAGCCAGGAAGCACCTTTATGGGTCACTTCGATAGGGGCGGCAGCGAAGCCCACACGGTCGGCGACCTTGCTTTGACTGACGTCGGTGATGAAGGAGCCGGCGACGCTGGCATCGACCCAGATTGCACATTTGCCACTGTTGAACAGCGCCAGGGTTTCGTTGAACCCGTTGCTGGTCAGGCCAGGCGGGCCGTATTTTTTCAGCGTATCGACGTAGAACTGCGCGGCGGCCTTCCATTGCGGGCTGTCGAACTGCGGGTTCCATTGTTCGTCGAACCAACGGGCGCCGAAGGTGTTGGCCAAGGTGCTGAGCAGCGCCATGTTCTCGCCCCAACCGGCCTTGCCCCGCAGGCACAGGCCGTATTGGCCCTGGTCAGGTTGGTGCAATTTGGCAGCGAATTCACCGAGCTGGCTCCAGGTCGGTTGCTCGGGCATGCTCAGGCCGGCCCGTTTGAACAGGTCCGTGCGGTAATAGGTGACGGTGCTTTCGCCGTAAAAGGGCAGGGCGTAGAGCGTGTCGTTGACCGAGAGGCCTTGGCGAACGGAAGGAAAAATGTCCTGTAGGTCATACTCGGCGGGCAGGTTGGTCATCGGTTCGAGCCAGTGCTTGGCCCCCCACAGCGGGGTTTCGTAGGTGCCAATGGTCAGCACGTCGAACTGCCCGCCCTGGGTTGCGATGTCGGTGGTCAGACGCTGGCGCAGGACATTTTCTTCGAGCACCACCCAGTTCAACGTGATGTCCGGGTGCGCGCTCTCGAAGGTTTTCGAGAGTTTTTGCATGCGGATCATGTCGGCGTTGTTCACCGTAGCGATGGTGAGGGTCTCGGCGGCCTGTCCGGCCAGGGCAAAAGACAATCCCGCGAACATGACAAGCGCCTTGGGCACTGTTTTCATGAGCTTCTCCAGAGCTGCGCCTGGGCGCAGAATTATTATTGTTGTGGGGGCCGTGGCGTCGGGCTGAGCGGTTCGTCGCCAATGGCAAGCCGATTACAGCAGCGCCCGTGGAGGCCGACAAACGCAGGGAGGATCGTGTGCTGATACTTTTTTAACGCCCTTAAGTGCGACAGGTGTGGGTTAAAAAAGTATCAGTGGCCGGTCAGGCCGAGGCTGGCGAACCGCTGCGCACTCGGCGTAAGGTGCCCGCTATAACGATAAAAGAGGCGCGACATGCCTGATCACCGAACACCCCTGTTCGAACAGCGACCAGCTGAACTGGAAGTCATCCTGCCTGAGCCCGAACACAGTTTTCGCTGGTACGAGCATGACTACCCGTACCCGATGGCGCGCTGGAACCATCACCCCGAATTTGAAATCCACCTGATCCGCCAGGGCAGCGGAAAACTGCTGGCGGGCGATTACATCGGCCCGTTTGGCCCTGGCCATCTGGCGATGATTGGCCCGGACTTGCCCCACGACTGGATGGGCGACTTGGCGCCGGGCGAACACCTGCCCGGGCGTGACGTGGTCTTGCAATTCGATGGTGCCACGTTGCTGACCTTGCGCCGAACCCTGCCCGAACTGGGGGACCTGCACAGTCTGTTTGAACGCGCCCGCCGTGGCTTGGCCTTCGAAGGCAACACCGCCCGGCAGGCCGCGTACCTGCTGGAAGCCATCGGCCCGGCCCAGGGTCTGGCGCGATTGGCGCTGTTCCTGGAACTGCTTCACACCCTCAACCAAGCCCCTGGCGACGAGGCCTTGAGCCTGGCGAGCCCTTGCTACGCGCCGACCCTCGATGCGCGCAGCTCCGAGCGCATCCATAAAGCCTTCGAATACCTCCAAACCGAACTCACCGGCGACTTGCGTCTGTCGGTGATTGCT
Source organism: Pseudomonas sp. St316 (assembly GCF_018325905.1). Lineage (NCBI taxonomy): Bacteria > Pseudomonadati > Pseudomonadota > Gammaproteobacteria > Pseudomonadales > Pseudomonadaceae > Pseudomonas > Pseudomonas sp. St316. Next base: position 3,572,899 of record NZ_AP021901.1, on the reverse strand, counting down.
CGTCAACTGGACATGAGCGAGCCGGGCTTCTCGCGGTTCTTCAAGCGCATCACCGGGCATGGCTTCATTGACTTGATGCGCAAATTGCGGGTCCAGCGTGCCTGTCGCTTGCTGTTGCAGAGCGAAATGCCCGTGACTGATATCTGTTTTGAAGTGGGCTACAACAACTTGTCCAACTTCAACCGGCATTTTCGGATAGAGATGAACCAGACCCCCAGCGAGTACCGGCGGGCGGCTTTTTCCCCTGCTTGATGGAGACGGTCATGTTGCGCAGTGTGGAACGGCACAGCCCAGTGCGCCACCCAACAACCCGGTGGGAGCGAGCTTGCTCGCGATCGCGGCAGCACATTCAGCACTGATGCAAGCTGACCCACCGCCATCGCGAGCAAGGGATTTGCAGTGGACACCAACCCTGAGATCCATACAAAACCAATGTGGGGGAAGCAGGTTTTGCACCACCTCCCGGAGTTGGTGCTTAGTCTGTGCCCCCCGGCGATGCTTCTTCAATCGATAGGCGAACTGTGCCCGGCTCAGCCCTAATGAGCGTGCGGCCGCTGCCAGGTTGCCGCTGCTCAGTTGCAGGGCTTCGTTGATCAGCCGTGACTCCAGGCCGTCAATGGAGAAGTCCGAGTCAAGTTGGCTGAGGGACTGGAGCAGGGCCGGTTTTTCCGCCGCGTCGTTGGCGGCCACGCCCATCGTCGAGAGACCGCCGTGCAGGTCCACGGAATACGCGTCCACCGGCAGCTGCTCATTGCGAAACAGGTGGACCAGGTCAATCGCCTGGCCTTCTTCGCTGGCGATCAGGCCGCGCTCGATGAGGTTCTGCAATTCCCGCACGTTGCCCGGAAAGTCATAGCGCAGCAGGACCTTCAAGGCTCGCATGGTCAGGCCCATCGGGGTGCGGCCGTACTCTTGGCAAAAGCGTTTGAGAAAGGCATTGATCAGCAGAGGAATATCATCGCGGCGCTCGCGCAAGGGCGGCAGGGCGATGGGGTAGACGTTGAGCCGGTAGAACAGGTCTTCACGGAACGCGCCGTCGGCCACAGCCTTGCGCAGGTCGATGTTGGTGGCCGCCACGACCCGCACATCGACCTTGATGCCGTGGCCACCACCGATCCGTTCGATTTCCCGCTCCTGCAAGGCGCGCAGTAACTTGCTTTGCCCGGCCAGGCTCAGGCAGGTGATCTCATCCAGGAACAACGTGCCGCCATGGGCTCGCTCGAAACGACCGGGGCGTGAGTGGGTGGCTCCGGTATAGGCACCGCGTTCGACGCCAAACAGTTCGGCCTCGATCAGGTTGTCGGGGATGGCCGCGCAATTGAGGGCGATGAACGGACCATCGCGTCGACGACTCAACTGGTGCAACTGGCGGGCGAACATCTCTTTACCGACGCCGGATTCGCCGCTGACCAGCACGGTGGCGGGGGTCAAGGCCACGCGTTGCAAGGCCTGGGTTGCTGCGTTGAAGGCGGCGCTGGCACCGATCAGTGGCTGTTCGCTGTCCGGCAGAGGGGCGGTTGCGGCAACACTGTCGGACTGGCTGTCGATCCGCGCGACGAGCGCCGGTGGTGAGGCGTTGAGGTAATTGAGGTCCTGCTCGACATCACCCCATTGCTCGGCGGTCTTGCCGACGACTCGGCAGCGTTCGTGTCCCATGCCTCGGCATTCCACTTCGCGGAAGATCACCAGTTGCCCGAACAGCCCGCTGACGAAACCGATGGCGTAGCCCAGTTCGGTCCAGCACACCGGATCCTGCCCGGTGCCATAGGCGGCGACATGCTCGTCGGCCTCACAGGAGTGGTGCCAGAGAAATTCCCCTTCGTAGAACCCGGAGTCGGCATCGAACTTGAAATGCAGTGGCTCGACCTTGGTCATGCCTTCAAGGGTGTGCAGATGCGTGCCGGCACGAAACACCGCCGCGGCATCGGCGTGGGGCCAGCGTTCGCGAATCAGCCGGGCGTCCCGGGCACCGGAGCAATAGCCGGTGCGGGTGAGCATGCCTCGGGCCTGCTCCAGCCCCTGGCGTTCGATGATTTCCCGGCGTAACGCACCGAAGGATGAACTGTGCAGCAGCAACATGCGCTGGTCGTTGAGCCAGATACGGCCGTCATCGGGGGAGAAAAACAGACACGCGGTGAGTTCTGCCGTCGTAGGCGAGCTGTTGTCGGTCAGTTCGTTGCTGTCACCCCGCGGACGGAAGTGCTCGGTGGCGATCCGGTGATCCGGCAACTGGCAGTGGGGATTATTCATTGTTATGCCCCTGATGGCGGGTGATCGAAATGATCATCTGGCGAGATAGTTATTAAGCATAACTTTATCAAATGAACAAGCGGCAGCTGGCCAGCGGCCACGTCGGCAGAGGCGTCATCAGTCTTGCACTCGATGCAGAGCATTGATCCAGAGCCCTGCGCCAGGTTTATCAAGGTCCGCGGGCAAAACCGGCACAGCGCTTGCTCAAGCCCTAGCACGGCGTTTGCGTCGATACCTTCCAGGTGCGGCAAACGATGACAACAACAAAGAGCCGGGAGTGTTAAATGTCTGCATCCAAAAGCCACCTGTTGTCCCAGGTGATCGAGTCGGAATGTGTCTTCAACGGTGAATGGGTGCCTGCGTCGGGTCCGCTGCAATCGATCATTGAACCGGCCACCGGTGAGCGGCTGATGCGCTCTGCCACGGCCGACTCCGCCGACATTGCCAAGGCCAGCCGCGACGCAGCCCTGGCGCAGCCGGGGTGGGCGGCGCTGGGCCCGCGGCAACGTGCGATGATCTTCCGCAAGGCCGCTGACGTGGCTGAGCAGTCCTTCGACGAACTGGCGCTGTACGTGGCTCGGGAGACCGGTGCCGCGCTGTTCAAGGGCCAGCATGAAGTGCGCGAAGCCATCGTGCTGTTGCATCAGGCCGCCGGCATGTTGTCCCAGGCCCATGGCGTGGTCTTGCCGAGCGAGGCGGGGCGCTTGTCCTATGCGCGGCGCCAGCCCCATGGCGTGGTCGGGGTGATTTCGCCCTTCAACTTTCCCCTGGTGTTGTCCATGCGCTCTGTTGCGCCAGCTCTGGCGGCGGGCAACGCGGTGGTGCTCAAGCCGGATCCGCAGACCCCGGTGAGCGGCGGTTTCCTCATCGCCCGGTTGTTCGAGGTGGCCGGGCTACCCAAGGGCTTGTTGCAAGTGTTGCCCGGCGCGGCGGATGCCGGTGAGGCGCTGTGCCGTGACCCGAACGTGCGCATGATCGCCTTTACCGGCTCCACTGGCGCCGGTCGCAAGGTCGCTGAAGTGGCCGGGCGCAACCTGAAGAAGGTCGCTCTGGAGTTGGGCGGCAAGAACCCGCTGATCATTCTTGAAGACGCCGATCTCGACCTCGCCGCCCGCAACGCGGCCTGGGGCGCCTGGCTGCATCAAGGGCAGATTTGCATGGCCACCGGGTTGATCCTCGCCCATGAATCCATCGCCGAAGAGCTGACCCGCAAACTGGTGGAAAAGGCCCGGGCCTTGACCGTAGGCAACGCCGCCCAGGGCGAGGCCGCGTTGGGGCCGCTGATCAATCAGCGGCAGCTGAAACGGGTGCACGACATCGTCAGCGACTCGGTGCGTGCCGGCGCCCGGCTGGAGGCTGGCGGCGAGCATGATCGCCTGTTCTATCAGGCCACCGTGCTCAGCGGCGTGAAACCGGGCATGCGTGCCTTCGACGAGGAGGTCTTCGGGCCCGTGGCAACGGTCGTCAGCTTCGCCACCGATGATGAAGCCGTCGAGTTGGCCAACCGCACCGAGTACGGTTTGGCGGCGGCGATCATTTCGCCGTCGGTGGGCCGGGCCATGGCCATCGGTGAGCGGTTGCAGTGCGGCATGTTGCACATCAATGACCAGACCGTCGCCGATGAGTGCGTCAACCCGTTCGGCGGGCGGGGCGCCTCGGGCAATGGCGGCAGCGTCGGTGGCCCGGCGGACTGGGACGAATACACCCAATGGCAGTGGGTGACGGTCAAGGACAAGGCGCCGGTCTACCCCTTCTGACAGGCAGGCTTACAGGGCCCGATGAGCTGAGGGCCCTGCTAGTACACAAAAATAATAAGAGGACTCAACATGAAACTCGACAATAAGATTGTGCTGGTCACTGGTGTCTCGTCAGGCATTGGTGCTGCCACGGCGAGCCTGCTGCGCGCTCATGGCGCCCACGTGATTGGGGTCGATCTCAAGGCACCGCACATGACCCTGGACGGTTTTGTGCAGGGCGATTTGAGCAGTGCCGAGAACATCGAACGGTTGCTGCCGCAGCTGCCCGCGCGGCTCGACAGCCTGTGCAACATCGCCGGGGTGCCGGGCACTGCGAACCCGCAACTGCTGGCGCGGGTCAACTACCTGGGGTTGCGCCACTTGAGCCGCGCGCTGCTGCCGCGCATCAACGCTGGCGGCAGCATCGTCAATATCGCTTCGATCCTCGGCGCCGAATGGCCGTTACGCCTGGAACAACATAAGGCGCTGGCGCGCATCGAAGACTTTAGCGCCGCACAAGCCTGGCTGGCCGAGCACCCGGTGCCGGACCAGACCTGCTACCAGTACTTCAAGGAAGCCTTGATCGTCTGGACCTATCTGCAGGCCCAGCCCTGGTTTCTCGAGCATTCGGTGCGCATGAACAGTGTTGCGCCAGGCCCGGTGTTCACGCCCATCCTCGACGACTTCGTGAGCATGCTCGGCGAGGCCCGGACCCAGGCTGATGCCCATCGCATGAAACGTCCCGCTTACGCCGATGAGGTAGCGGCGGTGATCGCTTTCCTGTGTGCCGACGAGTCGCGCTGGATCAACGGCGTCAACCTGCCGGTCGATGGTGGATTGGCCTCCACCTACATCTGAAGGCGCATCCGTAGAACGCGGTGCAAGCCGCTACCCGAGCGTGTTGGCTGCAAAGCCATGCCAAAAAATAACAATAATGAGAAGCGTCCATGGATAACCTCAAAGATTGCTTTGGTTTCAAGCATTGCGCCCTGTTCCTGGCGTTGTGCAGCACTGGTGTGATGGTCGAAAGGGTTCAGGCCATGCAAATGGACCTGGGTGACTCCGACTGGAAACTGCGCTGGGACAACACCATCAAGTACAGCCAAGCCTGGCGCCTGCAGGGACAGGACAGCCGCTTGGTCAACGCGCCAACCGCCAACGGCCTGTACCCCTCGATCCAGGGCCAGGGCGACAAGAATTTCAGCAGTGGCCTGGTCTCCAACCGCCTGGACCTGTTTTCGGAAATGGACCTGAGCCGGCAAAACTATGGTCTGCGCGTGAGCGGCGCAGCCTGGTACGACGATATCTACAACCAGGACACCGACAGCAGCGAGCAGCCGCATTTCCTCAGTGAAACCCGCAAGCTTCACGGCCGCGACGCGGAAATTCTCGATGCCTTCGTGTTCTTGCGCGGAGACATAGGTGAAGACTCCCAGGGCGTGGCGCGCCTGGGCCGACACAGCCTGATCTACGGGGAGAGCCTGTTCTACGGTGGCAACGGCATTGCCAATGCCCAGGGGCCGACCGATGTCGTCAAGTTGCTCAGCGTGCCGGGGACTCAGTTCAAGGAGATCCTGCGCCCGGTCAATCAGATCTCCGGGCAGTTGCAGATCAACCCGCAACTGTCGGTGGGCGCTTACTATCAGTTTGAGTGGGAACGTTCCAATCTGCCCGGCGCCGGCAGCTACCTGAGCGATGCCGATGCCATCGGTTACGGCAGTGGTCCGTTGCGCGAGGTGTTCGGCAACGACACGGTCAATGGCGGCGACCTGAAACCGCGCAATTCGGGGCAGGGCGGCATGCAGATCCGTTTCAAACCGACCGGCACCGAGCTGGAGCTGGGTTTCTACGCGGCCCAGTATCACGATAAAGCGCCGATCGGGTTGTACGCGTACCTGGACGGTGCGGCGTCTGCGGCCACCGGGTTGCCCATCCTGGGTTCCTATCGCCAGGTCTACGCCGAAGACATCAAGACCGCTGGCGTCAGCTTCTCCACTGCCTACGGTCCGTTCAACTTTGCCGGTGAAACGTCGGTGCGCTGGAACGCACCGCTGGTGAGCAATCTGCAAGTAGTGACTCCCGGCATGGCGGCCGATGGTGGCGACAATGAGTTGTTCGCCAGGGGCAAGACCGCCCACGCCAACCTGTCGGCGATCTACCTGTTATCGCCCACCGCGTTCTGGGACGGCGGATCGGCCCTTGCCGAACTGGCTTGGAACCGCACCCTGAGCGTGACCAAGAACCCGGCCGCCCTGGACTCCAACACCACCCGCGATGCCACCGCGCTGCGGGTACTGATAGAGCCAGCGTACTTCCAGATTGTCGACGGAATCGACCTGACCGTACCGATCGGCATGGGTGTGGTACTCGATGGGCGCTCATCGGCGGTCAACAAATCCGGCTTCGGCAACACCCATTCCGGTGACTGGAGCGTCGGGCTCAAAGCCACCTACCTGCAACGCTGGGATGTCGGCCTCAACTACGTGAACTTCTTCGGCGCACCGAAAGCCGGGCTGCGCGAGGACGGCAATTTCAGTTACGGACAGTCGTTGGCCGACCGCGACTTCGTCTCGCTCTACGTGAAAACCTCATTCTAATAAGGTGGATTCGCCATGCAGAACACAACATTCCTGAACACCTGCGTCCTGACCCTGGCCCTTGCTGGCATGGGGCTGGCGCAGGCGGCCGTGTCGCCTGAACAGGCCGCGCGCTTGAAAACCGATCTGACCCCCCTGGGTGGTGAGCGCGCCGCCAATGCCGACGGCAGTATCCCGGCTTGGGCGGGCGGTTATACCCAGGTCGCGCCCGGCTATAAACCGGGTGACAAACGCCCCGATCCGTTCGCCAGCGAGAAACCGCTTTATTCGATCAAGGCCTCGAACATCGAGCAGTACGCCAGCGAATTGGCCGAAGGGACCAAGCTGCTGCTCAAGAAATACCCGGACTATCGCCTGGACGTGTACCCGACCCATCGTTCGGCCGCCGCGCCGCAATGGGTGTATGACAACACCAGCAAGAACGCCACCCGCGCCACGCTGGACGTGGACAGCGAAAAGGTCGCCAACGCCTACGGCGGCATCCCATTCCCAATCCCGGAAAACGGGGCGCAAGTGCTGTGGAACTATCGGTTGTCGTGGCAGGGTGGCGAGACCATCAGCTCACCGTTCGATACCTGGCTGATGACCGCCGGTGGCAAGAAGGTCCAGGCGACCCGAGCCCTGTTCAGCTATCAGTTTCCCTACTACTCCCAAAGTGGCAGCCTGGAAAATTTTGACGGCAAGTACCAGGTAGGCAAACTGCTGACCGAACTGCCGTCATCCAAGGCAGGCGAAGGCTTGATGACCCATTGGGACATTGACCCGGGCAAACGTGCGGCCTGGCAATATCTGGTCGGCCAGCGTCGGGTACGCCGAGCGCCGAACATCGCCTACGACACCCCGGACTTCGTCACCTCTGGCGTCGGTCTGTTTGACGAAGCGTTCATGCTGTTCGGGCCTACCGACCGCTACGATCTGAAGCTTGCAGGTAAGAAAGAACTGATCGTCCCCTACAACAATAATCGCGCTGGCCTGGCCAAGAGTGACGAGTTGGTCAAACCAAACTTTCTCAACCCTGATCTGGTGCGCTGGGAGAAGCATCGGGTCTGGGTGGTCGAAGCCACGCTCAAATCCGGCAAGCGCCATGTGGTGCCGCATCGCACCTATTACGTCGATGAAGACTCCTGGCAGATCCTGATGGTCGATGGGTATGACGCCCAGGGCAAACTGGGACGGCAGATGTATTCGCTGACGCTGCTGGCGCCAGACTTGCCGGCGCTTACCGCGCAGGTGATGTGGGGCAGCTACAACCTCGATACCGGCGCCTACTTCCTTAACTCTTCGAGTAACGACCTGGCGGTCCAGTACCAGACGATCGCAAAACCTTCGGCTTCTTATTACACGCCGGATGCCATGGCCAACGAAAACATGCGCTGAACCATAGAGCGACGTGGCGGGAGAAAAGCCCGTCGCGGTCGCTGGCGATTTTCCAGGCGGGATAAAGACATGAACGTTGAAAAAAACTTTGCGGGTTTCGCTTTGCGATGGAGTGGCTGCGCGCTGGCGTTGTGTCTATTGGCGAGTACGCCCATGGCTGTACAGGCTGCAACGGTTGCAGTACTGCAGCAGCCGGCACTGCCGACCACCAAGGCTGCGCGCTCGGTATTGCTTGGGTTGGCCCGGGCTGGCGAGCGTCTGGTGGCGGTCGGCGAGCGCGGCATCGTGCTGCTCTCGGATGATGCTGGAGCGACGTGGCGCCAGGCCCGTGTACCGGTCAGCGTCAGCCTGACCGCCGTGCAGTTCGTCGATGCCGAGCAGGGCTGGGTGGTCGGTCATCTGGGCGTGGTGTTGCACACCGAGGACGGTGGCGAAACCTGGCACAAGCAGCTCGACGGCGAGCGTGCCGCCGCGCTGGCGGTGCAGTCTGCGCAGCTCAATGCCGATCAGCCGGGCGGCGCCAGCAACCTTGCGCATGCACGGCAGATGCTCGATGACGGACCGGATAAACCGTTTCTCGACCTGTACTTCAGTGACCGCCTGCACGGCTACGTCGTGGGCGCCTACAACCAGATCTTCCGCACCGACGATGGCGGGCGAAGCTGGCAGCCGTGGATGCGGCATGTGGACAATCCGCAGGGCTTGAACCTGTATGGCGTCCGCGCCTTGGGCAACGATCTGTGGTTGGTGGGGGAGCGCGGTTTGCTGTTGCGTTCGACTGACGCCGGGCAGTCATTCCAGGCCTTGAAGTCGCCGTATGAGGGCAGCTTCTTCGGTCTGCTCGGCACCCGCGACGGGGCCTTGGTGGTCTATGGCTTGCGCGGAAACGCCTGGTGGTCCGGGGATCGTGGCAACACTTGGCGACGCCTTGACACCGGTATCGAGTCGACACTGGCGAGCGCCCTCCAACTGCGCGACGGCGGCCTTTTGTTGGCCAGCCAGAGTGGTGAGCTGTTATTCAGCCATGACCAGGGGCGAAGCTTTGACAAGCGTCAGAGCCGCAGCGGCGGGACGCTCGCTGCCGTGCAACAGGCGGTCGACGGCAGCCTGACCAGCGTCGGTTTGACCGGCGTTGCCGCTGACCAGGATCCGCGGGCCTCCGGTCAACCTTGAAACTTCACGGTGTAGCGCTATCGGGCCACGGCTCGTGCAACAGGAGTCAAACTTGAAAGACGACAGAATCCAAACCGTGATCGGCCGCCAGGAAGACTTTGACCGGGCGTCAGGCAACTTCGCTGAGCGGGCGATCTTCAACCATCGACCGCTGGTGATCCTGCTGTGTCTGTTGGTGACGTTGGTGCTCGGTTGGCAAGCCACGCGCATCGGCATCAATGCCAGCTACGAGAAGACCATTCCCACGGGGCATCCCTACGTCGCCAATTTCCTGGAGAACCGCAAGGAATTGAGCGGCCTGGGCAACTCGCTGCGCATCGCCGTGGAGGTCAAGCAGGGGAGCATTTTCACCAAGGAGTACCTCGACACCCTGGTCCGGCTCAACGACGAGCTCTATCTGCTGCCGGGCGTCGACCGCCCCTACATGAAATCATTATGGACCCCGACCACGCGCTGGACCGCCGTGACCGAAGACGGGCTCGACGGCGGTACGGTGATCCCTGACGACTACGATGGCTCGGCCACCAGCCTTGAGCAGGTGCGGACCAATGTGGCGCGCTCCGGGGAAGTCGGTCAATTGGTCGCTGGCAACTTCAAGTCCAGCGTGATTTTCGTGCCGTTGCTGGAAATCAATCCGCAGACGGGCAAGGCGCTGGACTATGGCGAGTTTTCCCGGCAGCTGGAGGCACTGCGAGACAAGTACCAGACCGATGACCTGCGGATTCATGTCACCGGCTTTACCAAGATCGTCGGCGACCTGATCGAGGGCATGACCCAGGTACTGCTGTTTTTCATGGTGGCGGTGCTGGTGACGGTCTTGGTGCTGTTTGGCTACACCCGTTGCGCGCGAAGCACCTTGGTGGTGGTGATCTGTTCACTGGCGGCGGTGCTTTGGCAACTGGGGCTGCTAGCCCTGCTCGGTTATGAGCTGGATCCTTACTCGGCCTTGGTGCCGTTTCTGGTGTTCGCCATTGGTATGAGCCATGGCGCGCAGAAGATGAACGGCATCATGCAGGACATCGGCCGTGGCACGCACCGAGTGGTTGCCGCACGCTATACCTTCCGTCGACTGTTCGCCGCCGGCATCACCGCTTTGCTCTGTGATGCGGTGGGCTTCGCGGTGTTGCTGCTGATCAACATCCGGGTGATCCAGGACCTGGCAATCACTGCCAGTCTCGGGGTAGCGGTGCTGATTTTCACCAACCTGATTCTGCTGCCGATCCTGCTCAGCTATATCGGCGTCAGCCCAGCGGCGGCGCAACGCAGCCTGAGTGCGGAAACCACCGAACAGCAGGCGCAGATCAAGCATCCGCTGTGGCGTGTGCTCGACTTGTTCACCCAACGGCGCTGGGCCATGGGCGCCATGTTGACCGGCTTGCTGTTGGCCGCGTTTGGTTTTGCCGTGAGCCTGCACCTGAAAATCGGCGATCTGGACCCCGGCGCCCCAGAGTTGCGTGCCGACTCGCGCTACAACCGCGATGCGTTGTTCATGACCCAGAACTATGCGGCCAGCTCGGATATTTTCGTGGTCATGATCAAGACCCCCGAGGATCAATGCACCCGTTACGCCAGCCTGTCCGCGGTGGACGCGCTGGCCTGGCAACTGGAGCAATTGCCCGGCGTGGAATCGACCACCTCGATGGCCGCGCTGAGCAAGATCGCCACGGCCGGTTATAACGAAGGCAACTTCAAATGGTATGAACTGATCCCCAATGACGGCGCACTGGGTGCCGTGCAAACCCGTGCCCCGCGAGAACTGTTCAATCAGGGCTGCTCGATGCTGTCGCTGTACGTTTACCTGTCCGATCACAAGGCTGACACCTTGAACCGGGTGGTGGAGGCCAGTGAGCAGTTTATCGCAGGGCACCAGATGCCAGAGGTCAAGTTCATGCTGGCGGCCGGCAGTGCGGGGATCGAAGCGGCGACCAATATCGTGGTGAAGAAGTCCATGCGCGAGATGCTGTTCTGGGTCTATGGCGCCGTCAGTCTGCTGTGTTTGCTGACCTTCCGCAGCTGGCGCGCAACCCTGTGCGCGATGTTGCCGCTGATGCTCACCTCGATCCTGTGCGAGGCGCTGATGGTGGGGCTGGGCATGGGGGTGAAAGTCGCGACATTGCCGGTCATCGCGCTGGGCGTGGGCATCGGGGTCGATTATGCGCTCTATGTGTTGAGCGTGATCCTGGCGCGGATGCGTGCCGGTGACACCTTGGCCCAGGCGTATTACCAGGCGCTTCTGTTCACCGGCAAAGTGGTGTTGTTGACGGGCATGACATTGGCGGTGGCGGTGTCGACCTGGGCGTTCTCGCCGATCAAGTTTCAGGCTGACATGGGGATTTTGCTGGCCTTCATGTTTTTGGTGAACATGTTGGGGGCCTTGATCTTGCTGCCGGCGTTGGCTTGGTTGCTGTTGCCGCAGAGGGTGTTTTTAAAAAAGCCTGAGTTGAGTCGGCAGGGGGGGTGGGTTCGGGGTTGAAGGGGGCGGCATTTGGATGGTGTGTATATCCATTTCTGCTGTAACGGCGGCTTAGGGTTCCGCCCTTACGGCGGGTCACTTTCGAAAAGCCGGAATGCCGGCCCAGGCGAAAGTAACCAAAGCGCTCTTGCCCCACCACTCGGTGCCTCGCCTAGGCTCGGCATGCCTTCACTCTGGCATTGGTTCGTGGGCCGCCGCGAAGGGCCATCCATGGCCCAGCGCGGCTAACCCGGCATCCATGCCGGGTTACCCACGAACCAATGCCTGCGTTCAGCCATCGTGGTTAACGGGGCGCCCCAGATCAAGATCAAGATCAGGATCAAAAGCGAGGCGGCCTGACAGCCGGCCTGTCTCTAGCGGCTCCACTTTGATCCAACTGTGGGAGCGAGCTTGCTCGCGATGGCGGTATGTCAGTTAACGATGGTGTTGGCTGACCCGGCGCTATCGCGAGCAAGCTCGCTCCCACAGTTGCTTTTGGGTGATCTCCGGATTTGTAGACACCACAGATCCCCTGTGGGAGCGAGCCTGCTCGCGATAGCTTTAGCGTTTTGCTTGCTTTTGCCTGGACCTGCATTCCGGCGTCTCAAAAGTGAGCCGCCGTCAGGGCGAACCCTAAGCAGCCGTGACCTGATAACGGATATACACACCCAGTCAGGAATTCTCCATCACAGGGCTCCCAGCACTCAACCGAGGCCCTGCCGAATAACGAAGCACGCTAAGAACAGCCAACGTCGCAACGATCAACCCAGGAGACGTCGCCAACAATACGGCCGTGGTCCCACCCCCAGCCGCCAGTATCTGTCCGGCAGCCAGCGGTCCGGCCACCGATCCCAGGCGTCCGATGGCCACCGCCGCACCAACCCCCGTCGCACGTACGGCCGTTGGATAGGAGGGCGGTGCCAAGGCATAAAGGACCAATTGCGCGGCCATGACAAACAACCCGGCGGCGAATCCGGCAACGGCCATCGGCACGATACCTACCGACAACCCGACCCCGGCCAGGGCGCTCAGCAGACCGGCATAGACGAACAGCACCACCTTGATGCCATTGCAGCGGTCCAGCAATAGGCCACCGAGCAATGAACCCAGGGCTCCGCCGATGTTGAACAGCATCTGCACCAGGCCGGCCTGGGGTTTGCTGAAGCCCTGTTCCAGCAGCAACGAGGGCAACCAGTTGAGCAACATGTACATCACCGTCAGGGTGAAGAAGTAACTCAGCCACAGCGCCAAGGTGGTACGGCCGCGACCTTCACCGAACAGCGCCTGGGCGGTGGAGCCACGCGATGAACCGCCATCCTGCGCTTGGCGAAAGGCGCTGGATTCGGGGAGCCACAGGAGCATCAGCGGCACCACCAGCAAGGGCGCCAACCCACCGATGAAAAACGTCATTTGCCAGTGCTCGCCAAACAGCATGGCGACCACTGCCGCCAACGCACCACCCAACGGAACGCCCGCATACATCACGCTGATGGCCGTGCCCCGGCGCTGCTCGCCCACGGCTTCGGCGCACAGGGCAATGAGGTTGGGCAGGGCGGCGCCCAGGCCCAGGCCGGTCATGAAGCGCACCAGTAACAGGCTGGAGAAGTGTTCGACATAAGCGGTGCTGAGGGAGAACACGCCGAACAGCAAGACCGCGGTGACGAGGATTTTCTTGCGCCCGATCCGATCAGCGATCCAGCCACCGAAGAATGCTCCGGGCAGCAACCCGATGATTCCGGCGCTGAATACCCAGCCCATCATTTTCGGGTCGAGGGTGAATGTCTGTCGCAGCCCAGCGGCGGCGGTGCCGGCTGACTGCAGGTCGAAACCCTCGATCAACGCAACGATGAAGCACAGGGCGATGGTCAGCGTCGCACGACGCGCCGGACGGTTCATGGCAAATCCTCTTATTGTTTTTGTGAGGGACACCGGTTCGGAGGGGTAACCGGCAGCTGTATTTAAGATTAACAAAGCTAACTAAAAAATGAATGATGCCAAGGGGGCGTCATAAACGGGCCGGATCATTATGAAAATCAGGGGTTTGATACGACTATTCAAGCCAGTTGGTAAATTAGTTAATGATATTAATGTTCGATTATCGGTCAGTGTTGATTGACGAAGCGCCCTTGCACTTTCCATTCTTGGTTCGCACGGCCCAAGGCTGGGCCGATCAAAAAAACAACAATAAGTGGATATCGAACATGCCCAACCTTGCCCGGAACGCCTCGACGGCGCGCCCTGTTTTATCGCTCGTCCATCTGCTGGCCTGCCTCGGGTTGAGCCTGAGTTCTCCGGTGTCGCGGGCGCAGGGCTTGATCGACGACAGCCACGGCACCCTGACCTTGCGCAACTACTACATGGACCGCGACTACAAGGACGGCGGCGCCAAAACCGCAGCCAGGGAGTGGGCTCAAGGTGTGTTCATGAACGTCGAGTCGGGGTTTACCCCAGGGACGGTTGGGTTCGGCCTCGACGTGAGGGGATTGCTGGGCATCAAGCTCGACTCGTCGCCGGACCGGAGCGGCACCGAACTGTTGCCGGTGTCGAGCAGCGACAAGCGCGCGGCGGATGAGTATTCGCGCCTGGGCGTGACCGGCAAGTTGCGTTTCGCGCAAACCACGGTGAAGACCGGCGATGTGTCGATCTTCCTGCCATTTGCCTTTGCCAGCCCATCGCGGCTGCTGCCGCAGACCTTTCGCGGGACGACCCTCAGTTCCAAGGACATCGACGGCTTGACGTTGAACACCGGTTATATCGATCGCATCACCCGGCGCGATTCCACCGACTACCAACCGATGAGCATCGCCTCGCCCAACCGTCGTTTCAACGGCGCGGCGACTTCTTCCCATATGGCTTATGTGGGCGGCGACTACCAGGTCAACAAAGACCTCGGCCTGCGGGTTTACCACGCCGAAGTGGCAGACCTGTACCAACAGGACACCTTGGCGTTGTTGCATAACCTGCCCTTGGGCGATGGCGTCCTGACCACTGACCTGCGCAGCTTTTTCAGCGACGAAAACGGCGCGGCCAAGGCTGGAAAGGTGGATAACCGCAATGTGTCGGCGTTGGTCGGCTATCGCCTGGGTGGCCATCGCGTGAGCCTGGGGTACATGCATTCCAGTGGCGATACGGCGACGCCTTATGTGTCCGGCACCGAGCTGATGGGCTTGAGCGAAATGACCATGAGCTCGGACTTCCTCAATGCCAAGGAGCGCACTTGGCAGGCGATCCATGACTACGACTTTGCCGCCGTAGGCGTGCCTGGCCTGCGGAGTCGGCTGCGTTATGTGCGTGGCGATCACATCGAACTGGCGGCCCTCAATGCCGAGGATCGCAAGGAGCGCGAGTTCCAGATGGAGCTGGGATACGTGATCCAGGGCGGCCCGCTGAAAAACGTCGGGCTGCTGGCGCGCAAATCGATCTATCGCAACAACTTCCCGGGTACGGCGGCGTTTCGCGACGAGAACCAGACTCGGTTCCTGGTGACGTATAGCGTGCCGATCTGGTGATGCCTATGGCAACGCCCCCCCCGCTGAGCCTGTAGGCGCTGCGTAGGAGCTGTCGAGCGAAGCGAGGCTGCGATCTTTTGACCTTTCGCTTCGAACTCAATTGGCGGCGGAAAGATCGCAGCCTCGTTGCACTCGACAGCTCCTACAGAATTCAGCGCAAGCTTGCTCCTTCGCCACAGGGAACACCGCCAGGTGTGCTACTGGTAAACCTTTTTCAACAATCGCAGCAATTCCTCACGCTCAGCCCCTGAGAGGGTAGCTGTGGAGTCAAGGTCGCTCTGCGCGGCGATTTGCTTGAGTTCCTTGAGCAACGTTTCGCCAGTCTTGCTCAGGAAAATCCCGTAGGAGCGCTTATCCGGCTTGCACCGTACGCGCACGGCCAGGGCCCGGCTTTCCAGTTTGTTCAGCAGCGGCACCACTTGCGGTGGTTCGATCGCCAGGGCCTTGGCCAGGTCGGCCTGCATCAGGCCGGGATTCTGGTCGATGATCGCCAGGGCCGAGAACTGGGCAGGGCGCAGATCATGGACGGCGAGCCGGCCAATCAGGTTCTGGAACAGTTTCAACTGGGCGCGGCGCAGGGCATAACCGATCAGGTCGTCCAGCGCAGAGTCCAGCGGCGCTTGCGCGTCGGTACCTGCGGCCAGGGGTTCGGCGGGTTCGGCAAGCTTGGAAGACTTGGCCATCGAAGTGAACTTCCTCAAGGTAAGTGGTTAACAAGGCTATCCAGTTTGCCGGGGTTGCGGCGCCCTGGCTATGGGCTCGCACATATTCGAAATTTCTGGCCTTCGATCCAGGCCTGGAGAAATACAGGTAAATCGATTAATAGTTAATTGACATAACTAATTTTCCGGTTTAGTTTTTGATCATCTTCAGCCAAGAACAAGAGAGCACGCATCATGAGCAATTACGAAGGTCGCTGGAAAACGGTCAAGGTCGATATCGAGGAGGGCATCGCCTGGGTCACCCTCAATCGCCCGGAAAAACGCAACGCCATGAGCCCGACCCTCAACCGCGAGATGATCGATGTGCTCGAGACGCTGGAGCAGGATCCGGCCGCTGGCGTATTGGTGCTGACCGGGGCCGGTGATGCCTGGACCGCTGGCATGGACCTCAAGGAATATTTCCGCGAAGTGGATGCCGGGCCGGAAATCCTCCAGGAAAAAATCCGTCGTGAAGCGTCGCAATGGCAATGGAAGCTGCTGCGCATGTACGCCAAGCCAACCATCGCCATGGTCAACGGCTGGTGCTTTGGTGGCGGTTTCAGTCCGCTGGTGGCGTGCGATCTGGCGATCTGCGCCGACGAAGCGACCTTCGGTCTCTCGGAAATCAACTGGGGCATTCCGCCTGGCAACCTCGTCAGCAAGGCCATGGCCGATACCGTGGGGCATCGCCAATCGCTGTACTACATCATGACGGGCAAGACATTCGGCGGGCAAAAGGCCGCTGAAATGGGCCTGGTCAACGAAAGCGTACCCCTGGCGCAGCTGCGTGAAGTCACCGTGGAGCTGGCGCGCAACCTGCTGGAAAAGAACCCGGTGGTGCTGCGGGCCGCCAAGCATGGTTTCAAACGCTGCCGCGAACTGACCTGGGAGCAGAACGAGGATTACCTGTACGCCAAGCTCGACCAGTCGCGCCTGCTCGACACCGAAGGTGGCCGCGAGCAGGGCATGAAGCAGTTTCTGGACGACAAGAGCATCAAGCCTGGCTTGCAAACCTACAAGCGCTGAATCGACCGGCGAATGGCGGGCCGCATCCCGCTATTCGCTGCGTCGTCCTGGCGCTACTGTTACACCGCTGCGCTGTATTCCCGATAAAGACAATAAAGAGGAATCACCATGCTGGACGTGCCCCTGTTGATTGGCGGCCAGTCGTGCCCGGCCCGTGACGGCCGGACCTTCGAACGCTGCAACCCGGTGACGGGTGAGGTGGTGTCTCGTGTGGCCGCCGCCACCCTGGAAGATGCCGACGCCGCCGTGGCCGCGGCCCAAGCGGCGTTCCCCGCCTGGGCCGCGTTGGCGCCCAATGAACGCCGGACGCGGCTGTTGCGTGCCGCCGAGCAGTTGCAGGCCCGCAGCAGTGAGTTTGTCGCGGCTGCCGGCGAAACCGGCGCCATGGCCAATTGGTACGGTTTCAACGTGCACCTGGCGGCGAACATGTTGCGCGAAGCCGCTTGCATGACGACCCAGATCAATGGCGAAATCATTCCTTCGGACGTGCCTGGCAGTTTCGCCATGGCCCTGCGTCAGCCTTGCGGCGTGGTGTTGGGCATCGCCCCCTGGAACGCCCCGGTGATTCTCGCCACACGCGCCATCGCCATGCCCCTGGCCTGCGGTAACACCGTGGTGCTCAAGGCTTCTGAAATAAGCCCGGCGGTGCACCGGCTGATCGGCCAGGTTTTACAGGACGCAGGGTTGGGTGATGGTGTGGTCAACGTGATCTGTAACGCACCTGCGGATGCGCCGGCTATTGTCGAGCGGTTGATTGCCAATCCGGCGGTGCGTCGGGTCAATTTCACCGGTTCAACCCACGTCGGGCGCATTGTCGGCGAACTGTCGGCGCGCCACCTCAAGCCGGCCTTGCTGGAACTGGGTGGCAAGGCACCGCTGCTGGTGCTGGATGACGCCGACCTGGACGCTGCGGTGCAAGCGGCGGCCTTCGGCGCCTACTTCAACCAGGGCCAGATCTGCATGTCCACTGAGCGACTGATCGTCGATGCCCGTGTGGCGGACGAGTTCATCGCCCGCTTGACCGCCAAGATCGCCACCCTGCGTGCCGGGGATCCGACGGCCACTGATTCGGTGCTGGGCTCGTTGGTCGACGTCAGTGCCGGCCAACGCATCAAGGGGCTGATCGACGATGCCCTGGCCAAAGGCGCAACGCTGGTCACGGGTGGACAGTTGGAAGGCAGCATCCTGCAGCCGACTTTGCTCGACGGCGTCACTGCGCAAATGCGCCTGTACCGCGAAGAGTCCTTCGGGCCGGTGGCGGTGCTGCTGCGCGGTGACGGCGATGAAGAACTGCTGCGCCTGGCCAACGATTCCGAGTTCGGCCTGTCGGCCGCCATTTTCAGCCGCGATACCACCCGTGCGCTGGCCTTGGCCCAGCGGGTCGAGTCGGGCATTTGCCACATCAATGGGCCGACCGTGCACGACGAGGCGCAGATGCCCTTCGGTGGGGTCAAGTCCAGCGGTTACGGCAGCTTTGGCGGCAAGGCGTCCATCGAGTATTTCACCCAGTTGCGTTGGGTGACTTTGCAGAACGGTCCCCGGCATTACCCGATCTGAAACCCGTCGCATTGCGGGTGATCGAGCCTTGACGGCCGTCGCCCCGATGCAGGCCAGAATAACAATGACAAGGCCGCAGCCCCGTGCTGCCACGCTCCGCTCGCATCGCGACCCGAGTGTGCCTTGGTGGAGGAAATGTACGTGAGTTCCGAGTCCAGATCGTCCTCCCGACCCGAGGCCGGGCGGTATCGCCAGGTGTCGATTGGTCATCCTGCCGTCGAAGTCCGGGAAGAGCGTGGCATCTTGCACATGCGCTCCCTGGAGCCCCTGGCCCCGCTGCCGGAGCGATTGCTCGAGCGCCTGGTGCACTGGGCCGAGGTGCGCCCAGAGCAGACGTTTATCGCGGCCCGTGAAGCCGGCGGTGACTGGCGTCGAGTCAGTTATACCCAAATGCTCGACAGTGTCCGGGCCATCGCCCAAAGCCTGCTCGGTTACGGTTTGTCGGCTGAAAAACCCTTGGCGCTGCTCTCCGGCAACGACATCGAGCACCTGCAAATGGCCCTCGGCGCGATGTACGCCGGTATTCCCTATTGCCCGGTATCGCCGGCCTATTCATTGCTGTCCCAGGATTTCGCCAAGCTGCGCCACGTCTGCGATCTGTTGCAACCGGGGTTGGTATTTGTCAGCGAAGCCGCGCCGTTCGAGCGGGCGATCACCGCCGTACTGCCGGCGGACGTTCCCTTGATCACGGTGCGTGGCGAGATGGCAGGGCGGTCCAGGACAAGCTTCGCCAGCCTGCTGGCCCAACCCGGCGGCGTCGAGGCCGAGCAGGCGTTCGCCGCCACCGGTCCGGACAGCATCGCCAAGTTCCTGTTTACCTCAGGCTCCACCAAGCTGCCCAAGGCGGTGATCACCACCCAGCGTATGCTGTGCGCCAACCAGCAAATGCTACTGCAGACTTTCCCTGTGTTCGGTGAAGAGCCGCCGGTGCTGGTGGATTGGCTGCCGTGGAACCACACGTTCGGTGGCAGCCACAACGTTGGCATCGTGCTGTACAACGGCGGCACGTTCTACCTGGACGACGGCAAACCCACCGCCCAGGGCTTCGCCGAAACCCTGCGCAACCTCAAGGAAATCTCGCCAACTGCCTACCTGACCGTGCCCAAGGGCTGGGAGGAACTGGTCAATGCCCTGGAGCAGGACGGTGAGTTGCGCGAGCGATTCTTCAAGCGCATCAGCCTGTTCTTCTTTGCGGCGGCGGGCTTGTCCCAAAGCACCTGGGACCGGCTCGACAAGGTCGCCGAACAGCATTGCGGCGAACGTATCCGCATGATGGCGGGCCTGGGCATGACCGAGGCGGCGCCGTCCTGCACCTTTACCACCGGGCCGTTGTCCATGGCCGGCTACATTGGCCTTCCGGCACCCGGCTGCGAAGTGCGCCTGGTGCCGGTGGATGGCAAGTTCGAAGGGCGCTTTCGCGGGCCGCACATCATGCCCGGCTACTGGCGCTCGCCGCAGCAAACTGCCGAGGTATTCGACGAGGACGGTTTCTACTGTTCGGGGGATGCGATCAAGCTGGCCGATGCCAGCGATCCGCAACTGGGGTTGATGTTCGATGGGCGGATCGCCGAGGATTTCAAATTGTCTTCCGGTGTATTCGTCAGCGTCGGGCCGTTACGCAACCGGGCGGTGCTGGAGGGTACGCCCTACGTCCAGGACCTGGTGATCACCGCCCCGGATCGCGAGTGCCTGGGGGCGCTGGTGTTCCCGCGGCTTGCTGAATGCCGGCGCTTGTCAGGGCTGGGCGGGGACGCCAGTGACACCCAGGTCCTTGCCAGTCCAGCGGTGCGCCAATGGTTCGCCGACTGGCTGCAACGCCTGAATCGTGAAGCCAGCGGCAACGCCAGTCGCGTGGAGTGGATCGCCTTGCTCGATGAGCCAGCCTCCATCGACCGCGGTGAAATCACCGACAAGGGCTCGATCAACCAACGGGCAGTGTTGCAGTGGCGGGCGGGGAAGGTCGAGGCGCTGTATCGCGGAGAGGATGCGTCGATCCTGCGGGCCGGACCTGTCGCTTAAGGGCAAATCCCTGTGGGAGCGAGCTTGCTCGCGATAGCGGTGGTTCAGCAGCATTGATGTTGCCTGACAGACCGCCATCGCGAGCAAGCTCGCTCCCACAGTTTTAACCACTCATAAAATCGCTGTGGGAGTTCTGGGAACGGGTGTTTAACGCCGTCCCAGCAGCAAGCCCACCACTAGCCCGAAACCCGCGGAAATGGCCACGGTCTGCCAGGGGTGGCCGCCTATATAGACCTCAGTGGCGTCGACCATGGGACGGGTACGCTCCCGTGCGCTGGCCACTGAATCAAGCGCTTGTTGCAGTTTCTGGGAGATCTGGCCGCGCAGGTCGTCAGCCTCTTCACCCACCAGTGAAGCACTGCTTTTGAGCAGCTTCTCCGACTCTTCGATCAACGCCTTCAGTTCGCTGAAGGCTTGATCCTTGATTTGTTCTCCATTCGCTTGCACGGTGCTTTTACGGGCCATTGAAGTACTCCTTGCTGATGATGGCATTGAACAATGGAGTGCTGCGCTTGTGCAAAAGTTGCAACGTTTGGCCTTGTCGGCGCAGCCCATCACAAATCGTGGTTAAGACGTTTCCCTGCAAGGTGTAAGATGACGCCTATTTACGCAACAGGTAATTCCCATGAGCTTCAATCTGGCTGACAAGCCCCTGGCCGAGCGCGCCGCGCTGGAAGACGAAAAATCCCGACTTTTTGAACTGTGGCAAAACAACCTGGGCAAAGCCAAGGGCGATGCTGCCCGCTTGTTCGGCGAGCGCTCCAAACGCAAGGGCAAGTGGGCTGAGTGGGTGCGTGCCGAACTGGACGGCATGTCGCCGCCGGAGTACGCCAACATGGTGCGCAGTGAGGTTAATCGACTGATGGCTGCCAACAAGTAAGCCTTAGGCGAATGTTGCCGTAATGGCCTCGCGAACCTTGAGCACTGTCGGCTCCATTTGCGTGTGGGTTCGCCATCCCAGTTCGATGGGGTAGCGGGGCAAGGCCAGGGGGCAGGGCAGCAAGGCCAGGCCGCTGAGGTCGGCGATGGCCCGGGCGGCATGGGCCGGGATGGTCGCCACGGCCTGACTGCCCTTGAGCAGGAACGGCAGCGCGGCAAAGTGAGTGGTCGAGGCGCAGACTCGCCGACTCAGGCCAAGCCCGGCCAGCCCTTCGTCGGTGATACCGATGAAACCACCTGAAGACACCAGCAGATGCTCACGGGCCACGAACGCCTCCAGGCTGAGGGATTGTTGGCCCGGCGTCAGGCTCGCCGGGTCCAGGAGGCAGGCGTAATCGCCTTCGCCCAACACCTGGCGGCTGAGCAACCGCTGCGCGAAACCGCCCGCTGTGATCGCCAGGTCAAGGGTGCGCTCCATCAGGGCCCGGCCAACGATCTGGCTGTGGGTCTGGCGGAAAATCAAGCGCAGGCCCGGCGCGCGGTGGGCCACTTCTTCGATCAGGCGTCGCCCATGGGCAATCTCGAAATCGTCCGACAGGCCGACAATGACCGAACGGCCTTCGTAGTGACTGGCCCCCGGATCGACCATCGCCAAGCTCTGGCGACATTTGTCCAGGGCCTCACTGATCACCGGTTTCAGTTGGTCGGCCCGCAGCGTCGGCGCCAGGCCCCGGCCCGTGCGCACGAATAATTGATCGTCATACAAACCACGAAGCCTGCGCAGGGCTGCGCTGATGGCCGACTGGGTCACGCCCAGGCGCAGCGCGGCGCGGCTGGCACTGGATTCGTCATGCAGGGCTTCGAAGGTCTTGAGCAGGTTGAGGTCGACGTCGGCGATATTCATAAGGCTCATATCATTTAGCAGCATTCTGGGCTTTATTCATGATCGGCCGCTGCTTGAGAATCAGCAACACCTGATGATCGAGGAATTGAAAAACCATGCCAAAATCCATTGTGGCTGCCCTGCAGATTGGCTCGTTGCCTGGCGGCAAGGGCGAGACCCTGGCACAGATCCTTTCCTATGAAGAGGCCATTCGCGAGGCGGGCGCGCGCCTGGTGGTGATGCCTGAAGCGCTGCTGGGGGGCTATCCCAAGGGCGAAGGTTTCGGGACTCAGTTGGGTTACCGGCTGCCGGAAGGGCGCGAGGCGTTTGCTCGCTACTTTGCCAATGCCATCGACGTGCCCGGGGTTGAAACCCAAGCGCTGGCCGAGCTGTCGGCGCGCACCGGGGCGAGCCTGGTGCTGGGCGTCATCGAGCGTGCCGGCAGCACCCTGTACTGCACCGCGCTGTATTTCGAGCCCGATGCGGGCTTGGTGGCCCGGCACCGCAAGTTGATGCCTACCGGCACCGAGCGGCTGATCTGGGGCAAGGGCGATGGTTCGACCTTGCCCGTGATCGACAGCCAGGTTGGCCGGGTCGGCGCGGCGGTGTGCTGGGAAAACATGATGCCGCTGCTGCGCACCGCGATGTACGCCAAAGGCGTTGAAGTCTGGTGTGCGCCAACGGTGGATGAGCGGGAGATGTGGCAGGTGACCATGCGCCATATCGCCCACGAAGGTCGCTGCTTTGTGGTCAGTGCCTGTCAGGTCCAGGCCTCGCCGCAGGCATTGGGCATCGAGGTACCCAACTGGCCAGCCGAGCGCGCATTGATTGCCGGCGGCAGCGTGATCATCGGCCCCATGGGCGATGTGCTGGCCGGGCCGCTGAAAGGCACTGTCGGGTTACTGACCGCTGAAATCGACACCGATGAGCTGGTGCGCGCGCGCTACGACTATGACGTGGTCGGGCATTACGCCAGGCCAGATGTGTTCGAGTTGGTGGTGGACGAGCGCGCCAAGCCCGGCGTGCGTTTCATCGCCTGATTCACCAGTTGGCCGCGGAGCCCGGCAGGTCGAGGGTACCGCGGTCGACGAAGCGCAGGGTGCCGAATACGCCACCGGCCAGCTTGCCCTTGAGCACATAGGGCAGGTTGTCCAGGCTTTGGGTCTGGCTCAGGCCCAAGGTCTGGCGCAACACCGAAAACGCCGAAATGCTCACCGGGACACTGAGGATCGCCTCGGAAAAGCGCGGGATCGAACCGGACTGGTCACTGACCCCCGTCGCCAGCGTACGGCCGTTAACCTCCAGGTCCAGCGCCACGCCGTTGTAGTCGATGACGGTTTCGTTGGGGTTCTGCACGCGCAGTTTCACGGCGAAACGCACCTCCAGGCCCTGGTTGGGCAAGGGTTCGATGCCGACCACGTTGATGTTCAGCGGGTCACGGTGCGGGAAGAGGGCGCAGGCGCTCAGGTTGAGCAGTACCAGCAAAACGGAAAGGCCGAGGATTCTGCGCATGGATAGACTCTCAACGAATGAAAAAACGGAAGCGATCAAGCGCGTACGATAACCCACAGCGGCCCCATGACAACGGCAAACCACCCTGTGGGAGCAAGGCTTGCCCGCGATGAAGGCGATGCGGTCTTTCAGGAGCCGAGGTGTCTGTTTCGCGAGCAAGCTTTGCTCCCACAGCTTTGCGGGACAAAGTCCACCTTGCTTTCTGTCCAAGCAGGTTCATGGCTCCTGACAGCTTCTGACACCAGCCTCTGCTAATCTGCGTCAACTTTTTGCTTGCGGACTGCCCATCGTGTCGCGTACCTCCCGGCTGCTCACTTTGCTGCAAGTCTTGCGAGGCAAGCGTTGCCCGGTCACCGCTGCGACATTGGCGGGCGAACTGAACGTTTCCGAGCGCACCTTGTACCGCGACATCGCCGAACTCACCGCCCTCGGCGCGCCGATCCAGGGCGAGGCGGGCATCGGTTATGTCTTGCGCAGCGGCCTGTTCCTGCCGCCACTGATGTTCACCTCCGATGAAATCGAGGCCATTGTGCTGGGCTTGCGCTACGTCGATCAGCGCGCCGACGAGGTGCTGGGCAAGGCGGCCGCCGACGCGCTGGCGAAGGTCGCCGCAGTGCTGGCCCCCGATGTCCGGGACGCCTTGCGCAACCCCACGGTACTGCCCGGCCCACCGGGTTATGGCTACCCGCAGAACACGGTGGAACTGAATGTATACCGCCAGGCTATTCGCGCCCAGGCCAAGCTGCACATCGATTACGCCGACGTGAACAAGACCCCGAGCCAACGCTTGATCTGGCCGCTGGCCCTGGGCTTTTTCAATGAGGCGCGGGTGGTGGTGGCCTGGTGTGAATTGCGCAGCGCCTATCGGACTTTTCGCACCGACCGGATTGCCGCTGCCACCGAGCAAGGCGAGCGCTATCCGGGACGGCGCAGCGACCTGCTGCGGGACTGGTTTGCACTGATGAAGCTGGACGAAAGCGGGCGTTTCACTCCTGACAAAAATTGACACAGCGCTGTTCTAGCATGGTGCCAGATCGATAAAACAAGGAGCCCTGCCATGTCCAATCCCGTCTCTTCCCTGGCCCCGGCCATCGCCGGCTACATTGCGGCTGCCAATGCCCGTGACAGTTCGGCGGTGACGCGTTTCTTCGCCGAGGATGCCAACGTGTTCGATGAAGGTCGGCACCGTGTTGGCACCCAGGCCATCGCCCAATGGATGGAAGACACCGCCCAGCGCTTCCAGCCACGTGTGGAAGTGCTCAATGTGCAGCAGCGCACCGGCAAGGTGCTGGTGCAAAACCTGATTTCCGGGACATTCCCCGGCAGCCCGCTGGAGCTGCGCTACACCTTCCGGCTCGATGAGCAAGGCAAGATCATTCGGTTGGATATCTCGATTTAAAGTTCTGCACCCGGGCCCGTGGGAGCAAGGTCTGGGGAGCAAGACCTGTGGGAGCAAGGCTTGCCCGCGATGAACGATAACGCGGTTTAGCTGTTAGACCGCGACGCGACTATCGCGGGCAAGCCTTGCTCCCACAGGTTCTGTGTAGGGTTCCAGCTGTCGCCCGGCATGGCATACTCCCCACCTTCGCTTTCCGGACCCGGGCCGTATGACTTTCGACTCCCCCTTGAGTGCCTGGCAGCACGCCATCGAACACCACGGCTTCGTCCAGGACGAGGCCCAGGAACTGGCCATCATGACACTGGAGCAATGCCACAAGGCGTTGCACGAGGGTCGCAAGTCGATCAAGGGTGTTTATCTCTGGGGCCCAGTGGGACGTGGCAAGACCTGGCTGATGGACCGCTTTTATGAAAGCCTCAAGGTGCCGGCCCGTCGACAACACTTCCATCATTTCATGGCGTGGGTGCACCAGCGTTCGTTTCAGCTCACCGGCACGCCGGATCCTTTGCAAGCCCTGGCCCGGGAGTTGAGCCAGGAAGCGCGGGTGCTGTGCTTCGACGAACTGTTTGTCACCGACATCGGCGATGCCATGATCCTGGGGCGCCTGTTCCAAGTGATGTTCGAGCTGGGCATGGTGGTGGTGAGCACGTCGAACCTGCCGCCGGAGGAACTCTATGC
The DNA here is from genome assembly GCF_018325905.1 of Pseudomonas sp. St316. Taxonomy (NCBI): domain Bacteria; kingdom Pseudomonadati; phylum Pseudomonadota; class Gammaproteobacteria; order Pseudomonadales; family Pseudomonadaceae; genus Pseudomonas; species Pseudomonas sp. St316. Next base: position 3,547,151 of record NZ_AP021901.1, on the reverse strand, counting down.
CAACGGTCACAACCGTGAGCGGTTCCTGTCGACCATCACGGCGATCAAACAGCACATGCAAGTCGTGCCGGTGAACGGATGGCAGGATCATCGCCAGCATCCGGGCCGATTGCTGCAACGTTACTGGCTACGTGATCCCGCGCAGCCAGATCCGTTGGACGAGGTCTTCGGCCAGTTGACTGCCGGTCAGGCGCTGCTCAGCGGGCCGATCGAAGTGGGGCATCGCCAGCTCCAGCCGGTCAGGGCCAGCGACACGGTGCTCTGGAGCCGTTACCCGGATCTATGCGAGCAGCCCTTATCGGCCGTGGATTTCATGGCCTTGTGTGACCGCTTCAGCATGATCTTGCTCAGTGACGTGCCTTGCCTGAGTGCCGAGCAGCGTGAAGGGCGCATCGCCCGTGGCACGGAAGACGGCGTGGCGCGGGTCGAGGCGGGTGACCGCGAGTTGCCGCAATTGTCGGTCCACGACGACGGTGTACGGCGGTTCATCGCCCTGGTCGACGAATGCTATGACCGCAAGGTGCCGCTGTACCTGTCGGCTGCGGTGCCGATGGATGAGTTGTACACCCAGGGCTATCTGCAATTCCCATTTCGCCGTACCCTCAGCCGCCTCCAGGAAATGCAAATGCAACGTTTTGGTCAGCCAACCTGACCTGTATCCCGCCGACGGCTTCGAGCCGGTGGCACTAACGAAGTGAGATGGAAGGTCATGGAAGAAGCCAAGGACATCCTTGTACTGCAAGCCAGCTACACCAACCCGGTCCACGCTGAAGCGATCTGTCATGTGCTCAATGGCTATGCGCAAGACCCGATGGGCGGGGGCATCCATTGTCGGCCGAGGTGCTGTTGCACCTGCCCGAGGAACTGGCCAAGCGCCCTCATGCTTTTAGCGTGCTGGCTTTCGTCAACGGCGAACCGGCTGGGCTGGTCAATTGCTTCGAAGGTTTTTCGACCTTTGCCTGCCGGCCACTGGTGAATATCCACGACGTGGCGGTCATGCCGGATTTTCGCGGCCTTGGGTTGAGCCAGAAAATGCTGCAGAAAGTCGAGGACATCGCCCGCCAGCGCGGTTGCTGCAAGATCACCCTGGAAGTGCTCGAGGGCAATGCCGTGGCCCAAGGTAGCTACGCCAAGTTCGGCTTTGCCGCCGGCATGTTCGACCCGGCCCACGGCCTTATGCAGTTTTGGATCAAGCCCCTGTAGAAGCGGGCATCCGATCGGTTTCGGTTACTTCTGCACGACTTCAGCTGACGGCGCCTTGGGCTTCATCAGGCTGAAGTCGATCAAAGCCTTGCGCGGGGTTTGATAGGGGTCGCCGATGAGCAGCGGACGGGCCTTGAAATCATTGCTGATCAAGCTCTTGCTGTGGTCCAGCTCATCAAAATTCAAGCCAGCCATGTCCGCCCAGGTGTGAATCAAGTGCGAGCTGCTGTACGGCCGTGACAGGTCGCCAGCAAAGTTCCAGTCATGGCTTTCGCGCCACTTGGGCGAGGCCCAGGCCATGAACGGGATTGTGTACATCGGCGCGGTCGGCTTGCCTTCGTTACGGCCCAGTGTGCCGCGGCCTGGCGAGTCGAACACGTCTTCACCATGGTCAGACAGGTACAACAGGAAACCGTTGGGGTCGCTCTTGGCGTAGTCCTTGATCAGGCTGGACACGACGAAGTCGTTGTACAGCACCGCGTTATCGTAGCTGTTGTAGGTCGGGACCTGATCATCACGCAGGTCCGCCGGTACGCCCTGGCGGTCGGTGAACTTGTTGAAGGTCGGCGGGTACCGATACTGGTAGCTCATGTGGGTACCGAGCAGATGCACCACGATCAGCTTGCGCGGGGCGCTGTCGGCCAGGGCTTTGTTGAACGGCTCGATCACATCGCCATCGTACTGCGCGGCGTTCTGGTTGCGGTTGTTGTTCAGGTACACCTGCTCGTCGGCCTGTTGGGAAAAAGTCGTGAGCATGGTGTTGCGCTTGGTCATGGTCTGCTGGTTGGTGATCCAGAAGGTCTTGTAGCCGGCCTGTTTCATCATGCTCACCAGCGACGGGGTGCTCAGGTACAGGTCCGGGTTCTGTTCGTCGGCGAACGTCAGCACCTGCTGCAGCGCTTCGATGGTGTAGGGGCGCGGGGTGATGACGTTATCGAACACCGACAGCTGGCCCTTGAGCTTGTCCAGCTCAGGCGTGGTTTCCCGCGGGTAACCGTAGAGGCTCATGCGCTGGCGGTTGGTGGATTCACCGATCACCAGCACCAGCGTGGCTGGCTGCTCGGCCATGGCGTCCTTGAGGTTGCGCAGTGGCGCGATTTTGCTGGCGCTGTGGAGCATGCCTTGCATGTTCTCCAGCTGTTCACCGTAGCGACGATAGGCCACCAGCATCTGCCATGGCACGGCTGGCTCGATGCGATCTTCGAATTTTTCCAGGCCACCGGCAAAGCTGCCGGTACGCTGGGTCTGCTTGATCAGCGGATAGCCGACCACGGCCAAGACAATGGCGACTGCTGCGACCATGGCCTGGGCCCGGGGCAGGTATACCGGACGCAGGCGGGTCCAGAGCCAATAGCCGACGGCGGTGTGGGCCAGGAACGCTGCCACCATCCACCAGGCAAAATATTGTGTCAGGTACTCGCCGGCTTCAGACACGTTCGATTCGAACATGATGAAGATGACGCTCTGGGAAAATTCCTGCTGATAAATGAAGAAGTAGCCCAGGCTGGCCATGGAGCAGGCCCACAGCACCACGCCGATCAAGGCGGCGAGTACGCGAGTGCGGGCGGGGAAGAGCAGCAAGGGCGCCAACCACACCGCGCTCATCACGAACGCTTGGCGAAAGCCGGTGAAGCCGGAGGTGTCGCTCAACAGAATGAGCAGTTGGGTGATGCCCGAAAAGTACCAGAAGAACAGAAACAGCCAGCCAAGCCCGGCCCAGTCGAAACCTTTCGCAGTCGTTTTGCTGCGTTTGAACAAACTCATCAAGCGCTCCAGCCTTTATCGACGACGCTGTCGGCACCGGATTGGTGACCGCAGGCATACGCCGAACAACCCTATTAAGGCGCGGGAGTATCGCGAGTCGGTTGTGAAAACTTTGTGAGTTTTTCGAATACAAATCGATGATGGGGTGCGAACGCACCTGGGGGAGGGGTTTGTTGGTGGCAAGAGATGTATCTGTGGGAGCAACCTTTGCTCCCACAGTCCTGAGGGGACAAAACCCTCGCCACAAGCACACATGGCTGGCTTACATGGAAATGACACCGGTTTGGCCAGTGTCACTTCCTGGCGCTATGCCTCTGGGGCGGTTACCGAGCCAGGGACTGGCTTTGGTGGGGCAGCTGTGCGTGTTGCAACTGCATGCGCAGATGCGTCACTTCATCAAGCAGTAGATCGCGTTCTTCCTTGAGTAGGCGCAATTCATCGCGACGAATGGTCACATAAAGGGTTTGGGGAGGACGTGCGGTAACGACAGGGCCCATTGCTCACCTCGCAAATGGCGTACATCAACTATAGAGATGTCGCCAGTATTTGGTCGACACCTCTACTATCGGCGCCGATTCTGATTTCTTTTGCCTGTGATTGGAACTTTTTTATTTTTCATGGTCGCTGTGTCTTCGGCCGGATCTTGAGCGTTATCCCTTGTGATCGCTCGAATTACCCGGAAACTATGCAGCAATGCACTGGACTAACCTCCATTAGTCGATGGTGTTAAATCTTTGACACACCTTTATTTGTAGTAGGGAGCATCAGCACATGCAACTCGGGATCATTGGACTGGGCCGCATGGGCGGCAATATTGCGCGGCGCCTGATGCTCAATGGGCACACCACCGTCGTCTATGACCGCAATGCCGCTTTTGTCGAAAACCTGCGTCAGGAAGGCGCGATGGGCGTCGCGGACCTGCCGGCACTGGTCGCCGGCCTGGAGAAACCACGGGCGGTCTGGGTCATGCTGCCGGCCGGCGCACCCACCGAAGACACCATCAACGTCCTCAGCGAACTGCTGGAGCCGGGCGATGTGATCATTGATGGCGGTAACACGTATTACAAGGATGACATTCGTCGCGCCCAGGCCCTGTCGGAAAAAGGCCTGAGCTACATCGATGTTGGCACCTCTGGCGGCGTTTGGGGCCTGGAACGCGGTTACTGCATGATGATCGGCGGCGATGCCGAAGTGGTGAAGCGCCTGGACCCGCTGTTCGACAGCCTGGCGCCGGGCATGGGCGAGATCCCGCGCACCCGTGATCGCAAATCCGACGATGACCGCGCCGAACGTGGTTACATCCACGCGGGCCCGGCTGGTTCGGGGCATTTCGTGAAGATGATCCACAACGGCATCGAATACGGAATGATGCAGGCCTTCGCCGAGGGCTTTGACATCCTCAAGACCAAATCCAGCGAAAGCCTGCCACCGGAGCAGCGCTTCGACCTGAACGTGGCCGATATCGCCGAAGTCTGGCGTCGCGGCAGCGTGGTGTCGTCCTGGTTGCTGGACTTGACCGCCGACGCGTTGGCCAGCGATCCGAAACTGGACGGTTTTTCCGGCGAAGTCGCCGACAGCGGGGAAGGGCGCTGGACCATCGAGGCCGCCATTGAGCAAGCGGTGCCGGTTCCGGTTCTGTCCAGTTCGTTGTTTGCCCGTTTCCGCTCGCGCCAGCAAAGCACGTACGGTGACAAAATGCTCTCGGCCATGCGCTTCGGCTTTGGCGGCCATGTGGAGACGCCGAAAAAATGACCTCGATCGGCAGCAAATCCAAGGCAGAACCCGCGCCGCCGACCACGTTGTTTCTGTTCGGCGCCCATGGCGATCTGGTCAAGCGTCTGCTGATGCCGGCGCTTTACCACCTCAGTCGCGACGGTCTGCTGGGCGATGGGCTGCGCATCATCGGGGTTGACCACAACGCCATCAGCGATGTGGATTTTGCCAAGAAACTCGAGGATTTCATCCGTAACGAAGCGGCGAGCAAGGGCGGCGATGCCGATCGGGCGCTCGATCCGGTGCTGTGGGCCAAGCTGGCCCAGGGCATCAGCTACGTCCAGGGTGATTTCCTAGATGAGAGTACCTACCAGGCGCTGGCGGCGAAAATCGCCGCCAGCGGCACCGGCAACGCGGTTTTCTACCTGGCGACCGCGCCGCGCTTTTTCAGTGAAGTGGTCAGTCGCCTCGGTGCGGCAGGGCTGCTTCAGGAGCAGGAGGGGGCCTTCCGGCGGGTGGTGATCGAAAAGCCGTTCGGCTCCGACCTGCACACCGCCGAAGCGCTGAACGCCTGCCTGCTCAAGGTCATGAGCGAGAAACAGATCTATCGCATCGACCATTACCTGGGTAAGGAAACGGTGCAGAACATTCTGGTCAGTCGTTTCTCCAACAGCCTGTTCGAGGCGTTCTGGAACAACCACTACATCGACCACGTACAAATCACCGCTGCCGAAACGGTCGGTGTGGAAACCCGTGGCAGTTTTTATGAGCACACCGGCGCCCTGCGGGACATGGTGCCCAATCATCTTTTCCAACTGCTGGCGATGGTGGCCATGGAGCCGCCAGCGGCATTTGGTGCCGACGCCGTGCGTGGGGAAAAGGCCAAGGTCGTCGGGGCGATCCGACCCTGGTCGGTGGAGCAGGCCCGGGCCAACTCGGTCCGTGGCCAGTACACCGCCGGTGAAGTCGGCGGCAAGGCGGTAAGCGGTTATCGCCAGGAGGCCAACGTGGCTCCCGACAGCAGCACCGAGACCTACGTCGCCCTCAAGGTCATGATCGACAACTGGCGGTGGGTCGGCGTGCCGTTTTACCTGCGCACCGGTAAGCGCATGAGCGTGCGGGACACCGAGATCGTCATCTGCTTCAAGCCCGCGCCCTACGCGCAGTTTCGCGACACCGAAGTCGACGAACTGCAACCTACGTACTTGAGAATCCAGATCCAGCCCAATGAAGGCATGTGGTTCGACCTGCTGGCCAAGCGGCCGGGGCCGGCACTCGACATGGCCAATATCGAATTGGGATTTGCCTACAAGGATTTCTTTGAAATGCAGCCATCCACGGGTTACGAAACCCTTATCTACGATTGCCTGACCGGTGACCAGACGCTGTTCCAGCGCGCTGACAACATTGAAAACGGCTGGCGCGCCGTGCAACCGTTCCTCGATGCCTGGCAGCAGGACGCGGCATTCCAGCCCTACAAGGCTGGTGAAGATGGCCCAGCGGCCGCCGATGAATTACTTACCCGCGACAGCCGCGTCTGGCATGGCCTCGGATGAATGATCCTGTGAAGTCCCCCATCCGTTTCCTGCTCAGCGACATGGACGGTACATTGCTGTTGCCCGACCACAGTCTGAACCAGCGTACCATCGAGGCGGTTCGCGCATTGCGCGAGGCCGGTGTGCTGTTCAGCCTTGCCACTGGGCGGCCGCCGCGGGCCATGTTGCAGCAGATCGAGGCGTTGGGTGTCGACCTGCCCACGGCGGCGTTCAATGGCGGCACGCTGGTTCATCCCGATGGCAGCTTTCTTGCCGTCCATTACCTGCCACCCGAGGCGGCGCTGGCCACACTGGCCCTGTACGCCGATCAGCCCGGCATCGAAGTCTGGGTATTTGCCGATGGCGACTGGCTGGTACGCGACGCCAACGGTCCGATGGTGCCGGTGGAGACACGTGGCCTGGGCTACCCGCCGGTAGAAGTCGAGAGTTTCGAACCTTATCTGGAGCGGATCGACAAGATCGTCGCCACCAGTGCCGACACCGACCTGTTGGTGGAGTTGGAAGCGCGGCTGCATCCGCTGCTCAAGGGGCAGGCCCAGGTGTCGCGCTCGCAACCGATCTACCTGGATGTGACGGCGATGAAGGCGAACAAAGGGGAAGCGCTGTCGACCCTGGCCGCTTTCCTCAATGTGCCCCTGGAACAGACGGCAGCCATGGGCGACGGTGGCAACGACCCGGCGATGTTCCACCGCGCGGGACTGTCGATTGCCATGGGGCAGGCGGAGGAGGCGATCAGGTGCCAAGCGGATGTCGTGACCGCCGCCGTGACCGAAGACGGCGCGGCCCTGGCGATCGAGCGGTACATTCTGCCGCGATAGCGGCTAGAGCCCTGTGGGAGCGAGCTTGCTCGCGATAGCGGTCTTTCAGTCAACATCAATGTCGGCTGACAGCGCGCCATCGCGAGCAAGCTCGCTCCCACATTGGGTTTGGTTACAACCAGTAAGTCACCGCATACCACCCCAAGCCACCCATCACCACGGTGTAGGGCAGTGCCATCCAGACCATCCGGCCATAGGACAGGCGAATCAGCGGGGCGATCGCCGAGGTCAGCAGGAACAGGAATGCCGCCTGGCCGTTGGGTGTGGCCACGCTCGGCAGGTTGGTGCCGGTGTTGATGGCCACCGCCAGGGTCTCGAACTGTTCACGGCTCATGTGGCCGGAGACGAAGGCCTGCTTGACCTCGGTAATGTAGATGGTTGCCACGAACACGTTGTCGCTGATGGCCGACAACAGGCCATTGGCAATGAACAGCATGCCCGGCTGTTGATCGGCGGGCAGGGCCAGGACCCACTGGATCAACGGCGTGAACAACTGCTGGTCGTGAATGACCGCCACCACCGCAAAGAACACCACCAGCAGCGCCGTGAACGGCATGGCGTCCTTGAACGCATTGCCAAGCCTGTGCTCGTCGGTGATGCCGGTGAAGGCGGTAATCAACACGATGACCATCAGGCCAATCAGACCGACTTCGGCAATGTGCAGGGCCAGGCCCACGATCAGGATCAGCGCGGCAATACCCTGGACGATCAGGGCGGCGCGTTGGCGTGAGGTGCGTTCACGATTGTCCTGCTCGGCGTAATCGGCCAGCACGGTGCGTACGTTATCCGGTAGCAGCGTGCCGTAACCGAACCAGCGCAGTTTTTCCAGGGCTACACAGGTCACCAGGCCGGCCACCAGCACTGGCAGCGACACCGGCGCGACTTTCAGGAAGAAATCGACAAAATGCCAGTCCATTTCATGGCCGATCAGCAGGTTCTGCGGTTCGCCCACCAAGGTGCAGACGCCGCCCAGCGCCGTGCCTACGGCACCATGCATGAGCAGGCTGCGTAGAAACGCCCGAAACTGATTGAGATCTTCATGATGACTCGACGGCAGATCGTGGTCTTCATCGACATTGCTGTCCTGGCGTGGATCGTTGCCCGAAGCCACACGGTGATACACCGCATAGAAGCCCACTGCGGCGCTGATGATCACCGCAGTGACGGTCAACGCGTCAAGGAATGCAGACAGGAACGCCGAGAGAAAGCAGAACATCAAGGACAGTATCGCCTTGGAGCGCACCCCCAAAAGCAGGCGCGAGAACAGGAACAGCAGCAGATCCTTCATGAAATAGATCCCTGCCACCATGAACATCAGCAGCAGAATCACCGGGAAGTTGTGCAGCAGCTCATCGTACAGCGCCTTGGGCGTGGTCATGCCCATCGCAAGAGCCTCGACCATCAGCAGACCACCAGGCATCAGCGGGTAGCATTTAAGGGCCATGGCGAGGGTGAAGATGAATTCCACCACCAGCATCCAACCAGCAACGACCGGGCCCAGGGTCCAGAGCACCACGGCATTGAGGATCAGAAAGGTGATGATGCACGCCTTGTACCAGCGAGGGGAATGCCCCAGAAAGTTGTGCGCGAACGCTTGAGCCATTGAGCCGGACATCGGCTGCTCCTTTTAATTAGAAGCGCGCAACTTGCCGTAAGAAATGAGGAATATCAAGAGTAAGAATAAATACCGTTCACCCGCGACAATCCGATTCAGGCCCAATACCGCGCAACCACCGCTCGATAATGTCCCTGGAGCGAATAACCGCCCACCAGGATTCTTCCATCAGCCTGCATAGCCAGGGCGGTGGCGGTGTCCAGGCTGTAGCCGAGTCGCGTGCGAACCCAGCCCTTGCCCTGGCCGAAATCCGGGTCCAGGCTGGCATCCGGCAGGTGCCGGGCAAGCACGAAGTCGGCCTCGATGCCGCCGATCGTGGCGCCAGCGGTCACCATTTTTCCGTCAGATTGAAGCTGGGCGGCGGTCCACCGACTGGCGCTGCGCCCGATCGCCGTGAGCCGGCACTGGCCTTGGTTGCAGTGACGGTCCGAGTTGCCGTCCGGGCGCACTTTCAGGGACAGGCTATGCATTGGATCACGGCTGCTACCGAATACTTGCAGATCACCGTTGGCATCCTGAACGATCTGGCTGACCATCACGCTGTGACCTTGTGCCAGGATGGACAGGAAGCCGTCTTCGCCGAAGCTGTCATCGAGTTTTCCGCTGCTGTCATACCGGGCAATCAAACCATGCTGGGGCAAGTCGATGGCACCGCCGACGACAATATGACCGTCAGCCTGGAGCATCAGGCAGCCAAGCCAGGTATTTTTCAACAAGCGTCGGACCATCACGAAACCGCGACCGTTGAACGAGGTATCCAATGTCCCGTCCGGCAAAAGGCGGATTAGTACGCCGACATGATCGGACAGTTGGTAGTGGTGGTTGGCGAGCACAAGGATCCGGCCATCGGCCTGCACTTGCATGCCGCAGGCCTCAAGCCCCGGCACGCCGGGCGGCAACCAGGGATCGCGCAGGCCTTGGGAGAGATTGCCGCAAAGCCGGATGATGTGCCGGCCGCTGTTACCGAAGTTTTGAACAGCGCGGCCTTGCGGGTCGAACAGCGCCAGGGCGGGAAGGGTATGGTCGTTGTTTTCGTAATGCAGGCCAGACAGCAGGATATGTCCGTCGGGCAACTCGATCACTGTGCCTGCGGTTGCTTCGAAGCCGTTTTCAAATGAGCCGATCACGCAACCGTCGGTGCCGAAGCCCGGGTCGGCCAAGCCGTCATGGTTGAGTCGCGCCAGCCCGAACCGGCTGCCATGGGCCGTCTCGATCCTGGCCGCCACCAGGATTCGTCCGGCGCGATCGAGGGTCAACCCGGTAGTCAGGCTCGAGGTGCTGTCTTGGAAATGAACCCAGGCTTTGCCATTGGTGGCGAAGCCTGGATCAAGTTGCCCGGCGTGGGCCATGGCTCTGGGGGATACAAACGCGAACTGATCGAGCATGCCTGCCTCTCCTTGCGTGTCGAGAGGCCCGGGAGGGCGACGACTGCATGAGGGCAACATTCAATCCCTGAATGTGACAATGCACAACTGTCATGTTCCACGGATACAGCGGCGATTCGTGCCATAACAATGGCTTTACAATCCAGAGCCAAGCCTGCAATCGATAACGGGCTTTACCGGTGGTTATTCAGGCATCGACCAGGATTGCAATGTGTAGCCTTCCTGGCTCAGTTCGGCACGGGCCTGTTTCAACAGATCGGCCAGTTGGACCGGGTCGGTGTAGGCGCTGCTTGGAATTTGGGTGCGGCCAATATGGGTATTGGTGCGGTCGATGACGGTCAGGCTGAGTTCACCGTTACCGTCTTGTGGAGCCCAGGCCACGCATTGGAAAGGACGGAATGCGCGGTCGGCAATCAAAAGAGCTTCGTTGATACGGAGCGGGGCGTTCATGGCGTTTTCTCTTAAGTGTGCCCAAACAAATGATGTGCCGTCGGTTGGGCGTACCGTGCGGCTGGTTACTTGTACTGATGTCCCGAACCCGCAGGCGGGTCACACATTATTTAAATAAATTTCGATTTTCTTTCAGACCAGGCTTTTTGGCTTTTGTTTGAAAGCACCCTGAAAGAAACACGCCTGCGACAACTAACGAAACGCTCGCTTATAACCAGTTTTACGCGATCTCGATAATCAATTGATACAAGGGGGCGTCAACTTCTTGCTACTGTTACATGCAGGTTTGCCAAACGCCTGTTTCTAATCATATTTCCTTATTTTGGCGCCAAGGATCAGTCATGATCGAAGCCAGTACGTCACGTCGTCTGCTCGTGGTTGATCCCTGCGACGATTGTCATCGCCTGTTGCCAGGCCTGCGCACCATTGGCTGGGATGTGGACAGTTGCTCCCTCGAACACGCCAGCGATCGGACGTGTGACGTCGGCCTTTTGCGATTGCAGCCTTTTCATCTGGAGCGCCCGGAAGCGGTCAAGGAGTTGATCAGCCGTAGCGGCACCGAATGGATCGCTGTGCTCAACCAGGAAGTGTTGCGCCTGCAAAACGTCGGTGATTTTGTCTGCGAGTGGTTTTTCGACTTCCATACCTTGCCCTTCGACGTGTCCAGGGTCCAGGTGACACTGGGCCGGGCGTTTGGCATGGCGCGCCTGCGGGGACAGGGTTCGATCCACATTGATCAGCCCGAACATCACCTGCTGGGCGACAGCAAGCCGATTCGCGAACTGCGCAAATTGTTAAGCAAGCTGGCGCCCGCCGAGTCGCCGGTATTGATTCGAGGTGAGAGCGGTACCGGCAAGGAGCTGGTGGCGCGCACCCTGCATTGTCAGTCTCACCGACGCAACAAGCCGTTTATCGCCATCAACTGCGGTGCCATCCCGGAACACCTGATCCAGTCCGAGTTGTTCGGGCATGAGAAGGGCGCGTTCACCGGGGCTCACCAACGCAAGATCGGGCGGATCGAGGCGGCCCACGGTGGCACGTTGTTTCTCGATGAAATCGGCGACTTGCCGTTGGAGCTACAGGCCAACCTGCTGCGTTTCCTGCAGGAAAAACACATTGAGCGGGTCGGTGGCAGCCAGCCGATTGCGGTCGATGTGCGAGTCTTGGCCGCCACCCACGTGGACCTTGAGGCGGCCATCGAGCACAAGCGTTTTCGCGAGGACCTGTATTACCGCTTGAACGTGTTGCAAGTAGTGATGGCGCCGCTGCGCGAGCGTCATGGTGACCTGGCGATGCTGGCCAGCCACTTTTCCCATTTCTACAGCCAGGAAACCGGTCGCCGCCCCCGCAGCTTCAGCGACGATGCATTGGTGGCGATGGGTATGCATGACTGGCCCGGCAATGTGCGGGAACTGGCCAACCGCGTCCGTCGCGGTTTGGTGTTGGCCGAAGGGCGTCAAATCGAAGCCCGGGACCTCGGCCTGGCCAGCCACCAGGCCGTCGCGGCGCCGATGGGTACGCTGGAGGACTACAAGACCCGCGCCGAGCGCCAGGCCTTGAGCGATGTGCTCAACCGTCACAGCGACAACCTGAGCGTGGCCGCCAGGGTGCTGGGCGTATCCCGGCCGACGTTCTATCGCCTGCTGCACAAACATCAGATCCGCTGACTAGATCTGCGCGCAAAAAAAACTGTGGGAGCGAGCTTGCTCGCGATGAGGCCCTTTCAGTCAGCTTGGATGTTGAATGGAAGACCGCTATCGCGAGCAAGCTCGCTCCCACAAGGTTTTTGTTTTGCAGTGCCTTCAGGGATAGGTGCTTATCACATATCCCTGAGGGCATCAGAAGTAGTACGGGAATTTCAGGCTAAAGGTGAAATCCGGCGCATCGTCGGTCAGCCCGATGGACAGATTGGGCACAATGGTCAGGTTGTCGGACGCGGCGACGGTCATGCCGATGTTGAAGTAGCCGGCGTTGGCGTCGCTGGAGACCACCGATTCCCAGTCGCCACCGTCCTGCTTGAGCTTGCTTTTCTTTTGGATCAGGTCAGAAACCGAGAACGACATGCTCATCTTCTCGTTCAAGGCAAAGGCGATGCCCGCGCCGAGCTGGAAGCTGTCGCCGATCCGCACCTTGCCTGGGATCTTCTGGTTGACCGTGGAACTGATGTCGTCGAACGATTCTTCGAAGTTATGGGTGTAGGAGAGGGTGCCGAACAGCACCGCCGGGTCGAAGGTCTTGACCAGCGAAAGCCCGGGCGTGATCGACCACACGCCATTACCGGTGGGCAGGTCGTCAGGCACGAACAAGTTGGTGTTGGCCTGGGATTGCCGCAGCTTGATGCCGAACGGGTCCTTGCCGGTGGGAGCCTTGACCCGAAGGGTGACCACCGCGTCCGGGGAGTTGATCGACTCATCCATGAACTTGTAGGCGACGCCGAAGTTGACGTCACCGATGGTGGGGTCGCGGGTCACGGTTTCTTCGCTGGTGACGCCGGCTGCGCCGTTGTTCGCGCCGCCTGACTGGTACGTGGACTCGCGGTAGACCACCGGGACGTTGAGGTCGAACTGCCAGCGGTTGTCAAAGTTATAGCGACCGGTGAGGTCCAGCGTCCAGGTGTCGGCCTTGATCCGGTCGAGGTTGATGTTGCCCAGGAAAATCGAATCCAGGGCCAGGAAGCCGTTGAGGATCAGTTGCCGAGTATCGTAGCGCGAATAGGTCACGCCGGTCTCGAAACTGAATTTGCCGCCGCCGAAAAAGCCGCTGGCCTCGTCATAAAGGTTGGAGACGCTCTGGGCCGGCTGGGAATCATCGGCCAGGGATTGGCCGTAGCCGCTGCCGCCGGACGTTGTCGCAGCACCGCCGGCCACGGTCTGGTTGCCTTTCATGTCGGCCGGGGACTTGGCCAGGCGCTTGGGTGGTGGCGCGGCGGGTTGATCCTCCACTTGGCGAACCCGCTGCTCGAGCACCGCCAGGGCCTTTTGCTGGACCTCGTAGCGTTGCTTGAGCTCGAGAAGTTCCTGTTTCAGGGCCTCGATGTCCGCATCCGGGGCCGCGTGCAACACGGCCGCCGGGAACAACGTGCTTAAACACATCACAGCGCGCAACGATACGGATCGATACATGAAATATGCCGTCCCTAATTGCCCAATGATCGGAAATCAGCGTAGTTCAATAACCGAGGTTACGGAGCCCGCGCAGTTGGGTCAGGTTGCAGTCCAGTGCGCCGGCACTGGGGCCGTTATTGTTCAGTACCACGTTGAGCTGCGTCAGGTTGTTGACCAGGTTGCTGTTGCCCAACAGGCGAGTGTTTTGCAACAAGCCACCTTGAGCCACCTGTTGCAGGGTGCTGCCTTGGTTGTGGCTGGCCTGGATCGCCATTTGCACGCCGTTGCCGGTGGCGGTGACCGCGACACTGCCGGCGGCGTTGCTGCCGCTGATGGTCTGGCCTTTGGTCAGCAATTGGCCTTGGGAAGGCACGAGCGCTGGCGCCTGGTTGCCCTCTTTTACGTTGATGTTGACGTTGTTGTAGGCGCTGTTGCCGTCGCCGGCGGCGCGTACGCTCTGGGTCACGCCCTGGCTCGTGCCAAGGCCGGCGCCACCGGTAATGTTGCCGCTGCCCTGTTCGGGGGCGCTGCCGTTGCCGGTTTGCTTGATGGTGGAGACATAGAACTCGGGTTTGACGGTGGCGGCCTGGATCTGCAGGGTGCTGGTGGCGCCGATCAAGTCGCCGCTGGCGTTGCGCCAGGTACTGCTCATGACGATGCCGAAGCTGATGATGCGGCCGGGCATGACATAACGACCGCGCAGCTCGGCCAGCTCCTGGTCCTTGACTTCGATGGGTTTGAAGCCCGCATGGGCGTAGCCCGAGGCGGTCGCGAGCAGGCAGGCCAGCGACAGCCAGTGAGAGGTTTTCATGTGCTGCTCCCGGAGCGTCCTGCTCCTTTTTTGTAATTATGTTGGCAGTGGGTCGGCGATTAGAAAAAGTCGCTCTGTATGAAGCCGAAATCCATCAGTTCCGCATCCCTGACCGGGTTGAAACCGTCCAGCTTGTTACGGGCGGTCAGGGGTTGAGGAGGGCTGCGTAGCGCATTGGTCTTGTCATAGCCCGGGCCGACGATCGCAAAGACGATGCCGTTCCAGCCTTTGACGAACTCATCATGGGCGTAGCGCTTGTGGCCCAGCACCGGGTCGCCGATGTAGACCCATTGCTTGTCGGTCCGCTGCAACACCACGAAGTGCTTGTAGCCGCGTATTTCCATCAGGACCACCACCGGAATCGTCACCGCTTCGAGTTTCTCTGGCGGTATCCGGTAGCCTCGGGCGCGCATGCCGATGGCTTCCACGTAGCGCTTCATGTCCAGCATGGAAAACCCCTGGGTACGAACCAGGTTCTGGTCGGCATTGACCAGCATGCCTTTGATGACGTGCTCTTCGTCGACGTCAAGCCAATAGGCCTGGCGCAATACCGTGGCCAGCGCGGCGGCACCGCAACTGAAATCGGTTTTCTGCTCGACGATGTCGCTGAACTTGCGTTCGCGTACGCTTTGCACCGGTTTGTAGACCAGCATGCCGCCAGGCAGGGCGGCGACGGGCATCTGCGCCGCTTCGGCCACGCAGGCCAGGCAGAGCAGCAGGGAAACGGCAGTGACACGCATGATCAATACGCCTAGTGGACATCCAGGGAAAAAAGCCCCTTTTCCCAGCAGCACCCTTCGTCTAAAGCATTGAAATGAGTCCGTGGCGAGGGAGCTTGCTCCCACTGGGCTGCGCAGTGGTCCCAAGTTTTTGCGGTTGCTGCGCAACCGAACGGGAGCAAGCTCCCTCGCCACAAGATTCATCCAAACCCTAGGGGAACAGCATTACTGTTGCCGGGGCTTCGTTTCACCCGCGCTTACATGCAAGCCTTGCAGCCGGCAGCGATGGACAGCGAGTTGCTCTGCTGGTTGCCCACGCCTGCGGACACGTTGGCGCCGCCGTTACCGGAGAAGCCGTTCATGGAGTTGGTCATGGTGGCGTTGTTGATCACAGGGTTTTTCCAACCGTCGCGGGTCAGCACCTGCTGAGTGTTGCTGCCGGCCAGTTCGAAGGTCCCCACGGCGGAGAACTTGAACTTGTCGTCATCGTGACCGCCGCCATAGCCGCCGCCTTTGTTGTCCCAGCCGCCGTGATCGTTGTCTTCGGCGGTACCGGTACCTTTGGCCTTGAACGTGCCGGAGGCGCTGTAGGTGCTGGTGAGGGTGTCGGTCTTGTAGGTCCGCACGCCTTTGTTGTCGACCACAAGGCCGGTGGAGGACTGGTCAGCCGCGGCGGCGGCCTGTGCGACACGGCCCCCGGATACGGCGATGGCCAGGTTGTTTTTCTGTTGGTTGAAGTTCCCGGCGGTCACGTTGATGCCGATGTTGCCGGAGCCATTGTTGCCCGCATTGGTGAGCGAGGCGTTGTTTTGCGTCGAGTTGTTCTTGACGTAGTTGTTGTTATTGACCTGGGTGGCGCTGGAGGCGGCGACAGCCGAGCCGAAGATGAAGTTTTCGTCGGCGGTGGCCAGGGCGGCGGCGTTGTCCTGCTGGTTGCCGTCGCCGCCGGCAATGTTGGCGCCCATGTTGCCGTTGCTGCCATTGAGCGAGTCAGTGGCTTCAGCGGTGTTTCTGGTGGCCTGGTTGGTCACCACGTTACCGTCGCTGTTCTGCTCGTCCAGCACCGTAGCCCCAGCGCCGGCACTGATGGAGAGCATTTGATCCAGCGTCGGCCCTTGCTGATGGCCATTGCCGTGACCGTGGCCATTGCCATGGCCATTGTTGTTGTCGTTTCCTCCCGCTTGTGCCGCCATTGTCATGACCGCGGCGAGAGCGAAAACCAATGGTTTGAGTGCCATTGTAGGTTTCATGGTGTTTCTCCTTGCGTGTCGTTGGTTAAGTGTCAGTACTTTCTTATGTAGCCTCCGGGTCAATCAGCGACTCGGATGCTCAGGGTGTTAGCCATGCGGTTCCCCACCCCGGCGCTCTGGTTCACCTGGATTACCCCTCGGCTGCCGGTGAAGGCCTGGTCGCTGGTAACGACCTGGCGACTGCCGGTTGGGGCGCCAGTTGCTCCTGAGTTCGGTAGCAACGCCACGTTCTGTTGAGAAAGGGCGCTGTCATCAATGCTCTGCGGATGGGCACTGATGCCCACCCGCATGACATTGGCCATCTGGTTGTTGGCCCCGGCGGACTGGTTGACGCCCAGCACACCGTTGCCGTTGCTGAAGGAGTGACCGCCGATACGGGCGGTGGCGTTCATGGAAGGGTCGGCCGGCGTGTCGACGTGTTGTTGCACGCGGGTGCTGGCCTGGGCGTGGCTGCCAATGGCGATCGCCCGGGTGTTGGTTTGCTGGGTCTGGTAGCCGGCCGCCTGGTTGACGTTGAAGTTGCCGGTGTAATGGCTGCCGGAATCCTGCAGGTTGGCGTTACTGACCACCGCAACACCTGGATCGGCAAATACAGTGAAAGAGCTGAGCAGGGAAAGCAGAAACAGCACGGGCTTCATATCACTGACCTCCTGCCAGTCGACCCAACGGGGCCAGGCCGGAACTCAGCGAGCGGTTGATGGTGCCGGAGATCGCGCCGCCGCTACCACCACCGTGACCGGCACTCATGCCCGGCATGCCGTTGGGGTTGGTCACGACGTTCAGGCCTTGCACGCCGGTATTTTGGTTGAGGGTGTTGCGGATCGACGAGCCGCTGGCCACGCTGGCGAATTCGCCATCGCTCAGTTCGGTGCTGGCGGTGGCCTGGTTGATTCGTTCGGAGGGGTTGGCATTGACGGTGGTCGGGTAGGGGTCTTTGCCACCGTTGCGACCAATTGCGATGGGCTGCACGTCACGGTTGAGCACAATGACGCCGTTGCCCTCGGCCTGTGCTGGCAGGCTGAGTGTTGCGCTGGCGGCGCAGCCGATCAACAGCAGACAGGTCAAACTTCTCTCGAAAGTCCCCACGGCATCGATTCCTTCTTCGGTGGGCTGGCCCTGGTCCAGCGTTGCGAAGTTGGGGAGAGCAGGTGTCGTGCCGTTTTTTGAAATACCTTTGGATTCAATGAGTTGTAATTGTAGTTGGCCTGGCGGAGAAGGAACCTGTTTCAGCGTTGAGACACGGCACAGCGTGACCAACCGGTCACCTGCTGTCCCAGGCCTCTGGATCCAGGCTTTTGGGCGGGTGTTTCAGAAGCTTGACAGTCTTGATGGCAATTTGGTGAAGCGGCGTTGGATCCGGGTTTGCAGCGACCGAGTTGTTTCAGTAATGGAACAGATCACCCTGAAGCAGTTGGGCAACGACAGCGAACACTTGCTGTTGGCGTTGCGCCCAATCGCCTTCAATGACCTGGAACGGTTGCTGATGTCCGCTCAGCCAAGCCTCGATCGCCTCAAAAAACGCCAGTCGTTCTGCCAGTTCAGGCTGGCAACGCAAACCGTCGCCGGTCCATTCGACCTGCTCGGGGCTCAGCAACAGGTGCACGTCGTAATGGCGGGCCAGCAGGGCCGGCTCGAGCCAGTCCGGGCAGTCGCCGAACAAGGTCTGGCTCCAGAGGATATTGCTCAGCAGGTGCGTGTCGAGGATCAACAGCGCCGGACGGCGGGCACGCGCCTCATCTTCCCAGGCCAGTTGGCCGGTGGCGATGTCGGTGATGTCGGCCAGGCAGGTATCGCGCTGGGTTTGCTCCATGAAGTGGCGTACGTACTCATCCACTCGCACGCCACCAAAGTGTTCCTGCAATTGCGCCGCCAGCCAACTCTTGCCGCTGGATTCCGGGCCGGTCAGTACCACCACCTTCATGCGCGCAGGGCCGGGTCGGCGCGCCACTCCCGCCAGCCTTGCACGGCCAGCAGGGTGAACAGGGCATAGAGCGCGGCGGTCAGGTGCAAGTCTTTGTAGATGAACAGGCCGACGAAGATCACGTCCAGGGCAATCCACAGCGGCCAGCATTGCACGCGTTTTTGTGCCATCCACCACTGGGCCACGAGGCTGAAACCGGTGAGCGCGGCATCGAGCCAGGGCTGGGCGGCATCGGTCCAGTGGGCCATGGCGGCGCCCAACAGCAGACTGCCTGTCGCACCGATAGCCAGGCCGAACAGCACTGATGACCCTGCGAGGTGGCTGACCTGGCGTCCGTCATGATTGTGCCCGGCACGGGTCCATTGCCACCAACCGTAGAGTTGCAGCACCGCGTAGACAACCTGCAGCAGCATGTCCGAGTACAACTTCACCTCGAAAAAAATCCAGCTGTACAGCAACACCATGACCAGGCCGATCGGCCAGCACCAGGGGTTCTGCTTGACGGTCAACCAGACAGCGATCACGCCGAGGGCTGCGGCAAACAGTTCAAGCCCGGACATGGCGGTTCCTTGGGGGAAATGGAGGAGGGCGGCGATTGTAAACGTTATGGCGTGGGTAGCTCCAATATCAATGCTGGATGCGCTACCGCCATCGCGAGCGGGCTCGCTCCCACAGGGGAATTTCAGTAACCACCAAACCCGAGACCAACACTAAACCAATGGTGGGAGCGAGCTCCCACAGGGGAATTGCGGTAGACACCAACCCAGAGACCTACACAAAACCAATGTGGGAGCGAGCTCCCACAGGGGAATTACGGTAGACACCAACCCAGAGACCTGCACAAAACCAATGTGGGAGCGAGCTTGCTCGCGATGGCGGAGGGTCAGCTTGCATCAGTGCTGAATGTGCTACCGCTATCGCGAGCGAGCTCGCTCCCACAGGGGGGGTACCGATTTTTAGACTCGGAACTGTGTGAGCAACCCGTTCAACTGTTCACTCAACGCCTTGAGGCGGGTGCTGGCCTGACTGGATTGTTCGGCTGCCATGGCGGTGCTGTGGGACAGTCCGGCGGCCTGGGTCACGTTCTGGTTGATGTCTTCGACCACATGGGCCTGTTGCAACGTGGCGCTGGCGATGGAGGCGTTCAGGCTGTTGAGATTGCGCAGGGCCTGGCCGATGGCGTTGAGGCTGGCACCGGCCAGGCCGGCCTGTTCAATGGTCAGCTGTGAAGCACGGCTGCTGTCGCTGATGACTTTCACGGCCGCTTCGGAATGAGTTTGCAGGCGCTCGATCATCGCCTGGATCTCTGCAGTGGACTTCTGCGTACGCTGGGCCAGCAGCCGCACTTCATCGGCGACCACCGCAAAGCCCCGGCCTTGTTCGCCGGCACGGGCGGCTTCGATCGCGGCGTTGAGGGCCAACAGGTTGGTCTGCTCGGCAATGGAGCGAATCACCTCCAGCACGCTGCCAATCTGGGTGCTTTCGCTCGCCAGGGTACGGATCACTTCCACCGCCTGGTCGATGGTCTGGGACAGGCGGTCGATCTGCTGCAAGCTGCCATCGATGTTGACCTGGCCTTGCTGGGCCTGGGTTTCGGCGTCGCGCATCTCACTGGCCGCGTGCTCGGCGTTCTTGGCCACGTCCTGCACGCCATAGGTCACCTCATTGATCGCGGTCGCCACCAGCTCCATTTGTTGCGACTGCTGCTGGCTGCGCTCCTGGGCCTGGGCTGCATCGTTGCCCAATTCGCTGGAGGATTGCCCCAGCGCACTGGCCGAAGCTTGCAGTTGGGTCACCACTTGCCGCAACTTGGCAGTAAAGGCGTTGAAATGCCGCGCCAGTTGGGTCACTTCGTCCTGACCGTGGGTATCGAGGGTGCGAGTCAGGTCACTCTCGCCGCTGGCGATGTTGGCCATGGCGTTGACCGTTTCCTGCAGCGGGCCGACGATGCTGCGCACGATCAGGGTCAACAGCAGGCCCATGAGCAGGGTGATGACCAAACCGACCACGGAGGCCTTGATCACCTGGGACTGAAACTCGGCCTGGACGTCATCGATGTACACACCCGAACCGATGATCCAGCCCCAGGGCTCGAACAGTTGGACGTAGGAGGTCTTGCCCACGGGGGCCTCGGCGCCAGGCTTCGGCCAGAGGTAATTGATCATGCCAGCGCCCTTGGACTTGGCGATGGCAACCATCTCGTTGAACAGCGCATAGCCGTTCGGGTCACGGATGGCCGAGAGATTCTGGCCTTCAAGCTTCGGGTTGGTCGGGTGCATGATCATGACCGGCGTCAGGTCGTTGATCCAGAAATAGTCACTCTGGTTGTAGCGCAGGCCACGCACGGCGCTGAGGGCCTGCTTTTGCGCGGCGTCACGGGTCAGGGTGCCGGCGGCTTCCAGGCCTTGGTAGTAAGTCAGCACGCCGCTGGCGGTCTGTACCACATGCTGGGTTTTCTGCACCTTGGCTTGGTAGAGGTCGCTGTGGATCTGTTTAAGCATCAAGGCGCCGAGCGTGAACAACATCACGATGGCCACGACCAGGATGAGCCACAAGCGTCGGCTGATCGACACACTGCGCAAGCTATTCATACGCTGTCACTCCGGTTTTTTATTCTTGTCATATCGACGGCCGGCACTGTAGCGTCCGGCCGTTATCGGTCATTGACCTGAGTCACAACGCGGCAGCGTTATCAGGGCTTGTCTGATAGGATTTCGGCCCCGCAGCGCAAAACCTGAGCCTGTTCTGATCTTTCATTGGTTTTTTTTGAAAGGTCGCGGTTATCGTGCACCCGCTACGGGGCTACCTGCATGACACTTGAATATTGATAAGACCTGCATGAACAGCGTCTTTTTTGGGGGATGAATGGATTTGTGGACCGCCTTTTCGGCACTGATTCTTGGCGTAGTAGAAGGCTTGACGGAGTTTCTGCCGATTTCCAGCACGGGGCACCAGATCATTGTCGCCGACTTGCTTGAGTTCGGTGGCGAACGTGCGATGGCGTTCAACATAATCATCCAGCTCGGCGCTATCCTGGCGGTGGTCTGGGAGTTCCGGCGCAAGATCTTCGACGTGGTGCTGGGCCTGCCGACGCAACCCAGCGCCCGCCGGTTTACCGCCAACCTGCTGATCGCCTTCCTGCCCGCCGTGGTCTTGGGTGTGCTGCTTGCCGACTGGATCCACCACAACCTGTTCAACCCGATCACGGTGGCCACGGCGTTGGTGGTGGGCGGTCTGGTGATGCTCTGGGCCGAGAAGCGCCAGCACCAGGTGCACGCCGAAACGGTGGACGAGATCTCCTGGAAGGACGCGCTGAAGGTCGGCCTGGCCCAATGCATTGCGATGATCCCAGGCACCTCCCGTTCCGGCGCGACCATTATCGGTGGCCTGCTGTTCGGGCTGTCGCGTAAAACCGCTACCGAGTTTTCGTTCTTCCTGGCGATGCCGACCATGGTCGGCGCGGCAGTCTACTCGGGCTACAAATACCGTGAGTTGTTCGTCCCGGCGGATTTCCCGGTGTTCGCCATTGGCTTCGTCACGGCGTTCATTTTCGCCATGATTGCGGTCAAGGGCCTGCTGCGATTCATCGCCAGCCACAGCTACGCCGTGTTCGCCTGGTATCGAATCGCCTTCGGCCTGTTGATCCTGGCAACCTGGCAGTTCGGCTGGGTGGACTGGACCGCTGCCAAGCCATGAACCCCCGATCAGGCAACCGCAAACACGCCGGGCGCAACGTTGAAGGCGCCGTGCAGCATCTGCGGTTCAAGCTGATGGTGTTTGCGCTGCTCTGTGCCCTGCCGTTGTCCGGTTCGCTGCTGTTCGGGCTGCGGGCGGTGTCGTGGGTGCCGATGGTGGCTTATGGCGTCGTCAGCGTGGTGGCGTTCCTGCTGTACTGGAGCGACAAACGCAAGGCGCGCGTCGACGCCTGGCGCACCCCGGAGAACGTGTTGCATGCGGTGGAGCTGGCCGGCGGTTGGCCTGGCGCCTTGCTGGCCCAGCAGCTGTTTCGCCACAAGACCCGTAAGGTGTCGTTCCAGGTGGTGTTCTGGTTCATCGTGCTGCTGCACCAGGTGTTCTGGATCGACCAGTTGTTCCTGGGCAGCTATCTGTTCTGAATGGCTAGAGCAACAAGCCCACCTGTGTGCGCTTGGGCAATTTGCTGACCACCAATTGGTGTGAGCGTTGCAGCAGGCCACGCAGCTCTTCGGCACCCAGCGGGTAGGGCACCTGCATGATGACCCACTGGGCCCGCGCCAGGTAAGGCGCGGGCTGAATGCCCGGCCGGTCGCAGTGTCCCAGGAACAGGTCCTTGTCGACCTTGAACGCCAACGAGTCGCCCCTTAGCCCCTGCAAGGCGAACATTTTGTTCCTGGCAATGGAAAACACCCGCACACCGCCCCATTTGTAGTCCTCCCTGGCGCCGGGCAGGCCCAGGCAAAACGTCGCGACATCCTCTTCGCTCAAACTCATAGCGTTCTCTCTCCAC
Source organism: Pseudomonas sp. St316 (assembly GCF_018325905.1). Lineage (NCBI taxonomy): Bacteria > Pseudomonadati > Pseudomonadota > Gammaproteobacteria > Pseudomonadales > Pseudomonadaceae > Pseudomonas > Pseudomonas sp. St316. Next base: position 3,524,356 of record NZ_AP021901.1, on the reverse strand, counting down.
AGCCCTCGAAGGCTTCCACCAAATGATCGATCCATGCACGCACCGCCGGCAGCATGCCGCGCCGATGCGGGTAGACCGCCTGGAGCCAGCCATCGGGCAACGACCATCCAGGCAGCAACTCCACCAGTGTGCCGTCACGCAATTCCTGCTCGCAATACATGCTCGGCAATAAAGTGAAGCCCAGGCCGGCGAGGGTGCAGGCGCGGCGCACAATGAAGTCGTCGACGCCCAGACGGGCCTCCAGGCCCAGTTCGACCCGCTGCCCATCGGCCTTGAGCAAACGCAGGTGCACCAGGCGATCGGCTTCCAATGCCCCCAGCACCGGTAACGGTTTGAGATCGTCCGGGGTTTCGATCCGTTGCCCTTCGACAAAGGCCGGGCTGGCCACCAGCATCAGTCGTGCCGGGCGCAAACGCCGGGTCATCAACAGCGGGTCCTCGTCCCCCTGGTCGCGCACGCGCAATGCCACATCGATGCCTTCGCTGACCAGGTCCACCCGCCGGTTGAGCAGGGTCATGTCCAGTTGCACCAAAGGGTACTTCGCCAGGAAGGTTTCGATGATCGCCGGCAGGAACTGGTGGGCCAGCCCTACCGGACTCGACACCCGCAATCGGCCACGAGGTTCGCTGGACATGCTCGCCACCGCTTCGTCGGCCATCTCGGCCTCCAGCAACATGGCCTGGCAATGACGCAGGTAACGTTCGCCGACTGCGGTCAATTTCAATTGACGGGTGGTGCGCTGGAGCAACCGGGCGCCGAGGCGTTCTTCCAGCTCGGCGATACGCCGCGATAACCGCGACTTGGGAATGCCCAGCAAGCGCCCGGCCGCCGCGAAACCGCCGGCTTCGACGACTTTGGCGAAGTAATACAAGTCATTGAGGTCTTGCATGTTGAGCTCGATTGTCCTGTCAGTGGGACAAACTATCGCATTTATGCTGACTTATCGATCATTGGCTTCGTCGATAGGATTGTCTCCAATTGATCGCCTGGTAGCGGTCCTCACTTGGAGAGCACTCACATGAAACTATTGCACATCGATTCGAGCATCCTCGGCGACAACTCTGCTTCCCGCCAATTGAGCCGTGAAGTGGTTGACGCCTGGAAAGCTGCCGAGCCAGGCATTACCGTCACCTACCGTGACTTGGCCGCTGACGCCATCAGCCATTTTTCCGCCCAGACCTTGATCGCCGCCGGCACCAGCGCCGAATTGCGCGATGCGGCCCTGAAGCACGAAGCCGATCTCAGCGCGTCGACGATGGCCGAGTTCCTGGCGGCAGATGCGGTGGTCATCGCCGCGCCGATGTATAACTTCAGCATTCCGACCCAACTCAAGGCCTGGATCGACCGCATTGCCGTGGCCGGCCAGACGTTCCGCTACACCGAAGCCGGCCCTGAAGGCCTGTGTGGCGGCAAGAAACTGGTGATCGTCTCCACTGCAGGCGGTTTGCATGCCGGCCAACCGAGCAGCGTGGGTCACGAGGAATATCTCAAGCAGATGTTCGGTTTCCTCGGCATCACCGATATCGAATTCGTCCGCGCCGAAGGCCTGGCCTACGGTGACGATATGCGTACCAAAGCCATGCGCGAAGCCACGTTGCAGATCGGCCAGCAGTTCGCCGCTGCGTAAGGCTTGCGTAAAGGCGCCAAAGCTATTGGGGCAACCTTCGCAAAACCCTGTATTCTCGCCATCATTGGATGGTCGGGATGCAGGGTTTTTCTGCATTCGGCGCCGGGCGTTATGGCGCAGGTTATGCACGGCCAAGAGTGCGAGCGACGGGGCCTTCCCGTGCGCTGGTGAAGGTGGAAGATTCGATGAAACGTTTTGGTGCAGCGCTGCTGCTTTGCTTGTTAGCCAGTCTCGGTTCAGTGCAGGCCGCACCGGGGCCGCATCCGCATTGGAGCGCCGGTTTCCATGAGCTGAGCTTTCTTGATCCGCTGGATCAGCAACCGATGCACGCCATTGCCTTTTATCCGTCCACTGACCGGGAACAGTCCAGCCTGCTGGGTGGCTACCAGATCGATGCCGCGCCAGACGCCCAGATCGCCATCGGCCGCTTTCCGCTGCTGATGCTGTCCCATGGCAATACCGGTACGCCGCTGGCCCTGCACGACCTGGCCACTTCGCTGGCGCGCAAGGGGTTTGTCGTGGTGGCGGTGATTCATCCCGGTGACAACGCCCAGGATCACAGCCGGCTTGGCACCCTGAGCAACCTGTACGGGCGACCTATCCAGATTTCCGAAGCCATCACCGCCACGCTCAATGACCCGATGCTCTCGCCGTTCGTCAACGCGGGGCAGGTCGGGGTGATCGGCTATTCGGCCGGCGGCGAAACCGCGTTGATCCTGTCCGGTGCGACGCCGGACCTCAATCGTCTGCGCCGCTACTGCGCGGAGCGACCGGACGACCGTGACGCCTGCAACACCCAGGGTGAACTGATTGCCGACCGTGATGATCTGCAACCGGTGGCCGACCCCAGGGTCCGGGCCTTGTTGCTGATGGCGCCATTGAGCCTGAAGTTTGGCCGTCATACCCTGGCCGATGTCCATGTGCCGGTGCTGCTGTACAGCGGCGATGGCGACAAACTCGTGGCTTTTGACAAGAATGCCGCCGCTCTGGCCCGCAAACTGCCCACTGCACCGGACTTCAAGACCCTGGCCGGCGCGGGGCATTTTGTTTTCCTGGCACCGTGCACCGACGAGCAGATCGCTGCGATGCCAGCGCTTTGCACAGATGCTGACGGTGTCGACCGCAAGGACATCCACCGCACCATGATCTCGGAGGCCAGTCGCTTCTTCGGCGAGGCATTGGGCAAGCCAAGCCGGGCGGGGATGAGGACGGCTGATCAATAGAGAGGCATGGTTTTACGTAAGGATGGTGTGTATATCCATTTCTGCGGTAACGGCTGCTTATGGTTCCGCTCTTACAGCGGCTCACTTTTGAGAAGCCCGGAAGCCGGCCCAGTCAAAAGTAAGCAAAACGCTTCTGCCCCACCACTCGGCACCTCGCTTAGGCTCGGTGTGCCCTCACTCCGGCATTGCTCCGTGGGCCCGCCGCGAAGGGCCATCCATGGCCCAGCGCGGCTATCCCGGCATCCATGCCGGGATGCCCACTCCACAATGCCTGCGTTCGGCCAGCGTGGTTAACGGGGCGCCGAGATCAACGTCCGCCGCGAGGCGGCCTGATAGCCGACCTGGTTCTGGGTGTGGTCCGCGTTTCTCCTGTGGGAGCGAGCTTGCTCGCGATGGTGGTGGTTCAGTCACATGGATGTTGAGCTTGCTGACCTCATCGCGAGCAAGCTCGCTCCCACAGGTTTTTGTGTCGTGTGCAGATGTTGTGAACACCCACAGCACCATGTGGGAGCGAGCTTGCTCGCGAAAGCGGTGGTTCAGCCACTTAGATGCCGGCATGGGCCTTGCTCTTGCTCTTGCTCTTGCTCTTGCTCTTGCTCTTGCTTTGGATCTTGATCTGGACGCCCCGTTAAACCACGCTGGCCGAACGCAGGCATTGCGTAGTGGGCACCTCGGCATGGATGCCGAGGTAGCCGCGCTGGGCCATGGATGGCCCTTCGCGGCGGCCCACGGAGCAATGCCTTCGTTCGGGCACACCGAGCCTAGGCGAGGTGCCAAGTGGTGGGGCAGAGCGCTTTTGGTTACTTTTGGCGCTCTTCCAAAAGTGACCCGCTGTAAGAGCGGAACCGCCAGCAGCCGTTACCGCAGCAATGGATATACACACCAGAGCAAGTAAATAGCGGACCTTCTCAAAACAAAAAACGGCAGTGAACAACCGTATTACGATCAATAAGGTGCGTTTATAGCTCGGCGACGCAGCAGCAGGGTCAGGCCCAGTCCGGTGACGGACAGCAAGGCGGCGCAGAAGAAGATCGACGAATAGCCCAGGTTCAACGCCACCGCTCCCATCAGCGGACCGGCAATCGCCAGCGCCAGGTCAAAGAACACCGCATAAGCGCTCAATCCCGCCCCACGGCTGCTGTTCGGCACCTGCTTGATGGCCTCCACGCCTAGCGCCGGGTATACCAGCGACAGCCCGAAACCGGCCAGCCCGGCACCGACCAGGGCGAACGCGGTGGACGGCGCCAGCCACAGCAATACCAGCCCGAGGGTTTCGATGCTCATGCAGGCAATGGCCGAGTTGAAGCCGCCGAAACGGGCAATGCTGGAAATGAACAGCAACCGCGCCAGGATGAAGCAGATACCGAACACCGTCAGGCACCAGGCCGCGCCGGTCCAGCCGCGACTGACATAAAACAGTGTGATGAACGTGGTGAGCGTGCCGTAGCCGATCGACGCCAGGCTCAGGCCCGCCCCGAATGGCGCAATGCGCCCAAACACCGCCCAGAAAGGCAAGCGCTCGCCGCGAATGACCGGCACCGACGGCTTGTTGCGTATCATCAACAGCGCAACGCCGGCCAGCAATGACAACGCAACGCCCAGGCTGGCGAAACCTAGTTCACCGACCATCACCACCCCCAGCGGGGCGCCAATGGCAATGGCCCCGTACGAGGCGATGCCGTTCCAGGAAATCGAGCGCGCCGTGTGCTCCACACCCACCTGGCCCATGCACCAACTGATGGTGCCCACGCCGATCAGCCCTTGGGCCACGCCGAGCAGCAAGCGGCCGGCAATCAGAATCAACAGGCTGGGCAGGGGAAAGCTTTGCAGCAAGGTCGAGAGCAGCGTCAGCAAGCCGCTGAGCACGATCCCCGACAGCCCGTAGACGATTGCTCGCTTGGTACCGACGCTGTCCGACAATCGCCCGGCCATGGGGCGGCTGAGCAGGGTAGCCAGATACTGTGAACCGATGGTCAGCCCGGCCACCACTGCGCTGAAGCCTAACTGTTCGTGTACATACCCCGGCAGCACGGCAATGGGCAGGCCGATGCAGAGGAAGGCGATGAAGGTGTAGAAAACAATGGAGATGATCTGCAGGGTAATCGACAGAGAGCTGGGGGCAGGTGAGGACGTAGGCATGGGGCTCGTTCGCGGGCGGCGGTAAGAGAGCCTCATCATGGCGCGAGGTGAGGATAAAAGAAAGCAGGCTAACTAAGTGTGCTGGGGAGTCCGGATGTTCAAGGGCGTCACGAATCCCCTGTGGGAGCGAGCTTTGCTCGCGATGGCTTTGGGTCAGCCGACATTGATGGTGACCGACACACCGCTATCGCGAGCAAGCTCGCCCCCACAGGTTTTTACTCTTGAAATACAAAAAGCCCTGTCACGGTGGACAGGGCTTTGCTTTTGCAGCGTACAGCCAAGGGCTGTTGTTAGAACACCACACCCTGGCTACGCAGGTAGTCGTCATAGGTGCCGCTGAAGTCGATCACGCCGTCGGCGCTGAGCTCGATGATGCGGGTGGCCAGGGACGATACGAACTCACGGTCGTGGCTGACGAAGATCAGCGTGCCCGGGTAGTTTTCCAGCGCCAGGTTCAGCGCTTCGATCGATTCCATGTCCAAGTGGTTGGTCGGTTCGTCCATGATCAGCACGTTCGGCTTTTGCAGGATCAGCTTGCCGAACAACATGCGGCCTTGCTCACCACCGGAAATGACCTTGACCGACTTGAGGATCTCGTCGTTGGAGAACAGCATGCGGCCCAAGGTGCCACGAACCAGTTGTTCGCCGCCCTGGGTCCACTGGCCCATCCAGTCGAACAGGTTGACGTCGTCTTCGAAGTCGTGGGCATGGTCCTGGGCGTAGTAGCCCAGTTCCGCGGCGTCGGTCCATTTCACGGTACCGGCATCGGGTTCCAGTTCATTGACCAGGGTGCGCAGCAAGGTGGTCTTGCCGATACCGTTCGGGCCAATGATCGCCACGCGTTCACCGGCTTCGACGGTGAAGCTGAAGTCCTTGAACAGCGGCTTGCCGTCAAAACCCTTGGCCATGCGCTCGACAATGACCGCCTGGCGGTGCAGTTTCTTGGTCTGCTCGAAGCGGATGAACGGGCTGACCCGGCTCGATGGCTTGACCTCGGCCAGTTGGATCTTGTCGATCTGCTTGGCGCGGGAGGTGGCCTGCTTGGCTTTCGAGGCGTTGGCCGAGAAACGGCTGACGAACGACTGCAGTTCGGAAATCTGCGCTTTCTTCTTGGCGTTGTCCGACAGCAATTGCTCGCGGGACTGGGTCGCCACGGTCATGTACTCGTCGTAGTTGCCCGGGAACAGGCGCAGCTCGCCGTAGTCCAGGTCCGCCATGTGGGTGCAGACACTGTTCAGGAAGTGACGGTCGTGGGAGATGATGATCATCAAGCTCGAACGCTGGGTCAGCACGTTTTCCAGCCAGCGGATGGTGTTGATATCCAGGTGGTTGGTCGGCTCGTCCAGCAACAGCACTTCCGGGTCGGAGAACAGCGCCTGGGCCAGCAGCACCCGCAGCTTCCAGCCTGGCGACACTTCGCTCATCGGGCCGAAATGCTGTTCGATGCCAATCCCCAGGCCCAACAGCAGTTCACCGGCACGGGATTCGGCGGTGTAGCCGTCCATCTCGGCAAATTCGGTTTCCAGCTCGGCCACGGCCATGCCGTCTTCTTCGGTCATTTCCGGCAGCGAATAGATGCGATCGCGCTCGGCCTTGACCTTCCACAGCTCTTCGTGACCCATGATCACGGTGTCGATCACGGTGAATTCTTCGTAGGCGAACTGGTCCTGGCGCAGTTTACCCAGGCGCACGTTCGGCTCGAGCATGACCTGGCCGCCGGACGGTTCGAGGTCGCCGCCGAGGATTTTCATGAAGGTCGACTTGCCGCAACCGTTGGCGCCAATCAGACCGTAGCGGTTACCCGCGCCGAATTTGACAGAGACGTTTTCGAACAGTGGCTTGGCGCCGAACTGCATCGTGATGTTAGCTGTAGAGATCAAAGGTTTATCCTGCGGAACATTCAGAGTAGCTAAGGGTGCGGCAGTACCTGTTCAGTACCTGTTTGCGCACGTCCCGACCGCGCAAAGGCGTCGCGGTCGCAAGCGCAAGGGTCCATCCGGCATAAGAGGACAGCAGCATACGGAGCGCCTGGCCCGGTAGACGTGCGTCGAAGCCGCGTTTGCGGTATCGACCAAAGGGGGCGCGTAATAGTGGCGGCGATTGTACTGGTCTGGCCGCATAAACGATAGGGTATTGCCCGGGCAAGACAGTTTTTCACATTTGCAGGATAACGTTCGCTGACAAACTGTGACTAAAATGCCACCTCACCCAATGCGATCTCCCTTGCCGCTTGGCTGGCCCGGAGAAGCAGCCTGTTCACTCCTGCATTGTGACGGATTCCGTGAAGCTCATCATTGTCGCGATCTATATTCTCTCCATTGGCTACGTCCACCTGCGCGGTCGCGTGCGGCATAAGTTCGGACGCCAGCTGAGCGATCATTCGTCTTTTCTCGCTCCGATCAATTGCCTGCTTTACCTGTGCTCGAAACTGCCCAACAAGCCGTTCCTGAGCCCGGCGCAGTTCCCGGACCTGAGCCCGTTGCAGGCCCACTGGCAAGAGATCCGGGCCGAAGGCCTGGGTCTGCTGCATGCAGGGCAGATCAAGCGTTCCGATCAATACGACGATGTGGGCTTCAACTCGTTCTTCAAGACCGGTTGGAAGCGTTTTTACCTGAAGTGGTACGGCGACAGCCATCCTTCGGCCATGAAGCTGTGCCCCCGCACCACCGAACTGGTGCAGAGCATCGGCTCGATCAAGGCGGCGATGTTTGCCGAGTTGCCGCCGGGGTCGAAGTTGGTCCGGCATCGCGACCCCTATGCCGGGTCCTATCGGTATCACCTGGGCCTGGAAACGCCCAACGATGCTGGTTGCTACATCAACGTCGATGGCGAGCCTTATCATTGGCGCGATGGCGAGGCGGTGATCTTCGACGAAACGTTCATTCATTATGCCCAGAACACCACTGACCATAACCGCATCATCCTGTTCTGCGATGTGGAGCGGCCTATGAAGTTTCGCTGGGCCAGCGCGTTCAACCGCTGGTTCAGCCGCACCGTGATGGCAGCGGCCGGTGCGCCCAACGACGCCGGCGACAAGACGGGCGCCTTGAACCGGGCGTTCTCCAGGCTCTACAAGATACGGTTGCAGGGCAAGGCCCTGAAAAAACGCAACCGTTCGCTTTATTACCTGCAGAAGTGGACGTTCTTTGGCGGCCTGCTGGCGATCTTTATCTGGATCTGAGCCGAAGGTGGCCCCGTAGGAGCTGGCGAAGGCTGCGATCTTTTGATCTTGATCTTGATCTTGATCTTGATCGTTCGCTCGGGACTCAATGGGTTGGGAAAGATCGCAGCCTCGTTGCACTCGACAACTCCTACGCTCCTGCGCTCCTGCGCTCCTATGGGATGCTCAGTCGGTGGGTTTCTGCGCATCCAGTTGCTCCCACATCCTGGCCGTGATCCGCTGACGGTGGTTGTAGCCTTCCCAAGGATCGGCGCCCAAGCCCTTGGCCCGTTCCAGGGCGGTATGAATATCCCATTGCTGGGCGTTGCGCAGGGTCTGCAGTTCGGCGCGGGCAATCGGTACCGAGACCGGCAGGCCTGGCCTGGCGCGCACCGAGTAGGCGGCCACCGTGCTGGCGCCGCGGGCGTTGCGCAGGTAGTCGACGAATATTTTCCCGATGCGGTTCTTCGGTCCCATGGTGGCCGTGATGCGCTCTGGCATTTGCCGGGTCAGGAACTGCGAGATGGCCTTGGCGAACGCCTTGGTGGTGTCCCAGTTTTCACTTCTCGCCAAGGGCACGATCACGTGCATGCCTTTGCCACCGCTGGTCTTGAGAAAAGCCTGCAAACCCAACTCGTCGAGCACCGCCAAGGTCATGTGGGTCGCCTCGATCATGGCGCTCCAGGGCAGCGAAGGGTCCGGGTCCAGGTCCAGGACGAACAGGTCGGGTGTTTCGATTCGGTCATGGGTCGCGGTCCAGGTGTGCAGCTCCACCGTGCCCATCTGCGCTGCGCTGACCAGGGCGTGGATGTCATCGATTTCCATCAGCGCCGCATGGCCCGGGTCCAGTCGCGGATCCAGCTGTTTGATGTGGGGAATGTCCAGGCGATCGGCGTGTTTCTGGAAGAACTGCTCTTCGCCGATACCATCCGGTGCCCGCAGCAGCGCAACCGGCCGCTGCTTGAGGTGCGGCAGGATCCACGGGGCGATATCCAGGTAATACTGCGCCAGCTCGGCCTTTTGCACGCCGCTGACACTGTCGATGACCCGATCGGGATGAGTGATCATCACACCGTCGACTTTGGCCGTACGGGCTTTGCTGCGACGCTTGGGTTCTGGCGTCGTGGGCTTTATCGGCAGGGGCTGCTCGCGAACCACCTTGCTGGCCGGCATATTGCTCGACAAACCGAGGAAAATAGCCTGACGCACTTGGCTGTCGCGTGTCCATTCAGTGAACTCGACCTCGCAGGTCAGGTCAGGCTCGACCCATTGCACACCGCGTCCCTGCACACCGTTGAGTGGCAACGCCAGTGGCGAAGTATCGCGCTGCTGCGTGCACAGTTGCGCGTGTAATTGCTGGATTTGCGCCTGGCTGAATCCGGTGCCGACCCGACCGGCGTACACCAGCCCCGACGGCCCGTTGACCGCCAGCGACAGCGCGCCGAAACCGCTGCGCTTGCCTTGGGGGCGGGTAAACCCGACGATGACGAAGGCTTGGCGCAACCGGCACTTGAGTTTCACCCAATCGGCGCTTCGCCGGGACATATATGGGCTGCCCAGGCGCTTGCCGACCACGCTGTCCAGTGAGAGCGCGATAGCGCTTTCGAACATGTCGTGCTGGCTGGCCGAAAACGACTCGGAAAAGCGCAGGCGCTTGCTGGCGTTGTTGCCAAGGGCTTTTTTCAGGGCTGAACGGCGTTCTTCCACCGGCGCCTGACGCAGGTCGGCACCATTGAGAAACGGCGCATCGAACAGGAAGTACACCATGTCGACGGTACGGTGGATGTCGAAGGCCTGGCGCAGGGCCGCAAAATCGGAGTGGCCGGTCTCATCGAGCAGCACCAGTTCGCCGTCGAGCCAACTGTCTCCCAGGTTCAACCCGGCCAGGGCGTCGGCGTGCAGCTTCAACCGCTCGGTCCAGTCCTGGTGATTGCGATTGAACAAACGGACTTCGCCACGTTCGATGCGGGTCAACAGCCGATATCCGTGGAATTGGACCTCATAGCGCCATACGCCGGTAGGCGGTTCTTCCACGGGGGTGGCCAATTGCGGCGACAGACGCTCAGGCAGGCGGTTTCGAGGCGCCTGGCGGGCCGTCGCAGCGTCCGACGTGGCGTTAGACAAACGAGCGGATTCACTCTCGGCGTTAGCCATGACAGATTCCCTTGTATTGCGCACGCCAGGGTTTACCCCCGGGAGGCCTTGGTGGCTTTTTTGGCAGGAGAGGATTTGCCGGTTTTCGCAGGTTTTGCAGGGGCCTTCCCGGCGGATTTGTCGGGGACCTTGCCCTTGCTGCCCAGGCTGCGCTTGAGCAACTCGGTAAGGTCGATGACATCGGCGGTCTTGCGTTGTTCTTCGCCCGGGTCGGTCTCCACCGCTTCGAGACGGCCTTCATTGGCCTTTTTCTCCACCAGTTCCATGATTCTGTCTTGGAAACTGTCCCGGTATTTTTGCGGCTCCCAGTCGGCGCTCATGTCTTCCACGAGACGCTTGGCCATTTCCAGCTCGCCCTTGGCCAGGGTCGGGTTCGTCACCTCGTCGCCCAACTCCAGGACATCAAGGTCGCGCACCTCGGCGGGCCAGCGCAGCATCACCAGTACCAGCGCCGATTCAAGGGGCATGAGCGCCGCCAGGTGCTGGCGGGTATGCAGCACGACATGGGCAAGGGCGACCTTGTGGGTCTTGACCAGGGTTTCGCGCAGCAGGGCATAGACTTTGCCCCCGCGTTTGTCGGGGGCGAGAAAGTAGGGCGTGTCGATGTTTTGCAACGGGATCTTCTCGCTGTCGACAAAGGCAAAGATATCGATGGTCTGGGTGGACTTGGGGTGGGCGGAACGAATTTCTTCCTCGCTGAGCAGCACGTACTGGCCTTTCTGGTACTGGACGCCCTTGACGATGTTTTCCTTGGTCACTTCCTTGCCCGTGGCCTTGTTGACTCGCTTGTAGCCCACCGGGTCCATGCTGCGCTTGTCCAGCCAGTCAAAATCCACGCCCTGGGAGGAGGTGGCCGACACCAGTGCGACAGGAATGTGGACCAGCCCGAAACTGATTGCGCCTTTCCAGATTGCCCGTGCCATGGTGGTGGTGTCCTTGCCGGTGGATGTCTTTCTGGTGACCCTCGCGCCTTGGGAAAAGTTTCCACTGTGGGAGCGCGCTTGCTCCCAGATTGGTTCGGAGACTCTTCGTTACATCTTCAGCCGGACATTTTGCTTAACAAGGGCGAACCTGCGGCGTAGCGTGCTTTCGATATGCCTGAACTCAGGAGGTGTCCGAATGAACAGGCTGATAGTTGCCATCATGACGCTATTGCTGACCGCCGCCGTCCAGGCCGCTACGCCGGGCGGAGGCCCCGTGGTTCTGGCCCAGAATCTGCCAGGCAACAACAATCCCTATAACAGCCCGACGCGACGGGCCAATCCCAATAGCATGCAGGGCACGCGGTCGAATGTGCCGACGATTCATGACAACCCGACGGTGCCGGCACCGCGCCCGCCGACCCTGGAAAACGGTGGCATCGGCAACGGTTACCCCCGTTCCGGCCAACCGTCGGGTTCGCCGCGCCCCACCATCGAATCTCCTACACCACCCAGGAGCAGCCAGAATGGCAACCGCTAGGTACTGGAGACCGTCGCTCTCTTTTCACACCACAGAAGGAATTGTGCATGTTGCGTAAAACACTCCTGGCCGCCTGTTGCGCCAGCGCTGTCCTGACCTTTGCCACTTCGGCTGCAGCCGCGCCAACCCAGTCGTTCAAGAGCGAGGAGGGCACCCTGGAAGTGACCACCGTGGTCAAGGGGCTGGAGCACCCTTGGTCCGTCGCATTCTTGCCTGGCCAGCAGGGCATGTTGGTGACGGAGCGACCGGGCAACCTGCGTGTGGTCAGCCCCGATGGCCAATTGTCCGCCCCTTTGAGTGGCGTGCCTGAAGTGTGGGCCAAGGGCCAGGGCGGTCTGCTGGACGTGGTGCTGTCGCCCGACTTCAAGCAGGACCGCACCGTCTACCTGTCTTATGCCGAGGCGGGCGCAGACGGCAAGGCCGGTACCGCCGTGGGGCGCGGACAACTGTCCGAAGACCTCAAGAGCCTGAAGAATTTCGACGTGATCTTCCGTCAGCAGCCCAAGTTGTCCACGGGCAACCACTTTGGCTCGCGCTTGGTCTTCGACCGTGACGGTTATCTGTTCATTACCTTGGGGGAAAACAACGAGCGGCCCACCGCCCAGGACCTGGACAAGCTGCAAGGCAAGATCGTGCGCATCTACCCCGACGGCAAGGTGCCCGACGACAACCCTTTTGTCGGCCAGAAAAACGTCCGCCCCGAGATATGGTCCTACGGCATGCGCAACCCCCAAGGTGCCGCCCTCAACCCTTGGAATGGCACGTTGTGGGAGAACGAACACGGGCCCAAGGGCGGTGATGAGATGAACATCATCGAGCGCGGCAAGAACTACGGCTGGCCACTGGCGACTCATGGCATCAATTACTCCGGCGCCCCGATTCCCGAAGCCCAGGGCAAGACCGTCGAGGGTGGCGTTGACCCTCACCACGTCTGGCAGGTGTCACCGGGGCTTAGCGGCATGGCGTTCTACGACCATGATCGTTTCAAGGCCTGGCAGCGCAACGTGTTCATTGGGGCGCTGGTGCCCGGAGAACTGATCCGCCTGCAATTGCAGGGCGACAACGTCGTCCACGAAGAGCGTTTGCTGGGTGAGCTCAAGGCGCGAGTCCGGGATGTTCGCCAGGGCCCGGACGGTTACCTGTACGTGCTTACGGATGAGGACGACGGGGCGTTGTATAAAATCGGACTCAAGTCATTGTAGAAAAGGTGGGAGCGAGCTTGCTCGCGATGGCTTTGGGTCGGCTGACATTAATGCTGACTGACACACCGTTATCGCGAGCAAGCTCGCTCCCACAGGTAATGGTGTTCACTTGAGACTGTCGCCACAGCTAATCAGTATTGGGAACTTGCCATTGACTTGCCACCAACGCACCGCTAACTTTCAACCATGACTTTAACCGTACTGCGCAGCCAGCCAAGCATTATTACCGCCATTCCTTATTTGGCGGGTTAGCTGTCGGCTGCACCCAACCCGCCCTGGAGGCGGGTTTTTTCTTTCTGTCTCCTGGGCTCCGCCTGAACCAGGAGATCGCCATGACCGTTACCCGCGCCGAGCAAACCCTGCTTGAGCACTATGTGAAGAAGATTCTCGCCGCGCCGGTCTATGAACTGGCCGTGCGCACGCCGCTGCAAGAGGCCCCTGCACTGTCCGAGGCCTTGGGTAACCGGATCCTGCTCAAGCGTGAAGACCTGCAACCGACTTTTTCCTTCAAGATCCGCGGTGCCTACAACAAACTCGTGCAACTGACCCCGGAGCAGCGCGTCCGAGGCGTCATCACCGCGTCTGCCGGCAATCATGCCCAGGGTGTCGCGCTGGCGGCACGGGAGTTGGGTATTTCGGCCAGCATCGTCATGCCTGTGACCACCCCGCAATTGAAGGTGCTGGGCGTGCGCAACCGAGGCGCCGAAGCGATTCTGCACGGGGAAAGCTTTCCGTTTGCCCTGGCGTACGCGCTGGACCTGGCCGAGCAAACCGGACGGGAGTTTGTCTCGCCTTTCGATGACCCGGACGTGATCGCCGGGCAGGGCACCGTAGCCATGGAAATCCTGCGCCAGCACCCCGGACCGTTGGATGCGATCTTCGTCCCGGTCGGTGGTGGTGGGCTGATCGCTGGAATCGCGGCCTACGTCAAGTACCTGCGCCCGGAGGTACGTATCATCGGCGTCGAGTCGCAGCATTCTGCTTGTCTCCAGGCGGCGCTGGCAGCCGGTGAGCGGGTGACCTTGCCGGAAGTGGGAACCTTCGCCGATGGCGTCGCCGTCGCGCAGATCGGCGCCCATGGCCTCGATATCTGCCGTTTCTGTGTCGATGAAGTGATGACCGTGAGCAACGATCAACTGTGCGCCGCGATCAAGGACATCTATGACGACACCCGTTCCATCACCGAACCGTCGGGCGCACTGGCGGTGGCGGGCATCAAGCGGTACGTGGCACAGACGGGGGCGCGAGGCCAGACGTTGGTGGCGATCGACTCGGGTGCCAACATCAATTTCGACAGTTTGCGCCATGTGGCTGAGCGTGCGGCGGTGGGCGCGATTTGATTTTTTTACGCTACGTCACACTTTTTTTGAAGCAGGCGACGGATGCCCGCTTGAGTTTTCACATAAGGGGCTACTCTAGGGTGCGAACAGGATAAAAGTGATTGCAGTTTGCATGGAAAAAGTACCGTTTCCTTGCATTTTGCACGAGCTCTCTGCCGCGGGACGAAGCTAAGCGCTTGATTCATATCAATTCGCAGGGTCGTCAATACAGGCATATTTTTTGCGGGATGATTCAAGAGTTCGCTTGACGAACTCATTGAATGAAAACGCCAAAAAGAACGAACGAATGGCACGGTATTCGTAGTCCCAGTCCGCAGGGAAGAAAACGGACGAAAATACCGCCATCGTGAACATAAATTGGCCGCCTCAACAGGAGAGAGTCGCCATGTTTTTATCTGCCCTCGAAATGCGAAACATCATTGAAAGCAGCTTGCTGCCCAAGCGCTCGCAATGCACCTTGTCACCTGAGCTTAAGATGACGGTCAAGATTTACGACGATCACGCAACCGATCGCGTGGCTTTGATCAAAACCGACATCGATGCCAATAAGCTCACCGGTTGCCGGGCCATCAACGACCTGATCGCCGAGCTGCGTACCGAGCTCGACCACAACCCTGCCGCTGGCAATCACTTTCATCAGCAACACCATCGGATGACTGGCCGCTGATCACGGCGTTGTCCTTGTAAGCCTGACGCTCGGGTCCGGTCATGTCCGAACCCGGCGTCCAGTTTTTAGTTTCGATAGGCCATTTAGTTCAATTGTTGCCTGTAGGGCAGGTCCGGCCCGGTCTTGCCGCAAGTCAGGGCGGCGGCGCGAATGGCGAATTCAAGCATGGCGCTGATCTGTTCCCGGGTCAGGGCGTGCAAACCCTCGACCGAATCCAATTGTTGTTCAGTCAACCACGCAATCAGCGCGGCCTGGAAGGTGTCGCCTGCACCCACGGTGTCGGCGATCTTCACCGGACAGGACGGCAGCGACCATGAGCCGTGTTGGCGACTGAAGACCGTAGCGCCCTGGCCGCCACGGGTCAGGAAGACCAATTGGCAGCGGTTACCCAACCAGCCTTCGATTATCGCCTCCGGCTCCTTCCCGGGGTAGAGCAGGTCCAGGTCTTCGTCACTGACCTTGATCAGGTCGGCATATTGCACCAGCGTCGCAATTCGTGAGCGCCACAGCTCGATATCCGGCTGCGGGTTGAGCCGCACATTCGGGTCGAGGCTGATCAGGCGCCGGCCGCTTTCGCGTTGCATCAGGGCCAGGAGCGTGTCGGCGATGGGCTGGACCACCAGCGAGAACGAGCCGAAATGCAAGCCGCGTACTTCGGGGCCCAGATCCGGCAGATGCGCCAGGCTCAGTTGTCGGTCCGCGCAGCCTTCGCCGCGAAAACTGTAGTGGGGCGAACCATTGGCGCCTACGGCAACCATTGCCAGGGTGGTCGGTGCGTCGAAGTCCACCAGGTATTGGGCGCTGACACCTTCATTGAGCAGCACCTGCCGCAAGCGTCGGCCCAGGTAGTCGGTGGACAACCCCGTAAACAGCGCTGATTCAACACCCAGGCGACGCAGCCCTACGGCCACGTTGAACGGTGAACCACCGGCAATGGCCTTGTAGTTCACTTGCGAGGCGGGGCCATCCGCCTCGGTCTCACTGAAAAAATCAAACAGCGCTTCACCACACACCAAATACATAGTTTCCCGCTCTCAAAGGGTTGCGACGTGTTGTCGATAACGTTCATAAGCCTGTTGCGACGCCGCGACATGCGCGGCGATTGGCCGGGTTTCGCTGGTCGGGTCGAGCTTGACGCAGCGCTCGCACAGCTCGGCCAAATCCGCCTGCGAACCCGAGTGGCACCATGCTGCCTGGATCGCCGCCCCTAAGGCAGCGGCTTCGCTCTGTTCGGTGCAAATGACCGTGGTGTCCATGGTGTCGGCGACGATCTGCCGCCACTGCGCGCTCTTCGATCCACCGCCGATCAGGCGAATGCTCTGGGCCTGGAGTCCGTTGGCCCGCAGCAGGTCCAAGCCATAGCGCAAACCGAAGGTCGTGCCTTCGACCACGGCGCGACACAGGTTGGCCCGGGTCAGGTTGGTCGTGGTCAGGCCCAGCAGGCTGCCGGTGGCATGGGGCAGGGCGGGAACGCGCTCGCCGTTGAGGAACGGCAGCATGCACACGCCCTCGGCGCCAATAGGAGCCTGGGCCACCAGGGCGTTGAAAGTGTCGATGTCCAGCGCCAGCAATTCGCGAATCGCTCCGGTGGCGTTGGTCAGGTTCATGGTGCAGATCAGCGGCAGCCAGCCACCACTGGAGGAGCAGAACGTCGCCACGGACGGCTGTGGACTGACCGCAGGTTCGGCGGCATAGGCGTAGACCGTACCTGATGAGCCGAGGCTCATGGTGATCACACCGGGCTGAATGTTCCCGGTGCCGATGGCGCCCATCATATTGTCGCCGCCACCACTTGCCACCACCGCTTCGGGGTTGATGCCCAGGTGTGCAGCAATGGCCGGCCGGATGCGTCCGACCGGCTGATGGGCCTCGATCAGTTCCGGCAGCGCCGCTTGCAAGCGTGCGCTGGGGTCGATGTGTTGTAGCAGTTGCACGTCCCATTGGCGGGTGCGTACGTTGAAATAGCCGGTTCCCGAGGCGTCGCCGTATTCGCTGCAATGGCGACCGGTGAGCCAGTAGTTGAGGAAGTCGTGGGGCAGCAGGACGCTGGCGATGCGTTCGAAAACCTGGGGGTGCTGCTCCCGTGTCCAGAGCAGCTTGGAAACCGTGTATCCCGGCGCAATCACCACGCCGAGGCGTTCGAGGCTGCCGTCTTCACCGCCCAGGTGTGCCAGGAGCCGATCGTTTTCCGGCGTTGTCTCGGTGTCGCACCACAGCTTGGCCGGGCGCAAGACCTGGCCCTGGTCATCAAGCAGGACCAGGCCGTGTTGCTGGCCGGAGACGCCGATACCGAGGATCGCCTGGCCATCGACGCCGGCGGCAGCCAAGGCTTGGTGAGTCGCTTGGGTAAATGCATCGAGCCATTGCTCGGTGTCTTGTTCACGGCGCCCGTTGGGGCCACTGATCATGACGTGTGCCGCGGCACCCTGGCCGAGGACCTGGCCACTGGTGGCGTCCAGGATCAGCGCCTTGGTGCCTTGGGTGCCGCAGTCGATGCCCAGGAACAGTTGTGGGTTTGCCATGGAAATCCTCGGATCAAAGAACAAAACATAGAACCTGTGGCCAGGGAATTACCTGTGGCGAGGGGCTAAATTCCCTCGCCACAAGAGTGGATCGCGCCGAGCTTAGTTCACGTCAGCCAGTATCCGCTCAAGGGTTTTTGTCACCCCGTGCTCGCGCAAGCTGTTGCAGCACCATTCGAATGCTGCCACGAACTCCGGCGAGCGGGGAATGGCGGTGCCAAAGATTTCTTCCACCTCCAGCACCCGCTGGGTCACCAGCGCATCGTCAGCCACCAGTGCCTGGCAAAACGCTGCCCGTGGGTCCGGGATTGAATACGTCACGCCGTTCTCGTCCACGCCCTTGAGGTACACGGCCCAGGCGGCCACCACCAGCGCCGCGCGGCGGGTTTCAGCACCGTCGGCGATCAAGCGGTTGATGGTCGGCACAGTGAATTTTGGAAACTTCGACGAGCCGTCCGAACAGACCCGTTCCAACTGGTCGGCAATCGCCTGATTGGAAAAACGCTCCACCAGGGTGTTCTTATAGTCGGTCAGGTCGATGCCGGGCACTGGCGCCAGTTGCGGCGTCACGTCCAGGTCCATGTAGGCGCGCATGTAGCTCACGAACAGTGGATCGTTCATGGTCTCGTGGACGAAGCGATAACCCTTGAGAAAGCCCAGGTAGGTCAACGCCAGGTGGCTGCCGTTGAGCAACTTGATTTTCATCTCTTCATAGGGTGTGACGTCATCAGTGAACTGCACGCCGACCTTTTCCCAGGCTGGGCGACCGTTGACGAACTTGTCTTCCAGGACCCATTGCACGAACGGTTCGCAGACCACCGGCCAAGCGTCGTCGATGCCATGTTCGTCATGCAGTTGCAGGCGATGGGCCACGCTAGTCATGGGCGTGATGCGGTCGACCATGGCATTGGGGAAACTGACATTGCGGTTGATCCACTGCCCCAGCTCCGCGTCGCGCAGCGCGGCGAAGGCCAGTAACGCCTTGCGGGTCACGGCGCCGTTATGAGGCAGGTTATCGCAGGACATCAGGGTGAACGCCGGAATGCCGGCCGAGCGGCGCTTGGCCAGGGCGGCGCAGAGGAAGCCGAAGACGGTTTTTGGTTCCTCGGGATGGGTCAGGTCGTGCTGGATCTGCGGCAGGTGGGCCATGAACTCGCCGCTGCTGTCGTCGATGCAATAGCCGCCCTCGGTGATGGTCAGCGAGACGATGCGGATCTGCGGGTCGGCCAGTTTGTCGATCAGTGCCTGGGCGCCATCTTCAGCCAGTAACATGTCATTGATCGCACCAATCACCCGGACTTCGGTGTCATCGGTGTCGCCCAGTTCGTACAGGGTGAACAGGTAATCCTGGCTGGCCAGGTCGTCCCGGGCGCGGCGATCCTCGGCGCGCAGACCTACGCCGCAGATGGCCCAGTCCAGGTCGGCGCCGGTGTTCATCAGCGCGTCGGTGTAGTAGGCCTGGTGAGCCCGGTGGAAACCGCCGACGCCGATGTGGGCGATGCCTTGGCGGATGTCACCCAAAGGGTAGGCGGGCAGGGCGACGTCAGGGTTGAGGTTGTGCAGGTTTTGTCGGTTGAGTTTCATCGCAGGTCTCGGCAATCAGGCGGCGGCGCGCAGCGCGCGGGTCACCGCAACGCCCTCGGCATCGAATAAGTGGCAGTGTTCAGCATCCAGGTGCAGGCTCAGTTGCTCGCCGAAACGGCTCGCCAGATCGCCGCGAACCCGCATGGTCAAGGCTTCGCCGGAGGCCGTGACAACGTGGCAGAAGGTGTCGCTGCCCAGTCGCTCGCTGACGTCGGCGGTGACTTGCAGGGTGCAATCACCCGGTTGCGCCAGGTTCAGGTGTTCCGGGCGAATCCCCAGGGTCACCGCGCCGCCAACGCTCAGGCTGGCACCGCTCAAGGGCAGGCTGATGCGCGTACCAGCGTCCAGCAGTACTTCACAGCCCTGACTGTCCAGGCCGGTGACCTTGCCTTTGAGAAAGCCCATTTTCGGCGTGCCGAGGAAGCCGGCGACAAACAGGTTGGCCGGTTGGTGATACAGCTCCAGCGGCGAGCCGACCTGCTCGATGCGCCCGCCATTGAGCACCACCACCTTGTCGGCCAGGGTCATGGCTTCGACCTGGTCGTGGGTCACGTAGATCATGGTCGCCTGCAACTCTTTGTGCAGGCGTGCCAGTTCCAGGCGCATCTGCACCCGCAGGGCGGCGTCGAGGTTGGACAGCGGCTCGTCGAACAGGAAGATTTTCGGGTTACGCACGATGGCCCGGCCGATCGCCACGCGCTGGCGCTGGCCACCGGACAGTTGCTTGGGCTTGCGCTCGAGCATCGGTCCCAGTTCGAGGATGCGTGCCGCTTCGTTGACCTTCTTCTCGACCTCGGCCTTGGGCACGCCGGCCAGGTCCAGGGCGAAGGACATGTTCTTGCGCACGCTCATGTGTGGGTACAGGGCGTAGGTCTGGAACACCATCGCCAGGTCGCGCTTGGCCGGGCTGACTTCGGTAATGTCCCGGCCATCCAGTTCGATGGTGCCGTCGCTGACTTCTTCAAGGCCGGCGATCAGCCGCAGCAGCGTGGACTTGCCACAGCCCGACGGGCCGACGAAGACCACGAACTCACGGTCGTTCACCTCAAGGTCGATGCCCTTGATGATGGAGAAGCCTTCGAAACCCTTTTGCAAATTCTTGATTTTCAGGTTGGCCATGATGATGGGCCTCCACTTCTGATAATGGTGTAGGGCGCGTTACTTCACCGCGCCGAAGGACAAACCGCGGACCAGCTGTTTCTGGCTGATCCAGCCAAAGATCAGGATTGGCGCACAGGCCAGCGTCGAGACGGCCGACAATTTGGCCCAGAACAAACCTTCCGGGCTGGAATAAGAGGCGATCAACGCCGTCAGCGGCGCGGCTTTGGAGGAGGTGAGGTTCAGCGACCAGAACGCTTCGTTCCAGCACAGGATCAGCGACAGCAGTACGGTGGACGCGAGGCCGCCCTTGGCAATCGGCAGCAGCACGCGGACCATTTCCTGCCACAGGGTGGCG
This sequence comes from Pseudomonas sp. St316, assembly GCF_018325905.1. Lineage (NCBI taxonomy): Bacteria > Pseudomonadati > Pseudomonadota > Gammaproteobacteria > Pseudomonadales > Pseudomonadaceae > Pseudomonas > Pseudomonas sp. St316. The sequence continues at coordinate 3,503,821 of NZ_AP021901.1, read as the reverse complement.
CCATCCAGGCGCGCGGCTTCGAGGATGTCGCGGGGAATGTCCTTGAAGTAGGTGTAGATCATCCAGACCACGATGGGCAGGTTGATCAGGGTGTAGATGATGATCAGCGCGACCTGGGTATCCAGCAGGCCGAACTGCTTGGCCAGCAGGTAGATCGGCATCAGCACGCCCACGGGTGGCAGCATCTTGGTGGAGAGCATCCACAGCAACGTGCCTTTGGTGCGCTGGGTTTCGTAGAACGCCATGGAGTAGGCTGCCGGCACCGCAATCAGCAGGCACAGGGCGGTGGCACTGAAGGAAATCACCACCGAGTTCCAGGCGAAGCTGAAGTAGTTGCTGCGCTCGTTGATGTGCAGGTAGTTCTCCAGCGTGGGCGAGAAGATGAACTGCGGCGGCGTGGCGAACGCGTCGATTTCGGTCTTGAAGCTGGTCAGCACCATCCAGAAGATCGGGAAGAAGATCAGGATCGCGATGGCCCAGGCCAGCGTGCCCAGTAGCAGGCTTTGCAGGCGACGGGATTGTTGAAGAGTCATGGCGACGGCCTCATTGCTTGTCGGTGAGGTTTTTGCCGATCATCCGGACCAGGATGATGGCGGCGATGTTGGCAATGACCACGGCAATCAGGCCACCGGCCGAAGCCATGCCGACGTCGAACTGCACCAGCGCCTGGTTGTAGATCAGGTACGCAAGGTTGGTGGAGGCGTAGCCGGGGCCACCGTTGGTGGTGGTGAAGATCTCGGCGAACACCGACAGCAGGAAGATCGTTTCGATCATCAGCACCACGGCAATCGGGCGGGCCAGGTGCGGCAGGGTCAGGTGCCAGAAAATCGCGATCGGGCCGGCGCCGTCGAGGCGGGCAGCTTCTTTTTGCTCCTGGTCCAGCGACTGCATGGCGGTCATCAGGATCAAGATCGCGAAGGGCAGCCATTGCCAGCTCACGATGATGATGATCGACAGCAACGGGTAGTGGGCCAGCCAGTCCACCGGCTGGGCGCCGAACAGTTTCCACACCGAGGCGAGAATCCCCGAGACCGGATGGAAAATCAGGTTCTTCCAGATCAGCGCGCCGACGGTGGGCATGATGAAGAACGGCGAGATCAGCAAGACACGGACGATGCCACGACCAAAAAACTCACTGGCCTCCAGCAACGCACTGATCAGCACGCCGAGGACAATACTGATCAGCAGCACGCTGCCGACCAGCAACAAAGTATTGGTGGCACCGGGCATGAACCCCGAGTCGGTCAGGAAATACGTGAAGTTCTCCAGCCCGACGAATGCGTTTTCGCCGGGGTAGAGCAGGTTGTAGCGGATCATCGAGAAATAGACGGTCATGCCCAGCGGCACGATCATCCACAGCAGCAACAGCGCGACCGAAGGGCTGACCAGGAACCAGCCGGGGTTGGCCAGGCGGATCTTGCGGGCCGGTTGCTGGAGTTCGATTGGAGCTTTGGCAGTTGTCGTTGAGCTATTCATGGCATTCAAACCGATTTGTGCGAGCTTACGAAGGTCCACGGTGGGAGCGAGCTTGCTCGCGATAGCGTCGGATCAGTCGCCCGCAACATTGGCTGGGAGGCCGTCATCACGAGCAAGCTCGCTCCCACATGAGTCGGGAGCGGGCCTCAATGAGCTGACTACTTGGGATAACCTGCGCGTTTCATCTCCCGTTCAGTGGTGGACTGCGCGGCGGTCAACGCCTGGTCCACGGTTTGCTGGCCGGTCAGGGCGCCGGAGAAGAATTTGCCCACCTGGGTGCCGATGGCCTGGAACTCGGGAATAGTCACCAACTGGATGCCGATGTAGGGCACAGGCTTGAGGGTTGGGGCTTTCGGGTCGGCGACTTTCAGCGATTCCAGGGTCACCTTGGCAAACGGTGCCGCCTTCATGTATTCGTCACTGTAGGTTGAGGTGCGGGTGCCTGGCGGTACGTTGGCAATGCCGTCGGTCTTGGCGACCAATTGGCCGTATTCCTTGGACGTCGCCCAACTGGTGAAGACCTTGGCTGCGTCCTTGGCCTTGGAGCTGGTGGGAATCGCCAGCGACCAGGAGTACATCCACGAAGTGCCCTTTTCGGTTTTTTCGTGGGGGGCGAAGGTGAAGCCCACGTGATCGGCCACCTTGCTCTGGGTCTTGTCGGTCACGAATGAGCCGGCGACGCTGGCGTCGACCCAGATCGCGCATTTACCGCTGTTGAACAGTGCCAGGTTTTCGTTGAAGCCGTTGCTGGAAGCACCCGGCGGGCCGGACTTCTTCATGTTGTCGACGTAGAAGTTCAGCGCGTCTTTCCATTCGGGACCGTTGAATTCAGGTTGCCACTTTTCGTCGAACCAGCGCGCGCCGAAGCCGTTGGCCAGGGTAGTGATCAGGGCCATGTTCTCGCCCCAACCGGCCTTGCCCCGCAGGCAAAGACCATATTGCTCCTTGGATTTGTCGGTGAGTTTTTCGGCGAACTCACCGATCTGGGTCCAGGTCGGGTGTTCGGGCATGGTCAGCCCGGCATCCTTGAACAGGTCGGTGCGGTAATAGGTGATCGAGCTTTCAGCATAGAACGGCAGGGCGTACAGCGAGCCCTTGACTGACAAGCCATCACGCACGGAAGGGAAGACGTCGTCCAGGTCGTAGGAAGCCGGCAGGTCTTTCATCGGTTCCAGCCAGCCCTTGGCGCCCCAGAGTGCAGCTTCGTACATGCCAATGGTCAGCACGTCGAACTGTCCGCCTTGGGTGGCGATGTCGGTGGTAAGGCGCTGGCGCAGGACGTTTTCTTCGAGCACCACCCAGTTGAGCTTGATGTCCGGGTGCTCGGCCTCGAAGGTTTTCGAGAGCTTTTGCATGCGGATCATGTCGCTGTTGTTGACGGTGGCAATGGTGAGGGTCTGGGCGCCAAAGCTGACGCTGCTGAGGGTCATGCAGGTGGAGACAAGCAGAGCTTTTACCGAAGGTTTCATCGCGCACTCCTTTTCCGCGCCCGAAGGCTGCAGAAGGACAGTTATTGTTTTTGTGTCTTCCGGATGAAGGGAAGAATGTGCGCTGATTACAGCCCGCAATGGACGGCGTGACAAATCATCCGTCGCACTTGTGCTGATACTTTTTTGCACTACAGAGGATGACGGCTGAACAAAGAACCCTGTGGCGAAGGGGGGTATCCCGGCTATGTGGGAGCAAGGCTTGCCCGCGATGGGGGTGGTGCGGTCTCTTGGAGAACAGGGGCGCCTGCATCGCGAGCAAGCTTTGCTCCCACAAAAAAACTGCCACAGGGAGGATTCGAGGGTGTCAGCCCTGATTCTGCTCGGTCAACCGCTGCACCGCCAGCCGCCGATAGTGGGAGGGGGTCATGCCCTTGAGTTGCTGGAAACGCCGGTTGAAATTGGAGATGTTGTTGAAACCCGATTCAAAGCACACATCTGTCACTGGTTTGTCGCCATCGGCCAGCAATTCGCAGGATTTGCTGATGCGCAAGCGATTGACGAATTCAATGAAGCAGCGACCGGTGGCCTGTTTGAACACTCGGCTGAAATAGGTGGGTTTCATGCCCAGGTGCTCGGCCACTTCTTCCAGGGACAGTTCCCGGGCGTAGTGGGCAAAGATGTAGTCCACCGCCCGGTTGGTGCGGTCGATGCTGTGTTCGTCCGCCGCTTGCGCAGAGGTTGCGCCGGAAAGCAGTTGGTAGTCATCCGTGGCGGCCAGCAGCTCCATCAGGATGAAAAAGTGCCCCAGGCGGCTCATGCCCTGGGAATCGGCGATGCGCTGCATCAGGGTCATGGCCTGGCGAATGGTGCGCTTGCAGCGGAACTCGATGCCGTATTGGGCGCGTTCGAGCAGCGGTGCGACTGTCTTGAGTTCGGCGAACACCTGATGGCCGCTTTCGAACAACTCGTCGGTGAAGTTCACCAGCATGTCGCGCTTGGGCACCACTTCGTCCTCGGCCACCTGGCTGATCCAGTTGTGAGGCAGGTTGGGCCCGGTGAGGAACAGCGACTGGGGATAGAAATTGCCGATGTAGTCGCCAATGAACACTTTGCCGGAACTGGCGACGATCAAGTGCAGCTCGTATTCCTTGTGGAAATGCCAGCGCACCAGCGGGCAGGGAAAACCGTGCTGGCGGTAGATGATGGACAGCCCGTTATGGTCGTCCATCAGCTCGTAGGAAGGGTCGGTGACTCTGGCTGTTCGGGTCATGGGCTTGGCGCTTTTATTGTTATCGCCGTTGGATAATGCCCCCTTCGCCAGGCGGCTGCCACTCTGGCATCTAACCGTTGCGGTTTTTTTCTTCGATCCACTGGGACATGTATTGGGTGCTTTTGTGCTGGTGATGACGCAGCATGCTGCCGGTGAAATTGTCCCGGCGTCGTTGCGCCAGGTCCGCCCGGCAGGCGTTGATGCTGTCGATCAGCGCCGGGCCGTGCACCTGTTGCCGGTAACGGTTCTCCAGCAGGACGAGGCCAGCATCCTGGGCTTGGGTCCAGCGCGCCTGGTCGCGATACAACTGCACCGCCGCGTTGGCGATGCCTTCGGCGCTCTGGGCAATCGCGCCGGGCCAGGGCATGTCGCCGTGCATGGCTTCGGCTCCCACGGGTGTGGTGACGTTGGGCGTGCCGCAGAGCATGGCATCGATCAGCTTGCCCTTGATGCCGGCGCCGAAACGCAGCGGCGCCAGGCAGATGCGTGCCGCCGACATCACCTGCAAGGCGTCCTCCGCCCAGTTCATGATGTGAAAGCCCTGGGCCGGGTTATGCAGCGCGGCGGCCTTGGGCGGGGTGTAGGCGCCGTACAGGTGCAGTTGTGCGCCGGGCAATTGTTGACGGATCAGCGGCCAGACGGCGTTTTTCATCCAGAGCACGGCATCCCAGTTCGGTGCATGGCGGAAGTTACCGATGCTCAGGAAGTGCGCCCGGTCTTCGAAGGACACCAACGGTTGGCTCGGCAGGTCCAGCATGAGCGGGCACCAGACCAGCAAGCTGCGGGGCAATTTGAAGTGCTCCACCAGCAGCTCGATCTCGACTTCGGACACCATCAGGTTGAGGTCGCAGCGGTACAGTGCAGCGATTTCCCGTTTTGCCAGGTCGGTGTCGGCCATCAACTGGAATTCTTCGCCCAGGGCGGGGGCGAAGAGGTCGCTGAAATCCTGGCAAACGTCATCGACCTTCAAGCGATCCTTCAAGCGCTGATGACGGGCGTGGCGCAGGCTCTGTAAGTCGGAAGTCTCCAGCACGCGCAGTGCGCCGGGGCACTGCTTCTCCACCCGCCAGCCGAACTGTTCTTCCATCATGAACTGGTCGAACAGCACGATGTCCGGCGCCAGTTCGCGGATGAATGCATCGAAGCTGCTGCTATTGAGTTCGATCGGCACTTCGCTGATGCCCAGCGCGACCAGGTCGGCGCGATGCTCGCCGAAACCCGCCGGGCTGCTGAAGGTGATGTCCCAGCCTTGTTCGAGGAAGGTGTGCAGGATCTGCATGACGTGCCCACTGGCCGCCGACGAACGCGGCTCGGGCCAGACATAGCCGATAACCAGGACTTTGGTGGCGCTGGGGTGAGGCATGGGCGGGCATTTCCTTGGTGCAAATCAGGCGCGGTCGGTGCGCGGGGCGCCGATAGTGACCAAGAATACAATCGGGCTCAAGAGAGAATGCGCTTGACCTTGTCACGCAACTGATCGATGGAGAAAGGTTTGCCGATCACCGCCATGCCTTCCGGCACATCGATGCTTTCGGCATAGCCGCTGGCGAACAGCACCGGCAGCCCGGGCCGCACCAACCGGGCCTGTTTCGCCAGCTCACGGCCGTCCATTACTGGCAGGCCGACGTCCGTCATCATCAGGGCGATGGACTGCGCTTCGTTGCGTAAAAACGCCAGCGCCTGCTCGCAACCGTCCGCCTCCAGCACCTGGTATTCCAGTTCTTCCAGCACGTCGACGATCAACATTCGCACGATGTCGTCATCTTCGACTACCAGAATGGTGGGTGGGGTGCCAGGAGCGGGGGTGGGCATAATCGACATTCTCGAAAATAGGTCGGGGTAGGGATGAAAAAAACGGCCTCATGCATGAGTAAGTGACGAGGTGCCACAAGTTCCCTGAGTTGTACAAGAAAGGATCTATAGTACAAGAGCTGACAAGGATAGTCGCTCCCTCGCTAAAAGGCAGGTCGTCGTGGGATCTGCGCCTTTGACTCGTCAGAAAATGTGGATCCAAGCGCGTTTTTTCGGGCAAACTCCACTGATTTCAACTGTCCACCAAGGCCCTTTCCATGACTCTTTCGTCTTCGGTCGACGAGCAAAGCTTTCGCAAGCTCCTGAGCCGCAATATCAGCCTGCCGCTGGCCATGGGCGCCCTCAGCGCGGTGTTTTTCATCATCCTGATCACGTACCTGCTGTCGGTGATCCAATGGGTCGGCCACACTGACCGGGTGATCAACAATGCCAACGAAGCGCTCAAACTGAGCGTGGACCTGGAAACCGGCATGCGTGGCTACCTGCTGAGCGGTGACGAGCATTTCCTCGACCCCTATGAAGTGGCCAAGCCGCGGATCACCGTTGCACTGGACACACTGCTGGAATTGACAGCCGACAACCCCGTCCAGACCGATCGTCTGCACAAGGTTCAAGCCCTCCTGGCCGAGTGGGCCAATTACGCCCAGAGCATGATCGACCTGCAACGCAGCAGCGGCGATTACCGGGGGGCGCTGAAGGCCGGGCGCGGTAAGCGCCTGACCGACGAAATTCGCAAGTCTTTCGAAGACATCGTCGACACCGAGCAGCAACTGCGCGCGGCACGCAGCCAGGACGTACGCACCACTACGGTCTGGAGCATTGCCCTGTACCTGCTGTTCGTCGCCGCGATCAGCGGCTTGCTGGCCTACGTCGGTCGCCGGGATCTATTGAGCCTGTCCAGAAGCTACAGCGCCAGCCTGAAAGTCCAGCAACGCAGCGCTTTGCACCTGGAGAAGCAAGCCTGGCTGCGTAACGGCCAGACACTGCTGGCCGAGCAGGTCCTGGGGCAACTGTCGCTGAACCTGTTGGGCCGCAACATCCTGCAATTCTGTGCCAAGTATTTGGACGTCGCTGTCGCGGCGCTTTATGCGCGGGAAGAAAATGGCGTCCTCAAGCGCGTCGCCACCTATGGCCTGTCCCGGGAGGATGCCGAACAACAACAGGCGATCATTGACGGTGAGGGCATCGCCGGCCAGGCCGTGCAACAAGGGCGGCTCATTCGCCTGGATGACGTGCCGGACGATTACCTGAAAGTCAGCTCCGGATTGGGCAAAGGCCTGCCCAACAGCGTGCTGGTGGTGCCCACCAGTGACGATGAACGGGTCAATGGAGTCATCGAGCTGGGTTTCCTGCGGCCGTTGACCGAGCGTGATATCGAGCTGCTGGAACTGATTGCCGGCAATATCGGCACGTCCATCGAAGCCGCCCGTTATCGCCAGCGCCTGCAGGAAGTACTCGCCGAAACCCAGCAGTTGAACGAAGAACTGCAAGTGCAACAGGAAGAGCTCAAGACCTCCAACGAGGAGCTGGAAGAGCAGTCGCGCATCCTCAAGGAATCCCAGGCCCATCTCGAAGCCCAGCAGCAGGAACTGGAGCAGACCAACGAGCAATTGGCCGAACAGCGCGACGTCATGGACCAGAAGAACAGCGAGCTGAACCTGGTCCAGATCCAGTTGCAGGAGCGCGCCGAAGAGCTGCAGCGTTCGAGCAAGTACAAATCCGAGTTCCTCGCCAACATGTCCCATGAGCTGCGCACGCCGCTCAACAGCTCGCTGATCCTGTCCAAGCTGCTGGCGGAAAACCCGCAGCAGAACCTCAGCGAGGAACAGGTCAAGTTCGCCGAGTCGATCTACTCCGCCGGCAACGACCTGTTGAACCTGATCAACGATATTCTCGACATCTCCAAGGTCGAGGCCGGAAAGCTGGAAGTGCGCCCGGAAAACACCAGTGTGCAGCGTCTGGTGGACGGGCTGCGGGATATGTTCAAACCGTTGGCGGCAGACAAGGGCTTGAGTTTCGAGGTCCAGGTGCAGCCCGATACGCCGGCGATGCTCTACACCGACCGCCAGCGCCTGGAACAGGTGATCAAGAACCTGTTGTCCAACGCCGTGAAGTTCACCGAGCAGGGCTCCGTCAGCCTGTCGGTGGCCGGCCAGCCGGGCTCGGGGATCGTGTTCATGGTGCGCGACTCCGGGATTGGCATCGCCGCCGATCAGCAGCAAAGCATTTTCGAAGCGTTTCGCCAGGCCGATGGCACGACCAATCGTCGTTACGGCGGTACCGGCCTGGGGTTATCGATTTCCCGGGATCTGGCCACGTTGTTGGGCGGTTCGATCAGCGTCTCCAGCGAGCCAGGGCAGGGCAGCGTGTTTACGCTGGTGATGCCTGAGCGTTATGTCGAGCCTGGGGACACGCCGATGGAACCGTTGGCGTTCATCCCGACGGCCACTGCGCCAGCGCCGGTTGCACCAAAAGCCGCACCGGCACCGTTGATCGCTGAAGTGGACACGCCGATAGCCCGATTTGCCGACGACCGCGACAAGGCGCCGTTCGACTCCCGGTGCATCCTGGTGATCGAAGACGAGCCCAAGTTCGCCCGGATCCTGTTCGACCTGGCCCACGAACTCGGTTACCAGTGCCTGGTGGCCCACGGCGCCGACGAAGGCTTCGACCTGGCGTTGCAACTGGCTCCCGACGCGATCCTGCTGGACATGCGCCTGCCGGACCATTCCGGGCTGACGGTGTTGCAGCGGCTCAAGGAGCAGGCCGAAACCCGGCATATCCCGGTGCACGTGATTTCCGTCGAAGACCGTGTCGAAGCCGCCATGCACATGGGCGCCATCGGCTATGCCGTCAAGCCGACCACCCGCGAAGAACTCAAGGAGGTGTTCGCCCGCCTGGAAGCCAAGCTGACCCAGAAGGTCAAACGGGTGCTGCTGGTGGAGGACGACGACTTGCAGCGCGACAGTATTACCCGCCTGATCGGCGACGATGACATCGAGATCACCGCCGTTGGCCTGGCCCAGCAAGCCCTGGACCTGCTGCGCACCAACGTCTACGACTGCATGATCATCGACCTCAAGTTGCCGGACATGCTTGGCAATGACCTGCTCAAGCGCATGTCCAGCGAAGACATCTGTTCCTTCCCGCCGGTGATTGTCTACACCGGGCGCAACCTGACACGGGACGAAGAAGCCGAACTGCGCAAGTATTCGCGCTCGATCATCATCAAGGGCGCCCGTTCGCCAGAGCGCCTGCTGGATGAGGTGACACTCTTTCTGCACAAAGTCGAATCCCGGTTGTCCCATGAACGGCAGCGGATGCTCAAGACCGCCCGCAGCCGCGACAAGGTGTTCGAAGGTCGCAAGGTGCTGCTGGTGGACGACGATGTGCGCAATATCTTTGCCCTGACCAGCGCCTTGGAGGCTAAAGGGGCGATCGTGGTCATCGGCCGTAATGGCTTGGAAGCGATCGATCGCCTGAATGAGTTCGACGACATCGACCTTGTGCTGATGGATGTGATGATGCCGGAGATGGACGGTTTCGAAGCCACTGCGCTGATCCGCAAGGACCCGCGCTGGCGCAAACTGCCCATCATCGCCGTGACGGCCAAGGCCATGAAGGACGATCAGGAACGTTGCCTGGCGGCGGGTTCCAATGACTACCTGGCCAAGCCGATCGATCTGGATCGTCTGTTCTCGCTGATTCGCGTGTGGTTGCCGAATATGGAAAGAATTTAGTGGAACGTGACACTGATACCGACATTGAACTGCGTTTGTTGATCGAAGCGATCTACCTCAAGTACAGCTACGATTTTCGCGATTACTCCGGCGCTTCCATCAAGCGTCGGGTCCACCATGCGCTGAGCCAGTTCGAGTGCAAGACCATTTCGGCCTTGCAGGAGCGGGTGCTGCATGACCCGGGTGCGTTCATGCAGTTGCTGCAGCTACTGACGATCCCGGTCAGCGAGATGTTTCGCGACCCCTCGCATTTCCTGGCAATCCGCGAGGAGATCGTCCCGCTGCTCAGGACGTACCCTTCGATCAAGATCTGGATAGCCGGTTGCAGCACGGGGGAGGAGGTCTACTCCATGGCGATCCTGCTGCGTGAGGAAGGCCTGCTGGACCGAACGTTAATCTATGCTACCGATATCAACCCGCGCTCGTTGGAAAAAGCCAAGCAGGGGATTTTTTCCCTGGAAAATGTGCGCACCTACACCCAGAACTACCAGGCCGCCGGAGGCCGGCGCTCGTTTGCCGATTACTACACGGCCGCCTACGATTATGCGATGTTCGACAAAACCCTGTGCCAGAACGTGACCTTTGCCGATCACAGCCTGGCAACCGACAGTGTTTTTTCAGAAACTCAATTAATTTCGTGTCGCAACGTATTGATATATTTCAATAAAAAATTGCAAGATCGCGCGTTTGGACTGTTCCATGAGTCCCTCTGTCACCGTGGTTTCCTGGTATTGGGCAGTAAGGAAACATTGGATTTTTCGGCTTACGGCCATCGATTCGAGCCGTTGGTCAAACAGGAACGGATCTACCGCAAGTTATGAACCAGACGAGGGACAGATCCAGGCCGCCCATCGAGGCCATTGTCGTCGGTGCATCGGCCGGCGGCGTCGAAGCGTTGCTCAGGGTCTTCGGACACCTGCGCAAGGGCTTTGGCGTGCCCATCCTGGTGGTATTGCATTTGCCGGATGAGCGCGAAAGCCAACTGGCCCGTGTCTTCGGACACCGTCTGGCGGTGCCGGTGGAGGAAGCCCGGGACAAGCAGGACATCGTGCCGGGAACCCTGTATGTCGCCACGCCCGGCTATCACTTGTCGGTCGAGGCTGACCGTAGCCTCTCGTTGAGCCTGGAGGAACCGGTGCATCATTCGCGGCCGTCCATCGATGTTTTGTTTGAATCGGCCGCCGATGTCTACGGCCAGAAATTGCTGGCCGTGGTGCTGACCGGCGCCAACAACGATGGCGCCTGTGGTTTGGCGAAGGTCCGGGAGCTGGGCGGGATCACGGTGGTCCAGGACCCCGATGAAGCCCAGGTCTCGACCATGCCCGAAGCGGCGCTGGCCCTGCACGAGCCCGACCATATCCTTACTTTGCAAGGCATCGGCCAATTGCTGGCCGGGCTGGAATGAACCACATGCCAAGAGATATTCAAGCCAAACTGCTGATCGTCGACGATCTGCCTGAGAATCTGTTGGCCCTGGAAGCGTTGATCAGGGGAAATGACCGCGAGGTCTTCAAGGCCCTGTCGGCGGACGAAGCACTGTCGCTGCTGCTGCAACACGACTTTGCCCTGGCCATCATTGATGTGCAGATGCCGGAGATGAACGGTTTCGGCCTGGCCGAACTGATGCGCGGCACGGAGAGGACCCGCAGCATCCCGATCATTTTCGTCAGTGCCGCAGGTCGTGAGCGCAACTATGCCTTCACCGGCTATGAAAACGGCGCGGTGGACTTCCTGCACAAGCCGCTGGATACCCAGGCGGTCAAAAGCAAGGTCAATGTATTCGTCGAGTTGTACCGTCAACGAAAGGCCATGAAGGAGCAGGTCGTCGCCCTTGAGCAGAGTCGCCGCGAGCAGGAGGTTCTGTTGCAGCAACTGGAGGCCACCCGTGGCGAGCTCGAGCAAGCGGTGCGCATGCGTGACGACTTCATGTCCATCGTCGCCCACGAAGTGCGCACGCCCCTCAATGGTCTCATTCTCGAAACACAGTTGCGCAAGATGCACTTGGCCCGGGACAACGCCGCAGCCTTCAGCCTGGACAAAGTGCGCACGATGGTCGAACGCGACGAGCGCCAGATCAAGAGCCTGATCCGGCTGATCGAGGACATGCTGGATGTATCGCGGATTCGCACCGGCAAGCTGTCGATCCGTCCGACCCGCTTCAACCTGACGGCATTGGTGGAAAACCTGCTGCGCAATTTCCAGCCGCAGATCGCCGTCGCCGAATGCTCGTTGACCTGCTTGGCTGAACCGTCGGTGGAGGGGCTTTGGGATGAGTTTCGTATCGAGCAGGTCATCTCGAACTTGTTGACCAATGCGTTGCGCTATGGCGGCAAGGGCCCGATCGAGGTGCGCGTCTACAAGACGCCCGACCGCGCCTGTATCGAGGTCCAGGACCATGGCATCGGTATTAGCGAGGAAAACCAGAAACGTATCTTCCAGCAGTTCGAGCGCGTATCGTCAAAGGCGGCCGCTGCTGGCCTTGGGCTGGGGCTGTTCATTTCCGAGCAGATTGTCACGGCCCATGGCGGGACAATCACGGTCAACAGTCGCCTCAATGAAGGGGCTCTGTTTCGTGTGTGCCTGCCTTTGCAGAAAACTGTCTTGGACAAAACCGCCGAACAGACGCAACCTCTGCCAGACCCTAAGGTCGTATCAGCAGCTATTGATCGAACAAAGGCTTCTCATGAGTGAAGATGCGCAAGATGTTGTATTGATCGTCGAGGATGACCCGTCGATCCTGATGGTGTTGTCGGCCTACCTGTCGGGGGAGGGATACCGGGTGCTACAGGCCGAAAACGGTGCCCAGGCGTTCGAGATCCTGGCGAGCAAGCCTCATCTGGACATGATGATTACCGACTTCCGCCTGCCGGGCGGTATCTCCGGCGTGCAGATCGCCGAACCTGCGGTCAAGTTGCGCCCGGAACTGAAGGTTATTTTCATCAGTGGCTACGCGCAGGAAGTGCGCGACACCGATAGCCCCATTACCCGTAAGGCGCCGATCCTGGACAAGCCGTTCGACCTGGATGAGCTGCAGAGCATCATGCAGTCGATGTTGTCGTAGGCCTTTAGAAGGCTTGTGTAGAGCAAAGCATGTTGAGGGAGCTCGGCCATTTTGAAGCGAGCGGGCTGTTGTGGGAGCAAAGCTTGCTCGCGATGAACTCGCCTCGGTTTCAGAAAAATCGAGTAGGCCCCGTCGCGAGCAAGCTTTGCTCCCACAGAGTCAAGGACCTTCCCACAGAGTCAAGGACCTTCCCACAGCGTCAAGGGCCCTCCCGCAAAATCAGGGAACCGTGATCATCTCCCGCACCTTGGCCGTCAATAGATCAAACGTGAACGGCTTGGTGATCATCTGCATCCCCGGGTCAAGGAAGCCGCCGCGAACGGCTGCATGTTCCGCGTAACCGGTGATGAACAGTACCCGCAGGTCCGGGCGGATCTGCCGGCCGATTTCCGCCAGTTGCCGGCCATTCATGCCGGGCAGGCCCACGTCGCTGATCAGCAGGTCGATGCGTTGGCCTGACTGGAGGATTGGTACTGCGCTGTTGGCTTCGGCCGCTTCCACAAAGGCATAACCCAGCTCGCTCAACACCGCGCTCACCAGCGCTCGCACCGCTGGATCATCCTCGACGATCAACACGGTCTCACCCTCCTGCGCATACGGTGCGTGTGGGGTGGTGACCTGAGGTTCGGGTATTTCCTCGCCGCGAAAACGCGGCAGGTAAAGGTTCACGGTGGTGCCTTTGTCGACTTCGCTGTCGATGGTCACGTGGCCACGCGATTGCTTGCTGAACCCATAGATCATCGACAGGCCCAGCCCAGTGCCCTGGCCGATTGGCTTGGTGGTGAAGAACGGGTCGAACGCGCGACCGATGATCGATTCGGGCATGCCGCAACCGCTGTCCTGCACGCTCAGCACCACATAGTCGCCGGGTTCCAGGTTGGTGTAGGCGTCGGTGAAATCGGGGGGCAGGTGCCGGTTGTAGGTCTGTACCAGCAGATTCCCGCCGTTGGGCATGGCATCCCGGGCGTTGAGGACCAGGTTGAGCAGGGCGCTTTCCAGTTGGTTGGGGTCGGCTTCGGCGACCCAGAGCTGTTCGTCCAGGCGCATGTCCAGGCGGATGCTTTCGTTGAGGCTGCGTTGCAGCAACTCGCCCATGGAGAGCACCAGCGTATTCATCTGGACGGCCTTGGAGTCCAGTGATTGTCGACGGGAAAACGCCAGCAGGCGATGGGTCAGGCCGGCGGCGCGGTTGGCCGAGGTCACGCCCAGGTCGATCAGACTGTCCAGGTCTTCGGTGCGGCCTCTGGCCAGGCGCCGACGCAGCAGTTCGAGGCTGCCGATGATCCCGGTGAGCATGTTGTTGAAGTCGTGGGCGATACCACCGGTTAGTTGGCCGACGGCTTCCATTTTCTGTGACTGGCGCAGGGCTTCTTCGTTGTGGCGCAACTGGGCGGTGCGTTCTTCCACTTGCTGTTCAAGGGTTTCAAGGGTGGTTTGCAGGCGCAGTTCGCTGTTGCTGAGGTCGATCAGGCGGTCGCGGGCTTCGTATTGTCTTCGCCGCCCGCGCAGGGCGGTGGTCACCAGGCTAATCAGGGTCACAGGGTGGAAAGGGCGCTCAAGGAAGGTGACGTTGCCCAATTGCGCACCGATACGGGCCGCCGGGTTCTGTTCCGGGCCGCCGTGGTGGGTCAGCAAGACAATGGGCAGGTCGGACCAGGCCGGCTGCTGCTCGATGTGCAGGAACAGCGCTTCCAGGTCAGGTCCCACCAGGGCCTCCGAAGAAATCACCAGGAGGCCGGCACCTTTTTCCAATTCTTCGCACAAATGACCCAGATGACGGCAAATGAGGCCCGCGAAGCCGGCTTCATTGAGGATCATCAAGGCAATCTGGCTGTCCCGTCCCAGCGGTGCGAGGATCAGCGCCCGCTCGGACAGGGGCTCAGCCAGCGTCACCGGCGTTCATCCTTGAGCAGCGGGTTGCTTTCGCCCATGTAGGTGGGCACCCCGCGCAAGACGCCTTGGAACGCCTCCAACGGTTCGCCAATGGTCATGCCCGAGCCGTTGATGCGGTATTCGCGGATGGTCGACTCGTGGCTGCCGGTGCGTTTCTTGATGATGGAAATCGCCCGGCGAACCTTGCCCAGTGCTTCGAAGTAGCGCAACAGAATCACCGTGTCGGCCAGGTAAGTGATGTCCACGGGCGCCTGCATGTCGCCCACCAGGCCGTGCTGTGCAACGGTCATGAAGGTCGCCGCGCCCTTGCGGTTGAGATAGAGCAACAACTCATGCATGTGCAGCACCAGGGCGTTCTCTTCCGGCATGGCCGCCTGATAGCCGTTGATGCTGTCGATGATCACGGTCTTGATCTCGCCCTCGTCGACGCAACGGCGCACGCGGTGGGAGAACTCGCCGGGGGACAGTTCGGCGGCGTCCACCTGTTCGACCAACAGGTTGCCGGTCTCTTGCAGGGCTTGCAGATCGATGCCGATGTTTTTCATGCGCTCGAACAACAAGCCCAGTTCTTCATCGAAGATGAACAGCGCCGCTTTCTCGCCGCGATGCACGGCGGCTGCGGCAAAAATCATCGCGATCAGCGACTTGCCGGTCCCTGCCGGGCCGAGGATCAAGGTGCTGGAACCGGTCTCGATACCGCCGCCCAGCAGCGCATCCATTTCGCCGATGCCGCTGGACAGTTGCTGGCGCAGGTATTGTCCGCGATGTTCGGCAGCCACCAGGCGGGGGAAGACATGCACGCCATCGCCCATGATGGTGAAGTCATGGTAACCGCCGCGGTATTTCTGCCCGCGATACTTGACCACCCGGACTCGCCGACGCTCGGCACCATAGTTGGGGGTCAGTTCTTCCAGACGAATCACCCCGTGGGCGACGCTGTGCACGGTCTTGTCCAGGGATTCGGCGGTCAGGTCGTCGAGCAACAGGACCGTGGCGTCGTAGCGTACGAAGTAATGTTTGATCGCCAGGATCTGGCGACGATAGCGCAGAGAGCTTTGCGCCAGCAGGCGGATCTCCGACAGGCTGTCGAGCACGACCCGTGTCGGTTTGACCCGCTCGACCACTTCGAAAATCTGCCGGGTCGCTTCGCCCAGCTCCAGGTCCGAGGAATACAGCAGGCTCTGCTGGTGCTCGGCATTGAGCAGGCTTTCGGGCGGGGTCAGCTCGAAGATATGAATGTTGTCGTCCAGGGTCCACCCATGGGAGGTCGCGCCCTGGCGCAGTTCACGCTCGGTTTCCGACAGCGTGATGTACAACGAGCGCTCACCGGCCTTGGCGCCGGCCAGCAGAAAATGCAGCGCGACCGTGGTCTTACCGGTACCCGGTTCCCCCTCGAGCAGGAACACATGGCCGCGGGACAAACCACCGGAAAGGACATTGTCCAGTCCTTCGACGCCGGTGGCGGCTTTTGCACTGATCAACTCGTTAGATGTAGACAAAAATAGCCCTCTCATGACTAGGGAAGTGGGCAGCCGGCGGGGTAACGCCTGAATTCAACTGCCTGAACACTTGACCTTTGGCGAAGATGGCGGTTCCGCTTATATCGATAAAACGCGGTGTACTGCACAACTTTGCAGGCGCTTTCGAGCGAAGCGAGGCGGCGATTTTTCTCCAGGCAATTGAGTCGCAGTTGAACAATCAACTAGAAGATTGTCCGAACGCGGCCCGAGCCTTCGGCAGCGCCTACAGACCCTGTTGCAGCGCCGGGTCGTCCGGGTTCAACTGTTCAAGTTGCGCCAGCAGGATTTGAACATTCTGCAACTGGCCGGTCTCCTTCCAATAGTTGATCAGCAGCACCCGTGCCTTGCGGTCGGCGGGGTAGCGCTGGACGATTTCCTGGAGCTGTTTCTGCGCCGCTTCCACTTCCTGCTCGGCATGCAGGGTGGTCGCCAGGTCATAGCGGTAATGGCGGTTCTCGGGCTCAAGTTCCACCGCTTTTGCCAAGCCAAGCACGGCATATTCGTTCTGGCCGTGTTGCAGCAACCACATGCCCAGCGCATGTTGCAGATAGGCCGACGTTGGCTGGGTTTGCAATTGCCTTGCGAGCAATAATCGTGCGGCTTCGCTTTGGCCCTGTTTGTCCAGCACCTCGATCTGCATGACCAGCGCTGGCAGGTTGTCCGGTTGCAGGCGCAAGGTCTGTTCAAGGGCCAGTTGGGCTTTCTTCAGTTCGGCGTTGTGCAGGTGCAGTCGGGCGAGCTGGTAGTGGGTCTCGGCGGTTTTAGGACCGTCCTCGAGCACCTGTTCCCAGGTGTCGATGGCTAACTGCATCGCGCCGAAATACAACCCGAGGTCGTCCGGCGACAAACCCAGCAACGCGTTCACGGCGGCGAACCGGACGTTCTGGTCATCATCATCCAGGAGCGGGCCGAGCAACAGGCTGCGCTGGCCTGTCGGCACCAGTCCGACGATGCTGCCGATGGCGGCTCGACGCACGTCCGGCGATTCGTTGTGCAGGTCCGCGTCCGCCAGCTTCAGGGCTTGGGGGCTGGGGTAGTTGGGCAGTTCGGCGTGCAGCCACACGCGGCGCTTGGGTGAAAGGTCCGGGCGCCCCAATTGCTGGTAAAGCACCCGCGCCGCCCCTGGCTGCCCGTTGCGGGCGCTACCCAAGGCTTCACTGTAGCCACGCTTGATCGCTTCAGGGATCTGCGGGGCGGTGCTGCGCAGCCATACCGCGACAAGCCCCATCACCAACAGGACACAGAAGCTGAGGAGCAGATAGCGGCGGCGAGGCGAGGGCATACAGGGAATCCATTACCAGAAGCGTGAAATGCCGCAAGCTTCGGTCAGGTGGGGGCTTGAGTCAAACCTTGTGAAGCATCTCATGCGCCCAGGGTAAGCTTGCCCGAGTCAATGTGGGAGCAAGGCGTGCCCGCGATGAGGGCGGCACGTTTTGCATCAACGCAACTGACACACCGCTATCGCGAGCAAGCTTCGCTCCCACAGTGTCGCCCCCAGCAAGCTTCAGCCGAAAAAAAGCCCCGCGTTCAAATGAAACGCGGGGCAAACATTTGGCTGGTTGCGGCCAACCAAAGGAGCTCGGTTGAGCAAGGCGGGTCAGTTGCTGGCAACGGTCTCCGGTTTCCAGCCGCCACCCAGTGCCTTGTAGATCGCGACGATGCCGCGGTACAGGTCCACTTCGGCCTGCGCCTGGGTGTCTTCGGCGGCCAGGCGTTCGCGCTGGGCGTCGAGCAGCACGAGGAAGTCCACAGTACCTTCGCGGTAGCGAATCTCGGCCAGGTCGGCGGCGGCACGGCTCGATTCACTCTGACGAATCAGCGAAATCAGCCGCTGCTGGCGCTTGCCGTAGTCGCTGAAGGCATTTTCCGATTCTTCCAGGGCCAGCAGCACTTGCTGTTCGTAGGTCGCCAGGGCACCGTCCGCCTCGGCGCTGGCACCGCGCAAGCGAGCCCGCACGCTGCCCAGGTCGAAAGCGGCCCAGGTAATGCTCGGGCCCAGCGCCCAGGCGTTGGCCGCCGAGGAGCCGATCTGCGAACCGCGTCCAGCCGTGAAACCCAGGAAACCGCTCAGACTGACCCGTGGGAACAGATCGGCCTTGGCCACGCCAATGCGCGCCGTGGCAGCGGCCAGTTGGCGTTCGGCACTGAGAATGTCCGGACGCCGTTGCAGCAATTCACCTGGGTCGCCGATGGGCAGGGCCTTGGCGATGGCGGGTAACTGTTTCGGGCTCAGGTCCACGCTCAGTTTGTCCGGGCGCTCACCCAGCAATGTGGCGATGCGATTGCGCTGACGCACCTGTTCGGCCTGCAACTGCGGCACGCTGGCTTCCACCGAGGCCAGGCGGGCATCGGCCCGCACCACATCGAGTTGATCGCCGACGCCGGCATCACGCAGGCTTTCGGTAATCTTGCGCGAGTCCTGCTGGTTCTTCAGGTTCGCCAGGGCGATCTTTTCCCGCAGTTGCGCGCCGCGCAATTGACCGTAGGCGTCCACCAGTTCGGCGATCATGGTCACCTGCAACTGATAAAGATCGGCTTCGGCGGCCTGCTGATCGGCGTCGGTGGCCTCCAGGTTGCGCTGGATGCGTCCGAACAAGTCCAGCTCCCAGGCCATGTCCAGGCCCAGGTCGTAACGCTCGGTGTTGACCCGGTCGGTGGTCTGCCCCGGGATCTGGCCTTTGCCCAGGTTGCTGCTGGCACGGCTGGTGATGGTCGGCATGGCGTCATTGCTGGCGTCATCGCGAATCGCCCGGGCGGCCCGCAGGCGGGCGAAGGCCACGCGCAACTCGCGGTTGCCTTCCAGGGATCGGGTCACCAACGCGTTAAGGGTCGGGTCGTCGAACTGCTGCCACCAGATGCCTTCAAAACGAGCCCGGTCGAAATTCTTCTGGCCGGCGGCGCCGTCGGTGGCGGTGCTGATATTCGCCGCCTCCGTTTGCGGAGCCTTGTAGTCCGGGCCTACGGCACAGGCACTCAAGGCCAATACCAGCAAGCTCGGCACGAACACTTTCAAACTCATTGTTGCGCCTCCAGTTTCAAAGCCCGGGCCGCCTTGCGGGCCTCGCTGCGCTCGACGAAGTTGCGGATCAGTACATAGAACACAGGGGTGAGCAGCAGGCCGAAGAAGGTCACACCGAGCATCCCGGAGAACACCGCCACACCCATGGCATGGCGCATTTCCGCACCGGCGCCGCTGGAGAACACCAGGGGCACCACGCCCATGATGAAGGCGAAGGAGGTCATCAGGATCGGCCGCAGACGCAGGCGGCACGCTTCGAGGACCGCCGCCAGCGGGTTCATGCCTTCGAGCTGTTTATCCTTGGCGAACTCGACGATCAGGATCGCGTTCTTACAGGCAAGTCCCACCAATACGATCAAGCCGATCTGGGTAAAAATGTTGTTGTCACCACCGGAGAGAATCACCCCGGTAATCGCCGACAGCAGGGTCATCGGTACGATCAGGATCACCGCCAATGGCAGGCTCCAGCTTTCGTATTGTGCCGCGAGCACCAGGAACGCCAGCAGTACGCAGAGCGGGAACACGAACAGCGCGGTGTTGCCCGAGAGGATCTGCTGGTACGTCAGGTCGGTCCACTCGTACGTCATGCCGTTGGGCAATTCGTCCTTGAGCAGTTTTTCGATGGCTTTCTCAGCCTGGCCGGAGCTGTAGCCCGGGGCGGCGGCACCGTTGATTTCAGCGGTGATGAAACCGTTGTAGTGCATCACGCGATCCGGCCCCGAGGTATCGCTGACCTTGATGAAGGTCGCCAGCGGGATCATCTCGCCACGGTTGTTGCGCACCTTGAGCTGGCCGATCTGGTCCGACTCGAGACGGAACTGTTGCTCTGCCTGGACGTTGACCTGGTAGGTACGACCGAAGCGGTTGAAGTCGTTGGCATACAGCGAACCCAGGTAGATCTGCAGGGTGTCGAAGATGTCGCTGACGGCGACGCCGTGGGTCTTGGCTTTTTCACGGTCGATAGCGGCGTCGACCTGGGGCACGTTCACGGTGTAACTGGTGAACAACCCGGCCAGTTCCGGCACGCTGCGGCTCTTGGTGATGATGTTCATGGTTTCTTTGTACAGCTCGTCGTAGCCCAGGTTGCCCCGGTCTTCGATTTGCAGGCGGAAACCACCGATCGTACCCAGGCCCTGTACCGGCGGCGGTGGGAAGATCGCCATGTAGGCTTCCTGGATCCCGGCGTACTGGCCGTTCAAGGCCCCGGCAATGGCGCCGGCCGACATGCTCGGGTCCTTGCGCTCGTCGAAGGGCTTGAGGGTCACGAACACGATACCGGCGTTCGGGCTGTTGGTGAAACCGTTGATCGACAGGCCCGGGAAGGCCACGGCGCTTTCAACGCCCGGTTGCTTGAGGGCCAGGTCCGACATGCGCTTGATCACGTCTTCGGTGCGGTCCAGGCTCGCGGCGTCCGGCAATTGGGCGAAGGCCACCAGGTACTGCTTGTCCTGGCCGGGCACGAAACCGGTCGGGGTGGTGGAGAAACCGAAGAAGGTCAACACCATCAGGCCCGCATAGAGCACCAGGGCGATGCCGCTGCTGCGAATTACCCGGGCGACGGTGCCCACGTAACCATGACTGGCACGCTCGAAGAAACGGTTGAACGGACGGAACAGCCAGCCACCGAAGAGCTTGTCGAGGAATTTGGAGAAACGGTCCTTGGGCGCGTCATGGCCCTTGAGCAATACCGCAGCCAGGGCTGGCGACAGGGTCAGGGAGTTGACTGCCGAGATTACCGTCGAGATGGCGATGGTCAGGGCGAACTGTTTATAGAACTGCCCGGTCAAGCCGCTGATGAACGCCGCCGGAATGAACACCGCGCACAGTACCAGGGCGGTGGCGATGATCGGGCCGGTCACTTCACTCATGGCGCGCTTGGTCGCCTCCACCGGGGTGAGCCCCAATTCGATGTTTCGCTCGACGTTCTCCACCACCACGATGGCGTCGTCCACCACGATACCGATCGCCAGTACCAGGCCGAACAGTGAGAGGGCGTTCAGCGAAAAGCCGAACAGATGCATCACGGCGAACGTACCGATCAGCGATACCGGTACAGCCACCAGCGGAATGATCGAGGCGCGCCATGTCTGCAGGAACAGGATCACCACCAGCACTACGAGGATCAGTGCTTCGAACAGGGTGTGCACCACCGCTTCGATGGAGCCGCGGACGAAGATCGTCGGGTCATAGACGATGCTGTAGTCCATGCCGGCCGGGAAGCCTTTCTTCAGTTCCTCCATCTTGCTGCGCACGTCGTTGGAGATCTGGATCGCATTGGAGCCAGGGCGCTGGAAGATCGGGATCGCCACCGCCGGCTGGTTGTCCAGCAGCGAGCGCAGGGCGTATTGGCTGGAACCCAGTTCGATCCGGGCGATGTCCTTCAGGCGAGTGATCTCGCCGTTGGCGCCGGAACGAATGATGATGTTCTCGAACTCCTCCTCGTTCACCAGGCGACCCTGGGTGTTGATCGACAGCTGGAACGCCTGGGCATTTGGCGCCGGTGGCGCACCCAGGGCACCGGCAGCCACCTGGCGGTTCTGTTCACGGATTGCGGTGACCACATCGGTGGCGGTCAGGTTGCGCGAAGCGGTCTTGTTCGGGTCCAGCCAGACCCGCAGGGAGTAATCGCCCATGCCGAACAGCTGCACATCACCCACGCCACCCAAGCGCGCCAGCTCATCCTTGATGTTGAGCAGGGCGTAGTTGGACAGGTAGAGCATGTCGTAGCGTTTGTCCGGCGAGGTCAAGTGCACGACCATCGTCAAGTCGGGCGAGGCCTTGTCCACCGTGATGCCGATCCGGGTCACTTCTTCCGGCAGCTTGGGCTCGGTCCGGGTGACGCGGTTCTGCACCTGCACCTGGGCGTTGTCCAGGTCGGTGCCCAGGGCGAAGGTGATGGTCAGGGTGATCTTGCCGTCAGCGGTGGACTGCGAGGACATGTACAACATGTTCTCGACGCCGGTGATGGCTTGTTCCAGGGGCGCGGCCACGGTCTCGCCGATGACCTTGGGGTTGGCGCCCGGGAAGTTGGCGCGCACGACCACGGTCGGCGGCACGACTTCCGGGTATTCGCTGATCGGCAATTGGAACAGCGAGATGGCGCCGGCGATCAGGATCAGCAGCGAAAGCACTGCTGCGAAGATCGGCCGCGAAATGAAGAACTGGGAAAATTTCATCTTGGATTCAGTCCCTTAACCGCGTGGGGTCGCAGCGGCCAGTTTGCCTGCCGTCCCTGACGCGTCCTTGGATGGCGCGACTTGGGGCAGGTTGCTGGCTTCGAGCGCTTTACGTTGTTGTGCCAGGGCGGCAATGGTTTCGTCGCTGGCCATCGGCACGGTTTCAGGCGTGACTGGCGAACCTGGACGAGCCCGCTGCAGGCCCTTGACGATGATGGTGTCGTCCTTGCTCAGGCCGCTACGCACGATGCGCAAGCCTTCGATCTTCGGCCCCAGCTCGACGGCGCGGTAGGCCGGCTTGTTTTCGGCGTCCATCACCAGCACGAATTTCTTGCCCAGGTCGGTGCCCACGGCTTCGTCGTTGATCAGCACGGCGGCATAAGTACCGCTGCCCACCAGCTTCAGGCGGGCATACAGGCCTGGGGTGTAGGTGCCGTCCTTGTTGTCGAACACGGCGCGGCCGCGGATGGTGCCCGTCTGCGGGTTGACCTGGTTGTCGACGAAGTTCATCTGGCCCTGGTGCGGATTGCCGTCTTCGTTGGACAGGCCCATGTAGACCGGTGTGGCCTGGCCGCGCTGGCCTTGGCGGGCAAGTTGGGTGTACTTGAGGAAGACGCGTTCGTCGGCATCGAAGTAGGCGTAGACCTTATCCGTGGAGACCACGCTGGTGAGCGGCGTGACGTCAGCGGTCACCAGGTTGCCAGCGGTGATGGCCGCCCGGCTGACGCGACCGCTGATAGGCGAGGTCACCCGGGTGAAGCTCAGGTTCAGCTTGGCCAGGTCCAATTGTGCCTGGATGGCCGCAGCGGCGGCGCGGGCTTCCTGGGCGGCGCTGGTGCGCGAGTCGGCCAGTTCGGCGGAAATGGCATTGCTCAGGCGCAGGCGTTCGCCACGCTGGGCTTCGTTTTCGCTGCGGGTGGCGGTGGCGCGGGCTTGGGCCAGTTGGGCTTCGAGACGACGGACTTCAGCCTGGAACGGGCGTGGGTCGATCTGGAACAGCAGGTCGCCTTTCTTGACCAGCGCACCTTCGGTGAAGGCCACTTCGTCGATCTGCCCGGAAACCCGTGGGCGGATCTCGACGGTTTCCGGCGCCTCAAGGCGCCCGGTGAACTCATCCCATTCGTTGACAGGCTGCTCCAATACCTTGGCCACACTGACTTTGGCCGGCGGCATGGACGCTGCCGTATCGGGCGTCTTGCCGCAGGCGCTCATCACCAGCACCGCCAGCAGCGCGAGGGGAAAACGCAGTTTTGAAAGTGAATGTTCCATGGATAGCATCCGCCAATGTATTGAGAATGGGCGGATGATGCGTGGCGCAGGGCAGAGGAACGAATCGAATGAAGCAAAGGTAACTATCATTCAGAATGATATAAGCCATCGATCAGGCCTCTAGTCCGGCCATGCGCCGCTCTTTGGACAAACCAGGAACCGGTCGCGAGGGAGCTTGCTGCCGCTTGAGCGCGAAACGCTCACAAAGAAGGGGCGCTACGCAGCCCAACGGGAGCAAGCCCCCTCGCCACAATGACTCAGCCAAGTTTTGGGCGAGCGCATGGATCGGGTGTGGGCTTTGGTTCTTTGCTATCAAATGTATTGATGGTCGCGGCCTATCGCGGCAGATAGAGGTCGTGGATATGCTGGACCGTCCCATCCGCCCGAAGCGCTTCAACGGCCTGGCGCAAATCCTCGACCATTTTGGGCGAGCATTGCTTGGAGCAAGCCAGGTAAAGATCGGCGCTGCTGCCGACCGGACTCATGAGCAGTTTGCGTTTAGACACTTTCGGCCAGATGTATCGACTCTCGGGCACGCCGTTGAACCAGGCATCGATGCGCCCCATCAAGAGTAGCTGGGCGGGGTTGTCGCCAATGGCCAGCGGATAGATCTGCTCGTCGCTGAACCCTTCGGTGCGCAGGATATCTTCCTGTGCACTGCCTAGGCCGACGCCGATCTTGCGATAGGTTTCTTTCGCTTGGGCGAAGCTGCTCACCCGTTGCTCAAGGCTGAAAAAAGCTCGCTCCATGGGCATGATCGAGGCGATCCAGGTGAAACGATCCTCACGAGTGGGTATGCGCGAGAGGGGGGCGATCAAATGGTCATGTTCTTCACTGACGTGTTTCTGAGCCCTGGCCCAGGGGAGCACATGGATTTTCACGGCGTACCCTGCCTTGGTCATGGCCGCCACGGCGACATCGCCAACGATTCCGTGGCCCCTGGGATCGTCGACGAATGTCAGCGGCGGCGCGTCGAGGATATGCAGTTCTATCTCCAAGGGTTCACCGCGTGCGTTGTCGGCCACCAACAGCGGTAACAACAGACAAAGCCTGGATAGCGCTCTGGCGGGGGCATTCAAGACGCGTTTGTTCGGGCTCATGATCAGTACTTCAGGCATTGGAAAGTGGTGCGCCAGTCAAAGATGGGCGCGGAAACAGCGTCTTGCAGGCCGACGTTTTTATGTCATGCAGCGCACCTGAAGCAGGGGCGCCACAGTCGTTTTATCAAGACACGCCAGTCTGTTGTCTTGGCCTGACTGCGTGTCCTTGAAGGTATAGATCATCCGGTCGACAAAAACCTTGAGTCTGCGCATTGGTTTTTGTTTTGGGTACAAGGAGGTGCGGTTTATATGGGGTTGGCTCGGGCCTGCTCGGCAATCAATTGCACCAGTACTCCCGCGGGTTCGGTGAGGCTTTGTCGGGGTCGATGGACGAGCCCGACATCACGGTGGAAAGTGTGCTCCGCGAGGTCGAGGGCGCGTACACCTTCTGGCCATTTGCGGTGGGTCGCGGTTTGCGGCACCAAGGCCACACCGACTCCGTTGCCAACCAGCTTGATGATGGCCTCCAGCTCATCGAGCTCGCTGACTTCATGCAAGGCGAAGTGCATCTTGCGCAGGAAACGGTCCACCTGCCGGCCACCGAACGACGCCCGGTCATAACGAATGAAAGGTTGGCTGCCAAGCAGTTCGGTCCAGTCCTCTCCGGGAAGCGTGCTCGGAACGATCAGTCGATAAGGCTCCAGCGCCAGGGTCATCCAGCGCAGATCGCTTTGCAGCGAGAAAGGCGGGCGGATAATGGCGGCCATGTCGATTTCGCCGGCATCCACCAGGTTGATCAACTCCATCGACACGCCAGGCAGCACCCGCGTTCGGCATTGCGGGCATTGTTGGTGAAACCTGGCGAGCGCGTCTGGCAGGAGGGAGCGCTGCACCGAAGCGATAGCGCCAATGTTCACCAGTACGCTTGGGGCAAGCCCGGCAGGACTCGCGCCAAGATTGTCGTAAAGGCGCAACAATTCCTGGGCTTGCAAGAGTATTTGATGACCCATTCGATTGAGATGAGCCGAGCGTCCCTTGCGGTCGAAAATCTCGAAGCCAAGCTCGGCCTCCAGACGCTGGATCTGCGCGCTGATCGCCGCCTGGGTGAGGCCGATTTTATTGCCTGCGGCAGCGAAAGTACCTTCCCGTGCTACGGCGACAAGGGTCTTGAGTTCTTTGATCATTCACAAATATTAATTGTGTTACTGAGAGAAATATATTGTTTTTCTTGTTTTTAGCCCGGCTTTACGATGGCCCTGTCCTTACCAAAGCACCAGGAGCCATGATGAGCCTTTCTCCCTTCCATCTCGCAATCCCTGTTTATGACCTTCCAGGCGCTCGGGCCTTTTATGGCGAGGTGTTTGGGTTGCAAGAGGGCCGCTCCAGCGCCCACTGGGTCGACTTCAACTTCTACGGCCATCAGTTGGTGATCCATGAACAGCCAAAGACCGCTTCCCAAGAGAGCGTCCATAGCAACCCGGTAGATGGGCACGACGTACCGGTGCCTCACTTCGGCATCATTCTGGGTTGGCAGGAGTGGGAAGCGCTGGCCGAGCGGCTGAAATCCTTTGGCACCGAGTTTGTGATCGAGCCGTACATCCGTTTCAAAGGGCAGGTGGGGGAGCAGGCCACGATGTTTCTGTTCGATCCTTGCGGTAATGCGCTGGAATTCAAGGCGTTCAAGGATATGAGTCAGCTCTTTGCTAAATAGAAGGAAGGGGCGGGCCGACAGCCTGATATTAGCTGGCTTGTGACGCTGTTACTTAACGGTCACAAGTTGTCAACTATCTTCAGGGTGCGTAAGCTGCCTCTATGAACCAGCCCTCAATACCTTCGCCCAGCACCCGCGGTCCCGCCGATCACGACATTCGAAACCAGATTGTCGCGGCGGCCAACGAGCATTTCAGTCAATACGGCTATGGCAAGACCACGGTGTCCGACCTGGCCAAGGCCATCGGCTTCTCCAAGGCCTACATCTACAAGTTCTTCGACTCCAAGCAGGCGATTGGCGAGGCCATCTGCAGCCAGTGCCTGGCAGAAATCGTCGCGGCGGTGGAGCAGGCCATCAGTGAAGACGGGCTTTCAGCGACGGAGCGCTTTCGCCGCCTGGTCAAGGCCCTGATCACCACAGGCGTTAACCTGTTTTTCAATGACCGCAAGCTCTATGACATTGCGGCGTTTTCCGCGTCGGAGCAATGGCCCAGTTCGCAAGTCTATAACGCACGGATCAAGAGCTTTGTATTGCAAATCGTGCGCGAGGGGCGGGAGCTTGGTGAATTCGAACGCAAGACGCCATTGGATGAAACCGTAGACGCGATCCATCTGGCGCTGCGGCCTTTCGTCAATCCCTTGCTGCTGCAGTACAGCCTCGATTATGTCGAGGTTGCCCCCACGCTCACCTGCAACCTGATCTTGCGTAGCCTCATGCCTTGAGCTGTGGCTGAAGAAGTCCCAGGTCATTGCAGGCGACGCTTACCCATCCGATTCACCCCTCGCTCCAGCGACTGATGGTCGCCTTTATTTATTCGATTCGTGACCATTGACACAATTGGTCACATGAATAAATATGGCGCATCTGCTCTTAGCCTGGGCGTCGGTATGACGAGCTTTGCCAAACTGCTGCAGCAATTCGATCCAGACGCCCCCTTTGTTTCTCCGCCTAACTGGCAGCAAGGTCGCACCCTCTTTGGCGGGCTTTCGGCAGCGCTGTCGCTGCAGGCAGTCTTGCGGGAACGCCCGGCGGATTTCCCTCCGTTCAAGTCCGCGCAGGTGTCATTCATCGCCCCGGTGACGCAGGCCCAGACGTTCGATGTAAGCGTGTTGCGTCAAGGGCGGTCGGTCACCTCGGTGTCCGTCGACTGCCTGTCGGGTGAGGACCTTGCGTTGCGCACGGTGTTGCTGTTCGCCCAGCCCCGGGCGAGCAGGATTACGCATGATTCCTGGGGTCCGCCATTTGTGGAGGGGCCGTCCCACTACGCCACCCTGGCGCTGGACAGCCAGATCGCGCCGGCTTGCGCCTATAACTTCGAGATGCGTCCTGCGGGTGGTTCGCTGCCGGTGTCTGGCGCTGAAAGTCCGGAGTTATTGATGTGGGTACGCCATCTGGATGCCCGGGGCGTGGACCCGGCCGTCGCCCTGATTGCACTGGCTGACAGCTTGCCGCCGGCCGCCGTGACCTGTTTCACCGAACCCGCCGCTATCAGCTCCGCGTCCTGGATGATTGACCTGCCGCAGCCAGCCGTGGCCGGCGAATGGTTTCTTGTCAGCTCTTTCAGCCAGCAGGCGCTGGAAGGGTATTCGCTACAGGACATGGAAATATGGGACGAAAGTGGCCGCCGCGTGCTTTGGGCGCGCCAGACGGTGGCGATTTTTACCTAGTACGAACAACCCAGACTGCAGTCTTAGAGTTTCAATCCAGAGTCCCAATAATGAAAAAAATAATACTCAAGGCCCCCGTGGGCTTCGCCGTTGCATTCGCCACGTCTCATGTGCTTGCAAGCGGTTTTGCCCTCAATGAACAGAGCATCAGCGGGATGGGGTCGGGGTTTGCCGGTCGCGCATCCTCGGCCGAGGACGCGAGCACCGTCTTCGGTAACCCCGCGGGCATGTCTCGCCTTAAATCAGAGCAGGTCAGCCTGGGGGCGGCGACGCTCTTCGCGAAGAATGACATCAGCCAGACCCGCAGTACCTTTGGTGGTCAGGAAGACGGTGACGTCGTGCCCACGACCACCGTGCCCATGGGTTACTACGTCAAGCCCATCGATGAGCATTGGGCATTCGGCATGGGTTTCTATGTGCCGTTCGGCCTGATTACCGATTACGGCAGCGACTTTGCCGGGCGCTACTACGGCAACAAAAGCGAGGTCACTACGCTCACGTTCCAGCCCACCATCAGCTATGCCTTCAATGACAGGGTTTCGATCGGGTTCGGCCCGACGGTCAACCGTATCAGTGGTGAGATAACCGGCACGGTACCCAACCCGCTGAGCCCGGGTCGCAATGATGGCAAACTCAAAAGCAACGGCGACGATACGGCCCTTGGTTTCAATGCAGGGGTGCTGGTACAGGCGACAGATCGAACCCGTGTGGGATTGACCTACCATTCCAAGGTCAGCTACCACCTGGATGCCAAGACCAAGGTCAGCAACGGCATCTTCAGCGTGATAGGGCTCAGCGGTCGCAGCTATGATGCTTCATTGGATGTGGATACCCCGGAGTCCGTGGACATCTCGGTGACTCACCAACTCGACAATGATTGGACCTTGTACGCGGGCAGTACCTGGACACGCTGGAGTCGCTTCAAGGAATTGACCATCGAGAACACCGGCTTGCCGCCTTTATTGAGCGGTGCGCTGGGCACCATTACCGAAGAGCAGAACTGGCACGACACGTGGGCTCACGCCATTGGCACCTCATACCAGTTGAATAACCAGTGGGTGCTGCGCGCAGGCTTCTCGGTCGACCAGTCGCCGGCCAACAACACCAACCGTGGGCCACGTATTCCTACCGGCGACCGAAAAATCGTCAGCTTCGGCGCTGGCTGGACGCCAGTGGACAACGTCACGATCGATGTCGCTTATTCCTATCTGTGGGAGGAGAGCGTGCGGGTCAACGAAACCTCGCCGGCCAGAGGCGCCTACAGCTCCAAGTACAGGAACAGCGCAAGCGGCCTGGGTACTTCCGTTAGCTATCGCTTCTGATCGATCGCCGTTCTAAAGGTTGGGGGAAACAAGCATTGTCTCTCGACCTTTAGAATGCCGTTTTCCAGCAAAGCAGCCATAGCGCCAACTCAGACGCCCATGATGCGTGCCATGAGGGCCTGGTGAAACCAGCGCGGCGTGGCCCAGGTCAAGACGGTGATTGCCTTGTTGCCAAGCCCCGGAACGACACTCATGCGTGCGGCTTGCAGCGCCCGGATTCCAGCGCGCACCACCGGCTGGGGTTGCATCATCACCATTTTCAAAGCTGGTGTGAGCTTTTGCCTGGCGCTCTCTGCAAACCCGGTGTCCGACATGCCCGGGCAAAGGGCTGTCACGACGATGCCGTCGCCTTTGAGTTCGCGATGAAGGGCTTCAGAGAGGCGAAGCACGTAGGCTTTCGCGGCAGAGTAAACGGCGAAGTTCTTTACGCCTTGGAGTGACAGCAGGCTTGCGACCATGAGGATGTGTCCACGTTGCCGGATCCGCATGTCAGTTGCGAAGAGGTGGGTCAGGGCCGTCACACTGGCAATATCCAGGGCGATCATCGCCAGCGATTGGTCCAGGGACTGAGTCAGGAAAGGCCCCTGTAAGCCATGGCCCGCATTGTTGATGAGCACATCGATCACGATGTTGCGCTCGCTCAGTCGAGCGTGCAGATCGATGATCGCGGGGATCGAGGACAGGTCTACTTGTTCGACGAGCACATCAATGTGGAAACGTTCGCGCAACTGCGCTGACAACGCCTCGAGTTTTTCCAATCTGCGCGCTACCAGGACGAGCGATTTTCCCTGTGCTGCGTATTGCCGGGCAAACTCTTCGCCAAATCCGCTTGAGGCGCCAGTGATGAGCACCCAGGAGTGTTCGTTCGGTTTCATATCGTCGGTCTCTGGTTGTGAGCTGAAGGAGAGGGGGGTATGTGTTGTGTTAGTCGGGCAACTCAGCGAGTCGCCACCGGTTGGGCGTCAGGAGGTTGCCAGCCGCCACCGAGCGCCCTGAATGCTGCAACCGCCGCCCGTGCCGATTCCATGCGCGCTTGCGCCCGTGCATCGGAGACTTGCAGCAGCGTCGCGTCGGCATTCAGGACGTCGATCAGGCTGGCCGTGCCTTTCTGATAGGCGATGAATGACGATTGGCGAGCCTGCGTCAGCGAGCTTTCGCCCTGGGTGAGGGTGCTCGCCTGGGATTCTCGATTCACCAGCGCGCAGAAGGCGTTCTCGACGTCCTCGGTGGCGCGCAATACGGACTGGCGGTAAGCCGCCAGCGCTTCGGCTTCCTGCCCCTTGGCCTGATCGATTTGCGCATTGATGCGGCCAAAGTCGAAGAGTCTCCAGCGCAGGCCCAGTGCGCCGGCCGCCTGGCTAGCGTCGCCGGAGAACAGGTTGCCGCCGGAAACCGCTGTGGCACTGCCCAGCAACGCGCTGAGGGAGAATTTCGGGTAATACTCAGCGACCGCCTCGCCGATACGCGCATTGGAGGCCGCAAGACGGCGCTCGGCCACGATCAGGTCTGGCCGGCGGCGCAGCAGATCGGCAGGGGTTCCCATGGTCGTTATCTGTGGCGCCAGAGGGATGCTTCGTCCGTTCGCCAGTTGCGTGCGATGGGTGCCGGGTGGCGTGGCAAGCATGACATCCAGCGCATTCATGGCGGCGTCCAGACCGGTCTGCAGTACGGGAACCGTCGCCTGGACCTGCGAGAGGGCGCCCTCGACCTGATAAACCTGATAGCTGGCCGCCAGGCCCTTGCTGTAGAGCAGTTGGACTTTTTCCAACAGGTCCTGCTGCGTCTTGACTTGTTGATTGGCGATGTCCAGCCGCGCCTGCAACCCGCGGGCAGTGATGTAGAGATCGGCGGTCTGTGCGGCAACGACCAGCCGTGTGGCCGCGACGCCTGCCTCACTAGCTTGGTACTGGGCCAATGCGGCCTCGCGTCCACGGCGCAGGCCGCCGAAGAGGTCGATTTCCCAACTGGCACCCACGTTAAGTTCGTAGGCGTTCCCGTATCGATCGTATCCAGGCGTCGAGTTCAGCACTTGGCCAAGGGGTGTTTCCACGGATTGGTATGAGCGCGCGGCCTGGCCATTGATGTTTCCAGAGGGCAATAACGCGGCATTTGCAGCCCCAAGCCCTGCCCGTGCCTGGGTGACGCGGGCCGAAGCCTGGGCCAGGTCCAGGTTCTGCTCAAGTGCCTGGGCAATCAGGTCGCTGAGCACTGGATCAGCAAAACCTTCCCACCATGCGACGAGGCTGGCCGACGTCGTTGCGGACCTTTGCTCGACAGACGCCTGGCCCAGGTAACGCTGCGCCAGCGCAGCGTCGGGACGTTGGTAGTCCGGACCAACCGTGCAGCCTGTCATCAAGCTGAAGCTCACCAGCAAAGCAGCGGGGTGGAGGGGCGACATTGAGACTCCTGGAGCCATGGTTGGTTTGTGACCATATTATATTGTGGTCACAACCTGTCAATGGACACCTATAGGGTTCAGCTGGGTGATTACCTGTTAGCTAGCAATTATTGCTGCAACAAGTGCTACGGGATGAATTGTGACCATTGACAGTAATGGTCACTAGATTGAGAATGAGGCTCTTGTCCTATCTGCCCAAAAGGGAACCTATGCTCCGGCTTCGACCTGTCACCTTTGCCGCTTGCTTGTTGCCTCTCGTCCTGACGGCGTGTGGCGACTCATCCACCGCTAAAGATCCACGTACGCTTGCACCCTTGGTGCGGGTCTCTGAAGTCCAGGGTTCGTCTGATCTCTCACGATCGTTTACCGGTGTCGTGGCGGCTCGGGTCCAGAGTGACCTGGGTTTTCGGGTAGCGGGCAAGGTGCTTGAGCGGTTGGTCGATAGTGGGCAGGCCGTCAAACGGGGGCAGCCGTTGATGCGCCTGGATCCCGTCGACCTGGGGTTGCAGGCGCGAGCCCAACAAGAGGCAGTCGCTGCCGCTCGGGCCCGGGCCAAGCAGACCGCCGACGATGAGGCGCGCTATCGCGACCTGGTCGCCGCAGGTGCTATTTCGGCATCAGGCTACGACCAGATAAAAGCCGCTGCCGACACCGCCAAGGCACAACTCAGCGCCGCGCAAGCCCAGGCTGACGTCGCCCAAAACGCATCGGGTTATGCCGTGTTGCTCGCCGATGCCGACGGCGTAGTGATGGACACGCTCGCCGAGCCTGGGCAAGTCGTCAGCCCCGGGCAAACCGTGGTTCGACTGGCGCGGGCAGGGCAGCGCGAAGCCGTTGTGCAATTGCCCGAGACCTTGCGGCCTGCCACAGGCACAACCGCACAGGCGACGCTTTATGGCGTCACCACGGGGGCGGTCACCGCGAAGCTGAGGCTGCTCTCGGATTCGGCTGACCGCGTGACCCGCACTTTTGAGGCGCGCTACGTGCTGGAGGGAGCCCTGGCCAATGCGCCGCTGGGTTCGACTGTCACGCTTCGCATCGCCGAAGGCACCGCGCAACAGCAGGCACTGCAAGTGCCGATTGCTGCCGTTTTTGACCCGGGCACCGGCACCGGCGTATGGGTCATAAGCGGGGAGCCGGCGAAAGTCACCTGGCGCCCTGTGCAGATCCTGGGTCTGAGCGACGACGCCGCGCGAGTCGCTGGCAAGCTCAATGTGGGCGAGCGTATTGTCGGACTCGGCGCCCATCTGCTGCGTGAAGGCGAGCAAGTGCGGCTGGCTCAACCGGGTGACGTGCAGGTTGCCGGGGGCCGTCCATGAGCCTCAACCTGTCGGCACTCGCCGTTCGCGAGCGCTCCATTACCGTGTTCCTGATCTTGCTGATTGCCGTCGCGGGCACCTTGGCGTTCTTCCAGTTGGGGCGTGCCGAGGACCCGCCATTTACGGTCAAGCAGTTGACCGTCATCACGGCATGGCCGGGTGCGACCGCCCAAGAGATGCAGGACCAGGTTGCCGAGCCGCTTGAAAAGCGCCTGCAAGAACTGAAGTGGTACGACCGCACGGAAACCTACACCCGTCCGGGCCTGGCTTTCACCATGGTGTCGCTGGTCGATCGCACGCCTCCTTCGCAAGTGCAGGAAGAGTTCTATCAGGCGCGCAAAAAGCTCCAGGACGAAGCACTCAAGTTGCCGGCGGGCGTTATCGGGCCGATGGTCAATGATGAGTTTTCCGATGTGACGTTCGCGCTGTTCGCCCTGAAAGCCAAAGGCGAGCCACAGCGGCTGCTGGTGCGCGATGCTGAAGCGCTGCGCCAGCGCCTGTTGCACGTGGCGGGTGTGAAAAAGGTCAACATCATCGGCGAGCAGGCCGAACGCATTTTCGTGTCCTTCTCCCATGACCGGCTGGCCACCTTGGGCGTCTCGCCCCAGGATATCTTCGCCGCGCTGAACAGCCAGAATGTACTCACGCCCGCCGGCTCCGTCGAAACCAACGGGCCGCAGGTCTTCCTCCGGGTAGACGGCGCCTTCGATAAATTGGCAAAAATTCGTGACACGCCCCTGGCGATTCAAGGTCGCACACTCAAGCTCTCGGACGTTGCGACCGTTGAGCGGGGTTATGAAGATCCGGCCACCTTCCTGGTGCGCAATAATGGCGAAGAAGCGCTGTTGCTGGGCGTCGTGATGCGCGAGGGTTGGAACGGCCTGGACCTGGGCAAGGCCCTGGACGCGGAGACGGCCAGGATCAATGAAGGCATGCCACTGGGCATGACGTTGACCAAGGTCACCGATCAAGCCGTGAACATTGACTCGGCCGTCGGTGAGTTCATGGTCAAGTTTTTTGTCGCGCTGCTGGTTGTAATGCTCGTTTGCTTTCTCAGCATGGGCTGGCGTGTAGGCGTGGTGGTTGCAGCCGCCGTACCGTTGACACTGGCGATAGTGTTTGTGGTGATGGCGGCCACCGGAAAGAACTTCGACCGGATCACCCTGGGTTCGCTGATCCTGGCGCTCGGGCTGTTGGTGGATGACGCCATCATCGCTATCGAGATGATGGTGGTGAAGATGGAGGAGGGCTATGACCGGATCAAAGCCTCCGCGTATGCCTGGAGCCATACGGCCGCACCGATGCTGTCCGGCACGCTGGTGACGGCCATCGGATTCATGCCTAACGGCTTCGCCCAGTCGACCGCCGGTGAGTACACCAGCAACATGTTCTGGATCGTCGGCATTGCCCTGATCGCTTCCTGGGTGGTGGCGGTGGCCTTCACCCCTTACCTGGGGGTGAAGCTGTTGCCGGACATCAAGCAGGTCGAGGGCGGTCACGCAGCCATCTACAACACCCGCCACTACAATCGTTTCCGCCAGGTCCTGACCCGCGTCATCACACGCAAATGGTGGGTGGCCGGCACCGTGATCACGACATTTGTCGTGGCGATCCTCGGCATGGGGCTGGTCAAGAAACAGTTCTTCCCGACCTCCGACCGTCCCGAGGTGATGGTCGAGGTGCAGATGCCCTATGGAACCTCGATCGAGCAGACCAGCGCCGCCACTGCCAAGGTCGAGGCCTGGTTGCAAAAACAGGATGAAGCAAAAATCGTCACGGCCTACCTCGGCCAAGGCGCGCCACGCTTCTATTTGGCGATGGCACCGGAACTGCCCGATCCGTCGTTCGCCAAGATCGTGGTATTGACCGACAGCCAGGAAACGCGCGAGACCCTCAAGTTCCATCTCCGTGAGGCGGCTGCCGACGGGCTTGTCCCAGAGGCGCGGATCCGGGTGACGCAGCTGGTGTTCGGTCCCTATTCGCCATTTCCGGTTGCCTACCGGGTGATGGGCCCTGATCCCTCGAAATTGCGTGAGATCGCGGGCCAGGTCCAGAGTGTCATGCAGGCGAGCCCGCTGATGCGGACGGTCAATACCGACTGGGGGCCACTGACGCCTACGTTGCATTTCACCCTGGACCAGGATCGTTTGCAGGCGGTAGGCCTGACGTCAAATGCCGTCGCGCAGCAATTACAGTTCCTGCTCACGGGGGTGCCAATCACGGCGGTTCGCGAGGACATCCGTTCGGTGCAGGTAGTCGGTCGTGCGGCCGGTGACATTCGCCTCGATCCGGCCAGGATCGAAGGGTTTACCCTGGTAGGCGCGACGGGCCAGCGCATTCCGCTGTCCCAGGTGGGTGAAGTCGATGTGCGCATGGAAGATCCTATTCTTCGTCGTCGTGATCGCACCCCGGCCATTACCGTACGCGGCGACATTGCCGAAGGCTTGCAGCCTCCAGACGTCTCGAACGCGATCATAAAGGCGCTGCAGCCGGTCATCGACACCCTGCCGAGCGGCTACCGGATCGAGCAGGCGGGCGCCATCGAGGAGTCGGGCAAGGCCGGCAAGGCAATCGTGCCGCTGGTGCCGATCATGGTGGCCTTGACGCTGCTGATCATCATCGTGCAGGTGCGTTCGATCTCGGCCATGATCATGGTGTTCTTCACCGCACCGTTGGGCCTGATTGGCGTGGTGCCGACCCTGCTGATCTTCCAGCAGCCGTTCGGGATCAACGCCTTGGTCGGCCTGATCGCACTCTCGGGCATCTTGATGCGTAACACACTGATCCTGATCGGGCAGATCCAGCACAACAAACAGGAAGGGCTGGAGCCGTTTCACGCGGTCATCGAAGCCACGGTGCAACGGGCCCGCCCGGTACTGCTGACGGCGCTGGCAGCGATCTTGGCTTTCATCCCTCTGACGCATTCGGTGTTCTGGGGGACGCTTGCCTACACACTGATCGGCGGCACGTTCGTCGGCACGATCATGACGCTGGTGTTCCTGCCGGCGATGTATTCCATCTGGTTCAGGATCCGTCCTGCCCCTTCAGCGCACGCTCAGACAGCACCGCAGGTTTAAGCCCGCGCACTTGTGCTTTTTAGTGAACATTGACTGATATGAAGAGGTTCCAATGATGACTTCCCAAGGTCAAAAACGCATCGTCGTCACCGGCGTCGGCATTGTCGGCCCGTTGGGCTGTGGCGTTGAAGAAGTCTGGCAGCGGTTGTTGGCCGGGCGCTCGGGCATTCGCACCCTGTCTGACGATATCACCGAAGGGACCGGCGTGGCCGTGGGCGGCCAGGTACCTTCGTTGGAGGAGGACGCCATTGCCGGTTACGACCCCGAACGCATCATCCCGGCCAAGGATCGCAAGAAGATGGATCGCTTCATCGAGTTCGCGCTGGTGGCGGCCGAAGAAGCGTTGCAACAGGCTGGCTGGCAACCGACCGATGCCAACGACCAGGAGCGCACGGCAACCATCATCGCTTCGGGCGTAGGTGGCTTTGGCGCGATTGCCGGTGCCGTACGCACCACCGATGCGCGTGGTCCGCGCCGATTGTCGCCGTTCACGGCACCTGCCTTTCTGGCCAACATGGCCGCCGGGCACGTCTCCATCCGGCACGGTTTCAAAGGACCTCTGGGCGCACCGGTAACCGCTTGTGCGGCGGGGGTTCAGGCCATTGGCGACGCGGCCAGGCTCATCCGAAGCGGCGAAGCGGATATCGCGATATGCGGCGGCACGGAAGCGGCGATAGATCGCGTGACCCTGGGTTGCTTTGCCGCCGCCCGCGCACTGTCCACCGGCTTTGCCGAGCGGCCGCAAGAGGCATCGCGACCCTTTGACCGTGATCGCGACGGCTTTGTCATGGCCGAGGGCGCCGGATTACTGGTGATCGAGTCCCTGGAGCACGCCCTCGCGCGTGGCGCCAAGCCCCTGGCGGAACTGGTGGGTTATGGCACCAGTGCCGATGCCTACCACCTGACGGCAGGCCCGGAAGACGGCAACGGTGCACGGCGTGCGATGGAACAGGCGCTGCGCCAGGCCTCTGTCAGCCCCTCGGACGTGCAACATATCAACGCCCATGCGACGTCCACCCAGGTTGGCGACAATGGCGAACTGGCCGCGATCCGTTCGCTGTTCGGGCGCGATTGCGATGTGGCGATCACTTCCACCAAGTCGGCCACCGGGCATCTTCTAGGGGCGGCTGGCGGTATTGAAGCCATTTTTACGGTGCTGGCGCTTCGTGACCAGATCGTTCCGCCTACCCTGAACCTGGTTCATCCCGACGAGGCCGCTGCCGGACTCGACCTGGTCGGCCTGAATGCCAGGAAGATGCCGATCACCTACGCGCTCTCCAATGGATTCGGATTTGGCGGGGTCAATGCCAGCGTGCTGTTGCGCCGTTGGGAGGCGTGAGTGTGGGTAGTTGGGGGCGGCATGTATATCCTTGGCTGCGGTAGCATCCAACATCACCACAAACTGACCCTCCGCTATCGCGAGCAAGCTCGCTCCCACACGGGTTTTCGGGTGTTCACAGCATCTGAACGCGACACAATAAAACGGTGGGAGCGAGCCTGCTCGTGATGACGTCGGTCCATCCCCCAATCCCCGACGTCATCGCGCGGCCCATAATCCGTTACGCCAATTTCCCTTAAGAACCGCCCAAACGTGCCGATACAGCGCGGTAGATCCAATTGTGCGGGCGCTCCAGTGGTGTCCCGCCGAACGATATTCCAGGCGCTCACGCACCTGTGCCCTTGTGATTTTTCAGGTTTGATCAGAATCGGACCTCAGGTAATGAGTCATGTCAGCCCACACCAGGACCGAACTGGAAGGCGCCCTTGCCGTCTGCAAAGGTAGTTTTCTTTCCGTTGGTTTTTTCAGTTTTTTCGTCAACTTGCTGATGCTGGTTCCTTCGTTCTACATGCTGCAGGTGTATGACCGCGCGGTAGGAAGCGCCAGCCTGTCGACGCTGTTGATGCTGACGCTGATCATGTTGCTGTTGATGATCACAATGGGTGGCTTGGAGTGGGTCCGTTCGCGAATCATGGTACGGATAAGCACTCGCCTGGACACGCTGCTGAGCCAGCGTCTGTTCGACGCCAGTTTCAAGCAGGCGCTCAATACCAGCGGCATGAATGCCTCCGCCCAGCCTTTGAGCGACCTGAGCGGTTTGCGCCAGTTCCTGACCGGCAACGGCCTGTTTGCGTTTTTTGACGCGCCGTGGATCCCGATCTACCTGGCTGTCATGTTCATGTTTCATGCCTGGTACGGCTGGATGGGGGTCGTGAGTGCCGTGTTGCTGGGCGCGCTGGCCTTTGCCAACGAAAAGCTTACCCACTCACCGCTGCAAGTTGCCAACCGCGAACAGATGGCCGCCACTGCCTTCACCAACAAGAGCTTGCGCAATGCCGAAGTGGTGCAGTCCATGGGCATGCTTGCCAGCCTGCGCCAGCACTGGAGTGGGCGAACCCACAAGATCCTCGCGCTGCAAAGCCTGGCCAGTGACCGCGCCGCAACCATGACGTCGGTGTCCAGGACATTCCGGCAGATCGTTCAGTCGCTGGTGCTGGGCCTGGGTGCCTATCTGACGATCAATCACGAGATTTCGTCCGGGCTGATGATTGCCGGCTCGATTTTGCTAGGGCGCGCGTTGGCGCCTATCGATCAGTTGATCGGCGTATGGAAAGGTTTCCTGGGCGCTCGCTCGCAATATGCCCGGCTGCACGAGTTGCTGCTCAAGATTGCCGTCGAGCCTGAACGCATGTCGCTACCGGCACCCGAAGGGGCGATTCGCGTCGAAGGCCTTTCGGCCGGAGCCCCGGACGCGCGTAAGCCGATTATTCGCGGCGTGGGCTTTCAGGTGGCCGCGGGCGAAGTCGTGGGCATCATTGGTCCCAGCGGCGCTGGAAAGTCGACCCTGGCCAGGGCGCTGCTGGGCGTCTGGCCAAGCCTGGCCGGCACCGTGCGCCTGGACGGCGCGGACATCAGCCAATGGCGTCGGGAGGCGTTAGGCCCATACATCGGCTATCTGCCACAGGACATCGAGTTGTTCGAGGGCACCATCAGCCAGAACATTTCCCGCTTCGGCCCGGTAAACGCACCTGCCGTGGTCGCTGCCGCGCGCATGGCGGGTGTGCATGAGCTGGTGCTGCAACTGCCCGACGGCTACGACACTTTGATCGGCGCCAATGGCGGTGGATTGTCCGGCGGCCAGCGGCAACGTATCGGCCTGGCGCGTGCCTTGTACGGTGAGCCGCGCCTGGTGGTGCTCGATGAACCAAACTCCAACCTGGATGAGGCCGGCGAAAAAATGCTCGCCGAGGCGCTGCAAAAGCTCAAGCAGAGCAGGGCCACGGTGTTTGTCATTACCCATCGACCCGGGGTGTTGGCGCAGGTGGATAAATTGTTGGTGCTCAATCAGGGCGAACTGAGCCTGTTCGGGCCGCGGGACCAGGTCCTGGCCCGCTTGCGCGATGCGACACCCGCGGCCCGCCAGGCTGCCGTGATTCAACCTTAGGAAGCAGATGAGCGATTTCATGCTAAACAGTAAACACTCATCTGCCATGTTGCTTGTCGACGACACACCGGTCCGTCGCGTCGGTTACCTCATGCTGCTGGTCACCTTTGGCCTGTTCGGTGGCTGGGCTGCGTTAGCCCCGCTCGACAGTTCGGCACTCGCGCCGGGCGTGGTTACGGTCAAAAGCTACCGCAAGACAGTGCAGCACCTTGAAGGCGGCATCGTGCGCGAACTGCGCGTGCATGACGGTGATCGGGTGAAAACCGGCGATGTGTTGCTGGTGCTCGACAACACCCAGGCCCGTTCGGAAATGGAAGCCATGCGCAGCCAGTTGATTGCCGCTCTTCAATTGCAGGCCAGGTTGGAGGCTGAGCGCGACGCATTGCCCGAGCCTCTGGCGGTGCCTGCCCTGGATCCCGCGGACCCACGAGTGCAAGAGGCCCGCGACAGTGAAGCCCGGATCTTCCAGACCCGACGGACCTCGTTGCTGGGCGAAATCGGCTTGCAAGAGAAGACCATCGGACAAATCGAAGAACAGATTCGCGGATTCAAGGCCATCATCGCCAGCAAGCAAGCGCTGGCGGCTTCCTATCAAGAAGAAATAGTCGATTTGCGGGCACTGCTTGCCGAAGGCTACGTGGACAAACAGCGACTGCGCGAGCAGGAGCGCAGCCTCTCTCGCCTGCAAACCGAAATAGCTGAAAGCCAGTCCGAGATTGCGCAAGCGCATGTCCATATCGACGAGGCGAGATTGAAGATACTGCAGTTGAAAAAGACCTTCGCCAGCGAAGTCGCCGGCCTGTTGGGCGATGCACGGACCAAGGTGTACGAACTGCGCGAGCGACTGGCCACCCTGCAGGACCGCGATCAACGTACCGATATCCTCGCGCCCGAGTCCGGAATGGTCATGGGCATGACGGTCCATACCCTCGGCGCCGTGGTCAGCCCAGGCACTGCGCTGCTGGACATCGTTCCCGCCAACGAAGAGCTGATCATCGAGGCGCAGGTGTCGCCGATGGACATCGACCGCATCGCGTTGGGCAAGCTGGCGGACATTCGCTTCAGCGCGTTCAAGAGCAGCACCACGCCCGTCATCGAAGGTCGGTTGGTGCAGATTTCCGCCGACCGCCTGATCAACAAGGACACCGGCACGGCTTATTACCTGGCACGCGTGGCGCTGACGGACAAAGGACGTCAGACGCTGGGCAACCTGACCCTGGTGCCGGGAATGCCGGTCGAAGTGCTGGTCAATACGGGCGCGCGAACGCTGTTGCAATACTTGATACAGCCGGCGAGCAATGTGTTCGCCCGTTCGTTGATCGAGGACTGAAATGAGGTTCCTGATCACGATGTGCCTGGCCCTCATGCCGCTGGGAGCGCTCGCTGACGATACTTATGTCGACCTGTGGCAATTGCACCAGGAAGCGCAGGGGGCTGATCCGCGTGTCCTGCGGGCACAAGCCCTGACTCGAAGCGGCGAGGGCAAGGAGCGGGCGGCCTTCGGTCAATTGTTGCCGCAGCTCAACGCCAGCGGCAGCGTCAACCGCGGCCGGCGCGACGACGACTTGAACCGTATCCAGTACAACGGTAAACGCATGGCCGTGATGCTCAATCAGGTGATCTACGATCCGCAGGTCTGGCGCAGTTACCAGAAGTACATTGAGTTGGCCCGGCAAAGTGGTTACGAGTCGGCCGATACCCAGGTGCAAGCCAGCATTGATTTGTCCGAGCGCTATTTCGCCGTTCTTGCGGCAGAGGACGAGTTGTCGCTGGTGCGCAGCGAACTTGCGGCGACCGAGCGCAACCTCAAGCGGGTCAAGGCCCTGTACGCGCGGCAGATGGCAATGGTGACCGATGCACTGGATCTTGAGGCGCGAGTGGATACGCTCAAGGCTGATGAGATCGAAGCCAGCAATAAAGTCCTGGTCAGTCGTGAAGCCATTTCCGAACTGGTGGGGCGCGATGTCAGCGAGCGGTTCAAGCGCATCGGCGACAATCCTGCTTTCAGCCTGCCGGCGCAAGCGCAAGACTACTGGGTGCAGACAGCGCTCGACAGCAACCCGGCACTGCAGGCTCGGGAACACAGCGTCCGCGCCGCCGAGGCGGCTATCGATGAAAACAAGGCGGGTCATCTTCCCCGGCTGGGCCTGAACTTGACGGCGCAACGCAGTGATATTGGCTATGAAGGCGCCGTGACGCCTCGCTCAGACAACCTCGTTGCCTCCCTGGACTTGCAGATGCCGCTCTACAGCGGCGGCTCCACCCGTGCACGGGTATCGAGTTCCGAAAGTGACAAGGAAGTCGCCCAGCAGGAACTGGAGGCCCTGCGTCGTCAGGTCATCAAGGAAACCCGCACGGCTTATCTCGGCATGAGCGCCGAACTCAGCCGGATCAAGGCAACACGGCGTGCGCTGGAGTCTGCCGAGAAGTCACGCATGGCCACGGAAAAAGCCTTTGGCTACGGCGTCAAGAATGCCGTCGATGTGCTGGACAGCATCAAGGAAGAGTTTCGTGCACGGCGTGATTTCTATCAGTCCCAATACAAGTTCGTGACCAGCCTGCTGGTGCTGCATCGCTGGAGCGGAAGATTGGGAGATGGGGATATTCGCCAGGCCAATGAATGGCTGGTTGCGCCATAATTAGTGGATCCAAGGCATAGAATAGTGGCTAAGTGATATCGCTTTCACTGTTTCTGATGCAAAATAACCCCTTTGTAGCGGCCGCATTTCGGAAGGCCGCAGATCGTTCACAGGAAGCTTCGCATGCCTACTCCAGTTGGTTATTCATTTTCTTCGTCGGCAACGCTGACCGGCAATGCGCAAGTCGACAGCTTGCTGGCCGGTACCTATTGGATGGGTAACACCTGGAGCACCGGTACGTTCACCACGCCGCTGACGTACAGTTTCATTACTGAGAATTCGCGTTTTTCCAGCATCTACAGCAGTGAAAAT
Organism: Pseudomonas sp. St316; assembly: GCF_018325905.1. Taxonomy (NCBI): domain Bacteria; kingdom Pseudomonadati; phylum Pseudomonadota; class Gammaproteobacteria; order Pseudomonadales; family Pseudomonadaceae; genus Pseudomonas; species Pseudomonas sp. St316. Next base: position 3,461,227 of record NZ_AP021901.1, on the reverse strand, counting down.
GAGTATGAGGCCGGCTACGTCCTGACCTCAGCCCAGCAAAGTGGCATTACCAGTGCGCTCAGCATGTGGAGCTCGGTTGCCAATATCAAATTCACCCAGGTCAGCGAGTCCACCGCCAACGTAGGCGATCTGCGATTCGGCGGTTATCTGGATATGGATAGCGACACCGCAGCCTGGGGCTATTTTCCCGCAGATACCCCCAGCGGCGGTGATGTCTGGCTCGGGCCAGTGACGAACAACCCGACCCCCGACAAGGGCACATATGACTACCTGGTTTTTATGCATGAGATCGGCCATGCACTTGGCCTCAAGCACCCGTTCTCCCAAAACCTGTCAAACGCCACAGTGCTTGCAAGTCAGTTCGATGATGTCAGCAATACGATCATGAGTTACAACACCTCGTATTCATATGAACCGACCACCCCCATGCTGCTGGACATTGCCGCCATCCAGAGTCTCTATGGGGCCAATACTCAATGGCAGACCGGTAATAACACGTATAGCTGGGGGGCCAGCCAATCGGTTTTCGAGACGATTTGGGACGCCGGCGGCACTGACACGATCGACGCAAGCAATCAGCTGGCAGCGGTGAGCATCAACCTGAATGAAGGCCAGTTCAGCAAGATCGGCCAAACGTTTCTGAAACTCGACACTCAGACGGCCTTCAATGAAGGATTGGCGATCGCCTACGGTGCCAAAATTGAGAACGCAGTCGGCTCGGCCAATGATGACAGCCTCATTGGCAATGCGTTGGCCAACGTTCTGGACGGTCGTGCCGGCAATGACACGCTGATCGGCGGTATCGGCAATGACACGATGATCGGCGGTACCGGCAATGATATCTACGTGGTCGATAACATCGGGGACGTTGTCAGCGAAACCAGCACCTTGGCCAGCGAAATCGATGCCGTTCGTTCTTCGGTGAGCTGGAGCCTGGGCGCTAACCTGGAAAACCTGATCCTGACTGATACTGCCCACGTCAATGCCACCGGCAACACCTTGGGCAACGTACTCGTCGGAAATGTCGGCAACAACGTGCTCAATGGCCTGGGCGGCGCGGATATCCTGATCGGTGGTGCCGGTAATGATATCTACGTGGTCGATAACCTCGGGGACGTTGTCAGCGAAACCAGCACCTTGGTCAGCGAAATCGATGCCGTGAGTTCTTCGGTGAGCTGGAGCCTGGGCGCTAACCTGGAAAACCTGATCCTGACGGGCACTGCCCATATCAATGCCGCCGGCAACACCTTGGGCAACGTACTTGTCGGAAATGCCGGCGACAACGTGCTCAATGGCCTGGGCGGCGCGGATATCCTGAACGGTGGTGCCGGCAATGATATCTACGTGGTCGATAACGTCGGGGACGTTGTCAGCGAAACCAGCACCTTGGCCAGCGAAATCGATGCCGTGAGTTCTTCGGTGAGCTGGAGCCTGGGCGCTAACCTGGAAAACCTGATCCTGACGGGCACTGCCCACATCAATGCCGCCGGCAACACCTTGGGCAACGTACTTGTCGGAAATGCCGGCAACAACGTGCTCAATGGCCTGGGCGGCGCGGATATCATGAACGGTGGTGCCGGCAATGATATCTACGTGGTTGATAACGTCGGGGATGTTGTCAGCGAAACCAGCACCTTGGCCAGCGAAATCGATGCCGTGAGTTCTTCGGTGAGCTGGAGCCTGGGCGCTAACCTGGAAAACCTGATCCTGACGGGCACAGCCCACATCAATGCCGTCGGCAACACCTTGGACAACGTACTCGTCGGAAATGCCGGCAATAACGTGCTCAATGGCCTGGGCGGCGCGGATATCATGAACGGTGGTGCCGGCAATGATATCTACGTGGTCGATAACGTCGGGGACGTTGTCAGCGAAACCAGCACCCTGGCCAGCGAAATCGATGCCGTGAGTTCCTCGGTGAGCTGGAGCCTGGGCGCTAACCTGGAAAACCTGATCCTGACGGGCACAGCCCACATCAATGCCACCGGCAACGACTTGGGCAACGTACTCGCCGGTAATACCGGCAACAACGTGCTCAATGGCGGGGCTGGGCAGGATACGCTGATTGGCGGCATTGGCACTGATACCCTCATCGGCGGTGTCGGAGCCGACCGATTTGTTTTCAGTGCGTTGAATGAGCTGAGTATAGGCAGTGGTCGAGACGTCATTTTTGACTTCAGCAGCCTCGAGGGCGACAAAATTGACCTGTCGAAATTCGATGCCAATGTCCTGACCGCTACGCTCAATAAATTCAGCTTCATCGACTCGAATGAGTTCACGACCGCCGGACAACTGCGCTTCGTCGACCACATACTTTACGGCAACGTCAACGGTGATCTGGGGGCGGACTTTGAAATCCAGCTCGTGGGCGTCAATACCCTCAATGCCACCGATCTGATCGCCTGATAGAGCGGCTCAGGGGCCTGGGTCTCTCCCGCCGGGTGCTACTCAATAAAATGATGAACGCCGTGGCGAGGGGGCTCGCTCCCGCAGGGCTGCTGAGCAGCCCTTTTGTGGGCGCTTCTCGCTGGCGCGCCAACCCGCTCAAGCGGAACATGCTCTTTGCCACAAGTTCGTCGACTGCCTTGTTAATTCATTGATTTCATGGGCACGGATTTATTCAAGTGCCAAGAACAATACGGCTATTGATCTTATTGATTTCGATCAACATCAAAAACATTGACTGCTACGATTATGATCATCATCATAAGGCTGCCAGTCGATGATCCAAGACCACAGTTGTGATCTCTGACCGGATAACGTCGATAACCGGAAGGACATTCATGATGATCAACAAACGCGTAGCGTTAGTGACCGGCGCTTCATCCGGTATCGGGGAAGCCATTGCACACAAGCTCGTGGCCGCAGGCTACAGCGTCTACGGCACCAGCCGACGAGGCGGGCAGGCGGGACAGCAGGGGTTTCCACTGTTGGTGCTCGATGTTACCGACGATGCCAGCGTCGAAGCGGCGATCCAGGCGTTGCTGACGTTGGAGGGGCGGATTGATCTGCTGGTCAACAATGCCGGCTTCGGCATCGCGCCCGCAGCGGCGGAGGAGAGTTCCGTCGAGCAGGCCAAGGCGCTTTTCGATACTAACTTCCTCGGCATCGTACGCACGACGCGCGCGGTGGTGCCGCACATGCGACGCCAGGCTGCTGGCCGCATCATCAACATCGGCTCAATCCTCGGTGTTGTGCCTGTTCCTTACGCAGCCCTCTATTCAGCCAGCAAGCACGCGGTGGAAGGTTATTCGCAAGCGCTGGATCACGAATTGCGTACCCACGGCATCAGGGTCACCGTCGTCGAACCCGGCTATACCAAGACTCAATTCGAGAGCAACAACCTCCAACCCGATGCCAAGCTCGACGTGTACGAAGACATTCGCAAAAAAGTGACGAAAGTGGTGAACCAGGCCATGGCGACCGCCGACGGCCCCGACGTGGTGGCTGAAGTGGTGCTCCAGGCCGCGCGCGCCGAGCGTCCGAAGCTGCGCTATACCGCTGGCAAAGCGGCGGGCCAGTTGCAGTTCATGCGCAGTTTTGCTCCGGCGCGCTTGCTGGACATGGGCATCCGCAGGGCGCTGCAACTCGAAACCAAACGGCCTTCTCAGGCACACTGACGCGGCCTGGCCACAACCGTTGCCGTGTCTGTTGCATCTGCAGGGCAGCGACGACGATCCGTTTGAACGAACAGGACAAGAACCATGACATTCAAGGCGCTGCTCACGACCAAAACCGGCGAAGCGATCTCGACCCAGATGGTCGATTTCAAGGACGAAGACCTGATGCCCGGTGACGTCACCGTCGCGATCGAGTTCTCGACCGTGAACTACAAGGACGCCATGGCCCTCAGCGGGCGTTCCCCGGTCATTCGCCAGTTTCCGCTGATTCCGGGCATCGACTTCGCCGGTATCGTCGAGACGTCCAGCCACCCGGGTTTCGAGGCTGGCGACCGGGTGCTGGTCAACGGTTGGGGGCTGAGCCAGACCCATCACGGTGGCTTTGCGCAGAAGGCGCGGGTGAGCGGTGACTGGCTGGTAAAAATCCCGGAAGTATTCTCGACCCAGGCAGCCATGGCCATCGGCACCGCAGGCTACACGGCGATGCTCAGTGTCCTGGCATTGGAGCATGGCGGGCTGACCCCCGATCGCGGCGATATCCTGGTCACTGGTGCCAGCGGCGGCGCCGGTTCGGTGGCCATCGCACTGCTGTCGGGCCTGGGCTATCGAGTGATCGCCTCGACCGGACGGCAAGAGGAGGGCGACTACCTGCGCGACCTTGGGGCGACGCAGGTCATCGACCGCAATACCTTGTCGCAGCCGGGAGCGCCAATCGCCAAGGAGCGCTGGGCTGGCGTCATTGATTCAGTGGGCAGCCACACCCTGGCCAATGCCTTGGCGCAAACCCAATATCGCGGCGTTGTCGCTGCCTTCGGCCTGGCCCAGGGCGCGGATCTGCCTGGCTCGGTGCTGCCTTTCATCCTGCGCAACGTGACCCTGGCCGGTATCGATTCGGTCAACGCTCCGCAAGCGGTGCGCCTGCAGGCATGGTCGCGACTCGCCCAGGACCTTGATTTGAGCAAGCTGACCCGCACCACCCAGATGGTTGGCTTGGCAGAGGTGCCGGCCGTAGCCGCTCGGGTACTGGAAGGCAAGGTGCGCGGGCGGACTGTCGTGGACGTGAATGCATGAGCAACGCTTCTCGCGCTTTCCGTTACCTGGCGACCTTTTCGGCACTGTTGTTTTTCGTGTTGGCCGCCATCTGGTTGTTCGCGCCGGCCGCGTTGTTGGCCAATTGGGGCGTGGTCTTCGATGGAGGCACCACGGGCTTGGTAAGCCGGCGTGCGGCACCGCTCTACGCGGGTATTGGGGTTGCGTTGTTGTTGGCACGCAATGCGCCGCCGTCGCCAGGGCGAACCGCCGTGGTGGCGGGGTTTGTCACCACGTGCTTGCTGCTTGCGCTGCTGGGGCTGGTCGAGTGGGCCATGGGCAATGTCGAGTCGGGCATCTTGCCGGCGGTGCTGGTCGAAGTTGCCCTGGCGCTGGCCTTCTTGTTCATCGCAGGCGCCGAAGGCCGGGGCAAGGCTCACCGGTAAAGGTGCTTGAAAAGGATAAGGCTAAGCTCATTGAATTCCCGCGTTCCAGTGCCTCAGTGGCCGGTGTGCCAGGCTGGACCTAAATAGCAGAGGAGTCTTGCAATGACACTTCCACGAGCGTTGGCATTCGATGTGTTCGGCACCGTTGTTGACTGGCATTCAGGCGTCGCACGTGAGGCGAGTGCATTCGTGTCGACCTACCTGCCTGCGGTCAGCCCTGCTGAATTTGCAATGCAATGGCGCCGGTTGTATTCGCCAGCGCTGCGCGAGTGCATCAAGGGGCATGGAGGCTTCGTTGTCCTGGATAAACTGCACTACGAGACGCTGGTCCAGTTGTTGACGACTTATGGCCTGGAAGTCGACCAGGTTGACCCCGAGGTATTGCACACGCTTGCCCATGCCTGGCGCCGCCTGGACCCTTGGCCTGACGTGGCCGAGGGCCTGGCCCTGTTGCGTCGACGCTTTGCGGTGGTGACCTTGTCCAATGCCAACGTGGCCTTGATGGTCGCCATGAACCGCTACAACGGCTTGCAGTGGGACGCGCTGCTGGGGGCGGAGTTCGCGCAAACCTATAAACCGGATCCCGCCGCGTACCTGTCCACGGCAAGGGCGCTGGATCTCAAACCCAATGAGCTCTGCCTGGTGGCTTGCCACCACAGCGATCTTGCAGCCGCCAGGGATTGCGGCCTGATGACGGCCTATATCGACCGGCCCATGGAATATGCTGGTGCACCTGCCCCCGATGCCGCCGACGCCCAGGATTGGGATTGGCAGGCCGATAGTTTCATTGACCTTGATGACAAGCTGCAGTGATGTCTACCTGATCGAACGGTGGCTCATTGGAGGGGCGCATCGTTGTCGCGGTGCCGGTTGCTCCGCGGGAAACAGTCGAGGCTTTGCGCAACGAAGTGAATGAAGTGAATGAAGTGAATGAAGTGAATGAAGTGAATGAAGTGAATGAAGTGAATGAAGTGATTTGCCCGCTCATTCCCGAGTGGTTGATATCGATCGTTATTGGTATTTGAATTTTGCCCAGACTTCGGACGAAGAAGTCATCAATCACATGCAGCAGGCCTGGCAGCGGGAAGCATCGAGCGGTTGCTGGGCGGAGCGTCCTGATGCTTGATTGCCAAAGTCACCGGGGCCTTGGCGCGCAGGCGCGTTTCGTTATCTGGATTGGTGCTAGCTTCTCGGCCCAAAGAAAGTCGTCGAGCCTATTCGAAGCGGCTGACACGCAGCCGCCCGGTAGACGGGGAGAGCCCCAAAGCGATGATGTGGGGCGTGAGCTGCTCAGGTATCGGATTCAGCTGGGCGGCTCCAATCATCCCGGCGTCGGAGTAATTGTCAAAAGCGTACCTCCTTGCCGAGCTGAAGCGTAGGCCGCGTCCATGACCTGCATGATTGCCTCAGCGTCGCGTAATGATGCAATGGGCTTGGCCCCGTTTCGGCATTCAGCAAGCACTTGCTTGACGAACAATGGGTAATAGACGTCAGTGTCCAGTTGTAGTCGGCGGCTTCGAGTGCCAGCGGCAAGGTTCTGTCGATCCCTTATTTCGATGCGGTCTGGGCCGGATTTGGCATACATGCGATCAGATGAAAGGGTGAAGGAGAACTCGCGCTGCTCATCAACGGTACTGGGGAAGCTGTATCCCGTTTCCACAACACCGATCACGCCATCTTCCGTCTGCAGGGTCAATAACGAATAGTCTTCGACGGCCCCCCGATGCGTCAGTGAATTCATGACGGCTGAGACTCGCGAGACCTCCTTGCCGGTCAATAGCCTGAAGAGATCGATGAAGTGCGTCGCCACGTTGATCGTGGATCCGCCTCCTGAAAAAGCGGGATCGATGGCCCAGCCTGAGCCTGCCGTTTCATAACGTGCGGGCGGACCTACAATGAAGCGGAAAGACATGTAGTTGAAGTCCGCTGCCAAGCCGCCCTCGGCATCTTGCAGAGCACTCAGCAGTTCACTCATGCGGAAGATCAGCGGTACAGCACAGTAGAGATTGGCTTGTTCGGCCAGCTCACGTAGCCGGGTGACCTGCGCCATGTTGATGCCGCAGGGTTTCTCCAGGGCAAAGGGGATGTTTCGTGCGATCACGGCCTCTGCCAGCGACGGCATTTGCGAATGCCTGCCGAACACGAAAGCAAAATCGACCTCCTCGCGTTCAAGCAACTCGTAGGATGAGCTATACAAAGGGCATTTGAATCGTGCGGCAATGGCCTCACCCTTCACGTGTTCCGAATCCGATACGGCCACCACTTGGACCCCATTGGTCTCGAGAGCATTCAGATACAGCGGGACATGCCAATGGCTGACCTCCAGTAACGCAACTTTCATATGCAATCACTCCTGGCGCGGTGCTGTTACGTTATCGGGGTGGTAATCGAACCCAAGGAAGCGCAGGGCAAGCAGTGCCTGACCTTTGTGCATAGGGCCCCCGTCCTGTGTACGACAACCTCGTTTACGCGCCGCATCGCAAAGCGGTGTCGAATCCGGTGAGTTGATGATATCCACGACGAGGGTGCCGGGTTCCAGCCGGTCAGGGTCCACAGGCATAGGATCATTCTTGCTCATGCCTAGGGGCGTGGCATTGATCACGATTTCATAGCCATGTGGGTCGGCTGGGCCGGCCTGCGTGATGCAACCTGTTTCGGCAGCAACCGCTTTCGCCAGATCCTCGGCTCGGTGTGCGTCGACATCGCCGATAGTGAGCGATCGAGCACCCGCCGCTGCGATGGCAAATGCGATCGCTCTGCCTGCGCCTCCAGCGCCTACCAAAAGAACGTTTTTGTTTGCTGGGTGGTAGCCTTCCCATTGCATGCCAAGCACACAGCCGAGGCCATCGAATACGGCACCGACCCAGCGTCCGTCTGCCTCGCAACGAATGACGTTGATAGCACCGACTTGACGCGCGGTCGGATGAAGTTCGTCGACAACAGCCAGCATACTTTGCTTATGAGGCATGGTGACCAGGATGCCTGCGAGATTGTTCAGTGCCCTGGCCCCCGTCACGAACGCGGGCAGGTCATCGGCCTTGACCTCCAATGGAACACAAACCGCGTCTGCCTGCTGCTCTATAAAGAGTCGGTTGAATAGTTGCGGAGACTTGGCAGCCGTCAGCGGATGACCGACCAATCCATAAAGCCGAGTTGTTCCTGTGATATGTGAAGCCATGGTTGCCTGATATTTGATGTTGACGGGAAGAGGCGTCCTGGCAGCTTCTTGGCTCATGCACCGCGTCGATGGCGAGGCATTGGCCAGTGCCGAGCGCAGGCTGCTGCTCTGCCCGTTGGGCCTGTGTGGGTCGCGAAAGCCGAATGGTCGCACCAGTTTGATCGTCGAAGTCGTTACGAGCGCAGCTGGCCAGCCAGATTCTTCGGTACGTCTGTCTGAGCTGTGCCCCGCATCGCTTCGGCCCGCATGCGATCGTATTCTTCTTTGGCAATAGGTACTGCGGTGCGCTTGCCGAGATCTTCAAGGCGAATCCGGTAGGTTTCACGTGTAGTGAACGCCGCGATCGCAGCGACAACACAGATACCTAATGTAAGAGAACCGATTTTTAGTGGGATATTTTCGGAGCCCGGGGGGCTACAGTAACGAAGATTGCTGGGAGAAAGGCAGTCATCGCGGTCCCAATGTTCTGCCCGATGGCCATGCCAGTCACACGCACCCGCGTGCGGAACAACTCAGGAAAGAGGCTTGGGAATACACCGTTGAAACCCTGATAAGCGACGCCCCACATGAGCACGGAGAGCACTAGCGAAAGCCACAGGTTGTGGACGCTGATAGCGTACAGATAGGCGTACGAGAGCAGTCCCGCGCAGAGCACGCCAATGATGACTGGGGGTCTGCGGCCGATCCTGTCTGAGAGGTTACCGACGAAGGGGATCAGGATGACCGCGCACATGTTACCCAGCAGGGGAATCCACAGATAGACGCCTGCGGGGAAACCGACGCCATAAGCCGGTTGGACCGCGTAGGTGGCGCCGAATACCGAGGCGACAATAGCGATCACCGCGGCAAGTGCCATGCAGATCACACGCAAGAGATCACCCCAGCTCTGCCGGATGACTTCGACGACTGGCAGGACAGTCGCTTCTTCACCTTGTTTTTTTTGCTCGGCAAATGCAGGTGTCTCATCGACCTGGCGGCGAATGATATAGCCCATGATGACTACGACGATGCTGAGCAGGAACGGAATGCGCCAGCCCCAGGCGGCGAACTGATCCGCAGGCATGAAATGAGCGAGAGGCAAGAAGACTGCTGCCGCGAGCAGCTGCCCGGCCTGAACCCCTTGCAGGGTAAAGCTTGCGAAGTAACCACGACGACCGGACGGAGCGTGTTCGAGAATCATGGAACTGGCGCAGGAGATCTCCCCGGCCACCGCGAAACCCTGAATCAGACGCAACGTCACCAGCAGCAGCGGCGCCCAGATTCCGATCTGCTGGTACGTTGGCAGAAGCCCGATGCACATCGTCGAGAAGCCCATCAGGAACATGCAGTAGACCAGAACTGTTTTACGGCCGTGGCGATCACCCAAATGCCCTAGGACAACGGCGCCTATCGGCCGGGCGATATAGCCCACACCAAAGCTGGCCAGAGAGGCAATGATGCCGACCGCTGGGTTATCAGATGGAAAAAACAGCTGTGGAAACAGTAAGGCCGCCGCGGTCGCGTAAATAAAGAAGTCGTAATACTCCAGTGCCGAGCCGATCCAACCGCTAGCTGCGGCTTTCTTTGACTGGCCTTTGGAATGAGCGTTGATCGGTATGCTCTGATTCATGACGTGTCTCCGGTTTCTCAATTGTTGTTATTGTAACTGCGTTCCATCAGTAATTCTGTTACCAGGATTGCCGCCCTGTCAAGGGAGTCGTTCCCTGGTTGATCAAGGCATAACGCTGGTCATTGGTGAGGTGCTGAGTTCATATGTCTGACGGCCGTCGCCAAGTCGAGCGAGCACGCCAAAGCGCGCTCGTGCAATGGAGCGAACAGGGTGTAAGAGCAGCAGGGTGACCTTAAGGCGCGCGAACCCTGCACGCCTTAATCAATTCGTCTGCGTGGCGCCTTGCATGTTTGCCAACCTACAAGCTATCTCGCGAGAGAGAACCGTCGACGAGCCTCGAAATGTTCAATGGATTCGCGTTCTTGAGCGCATCAGGAAGCAACGCATCGGGGTAGTTCTGGAAGCAGACTGGTCTCAGGAAGCGGTCGATGGCCAAGGTTCCGACCGAGGTGCCGCGACTATCGGAAGTCGCTGGATAAGGGCCGCCGTGCACCATTGAATCGCAGACCTCGACACCCGTTGGGTAGCCATTGATGAGGATGCGGCCAACCTTAGTCTCCAACAAGTCAGTCACCGCTGCGAATTGCGTAAGGTCTTCAGGCTCACCAATCAAGGTTGCGGTCAATTGGCCGTGCAGGGCACTGATGGCGGCGTTGAGTTGAGTCTGGTCAGTGACCTCGATGAAGATAGACGTGGGGCCGAATACTTCTTCTTGAAGTACCTTGTCGCCGTTAAGCAACAACGCTACGTCGGCTTTGAACAACTGTGGCTGGGCCTGGTGACCCTGTTGGTCGCTGCCAGCCAGGTGCACGATGCCAGGGTGTGCGTGCAGGTTCTGCAAGCCAGTCGCATAGCTACGCAGGGTGCCGGCGTTGAGCATTGTCTGTGCCGGTTGGTCGTTCATCAATGCAGCCACTCGATCCTCAAAGGCGCTGAAAGCATCTGAACGAATGCCCATTACCAGTCCGGGATTGGTGCAAAACTGGCCACAACCTTGAACCACCGAGGCGGCAAGATCGTGAGCGATACTGTCGGCTCTTCGCGAGAGTGCCTGGGGCAGGATCACTACCGGGTTGATGCTCGACATCTCGGCGAAGACTGGAATGGGTTCGGGGCGAGCAGCGGCCATATCGCACAATGTCCGACCGCCTTTGAGCGAGCCGGTAAAACCAACGCCCTTGATGTGCGGGTGTTTTACCAAGGCTTCGCCTACGCCACTGCCATAAATCATGTTGAAGACACCGGCGGGCATGTCGCTGCGCTCGGCCGCCCGGATAATTGCGTTGGCGACCTGTTCTGCGGTCGCCATGTGGCCGCTGTGGGCTTTGAATACCACCGGACAACCCGCCGCGAGCGCCGAAGCGGTATCGCCGCCGGCCGTGGAGAAGGCCAGCGGAAAGTTACTGGCACCAAACACGGCAACCGGACCGATGGCGGTGCGGTACTGGCGAAGGTCGGGGCGCGGCAACGGTTTGCGAAGGGGTAACGCTTGGTCGATGCGAGCGCCATAGAAGTCACCGCGCCGCAGCACATTTGCAAACAAGCGCATCTGACCACTGGTACGTGCGCGTTCGCCCTGAATACGAGCTGCAGGCAATGCTGTTTCCCGGCAAACCAGCGCAATGAAGTCATCGTCCAAAGCCTCTAGCTCTTGGGCAATGGCATCGAGAAATTCAGCCCGTTTGTTCGCGCTCAGGCTGCGGTAGCTGGAAAAAGCGTTGTAGGCTGCGAGGGCAGCGTCGTCGATTTCTTGCGGGGTCGCCTGGTGGAAGGCATAGGGCAAGGTTTCCCCCGTGCTGGCATCCACGCTCTTGACGATGATGCTGCCGGCAGCGCTGCGCTGACCGCCGATAAAGTTCTGGCCGGTGATGAGGGGCATCGTAGTCTCCAGGTTGAATAAGCAGAGATAGGTGGGCAAGGCATTCCCAGGACTGAAAATCAGGTGACGGCGCCGATCTGCCAAGGCACGAACTCATTTTGTCCGTATCCGTGTTGTTCGCTCATGCTGCGCTCGCCCGAGGCTATGCGCAGCATGGCTTCAAAGATCGCTGCACCGCACGCCTCGATGGTCAAGGTGTCTTCGGCAATCTCGCCACAGTTGATGTCCATGTCTTCTCGTTGACGAGCCCACAAGGCGCTATTGGTCGCCAGCTTGATAGACGGGGCAGGGGCACAGCCATAGGCCGATCCACGACCGGTGGTAAACGCAATCAGGTTGGCACCGCCGGCGACCTGACCAGTTGCAGAGACGGGGTCATAGCCAGGGGTGTCCATGAAAACTAGCCCGTTGGCAGTGACGGTCTGGGCGTATTCGTAGACATCCATCAAATTGCTCGAGCCAGCCTTTGCCACCGCGCCCAGCGACTTTTCCAGAATGGTGGTCAAGCCACCGGCCTTGTTGCCAGCAGAGGGGTTGTTGTTTAACTCGGCCCCCATACGTTCGCAGTAGCGTTCCCACCAATGAATTCGAGCGATAAGTTTTTCGCCGACTTCACGGTTGACAGCCCGCCGCGTTAGCAAGTGTTCGGCACCGTATATTTCTGGGGTTTCGGAAAGAATCGCGGTACCGCCGCAGGCGACCAGGCGATCCACTGCATTGCCCAACGCAGGGTTGGCAGTGATACCGGAGTAGCCGTCTGAACCACCGCACTGAAGCCCAACGGTCAGGTGGCGAGCGCTAACCGGTTCACGCTGAATCTGATTGGCCTCGCCAAGCAATTGCTTGACGTGCTCAATGCCACTGGCAATGGACTTGGATGTACCGCCACTGTCCTGAATGTTGAACGTGCGCAGAGTATTACTACGGGTGAGTCCCTGCGTCGTGAGTAATGAATCGATTTGATTCGTTTCGCAGCCCAACCCGATGACCAACACGGCGGCGAAGTTGACGTGGGTCGCATACCCGGCCAATGTCCGGCGCAACATGCTCAAACCGTCCCCCGCAGGATCAACGGCGCAGCCGGCAGAATGCGTTAAAGCAACAACACCGTCGACGTTTGGATACGCTTGCAGTGCAGCGGGATTGATGTCCCGACGAAAATGGTCTGCGATGGCCCGAGCGACGGTGGCCGAGCAATTCACCGACGTAAGAATGCCAATGTAGTTGCGTGTCGCGACGCGTCCATCCGGGCGCACGATACCCATGAACGACGGGGCTTCACTTGGTTTGAAATCGGGCTTGGCATCGACGCTGAAAGCATAATCCCGAGCGAACTCCCCCATGGCCAGGTTGTGCACATGAACATGCTCGCCTGCTTCTATATCGACAACAGCAAAACCGATGATTTGCCCATAGCGCTTTACCGGTTGGCCTGCTTCGATACGCCGGGAGGCAACTTTATGGCCCGGTACAATCGCCTGTCGAATCGTCACGCCTTCTAGCTCAAGGGTTTCACCAGCGACTAGCGGTCGGCGTGCAATCAGCACATCGTCCAGCGGGTTCAAGCGCAGAACAGCTGCTGCGCCGGTTTTCATGATCAGTTCCATCGCATCCTCACGGGCTGCCGGGTAGTGCGCGGTCACTCATAGCGCCGCACTTTTGTGCCGGCACTATAGGATTCATAGAAATGGCTGCCTAATGAGAGCTTTCGATTGCTCGATAACTTTGCCTCATCGAGTTTTTTTGAGATTGCTGCGGTGTCTCTTTTCCGTGGCTGTTTGCCGCTGTCTGGCGAACTCTAATAAGGTCGCAACGAACGTCCGTGTCGGCTCTGACAGGGGCTCATCCTTGCGAGTGATAACCCCGTAATCCTGTGATTCAACCTTGAAGGACGTGTTGAGGATTTGAAGCTGCCCATTTTGCAACTGCGACTGAACCATGGACTCGGGCAGCATGGCGAGCATTGGCCCAGACTGAAGCAGCTGCAGGAAGGTTTGCATCGAAATGGTCTCCACTGTGTTGGTTGGCGGGGCGATCTTGAACATCTTGAAAGCGCGCTCCATGCGTTGTCGGATCGGCGTATTGAAGGGATACATGACCCATGGCCATTCGCTGAGTGCTTCAGTGGGGACTTCCTCAAGTCGGCACAGCGGGTGTGTGCTGTTCACGACGAGACAAAAGGGTTCAGGTCCCAGCGAGGTAAATTCGAAAGGCTGACACGCCTCATCCGTGAAGCGCGCGATGATCAGATCGAGTTTTTTTTGTTCGAGCATTTCCAGCAGATGGTTACTGGTTTGTTCGATCACCTCGATAGAAAGGAGGGGACGCTCACGTTTTATGCTGGCGATCGCTTCAGGCAGCACCACTGAGGTTGCGGCGAAAATGGTGCCGATTTTTAAATGGCCATGCCCGCCTTTTCGCAGCTTGTTGACTTGCTCGACGAACGATTCCGTGTCTTCCAAGGTAAGACGCGCATAACGTGCCACGAACTCGCCTAGTTCGGTAAGGACCAGGTTGCGCGTTTGACGCTCAAACAACGGGAACCCCAGGAGTACTTCCAGATCGCGAAGCAATTTGCTGATGGCCGGCTGAGTAACATTCATGTGTTCGGCCGTGGTGTGCATATTGCGGGTCTTGGCCAGGCTATTGACCAGTACCAAATGTTTGATCTTCAGCCATCGGCTGACACTGCCAAAAGTAATTTGATCGTTTTCCATCGGATAAGGCCTTGTCTGTCGATAACGAAACAGCATTGATTAGTGAGATTGTTTCATTGGGATTTGCGGGGACGGTCCATTAGTTTTACGGCTCTGATGGCTGACTGCTCTGGAAGCTCTATGGCACATGTGAAACTGACGCGCGAAAACACCCTGCCAATGGATGGCTTGGCCGGCACACTGATCGGCCGTGCCTGGGTCTCGGGTGCGATTGCAGGACCCTCGCCGGTGGTGCTGCGCGATGAAGGTGTGTTTGATCTTTCTGAAGTCTTTTCGACAATAAGCGAACTGCTGGAACACCCCTCGCCGTTGTTGGCGGTTCGTCAGGCGTCTGGCAGGTACATCGGGACCGTCGAGGAGTTGCTTGGGAACACCGGCAGTCACGCCGATCCCGGCAAGGCGTTTCTGTTGCCCCCCGCAGATCTGCAAGTCATCAAGGCGGCCGGGGTGACGTTCGCGTCCAGCATGATTGAGCGGGTAATCGAGGAGCAGGCCCGAGGTGATGCTGCCAAAGCCGAAAGTGTTCGCCGCCTGGTGCAAGAAGCAATAGGCGATAACTTGCGGGCAATCAAACCGGGCTCGCCAGAAGCGATGCGCCTTAAAGCTGTGCTGATCAAGCAGGGCATGTGGTCGCAATACCTGGAGGTCGGTATCGGCCCGGACGCGGAGATCTTCACGAAGGCACCGGTTCTGGCCGCAGTGGGCAGTGGCAGCAAAATCGGAATCCATCGCAAGTCTGAATGGAACAACCCAGAGCCGGAAATTGTGCTTGCGGTGAACAGTCGCGGCCAAGTGCATGGCGTCACTTTGGGCAATGACGTCAATTTGCGTGATTTCGAAGGCCGCAGCGCACTGCTGTTGAGCAAGGCCAAGGACAACAATGCATCCTGCGCAATCGGCCCGTTCATTCGTCTGTTCGACGAAGCGTTTACCCTTGATGACGTGCGCAATTGCGTCGTGGATTTGCACGTCCAGGGCGACGACGGCTTTATCCTTGAAGGCAGCAGTTCCATGGCGTTGATCAGCCGTGACCCGTTGGATCTCGTGGGCCAAACGGTCGGCGGTGATCACCAATACCCTGATGGCTTCATGCTTTTTCTCGGGACCTTGTTTGCCCCCACCCAGGATCGTGAGGCGCCTGGCAGCGGCTTTACGCATAAGCAGGGCGATGAGGTCAGCATAGCGAGTCCGTTGCTGGGCACGCTGCGCAACACAGTCACCTACAGCCATGAGGCTGCGCCCTGGACTTTCGGCTTGCGAGCGATGATGCACAACCTTGCTGCCCGCGGACTTCTGTAGGTAAGGCGCGGTGGTGAAATGCATGGGCGTTCTTCCGCAAAGATTGAACATACGCAGGTGCACGTCTATTGATAAAAGAGCCGAATCCAAAGGGTTCGGTTTTTTATATCCGTCAGGCGCCCCTGAGTCCTGAAACCCGCCTGCGTGGCCAGCTCTGTCTCGACAAGGCCAATCAGGTGCAGCGGGTTTGACTTATCGGGTGACGCCTGCATACTATTGGAACGTCGTTCCAATACGAACAATGTTGCTCACATTCACCTCATTGTCAAAGATAAGTCGAGAAAAATATGAGAGTCGTCAAAGGAGCTGTTGACCGTTGCCTGGAGGCTATTGAGCTGCTGGCTCGCGAAGCTCGCTGGATGCGGATGTCCGATATCGCCGCTGAGTTGGGCTTGGAAAAGGGGCCCGCTCATCGAGTGCTTGCTCAGTTAGTCGAGCAAGGATGGGCAGAGCAGGATGAAGCCACCTCGCAATACCGCTTGACCCTGAAGCTGGCACTGCTGGGGCAGCGTTATTTACATGGTATTGGCTTGCCTGAGTTGGTCCAGCCGATCATTGAGCAAGTGGCTGTTCAATGTCATGAGTTGGTGCGGCTGACAGTGGTCAACGAGGGCACCTTGTCCTGGCTGTCTTCGGCCCAAGGCGCCGCGCCGGGGCTCATGTATTCGCCGGCCATGGATAAACCGATCAATCTCTACGCCACCGCCAATGGCAAAGCCTGGCTGGCATCAATGCCTGATGAACTGGCCATTGAGCATGCGCTACGCAGTGGCCTGGGAAAAGCTGACGCCGGGATAGGTCAGGGGCCGAAAGCGATCAACAGTATCGAAGGCTTGTTGGCCGAACTGGCGCTGACCCGAAAGCGCGGGTATGGCTTGGTCATTGAAGAAGCCGAGGTGGGTGTCTGGGCGATTGCCGTGCCGGTCAAGCTGATTCCGTCCGGCGTTGTGGTGGGCACGATGAGTATCGCTGGCCCGGTCTTGCGTATGCAGCCTGAACGTTATGACGAGTTGCATGCCCTGCTGGAAGACGCAGCCAACAAGCTGGGTACGGTTTGGCCACGCCAGAACAGTGTGCATTCGGAGAACGTATGAGCCAACTCGCACCTGCGTGGGCCAAGGCGGGAGCTGGGCTGGAAGTCGCCGCTGCCGCTCTGGTCCGTGCACGGCAGGAGGGGGGACGGCTGGCATCCTTGCCAGGTCCGAACCTGCCTACCAACCTCGCACAAGGTTTTGCCATCCAGCAGCATGTGGGGCTATTGGCTGGGAAAACCGTGGGAGGGTGGAAATGTGCATTACCCCCAGCTGGCAAGTGGATCGTTGCCCCGATCTACAGTGACAGCATTGTAAAAGGCGAACGTTATCGACTGGCCGCCGAGGCCGATAAGGCGCGCATCGAGCCCGAACTGGCGTGCGTCCTGGCCCAGGATTTACCGGCACGTGTCGAGCCTTATACCGCTGAACAGATCGTTGCTGCGATCAGCGATGTGTGCTTGGCATTGGAAGTGATTGACTGCCGTTACACCGATCCACAGACACTGCCGTTTGAGCAATTGCTCGCGGATGGTCTATTCAATCACGGTCTGGTACTTGGGGCGCCAATCACGCTGTCGAACCCTGCCAGCATGCCCTCTGAACTGGATATCACCCTGAGCGATGCAACGGCAGCGCTCCTGAATATCAAGGGCCGCCATCCGGACGGGGATCCGCTGTTGCCGATCGTATGGCTGGCCAATTTTCTGTCTACACAAGGGATAGGGCTGCAAGCCGGGCAGGTGGTTATCACCGGGTCCTATGCAGGTGTTCTCGATGTGCCTGTTAATCAGCCGCTGCATATTCAGTTCGGCGAAGCAGGCTCATTGTCTGTCAATTTCTCAACGCTGGAGGAGTAACAAATGCGCTTAGTTCGTTTTGGTTTACCGGGGCAGGAACAGCCGGGAGTTTTGGATTCGCAAGGGGTCGTGCGAGACCTGTCGGGTATTGTCGACGACATCGATGCATCGGCCCTGAGCCCGACAGTGCTTGAAAAACTGCGCGCTGTTGACGTTGAAAAGCTGCCGGTGGTGACGCCGGGTACACGTCTTGGTCCTTGCGTAGGCAGCGTACCGAACCTGATTTGCATCGGTCTGAACTACTCCGATCACGCGGCTGAAACGAATACACCTATCCCGAGCCAGCCGGTGGTCTTCAACAAACACACTGCTTCCATCAGCGGACCCAACGACCCGGTCATTCTACCAACGGGGGCGCAGAAGCTTGATTGGGAAGTCGAACTGGCCATCGTCATCGGTACGCCTGCCTGGCAGATTGATGAGTCGCAGGCCTTGAATCACATTGCCGGTTATTGCCTGGCCAATGATGTTTCCGAGCGGGCTTATCAGCTTGAGTACGAAGGTCAGTGGACCAAGGGGAAAAGCGGTTTTTCTTTCGCACCTCTCGGACCTTGGCTGGTCACCCGTGACGAAATTAGCGATCCGCAGGCGCTCGACCTCTGGCTCGACGTGAACGGCAAACGTCTTCAAACCGGCAATACCCGTACGATGATTTTCAGCGTTGCACATATTGTCGCGTACCTCAGTCGCTTCATGCCGCTCATGCCGGGTGACGTCATTATTACCGGTACGCCACCCGGTGTGGGGCTCGGACAGAAGCCACCGGTATTCCTCAAGGCGGGTGACACCATGCGTGTCGGTGGGCAAGGGCTGGGTGAACAATTTCAGACCGTGGTTCCTTACGTTGCGCAAATGGGGGCCGCATGGGGCGCCGGTCGCCATCCCAATATTGACTGACTATCGCTAGAGGAAACGCTATGAGCTTTGCAGGAACAGGTGTAGTCGCGATCTGGCATGATCTTTTGCCCGCAGCGCGGGATGAGTTCTATGAGTGGCACAACCGTGAGCACATGCCTGAGCGGGCCGCAATTCCGGGTTTTTTGCGCGGGCGCCGATACATCGCTTTGGATGCAGGGCCGACCTATTTCAACCTCTATGAGGCTGATACTGTTCAGGTGTTGGGAGGGGAGGATTATTTATCGCGTCTCAACACGCCGACGGCATGGACCCAGCAGTCAGTGAAGTCCTATCGCAACGTCGCGCGATCCATTTGCGAGGTCACTTATACCAGCGGTGTGGGGCAGGGCGCGTATTTGTTAACGGTTCGTTTCGATGTTGTCGAAGGGCAGCATCAATCGATTTCAGACGCATTGCGCCAACGTGTGCTTCCTCCCTTTGCTGATAAGCAGGGTATTACGGGCGTGCATTTGTGTGTGGCTGATGAGGCCGTGAGCAAGGTTGAAACCGCAGAGAAAAAAGCCCGTGCCGAAGGGACCCAAATACCGGCCTGGATCGTCATGATCGAAGGCTGTGCGCCCGACTACGTCCGTGTCGCTGGCGAGTTTTTTTTGGTTGAGCTGCAACGGCTGTTGGAGGGCCAATCGACGGGATCAGAAACCACGCTTTATCAATTGGAATACACACGCTGCAAAACGCCGGGGAGTGCGGGCTGATCACCGAGCGTTCTATCACGTTTTAACATTCAGTCGTTGTTCTCACGCAATTCCATACGAGCGTGCCATTACAGGCATCGAGTCAGGCTCGCGCTTGCGCACGCTCGGGTTTTGTTTGAGGTGAATATTAACCAATTATCAAGTTGCTCAATAAAGGGCTAATACGAGACAGATAGTGTTCCCAGCAATTACCCGGAAGTTAGCTCTTCGAAGTGCCTGTGTTCAGGTTGAATAACGAGCTGAAAATCGCAACGAAAACAACAATAACTCATTGTGAGAAACATCATGCGCTACTCTGGTATTTTCTGCAGCGTGCCTGCACATCAATCTCTGATCAGCCTGACTTTTGTGTTCTGCGCGGCTTCGTCAGCCGCTGTTCAAGCCGATCAAAGTAGTGGTTTTGTCGATGACGCCAAGGCCACGCTGAACCTGCGCAACGCCTACTTCAACCGTAACTTCACCAACCCGAACGCCGCCCAGGGCAAAGCCGAGGAATGGACCCAGAGCTTCATCCTCGATGCCAAGTCCGGTTTCACCCAGGGCGTGGTCGGTTTCGGCGTGGATGTGCTGGGCACGTACTCGCTCAAGCTCGACGGCGGCCGTGGCACGACAGGTACACAACTGCTGCCGGTGCACGACGACGGTCGCCCGGCCGATGACTTCGGGCGCCTGGGCGTGGCCCTCAAGGCCAAGGTGTCGAAGACCGAGCTGAAGGTCGGCGAGTGGATGCCGGTGCTGCCGATCCTGCGTTCCGACGACGGTCGTTCCCTGCCGCAAACCTTCCGTGGCGGCCAGGTGACTTCCACCGAAATCAGCGGCCTGACCCTCTACGGCGGCCAGTTCCGCGCCAACAGCCCGCGCAACGACGCGAGCATGGAAGACATGTCGATGAACGGCCGCGGCGCGTTCACCTCCGACCGTTTCAACTTCGGCGGCGGTGAATACGCCTTCAACGAAAAACGCACCCAGGTCGGCGTCTGGTACTCCGAACTGTCCGATATCTACCAGCAGCAATATTTCAACCTGACCCACAGCCAGCCCATCGGCGACTGGACCTTGGGCGCCAACCTCGGCTACTTCATCGGCAAGGAAGACGGCAGCGCCCTGGCCGGCGACTTGGACAACAAAACTACGTTCGCGATGCTCTCGGCCAAATACGGTGGCAACACCTTCTATGTCGGCCTGCAAAAAGTCGGTGGCGACGATGCCTGGATGCGCGTCAACGGCACCAGCGGCGGCACCCTGGCCAACGACAGCTACAACTCCAGTTATGACAATGCCAAGGAAAAATCCTGGCAACTGCGCCACGACTTCAACTTCGCCGCCGTCGGCGTGCCGGGCCTGACCCTGATGAACCGCTACATCAGCGGCGACAACGTGCACACCGCCACCGTTGACGATGGCAAGGAATGGGGCCGTGAAACCGAACTGGCCTATACCGTGCAGAGCGGCGCGCTGAAAAGCCTCAACGTGAAATGGCGTAACGCATCGATTCGTCGGGACTTCAGCACCAATGAGTTCGATGAAAACCGGATTTTCATTAATTACCCCATCTCGCTGCTATAAGTCCCTTTCGCTCGCCCCCCTGGATGAGTCGACGGTTCTCAGATAGGCCGCTACTTTCCTGGTCACGGCATTCACTGGCATCGTGGTATTGGCAGGACGCTAGCCACGATGCGCAGTGAAAGAGCTACACCGTCGGCTCCTGCGCGGCCTCGTCAAACTTCAACCGGGCCGCTTCAACCTCAGGCAATTTGTCGAGCGTCCATTTGTGCAATTCGCGAAAGGGTTGCTGCAATGTTCGGCCAAGTTGAGTGATCTCATACTGGACCGCCACAGGCGAAAACGAAATGACCTTGCGCGAGACGAGCCCATTTCGTTCCAGCCGTCGCAGGCACTGTGTCAGTGCCTTCTGAGTGACGCCCTCCAGGCGACGCCTGATGGCATTAAAGCGATGCGGCCCGTCATCGAGCACCGCCAGAACCATCATTGACCACTTATCTGCGATTTGGTCGAACAGCGCCCGGCTTGGGCACTCCGACGAAAAACATTGCGGCTTTAATTCCAGCATCGAGGTTTCCTCGTGTATACCTAGGCGACTCTAGGTGCCTAATTGACATTTGGTTTACAAAATATACTTATGTGACCTCCCAAAGCAAATGGAGTCCATCCAATGTCGAACCCTGATACCAGCGTTTTATTCCGTCCTTTTTCCATCGGCTCGCTTGAGCTGAAAAACCGGATTGTCATGGCGCCGATGACCAGGCAATTTTCGCCAGAGGGCATCCCCGGCGAAGGGAGCGCTGCATACTACCGGCGACGCGCTGAAGGTCGGGCGGGATTGATTTTGTCAGAAGGGACCGTCATCGATCGTCCCGCTTCACGTAACGGTTCCGGCATTCCTTTTTTCCACGGTGAGGCAGCGCTGGCCGGATGGAAGAACGTGATCGATTCTGTTCACAGTGTGGGTGGTCGTATGGGACCGCAACTCTGGCACACCGGTGCAGTGCGTGATGTCAGCGGCTGGGCGCCTGATGCGCCGGTTGAAAGCCCATCTGGCCTCGATTCGCCAAACGAGCCGCGCGGTGTGGCAATGAGCGAAGAGGA
The DNA here is from genome assembly GCF_018325905.1 of Pseudomonas sp. St316. Taxonomy (NCBI): domain Bacteria; kingdom Pseudomonadati; phylum Pseudomonadota; class Gammaproteobacteria; order Pseudomonadales; family Pseudomonadaceae; genus Pseudomonas; species Pseudomonas sp. St316. Next base: position 3,439,339 of record NZ_AP021901.1, on the reverse strand, counting down.
CATTGCCGACACCGTTGCAGCATTCGCCAAGGCAGCGGCGGATGCCAAGCGCCTGGGTTTCGACACCGTTGAGATCCATGGGGCTCATGGTTACCTGATCGATCAGTTCTTCTGGGCCGGCACCAATCAGCGCACTGATCGTTATGGCGGACCGACGATCAAAGAGCGCTCGCGCTTTGCTGCTGAGATCGTGTCTGCCGTTCGTCATGCGGTCGGCCCGCAATTCCCTATCATCATGCGCGTCAGCCAGTGGAAGCAGCAGGACTTTGGGGTGCGCCTCGCCGAGACCCCTGCACAGATGGAAGACTGGCTGCTGCCGTTGGTCGAAGCGGGTGTTGATGTCCTGCATTGCTCGCAGCGACGCTTCTGGGACCCTGAGTTTCCCGAAATTGATGGTGAGGACGGGCTGAACTGCGCGGGCTGGGCGAAGAAAGTCACTGGGGCCACAACCATTAGCGTCGGTTCGGTTGGGCTGGATAACGATGTGACTCACGCATTTGCCGGCAAGGGATCAACCCCCGCGAGCCTGGACCGGCTCGTCGAGCGCATGGAACGCGAAGAGTTTGATCTGATTGCAGTCGGGCGTGTTCTGCTCAGTGACAAGGATTGGGTCGCCAAAGTGGAAAAAGGCGATTACGCGGATCTGAAGGGCTTCAATCCGGCGTCTTTAGCTGAATTGATTTGAGCCGTATTGCGCAGTGGAGAGTGTGATGCCACACGGGCGCTGGTCTGAATCAGAGGTCTAGCACCCGCTTCGAAGGGCGCATGTTAAAGCAGGGTTCTTCGTGCCAAGGGGCTGGCTCCAGCCCCTTGCAGGTTCAAACTTTATAACCAGCCTTTGATCTGCGCGCACACGGCCTGGGTGGAAATACCGTAGCGATCATGCAACGTCGGAAGTGCGCCCGCATCGAGAAACGCGTCCGGCAGCGCTATTTGCCTGAAGGTCGGCGTAACCCCATTGCGCAACAGCACGGTTGCCACCGCTTCGCCCAGTCCGCCAATGATGGAGTGGTTTTCGGCGGTCACTACCATTCGTCCCGGCTTCCTGGCCTCTGCCAGGATAGTCTGCTCATCCAGGGGCTTGATGGTGGGGACGTGAAGCACCGCGACATCCACGCCGTCAGCCTGCAGTTCCTTGGCCGCTTCCAGAGCGCGCATTGTCATCAATCCGGTGGAAATGATTAAAACCTCATTGCCCGTACGCAAAGTCTTGGCTTTGCCGATCTCGAATGTATAGCCATATTCGTCGAGCACCAGCGGTACGTTGCCGCGCAGTAGCCGCATGTAGACTGGCCCTTGATGCGCGGCAATGGCGGGCACGGCTTGTTCGATTTCCAGGGCATCGCAGGGGTCGACGATCATCAGGTTCGGCATGGCGCGGAATATCGCCAGGTCATCCGTTGCCTGGTGACTGGGGCCATACCCGGTGGTCAGGCCGGGCAGGCCACAGACGATCTTGACGTTGAGGTTCTCCTCGGCAATCGCCATGCAGATGAAGTCATAGGCCCGGCGCGAAGCAAACACCGCGTAAGTAGTGGCGAAGGGTACGAACCCCTCCCGAGCCATGCCCGCTGCCGCGCTCATCAACAACTGCTCAGCCATGCCCATCTGGTAGAAACGCTCTGGGTGTGCCTTCGCAAAGATGTGCAGGTCGGTGTACTTGGACAAGTCAGCCGATAAGCCCACGATGTCCTGGCGCTGGTCTGCGAGCGCCGCCAACGCGTGGCCAAACGGTGCGGATCGGGTTGGCTGGCCTTCAGCAGCAATTGAGGCAATCATCGCGGAGGTTGTCAGCTTTTTCTTCGGCGCGTCGGGCGCCTGAGCCGTCGTGTTGGTTACGTTGCTCATAGGGTTTTGCCTTCTTCGAGGTTGTTCAGGGCCACATCCCATTCATGCTCATCCACACGGATGAAGTGCGTCTTTTCGCGGGTTTCCAGGAACGGCACGCCTTTGCCCATCTTGGTATCGCAGATGATGACGCGCGGTTGTGCGCCGGGGTGGCTACGGGCGGCGTCGAACGCCTTGACCAAGGCGTCCAGGTCGTTGCCGTCTACCCGCTGGGTGAACCAGCCAAAGGCTTGCCATCGGTCAACGATGGGTTCAAAGGCCAGCACCTCGCTGGAGTGCCCGTCGGCCTGCTGGTTATTCACGTCGACGATGGCGATCAGGTTGTCGAGCTTCCAGTGCGACGCTGACATGACCGCTTCCCAGGTAGAGCCCTCATTCAGCTCGCCATCCGATAGCAGGTTGTAAACAAAAGAACTGGACTGCTTGCGCTTTAACCCCAGGCAGGCACCCACCGCGATGCCGAGTCCCTGGCCCAGCGAGCCACCGGTGATTTCCATGCCGGGGGTGTAAGCGGCCATGCCGGACATGGGCAGGCGGCTGTCATCCGAACCATAGGTTTCAAGCTCATCCAATGGAATGATTTGAGCTTCGATCAGCGCGGCATACAGCGCGATCGCGTAGTGACCGATGGAGAGGTAAAAGCGATCACGCTGTTCCCATTCGGGGTCTTCGGGCTTGTAGTTCAAGGCGTGGAAGTACGACACGGCCAGCAAGTCTGCCGCGCCCAGCGCCTGGCCGACATAGCCCTGGCCCTGGACTTGCCCCATGCGCAGGGCATGGCGGCGAATGTTATGAGCGCGCTGCACTAGGGTGGTGGAGGGCGCGCGCGATGAAGTGGCAGTCATGGACATTCTCCGTTAACTCAACGATTGACCGAAGCGGCGGGAATACGCAGCACCAGACAGGCACCGATGCACAACACACCGGTAATCAGGTACATGCCGATGGCGCTCGAACCGGTTGTGGTGGTGATCCAACCAATCAGGTAGGGCGAGCAGAAACCCGCAAGATTGGCAAAGCTGTTGATGCCGGCGATCCCCGCAGCGGCGGAGACACCCCCGAGCAAGGTGGTAGGCAGCATCCAGAACAGTGAAGACGCCGACAGCACGCCCGCTGCTGCAAGACACAGGCACAACACCGACAGCGTCAGGTTGGTGCCGAACACCGCCGCCAACGTGAGGCCCAGCGCACCGGCAATCATTGGTCCGACCAGGTGCCAGCGGCGCTCCTGGTGCTTGTCGCCGCTGCGCCCCATCAGCACCATCGCGACGATGGCGCACAGGTAGGGGAGGCTGGTGAGCAAGCCGATGTGCATCGGATCGGCAACGCCGGCATTACGGATAAGTGTCGGCAGCCAGAAGGTGATCGCGTATTGGCCCATGACCACGCAAAAGTAGATGCAGGCGAGAATCCACAGCCGGCGATCGCGCAGGAATGCCCCGACCGATGCATGGGTGACTTTGCGGCTGTTGTCCTCGGCCAGTTCTTTGCTGACCAGCGCTTTTTCTTCATCCGTGAGCCAGGTCGCCTGGTGCACGCCATCCTTGAGGTAAGCCAGCACCATCAGGCCCACGATGACGGTCGGAATGGCTTCGATCACGAACATCCACTGCCAGCCCGCCCAGCCATGAAAGCCTGCGAAGTGGGTCATGATGTAGCCTGAGAGCGGCCCACCGATCATTCCTGAGAGCGGGATGGCGATGAACCACAGCACGGTCATTTTCGCGCGGCGGTAGGAAGGGAACCAGTACGTGAGGTAGAGCAGCAAGCCAGGTGCGAGACCCGCTTCGGCAATACCGAGCAAAAAGCGCAGCGTATAGAACTGCCAGGCCGTTTCCACAAAGGCGAAGAGGGCGGAGATGATGCCCCACGAGATCATGATGCGCGCGATCCAGCGACGGGCACCGACCTTGTGGAGGATGAGGTTGCTGGGTACTTCGCAGAGAAAATAGCCCAGAAAGAACATGCCGGCGCCGAGTCCGTATACGGTCTCGCTCAGGGACAGGTCGTTCATCATCTGCAGCTTTGCAAACCCGACATTTACCCGGTCCAGGTAAGCGCACAGGTAGCACAGCATCAGGAAAGGCATCAGTCGCCAGGCAGTTTTGCGATACGCGCTTGAGCGCACTGTGGACACAGCGTCGAGCGTCATGGTGGTCATCATGATGGTCTGATCTCTTGTTTTTATAGAACGCCGGGCTTGAGCCCGACGTATCTTCGATCCAGAACTTAATGGGCGGCGGTGGCTACACCGGTCGTCAGTGGATCAACATGCCGCCGTTTACATCGAGCGTGATGCCGGTGAGGTAAGAGGACAAGTCGCTGGCGAGAAACAGCGCCGCATTGGCGACGTCCTGCGCTGCGCCCAGACGACCCAGCGGGATGCTTTCGATAATCGCGTGGCGGCGATCATCCAGCATCAGCCCGCCGGTGATGTCGGTGTGGATCAGCCCCGGCGTGATGGAGTTGACGCGGATGTTGTCCGCGCCGAATTCGCGCGCCATGGCCTTGCCCAGTCCGAGCACACCGGCTTTGGCTGCGCTGTAGTGCGGGCCGCCGAAAATGCCGCCGCCACGTTGGGCCGATACGGATGACATGCAGACAATGCTGCCCGAAGCCTGAGCACGCATCACCGGAATCACCGCCTGGGACATCAACAGCGTGCCGCGCAGGCTTACATCCAGGACCTTGTCGTAATCGGCCGGGCGTATTTCCAGGGTCTTGATTGGCTGCGTGATGCCGGCATTGTTGATGAGTATGTCGATACGGCCGTAGCGCTCGACAACCTTGGCAACGGCTGCTTTGACTTGCGTCTCATCGGCGACGTTGGCAGCCAGGCCCAGATGGCCTTCGCCGAGGGTGGCCGCCGCGTCACGGGCGGCGGACTCGTCGAGGTCCAGGATAACGACACGGGCACCGTGCTGGGCGAAGGTGAGCGCTGTTGCGCGGCCGATACCACGTGCGGATGCGGCGCCGGTGACAATCGCGACTTTGCCTTGAAGAAGCATGAGGACTACCTCTGATTGTTTTTATGGTTCGATTCAGTGATCGATGACTCAGAGTGGTCCCCGCCGATAGGCCGAGCAATAATGCAAACGTCACTGCTACATGAATAAAATTCAGCACTCGTCAATGCACGCTGCAGATGCTTGAATGGAGCCTCCCTTTCGAACCCCAAACAATAGGCTGCATACCGATGCGCCAGGACGATATCCCTTCCTCCAAGCTGCCACCGCTGAGAGCCATTCAAGCCTTCGAGCAAACCGCGCGGTTTGGCAACCTGGCGCGCGCCGCCGAAGTGCTGGACCTCACGCCGTCAGCGATCAGCCACCAACTGGCCAAACTCGAGGTCATGATCGGTCGACAATTGTTTGTGCGGGCGGCGCGAGGGGTGACGCTGACACCGGTGGGTGAGCAGTACTTGAAGGACATTTCCGGTCTGTTGCAGAGCCTTGAGGTCGCCACCGAGCGGGCCGCGAGTGACGTGAGCCTGGATTGCCTGCGGCTGCATTCCGCCCCCAGCTTTGGTTTGCTCTGGCTGATGCCGCGGTTGGAGTCGTTTCGCTTGAGCAACCCGGACATCCAGATCAATTTGTCCTGTTCCTATGAGTCGCTGCATTTCAGCCAGGACAAGATCGATGTCGATATTCGTCACGGCCGGCCTAATTGGCCCAGCTATGAAGTACGCACTGTGCGCAACGAGAGTTTCGCTGTGCTGGCCTCGCCCAAGCTGATCGCGCGCTGCGCGGTAAAGAACGCCGAAGACCTATTGGCGCAAGACCTTATCCTTTCCGAAGCGACCTTGCTCAGATGGCCTGAGTGGTTCGCCGAGCATGGCCTGGCTCGGCCGGAAAAACCCTACGCTTTGAGTTTTGACCGCTCCTACATGAGTCTGGAGGCTGCGAGCCACGGCCTGGGATTCGCCCTGGAAAGCACGCTGCTGGCGCAAAAATACCTCGCCAGTGGTTCCCTGGTTGAAGTCGCCCCCGAAGCACTGAGCTCCCCGGTCGCCGCCCATCATTTAGTGTTCCCGAAGGCTCACTCCAGTTTTCCTCGCGTCAGGCGTTTTTTGGGTTGGATGGAGCGGGAGTTAGGGCACAGCTTTGTGTTTTAAAGTTAGGTGTGAACCTCCTCGAACAACCAGTCTCGAAACGCTTTCAGTCTCGGCAGACTTGCACATTCAGGGCGGTAGACCACGTAATAGGCCAGTGGGGAGGCAAAATGGATGTCTGGAAACAGCCGGATCAGCCTGCCGGCTGCCAGATCATCTCGGGCCATGACGCTACGGGCTAACGCAATCCCTTGCCCATCTATTGCCGCTTGGAGCACCGCTGCGCTGTTGTTGATCTTCATTCCGCGCTGTGTCGATACACCCTTCACTCCAGCCGCTTCCAGCCAGGTAGCCCATGTTGTGAACCCGGTGTGTTCGTCCATCGAAAGGTCATGAATGAGTGTTTCACTCGCCAGTTCGGCCAAGGACTGAAAATTATCCGGTAGGCCTTTGAGTTGAGGCGAGCAAACAGGATAGATGTCTTCGTCCATAAGTTTTTCTGCAGTCAAGCCAGGCCAATGACCGGCCCCATATCGCACGCCGACATCGATTCTCTGCGTCAGAAAATCCACTGCTTTAAGCTGTGTATCAAGCCGAACGTCGGTGTCTGGCGTGGCTGCTTGGAAGCGTTCAATGCGCGGCAACAACCACTTGGCGGCAAAGGCGGGGCTGACAGTGACCGTCAGTACCCCGCTGGATGAATACTCCCTCATCCGCTCTATCCCGAGTGTAAGGCGCTCGAAACCAATGCGAATGTCTGGAAGCGACCGCTCGGCAGCCTCCGTGGCGACCAATCGTGCCTTTCCACTGGAACCGCGATGAAACAGCGGGGTGCCTAGCCATTGCTCAAGGGTGCGGACTAACTGTCCCACCGCAGCGGGGGTGACGTTCAGTTCCTCTGCCGCCGCAGAAAAGCTTTGGTGTCTTGCACTGACCTCAAAGGCCCTTAGTGCATTGAGATGAACAGGCGCGACCATGACGCTAAACCTTTTCTTTATCGTGCTGACACTTTATCTCGATTGTTCAGCAACTGATAGAGACCAATAATTCGCTCACAGCCCAGCAGACGATCGTGGGGATGGTTACAAGCTCTACTTGGAGGGCTGACAACGGGCTTTCGATTTCCTTAATGGCCACGTTCAATTTCTGGAGTATTCAAAATGAGCAATCAATTCAGCGGCAAGAAATTGTTGGTCGTCGGCGGCACCAGTGGCATCGGCCTGGAAACCGCGCGACTCGTATTACTGCAAGGCGGTAGCGCAGTTATAGTAGGCAGGCGTGCAGAGAAAACCGAGCAGGCTCGCCAAGAACTGGCAACGACGGGTGTGGTAAGCGCGCTCACCGCAGACCTGACCCACTCAGAGGGCGTAGCGACGTTGTTGCGGGACATTGATCAGTACCACGGTGACATCGATTTTCTGGTCAATGCAGCAGGCGTCTTCTTCCCGAAGTCTTTTCTGGAACATCAGGAAGCTGACTACGATCAGTACATGCAACTGAACAAGGCCTCTTTCTTCATCACGCAAAAAGTCGTTGCCAACCTCATCGCTAACGAGACCCCTGGCGCTATCGTCAATATCGGCTCCATGTGGGGCAAGCAGGCAATCGCCGCTACCCCGTCATCCGCCTATTCGATGGCAAAAGCTGGCTTGCATTCCCTGACGCAGCATCTGGCGATGGAGCTTGCATCCAAGCACATACGCGTCAACGCCGTATCGCCGGCAGTGGTGCAGACGCCTATCTATGAAGGGTTCATCCCCAAGGCCGAGGTTCATTCCGCGCTACAGGGTTTTAACAGCTTCCACCCAATTGGACGTATAGGTACACCTCAGGAGGTGGCAGAAGTCGTTGCTTTTCTGCTCTCCGATAAAGCCAGTTGGGTCACTGGTGCTATCTGGGACGTCGACGGCGGTGTCATGGCCGGTCGCAACTGATACGAGTCCTAGCCTGTAGCTTTTCACCAGCCGAAGCTTCCTCAGCAGTTTTGGGGTAGCTCAGAGCAGAAGACATGATGAGGTCGACATGATCGATATGAACCATTTCACGCCGCTGAGTGCTCTGGTCGGCGGCGGCCTGATCGGCACTGCCGCTGGGTTGTTCGTGCTCTTGAATGGGCGTGTCGCCGGCATCAGCGGCATTGTCGGGGGGGTGCTGCGTCCAGTGGCCGGTGATGTCACCTGGCGAATGGCATTTGTACTGGGGCTGGTCATGGCCCCGCTGCTGTACCGCCTGTTCGCACCACTGCCCGCACTGCAGGTCGATACTGGTTATCCGCTGTTGATCGTCGCAGGGGTATTGGTCGGTATCGGTACTCGCTATGGGGCCGGTTGCACCAGTGGTCATGGCGTCTGCGGCTTGTCGCGGATGTCGCCTCGTTCAGCGGCGGCAACAGCGATCTTCATGGGTGTCGGTTTTATCACCGTCTTCATGATCCGCCACCTCTTGGGAGGAAATTGACCTTGGCACTTTTCTTCGCTTGGTTTGCAGGGCTCATATTTGGCGTCGGCTTGCTGGTGTCAGGTATGACAAACCCTGCCAAAGTGCTGGGATTTCTGGATGTGGCTGGAATGTGGGATCCCTCTCTGGCATTTGTCATGGTCGGTGCAATTGCCGTGGCTATGGTGGGCTTCGGGGGGGCGCGAAGCCGAACGCGATCACTTCTTGGTTTGCCGATAAATCTGCCGACTGCTCGACACATCGATCGACGCCTGATCGTCGGCAGCCTGCTGTTTGGTGTCGGCTGGGGATTGGCCGGGATTTGCCCAGGCCCGGCTCTAGTGCTCTTGGGCTCGGGCATTTTCAAGGGCGCCGTGTTCGTCATCGCCATGTTGGCTGGCATGGGACTGTTTGAATGGCTTGAGCGACCAAAGCAGCGCGGGGCGTCGGCTGACGCATGAGTGTTGGTCCGGCGCACAGCGCCATTCTTCAATCCATGGCACAAGGGTGAGCATCGAAACTCAAATAGAACGGTGTTACTTGTCTGTTGCTGTGGATCGCTGCGCATACCAGATCGGAGCGAATGACGCGGACGCGAATCTGCTTTGCGTGGCCGATCTCACCTCCGCTAGCTGGTTTGGCTGTGGCATCTGAGCCCGGATATGCTGACTATCGGCCAAATGCCCCCCACACAGTTCACAATGCATTTCGTTGTGACGTTCGGGATTGAAGTAATGCTTGTCATTTTTCATCGTGATGACCTAGTGGGTTAAAACGTCGTCAAGCGTGGCTCACGTGCTCTAGCTCAGGGGGCGTCGGTGGGTTTATGCAGATAGGCGCTTTACTCGTTCTGCACCAGGCTCTGACATGGGTTTGCTTACAAAGGCCAACCCATATCAGAGAACGTATTGCCCAGGCCTTAGAAGCGATATGTCAGTTGTGCCGCCAGCGCGTTGGCGCTGTTCTCATACTTGGCGCTGTAGGCTGGTTGGAGTCCGGAAGTATCGGCTTGGCTAACTGAGCTGCTGTTTTCCCACAAATAGCCGTAGGCAACGTCGATGGTTATATCCGCATTGGGCGAGTAGCCAGCCCCCAATGTCAGGGACCGGCGGTTACCCACCGGAATGCGAACTTCCCGGTCGGAATTATTGGTAGGTGAGGGGTCATAGGCGAAGCCCGCACGAAGCACCCATTGCCTATCAAACTGATAAGCGGCACCGACTGCCACCGACAGTGTGTCGTGCCAGCTCAACTCGTCACCTATGGTGTTGAATCCGAGTTGCTGCCCGAGAGCTGGCACACCCTTATTATTGGCCTCAAGCTTTTGCAGACGGCTCCAGCGCGTCCAGGTAGAACCCAGATAACCGGTCCAGCGCTCGTTGAATCGATGAGTGAAGGAGGTGTTCACCGACTCCGGGAGTGTCGCATCCATCGACGTTTTGTACTTCCCGTTCAGGCCGAATATGCTCGGGGCATCGCTTACCTCAGTGTGACCTTCCAGGTGATATTCGACCTTGGAGTGGTAAGTAATGCCCCAAGTGGTGGCGTCGCTCAGATCGACCATCACGCCCAGGTTGTAGCCAAGTGAGATGTCGTCACCTTTGATCTTGATCCGGGTATCGGTGCCGCCATTCAATGCGCCGGTAGCCAGATCGTTTTGCAGATCGCCCTCTATTCGGTTGATGGTTGGACCGCCGCCGATGGTGACGCGGTCGTTTATTCGATATGCGAGAGTCGGTTGTAACGTAACAACCTGAACCTTGCTGTAGCTACCGTGATAGCGGCCCTGGAAATTGCGTTCATAGTCGTTAACCAGCCCGTCCGGGACATAAACGCCCATGCCGAACGTGAAATCGTGATTGATCGGCGTAGAAAAGTAGCCGAAAGGCACCGTAATCAGGGGGACCGAATCACCTTTGTTACTGCCCGGTACGGCGCTTTGGACGTCACTGATATTGTCCTTGGCGCTGATGACTGCAAAACCACCGCTGACCTCAGTGCGCTTGAGCTTGCTCAAGCCAGCAGGGTTGCCATAGAGCGTGCTGGCATCCAGGGCCGACGAGGCGCGGCCAGCATAGGCGACGCCGGCGCCACTAGCGCTTTGCTCGTTTACGGCGAGACCATTGGCAACAGCGGTGGCGGAAAGTGTGCAGGCGGTAAGCACGAGGGTGCTTTGAAGAAGCATCTTGTTCACTACGTTTTACTCCGAACGAGGTGACAGCGAGTTTCATTGCGACTCTTGGTCAATCACGTTTCCACTAAGCTGGGGCGCCAAAGTGCGGATTGGGGGCCCAGTGGATGAGTGCAATCAGACCGGCCTGCTGTTTTCGTTCGGTGTAGTCAGTGTCGCCATTCATCAACATGCTGATTTGGCGATGGAGTTTCAGCGCGGTGGGGGAAGGAGGGAAGTTGGCGGACCTTGGTGCACACATAAACGATCTCCAATAGCGCCTGGATTATTTTTATGACATTGGCGCTTTCGGAGTCGATGTTAGGTTCTGTGAGGGGAGGGAAACGTCGTCCACATTACATTGTCGACGCTATTTTTCGCTCGATCGATGATGTTCCCGAACATAACGGTTCAGGCCTGACCGATCCTTGATAATGATCTTGCCGTAGAGCGGTTCTATCAGCCCAAGCGCTCTCAATTCGTTGACCACTCGACTGACGCTTTGCCGCGTGCTCCCAACCATCAGACCAATATCCACCTGAGAGAGCATCAGGTCGATCCCCCGATCAGAAGGCTTGCGCAAGTCACTGAGCTGAGCGAACCGGGACGCGATCCTGGCGGCGACCGGTAAGGTCAACAGCTCTTCGATCAACTGCAGTGCTTCACGTAAGCGTCGGTTGATCTGGCAGGCGAGCGCCATGTCCACTTCACGGTGTTGATCTCGCAGCAGTTTCAAGTCACCTGCCTTCCAAACCCTTAATCGGGTTTCACCGCGCGTGATCAGGGTGACGGGGGAGGACTCATCACTGGCCACAGGAGAATCGGCAACGATGTCGCCAGGTCCATAAACGTAAAGCAGAATCTCCTGACCATCCTCGGTGAGGATGCATTTTCGAATGGCGCCGGAAATGATCTGGAAGATCTCCGTCACCCGATCGCCGTTCTGGTAAAGGATTTTCGAATCCGCAACGGTCCTGGGGTGGGCGCATCGTAGAACAGCTTCCCGTACTGGGGGGCTCAGTTCATCGATCCAGTTGAAACCTCTCATTTGTCAGGTACTCCAGCACTGGGCGAAACGTTTTGTCATCCAGAACAAGGCGATGCTGATCCAAGCCTTCTCTTTGAGGCCAGTAGCTCTTTTATCCAGTAACGCTGTGGCTCATCGCGCAATGCGCTGCACGATGAGCCGGGTCAGCGCAGACGGAGCCAGACGAGTGGCGAGCGACAATAGCCAGGCCTGTAGGCCGACCGTCCAGTGAGTCTTGCGCATGCGTTGCTTGTCGGTCGCGCACACCCAGACAGTCGATGCGACGTCGGCTGGCGTGAGTCTAATGCCAAGAAATTTCGCACTTGGAATGCGGCCGTAATCGTGAGCCATTGCGGTCTTTACGAAGCTCGGCCAGATATCGCTCACGCGGATACCGAACTTGCTCCATTCAAGGTCGAGCCCCTCGGTGAAGCCGCGTACGGCAAATTTACTTGCCGAGTAGGTTGCAAGTTCGGGCTGGCCATAGATCGCCGTGGCCGAGGCCATATTTATGACATGAGAAGAGGGCGTCCCCTGCAGGTATGGGAAGGCGCTGTGACAGCCAGTGATCATTCCCCGAACGTTCACGTCGAGCATTGCGTGGTGCCTTGGCAACGGAACGGCTTGAAACTGCCCTGAGGTGAGAATCCCGGCGTTGTTAAGCAGTACGTCGAGCCGCTGGCCGCTTTGCGTCCAGAAATCTGCAAGCGCTTGCTTCCACGCGGTGGGATCGCTGACGTCGAGAGCACCGGAGATGGCGTTGCCCTCACCCAAAGTGGCGGCGACCGCCGCGGCACCCTCGGAGTCGACATCGTACAGGCCCACAAACCATCCATTGCGTGCAAATAACTCGGCACAAGCACGACCGATTCCTGACGCAGCGCCCGTGATGAAGATTGCCGGCCTCCAAGCTGGCAGAGGTGACTCGGATGGATTTTTGAGTGCTTGAGTACTCTGCACGACGGTGATCTGCGGTTTCATCTTATTGTTTTCCTCAATCCATCTCGTGGGTTTGCCTAAGCTTGAGTCCGTGCTCGATGCCGACAAATGACGGCTGCATGAGCACAAGCACCTGCAAGGAGGTGCTGTATTGCGACCATACTATAACAGTGTTATGTTCCGCAAATAACAGCGTTATTGCTACCGGGGCTTAACACCCTGAGCAGGATCGACAGCTGTTTAACGCTGGGTATTACAAAAAAGGAGCGCGGCCCTGCTTGGCGCGCTGATAACCAGAGGGTCCAAGAAATGACGAAAATGCATACGCCGCCTGAGCGAGTTGAGGTGGAGCCCCGTGGCTCTGTTCTGATTGCACGGCTGGATGGGGGGCCGCATGGCTTGATGGGATTGGAGATGGCCAATGAGCTTTCAGCTCTTTTGGATAAAGTAGAGTCCGACGCCGCAATCAAAGCGGTAGTGCTCATTGGAACTCACCCAGAGCGTTTCATCGGTCATGCGGACGTCCGTTGGTTGCAAGAGGGGGGCAAGAGTATTCCCTCGGTTGGACGTTCTGCGGCATCGGCGATAGCGCGGACGGCGAAGGCTGTGCGCAGTGTTGCGCCTTTGGCGGCAGCCGCGTCTATCACACCATTGGATGGCGGGATGCAACTCGACAAGCTGCATGACACCTTTTTACGGATGAACCGCAGTGGTGTCATTTTCGTTGCCGCGCTGAATGGCTCTGCGCTGGGCCTTGGCAGCGAACTCGCGCTGGCCTGTGATACTCGCCTGATGGCGGATGGTGAGTTCTTCATCGGACAGCCGGAAGTACTTCTTGGAATTTTGCCTGGCGGTGGCGGCACTCAACGGTTGCCTAGGCTGGTCGGCAACCATCAGGCACTGATGCTTATGTTGGAAGGTCGGCCGGTCTCTGCGCATAAAGCCCTCGAAATAGGTTACGTAGACGAAGTCGTCGCGCCGGATGCATTGCTTGAGCGAGCGATTGAGCGCGCCCGGTATCTAGGTTCCCGGCCAAGGGGAGCCATCGAGGCAATCAAGCGGGCTGTGTACTTCGGTGCGTCCGCCACCCTCGATGAGGGGTTGCACATGGAGCGCACCGAGTTCATCAAGATCTCGCCGACCGAGACTGCACAGGCTCTGATGGTCGAATACCTTGAACGTACCGATCACGACGGCGGCGTGCCGTTCTACAACCCGACCATTCTCGAGCAAACCTTAGAGCAGGGCTCCCTCCCAATCCTGGATGGAGGATGGGGGAAATGAATCAGATGTCACAGCCTCCTTACCAGGTTACTCGGCGGGACGTTCGCTTTGACTCGGGAGAAGCCTACTGCTCGGCCTGGCTGTACACACCGGTTGGCATTGAGAAGCCGCCCGTTGTAGTGCTTGGTCATGGACTGGGTGCGGTTCGCGAGATGCGCCTCGATGCCTTTTCCGAGCGTTTTGCAGCCGCGGGAATCGCTACTTTAGCGTTTACCTACCGCTATTTTGGTGACAGCGGCGGCCATCCCAGACAGTTGATGTCGGTAAAGCGGCAACTTGCTGATTGGGATGCGGCGCTGAACTTCGTCAAGGGATGTCCGGATCTCGATGGACGCCGAGTTGCAGTATGGGGAAGTTCGTTTGGGGGAGGGCATGCGATTACCGTGGCCAGCCGGCATCCAGAGTTACTGGCCGCCATCAGTCAGTGTCCTTTTACCGATGGCCTGGCCTCCGCTGCCGCACTGGGGGTGAAGGGGTCGCTGCAGGTAACGCCAGTGCTCCTGCGCGATTTTGCAGCCAAACTGCTGGGTCGCCCGCCCGTGATGGTGCCCATCGCCGCCGCTCCCGGTGAGCCAGCCTTGATGAATGCGCATGATGCCTTGCAGGGGTATCTGGCTTTGGTGCCGAAGGGGATGGTGTTCGTCAATCACGTCGCCGCACGGGTGCTTCCGGAAATCATGGCTTATCGACCCGGTCGCTTCGCCTCCAAGGTGAAGCTCCCCATCCTGTTTTGCGTCAGCACCACTGACACCGTCACACCACCGGAACAGACGATCGCCTTGGTGCGCAAAGCACCGCATGGAGAAACCAGACTTTATGCCGCAGGGCATTTCGAGTTCTACATGGGGGACGCGTTCGAAGAACTGGTGAAGGATCAGACTGAATTTCTGACGAAACATCTACTTGGCTCTTAAGCCAATTGATTCAAGCGTTTCCGTCACTTTCAAGAGAGAACAACAATAATGTGCTTTTCCAAACTTTCAGATTTGCGAGCGCTGACAGATCCGGACGGTCTGTGCATTGCTGACGACAGCAGCAACCTGACTAACCGGCAGTTCCACTCCAGAGTTCTCGCGGCAGCGGGAGTCCTTGCGGATAGAGGGGTGGGCATAGGCGATGTTGTAGCGATCATGTTGCCCAACCAAGTGGAGTTTGTGGTGGCGATGTTCGCCGCCTGGCGCCTGGGGGCTGCGGTCACGCCTATTAATCCTGGGCATACCAGCAAGGAAGCAACCCATCAATTGGTTGATTCGAGGGCGAAGCTGCTCATTAACGCCAGCGGAGAAGGCATAGTCCAAAATCTGCCGTCTCTGCCTGTCGCAGCTTTGGAAATGGGGCCGTCCTACGAAGGCTTACCCGTTGAGGAACTTGGCGCATTGGCGCTGTTGATCTACACCAGTGGCACGACCGGGTTGCCAAAGGGTGTGATGCTTGATCACGCCAATATCATGGCCATGTCGGAAATGGGGCGGGATTCGCTCAAGGTTACCGCCACCGACCACTGCTTGTTGATACTGCCGCTCTTTCACGTAAATGGCATTGTGGTGAGCACCCTCGTCCCGTTGTTGGGTGGTGGTCGGGTCACGATCCGCAAACGTTTTAACATTGACACTTTTTTTGAAGATGTCGAATTAGTTCGCCCCTCGTACATTTCGGCAGTACCCACCATCTACGCAATGCTTAACGCGTTATCCGATGAGGTCAAACCTGATACCTCCAGCCTTCGGTATGGCATCTGTGGTGCGGCGCCTGCTTCGGCGGAGCTGCTTAAGAAATTTGAAGACCGCTTCGGTTTCCCGCTGCTTGAGGGGTACGGGCTTTCGGAGGGTACATGCGCTTCGACCATCAACCCCGTAGACGGTCTGCGCAAGGCCGGTACGGTCGGTTTGCCTTTTATCGGTCAGCGAGTCGCAATCGCCGATTCGAGCGGCCGGCACTTGCCACAAGGGGCCGTTGGCGAAGTACTGGTACAAGGCCCGAATGTGATGCGCGGTTACTTGGGGAAACCCGAAGAAACAGCGAAGACTATCGTTGACAGTTGGCTGCGCACCGGCGACATCGGACGGATAGACGAGGACGGCTATCTGTCGATTGTAGGTCGTCTTAAAGAGATGATCATTCGCGGTGGCGAGAATATCTATCCGAAAGAGATCGAAGACGTGTTGTTCGAGTTTACAGGTGTGCTCGAAGCAGCAGTGATCGGTGCTCCCCACGAGACCTTCGGCGAAATTGTCATTGCCTATGTCGCCTTTCGTTCGGGATACACCGGTACTCAAGAGGCGTTGAGTGAGCACTGCGCCGATCGCCTGACGCGTTATAAAAGACCTTCCAGAATCATTGTCGTCGACAACCTGCCCAAGAACGCCATGGGCAAGGTCGACAAGCTGAAGCTGGGCAAGATGTTGCCCGACTTCGAGCCAGTCGCCAGGTGATCCCTTACTGAATCTCAGATTGCAAGCAACCTGCATTTAGAAGGGAATGAACGATGAAAAGCACTGACTTCGACTGGTTGGTAATTGGTTCTGGATTTGGCGGTAGCGTTTCGGCGCTGCGGCTCGCGGAAAAAGGCTATCGCGTTGGGGTGCTTGAACGAGGCCGACACTATCGCGATGGGGATCTTCCCCACTCTGCGTGGCAGTTCAGCAAGTACCTGTGGGCGCCCGTGCTGGGTTTGAAAGGCATCATGCGCATGTCTTTATTTCGCCACGTCTTTTTTCCCAGCCAAGCGGGAGTAGGGGGAGGCAGTACGGTGTATGGAGGTGTGTTATACCGAGCCAAACCTGCATTCTTCGAGAACGTGCAATGGCGCGGGCTGGGGCACTGGGAAACGTTGTTGCGGCCTCACTATGATATGGCCGAGCACATGCTTGGCGTGAAAACGGTGCCGTTCGACTCGACCAATCAACAGCTGGCTCGAGAAATGGCGCAACATTTTGGAACCGAAGATTCATTCACTCGGGCCTCTGTCGGGGTGTTCTTTGGCGAGCCGGGTAAGACTGTCAAGGATCCCTATTTTGGGGGGTATGGGCCTGATCGTACGGGGTGTATACGATGTGGCGCCTGTATGGTGGGTTGCCGTGTCGGTGCCGTTAACTCCCTCGTGAAAAACTATCTGTGGTTTGCGCAAAAGCGCGGCGTGGAGATATTGGCAGAGCACGAGGTGATTGATGTGATCCCACTCGGGGCGGCCGATGGCAGTGACGGCTATCAGGTGGTCACCCAGCGTCCCGGTGCCTGGTCCGCACGTGGTCGCCGGACCTATACCGCGCGTGGGGTGGTTTTCGCTGGTGGTTCTCTGGGTACCAATGAGTTGTTAGCCAACTGCAAGTATGGAGGCTCGTTGCCGCGGGTCAGTGATCGCCTTGGTGAGTTGGTGCGTACCAACAGTGAATCCGTACTGAATGTGCGCCTCCCCCAAGACCGAAAAACCTGGAACGATGTCACCGCCAGCAGCAGTGTCTACGTTGACCAGGACACCCACATCGAGTTTCTCACCTATGGTCGCAACGCAGATTTCCTGAGTTTGCTCTGCACACTGTTGGTCGGTAATGGCAACCGCGTGACTCGGCCCTTGAAGTGGATGGGAAATGTTGTGCGACACCCGGTGCAATGGCTCAAGTCTCTGTGGCCCTTTGGGTGGAGTCGACACATGGTGATGCTGCTGGTGATGCAGACATTAGACAACGCAATTGCATTGCGTCCGAGGAAACGTCGGCTGGGGCGGGGGTATCGGCTCGTCACCGAGCAGAATCGCGACAAGCCAAGCCCAACCTACATCGAAATGGGTAACCGGGCGGCTCAATGGCTAGCCAGGTATACGGGTGGCATTGCCCAAAGCAATGTACTGGAGGCGCTGTTCAACATTCCGACAACCGCCCATGTATTGGGTGGCGCCGTCATCGGTGCCGATGCTGGACGCGGCGTGATTGACACGAATCTACAGGTGTTTGGATATCAGAACATGTTGGTATGTGACGGTGCCGCGATGCCGGCGAACCCTGGAGTCAATCCTGCGCTGACCATCACGGCACTCGCTGAGTACGCGATGGCACAGATTCCACAAGCGTTTGGCACTGATAGCGGTATTGATCAACCCATTGAAGCGATGACGCCGAACTCAGAGAGTCATCCGAGTGTGGCATAGGTGTTGATTCCAACCCGGTTTCACCGAGGGCAGTTCTTACATCCGCTTCCTTGGATCAGGAAGCGGATGCGAGGCCTTTAATCTTTTGCCAAGCTGGCCCATCTGGCGACGACGCGGGCAGTGGAGGTTTCAACTAGTTCACGCTTCGCCCCGAGACCAACCACAATGTTGTTGCATGTCGCGACCAGGATTTCTGAAGCAGGATTGGCCGTGCTCGCGAAGTGGCCGGCCAGTTCGAGCATGATAAAGCCGTGCGCAACACTCCAAAGCTGTGGAGCGATCAGAGCAGGATCGATTTCAGGGACGCATTTAGCCTCAACCAGTCGAGCACAGGCATCGATCACAAGGGCGTAGGTGGCCGTGAACGCCGCTGACTGCCTCTGGGCGGTTGTCGTCATGGTTCCCCTCGAGGGGCTATACCTGCCGTCGATCGAAAGGCCGAACATCAGGTCGTACAGATGAGGATTACCTTGTGCGACATCTCTGCACGCCAGGAGCATTGCACACAAATCGGCTATCGGATCATCCGTAGCAGGGACGCGCTTGAAGGCTGCAGCCAAGCGCTTGAAGCCCTCGTCAGCCACTGCCTGAAGGAGTTCCGGCACGCCGCCGAAGTGGGTGTAAACCCCCATGGTCGACAAGCCGGCTTCGTTCGATACCGAGCGGGCTTTGACTTCAGAGGGGCCGCAATTCGCAAGCACACGGATGGTGGCCTCGACGAGGCGGGTAGGGGCATTAGGGAGTGAGTTATCAGAAGTCATGTTGCAATACTGCCATAACGACGTTATGTTTGCCATATAACACTGTTATTGTGGCAGGCAAGGTGGCTTGCTAACCCTCTCTTCGATGAAACCAGGACCCAAGGATCTTCCATGCCGATCAACTTCAGAAATCTTGCACTTCTTACCGCGCTTCTCTTCTTTGGTCTGGCAGTTACCTGGATGTTTGCTCCGGCTTTTCTGCTGTCTAGCTGGGGCGTTGATTTCTCTGGTTCCGCCGGGTTGGTTGGACGTCGGGGAGCCGCTTTATATGCCGGTATTGGTGTCATGTTTTTTTTGGCTAGGCGCGCTGGCCCCTCCTCGACACGTTCATCCCTGGTCACGGGTTTTGTTTCGGCCTGCTTGATCCTCGCCGTCCTTGGCCTGTTTGAATTTGTCAAAGGTCATGCGAGCTCTGGAATTCTGTCTGCGGTTGCCATTGAGGTCCTGCTCAGCGTCGCGTTTATTTACGTGTCACGTTTTTCCAAAAGCGATTCCTAAACACAAGCCCATCATTTGAAATGTCATACGATCATGGAGACTCAGCCAATGCGTGTTTTGAACCAAACGAACATTCTAGGATTCACCCTGGTGACACTCATGTCGTCGGCACTCTGGGCAGATGACGGTTCGCCTGTTGGTCTGTGGCAGAACATCGACGACGCAAGCGGTAAGCCAAGGGCTTTGATTCGAATCACCGAATCCGAAGGCGTATTGAAAGGCAAAATCGAGAAGGTATTTCCTAATCCGAACGAAGAGCAAAATCCGAAGTGCGAAAAGTGTGAAGGCTCGGACAAAGATGCTCCGGTGGTTGGTTTGACCATTTTGAACGGGCTACGCAAGAACGGCGACGAATACAGCGGAGGGCAAATTCTCGATCCGGACAATGGCAAGGTTTACAGCAGCACAGTTCATCTGTCCGATGATGGAAAAAAACTGAGTGTTCGCGGTTATATAGGTCTTCCTGTACTCGGGCGCTCACAGAGCTGGTTACGCCAGAATTAAGGACCTACGATGAAAGCATTCAGTATTGATCGCTATGGAAAAAAGGTTGCATTGCGGGCGACCGACAGGCCGGAACCTGAATTGGGCAAGGACGATGTTCTGGTCGAGATCCATGCAGCGGGTGTAAACCCGCTGGATCTGAAAATCAGGGATGGCGAGTTCAAAATGATTTTGCCTTATCGCATGCCGCTGATCATGGGCAACGACTTGGCGGGAGTGGTTGTTCGCGTCGGTTCACGAGTCCAGCGATTCAAGCCGGGTGACGAGGTCTATGCGCGCCCCGATGACAACCGGATCGGCGCGTTCGCTGAGTTTATCGCGATAAGGGAAAGTTCTCTGGCGATCAAGCCGAAGGCGCTCAGCATGGAGGAGGCCGCTTCCATTCCTTTGGTTGGATTGACGGCTTGGCAGGCGCTGGTTGAAAAAGCGGACGTTAAGAAAGGACAAAAGGTGCTTATCCATGCAGGCTCTGGCGGCGTTGGAACGGTGGCCATTCAGCTGGCCAAGCACCTGGGGGCGTATGTCGCGACGACCACGAGCACCACAAACATCGAGTGGGTCAAACAGCTCGGTGCGGACATCGTGATCGACTATAAAAAAGACGATTTCGAAAAGGTTCTGCACGGTTACGACCTCGTCTTGAATAGTCTAGGCACCGAAACCCTGGAGAAATCACTGCAGGTTTTGAAGCCTGGAGGAAGGCTGATCTCGATCTCTGGACCACCGGATGCTGACTTTGCGAAAAGTGCTGGGTTGTCCGGGTTCCTGAAACTGGTCATGGGCCTGTTGAGTTACGGAATCAGGAAAAAGGCGAAACGTCGCGGCGTGATCTATTCATTCCTTTACATGCGGGCCAGCGGCGATCAATTGCGCAAGATCACCGCTCTGATCGATGCTCGGGTCATACGCCCGGTGGTGGACCGGGTTTTTCCATTCGAATCCACCCCGGATGCCTTGGCTTATGTTGAAACCGGTCGGGCGAAAGGCAAGGTCATCGTCAAGGTGAAATAACGGGACGCCCCCAGTATTCGAAAACTTCTAACCGCATCAAATTGCCCGGGCGACGTGGAAGTTGCCTGTGTTGCCGCGAGTAAAGGCAAAACCACCCTGATGCTCCACGGGCTTGCGCAGTCCGTGGCGCTCTGGGCGCGCACCGCACCTGGGTCAGTCCCCCATAGGTAACTGAAACCTCGCTCTGTAAGCGCCCGGTGTGAACCCAACACGCTCACGAAATAGGCGTGAAAACGAACTGATGTCGCTGTAACCGACATAGTGAGCGATTCGCTCGGTGCTCAGGTCCCCGGCCTCCAGCAAAGCTCGCGCCGTATCAATGCGCAGGTTCTGCAGATAGGTGAGCGGTGACAGCTCAAGCACTTTATTGAAGCGGCGTATCAATGTACGTTCGCTGACGGCCAACAGCTGCGCCAGGTCATTCATGCGTACCTGTTCGACCAAATGTTCCTGAAGCCACTTTTGTGCGCGTTGAATCAAGGGATCATTGTGGGTCTTGTCGGCGATAAGGGGCTGGAAAGGTGTCTGCGTCGTTTGGGTCAAGTCGATCAGCATGCTGCGGGCGCATTGCCTGGCGATGGCCTCTCCGGCGAATTTGTTAAGCACGTGAACCGCTTGCAACAAAAACGTGGCATGTGCGCCACCGCATACCAGGCGTTCGGATTCAGTCACCACTGGACGCATTTGCAGATCAACCTTCGGGAATCGGCTGCGGAAATGCTCCTCCAGCCACCAAGTGGTGGTTGCCACTTTGTTATCAAGCAAACCCGTCTCTGCGAGTAGAAAGGTGCCGGTGCAATTTGCGCACAGCCATGCACCATTTCGCCATTGCTGAACCAGCCAGTCACGGACAGCTAGATGCTTTTCCAGGAAACCCTGGAAGTGCTGCCAACCACGATAGTGCAGGCTGGGAATAAAGACCAAATCATAATGCTGGTTCTTCGGCAGCGCCCGCATGCCAAGCTCAAGGCCATTGCTCGCGCGCACAGGCCGGCCGTTCTGCGATATGAAATGCCATTCAAACAGACCTGACGGCGGCATCCCCTGTTTTGACATGTGCGCATTGGCGACCTGAAGCATGTCAGCAAAACCTCCCACAACAGAGGCATAGGAGTCGTCAAAACCCAGAATCGCAACGGTGGTCATGGCAGAACCTTTTTGGGTGTGGGTGGCGATATTCGCATATTTACCGTCGTTTTTGCCTATTACGTCATTCCATCAGTTTGCTTACCGTTCACACCACGTTGCTTCCCCAGGCTACAGAAGAGATAACCATGACCCTCCTTGCCAATACTTCGGTCAATGCGACTGTTGCGCGTCACCAGGATCGCCTGTATCACGACCTGGATACCCCGCAGGAAATCCTGGCTATACGTCAGGAGATTCGTCGTTTCGCCGACGAACATGTCGCTCCGATGGCTTACGCCATTGGTCACACAGAGGAGTCCGTTGCTGCGTTCCCGCGTGACTTGTTCGCCAAAATGGCCAAGGCCGGTTTATTTGGCATTCCCTTTACCGCCGATGTCGGGGGCGAGGGCTCAGATACCCCACCGCGGCCACTGCCGTGATGATCGAGGAGTTGGCCTACCACTCAAACTCGGTGGCCGCCATCGTGGACGTGCACTGCATTCTCGCGGGTAATGCGCTGAACTACGGGGCGGACTCAATCAAGAAACGCTATCTCAGGCCTTTGCTCAGCGGCGACAAGATCGGGAGTTTCGCAACTACCGAGCCCGATGCCAGTACCGACTTGAGCGTTGAAGCCATGGGCACCCACGCTACCCGCACCGAAGATGGTTACATCGTCAGCGGCCGCAAGCGTTTCATTTCCAACGCCCCAGTTGCCGACTTTGTTGTACTGCTCTGTGTCGATGGCGCGCGTATGACCGAGTTGGTGGTCGAGTTGAATTGGCCAGGTGTTCGTGTAGGCGAGCCCGACAAGAAAATAGGCAACCATGGTCAACTGACGGCGGATATCTACTTCGACAACGTCAAGGTGCCCATGACGAACGTCCTTGGCCAGCCGGGTGAAGGTCTCAAGATAGCCTTGCAAACGCTGACACTCGGACGCATAGGGATTGCCGCCAGCGGGACCGGCATGGCTCAGGCGTTGTTTGATCACAGTATCGCGCGGCTCAAGTCGCGCCGGGCCTTTGGCAAAGCCATCGCGCAGTTCCAACACTGGCAGTTCAAGATGGCCGAGCGCGCCACTGAAATCGAGAACGCCCGCAACTTGTACCTCAAGGCGGCGTTGCGCAAGGACGAAGGGCTCGTTTTCCCGGAACCCGAGGCCGCGATGGCCAAATGGTACGGCACTAACCTTGCCGGTGAATTCGCCCGGGACGCGGTACAGATCTTTGGTGGTTATGGCTTTATGCGCGAGCTCGCGGCGGATGGTTCGCACTATCGTGTCGAAGAGATCTATCGCGATTGCAAGATCGCTGAAATATATGAGGGTACCAATGAGATTCAGAAACTAGTCATTGCACGCGCCATCTTCGGTAAAGACATCACCGGCTGATGGGCTGGCCAACCCGAGCCCAATGGAGCGCTGTCCAATGCACATCCTCATTATCCATGCGCACAACGAGCCGCAATCGTTCAATGCGGCCATGAAAGATCTGGCGGTCGAAGAGCTAAGGGAGCAAGGGCACTCTGTCGAAGTGTCTGACCTGTATGCCATGAGCTGGAATCCGATCGCCAGCGCGGCCGACTTTGGCAGCCGTGTAAATTCAGAGTACCTGACGTATGCCTTGGAACAGCGTCACAATTGTTCGCAACGCACACTGGCTCCGGATATCCAGGCGGAGTTGGACAAGTTGCTGAAGGCTGATCTGGTGATCTTCAACTTCCCAATCTATTGGTTCTCGATGCCGGCGATCATGAAAGGCTGGATAGACCGGGTATTGGTTTCTGGTATCTGCTATGGCGGGAAGCGTTTTTACGACCAGGGGGGGCTGGCTGGCAAGAAAGCCATGCTCGCCATTACTGTCGGCGGTCAACCACACATGTTGGTGAGTGGTGGCGTGCACGGTGAACTCAACGACATGCTCCGGCCTATCCTGCGTGGAACGTTGGCCTATACCGGGATGGCCGTGCTTGAGACCTTTGTTGCCTATCACGTACCGTACATTTCCCAGCAAGCACGTGTTGCTCAGTTAGCGATGTATCGACAGCACCTGCGTTCGCTGGACACACTGCAAGCGTTTTCATTCGTCTCACTTGATGAGTTCGATGAAAAACTGCACCCGATTGGCGTAAACCCCCTTTCTGGTCGGTGACGGCGCAGGGAAGCTGCTAGCGTGGCAGTGGTCAGTATCCGAGAAAAAATCCGCACCTGGGTGAGGCACTACCGCCTGCATGACATTCAGGCCCTGGCCGCGCGTCGCACAGCCTGCGGCGGTTGACCATAGGACCGAATGAACGCGCGCCGCATGCGGTCCCGGTCTGCAAAGCCAGTCTGCTGAGCAACCAGATCGATGGGATGGTTTGTCTCCTCCATCATCGCCCGGGCCGCCTCCAAACGCATATGCTCGATGGCCTTGGCTGGTGATTGCCCTGTCTCGGACTGAAACGCCCGGCTGAACTGGCGCGGCGACAGGTGCGCGACCTCGGCGAGATCTTCCACCGACAGTCGGCTCGCGAGATTCCGCTGCGCGTGGATCAGCACGGCCTGCATCCTGTCCGACTTCGGTTCCAGCTCGAGCAAGGTGGAGAACTGAGACTGGCCACCGCTTCGGCGGTGGTACAAGACCATCTTTCGAGCCACCTGCCGCGCCACCTCAATGCCGAGATCGTCCTCGACGAGGGCAAGCGCCAAGTCGATACCCGCGCTCATCCCCGCCGATGTCCAGATGGGCCCATCGGCGATGAAGATGCGATCCTCTTCTACCTTGACCTTGGGATAGCGCTCGGCCATACCTCGCGCGTACATCCAGTGGGTCGTGGCGCGTCGCCCATCGAGTAGTCCCGCTTCAGCGAGGATCAGGGCGCCAGTGCAGGGTGCGGCAATCCGTCGGGCAAAGTGGGGTGCCTGGCGCAGGAGCGCCAACGCTTCAGGGGGCGGATCCTCAATGCTCCCTCCGACCACCAATAGGTCGAGCGGCTCACTCGAGAATCGATCCGACAAAATCTGGAAGCCGGCCGAGGTCCGAATGGAGCCACCGTGCACCGACAGCATGTGCACGCCGTAGAGGGTCTCTCCCGCCTGCAGATTGGCCATCTCGAACACCGTCGAGACAACAAGGCTCATCGCCGAATAGCCGGGATAAAGCATAAAGCCGACTTTGCGCATCAAAAATCTTCCGGATGTCTTAAAACGCCGTTTATACGACATTTAGGACGAAGTGCTCCAGTGATACGTTTGTTGCCACCGCAAAGTGCGGGCCACCAGGACACACACACAATGACCGCCAACAGTTTGGTAGCGACCGATACACCCCAGCAATTTCCCACGCCGCAGACCATCGAATTCGAAGGTCTCTCTATCAGGCTCGTCCGCGGTGGAGCCAGCGAAGGCACGCCGATCGTGCTGACCAGCCCTTGGCCAGAGAGCGTCTACGCGTTCCGGCTGATCTGGCCTCAACTGGCCGACATCGGTCCCCTCGTCGCGATCGACCTGCCTGGTTTCGGTCGGTCGGACATAAGTCGGGGCGCCCTCTCGCCAGAAGGCATGGGCGACTTCATCCTCAGGCTTCTCGACAAACTCGGCATCGAGCGCTGCCATGCCATCGGACCCGACATTGGAACGACCGCCTTCCTGTTCGCAGCCGCCAAACAGCCAACCCGATTCGCAACCCTCACGGTGGGCTGCGGCGGGACCGACATGGACCTGCTTGGCGAGCAACTGCGCGGAACCATAGACGCCCCGGAAAGCGCGCTCGACGTCGGTTCCGATGCCGCACCGATCGTCGATATGCTCCGGGCGCACATTGCCGCGCAGACGCCGGTGGAGGTGATGGAGGACTATCGCCTTTCTTCTGCCAATGGACGTTTCGCCGAGGCAGCGGCCTACGTGCGCGCCTATCCGACGGACCTGCCGAAGCTTCCCGCGCTCGCCAAAAGCATCGTGACGCCGGTCTTGGTCCTATCGGGGCAGGGCGACCCGCTCGTGCCGCCGTCGAATGGAGACTTTCTCCAGCGCATCCTGCCGAACTGCCGACACGAGGTCATCGATTGCGGCCACTTCGCCTGGGAGGACGCCCCCGATGCTTACGTCCGTTTCGCCAGTGCCTGGATCCGTACCGGTGGCTCCCAGGCCTGATGGGTCAGCACCGCTGATTCTCATCCGGTAACCGGGCCGCGGCTCTCGATGCGTACCGCTGAGACCATCGAGAGCGGCTCGCCAGGGCGAGAAGATCGTGGCCCCCCGCGCCCTGGGGATAGAATGAGGCACGCCCTGGTTCCGGTCCTCTAACCCTTCAGAACCAAAGACATATCCGGATATCTCGCACACATGAAGTCAACGAAAGCGCGAACCTTCGGCGCAGCAAGGCGCCTGGATGTATGCAATACCCAGAGTGCCGGTTCTTCACCCGAGACCGTGCCCCACTGGACCAACTCGCCACGGGCAAGCTGGTTCCAGGCGATGGACTGGGGGATCAAAGCCGCGCCGCCGCCCGCGATAGCCGCATCGCGAACCATCAGTAACGAAGAGAACCGCAGCTTCGGGATCGGATCCAGGATCAACTGCCCTCCATCGAGACTCCAGTGGGTGGGCTGAAAACTCGACGTGACGATGCAGGGCACGTGTCTGATTGCGCCGGGCATAGGCTTGGACACTTCAGGCGCCGCCACAACCACCAGCCTGTCCTTGGCGAAGCAGCGGCCGACCAGACGGCTGTCAGGGGACGGGTTGATCCGAATCGCGACGTCATAGTGTTCCTCGACCAGGTCGACCAGGCGATCCTCTGCCACGACTTCGATTTCAACCTCTGGATAGGCGCTACAGAATTCGACGCCAATGCGGCCCATCGCAAGCTGGGAGAACAGCACTGGGGAGGCAACACGCAAGCGTCCGCGAGGTGTCGATAAGCCCTCACGGGCTGCCTTCATCGCTTCGGCCACTTCGCCCAACGGACCTTCTGTGCGTGCCATCAGGCTTTCGCCGGCCTCGGTGAGCTTCAAGCCGCGAGCGCTGCGCTCGATCAGCCTTACGCCCAGTTGTTCCTCCAGGTCGGCGATTCGTCGCGATAAGGTGGCTTTGGAGATACCGCTCGCACGGCTTGCCTTCCCCAGCCCCTCATTCGTTGCGACGATCATGAAATCGATCAGTGCGTTCAGGTTCATGGTGTTCCATTTTTGAAACGAAGTGTCTGCATTTTGGTGTCTCTGCTTCGTCCGTGCAACAGCCTATCGTCTCGTCATCGCACTCAAGACGAGAAATTGCAATGAACACACTGCAACGCGCTGTACTGATCCGAGCCTACGGCGGCGCTGACGCCGCGCAAGTGGCCGAGATCGAAAAACATGAACCAGCACAAGGCCAGGTTCTGGTTCGCATTCGAGCCGCCGGCGTGAACGGCATCGATTGGAAGGTCCGTGAAGGCCTGGTGCGAAGTGCCTTCCCGTTGCCACTGCCGATCGTCCTCGGAGCCGAAATGGCGGGCGTCGTCGAGGCGGTCGGTGCCGGTGTCACGCGCTTTCGTATGGGCGATCGAGTTATGGGCGCGGTGGGTGGGCTGGGCGCGTACGCTGAATTCGTGACCGTCAGTGAAGCGAGTCTTTCCCCTACGCCTGAAACCCTGGATGACGTCCAGGCTGCGGCGATTCCCGTCGCCGCCGTCGCCGCCTGGAAGAGTCTTCATCACGCCGGGCCGATTCACCCCGGCCAGCGAATTCTCATTCACGGCGCGGCGGGTGCACTGGGCACCTATGCCGTGCAATACGCCAAGCGTGCCGCCGCTGAAGTCTTCGCCACGGCCGGCGCGGCTGACTTGGAGTATGTGCGCCGCCTGGGGGCGGACCACGTCCTTGACTATCGATCCCAACGTTTCGAGGACGTCATCCAGGGCATTGACCTGGTGCTCGACTACGTCGGGGGTGAGGTACTGGATCGCTCGTGGCAGGTGTTGGCGGAAAACGGCGTGATTGTTGGCACCTCATCCCCCGACATTCTGGCGCGCACGCCGGCGAATCGCCGAGGCCTCTGGTTCATGAACAAACCTGACCCCGCGTTGCTGGAGACGCTGGCCCAGGAAATCGCCAGCGGCACGCTGCAGTCCAGGATTGGCAAGGTCGTTGGTTTCAATGACATCCCGCAAGCCATCGAACGTAATCGCAGCGCCTCAGGAACCGGCAAGGTCGTGGCGGACTTCTCTCGCTGACTCACGTCGGGGAGGGACGAAGCCGCACAGCACTTCGCCCTCGGTTGCAGGGGGCGTCAGTTGGCGCAAGCCCCGGTTACGGCCTTGCCGGCAAATCTGTCCTTGATCCACGCCGTCACGTCGGCGAGCGACGTTTGGAGCATCCCCACATGATCGCCAGGGAACCAGCGCAGTACGATCGAGTTGCCGGCTGCGCAGGCCTTCTTGGCCTGTGCTTCGATCACGGCAGGCGGCGTGGCGTCGTCAGCTGTGCCGATGACAACCAGCAAGGGACCGGCAGTGGCCTTGTTACCTACTTGGTTGATCGCAAAAAAATCAGACACGTAGGGCTGGGTGGACCAGTCGGTCTTCAGCACGCTGCCGGGTTTGGCCTGTGCGAATGCCGCTTGCGCATAGAAGTAGCAACCTTTGTTCACCAGGTCGTCGTAGCGCGCCGCTGCTTCGGGGGTAAGCATCGTGTTGATGTCAAAACCTGGGAATTGCTGTTTGATCGCCCTGGCCATGTAGACGGGGTAGAACAAAGCGCCCTGTTGCTGAGCGTTAGCCTCAAGCAGATCGGCGCCGCCGACCGCCGGGGCGAGGGCCACGGAAGCCAGGTAATGGGGATCCCTGCGCAAGGCTTGCTGCTCGGCAACCCCCCACACGGCCTGAGCGCCTTGTGAGTGACCGATCGCGACCCATTGCCGAGTAACGCCTTTCACCGCTTTCTGAGCCGCAGGCACCGCGTTGATGACATCCGTGGCGTTGACGATTTTGTTCATGTAACCGTGGCCGCCTTCGGTGGCCAGACCTGCATAGTCAACGGCCAGCACGGCAAAACCCTGCGCCAGGAGCGGCATGACGTTGTAGCCCACATCAACCGAGTTCGAGGCGCCGCACATTTGCCCTACACCCATGGTGCCGTGCGCCCAAACCACCAACGGATAACCGTCCTTTGGCGCAGCGCCGGCTGGTTTGATCAGCACGGCTGAGGCAATCGTAGGGCTCTGATACAGGTCATTGGACCAGTACAGAATGCGGGTGGCGGACGCGCCTTTGGGAATACGGTAATCCTGCGCCTGCTCCGAACGGATCAACTGGCCTGGCGCGCCCGGCGTACCCGTGGGCTTGTTCCAGAATTTCCCAGTAGGAATAAACAGCGAGGATTCGAACTTGACGGCGTCCTCGACGCTATTGATGGGTGCAAGCCCTGCAAGCGTCGTCGACAGCCAGAAAAAAGTAGCGATTGCTGCCACTGAAGCTGATAGCGAATGGCGTCTGGTCATAATATTCTCAAGAGTCAAAGTGTGTGGGGTTTTAAGAGCAAGCGATCGACTTAAAACGAATGGGAGAGGCGGATGGCCGCGGTATAACCCTGCGCTCTATTTTCGGCGTCGAATTCCTTGTAAACATGAAACCAGACGGGAATGTTGCCGGGCTTGAAGTAAGAAATGGCGGGGCCGACGGCAATGACTCTGGAGCGGTTGCCATTCTCCAGGTTGAGCGCATTGTCATCACTGAGCTGACGGTAATAATAACCACCGAGGCCTACTGTCCAGTCGTTGATGTGCTGGCCTACGGCAAATTCGTGGCGATACTCCACGCCAGATTTATAATCGGTATCATGGTTCCTGGTATTGAAGTCCAGCTGGAAACTTGATGAAACTTCCAGTCCGTGTTCAGAAATCCAAGTGCCGTTGAGAATAGGAGAAACTGTCCAGTGATTGACGCCGGGGTTCAAGAAGCGGTCTTTATCATAATCCCCGGTGGGCGCTTGAATTTGCAGTTGCGCGTTGATGCCTATATTCGGCGCTACATGCCACTGAAGCATAATTGGCAGAATGCCTATATCCGCCTGCCTGAATATATCCGACTTGGTTTCGAAAACGGTCTGCCCGCCGGCATTGACTTTCAAATCGCCATTCATCTTGAAAAACGGCACCACCGCGCCAAAACCGTAGTTGGCGCCGAGAATCGTCGCATCGGTCATGCGCAAATAAGCCATCGAAAAAGACAGCACACTGACGGAAAAGTCATTGCCGGTGTCTTTGCCATGACCGTCTTTTTGCAAGGTTGTTTTATAGAATGCGGATCGACCGGCAATTGTCCCATTGGGCGTGGGAGGAGGTAAAAAGCCGGCACCGAAATCGTACACGCCATAGGCGGTAGTGGGAACGCCACTTTCTGTCGCATACGCTGCGCTGCCCCCTATTGCAAAGGACAACACAACGGCGGTCCGAGCACTCATGCGGATCTTCATGATTAGTCGCCTGTAAGGATTATTATTGTTCTTCTTTCGCCACAGCTTTACTGTTGTATTGCTCATTGAACGGCGAAGAAGCATGCGTGCAAAAATAAAACATAACCAACAAAATTGGGTTTGGTTTTGCCTCGCGCCTTACCTGGTACAGGCTGCTTGCGAGGTTTTTTGGCAGTCGCTTCTAAGTGTTATCAATGGTAGTTGCCTTGTATAAAGGTCTTGTTTTGATGGGGCATGAGCCAACAATCATTGAGGCATCGTCTAATAGTGTGTTACATGCCCCGGTCGGTTGTGTACAAGGTGTGGGTATAGTACAAGAGAAAAAATCACCGTGAAGGCTAGCCTTGCTCACAATGCTTTTTCCAAAACGGAAATACCATGGATAAATTGGGTGCGTTCAGTACATTTTTGGCCATCGCGGACAGTGGTAGTTTTAGCCGGGCGGCCAAGCAGCTAGGCAAAACGCCGTCGGCGATCACCAAAACAATCAGTCATCTTGAGGAGGAGCTTGGCGTAAAACTATTAGTGCGCAGCACGCATCACACGACCTTGACCGACGCGGGCTTCATCTACCTGAAGACCGCCAGGCAACTTGTGCTGAGCCTGGAAGAGGCAGAGGAAGAAGTCAGCCAATTGCGCGGCGGCATAAACGGGCCGCTTCGCATCGCGGCCCCGATGGCGTTCGGCAAAGCCTTTCTCGCTGACGCCTGTGCCGAATTTATTGCCCGCCATCCCAATATCCAGTTGAGCGTGACGTTGGGGGATGCGTCCATCAATCTGGATGAGGGCGGCTATGACCTGGCACTCAGGGTGGGCGAGAGTGATCGCATTATCTCGAAAGTAATCGCGCGCAACACGGTATTTCTATGCGCCAGTCCTGCCTATCTGGCGCGTAAAAACATTCCCATCAACCCCGATAACGTGCACGCGCAGGATTGGCTGCTTTACCGCAACCCGCTGTTGAGCAGGAGCTTCTGGCGTGCCAGTTATCAGGGCGAGCAGTTCAAGTTTGCATTCCCCAGGAAACCCCTCGTGGAATGCGATAACTATGATTTTTTATTGACCCAGGCACTGGCGGGATGCGGTCTGTTGATTGTGCCGCAGTGGAGTGCTGCACCTCTGATTGCTCAAGGTCTGCTGGTTCAAGTGATGCCTGACTACCTGATTGATCCCGAAGCCTTCGGACCGAACCTGGTGGCGGTTTACCCGAGTCATCATCGATCAACCCGCAAGGTCATTGCCTTTATTGAACACCTGAAAAGCTTTCTAACGATTCGGGTGTTGGATTAGCCGCTTGAGCATCGATGCCGGTGCGTATCGCTGATGGGCACTCTTGGTGGCAAACCCATATGGGTCCCGGCCCATCGAGCGAGGTCGAAAACTGGATGCGATAACAAGTGCAGTGCAGGGCCCTGGAAGAGGAAGTCCTTGCGGCTGCGATACTGCGCGGCCATTCCGAGAACGGGTCGTGGCGGCCTGGTTCGTAGATCAAGTGGCGGGCCAGCAGGTTCTTGTAAAAAGGCGTACTTGCTTGAACGTCGAAGTAACTGAGGGCTCGTACAGCGAGCGCGGGGTGCCGTCCGACAACTCGCCGCCGCCCGGTGGCGCATCGATCTCGAGGCGGCAATTCTCAGACCGGTATAGCGACTCGCAGAGAGTCCGGTCGGAGTTATCCTCATCAACAGCCTGCCCGACAACGCCTAAAGACTCTCAGGATCGCCAAAAAACATCTGAATCCGCGACCGCAACCAACGCTCCCCAGGATCGTTATCCTGAGATCCGCGCCAAGCCATGTGCAGCTCGAAGCTGCGCACCGGTATGGGGGGATCTTCGGCGCGGACACCGCCGGCGGCGGTCAGCGCGTCGGCAGTGTAGTCGGGCACGGTGGCGATGATGTCGGTGCCGGCCAGCAAGGTGCTCAGGCCGTTGAATTGCGGCACGGCCAGCACCACGTGGCGCTTGCGGTCGAGTTTCGCCAGTTCTTCATCGATGAAGCCGCTCAAGTCACCCGCGAAAGACACCAGGGCGTGGGGACGCGCGCAGAATTCGTCCAGGGTCAGGCGTCCCGGCGCGGTGTCGGCCCGCAATACCTTGGGCATGCTGCGCCGCAAGACCTTGCGCTTGGCGTTGGCCGGCAGGTCGTCGGTGTAGCTGACACCAATGGAGATTTCACCGGACGCCAGCAATCCCGGCATCAGAATGTAGTTGACCCGGCGCACCACCAGCACGATGCCTGGCGCTTCGGCCCGCAGGCGCTTGAGCAGCATCGGCAGCAGGGCGAATTCGGCGTCGTCCGACAGGCCGATGCGAAACACCGAGGTGCTGGTGGCCGGGTCGAACTCCGCGGCACGGCTGACCGCCGTGGAAATCGAATCCAGGGCCGGGGAGAGCAGGGCGAAGATCTCGACCGCCCGGGCCGAAGGCTCCATGCTGCGGCCGGTACGCACGAACAACGGGTCATCGAACAGGCTGCGCAGGCGCGACAGCGCGGCGCTGATGGCTGGTTGGCCCAGGAACAATTTCTCGGCCGCGCGAGTCACACTGCGTTCATGCATCAATGTTTCGAACACGATCAACAGATTCAGATCGACACGCCGCAGGTCATTACGATTCATCTGGGGTCCTGGCAGATTCGGCAAGCTTGACGTGAGCGGCCATATGGGAACAATGGCCGGCATGAATCTTACGGGGAAAGGCTGGTACTCTGCACCGGCTAATTGAGTTTTCTTAGGTCAGGTCTTACAGGATTGGTTGGTTTTTCTTGCTGCGGAATCAATGACAGGCATGTCGACTATTAATAGCCACTGATGGTCTTGGGTACAAAGCCCGGATAGAGTTCATGGCATTAGAGGTTACTTTGACGAGGTTTGCGATGTCCCGCACGATCCGTTTTCACAAGTTTGGTGGTGCCGAGGTGCTCAAATGCGAAGAGCATGCGGCGGCTCTTCCTGCGCCAGGAGAAGTGCAGGTCCGCGTCGAAGCGATCGGCATCAGTTGGTACGACACTTTGTGGCGCCAGAACCTGGCGTCCTCCCAGGCGCGCCTGCCTTCGGGCCTGGGCCATGAAATGGCCGGCGTGGTAACGGCCGTAGGTGATGGCGTCGATGACTTGGCCGTGGGCGACAAGGTCGCCAGCTTCCCGGCCGAGAGCCCGAACGATTATCCGGTGTACGGTGAGGTCATCGTACTGCCACGCACCGCACTGACCCGTTATCCCGACGTGCTCAGCCCGATCGAAGCCGCCGTGCATTACACGCCGCTGCTGATCGCCTATTTCGCCTACATGGACCTGGCACGGGTCAAACCGGGGCAATTCGCCCTGGTCACCGATGCCAGTCATTGCGCCGGTCCTTCCTTCGTACAACTGGGCAAGGCCTTGGGTGTGCGGGTGATCGCGGCCACCAAGACGGCTGACGAGCGTGAGTACCTGTTGTCGCTGGGCGCCGAGAAGGTCATCGTCACCGAAGAGCAGGACTTGCTGATGCAAATCAACAAGCTCACCGATAACCGTGGTGTCGATGTGGTCTTCGACGGCCTCGGCGGGCCGCAGATGTCGCTGCTGGGTGATGTGCTGGCACCGCGTGGCAGCCTGGTGCTATATGGCTTGCAGGGCGGCAACCAGACGCCGTTTCCAGCCTGCGCGGCGTTCCAGAAGAACATTCAGTTCTTTGTGCACTGCATCGGCAATTTCACTGGCAAGCCGGAACTGGGCATTCTCCAGGACCAGGTGGCCTTGCAACGAGCACTGCGCGATATCAATCAACTGACCGCCGACCGTGTGCTGTTGCCACTCAAGACTCGGGTCTTCCCGTTCTCCGAGTTTGTCGAGGCTCACCGTTACATGGGCGAATGCCCTTGCCGTGAACGTGTTGCCCTTCAGGTCGTCGACCCGGCCTGACCCCTGTCTTGCGCAAGAGTCATCGCTCGGGCTCTTGCGCTGCCTTCGTCCTGACCCCCATCCTTTCCTACGGCACCTCCTGCCTGGCGGTGCTGCGTTCGTACCTCGCCTTTCGCGCCTTGAATGGCCTGTCCCGGTTCGCTCAAGACTGAAACGGTCTGCCGACCAACATCTGAACTGGTTTTTGCCCTCAATCTGTATCTTCTAATCATTGTTTAAGTCTTGATAATTGAACGCTGATTTCCATATCAAGGAAGAAGTCGTGGTGCGGTATAACTTTTTCGAAGGTCTTCATCCTTCAGGGCATGTTCAAAAGGCAACGAATATTAATGGGTGCGGTGCTATCTATCGATCCTGGGGAAAGCAGGGCGGGATAGAGCATCAATTAAAGTTCGGCAAGTTCTTTATTTCTCGTACTCATTATCTGTGGGACGTTGTCGGAAATCTCCTAGGACGTGTCGGCCGGTCGCTGAGAGCCCCGGTTTTAGCGGCCATGGGCGCAGGACCGAAAAAACGAAGGTCGACTCCCAGCATATGTTTCAAATAATTACGACAAGCAACGCTTGAGCGTATTGCTAATACTCTTTGAGTACGAGAACAACCCATCTAGACCAACACGTCGCGCAGTCACGTTGGTGCGGGTGCGACGCCGATAGTTGAATTTCCAGGTAAATGGCTATGAGTGCAATTCATGAGCAGGCAATGACTCACGTGTATCAACAGATACTGCAACGACTGTCGGGTTTTTATACCCGGGCAGAACGTACCGCGTTGCAGCTCTTGATCCAGCGTTTAATTGTCGCCGCCGGAGGCATCGACCGGATCGGCGATTATCGGGTGTTGACGGTCCAGAACGGGAGCAGGGAGAGTTTCTATGTGCTGACCGCCTTGCGGGCCGCACAGCTGAGTATCGCCGGGCGGCATCCGGTGACTTTCTCCTTGCGCGTTGCCACGCCACGCTTGAGCGAGACCACCCAGGCGACGCTGGAGAATATCCACCGCTGCTACAGCGCGCTGTTTGTCTACGATGACCCCCGGGTCGAATTGCTGATGGCGGATAACCGCGAGGTGTTGCCTTTCAATCACCGGCAGCCCTTGTCGGTGGCGGGGCACGAAGCCAATCGAATGGACCTGTTGGTCCTGGGGCACCTTCGTGCGACCGACAGCCCCCTGGAGGTTGGGGACGATGGTTACCTGGCGATGGCCGAGTTCTACCGGCACATGGCCCGCTGGGAGTCGGGCGTGGATTCGTTGGTCAGCAGCGATACGCCGCGCCAGCAAAAACAATTCATATCGGGCCTGCGCCGCGCGACTCGCAAGATCGGCCTGCTGACCGAGCACGCCTGCGGTTTCGACAACCTCTTTGCCCATCTCGATACCCTGGGCGGTGATGTCTACCGGCATTTCTATGGGCCGGATCGCCTCGATGCATGGCGGCCCGAGGGCCATTTCGAGGCCTGCCGGCGAGTGGGCCACGTCGGCATCGACGACCTGATCGTCGTTCGTTCGGAGGGAACCAACTGGCCGCTCTTCAACGAGTTCCTGCGGGTGCAGACCGAGGGCCTTGTCCCATCGGCGCCCGAAAACGAATACATCAGCCCGCTGCTCTCGGCTCATTTGCACGGCCTGCAGGCGTGCTACCTGCACGGACGCAGCTATGAAACGGGCTACGGTGACTACGCGCAGCGGGCGATCATGATCATGCACCGCAAGCAACTCCCGGAACACGCCTGCGAACAGGCTCGGGCGCTGTTCGGCTCGCCCTCGTCGATTCCCGAGCGTCGCGCCTACGCCGCCCTTGAGGCGCAAAAGATCCTGGGGCTCAGCGAAACGCAACTGGTGTGCATGCTGTTCGCGCCCTTCGTGGGGCAGGGCGCGGGCCTTGAACATTTCCTGCGTTGCTGCCACCCGGGCATGCTGGTGGCGATGCCGGACCTGCACAAGGCCATGCAGGGCGCGACCGTCGCCGATCAGATAGCGCAGTGGATGGTCGATGTCAGCGGCCTGCCCATCGACATCCTTGGCAAGCTGTATCGGGCGAGTGCCTTCCTGCCGGAACAACCGGAAATGGCCCCGGGAGGCGATCTGCAACAGGCCATTGACGACGTCGACACGGCAGAAGCCGAACCGGCTGTCGATGGGCTGCACGAACGCTCGGCAAGGCATTGAGGAACGGGGTTTGAAGGACTCATCTACCTCGTTTTCAGTCGTTACCACCGGCGTTGCGACCGGGCTGGCGACGCCCCGTGCTCCTGGCCTGAGCCGATGAAAGGCTGCCGGGAGACAGATTTCGCCTACCAGGCGGTTTATCGATACCTGACCACGCTGATCAATGAGCTGGAGGTGGATGCGCGGGTTCGCCTGCCGTCGCTGCGGCAACTGGCCGAACGTCTGAACGTGTCGATATCGACTATCCAGTACGCTTATTCGCTGCTGGAAAAGGAAGGGCGGGTCTACTCGATCGCCAAGTCCGGTTACTACGCGCTACCCGCGCCCAGCATGGCTACCCTGGACGGCGGTGACGATTTACTCGAGACCCTGTACGTCAACGCCCGACGGCCAGGCATGCAGGTGCTCAGTGCGGACGAACCAGCGTCGATGCAGCCATTGGACAGCCCGCTGTTGTTGCTCGAACGCGAACTGCTGCGCCAGTACCCACGCTCGTCGCAGACACCCTCGCAACCCTGGGGCGAGCTGGAGCTTCGCAACGCGCTGGCTGCCCGCTACACCTCTTCGCCGGCCCGCTGCTGGAATGCCGATGACGTCTACATTGGCGCCGACCTGCGGGGCGTCCTGGAGATCCTGATCGCGGTGCTGGCCCTCAGGGACGCCGTGGTGCTGATCGAATCACCCTGCGATTGGACGGTGTTGCGCCTGCTGCAGGCGGCGGAGGTTCGCGTCATCGAGTTGCCGCTACTGGCGGGTGGGGAAATCAATGTCGAGCAGTTGGAACACCTGCTGCTGAGCGAAACGGTGCGCCTGGTGGTGCTGTCGTCAGTCTTGAGCATGCCCAGGGGCACGCTCGTTCCTGAAGAGAACCGTCGCACCATCGCTCATTTGCTGGAGCGGCACGGCACCTGGGTGCTGGAGAACGACAGCCATACGGACCTGGCGTTCGAGGCGCCGGTGACGCCTTTTCGAGACTTGCTCGACCCGGACCGGCTGATCGTCTATTCGACGTTCGAAAAAACCATCGGGTCGGAGGCGCCGTATGGCTACGTGTTGTCGCGCCAGTTGACCCTGCACCTGCAGCGACATTTCCTGCTGCGTGCGTATCGCTTGTCGCCAATTCGCCAGAAAGCCATCGCCCGGCTGTACAGCAACGGTCGGATTGACCAGCACTTGCTGGTGTTGCGTCGCCTGCTGCGCGAAAGTGCGGTTTCGACCACACAACTGCTGCGCGAGCGACTGGGGGACAGCCTGCAATGGGCAGAACCCCAAGGCGGTGCAACGATCTGGATGCAGTCGACGCGACGGGTCGACTTGCGGCGGGTTTTCCATCGGCTGCTTGCCCAGCGAATCGTCATCGCGCCGGGGGAACTGTTCAGCCTGCAGGGCCTGTATGAACAACATCTGCGCCTGACCCATGCCCTGAACGGGCCACAGGACATGGACGCTGCGCTCTGCGCACTGGCAGATGCCTTGAGGCTCGAACAAGCGTAATCGGCGGCAATGGATCGAACCCATCGCGCCATGGTCGAACTGTCAGTAAACTGCACCCATTTACCGAGCCACTCCACTCAGAGGTTTTGCATGACAGTCAGTCCATTTGCGGGCAAGCCGGCACCGGCAGAGTTGTTGATCGATATCCCGCGACTGGTGACGGCCTACTATACCGGCCGCCCCGATGCCTCGGTTGCGACCCAGCGCGTGGCGTTTGGCACCTCCGGGCACCGTGGCAGTTCCTTCGACCTGGGCTTCAACGAGTGGCACGTATTGGCCATCAGCCAGGCGATCTGCCTGTACCGCGAAGCCCAGGGCATCAACGGGCCACTGTTTATCGGTATCGACACCCACGCGTTGTCGACCCCGGCAGGTGCCAGCGCGCTGGAAGTCTTCGCGGCCAATGGCGTCACCGTCATGATCGCGGAGGGCGATGAGTACACCCCGACACCGGCCGTTTCCCACGCCATTCTCTGCTACAACCGCGGCCGCACCTCGGGGCTGGCGGACGGTATCGTCATCACACCGTCCCACAACCCGCCGCAAAGTGGTGGCTACAAGTACAACCCCACCAACGGCGGCCCGGCCGATACCCACATCACCAAATGGATTGAAGCCAAGGCCAATGAACTGCTGGCCAACCAGCTCGTCGGCGTCAAGCGCGTCAGCTACGAGCAAGCCCTGAAGGCCGACACCACTCACCGTCATGACTACGTCAACACCTACGTGGCGGACCTGATCAACGTCATCGATTTCGACGCCATCCGCTCTGTCGGGCTGCATTTGGGCGTCGATCCATTGGGTGGCGCAGGCGTGCGCTACTGGCCGGCCATTGCCGAG
Source organism: Pseudomonas sp. St316 (assembly GCF_018325905.1). Classification (NCBI taxonomy): domain Bacteria; kingdom Pseudomonadati; phylum Pseudomonadota; class Gammaproteobacteria; order Pseudomonadales; family Pseudomonadaceae; genus Pseudomonas; species Pseudomonas sp. St316. The sequence continues at coordinate 3,400,701 of NZ_AP021901.1, read as the reverse complement.
CACTATCGCCTGGATCTGGAAGTGGTGAACACCCACGTGGATCCCACTTTCCGTTTCATGACCGTCGACTGGGACGGGCAGATCCGCATGGACCCGTCCTCCAGCCACGCGATGCAAGGGTTGATTGGCCTGAAGGAACGCTTCGACGTGGCCTTTGCCTGCGACCCGGACCATGATCGCCATGGCATCGTGACCCCTTCCGGTGGCCTGTTGGCGCCGAACAACTACCTGGCAGTATCCATTGATTACCTGTTCCAGAATCGCCCGCAATGGCGCGCCGATGCCGCCGTGGGCAAGACGGTGGTCAGCAGCGGCCTTATCGATCGCGTGGCCAAGCGCCTGGGTCGACGGCTCTATGAAGTGCCGGTGGGCTTCAAGTGGTTTGCCGACGGCCTGTTCGACGGTTCCCTGGGCTTTGGTGGTGAAGAAAGTGCCGGTGCTTCGTTCCTGCGCAAGGACGGCGGCGTCTGGAGTACCGACAAGGACGGCCTGATCCCGGCGCTGTTGGCCGCTGAAATGACGGCGCGCACCGGTCGCGATCCGAGCCAGGCCTACCGCGAGTTGACTGACGAGCTGGGCGAACCGTTCTCGGTACGCGTCGATGCCAAGGCCAGCCCGCAACAGAAGGCGCTGTTGAGCAAGTTGTCGCCCGATCAGGTGGCCTCCACCGAACTGGCCGGGGAGAAGATCCAGAATATCCTCAGTCATGCGCCGGGCAATGACCAGGCCATTGGCGGCCTGAAGGTCATGACCGAAAACGGCTGGTTCGCGGCACGCCCGTCCGGGACCGAGGATATCTACAAGATCTACGCCGAAAGCTTCATTGGCGACGAGCACCTCAAGCAATTGGTGGCTGAGGCGCAAACGTTGGTGGATGGGGCTATCGCCAGCAAGTGACACCGTCGGCAAGCCTTGTCCCAACTATGTGGGAGCAAGGCTTGCCCGCGATCCAGACGATGCGGTCTTGAAAGCGAGGCCGTTTCGCGAGCAAGCTTTGCTCCCACACAAATTCCCCTCACCACAAGACCAATCAAGCGAGGTCGACGAGCACGATTTCGCTGTCTTCAATGGCGGTCACCCGCAATATCCGTTCATCTTCAATCGCAACACCGTCTCGAGCTTGTGCGCGCAACCCATTGATTTCTATCAATCCTGTGGCCGGTACAAGATAAGCTCGACGTCCGGCGTCCAGCCGGTATTCGACACTTTCACCCGCCTTGAGATTGGCCGCTACCAGTCGTGCGTCGGCGCGAATGCGCAGGCTTTGATCATCGCCGGCCTTGCCACTGGCCAAGGTCACGAAGCCTTCGCGCGAGTCCTTGGGAAACGGTTTGGCGCCCCATGACGGTGCCAGGCCTTCTTCGTTGGGGATGATCCATATCTGGAAAATGCGCGTGGCCGTCGATTCCAGGTTGTATTCGCTATGGGCAATGCCGGTGCCCGCGCTCATGACCTGTACATCACCAGCCTCTGTACGGCCCTTGTTGCCCAGGTTGTCCTGGTGGCTGATCGCACCTTCGCGCACATAGGTGATGATTTCCATGTCTCGATGCGGGTGTCGAGGAAAACCGCTGCCGGGGGCAATGACATCATCGTTCCAGACCCGCAAGTTGCCCCAGTTCATGCGTTGTGGGTCGTAGTACTCGGCGAACGAAAAATGGTGGTGGGCATCCAACCAGCCGTGGTTGGCTGCGCCCAAGGTGGCGAAGGGCCTGAGTTCGAGCATGTTCGTGTCCTTTTCGCTGAGTAGCGAAAGCGATGGTTGATGAGGCTATTTTCGTCGAGGAAAACATCGATAAAAAGCGTAAAAAACGCGTCAAAGCTATCGCCTATTTAGATATTAAACCGCGACCCAACTTTCACTTCATCGCCTAAACCCATGACTTAAAAGCTTTTGGGTGGAACCCGGCGGCAAATACAGACACCATAGCCCTCATGGTTCATGAACACCGGAGTCCTCAGCGTGGCGCAACACACTCCCGATCTTCCCCCCGAGCTTTTATCCCTGGCCCAGATGCCGTTGTTCAAGCGCTTGGCCGCCCGATTCTTCGGCCATGGCCTGACACGCCTGCGAGCCCAGCATCGCGCCTCCTGGTTGCATGGCCAGGCCGACGGTTTCCGCAGCGGTCATACCGCCGGCTTTGACTATGGCTACAAGGAAGGCCGAGCCGAAGGGCTCGAGGAGGGCCGTCAGGTCTTGTTGATCCGTGACTCACGCAGCACGGAGCATCCGGCACCGCAGGTCGATGATCTGCTGTTCGATGACTGGCGGCTGCCGCTGACCGCCGAGCTGAAGAAGCGCATCAAGGCGGATGTCGCCCGATTGCTACCGGCGCATGCGCAACCGAGCGCCGCGCAATGGAAGATGATTTTCAGCGACACGCCCTCGACCTCGGTGGTCGCCGGGGCCGGGGCGGGCAAGTCCACCACCCTGGTGCTGCGCATTGTGCTGCTGTCCCATTACTTGGGTTTTGAACTGGACTCGATGACCGTGGTGACGTTTACCCGCGAATCGCGCAAGGATTTCATCCAGAAACTGATCGAAGTGTTTGCCCTGTGGGGGCGAACCGTCAGCCTCAAGGAAGCCCGTGACCTGGTGCGGACATTCCATTCGCGCATCTTGCCCATGGTCCGCAGCCTGCCCGGGTTCGAACGGCTTCAAGCCTTCGAGACCCTGAGTCATCGCGCCGAAGCGGGTGACGATGATGCCCAGGGCAATCCCTTTGATTTACGCATCAACGACGCTCAGCGCCAGCAACTCAACGCCTGTTATTACAACCTTTACCAGCGTGACGCCCGGTTCCGTGAGCTGATCCTGCCGTTGTCCCGCCACGCGCTGCAGCTCAAGGAACTGGAACGCGATCATCCTGATGTGCAAAAGCGCGTCGCCGTGACCGAGCTGGCAGCCCAGCGCGACGAAGCGTTGTGCGATGCCGTCGAAGACCTGTGGTTGCGCGCCGGAGCCTGGCCGATCAAGGGTATCGAGCCAAAACGACAAACGTTCGAAATCAATGGTTCGACGTTCCACTGCCATGGCTACGCGCCTTCCCTGGATGCCTGGGTGATACTGGGGTTCGATCCGCGGGAAGACGCCCGGCTCAGTCGTCCGGGCGCCAAGTTGAGCATCCGCGCGGAATGGGCCGTAAAGCGCACCTTGTTTCAAGCTTTCTGTCGTAAGCCATTGATCTGGCTCGAAAGTTATGAGGCATCAAAACGTGTATTGGCGTCGATGGCCGGCGATGCCAGCGCCGGGCCCGGGTTCGACTACAAGGTCAAGGGCGAGCTGGGCTCAGCGCCATTGCTGGACTGTTTTGTCGCGGCGGCAGGCTTTATCGAGAACCTGGGCCTGGATGTCCCGGATGCCGTGGGCCGGATGTCCTTTGCCCAGGATGACCCTGATCGGTATTTCTTCGAAGCCTTGAGTCGCTATTGGCGGGCATTCGAAGACCATCTGCTCGACCAATCGCCGCCGGTCATGACCTATAACCGCATGTTCGCGCTGTTCAGCGAGCACTCGCCGGAAAACTTCAAGTTGCTGGGTGATGCATTGCTCAGGCCGCTTTCGCACCTGATGATCGACGAATTCCAAGATGTATCACCGCAGATCGTCTCCTGGCTTCGAGCCAGTCTTCGGGAAGTCCGCAGCCGTGGCCCCGCACTGCACGTGGGGCGTGGCGCCCAGCGTTCTTCCTTGTTGTGTGTGGGGGACGATTGGCAATCGATTTACGGCTGGCGCGGCAGTTCACCGAGCTATTTCATGGCGTTCAACAAACAGTTCCCGTCGCCGGCGACGACCCGGGCCATGCTCACCGACAACTACCGCAGCCACCAATACATCATTGATGCGGCCGAGCACATCGTGCGCGCCGCTACGGCTATTCCTGGCAAAAAGGCCAAGGCCAGTGGCAGTGCTCGTTCGCTGAGTCCGGTCAACGTTTTGGATCGAGACGACGAAGGGTTGGCACTGCGACTGGAAGAGCATTACCGCAAGGGTGATTCGATCTTGATGTTGTATCGAAAAAGCAGCGATAAGCTATTGATAGAAAAGCATATTACTCATCTAGTTAATATGGATTCTAGGTTGCCGTACGATGCACGGCGACTCAGGCAGATGACTTATCACAGCGCCAAGGGGCTGCAAGCCGATGCGGTGTTTCTGTTGGGTGACTGCCAGCACCTGAGCAGTTCACCCTACAAGAATCAGGTCTATCGAATGGCCGGATTGGGTCAGGACGGCGATACCGCCGCCTACGACACGGCGCAAAAGGACGAAATCCTGCGCCTGGCGTATGTGGGCATCACTCGCGCAGTGCAGCACTGTTATTGGTACGTCGATGGCCAGGACGGCCAGTCGGCCAATGGGCCCAAGGCTTCGGATCGTATTGCAGGGGACAAGCCCTTTTTTGCTGACCATCGCCGCGTTCGTAAGGGATAAGGTTTTTGTGCGTGGGATGGGGTTTGGGGTGTATATCCGTTACCGGAAGAACTGGGTACACGCACCGATCAATCCAGAGACCACCCAAAAGCGGCGCATTCCCCAAGAAGGAAGGCGCCGCTTCTAGCTTTTAAATGATCAGCATCACTCCCTGTCAGGAGGCAAACCGGCGCAACCCCACCGGCGGCACAAAGGCTTCCAGCTCGGCCTCCACCGCCTCGATTATTCGTTCCACATCCGGCGCATTCATCACGGTCGCGCAGGGGATACCGGCAATGGCGATCATGGTCTCGCCGCTGGCACGGTCAAATAGCCTGGCAACCATGCTGCCAGGGGCATCCATGCTCGCTTCGAATCCCATGGGATGGAAGTGCCAGCGCATCAATTGGCAAGCGTTGGGGAACGTAACCTTGCTGAAAGATCCTTTATTCATGTGTTGCCCGCCTTCTTCAATCGAGCGCTTCCTTTTGCTCATGTCAGGAAGGAAGAGCCATCATGGCTCTACCAGTGAGAACTAAAAATAGCACCTGAAAATGAAGCTCACGTGGATTTTTTCAGTCCGTTTTGCGATTGGTTCACTTTTTTTGATCTGCATCACGACTTAAGCAGTAATGCTCAGAATGCCATCACGCTTGGCCGGGGTTGTCCTGGGGCTTGGGCAATGGCTCCGGGACGCGGCCTTTCCAGGCGATGAGCAGGGCCAGGATCATCATCGCCAGGGCGACGGCGAAGGTCATGTGCAGACCGTTCGTCACGGCTGCGGGGCTGGCGTGGGTGATGTCATTCGTCACCGCCGCAGCCGCAAACACTGCGCCGAGCACGGAGGCTCCGGTGAAAAAACCCAGGTTGCGCGACAAATTGAGCAGCCCGGCGATGACGCCTCGCCTCTGGGCCGCTACATCGGCCATGACCGCCGTGTTGTTGGCCGTCTGGAAGAATGCGTAGCCGAGGGTCGTCACCACGATAGCCATGAGGTAGCCAACGGTGCCAAGGACAGGGGAAACCAGTGACAGCATCAGGCAGCCGAGGACCATGGCCGCCAGGCCGACGAGCCGCATGGGTTGCACGCCGAAGCGATCCGCCAGGCGCCCGGCAGGCACTCCGGCCAGCGCCGCGACGGACGGCCCCCCGGCCAGCACCAGCCCTACGAAGGCCGCCGGCAGTCCGAGGGAGATGGACAAGTAAAAAGGCCCGACCAGCAGCGTCGCCATCATGACCGTCGCGACCAGGGCGCTCGTCGCCAGACCCGATACCAATGACTTGTCGCGAAACACGGTCAAGGGAATCAGCGGCGATACGGCCCGGGACTGGGCTCGAATGAACAGTCCGCCGCCCACGAGCGCGATGAGCAGCAATGCGATATTCAATCCGCCAAAGCTCCCGCGCCCGGAGGTCATGGCCAAGGCATAGGCGGCGAGCGTCATTGCCAGCAGCATTGTACCGGTTACATCGAAGCGGGTGCCTTCGGGCTTTGGCGGCACTTCGCGCACGGGTAGCGAGTACCACGCCAGCCCTAGCGTCATTAGGCCGAGGGGGATGTTGACCAGGAACAAGGCCGGCCAACCGAACCCGCTGATCAACATGCCGCCAAAGGACGGTCCGAGGGCCGTGCCCACTGCCGATAGCGTTGCCAGCAGTCCCATGGCGCTGCCGGTTTTGTCCTGATCGACCGTTTCGCCAACCAGCGCAAGGGTCAGCGTCATCATGATGGCGGCACCCAGGCCTTGCAGCGCCCGACCTGCGACCAGCAGCCAAAGCGAGGGTGCCAGGCCGCATACCGCCGATGCCAAGGTGAACAGGGCGATACCGAGCAATAGCAGCTTGCGACGGCCCATCAGGTCTCCCAAGCGGCCGACACTGACAATCAGCGAGGTGATTGCCAGCAGATAGGCCAGCACCACCCATTGGACCTGCTGGAAAGAGGCGCCGAGCGCCTCGGCCAGCGTCGGCAGTGCCACTGCGGCCACACTGGCACCAAGGGAGGCCAACAGCGTCGAGAGCGCAAGGCTGGCCAAGGCCCAGCGGGGTGAAAGGAGCCGGTGTGCGGGCGCAGTTGCCGGCCGGTTTTGTTGTGTGTTGACGGGTTTCATCGTGTCACCTGTATCCGTGGCGCTCGAAACGGAGCTGTCAGAACGTTACGCCTGGGCATAACATGGCGGAAGACGCAGCATTTGCATGTTATAGCTGCAGCAAACGCCATCTGTGCAATGTGAGATACCGCCATGTCCTCGCCAGACCTCAATCTGCTCGTCACCCTCGATGTGTTGCTTTCGGAAGGCAGTGTGGCCAGGGCCGCCCGGCGCTTGCACCTCAGTCCGTCGGCCATGAGCCGGGCGCTGGCACGGCTGCGTGAAACCACCGGCGACCCGCTGTTGGTTCGGGCCGGGCGAGGGCTTGTGCCGACACCCCGCGCGCTGGAGTTGCGCGAACAGGTCAGCCATCTGGTGCAGCAGGTCCAGGCCGTGCTACGGCCAGTGACGACCCCGGATCTTGGGCGCTTGAGCCGAACTTTCACGTTGCGTACCCGTGAAGGGTTCGTGGAAAACTTTGCCATCGAACTGATCACTCGTATCCACGAGCAAGCGCCCGACGTGCGCCTGCGTTTTGTGGAAAAGACCGACCGGGACAGCACTGCGCTTCGCGAAGGCACCGTGGACCTGGAGACCGCTGTCGTGGATAAGGACACCAGCCCGGAACTGCGAACCCAGGCGTTGTTCGGCGACCGCTTGATTGGCGTGGTGCGCGCGGGACACCCGCTAAGCCAGGCAGCGGTGAGCGCCGCCGGTTATGCCGCAGGCGGGCACGTCGGTGTCTCGATGCGTGGCCTGGATCATGGTCTCATCGACCAGGCCCTGGCGGCTCTGAATCTGTCCCGGGAAATCGTCACCACCGTGCCAGGTTTTTCCTCGGCACTGGGGCTGGCCCGCTCCAGTGACCTGATCGCCAGCGTGCCTGAACGCTACACCACGAGCCTGCGGGTCGGCCTGCACAGTTTTGCGCTGCCGTTTCCCGTACCCGGGTTCACGATCGCCATGCTCTGGCATCCGCGGATGGACGCCGACCCTGTGCATCGTTGGCTTCGAGGTTGTCTGCGAGAAGTGTGCGCACGTAAAACAGTAGAGATTTAGTAGATATTGATTAATAGCATTTCGCTGGCACTTAGTTGGCGAAAGTGCGACATCCTTCGCAGAAGATTAGTTATCCATATTTAATATTTAAATAGAATTTTGTCCGACAATCCGTAACTCGGACGATTGAACGTGAGCACTAACGCGGCAGAACCCTATTGTTTATGGGGTGTGAGGACAGGGTGTGAAATCGAACGAAAAAAATTGCTAGACGTTTGATTTCCAATTGTGTCAGGTTTCTTACGTCCTCATTGGGCGAGTGATAGGACGATCTCGCCAGAGATCGCCTGTCAGACTAAATCTGTTCCATTTGCAAACAAGGAAGTGTGTTTATGTCGAAAGTCAAAAGCAGCGCTATTGATTCTGCCGAACAACTCCTCTGGGCGCCGCAATCATTGGCGGCTCCCAGTAACGCATTCAACCAGATCAATAGTTTCAGCCACCAATACGACCGCGGCGGTAACCTGACCGTCAACGGCAAACCGTCGTACTCTGTCGACGAGGCGGCCACTCAGTTGCTGCGCGACGGCGCGGCTTACCAGGACCGGGACGGCAGCGGCAAGATCGAGCTGACCTACACCTTCCTGACTTCCGCCTCTTCCAGCACCATGAACAAGCATGGGATCAGTGGTTTCAGCCAGTTCAGCGCGCAGCAGAAAGGCCAGGCAGCCCTGGCCATGCAATCCTGGGCGGACGTAGCCAATGTGACCTTCACTGAAAAAGCCAGCGGCGGCGATGGCCACATGACCTTCGGCAACTACAGCGGCGGCCAGGATGGCGCGGCGGCGTTCGCTTATCTGCCGGGGACGGGTGCTGGCTATGACGGGACCTCCTGGTACCTGATCAACAGCAGCTACACCCAGAACAAGACCCCGGACCTGAACAACTACGGCCGCCAGACCCTGACCCACGAAATTGGTCATACCCTCGGCCTGGCCCACCCGGGTGACTACAACGCTGGCGAAGGCAGCCCGACCTACGATGACGCCACTTATGGCCAGGACACCCGTGGCTACAGCGTCATGAGTTACTGGAGTGAAAGCAATACCGACCAGAACTTCAGCAAGGGCGGCGTCGAAGCCTACGCCTCCGGTCCATTGATGGATGACATCGCGGCCATCCAGAAGCTCTACGGTGCCAACACCACGACCCGTACCGGCGACTCGACTTACGGTTTCAACGCCAACACCGGTCGCGATTTTCTCAGTGCGTCTTCGTCGTCGGACAAAGTGGTGTTTTCGGTATGGGATGCGGGCGGTCGCGATACCCTGGATTTCTCCGGTTTTACCCAGAACCAGAAAATCAACCTCAATGATGCCTCGTTCTCCGATGTTGGCGGCATGGTAGGCAACGTCTCCATCGCCAAGGGTGCCGTCATCGAAAACGCCATCGGCGGCTCGGGCAGCGACCTGCTGATCGGCAACACGGTGGCCAACGAGCTCAAGGGCGGCGCGGGCAACGATATCCTTTGGGGGGCCGGCGGTGCCGACAAGCTCTGGGGTGGCTCGGGGTCGGACACGTTCGTGTTCGCCGCCAGTTCCGATTCGCGGCCCGGGGCGACGGACCAGATCCTCGATTTCATCAGTGGCCTGGACAAGATCGACCTGACCGGCATCACCAAGGGTGCGGGCCTGCATTTCGTGAGCGCATTCACCGGTGCGGCGGGCGATGCGGTGTTGTCGACATCGGGTAGCAACAGCCTGCTGTCGGTGGACTTCTCCGGGCACGGCGTGGCTGACTTCCTGGTCAGCACCGTGGGCCAGGCAGCGGTCTCGGATATCGTGGCCTGATGTCCCTGTCCCGTGGGGGCGGATGCTCCTGCGGGATCCCGGCCAGGATGGAAGATATGCGTAGAAAATTCATGCCCAGTAGCGTCCAGGCAACCGCCGGGTTGCTCGCTACGCTGATGATGTTTTGTGGAGAAGTCGCCATGGCGCGCAGCCTGTTGTTAGCAGAACCCTCGCAGTTGGCCGGTCAATGGCAGGCCGTTTTGTCGAGCCCGCAGGACAATGCGCAAACCCAGGCGATGCAGGACAAACCGTCCAACAGTTGCCTCGTCGAACTCAAGGCGGACCAGACCCTGGGCGGGCAAACCGAGTGCCTGGGCCAATGGCTGGGGGATGAACCGGTTCGTTGGTTCACCGAACCCGACGGACTTTCCCTGATTGGCAAACAAGACTCCAGGACTCACTTGGGGATGCGTCAGGGAGATCATTATCAAATGACGTTGAAGTCCGGTTTGATACTCAGGTTTGAGCGCAATAAATCCCAGCGTGCTCATTAACGAGTGAGTTCAGTTGAGCCTTGATCGAAGTGCGCTTGTTTAAACAGTCGTGCGTTTCTGCCTGGGCCGAATGGAAATACCAAGATTGGTAAGTTGAATAGGGCCCGTTCGCAGGCTTAGCCAGCAGCAAGGAAGATGATGAATAGGGTAAGGAACGTTGTTGCGGCGCCGCTGTTTAAAGCGCTGGGCGATTATAAAAATATTCTGATCAGTGTTGGATGCTTTACCGCGCTGATTAATGTCCTGATGCTCGCGCCTTCGATTTATATGCTCCAAGTATATGACCGTGGGTTGTCATCACAGAACGAGACCACACTGGCCATGTTGTCGTTGATGGTAGTGGGCTTCTTCGTGTTCATCGGGCTGCTGGAAATGGTGCGCAGCTTCGTGGTCATCCGCATCGGGAGCCAGTTGGAGAGACGTTTCAATCTGCAGGTGTACAAGGCCGCGTTCGAGCGCAATCTGCGCCAGGGTGAAGGCAACGCCGGGCAATCCCTGGGCGACCTCACGCATATTCGCCAATTCCTCACTGGGCCGGCGCTGTTCGCGTTCTTCGACGCGCCGTGGTTTCCCATCTATCTGCTGGTGATCTACCTGTTCAACGTGTGGCTCGGCGTGTTTGCCTCCGTCGGCACGCTGGTGCTGATCGGCTTGGCCTGCCTGAACGAGGCCATGACCAAAAAAGCCTTGGGGCAGGCCAGCGTCTACTCGCAACAATCCAGTCAATTGGCTACCAGCCATTTGCACAACGCCGAGACGATCCAGGCCATGGGCATGCTCGGGGCGCTGCGCAGCCGCTGGTTCGCCGTGCACTCACGGTTTCTCGGCCTGCAGAACCAGGCCAGCGACACCGGCGCGGTAATCAGCGCCTTGAGCAAGACCCTGCGCCTGTGCCTGCAATCGCTGGTGCTGGGCTTGGGCGCACTGCTGGTAATCAAGGGCGACATGACCGCCGGGATGATGATTGCCGGTTCGATCCTGATGGGACGGGTGTTGAGCCCCATCGACCAGTTGATTGCCGTGTGGAAGCAGTGGAGCGGCGCCAAGCTGGCTTACCGGCGTCTAGACGCGCTGTTGCAGGCATTTGCGCCCCAGGATGAGGGCATGACGCTGCCAGCGCCCAGAGGCCAGGTGAGTTTCGAACAAGTGAGCGCGGGACCACCAGGACAACGCAACGCGACGTTGCAGCAGGTCAGTTTCAGCTTGGCTGCCGGAGAAGTGCTCGGTGTGCTGGGGGCGTCCGGTTCCGGCAAGTCCACCCTGGCCCGAGTCCTGGTGGGCGTGTGGCCGACCCTCGGGGGTACGGTGCGCCTCGACGGGGCTGACATTCATCGCTGGAATCGTGAGCAACTCGGCCCGCACATCGGCTATCTGCCCCAGGACATCGAGCTGTTCAGCGGCAGCATTGCCGAGAACATCGCCCGGTTTCGTCAAGCCGATCCGCAAAAAGTCGTCGCCGCCGCGCAGCAGGCCGGGGTCCATGAACTGATCCTGCGCCTGCCCCAAGGCTATGACACGGTGCTGGGGGAGGGCGGCGGTGGCTTGTCCGGCGGGCAGAAACAACGGGTCGCCCTGGCCCGGGCGATGTACGACCGGCCGAGCCTGGTGGTACTCGACGAACCCAACTCCAACCTGGACACGGTTGGCGAAGCGGCGCTCGCCAGTGCCATCGCACAGATGAAGGCCCAGGGCACCAGCGTCGTGCTGGTCACTCATCGTTCCTCGGCACTGGCCCAGGCCGACAAGTTGCTGGTGCTCGACGAAGGCCGGCTACAAGCCTTCGGCCCAAGCCAGCAGGTGTTGCGGGCGCTTTCCGGCCAGTCAGGCCCACAGGACAACGCGCCGCGCAGCTCACCGCCGAACAGTCCCCAGGCGACCCCCAACGGACTGAGCATGAGTCGCCAGTACCAGGCCACCAGCAAACCCGGTGGCGCATGAGCCAGGAGCGCGACATGAATCTCGAACATTCCCAGGACATTGAGCACTCGGAGCGCGACGCTCGTTTCTTCACCCGCATCGGCTGGGCGTTGGCGCTCATTGGTGCGGGCAGTTTTTTCACCTGGGCCAGCCTGGCACCGCTGGACCAGGGCATCCCCGTGCAGGGCACCGTGGTGGTTTCAGGCAAGCGCAAGGCGGTGCAGTCGATGAGCAGCGGTGTGGTCAGCCGGATCCTGGTGCGCGAAGGCGAAGCGGTGACGCAGGGCCAGCCGCTGTTCCGCCTGGACCAGACCCAGGCCGCCGCCGATGTGCAATCGCTGCAGGCGCAGTACCGGATGACCTGGGCGAGCCTGGCGCGTTGGCAAAGCGAGCGGGACAACCTGTTGCAGGTGAATTTCCCGGCTGAGCTGAGTCGCGATCCTGACCCACACCTGGCCCTGGTGCTTGAAGGCCAGCGGCAACTGTTCAGCAGCCGCCGCGAAGCCTTCGCCCAGGAGCAGGCGGCATTGCGCGCCAGCATCGAAGGCGCCGCGGCGCAATTGGCGGGCATGCGCCGGGCCCGCAGCGACCTGACCGCCCAGGCCGAATCCCTGCGCCTGCAACTGGGCAACTTGCAACCCTTGGCCGACAACGGCTACATCCCGCGCAACCGCTTGCTGGACTATCAACGCCAGCTGTCACAAGTGCAGCAGGAACTGGCGCAGAACAGCGGCGAAAGCGGGCGAGTGGAGCAGGGGATCGTCGAGTCGCGCCTCAAGCTGCAGCAGCATCACGAGGAATACCAGAAAGAGGTGCGCAGCCAGTTGGCCGACGCCCAGCTCAAGAGCGAAACCCTGCAACAGCAACTGAAATCCGCCGGCTTCGAGCTGCAACACAGCGAAATACTCGCCACCGCCGATGGCATCGCCGTCAACCTGGGGGTGCACACCGAGGGCGCGGTGGTGCGCCAGGGCGACACCTTGCTGGAAATCGTCCCCCAGGGCACGCGGTTGGAAGTGGAAGGGCATTTGCCGGTGCACCTGATCGACAAGGTCGGCCCGCATTTGCCGGTGGACATCCTGTTTACCGCTTTCAACCAGAACCGCACGCCGAGGGTGCCGGGGGAAGTCAGCTTGATTTCTGCCGATCAGATGCTCGATGAGAAGACCGGCGCGCCGTATTACGTCCTGCGCAGCAGCGTCAGCGATGTGGCGATGGACAAACTCAACGGCCTGGTGATCAAGCCCGGCATGCCGGCCGAGATGTTCGTGCGCACGGGCGAGCGCTCGTTGCTCAACTACCTGTTCAAACCGCTGCTCGATCGAGCCGGCTCTGCGTTGACCGAAGAATAAGGATGTCCGGCGGTATGAAGCGTTTCTATTGGGTGGCCGTGCTGGCCGTTTCCGTGTGCAACAACGCCTGGGCCATGGGGCCCTTCGAGTTCTACGAGCAGGCCCTGCGCAATGACCCGGTCTATCTGGGCGCGATCAAGGAGCGCGATGCGGGCCTGGAAAATCGCGCCATTGGCCGCGCCGGGCTGTTGCCGCACCTGGGCTACAGCTACAACAAGGGTCGCAACCAGTCCAAGGTCACGTACCTCAATGATCGCGGCGCCAGCCAGCATGACGATCGCAACTACAGCAGCTACGGCTCGAGCCTGACGCTGCAACAACCGCTGCTGGACTACGAGGCGTACGCGGCCTACCGCAAGGGTGTCGCCCAGGCGTTGTTCGCTGACGAAAGTTTTCGTGGCAAGAGCCAGGAGTTGTTGGTGCGGGTGCTGAGTCATTACACCCAGGCGCTGTTCGCCCAGGACCAGATCGACATTGCCCAGGCCAAGAAAAAGGCGTTCGAGCAGCAATTTCGCCAGAACGAGCATCTGTTTCGCCAGGGCGAAGGTACGCGCACCGACATCCTCGAGGCGCAGGCGCGCTATGAACTGGCAATCGCCGAAGAGATCGAGGCACGCGATGAGCAGGACGCCGCCTTGCGCGAGCTGGGCTCGCTGATTGGCGTCCCGGCCCTGGATATCGGCGACCTGGCCCCGTTGCACGACACCTTCCAGACCTTTGCCTTGCAGCCGGCCAGTTTCGACACCTGGCACGCGTTGGCGGTGAGCAATAACCCCAGCCTGGCGTCCCAGCGCCAAGCCGTGGACGTGGCGCGTTTCGAGGTGGAGCGCAACCGCGCCGGGCACCTGCCCAAGGTCAGCGCTTACGCGACGATGCGCCAGAACGAATCGGAAAGTGGCAACACCTACAACCAGCGCTACGACACCAACACCATTGGCCTGGAAGTCAGTGTGCCGCTGTACGCCGGTGGCGGGGTCTCGGCGTCGACCCGCCAGGCCAGCCGCAACATGGAACAGGCCGAATACGAACTCGATGCCAAGACCCGCGAGACGCTGATCGAATTGCGCCGCCAGTTCAGCGCCTGTGTGTCCGGGGCGAACAAACTGCGCGCTTATCAAAAGGCCCTGAGCTCCGCTGAAGCGCTGGTGGTCTCGACCCGGCAAAGCATTCTTGGCGGCGAGCGGGTCAACCTCGACGCACTCAATGCCGAACAACAGCTCTACACCACTCGCCGCGATCTGGCCCAGGCCCGTTATGACTACCTCATGGCCTGGACCAAGCTGCATTACTACGCCGGCACCCTCGGCCCGCAGGACCTGGCGAAGGTGGATGAGGCGTTTGTGTCCCGGGCAGATATTCAATGACAGCGAGGATGCTTTTGTGGCGAGGGAGCTTGCTCCCGCTGGGCTGCGTAGCGGCCCCAAAAAAAGCCTGCGAGCGCTTCGCACTCGAGCGGGAGCAAGCTCCCTCGCCACAAAAGCCAGGGCAGGCCATAAAGCAAGGTCAACCAAAGAAGGTGGGCAAGTCCCGTCAGGTCGTGCAAGCCAAAGGATTTCTGCAACAACTAAGGATGGTTCGTGATGAAAATCGATAACAAAAAACAGCCCGGACAGACGGGCCGCGTGTTTCTGCTCAAGACCCTCAACCACTCCATGCTCTGCGCCCTGGCGACCTTGGGCACGGCCCAGGCGACGCCTTATGTCGAGAGCGGCAGGGCGGGCAACCCGGACAGTTGGCGCAGCAGTGAATTCAACGCCGAATGGGGGCTGGGGGCAATCAACGCGCAGCAGGCCTACGCCGCCGGGTATACCGGCAAGGGCGTCAAGCTGGGGATCTTCGACCAGCCGGTCTATGCGGCCCATCCAGAGTTCTCCGGCACCGATAAAGTCGTGACCCTGGTCACCAGCGGCATCCGCGAATACACCGACCCCTACATCCCAGTGAAGGCCGGCGATCCGTTCCGCTACGACGGTTCGCCCACCGTCGGCTCCGACGGCAAGCTCGGTTCCCACGGCACCCATGTCGGCGGGATCGCCGGCGGCAGCCGCGACGGCAGCCCGATGCACGGCGTGGCGTTCGATGCGCAGATCATCAGCGCCGACAACGGCGACCCGGGGCCCGAAGACGGGATCATTCGCGGCAACGATGGCGCGGTGTACAAGGCCGGTTGGGACGCGTTGATCGCCAGCGGCGCACGCATCATCAACAACAGCTGGGGCATCGGCATCACTGATCGTTTCGACCAGGGCGGCCGCGATCCGGCGTTCCCGCACTTCACCGTGCAGGACGCGCAACTGCAATTCGACCAGATCAAGCCGCTGCTGGGCACCAAGCCCGGCGGCGCCTACGAGGGTGCCATCGCCGCGGCCCGCAGCGGGATCGTGACGATCTTCGCCGCCGGCAACGACTACAACCTCAATAACCCCGATGCCATTGCGGGCCTGGCGTACTTTGTGCCGGACATCGCGCCGAACTGGCTCACCGTGGCGGCGCTGCAAGTCAACCCGGACACCGCCAGCGCCGATCCATACACCATCAGTACCTTCTCGTCACGCTGCGGCTACACCGCCAGTTTCTGCGTGTCGGCACCGGGCACCCGAGTCTACAGTGCCGTTATCGGCGGCACCGGTGCCGACGACCTGACCGTCGGCTACGCCAACAAAAGCGGCACCTCCATGGCCGCGCCTCATGTCGCCGGCAGCGTGGCGGTATTGATGGAGCGCTTCCCATACATGACCGGCGCCCAGGTCGCCAGCGTACTGCGCACCACCGCCACCGACATGGGGGCGCCGGGTGTCGATGCGTTGTACGGCTGGGGCATGATCAACTTGGGCAAGGCCATCGACGGTCCAGCGATGCTGGTGACCGAGCAGGACATTCCCGAAGCATTTCGCATCGACGGCGCTTATGGCTCCGGCCAGTTCGTGGTGGACCTGCCGGGCATTGGCGCGCTCATCGATGCCGGCAAATCCACCGAGCGGGTGTGCAGTGGCATCCAATGTGGCCTGGACGTTTGGCGCAACGATATCGCCGGCCACGGCGGTCTGACCAAGGAGGGCATCGGCACCCTGGTGCTCACTGGCGCAAACACCTACAGCGGGCCAACCCTGGTCAACCAAGGGCGACTGGCAATCAATGGTTCGCTGGCGTCGGCCGTTACGGTCAATGACGGCGGCATCCTCGGCGGCAACGGGCGCATCGCCAGCCTGACCGCCAACCGCGGCGCCAGCGTGGCGCCAGGTAACTCCATCGGCACGTTGCAAGTGGCCGGCGATGTGACGTTCCAGCCCGGTTCGAACTATGCGGTGCAAGTTTCGCCCACCGCCAGCGACCTGATCGTGGCCGATGGCAAGGCGTCGATTGACGGGGCGACGGTGTCGTTGTCCCTGGAAAACAGCCCGACACTGCTGACGGCCGGCGAAGTGAAAAGCCTGCTGGGCAGGCAGTTCAATATCCTGCAGGCCGCCGATGGTATTGACGGGCGCTTTGCTGAAGTCTTGCCCAACTATGCGTTTCTGGGGGGCGACCTGGCGTACAGCGCCAGTGGCATTCAACTGGTGGTCGAGCGTAACGATGCGTCATTTGCCAGCCTCGGCCTGACGCCTAACCAGCGTTCCGTCGCTTCGGCCGCCGAACAACTGGGCGCGGGCAACGGACTCTACGAAGCCTTGCTGCTTTCGCCCAGCGCCGTCGTGGCGCAACAGGCATTCCAACAACTGTCCGGTGAAATCCATCCGGCCATCGGCACGCTGCTGATCAATGACAGCCGCCAAGTACGCGACGCCGTGGGGGATCGCCTGCGCCAGGACGCATTGTACGACGCCGGTACGCCGACCGATGCCAGCAGCAATGCCTGGTTCAAGGTGTTGGGCGCTTGGGGCAAGAACGACGGTGGACATGACCAAGCCAGTACAACCAGCGCCATCGGTGGCTTGCTGGCCGGTGTCGACGGCCTGATCAGCGACCAGACGCGACTAGGCTTCGTCACCGGTTACAGCGACAGTTCGTTGAGCATGGGTGACGGCACCCATTCCTCGGCCAAGGCCGACAGCTATCACCTGGGCGTCTACCTGGGGCATGAAGTCGACGCGCTGCGCCTGACCGTCGGCGGCGCCCACAGCTGGCACCGCATCGACGTCAAGCGGGACCTGCAATGGGGGGACGTCAGTGGCCGGGAGAAAACCAAGCGCGATGCCCGGACCACCCAACTTTTCACCGAAGCGGCGTATCGCCTGGATTTGCAACCGTTAGCCCTGGAGCCGTTTGCCAACCTGGCCTATGTGCACCTGGACAGCGACGGCTTCCATGAGAAAGGCGACAACGCAGCCCTGCACGCTGGCGACGACCGTCGCGATGCCGTGCTCTCGACCCTGGGCGTGCGGGCCAGCCACACACTGGCCCTGTCGGATCAACAGCAACTGCAGCTGTCCGGCTCCCTCGGCTGGCAGCACAACCTTAGCAGCACCACGTCCGAACAGGACCTGGCATTTGCCGGCAGCAGCAACACCTTCGCGGTGCAGAGCGTGTCCATGGACCGCAACGCCGCTGTGGTCGGTGCCCGTGCGGGGCTTGCGGTCGCCAAGGATGTGCGGGTCAACCTTGATTACAACGGCTTGCTCGGCTCCCGGGATAAAACCCATGGCGTGGGCCTGACGCTGGATTGGCAGTTCTGACCAGGCGCAAGGAAGTCTTACCACCCGGTTCCCGCATTCCAACAACAACAGAGAGCAACAACCATGGGTATCTACGACTACAAGAACTTCGGTACAGCCGAATCCAAGGCTCTGGTCAGCGACGCAATGGCGATCATGCTGTATTCCTACCACAACCTCGACAATGGCTTTGCCGCCGGTTACCAGCACAACGGCTTCGGTGCCGGCCTGCCGGCGACCCTGGTCACTGCACTGCTGGGGGGCACCGACTCTCAAGGGGTGATTCCCGGCGTGCCGTGGAACCCCGACTCGGAAAAACTGGCCCTGGAGGCGGTCCAGAAGGCCGGCTGGACGCCCATCAGCGCCGCGCAACTGGGCTACGCCGGCAAGGTGGATGGACGCGGGACATTTTTCGGTGAAAAGGCTGGCTACACCACCGCGCAGGTAGAGATCCTCGGCAAGTACGACGCCGAGGGGCACTTGCAGGAAATCGGCGTGTCGTTTCGCGGCACCAGCGGCCCTCGGGAAAACTTGATTGGCGATTCCATCGGCGACGTGATCAACGACCTGATGGCCGCGTTGGGCCCCAAGGACTATGCAAAAAACTACGTCGGCGAAGCCTTTGGCAACCTGCTCGGGGACGTCGCCAAGTTTGCCCAGGCCCATGGCCTGGCGGGCAACGACGTGCTGGTCAGCGGCCACAGCCTGGGCGGGCTGGCGGTCAACAGCCTGGCAGACTTGAGCGCGAGCCAATGGTCAGGGTTCTACTCCAGTGCCAACTACATTGCCTACGCCTCGCCAACCCAGAGCAGTACCGATAAGGTCTTGAACATCGGTTACGAGAACGATCCGGTGTTCCGCGCCCTGGACGGCTCGACGTTCAACCTCGCATCGGTGGGGGTGCACGATGGGCAACAGGCATCGACCACCAACAACATCGTCAGCTTCAACGACCACTACGCTTCGACGGCATGGAACGTGTTGCCTTTTTCCATTCTCAACATCCCCACCTGGATTTCCCACCTGCCTACCGGCTATGGCGATGGCATGGGCCGGATCATGGGCTCGGTGTTCTACGACCTCACCGAAAAAGACTCCACCATCCTCGTCGCCAACCTGTCGGACCCCGCGCGTGCCAATACCTGGGTGCAGGACCTCAACCGCAATGCGGAAACCCACACCGGCAGCACGTTCATCATCGGCAGCGACAGCAATGACCTGATCCAGGGCGGCCAGGGCAACGACTACCTGGAAGGCCGTGCTGGCAATGACACCTTTCGCGATGGCGGCGGCTACAACGTGATCGTGGGCGGGCAGGGCAGCAACAGCCTGCAACTGCAGCAGTCGGTGAAGGCTTTCAGTTTTGCCCATGACGGGGCCGGGACGCTGTATATGCGCGACGCCCATGGCGCGATCAGCATCACCCGCGACATCGGCACGCTGGTCAGCAAAGAGTCCGGGTTGTTCTGGGGGCTGCTCAAGGATGAGGTGAGCCACAGCGTCACCGCCAATGGCCTGGTGGCCGGCGCCAGCCTGACGGCGTATGCCTCCTCGATCAAGGGCAGCGCGGCCAACGACACCCTGGTGGCGGGGGCGAAGGGTGACTGGCTGTTCGGCCAGGACGGCAACGATGTGTTGGTGGGCGGCGCGGGTAACGACACCTTCGTCGGTGGTGCCGGCAATGACCAGATGCAAGCGGGAGCCGGCAGTGACACCTTTCTCTTCAACGGCGCCTTCGGCCAGGACCGGATCAGCGGTTACGAGGCCGGGGACAAGCTGGTGTTCCTCGGTGTACCCGGCGCCGGGACGGGGCATGACTACAGCCAGTACCTGTCACAAGTGGGCAGCGACACCTTGCTCAAGGTCGGCGACAGTTCCGTGACCCTCGTGGGGGTTGGTCTCGGTCAGGTTGGCGGCGAAGGGATCGTGTTCGCCTGATATCGCTATCGCGAGCAAGCTCGCTCCCACCGGGGTTCACAGGTGTTTGCAGTCTTTGTGTTCACCGCCGGACCTTGTGGGAGCGAGCCTGCTCGCGATTGGGCCGGCACTTAGCACTGTGACTGATCCACCGCTATCGCGAGCAAGCTCGCTCCCACAGGGGATTTTGGGTGTACGCAGGATTTGTGTTCACCGCCGAACCTTTGTGGGAGCGAGCTTGCTCGCGATGGCGATGTATCAGGCGAACTCAGTCTTCCTTGCGAATGGTTGCCACATCATCGGCGCGGACCCGGACTTTCCTGCCGGAAATATCCTCGAACTCGTAGAAACCGTCGGCGGTGCGGGTATTGGGGGTGTCCTTGGTCAAATACTGGGTACCGTTCTGCAAGGTCACCACGGTTGGCGACGCGCAGCCAGCCAGTGCCAGAAATGCCACGGCGACCATGGGCAGGCCCAGAAACCTGATGTTCATAACCATAACCTCTCAATCAAAAGGACACGGAGCAACTGATTCGACCGCGCCATCACATTAGTCAACCGCCTTTGGTCTCGCTTGCCGTAGGAAAGTTCATCGCTAGCTGAAGGATTTCACCTTAAATATAGGAGACCGTTCATCTTTTGCTGTTGCCTGGCTGGTTTACAGCTGTTATCTGTATGCATAACCAGTATCCGATATCCTTGGCGTTCTTTCCGTGGCAGTCCGTTCCCTCGACGATCCGTTTTACTACCTGAACAACTTCCAGCAGGTGCTCGCCTGGTTGACGCAGCGTTATGCCGATGTGCTCAGCACCGACGAGCAGCGCTTCATCGACCACTTCGCAGCGCTGCCGCGTGGCGCCCAGGGTTTGCTGGTGCGGATGGTGATGCGCAAGGGGCTACGGTTTCGTCATAGCAAGCTGCATTACCCGGAAATTGGCGACATCGGTGCCGCCGTCGCGCCATTGCTGGCGCTGGGTTGGGTCGAAGAACAGGCCCCCATCGGGCTCGTCGAACTGTTCGAGGTGCTGCTCAAGCCGGAAATTCTCCTGTGCCTGGGCCACCTGATCGAACACCCCAAGGCGAAAAAGACCGAATGGCTCCAGGCCTTGGACGAACGCTTCAACCCGCCCCAGCCGTTCGATGCCTGGTGCCCGCAGTTGGACGACCGGCTCTACAGCCTGACGATCATGAATCTGTGTGACCGGCTGCGGTTGATGTTTTTCGGCAACCTTTACCAGGATTGGTCGGAATTCGTCCTGGCTGACCTGGGCATCTTCACCTACGAAACCGTCAAGTTCAGCGCCGAGTCGCGGGGCTTGCGCAGCCGTGAAGATGTCGATGCCTGCCTGTTTCTGCACGACTGCCAGCAGCGCTTCGAAGCCGGCGAGCCCCTGGAAGAGATCGTCGCCCAAGTCCACGAGCTGTCCCCGGACAATCCGTGGCTGGAGCGGCGTCGGGGCAAGCTGTTGTTCCTGATCGGCCAGCACGGCGAGCGCATCGGGGACTTCGCCTTGGCCTTGGGCATCTATCGAGATTGCACTTATCCGGGGGCGCGGTTGCGGATGGTCCGGGTGCTGGAGCGCATCGGCGAATACGCCCTGGCCCTTGAACTGGGTGAGGTGGCGATGCAGGCACCGCAAAGTGCCGCCGAAAACCAGGCCTTGCTGCGGATCGTCCCGCGCCTGCGGCGCAAGTTGGGCGGCCCGCCAGTGCCACGCAGCATGGCCCGGGAAGTGGAGCGCCTGGAGCTGCAACTGCCTCGCGTCGATCCGACCTTGTCGGTGGAGTACCACGTCCAGGCCCACCTGCACGACGAAACCGCGCCGGTGCATTACGTCGAGAACAGCCTGATCAATTCGCTGTTCGGCCTGTTGTGCTGGCCGGCGATCTTCGCGCCGTTGCCGGGCGCGTTTTTCCACCCGTTCCAACGCGGGCCGGTGGACCTGCTCCACGAAGATTTTCACGCCCGTCGCACCGAGTTGTTTGCGGCCTGCCTGGCAGAGTTGGACGATGGCCGCTATCGGCAGACCATCGGCCGTCGCTACGCCGAAAAGTGGGGGGTGCAGTCGCCTTTCGTATTCTGGGGCGCGCTGTCCGAGCCCTTGCTGGAGCAAGCCCTCGATTGCCTGCCAGCCGTGCATCTCAAGCATTGGTTCCAGCGTCTTCTGCAGGACATCAAGGCCAACCGCGCCGGCATGCCGGACCTGATCCAGTTCTGGCCGCAGCACAAGACCTACCGCATGATCGAAGTCAAAGGCCCTGGCGATCGGCTGCAAGACAACCAATTGCGCTGGCTGGAGTTCTGTCATGAACACCAGATGCCCGTTGCCGTTTGCTATGTGCAATGGGCAGATGCCCCCACAGGGTATGAGTCACCACCGATCACCTGTGGGAGCGAGCTTGCTCGCGATGGGGCCGCATGACCCCAACACCCAGCTACAGCATCGCCGTGCGGGCATTATGTGAGTTCACCGCCAAGGTGGGTGACCTTGACCTGCGCTTCACACCGTCGCCCACGGCTCTGGAAGGCATCGCCGGCCATCGCACCGTGGCCTCGCGGCGCAGCGAGGGTTATCAGGCTGAAGTGGCCCTCGAAGGTCATTACCAGACACTCGCAGTCAAAGGCCGGGCCGATGGCTACGACCCCGTTCGCCACTGCCTTGAAGAAGTGAAGACCTACCGGGGCGACCTGGCCGGGCAGCCGGCCAATCATCGCCAGTTGCATTGGGCCCAGGCGAAAATCTACGGCGGGTTGATGTGCCAAAAACTGCAATTGCCGCACATCGACGTGGCCTTGGTGTACTTCGACATCGTCAGCGAAAAGGAAACCTGCATCACCCAACGTTTCGAGGCGACACAACTGCAAGCCTTCTTCGAAACGCAATGCGCGTTGTTCCTGGCCTGGGCCGAACAGGAAATGGCCCATCGACAGGCGCGCAACCTCGGCGCGCAATCGCTGGTTTTTCCCCATGCGGGTTTCAGGCCGGGGCAACGGCACCTGGCCGAATCGGTGTTCAAGGCCGTCAGCACTGGCCGCTGCCTGATGGCCCAGGCACCCACGGGCATTGGCAAGACCGTTGGCACGCTGTTCCCGCTGCTCAAGGCCCTGGCACCGCAGCAACTGGACAAGGTGTACTTCCTCACGGCGAAAACCCCGGGGCGCAAGTTGGCCCTGGATGCGGCGCGCGTGATCACCCACGGCGCGTCGTCAATGCCATTGCGGGTGTTGGAAATGATCGCTCGGGACAAGGCTTGCGAACACCCGGACAAGGCCTGCCATGGCGAATCCTGCCCGCTGGCCCGTGGTTTCTACGACCGCTTGCCGGGCGCCCGGGCAGCGGCGAGCCAGGTCACGTTGCTCGATCAGGCGGCGTTGCGCGAGATTGCGCTGGCCCATGAGGTCTGCCCGTATTACCTCAGCCAGGAAATGGCCCGCTGGGCCGACGTGGTGGTGGCCGACTACAACTATTACTTCGACTTCAGCGCGTTGCTCTTCGGCCTGGCCCAGGCCAACGGCTGGACTGTCGCGACCTTGGTGGATGAAGCCCATAACCTGGTGGAGCGCGGGCGGCAGATGTACAGCGCGACCCTCGACCAGGCCACGCTGGCCAGCGTGCGCAAAACCGCCCCTGAACCGCTGAAGAAATCCCTGGACAGGATCAATCGCCAGTGGAACGCCTTGCATACGCCCCAGGTGGCGGCCTATCAGGCCTATGAAAAACTGCCGGAAAAGCTGCTCCAGGCCCTGGCGAGCTGTACCACGGCTATCGGCGATTACCTCAACGATCATCCCCAAGGCCTGGACAGCGGATTGCAGGCGTTCTACTTCGACGCCTTGCAGTTTGGCCGGGTGGCGGAAACCTTCGACGAGCATTTTTTGTTCGACATCCACAAGCGCGAACTTGGTCGTCAGCGCAGCCTGTCTACGCTGTGCCTGCGCAACGTGGTGCCGGCCGCATTCCTGCGTCCCAGGCTGACGGCCGCCCGCAGTACGGTGCTGTTTTCGGCAACCCTGAGCCCTCGACACTACTATGCGGACTTGTTGGGGACGCCGGGCGACACGGTGTGGATCGACGTGGAGTCGCCGTTCAAGGCCGAACAGCTGGACGTGCAGGTTATCAGCCGCATCTCCACCCGTTTTGCCCACCGCCAGGCCTCCCTGGAGCCGATTGTCACGTTGATGGCCCGCCAGTTCAGCGAACGACCGGGCAACTACCTGGCCTTTTTCAGTAGCTTCGACTATTTGCAGCAAGTGGCCGGGCTGTTTGCCGAACGCTACCCGCAGATCGAACGCTGGACGCAATCGCGCGGCATGGGCGAAGCCCCTCGGCAGGCGTTTATCGATCGTTTCATGGAACACAGCCAAGGTATCGGCTTTGCGGTACTGGGCGGCGCATTTGGCGAGGGCATCGATTTACCGGGTTCACGCCTGATCGGCGCCTTCATCGCTACGTTGGGGCTGGCACAGTTCAACCCAGTCAATGAGCAGATGAAACAGCGCATGGCGGCGATCTTCGGCGACGGCTACGACTACACCTACCTGTACCCCGGTTTGCAAAAAGTCGTACAGGCGGCCGGCCGCGTCATCCGCACCCAGCAGGATCGTGGGGTGGTGATGCTGATCGACGATCGGTTTGGCGAAGCGAGGGTGCAGCACTTGTTGCCCCGCTGGTGGTCTGTTACTCAAGAGGCCCACAAATCCCCTTGTGGGAGCGAGCTTGCTCGCGATGGCAGAATGTCAGCCAGCATTGATGCAAACTGACCCACCGCTATCGCGAGCAAGCTCGCTCCCACAGGGTGTAAGGCTTGAGGAATTTTCCTGGCGCCCGACTTGCGCCATACTCCGCAAAAAAGTCCATACGGATGCCCCGCCCAGATGCTCGAGAAAGACTCCAAGACCTTGCTCATGAACGAGGAACAGCGCTTTCGCCTGCTCATCGACGCGGTGGTCGACTACGCCATCTACATGACCGACCCCTCGGGCATCATCACTAGCTGGAACTCCGGCGCCAGGCGGTTCAAGGGCTACGAGGAATCCGAGATCCTCGGCCAGCACTTCTCCCGTTTCTACACCGATCAGGACCGCGCCGCCGGCCTGCCGCAACGAGCACTGGACACGGCCGTGCATGAAGGGCGCTTCGAAGGCGAGGGTTGGCGTGTGCGCAAGGACGGCACGCTGTTCTGGTCCCATGTGGTGATCGATCCGATCATCGACAGCCAGAGCGGCGCCTTGCTCGGCTTCGCCAAGATCACCCGCGACCTGACCGATCGCAAGATGGCCGAGGAAACCCTCAAGCAAAGCGAGCAGCAGTTCCGCCTGCTGGTGCAAAGCGTCACCGATTACGCCATCTACATGCTCGACCCGCAAGGCCAGGTCACCAACTGGAACCTGGGGGCGCAGCGGATCAAGGGTTATCTGCCGGCCGAAGCCATCGGTCGGCATTTCTCGATGTTCTACACCCCCGAGGACCGCGACGCTGGCGAACCACAACGCGCGCTGAGTATCGCCTCCAGCGAAGGGCGTTTCGAGAAAAAGGGCTGGCGCATGCGCAAGGATGGCACGCGGTTCATGGCCCATGTGATCATCGATGCGATCCGCAGCGACACCGGCATGCTGCTGGGATTTGCGAAGATCACCCGCGACATTACCGATGCCACCCAGGCCCAGCAGGCCCTCGAGCAGGCCCGCGAGGCGCTGTTTCAATCCCAGAAACTGCAAGCCATCGGCCAGCTTACCGGCGGCATCGCCCATGATTTCAACAACCTGTTGACGGTCATCCTTGGCAACCTGGAAATCGTGCGCAAGCGCATGCCCGACGAGCCGAAACTCACTCAATTGCTAGACAACGCGACCCAGGGCGCGCTGCGCGGGGTTTCGCTGACCCAGCGCATGCTGGCGTTTGCCCGCCGGCAAAAACTCACCTACGAATCGGTCGAGCTGACGGCCCTGGTGCAGGGGATCAGCGGCCTGCTGCAAAGCTCCCTGGGCCCGTCGATACACATCCAGACCCGTTTCGCCGAGGCGCTGTCGCCAGTGCTGGCCGATGTCAACCAACTGGAACTGGCGATCCTCAACCTGGTGACCAACGCCCGGGACGCCATGCCCCATGGCGGCAAGCTCTTGATTACTGCCGATGAGTGGCAAGGGGGTGATGCGGCCCCGGACAAGCCGATGGCCCCCGGGCGTTACATTTGCCTGGCGATTACCGATGAAGGCGAGGGCATGGACGAGGCCACGTTGGCCTCGGCCGTGGAGCCGTTCTTCACCACCAAAGGGGTCGGCAAGGGGACCGGCCTGGGGTTATCCATGGTGCATGGCCTGGCGGAACAGTTGGGAGGCCGCCTGACCCTCAGGAGCCAGAAAGGTGTTGGGACTACTGCGCAATTGTGGCTACCTGTGGCTGACAATCCGGCACTGGGCAAAGCATCTATCCAGGAGACGACGCAGCCAGTCGACGAGTTGACAGTGCTGGTGGTCGACGATGACAGCCTGGTGCTCACCAGCACGCGCCTGCTGATCGAAGACCTCGGGCACCGGGTCCTTTGCGCGCCATCGGGCGCCCAGGCACTGGCGCTGCACGAGTGCAACCCGGATATCGACCTGGTGATCACCGACATGGCCATGCCGCAGATGGACGGTGCGCAGTTGGCGAAACTGTTGCGCGATCGCCAACCGAACCTACCCATCATCCTGGCTACCGGTTATGCCGAACGCCTGGAGGGTTTCGCCACGCAATTGCCTCGATTGATCAAGCCGTTCAAGCAAATTGACCTGGTGCAGATCATTGCGCAAACGATGAAATGACAGGCACTCGTTCCCCTTGCCACAAGGTGGTTCGTTTCGGTCTCTGATCCATTGGCTTGAACTTGCCGCGCGCCGGGTTCTTCTAATGAGTCCGAATCAACACCGAGACACAGCCACCCCAATGCCCAGAATACTCACCGGGCCAACCCCGGAAGAAGAATTGACGGAACACAACGCCAAACTGTTTGGTTCGCCCAAGGAACGACTGGATTTCTATCGCCGGGAGATCCAGTACGAAACCAGCATCCTGGCCAACCGGACCGACGCGTACCTGGCCGCCCAATCCTTCCTGGTAATCGCATTCGCCTCGTGCATGGCCAACCTGAACCCGGAGTGGGGCAAGTTGTTCACGCTGATCGTGCCGCCATTTCTGGCCTTGCTGGGTTTCTTGAGTTCGCTCAATGCCTGGCCGGGCATCAAGGCGGCCTACGAGATCATCGATCATTGGCATTTCAAGCAGAGCGAGTTATTGCGCGCCGAACCCTTGATGGGCCTGGCGTACGACGAGTCGCCGCTGTTCAGCGAGCGGGAGTCGACGCACAAAGGCTACCGCAAGTCGCTGCTGTTCTCGGTGCGTACGCCCTGGATCTTCGCCACTTTCTGGGTGTTGTTGGGGGTGTATTCGGTCTATATCCAGATGGGCAATCCTGGCGGTTGAGACACACTTGCCTCAGCCCGAATGCTTGTGGCGCTCATACCATGCCAGGGTCGGTTGGGTCGTGACACCGTGGACCAGAATGCTCAACGCCACCACCGACAGAGTGAGGTTGATGCACCGTTGCGCCACCTCCGGTTGCAGGTCATGGTTCAAGGCGAAAAACAGATAAAACAGGCTGCCAATCCCGCGAATGCCAAACCAGCCGATCAGCAGCCGTTGCGGTCTGTCGAGCAATCGCCCCCAGGGTATCGCCAGCACACTCAACGGGCGGATGACGGCAAACAGCAAGGCACCGATCGCCAAGGCCTGCCAATCCCAATGGTTGGCCAGCACGATGCCGAGCAGGGTCACCAGGAACACCTCCATCGACCGCTCCACCAGGCTGCCGAACGCGAGCATGTCGCTCATCATGACCCCAGCGGCCAATTGACCATCGTCCAGCGACTCGGTATCACCCAGGACCGCCTGCTGGGGATCGACGGTTTCGTGGCCCACCACCGGTAGCACCAGGTGTTCTGCCGGCAGTGCCGCTTCATCGGTGGACTTGACCTCAGCCTGGCGCAGCCCCAGGCCGGCGGCGAACACTGAGAGGAAGCCGTAGCCCTGGACCCACTCGGCCACGACGTAAGCCAAGGCAATCAGCGCCAGGGCCAGGTAGTCATTGGGCGACAGCGTACTGTCGGCATTCCTGATACGCATCGACAAGGTCAACTTGCCAATCCCGCGGCCCATCCAGTAGCCGACCAGCAAACCGGCCGGCACCGCCCAGAGGACCTTGTGCAACAGCCATTCACCGAGAAAACCGCTGCCGTCTTCACGCAACATCAACAGGCCGAGGATCACAAAAGGGAACGCCGTCCCGTCGTTCAGTCCCGCTTCCCCCGACAGGCCGAAACGTACCCGGTCGTCATCCCGCGCATCGTTGACCTGCACCAGCGCCGCCAGCACCGGATCGGTAGGTGCCAGCATCGCGCCCATCAGCATCGACACACCCCAACCGAGCCCGAACAGATAATGCAATGCCAGGCACAGGCCGGCGATGCACAGGATCATCACCGGCCCGGCCAGCCCATAGGCCACCTGCCAGGTGCGGTCCTTGAGGGGCAGGCGCAACTTGAGGCCGCTGACGAACAGCGAAAACACCACCGCGACTTCCGTGAGGTGTTCCATCCAGACCGACGAGTCGCTGATGTCCAGCTTCAGCACGTCCAACCCCAGCGGCCCGATAGCGACGCCCAGCACCAGGCACATCGCCGAGGTGGTGACGGGCATCCAGCGCAGATAAGAGGAGGTCAAGGCCAGGGTCAGCAACACGGCGCCAAGCACCGCTACCCATGTTGTGAAGGTCATCGTTGCTCCTTGGGTATCGGATAGGCCAGCCGCAACGCAGTGATGAGCGACCAATATCAAACCTTGTGGCGCGGGGATAAATCCCCTCGCCACAAAAGGTGCAGTTGGCGGTATTGGTGCACTTGCCTCTTATTCGAGGCCCAGGGTGAAGCGAGGGTTCCCACCAAAGCTGCATGGCTCCGTTTATCCGCCTGGCATTCAACCCAACGGAATTTTTCGTCGTTGCCGGCGCTCTGCAACAGAAGAGACGTGCTGATTCAGCGTCCGCCGAAAACCCAAGAGGCCCTTATGACTGCGCTGACACCCCTCCAATCCCGGCCGGCTACCGTGCACCCTGTCACGCCTGACGGGCATGTACGCCAATGCTATGAACGACTGTTCCAGGGCCCCGATGATGCTGGCCAGCAAGCACACGCCCAAGCGTTCCTCCAGGAATGCATCGCCAAGGCCGCGGCGCTTGCCCAGGAGATGCCCGATGACCCCATGGCGCTGCAGGCCTGGGTCGAGCAACACAGCGCCAGTGTGGCCCGGCAATACGCGGACTACCTGGAACGGCGCAAAAATGGTGGCGCGCGGGAGTTTTTCAGCGGCAAGGCCCACGCCCTGTACTTCCTCCAAGCCGTGGCGCCGACCAAGCGGGTCGACGGCGCCTGGCTGTATGGCGTGGTCAAGCACTGGCATGACCACCGTTTCGAAGGGCTGCTGTGCACCTACCTCGAAGAATTGGGGGACGGCCATCCTGCGCAAAACCATGTGGTGCTCTATCGCAAGTTGCTCGCCGAGCACGACCTGTCGGACGCCCCGGACATCGACGACGACCTCTATTTGCAAGGCGCCGTGCAACTGGCCCTG
Organism: Pseudomonas sp. St316; assembly: GCF_018325905.1. Classification (NCBI taxonomy): domain Bacteria; kingdom Pseudomonadati; phylum Pseudomonadota; class Gammaproteobacteria; order Pseudomonadales; family Pseudomonadaceae; genus Pseudomonas; species Pseudomonas sp. St316. The sequence goes on along the minus strand of NZ_AP021901.1, from coordinate 3,371,351 downwards.
GGTTATGCCGGCGACGAATACCTGCCGGAGGTCATCGGCTACAACTTGGGCTACGAACAATTGCCGCTGCATCTGTTGATCAGCGCCTATGAGCTGAGCGAACTGGGCATCGATCCGTACTATTTCACCCTTCACGTCACCATCGACAACGCCAGCACCGGCCACGCCCACAAGGCCGTGCAATCGCTGCTGCAACTGATGCCGATGGAAGCGGACCGTGAAGCCTTCTGGCATCGGGTGACGTTGGGTTATCGCCTCAATGACCTGGGGCAAGGCAGTCGAGCCATCATCGGTTCGTTCGATCTGGATCGAGAAGTGCTGGACATGCTTGAACGCAAACGCCCGTTCGGCCAGCACATGCACTCTGATTACTGCAAATTTGAAGGCAAGACCGTCAACCAGTGGCTCTCGGCGCCGGGCCAATTGGAAGGGTTCCTGGCGGCCATGCAGAACAAGGGCTGGATCAAGCGCCATGAAGACCCACAGAACAGCCGCTTCTGGACACTGATCGACGGGGCTGGCGCAGCCATGTTTGGAGTATTTAGCCCCTATGAAAAACAGCTGCTGCACGATTGGATAGCCGGTGACTGGCTGGACGAGGGCACAAGGGCTGGCGTGCGGCGCGGTCCGGTTGCCGCTTGCGAGCCAACGACGCCGATGGATGATCCCGATGTACAACGCTTGCAACAGGCACTGCGAGGCCGGGCGCCCGACGAGCAGATGCAGGTCCTGATGCCCTGGCTCTCTGCCCGTTGCCACAGCCATCCGGCCGGGCTGCTGGCAACCCGCCGGTTCATCGAACTCAAATCCGCACTTCGCTAGGGAGCCCTGCATGAATGAGCAAGAACGCCTGTCCGAGACGGACCTTGCGCTGTTGCAACTGGGCCGGCGCCTGCAAGCCGACGGCTACCGTTTCATTACCCCGACGCCGCTGACCCACGAGCGGGTCAACCAGCGGCCCGGCAATGAACACGCCAAGACCTTGCGGGACGTGTTCGGCTGGTCGCGGCCGTTTGCGCCGGGACTGATCAGCGCCGATGAACAGCGGCAACTGCAAGAAGCCCAAGTGCTGGAAGAACGCGACGGCCTGCTGCGCAGCCGGGTGCGCTGGTCGAGCCTGGATGGCTTGCTGTTCGCTCATTCGCAGTTCCCCACGCAAGCCACCGATGCGGTGTTCTTCGGCCCTGACAGCTACCGCTTTGCCCAACTGATCCATACTCATCTGCAACAGAACTTCTCGGCTGTGCATCGCGCCGTGGACATTGGTTGCGGCGCCGGCGTCGGCGCGATCGTGATTGCCCGTGCCCGGCGTGAAGCGCAAGTGTTGGCGGTGGACATCAACCCGCAAGCCTTGCGCCTGAGTGCTGTGAACGCCGCGCTGGCCGAGGTGGGCAATGTCGAGGTCGCCCACAGCGACGTGTTGCAGGACGTGCCAGGCAACTTCGACCTGATCGTCGCCAACCCGCCGTACATGGCCGATCCCTCCGAGCGCGCCTACCGCCATGGCGGCGGCGCATTGGGCGCCGGGCTGTCGCTGCGCATCGTCGAACAGGCCTTGCCCCGGCTCACACCGGGCGGCTCGCTGGTGCTCTACACCGGCGTGGCGATGATGGATGGGCGCGACCCGTTCCTGGAAGCCCTGGGCCAATGGCGTGACTCGGCGGATTTCGGCTGGACCTACAAGGAATTGGACCCGGACGTGTTTGGTGAGGAATTGCTGACGCTGGGTTATCAGAACGTGGAAAGGATCGCCGTGGTGGCGTTGGTTGTAACCCGCATTGGCGCAGGTATCGGCGGGGTTATCGGAGGGATTATCGATGAACAGGCGCATGAAATTCGGCATTGAAGAGGAGTATTTCATTACCGATCTGCAAACCCGTTGCATGCCGGGTGAACCACCCGCGGAGGCTATCGCTGCGTGCCAGGCCGAGCTGGGCAAGCATTTCGCCCATGAAATGTTCCTGTGCCAGGTCGAGATGGCATCGCCCATCTTTCGCAGCCTCCCCGAGGCCGCCGACTACCTGAGCCAGGTGCGTACGGGCTTGAACCAACGGTTGGCGCCGTATGGCCTGGGTCTGCTCAGCGCCGGCTCACACCCGATGGCGACCCAAGTGCTGCAACCCACCGACGAGCTGCATTTCCAGCAACTGTTCGATGATTACCAGCGGGTGGCGCGGCGCAGCGTGCTGTCGGGCCTGCATGTGCATGTCGAAGTCCCGGCCACCCAGGATCGGGTGCGGGTCATGAATGAGATCCTGCCCTGGTTGCCGATGTTCCTGGCCTTGAGCGCTTCATCGCCGTTCTGGAACGGTGCCTACAGTGGCTTTAGCAGCTACCGACAAGTGGCCTGCGATGAATGGCCGCGAATGGGCGTGCCGGAGCTTTTCGAAGACGAGTCGGCGTTCGCCAGCTACGTCGACATGCTCATGCGCACCGGGTCCATTCGCCAACCCAGCGATTGCTGGTGGGTGATACGGCCTTCCTCACGTTATCCCACGCTGGAACTGCGCATTTGCGATGCCTGTCCTCGGGTTGACGACGTCCTGTGCCTCGTCTCGCTGTTTCGCCTGATGGTGGCCCATGCCGTGGCGCAGCGCCGTCCGGGCGCCCGCTACAGCCAGATGTCCCAGTGGATCCTCAAGGAGAATCGCTGGCGGGCCAAGCGCCACGGGATCCTCGCCGAGTTTATCGTCGAGGGGCAGGAGCAGCCGATGCTGATCGGAGAATGGCTCGCCCTGGCGGAGCAGACCTTTGGTGAAACCGCCGCAGAACTGGGTGTCCAGGACGTGTTCAAGCAGGTGCGCCGTATGGTGCAAGAAGGCACCAGTGCCGACCGACAAATTGTCCTCTTCGAACAGGGGCTGCTACTGGGCGATTCCGTCGAACAGGCCTTGAGCCGCGTGGTCGATCAATTACTCGCGCAAACCGCTGGGCTGCCGGTCGCCGACCCGGCGTTGCAACAGGTGGCAGGTGGTGCATGAGCCGCAAGACCCTGGATGACTACAACCGCATGCGTGACTTCGCCGCCACCCCGGAACCGGCGGCGAAGCGCTCGCGCAAATCGGCAAGAACCGCCCATGCCTTGCAGTTCTGTATTCAAAAACACGATGCTTCGCGGCTGCATTACGACTTTCGGCTGGAGCTGGACGGTGCGCTCAAGAGTTGGGCGGTGCCCAAGGGACCTTCCCTTGACCCGAAAGCCAAGCGCCTGGCCGTGCATGTCGAAGACCATCCGCTGGATTACGCCACGTTCGAGGGCAACATCCCTGAAGGCCATTACGGCGCCGGTGACGTGATCGTCTGGGACCGAGGCGTCTGGATTCCCCAGGGCGATCCCCACGAAGGCTATGAAACAGGCCGGCTCAAGTTCGAACTGCAAGGTGAAAAGCTCAGCGGCCTGTGGAACCTGGTGCGCACCCACATGCCTGGCAAGCAGGAGCAGTGGTTCCTGATCAAGCATCAGGACGAGGCTGCCCGGCCCGAGAACGAATATGACGTGGCCCAGGCCGAACCGGACAGCGTGCTCAGCGATCGTACACTCGTGCCCAGGCGCCGTGGCAAGGCCGCTTCAGCCAAAGCGGTGAAACAAGCGGAAAAAGCCGCCCAGCCGAAATCGCCGAAACGCTCATCGAAGACCACCCTCAACGGCGCGGTCCCCGGTCCGTTGCCGGAAACCCTCAAGCCGGAACTGGCGACACTGGTGGAAAGCGCGCCCGACGGTGAATGGCTCTATGAGATCAAGTTCGACGGTTACCGGGTCATGGCGCGGATCGAAGACGGCCACGTCAGACTGCTGACCCGCAACGGTCACGACTGGACCCATAAGTTGCCACGGCAGGCTGAGGCCTTGGCCGCGCTGGGATTGGAATCAGCCTGGCTCGACGGTGAAATGGTGGTCGCCAACGAACAGGGCGTGCCGGATTTCCAGGCCTTGCAGAACGCCTTCGAGGCCAATAGCAGCGGCAAGATCGCCTATTACCTGTTCGACCTGCCGTACCTTAATGGTATGGATTTGCGCAAAGTGCCGGTGCAAGAGCGTCGGGCTGCATTGGCCGCGGTGCTGGAACCCAGCGAAAGCCCCTTGCTGCGGTTTTCCGATGCCTTTGAAGAAACCCCTGCTGCGCTGCTCGACAGTGCCTGCCAGATGCAGATGGAAGGGTTGATCGGCAAGCGCATCGGCAGTGCCTATGTGTCCAGGCGCAGCAACGACTGGATCAAGCTCAAGTGCAAGAATCGCCAGGAATTCGTGGTGGTGGGCTTCAGCGATCCCAAGGGGGCACGCAGTGCCTTTGGTGCCTTGTTGCTGGGGCTGCATGATGCCGACAGTGGCCAGCTGCGCTACGCCGGCAAGGTTGGTACCGGGTTCAACGAAAGCACCCTTAAAAGCATCTACCAGCAACTGCTGCCCCTGGAGACGAAGAAGGCCGCCGTGGTGAATCCGCCAACCGGTTACGAAGCCAAGGGCGTGCACTGGCTCGAACCGACACTGTTGGCCGAAGTGGCCTTTGCCGAAATGACCAAGGACGGCTCGGTGCGCCATGCGGTCTTCCATGGCCTGCGCAACGACAAGCCGGCCAAGGACATTACCCAGGAGCTTGCCAAGCCCGTGAAAAAAACCGCTGCGGCAAAAAAAACCAAAGCCAAGGATGAGCCCGGCCCGACACCCGCCAAAACCAAGAGCAAGGCCAAGGCACCGGCCTTGGACGGCAAGGTCCGTATCACCCACCCGGAGCGGGTCATTGATGCCAGCAGCGGCACCACCAAGCTGCAACTGGCCGAGTACTACGCCAGCGTGGCCGAATTCATCCTGCCGGAACTGGCGGATCGGCCGGTGGCCTTGGTCAGGGCGCCGGATGGCATCGCCGGTGAGCTGTTTTTCCAGAAGAACTCCGAGCGCCTGGCGATTCCCGGCATCGTCAGCCTGGACAAGGAACTGACGGGGCAGCCGGTGATGATCATCAATAACGCTGAGGCGCTGATCGGCGCGGTGCAGATGAGCACGGTGGAGCTGCACACCTGGAATGCGACGTCCGTCGACCTGGACAAGCCTGACCGCTTCGTCCTCGACCTTGACCCGGACCCGGCGTTGCCCTGGAAAAGCATGGTCGAGGCGACGCAGCTCACGTTATCGGTGCTCGATGAGCTGGGGCTCAAGGCGTTTCTCAAGACCAGTGGTGGCAAGGGCATCCATGTGGTGGTGCCGCTGACGCGTAAATTGGGTTGGGACGAGGTCAAGGGGTTCAGCCATGCGATTGTCAGTCACATGGCCAAGCTGCTGCCGGACCGTTTTTCGGCGGTGTCCGGGCCGAAGAACCGGGTAGGGCGGATTTTCATCGATTACCTGCGCAATGGATTGGGCGCTACCACCATTTGCGCGTATGCCGCCCGCACCCGGGAAGGTTTGCCGGTGTCGGTGCCGATCTTTCGCGAAGAGGTGGCCGAGCTCAAGGGGGCGAACCTGTGGAACGTGCACAACGTCCATGAACGCCTGGCTGAAGTGGGCCATGAGCCTTGGGCAGGGCTGAAGAAAACACGCCAGAGCATTACCGCTGAGATGCGCAGGCGTATCGGCATGAAGAAGTAATAGGCCCGCCGTCCCCTTCTGGGAGCGAGCTTGCTCGCGATAGCGGCGGGTCAGCTTACATTGATGTTGAATGTGCCGCCGTCAGGTTTGAGGTGCTGCCAAGGACGGGGTTTCATTTACTTGCTGGTGCAGGACGACGAGGCGATAAAGGGAATGAATCACAACGACAGGAGTCAACCCATCAGCATCCCTGAAGGCCCCTTTGTCATGACTGTTGCCCAAATCCTGATTGATTATCTACGCGAGCATGACCTGCGCCTGACCACGGCCGAGTCCTGTACCGCCGGGCAGATCGTCACGTTACTGGCCGAGGTGCCGGGCAGTGGTTCACTGATCGAAAGCGGTTATGTGGTGTATTCCCCTGAAGCTAAACAGCGCTTGCTCGGTGTCAGTCCACGCACCATCGAGACCTTCAATCTAACCAGCCGGGAAGTCGCCGAGGAAATGGCCCTCGGAGCCTTGCACGATGCCAACGCCAATGTGGCGGTGGCAACCACCGGCCTGCTCGGGCCAGACGACAAGGACGGTATTCCGGCCGGCACGGTCTGTTTTGCCTGGGCGTTCGATCTGAACGGCCAGCGAGCGCTGTTCAGCCGCTGCGAACGGTTCTTTGGCAGTCGCGGCCAGGTGCAACTGTGGGCAGCGCAATACGCGTTGCAGCAATTACCGATCTTTCACCAGCGGGCTGTGGTCGGTGAGCGTCGGTGATGATGGCCCGACTGTCATCGTCGAGGACGGGCGAATCCTTCAGGGGGATGCGCCATGCCTGGCCGGTAGAGTCGTCGGGCACTTTTTTGTGGCGAGGGAACTTGCTCCCGTTGAATCTGTAGGAACTGGCGAAGCCTGCGATCTTTTGATCTTTCACTTGAGATTCAAGCGTCTTTGGAAAGATCGCAGCCTCGTTGCACTCGACAGCTCCTACGCCGCTTCCATGCCTACAGTATCGGCTTACCCCCGGTGATCCCATAGCGAGTCCCGGAGATGTAGCTACCTTCATCCGAGGCGAGCAACACATAGATCGGCGCCACTTCAACCGGTTGGCCGGGGCGGCCGAGCGGGGTCTGGGAACCGAAATTCTGTACCTCTTCCTCGGGCATGGTCGCCACGATCAGCGGCGTCCAGATCGGTCCTGGTGCCACGCTGTTCACACGGATGCCCTTGGGGCCGAGCATTTGCGCCAGGCCGCCGGTGAAGTTGGCGATGGCGCCCTTGGTAGTGGCATACGCCAGCAGCGTTGGCTTGGGCATGTCGGAGTTGACCGAACTGGTGTTGATGATCGAGCCCCCCGACTTCATGTGCGGCACGGCGGCCTGGCAGATCCTGAACATCGCCGTGATGTTGATATCGAAGGTGCGCACCCATTCTTCGTCGGATATTTCCTCAAGACTTTCATGGGTCATCTGGAACGCGGCATTGTTGACCAGGACGTCTATATGCCCGAAGCGGGCGACGGTTTCATCGACGATTTTGCGGCACTGGTCCTTGTTTGCCAGGTCACCGGGCAGCAACAGGCATTGGCGTCCGGCCTGCTCGACCCAGCGCGCGGTTTCCTTGGCGTCTTCATGCTCGTCCAGATAGGCAATCGCCACGTCCGCGCCCTCACGGGCAAACGCAATGGCGACGGCGCGCCCGATGCCGCTGTCGGCGCCGGTGATCAGGGCGATTTTATTCGCCAGTCGGCCGGAGCCGGTGTAGCTCTGTTCGCCGCAGTCCGGGTAGGGGTCCATTTTCCGCTGGCTGCCGGGCACCGGTTGGCTTTGTTTCGGGAAAGGTGGAAAAGGGTATTCGACCATTGTCGTTCTCCAGGCTTGATGGGGTTGCGATGGAGGGTGGACTGTGGGATTTCGGGCAGAGTTCGGTCGGATTTTCTTGTCAGTCGATGAGCGTGATGAAAGGCGTTTCGTCGGTGAATGGAGCGCTTTGACGAGCGCCGGATGATGCGGTGTTCTTCAATGGAGGTACTGGTTTTCGATAAGGAGCAGGACAATGTTCAGCCACATCCAGATCGGTGCGCGCGATCTGCCGAAAATGGTCGCCTTTTATGACGCAGTCCTCGGTTGCCTGGGGCTGGAGCGTATCGAGGGCGAGCACGACTCGGGCCCGCCGGGGGAGGGGTGGCAGCGGCCCGGCAGGCATTGGCCACAGGTTTTCGTCCAGTTGCCTTTCAACGGGCTGCCCGCCACGTGGGGCAATGGCATGCAAGTGAGCTTCGCCGCCGACTCCCCGCAAACCGTGCGTGCTGCCTGGGAGCAGGCGATTGCCATGGGCGGCTCCGACGAAGGCCCACCCGGCCCTAGGCCGCAGTATTGCGAAGGTTATTTCGGGGCGTATTGCCGCGATCCGGAGGGGAACAAGCTGTGCTTTGTCCATGCGCCGGATATGCAGGAGTAAAGCACCGATCATCGTGGCGAGAGCCTGTGTGTGGCGAGGGAGCTTGCTCCCGCTGGGGCGCGAAGCGGCCCCCAATCAGCAGACAACTCGGTGTCGGTGAGAACGGGGCCGCTTCGCAGCCCAGCGGGAGCAAGCTCCCTCGCCACAGAGGGTTTTCGTCGCCGGGTGGATCAGCCCTTGGCTTTCAGGCTGCGCTCCATCCGCGCGATGCCTTCCTCCAGCAGCGCCCGCGGGCAGCCGAAGTTCAGGCGCACGAACTGCCCGGCGTCGTCACCAAAGTCCAGGCCGGCACTCAGTCCCACCTTGGCTTCTTTCAGGAAGAAGGCCTGCGGGTCATCCAGTCCCAACCCGGAGCAATCGAGCCAAGCCAGGTAAGTGCCCTGGGGCACGGTCATGGTGATGCCCGGCAGGCGAGTGTTCACCGCTTCGACCAGGTAATCACGGTTGGCTTGCAGATACGCCTTCAAGGCCTCCAGCCACGGGCCGGCTTCGCTATAGGCCGCACGGGTCGCTTCAAGGCCCAGGGCATTGACGCTGTCGACCATGCCGGCCCGGGCACTGTTGACCCGTTCGCGCAGCTTGGCGTTCTGGATAATGGCGAACGAGGTTTTCAACCCGGCGATATTGAAGGCTTTGCTGGCGGACATCAGGGTGATGGTGCGCTCGGCAATTTCCGGGCTGAGGGAGGCGGTTGGAATGTGCACACGGCCGTCGAAGCACAGTTCGGCATGGATTTCGTCAGAGATGATCCAGGCGTCCTGCTCCAGGCAAATGTCTGCCACGGCCTTGAGTTCCTGACGGTCAAACACCTTGCCCAGCGGGTTGTGAGGATTGCTCAGCAACAGCGCGCCACCGCCCTGCAACGCGTCGCGCAATGCTGCCAATGGCGTGTGGAATTCACCGTTGACCGGGCTGAAGGGCAATTCCACTTTGTTCAACTGCCAGTGACCCGGGGCGTTGCGCAGCGGCGGGTAGTTGGGCACCTGCACCACGACATTCTGCTGGGGTTCTACCAAGGCATGCAGCGCCATGTTGAAGCCCGGTTCGACACCCGGCAGGAACACGATCTGCTGGGGCTCGACGCGCCAGGCGTACTTGCTCCACAGGTCGGCCACGACGGCGGCACGCAGATTGTCCTGGGCCACGCTGTAGCCCAGCATCGGATGTTCCAGGCGCTTGCGCAGCGCGTCGATGATCACGGTCGGGGCGGGGAAGTCCATATCGGCGACCCACATCGGCAACACATCGGCCGGGTAGCGGCTCCACTTGGTACTGCCGGTGCCGTGGCGCTCCAATACCGTGTCGAAATCGAAAGTCATGAGGGGATTCCATCAGTCAGTCGTGAGATGGCGAACATCATAAAGCAAAGGCCAATGAGAAACGCATGATGGCGCAGCGTCATTGATACGAATGTATCTCTGTGTATCCAAGGCCATTGTTGATACGGACGATTTCATTCAGGGCCCGGCGCTGACACATGCGCGATACCTGGCCGACGTCCAATGAGCCCACCGAGACAGCCCAAGCCGTCTCACTGGCTCACCCCACGTCGGAGATAACGTCATGAACTGGAAAAACCTCAGCATCGCTTCCTTGTTTGCCGCTCTGAGCCTTGGCGCTGTGGCGGCCAACGCCCAAGACAGCCTCAAGCCTCACACCTACCTGCATGGCGACCACCTGGATGTCGCCAAGGTGCTTTCGGTCAAGCAAGGTTCGGGCTGCGGCGTCGTCGAGACACGCATGACCTACCTGGACTCGACCGGCCAGATCCAGGCACTGGACTACAGCGCCATCGCCCAGGACTGCGGTCAGGACAATTGATCCCGCAATCGTGGAATCGAGCCTGCCCAATGTGCTGCCCCTGATACCTAGGTATCGATCGACACCTTCGTGCAATCGTCCCTGCGGTATCGCGGTGTTCTGATCAGGCCTGCGTAAGTCGGATAGAGGCAACTGCCCATGGCCAGGTAAGCCGCGGGCAGTGTTCTGCTCCGACAACGATCGCCAGGCCCGTGGGCCACTCACTCAAGGAGAGTCATCATGCTTGCAATTTCATCCGTTTGCGCCTGGCACCGTTGCCTGGTTCACACCGCCAGGGGCAGTGCGCTCAGTCTCGCACTGCTCGCTGCGAGCCCGGGTGCCTGGGCGACCACCGTCGCCGTCACGCCAGCCGGTACGGTTCAATCGTCTGAATCCGAGGCCATCCGCCCATACCGCATCCATGTCGACGACGCGAAGCTGGCTGAACTGCGAAAGCGCATTGCAGACGCCCGTTGGCCTGACAAGGAAACCGTCAATGACGTTTCCCAGGGCGTGCAACTGGCCCAGGTACAGGACCTGGTGAAGTATTGGGGCAACGGCTATGACTGGCGCAAGGCCGAGGCACGGCTCAATGCGTTGCCAGAATTCATCACCACGATCGATGGTGTCGATATCCAGTTCATCCATGTGCGTTCACGCCATCCCAACGCCATGCCGCTGATCCTTACCCATGGCTGGCCGGGGTCGCAATTCGAGTTCCTCAAGACCATCGGTCCGTTGACCGATCCGACCGCCTACGGGGGCCGTGCCGAGGACGCTTTCGACGTGGTGATTCCATCGATTCCAGGCCATGGCTTTTCCGGCAAACCGACCGAGTTGGGCTGGGGCCCGGACCGCGTGGCCAAGGCCTGGGACGTGCTGATGAAGCGCTTGGGCTACACCCATTACGTGTCCCAGGGCGGTGATCATGGGTCGGTTATCTCTGACGCCCTGGGCCGCCTGGCGCCGCCCGGTTTGCTGGGCATCCATTTGAACATGCCGGCGACCGTGCCGCCTGAGCTGGTGAAGCCGATCAACAGCGGCGAACCGGTACCGACCGGGTTGAGTGATCCGGAACGCACTGCCTACAACTCGCTGAGCGCCTTCTTCGGCCGCAATGCAGCCTACGGCGCAATGATGGTGACCCGGCCGCAGACCATCGGTTACCTGCTGGCAGATTCGCCCTCGGGTACAGCGGCATGGATGTACGAAAAGTTTGCCGCCTGGACTGACAGCGATGGCAAGCCAGAGCGTGTGCTCAGCCGCGATGAAATGCTCGACGACATCAGCCTGTACTGGCTGACGGACACCGGAGCGTCGTCCTCTCGTTTCTATTGGGAGAACAACAACAATAACTTCAGTGCGGCGGCGCAAAAAACCGCTGACATCAAGGTCCCGGTGGCGATCACCGTGTTCCCGCACGAAATCTATCGTGCACCGAAAACCTGGGCCCAACGCGCCTATCCATCGCTGTCCTACTTCAACGAAGTCAACAAGGGCGGCCATTTCGCTGCCTGGGAGCAGCCGCAACTGTTCAGCGAAGAGTTGCGCGAGGCATTCCGGCCACTGCGTAGCACCGCGAAAAATACCGTCGCCCAGACCGCTCATTAAACCTTTCCTGGCGGCTCCGAACCGGGAGCCGCTCACCCGCCATTCGTAAGGGAGATTCACATGGACACGACTCTGAACCAGCAATCCGTACCGCGCCATGGTCGTTTGCTCACCCCAGCCATCCTGGTGTTCGCGATGATGCAATTGGGCGCCTTGGGCTTCGCTTCGTCGCAGGCAAACGCCGCCGATGTACCTGCCAGCACCATCGGCGCCATTACACCGGGTAGTCACACCTCGTTCGGCCCGTTGAAGCACGTCAAGGCCGGCCTGCTGGACGTTTCCTATGCCGAGGTTGGTCCCGCCGATGGGCCGGTGGTCATCCTGCTGCATGGTTGGCCCTATGACATTCACAGCTACGCAGATGTAGCGCCAGCGCTGGCAGAGAAGGGCTATCGGGTGCTGATTCCGTACGCCCGCGGTTATGGCGATACGCGTTTCCTGTCGGCCAAGACCTTGCGCAACGGCCAGCCTTCTGCATTGGCAAGCGATCTGATCGATTTCATGGACGCGCTGAAGATCAAGCAGGCCGTGCTGGGCGGTTATGACTGGGGCGCACGTACCGCCGACATTGTCGCGGCCCTGTGGCCGGAGCGGGTGAAGGCGCTGGTGGCGGTGAGTGGCTACCTGATCGGCAGCCAAGAGGCCGGCAAGACACCGCTGCCACCGGCCGCCGAACTGCAGTGGTGGTATCAGTTCTATTTTGCGACAGAGCGTGGCCGCCTCGGTTACGAGAAAAACACCCACGACTTCGCCAAACTGATCTGGAAGCTGGCGTCACCCAAGTGGAACTTCGATGACGCGACGTATGACCGAAGCGCCGCCGCTTTGCAGAACCCCGATCATGTCGCCGTTTCAATCTTCAACTATCGCTGGCGCCTGGGCCTGGTCAAGGGCGAGGCCAAATACGCCGCGCTGGAAAAGAAACTGGCGATGTTCCCGTCGATCAGCGTGCCGACCATCACCTTGGAGGGTGATGCCAATGGCGCTCCTCATCCGCCCGCCGAAGCCTATGCCAAGCGTTTCACCGGTAAATACGAGTATCGCCTGATCGATGGCGGTGTCGGCCACAACTTGCCGCAAGAAGCACCGCAGGCTTTCGCCCAGGCCGTGATCGATGCTGATCATCTGCGCTAACTCGAGGGTCTACATCCCACGGTGATGCCTGGAATCTCCTTGGATCAGGCAACCATGCCGGCGAATCCGGCAAACGGATTGGCGTTTTGCTCCACATACTATCGCGGCCTTGAGGCCCTGCCACCGCTGTATTCGAGTGGCAGGAGCTTCTGTGGGCCATCGAAAACATGTGTGCGAGTGCTTGATATGGAAAAAAACACGATCCGCTTTGCCTGCAACGGCTGCGGGATCTGCTGCAAGGGCCGGCTGATTCCACTGACGTTGGATGAGGCAAGGCAATGGCTACACCGTGGCCATGAGGTGGCGGTCGTACTGGAGGCGTTCGATGAGTCAACCTGGCCTTCGGCGCCAGGGCAATTCGCCCACAGCGCCCAAAGGGCCGTGGAAGTCACTAGTGGCGACGCCCGGATTCGTGTCGTCGCGGTACTGGCGGGCAATGCGCTGACGCAGTGCCGTAATCTCGGCGACGACGGTCGTTGCGGTATCTATGAAGAGCGGCCGTTGGTCTGTCGAATCTACCCGATGGAAATCAATCCGTTCATTGCCTTGCGTCCTGCCGACAAAATCTGTCCTCCTGAGGTCTGGGAGACGGGCGAGGTCTTGTTTACCGACCGCGTTGTCGATCCGATCCTGGCCGATCAGATCGACCGTTCCCGCCAGGCGGACAGGGACGATGCCGAGGCCAAGATTGCGCTGTGTGAAGCGATGGGCATGAATGTCGCCGCTTGGAAGGGCAACGCGTTGGCGGTGTACTTGCCTGATCGGGCGCAATTGGCTGAAGCGATCATTCGCTACGATCGCGCCCCAGTGGCACCGACAGGCCTGGATTGGAAAGTGCGGGTCGAAACGCCGGCCTTGGCCCAACGACTGCTGCAAGTGGGTGTCGCACTGGATGATCAACAGTCAACCGGCTACATCTTCCAAAATCTTTAGGCACCCCGCCAAACCATCACTTTGTGCACGCCCAACTCCTGAAACAAATTGTCATTTCTGGCCTGAGGTGACTGATGCGAGCTACGGATCGTTAAATCGAGTAGGAAGTTGCCTCCATCAGGCAAGCGACTCGAACCGCCGACCCGGCATGCTGCGTCCATTATTGATCAACGACTTGCGGTGATGCCGAACGGTATTCGCCATTACCGCACGTCGTGGGTCTGATGTTTTCTAGGAGTGAAATGTGCACACCGATTCCAAAAGCGACCAGGGCGTCAGTGACATCAGTCGCCTGGCCGGTTCGGTCAGCCAGCTCGTGCCCAGCGAGGGCGATCAGGTCACCGCCATTGCCGGCTTCAGCCTGCATCGGCGCAACGCGATCACCGCGCCGACGCACTGCATCTATGGCCTGGGTATCGGCGTGGCCTTGCAAGGCCGCAAGCAAGCCATGCTCGGGGACGAGATACTGACCTACTCGCCCGGCCAGTCCATGGTGACCTGCGTGGATCTGCCGGTTATTTCCCATGTCTGCCAAGCCAGCGTCGCCAAGCCGTTCCTGGGCATGATGCTGAGATTCGACAGCACGATGGTGATGCAGGTGGCCGAGCGCATGCAGTTGTCACAACGCATGATGGACGACGCGTTTCGACCGATTACCGTACAAGCCCTGGATGCCGGGGTGCTGGACGCCCTGCGGCGCTTGATAGACCTGCTGGAGGAACCGTCACTGCTTGAGACAGTGGCTCCACTGATCAAGGAGGAGATCGTCGCTCGCCTGTTGAGCGGGGCCCACGCGCCACAGTTGCTGCATGTGATCGCTGCCGGGTCACCCAGCCAGCACATTGCCAAGACGGTCGCCTGGCTGAAACTGAATTTTCGCCAGGCGTTGCGTATGGACGATCTGGCGGCACAAGCGCACATGAGTCCGTCCACGTTTCGCCAGCACTTTCGCACCGTGACCGGAATGAGTCCGTTGCAATACCAGAAGCAGCTGCGGCTACAGGCCGCTCGGCAGTTGATGTTGAGCCAGAACGTCGATGCGAGCAGTGCAGGGGGCCTGGTTGGCTATGAAAGTGCCTCGCAGTTCAGCCGTGAATACAGCCGCCTGTTCGGTGCGCCACCGCAGCGGGATATCAAGCGAATTCGCTTGTGATCGTGAGGCTTGTCTGGCCTTGCGACCCGACAGCCTCACGCGCCTGTCACGCCAACTTGAAAGGCAACTCACGCAACGGTTTACCGGTCAGGCTCGCCAGCGCGTTGGCAAAGGCGGGGGCCAGTGCCGGCAAGCCGGGTTCACCCATCCCCGTAGGAGGCTCGGCGCTGGGCACGATGTGGACGGCAAATGTCGGCATGTCGGTAATGCGCGGCACGCTGAAGTCCGCGAAATTGCTCTGCTGCACCACGCCATCCTTCAGGGTGATCGCGCCACCGGGCAGGCACATCGACAATCCCATCAGCGCCGCGCCTTGTACCTGGGCCTCGACGCTGCGTGGGTTGACGGCCAGGTTGCAGTGCACGCCGGCCGTCACGTTGTGCAGCACTGGACGGCCATCCTGCACCGACGCTTCGACGACGTAGGCCACCACCGAGCTGAACGACTCGTGGACCGCCACGCCCCAGGCATGGCCCGCCGGTAACTGGCGCTTGCCATACTCGCTCTTGTCCACGGCCAATTGCAGCGCCTGGCGATGGCGCGGGTTCTGCTCGCCAAACAACTTCATCCGGTAAGCCACCGGATCCTGCTGGGTGGTGCGGGCGATCTCGTCGATCAGTGTTTCCATCACAAAGGCCGTATGGGTGGAACCCACGCTGCGCCACCACAACACGGGAACGTTGAGCTTGGGATGATGAACCGTCAGCCGCATGGGCAGCGGATACGGGTCGCGCAAGCCTTCAGTAGCGGTCGGGTCGATGCCATTCTTCACCCGCCCACCAAACACGGTGCCGGTGATGATCGATTGGCCCACCAAGGCATGGTCCCAGGCGAGCACCTTGCCACTGTCATCAAAACCTATGCGTGCACGGTGCAGGTGCATGGGCCGATAGTAACCACCCTTGATGTCGTCCTCCCGGCTCCAGAGGGTACGGATAGGCACGTTGAGCCCAGCGGTGCGCGCGGCCTTGGCGACTTCGCAAGCCAATACGACGAAATCGTTGGTGGGCACGCCACGCCGGCCAAAGCCACCGCCAGCGGTCTGCACGTTCACCTGAATCTGCTCTGGCTTGAGGTCCAGCACTTTGGCGGCCGCGGCACCATCACCGCCGGGGAACTGGGTCCCGACCCACAGTTGAGCGCCATCCGCGGCTAGCTGCACGGTGCAATTGAGCGGCTCCATCGGAGCATGGGCGAGGTAGGGGAACACGAACTCGGCGTCCAGTCGGTGCGGCGCCGTAGCCAGTGGCGTCATGTCGGCATCAAAGTGCAGTGGACCGGGCTGGCTGGCCAGTTCCCGGTACTGAGCCAACTGTTTCTCGCTGTCCACTTTTTCCACAGTGGACGTGTTCCACTCCACTTTCAGCGCATCGCGAGCCACCTTCGCCTGCCAGTAACTGTCGGCGACCACCGCAACACCTTCGGCACCGCCGTCCAGTGGTACGCGCAATACGGCTTTTACACCTTTGGTGGCACGTGCCGCGCTGTCATCCAGGGATGCGATTTTGGCGCCGAACACTGGAGGTCGGGCGACAACCGCCGTGAGCTGCCCCGGCAGATGCATATCGATGCCAAAATCCTGCTGGCCGCTGCTCTTGGCCTTGGCATCGATGCGTGTCGTGGCCTGGCCGATGATGCGGAAGTCCTTGGGATCCTTGAGCGTGATCTGCTCGGGCACAGGCATCGCCATCGCGGCTTCGGCCAACTCGCCATAGCTCGCTTTACGCCCAGCGGGGCCGAGGACCATGCCGGTCTGGGTGCTCAGGCTCGCCACGTCCACGTTCCAGCGCGCGGCGGCGGCACTCAGCAACATGGCGCGAGCGCGGGCGCCCAGCTCACGGTACTGGGTGTAGCTGTTCTTGATCGTGTTGGAGCCGCCGGTGAGGTGGATGCCGAAGGCCGGGTCCATGTAGGCGGCATCGTTGCTGCCGTTGCGGCTGCGTACAAGGCTCCAGTCGGCATCGAGTTCTTCGGCGAGAATCATGGGCAAAGCGGTCTGCACGCCCTGGCCGAACTCCAGCCGGTTGATGGTCACCGTGACCTCGCCGCTGGGCGCGATCTGCACGAATGCCGAGGGTTGCTGGGTCGGTTTGAGCGGCGTAGCGGCACCATTGGCCTCCTGGGCCAGGGCCAGGTGTGGAAAAGCCCCCAAGGCCAGCCCGCCGATACCGACGATCTTGAGAAAGCTGCGGCGCGGCAGCGTAGCGGGGCCGTCAGTCTCGTCGCGCTCAAGCAGGTGCTGCAAGGCGCGAGGGTGCTCGTTCGGGAAGATCTCGTTCAACATGGTCAGCTCCGATCAGGCAAGGGCTTTGGCGGCATCAGCCACTGCGGCGCGGATACGGGCGTAGGTGCCACAGCGGCAGATATTGCCGGCCATGGCCGAGTCGATCTCGGCGGCCGTGGGCTGCTTGCCCTTGGGCTGGGCCTTGAGGAAAGCGGTCGCGCTCATGATCTGGCCGCTCTGGCAGTAGCCACATTGCGCCACGTCATGCTTGACCCACGCCTCGTGCACGGCACTGCCGACCGGGTCGCTGCCGTTGGTTGCCGCTTCGATGGTGGTGATCTTCTTGCCTTCGGCGGCGGCAATGGGCGTCACGCAGGAACGAATGGCCTGGCCATCCAAGTGAACGGTGCAGGCGCCACACAACGCCGCGCCGCAGCCGAACTTGGTGCCGGTCATGCCCAGCGTGTCGCGCAAGGTCCAAAGAATCGGGGTGCTTGGGTCTACGTCGACCGTGTATTCACGGCCATTGATGTTGAGGGCGCTCATAGGGGTACCCGCTCCGGATGGTTTGGCTCTGGTTAACTATAGGAAGCAATATTCGGAGCAGCTTGCACGATCCGGGCTGATGCTTGCCCGATCCTGCTAATCCCCGCGCTGAGGCATGGCTGCGCGCCCTGCAAACCCGTACCGACTGGCGGACCACACCACCGCCAAGGTCAGCAGCAAGAGAGCGACCAGCACAGGCGCAAACGCAACGACACCCAGGTGATCGAGCAGCACACCCCCCACGATTCCGCCGCCGGCAATGGCGACGTTCCAGGCCGTGACCAGCATGGACTGGGCAAGATCCGCTGCCGCTCCGGCCGTCTTGGCGATTGCCGTCTGGAATAATGTCCCAGCGCCTCCAAAAGCGACTCCCCAGGCCGCTACCGCGACGTAGATCGCGGCAGGGCTGTCGCTCATGGTGCCTAGCATCACGGCCGAGATGGCGAACAGCGCCGTGCTTGCAAGGGTCAACGCCCGTAGATGGTGATCGATCAATACGCCGACGACCCAGATACCCAGCAACGATGCGACACCGAAGACCAGCAGAACCAGATCTGTACGCTCGCCCAGGCCCGCCGCCATCAGGAACGGCGCGATATAGGTAAAGAGAATGTTGTGCGCCAGGACAAAAGCCAGCACCACCAACAACACCGAGCGAACGCCTGGCAAGGTGAAGACCCGACCCAAGGCCAGGCGTTTGTCGCTGGCTTGTCCAGGGAAGTCAGGCACCTTGAGTCGCACCCAGACCATCAAGGCGACGGCGAACACGCTCATGATGGCGAAGCTCATCCGCCAACCGATCAAGTTGCCGAGCAACGTGCCGGCCGGTACGCCCAGGGATAACGCCAAGGGCGCACCCACCATGGCGATCGCAATGGCTCGACCTTTCTGGCTCTCGGGCACCATGCGGGCGGCATAACCGGCCAGCAAGGCCCACAACAGCCCGGCCGATACGCCACCGAGCAAGCGCGCGACGATTGTCAAACCATAATGGGTGGAAAGCGTCGTGACCGTGTTGGCAACGGCGAAACCGGCGATGGCCAGCAGCAATAGCGATCGGCGCCGCATGCCTTGGGTCGCGGCCGTCAAGGGAATGGCCGCCAGCAAGGACCCGATCGCGTAGACCGTGACCAACTGGCCGGCGAGGGCTTCGGAAATCGCCAGCCCTTCGCTGATCTGTGAGAGAAGGCCGGCGGGCAAGGCTTCGGTGAGAATGGTCACGAACGCCGCCAGCGCGAGGGCAAACAGTGATCCGATCGGGAGTGGCGCCGCGTCTTGAACGACCTCGGCATCGGCGTCGATATGGGTATTGGCAATCGTCATGTGTCACCTGCTTGGAGAGCTTCTGACCCGCCGGATGGCGGCGTCAATCGCAGATTGATAAGTGCCAACTACGGTAAATGCTCCTCCTTGGCGAGACAAGAATGCTAGAGTGCGCAACACATCGGAAAAAATGTCCGTAATAGGAGTCGGGCGTGGAATCACTGAGCGGGATTGATTTTTTTGTGCGCGCGGCCGAAACCCGCAGTTTTTCAGAGGCGGGCAGGGCACTTGGCATTTCGTCTTCGGCAGTGGGCAAAAGCGTCGCCCGGCTCGAGGAACGGTTGGGTGTGCGACTGTTTCATCGCAGCACGCGCAGTATCACGCTGACAGCGGAAGGGACGCTTTTCCTCGAGCGTTGCCGGCGCATTCTCTGCGAAGTCGAAGCAGCCGAGTTGGAGTTGTCGGAAACCCGCAAAGCGCCGCGGGGCAAACTGCGCGTGAGCTTGCCGCTCGTTGCGGATTTGGTCATGCCGACGTTGATCGCCTTCATGCGCCGCTACCCCAGTATCGAACTGGACCTGGATTTCTCCGACAGGCTGGTGGACATCATCGAGGAGGGGTTCGATGCGGTCATTCGAACCGGAGAGCCGAACGACTCCCGGCTGATGTCCCGTCCGTTGGGACCGTTCAAGCTCGTTGTGGTCGGTTCACCCCGGTATTTCGCCGAACACGGCACGCCGCAGGTGCCGGCGGATCTGTTGCGCCATGCCTGCCTGCTCTACAAGTTCCCCAGTACCGGCAGGATGCAAGTGTGGCCGGTCAACAGGGACGGGGAGCCGGAACTGAACCTGCCGGCGACCCTGGTCTGCAACACCACCGAGGCGCTGCTACACGTGGTGCACGATGCATTGGGGATTGCCTGCGTACCGGATTTCACTGTGCGGGAGGCCATCGCTGCCGGTGAACTGGTCACCGTCCTGGACGACTTCAACAGGCATCAGAGCACCTTCCGCATGCTCTGGCCTTCAAGCAAACACCTGGCGCCGAAATTGCGGGTGTTCATTGACTTCATGAGCAGTGAGTTGTTCAAGTGACTCACTGGCGATGTGTCCCATCTTCAATCTTCAGCAGACACACCATCCATGTCCACCCAGCCCCCTGTGGGAGCGAGCTTGCTCGCGATGAGGGCAGCCAATCCAACACCCTATAGCTGCACCACCGCTATCGCGAGCAAGCTCGCTCCCACAAGGGTAATGCGCGGGCCCTAGTTGCAATCCTTCTGTTTACACGGATGTGCTTGCCGGGAGCGCCACTCCTTGACCAACTGGTGCCTGGGGCGGGCGTAGCGCTCCTCCAGGAAATCCACCTCGACGATCCGGTCCGTTCGGAATAAATGATAGTCGCCGCGCAGTTCGCACCAGCCGGCGATATAGCGCTGCGACTCGACAAACCCCAGCATGATTGGCCAGAGGGTTCGCTGCGCCTGCTCCCCATTCTCGTCCTTGTAGACGATCTGCATTTTTCGCTGTTCACGAAGCGCCGCCCGGACCTGCGCCAGATCCACCGCAGCCGGATACGCTTCATAACCGACGCTTACTCTGGTTGATCGATGAGATAGCCAATGTGGCTGGGGATAGAAGCGCTGTTTCAGCGCATCGTTGAGCCTCAGGCCAACCACCTCACTCTAACCATCGACAGGGTCAGTTTCTGGCACCATTGTTTCGCCAGGCAGTAAGTGCGAGCAGACCCTGGGGCATGTTCAGATCAAGGGGCTTTGTTCTCGACCAAGCAGTTTCCGCCATCCACTACGATGACTTCGCCAGTGATGTAGCTGGCCTCTGAAGACGCAAGGAAAGCAACCAGTGCCGCGACCTCTTCGGGACGTCCGGCGCGGCCCATCGGCGTGTAACCGGCCGCTTTGGCTTCCTCTGGAGTGGTCGATCCTGTGCTGATCCAGCCGGGAGCGACGCTGTTTACCGTGATTCCTTGTCGGGCGACTTCAAGCGTCAGGCTCATGCTCATTCCGACCATCGCGGCTTTTGCGGCGCTGTAAGCCGCTTCACCGGGGTTACTGCACCGGGTGCCGGTAGTGGAACTGATGTTGACGATGCGCCCGTAACGGCGCGCCCGCATGCCGGGCAGAACAGCCCGCGTAAGCAGAAAAGCCGTGGTCAGGTTTCGCGCCAGTGTCAGGTTCCAGGTAGACAGATCCATGGATGCCAAGTCGGAAAAAAACTCCGGGCTGCCTTGCATGGCCATGCCCGCGTTGTTGACCAGAATATCGATCTGCCCCCAGAGGGATTCTGCCCATGCCATAAACTCACGTACCTGGTTTTCATCGGTAAGATCGAGGGCCCGGCCTTCGACTTCGAACCCTTCGGCGCGCAGTTCTGCGACTCGATTATTGATTCGCGCACTGCTGGCGGTGACGATCAGTCTGGCACCTGCAGTACCCAGCCTGCGCGCGATGGCCATGCCAATTCCGATTTCACTTCCAACCCCACTGACAAGGGCCACAGGGTTCTGTCCGGTTGCGTTTGGCATGGTCTCTCCAGAGGTTGTAACTGATGGTCAGGTGTCCGAACTCCATATATACACCCTGTTCAATGCCCGAATGCTGTCGTCACCCCCGACGCTCCTTATGGCGCTTTGCTCGAATCAAACAAATTGCGGAAGCCAAAGCGCGATCTGCGGAAACACGATCAAGAGCGCGATCAACACAAGTAATACGAAACAGAAAGGCAAGGTGCCGTAGACCACATCCAGGAACTTGCCTTTGTTACGAATACTTTGCACCACGAACAGATTCATCCCGAATGGCGGGGTGATTTGTCCCATTTCGCACAGGATGATGAGTATCACGCCGAACCACAGCGGATCGAAACCCAAGGCGACAATGACAGGCACCACCAGCGGTGCAGTGGTGATCAACATGGCCAGCGTGTCCATGAAGCAGCCAAGGATGATGTAGAACACGATGATGGCCAGCAGCGTGCCCATCGGCGACATGTCGAGGCCTGTCACGAAACTGACCAGGGTTGCTGTCAGCCCGATGGATGACAGCACGAAATTGAGGAAGAACGCCGACAAGGTAATGAAGATGATCATCCCGGTCGTGCGCAGGGTGGACTCGAAGGCCTGCCCCAGGTTTTGCCAGGTAAAGGCGCGCCGCCACAAGCCCAGGGCAAAGGCGGCGATGACACCCAGGGCCGCCGATTCACTGGCGGTCGCGAAACCGCTGTAGATGGCGCCGACCACCAGGCCGAAGATGGCCAGCGGCGGCAGCAGGTCTGGAAGGCTGCCCAGTCGTTCGGCCCAGGTTGAGTGTTCCTTTTTGCCGCCCAAATCGGGCCGGATGAGGCACGCCAACACGATGATCGCCACGAACATGAAGCTGAGTAGAATGCCCGGGATCGTAGCCGCCAGGTACAACTTGGGCACCGAGAGATTGGCGATCAGCGCGAACAGAATCATGTTGATCGAGGGCGGAATCAAAATGCCGAGCGTACCGCCGGCGGCAATCGAGCCGAGAAACAGCGGCGCCGGGTAGCCTTTGCGTTCCTGCTCCGGCAGCGCGAGGGTCGAGATGGTGGCAGCGGTTGCCACGCTGGAGCCGCTGGTTGCCGAGAACAGTGCCGAGGCGCCTATGTTCGAGTTCATCAAGCCGCCGGGCAGCCACGAAAGCCACTTGGCGACGGCACCGTACATGCGCCCGGCGACGCCCGAACACACCAGTAACTCGCCCATGAGTATGTAGAGCGGAATCGCGACCAGCAAGAATTCGGCGCTGGTGCTCCAGGCAATTTCGCCTATGGCGTTGCTGAGCGGCAGTGTCGAGAACAGCTCTGACAACGAAAGGCCCAACAAGCCGACGCTGACCGCCGCAGCCACGCTCAAGCCAAGCAGCGCCAGTAGGGTGAAGAGGGTAAAGGCCAGCATTTAGTGCGCTCCATTCGACGGGGTCGTTGCGTGCCCTGGTGCGGGACGGTGGGTTTCTTCTTGAATATCCTCCTCGACGGAATTGATGCCGATCAGTGCCGCGATCGATGCCCATCGTTGCTGGCGCAGCTGGATCACGCTGGCGCAGCCCAGCACAACGATGGTCAGGGCAAAAAACAGGTAGCCGGCGAACCAGACAGCTTGAGGCAGCCACTGTGGGACTTGCAGCGGTGTGGTGGACGTTGATTGGTACTGGATGGAATCCCACAGCACGCCCCATGCGTGGAACAGCACGGTGCCGACGAAAAACGCCATGCAGCTCAACGCCAGCAGATCCAGGGAAGTCCTGAGTTTGGGGGACAGGCGCGAGTAGAGGATGTCCACGCGGATATGGGAGCGCTTTAACAAGGCGATGGGAAAAGCCCAGGTGCTGACAATGGCCAGGACATAGCCGGCTATCTCGTCGGCACCGCCCATGGACAGGCCGATGGTCTTGCGCAGGATAAGGTCAATGCCGATCATCAATGCCGTGCCCATCAGGGCAATACCGCCCAGCCAGGCGCTCAGCCTGGCAATGCTGTTCACGAGCCGGACAGCAGAAGATTCAGTGTTTTTCATGGATGGGGTTCTCCGCAAACGTCGGGGCGTTCAGAACGCGCAACAAGCTTTGTCACGCAAGCTCCACAGGTGTTCAACGCATGGACGCGGGTCAGGGGCTGTGCAGGCTCACGCCAAGGGACGCGCCTGCCGTGGCGTTCCAACGCTCGACACACGGCGCACCGCAACGCTTGCCCCAATCGTTGGCAATTTTGAGAACGGCGTTCTGTAGAACCTCCTTCTCGGCATTTGTCGGCGTGCTGACCTGCAT
Source organism: Pseudomonas sp. St316 (assembly GCF_018325905.1). Lineage (NCBI taxonomy): Bacteria > Pseudomonadati > Pseudomonadota > Gammaproteobacteria > Pseudomonadales > Pseudomonadaceae > Pseudomonas > Pseudomonas sp. St316. The sequence continues at coordinate 3,347,905 of NZ_AP021901.1, read as the reverse complement.
ATGGGCTGGGCGGTGAATCTGGCAGTCAGACGCGCCGATGTTGCAGGCCAATGCAGAGCGATTTTCTTTGGCGGTTTCTTCCCACAACCGGTCTTCCAGGATCTGGGATTGTGCCTGGAGCAGATGTTGTACAGGCTTGGGCAACGCCTGCCAGCGCTTCAAGCCAATGGCATAGAAACCAACCGACCAGTCCACCGGCAGGTTGTAGAGATGGTTGGCCACGTCATACCACCTGGCCGCGTTGCCTGAGCCGATGCCTGTCACCGCACAATCGATGACGCCGGTCTGCATGGCCGTCACCACCTCGGCGAACGGCAAGGTCATGGGCGATCCGCCGAGCGCCTTGATCAACTCGGACATATTGCGCCCGCGTACGCGAATCTTGCGTCCCTTGAGGTCTGCGATGGAGTTGACGGGGTCGCGACAGAAGAACACCTGCGCCGTGTAGGGCACCGTCGCCAACAGCTTGACGCCATGTCGTTCGGCCATACGCTCTGCCAGCACCGGCTTGAACGCCGTCGAAACCCGATGGGAAGTTTCAATATCGGCGGCCATGCCGGGCAGGTCGATCCCTTCGAAAAAGGGGTCGTCGCCGGCCACGAAAGCAAAGATGCCCATGCCGATTTCAACCGCACCAGAGCGGATCAACCGCACCATCTCAGCGCCTTTGAGGCCGCTTTCCGATAACCCTCTGAGGCGCGCCGTGACGGTGCCACCAGAGCTGTCGGGCAGGCTCTTGTTCCAGAACGGTTTCTCCACCGCGCGGAAGGTGTAATTGTGGCTGCCACCGCCAATCACATTGAAGTGGGTGCTCGCCTGGGTGTCCGCCAAGGCTGCGGGCCCGATCAGGCCGCAGAGCAGGGCGAAGATCAGAAGGGAAGTCTGGTACGGTTTCATGGTAGTCCTGTTGTTTTTTTTGAGGGAGCTACATGGCAGAAACGAAATGGCAACGTGCGTCTGTTTTTTTGTTCAGGATCGGCCCAGGGTGGCGGCGTCGATGATGGATCTGGAACCTGTGACATCCGGGAATTTTTCACCGTTTGCCAGTCTTGCCAAGGTGATTTTTTCGTTCTCCTGAAACGCGATTGCGCGCCGCGCCAGCGGGAGGACCTGGCCCGGGGTAATGACCACGATGCCGTTCTCATCGGCTACCACCGCATCGCCGGGATGGACCACGACACCGCCACATTGGACCGGGGTACAAAACTCACCTTCTTCGCCCTTGACCCGAGTGGTAATGGCACTGGCGCCCCAAGACCATATGGGAACCCCATGCTGGCGCAACTCGCTCAGGTCGGTGACGAATCCGTCAATGACGATGCCAGCGATTCCGGCCTGCTTGGCCGCATAGGCCATGGCACCGCCCATGGCTGCTGTGACCCGCTCACCGCAACGATCCACGATCAGGAAGTCACCTGGCCTGGCGCAGCCCATCGCGTAATGCAAAATGCCCCCATCGGCCCCAGGCATTCTCACTGTAACGGCGGTTCCAACCGCTCTAATGTCCTGGAAGTGGGCTTTTATACGGGCACTTAAAATACCTTTAGTGACGAAGTGTCCGATGGTTGCCGGTTCGGCCGCAAGAAGAATCGAAAGTTCTTCTGCAGCGATCTGTTGCGGTAATTCTTTAATAATATACATGCTGTGATTTACTTGTTTTTGATGAATGTCTGATACAGTCAGTGGAGCCTAACAAGCATGAATCCAATGCGATAATAAAAATCAACGAGTCAACGCCAGGACGATTTTTATCATGAGAATTACCCTGATGCAGATCGAGGCCTTCTATTGGACTGCTCGATTAGGCGGCGTCCATGCTGCCTCGCGACATCTTCATCTAACACAACCGGCCATCTCCTCTCGAATTCGCGAGATGGAGTCGTTGCTGAGCGTGAAGCTTTTTGACCGCAGCAAGCAACGCATGATCATCACCGCCGATGGCCTGATCGCCCTGCAACATGCCGAGTTGGCGCTTAACAACAGCATCAAGCTCGAGCAGTTCGCGGCCAAGCAGAAGCACAATCGCAGATTGCGCGTTGGCGCTGACGAGTGTTCGGCAATGGTCGGGCTGACCGCGGTCATCGCCGAGATCAAGGCGCACTTTCCAGAGATCACCCTTGAAATCACTATTGATGTGGGGGCGGTGCTTAACCGAAAGCTGAATGATCACGAGCTTGACCTGGCGCTTCTGACCAATCCAATGACGCGAGACGATGTTACTGACATTTTTCTAGGCTGGATGACCTTCCAGTGGGTGGCCGCCGCACAGTTGGACATTGAAGGCGGGGCATTTCTACCGGAACATGCCGGCGCCTATCCCATCGTGACGCATTCCGCGCCCTCGACCTTGTACTCGGTCGTTGAGCGGTGGCTGAAAGAAGGGGGAAGCGTGTCCGAGGCTTTTCACTCCAGTAATTCCCTGGCGTTCATCGCCAAGATGATCTCTGCGGGACACGCTATTGGTATTCTTCCTGTTCCCTTAATTCGAGACATGTTGGCAGTGGACATGTTGAAAGTATTACCCAGTCATCCGCCTATCGCGCCGGCCAGGTTCTGCTTGTCTTATTTAACGGAACGGCCCGATGTTCAACTCGATGAATTGGTCGCGCTGACGCGGGCCACGTTGTTGAAGCAGAACTTCCTGGTTAACTAGTGATTCCTGCATGTGGTTAAAGGCCGAATCAAGTTTATTGATTCGGCCTTTAACCACGGGGTGCTCTTTATAAGTTACGTTTCCTCAGGCGCCAGCGTGTTGAGTCCCCTGGAACTTTTCCTGGATCGCGGCGATGTGTTGTCCCGCCTGATTCAGCCATGAAAGATCACTGCCCATCAGTAACATGTCACAGCCCATATCCAATAGGCGCCTGGCTGTTTCCGTGTCGGCGGGAAAGCAAGGCACCATGACTTGGATCGAGCGCCTGTGGCATTTCTCGATCAGTAACGCCAGGCGCGCCTGGACTTCAGGGTTGCCGAGGCGATAGTCGACCGGCAATTGGCGGGACAACGAGTAATCCGCCGGGCCGAAATGCACCGCGTCGATGCCTTCGACATCGAGAATTTCATCGATGTTGTCGAAGAACTCGTAGCTCTCGGCCATGGGCACGATCACGCTACGGGCGTTTTCCTCTTGCGTGTAACGAGCCCAGTCAAATCCGGGGCCGGCGTAGTTCGCCGAGCGAACCGAACTGTCACCGCCGCGCCGGCCGGACGGTGGGAATTTGCTGCAGCGGATGATTTCCCGCATCTGCCCAGCGCTGTGAACCTGGGGAACGATGACCCCGGCAGCGCCCATCTCCAGGGCTTTACGGATGTCCCATTCGAGGGTGCCACGAACCCGAACCAGGCTGTGAATGGCCGCGTAGTTGGCTGCCAGAATCAGTTTTTCCATGTCTTTATCGACGCCCAGAGCGGTGTGCTCGGCATCGATGAAGACAAAGTCCAATCCCCAGTTGCCAGCCACTTCGATGGGCATGCAGGCCGTACTGTAGATATTCATCCCGAACGTTGGGCCGTCCGCCATTCGATCTTTCAACGAGGTGATCTTCTTATGCATTGCAATTACCTGAGAGGGCGCTATCGGTGGCGGTCGTGTCAGAGGCGATAGGTTTCTGGCAGACGGTCGCGGAAGGGATGTATCTCGAACACGCCAGGGTCGCGGATCAATGACTTGTTGCGCGCCTTCTCCAGGTCGATGTCGACACTGAAGATGCCGTTCTCCTGTCCGGCGCGGATCAAGGTCTGGCCCGATGGTTCGATGATGTGGCTCATGCCGATGAACTGCATGCCGCCGTCCATGTCGTTACGGTTCGAGGCGACGAAATAGACGATGTTCTCGGCAGCGCGCACGTTGCTGAAAATGTCCGGCAGCAGGCGCGCCTGCTCGGGCCAGGCCGCGGGCAGGACAACAATGTCGGCCCCTTCCAGCGCCAGGGTGCGTATGACTTCCGGGAAGCGGATTTCGTAGCAGATCGCCAGGCCGATACGGCCGATCTCAGTGTCGAATACCGGCGGTGTCCATTCGGCTGGGCGATCAGTGAAGCGATCACCGATCATGAAGGGCAGGTGGCGCTTGCGATGCAGGCCGATGATCCCTTTGGGCCCCACCAGCGCGGCGGTATTGAAGATCGACTCGGCGTATTGCTCATAGAAGCCGACGACAATATGTATGCCGGTTTCGGCGGCGACCTCCAGCAGAGGATTGAGAGCATCGATACTGATGGCACCTTTTTCCAGGTCTTCGCGGCTGTCGAAGGAGCCTCCGGTCAGCAGGCATTCGGCGAAGGCGATCAGCCGCGAGCCTTCTTTGGCGGCTTGCCGTGACAGCTCAGCGACGTTGTCGATGGTTTGAGCCGGATTGCCAATAACAGGGTGGATCTGTGCGACCGAAATCTTCATGGTTTGGTTGCCTTTTGATGGGTTGGAAGGAGTGCGCTGAGTGGGGTGCTCAGCGCAACTGTGGGAGGCGCGGTTATTGCGGGTGGTAATCCACGGCCGTGTAGACTTTTTTCACCAGTTCGGGATTGATCTGCGCGGCGTATTTATCGATCACCGGGCGGATTTTCTGCTGGATGCGCGCGATCTCTTCGGGGGCCAGTTCGTTGACTTGCATGCCGGCGCTGCGCAATTCGGCAATCGTCCTGCTGTCGGCCTGGCGGGAAATTTCCCGTTGTTCAAGACGCACTTCCATGGCGACCTCCGTCAGCAGCGCCTTTTCATCGGCATTCAAGCTGTCCCAGAAGGACTTGCCGATCAGGACGATCTGCGGGTTGTAGTTGTGATGGGTCAGGCTGAGGTATTTCTGTACTTCATTGAACCTTGAGGCAAGGATCAGGGCTGCCGGGTTTTCCTGACCGTCGACGGTGTGGGTTTCGAGCGCGGTGTGCACTTCGGTAAAGGGCAACGGTGTGGGATTCGCCCCGAGTGCCGTCCATACATCCAGGAACAATGGCGATTGTTGCGCGCGAATCTTCAGGCCAGCGATGTCTTCCATCTTCTGCACCGGCCGCACATTATTGGTCAGGTTGCGCACGCCCAGCTCCCAGAACGCCAGGCCTACCAGGTTCTTCGCGGGCAACTGGTCGATCAGCATCTTGCCGACTTCGCCATCGAGCATGGCGTCGACCTTGGCGGTATCGGTGTAGATAAAAGGGAAATCGAGAATGCCGAAGTCGGTCACATGATTGAGCATCAGGCCGGCGTTCCAGGTCATCATTTCCACCACGCCGCCCTGTAACGAGGAGAGCACTTGTACGTCGCCGCCCAGCACGCCATTGGGGAAGGTCCGCACTTTGATCTTGCCGCCGCTGCGTTCATTGACCTTCTTGGCAAACAGCTCCATGCCAATGGCCGGCGGCGTTCCCTTCGGGCTGGTAGCGGCAAACTTGATGGTGTGAGCGTTGTACTCGGCGGCGAAGCTCAAGCTGCTGGCCAGCAGCAGGGCAGCCAGGACGGTTAGATGCTTGGTCATGGTTTTTCCTTTTTCTTGTCGGTTGTTTTAGTGGGCGAACCATTGCGCTGGAACAGTGACCAGGTCAGGGAAGATCACCAGGAGGAAGAGGACGATGGTTTCGGCGATCAGGAACGGGACAGTGCCCTTGAGCAGCGCTTCGTAGCGCATATTGCCGATGCCGCAGACGACGTTGAGCACCGTGCCCACGGGCGGGGTAATCAGGCCGATGGAGCAATTGATCATGAACAGCACGCCGAAATAGATCGGATCGATGTTCGCGGCGGTGACGACAGGAACGAGGATTGGTGCCAGCAGCAAAATCGTCGGTGTCAGGTCCATGACCATGGAGATCAGAAGAATCAGCAGCATGAGCGCCACGATCAGCAGTTTCGGGTTGTCCATGAGCGGCTGGATGAGATCGATGATCTGCCCCGGGATGTCTGCGATGGTGATCATCCAGGCCGGGATCGAGGCAGCAGCTACCAGGAACATGACGGCCGCGGTCGTTTTGCCTGCACGCAGTAGCAATTCGCTGAGGGACTTCAGGCTCAGTTCCCGGTAGATCAGCGACGACACCAGCAACGCATAGACACTCGCCACCGCCCCCGCCTCGGTGGGCGTCACGATGCCGAAGCGCAGGCCGACCACGATGATCACGGGCAACAGCAGCGCCCAGGTGCTGTCGGCCAAGGCCTTTAGGCGTTCCTTGCCGGACGCCTTGGGGCTCAGTTCGACGTCGTTGTCACGACGGGACACCAGCCACCAGGTGACAACCAGCGCAGCGGCGATCATCAGCCCCGGGGCGATGCCCGCCAGGAACAGTTTGGTGATCGACAAGCCGGAGGCGACCCCCAGGACCACGAAACCGATACTGGGTGGAATAATCGAGCCAAGCACCGAGACCGAGGCGATCAGGCCGCCGGATCGGTTGCGGTTGTAACCGGCGATGACCATCATCGGCAGCAATAGCGCGGTCAGTGACGCCGCATCGGCCAGTGCCGAGCCTGAAAGGCTGGAGAGCAGTACCCCGGCGAAAATGGTGACGTAGCCAAGGCCACCACGCAGATGGCCGACCAGGGAAATGGCCAGGTTGATAATGCGCTTGGACAGGCCGCCGCTGTTCATGACCTCGCCGGCGATGATAAACAGCGGAATAGCCAGCAACGGGAAGCTGCCCGCCGAGTTGATGATGTTCTGCGCGATGATCTGGCCGTCGAACAACCCGAGCAGCCACATCAGGGCTACGCCGCAGAGAATCAGTGCATAGGCGATTGGCGCGCCTATGAGCAAGGCGGCCATCAGCACGCCGACAAAAACGCCCAGGGCCATTATTTGAGTACCCCGTGTGCGGCAGAGGACAAGGACACGCCTGCCGGTGCGGCCAAGTGCTTCACCAACTGAACGCAGAGCAGCAGGGTGCTCAAGACGCAAAAGACCAACCCGGCGCCATAGAACAAGCCCATGGAAATTCCGGTGGAGGGGGCGCCCACGTGTAGGTTGATCACTGTCTGCTGCCAACTGCCCTGGAGAAACAGCGAAGTGGCGAACAACATCAGCAGATAGGTCAACGTCAACAGGTGTTTGGCTATCTTGGGCGAGACACGGCTGGTCAGGATATCGACGCCGATATGACCCTTTTCATGAAGCATGAGTTGGGAGCCGGCGAAGACCAGCCAGACGAATGCCAACCTGGAAATTTCTTCCGTGAAGAACAAGCCGGAATTAAAGCCGTAGCGCAACACGACATTGGCGAAAATCAGTGCCGTGATACAAACCAGGCACGCAATGATCAATACCTTCAGCGTTAGAAAATAGAGTTTCAGGACGTCGTTCATGGCGCTTGCACCACATTGGTGGTATGGAAGCCGCGCAACGGCGGCGCTGCAAGGAAAACCGCGCCGCTGAGCCGATTGGAGCGCGCTGCAAGAAGATGCAAACGGAACATAAGTAAGGTCACCTTTTTATTGTTTTTTATATGTCGTCGTACGACATAGGTGAGTCTTTCCTTCTGCCGTAGTTGTGTCAATGGCAATGGCACTGGCAGCTAAGTCAATGTTCTTATTAGTTAGATAAGGAATAGTAATCAATAGGCGAGAGGATCGAAGAAAGTTGCGTCCATCTGTTTTAAAGGTTGTTTTATTTATTATTGTATGATGACGTATGACATCAATTGGTTTTCCAATGACAATTAAAACAGGTGATAAAACAATGACTCCATCTGAGCTTAAATCCGTCCTTTCCTCGGGGTTGCTCTCGTTCCCGCTGACTGATTTCGACGGCCACGGTGAATTCAATGCCGCCGGGTATGCGCGACGCTTGGAATGGTTGGCACCGTATGGCACGAGCGCACTGTTTGCAGCAGGGGGAACCGGGGAGTTCTTTTCCCTGGCGGCCGATGAATACAGCGCAGTCATCAGGACCGCAGTCGATACCTGCGCCAGCAGTGTGCCGATCCTGGCGGGGGTGGGCGGATCCACCCGCCAGGCGATTCAATATGCGCAAGAGGCTGAGCGGTTGGGAGCCAAAGGGTTGCTGTTGCTCCCTCATTATCTGACCGAGGCGAGCCAGGAGGGTGTGGCCGCGCATGTCGAGGCCGTGTGCAAATCGGTCAAGATCGGCGTCGTGGTCTACAACCGCAACGTGTGCCGCCTGACCGCCGCGCTTCTGGAACGGCTGGCCGAGCGCTGCCCGAATCTGATTGGCTACAAGGATGGCCTGGGCGATGTTGAATTGATGGTGTCGATCCGTCGTCGCCTGGGTGATCGACTCTCGTACCTGGGCGGTTTGCCAACGGCTGAGGTCTACGCCGCGGCCTATAAGGCGCTGGGGGTTCCGGTATATTCGTCGGCGGTGTTCAACTTCGTTCCCAGGCTGGCGATGGATTTCTATCACGCGATTGCCAGGGAGGATCACGTGGCCGTTGGCAAAATGATCGACGACTTTTTCCTGCCCTATCTCGACATCCGTAACCGTAACGCGGGTTACGCGGTGAGTATCGTCAAGGCCGGGGCAAGAATTGTCGGCCATGACGCAGGCCCGGTACGTACACCGCTTACCGACCTGTCTTCGGAAGAGTACAGGCTGCTCGCTGCTCTGATCGAAAAACAGGGCGCGCAATGACCCGGATGATTCCACACCACTAAAGACACAGTGCTCGGTGAGACACTGACGCGACACCCTGCAAGAGCAAAGCTCTCGCAGGGTGTTTTGTTTTCTGAGGGCCGCCGACTGTCCGATGTAGCGCCTGTTTATCGCACGGACAACAAGCGCTTTTGCCGCCAGGCCGGTGCGCTCGTGGGGAAAAGCACTTCGGTTGGTCGATAGCGGGCGATGCCGCAGACGGCAGCGATGCGCTGGCGTTGCTGGCCCTGGGCAAGTACTTGCTGAAAACTGCTTTCACTCTGGGGCTGTCCCAGTACATAACCGACGCCCGCCTGGAAATCGCCGCCATGGGCCTGCCACCAAGCGGTGATTAACTGCGGGTCGGGCCAGGGTAGGTTTTCGTCGGGGTCCATCGCCACGTTGGGGTCTTGCGGGTCATCGTTCGGGCCTGCATCGAAATCCGGCAGGTCCTGCAGTTCCAGGTCGAGTAGCGCCAGGTCAGCACCTGTGATCAGGCTGAAGGCTTCGCCGGCGACCCGGGCATAGGGCAGGTCACTCATCTGCTGGATCAACCACGGTACGCAGACTGGATCGCCCAACAGCCCGATGGCCTGGATGCCGACGCGATGCTGCACGGGGTTCTGTATCAACTGGCGTATCCAGGCGATGCTGTTCTCACGCTTTTGCCAGGCCAGCAATACACAGAGCGCGCGGTACTGGAACTCGCCCGGTTGCTCGGCAAACTGACGCAGTGGCTCCAGGGCTTGCTCATCGCCCATCTGGGCGATGGCCCAATTTGCCCAGAAGCGTGTGGCGGTGTCCGTGTGTTGGCGGTGGGCGCGAATGGCCGGCATCAGGTCACGACGACGCAACTCGCCGGCAGTACGAGCAGCACGTGCCAACACGCTCGGATCGGCATCGGAAAAGCCGGCAAGCAATGCGGCGCCCGGGTCGTGACGATGCATGCCGCAGGCCGCCAGGCCCAGGCGGCGAAACATAGGCTCAGGGGCAGCGAACATGCGGTCGATCCAGGGCGATATCCGCTCCCAGTCGAGCCACCCGAGGGCCATCAAATATCCACGTTCCGTTTCCACGGCATTGCGTAAATGACTGCTGAGCCGCGACAGCGCGTTTGCATCGGCCGTCTCGAAGGCCAGCACCACGCTGGCGAACATCTCCCCGACAGCATGCGGGCCGAGCTGGGCCAGCAGGGTCGCCAAGCCGCTGGTGCCGGCAATTCGAAGGCCGTCGAGCTGGGCGTCGATGCGGTTGTCGAGCGTGCCTATCTGGTCCAGGTCGTAATGGGGGGCGCGCACGGCATAGTCCCGCAGGACCGCAAGGAAACTCGCCTCTTCGGTGTGTTGGTCGAGAATCGCTGACAGACTGTCCATGGCCTTCTCTACGTTCGTCTTAAGGACTGGGTATGCGTGTCCAATTCGCTCCGTCAAAAGCGGCCAGGTGTCGTTCACCGGATGACCATAGACATTGCTCATTCGCGTCCAGGTACCTGAAGGTCTGATCGCCGGGAAGTCCTGTCTCGACCTTCACCAGCTTGTCGCCTTGTAGCGTGTAGAGTGCTTTGGTGGTTGAAAGCCAGAGTTGATCATGGAACCAGGTCATGTCCCAGAATGTATCTTCGGTGAGCTCATGCTCAATGAGCTCCCAGCGGTCGAGACGACCTCGCATGACGATGCCCAATTGGCCTGAGATGTAAACCACGCCATCGGGTGCGCAGAGAACGTTTTCCAGAATGATGTTGGTCGGACTTTCGCTTCGCTGCCAGGCACCCTGCTGACGGTACCAGATCTCGCCCTGGTTGCCGGTGGCATAGATCTCGTCTTCACCAAAGCCATCGATGGATTCGAAGCCGCTGAGGCTGTCGGCGGTCGGATCTTCGACCACCCCTTGGTCGCAGCGCTGCCAGATTCTGTCCTTTCGAACATAGACCTGGCGGCCGAAGCCCGTGGCATAGACATTTGCCCCGATAGGACGGATGTCGCGCAGCAGGCCGTGCTTGCTGGGTCTCTGCTCGACGATAGCCTCGTAGGCTTGGCCGTCCGGCGCTGCGCGATGAACGCTACCATCGGCGCATAGCGTCAGAATTTCGGGAGGCGCGCCGCGAACTGCGCAGATGCCGGCGCAGATAGCCTGAACATAATAGTTGTCCCATGTTCCGGTCCATCGAAAGACTCGAGTACCGGGCTCGCGTTTGGAGTAGGCGAGTACATAAACGCGGTTTTTATCGAAGACTGCTACTCGGCTCAGTGTCCAATCCAATGTTTGAGTCATGTCGTCCTTGCTCCAATTGAGCTACCAAGCACTGATAGTGACCTCTGGGATCATGTCGTGGGCCAGCGCTTTCTGATTGTCTTGAAGGTTGGGTGTGTGGGTCCTCACCGGGGTTTTGTCCCTGACACCTACCGTATTCTTGTGGTAACCGTCTAATTGCGCTTCCAGGCATTTCTTTGAGCATTTCGATTTCGGAAAGGTTTGCTGAAGTGCTCGTACGCCCGCTGAACGGGATTGGCCGTAATTCCAGGCGTAATCCTTTTGACCGGGCGGTGCGCCCTCGATGGCTGCCTGTTCCAGCTTGCCTTGGGCTGCATGCATGAAGCCATGGTCCCCTTCATAGCGTCCGCTTCCGTCTTGAGGGCATTGCACGCAAATGCACGGTGCATCTTTTTCATCGTAATTGGGGAATTGGGGAAGAGGCGTTTGGCGACCTGAACCTGTCGCTGTAAAACTATGGGCCTCAACGAGGTGGTGGCCGGTTTCGCCAGGACAACAGGCCACCTCACTGTTCTGCGCCTTGGAATCCGCCTGCTTCTTGGACACCAGCAAACACTTTTTTGCGGCGGTACAGGCTTTGTCGCCACACCGTTGCGCTTTGGTCGGCAATCCCCCGCACGCTTTGTTTTTCCTGGCCACTTCTTTCTTGCAACGCTCGATGGGCGTCGTCGCTGCTGCGTCGGCATAAGCCCAAGGAGGCGTATTTCCGGGCTTGGACGCGTGGTTATGAGTCATCAGGTCTAAATGTCTGACTACATTTTCCCCTTCGAACTTCACGTCCATCGACCAAGCGATGAAGTACACCTTCCCCTTGATCTTGCTGGTCACCACGCCTTTCTTCGGCGCGTTTCCGGCTTCATCTCCCGTACTGGTCTTGAAACAACTCTTGTCCTTGAGCATCACCTCCTTGCCGGTGATTTTGACCGTTCGTGTCCCCTGGGTCGTGTCCTTGGCCATGCCAGTGTTGGGGTAGGGGATCGGCACCCCCAGCGGGGTGGGCGGTGCCTGGGGCGGGGTGAAGCAGACATCTGGAAAGCAGGCAATCGACTTGCCCGCCGCCGACTTGCAGGAAATTTCCATATTGTTGGCGTAAACCTCATTCGCCATCACGCAGCCCTCACGGTCTGATAACTGAGCAGTGCAACGGCGCGTTCGCCAGCGTCGTTGCCCATGTGGCAGAAGATATTCGGACCTTCGCCGTAGCCCTTGCGACTGGCGGCCAACGCCACGGCGAGCATGGCCGGGCCGATGGCGGCGCCGACTTCGCCGATGCAGTCGGCCGGGTGCCAGAGATGGAAGAATTCCTTGCGCACGCGCAGGGTCCGGCTCAGGGTCAGAGAGGCTTCCTTGAAGTAGTACTGCTCACCGGAGATGTCGGTGAGCCGATAATCCATTTGCTCCAAGCCACAGCCGGCTTCGCTCAGGGCCGCGCGTACGGCTTGAGTCAGGCCTTCGGCGCGCAGGGGAATGTCTTCGGCCTCCACCGTGGCCTTTTCCACGCCGAACCCCAGACCGATACAGGCCAGTTGCGGTGTTGCGCTGGCAACTGGCGCAGCCAGTACCACGGCCGCAGCACCTTCGCCGGGAATAAAACCGTTCGAGTTCTCGCTGGTCAGCAGGCGTTCGCGTTCTTCGAAGGCGGCCAGGGTCGGTCCGCAAAGAAAGGAATCGACGCCGGCCACCAGCACGTGGCGATGGCCGCCCCGGTAGATCAGCGTGCGCGCGTTAAGCAGGGCTACGCCAGCGCTGACTCGGCCGCGGGCGATGATGTCGGAGTCAGGATGAAAGCGCAGGCCCAGTTCAGCTTCGATGTCCTGCAACAGTCTTCTATCGAGGCCATCCAGACGGCCGGGGCGTGTGGCTTCGGCCACGCCTAGCAGCAGCGGGGTCTTCTGCGGGTCGACGCCGGGGGTGCTCTGTAATGCCTCGGCGATCGCGCGGGCGGCCATCTTGATCAGCTTGGTGCGCCCGCGCCAGGGCTGTTCCAAAGGTACACAGGCCGCGATCAGCCATTCGCCACCTTGGTCGACGAAACGGGTTTCCTGGAAGTTGTCAATGGCGCAACGGATCGCCGCGCAGCTTGCGGGCGCACTGAGGCCGACAGCGCTGACCATGCCGGAGCCGATGATGCACAGCGCGCTCATCAGTCCGCCTCCTCGGGCGCCTGTTTGGCGTTTACCAGGAAGGAGAGCGAAGGGTAGTAATCCTTGCCCAGTTCACGGGCGCGCCACCAACCCGTGGACATGGTGCCGACCAGCACCTGGGCGATCTCGAACAGGTTGCGCCGCAGGGGACGGGAAACACGCCAGGTCAGTTGCACCTGGCGGGCGTCTGTGTCGATCAGCAGGGTGTCGATCACCGCCTGCACGGTCTCATGACCGCCTTTTTTCAGGAAAAAAGTCACCGGCACGTCTATTTCGGGAATGCGAAAGCCCGCGCGCTCCTGGGGCGTGAGGTTGAGCAGCAGCACGTCCTCGCCGCCACGCAGGTAAGCAATCTGCTGATCGTCAGGGGCCGCCTGGAAGTAGCGACGGTCGAAATCTTGCGGCAAAAACGGAAAGCTGTCGGCCAACCAGGTTTCGTCGTAAGTCCCGGCGAAACGGACACGTTGCGGCCAGCTACGGCCAATAGGACCGAGCGCCATGGGGCGAAAGTCGCCGGAGGGGCTGTCGATCGGCTTGCCCAGTTCCTCCGTATTCGGCATGGGCTTGTAAGCGACTTCAGCGCTGTCGATGCTGCCTGGGAACCAACCGCAACCGCTTGGATTGTCCGGGTAGCAATGACGCATATCCGGATTCTTGGCCATGGGATGGGAACCTCCGTAGGCCTGGGCATAGGAGATGTCCTGCTCGGTAAAGGGTTGCGGTAAACCGGGAGAAACCCCCAATAGGCCCGGTTGCCATTGTCGGGGGCCGAGGACGGAGAAGGCTTTGCTCATCTGACCGACACGAATACCTGCAGCCAGTTGCGTCACGGGCCGTCCATTCGGGGCGAAAGCCTTGCCGCGTACCAGCACATCGCAGAACGGCTTGACCGGGGCGAAGTCCATTTCCTGCAGCGGAGCGCTGAGGCCAGGCTCGCCGCAGAAAGTATCGGCCATCAGCAATGGTTGCTGGGTGTCGACCAGGGTCGCCGCACGGCCGTCCAGCGGCAGATTAAAAGTGCCTTTGGCGACGATCACCAGGGATTCGCGGCCGTCGGGTTCCATGCCCTGGGTGTAGGCAGCAAGCAGTTTGCTGGCGTTGAGCAATTCCATAGGCCGACTACCTGTCTAGTTGATCTGCACCGAGCCGCCCTTGATGCGGTTCACGCCAGACGATCGGCTCGAGAGGTAGGTCCCGCGGATCAACACCTTGCCTTCGCGCGTGAGGGTAATGCTCGCCTTGCCGCAGCGCAGGACAATTTCCCTTTCTGCGGTGAACTCCAAGCGCTCGCCGTCCAGGTGGGCGACCGCTGGCGTTGCGGTTTGCGGTAGGCGCTGGATGCGACCGATCACCAGCGGCCGGCTCAAATCGCCTGCCTCGAACATCAGCGCGACCTGGGCGCCGATGTCTTCACGGGAGAGCGGGGTGGTGGTGCGTGCGACGAGGCCCGTTTCGCCAGGGCAGCCAGGGAAGGCCACCACAGGGGCGTCTGCCCCGGGCACATCCAGCAGCACCCCAATCACGACGCCATCCACGCGCGCGGGCGTAGCGGTGGAGGAAACGGGGAAATGATATTCAACGGTCATGCGCCCACTCCGTGGCTAGTTCTGCAGGATTTTCTGGCCTTTTACGACCACGTTTTTGTTGGCCTTGATCTTGATGGCGCCGGAGCCGTCGATGGTGATGTTCTTGCCGCTGATCACGATGGTGCCGTCCTTCTTCATGGTGATGCTGGCGTCGCCCGTGGTCAGGCTGATGGAGTCGCCGGCGGTGAGGGCAAAGTGTTTGCCGACGTCCAGGCTGTCGTTCTGCTTGATATCAGTGGTGCGGTTCTGGGCGACATCGCGGGACTCGTTCTGGCCGATCTGGGTACTCTGGTTGCCGTTGATCTCGATGCCTTCGTTGCCCTGGACCGTTTCGTTACGGTTGCCGCTGATGCTGATCGTTTCGTTGCCGCCCACGTCTTCGGTGCGGTTGCTGGCGATGCTGATTTTCTCGTTGGCACCGACTTTTTCCGTGCGGTCCGCGCCGATGGTGATGGTCTCGTTGCTGCCCACTTTTTCGGTGCGATTGGCGCCAATGGTGATTTTTTCGTCGCTGCCCACCTTCTCGGTACGGTTCACGCCAATGGAAATGGTTTCGTTATTGCCGACCTTTTCTGTGCGATCCACACCGATGGTGATGGTTTCGTTGTTATCGACGGTTTCGGTGCGGTCGTGTTTGACGTGCACGGTTTCGTCGTTATCGATGGTTTTGCGGCGGTCATGACCGACCCAGTGGGTCTCGTCGTTCTCGACTTCGATGTCCTGGTTCTTCTCGGCGTGGATAAACAGTTGCTCGGCGCCTTTCTTGTCCTCCATGCGGATTTCATTGAAGTTGGCCGGTGAGCCGCCCTTGCTCGAACGACTTTTCACCCCGCTCTGGGTGGCATTGGCTGGCAGCGAGTAGGGCACAGTTTGTTCAGCGTTGTAGACGCGACCGGTGATGATCGGCCGATCCGGATCGCCCTCCAGGAAACTGACAATCACCTCCTGACCGATCCGCGGGAGCTGCACGGACCCCCAGTTCTTGCCGGCCCAGGCCTGGGACACACGAATCCAGCAGGAGCTGTTTTCGTTGGACTGGTCATGGCGATCCCAGTGGAAATGCACTTTGACCCGGCCGTACTGGTCGGTCCAGATCTCCTCGCCACTGGGGCCAACCACCACGGCAGTCTGCGGCCCGCGAACAATGGGCATGGGTGTGAGGGGGAGAGGGCGGAAGACTTGGCTGGCATCCATGCAGTCCAGCTCGCTGACGAACTGTTCGGCGATGTCCGATTGGCCGCTTTCGTAGGCTTCCTGACGAATCTGATAACGGGCGACCACCACCAGGTACTCGCGGTTCTGGTCCGCACGGTCGTAACCCGTCAGCGTGAACACGTGGCCGCAGCCCAGCCCGCGAGCGCGACCTCGCAACTGTACACGCTCGAACTGGCTGTGAATGGCTTCGATGCGGGTACGCGCGTAGTGATCGCCATCGTTGCTCTGGACGTACTCACCCGGGTAGTCGTAGAGCGGGTAGTCGGCGTTGGTGTGGTTGCGCGGCACGCTGGAGCGCACCTCAAGACTGGCGCGCGGGCGCAGGAAGTCATAGTCGTTCAGCGCCAGCGAACCGGGTTGTACTTCCCGTGCCAGTTGCCAGTCGTAGAAATGATCGCGCTCGCGCATTTGCCGATCGGGCGGATAGAAGGGCACGGAGGCGTAGTCGGGCGCCGTGGTGTGGGCGCCATAGGCGTCGGCCAACACCAACACATGACGCGCCTCTTCATGGCGAAAGTAGTAATAGATGCCTTCCTGCTCCATCAACCGGCTGACGAAATCGAAGCTGGTTTCGCGGTATTGCACGCAATATTCCCACTCGCGGTAGCTACCGCTCAGGCTGTCCTCGAAGTCGGAGAAACCGAGGTCGCGGAACACCTGCTTGATGATGTCCGGCACCGTCTTGTTCTGGAAAATCCGGCAGTCGGAGGTGCGCGTGAGCAGCCAGAACCAGGGCCGCAAGCTGACGCGGTAACCGGCGAACTGGCCGTGGCCGGTCAATTGCCGGCAACTGCAGACAATGCCGTGGAAGTAGCGTTTGCCGCCCTCATACAGTTCCAAGGTCAGGCCCATCGGCTTACCCAGCAACTGGTCGAACGTGATTGCCCGGTTTTCGGAGGTCAGGTCCAATTCGTAGTGGAACAACCGCCCCAGCTCTTCGCTGCCTTCCATGCTCTGCAACAACAGGACATCGCTGCCGAGAGGACTGTCGACCTGCACCAAACGGTTGTTTTGCGTGATCTCCATATCGCCTCGTCGTTCACACCCGTCAGCGCCGACGGAGGGCTGTAATGGGCTTTCCTGGATAACGCCTGGCGTTAATCCGGGAAGCTATTCGGCCAAGGGAACAGCGCTGAATTGTGTTTCAAGATAGGCGACGGGAGGTTGTTGGTTAGTCTCTTTCGCTATAGAGATTATTTCTAAAAAGTAGGATAGGAGAGCCTTAAAATTGCTGCGAGCCCAGCTTGTTCTAATGTTTAGTCGACGGCGCTAAGCAGGAAGTGATCATGTTTGAAGGTTTCAAGCTGGAGATGATTGAGTTACCCGAGGCCACACTACGCGTTCGCCATGGCGGTTCGGGCCCGCCGTTACTGTTGCTTCATGGTCACCCCCGCACGCACACGACCTGGCATAAGGTTGCACCCCTGCTCGCCAGTTCTTTTACGGTGGTTTGTCCCGATTTGAGAGGCTTCGGCAAGTCCAGTCAGCCAGCGGACCCTCATGATTACGAAGCTTATTCAAAGAGAGCGAAGGGGCGCGATTGTGTTGCCCTCATGGATAGACTTGGGTTCGATAAATTTTACTTGGCCGGTCATGACCGGGGTAGCTACGCAGCGTTCCGATTGGCGCTCGATCATCCGTCACGCGTACTGAAACTGGCAATTCTGGATGGCGTGCCTATCTTGGAAGCGCTTGAGCGATGTGACGCGCGGTTCGCTTCCAAATGGTGGCACTGGTTTTTCTATGCGCAGCCCGACCAGCCGGAAAGGGCCATTCTCGCGGATCCAAAAGCGTGGTATGGCGGCTGTGCGGAAACCATGGGGCGGGAAAATTACGAAGACTTTCAGGACGCGATTCACGACCAAGGAACCGTTATTGGAATGCTCGGTGATTATCGCGCGGGGATTGAACTGGACCCCCTGCATGATCGGGACGATCGCCAGGCTGGTCGAAAACTTCAATGTCCGCTCCATGTGATTTGGTCGTTGCAGGATGACCTGGAGGATCTTTACGGGGACGTACTTGCCATTTGGCAGCCGTGGGCAGCGTTGAGAGTCACCGGAGCAGGAATCGACAGTGGTCACCACATTGCTGAAGAGGCCCCGGTCGAACTGGCTTGCGCACTGGCGACTTTCTTCACCGAGCAATGAGCATGGCGGCGAATGGAGGGGCGCTGACGCTAATAATTACACCTGCTTTCTAAGAACGCATACCCATCCAGATGACCGCCTCTGTCCATGCAGTCACCATTGGTGTCAGTACCCTGAACCAGGGATCGCGCACATCAATCTGCGCTGCTGAGTGGTCATGATGGTGCTGCTCCTCCTCCACAATCGAAGTAATGGCCGCCACCGCGTGGAGATCGATATCGCCCAGCACATCAAGTTGATGAGCCAGGTGCTTGAGCACCACACTCTCAACCGCGACGGTAGTCGCGACAATGGCTTTGCGGCCACAGATGCCAGTAACCAGACCCAACGCCAGACCGCCGATGCCACACAACCAATAACTACGGCAGCGGGGATAACCGCGACGTTGCAGCTCCTCCTGAAAAACCGTCCGATGGCGGCGCTCGTGGGAGAGGAACTCCTTGAGTTCATTCACCATGCCCGGGACGAAAAGCCGGGCCATAAACAACTGTCCGCTGTAGATGCAGATCGCACCATGCTCACCCGCATGGTCGACCTTCATCATGCGGTTGCCGAGGTCTTCGCCCTTAGCCTTGTAGTCTGGTGAATTCAAATTGAGATTTCTTGTTCGAGGGGCTTGGTCATCGGGCCGGTCCTTGCTCTTGAGCCGGCATCGTGCTGTAACACCAAGCAGATAAGCAAGTGAGTTCACAGGATGGCCCCTCACCCTCGTCGTGGTCGGCTGCAGCCTTCGAGACAGGCTAAAGTCGGCCATTGTCAGCCATCGCGCCGCTACAAAGGAGGTCGTTGCAGCTTGATCCACTCTTGCACGGTCGGACGCTGCCATTGGCGCTGGGCGTAATCCTCCAATCGAGCCGGTAGAGTGTCCCCATTGAGTATCAACCGGTTAAGCATCAACGCGAGATCGACATCGGCGATAGACCATTCACCAAAAAGGTAGTCCGGACTGTCGGTAAGTAGCCGTTGAGCAACATCCACCAACTTTTGCCTGGCAGCCTCCGCCGATGCTGACAAAGGACCATATTTAAGGCCATAGAATACGACAAGCGTGGAGCGCTCCTGTCGTATAGGGAGCAAATCACTGCGTAGCCACGCTTGAACTTGCCTCGCCTTGGCACGCATCTGTGGGTGTCGTGGGTAAACCGGCGTCTGGGGGAATACCTCTTCCAAATATTCAGTGATTGCCGATGATTCCGACAACGCAAAGTCGCCATGCACGAGGGTGGGGACTCTCTGGGTCAGCGAAAGACGGGCATAGTCGCCCGACTGGTTCTCCTGTTTGTCCAGGTTCACGGTATCCATCTCGAACTCAATACCCTTTTCTCGAAGTGCCACGAAGCATGACAGCGCGTAGGGGCTGGTGAATTGAGTGTCGACGTAAAGGCGCAGGCTTGGGTTGTTCATGGCGTCATCTCCATATGCGGAATGGACACGCTATGAGAGGCGGTGCTTTAAGTAAAATGTATGTTTTTCATGGGGGCATTCCTGGCAGGAATGCGGGAGTGCCGACAGGGACCTATCGCGAGGGAGAGATACCGATCTATAGCTTCATCCTTTCGTTATCAGCGTTGGCCGAGGACTCACACGGACAAGCTACCCCCTCGAATTCTTCACCCAATTCGTCTTGGATGGATTTCAGTAATTTGGTGGCAGCCTCTTCAAACTTGCGTAATAGTCTGTATTTCAATAGGCCCTACAGAAAATTTTTCCAGGGCAGTATCGTTTCCACACCAAAGGCACTAATGGCTTTTTTCGTCTCGAGGTGAGTATCCAAAAGCTTCCTTGAACCGGACGGAAAAAAGCGCCTGGCTGGAAAAACCACAGTTGTAGGCAACTTCTGCAATGGTCGTGGTTCGAGCCTTGTGCAGCGCATTCTCTCGCAGAAGCTTTTGAGCGTGCCTGAGCCGAGTAAGACGGAGTTCTCGCCCGAACGTCGTATCGTGAGCCTGGAAAACCTTGTGGATATAGCGGATGGAAACGCGGTGAGCTTGAGCTGCTCGTTCGGGTGCAAGATCCGCATCGTGAAAGTTTGCCGTGATATACGCCATGACACGGTGAAAAAAGTGATCGATTACCGTTCGTGAATCACCCGCTGCATCGGTCTCCGGTACATCCATCATCAAGAAAGCCAATTCCAGCAATCCTCTCTCCAAGCTTCGGCCGTGCTCGGGGGAAAGGCAGGAGGCGTTATCCAATGCTTGCAACGCGAATTGCGTTAGCAGCGGCACGAAACGCGAATTGGCGACGTCGACGCGGCCACAGCGCGCATCAATTTTCGGATACATCGCCCTGAATTGGTCGGCCGGGATCTTGACTGTTACGTTTCTCGTGCCGTTGGGGATATCCAGCTGATAGGTTTCTGCGGAATTGAAGACAGAGACTTGGCCTGGCGCAACGTCTCCAAATCGACCAAGGTGTGTGAACTGCTCAGTTTGCCTAGTTGGCATGACTAGCGCGAAAAAATCCGAATCCTCACGTCCGGCATGTACTTTGCGGCGCACAGCCCGTTGCGCATCAGCGGCAAAGCGAGTAATTCCGACCGCGCCGATCTGGGTGGATTCAATGACTCCGCAGAACGAGGCCGGGTTGTAGGCCGCCACGTCTATTGGGTAATAGACATCGCTCATGAAATCCTGCCAGGCAGCAAGGCGTCTTTGTGGGTCAACCTCGCCCGTCGAGAACCGGGTTATCAAATGTAACGAATCCACACGCCCTCCTGAAAAAAATCACTGCTTAGAAGCTCAAGCAAGCCCTATGCCATGACTTCCGGGCCAGCCTTCGGAAGCCCGTGTGATATTTCGATGATAACCGGTGGATGACTTAGTCCAGTTAAAGCAGACCAATGGTGCGCAGCAGGGTTATGACGTGAGCCGTTGCTCTGTAGGTGAGCCGGTTGTAAGCAAAGACCAGATTCGTGCACCTACTCTGCGCACCGTGCACGCTGACGAAAATCTTGGTTCTCTCATGCGATAGATCGCGGGGGGCGGCCCATCGGACGATATCGCTACCGGTACAGGGGGGCAGCATATCTCCTCCGGACCAGCACTCCGCAACGCGGCCAGGCGCATTTTTGGATATCTGCGCAATCGACTGACAAGCAAGAGAAAAGTATGAATACAACAATAACTACCGCACTGAGGGAATGACCATGCGTACCTCCTCAGATCGTGAAGCTGAATTGGCCGCTTTGTTCCAGGCTCGGTTTCTTGAGCGCCTGCGTGACGACTGCGACTCTGGCGTGATCGGAGCCTACGAACGGTCTCCCCTCGGGCCACACGATGACAAGACTCGAAGGGTCGTGCGTGGGCTGGGCGGGGCGTCTATAGCCGGCAAGGCGATTGTCATTTCGCTGGGTGTCGACGGGCCATGGGGCGTCGGGAACATTGTGATTGGAGAGCCAGGCAACTTCGTTCGAAGTCGAGGCATTTTCCTGACTTACGACGACGCATTGCGCCACGTTTTTTCGCTTCGATGCCGAGCCCTTTTCGCTGCCGAGTCGCGCGAAACGGATTCTCAGTCGCATAACGGATGAAATGAGAATGAACCAGGTCAGTCAGCAAATTTTCGGCTATAGCGACGGATTCTCTGTGGCGCCGGGTGAAAGTCTTTCTTTCAAGGTAAGTTGCGAAGGGGTCGCGCGATATGACGCCACGCTTGTGAAGCTTCGACACGGGTTTACGGGGGAGTCGGGTCCCGGTTTCCTTGAGACGCCTGTTGAGTCGTCGTTCGAAGGAAGCTACGAGGGTATCCAGCATGTATGCCAGCCGGGCTCTTATGTGGAAATCACTGACACGAAAGGACTTCTACAATCCCCTAACGGTTTGGTTATTGAAGCCTATGTCTACCCGACACTGCCGCAAGGCACGCGCTCGGGCAACTTCGGGGCCTACCATGTAACGCAGAACTCATTTGAAAGTGATTCGGGCCGGCAGGCCATTTTGGGAAACTGGTCCGTGGACAGTTGTTCTGGCTACGCCCTTATTCTGGAGGAAGGGCGGCTAACGTTTATATGGGGGGCAGATGGTGAGGCAAAGAAAGTTTCATTGGTAACGCCACTTGACGCACATCAGTGGTATCGCGTCATAGTCAGTGTTAAACCGGATGCCGGGACGGTCTGTTTGGAGCAGACACCCATCGACAACATCATGAACCGTCTCTCAGCGAGCGCCTGTGCCTTGCGCGCAGAATCACGTACCGTCCCGTTCGGCGCGAGACTGACTGAAAGCCAGGCCCCCTTCAGGATCGGGGCGCTGGCCTGCCAGCAAGACGGTCGATGGCTGGCGAATGCTGCCTACAACGGAAAAATCGGTGGAGTCCGCATTCTGTGTTCCTCTCCCGGCGATGCGGTTGTTGCCGAGCTGGCTGCCTGGCACTTTGGCAAGAGCCTTCGTGACGATGGCCTGTTGCTCAGCGATGTAGTAGACGTGTCCGGAAACGGTTTGCATGGACGCTGCTTCAACGCGCCGACACGGGGAGTGGCGGGCCATAGGTTTAAGGGGTTGAGCGACGACTTTCGGCGGGCACCTGACGAGTTTGATGCGATCCATTTTCATGACGATGACATCACCGATGCCCAGTGGCCAACGGCGTTCGAGATTCAGGTTCCAGACGATCTCGCGAGTGGTGTATACGCCGCGAAACTGAGCAGTGCAGGCGTTGAACAATACATCCCGTTTTTCGTCAGGCCGGGACGTCAGAAGCGCGAAGTGGCGGTGCTTTTCTCTACGGCGACTTATCTGGCGTATGCCAACGACCGCATAGCCTTTGAAGCCAATGGCGCGGAAATCATCGTCAGTCGGACACCGATCATTGATCGTCAAGATCTGACGTTTCAAGACCATCCTGAATTCGGTCGTTCCTGTTATGAAATCCATAACGATGGCTCTGGAGTCGTCTTCGGCAGCACTCGGCGCCCCATACTGACGCTCAACCCAAAACACCGCGCCTGGTTCCAGGCAGAGGGCGTATGGGGGCTTCCTGCTGATCTCTGCATCGTTCATTGGCTCGACACAATCGGTTGTGACTTCGACGCGCTGACGGATGAAGACCTGGATCGCGAAGGCGCCGACCTGCTCAAGGACTACAAGGTTCTGATCACAGGCAGTCATCCAGAATATGTGACACGCAACGAACTCAACGCGATCGAGGCTTTCACCGGGAACGGCGGACGCTTGATGTACCTGGGCGGAAACGGTTTTTTCGCAACCGTTTCATTTGATCCGCAAGAGCGGCATGTCATGGAGTTGCGCAGGTCAGATGCGGGTACACGCCCCCACGAGTCGCCGTTTGGCGATCGCCGCCACCAGACCTCCGGTGAAATGGCTGGTCTATGGCGCAACAAGGGTAAGGCGCCGCAGCGACTGCTAGGCGTGGGGTTCGCCGCGCAAGGCTTCGACCGCTGCACATATTACGAACGCCTCACCGACAGCTACGATCCACTCGCCGCATTTGCGTTTGAAGGGATTGGCAGCGACGAACGCATTGGCGACTTTGGAATCATGGGCGGTGGTGCCGCCGGCGCGGAGATCGACCGGTACGATCCGTCATTAGGGACCCCACCGGGTGCGCTTGTCCTGGCGACTTCCGGGCCATTGTCGGATGCCTATCTTCTCGCCGCCGAGGACGTCTACGAATCAATCCCTGGTATTGGTGGGACCGAGCAGTCCCGCGTTCGCGCGGACATCGTTCTGTGTCCGTTTCCAGGAGGGGGCGGCGTGTTCTCAGTGGGATCAATTGCCTACACCGCTTCACTTTCCCACAACCGTTACGAGAACAATGTCGCGCGACTCACCGGCAATGTGCTCAAGCGTTTCCTGCACCCTGAAGCGCTGGACGTCATCATCGATTGCAATTGATCGTCCATCCAGATGCATGAGTGCGGAGCCCGGCCGATGCTTGGCCTCGGGACGCGGACCAGGCAGCGGTGCATACATGATCGGACCCAAGGGGCAGCCACACCCGGCTGCTCTTTGGGCGCTACAAGTTCATGGCAGTAAAGGCGCCGTGCACTCACACGAAAAGAGCGGTTCGCTGGTTCGATAGTCGACAGTAAGAGGGGCTCCTAAACTGAATTCATAGAACGTCAAAAGACCCATCCCGGTGTTTGAGTGAATAGGTCCTTTCAAGTCCCGATGTGCAAATAACAAAAGCGGTGCGCGGTTCCACAGCAAGTGCTGGTGATCTACGGCAACCGTACCTAAATAATGTCCGGGTGAAGATCCGGGCCAGTCGTCAAGGGGCAACAAAAATGAGCGATACCTTGGTCGTACCCAACGATAATCGTCAACTCAGCAAGAAACTGTCGCTGACGGACGTCCTTGTCTACGGGTTGCTTTACTTCGTTCCGATTGCTCCGGTCTCTGTCTTTGGAGCGATTCATAACACGTCCAATGGACTGACCGCGCTGACCTATACGCTGGCCGCCATCGCGATGGTGTTCAGTGCAATCAGCTACAGCGAAATGGCGAAACGAATCCCTCTCTCGGGATCGGTCTATTCATATGTGACAAAGGGCACCAATGCCACATTCGGCTTTATGGCCGGATGGGCCATCTTGCTGGACTATCTGTTGCTTCCTGCGTTGCTGGCGATTCTAGGTGCAGCGGCCTTGCAACCTTTATTTCCCGGCATCGACAAGGTGGTTTGGTTAGGGATTTTCGTCGCTGTGCCCATGATCGTCAATCTGTTCGGAATCACCGTTAATGTGAATGTGGGAAAGGTGCTGCTGGTCATCCAGCTGGTTGTCCTCTCGATTTTCGTTGTGTTTGCGGTTGGCCTTATCGCCGGAGGAACGGTTTCCAAGGAGCAACTGTTAGCGCCTTTCTATAACCCGTCGCAATTCAGTATGTCCGCCGTGTTTGGCGCCGTACCAATCGCCGCTCTGAGCTTTATCGGTTTCGATGCTGTTTCGACGCTGAACGAGGAGGCCGAGGGGGGCGGTAAAACCGTATCGCGGGCAACGATGTTGTTGCTTGTGATCGTGACCGTGCTGTTCGTTGCGCAAGTCTACCTGGCGTCTGTGTTTGTTCCCCTGGGGTCGAAATATCAGGACGGCGCCGTTGACGTTGCCTTTTACACAGTCAGCACCCAAGTGGTGGGGACGTGGTTCCTGCCGGTCATCACGTTGACTAATGCACTGATAGCTTTGCTGGCGAATGCACTGATCTCCCAGGCCACCACGACAAAAGTCATCTACTGCATGGCACGCGATAAAAAGCTGCCTCGTATGCTCGCCAAACTTAATAAAAATGAAGCACCAACGACCGCGTTATACCTGGTCGCTGCGCTCTCGCTGGGGATTGCCATTGTCGGCAAAGACCAGATTGAAACCATCGTAACGATGGTCACGTTCGGCGCATTGTGTGCCTATGTGATGTTGCATGCTTCTGTCATTGCTTTCTTCAGGGGTAAGACTGATCGCTCATTCTTCAGACATCTCGTTTCCCCTGTACTGGGTGCGGCCGTCCTCTGCTACGCACTGTTCAGCGCGAACTCGAACGCCCAACTCGTCGGCGTCGCATGGCTCGTACTCGGTGGCATCGTCGCGTGGATTCTAAAAGGCAAACACTCGTTGGACATACCCGTATAGAACCTCTCTGTGACTTTAAGGCTGCATGAAAAACTATGTGGCCGATGCGCAAACCTGTCGTGAATCCTTAACTAGACGGCTGACTTAGTCAGCAACTTATTGTCCGTTAAATTTAAATGCTTTCTGAATGCAGGCATTTAGCGCCTGCACTCATTGGAGATGCCTATGCACATTAAAATGCTCATCAACGGCGAATTGGTCGCAGGCGAAGGCGAGCGACTCGCGGTAATGAACCCTTCTCTAGGGACCGCGCTAGTGGACATTGCTGAGGCTACGCCTGCGCAGGTTGATTGCGCAGTGCAAGCCGCTGACGCCGCCTTCGAAAGCTGGTCCCAGACCACGCCAAAGGATCGCTCGCTGTTGTTGCTCAAACTGGCTGACCTCATCGATAGCCATGCCGTAGAACTGGCCCGGCTGGAGTCGAATAATTGTGGCAAGCCTTACGCGGCCGTCTTGGGCGACGAACTGCCTGGCGTGTCCGATGTGTTTCGTTTTTTCGCGGGTGCGAGTCGGTGTTTGCAGGGCTCGGCGGCGGGCGAGTATTTGCCAGGTCATACTTCGATGATCCGGCGCGATCCCGTGGGTGTCGTCGCCTCGATCGCGCCTTGGAACTATCCACTGATGATGGCCGCGTGGAAGCTGGCTCCCGCCTTGGCGGCCGGCAATACCGTTGTCCTCAAGCCTTCCGAACAGACACCGTTGACGGCGCTTAGGTTAGCCTCGTTAATGGTCACGATTTTCCCAGCAGGCGTGGTCAATGTTGTGTTCGGCCGAGGGCCCAATGTCGGCAAGCCGCTCACTACCCACGAGAAAGTGCGGATGGTCTCACTGACGGGGTCAGTGGCCACCGGCAGTCATATCATCGCCAGCACCGCTGACACCGTTAAGCGTATGCATATGGAACTGGGAGGCAAAGCCCCCGTCATCATTTTCGACGACGCAGACATCGATGCGGCTGTCGAGGGCATACGTAATTTCGGTTTCTATAACGCCGGCCAGGATTGCACCGCAGCCTGCCGGATCTATGCGCAAAAAGGCATTTACGCTCGCCTCGTTGAAAAGCTCGGCATCGCCGTATCCAGTATCAAGTTTGGTCTTCAGGACGATCCTGAGACTGAGCTGGGGCCTCTGATCACCCAACAGCACTTAGATCGTGTTGTCGGCTTCGTGGATCGAGCACGGTTACTGCCACACATAGAAGTCGTGACGGGCGGGAAACGTGTGGAAGGTCCCGGTTACTTCTTCGAGCCCACGGTACTTGCCGGCGCGCGTCAAGACGACGAAGTGGTGCGCCGGGAGATTTTCGGCCCGGTGGTTTCCGTGACCGAATTTGAAGACGAGACGCAGGCACTGTCTTGGGCAAACGACTCTGATTATGGCCTGGCATCATCGGTGTGGACCTCTGACATAGGGCGAGCTCACCGTCTTGCGGCGCGCCTGCAGTACGGCTGCACTTGGGTCAATACCCATTTCATGCTGATGAGCGAGATGCCACACGGTGGTGTAAAGCAATCCGGTTACGGCAAAGACATGTCGATGTACGGCTTGGAGGATTACACCGTGATTCGCCACGTGATGGTCAAACACTGACCGAACTGTGGCGCCGTCTCTGTGGTGGCCCACACGAATGCTGAAACGCACAAGCGCGCAGTCTTGCTTATACAGGCTGCGCGTAGTGCCAACGCCGAGTAGGTGTAAGCACTTATCTGACTGACAAAACACATTGCTCATCCATGAGGCAGTCCCATGTCTATTCGCTTGAAGATCGTGCTTTTATCCGGGCTCTGCCTGCTCGGGGTGATGGGCCTGATCGTCGGCACGAATCTTTATCAAAGCAATCTGAACAAGCAGATGATCAGTCAATCCAGCAGCCAGATGCTGACCGGCAGTGGCGAGAACTTGTTACTGGCAAAAGCTGCTGAGCAGGCTGTGAATTTACAGAAGACCTTCGGTACCGGCCTGACCGTCATCACGGCTCTGGCTGACCAGGCGAACTATTTGCGTAATATGGCAAACCATCGTGGACTGACAGCCGCAGCACTGCGTGAAGAACTCAACCAAAGCATCAAGACCACTTTCGAGCGCAATCCCGGAGTGCTGGGCGTATGGCTGGTCTATGAACGTAATGCCTTGGATGGAAAGGACGCCGAGTTCGCCCATGATACGGGTCGTGCGTCGAACGAGTCAGGGCGCTTCGCCAGTGCCTGGAACCGTGGCACAGGTCAGGTGATGAGCCTGCAGATCAACGAGAGCGACCTTGGCAGCACGGCGCTCAGCATCAGTGGTGCTCCCTATAACAGCTGGTACACGTGCCCTCGGGACAGCAAGCGACCTTGTCTTATGGCGCCTTTCGCAGACACCGTCGACGGCAAGCGAATATTGATGACGACCATTTCCTTACCTTTGATCGTCGGCGACAAGGTCATAGGTGTAGTGGGCCTGGACATCGCGCTGGACTCACTGCAGACAGCTGCCAACGTCGCCCAGAGCAGTTTGTTTAATGGTTCGGGTCGTATGCTGATTGTCTCCGACACGGGCATACTCGCCGCCTTCAGCTTCGATGCCACCCAGGTTGGCGAAAACGTGGGGGATGTGCTTGGCGAGGAGGGGGCAAAAATCATTGCGTCACTGGACGGTGATACGCCGAAGATCTTTCACCAAGAGGGGCTGATCCGGGCGGTCTATCCGGTCAAACCTATTGCTGATGCAAAAGCCTGGGGCGTGGCCATCGACGTACCGCACCAAATATTGCTGGCCGATGCGGATAAACTTCAAAGGGTGTTCGATAAAGCCCAATCCAGCGGCACCCTCCAAGCCCTGTTGATGGCCACTGGAGCTTGCCTGCTGGGGTGCTTACTGATCTGGATGTCCGCCTCAAGCGTGACCCAGCCGATCACTCGCGTAGCAGGTATGCTCAAGGCAATTGCCAGCGGCGATGGTGACCTGACCCAACGTTTGCAATACAGCAAGAAAGACGAGTTGGGGGAACTGGTCAACTGGTTCAACCGCTTTCTCGACAAGTTGCAACCGACCATCACTCGGATAAAGCAAAACACCCTCGATACCCGGGGCACCGCCGATCAGTCTTCGTTAATTGCTAGGCAGACCAGCGAAAGCATGCAGGTTCAATTTCGTGAGATTGATCAGGTGGCCACAGCTTCAAACGAAATGAGCGCGACCGCCCATAATGTTGCCAACAGCGCGTCAAATGCTGCTCAGGCTGCCCGCGCGGCCGACCAATCGGCCAGGGATGGGGTCGGCATAATTGAGCGCAGTACCCATGACATTGGCATCCTAGCCGGCGACGTCAGCAAGGCGGTGACTGAAGTCGAAGCGCTAGCGGTCGATAGCGAACAGATCGGCACGGTCCTGGAAGTCATCCGCAGCATTGCTGAACAGACCAATCTGCTTGCCCTCAACGCGGCTATCGAAGCCGCCCGTGCGGGCGAAAGCGGGCGAGGTTTCGCGGTGGTCGCCGACGAAGTGCGCAACCTGGCCAGACGAACCCAGGATTCCGTGGAGGAAATCCGCCAGGTCATCGAGCGCATCCAGAACGGTACTCGTGGTGTAGTGGTGGCGATGCACGTGAGCCAAACCAAGGCTCACAATAATGTAGGACAAATCCATCAGGCACTTCGGGCGCTGGGCAAGATCAGTGACGCGGTCACGGTCATCAGCGACATGAACCTGCAGATCGCCAGCGCGGCAGAAGAGCAGAGTGCAGTCGCCGAAGAGGTCAATCGCAATATTTCGGCAATCCGCAGTGTGACCGAATCCTTGACCGAGCAAGCCACCGAATCGGCGCTGATTGCCAGCCAGCTACATAGCCTGACCACTCTGCAGATGAAATTGATGGAACAGTTCAGGGTGTAGCACCACCCTAAGGCGCTCTTTGCGGATAAACAACCTCGCGGCTATCGTATCGTCTATTGTCCGCTTTTGGCCGGCTGCAGCCCTTCGAGACGGGCTGAAATCGGCCATTGTCAGCCATCGCGCCGCTACAAAGGAGGTCGTTGCAGCTTGATCCACTCTTGCACGGTCGGACGCTGCCATTGGCGCTGGGCGTAATCCTCCAATCGAGCCGGTAGAGTGTCCCCATTGAGTATCAACCGGTTAAGCATCAACGCGAGATCGACATCGGCGATAGACCATTCACCAAAGAGGTAGTCCGGACTGTCGGTAAGTAGCCGTTGAGCAACTTCCACCAACTTTTGCCTGGCAGCCTCCGCCGATGCTGACAAAGGACCATATTTAAGGCCATAGAATACGACAAGCGTGGAGCGCTCCTGTCGTATAGGGAGCAAATCACTGCGTAGCCACGCTTGAACTTGCCTCGCCTTGGCACGCATCTGTGGGTGTCGTGGGTAAACCGGCGTCTGGGGGAATACCTCTTCCAAATATTCAGTGATTGCCGATGATTCCGACAACGCAAAGTCGCCATGCACGAGGGTGGGGACTCTCTGGGTCAGCGAAAGACGGGCATAGTCGCCCGACTGGTTCTCCTGTTTGTCCAGGTTCACGGTATCCATCTCGAACTCAATACCCTTTTCTCGAAGTGCCACGAAGCATGACAGCGCGTAGGGGCTGGTGAATTGAGTGTCGACGTAAAGGCGCAGGCTTGGGTTGTTCATGGCGTCATCTCCATATGCGGAATGGACACGCTATGAGAGGCGGTGCTTTAAGTAAAATGTATGTTTTTCATGGGGGCATTCCTGTCAGGAATGCGCTATCACCGACAATGTGCCGCCCGGAGGCCAAGCGCTTATGCGAAGCGTCGATCAGTCAATGCCTATTGCCTTCGTAAACGCCTGGACTTGACCGCAAGGGTGAGTTTGCTTGCAGATTAGCCGCCGGGAAAAGTAGAGCTAAGCTGTTAACCAGGGTTACGTTTCAAGTCAGGGAGGGCAGTTATGAGTCCCAAGCAGAGCCACCTCAATGCGTCCACTGTTCTGGTGGTCGACGATACGCCGGATAACCTGATGCTGATGGCCGACCTGCTCAAAGACCGATATAGGGTCAAGGCCGCAAACAGTGGCGAGAAGGCTTTACGCATCCTGCAGAGCGACCCGCTTCCTGACCTGATCCTGCTGGACATCATGATGCCGGGCCTGTCCGGCTACGAGGTGGCCGAACGGTTGCAAGGCGATGAGCGTACCCAGCGTATCCCGATTGTATTTCTCACGGCCATGGCGGCGACCCAGGACGAGATCCATGGCCTGGAGCTGGGGGCTGCTGACTACATCACCAAGCCTATCAACCCGCCGATACTCCTGGCCCGAGTCGAGACCCAACTCAAGGTCAAGGCGGCGGCGGACTTTCTACTCGACCAGAACGACTATCTGGAGCAGGAGGTGCAACGCCGCACGCGAGAGGTCATGGCCATTCAGGATGTCACCATTCACGCCATGGCATCGTTAGCCGAGACCCGCGACAACGAGACTGGCAATCACATCCGCCGTACTCAGAACTACGTCAAGCTGCTGGCCGAGTTGCTGCGCGAGCACCCACGCTTTCGGCACTTCCTTGACGAAGCCACGATCAAGCTATTGTTCAAGTCAGCGCCGCTGCACGACATTGGCAAGATAGGCATTCCCGATCATATCCTGCTCAAGCCGGGACGCTTCACCCCGGAAGAGTTTGAGATTATGAAAACGCATACCACCCTTGGCCGCGATGCTATTCAGCATGCCGAGGACCAGTTAGGTGTATCAGTCGACTTCCTGCGCCTGGCGAAGGAGATCGCTTATAGCCACCAGGAGAAATGGGACGGTAGTGGCTACCCGCAGGGACTGGCTGCGGACAATATACCCATTAGCGCCCGTTTGATGGCGGTGGCGGATGTCTATGACGCGCTAATCAGCCGCCGCGTTTACAAGCCAGGTATGCCGCACGAACAAGCGGTGGAGATCATT
This sequence comes from Pseudomonas sp. St316, assembly GCF_018325905.1. Taxonomy (NCBI): domain Bacteria; kingdom Pseudomonadati; phylum Pseudomonadota; class Gammaproteobacteria; order Pseudomonadales; family Pseudomonadaceae; genus Pseudomonas; species Pseudomonas sp. St316. The sequence continues at coordinate 3,316,470 of NZ_AP021901.1, read as the reverse complement.
CGCGACGGACGCGGTTCCCATTTTGACCCTGACATCTGTGATGTTTTCCTGGCCAACGCCGAGCACTTTCGTGAAATTGCCGTGCGTTTTGCCGACACCGACAAAGAGATGGCCAAACAACTGGCCGCCCTGGAGCAGATTGTACAGGCGCCCTGAGCCTCAGGCGTTGACACGACGTTAGCGAAGGAGTGGGGTATGTACGCAGTGCTTGAGCGCCTGCCGTTGCGGTACAAGCTAGTCCTGGGTTTTGCCGTGCTGTTGGCGCTTTCCTTGATTCTCGGCATGCAGAGTCTGCGCATCCAGTCCGAGCTGAAGAACGATCTGGACCAGCTCTACAACCAAGATGTCAGAGGCGCCAATCATCTGCATGAGGTGCGGGTGCAACTGCCGCACATCATCCAGGCGTTGCAGCGTGCCGTGGCCACCAATAGCGCGGATACGCGCATCGCCGCGCTGCACCAGTTGGAGCTTGCTCAGCAGCAGTTGCACGAGTCTTTGGCTCTTGCCCGGCCGACGGTGTTCCGCTCCGATAACCTGGCGCGGCTCGCCGAGTTCGAGCTGCTGCTCGAGCGCATCCAGCAGACCGGTAGAGATGCGATGGAATTGGTAGGACAAGGGCGCCAGGGCCAGGCGCTTTTACTGATCAACAGCGATGAACTCCAGCAACTGGACAGTCGTGCCGATTCGGTACTCAGTGTCATTGTCAGGGACAAGCAGGCGGTACTGCGCGATCTGGTCACCGACATCACCCGCAACGCCCAGCACAGTAGCCAGTTGACCTACGTCTTGCTGCTCGGCGGCTTGGCACTGGCGCTGATGCTGGCCTGGTTGGTCAGTCAATCGATTCGCAAGCCGCTAGAACGTGTGCGCAATGCAGTCGACCAACTCACGGCCGGCCATCTTGACCAACCCATCCCGCATACCGACCTGCAAAACGAGACTGGTGATCTTGCCCGGGCTATCGCCAAGTTGCAGATCGAGTCCCGCCAGCTCGAAGGGCAGCGTTGGATCAAGGCTCATGTGTCGCTGGTTCAACTCGATATACAGGCTGCGGAGACCCCGGAGCAACTCGGACAATTATTCCTGCGCCGCGTAGTGCCGATGCTAGGTGCATGGCAGGGAGTCCTCTATGTAGTTTTCGAGGGCGCCAGCCATCTGCAACTACTGGGGGGTTACGCGGTGGATGGCGATTCACCGCCGGTGCAGAAAGTCCCGCTCGGGGAGGGGGTGTTGGGTCAGTGCGCGCTCGATCGCCAGGCGCGCGAGCTGACGAATATGCCGGACGCTTTCTGGAAGATCCGCTCGCAGCTCGGTGAGGCAACGGCAAGCCACCTGTTGGTGCAGCCGGTGATGCGTGGCGAACGAGTGTTCGGTGTTTTGGAACTCGCCGGTTTTTGCCCGTTGGGCGAGCGAGAGGCACTGCTTCTACAGGAAGTACTGCCCAGGCTGGCCGGCGCCATGGCCATCATGGAGCGCAGCGAGACCGCCCAGACGTTGCTGCAGGAGACCCGCCGTCAAGCACAAGCGCTGGAGGTCCAGCAAGCAGCGCTGCGCGCGACCGAGGCGTGGTATCGAGGCATTATCGAGGCCTCTCCAGACGGCATGCTGGTGTTGGGAGCGGACGGCCACATACTGATGAGCAACCCGAAACTGGATGTGCTTTTCGGCTACGAGCAAGGTGAGCTGATCGGCGCGAGCGTCGAGCAGTTGGTGCCAGAAGCCGCTCGTGGACGGCATGTGGGGGTACGCAATGAGTTCATTGCCAATGGAACCACGCGGCAAATGGGTGCCAACCTGGATGACCTTCGCGGCGTACGCAAGGACGGCAGTTTGTTTTCCGTAGAGATTGGCCTGTCCCATCTGCCTCAATTGGAAGGACGTGCAAACTGTGTCTGCGCCTCCGTGCGTGACGTGAGTGAACGCCGGGCGATGGAGACCAAGCTGCGTACGGCAAGTGATCGTCTGAGCCTGGCGCAGGAAGCGGGCGACATTGGCTTGTTCGATGTTGACTTCGTCACCGGCCATGATTACTGGACGCCGCAGCTGGAAAAAATGTTCGGGCTCGAACCCGGCGGATTTGATGGAACAATGGCGCATTGGGTTTCACTGCTGCATCCCGAGGATGCGCAAGCGGCCGATCAATCCTATACGCAGGCGGTAGCCAGCGGCGCTGATCGCTATGAGTTCGACTTCCGCATAGTGCGACAGAACGATGGAGCCGTGCGCACCTTCAGATCGCTGAGCCGTTTTTCCCGCGCGCCTGACGGCACGCCGTTACGTGCAACCGGCGTGAACATCGACGTCACGGCGTTGGTCGAGGCCCGTGCCTCCGCCGAGGAGGCTACCCAGGCCAAGAGCGAGTTTCTCGCCAACATGAGCCACGAGATCCGAACCCCCATGAACGTCATCATAGGGATGAGCGATTTAGCGCTGCGTACTGAACTGGACAAAAGACAGCGCAATTACATTGAAAAGGTACATCGCTCGGCGGAAAGCCTGTTGGGAATCATCAACGACATCCTTGATTTCTCCAAAATCGAGGCTGGCAAGATGAACCTGGAGCAGGTTCCCTTTCGGCTGGAAGACGTACTCGACAACGTCGCCGGCATGATTGGCTTGAAGGCGGAGGACAAGGGCCTGGAGCTGCTGTTCCAGAGCCCCCCAGAGCTGCCAACTGCGCTGATTGGGGATCCTCTGCGTCTAGGGCAAGTGTTGATCAATCTGGGCAACAACGCCGCCAAGTTCACCGAGCGCGGCGAGATAGTCGTGGGTGTGGAAGCCATGAGTACGCAGAGCGAGCAACTCGAGCTTCATTTCTGGGTACGCGACACCGGGATCGGCATGTCCTCTGACCAATGCGAGCGCATGTTTCAGTCATTCAGTCAGGCCGACAGCTCGACCACGCGTAAATACGGCGGTACCGGACTGGGCCTTTCCATCTCCAAGAAGCTGGTGGAAATGATGAACGGGCGAATCTGGGTGCAAAGCCAGCCAGGGCTAGGCTCTACCTTTCATTTTCAAGTGCGTCTGGACATGCAGCAGGGTTGCCAGCCTCGTCGTATGTTCAAGTCCGATGAATTGCTCGGCCTGCGCGTATTGGTGGTGGATGACAACGCCAGCGCCCGCGAGATTCTTTCCGGTATGGCACGCAGTTTTGGATTGGAGGTGGACGTCGCGCAAAGTGGCGGCATGGCCCTGCGCATGCTGGCCGACGCCGAAATAAAGACGCTGCCCTACGATCTGGTACTGATGGACTGGAGAATGCCCGGCATGGATGGCATGGAGACCGTGAGCCGCATGCACTCCGGCAGCTTGAGACATACACCGTCGGTAATCATGGTGACTGCGTTTGGTCGCGAGGACGCCCGTGAGAAGGCGCTGAGACAGGGCATAGAGTCGCCAGTGGTGCTGACCAAACCGGTGACGCCGTCCGCGCTGCTGGAAGCCATCGGGGTGGTGTTGGGCAAGGGTGTGCAAAGCGATACCCGCGCCAGCGAACGCTCGGAGCAGCATGCCGGCGCCATGGCCAGCCTGCACGGAGCACGCCTGTTGTTGGTGGAGGATAACGAACTGAACCAGGAGCTGGCGCGGGAACTGCTGGAAAGCGCCGGCGCACAACTGCGCCTGGCCTGGCATGGTCAGGAAGCGTTGGACATTCTGGCCGAAGACACTGACTTCGACGGCGTGCTGATGGATTGTCAGATGCCTGTTATGGATGGATACACAGCCACCAAACGCATTCGTGAACTTACGGCATTCGCCGATCTGCCAGTGATTGCCATGACTGCCAACGCAATGGAGGGTGACCGAGAACGGGCGTTGGCAAGTGGCATGAATGACCACATTGCCAAACCGCTCCGTGTAGAAGCCATGTTTGTCACGATAGCCAAGTGGATCAAACCAAAGATCGCTCGACAGGCGACTCTGCTGCCACAAGCAGAACGGCTGAACGCTGGCCTGCCGGACTATCTGGAAGGAATTGATATGGCTGCAGGCCTCGCCACCTGCATGGGGCGCAAAGAGCTTTACCTGCGCCTGTTAGGCAGGTTTCGTGACGTGCAGGCAGGCTTCGAGGAGCAATTCCGGGCTGCACTGGTTGACCCCGATCCCGGTGCTGCCGCGCGCCTGAGTCATAGCCTGCGCGGCACGGCCGGGACCATCGGCGCCGAGGCGGTGGCGCACGCTGCTGCTGAGCTGGAGCGAGCCTGCCAGGCCGGCGAGTCCGATGCGGTGATACAAGGTTTGGTGATGGACGTGCAACGATGCCTGGGGCCGGTTCTGGTGGCACTGGATAGACTGGCAGAGGTCGAGCCGCCGGCGATAGCCGAGACCCCGCATAACGATCCCGCCCTTGACCGGCAATTGATTCGGCTTGAGCAGCTCCTGGTCGAGAGTGACACCGCCGCACTGACCGTCCTTGAAGAACTGCGAGGGCTTTCTCTCGATCCAGTCCTGGCCAAACGCTTGGATCAGGTGGCTCGGCGGCTCGAATTGTTTGATTTCGACGGCGCCTTGCAGCTGCTGCAGGACGAGTCGCCCTGAGGCCCGGCAGAGGAGCGCGCTCGTACCGAATGAATGGCTGGGTCGTCCAACGCAGATCACTCGGGAGCGAGAAGGGTGGTCGAATGCTGACGGCCATGTCGATCTGGATGCATCGGGCATGTCATCGTAACGCTGCCCTGTCTGTTCTCTAACGCATCGTCGTGTTACGGATATACCGAGCGGACGACGACCCCAATGTCCGACTTCGTCCAGCTAATCAAGGGCAGTGATAACCGACAAAAATCCGAACAGGGCCCTTGGCTTTCCAAGCTACGAAGCATATGCTTTTCATATACGAAACGTATAGGTATAGCCAATGGGCATCGTAAACATAGACGACGAACTGCATGACCAACTACGCCGGGCCACCAAGGTGTCTTGTCGCTCCATCAATGCGCAGGCGGCTTTCTGGATCAAGGTCGGCCTGTTGTGCGAAATGAACCCCGAGCTGACCTTCAATGAGGTCATGCGTCGTGAACTCGGCAGCGCGGGCGTGCGTGCCCAGCCGCTGGTGGTAAGTTGAGCATGGTCAAGAATCCGCAGCAGGTTGCCCTGCTGGCGGAGTCTGGCCGGCTCCTGGCGTCTGTGTTCGAACTGTTGGATAAGACCCCGCTGGCGGGGATGTCGACCCTCCAGGTCGATGCCAGGGTGGAGCGGTTCATCGTGGACGATCTCAAGGCCCGACCGGCGAGCAAGGGCCAGTACGGCTTTGGGTTCGTCCTCAATTGCTCAGTGAACGAGGAGGTTTGTCACGGAGTGCCGTCGCCTTCCAGGATTCTGCGTGAGGGCGATATCGTCAATTTCGACATCACCCTGGAAAAGAATGGCTATATCGCTGACTCCAGCAAGACCTACCTGATCGGGAATGTCAGCGCCACCGCCCGGCGCCTGGTCCAGGTCACGTACGAGGCGATGTGGCAAGGCATCCGTACCGTACGGCCAGGCGCGCGACTGGGGGACGTTGGAGCGGCCATTGAGCGTCATGCCAGGCACAATGGTTATTCCGTGGTGCGTGAATATTGCGGTCATGGAATCGGCCAGCAGATGCATGAGGAGCCTCAAGTCTTGCATTTCGGCAAGCCCGGCACCGGCCTGGTGTTGCGCGAGGGGATGGTGTTCACCATCGAGCCGATGCTCAATCAAGGTACGCGCCATGTGAGGACCCAGGCTGATGGCTGGACGGTCGTGACCCAGGACGGGATGCTCTCCGCGCAATTCGAGCACACCGTTGCGGTGACGTCTTCGGGGGTATCGGTACTGACGTTGCGCGAGGATGAGTTGGGCGGGGTTTGAAGGGCCTGGATGGGCACTGCTTGCTGCAAGCGTTGGCAGCGGTAGGTTGGCGATGACCCGGTTCAGTCGCGCCGGTTGAAAATGCACAGGACAGGCGGGCTGACCTACTGCATCGACAGCGCAGCCGTCACGGAGCGAGCCAGGTCGATATGCCAAAGCCGCCCCTGATGATCGAACAGCACGCATTCGTCACCCACCAGGCGCAGTTGCGCATGATGCAACGGCCAGTCGAGGGCGGCGCATAGCCGATGGCTGCTGCGGTGAATGAAGTGCCAGCGCGCAGCACCGTCGCCGACCCCATGACCGATCACCAGCCAGTGTGCGAACGGATAGACGTGCAACGGATCGCAGGATGCTTCCAGGCCGGGCAAGGGATAGCGAGACCTTGGGGGCGCCTGCGCAGGCCTAGAGGCCTGTGTGGTTGATTCGTTCCGGCCACGGCATCAGGGAAGCGCCAGATACAACGCTTCAGGTTTGTGCCAATCGGTCGATACCCTGACAGGTACTCAGTGCGTGACACCCAGTGCCACCGTCAGGGGCTTGTCACCCAGACAATCGCCCCATCGTTTCCTGTGGAATTGGCATGCCCCCAAAAAGCTACCTGTTCATGCTGCTGTTGCTGTTCGCTTCCCCTGTCGCGTGGGCGGTTGTCACGAAACTCGATGTCGAGATTCATGAGGTCTCAGGCAAGCCGCTTGCCGACGCGGTCATTACCCTGCAAGGCCCCATTGGTGGGCCTTCAGCCGCCCTGTCAGCGAACATGGACCAGCGCAACCAGCAGTTTGCGCCCCACGTGCTGGCAGTGCACACCGGCAGCCTGATCAAGTTCCCCAATAGCGACAATATCCGCCATCAGGTCTACTCGTTTTCCCCCGCCAAACGCTTCGAACTGCGCCTATATGAGGGCACCCCCTCTGAGCCGGTCCTGTTCGACAAGCCGGGTGTGGTGGTCCTGGGCTGCAACATCCACGACCGTATGCTCGGTTACGTGTTCGTGACCGACGATCCGCAGTTTGCCGTCACCGACGCCCAAGGCCATGTGGCACTGGACAATCTGGCAGCCGGTGAATACCGGGTGACCCTTTGGCACCCACAGCTCAAAGGGATGCTGCCGGTCGAGGCCGGTTCCTTGAAACTTCCCGCGAGCGGACTAAAACAAGACTACACGCTGACCCTGGAACCCTTACCCGAGCAGAGCGCACCCGCCACCCGTACGTTCGGCGATGCATTCAAGCGAGCCACCCGTGAAACTGCGCAATAGTTTCCAGGCACAAGTCGCCGCAGTGATGATCCTGTTGTCGCTGCTGGTGATCGGCTTGCTGTATTTCAGCGTCAACGCGGCGACCAATACGGCGGTGCGCAGCCAGGCCGACGCGCAATTGGACGTCGGCACGCGCATCTTTGAGCGGCTGCTGGAAGCGCAGGGGAGGCGCCTGGCCGATGGCGTGCAGTTACTGGCCGCCGACTTCGGTTTTCGCGAAGCGGTAGCCAGCCGGGACGCGGCGACCATCCGCTCGGTGCTGATCAACCACGGCAAGCGGATCAATGCCAGCGACATGATCCTGCTGAGCATGGACGGCACCGTACTCGCCAGCACCCTTGAGCACATGCCCGATGGGTCACCGTTCCAGTACGACGGCGCGTTGCGCCTGGCCCGAGGTGCGCGCCAGTCCATGGTGATCGTGCCGTTGCAGGGTAAACCGCATTTGCTGGTGGAGACGCCCGTGCTCGCGCCGCTGCCCGTCGCCAGGGTGGTGATGGGTTTCAGCATGGACAAGGCCTTTGCCAATGAGCTGCGCTCGCTCACCAACCTGGAGGTTTCGTTTCTTGCCGTCGACCAACACCAGCCGGGGGAACTGGTCAGCACGCAGCCCGACGCGTTGCACGGGTCGATTTCCAGCCTGATGCTCGGTTCGTCCCTGCCCGGCGAGGCCACGCTGACGGAGCACCTGAACCACAATTACCTCAGCCAGTTCCTGACGCTGGCAGACGGCTCGGGTGGATACAACGGACAGGTGATCGCCCTGTTGCAGAGTCCGCTCGACGTGGCCATGCAAGCCTTCGCTCCGCTGGATGAAAAGATCCTGGCGATCACCCTGGTTGCGCTGATCGCCTCGTTGGTCGGCGCCTTGCTTCTGGCCCGCGGGGTGTCGCGGCCGGTGAGGTCGTTGGCCTTGGCGGCGGAGCGCATCGGCCAGGGCGACTACCAGACCCCCGTGGTATTGCAACGGGAGGATGAACTCGGCCTGCTGGCCAACGCCGTCAACACCATGCAAAGGGGCATTGCCGACCGTGAGCAACAATTGGCTCACAACGCCCTGCATGACCCGGTCACCGACTTGCCCAACCGGGCACTTGCCATGGAACGCCTGGGCAGTGCGATTGCCGCAAAGCGACCGATGACGGTGATATTCATGGGCATCGATAACCTGCGCGCCATCAACGAAACGGTCGACCCTGAGACGATCGACCGCTTGCTTCGCCAGACCGGTCAACGTATCCAGGCGCTGTTGAGCCCGGGTGACACCGTGGCGCATCTGATCGCCGAGGAATTCCTGCTCCTGCTCGATGGGATGGACAGCGATGCGGCGGTGGCGGTGGCCGACCAGTTGCAGCAGTTCCTGCTCAAGCCCCAGCGCATCAACGGCCATGACCTGACGCTGGACTGCAGGCTCGGGATAGCCGCCTATCCAACCGATGGCGAAAGCGCCCAAAGCCTGCTGGAGCGCGCATCGATTGCGATGAAGGATGCGGCGCAGATGCCCGGGCATCTGCAGGTCTACCAGCACGGGCGCGATTTGGCCCACCGTCGCCAGATCACACTGATTCGGGACCTGCGCCACGCGGCGGGCAACGGCGAGCTGCTCCTGCATTACCAGCCCAAGCTGAACATCTTGAACAATCACGTCCGCCAGGCCGAAGCCCTGTTGCGCTGGCAACACCCACAACTGGGCTCCATCTCTCCAGCCGAGTTCATTCCGATGGCAGAACGCACCGGAAGCATCCAGGCGTTGACCCACTGGGTGATCAACGAGGGCATGCGTCAACTCTCGGAATGGAATGAGCGGGGCCTGCGCCTGGAGCTGTCATTGAACATATCCGCCGAAGACCTCATCAGCGATGACCTGCCCACGCGGGTCGTGGCGTTGTTGCGCAGCCACCGGCTACCCGCCGAACAGCTGATTTTCGAAGTCACTGAAAGCGCGGTCATGCGCGAGCCCGAGCGGGCCTTGAAAAACCTTCATTTACTGCGCGATTGCGGCATCAGCCTGTCGGTGGATGACTTTGGCACAGGCTACTCTTCCCTGGCGCACCTCAAGCGGCTGCCGGTGCAAGAACTGAAAATCGACCAGTCGTTTGTCCGCGACCTGGACGAAGCCAGTGAAGACGCGGTGATTGTCCGCTCGACCATCGAAATGAGCCACAACCTGGGGCTCAAGGTGGTGGCCGAGGGCGTCGAATACGCCCACAGCCTGAGGCTGCTCGAACGTTGGCATTGCGATACCGCACAAGGTTACTTGATCAGCCGGCCGCTGACCGCCGAAGCGTTCGAGGCCTGGGTGGCGTTACCCCTGAATTTCCGTACAGCGCTGGTTCATTGAAGATGATGGCTTCACGTTATTTCCTGCCAATCGGCTGTTGCGTGGCCTTGGCCTTCCAACAGGCTTTTGCCGATGGGCGTTTGATCGCCACGGGCGGCGCCAGCAGCCTGGAGGGCGCGGCAGGCGGCGGGATCACGCCGTGGGCGATGTTGGCCGGGTACGGCGAGCAGGGCGAGTGGGGGGCGAGCGCGTTCGCGACCTCGGTCAATCTGCCGGACTATCGGCTGGATGTCGCCGGGTTGGCCGTGGCCTATGATAACCGGGTCGAACTGTCCTACGCCCAGCAGCGCTTCGACCTGGGCTCGCTGGCGAACAAGCTGAACCTGCCTGAGGATAGCCTGGGCCAGGACATCTACGCCATGAAGGTGCGTTTGTTCGGCGACGTGATCTATGACGCCTTGCCACAGGTCTCCCTGGGCCTGGAATACAAGCACCAGAACAATTTCCTCATCCCAAGCCTGGTGGGCGCCCGGCGCGACAGCGACACCGAAGGCTACCTGGCCGCGAGTCGGTTATTCATGGGAGCGGCCTTCGGCTACAACCTGCTGGTCAATGGCAGCTTGCGCTACAGCCGTGCCAATGAACTGGGGCTGCTGGGATTCGGCGGCGATCGTCGCGACACCCGCCGTGTGCTGAAGGAAGGCTCGCTGGCCGTGCTGCTCAATCCGCGCTGGGCGTTGGGCGCCGAATACCGGCAGAAGCCGGACAACCTGTCCTTCAGCGGGGAGAGCGACTGGTCCGACCTGTTCGTGGGTTACTTCCCCAACAAGCACCTTTCAATGGTGCTGGCCTACGCGCGACTGGGTGAAATCGCGACCCTCGATAGCCAGAACGGCCTGTACCTTTCCCTCCAGGGTAGTTTTTGATGCGCATCTTCCTGCTGATACTCAGCGTGCTCCTGGGAGCCTGTGCGCAACCCTTGCCCAAGGACGACAGTCTCTACCGGGACCTTGGCGGCCAGCCGGGAATTACCGCGATCGTCGAGGGCATGCTGTTGAACATCGCCCGTGATAAACGCATCGTGGAGCGCTTCCGCAAGATTGATATCCAGCGTTTGCGTGACAAGCTGATCGAGCAGTTTTGCGTGGAAGCGGGTGGTCCCTGCCTCTACACCGGCGACACCATGGCCGAGAGTCACAAGGGCCAGGGCATCAGCCGCAGCGACTTCAACGCCCTGGTAGAGGACCTGATCGCCGCCATGGATGACCAGCGCATTGCGGTGCCGGTGCAGAATCGCCTGATCAAGCGGCTGGCACCGATGCGTGGCGACGTCATCGAAAAGTGATGGGCCGGCCAGTGACATCGGGCGTGGCAAGGAATAGCCCATTCGATATTTTGATTGCCGGTGCATGGGCAGCCCGCCCGGCAACCGCTATAGTGCGCGCTCTACGCCGCTCCGGCACTGACACGGCAGTCACAGGAACCCCTTCACATGTCCCATGGCGAAATCGCAACCCGCCCTGAAGTCACCCACTTCCCACTGTCCCCCAGCGTCGAGCAGGCCCGCCAGCTGATACCGCCCGCCCAAGCACGGCTGGCGCAGCGCAAGCACGTGTTCATCAAGCCGTTCATGATCGTCCAGGGACTGGTCTGCGGGTACTTCCTGATCAAATGGGTGGCCCAGGGGCACTACATCGGCGGCCCGATTTTCGCCGGACTGCTCTGGTGCGCAACCTGGGTTTTCAGCCTGCCACTGACCTTGTTCTGGCGCAAGGAACGCCGCGAACTCAAGCGCGTTCAAGACAACGTCGGTGTCGTGCTGCACAAGGAATGCACGGACTTCCTCGCCGAACAGGCCCTGGGGCCCTATCGCTGGATCTCCCGCGGGGAGAACATGCTCGGGCTGTTTCCGGAGACCGCGGTGCTCTATCTCTACGCCGAAGAGTCCGGCTACCAGCATGCACTGATCGACGCGCCGCGGGTGGTCCGCCAAGTGCGGGTGGATGAGAAAGTCCAGACCGTCCACACCTCCAACACCCACACCAACCACAGTGAGCGGCAGGTCAACAGAACGCACTTTGGCAGCGAAATCGGCAGAGGCACTTCCAACTCCACCACCCACACAACCAGTACGAACTACCACACCTTTACCTTGCAGATTCAGTTTCAGATCGGCTCCGGTACGCCTGGCTGGACAACCTGGTCGTTTGGTAATGACTGGCAGGAAGCGGAAAACTGGCGGTTGCAGGTTGCGCAGGCGGCGGGATTGCAAGTGGCCTGAGTGGGGAGGGCTGGCAAGGATGCCGTGCCCAACCCGTTCACTACGATGCGCAGCGCGGGTCTTGGATCAAGGGCGCGAAAACAACAGCTTCAAACCTGCGGCGCCAAATACCAGCGCCAGGGTGCCTTCGATCCATCGGCGCGCCCTGCGATACCCCTGAGTCATCGCAGCCGTGGAGAAAACGATGGCATACCCGCAGAAAATGGTGATGCTCAACACGGCACAACCCGCCAGGATGAGCGCCACCGTTCCAGGGGTTGCTTGCGGCCCCAACCCTAGCGTCATCGTCGCCATCCACCCCAGCAGGGCCTTGGGGTTTGTCAGGTGCATCAGCAAGCCGCGTCGATAGAGGTCCAAGCCTGATAAGGTTGGCGCTGCCGCCAGCTCCTTTTCAAGGCGCGCATCAGGCGTCAGGGCAGAGCGCCCAGCCTTGAAGGCCAGGAATAGCAGGTAAAGGCCACCGACTACCTTGAGCGCGAAGAGTGCCTGCGCGTACTGGGCCAGAATGGCCGACACACCGATGGCGGCCATCGATCCCCAGAAAAAAGAACCACTGATGACGCCGGCCGCGAGCATCAGCGCAGGTTGCCTGCCCTGATGCATCGCCACGCCCATGATCCGCATGTTGCTCGGGCCGGGGCTGGCCGCACCGACGATGTAGACGGTGAAGACCAGTAGCAGGTGGTGCAAATCAAATGACATGGGCAATCCCTTGAGCGTTACGTGCCAGGGAGCTTAGGTGCTCACATGCCAAACGTCACCTGGTCACGTCTTGAATCGCAGCACCAGGTTGTTCAGGTTCACCGCCAGGTGCGACAGCTCGTTGCTGGCAATGAGCGTTTGACGGGTTCCCTCGCTGCTTTGCATTGCCAGGTCGCGAATGCTGACCAGGCTTCGGTCAACGTCCCGGGCCACATGCGCCTGTTGCTCGGACGCCGTCGCGATTTGCAGGTTGCGCTCATTGATCTCCAGCACGGCATGGGTGATTTGTTGCAGGGACTGCCCGGCGTCTTCTGCGGTTTTTCGGGTGCTGTGCACCTCCTGGGTGCTTTTGTGCATCGACGCTACCGTGGCAGAGGAGCCTGCCTGTATCGCCGAGATCATCTGCTCGATTTCCTGGGTCGACGTTTGCGTACGATGCGCCAAGGCGCGGACTTCGTCGGCGACCACGGCAAAACCTCGACCTTGTTCGCCGGCCCGCGCCGCTTCGATTGCCGCATTGAGGGCCAGGAGATTGGTCTGCTCGGCAATGCCCCGGATGACGCTCAGCACTTTGCTGATGTCCTGGGCCTGGCCGGCCAGCGCCAGGACTTGTGCGGATGAACCTTCCACCAGGCTCGTCAAGTTGCGCATGGCCGCCAGGGTTTCAGTGACGCGTTCATTGCCCAGGTCTGCCGACAGGCTCGATTGTTGGGCGGCCTGGGAGGTTGACGTCGCGTTGCGTGCCACTTCTTCAACCGCTGCACTCATCTCGTTGACTGCCGTCGCGGCTTGCTCGATCTCGCTGTTCTGCTGTTGCAAGGTGCGGCCGGCGTCTTCAGTGATGGAGGTCATTTCGACGGCAGCCGTGCTCAGTTGAGTGGACGCACCGGCGATTTCCAGGACCGTGCGCCGCAGCTTCTGCGACATGATGTTGAGCGCCTGCATCAGGCGGGAGGCCTCATCCTTTCCGGTCACCTCCAACTGGCGGGTCAGATCGCCTTCGGCGATGTCTTCAGCCAGTTTCAGCGAGGTATTGATCGGGTCGACAATGCTACGGGTCAAGGCGATAGCGAGGAAAACCGTGAGCATCAGCGCCACGACCACGACGATCATCAGAATGTTGACGCTGTGGTCATACACGGCGGTTGCAATGGCCCCCGACGTCTCTGTCTCTTTTTTATTCAGCTCGCGCATGGCCGTGAGCTTTTCCTGATAGGCGCTGGCGCGGTTTGCCTGTTCAGAGTTGGCAAAGGCTACGGCCTTGTCATGTTCGGTAGCGTCCATCGCGATAACTTGCTTCAACCCATCGATGTAGGTGTTCATCGCCGTGTGCGCGTCATCAAGTTGCGCGCGATCCTTATCGCTTGTAATCAGGTTCTGCCGATAGAATTCGCTGCGAGACTGCAAGGTCTCCATGGCTTCTCGTACTTTGGCCTGCGATGCGCTCTTGACCGAGGGATCGGTGCTGGCCAGCATTCTGATGCTCTCGAGGCGGGCATGTAGAAGCGCGATCTGAATGTCATCGACCACTTGAATGCTGGGCAGTGATTTTTCTTCTATGTCTTGTTCTGCGGCGCGCAAGTGGCCGATCTGGACGTAGGAGAACCCTCCCAGCCCGATCAACAGCAGGGTGATGGCACCAAAGCAGAATGCAGCTCTGCGCGCGATATTGAGGGATCTCAGATTCATGTTTTGGCTCCAGTGGCGTGCCACGTACGCCTTGTGGGAGCTGGCTCTTTGCCAGCCACTGCAGGGTTGGCCAAATCCGATGAAAATTCTGTGAGCTGCGCGTGGTTTTTTTGAGAATGGCGATTAAAGCTGCGCGTCGCCTTTAGGTCTCAAAGCCCCATCGGGCCCACGAGTCTGCTACGACCTGGGGACCCGATACTGTCCGGCAGGGCCAAGTATTCAGGCCACTGGAGGGAGGGTAGTGCGCTCGACCGGCATACCTGCCAACCGGCTGACTTCGTCCAATCGTTGCAGTTGCTCGGCAGAAAGCGTCAGTTCGACTGCTTTCAAATTGGTTTTCAATTGCTCCAGCGATCGCGGGCCGATGAGCGGGGTCGTTCCGTGGGAGCGGGACCAGGCGATGGCTACCTGGTCCGCCGTAGCGCCCAGTTCGTTGGCTGTCGCCGTGACGGTGTCCAGAATCGCGCTGCGCTGAGGAGTGTTTTCCGCTTGGAAAACCTTCCCACCAAAACCTTCGGCTCGGCCTGATTCACCTTTTCGATATTTACCCGTCAACATGCCACCGCCCAGGGGAGACCAGGTCATCGCGCCTATCCCCAGCGCGCGGCACGCTGGCAGCAGATCCGTCTCGCACTCTCGGCGCACCAGGCTGTGCTCGAATTGCGCGGCGGCGATCGGCACCGAACGGTCCAGTTCAGCCATGGTCGCGATGCGGGCCAGGCGCCATGCGGGGAAGTTGGACAACCCGACGTACAGGATCTTCCCGGATCGGGACAGATCCTCCAGCCCACGCAGTAGTTCCTCGGACGGCGTGACGTTGTCGGGGTAGTGCACCCAATACAGATCGATCCTGTCGGTCTTCAGTCGGCGGAGGCTGGCTTCCAGTGAAGCGATCATGGCCCGACGGCTGTTTCCGGTCGCCAGCGGTCCGGCCTCGGGGGAGTCCCCGCGAGTGAATTTCGAGGCCAGGATCACCTCGTTGCGGCGTGCACCCAGCAAATCGCCGAGCAAGGTTTCCGACTGCCCGAACTGGTAGATGTCCGCCGTATCAATCACATTACCGCCGGCCTCAAGGTAGTGGCCCAGCATGGCTTCGCACATGTCACGGTCGGCGCCGTGGCCCCAACCTGTACCGAAGTTGCCGGTGCCTAAGGCTAATTCTGACAGCTGAAGGCCGGTTTGGCCGAAGGATGTGTAGCGCATCGTAGCTCCTGAATAACGACTAGGGTTGCGTTTGATCGGACACACTATTGCCCTGCGATGGCGCAACTGCTCCTAGAAGCGAGTGGCGACACGCTGCGAGAATTTCATCGGCCAACGGCGAATCGTCCGGACAGGCACGTGAAAGAACAATGGCACCCAGTAGCTGCGCCATGATCACAAGGTACTCTGCCCGGGCGGGCTGGGCTTGCTGATCACCTGCCTCGGACGCGCCGTCCATCAAGCCGGCAAGCTGGCTTTCGATGCCTGCGGCAAATGCAGCCCTGACTTCGTCGTCCTTGCGGGCGGCATCGCTACACAATGCGGCCAATGTGCAGCCGGTTGCCCGTTGATCGCGGTGCTCGCGCTTGAGATAGCGCTTGATGGCTTCTTCCGGGGACAAGTCAATTGCACGTGCAGTCGACTGGCCAATGCCACACGTCGCGGCCTCTGCCATGAGCGCGGCTTTGGAGGCGAAGTTCTTGTAGAACCCGCCTTGCGTGAAGCCGGCCGTCGCCATCAGATCAGCGATGCCGATGCCATCGTAGCCGTGTTCCTTGAAGAGCGCAGACGCGGTTTCCACAATGTGCGCACGGTTGGCCTGTGCCTGACTTTTACTGACTTTCATCGCTTCTCCAAGCGCTTGTTCGCAGCCGGCAGTATACGTTGATGTCGATCGACATCAGAAACTTGACACTTTTAGAGTTCGAACGCAATCATTATCCTGCGGACGAAGCCGGCCATTGGGCGGGCAGCTCAACGAAATCGGCAACTTGATCAGGGCCGGTCACGTCAAGCCGGTGATCGATAAAGTCTTCCCTTTCGACCAGGCCAAGGTGGCCCTGGATTACCTGGCCCAGGGGCGGGCGAAAGGCAAGGTTGTGGTGCATATCAAGCAGGATCAAGCGCCTGCTTGAGACGCGATCAATGCAGCGGGGTGGCAGGCAATAAGTGAGGCATTAACCGTCTCAAGCCCTTGCAAGCCGCCGCCCTTGACGACTCATTCCGGGCGGCTGCCCGGTGATCCGCTTGAACGCCCGGCTGAACGCCGCCTGCGACGTATACCCCAGCCGCTGGGCCACTTCCTCGATTGGAAGTCGCTCAAGCGTCAGCCATTGGCTCGCCAGCCTCATTCGCAGCTGCGTGGCATATCGCAACGGTGCGATGCCCAGTGTGGCCTGGAAGCGCTCGGCGAACGCCGAGCGCGAGGTATTGCATTGCTCAGCCAGTTGCGCGACGGTCCAATCGCGCCCCGGGTCCTGGTGCAGGGCCAGCAGTGCGCGGGCCAGGCGCGGATCGCGCAAGGCCGCCACCAGCCCCGAGGCGTTGCCACAGGCGCATTCGACCCATCCGCGAACCACCATCGCGGTCACCACATCGGCCAGCCGTGCGAGGATGCCGGCAAAGCCAATGCGAGCGGCGCTGACCTCGCGTTCCATGGTCGCCAGTATCGGCACCAGTCCTGGATAACGTTGGCCCCCGGCATCGATCACCATCAAACCCGGCATCAGTTTGCTCAGGCCTTGAATACTGCCCAGCTCGAACGCCATGCAGCTATTGAAGATGATCGTGGAGGACGGGCTATCCGACCCGGTGCCGACGTCCACTGCGCTGACGGTGTCCCCGAGCGAGGCGGCGTCCAGGCTGTCGATGTCCTGGACGGACACGTCGACATCGGAAAGCAACTGATGGGCGGCGCCATGGGAAATGAACACGGCATTGCCCGCCGACAAGGCGAAGCAAGTCCCATCCTCCATCCGCAATACCGCGCTGCCGACCGCAATGAAATGGAACCATGCGTGGCCGGGCTTGGCCGCGAAGCCCAGGCCGAAGTCGGCGCCGGTCTGGATACGGCGGTACTGCACGCCGCTCAGACGCATGCCGCGTAGCAACTCGTCGATGAGGTCGGAAGAAAGGAAGAGGGGATCGGTCATGGGGCTTCCGGGGTTTCGGTCAAAAAACAGAGACAGTGCATCATAGATCATCCATTTTCACGCGCCTAGACTGCGGCTTGCGATGAAATGTGGAGATCTGCAATGACTAAATGCGTGTGTGACGCCGAGTTCGACAACAACCGCGCGGCGCTGGACGAGGCGCCGACATCACCGGCCTGGATGGCGGTGTTCTCCCTGGCCATGGGGGTATTCGGATTGCTGACGGCCGAGTACCTGCCGGCCAGCCTGCTGACACCGATGGCGATTCAACTTGGCGTATCGGAGGCGCTCGCCGGACAGGCGGTCACCGTGACGGCGGTGGTGGCCTTGTTCGCCGGCTTGCTCGTGCCGGGCCTGACCCGTTCCATCGACCGGCGCTGGGTGCTGCTGGGGTTCTCGATGTTGATGATCGTGTCCAACCTGCTGGTCGCCTTTTCCTCGAGCCTGACGTTGCTGCTGGTGATGCGGATCCTGCTGGGGATCGCCTTGGGTGGTTTCTGGAGCATGGCGGCAGCCGTGGCGATGCGCCTGGTGCCGGCAGCGCTGTTGCCGCGGGCGCTGTCCATCATTTTCAGTGGCATCGCGGTAGGCACTGTAGTGGCGGTCCCCCTGGGCAGTTACCTGGGTGAGCTTTACGGCTGGCGCAGTGCATTCATCGCGGCAGCGGCGGTGGGCACGGTGACGCTGGTGTTCCAGTCGCTCACTTTGCCGCCGCTGGCACCCCGGCAGCCTGCACGCCTGCGGACCGTGTTCGAGGTCTTGCGACGCCCGGGCATCGCCTTGAGCATGCTGGGTTGCGTCTTGGTGCACAGCGGCCATTTTGCCTTGTTCACCTATATCCGGCCGTTCCTGGAAAGTACCACCGGTGTCGATCCGCTGGGCTTGTCGCTGATGCTGCTCGGTTTCGGCGTGGCGAACTTCATCGGCACCTTACTGAGCGGTTGGCTGCTTGAGCGCAGTCCGAAGGGCGTACTGGTCCTGATGCCCACGCTGGTGGGCCTTGCAGCCCTGGGCCTGGTCCTGTTACCGGCCTCCGTACCAGGACAGGCCGTGTTGTTGGCTGTCTGGGGCATGGCCTTCGGCGGCGTACCGGTGGCGTGGTCGAACTGGGTCGCCCGGGCGGTGCCGGACCAGGCCGAAAGTGCTGGCGGGATGGTCGTCGCTTCGGTGCAGTCGGCGATCGCCGCTGGCGCTGCCGGGGGTGGCCTGATGTTCAGTTTCAGCGGCATCGCCGGCGTATTCGTCGCCGCCGCCGTACTGATGTTCCTCGCGGCGCTGCTGATTGCCCTGCGTGTGCGCGTGGAGACGCCCGCGCAAGGCGCCACGGCTGGGGTTGCATTGCACCTCTGAGCCTGCCCTTCGGGTATTCCCGTACCCCTTGCTGAAATCCATGATATGCCGGGGTGACGCTCGGGGTCATGGCGGCAACGGCGGTGGGGGGGCCGGGAGTTGGCCGCTGTGGCACATCACACAGCTACGGTTGAATACGGCTTCGGGCTCTTGAGCGGCCTCAGCGCAACTCAAGAAAACCAAGCAAGCGCAAACAAACTATGACTTTTTCAAGACTCACCCTGTGAAACGTATTGAGGCTCAACCGTGACGGTCGGAACTTCAGGCGGCGTAATCAACGGAATGTGTTCAGTTCCTGAACACGTGTGTTCTCCATAACTCAGTCGGGCAGCGGAATCAGGCATCTCGGTGGCCGGTTCAACGGTGGCCATGATCCTTACTGAATCATTCCTCGCGGCCTGCCAATATTTATGGCGGTCAAGGTAGCGCGCTTAGCATGAGCTCGGCTTGAGCTTGTTGAGGTTGGCGCCCTTAATCATTGGGAGGTCAACTGGTATTAGGCGAGGGGAGGGCTAAGGAGCATAGTAAGCGAGTGCACACACCAATCGATTTCCAGATTGGTTCATAAATTGCAGGCGACGTGATGTGTACCGGATGTTCAAGGCGCAGATCTACATACGACGTTCGCGCGGGGATTGATCATGAGAAAAATAAAAATCTTTGTGCCGTGTGGAGCTGTTCGATGCAACGGCTGATTTCCCGGCTGATCGACAGTCAACATCCAGAATCTTTGATGGCTGCGTTGCGTTGGCTTTATAGCTTTGTACGCCCGCATCGACTAGCGATCGTCGGGCTGCTCGGCTTATCGATTTGCGCCTCGCTTTTAGTGTTGCTGCAACCGTGGTTAACGAAACTGCTGATCGATGATGGTTTGCTGGCACGTGACTTTCCAAAGCTGTTAACAATCGCAAGCCTGATGATAATCACTGGCCTATTGGGAACAGCTCTTTCAGGGGTAAATCGGTACCTGCACACACGCTTGTCCGGGCGGATTCTGTTTTCGCTACGTGACGACCTTTATCGACACCTGCAGACCTTGTCGCCGGGCTTTTATGCCCAGCGACGCATTGGTGATTTGATGTCACGGCTGGATGGTGACGTCGCGGAAATTCAGCGCTTCGCCGTGGATTCATTGTTTTCGGCTGTATCGAGTGTGATCGGGTTGCTCTTTGCAGTCGCGATGTTGGTCACGCTGTCGTGGAAGCTTTCGTTGCTGGTCCTAGTGTTGATTCCTCTCGACATACTGTGGTTGCGCTGGATGCGTCGCAAGGTCGAGCGCGATGTCCGCCGGTTGCGTGAGTGTTCAGCGGACGTGTCGTCGTTCATGGTCGAGACGTTGCCAGTCATGAAATTCATTCAGTCAGCCGGTCAGCAAAAAAGAGAGTCCCGTCGATTGGAAGCCTTGGGACAGGGCTATATGCACCAGTTGCTGAAGTTGCAGATTACGGAGTTCTTCACTCAGGCGGTGCCTGGGACTTTGACGTCGTTGGCGCGTGCCTGCGCTTTTCTACTGGGCGGCTACTGGGTTGTGCAAGGAACCTGGCAACTCGGAGCGCTGATTGCGTTTTCCACCTATCTGGGGATGGCGGTAGGGCCAGTCCAGAGCCTGCTGGGTCTTTATGTTGCGATACAAAGGATGACGGTCAGTCTCGGGCGGGTCATGGAGCTACGCGGTGAGAAGCCTGCTGTCATCAGTCCCGTATTACCCAAGCCCATGCCCACTCACGGGGACCTGCGTTTCGATGACGTTCACTTCTCCCATCCCGGTCGCCTCAGCACATTGCGCGGTGTCGATGCTCGCATTCCTTATGGCGCGAAAGTTGCGCTGAGCGGCGGCTCCGGCGTTGGTAAGTCGACGTTGATAGACCTTCTTCAGCGGCATCTCGATCCACAAGTTGGGCGGGTGCTGCTGGGAGAAGTCGATGTGCGAGAGCTGGACCTGTTTGAGCTACGGCAACGGATTGCCGTGGTCAGTCAAGACATCGTCTTGTTCCGTGGCAGTCTCGCTGACAACCTGGCTTACGCCGTGCCCGATGCCAGTCGTGAAGCCATAACCGCAGTGGCTCAACTCGCGCAGCTGGAGAGTTTGATCGCGTCGCTCCCCGAGGGGCTCGACAGCCCTTTGGGTGAGCGTGGTCAACAGTTGTCTGGCGGACAAAAACAACGCATAGCGATCGCTCGGGCACTGCTCCAGGATCCGATGATTCTGGTCATGGACGAAGCGACATCTGCGGTAGATGAGGCCACCGAACGTGAAGTCATCGAAGCCATTGATCGATTGTTTTCCGGGCGCACGCGAATCTTGATCAGTCATCGCCCTTCAACGCTGGCCAACGCAGATCTATATTTTGAGCTGCTTGACGGCGTGCTGAGGCCCAAATCGGCCCAATACGAAATCTGATTTGAGGGTCGGCATGATGCTTCACGCAGTTTCCTTGTATCCGTTCACTTGTATGGCGCGAGAGGCCTTATAGATGACCGGCACAAGAATACTCATACTCGGTGCCGGGCCCGCTGGAGCGGCGGTCGCTCTTGGGTTGCGGCGGTTAGGCTATCCGGTCTCGGTGGTCAGCGAGTGGCGAAGATTTGCAGCACTGGAGGGCGTCTCGATTCGTGTGCTCGAGGCGTTGCACAGTGCGGGATTCCATCACGCCTTGGGAGACGCGACATTGCCTTCACAGCGGCAAGTGGCGTGGAACGATCAGCATCATGCACAGAACATAGAGTATTTATTGGACCGTCCGACCTTCGATAAAGGGATCCGGGAAGACTTGCGTCTGGCGGGGGTGGAGTTGATAGAAGGGCGTGTGCTGAGCATAGAAACCTCGACGGTGGGACATAAAGTTGAGGTCGAAGGGCATGGTGCAATGAAAACGGACTTCTTGGTGGAGGCGCGTGGACGTCAGGCACCGTCGCTTGGTAAAGGAGTACGTGGACCGGAGACGGTCAGCTTGCTGAATCGATGGCAAGGTCGGCCGGGTGCCACAGCCAGTGCAATAGAAAGTCTCAAGGACGGTTGGGTATGGATGGCCCGGCGAGCCGATGGTCAGTGTTATTGGCAGTGGACGCTGGATGTCGCTAGTGCCGATCTGCCTGATAAGAGAGATCTGCACCAGTATTGTCTTGAGCGCCGTCGGGACTCGATTGTTGCGCAAACATTCTTTGGCCCGGAGCCTCAGATCGATATGCAAGTGCACGCACGCAGCAGTACGGCAATTTTGAATCCCCAAGTATGCGGCGGTCACTGGATACGAGTGGGCGATGCTGCGATGGCGGTCGATCCGCTCTCGGGAAACGGCATATTCCAATCATTATCGTCAGCGCTGCAAGCGCCGACGGTGATCAATACGTTGCTGTGTAAACCAGAACGGGCGGCCCTGGCCCAGCGGTTTCACCAGCAGCGAGTAGAGCAGTTGTTTATGCGCTTCGCGCGGATCGGTCGGGATTTCTACCTGGACGAACAGCGATGGCAAGACCAACCATTCTGGCTTGCTCGTCGACAGTGGCCGGACGCGGAGGCCGCTCATGCCGAAGTGGACTTCGCCGCTTTGAAGATTGAGCGGGCGCCCGTGCTGCAGGATGGATTTGTGGTTGAGGCGGAGGTGGTGATCACCAAGGATCAGCCGTTGGGCGCCTGGCGCGTGCAAGAGGTCGAGCTGGCGCCGCTTGTGCGACGGTTGCGCTCGGAACCCCATGAGCAGGTACTTGCCGGCTTGACGCAATCGCAGAGGCGTGGGGTCAGGAGCTGGCTGTTGTCGCAGGGCTACAGGCCCGCCTGATTCAGTGTAAGCGATCGACTAAAGGGCCGTTAATTAAACATTAGCAATTAACTTAGTAACAACCGCCAACCAGCAGATTGTTCTTGGGTCGATGTTGGCATTATGTCGAACCCCAAGAGTCACTCTCGTACCGCTAGCAGGTGTTCAATTGTGGAACACTATTTTCCGTAGGATGTGCAAACATTAAACACATTATTCAGTGCGCATTCCTGAAATGGCATTGGCACGTCTTGTGCTGTTGCGGAAGTAGTTCCAGACATAGCACTACTACCCTAAAAATAATTCATATAGGTAACGTCATGAATAAAACTTCGAAATTTCTGCCGGAGGAGCTCTGGAGTAACTGTGTTTTCGACGGTGCCTGGATAAACGTTTCTCCTAATGTAAGTCATGTAGTAGAGCCTGCAACGGGAGCGTCGTTGGGGCGCATAGGCATGGCGGACGCTGCGTCGGTTTCAGCTGCTGCTCGTGTGGCTCATGAAGTACAAACGGATTGGTTTCTCACCGCTTATGAAGAGCGTGCCGCAATCATGCGTAAAGCCGCGGAAATTGCAGAATTGCATTTTGGCGATATCGTCGAATGGTTGGTTAAAGAAAGCGGTTCGACACAGTTGAAAGCTGCATTTGAAACCCGTGTGACGATAAAAGCGTTGCAGGAAAGCGCCATGATGCCTGGAAACAGTCAGGGGGATGTACTGCCCAATGCACCGGGCTCCGGTCGCCTCAGCCTGGCCCGGCGCCGTCCACTTGGGGTTGTCGGGGTCATCTCACCTTTCAATTTTCCGCTTTACCTCGCGATGCGTTCGGTGGCGCCTGCTTTGGCCGTCGGTAACAGTGTCGTACTGAAGCCGGACCCCCGAACCGCCGTTAGCGGTGGGTTGGTCATTGCTCGCTTATTTGAGCTTGCAGGGCTGCCAAAGGGGGTTCTTCACGTCTTGCCTGGTGCGGGCGATGCGGGCGCCGCGCTGGTGGAGTCACCCGATGTGGCAATGATCCAGTTTACCGGATCGACCGCCGCAGGTCGGAAAGTCGGCGAAGCGGCCGGCCGCAATCTGAAAAAGGTGTCGCTGGAACTAGGTGGGAAGAACTCGTTAATAATCCTGGACGACGCCAATCTGGACCTAGCAGTCGCCAACGCCATATGGGGGACATTTCTGCACCAGGGGCAAATTTGCATGGCGACTGGGCGCATCCTGGTTCAGCGCAGTCTTTACCCCGCTTTCCTGAAAGCACTGATCGCCAAAGTCGGCAAGCTCTCGGTCGGCAACCCCGCAACAACAAAGGTCTCGCTTGGGCCGCTCATTAATGCACACCAGCGCGATCAAGTGGCTAAAATTGTCCATGAGGCCCAGCAGGCCGGTGCGAAGCTCGAAGTCGGTGGCCGTTACGAAGAGCTTTTCTTTCAGCCGACGGTGCTCAGCGATGTCAAGCCGGATAATCCTGCATTCCGTGAAGAAATTTTTGGACCTGTCGCCGTTGTCGTGCCCTTTGACTCTGATGAGGAGGCAGTACGACTCGCTAACGACACCGAATATGGCTTGGCTGCCGGTATCATCAGCTCGAACATTGGACGGGCGATGAAAGTCGGTGAAAAGCTTCGCACCGGCATGCTTCACATCAATGACCAGACGGTAAATGACGAAGTGGTGAATCCTTTCGGTGGCTGGGGTGCGTCTGGAAATGGGACGAGCGTGGGGGGAGCGGCGAACTGGGAAGAGTTCACTCAATGGCAATGGGTGACCATCAAGGATGAAGCCACTCCTTATGCCCTGTAAGCAGCGGAATCGAACATAACTGCAAGATCATGAAGAGAAAGCGCCCGTTCTGAACGGGCGCTTTTTTATGCGATGTAATTATATGCGAGCGGCCGTTATTGATGATAAAAACATACCAGAATGTCGAAAGGTAATGAGTGGTCAGCACATGAATATAAAAGACACGCATGGCCTTGATGAGGTTCGGCGTCGCTTTCTGGATGGACACTCCTTGCCGACGGATTTGCTGCCTCCAGCTGTGGCCAGTTCTTGGGAACGGTCCAGGAAAGCAGGGCTATCACCTTGGGATAAGCGTCTGACAGGACGTTGGCGCGCCCATGAGTTGAGTGGCTCAGATTCGCGTTTAGCCGCTTGCGCTCAACCTGAAATCGACAGGTTATGGGGAATATTTGGCGGGCAAGACTGGGCACTGTTTTGCGTAAACCTCGAAGGCGTAATTGTCTATGCCAAGCATGCATCCGCGTCGGACATTGTGGACCCATTAAAAGTGGGAAAGCGTGTCCATGAAGTAGACATCGGGACCACCGCACCCAGTTGCACACTTCATGAGCAGCAGCCGTTTATTGTCTGCGGAGGTATGCATTATTTAAAAGAATTTGAAAATTTTTTCTGTGTATCTGTACCCGTTTTTGGCGTGCGCGGGGAACTGGTGGGGGCGCTCGACATAACCGGCATTGGCCAGCGCAATGCAACTGCCGTTTTAGAGCAGCTCAAAATCGCGGCCATGGCCATTGAAAGTAGGTTGTACTCAGAATTGGTAGATTGCCGAATCGTAGCACTCCAGTTTGATGCAAGGTTGATCGGAACGCCTTTTCAAGGTTTGGTCGCTTTCGATCAGAACGGGAAATTCTGTGCAGCCAATAAAGTTGCAAAGAAAATATTAGGCATTGATGCTTCTGCTTTAGTCGAAGCCTCACTGGATTGGGATAGCTTTTTTGAGCGGGGACCTCAGTCTATAGTTGTACACTCACCCAGTCTGGTAGCGTTGAACGATGGGTCCTCGGTTTACGCCCAATCGTTATCGTTGCCTGGTGGCTCCCAACCTTCTCTTCGTGGACGTCATGCTACCGATGGAATCGGGCACGACCCTTCGCTTAACCAGCAATTCAACATGGCTTCGAAGGCCTTCGCTGCGAGTATTCCGATCATCCTGCAAGGCGAAACGGGCACAGGGAAAGAAGTTTTCGCCCGGGCACTTCATGACTCGTTGAATCCCGGGGCTCCATTCATAGCCATAAATTGTTCTGCGATACCTGAAAATCTGATTGAGGCGGAGTTGTTCGGTTACGTTGAGGGGACATTTACCGGGGCGCGTCGAGGGGGCACAAAAGGTCGTATCGAAGAGGCGAATGGGGGGACCCTGTTGCTTGATGAGATCGGGGATATGCCATTCAATCTTCAGACCCGACTGCTCCGTGTACTGCAGGAGAGAGAGGTCACCCGTCTCGGCAGTTCAGAACGACATCCAGTGGATGTCAGGGTTATCAGCGCTACCCACTGCGACATCCACAAGCTGATTCAGGAGCAGCGTTTCAGAGAGGATCTTTTCTATCGCCTCAATGGTATGCAGGTTCATATTCCGGCGCTCCGCCAGCGGGAAGATATGGACAACATCATCGCCAAATTGACTCACCGCTACCAAGGAGGCGCCATGCATCCTGCGGCATTGGAGCTCCTCAAAACTCAAGAGTGGCGCGGGAATATCAGGCAGCTGGAGCAAGTTATTCGACTGGCTGTGGCGTTGGCCGGCGAAGGGCTGGCGATTCTTCCTGAGCACTTCCCAGGTTTGGTGCAGCCTGAATTCAAACGAGATGAAAAGTCCTTAAAAGAATTTGAAAGGAAGAAAATTCAAGACGCGCTGGATGCTAATCGCGGCAATGTGAAAGCAACCGCGCAACAGCTTGGCGTGGCTCGCGGCACTATTTATCGTAAATTAAGGATGGAGTAGTTAGTTGGAGCAAGGGCTGAGGGCAATTAATCTCAGCCCCTATTTCTTCGTGCGGCGCTTAATGATCACACATGAGTCATGTCGCAATCATAGCGAATGACGCGGCTTCGCGCTAACGCACCTTCTAAGGCTTTATCGGTTTCGATCCGTGCCACCCGATATGTAGCCCTTTTCAAAGCCTGGCCATGGCTATCCTTCGGCCACCGGACGGACTTCCCTGTATTTCCTTTCATGGTGGGGAAAGGCGGTCTGATCCGCCAATTGAACAGACGTTGTTCCATGGTTTCTTCGGGCGTGTATCTCGCTGTGAGACGCATTGAACACCGTGTTCAGAAATAGATCACTTCTTTGATCTCTCGCCACGATTTAGCTGTGTTTTTATATATAAATCAGTGCGTTGCGCCGCATGGCACGAAATATGTATCTATGTGGCAAGACACCCTGAGGCTACCCCGGGCTTTGGAGTGCGATAAAACAATAACTAAAGTCAACATTATAAAAAATCGCCAGCATGGGCTTTGTCCCCTGTGAAGAGCCAAAGGAATTCTGATCGATGAAACCACTCCGTCGTCTTGCGTTCATCTCATGTAGTACGGTGTTGGCGCTCGCCATCTCGCCGTTTTCGGTAGCTCAGACAGGGGAGCAGGTTCTAAATACCATGTGCGCCGCTTGTCATATCGCTGCCGATGGAAGTTTCGAGCGTATAGACGCCGTGCGTAAAACCCCTGAGGCCTGGGATATGACAGTCGTGCGGATGATGCGTAACCATCATGTTCCGCTGACCCAGGATGACCGCACCGCAGTCGTGAGATATCTAGCCCAGACACGCGGGCTGAGCGTGAAGGAAACCGAGGGACGTCGTTACGTCTTGGAAAAGGAGCCTGTAGCGACAGACGTGGCACCTAATCAGATGATGACTGAAACCTGTTCCAGATGTCACTCCTATGCGCGAGTCGCATTGCAACGTCGAACGCCTGCGGACTGGGAGAAGTTGCTCAACTTCCACCTTGGTCAATTCCCGACGCTGGAGCTTCAGGCCATGGCGCGTGATCGGGATTGGTGGACATATGTGAATAGCGAAGTCCTGCCATTCCTGGCGAAAAACTATCCCCTTGGTCAGGCGCCAAAAGCAGTCAACGTCAAATTGGGCGAGAGCTGGATTGTGACGGGTCATCAGCCAGGGCGTGGCGACTATTCCGGAACGCTGTCATTGAAGCCAGCGCAGGAGGGCTATGATGTTTCCATGGTACTCGAGAGCAAAGCGGGTTCAGCGACGTACCAAGGGCGGGGAGTGCTTTTGGGCGAAGGTGAGTGGCGCGCTACGTTAAGCGACGGTAAGCAGGAAATTCGGCAGGTTTTTGCGCTTAATGCAGATGGGTCACTCACTGGCCGTTGGTTCGACAAATCAAATGAAGTGATTGGCGGCCGCGTGATCGCGATGCCCACCAATGCCTCGTCTCGGATTCTCTCTGTCAGCCCGTCTTATCTTAGATCCGGGGCAGAGAGTGAGATCACGCTTGTCGGTGTGGGGCTGTCAGGTCAGCCGGTTCTGCCAAAAGGTGTCACAGGAACCGTTGTTTCTCAGAGTGATAACAAAGTCGTGATGAAGCTTTCATCAGGAAAAGCTCTGGGCACTGTGAAGGTCGGTATCGGAAAGGCAACAGCACCATTGGTGGTTTTTTCCAAGCTCGACGGTGTTCGTGTTGAGCCTGAACAAACGATCGCTCGAGTTGGCGGCAATGGTGGTCCCATCGCAAAGGTCCCCGCGCAGTTTGAGGCAATAGGCATGCTCAAGGGCGCTGACGGGAAACTGGGAACCGATGACGACATCCGTGTTGGGGCGTTTGATGCTTCCTGGGCGGTGGATAACTGGGACGAAGGGGCCGCGAAGATGCAGGACGTCAAGTACGCCGGCTCTATCGAACAGAACGGCCGCTTCATGCCCGCGGATGCCGGTCTCAATCCTGAGCGACCTATGTCCACTAACAACCTTGGCAATCTCAAGGTGATCGCCACCGTCGATGACAACGGCAAATCTCTCCCGGGCGAGGCGCGTCTCTACGTCACCGTCCAACGTTTCGTCGACACTCCTATTCGTTGAGGCTCCCATGACAGCGCTTACCCTTATTCGGCATAACGCGCATCAGATCGATGTGGATGGTCATGCCATGATGATGCATGTCCCCAGCAGCAGCCTTTTCGAGCTTGATGGGGTTGGTCGCGACGTATACGACCTTTTTAGTCGCTTCGATAGTGTCGACAGCGAGGTGATGCGCACCGAGCTTGGTGCCCGGCATTCCCCGGAAAGCCTGGCAGAGTGTATTAGCAGTTTTATCGACCTGGACATCCTGCGAGAGCCAGGTATTGCGCAATCGCCTCGCGTTATCGCCAAGGTTGACGAGATACCACTTTCAACAATTGTTCTGAACGTGAATACCGGCTGCAATCTTTCCTGTACTTACTGCTACAAGGAAGATCTCACGACTCCCTCGAAGGGCGTCAAGATGAGCTTTGAAATTGCCAAGGCCTCGTTTGAGATGCTACTCAAACAGGCCAAAAATCGGGATCAGGTGAATCTTGTTTTTTTTGGTGGTGAGCCGCTTTCCAACTACGCACTCATCCGCGAGATGGTTCCTTACGCCGAAGCCCGTGCGGCGCAAGAGGGCAAGAAAATTGATTTTTCGTTGACCACCAACGGCACGCTATTAACGGAGCCCATGGTCGATTGGCTCAACGAACATCGCTTTGGCCTGACAGTATCAATGGACGGCCCGAAAGCGATGCATGATGCCAACCGCATTACGGTGGGGGGCAACGGAACCTATGACGTGGTGGCGCGCAAGGTACGGATGTTGCTCTCCCGCTATACCGCACGGGCTGTCGGGGTGAGAGTGACACTGACCCGCGGAGTGACAGACGTCCTGGGTATCCATCATCACCTGAAGAATGATCTGGGTTTTGCTGAAGTTGGATTTGGGCCAGCGACTTCGGGCCCCATTGCGTCTTTCAATCTGGATAACGATGCGTTGAAGCAGGTTTTCAACGACATGAAGACCCTGGGGCGGCGGTATGTCGAGGCGGCTTGCCGTGGCGAAAATATCGGCTTTTCAAACATGCACCAACTGCTGACGGACATCGCACAGGGCACTAAAAAAGTAGTGCCTTGTGGTGCCGGTTTGGGATTGCTGGCCGTGGATAAGGATGGGGATCTGCATCTATGTCATCGTTTTGTTGGGTCAGATCAACCGACCTATGGCAACGTCGATCGCGGTATCGATGTGCCTAAGTTGGCAGCGTTCATTGAGGGCGCCCAAGACCGAAGCAGTTTCGGTTGTAAAACGTGCCGAATTCGCTCTATCTGTGCGGGCGGGTGTTATCACGAGTCTTATGCAAAACAAGGTGATCCATTTGCGCCTGTTTATCATTACTGTGACTTGCTGCGTGACTGGGTAGATTTCGGAATCGAATCTTACGTGCGAATAATGAAAAATAATCCAAGCTTTTTCCGTAATCATATCGAACCACGGAGCGCCAAACCATGAAACATTTGACTCCAGCCAATGCAAAGGCTAAGGCCTTTGTTGAAGCACACGCCGAAGGTCGTGAGGAAGAAGTTGTAGCGATGAATGCCTTGGTGGGCTGCTCGACTTCTTTTGATCCGGGATGGGAAATCGATGGATTTGGTGGCGTTTCCAACCTGTGCCAGCCCATGGAAGCCGATTTGTATGCATGTTCCGACCCTTGCTGGTGGCCTGCACAAGTTCCAGACACGATGTCTACTTACCCAACATGGGGCAAGGACACTGCAGATCCAACTCAAGATTGGCGCAATCTGAATTCCGTATTCCCCGAATCCAAGGGCTAATAATAATGATAAAGTCAACCTGCTTCGCCGTGCTGTCGGTAATCGGTGTAATGAGCGGCGTCACGCCTGCCGTGGCTAAAGATTTTTTGTCTGTTGTAGCGCACCCTGACAAAGTTTTCATCGTGGATATGGACAACCGCAAGATCCTGAAAGACTTTGTAGTTGAAAACAGTGGCGCTACGCCGATTGTTTCCGCAGTAAGCCCTGACGCCAAATATGTGTACGTCTTGGCTAATGGAAGCCAAAGCGTCATAAAGATGGACATGGAGACAGGCAAAAATCTGCTCCGACTGGATATGAGCAAAGCCGACGAGCGTGTCTGGGCAACGTGGGGCATGAATCTTTCGCCTGACGGCAAGACCCTCGCGGTGTATCAGAATCCCGTGAAGCAATTGCGCAACGAATTCAAAGTTCAGCCCACCCGTATTGCGTTATACGATGCGGAGACCTTGACGTTGAAGTTTACAGCGCCTGCCCCTCGCCAGGTGACGATGTTGATGTACTCGACTGACGGGAAAAAGATTTATGCGTTGGGCAAAGATATGTATGTCTTCGATGCTGAATCGGGAAAACAACTGGAGGAGATGCCTATCCAGAAATGGTCGCAAAAGGATCATTTCCCTCCAGATATGCTGAATGTCTGGTACCAGTATGACAACTCTCAGCTCATGGTCGCACCGTACTATGTCAAGTTGCGCAATAAGGATCCTGCGAACCCTGAAACATTCCAAACTGGGCTGCTTACTCTTGATTTGAATAAGGGCAAGCTGCACATGAACGATATTGAGCCCACCCAAACTATTTATTTTTCAATGGCTGCCAGTCCGGACCAGAAACGCGCTTATGCCGTTTATAACGTGCTGCAGTCGTTCGATCTGGAAAAGCGCGGGAAACCTCTCAAGCAAGTAAGCCTTCCCCATACGTTTTACTCCGTCACCATCAGTTCCGATAACAAATATGTCTGGATTGGTGGCGCTGGGGGCGATCTGCTTATTTATGACGGTGCCACCCTGGAAAAGGTGGGGGAGTTGAAACTGCCAGGCAACGCGAACATGTCAAACAACTCAGCCTTGCGATTGTTCACGGTTCAGTAATGACCGTCCGTATTGGTGTGATTGACAGCGGAGGACCCTTGATGGAAATCGGAGGTTCTCTGGCTTTTCTTCCCGATGGGCGGATCGAGGCGTGCATACCCGATCGCCTGGGGCATGGAACGATAGTTGCGCAGGTGATTCGCAATAGCTGCCCTGAGGCAATCATTACCCACGCGCAAGTGTTTCGTGAGCGGCCGGTAACAACTGCCGCTCAGGTAGCCATGGCGCTCAACTGGTTCGTCTCGCAACCCTCTTCTCATCGAATGGACATTGTTTGCATGAGCCTGGGACTTGCTGCGGATCGTGCGCCTTTGCGCGAGGCTATCTACAACGCGTGTGCTGAGAAAATGCTGGTCGTTGCGGCCAGCCCGGCCCGCGGTGTCGCTTGTTATCCAGCGGGTTATGCGAGTGTGATCGGGGGTACCGGAGATGCTCGTTGTCATTGGGAGCAGCTCTCGCGCTTGGGCCCCCGCTTGTTTGGCGCCTGGAGTAATTCACCTGAACAGGCCGGGCAGGGCATGGCCGGAGCCAGCCTGGGCGCCGCGCGGGTGGCGGGGCATTTGGCCAACATCCTCTTGCGAGAGGGGCGTGCTCTGGAGTTCGAGGAGGCTCTTACCCTGATGGGCGAGTGCTGCGATTACTTTGGGTCTGAAAAAAGAACAGGCTGAAGAGATTTTGTTCGCGCAGAAACATCAATCAGGGCGCAGTCACATTGTTTGATGGATTTAGCCCCACTAAAAATATCCCGGATACGGGGAGGTATCTATGCGTTTCGCGCGTGTGTCCATCAAGTGGAAAATCACTTTATTGGCGGGATTTTGTCTGCTGTGTACCGTCGTACTGCTGGTGGGTACCTCCCTGTATCGCATGGACACCAGTCTCGAACTGGTTAAATCAGCCAATTCGCAGATGCTTGAGGCGGCTGCCCGTGCCCGCATGGAAGCCCGTGGAGAACAGCAAGCTGAGACCACTCAGCGCTTTTTTTCGGACATCTATAATTACGGCAACCAGTTTACTCGCCAAGTCCAACAACTTCGCGAGCAAGCAACCAAGCATGGAGCCGATCCCCGTGAGCTGCGCCAGGATCTGAATCAACTGGTGCATGATGGCCTTAAAGCCAATCCTTCGCTATTGAGCTTGTACGTGGTCTTTGCGCCTGATGCACTGGACGGCCAGGACGCGCCCTTTACGGATGAATCTACCTCCGGCAGTAATGAAAAAGGTCGATTTGCTTCTTACTGGAGTCAAAAGGATTCGACAGACAGTTACATGGCGGTGCCTGAGAAAATCATCGAGGACACCACACCTATGTTGGATGGCACCCCGTTCAACACCTGGTATAGCTGCCCAGAGCAGACCCTCAGGCCATGCGTGCTCAATCCTTATTTTGACGACACGTCTGGCCAGCCTTTACTGATGACCACGCTTGCTTTTCCAGTCATCGAAAAAGGCAAAGTCGTAGCAATCATTGGCGCGGATATCAGCTTGAGCCGCTTGCAGCAGCTCAGCCTGGATGGCAGCCAAAAACTCTATGAGGGCAGGGGAACATTGCGAATCGTGAGCTCCGCCGGTTTGGTCGCTGGGGATAGCCATAACCCGGGTTCGCTCGGTCGCACATTGGAAAGCGTCCAAGAGGATGGAGCTGACCTACTGTCGATGTTGAGCTCTGGTAAATCCCAGGCCATGGACACGCTTACGAGCCTACGGATTCTGGAGCCGCTGAAGGTGACTCCTGAAGGGAAACCTTGGGGGCTGGTTATAGAGGTTCCGCGCGCAATCTTGCTGGAACCGGCGCTTGCGCTTCACCAGGAACTTGATGAGCGAAGCCTGTCCGGTGCGCTCTGGGAAACAGGGCTTGCCGGCGGCGTCGCGCTGTTAGGTCTGGTTGTGCTGTGGTTGACCGCCCGCGGCGTCAGTAAGCCGATCCTGAGCGTGGCCAACATGCTTCGCGACATCGCCAGCGGTGAGGGTGATCTCACCAAACGATTGGACTATCAAGGCAGTGATGAACTGGGGCAGTTAGCCGGTTGGTTCAATCGCTTCCTGGACAAACTCCACCCGATAATCCGAGACGTGAAGGCGTCGGTGCACGATGCCCGTACAACCGCAGACCAATCAGCAACACTGTCCGAGCAAACCAGTACAGGGATGGAGCATCAGTTCAGGGAAATCGAACAGGTGGCCACCGCTTCGCAGGAAATGAGCGCAACGGCCCATGATGTGGCCAATAGCGCGGCCCAGGCTGCGCAAGCGGCTCGTGGTGCGGAACAGGCGACCTCGGATGGCCTGACGGTGATACAGCAAACCACCCAACTGATTGATGGGTTGGCTAAAGACATGAGTCTTGCGGTCAGAGAAGTCGAAGGTTTGGCAGCCAGCAGCGGCAAGATTGGTTCTGTGCTGGACGTGATACGGGCGATCGCCGAGCAAACCAATCTGTTGGCATTGAATGCGGCCATTGAGGCTGCGCGGGCGGGTGACGCGGGGCGGGGATTCGCAGTCGTGGCCGACGAAGTGAGGGGATTGGCAAAACGAACTCAGGATTCCGTCGAAGAAGTCCGCCTGGTGATCGAGACGTTGCAGCGCGGTACCAGTGAAGTGGTAAATGCGATGAACAACAGTCACCAACAGGCCCAGGGGAGCGCAGGACAGGTCGTGCAAGCGGTGACGGCACTGCAGCGTATAAGCGGCGCGGTTTCGATCATCAATGACATGAACCTACAGATTGCCAGTGCGGCCGAGGAGCAAAGTGCCGTAGCAGAGGAGGTGAATCGGAACGTCGCGTCTATACGTGATGTCACCGAGTCCCTCTCCGATCAATCAAGGAAATCCGCGCAGATCAGCCAGTCATTGAATCACCTGGCCAATCATCAACAACAGTTGATGGCGCAATTCAAAGTCTGACGATTTTAGTGGGTGTACACTCAGATTGCGGCCTGCTTGATCGTCAGTCCAACAGGGGCGTGTCGTTGCCGATACGCCGTTAAGCCTGGAGGCATTCGTATCACGCCAGGCGCGGGTTTCTCTTCGGGTGAGGGTAATGACTCTATTATTTGCAAGTTCGAGTGCCAGAACGATGGATAACCATCTGCTCAGCGAGCGCAGTAGCATTTTTCAGGATGCGGATCCTTACGCAGTGTCCGACTATGTGAATCTGCATGTTGGATCCCATCGCATCGGCCTTTCTCGAACCACCCACCCCCAGGCCAGCTTGAACCATCGAAAGTTTGCGGATCTGGACCTGTGTCGCATCAGCTATGGCGGAAGCGTGCGTGTTACGTCACCCGCACTGGAGAGCGTTTACCACCTTCAGGTATTGCTAAGCGGCAACTGTCTGTGGCGGGGCCATAAGCGTGAGCACTACCTTCTTCCCGGCGAGTTGCTGTTGATCAATCCAGACGATCCTGTCGACCTGACGTACTCGCAGGATTGCGAGAAATTCATTCTTAAATTACCCGTGCATTTGCTTGAATCGATATGTGATGAGCTGCGGTGGTTCCGGCCTGCGACGGGCATACGTTTTCTGCGTAATCATTATCAGCTGGACGAACTGGAGGGGTTCCTAGGCTTGCTGGCAATGATTTGCCAGGAGTCCGAGGCCAGTACTCCAATCATGCGGGTGCAAGAGCACTACGCCCAGATAATCGGTAGTAAGTTGCTGTCGCTCATGACGACCAACGTCAGCCGCGAAAGCGCCGGGGCACAATCGGCCAGCTTCGATCGCATTCTCGATTATATAGACCGGAATCTGAAACGAGACTTGAACGCTGAGCACTTGGCACAACAGCTCAGCGTGAGCACGAGGTCCTTGTACTTACTGTTCGAGCGCCAATTGGGTATCACACCTTTGCAGTACATTCGCCAGCGCAAGTTGGAACGCATTCAAGCTTGCCTGAGCGACCCGGGCTGTCCGGTCCGCAGCCTTACTGAAGTGGCGCTGGACTATGGTTTTCTGCACCTGGGTCGCTTCTCTGAGCTTTACCGTTTGCAGTTCGGCGAGCTTCCTTCGCACACCCTCAAATCCCGCGTCTAAGTGCGCCATCCTGCGCGCTGATACCGCTAATCCATATGGCGCGTCGACTGCGCAAAATGGATAGCGATCTGCAGGAATCGGATATTTCCTCCTGAGTTGTCTGCCTAATCTGGTTGGGCCTGAACAATAACAATGGAGGCCCTGGCCATGTCCCTGGGAAACGACTACCTGAATGCCCTGCTTGAAGAAGACAAGGAGAAAGGCATCTACCGCTGCAAGCGGGAGATGTTCACCGATCCGCGTCTGTTCGAACTGGAGATGACGCACATCTTCGAAGGCAACTGGATTTACCTTGCCCACGAAAGCCAGCTTCCCAACAACAACGACTTCCTGACCACCACCATGGGGCGTCAGCCGATTTTTATCGCGCGCAACAAAGACGGTGTACTCAACGCTTTTCTCAATGCCTGCAGTCACCGCGGCGCGATGCTTTGCCGACACAAGTCCGGCAATCGTTCCAGCTACACCTGCCCATTTCACGGTTGGACGTTCAATAACAGCGGCAAACTGCTCAAGGTCAAGGATCCAAGCGAGGCTGGATACCCCGAGGGTTTCAATTGTGAAGGTTCCCATGACCTCACAAAAGTCGCTCGTTTCGAGTCCTATCGTGGCTTTCTGTTTGGCAGCCTGAACCCCAACGTAAAGCCATTGGCGGAGCATTTGGGCGAATCATCCAAAATCATCGACATGATCGTGGATCAATCGCCGGAAGGGTTGGAGGTGTTGCGTGGCTCCAACTCCTACATCTATGAAGGCAACTGGAAACTGACGGCCGAAAACGGCGCTGACGGCTACCATGTGAGCTCTGTTCACTGGAACTACGCCGCGACCCAGAACCAGCGCAAGCAACGCGAGTCGGGCGAAGAAATCAAAACCATGAGCGCCGGTAGCTGGGCAAAAAATGGGGGGGGTTTCTATTCCTTCGACCACGGCCATTTGTTGCTATGGACTCGTTGGGCCAACCCCGAGGATCGACCTGCCTATGAGCGTCGCGATGAGCTGGCCCGTGACTTCGGGCAGGCTCGCGCCGATTGGATGATCGAAAACTCCCGCAACCTCTGCTTGTACCCGAACGTGTATTTGATGGATCAGTTCAGCTCGCAGATTCGCATCGCTCGGCCTATCTCGGTCGATAAGACTGAAATCACTATTTACTGCATCGCCCCCAAAGGCGAGAGCGCCGAAGCCCGCGCCAAGCGTATTCGTCAATACGAAGACTTCTTCAACGTCAGTGGCATGGCAACGCCGGACGATTTGGAGGAGTTCCGCTCCTGCCAGACCGGTTACGGCGCTGGTCGCGGATGGAATGACATGTCTCGCGGCGCAAACCACTGGGTAGAGGGCGCAGACACCGCAGCGCAGGAGATCGATCTCAAACCGTTGCTCTCCGGCAAACGCACCGAAGACGAGGGCCTATTTGTACTGCAGCACAAGTATTGGCAAGAGACCATGCTCAAGGCCGTGTCCGCCGAGCAGGAATTGATCCCGGTGGAGGCCGTGCAATGAGTACTTATGAAGTTGTGCGCGACTTTCTCTATCGCGAAGCTCGCTACCTGGACGATGGCCAATGGGATCAATGGCTGGAGCTGTACGCCGTTGATGCCACCTTCTGGATGCCAGCATGGGACGACAACGACACGCTCACCGAAGATCCGCAAAGCGAAATATCGCTGATCTGGTACGGCAATCGTGGCGGCCTGGAAGACCGTGTATTCCGCATCAAGACCGAGCGATCGAGTGCGACCATTCCGGACACGCGCACCTCTCACAACCTGAGCAACATTGAAATTGTCGAGCAGACCGAAGGGCAGTGTGTGGTGCGCTTCAACTGGCACACCCTGAGCTTTCGCTACCAGGTAACGGACAGCTATTTCGGCAGCAGTTTCTACACCCTCGATCTGCGCGGCGAACAGCCGCTGATCAAGGCAAAGAAAGTTGTTCTGAAAAACGATTATGTCCGCCAGGTCATCGACATCTACCACATCTGATCAGGCTGCGGCGAGCGCTGTCGACGCATTCGAATGTCGGCTCGACGCTGTGAGTGAGGTGCAACATGAGTTTCCAGATCGCATTGAATTTCGAAGACGGGATCACCCGCTTCATCGAGGCCGAGGGGCACGAAACCGTTGCTGATGCGGCTTATCGTCAAGGCATCAACATCCCGCTGGACTGTCGTGATGGCGCCTGCGGGACCTGCAAATGTTTCGCCGAAGCCGGGCGTTACGACATGGGTGACAACTTCATCGAAGACGCCCTGAGCGAAGAAGAACTCGCCCAAGGGTACGTGCTGACTTGCCAGATGCGTGCTGAGAGCGATTGTGTCGTGCGGGTGCCCGTAGGTTCGCAAGTCTGCAAGACCGAACAGGCGAGTTTCCACGCGTCGATCAGTGATGTGCGGCAACTGTCTGAAAGTACCATCGCGCTATCGATCAAGGGGGATGGCCTGAACAAGCTGGCGTTCCTGCCGGGCCAATACGTCAACTTGCAAGTACCGGGTAGCGAGCAGACGC
The DNA here is from genome assembly GCF_018325905.1 of Pseudomonas sp. St316. Lineage (NCBI taxonomy): Bacteria > Pseudomonadati > Pseudomonadota > Gammaproteobacteria > Pseudomonadales > Pseudomonadaceae > Pseudomonas > Pseudomonas sp. St316. Next base: position 3,278,933 of record NZ_AP021901.1, on the reverse strand, counting down.
GTGCCTATTCTTTCAGCTCATTGCAGAAGAACGGTGAGGTCAGCTTCTTGATCCGTAATGTACCGGGCGGTCTGATGAGCAGTTTCCTGACAGGCCTGGCCAAGGCCGGCGACAGCTTGAATCTGGCCGGTCCCTTGGGCAGTTTTTACCTGCGGGAAATCAAGCGACCCTTGCTGCTGCTGGCTGGCGGCACCGGGTTGGCGCCATTTACAGCAATGCTGGAAAAAATCGCAGAGCAGGGCAGTGACCACCCGGTGCACCTGATCTATGGCGTCACCAATGATTTCGATCTGGTCGAGCTGGATCGGTTGGAAGCTTTCGCCGAGCGCATACCCAACTTCAGTTTTCGCGCCTGTGTGGCCAATCCGCAAAGCACATATCCGTTCAAGGGTTATGTCACTCAACACATCGAGCCACGTCATCTCAACGGGGGCGAGGTAGATGTTTATCTGTGCGGCCCGCCACCTATGGTCGAAGCGGTAAACCATTACATCCGCGAGCAAGGGATTAACCCTGCCAATTTCTATTTCGAGAAGTTCGCGCCTGCCGCGGCCTGAATCGTTACGCAGACACTTCGCCGAGGTTGTTATGAAAAACAGATTCGAAAACAAGGTCGCGCTCGTGACCGGTGCGGCTCAAGGCATCGGTCGACGCGTTTGCGAGCAACTTCTGGTCGAGGGCGCGCGAGTTGTCGCTGTTGATCGATCCGAGCTGGTGCATGAGCTCAAACAAGACAACGTAATAACGCTGGTCGCTGATCTGGAAATGCACACCGAATGCATGACGGTGATGGCGGCCGCCGTGGAGGCTTTTGGCAGCCTGCATGTATTGATCAACAACGTGGGTGGGACGATTTGGACCAAACCGTTCGAGCATTACGAAGTCGCGCAAATCGAAGCGGAGGTGCGTCGCTCGTTGTTCCCGACCCTTTGGTGCTGTCACGCAGCGCTGCCTTACATGCTCAAACAAGGAAGTGGCGCGATCGTTAACGTCTCGTCAATTGCCACTCGGAGTATCAACCGGGTTCCTTATGGCGCAGCCAAAGGCGGCGTTAACGCCTTGACCGCTTGCTTGGCTTTCGAGAATGCCGAACGTGGTATCCGGGTCAATGCAATCGCGACCGGAGGCACCGAGGCGCCACCACGACGGATTCCTCGCAATACCGCGCAGCCAACCGAAGAAGAAAAGGTTTGGTATCAGGAAATCGTCGATCAGACGATTCAAAGCAGCTTGATGAAGCGCTACGGGACGGTCGACGAACAGGTCGCGGCAATCCTGTTCCTTGCCTCGGATGACGCTTCCTATATCACCGGTGTGACGCTGCCAGTCAGTGGCGGCGACCTCGGCTGACCCGGCAAGTCTGTCGCACGTCAGGCGCGACTCTGCCGCTGAACTTCGTCGCGTTCGCCGTTCCCGGTGTCATCGCGGCGATAGCCATGGCGCTTTTCACCCTGGTTGGCAAAAGAAGCATGGCCCATTCGAATGTTTTGATGACTGCGAAACCGTAATCAATCTTGCCTTGTTCCTTGAGCGGAACCAGGTGTCTTTAAGTTCACGTATCGGAAGATTGTCATGAGCCAAGTCCTGATCCATAGCCTATCGGCGGTCATCGTCGACCTGCCGACTATTCGTCCGCACAAGCTCGCCATGCACACGATGCAAAAGCAGACGTTGGTCATTCTGCGTCTGCAATGCAGCGACGGCATCGAAGGTATAGGAGAAGCCACCACCATCGGCGGCTTGTCCTACGGCTATGAAAGCCCGGAGAGCATCAAGGCCAATGTCGATGCCCACTTGGCGCCCGCGCTGGTGGGCATGGCCGCGGACAACATCAATGCAGCGATGCAAAAACTCGACAAGATCGCCAAGGGCAATACCTTTGCCAAGTCCGGTATCGAAAGCGCGTTACTCGATGCCCAGGGCAAACGAGTTGGAATGGCCGTCAGCGAGCTGCTTGGCGGTCGGGTACGTGACAGCCTGGAGGTAGCCTGGACGCTTGCCAGCGGCGATACCGCTCGGGATATTGCCGAGGCCGAGCAGATGTTGGAGTTGCGCCGTCATCGCATCTTTAAATTGAAGATCGGCGCCAATCCTCTAGAACAGGATCTCAAACATGTCGTTGCGATCAAAAAGGCGCTTGGCGATCGTGCCAGTGTAAGGGTCGACGTCAACCAGTATTGGGACGAGTCCCAGGCGATCCGTGGCTGTCAGGTGCTAGGGGAGAACGGAATCGACCTGATCGAGCAGCCTATATCCCGCGTTAATCGATCAGGCCAGGTTCGGCTGAACCAGCGAAGCCCGGCACCCATCATGGCCGACGAGTCCATCGAAAGCGTTGAGGACGCCTTCAGCCTGGCAGCGGACGGCGCAGCCAGCGTCTTCGCACTGAAGATCGCAAAAAATGGCGGCCCTCGTGCGGTACTGCGCACGGCGCAGATTGCCGAAGCCGCCGGCATCGCTCTGTACGGGGGAACAATGCTGGAAGGTGCTATCGGCACTTTGGCTTCAGCTCATGCATTCCTCACGCTTAAAAACCTGACCTGGGACACCGAACTGTTTGGTCCGCTGCTATTGACCGAAGACATCGTGGTCGTGCGACCTCAGTACCGTGATTTCCATCTCCTTGTTCCATCCACGCCAGGTCTGGGATTGGCATTGGATGAAGATCGCCTGGCTCATTTTCGCCGTTCCTGAACCCGCAACACTGTTAGGAGAGAACCATGCTATTCCACGTCAAGATGACCGTGAACCTTCCACTCGATATGGACGCGAGCAAGGCCGCGCAGCTTAAAGCCGATGAAAAAGAACTGGCCCAGCGTCTGCAGCGCGAGGGCACTTGGCGCCACCTTTGGCGCATAGCAGGCCACTACGCCAACTACAGCGTGTTCGATGTACCTAGCGTCGAGGCGCTGCATGACACCCTGATGCAGTTGCCTCTCTTTCCATACATGAGCATCGAGGTCGACGGACTGTGTCGCCACCCTTCGTCCATCCATGCGGACGACCGTTGAACATCCTGCAATAGCTATTCGATCACTCTAAAAAAACAAGATGAGGTGAACACCATGACCGTGAAGATTTCACAGACCGCCGAGATTCAGAAGTTCTTTGAGGATGCCGCTGGGTTGAAAAATGCCGCGGGCAGCGCGCGCCTCAAAAGCATCGTACTGCGTGTACTGAACGATACCGCCCGGATTATCGAAGATCTTGAGATCTCCGAGGATGAGTTCTGGAAAGCGGTTGACTATATCAACCGTTTGGGCGGCCGCAGTGAGGCCGGGTTACTGGTCGCAGGCCTTGGTATTGAGCATTTCCTGGATTTGCTTCAAGACGCCAAGGACGCGCAGGTTGGATTGACGGGCGGTACGCCGCGTACCATCGAGGGCCCTCTTTACGTTGCCGGTGCGCCCATAAGCGAAGGCGAAGTCCGTATGGACGATGGCAGCGAGGAGGGGACCGCCACCGTGTTGTTCCTTGAAGGCCAAGTGTTCGATACGCAGGGTCATCCACTGGCGGGTGCCACAGTAGATTTGTGGCACGCCAATACCAAGGGCACGTATTCATTTTTCGATCAGGGCCAGTCTGAGTACAACTTGCGTCGTCGCATCATTACCGATGCGCAGGGGCGCTACCGTGCGCGCAGTATCGTGCCCTCCGGCTATGGTTGCGATCCGCAGGGCCCGACCCAGGAATGCCTGGACGGGCTCGGTCGTCACGGCCAACGCCCCGCGCATGTGCACTTCTTCATTTCGGCTCCAGGACACCGGCACCTGACTACTCAGATCAACCTTTCAGGAGACAAGTACCTCTGGGATGACTTTGCATACGCCACCCGCGATGGATTGGTTGGCGAGGTGGCATTCAAGGAGGATGGCGCACGAGGTGTCTCGGGGCGGTACGCTGAACTCAAGTTTGACTTCCAACTGCAGCACGCTGTTGCCCCAGCCGCTGAGCAACGCAGTCAGCGCCCACGGGCCCTCCAGGATGCTTGATTAACTCAACAGAACGGGGCCTGCGCAACGGGCTCCGCTCAGGTGATTTGTCGTTCCTTGTTGCGTTGAAAAATTGCGAATGCCATGAAAAGTGTGCTCAGAGATTCTTCGCTATCGGCTTTGGTGGCGGGGATCATTGCAACGTTGATTTCTTATGCCGGCCCGCTTGTGTTGGTTTTTCATGCCGCACAGAGTGCGTCACTTTCACAAGAAATTCTTTCATCCTGGATATGGGCGATCTCGATTGGCAGTGCTGTCATCGGGGCTTTGCTCAGCTTGTATTATCGCGTGCCGATCGTTATTGCCTGGTCCATTCCCGGTTCGGCGCTGCTCGTTACGGCGTTGCCGCAAATGACCATCAATCAAGCGGTGGGGGCGTTTATAGTCGCCAATGCCATCCTTCTGCTGATTGGCGTTAGCGGTGCTTTCGATCGGATCATCGCTCGCTTGCCGGGCTCGATCGCGGCGGGCATGCAAGCTGGCATTCTTTTTTCGTTCGGCATCGAGGTGTTTCGGGTGCTACCGGAGCAGCCAACCTTGGTCCTGTCGATGTTTATTGCGTACATCCTGATGCGCAGAGTCTGGCCACGTTATGCCGTGTTGACAGTCTTGCTGGTCGGTGCGGCCGTCACGATGTTTGGTGGGCACTTGCGAACCGAAGCGGTAGTGTTTGGCTTGGCCACTGCTCAGTGGATCGCTCCTCAGTTTTCTGCCACGGTCATTCTGAATTTGGCGTTGCCGTTGGTTGTGGTGTCGCTGACGGGCCAGTTCATGCCTGGCATGGCGGTTTTGCGCAACGCAGGGTTCAACACGCCGGCCAGTCCCATTATCAGTGTCAGTGCAATTGGCGCGATGCTGTTGGCGCCCTTTGCCTGTCATGGTCTGAACCTGGCGGCAGTTACGGCGAGCCTTTGTACCGGCCGCGAAGCTCACGAGGATCCACGGCGGCGCTATGTCGCTGCACTTTCCGGGAGCGCAACCTATCTGTTGTTTGGTACAGCGGGTGCCACGCTGGTTTCCTTGTTTGCAGCGTTTCCTCGAGCGTTGATCGCAGCACTTGCAGGCTTGGCGTTGTACGGCGCGATCAGCGACGCATTGGTACGCAGCTTGAGTGAGCCTAAAGAACTCGACGCAGGACTCTTCACTTTTCTCGTTACTGCTTCTGGGGTGTCTTTTTGTGGATTCTCCGCCCCTTTTTGGGGGCTGATTTTTGGTTTGGCCGTTCATTTTCTGAAGCGTCCAGAATGTAAAAAACTTTTGGTTAAAGGGAAAACCGACAGCTAGCGAGGCTTGGTCCATGGGTCGATTCAGCGGGCGGTAATCCTGTGCCGCAACCTTATGATCACGGCCTGTATGTCTGGTCAGACTATGGCATCTGCCTGGTGGTGCCACGTGACTGATGAGCTTTGGCATACCGACCAATGGTCTGAGATTGTTCTGGACCGATCGGTCCTTAATGGCTAGAGTAGCTCTCCATACAGTCCAATCGGCTTACGCATCGGAGCGCTCGAATCGATCATGTCCAGACCCCAGGCATTCAATACGCAAGAAGCTTTACACAAGGCAATGGTCGTGTTCTGGCGTAAAGGTTACGAGGCTACTTCGATAACTGATCTTCTCGGCGCCACGGGGCTGAGCAAAAGCAGCTTGTACGCAACATTTGGCGGTAAGCGCGAGTTGTTCATCATGGCATTCGACGCCTATCGTCGTGATCGAACTAAAGACATGCATAGAGCCTTGCAGGCGGGCCCTGCGCGTCAGTCTATCGAGTCCTTCTTCCGTTCTCTCTTCGCTGACATTGGTGACCTGGGCGAATCCCGTGGCTGCATGAGCATCAACCAAGCTGTGGAGATGGCGGCGCATGACCTTGATGTTCGTCAGAGGGTCATGGAGGACTTTCAGCTCATTGAGGAGGCATTGGAGCAAGTGATTGAACGAGGGCAAGAAGATGGGGCATTGGGTAGTCAGAGGAGTGCCCGAGAATTAGCCCGTCTCCTGGTATTGGCTTTTCCTGGATTGCAAGTCATGGCACGCGCCGGATACACAAAAGAAGCGTTGGACAGTGCACTGCATCTGTTGCTGTCGAATTTGGATTCTTAACCGTAGCAAAATTTTATACGTTATGGACCGATCGGTCCAAATCTTAACCAACGCCGAGGAAAATATCGTGAAAGTCACCCAGATACGTAACGCAACGTTGATTATCGAATACGCAGGGACTCGGTTTCTCATCGACCCTTTGCTTGCAAAGAAAGGAGCCTATCCAGGGTTTGAAGGGACGGCTAATAGCCATTTATCCAACCCTACGGTGGCATTGCCGGTGTCGATTGAAGAAATCCTGAACGTTGACGCTGTCATCGTGACCCATACCCATCCCGATCATTGGGACGAAGCAGCTAAAGCCTTGGTACCCAAGCAACTGCCGATTTTTGTTCAGAATGAAGAAGATCGCGCGTTGATCCTGTCCCAGGGTTTCGGCGATGTTCGCCTGATCAAAGGGGCGCAATTTAATGGAGTATCGCTGGCCCAGACCGCAGGCCAACACGGCACCGACGGCGCAATGGCGGCCATGGGCGAGATTCTTGGCCAGGTGTGCGGGGTAATGTTCAGCCATTCAGATGAGAAAACCCTGTATCTCGCTGGCGACACGATCTGGAATCAATACGTCCAGGACACGCTGCGGCAGTTTGAGCCCGAGGTTGTCATTCTAAACGCCGGGGATGCCCAAGTGATCGGGCTCGGCTCCATCATCATGGGTAAGCACGACGTCTACGAAGTTTTCCAGGCAGCGCCTCAGGCGACGCTTATCGCTACCCATATGGAGTCTGTAAACCATGCGGTGCTGACGCGTAAAGAGCTTCGTGAGTTCTCGATGGAGAAGGGCATGACTGATCGCTTGCTTATTCCCGAAGACGGCGAGACTTGCAGTCTCTGATTCAGTAAACGCAAACAGCCATCCAGCAAGGAGAAAGTTAATGTCGGTCGAAGCGAACAAAGAACTGGTGCGAAATTTTTATGCCGCTATTCAACGTGAGGATTATGCGGCTGCGGCGAGTTACTGCCATGAGCATTTTGTTTTCTATACTCAAGTAGACACTCCTATTCCAGGCACAGCAGGATTTATCCAGTCAGAGAAAAAGAATTTCGATGCTTTCGAAGGCTTCACTTTCAAGATCCAATCACTGCTCGCCGAGGGCGATCAGGTGGCGGCATACATGATGTTCGATGGCCGGCAAACCGGGATGCTTGAAGGGATTGAGCCGAAAGGGGCCAGAGTACGATTTTCGTTGATGATGCTCCTGAAAGTCGCCGATGGAAAAATCATTGAAAAGCGCGCTCACTTTGACCAAATGGACATTCGTAAGCAGCTGGTCGCAACTGAGTGAGCCTGAAGGAAATCGAAAAAAGCAGCCTGGCCAACTGCGTTCTTTCAGCGACTTTTTCGAACTTATCGAACGGGAACGACCGGTTGCTCGACATGAAAAGTCCCGCTGGGATGTTAGTCCAGCGGGACTCTTCATAATGCGACGGCATCTGTTTCATCAGTAGCGCCACTGCACAGCGACTTCCAAGCTACGCGGTTCGCCCACGTAATATTGGGTGTTGCTCTGGTGGATGAAGCGGGCATAAACCTCATCCGTCACGTTACGCAAACGCACGCTGAGCTGCACGTGTTTGTCCAGGTCGTGGGTCATGTATAAACCATAGACGGTGTACGAAGGTACCCACGTCGTGTTGGCGGTGTTGGCATAGGCCGATGACACATAGCGCGCGTCCGCCCCGAGTTGCCAGTCAGGAGCCGCGTCATAGGTCAGCCAGAGATTAGCGACGCGGTCTGGGATATTCACAGAGTTCTTGTCTTTGCGTGAGTGCACGACGCCTGCGATGGTTTCATTGAACTCGTCATATTCGGCCTTGACCCAGCTGAAATTACCGGCTGCCAACAGCTTGGGAGTGACCTTGAATGATGCTGCCAGCTCGATACCGGTTGAGGTTTGCTGACCCGCCTGTTCAGTTGTGTTGGGCACCGTCGAGGAGGGTACGCAGATGTCCTTGCGTACGATGCGGTAGGCCGCGGCAGTCGCCGAGCCGCGACCGTCGAGAAAGTCGAATTTGCTGCCTTTGGTCCACGTGTGTGCTGAGACGCCTCAGGCGTCATTCGTATTTTGATGGCAAATAGGCGCAATCTGGGGCAGTTGGTGACTGCGTATCGACAGCTTCACCGGGCGTCCACTCCCTGCGCAGTATCAGTACCGCGACCTCATAAACAAGGACGGTTTCCCCCCCGTAGTAGTGACGTCCACTTTGAATACCACCCAACCTCGTTGACGGTTTTCCGCGTGGGCGAGTGATCGAACGACTTGAGCTGAGAGCTTAAGAATGTCTCCAGGTACTACTGGAGCCACCATTCGAAAACCATCGATCTTCCCGCCCGCCACGATATTTGTTTGAAGCAATATGGCATCACACATTAAGCGCTGCGATATACCGAAGGTCTGTACCCCGCTGGCACAGTGCACACCAAGCGGACTCGAACGGGCAAGGTCAGGATCTATATGAATATCGAGAGGATCGTACTCGGCAGCGAAGGTTATGATCTGCTCCGACGTGATAGGTACAGATTGCGTGGCAACCCAAGTCCTACCAGGGGTAAGGTCTTCCCAGTACAGCTTTTTATTGGTCATGTTTTTCCGCGATTCCATCGTTGAGCACGCGACGCTGGCTTATGAGAGGAGTTCGATCGCAATAGCGGTCGCTTCGCCACCACCAATGCACACGGAAGCGATGCCACGCTTCAGCGTGTTCTGTCGCAAGGCATTTACCAACGTAACCACAACACGTGCCCCGGACGCGCCAATAGGGTGACCCAAAGCGCATGCTCCACCGTGGACATTTAATTGCTCATGTCCGACGTTCAAGTCTCGAATAACAACCATGGGAACCAGTACTACGTTTGCACCCCGGCCGGCCAATTCACGCGCCGATGCCAGTCCGAGTCCAGAGCCTGCGCCGGTGATCAGAAAGACTGAGTTTTCGATGCGCATGATGTTTCCTCAAAAAAATGGCAGTACCGCATAAGCGGTTACTTGAGAGATAAAAGGCCCAACGGCCGGATCGGTTCACTTCTGGTGTCAGCCACGCCGAAGATTGTTGAACCGATAGTGTCGGCGGTCATTGATCCCGACAATGCTCAAACGCCTCAGCGTGTTTGAATGCTTTGGACAATCGAGGTAGGCATCAAGGCTAGGAGGAGGGGAGCACATGCGCTTGACATGCAATGCAGGGAAGCTGGAACGTAGACTGAGAATTTAGGCTCGTCAGGTTGCTCGAAGTAGAATTCCCAAACAGACATGAAGATCAGCATCAAGTCAGAAATTAACTGCACAGAGGAATAAGCGTGCTCATCCAGGACAAGGGAACGACTTCAATTGGATTGGTGCTGGAAGCTCTAGAAGGCGCATCGCGACGCCAACTGGACACATCCATCGCATTGCATCAAGCGCGCATAGACCCGGAACTCCTGACTTCTCCCCAAGCCAGGGTTTCGGCTGCTGCATTCTCCCGCCTGTGGGTCGCTCTTTCAGATCTGCTCGACGATGAGTTTTTCGGGATCGATAGCCATCCCATGCGACGCGGCAGCTTCCGCTTGATGTGCCAGTCTTCAATTGACTGCGAGTCGTTAGAACAAGCGTTGCGACGGATTCTGAAATTCTTACGCCTCGTATTGGACGATATTCACGGTGAACTGAAGCTTGAAGATGACACCGTCGTCATTCTTATCCATGACAATGGAATTGAGCGCCGCCTCTTTAGCTACGGAACATGGCTGATTTTGGTTCATGGACTGCTCTGCTGGCTGGGTAACAGGCGTATTCCGATAAAGGAGCTTTGCTTCAAGCCGAATCGACCGCTGGACGACAGCGACTATCGGATGCGCTTCTGTGAAGAAATTCGGTTTGGTGCTCCCGTTACGATGATTCGTTTTGATCGCACTTTTCTGAACCTCAGGATCGCGCAAAACAAAGCCAGCCTATCGGTATTTTTGAAAGAGTCGCCTGCCAGCCTGCTGGTGAAATATCGTAACGAGGACAGCATTAGCGCTCAGATCCGAATGAACTTGAGAGGCCTGGATCCCGAGGAATGGCCCGAGCTGGATAAGGTAGCAAACACGCTCCGCATGTCTTACTCGACGCTCCAGCGAAGGCTACAAGCCGAGGGGGTTAGCTATCAGCGTTTAAAAGACAATCTGCGTCGTGACATGGCAATCAATCTACTGTGCCAGCCGAACATGACAGTAACCGAAGTGGCCGCTCTCACGGGCTTCCAGGAAAGTAGTGCATTCCATCGTGCCTTTAAGAAGTGGACGGGAGTGAGCCCTGGCGCTTATCGCCGCTCCAATGAACCGGGTGAAATCTAAAAGCCTTTCTTTCGTAACAAAATAGATACATCCCCTCCAGATTACGTACTTAGATCCGCAACGCGTTTCACGCGCCAAATGCCATCGGCATCTCCTCCCCAAAACATCCCGGATCGTTCCTGGCCAGCTTAGGGTGTCCAAATCGGTCAAGCAGAACGATGTCGTCGGGCATAGGCCGCAGCAAAGGCAACTCCTACGATGCGACGCAGGTCACCCTGGCGTTGCATATCAAGTAAACCACCGAGCCTTCCAACCGGTGCGTCTTCATCCTCGATATGGCATCACAGACCAGGTGCCTGACGATACCGATACAAGTTCACTTCACAAAAAAAACAAGATCGAAGGAGACGCGCTATGCAGCCGGTAAACGTTTATACACTCGCGGTTGAGTCGAAATTCAACCGCTTCCATGGACTCATTCTATTTTGGTGCGTACTCATTCTGATCATCGATGGCTACGACCTCGCCGTAGTCGGTGCAGCCCTTCCGGCGATCATGAAAGACATGAACATAGATCCCACCAGCGCCGGCATCATGGCGGGTTCTGCGCTATTCGGAACGATGTTGGGAGCGATTTTTCTTGGCACGCTAGCCGATCGTATTGGACGCCCCAAGATGATCGCAATCTGCGTGGCACTGTTCAGTGTGTTCACTGCTGCGGCAGGCCTCACCAATGACCCGATCAGCTTCAGCATTTGCCGCTTCATCGCGGGCCTTGGCATCGGCGGCGTACTGCCCATTTGCACTGCTCAGATGGGTGAGTTTTCTCCACTCAAACTCCGTACCCGGCTGGTAACCCTCGTTTTCGCGGGGTACTCCGTTGGCGGTATTTTGGTTGCACTGACTGGCAAGCAACTCATTGAGAGTCACGGATGGCAGTGGGTGTTTTATGTGGCGCTGCTACCAGTGCTGCTGATTCCAATGATTCTCAAGACCATGCCCGAATCCATAGGCTACCTGCTCAAAACCGGACGTCAGGATGAGCTGCGAGCAGTTGCTCGAAAGCTAGACCCTGCACTCATTATCGACGAAAACACGGTGATGACCGGAAATGCCACAGTATTGGATAAACAGGACGCGCCAGTTCGTAATTTGTTCAAGGAGGGTCGAGGCTTTAGCACCGTTATGATTTGGGCTGCATTCATGACGGGACTGTTTATGGTTTACGCTCTTAACTCCTGGCTAACCAAGCTGATGGCAATGGCCGGGTTCAGTCTTGGCTCGGCGTTGAACTTTGTGATTGTTTTCAATGTGGGGGCTATCGCCGGTGCACTTGGTGGTGGATGGTTGAGTGACAAGCTAAACATCAAACACGTACTGGTCTGCTTCTACATCGTTGGAGCAATTGCTTTAACCATCCTAGGTTATACGCGCTCAACGGCTTTGCTTTTCCCAGTGGTGTTCATTGTCGGTGCATCGACCCTTGGAACCCAGTTGCTGGCATATGCGTACGCTGGGGATTTCTACCCTTCATCGATTCGTTCAACCGGCGTGGGCTTTGCGTCCGGAGTGGGAAGGATAGGCGCAATCGTCGCACCTGTTCTCATCGGCTGGCTGGTGTCGTTAAACCTGCCACTTGAGAAAAACTTCATGGCCATCAGCCTGGCTGGGCTCATCGGCGCAGTCGCAGTCACCATGATCAATCAGTCGCGCGCTGACTCCACTCAAGTCAGAAAGGCCCCGGCACTGTCTAGCTAATCCCCTGATGCATCTGCCCGAAGCTGAATCCGTGGAGTTGAAGGTATGAAAATGAATCGCTTATCCAAACCGCCAATATCGTCTGAGTTTCTCAGCCAAACGGTTGATTGGGCGATAGCTTCACGACGCAGCATTCGGGCTTTTTTGCCCACTCCTGTACCACGCGAAGAAATTGAATCGATCCTTGATATCGCTCGGTTCTGCGCAACTGGAGTGAACATGCAGCCTTGGCGCGTCCATGTTGTCACTGGAGAAGCAAAGACTCATCTTTCATGTGCCATCGCCGAGGTCGACAACAATCCGTCACTCAGCAACCACCTTGAAGATGCTTATGAATATTACTGGACTTGCCCCTACAAAACCGGACACCAACTCCCTGTTAAATTGATGCTGCCGCCAAGCGCCTGAACTCCCTCGGCGAGCGATATTTCAAAGCGCTGTGCGGATGCTGCTCGTTGTAATGTTCGAAGGCAATTGCCAGGTTACGCAACGCCGTTTCCCGATCCGGTTTGGGCATGTGCGCCACGTAGTCACGCTTGATCGTCTTCACGAAGCTCTCCGCCATCCCGTTGCTCTGCGGGCTGCGAACTGGCGTGGTCACCGGCTGCAAACCGATCTGCCGAGCAAACAGGCGTGTCTGTTCGGCGGTGTACGCCGAGCCGTTGTCGCTTAGCCATTGCACCGGCGTGGTGGGCAATTGATCACCGAAGCGCTTCTCCACGCTTTCCAGCATCAAATCGCGGATATCATCGCCGCTGTACCCGGTCGGGCTTGCCACCCAGCCGATGGCTTCGCGATCACAGCAATCGAGGGCGAAGGTCACGCTCAGTTTGGCGCCGTCCTCGCAGCGGAACTCAAAGCCGTCCGAGCACCAACGCGTATTGCTGGTTTTCACGGCAATACGGCCTTCGTGCCGACGCGGCACGCCGGGCTGTTTGAGTCGACGCTCCAGCAGCAAGTTGTGATCACGCATGACCCGGTAAACCCGCTTCACATTGATCGCCGGCAGCGAATGGGTTTCACGTTCCCGACGCAGTAATCCCCAGACACGACGGTAGCCATAGCTGGGCAACTCGCTGACCTGCTGTTGGATTTCAACCACCAACTCAGCGTCGTCCACAGGTCTGCTTCGCCGTGTCTTGGGCGATACCGATTGCTTGATTCGAACCGTTAATTGCGAGCGCGCCACACCGAGACATTCGCTGACCAGCTTCACTGGTCGTCCCCCGGCAACAAGGGTGAGTGCGCAATCCATTTTCGCGACCGGGCGATCTCCACGGCCTCTTTGAGGATTTCGGCTTCCATCGTTTTCTTGCCCAGAATCCGTTGCAGTTCACGGATCTGCTTGAGCGCATCGCTCAGCTCGGAGGCCGGCACCACGGCTTCGCCAGCACTGACCGCCGACAGGCTGCCGTCCTGATACAGCTTGCGCCACAGGAATAACTGGTTGGCATTGATGCCGTTGCGTCGAGCGACGACCGACACACTTTGCCCTGGCTCAAGGCTCTCGCGAACCATGGCCAGCTTTTGCTCTGGACTCCAGCGGCGTCGCCGCTCCTGGCCCAAAAGCTCCCCACTCTTATCGTTGCTATTAGTCATAAACATAACCGTTTGCCTATCCCTTATCGTAAGGGGGAAACGGTGTCCTGTCTTTCATGGGGCTCGTTCAATTACCCACGCGAATGGACTTCACCCTACGTGGATCGGAGAAGGAAAGTAGGGTGGGAACTCTACGGATTGCTGGGAATTGAGAAGGGTGACAAGCAGCGAATGCATGCGCAACACAGTCGCAATTACCGTTTCTTTGACGCGCCTGTTGGTTTGATCTTCACCATTGATCGAGTCCTAAAAGAAGGGAGTCTCCTTGACTACGGAATGTTCCTGCAGGCGGTGATGGTGGCGGCGCGGGGGAGGAACTTGCACACCTGCCCACAAGCAGCTTTTTTGAAATATCACCATGTTATTTCGCAAGCCCTCGCGATCCCGGCAGATCAAATGTTGGTTTGCGGAATGAGTCTGGGATACGCCGACGAGTCCAGTATCGAGAACACCTTGGTCACTGATCGGGAGCCGGTGAGCGCGTTTTCCACTTTTCATCACAATAATAAGGAGACAACACCATGAAGCCTAGCGCTTATGAGAATGGGCTTGAACACTGCAAGGCTAACTATTTGCCCCTGACTCCACTTGGTTTTCTCGATCGGGCAGCGCTCGTGCACCCGGATAGGGTAGCTGTGGTACATGGTGAACTTCGCAGAACCTGGAGTGAGACCCGCGAACGTTGCTATCGACTGGCCTCAGCTCTTTCAAAAAAGGGAATGGGTGCCGGAGACACCGTTTCAATTCTGTCTCCCAATACCCCGGCAATGCTTGAAGCGCATTTTGGGATACCCCTCTGCGGCGCGGTTCTGAATGCCGTTAACTATCGCCTGGATGCTGAAGGCGTAGCATTCATACTTCGTCACGGGGAATGCAAGCTCCTCTTGGTGGATCGAGAGTTTGCTGCACTGGCTAATGCCGCTATTGAACTCCTTGAGCATCGTCCGATGGTCATCGACATCAATGATCACTTAGCACCACTTTCCGCGAGCGTTGGGGAAGTCGATTACGAAACGTTCATCGGCAGTGGTAACCCTGATTTCGAGGGAGTATGGCCCAGTGACGAGTGGCAGCCGATAGCGCTCAACTACACCTCAGGCACAACCGGTGATCCGAAGGGTGTCGTGGCGAGTCATCGCGGCACCTACCTGATGAGTATGCTGCAGATCACCAACTGGCCGCTTTCTCGGGCTCCTCGTTACCTGTGGACACTCCCAATGTTCCACGCAAACGGATGGTGTTTTACGTGGGCTATCACTGCTGCCGCGGGCACGCATGTGTGTCTAAGAAAAGTTTCCGCAGAGACGGTTTTTGAGTCGATAGACAACCATGGTATCGATCACTTCTGTGCGGCGCCTATTGTTATGGCCATGATTGCGAACGCCGCAGATCGCCCGCCACTTAAAACGTCGGTTCGAGTACTGACTGCTGGCTCTCCACCTCCTGCTACCGTACTCAACGCCGTAGTCTCACAAGGCTTCGACGTTAACCACGTTTATGGAATTACGGAGGTTTCCGGCACCCCAATCAGCTGCGAATGGCAAGACGGTTGGGATGATCTAACACCGAGTGAGCAGGGCGCTTTGCGTGTACGGCAAGGGGCTCGAGCAGCAGCCTTTGAAGGCTTAATGGTCGCGGACCCGGAAACTATGCAGCCGGTACCGAAAGACGGCCAGACAACGGGTGAGCTACTGCTCAAGGGCAACACCGTAATGATGGGTTATCTGAAGAATGAAAGCGCAACCCAAAAAGCCTTTGAAGGCGGCTGGTTTCATACGGGTGATGTCGCCGTAGTGCATCCCAACGGCTACGTGCAAATTACCGACCGTTGCAAGGACGTCATTATTTCCGGTGGCGAGAATATATCGTCCGTAGAAATCGAAGAAACCATTCACGGTCATCCAGCTGTTTTACATGCCGCTGTTGTCGCTCAGCCTGATGACAAATGGGGAGAAGTACCCTGCGCGTTCGTCGAGTTGAAACTTGGTATGGAGCCTCCGACCGAGGCAGAAATAATGATGTTCTGCCAAGCTCGTCTTGCTCGATTTAAATGTCCGCGCAGAGTAATTTTTATGGAGCTGCCAAAAACCGCAACTGGGAAAATCCAGAAATTTTTACTTCGAGAGCAAGCAGGCAGTCGTGATGCGATTGTCCGTTTAGCTTCAAATTGCTAGTGCTTGCATTATCTTAGAAATAGCTGAGTTAAAAGATTTCCTTGTTGCTTCTGTTACTTACAAATAATAAAAAAATCGGAGCATTGAACAGTGAGCCTAAAGAAAGTATCAATAAATCTGGTAGTTATCAGTATTGCCATAAGTGGCCAGGCGTTTGCTGACTTTCAAAGTGATAGCAAAGCCACCTTGGGAATGAGAAACTTCTACTTCAATAATGACAACCGAGATGGTACCGCTGCCCCTTCGAAAACCGAAGAATGGGCGCAGGGTTTCATGTTGGACTTCAAGTCGGGTTATACCGATGGTGCGGTTGGTTTTGGCATTGATACCCTGGGGTTGCTGGGCATCACCCTGGACACTGGCAAGGGACGTCACGTCGGTAGTTCTATGATTCCCTCGGACGGTGACGACCGTACTGTAGACGAATGGAGCCGACTGGGACTGACTGGAAAAGTCAAAATGTCGAAGACCGAACTGCGCTACGGCACCTTGATTCCGAAACTTCCAATTCTTGTCGCCAACGATACACGGGTGCTTCCACAAACGTTCGAGGGCGGCCAAATCACCTCGAGCGAGTTCAAGGATCTGACCCTGACGGGCGGGCGAATTGAACATGCCACCGGTCGCGGTTCAACGGATCAGACAGGGCTGGCCGCTATGGGCGGAACGCGTGAAAGCAATCAGTTCGACTTCGTCGGGGGCGACTGGAAAGTCACCAAGGACCTGACGGCTCAGTACTACTACGCTCATCTCGATAACTACTATAACCAGCAATTTTTCGGACTGATCCACACGCTTGCAATCTCGGATAACCAATCTCTGAAGACAGACCTGCGCTACTTCAAAACTGACTCGTCAGGTGAAAACAGCTCCGGTACATCAGGTTACCGAATCAGTGGCTACACCAAGAACGCTGATGGCGTGATCGACAACCGCCTCTGGAGTGCTACGTTCATTTATAGCCTTGGCGCCCACGCATTTACTGCGGGCTACCAAAGCGTTTCGGACGGGAGCAGCTTCACCCAGTTAAATCAGGGGAGTTTGGTGGATAAAGGCGCCGGTGGTAGTAGCCTTTATCTATACACAGACCGTCTGATCCAGAGCTTCACCCGCGCTGGGGAACGTACGTCATTTGGTCAGTACGCCTATGACTTTGCCGCTTTGGGTCTCCCTGGACTGAAAGCCTCAGTCATGTACCTCTCCGGGGACAATATCAAGACGAGATCCGGCGACAATCAGAAGGAATGGGAAAGGGATATCTTTCTGGACTACGTCATTCAGTCGGGAGCGCTCAAAGGGGTTGGCTTGGGTTGGCGTAACGGTAAATCCAATAGCGAAGCTGCGCGCGATCAAGATCAGAACCGGGTGTTTGTAAGCTACAGCATCCCACTTCTCTAAAAACGCAGCATAACCGTATCAAACTAATTTCGAGAGTTTTAAGCAAGTCAATTTGACTCTCTACTGATAGACTCACACAAAAGGCCTAATAACGGCCTTTTGTGTCGCAAGCACAAGATCAGGATATCGATCAATTCTGTAAAAATGTCTACCGACCTTGCGAATTGAGTGCGAGGCGTTATGAACAATAGCTCTGGGCGCAGCCTTTTCGCCGAGCAATAAGTTGACCGTCGATATTGCCTACGGCTACTTGCGCGAGCCCTCAACAACAGTTAATCAAGCCAATACAAATGGCGCACAACCTAGTTATAAAGCTGAATACAACAATAGTGCGCATATTGTGGCTGCACAGCTAACGAACAAGTTTTAAATCTCGCCAATGTACTCATATTCCTCAGGCACCGGAAGGGTTGCATAAGGGAGTGTGCTGTTCATGACTGAACGAGTATCTTCATTGCTCTTGAATTTATGGGCGAGGGGGGGAAGGGGGAAGGGCTTCTCTTGATAAGATAAGCCTCTCTTTCCTGGTTAATTCATTTGATTTTTACGACGACTTTACCTTTCGCTAGGCCTTGCGCCAAATATTCAAGCGCTTGCTTGGCTTGCTCGAAAGCAAATACTTGATCAATCACCAGCTTGATACGCTCCACTTGATGAGCTTACCAATCTCATCAAGTTGAGTACCATCCGGTCGAACGAACAAAAACGAATACATCACATTGGTTTTCTTCGCTAAGCGCATAATTTTCCGGTTCATCAAGCCGAAGACAAATTTCTTGACGTCATGGCTCATTCCTTAGGCGCAGTTATGATGTCGCGCGCGTGCCCGATGACTCTGCGCTAGCTGATGAAATTCTGGCGGCTTGCCGTGACTAAGGAAACTAATGAACGGCTGACTCGACTCGTGACTGCGCTCAAGCGAGCGGAGACTTGAAGGTTTCCCGGAAAACGGGTTGCAGACTGAGGACGCCAGTGGCTGTACGGAGGAAAGATTGGGAATGGGATAAACGGCCACGTCATGGGTGAACCCGCGCGCTAAAATTTCTGAGTGGTGCATCTACGTTTAGAGGATGTGAGGATGCTGTGGAAGTGGACATCGTTCATAACACATTGTTTAACATAATATACATTATGTGAACCCATGGATTCTCCTCGTGGCCCTCTGCCTCGATGCTTTTCACCAGCTACTGATGTGTTTTGCCAGTAGCAACACGGCTTCAGGCCGATGGCTCCTATCCTTCGCCAGTCACCTGTGTCGTAAGCCTCGGCCAGAAAGACTGCTACGGTTTCTGAATCATCCAGCGTGTTCGCAGGATCATAATCATGAATCAGCTCTGTCATTGGATGACCTCGGGGAAATCCGCTCAAGTTGCCATGCTCAGGAAGCATGGCAACTTGAGCGTTTACTGCTTCACTCCAGCCAACGTCCGGTAGTGGCGAAAAGACTCGCGCACAGTCTCGATCAGTTCTGTTTCTTGCCACGGTTTGGTCAGGAAACGATAGATCTCGCCGCGGTTGATCGCCTCGGTCACGCTATCGACTTCGGTAGAGCCAGAAAGGACCATCCGAACCGTATTGGGGTGCATGGTTCGAATACAGGCGAGCAATTCGGTACCGCTCATGCCAGGCATGCGTTGGTCAACAATGATTACGCCAACTCGGTGTTCAGCCAGCAGCGTGAGTGCTTCCAGCGTAGTCGTCGCCGTGAGGATGTTGTAGTTCTCGTGGCGCAGCAGGCGCTTGAGCGAGAATAAAACGCCCGGGTCGTCGTCCAGCAGCAACAAGGTGGATGAGGTTTCATCCTCGAGTACAACGTGCGGCGATTGGTACGAAGAGAGAAAGTGGTTAGTGTCCTCGACTGGCATGGGATGACTGATCAGGTAGCCCTGGATCAGATCACAGTGCATGGATCGAAGATAGCGCGCCTGGCCTGGCGTTTCGACGCCCTCCGCGACCACCTCCAGCCCGAGACTGTGCCCGAGCGCGATAATCGCCCTGACGATGGAGGCATTGCCCGCGTTAGTCGTCATATCGCGGACAAACGAGAGGTCGATCTTGAGCCGGTGCACCTTCAGTTGCTGTAGATAGCCCAGCGACGAGTAACCTGTTCCGAAATCGTCGATGGACAGTCGTACACCCAGGGCCTTGAGTTCGGTCAGGGACTTGAATGACTGGTCGCGGTCGACCATCACATAGCTTTCAGTGATTTCCAGTTCAAGCTGGTCGGGGTTGATGCCGGTTTCCGCTAGGGCGGTTTTGACGGACTCAACCAGGTTCCCTGCGCTTAGCTGGACAGCGGAGATGTTCACCGCTGTCTGACGCGGTGCGAGCCCGGCTGCTGACCACGTCTTGATTTGTTGGCACACCTCGCGCAACACCCAGTCGCCGAGTTGAATGACCAGCCCGCTCTCCTCCGCAAGGGGAATGAATTCACCCGGAGAGATCAACCCGCGTTCGGGGTGTTGCCAGCGGACCAGTGCTTCAAGGCCGCCTATATTACCCGTGTCCAGATCAATCTGAGGCTGGTAGTAAACCCGCAGCTCTCCTTGTTCAAGGGCGTTGCGCAACTCGGCTTCGAGTTTCAAGCGTCGCTTGGCGTGATCGGTCATCTCTGGCGAAAAAAAGCACAAGACGCCCCGCCCCTGCTCTTTGGCTCGATGGAGTGCCGCGTCAACGTTGCTGAGCAGGGTTTCGGAGTCTGTCCCATCGTCGGGATAGAGCGTAATTCCGATGCTGGCGCCGATGTAGACATTCTGCTTGCCCAGAATGAAGGGTTCTGCCAACGCATTGATGATGCGCTGGGACATCAGGTCCACCGGAACATCCAGGTGCTCCAGAATAATGTTGAATTCATCACCGCCGATGCGTGCAATGCTATCGCTTTCGGGCAACAGCCTTTGCAACCGCTGGCCAACTTGGGTCAGCAACTGGTCACCGAGTTTGTGGCCCAGGCTTTCATTGATCGTTGCGAAGTTATCGAGGTCGATGTTGAGCAGGGAAAATTGAGACTGATCGCGCTCGGCATGCAGGATCGCGTGGTCCAGCAGTTCGGCGAAAAGTACGCGGTTAGGCAAGCCGGTCAGAGGGTCACGGTGCGCAAGAATGCGATATTTGTCTTCCGTCAGTTGCAGCAATGCACTGCGTTGCGCCACTAAATCCTCTAGGAAGCGATGCAGTCTGGCCAGCTCCAGGTGGGTGCGAATACGTGCTCGTACCTCATCGATATCAAAGGGTTTGGTGATGTAGTCGGCGCCGCCGATCTCAAAGCCTTTGACTTTCTCCGACGTAGCATTAATGACGGTGACAAAGATGATCGGAATGCGACTGCCTGCCGGCGTTGCCTTGATGCGCTTGCAGACTTCATAGCCGTCCATGCGCGGCATCACGATATCAAGCAGGACGAGGTCTGGCGGTGTGCCGCCCTGAACGGCATCCAGTGCTTGCGCGCCGGTGCGTGCAACCGTGATGCGGTAGTCATCCTTGAGTGCTTCGAGCAGTTCGTGGATGTTTTCCGGGATGTCGTCGACTACCAGGAGCGTCGGACGGTTGGCCGGGTCTGCGTTCGCGGCAATATCGAAACGGATGGGGTTCTGGCGCAGGCGCCTGAGCTCAAGCTGATTGTGGATACGTGCCTTGAGCAGATCAGGGCTGAACGGCTTGGTGATGTAGTCTGCGACGCCCATCGCCAAGCCGCGCGCCTCATCCATGGCATCGGCCAGGGCGGTGACAAAGATAACCGGGATATTCGTGGTGCAAGGATCGAGCTTCAGGGCAGAAAGAACGGAATAGCCGTCCATGCCGGGCATCTTGATGTCCAGCAGGATGAGGTCGGGCTGCGGCTGACGGTTGGCCAGTTCCAGCGCTTTTTCACCGCTGGTTGCGGCGCACAGGGAAAAATCGTCACGCAACATCCCCATCAAAGCATGCAAGTTTTCGTGGACATCATCGACGATCAGAATGCGCGCACGTTTGTTGTTGGGAGCAAGTTCGGTCATGGTGACGTGTCCGGATCGATCATATTCAGGTGCTGTAATCGGGAATGTGCCGCGTCAATTTCAAAATCATCGATCAAGGCGGCAATAGCGGATACTTCCTGCTCGATCTGGGTTCCGCGAGTCCCCATGAGCAATCGTGCGAGTATGGGTTCTGCCGCACCAAGATCCGATTCCAAGGCTTGCGCGAGCTGGCTCAGCAAGGTGTGCAGCAAGGGTGCTGAAAAGGGTTCGGCGACACTCGACTGAGCGAGGCCATCATCCTTGGCAATCCCGTCGATCTCCTGCAGCACCTGCTGCAGGAGGATTTCGGCCTCATCCAGGATGCGAGCATCGGGGGTAATGTCTTGCTTGAGCTGGTCGTCGATGCTCGAGACGATGTCATAGAGGCCCTGGGCTCCGATATTTCCAGTGACGCCCTTGAGGGTGTGACAGAAATTCCCGGCGCCGTGTTGGTCACCGCTGGCAACAAAATCGCGCACCTTTACCAACGCATTAGCATAGTGCTGGCGGAATCGCCTTAGCTGTTTTCGATAGGCATCAGCCTTTCCGCCGATGCGGCGCAGCCCGTCCTGCGCATTGATGTGGGTCATTGCCTGTAGGTCGGCTGGCATGCCGCACACCGGCGATGTCTCGACATCCGGCACCGTCGGCCGCAGGCCGCTGCGCCGGCTGGGTAACTGTATCCATTTGGAAAGCACCGTCATCAGCCGATCCGGCGCAATTGGCTTGGTAATGTGATCGTTCATTCCCGCTTCATGGCTGGCCTGGGTATCCAGGGTCATTGCCAGTGCTGTCATGGCGATGATCGGCAGTGCCCCAAAGCGCTCTCCCCCCTCGTTATCAGCCAGCGCCCGAATGCGCCTGGTGGACTCCAGTCCATCCATCACGGGCATCTGGATGTCCATCAAGACCGCGTCATACTCATTGCCTTGAACCCTGTCGAGAGCATCCTGCCCATTCACGGCCTCCTCCACTTCCATGCCTTCGCTGCGCAACAATTCGGTGGCGAACTCCCGGTTAATATCGTTATCTTCGACCAGCAAGATGTGTGCACCGACCAATTGTCCGCTGTTCGCAGGATCAGGCGCCGCGGGTCTACTTTGAGCATCCACGCCGAGAATGCGGCCCCGCCCGAGGACCGAAAGAATGGAGTCGAGCAGCACCGAAGGTGAAACCGGCTTGATCAAGAAACCTTCCACACCGGCCTGCTCGGCCAGGCGCAAAACGTCTTCGCGGCCGTAGGCGGTGATCATGATCACCTTCGGAGGACGAGGTAAACGGAGATCGCGGCGGATGCGCTGGGTGGTCTCATCGCCATTCATGCCGGGCATGCGCCAGTCCATCAGGACCAGATCATAGGGTTCGGCGGTGGCGCTCTGCAGCTCAGTAAGGGCCGCTGGGCCACTGGCAACCGTGACCACGTCCAACTGGAAGAAGCGCAACATCTCGGCCAGAATTTCGCGAGACACGGCGTTGTCGTCGACGAGCAAAACGCGGATGCCCTTGAGCAGCGGTCCGGTCTGGTCGACCAGTTCTCGTTGGCGGGCCTGTGCTTGCCGCGCGATGGGTAACTGCACGGTGAAACTGATCGTGCTGCCTTTGCCTGGTTGCGAGTCTTCTATCCAGATACGCCCGCCCATCAATTCGGTCAGGCTCTTGCTGATGGCAAGTCCGAGGCCGGTCCCACCAAACCTGCGAGTCGTGGATGAATCGCCTTGGGTGAACTTTTCAAAGAGATGCTGCTGCGTTTCGGGGCTCATGCCGATGCCCGTGTCGCGCACGCTAATCTGCATATGCAGCGTGTCGTCACGAATGCTCAGGCTGCGGAAAGCCAACTCCACCTCGCCTTTATCCGTGAACTTTACGGCGTTCCCACACAAGTTGAGGAGGATCTGGCCCAGACGCAATGGATCGCCTATCAACCGCGCAGGAATGGTTGGGTCATGGCGAATAAGAAACTCCACAC
Source organism: Pseudomonas sp. St316 (assembly GCF_018325905.1). Classification (NCBI taxonomy): domain Bacteria; kingdom Pseudomonadati; phylum Pseudomonadota; class Gammaproteobacteria; order Pseudomonadales; family Pseudomonadaceae; genus Pseudomonas; species Pseudomonas sp. St316. Next base: position 3,255,693 of record NZ_AP021901.1, on the reverse strand, counting down.
CTTTTTCTTCGGCCTGGAAGGCAATGGCATCCGTCAGTTGCTCTAACACGGAATCCAACCCGAATTCGATCTGTTCGAGCTTAAGCTTGCCCGACTCGACTTTGGAAAAATCGAGAATGTCGTTGATCACACCGAGCAGTGAGTGGGCGGCCGTTTGCACCTTACCCAGTTGGTTACGCAAGACCGGCGGCAAATCCTTTTTCAGGACAAGATAGAGCATGCCGAGAATGGCATTCATGGGGGTGCGAATTTCATGGCTCATGTTAGCCAGGAAATCACTCTTGACCTGGGTCAGCCGCTCCGCTTCTTCCTTGGCCAGGACCAGCGCTTCGGTTCGCTCGGCAACGAGGTCTTCGAGGTTGTGATTAAGCTGGTTGAGCGCCTGCAGCGAATCGAAGAGTCGACTGCGGCTTTCGTTGAAGGCATTGACCAATTCGCCCAGCTCGTCGCTGTAGGGATATTCGACTTTCTCCACGGGGGCATTGTCCGGGCCGAAACGCCAGTTCGTCACAGCCAGGGAAACTTGCGTAACGGCGTTGGACAGTCGATAGCGAATGGTCCAGAGAATGATCAGCCACAGTGCAGAAGTAATGACGATTGAATTGAGCAGGATGAACAGGCTGGCGTACTTGGTACGGTCCCATAGCACGCTGCGATCGGAATACATTTTCAGGACCCCGATCACAGTATGCTCGCCGTTCTGCGAGGGGGACGTGAGCGGCAATTCTACCTGGCGGAAGCTGGCGGGGAAGAAAGCCTCCCCTTCTTTCATCACGCTTGGAACATTGCCTGAGACCGCCAGAACATTGCCGTCGGCTGCAGCTACCTGGACACCGGTGACGATGGCGTTCTGGCGCACTGCGGTGACCATGTTCATGAGTTGAGGTTTATCCAACTCCCACACGGCGTTTGTGACGCTGGGGCCGATGGTCCGGCCCAGGGAGGCCAGGTCATTACTGATGTCCCTGCTGACGCTGAAATACTGGATGCTCAATTGCACCGCCGTCATGCTGACAGCAATCAGCAGATACCATGGAAACATGGTGTACAGCAGTCGCCTGAAAAGCGTCTGAGAGGAAAACATCCAGGTTTACTCCAACCCAGTGATTGGCATCTTATTTCCACCACCAGCGAGTATCCGGCTCTGGCGTTTTTTCAGGCAGAACAGGGTTGGAAAGACGGATGACCTGCCGATGCTCCTTGGCAAGCGTCGCAATCTCGTTTGCGTGGTAAGTCTCAAAGAGCTTGCGGAAAGACCCATCTTCCAAGGAAAGCTTGAGCCCGCGTTCAATTCGTTCGGCCAGTGCAGTGTCATTCTTGTTGACCCAGAAGTACACAGGGTACGGGAAGAACAGCGCCTTGGTTTTTTCAACGACCAATTGAGGATAGCTATCCTTGCGCTCTTCAAGCTCACGCGCCGCCTCATTCAACCCGCGCGGGAAGGCATCGAAGCGTTCTGCGGCAAGCATGCCAAAAAGATTCTCATAGTTGGTCGAGGTGACCACTGTGAACCCACTGGCTTGCATGATGGGCACATCGGCCCACTGGCTGTTAAGGCCCAGAATCAACTGCTGGCGCAGAGCATGCTCATCCATCTGAGCGATGCGAGCTTGATCGGCAGCGCGAATCACCAGCAGGCGAAAGCCGATAAGGCCACGCAAGATATCGATCTTGATCGGCAGCATATGGGATTCGCGTTCGGCGTTGGTCCCCAGGGCAATCACATTGATCTCCCCTGCCTGCAACAACTCCATGCCACGGTTCTGACTGATCTCCTCCGTATAGGGAACGAGACGGACGCGGCCATCAGTAGCCCGTGTATGCGCGAGTGCCAACTCAAGGAGCTGCCAACGATACTCATAGATGGGCCCGGAGGGGAAATAACGAAGAGTCGTTTTGCTGTCCGCGGCTTGCGCGGGATGAGCGAACAAATTCAGCGAAATAGCGGCGACAACCACAAGTTTCAGGAACCACGAAAAATGCGCCGCGGGGTTCTGCGTAAACGATGGGATTTGCATACTCCGGGTTTCCTTCTCCGCAGCGAACTGGGCAGATGCAGCGACGTCTGCGAATAGTTCCGCTAACGAGTCTAACCCTCAGAAACACAAAAAAATAGTAACAAGCCTGGCATTTGGCCAGGCCTGTCGTCTACGGGATCACCTGGCGCGCATGGAACGGTTTTCAACACAGCGGCTACCGGTCCGTGCCAATCACTGCGTTCTCGGACTGCCCTGTCAGATCCTGTAATAAATCGTCTCGTATGAAGTATTGGAAACCGTTGTAGGATTTCTTCCCCAATCATTTCCAGGTCTGTATGAACACCCCCCAGGAACCCCCCAGTCGCCTTTCAAATAACCGTTTGCTCTCCTGCGCCCCTAGGGCCTGCACATGTGCGTTGCAGCCCCCTTTCCTCGCATTGATCGCACGAGGGAGCGAATAACCCATGGAGTGGATAGTCGACCCCACGGCTTGGCTCGGCCTGCTGACCTTGATCGTGCTGGAGCTGGTGCTCGGCATCGATAACCTTGTATTCATCGCCATCCTGGCGGACAAACTTCCGCCCGAGCAGCGCGACCGTGCCCGTATCATCGGCCTGTCCCTGGCATTGCTGATGCGCCTTGGCCTCCTCGCCAGCATCTCCTGGATGGTGACGTTGACCAACCCGCTGTTCGATGTGTTCGGCAAGACGTTCTCGGGCCGGGACTTGATCATGCTGTTCGGTGGTGTGTTCCTGTTGTTCAAGGCGACCATGGAGTTGCATGAGCGCCTCGAGGGCCACGTGGCGCAACGTGCCGGCAATGCCGCCTATGCGCTGTTCTGGCCTATCGTTGCGCAGATTGTGGTACTGGACGCGGTCTTTTCCCTGGATGCGGTGATCACGGCCGTGGGTATGGTGGAGCACCTGTCGGTCATGATGATCGCGGTGATGTTCTCCATCGGCTTGATGATGATCGCGAGCAAGCCGCTGACAAAATTCGTCAACGGCCACCCTACCGTCATCATGCTGTGCCTGGGTTTCCTGATGATGATCGGCTTCAGCCTCACCGCCGAGGGCCTGGGTTTCCACATTCCGAAAGGCTACTTGTACGCCGCGATTGGTTTCTCGATCCTGATTGAATTGTTCAACCAGTTGGCGCGCTCCCGTCGCAAGAAAAGCCTGCAAGGTCTTCGGCCGATGCGCGAGCGTACCGCCCATGCGGTATTGCGCCTGTTGGGTGGTCAAAAGCTGGATGCCGATGAAGTCGGTGAGGAAATCGCCGACATGCTGGAGGGCGACGAACCCGAACAGGTTTTCCATCGGCGCGAACGAGTCATGATCAGTGGGGTGCTGCAATTGGCCGAGCGCCCGATACGCAGCGTGATGACGCCTCGTGCGCAAATCGACCACCTCGACTTGGCAAATGCTACGCAAGAAATCCGTACGACGCTGATGCACTCTTCTTACTCCCGCTTGCCGGTGATTCGGGAGGGACGCGTGGATGAGCCGCTAGGCTTTGTCCATAAGAAAGAACTGCTTAAAGAAATACTCGCGGGCAATCAGCCGGATCTGGAAGTCATGGCGCGCAAAGCCATCAACCTGCTCGACAGCTTCACGATCCTCAATGCACTGGAACAAATGCGTAAGGAGTCGACCCATATCGCGTTCGTGGTGAACGAGTTCGGTGACTTCGTGGGGCTTCTCACGATGACCGACATCCTGGAATCCATTGCAGGTGAATTGCCGGATGCCAGTGAAATCGAAGGCCCGAACATTGTTCCCCAACAAGAAGGTTTTCTTGTCAGCGGCGCCTTGAATCTCAGTCAGGTTCGCGAACACATCGGCTTCCAGGCGAAAGCGACGGAGGATTACCAGACGCTTGCCGGGTTGGTGATGAGCCTGCTTGATCGCTTGCCAATCATTGGAGACACACTCAGTTGGCAAGGATGGAACATGACCGTGATGGCGGTTGAAGAGCGTCGGGTGTCCAGGGTGCTGTTGCGCAAGGAATAAGTGCAGAACGAGGCCGCATTTGCGGCCTTGTTTATTCTCGCTATCCCAGTTACAGCTTGTCCAACCACAGTTGGATGCCGTTAAACTGTGCGCCCTCTGATGTCACCTCCAGGAAGGAATCGATGACGTTTCGCCTATTGGGCGCGGCTGCGGCCCTATTGCTGTTATCTGCTTGCTCCAACTATCAGTACAAATCTTTTGTCGGAAATTTAGATGATCCTGCCCTCCGGGTCTTGGACTTGTCCGATGGCGTGGCCGATGCCCCGGTTATCTACTTCGAGACGATGCAATATCGGGATCTCGGTATACCGTTCCACCGCCTGCTCCTCGCAGTCCGAGTTGATGGCCAGCCCCTACCTTATGCAGGAAAGTATTCCATTCTGGATTACTTCGGTTACCAAGCCATTCGGCTGACGCCAGGCTCGCACTCTTTGGAATGGTGCTGGGTCTCGATGAATAAGCTGGGTACAGGTGGAGGCAAGTGCGGCTTTGGTGCCCCGGACCTCAGGTTGGAAGCCGGCAAGCATTACCTGGCCACCTGGTCATCGTCGACAGCGATGATAGGCGTCTCTGGGAGCGAGCAAATGCAGATCAGCGTGACTTCCTATGTGCTTGACCGGGACACCAAGAAACAGGTCTACCCCTGACACAAATCCTCAGGTGTTCTGTTGTTTTTGGATAGCAATTGATTCAGGACCGTCAGGCCGGCGGCGGATTACTGGTGACCGTTAGTCGGTTGCCAGATGCGCCGTTTATCCATTGGTCTGGCGCACCAGTGGTTCCAGGCTAGAGTAATTCCTTCAGGATATTTTTGAAGGATGGAGACATGGCCAGCACTTACAGCGCCCCGGGGATCATGATCGTCGATATCGCCGGGCACACCGATAATGTCCAGGACATGACCTTACAGCCCGACGGTTCAGTGCTGATCGCCGGCTTCAGTTACCACAGCGATGACCTGGATGACGGCAAGGATTTTTCCCTGACCCACCTCTACGCCGATGGTCGTTTGGATACGACCTACGGCAACGCAGGTCGGCTGGTGATTCACAAGCAAATCCCCCTCGACAAGGCATACAGCCTTCAAGTCCAGGGCGATGGCGCCGTGGTGACGGCTCACGAAGGCCATGATGACACCCCGATCGTCCAACGATGGGGGCCAGACGGTAAAGCCGATACCGCGTTCAACAGCAATGCCCAAGCCAGCCTGTCCAGCGGGTTCGGCTCCGCGCCGCTAGTGGACGTCAACGCCGACGGCAGCTTGCTGGTCGGTGCAATCGAGGGCAATACGTTGAAAGTGGCGCAACTGCTTGCCGACGGCACGCGGGACCTGTCCTTTGGCACGGATGGTGTGTTGACTTTGCAAGCCCAGGGGACGTTTGCGTTCATGCAGGGCATCACCGTCCTGAAGGATGGCAGCGTGCTGGTCCAAGGCGCCACCGACTTTGACAACAGCCTGCTCAAATACAATGCCAACGGGGAGTTGGACAGCCACTTTGGCGATAATGGCGTCGTCGCGCTCACCAGCTTTGCCAGCTACAACGGCCATGTGGTTGTACAAGACGATGGCAAAATAATAGTCGCCAGCACCGTCGCTTTCGATGACTTTTCCGCGCTGCGGCTCAACGCCGATGGCAGCCCCGACATCAGTTTCGGTAATCAAGGATTGGTCAGCATCGACTTGCCCGGTGTGTCGGCGGCGGCCAACGAAATCACCCTGCAGAGCGATGGAAAAATTTTGCTCGGCGGAAGCACTTTTGCCAACGGAGGCAGCGACTATGCTGCAGTTCGGCTCAATGCCGATGGCAGCCTGGACACCACGTTTGGTAGCGCCGATGGCAACACAAGACTTACCGGCTCCTCTGGCCATGATGAATTGCAAGGCTTGGGTACTGACGAAATCCTGCGCGGTCTTTCAGGGGACGACGTGCTACAGGGCAATCTCGGTCGTGACCTGCTATCCGGTGGCGCGGGAAGCGATGTATTCAACTACGCCAACGTCGCCGACAGTTTTCGCACCGCTGACAGCAGCGGCAGTGACCGCATACTCGACTTCAACCCCAGTGAGGATCACATCGACCTCAGTGCCCTGGGCTTTACGGGTATCGGGAACGGATACGATGGCACCCTGGCGATCGGAACTAACGCAGACGATACCCGTACGTACCTGAAGAATTTCGAGGCCAATGCCGACGGCCAACGCTTCGAGCTGGTGCTCGACGGCAACCTTGCCGCACAGCTCAACGACAGCAACCTGATATTCAGCGCGGCAAGCGATACCGCCCGCTCCGGCTTCGATGCTGCCAAGGGCCAAGTCGAGCTTTACGCGCCTGAACACGTGGAACTGACGCTGATAGGCAGCGTGGATTCACACAGCTATGACCTGACGTGACCTGAGAGGCTTTGACTGCAGACTCTTTCCTTGCCTAGCCATCCATCATGTCGGCGGCTTGCTGGGTCGCCATATCGGCCATCGAACTGGGATTCGATCAGGGTATGGGGCACGCCAGGACTGAGCCCCACCTTCCTCCACCCTGATGCCGTGCTCAACGCTGCTTCAAATACACCCCAGCCAGCCTGTCCGGCGAATCCGGCCCAGCGTTGTACCCAATGACCGCAAAGCCTTTCACCAGTTGAATGTGATAAGGACCGTTTTTCTCGGACGCTTGCGGCTCGCGTACGATGATCAGGTTTTCGCTTTCCATCGGTACGGTGTGATGCTCGGTCATGCTGCCCTTCAAGGTCACGCTGAATTCGGCGACTTCTTTTCCGTTGGCGTCGCGGTCCGGCAGGATCTTCAAATCCAGATCCGCGTCGCGCCCCAGGGCATCCTGGCGCATCTGGTAATGGCCGCTGCGCAGGTCAGCGTCGACGTCGTCGATTTTGTCGCCGTCCAATTCCCGTTCTTCATCATGCAGCAGGACTTTCAATTGGCGGTCGTCGCCCTTGGCGCCGCTGACCCAGGTGCCGGTGAAAGGATAAGGTTCGACTGTTTCCCGGGAGATCAGCCAGGTACCGGTTTGACGACCGTCATCGGCGTATTCGTGGAGGCTGATGAGGTCGTCGTCGGCGTCTTCCCGAATCCCCAGCAGTTTGATCGGTTCGCCAGTGCCAGCCTGGGTGTGGCGCACCTCGCCAATGATCACGGCACCTTGGGCCTGGTACCAGAGTTCTACCGGGGCCTTGGCGTCGAGGGTTCCGGCAAGAATCACTGGATCCTCCTTTTCCGGACCTTCCAGGCTTGATTGTTCGCGCCACTGGCCATCTTTCAATGCGCCGGTGGTGCGCAGCGTGTAGCCGCTGGGCATGCTGGTATTTTCGCCTGGCTCGGTCGGCTGGATTTGCTCCTCGGTTTCTGAGTAAAGCAAGACCAACTCGTCGCCGTGCATTTTCCAGTGGGTGGCGCGAGTCCAGCAGCAGTCGCGGTCAGTTTGCGAAAGCAGGATGCCGTCCAGCGGGCTGACGGAGAACATGCCTTTGCTGTCCTCCTTTGCCAGGCCGGTCAGCGCAGGGTTGAGGATCCATTGGGTTTTCTTCGGGGCTTGCAGGTAGACGTCGAACGCCGGTTTGTAGCTCGCGTCGGGATTGTTGCCGTTACGAATCGCCAAGTCCAGGCGGCCATCGAAGTTGAAGTCGTCGAAATACAACAGGCTCTGGGGGCCGAGTAGCCAGTTATCGACCTTGCCGTTGCGGTCCACGGGCACATTGCCGGCGGGCGTCTGCAATTGCTGCAGGGCTTCGTGGGTGGTGTTGTCGCGAAGGGTGATGAACGCGTGCGCCAGTTGATGCGGGTCTTGCGGCGGCTCCGGGAACAACACTTCGACCAGGTATTGGCCGCTGCGATCATTCACCGAAAACGCCCTGGGCTCGGCCATGGCCGGGGCTACCAGCGTCATGGAAAGAAGCACACTGCTGATGAGCGAACGCATCCAACCACTTCCTTGCTGAAATTCGGGCCAGCAGTTTAGCGATTACCATGACGCAGCGCGAGAAACGACTGTTGCTATCAGATTGGCCCGGACTGTAACTGACGCCCTCCTCGTGATTCGCTTACTGTCGTGGCTCATCCCTCGGAGTGATCCCCATGCCGGATACCGCCAATCTCTACCTGTTCGTGGTTGCTGTCGTGCTTTTACTGATCGTTCCGGGACCCAACATGGCCTTCGTCACCAGCCATGCGCTGGCCCACGGCTGGCGTGCCGGCGTTGCGGCCGCCCTTGGCATTTCCTTTTCGGACGTGCTGATGACGATGATGGTAAGCGCCGGCATTGGTGCGCTGGTGATGAGCTGGGCGCCGGCGTTCGACATCCTGCGCCTGGCCGGGGCCGGCTATCTGCTGTGGCTTGCCTGGCAAGCACTGAGAACGCCAGCAGCGACTCAGGACAGTCAGCTCCAGGCAGCTTCACTGTGGAAGATCTTCTGCCGAGGCGCCCTCAACAGCCTCTTGAACCCCAAGGCACTGCTGTTCTTCATGGTGTTCCTGCCCCAGTTCGTCAACGTCAAGGCGGGAGGCGTCAGCGTGCAGTTGATCTTCCTGGGCGCGCTGCTGGCCCTGATTGCACTCGTCTTCCATACGCTGCTGGGTGTTTGCGCCGCTCAACTCAGGGCGAAACTGGCAAACGGTGGGCTTTCAAGGCGTCTGGGCACGTATGGTTTTGCCGGGGTCATGGCAGCGCTGGCGGCACGCCTGTTGTTTCTTGACCGCCCGCTTTGACCACTGGCTTTCCTGCGCCAGCGATTGGCCTATGCTTAGCCAATCCATTGCGGAGCTGGATCAATGTCGTCCCCGGAAACCACCCTCCTTCAAAGCTGGCACCACAATGCTCGATCCTGGATCGAAGCCATCCGCACGGGTGCCATCGAAAGCCGGCTGACGGTCACGGACCAGGCCATGCTACTGGCGGTGCAGAGCCGTCAGCCCGAGCGCGTGCTCGATCTGGGTTGCGGCGAAGGCTGGCTGTTGCGGGCCCTGGCTGAACGGGGCATCGATGTGGTCGGTGTGGATGGCGACGCGACGCTGGTCGATGCGGCGCGCGCGGCAGGTTCCTCGCCGGTGCATCTGGCGAGCTATGACGCGCTGGTGGAGGCGAAGGTGGACATCGGCAGTGACTATGACCTGATCTGCGCCAATTTCGCCCTGTTGCACCAGGACATCATCCCATTGCTCGCGGCGATGAATGCCCTGCTCAGCCCCGGCGGCGCGCTGGTGGTTCAGACGCTGCATCCATGGACCGTGGCGGCGGGCGATTATCAGGACGGTTGGCGAGAAGAAACCTTCGATGGCTTCAAGGGCCAATGGCAACGTATGCCGTGGTACTTTCGCACCTTGTCCAGTTGGCTCAATGCCCTGGACATGGCCGGTTTCCGATTGGTGGTCCTGCAGGAACCTCAGCATCCACAAAGCCCGGTGCCGCAGTCTTTACTGCTGGTGGCCGAGCAAATCCCCATCATGGCGTTAGCGACTCGACGGTAAAACACCCGGAGCGATAAACCCTGCGCGCCTGCAGTCCGCGCTTTTGCAGGGTTTTCCTGACAGTTCTGAGAAACATGCCGTGAGAGACAACGATCGTGATCTTCCCCGGTTCGCCGCAGCTGTTGTAAAGCTCATCGGCGACACCAAGCGCCCGCTGGTGTTCGGCTTTTCGGCTGGCAGCCCCCAGGGAAATCCCCAGCAACCACAGGATCCTGTGCAACGCGAACCAATGCCTCAAACCCATTTTCAAGACGGGAATGCGGCTTAACCGCAGGTCGTATTCACGTAGTCGAGCATCCTGTTGAATACGTGTGGCTTCGAATAGCTGGCATGCCGTCGCGTAGGCTCTGTTGACGGGAGAGGAGATGATGTTGGCTTCGCTTGCCAAAAGAACTTTGGACAAGTCCGGCTGACTTAAAAATGCGGCAATTTCACTCTCATCGATAGACGAGGTCTGATTGTATTCATCCAGTAACAGCTTGGCTGAATGCGCATTGCAGGGTTTGTAATCGATCAGCGGCGTGGCATGGCGTATCAGGTAAATCACAGCGACAGCTCCCTTGTTTGTCTTGAAAATCCCTTTCGAAGCGCACCTGTATACACGTAACGACGCCGCTCATCGAGTTTGGTAGATATCGTGGCGAGCAAGCTTGCTCCCGCACGACTGCAGGAGCTTGCGTAGGAGCTGTCGAGTGCAACGAGGCTGCGATCTCTCAGAAAACACTTAAATCTCAAGCGAAAGATCAAAAGATCGCAGGCTTCGCCAGCTCCTACAGCGTTCTGCGGGGGCTTACCAAAGCGCCATCGTGTAGCTGACGATCAACCGGTTCTCATCCAGGTCGTTGCCAAAATTCGAACGCACCGTTGCGTTGCGCCATTTCAAGCCCAGCCCTTTCAACGTGCCGTCTTGCACCACGTAGGCGATATCCGTATTGCGCTCCCATTCCTGACCTTCGCCCGGTGCGCTGCGCTGGACGTTGTCGCCAGTGATGTAGCGAGTCATGAAGGTCAACCCGGGTACGCCAATGGCCGCAAAGTTGTAGTCATAACGGGCTTGCCAGGAACGCTCGTCGACGTTGGCGAAGTCGCCGATCTGCACGAAGTTGACCAGGTAGGGATCGCTGCGTCCGATGTACGGGAACGGATCGTCGCCGCTCATGCGCTGGTAGCCCAGGCCCAACGCATGGCCCGCCAGGCTGTAGGTGAACATGGCGCCGAAGGCCTGGTTGTCGAGTTCGCGAAAACTGCCGTCTTCGGTGCTGCGCGAATAGCGCACGTCACTCTTGAACGACTGGCCTGCGCCCAGATCCAGGGTGTGGACGAAACCGAGGTAGTTCTGTTGGTAGATGTCTTCCAACAGGCTATAGCGGTATTGCGCCGTGAGGTTCGGCAGGAACTGATAATCCGCCCCGGCGAACTGGAACTTGTCGCTGCTGCCGCCGATGCGGTTGGCAGTCATGTCCTGATAGTCAGTGGAGTCGACAAAATTGATCTGCGTGAGTTGCCCTGCGGTCAGCTTCAAACGATCAATTTGCTGCACGCTCAGCAAGCCGCCCTTGAACGTTCCTGGCAACAGGCGCGTGTCGTTGGAGCTCACCGCAGGGTCCTTGATCTGCAAGGTTCCCAGCTTCAAGGTGCTGTTGGACACACGGACTTTGGCAGTCAAGCCCAGTTCGCCATAGCGGTCTTGCGAGCCGCCAGACAAATCCGCCGGCAACAGGTTGGTGCCTGCCGTACCGCCCCCGGAGTCCAGTTTGAAACCGGCCATGCCCAAGGCATCAAGGCCCAAACCCACGGTCCCGGCGGTGTATCCCGACTCCATCCGCAGCAGAAATCCCTGCGCCCATTCTTCGGCTTTGTCCCGTGCTCCCTCTTGGCGGAAGTCGCGGTTGAAGTAGAAGTTGCGGGCCTCCAGGCTGCCTTTGCTGTCGGCAATGAAGTCGGCCTGGGCGTTCGGCACGCCGATCAGGCTCAAGCCCAGCAACGTACCGGCGGGGGTATAAAACCAGGTGGATGTGAAATGCCCCATGTCATGCTCCTTCTTTTATGGACGCGAGCGAACCCTCTCGGGGGCGTTGTAATCGCGTCCGATGGTTGTTGTTTTAAGGGTTGTTGCGGCGTCCGCGCTATGCGCGGACGTCACGGGTGGTCAGGACTCGAGCTCTCTGCCGCGAGTTTCTGGCAGGCTCAATGCCGCCAGGATCACCACGCCATAGGCGCCAGCGGCGAACACGCCGATCCCGGTGCCGATGGGCAAGGTGTTGCTCAACGCGCCGATGAACAATGGGAACAGCGCCGCAATGGAACGCCCGGCGTTGTAGCAGAAGCCCTGCCCCGACCCGCGCATACGGGTGGGAAACAATTCGGTCAGGAACGCGCCCATGCCAGCGAAGATGCCCGAGGCGAAGAAACCCAGTGGAAAGCCCAGCCAGAGCATCCAGGTGTTATCGATAGGCAGTTGGGTATAGGCCAGGACGATTGCCATGGACCCAATGGCGAACAGGATGAAGTTCTTCTTGCGGCCGATGGCATCGGTCAGCAACGCACTGGTCACATAGCCGACGTAGGAACCGACGATGACCATCGCAAGATAACCGCCCGTACCAAGCACGCTCAGGCCACGCTCGGTTTTCAGGTAGGTCGGCAACCACGTGGTGATGGCGTAGTAGCCGCCCAGCGCACCGGTGGTCAACAGCGAAGCACGCAACGTCGTGCTGAGCATCCGTGGGGCAAAGATCTCGAAGAAGGCCCAGCGAGAGCCCAGTTCCGGCTTGGCCTGGCGCTCGCGCACCGCATGTTCGAAGGTGTCCGACTCCTTGACCAGTCGACGGACCACCAGCACGAACAACGCCGGTACCAGGCCGATCATGAACAATGCCCGCCAGGCGTCTTCCGGCGGCAGGAAACTGAACAGTCCGGCATACAACAGCGCCGTCAGCCCCCAGCCCAGCGCCCATCCGGCCTGTACCATGCCCACCGCTTTGCCACGGTCCCTGGAGCGGATCACCTCGCCGATCAACACCGCCCCCGCAGTCCATTCACCGCCGAAGCCAAAGCCCATCAAAGTCCGGGCCACCAGCAATTGCTCGTAGTTCTGCGCCAGCCCACACAGGAAGGTGAAGAATGCGAACCACAGGACCGTCAATTGCAGGGTCCGTACCCGGCCGATACGGTCGGACAGGATCCCGGCGATCCAACCGCCGGCCGCCGAGGCCAGCAGCGTGCAGGTACCGATCAAGCCGGCATCCCCCTTGGAAATCCCCCAGGTCGCGATCAGGGTCGGGATGACGAAACTCAGCATCTGCGTATCCATGCCGTCCAGGGCATAGCCGATCTTGCAGCTCCAGAATGTACGTTTTTCATTTTTCGACAGGGGGCCGTACCAACTGAACGGGCCCGTGCGCCCTGTCCCGGTGGTTACGCAGTCAGTCATGGTCTTTTCCATGGAAGGTTCCTGCGGCAGCAAGCGAAGATGACGGACACGCCTCGTTATTTTTTTGTGAAGGCGTTGTCGTTGGGGATGCGGACGCAGTGGCTGCGTCGTGGAGCGGATTCTTTGCGGCGAATCAGCAAGGCGTCAAACGGGAAAAATACAAGATCGGACATAAGAAAATTTGATGCACCCGAAGGCCCGATCTGGAGTAACAATTGCAATCATAAGAACCACACGCCCCCAGAGAGCCTTCATGAACCTCAAATTCCTCGAAACCTTTGTCTGGGTCGCCCGGCTACAGAGCTTCAGCCTCACCGCCGAGAAGATGTTCAGCACCCAGGCAGCGATCTCCAGTCGGATCGCTTCGTTGGAAGAGGAATTGGGCCTGCGCCTGTTCGTGCGCGATTCACGCGGGGTTTCGCTGACACCCGAAGGCCTCAAGGTGCTCGACTACGCCGAACAGATGCTCGAAGTGCAGCGGGCGTTGAAGCAGTCACTGGACACCACCAGCCCGCAGCAAGGTTTGGTGCGCATCGGCGTGATGGATACGGTGATCCACACCTGGCTCAGCCCGTTGATGTCGATGCTGATGCAAGCCTTCCCCGCCGTGGAAATCGAAATCACCGCCGATGCCGCGCGCAATCTCTGTGACCAACTGCAAAAAGGCTACCTGGACATCGTGTTCCAGACCGATCTGGTCCGCCACGAAAGCGTGCGCAACCTGGAGTTGGGTCACTACCCCATGCACTGGATCGCCGCCAGCCAGTCGATCTATGCTCGCCCCTATGCGTCGCTGCTGGAGATGGCCGGCGAGCGCATCATCACCTTCGTCAAGCATTCGCGACCGCACCAGGATGTGCTCAACCTGTTGTACGCCCATGGGGTAACGGCGCCGAGGGTCAGTTGCGTCAACTCGGTGTCGGCCATGACCCGATTGATTCGCGACGGATTCGGCATTGGCGCCCTGCCCGCCGCGCTGGTGGCCAAGCCCCTGGCCAGCGGCGAATTGATCCAGCTCGAACCCGGCACCGCCCTGCCCCAGCTCGACGTCGTCGCCTCGTGGCGCGCGGGTGTCGGCCTGGAACTGATCGAGAACATCGTCCAGATGAGTCGCCAGGTGGTCAGCCAATACGCCGTTGATGTCGGGCCGCAACGCATTGTGGCGGCTCCCGGGCTGAACAGCCAACCAGCTCTTGAATAACTTTTAGTTGTCACGGGGTAGCAATATTCCTTGTTGGACGTCATCGCCACGGTGTTCTCAAAGTAGCGAACGAACGCTTGGAGAGCCCCGTCATGATGTCCTTCGAACAACTGCAGCAATGCACACCCCTGGCCCTGCGCCAAAACATCGCCGCCGGCCAATACCAGGGCCATACCAGTGGCCTGGGCCAGGGCCGCGTGCAAGCCAATATCGTGATTCTGCCCGGCGACTGGGCCAATGAATTCCTGCGCTACTGCACACTCAATCGCCAGGCCTGCCCGGTGCTTGATGTGACCGAGCCAGGTGATCCGTTCTTCCGCAACCTGGGCGCCGCCATCGATATCCGCCACGAGGTGCCTCAGTACCGCGTCTACCGCCACGGCGAGTTGAGTGAAGCGCCGCTGGACATCGAACACCTGTGGCAGGACGACCTGGTGGCCTTCGCTCTCGGCTGCTCGTTCTCGTTCGAACAACCCCTGCTGGAGGCCGGCATCCGTTTGCGGCACATCGAGTTGGGGCTCAATGTCGCGATGTTCCAGACCAACATCGACACACGCCCCACCGCTCGCCTGTCTGGCAAAATGGTGGTGACCATGCGGCCGATGAAAGCCGCCGCGGCGATCCAGGCGATCCAGATTACCGGGCGCATGCCCAACGTTCACGGCGCCCCGGTGCACATCGGCGATCCGTCACTGATCGGCATCCGATCCCTGGACGCGCCGGATTACGGCGATGCCGTGCCGGTGGAAGCGGACGAGATTCCGGTATTCTGGGCCTGCGGCGTGACACCCCAATCGGTGGTCCAGGCCTCGCGTCCACCGCTATGCATCACCCACGCCCCGGGCTGCATGCTGGTGACGGACTTGTGCAACAGTGATTTGTAAACCTCGGACGAGGCTGTTTTTCAACTTGAAGGGACACACGATGAACACCGCTCAGCGATCGATTCAACAGTACATCAGCGCCAAGGACAGCAACCGCCCTCACCTGCTGGACCAGGCTTTCACGCCGAATGCTATCCTGCACATGGTGGTGCGCACCGGCTCCATCACGTTTCCCGACCACGTTGAAGGCCGTACCGCCATTGGCGAGGTGTTGGTCAGTCGCTTTGGCCAGACCTACGAAAACGTCTATACGTTCTGCCTGGCCGCCCCGCCACCGGCAAACGCCGAGGCGTTCCAGTGCAAATGGCTGGTGGCAATGTCCGACAAGAACAGCGGCGAGGCACGCGTCGGTTGTGGCCTGTATGACTGGCAGTTCGATCCGGCGTCGAGACTGGCCAAGCGACTGACCATCACCATCGAACACATGAAGACCCTGCCGGCGACTGATTTGCCGATGATCATGGCCTGGGCATCGAAGTTGGATTATCCATGGTGCCGGCCTGAGGCGATTATTGATAACGCGCCGGACTCAAGCGCGTTTCAGGACGTGATCCAATTCGTGATGAATCCAATCAATGAAGAAAGCAGCGTCAGGCACTGATCCTTGTGGCGAGGGGATTTATCCGTGGGAGCAAAGCTTGCTCGCGATGCAGACGCCTCGGTCACAGGGAGACCGCGCTGGCCTTATCGCGGGCAAGCCTTGCTCCCACAGGTGGGGATACTCCCCCAGGCCACCGTTTCCATGCTCCCATGACAGCGCCAAGGAACCGCCCAAGTGAACATCAAGTTTCTCGAAACCTTCGTCTGGGTCGCCCGCCTGAAGAGCTTTCGCCTCACCGCGGAAAAGCTGTTCACCACCCAGGCGTCCATTTCCAGTCGGATCGCCGCCCTGGAGGACGAAATGGGCGTGCGCCTGTTCGTGCGCGATTCCAAAGGTGTGTCGCTGACCTCCGAAGGCCAGCGCGTGCTGGAGTACGCCGAGCGCATCATGGATACCATGCAAAGCATGAAAGCCGTGATCAAGGATCCGCGCCAGGTGCGCGGCCGGATCCGCATCGGTGCGATGGATACGGTGATCCACACCTGGCTCAGCCCCTTGGTGACACGCCTGATGGAATGTTACCCGGCCCTGGAAATCGAATTGTCGGCCGACACCGCGAGCAACCTGTGCTCGCAACTGGAAAAAGGCTACCAGGACATCATTTTCCAGACCGACATCCTGCGCCTGGACAGCGTGCGCAATGCACTGCTGACCCGTTACCCGATGCACTGGGTGGTGCGCACCGGCTCTGCCTATGACCGCACCTATGCGTCGCTGGAGGACTTGTCCCAGGAACGCATCGTGACATTCTCGCGCAACTCACGCCCCCACCAGGACATTCTCAACCTGCTGCATTCGGCCAACATCGTCTCGCCACGCATCAACTGCGTGAACTCGGCCTCGGCGATTACCCGCCTGGTTCGCGACGGCTTTGGCATTGGCGCCATGCCCGCGGCGCTGGTCGTCGGCGAACTGGCCCACGGCACATTGACGTTGGTGGACGGTGTGCCGCTGCCATCGGTCATGGACATCGTGGCCAGTTGGCGGACCGGCGCGGGAATGGAACGGGTGGAAGATATCGTCAGCCTGACCCGCGAAGTGGTCAGCGAATTTGTCGCACAATTACCGGCCGGGTACCGACTCGATATGAACTGAGCCGCCCCATTCATTTCGTCATCAGATATTCACACCGGTGACATACCGTGGGCACCGATTGATCCCGTCCCACGATCGGTGAGCCGTCTGCCTGATGCAAACATTCCTGAAAAACAGAGCGCCCGACGCGCCGACTACAACGCCGAATCATTGGGAACACAGGCATGACGCGCAGAATAGCGACAGGTCCCGTGAGCGTGAAATCTGTGTTCGGTTCCTGTCGTGTGCAGACATCCCCTCGTTGCTTGAACTCGAACAAAAGAAATGGACGGACGATCAGCGTGCCGATGCCGCCATGCTGGCCTCCCGAATCGCCGCATTCCCTGCCCTGAGTGTCGGTGCGTTTTGCACACGCAGCGGCACCGCCCGGGCATCGCTGTTCATGAAACCGACCCGGCACGATCATATTCGCCAGTGCCCGACCTGGGCAGACTGCGTGAGCCAACAGCACGGTGACGAATCGGCCAGAACGGATGCGTTGTTTGGCATCAGCCTGAGCAGCGTCGACCCGAAGGCGGCCAATGCGATTTTCGAGTTCTTCTGGCCCTACGCGCTGAAACAAGGTTGGTCGGTCATCTATCTGGGATCCCCTGTCCCGGGCCTCAGGGATTGGCGCTCGAAAAACCCGGGGTTCACGGTGGCGTACTACATCCTGAGTAAACGCCAGGGGCTGCCGTTGGACCCACAGTTGCGGTACTACTTCAAAAAAGGCTTTCGCAAGATTGTCGCCATCAAAGACAACTACTTCCCCCATGAGCCTTCGCTGGATGTCGGCGTGCTGATCCAGGGCAAAGTGCCGCTGTCGGGCCTTTCGTTCATCTGGAAGAGAGTTCCGTTGCCCTGGTTGCAACGCATGAAAAAACTGGTCTTCGTGTGCCTGTGAACACCTCCCAGGCTGTAGCCGCTGCGCGTGAAGGAACCTTGCCTTCATCGGACAGCAACCTTCCCAGCTACCTGTTCATGGTGCTGTGCGTCCTGAATACCGCCGCGATTGCCTGGCTGGCGACGCACGAGGCATTCGTATGGCTGGCTGTCGCCCCCCTGATCGTGCTCCAGGCGATCCTGATGATCGGCGTCCAGGAGATCAAGCATCAAGGCGTGCATCGCCAGTTCCTCGTGGGCACACGCCTCAATGACGCAGTGGGCGTGTTCGCGGCGGGCATTTTTGCGGCCAACTTCGTGGGCTACCGCTACTTCCATCTCGAACACCACCGCAAGACCTGCCAGACCGATGATCCCGAAGGCTTGATGTACGAACAGACCTGGCCGACCCGCTGGATCAGCCTGCTGGGCGCCGCAGAGCAACTCTGGGTGGCGATCTCCACCAACAGGATCTCCCGCCGCTACCTGCCGCCGAACGCAGCCTGGCGCTGGCGCTGGAACAACGCCCTGATCGTCGTTTTGGCGGGGGCGCTGGCGTTCGGTCTCTATGAGGTGCCTCGCCTGGTCGTCTGCGTCTATCTACTCCCTTATTGCCTGTTTGCCTGGATGGATTTCTGGCTGACGCAGGCCGAGCACTATGGTGTACGGATCGCGGCCCAAGGCCCGCGCCGCCCGCCCTGTGAAATCACCACGGACGTGCGCCTGCCAAAGGCCCTCTCCTGGCTGATCCTGCATCGTTCACTGCATCGCACCCACCATCATGCGCCGGTAACCCGCTGGTTCCACGCGTACGCACAATCGAGGGTGCTCGCCCAAGACAAGCCCGGTGGAACGACAGAGCTGCCCACGTTCGTTGCGACATGGATGCGACTCGGTCCCCGACTCTGGAAATAAGCCATGAAAAACAACTGCGAGCCCTTCTGGAACGACACACCGATCAGGACCTACCTGTTCGATGCCTTTTCGGTGCTGCTCCCTGCCGGCGAACAATTTGTGATTTCGGTGGTGGAGTCATCCGCTTTGCAGTTGCCGCCAACCTCGACACTGGCTGACCAGTCACGCAACTTCGTGGCCGAGGAACGCGCCCACCAGCGAGCCCATCGCCTCTACAACCAACAACTGGAAAAGCAGGGTTTTGAAGTCAAGAAATACGAACGCGAGATCGAAAAGGACCTCGATGCCCTGCGTGCCAAACTGTCACTCCATGCCCAGCTATCCCTGGCCGCGGCGTTCGAGCATGTGACGGCCGTCACCTCGCGGATTGCCTTGCGCCGTGGTGGATTGCTTTCTACCCGCGCCTCGCCGCAAACACGCCTGTGGCGCTGGCACTGCGCCGAAGAAGTGGCTCATCAGCACGTCACCGCCGATCTGCTCCAGGCGCTGGGTGTCCCCTATTGGCAGCGGATTTTCTATTTTTTGGCCGCATCGGCGCTGATGACCTTCGATGTCCTGCGGCATCTGCATGGTTTTGCTCGCGGGGACATTGCCCGCGGCCGCGTCAGCGCCAGGCAGCTGCGACGGGCCATGGGGCGCCTGCTGCTGCGCGATGGCGCGAACCTGGTGCTGCTGGCAAGCGGATGGGCCGCCTACTTTCTTCCACTGAAAACGAATATAGCGCCGGGCTGTAAGTGAACTGCAACATCCCCGACTTACTCTGGACCGAGCGCACCGCGGCGAACGCTGACTGTGCATGTCGCTCGCTCGGAATGATCCAAGGAATCCACCATGAAAATCAGTGTATTCGGAAGTGGCTATGTGGGCTTGGTACAAGCCGCCGTGTTGGCCGAAGTGGGCCATGACGTGGTGTGCATGGACATAGACGAGCGCAAGGTCGACAGCCTGCGCCAAGGCCAGGTAAGCATTTACGAGCCGGGCCTGGCCGCGCTGGTGCGTGAAGGCCTGGAGGCTGGCCGTTTGCATTTCACCTGCGACGAACAGCTCGCCGTGCAGCACGGCCAGGTGCTGTTTATCGCGGTGGGCACGCCTTCCCGGGACGATGGCAGCGCAGATTTGACCCAGGTCCTGGCTGTCGGCGAGGCCGTCGCCCGCTACCGCGAGCAACCGCTCATTGTGGTGGAGAAGTCCACCGTGCCGGTGGGCACCGGCGACGTTCTGCGGGCGCACATCGAAAAATGCCTGCTCAAGGCCAGTCGCCTGCTGCAGTTCGATATTGTCTCCAACCCCGAATTTCTCAAGGAAGGCTCGGCGGTCGCCGATTGCCGTCGTCCGGATCGCATCGTGATCGGCTGCGAGCGCGATGAAGTGCGCGAAATCATGCGCGACCTTTACGCCCCGTTCAACCGCAACCACGACCGGGTCCTGTTCATGGACCTGCGCAGCGCCGAGCTGACCAAATACGCCGCCAACGGCATGCTGGCGACCAAGATCAGTTTTATCAACCAGATCGCCGAACTGGCCGAGCACCTGGGGGCCGACATCGAGTCCGTGCGCCTGGGCATCGGCGCTGACTCGCGCATTGGCTATCACTTCATTTACCCGGGTTGCGGCTACGGCGGCTCGTGCTTTCCCAAGGACATGCGTGCCTTGATCCACACGGCCGAGCAGGCTCATTGCTCCAGCGACCTGCTGCAAGCAGTCGAAGCCATCAACGGGCGGCAGAAACACAAGCTGTTCGAGCGAATCAATGCGTTCTACCAGGGCGACCTGCGCGGCAAGACCTTCGCCCTGTGGGGCCTGGCCTTCAAGCCCAACACCGACGACATGCGCGACGCACCGAGCCGTACCTTGCTGGAATCGCTTTGGGCCGCGGGCGCCAGCGTCCGCGCGTTCGACCCGGAGGCGATGCAGCAGACGCAATTGCTCTACCCCGACGAGCCCCGACTCATGCTGATGGGCACACCGGAATCGGTGTTGCCGGGGGCCGACGCGCTGGTCATCTGCACCGAATGGCAGCCCTTCAAGGCGCCGGACTTCGACCTGATCCAGCAACGGCTCAAGACTCCGGTGATTTTTGACGGTCGTAACCTGTTCGATCCGGAGCGCATGGCCGACAAGGGTTTCACCTATTTCCCGATGGGCCGCGGGCAGTCGCGCAACCTGCCCATTGCCCAGCAAACGTGGTTCCCTGTTTCGAGAAGCGCATGAGCTGTGGCGTTACCTCAAAATTAATGCACTCAACCAGCATTTATATGAATTTGTAAGCAAGGGCTGTGAACGGCACACTGTGCACCGTTCCTCCCCCAACTGTTGGAACACTTAAAGGGCTTTCTGGGACTCCCCCGTAAGCCCCTTTTTTTGTTCGTTTTTTGGATTTGCGCTTAATGTTCTCTCGCTGGTTTCCCGCCGCTATCAATACCCGTCCCACCGAATGGAGCCGCGCCGCCATCGGCATGGCGCTGGGGACGATGTTCAGCGTCTGGCTATGTGGCCAGGTGTTTGGCCTTGAGGTGGCGCAACACCTGATCGGTCCTCTCGGCGCCTCGGCGGTGCTGTTGTTTGCGGTGTCATCGGGTGCCCTCGCCCAGCCCTGGTCGATTGTTGGCGGCTACCTGTGTGCGTCGCTCGTGGCGCTGCTGGTGGCCCATGTATTGGGCCGCACATTGGGTAGCGCCTGCCTGGCAGCGGGCATGGCGCTGGTGTTGATGTGCTGGCTGCGCTGCCTGCACCCGCCGGCAGGCGCCCTGGCGGCGACGCTGGTGCTGGCCGCCCCGTCTATCATTGCCTTGGACTGGCAGGTCGTCGGTGCGGCCATGCTGGCCGGTTCCGGGCTGCTGGCCTTTGCGCTGGCCTATAACAATCTGACGCGGGTGCGCTATCCGAAGCGAGCCAGCGAACCGGTGGCTGTCATACCGGCTGACCACTCGCCCGTCGATCGGCAGGCGATCACGGCTGAAGACCTGAAACTGGCCTTGGCGCAAATGGAAGCATTCTTTGACGTCACGCCGGAAGACCTTGAGCAATTGATCCACGCCAGCGAGCGTAATGCCAAGCGCCGCAGCATCACGGAGGTTCTCTCTGGTCGC
The DNA here is from genome assembly GCF_018325905.1 of Pseudomonas sp. St316. NCBI lineage: Bacteria > Pseudomonadati > Pseudomonadota > Gammaproteobacteria > Pseudomonadales > Pseudomonadaceae > Pseudomonas > Pseudomonas sp. St316. Next base: position 3,234,150 of record NZ_AP021901.1, on the reverse strand, counting down.
GGTTGAGCCTGTGGCTGCTATAAATATGCAGGAAGGACCTGCACGTATTCGGGTTGTGCAATGCAAATTTGCACTGATACGATCCTGAATGGGTACGCGCGACACAATTCATAAAGAAGAACAAAAGCAGGGAGTTAGCGATGACAGCTCAGGTTTCATCACACGCCGCGCCAACCATCGACACCGCGGCCTATGAGGTGCTGGTCGAAGTTCGCAATCACATTGGCCATTTGACCCTGAACCGCCCCGCCGGCCTCAATGCCCTCACCCTGGGCATGGTGCGCAGCTTGCAGCAACAACTCGATACCTGGGCTCTCGACCCACAGATCCGCGCCGTGGTGCTGCGTGGTGCGGGCGAGAAGGCGTTTTGCGCCGGCGGTGATATCCGTTCGTTGTACGACAGCCACACGCAGGGCGACACCTTGCACGAAGATTTCTTCGTCGAGGAATACGCCCTCGACCTGACGATTCATCACTACCGCAAACCCGTCCTCGCCCTGATGGACGGCTTCGTGCTGGGCGGCGGCATGGGGTTGGCACAAGGAGCCGACCTGCGGGTGGTGACCGAGCGCAGCCGCCTGGGCATGCCGGAAGTCGGCATCGGGTATTTTCCGGACGTGGGCGGCAGTTACTTCCTGCCGCGCATTCCTGGCGAACTGGGTATTTACCTGGGCGTCAGCGGCGTGCAGATCCGCGCGGCCGACGCCTTGTATTGCGGGCTGGCCGACTGGTATCTGGACAGTCGCAAGCTTGAACAGCTCGACGCGCGCCTCGATCGCCTGGAGTGGGGTGATACGCCACTCAAGGATCTGCAAAGCCTGCTGGCCAAACTCGGCGTGCAACAACTGCCTGCCCCGCCCCTGGCCGACTTGCGGCCCGCCATCGACCATTTCTTTGGCCTGCCCGACGTGCCGAGCATGGTCGAGCAGTTGCGCCAGGTCACCGTCGCCAACAGCCACGAATGGGCAATAAAGACCGCCGACCTGCTGGACAGCCGCTCTCCCCTGGCCACAGCCGTGACCCTGGAAATGCTGCGGCGCGGTCGGCATTTGAGCCTGGAAGAATGTTTTGCCCTGGAACTGCATCTGGACCGGCAATGGTTCGAACGCGGTGACCTGATCGAAGGCGTGCGCGCCTTGCTGATCGACAAAGACAAGAACCCGCGTTGGAACCCTCCGACCCTGGAGGCGTTGGACGCCGACCATGTGGCGAGTTTCTTCGACGGCTTCGACGACCACGGGAACTGAGCCATGCATGACCTCGAACTGACCGAAGAACAAGTGATGATCCGCGACATGGCCCGGGACTTCGCCCGTGGTGAAATCGCCCCCCACGCCCAGGCGTGGGAAAAGGCCGGCTGGATTGACGATGGCCTGGTGGCGAAGATGGGGGAGCTGGGCCTGTTGGGGATGGTGGTGCCAGAAGAATGGGGCGGTACCTACGTCGATTACGTCGCCTATGCCCTGGCCGTGGAGGAAATCTCCGCAGGCGACGGTGCTACCGGCGCACTGATGAGCATTCACAATTCGGTGGGTTGCGGGCCGGTACTGAATTTCGGCACCGACGAACAAAAGCAGACGTGGCTGGCCGACCTCGCCAGTGGCCAGGCCATTGGCTGCTTCTGCCTGACCGAGCCGCAGGCCGGCTCCGAAGCCCACAACCTGCGCACACGGGCCGAATTACGCGATGGCCAGTGGGTCATCAACGGTGCCAAGCAGTTCGTCAGCAATGGCAAGCGAGCAAAACTGGCGATCGTGTTTGCCGTGACGGACCCGGAGCTGGGCAAGAAAGGCATTTCGGCGTTCCTGGTGCCCACCGATACGCCGGGGTTCATCGTTGACCGCACCGAACACAAAATGGGCATCCGCGCCTCGGACACCTGCGCGGTCACCTTGAACAACTGCACCATTGCCGAGGCCAATCTGTTGGGGGCTCGCGGTAAAGGCCTGGCCATCGCCCTGTCCAACCTGGAAGGCGGCCGCATCGGCATTGCTGCGCAAGCCTTGGGTATCGCCCGTGCTGCCTTTGAGGCGGCACTGGCTTACGCGCGCGATCGGGTTCAGTTCGACAAACCGATCATCGAGCACCAGAGCATCGCCAACCTGCTGGCCGACATGCACACCCGCATCAACGCCACCCGCCTGCTTATCCTCCACGCCGCCCGCCTGCGCAGCGCTGGCAAGCCGTGCCTGTCAGAGGCCTCCCAGGCCAAGCTGTTTGCCTCGGAAATGGCCGAGAAAGTCTGCTCCTCGGCCATACAGATTCATGGTGGGTACGGGTATCTCGAGGATTATCCGGTAGAGCGCTACTACCGCGATGCGCGGATTACCCAGATCTACGAAGGGTCGAGCGAGATACAACGCATGGTCATCGCCCGCGAGTTGAAAAACTACCTGGTGTGAGGCCTGAAAAAGCATCGCGAGCAAGCTCGCTCCCACAGGGGCCGGCGGTGTACATACACATTGCGCACACCCCAAATCCACTGTGGGAGCAAGCCTGCTCGCGATGGCGTTGGATCAATCACTGAGATGCCGGATGTACCGGACTCTTCGCGAGCAAGCTCGCTCCCACAGGGGCCGGTGGTGTACATCCACATTGCGTACACCCCAAATCCACTGTGGGAGCAAGCCTGCTCGCGAAAGCGTTGGATCAATCACTGAGATGCCGGATGTACCGGCCTCTTCGCGAGCAGGCTCGCTCCCACAGGGGCCGCTGGTGTACATACACATTGCGCACACCCCAAATCCACTGTGGGAGCGAGCTTGCTCGCGAAAGCGTTGGATCAATCACTGAGATGCTGGATGTACCGGACTCTTCGCGAGCAGGCTCGCTCCCACAGGGGCCGGCGGTGTACATCCACATTGCGTACACCCCAAATCCACTGTGGGAGCGAGCTTGCTCGCGATGGCGTCAATGGAAACGCCGCGTTACTTGTCCTGGAACTCCGGCGCACGCTTGGCCACGAATGCCGCCATGCCTTCCTTCTGATCGTGCGTGGCAAACGCGGCGTGGAATACCCGGCGCTCGAAGCGCACGCCTTCGGACAGGCTGACCTCAAAGGCGCGGTTGACGCTTTCCTTGACCATCATGCTGATAGGCAGCGACTTGGAGGCGATCAACGCTGCAGTCTTCAGTGCCTCGTCCAACAGTTCATCAGCCGGTACGATCCGCGCGACGATGCCGCAGCGCTCGGCTTCCACCGCATCGATGAAGCGCCCGGTCAGGCACATTTCCATGGCCTTGGCCTTGCCCACCGCGCGGGTCAGGCGCTGGGTGCCGCCCATGCCCGGCAGCACGCCGAGGTTGACCTCCGGTTGGCCGAACTTGGCGTTGTCGCCGGCCAGGATGAAGTCACACATCAACGCCAGCTCGCAGCCACCGCCCAAGGCAAAACCGTTCACCGCCGCGACGATTGGCTTGCGGCGGTTGGCCACGCGGTCGCTGTCGCTGAACAGGTCGTCCAGGTAGATCTGCGGGTAGGTCAGCTCGGCCATTTCCTTGATGTCAGCACCGGCGGCAAAGGCTTTTTTCGAGCCGGTCAGCACGATGCAGCCAATCTTCGGATCAGCCTCCAGGCTGTCCAACGCCTGGTTCAGTTCGCTGACGATCTGCGCATTCAGGGCGTTCAATGCCTGGGGACGGTTGAGGGTGATCAGGCCGACGCGGTCCTTGATCTCCAATAAAATCGTTTCGTAGCTCATGCAGGACTCCTGTTCAAAGATTGCGCGAAATGACCATGCGCTGAATGTCGCTGGTGCCTTCGTAGATCTGGCAGACTCGCACGTCGCGGTAAATGCGCTCCAGCGGGAAGTCGTTGAGGTAACCGTAGCCGCCCAGGGTTTGCAACGCCATGGAGCAGACTTTTTCAGCCATTTCCGAGGCGAACAGCTTGGCCATGGAGGCCTCCACCAACGCCGGCTGGCCGCTGTCTCGCAGGGCGGCGGCGTAGTGCACCATTTGCCGGGCAACGGCGATCTGGGTCGCCATTTCGGCCAGGCGGAACGCCACGGCCTGGTGCTCGATGATCGGCTTGCCGAAACTGGAGCGCTCACGCGCATAGTCCCGGGCCGCCTCGAATGCCGCACGAGCCATGCCCACCGCCTGCGCTGCGATGCCCACCCGTCCGCCTTCCAGGTTCGCCAGGGCGATCTTGTAGCCCTCGCCCTCCTCACCCAGGCGATTAGCCAGCGGCACCTTCACCTCCTCGAAGAGGATCTGGCAGGTGTCGGAAGCGTGCTGGCCGAGTTTGTCTTCGACCCGGGCCACGCTGTAGCCCGGCGAATCGGTCGGCACGATGAACGCACTGATGCCACGCTTGCCGGCGCTCGGATCGGTCACCGCGAACACAATCACCACCCCGGCGTTCTGCCCGGAGGTGATGAACTGCTTGCAACCGTTGAGCACGTAATGATCACCCTCCAGCCGCGCCCGCGTCTTGAGGCTGCTGGCGTCCGAACCGGCCTGGGGCTCGGTCAGGGCGAAGGCACCAAGCATCGCGCCACTGGCCAGGGGCGTGAGGAATTTCGCCTTCTGCTCATCGTTGCCGAACTTGAGGATCGGCACGCAGCCCACCGAGTTGTGCACGCTCATGATGGTCGAGCACGCGCCGTCGCCGGCGGCGATTTCCTCCAGGGTCATGGCATAGGCCAGGTAACCGGTGTCACAACCGCCCCATTGCTCCGGCACCAGCATGCCGAAAAAGCCCAGTTCGGCCATTTCAGCGATAGCTTCCCGGGGAAAACGGTGCTCACGGTCCCATTCGGCGGCGAACGGTTTCAGGCGTTCCTGGGCGAACTGCCGGGCCATGTCGCGGATTTGGGTCTGTTCTTCAGTCGGGAGCATGGTGATTCCTTAATACAGGCATTCGACGGCCATGGCCGTGGCTTCGCCGCCGCCGATGCAAATCGCCGCAACGCCGCGCTTCAAGCCTTTCTGACGCAGGGCTGACAACAGGGTTACCAGAATCCGCGCGCCAGATGCGCCAATCGGGTGGCCCAGCGCACAGGCGCCACCGTGGACGTTGACCTTGTCATGGGCAATTTCCAACTTGCTCATGGTCACCAGGCCCACCACGGCAAAGGCTTCGTTGACTTCGAACAGGTCGACTTGATCCAGCGACCAACCGGTCTTTTGCATCAGCTTCTTCACGGCACCGATCGGTGCGGTGGGAAACAGGCTCGGAGTATCGGCAAACGCCGCGTGACCGTGGATCACCGCCAGGGGCTTAAGGCCCCGCTGGGCCGCCTGGCTCTGGCGCATCAGCACCAGTGCCGCAGCGCCATCGGAAATGGAACTGGCATTGGCTGCCGTCACCGTACCGCCCTCACGGAACGCCGGTTTGAGCGAGGCGATCTTGTCGATCCGGGCCTTGGGTGGCTGCTCGTCGTGGCGCACGGTCACTTGCTCCTTGCCGACCATGACCTGCAACGGCACGATCTCGGCATCGAAACTGCCGTCCTTGATCGCCTGCTGGGCGCGGGTGGTTGAGGCGATGGCGAAGGCGTCCTGAGCCTCGCGACTCAAGCCATTGGCTTCGGCGCAATCTTCGGCGAAGGTGCCCATCAGCCGACCTTTGTCGTAGGCGTCTTCCAGGCCGTCGAGGAACATGTGGTCAAGCACCCGGCCATGGCCCATCCGGTAACCGCTGCGGGCCCGATCGAGTAGGTACGGCGCGTTGGACATGCTCTCCATGCCGCCGGCCACCACCACTTCGGCGCTGCCGGCGATGAGCATGTCATGGGCCAGGATCGCCGCTTCCATGCCCGAACCGCACATCTTGTTGAGCGTGGTGCAGCGGGTCGACTTGTCGAGCCCGGCGCCCAGCGCGGCCTGACGCGCCGGTGCCTGGCCCAGGCCTGCGGCAAGCACGCAACCGAACAGCACTTCTTCAACCGCGTCGGGTGCGATGCCGGCACGCTCCACGGCGGCCTTGATGGCAGCGGCACCCAGCTGCGGGGCGCTGAGGCTTTTCAGTTCGCCCTGGAAACCGCCCATGGGCGTACGGACGGCGCTGACGATGACAATAGGATCGTTGGACATCATGAATCCTCCTGATTATTTGGCTGCCATGCGCAAGGCACCGTCGAGACGGATCACCTCACCGTTGAGCATGCTGTTTTCAATGATATGCCGGACCAGCGCCGCATACTCGGCGGGTTTGCCCAGGCGCGGCGGAAACGGCACGCCGGCCGCCAGGGAATCGCGCACTTCCTGGGTCATGCCGGCCATCATCGGGGTTTCGAAAATGCCTGGGGCAATGGTCATCACGCGGATGCCGAAGCGTGCCAGTTCACGGGCGGCCGGTAATGTCAGGCTGGCGATGGCGCCTTTGGATGCGGCGTAAGCCGCCTGGCCGATCTGTCCATCAAAGGCCGCCACCGACGCCGTATTGATGATCACCCCGCGCTCGCCATCGGCGTTGGCCTCGGTTTCGGCAATGGCCGCAGCCGCCAGGCGCAGCAGGTTGAAGCTGCCGATCAGGTTGACGTTGATCACCTGGCTGAAGCTTGCCAGGGCATGGGGACCGTTCTTGCCGAGGATCTTCTCGCCGCGCACGATGCCGGCGCAGTTCACCAGGCCATTCAGGCCGCCGAACGCATCCACCGTGGCCTTGACCGCCGCTTCAGCCGCCGCCTCGTTGCTGATATCCGCCACCACGCTCTGGCAGCCCAGTTTCTGCGCCTGGGCAGCCACGGCTTCGGCATTGAGGTCCACCAGCATCACTTTGGCGCCGGCCTTGACCAGCATCTCGCCGGTGGCCGCGCCGAGGCCGGAAGCACCGCCGCTGACGAGGAAAATCTTGTTGTCGATCTGCATCATGGTTTCCTTGGATTCAAGCTGAAGCGTTATGCGCCGCGGCCTCTTGAGCCTTGGCGATTTCCTGATTGCGCAAGATAAAGCGCTGCAACTTGCCGCTTGGGGTCTTGGGCAAGTCGCTGACAAATTCGATTTCACGAGGATAGGCATGGGCGGCCAGGCGTTTGCGCACGTGCTGGCGCAACTCCTCGGCCAATTCTGGCGCGGCGCGGTATTGGGCGTTGAGCACCACGAAAGCCTTCACCAACTCGGTGCGTTCCGGATCGGGCTTGCCGATGACTGCCGCTTCCACCACGGCCGGGTGTTCGATCAGCGCGCTTTCCACGTCGAACGGGCCGACCCGGTAGCCGGAGGTGGTAATCACGTCGTCGCTGCGGCCCACGAAGCTGATGCTGCCGTCCGGGTTAAGCTCCACGGTGTCGCCACTCAAGTAGTAGTCACCGACGAAGGCCTTGGTCGGCCCGCCCTCGTAACCGGCGAACCAGCACATCGGCGACTGGCGGCGATCGAGCGCGAGAATGCCCGGCTGGCCTACGCCCAGCTCGCGCTGGTTTTCATCCAACACCACGATCCGATGGCCCGGCGAAGCAAAACCGGCCGCACCCAGGTGCACCGGGTGTTCCAGCCCATGGTGGTTGCACAGCACCATGCCCAGTTCGGTCTGGCCGTAATGATCGTGGATCACCACGTTCAGGTTATCGGCGAACCAACGGATCACCTCCGGGTTCAACGGCTCACCGGCGCTGCTGACGATGCGCAGCTTGCCCTTGATCGACCGGGCGAACTGCTCGCCACCGGCAATCAACAGGCGATAGGCCGTGGGCGAGCCGGTCAGGTTGGTGATGCCGTATTTGTTGATGACCCGGCAGGTGCTTTCCAGCGTGAACGGGCCATCGTAGAAGGTAATCGGATGCCCCATCGCCAGCGGCCCGGTCACACCAAAATAGATGCCGTAGGCCCAGCCCGGGTCGGCGACGTTCCAGAAGGCGTCTTCAGGGCGCAGGTCTACCGCGTCACGGATGTAGCTCTGGAACGCAACGATGGCCTTGAGCGGTACCGACAGCGCCTTGGCAGGCCCCGTGGTGCCGGAGGTGAACATCAGCAGGAACGGGTCTTCGCCGGTGAGCATCAGCGGTTCGCATTGGTTGGAATGGTTCGCCACCTCGGCCCAGAAACTGTAGTCGCCACGCACGATGCCCTGACCCTTTTCGCCGCCAACCGTGACAATGGTGGGGCAACCGGCAACTTCGTTGAGCTTGGGACGGTTGACCGCATCGGTGACGACCACGCGCGCCCCCGAGCTGCCGAGGCGGTGTTCGATGGCCTTGGGCCCGAACGCGGTGAACAGTGGTTGATACACCGCCCCGATACGCCAGGTGGCAAGTACCACGATCAGCAGTTCAGCGGTGCGCGGCAGCAGGCCGGCCACTTTGTCGCCCTTGCCGACGCCTTGTGCGCGCAGGAAATTGGCCATGCGCGCGGCATTGTCCTGCAGGTCGCGATAAGTCCAGGTGGCTTCGCTGCCGTCACGGCCCTCCCAGAACAAGGCGATGCGCCCCGGCAACGCATGCCGGTCGCAACACTCGACACAGGCATTGAGTGCCTCGAGCGAGCCGTGCAGTGCGGCGTTGACAGTGTGCAGGTAATCGAACTGCGACGTGGCGGACGAATAATCGCGCATGACCAGCATCCCTCTGTGGTTTTTATTGGTTGGGGGAAGGCAAATACTCGCGCCGAAGGGCTGTGGCGGCAATGGTCAAAGCTTTCAAGTTGCTTGACTGGTTTGGCCATGGTTCAGGGGGGTAGTGTTCTTTAGGGCCTCATCGCGAGCAGGCTCGCTCCCACATGGGTTCTTGGGCGGTCAGAAGATCGAAGACCACCACAAATCCACTGTGGGAGCGAGCCTGCTCGCGATGACGGTGTTTCAGCCGCTACAAGGGCTGCTGCCAGGCAAACGAATACACCTTCTGCGGCGCCGGCGACTGGCAGCGCTGGTTGTCCGCATCTGCCCCCACCAGGAACCACTCGGCCCTTGAGGTATTGCCGACCCGGCGCGCTTTTTGCGGGTCGTAACAACGGGCCAGGTCCCGGGCGGGCACCAGGGCGAAGGCCTGCGGGTGGCTGCGCAGCCAGGTGGCGGATTGTTCCAGGGAGTCGCCGTTATAAAAGCCGAAATGCACGATGGGTTGCTGGGCGAACAGCCAATGCCCCTCACGCCATCCCACAAGCACCAGCTCGGCATTTGAAGTCAGTCGCGCGACATCGCGCATCAAGGTCTGGTGGGGGTTAATGCCTTCCCGGTGGGGCTCGATAAAACCGCGAACAAACCAGGCGCACAGCCAAAGCGCAACCAGCACATTGAAGACCGCCCGGCCCCTCGGCCGCGAACCAAACCAGCGGCGCAGCATCCACGGCACCAGTGGCGCCACCAGCAGAATCAACGCCGGTAACGCGGGAAAGATATACAGCTTGCGCTTACCGCTGCTCAGGCTGAAAAACAACAGCACCAAGACCACCCACCCCAGCAGCACCAGCACCCGACCGTCATGCTTGAGCAATTGTTTGCGCCAGGCCGGCACCAGCCAGGGGAGCATGAACACAAGCGGTAGCCAGTACTTGGGAATCACCTGGACGAAGAAATACCAGAATGGTTCGCGGTGTTCCCATGCGTTGGCATAACGCCCAGCGGTCTGCTTGAACAGGATTTCCTGGGCGTACGCCAGGCTGTCGGCACTGCCCTGCCAGACAATCAGCAACAGAGGCCCCAGCCATAATGCGATGGCGGCCAATGCTACGATCAGCCCCAGCCACCAGCGTCCTGCCTGGCCAGGCATGGCCACCACCCCTTTCCAACCTTTGCGTAGCGCATAGGCATAGGGAATCAGCAGCAGCACCGGCAGAAACCCCACGCCTTTGCTGATGACCCCCAACCCCATCGCCGCACAGGCCACGTAGTACCAGCGCCAAGCCGGGCCGAGCAACACATGCCGACACAAGCCATAGATCCCCAGGATGCTCCAGAGCGCAAGAAAACCATCGATCTGCCCGGTGCGCAGGATGCTGTAGGTCTGATAGGTGGCGAGAAACAACAGCGCAGCGGTCACCCCCACGCGTCGCCCCCACAAGCGCCGGCCCAGGTCATACAGGCACGCGGTGGTGACGGCACCTGCCAGTAGTGCGGGCAAGTACAAGGCAACTTTGGGCAGGTGGGTCAGTTGCACGAACAGCGCCACCGTCCACATGAACAGCGGTGGTTTGTCGGCGTAGATTTCACCGGCGCGATGGGGAATGAACCATGAGCCGTTCTGCAGCATCTCCAGGGCCACGCCGAGGAAACGCTCTTCATCGACGTTCATCGGCTGGCGCCAGCCAAGGCCCGCGCCCACCATGATCAAGGCCAATACCACAAACACAAGGAGTTCGAGCCGCGAGGAAGATAATCGTATCCGCACCGGCTCAGCCCTTCTTGGTCAGTTCGGGGTTTTCCTGCTCATGATGCTTGGCGATCAATTGCAAATTGCGCAAGTAAACGATAAAGCCGAAGGACTGGCCGACAATGAATACCGGGTCTTCGCGGTAAATGGCATAGGCCAGCAACAGCGCGCTACCGATGATGCTCAGGTACCAGAAGCCAACGGGAATCATGCTGCGCTTCTTGTATTCGCTGTACAGCCATTGCAGGGCAAAACGCCCGGTGAATGCCAATTGACCACCGAAGCCAACGGCCAACCACAACGATTCTCTGCCCATTTCAAACCTCGGTTTCTTGTGCGTTGACGTCCAGGCGGGTGCGTTTGATCAGCCACCACACCCCGAACAGATCGACAATGCCCACCAGCGCCCGGTCCAGGTTGCCGTAATTGGAAACGCCTGCCCCGCGCTCACGGTGGTTGACCGGTTGAACCAGCATCCGGCCGTTGTGACGGCGGATCAGCGCCGGGATAAAACGGTGCATGTGGTCGAAATACGGCAGGCGCAGGAACGCCTCGCGCTCGATCAGTTTGATGCCACAACCGGTGTCGGGCGTCTGGTCCTTGAGCAGGCTGGCGCGCAGTTTGTTGGCAAATCGCGAGGCCCAACGCTTGCTCGCCGTGTCCCGGCGATTGACGCGATGCCCCGCCACCAGCTTGACGCCTGCCGGTGTGCCTTCGGAGCCGCGCACCAGGTCGAGCATGTTCGGCAGGTCGGCCGGGTCGTTCTGACCGTCGCCGTCCAGGGTTGCCAGCCAATGCCCACGGGCCACCTCGGCGGCGTGGTAGATCGAGGTGCTCTGCCCCAGGGAACGGGCGTGGCTGAGCACCCGCAACTGGCGATAGCCGCTGGCTTGCAGTGTCCGCAGCTCAGCGGCGGTTGCGTCAGTGCTGCCATCGTCGACCACGATGACTTCAAAAGCTTCATCGACCAGTGCCGCACGCACTTCTTCCAGCAGTGGAATAAGGTTGCCTGCTTCGTTCTTTGCCGGAATCAGGACCGACACATAAGGGGTTTCGTGCATGACGCTCCAGTAAAAAGCTGAGGAATGGGGGGTTAAGCGCGGTAATAGTCGCGGTACCAATCGACAAACGACTGCACGCCGACGGGCACTGCGACCTGCGGGCGAAACCCCACGTGGTCCTCCAGCTCGCGCGTGTCCGCAAACGTGTCGACCACGTCACCCGGTTGCAACGGCAAGAAATGCTTTATCGCGGGGATGCCCAGAGCCTCCTCGAGGCACTCGACAAACTGCAGGAGCTTCACCGGCGCACCGAATCCGATGTTGTAGACCTTGTTGCACACGCCCGACTCATGGGCAGGCGGCAGCGGCAATAAGCGCACCAGGCCTTCGACGATGTCGTCGATATAGGTGAAGTCCCGCGACATCGCGCCATTGTTGTAGAGGTCAATGGGGCGACCGTTGAGGATGGCGTCGGTGAACTTGAACAGCGCCATGTCGGGCCGTCCCCAAGGTCCATAGACGGTAAAAAAACGCAGGCCGGTGGTGGGAATACCGTAGAGATGCGAGTAAGCGTGGGCCATCAGCTCATTGGCGCGCTTGGTCGCCGCATAGAAAGACACCGGCTGATCGACCGAGTCGGTCGTGGCATACGGCAGGCGGTCGTTCAAGCCATACACCGAGCTGCTCGAGGCGAAAATCAGGTGCGCCGGTCGATGGGCACGGCAGGCTTCCAACACATTGAGGAACCCCACCAAGTTGCTTTGCGCATACAGGTCGGGATTGTCGATGGAGTAGCGAACACCGGCTTGGGCCGCCAGGTGAACGACTTGCTCGAATGAGTTTTGCGCAAACACATCCAACAGCGCCTGTTTGTCGGCCACATCCAGCCGCTGGAAGCGGAAGTTGCGACATTCGGCCAGCAGCGCCAGCCGGGCTTGTTTCAGCTCGACGCTGTAATAGCTGTTGAGATTGTCGACGCCAATGACCTGATGGCCTTCGCTGCACAGTCGCCTGGCGGTATGAAACCCGATGAACCCTGCGACGCCGGTGACCAGTACTCTCATACGCGGTCCAAAACGGTCACTTGCATACATTTCCCTGATGGATGGGCCGGCTTTTCGGCACCTGCACAGGCTTGTATCAAAAACAAATGACAGTTTTATGAGCGTGCCAGTGTGCCCAGTGGAAATCCCTGTGGGAGCGAGCTTGCTCGCGATGAGGGGCTGGCAGTCAATGAACAGGCGGCTGAACCGCTGCTATTGCGAGCTCGCTCCCACAGGGGGGTGGGTAGGCACAGGATTGGAGACCGCCCGATGGATCAATCCGGGTCGTTGAGGATCAGGCTGCGGTAGTGCCCCGGGTTGGACCCGGACCATTTGCGAAACGCCTTGTAGAAGGAGCTGGCATCGGCGAAGCCCAGGCGCGAGGCGATTTCGACGAAACTGATGGAGGGCTCGGCCAGCCAGGTGATCGCCAGATCCTTGCGCACGCTGTCCTTGAGGCCTTGGTAAGTCTGGCCCTCCTCCGCCAGGCGGCGGCGCAAGGTGGACGCGGAGACGCACAACTGCTGGGCCAGGGCCTCGGTTTCCGGCCACTGTTCGGCAGGCAACTGCCGCAGGTCGTGCCTGATCCGGCTGGCCAGGCTTTGCGGGTCGCGGTATTTGACCAGAATGTTGGCCGGTGCCTGGGCCAGGAAGCGCTTGAGCTCATCCGCGTTGCGCCTGATCGGCAGGTCGAGGCATTCGGCCGCGAAAATCATTCGGGTGCGCGGTCGGTCAAAGCGCAGATTCTGGGAAAACATCACCCGATAGTCGTCGCAGAAATCCGGCGCCGGGCAACGCAGTTCGACGGAGAGAATGGGAATGCGCCGCCCGGCCAGCCAGCAGGCCACGCCATGGACGATCATCCAGTAGGTGAAATAGGTGAAGGCCCGACGCGGTTCCTGATCGTCTTCCAGCAGTACGATTTCCGCCAGGCTTTGCTGGCGCACCCACTGGGCCGGCAGGTGTTCGAGCATCAGCGACAGAAACCCCAGCCCCGCCGTCAAACCGCTCGCCAACGTGGGCTGGGCCATGGCGCACTGGCAGAGAAACGCCAGGCTGCCGGACTTGAGCTTGCGCGGGTCCATGCCAAAAAACTCGTCATCCAGGCGCCGGGCCAGTAAACGCCAGAGCCGCGCATAGGCATGGGCCGGGACCCGTGCCTGGGCGTCGTCGAGCAACGCAGGGTCTATGCCGACCTTGCTCAGGACCTCAGCGGTAGCCGCGCCAGGGGCGCAGCTTTGCAGCAGCGCCTCACGCACCAACTGGATGGAGATGGTGTCTTTTTTCGACATGGCGCGGGTGTTCACAGGATCCGGTAAAGCAGCCGTTCTATCCTCACCCGGCTGACCCGCTTCAGGAACCTGGCCACAGCGTCGGGGTAATCCGGCAGGGTTTCCAGGTCCAGGTAACGTTCGATCCGGCGGGTGTGGCGGTAGATCTGTTCAAGCTCGGCCTGGCGCGGCGCGAGTAACTCGCCCTTGGGGTCGTCCAGCAACAACGCGTTTTCCAGGTCCAGGCGAAAGGCCCGTGGGTTGAGGTTGTTGCCGGTCAGCAAGGTGTAGCGCTCGTCGATCCACATGCCCTTGAGGTGATAGGTGTTGTCCCCGTCACGCCACAGGTGCAGGTTCAATTGGCCGCTGTCGATAGCGCGCTGATGGCGTTTGGCGAAGCGCCGCAAGCTGATTTCGTAGAGGTATGGCAACGCCGCGATGATCTTGAACGGCTCGCTTGGCGGAATGTAGAAGTCGTTGGCCGTCTTGTCGCCGACGATGATGTCGATCTTGACCCCACGGGCCAGGGCGCGATTGAGCTCCCGGGTCACCGCCAGGGGCAGGTTGAAATACGGGGTGCAAATGGTCAATTGCTGGCGGCTGCTGGCGATCAGCTCACCGATCACCCGGCTCAGCGGATTGTTCTTGCCCACGCCCAGCAACGGGCTTACCGACAGGCCGCTCTTGTCGAGGCTGCCGGCGCTGGTGTCATACGTCGCGTACTTGAGGCGACTGCGCAGGTCGCCGATGTCCTTGCGCAAGCTGCGGGTGCTGGGCAGGTTCGGCAGGTCCAGGCGGTGCACGGCCCTGGAGGTGACCAAGCCGTGCTGCACCAGGTGATGCATCGAATCGGCCAGCGCCGTGTTCTGCAGCAGGTGATAACGGTCGTAGCGGTATTTGTCGAACTTGTGCAGGTAGACGTTATTCAGGCTGGCGCCGCTGTAGAGCACACAGTCGTCAATCACGAAGCCTTTCAAGTGCAGCACGCCGAACAGCTCGCGGGTTTGCACCGGCACACCGTAGATCGGCACTTCACTGGCATGGGTACGGGTCTGTTCCTGGTACCACGCCGAGTTGCCCGGCTGCTTCTTGGCGCCGATCAGACCGCGCTGGGCTCGCAGCCAGTCGACCACCACGACCACATCCAGTTCCGGACGCGCGGCCTTGGCGGCATGCAGGGCATCGAGGATTTCCTGGCCGGCCTCGTCCTGTTGCAGGTACAGCGCGACGATGTAGATGCGCTGGGTGGCCTGGGCGATTTTCTCCAGCAGGCAACGGCGGAATTGGGCAGCGCCATCGAGGATGGTCACCGCGTCGGCGGTCAGTGCAAAGCTGCGCAGCTTGGGCAGCAGGGAGCGTTTGAAAAGCGACGGCATAGGGCTCGCAAAAGGTCGATTCCGAAGAACGGATGAGCTTACACCATGGAGGGGGTTGGGTCTTCCTGTCCTCAAGAAAAAAGACTTGACCAAGAAGAACGATCATTCTACTTTCGCCTCATGAACGAAGTCACTGGGAATGAAACACGCGACATCATCCTCGATGTCGCCGAAAAGTTGATCTATAGAAGTGGCATCGCCGCCACCGGCATGGACCTTCTGGTGAAAACCGCCGGCGTCTCGAGGAAAAGTGTCTATCGCTACTTCGCCAACAAGGACGACCTGATCGTGGCCGCCCTCAGGCGGCGGGACGAACGCTGGATGCACTGGTTCAGCACTGAGGTGGACAAGGCGCCGACCCCGACTGCACGGCTGCTCAACCTGTTCACCGTGCTCAAGGGCTGGTTCGACAGCGAAGGTTTCCGCGGCTGTGCGTTCATCAACACCAGTGGCGAAACCGGCGATCCACAGGATCCGGTGCGCCAGGTGGCGAAGATGCACAAACAGAAGTTGCTCGACTACGTAACCCGGCTGTGCGTCGAACAAGGTGTCCAGAACCCGGACGCACTGGCCCGCCAACTCCTGATTCTGATTGACGGCGCTATTACCGTGGCGCTGGTCATGGGCGACCACAGCGCAGCTGACGACGCCCGGGACATGCTTGAAAAACTGCTGCACGCCTGACCTGTTGAACCCTTGTGCAATGCGTTAATTCACTGGAGATCCGCCATGTCTGCTGCTTCCGAAGTTCGTCCGCCGTTGCCGCCGTTCACCCGTGAATCGGCGATCGAGAAAGTTCGCCTGGCCGAAGACGGCTGGAACGCTCGTGACCCACAAAAAGTATCCCTGGCCTACACGCTGGACACTCAATGGCGTAACCGCGCCGAATTCGCCCATAACCGCGAGCAAGCCAAGGCGTTCCTGACTCGTAAATGGGCCAAGGAACTGGATTATCGACTGATCAAGGAACTGTGGGCCTTCACCGATAACCGCATCGCCGTGCGCTACGCCTACGAATGGCACGACGACTCGGGCAACTGGTTCCGTTCCTACGGTAACGAAAACTGGGAGTTCGATGAGCAAGGCCTGATGTACAACCGCTACGCCTGCATCAATGACATGCCGATCAAGGAAAGCGAGCGCAAGTTCCGCTGGCCCCTGGGCCGCCGGCCGGATGATCATCCAGGGTTGTCTGAGTTGGGGCTGTAACTCCCTCGGCTACCCACCGCTTTATTGTGGGAGCGAGCTTGCTCGCGATAGCAGTGGGTCAACTTGCATCCCTGCTGGATTTGCCGCCGTCATCGCGAGCAAGTTCGCCCACAGTAAAGCGGTGGGGCACACAGCAGCGCCAGACAAGTGGCCCCTCCAACAGGCTTGACCCACCTGCCGCCAGGCATCACATTGCCTGGGCCGGCGATAAGCTCGCTGTTTCGGTGTGCAGCAGATTTTGTGGAGCCCATGACCGCGTCGATTCCGATTCGTCCCCCCTGCCCGCCTGGCGTCTGTGATTGTGGCCGTGATGCGCTGCTGCAAGCACCGGGCAGTGACCTGCGCATTCTTTGCCTGAATCGCCAGGAAGAAAAACGCCTGCTCGAGCGTCTGGAGAACATCCAGAGCCTCGACGAACTCCAGCGCCTGCAGCAACGCCTATACGAGAACCTGGGGATCCGCCTGAGCGTGGAACCCGGTTACAACGAAGTGCGGACCATGCGCGGCATCGCCATCGAATTCCAGGACCAACCCGGCCTGTGCCGCAAGATTCGCCAGTCGATTCCCGCCGCCATCCGCCGTGGCCTGGAAAAACACCCCGAAATTGCCTGGCGGCTGTTGGATGCCCACGATCTGTTTCGCGACATCTGAACCCAGGCCGCTCCTTCCCTGGAGCGACACCTGGGCCTAGAAATCCACCGTAGCGGAAAGCAGGTAAGTGCGCGGGGTCGACAGCGTCAAGCCAGGCTCACTGTCATCCGACGCGCCGGCCGAACTCCAGTAGCGCTTGTCTGCCACGTTTTCGATGTTGGCCCGCAGGGTGATGTGTTTTTCGTCGACCTTGAATGCGTAGCGGGCGCCCACGTCGAAACGCTCCCAGGCATCGATTTCCTTGGTGTTGGACGGGTCCAGGTACTGCGAGCTGGAGTAGATGCCACGGCTGGTCAGGGTCAAGCCCTGTACGGTCGGCACATCCCACTCGGCGCCGAGGTTGACGTTGTACTTGGGCGTGGCCGGTGCGCGGTTGCCGTCGAAGGTGCCGTTGGTGGTATGGGTCAGCTCGCTGTCGATGTACATCACGCCGCCGAGCAGACGGGTTCCCTTCAGCGGTTCGCCAAATACACTCAACTCCACGCCGGTGTTTTCTCGCTTGCCGTTCGGGCCGAAGACACGCGTCGTCGCGTCGGTCGCATAGGCCGGCTGCTTGATCCGGAACAGCGCGGCGGTGACGGCGAACGGACCGGCATCATACTTGGCGCCCACCTCGACCTGGCGGCTGATGAACGGCGGGAAAATCTCATCCTCATTCACCGATGTCGACGGCGCGATCTTGCCCTGACTCAGGCCCTCCATGTAGTTGGCATACAACGATAGCCTGTCGGTCGCCTTGAACAGGATACCGCCCGACGGCGAAACCTTTTCCTCATCGTAGGCAGTGTCGCCCTTGACGTTGTTCGTCCAGTCGTCAACCTTCACCCGCTGCCATCGGGCACCGAGGGTCAGCAGCAAGCGATCGTCGAACAGCCCCAGGGTGTCGGACAACGCCACGCCACTGAAGCGGTTCTCGGTGTAGACCTTGTCGTCCTGTCGCGTCGGGTTGCTCGGCGTCGGGGTCTGCACCGGGTCATACAGGTTGCTGCGACCGTTGGCGTAACGGGCGCCGCCATTTTCGAAGTCCATGTAGAAATAGCTGGCAGCCAGGTTGACCTCATGGCTCACCGGGCCGGTATGGAACCAGTTGCGCACCCCGGCCGTGGCCGTACGGACATTTTCGTCGCGGGTAAAGTCTCGGGGCTGGACGGTGAAGTCACCCGCGTCGTTGGTGACCGAAACGTTGTGCCGAAGGAAGTCGTGCTCGCTTTTGCGCGCGCCCACACCGCCGTACAGCATGACGGCATCGCTGACATCGAATTCAGCGTTCACCGTGCCGAAGGTGTCCTTGGTGCGTGCCTTGCTCCAGGACTGGGCGTAGTTGTCGCGCACATCACTGGCGTGTGGCACTTGCGCATTGGCACCGACCTGCACGCGTTCCTGGGGCGCATCGGTGTTACGCTCGGTGCGGCCAATGTCCGTCGAGAGCCGCAGGCGCTCACCGCGAAAATCCAGGCCCAGCACCGCCATCTCGCGGTCCACGCTCTGGTGATCCCATTCGGTGTCGCCCGCCTGCTTCACGCCATTGAAACGAATACCGAACTTGTCATCCTCACCAAAGCGCCGGCCGACATCCACGGCACCGCCAAGCTGGTCGTTGGAGGCATAGCTGCCGGTGAACGAGGTGATGGGTTCGTCGGTGGCACGCTTGGGCACCACATTGATCCCGCCTCCCACGCTGCCTCGTGGCGAAACACCGTTGATGAGCTGGCTCGGGCCCTTGAGGATATCGACGCGTTCGGCCATCTCCATGTCGATCGTGTAGGTCGGCAAGATGCCGTAGAGACCGTTGTACGCAACATCACTGTTGAACAGGCTGAAACCGCGAATGGTGAACTGCTCATAGCGCCCGCCCGCCGGGTTGGTGGCGCGGACCGAGGGGTCGCTGGCGATCAGGTCGCCCAAGGTGCGCGCTTGCTGGTTCTTGACCGCCGCGCTGGTGTAAGTGGTCATGCTGAACGGCGTTTCCATGAAATCCCGCGAGCCCAGCAAGCCTTGCGAACCACTGCGAGCAACCTGGCCACCGGCATACGTCGGGCTGTCCGTCGACGCCGTGGCGCCAAGAATCGAGGTGGGTGCCAGTTGCAGGCTGCCACCTTGCGGTGCTGGCGTCAGGATATAGGCTTGCTCACCCACCGTTTGCAATTGCAGGCCCGAGCCCGACAACAGCTGGGCAAACCCCTCTTCCACTCCAAACTCACCCGAAAGGCCGGCGCTGTCGCGACCACTCACCAGGGCCGGATCCACCGACAGGTTGACTCCCGCCAGCCCGGCAAACCGGGTCAACGCCGCGCCGAGGCTGCCGGCCGGAACCTGATAGCTGCGCCGATCGGCTTCTTCGGCCAGGCTCGATGAGATAAAGAACGGGCTGGCGCTCAAGCTCAGCATGAGGCTCAGGTTCAACAGCGGACGCCAGCCGGCAAGGGCCGGGCGCAAACGCAAAAGTGCAACTGCGGACATTGGAAAGCGCTCTCGTTTTTGTTCAGTTGCCTTGAATGACAAGCGAGACAAAAAAAGGGGACAGGCCTCAGGCCATATTTTTGCGAAGCGTCAACGTGACCCAGTAGCGGGTGCGCATGTGCACGTCCAGCGGCAGGCTGGCGGCAAGCAGCGTGAGGATTCGGTCGGTGTTGTCCAGGCGGAAGCTGCCGGTGATTCGCAGGGTTTCCAGGGTTTCGTCCCAACGCAACAGGCCGGGGCGATAGCGGCTCAGTTCCCGCAGGAAATGCCCCAGGGGCTGGTCCTGCGCAACCAATACGCCGTCGCGCCAACCCAACTGCGCCACGTCGAACGCCCCCACTGGCCCCGCGCCTGAAGCCTGGACGTTGACCTGCTGGCCCGCTTCCAACCTGAGCGATGGCCCGCGCAGCGGTTGCAGTTGCGCCGAGCCGCTGACCACCGACACCCGGCAATCGCCCTCGCCCAGGTGCAGGCAGACCTCGCCACGAGTGATGGTGACGAGCCCATAGGGTGACTGAACGGACAGCGGTGTGCTCCCGGCGAGCTTGAGGGCCATCTCGCCGCGTACCAGCACCAGCCGCCTCGCCTTGAGGTCCAGGTCGACGGCGCTGTCGGTGTTCAATTGCAGCGCACTGCCATCAACCAGCGACCAGCGCCGTTGCTCGCCCGTGGCGGTGTGCAAATCAGCACGCCAGGCCTCCAACGGCAGCTCTCGCCCCAGCAACCAAGCGGTCGGGACCAGTGCAGCGACGCCCAATGCGCGCTTGAGCACCTCGCGCCTGGCCAGCGTCGGACGGTCCAGGGTTGCCATGCCCAGGGACGCGGGCACCCCGGCAAACCGCTGGCGCAATCGCTGGGCCTTCTGCCAGGCCGCCTCGTGATGAGCGCTGCTGTCGCGCCAGCGTTGCAGGGCCGCCGAGTCAAACGCATCGGCGTCGAACTCCATCAGGGTCAACCAACGAGCCGCCGCCCGCGCCGCTTCACGGGCTTCGGGTGAAGGGGCCGAGCGCATCAGAAGTCCGCCAACAGGCAATGCTCATAGGCCAGGGCCATGTAGCGTTTTACGGTGCGTTCGGACACTTGCAAGCGTTCGGCGATCTCGCGATAACCCAGGCCTTCAAGTTGGCTCCAGAGAAAAGCCCGCCGCACCAGGGGCGGCAGGCCATCGAGCAATTCGTCCAAGGCTTGCAAGGTTTCCAGCAGCAGCCAACGTTGTTCTGGCGACGGTGCGCAGGCTTCAGGCAGGCTGACCAGGGCGTCGAGATACGCCTGCTCCAGATTGCGCCGGGTGTAAAAATTGCTCAGCAGACGTTTGCCAACGGTCAGCAGATAAGCTCGGGGTTCTTGCAGGTCAGCCAATGTCTGGGTACTGGAAAGCACCCGCAGGAAGGTATCCTGGCGCAGGTCCGCCGCATCCCAGGCATTGCCCATGCGCCGTCGCAACCAGCCTTCCAGCCAGCTACCGTGGTCACGGTACAACGCATGGAAGGAATGCTCCGTCGGCGTCACTGCATCACACATGTCCAGAGCCTGCGCAAGGTCTTAAATGAGACTGATTCTAATTAATGTTCGCGCGTTAATCCAAGCTCTTTTATGCAAATGTGTCTAAACCTTGGGATGGATTGATGGAGGGCCCTGTGGGAGCGAGCTTGCTCGCGATGGCGGTATGTCAGAAACATGGATGCTGACTGATACTGCGCTATCGCGAGCGAACTCCCACACAGGCAGGTCTTTTGCGAGCAGTGTTATCAGTGGCTGGCGTGCAAGGTCTTCGCCACCTCAGGCATGGCCGATGAGTGATGGTTGATGATCTTCCACTGGCCATCGAGGCGCTCATAGAGGAAGGTGTAGCGCGCCTGCACTTCGCGCTTGGAACCGTCGACCTGGGTGAGTGTGAAGGTATAGACACCACTGTCCATTGCCGCATCGGGGCCCAGATGGCGGATCTCCCGGTAGTTGATTTGCCCGACCGGTTTGCCGGCCAGGAAATGCTCGAAGTAATCCTGGATCTGCGCCGGCGTGTTGCGCACCTTGTTGGAAACAGTCGGTTGCAAAATCGCATCCGGCGCATAGAGGCCGGTCACGGCGGTGGCGCTACCGGTTTGCAGTGCGGCGTTCCAGCGGTCGAACAGCGCGGCGATCTCACGATCATTCACATTCTTGGGTTGCTCGGCCACCGTGCGATACACGTAAGGCGTAGCCTCAAGCGCCTGGACAAGCGGCGCGGCCAGCAGGAATAAAGCAGCAATGGCGCAGGTTTTCATTTTCATCAAAGTGTTCCTTTGAGTTTCAATGGGTCCACTTTGCCGGCCTTCCCTGCCTTCGCCATCGGCCAACCGGTGCCAATCGCCTATGCCGTTTGGCAGATAGGCCCGGTGCTGTCGACACGTTCTAATGACGTCACCGCGAACCGGACCGGTCCTTTTCCACGCTGGAGTTCCCCATGCAAAGCCCACCCCATGACCCCGGCAGTGCCCTGGCCATCCGCAGCCAATATCGCCAGTCGCAAAGTCGTGCCGCACGCCTGGGCCTGCTGCTGGGCACCGGCCATGAACTGACACAGTTGCCCCTATCGACCATGCGCCAGCGTGCGTTGCAACGGGCGTGCGCGTTCATGGCCATGGACCATGGCCTCCTGCTGGAGTGGGCGCCGGACCACCCGTTGCGCACCCTCGCCAACCATGGCAGCGCGGAACGACTCGAGTGGCTCGCCAACCTGGCCCAGCCACAAACGCCCGGCCCACAATGGCTGGAATCGCCTGGCAGTGCCCTGCCCCAGGTCTTGCGGGTGCCGTTGCGTGCCTCCGACGGCGTAGCGTTCGGGGCGTTGTTGCTGGGCAACAGCGTGGCTCTCGGCGTGCCGGACAACGAAGACATCGAATCCCTGCAATTGCTGGCAACGCTGTTGGCGGCGCACCTGGAAAACACCCGTCTGCTCGAAGCACTCCAGGCCCGCGAGCGGACCATGTCCGAGTTGGTCCACCGTTTGTTCAGCGCCCAGGAAGACGAACGCAAGCGCATGGCCTACGACCTGCACGACGGCCTGGCACAGAACCTTGCCGGTTTGCATCAGCGCTTGCAGGGCTTTGCCGGTCGCTGTCCGTCGCTACCGCCCGCACTGGCGAACGAGTTGCAAGGCATCCTCGACCTGGCCCAAGGCTGCGTCGGCGAAGGCCGGCAACTGATCAGCGGCCTGCGCCCCCACGTGCTGGATGATTTCGGCCTGTACAAAGCCGTCGACAAGGAGGCCGATCGCCTGCGCGACGCGAGCCTGACGGTGACCTGGGTCGAACACAGCACCGCGCGTTTGCCGGGCAACACGGAAATCGCCCTGTTTCGCATTGCCCAGGAAGGCATCAACAATATTCTCAAGCACGCCCAGGCCAGTCACGTGCGCTTGGGGTTGGCGGTGGACGATGGCCACGCCTGCCTGCGAGTGGAGGACGATGGCCGTGGCTTTGCCCTGGAGCAGCCTATCGAGACCAACGGCAGCTGCCATCTGGGGCTGGCCGCCATGCAGGAACGCGCGCACTTGCTGGACGGTCACCTGAGCTGTTGCAGCCAGCCCGGTGGCGGCACCCGACTGCTGGCCAGCGTGCCGCTACCGGCCCACGGAGAACACCCATGAACCGACCTTTGCGCCTGCTGCTGGCCGATGACCACGAGGTCACCCGCACCGGATTTATCAGCATGCTCGCCGGCAACCCGGGATTCGAGGTCGTTGGCCAGGCCCGCGATGGCCAGGAAGCCCTCGACCTGTGCGAGCGGCTACAGCCAGACATCGCGATTCTCGACATCCGCATGCCGGTCCTTAACGGTTTGGGCGCCGCGCGGATCCTGCAGCAGCGCCAGCCAGCAATCAAAGTCGTGATCTTCACCATGGATGACAGCCCCGACCACCTCGAAGCCGCCATCGGTGCGGGCGCGGTCGGCTATCTGCTCAAGGACGCCAGCCGCGATGAAGTGCTCGATGCCCTCAAACGGGTCGCCCAGGGCGAAGAGGCGTTGAACAGTTCGGTCAGCGCGCGCCTGCTGCGCCGCATGGCCGAGCGCGGTGCCAATGGTGCCACTCAAGTCCAGGCCCTGACCGCCCGGGAACGCCAGGTCCTGGGGCTGGTGGCCGGCGGTTTCAGCAACCGTGAAATCGGCGAAAAGCTGGGCATCGCGCCCGGCACGGCCAAGGCCCACGTCGAGCGTGTCATCGGCAAACTGGGCGCCGCCGACCGCACCCAGGCCGCCGTGCGCGGCGTTGCCCTGGGCCTGGTGGCGCAACCTACCGGGCAATGGCCATGAGGTTTCTCGCCGCCCGCCGCTGGGCCGACCTGCCCTTGCGGGGCAAGGCCCTGGTGGTGATTTCCCTGCCCCTGGTGGTCCTGCTGCTGTCGCTGGTGCTGATCTATATCACCGAACGCCAGACCGCACGGGCCGAAGAGGACGTGCGCCGGGTGCTGCTGGTCCAGGGTGATATCCAGACAGTCCATACCCTGTTGGCCGAGGCCGCGGCCAGCGTGCGCGGTTACCTGCTCACCCGGCGCGAAGACTTCCTGCCCAGCTACGAGCAGGCTACGCCGCTGATCCATGCCGCGTTGCAGCGCCTGGACCACAACATTCGCGACGCCAGGATGCGCGAGCACCTCAAGACCATCACCCCGCTGATCGCCGACAAACTCGACGGTCTGCTCGCTTTGCGCAACGGCAAGCTGGACGACCCCGAGACCATCACCGCGATCCTGATCGAAAACAAACAGGTGCTGGACGTGCTGCGCGAGCAGATCAGCGCCATGCGCATACGCGAGGACGCCCTGCTCGCCGACCGCAGCGCCGCCGCCTCGGCCACGCGCATGCGCCTGTTGTTCGCCACCTTGCTGGCGGCGGTATGCGGCCTGCTGGGGGCCATTGTCGCGGTGCTGTTCCTGTCCAAGGGCATAGTCGCCCGGGTCCAGCAGGTGCAAGGTAACGCCCAGCGCCTGGCGTTGGGCCAACCCTTGTTGCCGCAACCGCCGGAGCAGGATGAAATCGGCCAGCTCGGCACGCGCCTGGTGGAGGCCGGACAGTTGCTCGCCGAGCGCGAGCGGGCCCTGCGCGACAACGAGGAACGCTTGCGGCTGATCATTGATGGCGTGAAGGACTACGGGATCTTCGCCCTCGATGCCCAAGGCTATGTCACCACCTGGAACGCCGGCGCCGAACGGATCAAGGGTTACACCGAGCAGGAAATCCTCGGCCGGCATTTTTCCCTGTTCTACTTGGCCGAGGAATGCCCGGCGCACCCGGACATGGCCCTGCGCGAAGCCACCCGCGACGGTCATTACATGGAAGAAGGCTGGCGTTGCCGCAAGGACGGCAGCCGCTTCTGGGCCAGCGTGGTCATCACGGCCCAATACGATGGCACCGGCGCCCTGCGGGGGTTTTCCAAGATCACCCGCGACATCACCGACCGACGCGCTGCCGAGATCGCCCTGCGCACCGCCCGCGAAGAGGCCGAAAGCGCCAGCCGGGCCAAGAGCGAGTTTCTCTCGCGCATGAGCCACGAGCTGCGCACGCCATTGAACGCCATTCTCGGTTTCGCTCAATTGCTGGACATGGATTCCACGGCCGGCCAACGCCCCCAGGTCAGCCATATCCTGCGCGCCGGCCAGCACTTGCTGGCATTGATCAACGAGGTGCTGGACATTGCCCGGATCGAGGCCGGGCGCTTGCCGCTGAACATCGAACCGATCGCCCTGTCGACGGTGCTGCACGAAGCCTTGACCCTGGTTTCACCGATGGCCGCCGACGCCGGGATCCACTTGGCCGAGCTGCCAGCGCTGCCCGACGACAGCGGCGTGCTCGCGGACCGCCAGCGCCTGGTGCAGGTGCTGCTCAACCTGCTGTCCAACGCCATCAAGTACAACCGTCCCGGCGGTGAGGTGCGCATCGAAGTCAGCGTCCAGGCCCAACAGGTGAGCGTCGCCGTCAACGACACCGGTCATGGCATTGCCCCGGAACAATTGGACCAACTGTTCAAGCCCTTCGAACGCCTGGGCGCCGATCCCCAGGTCGAAGGCACTGGCCTGGGGTTGTCCTTGAGCAAGAGCCTGCTGGAAATGATGCAAGGCAACCTGCAGGTCCACAGTGAGCCCGGACACGGCTGCTGTTTCACCTTGCAACTGCCCGGCACCCAGGTGGTTGGCGCGCATTTGCCACCCATTGCCGCCCTGGCGGTGACGCGGTCGCCCGTGGACTATCATGGCAAAGTCCTGTGCATCGAAGACAACCTGTCGAGCCTGGCGCTGATCGAAACCTTGATGCAACGCCGTCCTGGCATCCAGTTATTGTCAAGCATGCAAGGCCAGATGGGCCTGGACCTCGCTCGCCAGCACACCCCGCAACTGATCCTGCTGGACGTCAGCCTGCCCGACCTCGAAGGCCTGGAGGTCTTGCGGCGCCTGCGCCAGTCCCCGGCCACCGCCGCCACGCCGGTGCTGATGATCACCGCCGATGCCAGCGACCTGACCCACCGGGCCCTGCGTGAGGCCGGAGCCACGGCGATCCTGACCAAACCTATTCATATCCAGGCCTTCCTGGGCCACCTCGAGCACTATCTACCGGAGCCCGCATGAATCGCGACTTGCGCATTCTGATCGTCGACGATCAGCGCCCCAACCTGGACCTGATGGAACAACTGCTGGCCCGCGAAGGGTTGCACAACGTGCTGAGCAGCACCGAACCGTTGCGCACGCTCGATCTGTTCAACAGCTTCGAGCCGGACCTGGTTATCCTCGACCTGCACATGCCGGCGTTCGACGGCTTTGCCGTGCTGGAGCAACTCAACCGGCGCATTCCGGCCAATGATTACCTGCCGATCCTGGTGCTGACTGCCGACGCGACCCGAGACACGCGCCTGCGGGCCCTGGCCCTCGGCGCCCGGGATTTCATCAGCAAACCCCTGGACGCGCTGGAAACCATGCTGCGCATCTGGAACCTGCTGGAAACCCGTGCGCTCTATAAGGCGTTGCGCGAGTTGATCCCGTCCCAGCAGATCGAACTGTTGCGCCAGCACCGTCCCGTCTCCGGCCCGGTTTGACCTGGGGAGCGCTCCGTCAATGCCCGCGGATGTAGTGTTCCAACTGCCGGATCAAGTCCGCCTGCTCGACAATCGCCTCTTTCACCAGGTCACCAATGGACAGCAGGCCGATCAACTGCCCGTTATCCAGCACTGGCAGGTGCCGCAAGTGGCTGTCGGTCATGACTTCCATGCAGCGGTCGATGCTCTGCTGGCTGTCGGCGGTGACCACCGGAGTGCTCATGATGGTGCGCACTGACGTACCCACCGATGAACGCCCCTTGAGCACCATCTTGCGCGCGTAGTCCCGTTCGCTGAACACCCCCACCACCTGGCCGTCCTCGATCACCGGCAGCGCGCCGACATTTTTTTCGGCCATGATCTGCAGCGCTTCGAGCACCGTCTGCTCCGGTGCGATGCTGTGGACTTGCTGGTTCTGCACACTCTTGAGTCTCACCAGTTGAGCAGCGGTTTTCATTGTTCATCCCCACATTCAGCTAAGGCATGTTTGACCCAATGCCTGTCAGTTAAGGCGTTATCCTGTGGGAGCGAGCTTGCTCGCGATAGCGGTGTATCAGTCAATGCTGATGCTGCTGACCCAACGCCATCGCGAGCAAGCTCGCTCCCACAGGTCTTCATGCGGTTTTCAAGTCACCCGATGGCTCCGATCAGTCTTCGCCAATTTCCACCACATCGCCATTGAGCCGCACCGGCCATACCCGCAGGCTTTGTTCCGGGTATTCCAGGCAGTGGCCGTCTTCCAGGCGGAAATGCTGCTTGTACATCGGCGAGGCAATCACCAGCTCACCCTTGATACTGCCCAACAAACCGCGGCCGATGACGTTCGCGCCAGACTTGGGGTCGCGATTGTCGATGGCGTACAGCGGCTTGTCCGGATGCTCGGGCAGGTACAGCAACGCCACTTGGCTGCCGTCGTGCCAGGCGACCACGCCAGAGTTGGGCACCAGGTCTTCGCGGCTGCACAGGGCCCGCCATTGCAAGGGTTCTTGGGCGACATCGCGCACAGGAATACGAACGACGTTTGACAGGCTCATCAGAGCACCTCCTCGGTAACGGGAATCAGGTGGAGTTCGTGGGCGTGAACCGGCCGGCGCTGGCCGCGCTCCCGGACGAAATGAACATCCGGATCGCCGCGCCCGTCGTTGACGAAGGTGCGGAAACGCTTGAGTTTGTCCGGATCCTTGAGGGCGTTGGCCCATTCGCATTCGTAACGGTCGACCACCAGTTGCATCTGCGCTTCGAGCTCGGCGCCCAACCCCAGGCTATCGTTGATGATCACGTCCTTGAGGTATTCCAGGCCGCCCTCCAGGCTTTCGCGCCAGACCGAGGTGCGTTGCAACTTGTCGGCGGTGCGGATGTAGAACATCAGGAAACGGTCGATGTAGCGGATCAACGTGGCGTCATCCAGGTCCGTGGCGAACAGCTCGGCGTGACGCGGGCGCATGCCGCCGTTGCCGGCCACGTAGAGGTTCCAGCCCTTCTCGGTCGCGATCACGCCGACGTCCTTGCTCTGGGCCTCGGCGCACTCGCGGGTGCAACCGGACACCGCGAACTTGAGCTTGTGCGGCGAGCGCAGGCCTTTGTAGCGATCCTCGATGGTCAGGGCCATCTGCACGCTGTCCTGCACGCCGTAGCGGCACCAGGTGCTGCCCACGCAGGATTTCACCGTGCGCGTGGATTTGCCGTAGGCATGCCCGGTTTCGAAACCGGCTTCGATCAGCTCGGCCCAGATGTCCGGCAACTGGTGCAACTGGGCGCCGAACAGGTCGATGCGCTGGCCGCCAGTGATCTTGGTGTAGAGGTCGTATTTCTTGGCGACCACACCGATGGCGATCAGCTTGTCGGCGGTGATTTCCCCACCTGCAATACGCGGTACCACCGAGTAGGTGCCGTTTTTCTGCATGTTCGCCATGAAGGTGTCGTTGGTGTCCTGCAATGGCACCAGGGACGGGTCCATGATCGGCTGGTTCCAGCACGACGCCAGGATTGAGCCCACCGCCGGCTTGCACAGGTCGCAGCCAGTGTGGCCGCGGCCGTGCTTGGCCAGCAGCTCGGCGAAACTGATGATGCCTTCCACCCGCACCAGCGCATACAACTCCTGGCGGGTGTAGGCGAAATGTTCGCACAGGCTCTTGTCGACGCTGACGCCACGGGCGGTCAACTCATGCTCGAACACTTGCTTGACCAGGGCCGCGCAACCGCCGCAACCGGTGCCGGCCTTGGTGTCGCATTTGAGCTGGCCAAGATCGGTGCAGCCGCCGTCGATGGCCGAGCAAATCGAGCCCTTGGTGACGTTGTGGCACGAGCAGAGGGTCGCGGTGTCGGGCAACGCCGCCGGCCCCAGGGTCGGGGCACCTTCGGACGAGGGCAGGATCAGGCTGGCAGCGTCCTTGGGCAAGGCGATGCCGTTCTGCATGTATTGCAGCAAGGTGTCGTAGTAGCTGTTATCACCCACCAGCACCGCGCCGATCACGCGCTTGCCGTCGGCGTCCACCACCAGTCGCCGGTAGCTGGCGCTGGTTTCGTCGATGAATTGGAAGCTGCGCGAACCCGGCGTGTTGCCATGGGCATCGCCGATGGAGCCAACGTCCACACCCAGCAACTTGAGCTTGGTGGACATGTCGGCGCCGGTGAAGGCTTGCGCGCTTTCACCGCACAGTCGGGCCGCGACATTGCGGGCCATTTGGTAGCCCGGGGCGACCAGGCCGAAAATGCTGCCGTTCCAGGCCGCGCATTCGCCAATGGCGTAGATGTCGGGGTCGCTGCTCTGGCAATGATCGTCGATCACCACGCCACCGCGCGGGCCGATCTGCAGGTCGCTTTGGCGAGCCAAGGCATCCTGGGCACGGATGCCGGCGGAAAACACGATGAGGTCGGTTTCCAGGAAATCGTCGTCGCCGAAGTTCATCCGATAACGGTACTGCTCACCGGCGCTGATGGACTGGGTGCCCTTGGACAGGTGCACGCCGACCCCCAGCTTCTCGATACGGGCCTTGAGGGCCAAGCCGCCCTGTGGGTCCAGTTGCACCGGCATCAGTCGAGGGGCGAATTCCACCACGTGGGCCTCCAGGCCCAGGGTCTTGAGAGCGTTGGCCGCTTCCAGGCCGAGCAGGCCGCCACCGACCACCACGCCACGACGGGCGTTGCTGGCGGCAGCGCGGATCGCGTCCAAGTCCGCAAGGGTGCGATAGACCAGGCACGAATCGCCTTCAGCGCCTTCAATCGGTGGCACAAACGGGTAGGAACCGGTGGCGAGTACCAGTTTGTCGTAGTGAAGGCGCTCATGGGCGGTCACCACCTGATGCGCGTCACGGTCGATGTCCAGCACCGGCACACCCAGGTGCAAAGTGACGCCGGGGGTCTGGTACAACGAAGCTTCGCCAAGGGCCAAGGACTCGGCATCGCGGCCCGAGAAGTACTCGGACAGGTGCACACGATCGTAGGCACGCATCGGCTCTTCGCTGAACACATGCACACGGTAATGATTGAGGGCACCGCGCTCGATCAGTTGCTCGACGCAGTGATGGCCGACCATGCCATTGCCGATCACGATCAGCGTTTGCAGCTTGTTCAGAGAAGCAACGTTGGAATTCATAAAAAGCACCCGACAAAAGCCCATCACGATTTTGAAAGCAAAAAAAAGACGCCTGAAACCTTGCGGTTCCAGGCGTCTTTGCCTGTTCTGTGCGGTATCGGCCCGGCGACTGCGCCCTGACCTACTGTTGTCCCCCGACCTGCTGGCACTCGATCTTCGTTGACCGACGGGGCTGCCCACTCGACTGTGTTCGCGGCGGGCCTGAATAGCCTCTTGCAGCGAGCGTGCCAAACCTCATCCATCCCCGCTATTCACGGATGCGCATTTACTGCTAATCCCCTGTGGGGGCGGGCCTGCGCGCGAAGACGCCAGCTCAGCCACCGCAAGCTGACCGGCGCCTGCCACCGTTTCCCAAGCACCGACAACTGCCTTGCGATGGTGCGATCAGCCCGCTTGCGGCTTCATAAAAGTGCAGCCTTTAAAACCTGTCGGCAAGAATCCTGAACCACCGCCCACCCGGATTTTCACAGTGTTCACCGTAAATATTCCTGTGGGAGCGCAATGCTGTTCACTTGAGAAGATGAATCTGTGGCGAGGGGATAAATCCCCTCGCCACAATGAATCGAAATTTCCTGTGGGAGCGAGCTTGCTCGCGATAGCGGTGGCTCAGCTTGAAGAGGTGTCGACGGTCCTGGTGACCATCGCAACGATACTGACCAGTAGCTCTTCCTTCGCCTCGGCAGCGCTTATTTCCCCGGTGGCGGCGGCATTGGACAGTGCTTCCGCCGCCCCTAGCATCGCTCGCAAGCCAGCCTGGCTGACGCCCTTCGTGCCAGCGAACGGCTCCAGCACGGCGCGGCACTTGTCGAGGAAAATCCCCTCGTATTCGCGCTTGATGCGTTCCAACTCCGGCGAGCTGGTCAATGCCGCGATCACCCCGGGGATCTCTCGGCCCTGCAACAGCACGCACTCGACGTAGGAAGAAGCAATCACCGCCGCCCGGCTTTGCAGGGTCGCGTCGCTGGCGTCCAGGGCTGCGTCCATCAGCGCGGTCTGGCGGGCATCGAAATCCTGGTACAGCGCCGCCAGCAACCCGGACCGAGTGATGAAGTGGTCGTAGACGATGGGCTTGGTCACCCCCGCCTGATCCGCCAGCCGCGCCAGCGTCAAAGCGTCGCTGCCCTCCTCGCGCACCAGTCGCCAGGCGACTTCCAGCAATTGGCGCTGCCGGTCAGGCCGGGATAAACGACGACGAGGTGAAGGCTGCAAATGTTCTTCGGTGCTTGACATGCTAACTATACCAACCGTAACTTACTAACCGTAACTTACTAACCGTAACTTAAGCATACCTGTCTTCAAGACCTCGTGACCAGAAGGAGTTTCGCCATGCATGCACTCATCGTTGTGGCTCATCACGACCCGCGCTCCCTCACCCACAGCCTGGCCGGAAAAATCGCCGAGGGCATCACCCGCGCCAACCCCGCCGATACGTTCGAGATCGCCGACTTGGCCGCCGAAGGTTTCGATCCGCGTTTCAGCCTCGCCGACCATGCCGTTCACCGCCGCGAAGCCTCGCCGCCTGCGGATGTGCTGGCCGAGCAAGCGAGGATCGATCGTGCCGACGCGTTGGTGCTGGTCTATCCGATTTACTGGTGGTCCATGCCGGCGCTGCTCAAGGGCTGGATCGACCGGGTGTTCTCCAACGGTTGGGCGTTCGACTTCAGTCTCGACAAGCCCTTTATCCAGAAACTGCGGCACTTGCGGGTGCACTTGGTGGCAGTCGGTGGCGCTGATGCCGACAGCTTCCAGCGCCACGGCTACGGCGAGGCGATGACCACGCAGATCGACCATGGCATTTTCGATTACTGCGGCGCCCGCGTGGTGAGTTCCCAACGTTTGCTCGAATCGGAAACCGCCGACCCGCACCAGCATTTGCAGGCCGCTAGCGTTATCGGCCAGCGCTTGTTCGCCACGCTCGACGAAAGCACGCGTGCGCGCGCGACTGCATGCGCCTGAGCTCAGAACGCGCGCCCATGGGCGGCAGCCAGTGTCGCGTCACGCCCATAGATATCCGGGATGTACACCGCCTGGCCCTGGCTGTCCGCCTGGGCCGTCCAGTACCCCAGCAAGATCGGCACGGGCCGGGCCAGCCTGAATTCATGGGTCAACTCACTGGCAAGCAATGTGTCGGTGCGTGTGCGTTCGGCCGGGCTTACCAGCAGGTCGCGCAGGTGCATTACTTGCTCGATCCGCACGCAGCCTGAACTGAAGGCTCTCGGGCCTTTGCTGAACAGCGCCTGGCTCGGGGTGTCATGCAGATACACCGAAAACGGATTGGGAAAGCGGACCGCCATTTTACCCAACGGGTTCTTCGGACCTGGGTCCTGGCGCAGCATGAGGTTGCCCGGGTGTTCCCAGTCGATATCCTCTGCCAGCAACGGCTGGCCATTGCTGTCGAGGATCCGCAGGTTATAGCGGTTGAGAAACTCCGGATCGCGGCGGATCTCAGGCAGTTTGTCTTCGCGCATGATGGTTGGGGGGATGGTCCAGGTCGGGTTGAGCGTCAGTCGCGTGATGTGCGACTTGAGCAACGGTGTCTGCCGTTGCGCACGGCCCACCTGAGCGCGGGTTTGCCAGACCGGCGCGCCACCTTGGTAAACCGTCAGTTGGGCCGCCGCCACGTTGACCAGCACGCTATCGGCCTCCACGTCCTGGGCCAGCCAGCGCATGCGTTCCAGGTTGATGCGCAGCTGCTCGCGGCGCATGGCCGGGCTGATGTTCAGCTCGGTCACAGTCCACGGTCCCACCACCCCATCGGCCTGCAGCGAGTGCTGGAGCTGGAAGCTCTTCATCGCATCCACCAGCGTGGGACTGTAGTGCTCGTCGGTCACCAACGGTGGCGTACTCAAGTAACCTTCGTTGAACAGTCGCTGGGCCAGGGCGGGTACGCGGGCGTCCTGCTTGTCCGGTTGCAGCAGCGGCCCTCCGGGCACAGGTTGCCAGTCGGATAAAGGCTGTTGCCGCAGCCGGGCATAAAGGCCGCGCAGGTTGCGATAAAGGTCCAGGTTCGGCCTGGCCTGCTCAAAGGCACTGGCGACGTTCTGCAGGCCCAGCCCGGCGATGGCCAGCACCACGGCCTGGTGATCCTGTGGCGGCGGTGCGGCTTTCCATACCGGTTCCAGCCGGTCTTGGGACAAATAGCCGAAACGCAGGTCATTCAAGGCTTGCAGGTAGCGTTGGCTGATGGCGATGTCGGCGCAATGAGGACCTTGGGCTGCGCCCTCGACCGGCAGGTTATAGCGGGTCGGATCCAGGCCGTCGTCGGCCAGTTGTTGCAATTGGACCTGCAACGCCATCCGTCGCTCGTCGTCCGTCCAGACCAGCTGGCCTGCGTTTTGCTGATAGAACGCCTGCAAGTCGAGCGCCGTCGGAAAGCCGGCACCCGCCGCGACGTCCGGGCACGCGACCGCCCATTGCGCCAGCGTGGTCTGCACGAGCGCCGGATCGCTGTCTTCGGCTGTCGCGACCAATGGCGCAGTGAGCAATAAAAGGCTCAGGTAACATGCGGACTTTTTGAACAACTGCTTTACTCCACTCCATGGCCGTCTCGTTGACGGTGAATTTTGCGACAGGTACGACCCGCCATCATGCAAACAAACGAAATCGGACGGGATGCCGCGAACGAACACCACGCTGGAAACGCTTCGCCTGTACAGGGCTTTTTGCGCCGATGCTGTCTGGTCATGCTGGGCCTGGGCATCATTTGCAGCCCGGCACTGGCCGAAAAGAAGACGAATTCGCAAACGCTCTACAACAGCCTCGCCCACGCAGCGCCGGAACTCAATCCCCTGGCGCTCAAAAGTGCCTTGAGCGCCATGCAATGCGCGGTCGCCAATGGTGCCAGCCAGGCCCGCCACCTGGCGGTCATCGACTACTCGCAACCCTCCACGGCCCGCCGCCTGTGGATTTTCGACCTGCGCCAGAAGAAATTGGTATTGCGTGACCTGGTGGCCCACGGGCAGAAATCCGGGGAAAATTTCGCCACGCAATTTTCCAATCGCCTGGGCAGCTACCAATCCAGCCTTGGGCTGTTTCGCACCCAGGAAAGCTACCAGGGCACCCACGGCTATTCGCTGCGCATGGACGGCCTGGAGCCGGGCTTCAATGACCAGGCTCGTGATCGGGCAATCGTGATCCATGCCGCTGACTACGTGAACCCGTTATGGAGCGTGCGCCAGGGACGTATCGGGCGCAGCCAGGGCTGCCCTGCCGTACGCCCCCAGGTAGCGCGCCAGGTGATCGACAAGCTCAAGGGCGGTCAATTCATGTTTTCCTGGTACCCGGACCCAAGTTGGCTCAAGCGTTCGGCGTATCTCAACTGCCAACCGCAACAGGTTGCCAGTATTTTGGCTACCAGTGGTGGTTGATGCGTCTGCTTCGCAGCCGAGTGGGAGCAAGCTCCCTCGCCACAGGGATTGCGTCGGGTGGGTCTGTGGTTAAAATGCCGGCCTTTCGAATCCCTGGCGTTGCCTGAATGAATTGCGTAGCCCTCCAAACCCTTCACGCCCATTTGCTGACAGCCCTGGAGTCGGTGCCAGCAGAAACCCGGCGCCTGTTTCATGGCCGCGGGCGCTGCTGGCCCGGCCTGGAGCAAATCACTGTCGACTGGTTGCAAGGGGTGGTGCTGGTCTCGCTGTTCAAGGAGCCGGAACCCACGTACCTGGACGATTTGAGCGCGACACTCCTGGCGCTCACTAAGTCGCCGGCCTGGCAACACAGCCAGGCCCATACCCTGGCAGTGCAGCACCGCTACCTGCCGCAAAGCCTCACCCAATGGCTGGTGGGCGAGCCCATTGATGAATGGACCCTGACCGAAGGCGGCCTGCGTTACCGGATCGATCTGGGCAAGAAGCAGAACAACGGCCTGTTCCTCGATATGCGCTATGGCCGCGACTGGGTCCGGGCCAACGCCGAGGGCAAACGGGTACTGAACCTGTTCGCCTATACCTGCGGTTTCTCGGTGGCGGCCATCGCAGGCGGCGCGCAGCATGTGGTCAATCTGGACATGTCCCGGGCGGCCCTGAGCCGAGGTCGCGACAACCATCGATTGAATGGCCACGACCTGAGCCAGGTGAGCTTCCTCGGCCACGACTTGTTCAAGTCCTGGGGCAAGGTGATCAACAGTGGCCCGTACGACCTGGTGATCATCGATCCGCCGACCTTCCAGAAAGGCAGCTTCCTGCTGACCAAGGACTATCAGCGGGTGCTGCGCCGCCTGCCGGAACTGCTGATGGCGCACGGTACCGTCCTGGCCTGCAGCAACGACCCGGCCACCGGCGCGGATTTCCTCATCGACGGCGTTACCCAGCAAGCGCCGGGGCTGGTCTTCGAGAAACGCCTGGAAAATCCGCCGGAATTTCCAGATATCGATCTGGCGTGTGGCCTCAAGGCCCTGGTCTTCAAGTCAGCCCCTGAGCACTGACCTGGCCTGGCCTGTGTAGGAGCTGTCGAGTGCAACGAGGCTGCGATCTTTCCAACGCCAATTGAGTCTAGAGCGAAAGATCAAAATCAAAATCAAAAGATCGCAACCTTCGGCAGCTCCTACAACGATCCCGACGTCAGACCACCAAGGTCAACCACGCCGATACCAGCAGCATCACCGCCATGACCCGATTGAACCGTCCCATCGCCACGGCGGAACGGCAGAACCGTGCAGCGCCGCGGCCAAGGTAGGCCCAGACGGTCATGCACGGGATCGAAATGGCAAAGAATGCCAGGGACAGCCAGAGGACCCGCACGGTGCGGTCGGCCTCCGTCCCCGCGAAAACGCTGACCACCGCCAACGCCATCATCCAGGTTTTCGGGTTCACCAACTGCAACCCGGCAGCCCCCGCCAGGCCCAGCCGCGGGCCTTCGACCGGTCGGTCCGGGTCGATGGCCTCGGCCGGTGCGCTGAAAATCTGCCAGGCCATCCAGCTCAACCAGGCAATGCCCGCCCATGAGAGCAGCGTCTGAATCGTGGCATGGCGCACCAGCACGTCTCCCAACCCGGTGCCGACCAACAGCACCAGCAAGGCCGCCGCCGCGCAGGCACCGAGGATGATCGGCACGGTGGTTGCCAGGCCGAAGCGCGAGCTATGGCTCAAGACCAGGATATTGGTCGGGCCCGGGGTGATGGAGGCGACAAACGCGAACAAGGCAAACGGCAGTAACTGGTCCATGGAGCAACATCTCGGTGATTGATCGATCGCTTGATCATCCCCATGAAGCCGTGGTCAGTCTGGAACAATTGAGCAGCGCTTGCGATAGTCCGCCGGGCTCAGGCGATAGGCGCGCTGGAACCAGCGGCCCAAGTGGCTTTGGTCGGCAAAACCGAGCATGGCCGCCACCGCCACGGCACTCTCGCCACGCGCCAGCAGGCGCCGGGCGCGAGCCAGGCGCAACTGGATCAGATAGGCATGGGGTGCCAGGCCGAAAGCCGCCTTGAACGCCCGGGTCAGGCGGAAACGATCCACACCGGTGACTTGCGCCAAGTCATCCAGTCCGACGTCATCGCTTAAGTGACTGTGCAGATAATCCCGGGCCTGCTGCGCCACCAATGGCAGCCGCGGATCCGGGTTGATGCGCGCCCGCCAGTGCAGGTGTTGGGTCAGGTTGGCCAACAGCGTATCGAGGGCCGTCTGGCGCACGATGCGGATCTCCTGCTCGTGCAGGCTCTGGAAGGCCATGGCCGTGGCACTCGCCAGCCGCGCATCGTCCGTCAGCGTCGCGGCAAACCCTAGTTGCGCGTTGTCCGGCGCCACGTCAAACAAGGAACGCAATTCACGCTCCAGCCATTGAGGCTCCAGGTACAACGTGCGGTAGGTAAACCCGTGGTCGTGAGGGGCGTTGCCGTCATGCAGCTCGCCGGGCTCAAGCAGGAACACTTTGCCCGGCGTGCTGTTGTGCTGCTGGCGGCGGCAATGAAACTGCTGCACGCCTTGCTCGGTCACGCCCACCAGATAGCTGTCATGCCAGTGGGGATCATAGGCATGCCCCTCGAAATGTGCGCGCACGGTCTCGATACCGGACGTGGCGTCCTGCTTGAGATCGATCCAGTTGCGCGTGGTCATGCCCTATCCTGCTTGGTGAATGTGCTCTTGGCAGATTAACTGCTGATGAGCTGAGTATCTGGAAGATTTGTGCAAACCTTGTGGAGTCCGGGTCTGCTCGCGGTGGTGTAAGGTCTGTAGATGCATCTGTGACGCTCCACCGCTGTCGCGAGCAAGCTCGCTCCCACAGGTTTGTGGCCGCCTCAGGCATCCGGAGTGATCGCCGGCAATACCGTCTCCACCGCCAAACGAGCCAATTCAGCATCCTGCTCAGCCTTGACCCCAGACACCCCGATGGCACCAATGCACTGGCCGTCATGACGAATGGTCACGCCGCCTTCAAGCATGCCTTGCAGGTGCGGAGCGCTGAGAAACGCGTAACGACCGCCATTGATCATGTCCTCGAAGACCTTGCTGTCGCGCCGTCCCATGGCGGCCGTGCGCGCTTTTTCGGTGGCGATATAGGCCGATAGCGGCGAGGCCTCGTCCAGGCGCAACAGCCCAAGGGGATGACCACCGTCGTCCACCACGCAGACCGACACCGCCCATTGACGCTGGTGCGCCAGCTCCTTGGCCGCCACCAGCAACTGCGCAACATCCTGCTCAGTGAGTACCGCTTTGGTTTTCATGGATCACTCCGTGTTGTGCAACAGCAAGCCCGAGACAATCAGGCACCCGCCCCAGCAGGTCGAGGAATACTTCGCTCTGCGAACCATAGCGCACCTGCTGCGGTTCATTGAAGCCCGGGTGTCGGCGCCCTATCGGTTCTGAGCGTGCACCAACAGCCCGCCAATGGATCCATTGATGCAACCAACCATCCATTTTCACCGCAAAACCGTTGACAACGAAATTAGTTAAGAGTGTTAATGGATCCACAGACAAGAACAACATCCGCCTGGAGATCCCTCATGTACCCCAAAAATGCCTGGTACGTTGCCTGCACCCCCGATGAAATCGTCGACAAGCCCCTGGGTCGCCAGATCTGTGGTGAAAAGATGGTTTTTTACCGGGGGCATGAAGGCAAGGTCGCGGCGGTGGAAGACTTCTGCCCCCATCGCGGCGCCCCGCTCTCCTTGGGCTATGTCGAAAACGGCAACCTGGTGTGCGGCTATCACGGTTTGGTGATGGGCTGCGACGGCAAGACCGTCGAGATGCCGGGGCAACGGGTACGAGGCTTTCCTTGCAACAAGACCTATGCGGTGCAGGAACGGCATGGGTTCATCTGGGTGTGGGCCGGTGACCAGGCGCTGGCCGACCCGGCGCTGATCCATCATCTGGAATGGGCCGAAAGCGATGAATGGGCCTACGGTGGCGGCCTGTTCCATATCCAGTGCGACTATCGCCTGATGATCGACAACCTGATGGACCTGACCCACGAAACCTACGTTCACGCCTCAAGCATCGGCCAGAAGGAAATCGACGAGGCACCGCCGGTAACCACGGTCGACGGTGATGAAGTGGTCACTGCCCGGCACATGGAAAACATCATGGCCCCGCCGTTCTGGCGCATGGCATTACGCGGCAATAACCTGGCCGATGACGTGCCGGTGGATCGCTGGCAGATCTGCCGTTTCACCCCGCCCAGCCATGTACTGATCGAAGTCGGCGTAGCCCATGCCGGCAACGGCGGTTATCACGCCGCACCGCAATTCAAGGCGTCGAGCATCGTGGTGGATTTCATCACGCCGGAGACCGAGACTTCGATCTGGTACTTCTGGGGCATGGCCCGGCACTTCCAACCGCAGGATGAAGCCCTCACTGCGTCGATTCGCGAAGGCCAAGGCAAGATTTTCAGTGAAGACCTGGAAATGCTCGAACGCCAACAGCGCAATTTGCTGGACCATCCGCAACGCAACTTGCTCAAGCTCAACATCGACGCTGGCGGCGTACAGTCCCGCCGGGTGCTGGAGCGCTGGATCGCACGGGAACGGGAAGCACAGGCCGGGTTGATTGCCAGCAGTCATCAACCGCAACAGGTGGAGCAACGGCCATGATCGAAGTCCAGGTCGCGGCGCGACACAACGAAGCCCTCGATATCTGCAGCTACGAATTGACGCGTGTCGATGGCGAGCCGCTACCGGCCTTCACCGCCGGCGCCCATATCGATGTGCACTTGCCTGGCGGGCTGATTCGTCAGTACTCGCTGTGCAACCATCCCGAGGAGCGGCATCGCTACCTCATCGGCGTGCTCAAGGACCCGGCGTCACGCGGTGGTTCGCGCAGCCTGCATGAGGTGGTCCAGCCAGGCATGCGCTTGCACATCAGCGAACCGCGCAATCTGTTCTCTCTCGCTGCGCAAGCCCAGCGCAGCCTGCTGTTCGCTGGAGGCATCGGCATTACGCCGCTCCTGTGCATGGCCGAGCACCTGGCCCAGAGCGGTGCGGCGTTCGAGTTGCATTACTGCGCCCGCTCCCGGGACCGCGCGGCCTTTGTCGAGCGCCTGCGCCAATCCCCTTACGCCGACCAGGTCTTCCTGCATTTCGATGAAGAGCCTGACACCCAGCTGGACGCCACCAAGGTGCTGGCCGCGCCCAGCGACGACTTGCACCTCTACGTCTGCGGCCCCGGCGGATTCATGCAACACATCCTCGACACCGCCAAGAACCAGGGTTGGCAGGAAGACTGCCTGCACCGCGAATACTTCGCCGCCGTCCCTGCCGACACCCGTGCCGACGGCAGTTTTTCGGTGAAGCTGGCCCGCAGCGGCCAAGTGTTCGACGTGCCGGCGGACTGCAGTGTGGTGCAGGCGCTGGAGCGCCATGGCATCGAGATCCCGATCTCGTGCGAACAAGGTGTCTGCGGCACCTGCCTGACCCGTGTGCTGGAAGGTGTACCCGAGCATCGGGACATGTTCCTGACCGAGGCTGAACAGGCCTGCAACGACCAGTTCACCCCGTGTTGCTCCAGATCCAGGACGCCAGTGCTGGTACTTGACCTTTAACACCGGGCATTGTGGGAGCGAGCTTGCTCGCGATGGCGTCGGTTCGGCAGCATTGACAGTGGCCGACACGCCGCTATCGCGAGCAAGCTAGCTCCCACAGTTGTTTTGTGTCGTCTGATCGTTCTGGATCCAACACCGGACATTGTGGGAGCGAGCTTGCTCGCGATGGCGTCGGTTCGGCAGTATTGATAGTGGCTGACACGCCGCTATCGCGAGCAAGCTCGCTCCCACAGTTGTTTTGTGTCGTCTGATCGTTCTGGATCCAACACCGGACATTGTGGGAGCGAGCTTGCTCGCGATGGCGTCGGTTCGGCAGTATTGATAGTGGCTGACACGCCGCTATCGCGAGCAAGCTCGCTCCCACAGGGGGCTTGGGTGAATACATATTCATAGGGGGGCACAAATTCAGCAGTCATCCGCAACGGCGGCTGTTCACTCCGAACGAAGAATCACTGTCATCCGTTCGTCAGCCAGCGTCGAGCCGAACACTTCGGCGTAGCGCAGGGTCGCGTTGGCATGCTCGCGCATGATTGCCTCGGCGCGGCCGCTCTGGCGGTTGATCAGGGCGTCGAACACCGAATGGTGTTGCATATGGGCATAGTTGAAGCGGCGAAATTCGCCGGCCATGTTCTGGCGATCGACCGCCAGGGCGGTGACTGAGGCGAATGGCAGATGATCGTTGCGAGCCAGGGCATCGGCAATCGCCGGGTTGTGGCTGCCTTCGACGATCACCTGATGAAAGCGCATGTTGAGGTCGTGATAGACCTCCAGGTCGTCCTCGGTCACATAGCCCTTGGCGAACAGTTCATCGCCCTGCACCAGGCATTGCTCGAGTATCGCGCGGGCCTCTTCAGACAAACCATGCTCAGCCGTCTGCCGTGCCGCCAGGCCTTCCAGCACGCCACGCACCTCCACTGCCCCGGCGATTTGCTCGGCACTGACCGAACGCACCTGGAAACCTCGGCCGCCGAAGCGCACCAGCAACCCTTCCTGCTCCAAGGTACGGAACGCCATGCGCACCGGCATGCGCGAAACGCCGAACAACTCGGCCGTGGGTATTTCCATCAGGCGCTCGCCAGCGGCCAACTCGCCCGAGGCGATCATCTTGCGCAGCGCAACCAGCACCGTTTGGCCGGGCTTACTCATCCAGGCGATTCCACAGAAAATAAGCCGTCATAGTAGAAGGCTTGGCCCAGCGTGTCACGGCAAGGCAGTGGCAGCCAGGCTGGCCGCCACAGCAAGTTGGTTCAAATTCCCGCCAACTCGCGCAACTGCAACAGGGTCTGTTCGTCCAAGCTAATCCCATGCTCATTGGATTTGCTGCGTTCGCGATGGCGACGGTCTCCCGGCAAGCGCCGCAACCCGACGCCATGCATCTGCCTGACCAGTTCCTGGCTGCGCTCGGCGAAGTTTTGCCCGGCGGTCTTGCTCGGGTCGATCACGATCAACAACTGACCGGTCCACGGGGTCTTGGCGCCCGGATGGTTGTGCCAGTCGAATTCGAAGGAAAAGTTGCCGCCAGTCAGGGCTGCCGCCAGCAACTCGACCATCATCGACAACGCCGAGCCCTTGTGCCCGCCAAAGGGCAAGAGCGCTCCGCCTTCGAGAATCGCCTTGGGGTCGCGGGTCGGCTGGCCGAGGCTGTCCACGCCCATTCCTGGCGGCAACAACTCGCCCTTGCGTGCCGCAATCTGTACGTCGCCGTGGGCAATGGCGCTGGTGGCGAGGTCGAAGACAATCGGCTCACCGTCGGCCCGTGGTGCGGCGAAGGCAATGGGATTGGTGCCGAACAATGGACGGTCCGCGCCATGGGGCACCACACACGTCATGCTGTTGACCACACTCAATGCCACCAGGCCTTCATAGGCGAACGGCTCGACATCCGGCCAGAGGGCCGCAAAGTGATGGGAGTTTCGAATGGCCAGGACCGCGATACCGGCGCTGCGGGCTTTCGCCACCAGCAATGGTCGCGCGGCGGCCAGGGCTGGCTGGGCAAACCCATTGCCGGCGTTTACGGCGACAAACCCTGAGGCGACGTCTTCGACCGTCGGCACGGCCTGACCGTTGACCCAACCGCTGTTGAGCGTCGAGACATAACCAGGAATGCGAAACACCCCATGGCTATGGGCGCCGTCGCGCTCGGCCCCGGCACAGTTTTCAGCCAGGCACCGAGCGACTTCGGTCGACGTGCCATGACGCAGGAAAATTTTCTCCAGC
The DNA here is from genome assembly GCF_018325905.1 of Pseudomonas sp. St316. NCBI lineage: Bacteria > Pseudomonadati > Pseudomonadota > Gammaproteobacteria > Pseudomonadales > Pseudomonadaceae > Pseudomonas > Pseudomonas sp. St316. The sequence goes on along the minus strand of NZ_AP021901.1, from coordinate 3,192,039 downwards.
AGGTTCACCAGAGCATCGAAGGACAGGGGGCAAGAAGCGGCATGATCGGATGGCGCAGACATCTGAAGCTCCAGAATGATTGTTGGAGGTAGCAACAGCGTAAAGGACCGGCAGGTGATTAAACACCGCTTCGCGGTGGGAGCAAAGCCTGCTCGCGATAGCGCCGCAGCTCTCCTGTGGGAGCGAGCCTGCTCGCGGTAGCGGTAGGTCCGCTGCATCGATGTTCCAGTCTGCCAGGCCTGAGGCCCGGCGTGCGGTAACTATGTACCACCTTGCCCCACTCATCGTTGCCTAGTCTGGCGGCTTCCTCCACGTTCGCGCCGCCTTGAGGCGCCTTGATCGAGAAGCAACGATGCTCACTGAAACCACCCCCCTTTTATTTCCCGAGGTACTGGACGCCCATCGCCTGGACGAATTGCCCGCCACCCACGGGCTGACGCAGGCAGACCTCGACTGGTTACACCATATCGCCCTGCCCAGCCACACCCAGCGCACGGCGCAGACACCACCGATGTTCGCCGAAACGATTCTGTTGCAAGCCGAGGAAAAACTGCCCATAGCACTGGCCGGCTGCCTTGCCCTCAGCAGCTCGACAAACCGCAGCGCAGCGAGCACCCAACCGGCGTTTCTCTACACGCCCAGTGGTGGAATCAAAAAACTCGACAACCTGGCATCCCTCGAAGAACAGATTGACCAGATGCGCCAGGACACTGCGCAACGCGACAACCTGTTTCGTCTCTTGTCGATTTCCCAGCGCAGCGAATTGAACAGCACGACCGACATCAAACAGACCCGGCGACTCATCCAAGAGGATGTTTTCCAGACCCAGCTCAAATCCATCGAATACGCCCAGAGCCTCAATGCCCAGACCATAGTGAACGAGCTGATCAAACTGCCCTCGTTACGATCGATGCTTGACCAGGTATTGAACGAGGCGCTGCCGGACCTGGATCATCGACAGATCCGCGTGGCATTCAGCAAGGGCACTCACCTGGGCGATCCAAAGGCAATTCAGGTGACCGAAAGCATTCCACTGAGCGACGCCGTGCTGGGCTACTTCCATAATCAAGGCTGGCCGCCCGGGCATGACATCGACCTGACTCACCCGGGTGCGCTCCCATCGTCCTACACCCCGCAGCAATGGGAAAACATCATAAAGGACACGGCCAGGAAACTGATTCCAACACTTCTGGGCTGCATCGATACCTTCTGGGAAAACACAACGGCCCGCTTCTACATGTCTCGGCGCACACTGCTTTCCCAAGTCATCCACGATGGGCTCTGGGCAGCGATCCTGGTCGAGCGGGAAAAAAGGCAACTGACGGATGAACAAAGTCGTGAACTGCTCCGACTGTTTCGGGCCTCCCGCCGGGACGAGACGCTGCTGTTCATCGAAACGATTCGTCTCTGGGAGTACGAGCCGCATTATGTAGAGCTTGCAGGCTCCCTGATGATCAGCGCCAAAGGAAACTATCTCTACACCCCCATTCATGGCCTACAGAAGATAGACAACCATCTAGGTTTCAAGGAAGCGCTGTTGGGTAACTCCGCAGGCACTGCGCAAAAAGAAGCACTCTATAACCTCTTGGGACTGGAAGAGCGCAACCGTTTCCTGCGCTTTGACGCGCCACAGATCTCGGGCGAAACACTGGACTTGCCGGTGTCCGAATCCCTGGCGAACGCCATCATCAAAAAGCAGAAAGATAATCTCCACTACGCACTGGAAATGTCTCGCCAGGGCGACGTCGACATTCACTCACTCATTGACAAAGCGTTGGACGTACGCAGCTTCATCAACAAAAACCTGCTGAGTCAGCCAACCGCCGGACATTGGGGGACTCACCCCACCTTTCATGGAAGTCTGCGTCCGTCCAATTTCATGGCCGATCAACTGCAAAGAAAGGTCAAGAGCTATACCGATGTCGAGAAGGCTTTCGATGGCCTCTTTACTCGGTTGCCGGCATCCCATAGCGTTTCGCTGCACAATGGGCTCCGGCAGTTACTGCCTGAACTGACCAATGTTTTTTCCTTGGGCATACGCGCCGAAGCCGAACTTAGGGAGCTCAACGCGAGCCTGCCGGCGATTGCGAATGAGCTGATCAGAACAGTCTTTGCCTACGATTCAGAATATCCGGACCGCTCACAACGTATCGGTGTCAGGGGGTTTCGGCCGGATGTCTATTCGTTGACGCTGGCCTGCAGCGAAGAAAGTCGAACGGCTTACCTGCCCCTTGCCAACTGTTTTCTATTAACCGAACGCGGAGGACTCGATACACCCTACTCGGGCATGGCAATCCTCTGGACGCCCGCCGATGGCTTGCAGGCCTTTTCGTCCGTGGAAGTGGCCACCCGGCAACTGAATCGACACTTACTCGACTCCCGAAAGCGCTTTGGTTTGCTCACCAACCTCACGCCCGACCAACGCAAGCCCCATGGGCGTTATCAGCTCCAGGCGTACGAACTGATCGAAGATAACGTGCTGGTGAATCGGATGAGTTCGTTCATCAGGCACTTCGAGGCCGAGCAGGGTTATCTGAGCACATTGAAAGCCGGAAGTTGGCAACTGACCGGCAAGGCACTATTAAAAAGCCTCCAGGCAATGTTGGCCAAAGGCGCGCCCACCAACCTCAAGCGCGCCACACACATCGCCCAGGCCAACAGATGGCAACAGAAACTTCCCGCCTGGCTCGGTACCGCCGATCTTGAAGACCAGCGCCTGCACATTGAATTGCTTGAGCAATATAAAAACAGCGTGGCCGATGGCAAGGACTATCTGGACGGTATCGAACCGCTGCGAACCTATGTGCGTAACAAACTCAAAGCGCTGTTGAGCGCACGCTTCGCTGCAAAGGACCTTGACCCCGACACCCTCCAGATCACACCGAACCTTGCCATCGTCGGGCCGGCCAGTTCGCTCACCGACTTTGCCTTGCATCACATCGAAGTGACCCGGGAAGGCTTCAAAGTGTCTTCGACGTCCACGCAGAAGCTACCGGACGGCCTGAACGAAACCGCTGTCAGGCAGATGTTGTCCTCATTGAATATCTCGACCGACTATAAAAAATATGTCGCGCAACAACTGTCCGGCACCACTGCGCATGTCCTGCAAAGAAAAACAGCTTTCCGCCAACAATTACCCTGGCAGTTGCTGCAGCACGCTCACGCTCGCCATCTACAACAACACCTTAGCTCCCCGGCTTTTGACCTGATCCGCCAGGTGATGGACATGCCCGATGCCATCGCCCGCAAAGCGGTTGAAGGTGCCCACGCGCTTATTCGTCCCCTGGAGTTGATCAAGACCGCTGGCGCGGTGCCGGTCAAGGCGCTGGGGCTGTACTTGATCGGATCAAGCGTCGATGCAACAAGCCCTCAGGTCCTGTATTCGCCCTACCATGAGGGTCATTGCTTTACCGAGTTCAAGGACGAAAAAAGCGTTATTGCCGCATTCAATATCTCTGGAACACTTCAAGATCTGCTGATTCGCCGGCTTCCCGAGAACCAGCAGGCCACTTTCAGAAACCTGTTCGCCGCCACGCTCGGGCAGCGATCGGAAATCACCCTGGCCTCGAATCCTATCCAGACCCATCTGCTCGACACCCTGTTCGACGACAATGCGACATTGTTATTGGACATGCTGACCACACAAACCAATGAAAACCGCCAGTTTGACTGGAGGACAGTCCTGCACCTATTCAGCTCCGGCGTCCAGTTAGTGGGAGAGCAGTTGTCGGGCAAACTGACTTTTATCGAAACGCTCTGGGAAAGCTACCAGGACTTCAAGCGTTCAGCCGAAGCCTTGCAGCAGCATGACTGGAAAACAGGCTTGCACGACTTTATCGCCGGTGCCGCGCAAATGGTGTCGCTGGGCATGATCAATCGTGAAGATACATTCGGTCTTCTCGATCCCATGGAACCGCTCCCGCCAGGCGCGACACCGGCGGGCAACTGGAAGAACATCGCCTCCACCGCCCAGATCCGGACCGACCTGAACGTTTTCGAGGCCTCAGGCATCAGCCTGGCGAACTTGCAAAGAGACCCGATCGAGAAAACCTACCAGGCACTGGAAAATGGCAGGCGGTATGTGCCCCTCGCCGGCAAAGTCTTCCAGGTGGCGCGAGCCAACCAAACCTGGCGAATCGTGCATGAGTACGGCGAGGGGCCGTTATTGAAAAAGTCGCCTGACGGCCTGGCATGGGAACTCGACCCACAGCGCCAGACCATACGCTTTGGCAAAGCCGGGTCGAAAATGGCCGTCACCTACAGCGACTTCAAGGCCAAGGGTTCGCTGAATATCGAAGCGCGGGGAATGCCTGAGATACGCAGAAAGTATCCGCACCGCGCCAATATGATTGTCCAGGCACTGGAGACCGCGAGGTTCTATTCATTCAATGCCCTTCACAACTTCGATCAATTCAAGCAACGACCGCTGACGGGCTCTCGGCTGGATAATTTTCTCAAGTTGTTTTTTGGAGTCAGCAAGGTCGACGCCCGTCTGATCGGCAAGATAGAGGCGGCGATCTCGCCCATATGCCGGGCATTGGCCGATCCATCCTGGGAGCTGCAAAATGCCGACCGCATCGTGGTCGGTCACCTCAAGCACCTGGAAGACAGAGCGACCGCCTTCGTACTTGAGCCCGCGGCCGTCGGAAGAATCTATATCACGCAGTTTTTCTTCGACATGGGCCTGGATTGGTACAAGGCCGTCGTCCCGTCATTCTTCAATGTCGATGCCCATGCCCAGGGAGCGACCTTCATCCACGAAATTTCTCATCAGTTGTTCAATACGTTCGACTTCATCTACCTGGACGCCTCGCTGCCATTTCTGGACTTGATTTCAACGGCGACTTATTCAGGAAAGTTGCAGTACGACAGGCAAAAGGACTTGCAACTCAACGGGCTTTCATTGACAACGCCAAAGTCAAAACTGTTTACGCAGTGGGACAGCAGGGACAACACCTACAAGAAGATGGAACTGTTGCCGGGGTACAAGGAAACCACCCGGGAGATCCTGAAGATAACCGGCGCCAGAACAATGGATCACGCTCGCGATGATTTTCTCGATCCGATTTTACCGGACAAGCGCATCGACGTCATACTTCGCAACGCCGACTCGATCACGCTGTTGATTTGTGAATTGGGACGCCAACTCGACCCAAGCCTGTCCCGGCAAGTTGCCGTGCCGCGAAGCGTTGTGAGGCGTTGATCTTTTTTTCACGCAATGTATGCGACGGTAGCCTACGACGAATGTTTGAATAAAAAACGGGTTCATTGATACGCAAATGCCATGACGGCTGTTCTCGGCAGCTCATGCCGAAGGTTAGAATGCGGCAAACCAGGAAGAGTCAATGACCGAACATCCCCTCTCGGAAGCCGAATACGACGCCATTACCGATGCCGCTGCCCATTGGTGCATGCGTTTGCATGCCGTCGATTGCACCGATGCCGAACGGCAGGCGTTCAAGCAATGGCACGATGCCGATCCCCTGCATGCTTTCGAATACGAAGCCATGCTGGAGATCTGGGCTGTTGCCGATCATCTGCCGCGCGTCGAGTCGGCGCCGGCAGCTCCTGTGCGCCGCTCCAGGTCGCGCTGGAGCCGCCTGGCTATCGCCGCTGCAGTGTTTGTCGTGGGCATGCCCGTCACCGCCTACACCGGCTGGAACCTGGGCTGGATTCCCAACGCCTATCAGCGCTTCGAAGCCGACGCAAGCGTACGTCACGTCACCCTGGGCGATGGCAGCGAGGTGGAACTCAACCTGGGCAGTGAGCTGGTGTTTGCCAACTACAAAAACGAGCGCCGGGTAACGCTGGAAAAGGGCGAGGCGTTTTTTGACGTCAGCCATGACAAACAGCATCCGTTTGTCGTTCGGGCCGGCCAAGGCCAAGTGCGCGTGACCGGCACTCGCTTCAATGTGTGGATGTACCAGGATCAGGTACGGGTGACGCTGCTGGAGGGCTCGGTAAGGGTGACCAGCAACCAGGTACTCAACCGTGACGGCCTGCCGCTTTCCCCGGGCATGCAGGCCAGCTACAAGGCGGGCGACCACCAGCCAAAAGTCCGTGAGACCGAGCCCAACGACAGCTCGCTGGCGTGGCGCAACGGCAAGCTGGTGCTGGATAACCTCGCCCTGAGCGACGCGCTGCCACTGATCAACCGCTACCTCGAGCGCCCCGTCATGCTGGCCGACAACAGCACCGGCGGCCTGCGTATCGGGGGCGTCTACAACATCAATGAAGTGCAGAACCTCGTGCCTTCGCTGCCCAAAGTACTGCCGGTCTACCTGACCCAGAACAAGGACGGCAACCCCGTCCTCAATTCCATCGGGCAACGCGCGGCCACTCACTGAAAGCGTTGCTCTGTGGGAGCAAAGCTTGCTCGCGATAGCAGTGGGTCAGCTTGCCTCGATGTTGAATGTGCAGCCGTCATCGCGAGCAAGCTTTGCTCCCACAAATAGGATCGGTGCCAGCCTGCGATTTCCCGGCCAACACAAATCCCCTGTGGGAGCGAGCTTGCTCGCGAAAGCGGTGGATCAGCTCGCCTTGATGTCGAATGTCGTGCCGTCATCGCGAGCAAGCTTTGCTCCCACAAATAGGATCGGTGCCAGCCTGCGATTTCCCGGCCAATAGACAATCCCCTGTGGGAGCGAGCTTGCTCGCGAAAGCGGTGGATCAGCTTGCCTTGATGTCGAATGTCGCGCCGTCATCGCGAGCAAGCTCGCTCCCACAAATAGGATCGGTGTCAGCCTGCGATTTCCCAGCCAACACAAATCCCCTGTGGGAGCGAGCTTGCTCGCGAAAGCGGTGGATCAGCTTGCCTTGATGTCGAATGTCGCGCCGTCATCGCGAGCAAGCTCGCTCCCACAAATAGGATCGGTGTCAGCCTGCGATTCCCGGCCAACAGACAATCCCCTGTGGGAGCGAGCTTGCTCGCGAAAGCGGTGGATCAATCTACATCCAGTTTGAATGTGACCGCACACGGCTATTGCGTCGCCACCCTGCCCGTCTCATCACGCTCGCGGATAATCAGCGCCTGATAGTGCGGATCGGCCTTGATCTGCGGTTCGGTGAATGGCAACACACTCCACTGTTTCTGCGAAAACGCCTGGGTCTGATCCGCCGAGTAAGGCGATGCCGGATCGCTGGAAATGGAAAAAGCCAACAACCCCTGGGCCTGCGGACCTTTACCGTCAAACGTCACCACTTGCAGATAGCTGGTACCGCTGACCACCTCCCGCTTACCGTTCGCCCCGGGCACACTCTGGATCGCGTTGTAGATGCCCAGCTCCCCGGGACCGCCGTGAATCGGTGTCTGTCGGTTGCCGCTGCTGGCCACCTGGACATCTTGCCATTGACTGTCCTTCGACAATCCGGCGACCTTCACTGCCTCCACCGAAGCCAGCATGGCATCGCGCACGGCCTTAAGCACTGCTGGCCGTTCAATCGCCAGGCCACGCGGCGTGTGTTGCGGGTCTTTGGGGTCGAACGCAACGCGCCATGAATCAGGCACCGCTTGCAACCGGTCCATGATGTGCTGGAAATGCACGAACCCCAGGCCGCTATTCAGGCCGGCCTTGCGATCCCAGGCTTTGAGGCTGGCACAAACCTCGACCAATGCCGAAGCCCCGGCCCCCAGGTCACCGGCGCACACGCCGAGCAGGTCCGGCATCACCTGGTCAGCCAGGTAAACCTGATCGTCCATGACCATGCGCTGCAAATCCTCCACCGTCACCGGCCCGTTCTTGGCCAATTGCCCCATCCGGTCCAGCGCAAAACGCGCCCGCAGTCCCAGGGGCTGACCTTGCTGGCTGATCAACGGGGAGTAACCGGACAGCGGCTGCGAAGGATTGACCATCCAGGCCGAATCGTTGGAGTTCTGTACATAATCGCGGCGCAGCAACTGCGGAAGCCTGTCGGCGGCATAGGTGCCTTTTTGCACGGCTTTGGAATCGATGCCCCAGGCACACTCGCTGCGAGAGCCATCCAGCACGATCAGTCGCAACCCGGCCCGGGGATCGCTGCACCGGGCCAGTTTCTCAGCGTCGACGTTCGGCACCACCGACACGTTCATGTACAGGCTTTGCCCCTGGTCGTCCACCGCCAGGGTATTGACCCAGGGAATGCCCTGGATCTTATGGACAGCGTCCTGCAAATCCTTGAGCGTGACCGCCTTGTTCATGGCGTACCACTGGGCCAGCACGCGATCGTTTTCCAGGTTCGCATCCCGCAGGCTGTAGGCGAACCGGTTATCCCAGTCCAACCGGCCAGGCCATTGCACGATCGGGCCGAACTGCGAGCCATAGACCACTCGGGAAACCGTCTGCACTTGGCCGTCAGGTTGCTTGACGTCCACCGCGACCGTCTGCTGGCTCATCGGCACAGACTTGCCGTCGAGCAAATAGCGGGTCGGGTCCTTCGGGTCGAGTTGCAGGCGGTACAGGGTGAAATGTTTCGAGCTGTCGACGGTGTGGGTCCAGGCCAGGTGTTGGCTGAAACCGATGTTGATCACCGGCAGGCCTGGCAGCGCCGCGCCCATGACGTCCAGCTTGCCGGGAATGGTCAGGTGCATCTGGTAGAAACGCATGCCGCCCAGCCACGGAAAATGTGGGTTCGCCAGCAACATCCCACGGCCATTGAACGAGCGCTCGCTGCCGATGGCCAGCGCATTGCTGCCGCGCTCCAGGGCAAAACGCTGCTGCCGGGTTGCGGCGGCCGCGAAGCCGGTGACCGGGGTGCCCGTGAGTGCGCTCGCCTGGGGCGGTTGCGCGCCGGCCAGGGCTTCGGCGAACTGGCCGATGCCCCCTTCCACCAGCAGTCGGCGGGTCAACTTGACCAGGTCCAGCGCCGTGATCGGCCGCACCCACTCGCTGGCACATTGTTCGGGTAGGCCTTTGGCCTTGCGCTCGGCCAGCGCACGGTTGTAGCCCGCCACGTAGCCTTCGACCAGTTGCTGCACTTGCGGCGTTTGGGCCTGCCAGAAACCGGCAACCGCCTGCGGTGTGTTGAGCCAGCTGAAAAACAGATCGCTGACGCGGTTCTCCCGCTGTTCGACCGTGACCTGCTGCGGCCCGAAATAGCGCGAGCGCTGGGCGTTGACCGTTACGATTTCGTTAGCCAGCAGGCACAAGTTGTCCTGGGCGTAGGCGTAGCCGATGCCATAACCCAGCCCGCGCTCATCCTGCGCCCGGATATGCGGTACGCCAAAACGGGTGCGACGAATCTCGGCACTGGCCTGCTGCCCATCGTCTTGCGCATTGACCACGGGACTGAGCCCGAGGGCGATCCCCAGAAAAGCGCCTGCGAGGCCAATCCTCGATAACTGCCCGGACATTCTCACGTTCACTCCTGATAAAGCTTCAGAAACCAGGACGGCTACCGGTGCGACAGTAGACAAACACTCGGCCCGCCTGGGAAATCACATACCGCGTGCAGAACCGGAATGTGCCTACCTTGAAAACGAACCGGATGAAAAAAAATTAATGGCTGGCAGCCTGTTGAACGCGGGTGTTTGACGCAGCAAAGGCATTTTTTTCACATCATGGCCCTCATGATTGTGCGTCCTCGTTCGTCCTATTACAGGAGAGTATCCGTGACCTTTTCTGATCAGGCTGGTAAGGAGTTTTTGCATGCGTAACGCGCAACTGCCCATGGAGGGCAAGCCAAGGGCGACCGGCGTCTCGCTGAACGCCCCCCACCGTGTATTCGACAAATCGGCAGAGCGAGGCGGCAACGACCACATCAGGCGCTTGCTCAAGAGCTTCGGGCTCAGGACCAGCCTGATTCGCCTCAAGGTCATCGACGCGCTGCTCAAGGCCGCCAACGAAAACCGCAGCCTGGGCGTTCGCGGGGTACACAGCCAGTTGTTGGGGCTGGACATTCCATTGTCCTTTCTCAGCGTGCGCGAGGTGTTGAAGCGCCTGTGCAGCGAGGGCGTCGTCACCCTCAACCCGGATAAAAGCTACTGCCTGCACCCCAGTGCGATAGCCGTGCTCCTGGCCGAAGATTGAAGCCGGCGCTCAGGACTTGACCTTGCGCCGCATCACACCGTTGATCACCACCACGATGACCGCCACGGCGATGGCGATGTATTGAAACAGCTGCTCGCTGATCATGCCCTTGCCCTGCATCCACGACAGTCCAAGCATGATTGCCAGGACGACGAGGACGATCAGAATCGAGTATTTCAAACGTTGTGAATGAGTCATTGCCAATTTCCTGAATGTTTCCGTTCTGTAGCCCGGGCCTGTCGGGATGACGCCGGATCGAGCGGCGATGGGCAGCGCACGGGCGCCCCATGGTACAGCCCACTCGCCTGTTAGCCTATGGTCACTACCAGCACGAACCGTCAGCCCTGAAGATGCATGGCATTCAAGCTTGGCACGGACGAGCCGATACAAATTGGTACGTTCATACCAATTGCCCTTGAAAGACGCCTCTGTGCAAGGACCCACCCCCATGCCCGCATTCCGAACGATTCAGGCCCGCTACACACTGTTCCTGGTTCTATTCATCCTGGTGTTGTCCATCCTGACGGTCGTGGGCATCAGCTACCTCGTCGCGCCCAAGCTGCGCCATACCGAAGAGCAGGTGGTCCTCAACCGCATTGGCGAGGTCGCCGGGCAGATCCAGGGCGAGCTGAACAAGGTGCAGGCCCAGCAACGCAGCATCACCCAGACCATCCCGTTGCTCGACAGCGATGCCATCGACAAGGTCCTGCCCGGGCTGGTGGACCAGTACGGCGAACTGAAAGTGTTCGGCGGCGGGATCTGGCCACTGCCGAACCAGCGCGCCGAGGGGCGCAGCAAGTTCAGTACGTTCTGGCACCGCGATGCCTCCGGCAAGCTGGTGGTCAATACCTTCTGGAACAGTGACGCCGCACCGAACTACTACGAACAACCCTGGCACAAGGGCGGCATGGCCACTCCTCCTGGCAAGTGCGCCTGGGCCGCCGCCTATAAGGACGATGCCAGCGCCGAACCACGCACCAACTGCGCCATGGCCATCCAGAAGAACGGCGTGCCTTACGGCGTTTCCACCATCGACGTGACCCTGGGTTTCTTCAATGACCTGGTGGCGCGCAAGGAAGCCGATCTGAGCGCCGAGATGCTGATCGTCGAAGGCGACGGCAAAATCATCAGCAACAGCTCGCGCATCAACGGCCCCATCGTCCTGAAAAACATCAGCGAACTGGCCGCCAGCTCGCCATTCGCCGCCCAGGTCCAGGCCGGCCTGGCCCACCGTGACCAGTCGCTGCAACGGGTCGAATTCGACAACAATGGCGTGGCCAGCACTTTCTTCATGCGCCCTATCGAAGGTTCGCCGTGGTTCCTGGCGACCGCGTTGCCAACCCGGCTGATCACCGCCCAGCGCGACGACGTGTTGAACACGCTGAGCCTGTTACAAATCCCGATGGTGATCCTGCTGGTGCTGCTGCAGCTGTACGCGATCCGTCAATTGACTAACCGCATGAAGATTCTCAAGGGCAACATCGACGCCTTGTCCACTGGCGATGCCGACCTGACCCGGCGCATTATCATTCGCGCCGAAGACGAACTGGGCGCCATCGGTCATTCGGTCAACGGTTTCATCGCCTACCTGCAGAACATGATTGGCGAAGTCACCCAGGCCACCGGCGCCATGGCCTCGAGCCTGGAAAACCTGCAGCGGACCTCGGCCCACACCAGCGAGATCCTGATGCGCCACGCCTCGGAAACCGACCAGACTGTGACCGCCATTACCGAAATGAGCTCCACGGCCGAAAGCGTCGCGCAAAATGCCGCCGAGACCGCCGCGTTCACCCAGCGCGCCAACGAGCATGCCGACCGCTCCCGCGTGGTGGTCGGCGAGGCGTCCAACAGCGTCGTCGCGCTGATCGACGAAGTGTCCAGCGCGACCCGCAAGGTCGAGAGCATGCAGCAGGACGCCCAGCGCATCACCGAGATTCTCGGCGTCATCGGTGCCATTGCCGGGCAGACCAACCTGCTGGCCCTCAACGCCGCCATCGAGGCCGCCCGGGCCGGTGAGCAAGGCCGCGGTTTTGCCGTGGTGGCCGACGAAGTACGCGCCCTCGCCGCCCGCACTCAGGCCAGCACGTCGGAAATCAACGAAATGCTGACTCGCCTGACCCAAGGCGTGAGTTCGTCGGTCTCGGCCATGGAAAACACCCAGGCCAGCTGCCAGTCGGCCGCCGATGCAACCTCCCGGGTCAACTCGGGCCTGGACGAAATGGCCGGCTCCGTCAGCCAGATCAACAGCCTGAGCACCCAGATCGCCACCGCCGCCGAGCAACAGAGCGCGGTGACCGAGGAGATCAATCGCAGCATGGTGCAAATCCGCCACATGGTGGAGGAACTGGTGGAAAGCGGCCTGGCCAGCGAAAACAACACCCGGCAACTGCTGGATGCCAACAGCCGGGTGAATGCGATCATGGGGCGGTTCAAGGTTCGCTGAAGCGCCTCTATTTTCCTGTGGGAGCGAGCTTGCTCGCGATAGCGGCCTGACAGTCGATCAGGGTTTTGTTGATCGGGTGCATATCCGTTGCTGCGGTAACGGCTACTTAGGGTTCCGCCCTTACGGCGGGTCACTTTTGGAAAAGCGCCAAAAGTAACCAAAAACGCTTTGCCCCACCACTCGGTGCCTCGCTTAGGCTCGGCATGCCCGAACGAAGGCATTGCTCCGTGGGCCCGCCGCGAAGGACCATCCATGGTCCAGCGCGGCTATCCCGGCATCCATGCCGGGATGCCCACTACGCAATGCCTGCGTTCGGCCATCGTGGTTAACGGGGCGCCGAGATCAACGTCCACCGCGAGGCGGCCTGACAGCCGACCTGATTCTACCGGTCGTACTCCGATCCAATTGTGGGAGCGAGCCTGCTCGCGAAGACGGCCTAACAGCCGACCTGGCTCTACCGGTCGTACTCCGATCCAATTGTGGGAGCGAGCTTGCTCGCGAAGACGGCCTAACCGCCGACCTGGCTCTACCGGTCGTACTCCGATCCAATTGTGGGAGCGAGCTTGCTCGCGATAGCGGCGCAACAGTTGCAAAGTTGTGACTGACACACTGCAATCGCGAGCAATTCGCTCCCGCATGACTTATCCGCCCTTGCAACCTGACAATTCTGTAATCCCCGCCTCAGCCCCCCGTCAGCTCGCGCTCGCTACTCTGTTATCCTCCCTCCAAACCGTTCGACACGAGACCACCCCCATGGCCCATCCTCTGCACCTGCTCGCCTTGAGCGCCCTGTTCATGACCACCCTGGCCCAGGCCGCCGAACCCGTCACCATCGATGTACACCGCGATGCCAATTGCGGCTGCTGCAAAAAGTGGATCTCGCATCTGCAAGCAAACGGCTTCAAGGTCAACGACCATGTCGAGGCCGACATGAGTTCGGTCAAGCAACGCCTGGGCGTGGCGCCGAATCTGCGTTCCTGCCACACCGCCGAGATCAACGGCAAATTCGTCGAAGGCCATGTCCCGGCCGACCAGGTGCTGGCGCTGAGCAAGCGCGATGACTTGCTCGGCGTAGCCGCGCCGGGCATGCCCATGGGCTCACCCGGCATGGAAATGGATGGCATGAGCGATGCCTACCAAGTCATCGGCCTGAAGAAAGACGGGACCCAAACCGTAGTGGCGGATTACCCGGCCCACTGATGGGCGAAGCCTATATCGGCTTGTTCCTGGCGGCTTTCGGCGCGGCGACCTTGTTGCCGTTGCAATCGGAGGCAGTGTTGGTTGGCTTGTTGCTCAGCGAACGCCATCTGATCTGGCTGTTGCTGGCCGTTGCCACGCTGGGCAATGTCCTGGGCTCGCTGGTGAACTGGTGGCTGGGCACAAGGCTGGAGCACTTCAAGGATCGGCGCTGGTTTCCGGTCAGCCCGGCCCACCTGGACAAGGCTCGCGTGCATTACCAACGCCTGGGCCACTGGTCACTGCTGCTCAGCTGGCTGCCGATCATCGGTGATCCGTTGACCCTGGTGGCCGGGGTGATGGGCGAGCCGTGGCGGCGTTTCCTGCTGCTCGTGAGCCTTGCCAAGGGTTTGCGCTATGGCGTTCTCGCCCTGGCGACATTGGGCTGGATGGACTGAACGTTCGGGCTGTTCGGTTGCCTGTGGTTAATGTCGCCATAATCGGGTCGCGCCAGGATCGGCTGCGGCCACAAGGAGATTGACCATGCCCCGCACCACTGCGCGCCGGTTGCCCAGCCTGTTCCTCACCGCCGCCCTGCCTCTGTTCGCCCAGGCCGCCAGCCTGCCCGAAGGCCCGGCGTATGGAGCGCAGTTGGAGGGCTTCGAATACCCCTATACCCTCAAGCACTTCGCCTTTGAGTCCCAAGGGCAGGCGTTGCAGATGGGCTATATGGACGTGCCGGCCCAAGGCAAGGTCAATGGCCGCACAGTGGTGTTGATGCACGGCAAGAATTTCTGCGCCGCCACCTGGGGCGATTCGATCAAGGTGCTCAGCGAAACCGGATACCGGGTCATCGCAGCGGACCAGGTTGGCTTCTGCACATCGAGCAAACCCGAGCATTACCAGTACAGCTTCCAGCAACTGGCGAGTAACACCCAGGCCTTGCTCAAGGCCCTCGGCATACACAAAGCCGTCATCCTCGGTCACTCCACCGGCGGCATGCTCGCCACCCGCTACGCCTTGCAGTTTCCCGACGAGGTCGAACGCCTGGCGATGGTCAACCCCATTGGCCTGGAAGACTGGAAAGCCTTGGGCGTACCCTATCGCACCGTGGACCAATGGTACGCGCGGGAGCTGAAAGTCGACGCCGAGGGTATTCGCAACTACGAGCGCACGACCTATTACGCCGGCCGCTGGAAACCTGAGTTCGAGCGCTGGGTAGACATGCTCGCCGGCTTGAACCAGGGTCCGGGTCATACGCAAGTGGCGTGGAACTCGGCGCTGATCTACGACATGATCTTCACTCAGCCGGTCTATTACGAATTCAAGGACCTGACGGTACCCACCCTGCTGCTGATCGGCACCTCGGACACCACCGCCATCGGCAGCGATATCGCGCCGCCGACGGTAAAGGCCACGCTGGGCCACTACGAGGTGTTGGGCAAGCAGGCCGCCAGGCTGATTCCCCGCTCGACCCTGGTGGAGTTCCCCAATCTGGGGCATGCCCCGCAGATGGAAGAGCCGGATCGGTTCCATAAGGCCTTGCTCGGCTGGCTGGACAAACCCATTCCCTGACGAGGTGTTCCATGGCGGTGCAAATAGCGGTGATAGACGATTGGCAAGATGTGGCACGCGGCGTGGTGGATTGGTCGGCGCTGGACAGTGTCGGCCAGGTGACGTTTCTCCACGATTACCCCGCCGACCGAGACACCCTTGCCGAACGTTTGCAGCGCTTCGAGGTGATCTGCGTGATGCGCGAACGCACCGTGTTCGACGAAGGCCTGCTGCGCCGCCTGCCCAATCTCAAGCTGTTGCTCACCGG
This sequence comes from Pseudomonas sp. St316, assembly GCF_018325905.1. Taxonomy (NCBI): domain Bacteria; kingdom Pseudomonadati; phylum Pseudomonadota; class Gammaproteobacteria; order Pseudomonadales; family Pseudomonadaceae; genus Pseudomonas; species Pseudomonas sp. St316. Next base: position 3,176,594 of record NZ_AP021901.1, on the reverse strand, counting down.
CGGCATGCGCAATGCCGCCCTGGACCTGAAGGCTGCCGCCGAGCTGGGTATCCAGGTGTGTGGCACCGACAGCTATAAACACGCCACGCCCGAACTGACCTGGGCACTGATCATGGCCCTGACCCGCAACCTGGTGCAGGAGGCCAACGCCCTGCGCGCCGGCCTGTGGCAGCAGGGCTTGGGCGGCGACCTGCACGGCAAGACGCTGGCGATCCTCGGCCTGGGCAGCATCGGTACGCGGGTAGCGCAGTTCGGCCAGGTGTTTGGCATGCGGGTCATCGCCTGGAGCCAGAACCTTCGCGCCGAACGCGCCGCCGAAGTGGGCGTGACCTACGTCAGCAAGCAGGCATTGTTCGAGCAGGCCGATATTCTTTCGATCCACCTGGTGCTCGGCGAACGCACCCGCGGCCTGGTGGATGCCCAGGCCTTGGCCTGGATGAAACCCGAGGCGCTGCTGGTCAACACCTCCCGCGGGCCGATCGTCGATGAAACCGCCCTGATCGATGCGCTGCAGCACAAGCGCCTGGCCGGCGCCGCCCTGGACGTATTCGCCCAGGAACCCTTGCCCGCGGCCCATCCGTTCCGAACCCTGGACAACGTACTGGCCACGCCTCATGTGGGTTACGTCAGCCGACAGAATTACCAGCGGTTCTATTCCCTGATGATCGAAGACCTGCTGGCCTGGGCGGCGGGGCAGCCGATTCGGCTGCTGACACCGGCGGGCTGAAACTGGAGCATCCACACCTCCCCTTGTGGGAGCGAGCTTGCTCGCGATAGCAGAGGATCAGTTGCAAGGTTGGTGACTGGCACACCGCTATCGCGAGCAAGAGGCCTTGTATTTTATTGGCCACTAAAACGCCTCTATGCCAGCCGCCCTCCAATGGTGCATCGCGCCATTCCATCGCGCACGCCGATGAGACAACGCTCTCCCCTTACACCTTTTTGTTTTCAGAAAACTGCACTTCGTCGGTGCGTATTCCACTTCGTCGTGTAAGACATTGCCGCTAAAAAACGTGATTGTCGGACAATGCGACGAACCGAGCCGCACCGCTCTAAGTTCTGACCTAGACTGCCTAACCGTGGGGAAAACCAACCGGTCATCCAGACGAAAAAAAGTCGAAACTTTTCGCAACGGCGACAGGTCAGGTTAGAGGTAGGGCAATCGCGGCTGGTGCAGTCCTTGCACTAGTCATTGCAACAGCTCCTTCAGCTGATTCGCTTCGCCGCGTTGGGTAGCCGTTCGCTTTCCTTGCGTAGCGCTTGTGCGCCTGGCCGCAGGATTTGGCCAATGAAACAACAGCTCTGGCGCTTGCCGGAAACAGATCGAGAAAATGGGAGATATTTATGATCAGTGCTGCCTTGGAACCACAACAAGTCCGTTCTCAATTACCGCCGGCGGCCGAATCGCCAACGGCTCCGGTGCTGGCCACCGGCGGCAAGGCACTGCTCCCCGTCGTTCGACAGAATCCCAACCGCAAGAAAGTATTGTTCGTTACCTCGGAAATCGCCGACCTGGTAAAGACCGGCGGCCTGGGCGATGTCTCCTCCGCACTGCCCCGGGCCATGGCCGGGCTGCATGATGTCCGGGTGCTGATCCCCGGTTATCCGCAAGTGATGAACAGCGGCAATCCGATCCACATTATCGGCGAACTGGGCGGCCACGCAGCGCTGCCGCCCTGCAAGATCGGGCGCATGGACATGGCCGACGGCCTGGTGATCTACGTCCTGATCTGCCCGGAACTGTTTGCCCGCGAAGGCTCCCCCTACGGTGCCAACAACGGTCGCGACTGGCCCGACAACCACATTCGCTTCGCCCGCCTGGGCCTGGCCGCGGCCGACATCGCCGCCAACCTCGCGCAGATCCACTGGTGCCCGGACCTGGTCCACGCCCACGACTGGCCAGCTGGGCTGGCGCCGGCCTATATGCACTGGCGCGGGCAACGCACCCCGACCCTGTTTACCATTCACAACCTGGCCTACCAGGGCGTCGTCAGCTTGGCGTCCTGCCCGGAGCTGGGTATCCCCGAACACGCCCTGCAACAAGAAGGCATGGAGTTCTACGGCAAACTGTCGTTCCTCAAGGCCGGGATGGCCTACTCCAGCCATATCACCACCGTCAGCGCCACCTACGCCCAGGAGATCACCACCCCGGCGTTTGGCTGCGGGCTCGACGGTTTCCTCGCTGCCAAGACCCACCAGGGTTTGCTCAGCGGCATTCCCAACGGTATCGATGAAAGCTGGGACTCGGCCACCGACACCCACCTGTTCCGTCAGTTCGCCATGGGCGACTGGGAAGGCAAGGCGGTCAATGCGTCCCATGTGCGTGAGCTGTTTGGCCTCGACGACTCCACTGGCCCGCTGTTCGCCGTAGTTTCGCGCCTGGTCTACCAGAAAGGCCTGGACCTGACCGAAGCGGTCGCCGAGTTTATCGTCGAGTCCGGCGGCCAGATCGCCATCATCGGCCGTGGCGAACCGGAGGAAGAACAGGCCATGCGTGAACTGGCGCTGCGCTTCCCCGGACGCATCGGCGTACGTATCGGCTTCAACGAAACCGATGCGCGGCGGATGTTCGCCGGCAGCGATTTCCTGCTGATGCCGTCGCGCTACGAGCCCTGCGGCTTGAGCCAGATGTACGCCCAGCGCTTCGGCTCACTGCCGGTGGCGCGCAATACCGGAGGCCTGGCGGACACCATCGAAGACGGCATCACCGGTTTTCTGTTCGATGAGTCCACCGTGGAAAGCTACAAACAGGCCTTGAGCCGGGCCTTCAAGGTCTTCGAGTTCCCCGATCTGCTCAACGCCATGCGCTGCCGGGCCATGTCGGCGCCGTTCAACTGGTGCAAGGCCGTGGAACCCTACGCCGAGCTTTACGAACAGCTGGTGGCTAAGTCACTGGGAAAATCGGCCAGACAATGAGGTAACAATGACGTCAAGGACGCCTGATACATGGACCCACGGGGCGGTCATGCTGGATGACGAGCACACCCGCTTCGCCCTCTGGGCCCCGGATGCATTTTTTGTCAGTGTCGAGCTCGACACTGGAGATTCAATACCGCTACTGCCCCAAGCCGACGGCTGGTTCATGATCCAGACCCGTTGCCCCGCCGGCACCCGCTACCGCTACAACATCGATGGCGAGCTGGAGGTGCCGGACCCGGCCTCGCGCGCCCAGGCCGGCGACATCGACCGCCACAGCGTGGTGGTCAACCCGCATGCCTATTCATGGCGACACACCCAATGGTCCGGCCGCCCCTGGCACGAAGCCGTCATCTACGAGTTGCACGTGGGCGCCCTGGGCGGTTTCGATGGCGTCGAACAGCATTTGGCACGCCTGGCCGGGTTGGGCGTCACCGCCATCGAGCTGATGCCATTGGCGCAGTTTCCCGGTGATCGCAACTGGGGCTACGACGGCGTCCTGCCTTACGCACCCCAGGCCTCCTACGGCACGCCCGAACAGCTCAAGCATCTGATCGACAGCGCCCACGGCCATGGGCTGTCCGTCATTCTCGATGTGGTCTACAACCACTTCGGCCCCGATGGCAACTACCTGCATCGTTATGCCAAGGGCTTCTTCCGTGAAGACAAGCACACGCCCTGGGGCGCGGCGATTGATTTCCGACGCCGCGAAGTGCGGGACTTCTTCATCGACAATGCGCTCATGTGGCTGCTGGAGTACCGTTTCGACGGCCTGCGCCTGGACGCGGTACACGCCATCGAAGACCCGGACTTTCTCCAGGAACTGGCGGCCAGGGTGCGCGAGCAAGTGGACCCGATCCGGCATGTCTGGCTGACCGTGGAGAACGAACACAACCAGGCCAGCCTGCTGGAACACGGCTACGACGCCCAGTGGAACGACGACGGGCACAATGCCCTGCACGTGCTGCTGACCGGTGAGACCGACGCCTACTACGCCGACTATGCCGAGCAGCCGACCGAACAACTGGCCCGTTGCCTGAGCCAGGGTTTTGTCTTCCAGGGGCATCTCAATCGCCATGGCGAAGCCCGGGGCGAACCCAGTGGTCACCTGCCGCCGAGCGCGTTCGTGCTGTTCCTGCAGAACCATGACCAGATCGGCAACCGTGCCTTGGGTGAACGCCTGCATCAACTCGCCGCCCCCCAGGCCCTGCAGGCAGCGACCGTCTTGTTGCTGCTATCACCGATGATCCCCCTGCTGTTCATGGGCGATGAGGTGACAGCCGAACAACCGTTCCTGTTCTTTACCAGCCACCACGGCGAGCTGGCAGAGCGGGTGCGCGAAGGCCGACGCAACGAGTTCAAGGCCTTCAGTGCCTTTGCCGATCCGCAGAAGCGCGAGCGAATTCCAGACCCCAACGCCGCCAGCACCTTCGAGGCTTCACGCCCAAGCCCGGAAGCGCAAGGCCCGGAGCAGCAGGCCAACGAGGCGCTGTATCGGCATCTGCTGAAAATCCGCCGTGAAGAGATCGTCCCGCGCCTGCCCGGTGCCCAGGCCCTGGGTACCGATGTGCTGGGCCATGGCGCCATCAGCGCACGCTGGCGGTTGGGCGATGGCTGCGTGTTGCGCATCGACTTCAACCTCGGCGATCAGCCCGTTGAACACGACGCCCCGCAAGAGGCCCGCATTCTTTTCGAACATCCGCAGCAGGTCATGGGTCTGTTGCAACAGGGCGTCCTTGCGCCCTACAGCGCGCTGGTCAGCCTGACGCAGGCGACAACCTTGCCCAACATCACTGGAGAGCGCCTATGAGCGATGCGCAACTGGAAATCCTTGCCAGCCGAGCGGGCCTGGCGGTGGATTGGATCGATGCCAATGGCCGGGCCCAGAAAGTCTCGCCGGCGGTCTTGCGTTCGGTCCTCACCGGCCTGGGCCACCCAGCCGGCAGCGCCCAGGAAATCGACGCCAGCCTGCTGCAGTTGCAGGAAGCTCAACACAACCATCAATTGCCACCGCTGCTCACCGCCGACGTCGGGGTCAGCCTGGATTTGAGCCGCTACTTCGATGCCGGGACACCCTGCGAAATCAAACTCGAAGATGGCGCGACACTGAACCTGAACCTCGATGCCGAAGCCAAGCTGCCAGGGATGGTTGCGGTGGGTTATCAGCACATCAGCATCCAGGACCAGCATTTCACCCTGGCGGTCGCGCCGGCCCGTTGCTACAGCGTGGCCGATGCGGTGGACGACCCGACGCCACGGGCCTGGGGCCTGAGCGCGCAACTGTACGCCCTCAGGCGTCCCGGCGACGGTGGCTTCGGTGACACCCAAGCCTTGGAGGAACTGGCGCGGGTGGCCGGCGAGCGCGGCGCCGAGGCCGTTGCCATCAGCCCGATGCACGCCATGTTCAGCAGCGACACCGGGCGCTACAGCCCCTACTCACCGTCGAGCCGACTGTTCTTCAACAGCCTGTACGCCGCGCCGGGCACCATCCTCGGTGAACGTGCGCTGCGCACCGCCATCGACGCCACCGGCTTGACCAATCAACTGCGCACCCTGGAAGAGCAACCGCTGATCGACTGGCCGGTCGCCGCCCAGGCCAAACAGAAAATCCTGCGTGCCCTGTACGACGGCTTCAGCCAGGGTGAGCATCCGCTGCATGAAGACTTCAGCAGTTTCCGCCACACCAGCGGCGAGGCCCTGGAAAACCATTGCCGCTTCGAGGCCTTGCAGGCCGAACGTGCGGCCCGGGGTGAAAGCCTCGACTGGCGCCACTGGCCGGAAGAATGGCGTGACCCGCGCAGCCCCGCCCTGGCCCATTTCGCCGAGGAAAATGCCGATGAGATCGGCTTCTACGCTTTTTGCCAATGGTTGATCGCCCGCTGCCTGGAACGCGCCCAGAGTGCAGCCAGATCCAGCGGCATGGGCATTGGCCTGATCGCCGACCTGGCGGTGGGCGCCGATGGCGGCGGCAGCCAGGCCTGGAGCCGGCAGGACGAATTGCTGGCTTCGCTGACCGTGGGCGCGCCGCCGGACATTCTCAACCGCTCCGGCCAAGGTTGGGGGATTTCCGCGTTTTCCCCGGAAGGCCTGGTGCGTAACGGCTTTCGCGCCTTCATTGAAATGTTGCGGGCCAACTTCGCCCATGCCGGCGGCTTGCGCATCGATCATGTCATGGGCTTGCAACGGCTCTGGGTGATCCCTAACGACGCCCCCCCCAGCGATGGCGCCTACCTGTATTACCCAGTGGACGACCTGCTGCGCCTGTTGGCGCTGGAATCCTATCGGCATCAGGCTATCGTGCTCGGCGAAGACCTCGGTACCGTGCCCGACGGCCTGCGGGACAAACTCGTTGCCCGCTCGATCCTGGGCATGCGCGTGCTGTTGTTCGAACAGGACAACACCCACTTCAAGCCCATTCTCGACTGGCCGGACAATGCCCTGGCCACCACCAGCACCCATGATTTGCCGACGCTCAATGGCTGGTGGCACGGTCACGACATCGACTGGAACGCCCGGCTGGACCTGATCGATTCCCACACCGAAATGGACTGGCGCAAACACCGCGAACGCGAACGTGAAGGCCTGCGCCAGGTGCTGAACCAGGATCCGCAGAACTTTCGCGAAGAACACCGCGAGACCGACCAGGTCCTCGATGCCAGCGTACGTTTTCTCGGCCACACCCGCGCGCCGCTGGTGCTGCTGCCACTCGAAGACGCCCTGGGCATCGAGGAGCAAGCAAATCTGCCGGGCACCATCGACACCCACCCCAATTGGCGTCGCCGCCTGGCCGGGCAAAGCCAGGCGTTGCTCGATCATCCGGACGCAGCCCGGCGCCTGGAAATACTTGCCTGTGCCAGGCTTCAGGCGAACGAGCGTGACCGATGAAGCAGACATTGATCCAACCCCTGCGGGCAACAGTGCGCCTGCAGTTTCATAAAGGCTTCACCCTGGACGATGCCATCCCCCAGGTGCCGTACTTCGCCTCACTGGGCATCAGCCACATTTATGCCTCGCCGCTGCTCAAGGCCCGGGCCGGCTCGATGCACGGCTACGATGTGGTCGACCCGACCCTGGTCAACCCCGAACTGGGTGGCGAAGCCGCGCTCAAGCGTCTGGTCGCAGCGTTGCGCGAGCACCAGATGGGCTTGATCCTCGACATCGTGTCCAATCACATGGCCGTTGGCGGCAATGACAACCCCTGGTGGCTGGATTTGCTGGAATGGGGTCGCTTGAGCCCCTACGGTGAATTCTTCGACATCCAGTGGCACTCCCCCGACCCACTGATGGAAGGCCAATTGCTGCTGCCGTTCCTCGGCAGTGACTACGGCGTAGCGTTGCAGGAAGGCACCTTGCAGCTGCACTTCGATGCCGGCCAAGGCAGCTTCTACGTCGAGCACTACGAACACCGCTTCCCGATTTGCCCGATGCACTATGGCGAACTGCTCAAACCCACCGAAACCCTGCCCGCCGAGCAAACCGAATCGCTCAAGGCACTGGCCGAACGCTTCACCACACTCAATTACCAGACCGACGCCCACACCCTCGCCCGCCCGTTGCAAAAAGAGCTGCGGGACCTGGCGGCGCAAGCGGGCATCCTCACCGCCATCGAGGACAACCTGGGCGGCTACGACTCCACAGCCCCCGAAGGCTTCGAGCGCCTGCACCAACTGCTCGAGCGCCAGAGCTACCGGCTCGCCAGCTGGCGCACGGCGGCGGACGACATCAATTGGCGGCGCTTTTTCGATGTCAACGAACTGGGTGGGCTGCGGGTCGAGCGTCCGGCGGTCTTCGAGGCGACCCATGCCAAGATTTTCCAGTTGATCGGCGAAGGACTGGTGGACGGCCTGCGGATCGATCACATCGACGGTCTTGCCGACCCTCGTGGTTACTGCCGCAAGTTGCGCAGACACCTCGATTCGCTGTCGCCAACCCGACACCTGCCGATTTTCGTCGAGAAGATTCTTGGCGATGGCGAGACGTTGCGGCGGGACTGGAACATCGACGGCAGCACCGGCTACGAATTCATGAACCAGGTCTCGCTGCTCCAGCATGACCCGACCGGTGCCGCCCCCCTCGCCGAATTCTGGAGCCGGCACAGTGAACGGCCAGCGCACTTCATCGAAGAAGCTCGCCTGGCCCGCCAGCAGATTCTCAATGGCTCCCTGGCCGGAGACTTCGAAAGCGTCGCCCAGGCCCTGCTGCAGGTGGCCCGTGACGATGTGATGACCCGCGACCTGACCCTGGGCGCGATCCGTCGGGCCTTGCAGGAACTGATCGTGCATTTCCCGGTGTATCGCACCTACATCACGCCCCTGGGGCGTTCGGCCGAAGACGAGGTGTTCTTTAACCAGGCCCTGGAAGGCGCCCGGCGGACGCTCAGCGAAGCCGACTGGCCAGTGCTCGACTGCCTGGCCGGCTGGCTCGGTGGGATGCCCTGGCGGCAACGTCCGCGTGGCAGCCAGCGTAAACGCCTGCGCCATGCCTGCGTGCGTTTCCAGCAACTGACCTCGCCGGCTGCCGCCAAAGCGGTGGAGGACACCGCGCTCTATCGCTCGGCGGTGCTGTTGTCACGCAATGACGTGGGTTATGACACCGAGCGCTTCAGTGCCCCGGCCGAGGTGTTCCACCGCGCGTGCCTTGAGCGACTCGAACATTTCCCCGACAACCTGATCACCACCGCCACCCACGACCACAAGCGCGGCGAAGACACCCGCGCCAGGCTGGCCGTGCTCAGCGAGCGCAGCGATTGGTACAGCGCCTGCGTGGGGCAATGGCGCATCCTTTCGCCTTCGCTGCACAGTGACCCGGCGGCGCCCTCGGCCGGTGATGAACTGATTCTGTACCAGGCCCTGCTCGGCAGCTGGCCACTGGACCTCGACCTCCAGGACCACAAGGCCCTGGCCGCCTACAACGAGCGCCTGTGGCAATGGCAGCGCAAGGCCCTGCGGGAAGCCAAACTGCAAAGCAGCTGGGCGGCGGTCAACGACGCTTATGAGCAAGCCACGCAGATGTTTCTCGAACGGTTGCTGCTGGGCGATGAGGGGTTGCCGTTGCGCAGCGCCATCGCCGAGGCAGTCCAGGCCATCGCCCCAGCGGGCGCCCTCAACAGTCTGGCGCAAACTTTGCTGCGCATGACGGTGCCCGGCGTACCGGACCTGTACCAAGGCAACGAGTTCTGGGACTTCAGCCTGGTGGACCCGGATAACCGCCGCCCGGTGGATTTTCAGGCACGCCGCGAGGCGTTACGGGCCGACAGCACGCCAGCCGCGTTGATACGCGATTGGCGGGACGGCCGAGTCAAACAGGCATTGATCGCCAGGACGCTGGCCGTGCGAGCCGAGTATCCGCGGCTATGGCGCCAGGGGCGCTACCAGCCGCTGGAAGTGCTCGGCGAGCAAGCCGAGCGAGTACTGGCGTTCATGCGTGAAGACTCGCAACAACGGGCGATCATTGTTGTACCTGTCCATGCGGCGCCGTTGCTGGAAAACAGTGCCGTGCCGCTGGTGGCTGCGTCGGATTGGGGCGATACCCGTGTGTCGTTACCGTTCGCCGCCGGGGATGAAAAACTGAAGGGACTTTTTTCCAGCGCAACAGTCACACCCCAAAGGGAGCTGCTGATCAGCACCGCGCTGGGGAATTTCCCGGTCAATGTCTTTATCCAACCTTGAGTTGAATCAGGAGCACTGCGATGAGTACCGACGATAAACGCATTCGCGAATTCGCCTACCAGATCTGGGAGTCCGAGGGTAAGCCCACCGGGCAGGAGAAACGCCACTGGGAGATGGCGCGCAAACTGGCCGAAGCCGAAGCACTGGCCCCCAGCAAGCCACCCAAGGCGGCGAGCAAATCAGCGGCCAGCAAAACCGATGGCGCCAAGTCCGCTAGCGCCAAGAGCACCACGGCCAAGACCGTCGCAAAAAACACACCGCCCAAGGCCAAGCCTGCGGCCAAACCTTCTGCGGCGACTGCCGCGGTAGTGCCACCGGCCAACAAAACAGCCGACAAGAAACCCCGGGCACCACGCAAACCGCCGGCGGTTTGATTCCTCCTGTCGGTCTCCTCGCCAGGTGGGAGCAGCGCTTGCTCGCGAAACAGGCCTCGTTTTTTTCGCGTGCATCGCTCAATCGCGGGCAAGCCTTGCTCCCACAGAGAAGCAACGTTGTCCCACATAGCGGGGCGATGCGACGTTTCGCTAAATCGCCTCGCCAAAGATGAAGGGTGGAGCCACCCATCCCAAGTGAACCGCATCGCTGAATCTGTCTGTCTTTTGCAGGAGCAACTATGACCCGTCCAAACAAAACCACGCCGCCGCCCGTGATCGAGGCTTCGCGGATCCGTGAAGGGCTGCCTTTTCCATTGGGTGCAACCTGGGATGGCCTCGGGGTCAATTTCGCGCTGTTTTCAGCCAATGCCACCAAGGTTGAACTGTGCATTTTCGATGATGCCGGCGAAGTCGAACTCGAACGCATCGAGCTGCCGGAGTACACCGACGAGATTTACCACGGCTATCTGCCGGATGCCCACCCGGGCTTGATCTATGGCTACCGGGTCTACGGCCCATACGACCCGGCGAACGGCCACCGTTTCAACCCGAACAAGCTGTTGATCGACCCGTATGCCAAGCAACTGGTCGGTCAGTTGAAGTGGTCCGAAGCCCTCTTTGGCTACACCATTGGCCATCCCGATGGCGACCTCAGTTTCGATGAACGTGACAGCGCCCCGTTTGTCCCCAAGTGCAAGGTCATCGACCCTGCGCACACCTGGGGCCATGACCATCGCGTCAGCGTACCCTGGGACAAGACCATCCTGTATGAGACCCACGTGCGCGGCCTCACAATGCGTCACCCTTCGGTGCCGGAGAACCTGCGCGGTACGTTCGCCGGGCTGATGGTCGACGATGTGCTGGAGCATGTCCGCAAGCTGGGGGTCTCTTCGGTAGAACTGCTGCCCATCCATGCCTTCGTCAATGACCAGCACCTGCTGCACAAAGGCATGACCAACTACTGGGGTTACAACAGCATCGCCTTCTTTGCCCCGGACCCACGCTACCTGGCCAGTGGCAAGATCGCCGAATTCAAGGAGATGGTCGCGCACCTGCACGAGGCCAACCTGGAAGTCATCCTCGACGTGGTCTACAACCACACCGCCGAGGGCAATGAACAGGGCCCCACCCTGTCCATGCGCGGCATCGATAACGCCTCGTACTACCGGCTGATGCCCGACGACAAACGCTACTACATCAACGATTCCGGCACCGGCAATACCCTGGACCTGAGCCATCCTTGCGTTCTGCAAATGGTCACCGACTCCCTGCGCTATTGGGCCACGGAGATGCACGTCGACGGTTTCCGCTTCGACCTGGCGACCATTCTGGGCCGCTACCATGACGGCTTCGACGAGCGCCACAGCTTCCTCGTGGCCTGTCGCCAGGACCCGGTGCTGCGCCAGGTAAAAATGATCGCCGAGCCTTGGGACTGCGGCCCTGGGGGCTACCAGGTGGGACGCTTCCCGCCGGGCTGGGTCGAGTGGAACGACAAGTTCCGCGACACGGTGCGGGCCTTCTGGAAGGGTGATGACGGCCAGCTTGCCGATTTCGCCAGTCGGATGACGGCTTCGGGCGAGATGTTCAACCAGCGTGGCCGGCGTCCGTACGCTTCGGTGAACTTCGTCACCGCCCATGACGGTTTCACCTTGCATGACCTGGTGTCGTACAACGACAAGCACAACGAGGCCAACGACGAGAACAACCAGGACGGCAGCAATAACAACCTGTCCTGGAACCATGGTGTCGAAGGCCCGACGGATGACCCGGAGATCAACGCACTGCGCCATCGACAGATGCGTAACTTCTTCGCCACCCTGCTGCTGGCCCAAGGCACGCCGATGATCGTTGCCGGCGACGAATTTGCCCGTACCCAACACGGCAATAACAATGCCTATTGCCAGGATAGTGAAATCGGCTGGGTCAATTGGGACCTGAGCGAGGATGGCGCTGCGCTGCTCAAGTTCGTCAAGCGCCTGATCAAGTTGCGCCTGACCTATCCGATCCTGCGGCGCGGGCGGTTCCTGGTGGGTAACTACAACGAGGACATCGGCGTCAAGGACGTGACCTGGCTGGCCCCGGACGGTAATGAAATGACCATTGAGCAATGGCAGGACAGCCATGGCCGCTGCCTGGGCATGCTGATGGACGGCCGGGCCCAAGAGACCGGCATTCGGCGCAAAGGCGGCGATGCGACACTGCTGCTGGTGGTCAACGCGCACCATGACATCGTCAATTTCCGCTTGCCGGAAGTCCCCGAGGGCAGTTTCTGGACCTGCATGGTCGACACCAACCAGCCTAACGTTCGTGGACAGGAGCGCTTCGATTTCGACTCAGAATACTCCGTCACCGGGCGCTCGTTGCTGCTGTTCGAGCTGCAACGCGAAGAAGAGGAATGAAGTACCAGCTCTAGACAGCCAGACGACCGCAAGGAAGCGGTTTGCGAGGCACACAGCCCAGTTTGAAGAAAAAAATGCAGTTCAGGCACACATGTCACGAGACGAATCGGCCGACATGGTCAATACTCCACATGCGGTAGTCTCCAGGATTCGGAGCGCTGTGAATCGCAGCCATACCCACGCGGGCGCCATCTGACAGTAGGCCCGGTACATGGCTGAAAGATTGAATACACACAAGGATGTCTCTCATGAAACCCGCCTCTCGCTTGCCCGGCCGGCAACATCCGCAAATCTGGAACAGTGCTGCGCAACTGGCCGATATTCCGATCATCAGTACCCAGACGCTCATTCCCGCCGGCGCCCGCGCCGTTGTCCTCGCCCCGCATCCGGGCGATGAGATCGGCGCCTGTGGTGGATTGCTGCAGTTGCTGAACAACCTGGATCAACCCATGTTGCTGATCTCGGTCTCCGATGGAGCCCTGATCCACCCCGGTTCACCGTTGTGGACCGATGAACGCTTGCGTGCGCACCGCCCTCACCCGCAGGAAAGCGTGGACGCCCTGCATCGCCTGGGCATAGCAACCCATGGCCTGCAATGGGTGCGCGGCGGCTTCCCGGAAAAAAACCTGATCGAACACGAAGCCGAGCTCACCGACTTTATTGCACGTCACCTGCGCCCCGGTGACGTGGTGTTCAGCACCTGGCGCCAGGATGGCGACAGCGACCACGACACCGTCGGGCGCGCCGGGGCCCTGGCGGCCGACAGGATCGGAGTGGCGTTCAACGAACTGCCGGTATGGGCTTGGCACTGGCCGGTCCGCGAGCAAAATAAAATCCCCTGGCACCGGGCCCGCAAACTGCGTCTCGACGTCTGGACCACCGCCCGCAAGCGTCACGCCATGTACGCGTACGTCAGCCAGCTCAACGGCGAACCGGCGAGCGGCATCGCCCCGTTGTTCCCCCGGGTCATCCTTGATCGGATGGGGCTGCCGTATGAGATTGTCTTTATCTGAACACCTGCTTGTAGGAACTGGGCTGGTTCGCGATGGAGGTGGTTCAGATACACCGCCATCGCGAGCAAGCTCGCTCCCACATGGGCTTCATGCTGCCTACAACCTTCGGACACGACACTAAAACCTGTGGGAGCGAGCCTGCTCGCGATGACGTCGGCACATCCAACATCCGCGCAAACTGACCCTCAGCTATCGCGAGCAGGCTCGCTCTCACACTGAGTCTCGGTTGGTCACCGAACCCCGGCCCAGCACAAATCCCCTGTGGGAGCGAGCCTGCTCGCGATGGCGTCGGCACATCCAACATCCGCGCAAACTGACCCTCAGCTATCGCGAGCAGGCTCGCTCCCACACTGAGTCTCGGTTGGTCACCGAACCCCGGCCCAGCACAAATCCCCTGTGGGAGCGAGCTTGCTCGCGATAGCGATCGGCAAGGACATGAAAAATCCGGAACTGCCGACGCCTTGGGTCAGTCGCATGAACAGGTACGTCTGATTCAGGAGGGAACGTGACTCAAGATCCCGATTGGCGGGCCGTCGAATCAATGCCATCGGAGCGGCCTGCGGCGGTTCATCGGCTGCGGATCCTGACGGTCAATACCCACAAGGGTTTCACCGCCCTCAACCGTCGTTTTATCCTGCCCGAACTGCGCGAAGCGGTGCGCAGTACCGGCGCCGACCTGGTGTTCCTGCAAGAGGTGCTGGGCGAACATGACCGACACGCGTCACGCTACGACAATTGGCCCCAGACGTCCCAGTACGAATTCCTCGCCGACAGCATGTGGAGCGATTTCGCCTACGGCCGCAATGCGGTCTACCCCGATGGCCATCATGGCAACGCCCTGCTCTCCAAATACCCGATCCGCCAATTCCGCAATCTCGACGTGTCCATCACTGGCCCGGAGCGCCGCGGGCTGTTGCATTGTGTGCTGGATGTGCCCGGCCACGCTGCAGTCCACGGGATCTGCGTACACCTGAGTCTTCTGGAAAGCCATCGCCAGTTACAGCTCAAACTGCTCTGCCAACTGCTCGATTCGCTGCCCGAGGACGCCCCGGTGATCATCGCTGGCGATTTCAACGACTGGCAACTGCGTGGCAACCTCGCCCTCGCCCGCCGAGGCTACCTGCATGAAGCCTTCGAGCAGCACCACGGTCGCCCCGCCAGGACCTATCCGGCCCGCTTCCCCCTGTTGCGCCTGGACCGTATTTATCTGCGCAACGCCAGCAGCCACGCCCCACAAATCCTGGGCAACAAACCCTGGACGCACCTGAGCGACCACCTGCCGCTTTCGGTGGAAGTGCATTTGTAGAGCGGGCCTTTTCTGCTCGTTCTGCGCGCGGACCTGTAAGTTCTGACAGTAGCGACGCTGGTTTTTCATTGTTAGGGTGCCATCCCATACAGCGAGCGTTGCCAGGGCCCTGTGTGCCGTCTGTTGTGCAACCGATGCTGAAACCGGCATTTGCGAAATGCCGACGCAGAGGGATAGCACATGATTCGGCACGATAGAGGGTTCAATCGGCTGCTCAACGCTGTGTGGGTATCAGCCCCTTTCCTGTTACCCGTTCCAGCCGCCATGGCGGCTTGCACGCTGACGCCAACCGCAGGTGATGACGCCTATGTCTGCGACGGTGGCACCAGTCCCGGGCTGACAGACCTTTCGGGTAATAACAGCCTGACCATGCCCGCCAACGGCAGTGGCGTCATTAGTGGCGACGTCACGTTCGGCACCGGCGTCGACCGCATCGTGATCAATGCCAACGGCGTGATTGACGGTGATGTCCAGCAAGGCTCCGGCGTGGATGACTTCATCATGAATGGCGGCAGGATCCTGTCCCTGGCCCAAGGTGACGGTCTGGATACGTTCTTGATGACCGGCGGCACCATCGTCGGCGCGTTCGAAGACGGCGACGTTGCAAAAATGACCGGCGGCACGATCGGCCGGGTCGACATGAAACTCGATGACAACGTTTTCGATATGTCGGGCGGGCAGATCATCGGCAACCTGGTGACCGGTTTCGGCCAGGACACCATCATCCTCTCCGCTGGACGCATCGGCGGCAATGTGAGCGTCAGCGGCGGCAATGACAGCATTACCGTCAGCGGTGGCGAAATCATCGGCGAGGTCCGCGCCAGTGCCGGCAATGACCAACTGCGGTGGAGCGGCGGCCTCATTCACTCGGCTATTTTAATGGGCGACGGCAACGACACGGCGCTATTGAGCAACCTCGATGAAAGCCTGCTCGCCACCACCCCCAGCCTGAACGGTGGGTTGGGCCAGGACGTCTTGACGTTCAGTAACAGCACCTCCAGCACCGGCGCCCGCTACCTCAATTGGGAAACGATCAACCTCACCCAAGGCTCGCAACTGGACCTTAACGACACCCTGACCTTGGGTGACAGCGCCACCGCCACCGGGACGCTCAACATAGAATCCGGCAGCACGCTAACATCGACCCAAGGCGTCATTGCCCCTGTTACTGCCGGTCAGTTGGTGACGCTCAACAACGCCGGCGCGGTGGACCTCGCACAGGGCAACACCCGCACCAACGATACCCTCACCGTCCAGGGCAACTACATCGGCACCAACGGCCAGTTGCACTTGCAAACGCTACTGGGCGCCGACGACTCCCCCAGTGACAAGCTGGTGGTTAATGGCGGGACACTCACCGGCAGTACCGCCATCACGGTCACAAACCTGGGCGGCACGGGCGCACGAACGACCCAGGACGGCATCGAAGTGGTCCAGGCCCAGGGCGGCGCGGTCAGTGACGCCGGCGCTTTTTCGCTGGCGCAATCCGTCTCGGCCGGTGCGTTCGACTACCGCCTGTTCAAGGGCGGTGTGACCGGCAACGAAAACAACTGGTACTTGCGCTCCACCGTGGTCGCCGGCCCCGTACCGGCGCCCATCCCTACGGCGCCTCCTGCACCGGGCGCGCCACCGGTCCCGACGCTACCGCCGTTGCCAACGGCGGTGCCCGGCGCAGCGCCCATTCCTCTGTACCGGCCGGAAGTACCGACCTGGTCGGTATTGCCTCCGGCGGCGGCGCAACTGACCCTGATGGCCCTGGGCACGTTCCATGACCGTCAGGGCGACCAACGCCTGCTTGCGGAAACCGGCGCGTTCGGCGCGGGCTGGGGCCGGGTCTACGGCAAGGATCTGGAGCAAACCTGGGCCGGCACGGTGACGCCGCAGTTCGATGGGTCGATCAAGGGGTTTCAGGTGGGCAACGATCTGTACAGTTCCCTGCTGTCCGGCGGCCAGACCCAGCGCATCGGATTCTTCATCGGTCACACGGAACTGAACGGCGATGTCAAAGGCTTCAACCTGGGTTTCGAAGGCCGCCGCGCCGGCAGGATAGAACTCGACGGCGATAGCTACGGGCTTTACTGGACGCTCACCGACCCCACTGGCGGCTACGTCGACGCCGTGGTGATGGGCACGCGACTGGACGGTGACAACCGCTCCGAACGCGGGCTGAAAATCGACAATCGCGGGCACGCCCTGACCCTGTCGGCGGAAGCCGGCTACCCCTTCGCGGTGACCGCCGACTGGGTCCTCGAGCCCCAGGTGCAGATCATCCACCAGAAGGTCTCCCTGGACACCCAGGACGATGGGGTCTCAAGGGTCGAGTTTGATTCCGACAGTGCCTGGACCGGCCGCCTCGGCGCTCGCCTCAAGGGCCGTTATCAGGTCAGCGGCATGCCTGTGGAACCGTATCTGCGCGCCAATCTCTGGCACACGTTTTCCGGCACCGATACGGTAACGTTCGACGACACTGAGCGGGTCGAGACCCAACAACGCGCGACCACTGGCGACCTGGGCGTCGGTGTCAACGTGAGCCTGGCGCCCACGGTCAGCGTGTATGCCGCAGCGGACTACAGCAACAACCTCGACAGCCTTCAGCAACGCAGTGTCGCGGGGAATCTCGGTGTACGGATCAGTTGGTAGGCAGCCTCTGCGACGATGATATGACGCTCAAACAAAGCCATTATTAACCAATTTAAATCAGCGTCTTAATGACGCTGATTTCATCTTGCCATTCATCGTTCATTTTCTTGACGCACCGCCATCGGTCTTCTTGACTACACCGTACTACCCCCGGAAATACAGTCAGGGGCAGGCCTCTGGAACCCGCCAAGACGGGCCGCCAGAGGCTTGCCTCAACCCATTCGGCCGCTCCTCATTCGGGGTAGGAGAGACGCCAAAAAGCGAGAAATGCATGCGATTGCAAGGCAGACCCCCATGAAAACCTCCCTCCGTGCGCAAGAGATCTCCATCACCTTCCACACCCTTTCTACTTCGTTGTTGCTGCTTTGCTCCCTGGAGGTACAGGCCTGGCCTGCCGAGGAGACAATGCAGCCCTGGTATGGCCGAACACAATCCCACGACCTCAATACACCCGCGTCCGACAAGAGCCCCGCCCTGTTCACATTACGAAACGACAGCGGCCATACCCAACGCATGGGGCTGATCAGTGGACAAAACCAGATCATTTCAATGGGCAATGGCCTGCTGGTGACGCCCGTCATGGCCGAACCGGGCAAGGATGCCCTCAATCTCAAAGGTTCGAGCCTCGGCGCCTACTGGAGCCTGAGCGGACCTGCAGGCTGGCACGTGGACCTGAGCGCCAGCGGCGGCCGGGTCAATGGCTACCGCCGCACCGAACAAGGCCAGCGCCAGGCAACCGAAGGCAATGCCGTGACGCTGTCGGTCGAAGGCGGCTTTGCGGTGGGCATCGGGACGCACTGGGTAGTCGAGCCACAGGCGCAGTTGATCAACCAACGCATCACCCTCGACACACCGAATGCCGAGAGCGGCACCGGCAACGAACTGAACAGCTGGAGCGGCCGCGTCGGCGCACGACTCAAAGGCAATTACCAAGTCAACAGCCTCGGTATGGAGCCCTATGTGCGAACCAACCTGTGGCATACGGTCCAGAGCGCCGATACCTTGTCCCTGGATAAGGTCGACAAGATCAGCAGCAGCCGAAAATCCTCCACTGTCGAAGTCGGCCTGGGCCTGGTGGCCCGGGTCACGCCGGCGGTAAGCCTGTATGTCAGCGCCGATTACAGCAGTGACGTCGACGACAACGACCTCAACGGCATCATTACCAGCCTGGGGGTGCGGATGCGCTGGTGACGCCGACCTGTAGGAACTGCCGAAGGCTGCGATCTTTTGATCTTTCGCTTGGGACTCAAGTGTCTGGGGAAAGATCGCAGCCTCGTTGCACTCGTCAGCTCCTACTCAGCTCCTACACAGCGCCTACATAAACACGGCGCAAGCAATCTGCCGCCACTTAAAAAATACCTCCATTAAGGCGTATAACGCTAAAAGCGATTTATACCTGCAAGCCGTCTGCCCCTGGCTCATTTCATTGATGGAGTAACGACATGACCACCGCCCCCTTTCTCGCCAACCTTTTTCCCGGTGCCACCGACATCCCGGACGCCTACCGCCTCGAAGGTCGGATCGAACAGCGCGAATACCTGGTCGACGGCGTCCTGGAAACCTGGCAAGGGCCACTGGCCGTCGTCCGCAGCCCCGTTTACCTGACGGGTGAGCTGGGCGATGAGCAAGTGATTCTCGGCAGCACGCCGCTGCTGGATGCCGAGACCGCCCTCACCGCCCTGGACGCTGCCGTGCGGGCTTACGATCGCGGCCAGGGCCAGTGGCCCACGATGCGCGTCGCCGAGCGCATCCGCCACGTGGAAACCTTCCTGGCGCGCATGCGCGAGCAACGCCAGACCGTGGTCAAGTTGCTGATGTGGGAAATCGGCAAGAACCTCAAGGATTCCCAGAAGGAATTCGACCGCACCTGCGACTACATCGTCGACACCATCAACGCCCTCAAGGAGCTGGACCGCCGCTCCAGCCGCTTCGAGCTGGAACAGGACACCCTCGGGCAAATCCGGCGCGTGCCACTGGGCGTGGCCTTGTGCATGGGCCCCTACAATTATCCGCTGAACGAAACCTTCACTACATTGATCCCGGCCTTGATCATGGGCAACACCGTGGTGTTCAAGCCGGCCAAGCTCGGCGTCCTGCTGGTGCGGCCATTGCTTGAAGCCTTCCGCGACAGCTTCCCGGCCGGCGTGATCAACGTGATCTACGGCAGCGGCCGCGAAACGGTCAGCGCTCTGATGGCCAGCGGCAAGATCGACATCTTCGCCTTTATCGGCACCAACAAGGCGGCCAGTGACCTGAAGAAACTTCACCCGCGGCCACATCGCTTGCGTGCCGCCCTGGGGCTGGATGCGAAAAACCCTGGGCTGGTGCTGCCGGAGGTCGACCTGGACAACGCGGTCAACGAGGCGCTGACCGGCTCGCTGTCATTCAACGGCCAGCGCTGCACGGCGCTGAAAATTCTGTTTGTCCATGAGGATGTGGCGCCGGCGTTCATCGAGAAGTTCAACGCCAGGCTCGCCACCCTGAAACCTGGCATGCCCTGGGAGGACGGTGTGGCACTGACGCCGCTGCCCGAAGCGAGCAAAGTCGACTACTTGCATTCGCTGGTCGCCGATGCACTCGCCAAGGGTGCCGAAGTGAAGAATGCCCACGGCGGCGAATCGCGAAGCTCGTTCTTCTACCCGGCGGTGCTGTACCCGGTAAACACGGCGATGCGGGTCTACCATGAGGAGCAGTTCGGCCCGGTCGTGCCCATCGTGCCGTATCGCGACCTCAATACCGTAATCGATTACGTATTGGAGTCCGACTTCGGCCAGCAGCTCAGCATTTTCGGCACCAACCCGGCACAAGTCGGCAAACTGGTGGACACCTTCGCCAACCAAGTCGGACGCATCAACATCAACGCCCAGTGCCAACGGGGCCCGGACACGTTCCCGTTCAATGGCCGGAAGAATTCGGCCGAGGGCACCTTGTCGGTCCATGATGCGCTGCGCACCTTTTCCATCCGCACGCTGGTGGCGACCAAGTTCCAGGACAGCAACAAGGCGTTGATCAGCGACATTATCCGTGACCGGGACTCCAACTTCCTGACCACTGACTACATCTTCTGATCCACGCCCGAACGTGGCTACGACAGGGCTGGGCGCCGCGACTTGATGCCCCAGCCCTGTTGCATACCGGCAGCCGCCAGCAGGATCGCCGCCACGCCCAACCATTGCAGCGGCTCCAAGCGATGGCCAAAGGCGAACCAGTCGACGAAGATCGCCGCGATCGGATAGATGAACGACAGCGCCCCGGTCAACGCGGTCGGCAACCGTTGTATGGCGCTGTACAGCAACACGTACATCACGCCAGTGTGCACCACGCCCAGGGTCAACAGGCTGGCCCAGGCCTGGGCGTGTTGCGGCAGTGCCGAGAAGTTTGCCCAGGGCGCCAGCAGCAACACGCCGGTACTGACCTGGATCAGCGCGATGAGATGGGGTGGCGTGCCGGTCAGGCGCTTGATGATCAATGCCGCGATGGCGTACAGCAACGCCGCACCCAGCGCCAAGGCAATGCCCAGCAGATAATCACCACCACCCTGCCCTTGCTCGCCATGGGCACTGACGATGGCCAGCATTCCGAGAAACGACACCGCCAGCCAGAACAGTTTCTGCGCGGTGATCTTTTCCCCCAGGAACAACGCCGCCAGCCCCACCAACATGAACGGCTGGACGTTGTACACCGCCGTGCCGATGGCAATCGAGGCGCGGGAATAAGAGGCAAACAACAGTACCCAGTTGCCGACGATCGCCACGCCGCTGACTACTGCCAGCAGGAACGTGGTACGGGTCAGAATGCCGGGGCGCAGGAAGCCGAAACCCGCGCAGATCAGCAACAAGGTCGCGGCACCGAACACGCAGCGCCAGAACACCACATCCAGCACCGGCAAACCGCAAACCAGCACGAACCAACCAATGGTTCCGGAGATCAGCATGGCGACGGTCATTTCCAGCGAACCGCGGCGTAAGGTCTTGTCCATCTTCAGGCTCCTTCAGCAAGTGGGCACAGTATGCCGAGCCGACTGGGGCCTTCTCCATGGCCTGAAAAAGGCTAAACTGCGATTCGACCTTTTTTATCAAGGCAACTTCACACATTCGCCTAATGGAGTTGAAATGACTGACGATATTGATCAGATCCTCATCAGTGCCCTGATGGAAGATTCCCGACGCTCCCTCAAGGCCCTGGCAAACCTCAGTGGCCTCTCCTCCCCCAGTGTCGCCGAGCGCCTTCGCCGTCTCGAAGAACGAGGCGTGCTCAGGGGCTATACCGTCGAGGTGGACCCCAAGTGCTTCGGCTATCAACTCCAGGCCATCGTGCGTATCCGCCCGCTGCCGGGTCAGTTGCAGGAAGTGGAACGGCAGATCCAGGCCATCGCTCAATTCACCGAATGCGACAAGGTGACCGGTGACGACTGCTTTATCGCCCGCCTGCACGTACGTTCGATGGAACAGCTGGACACCTTGCTGGACAAGCTCAATGTCCATGCCGAGACCAATACGGCTATCGTCAAGAAGACGCCCGTCAAGCGGCGCTTGCCACCGATGGCGTAGGCGTCGAACGCATTGCGCTGTGGGAGCGAGCTTGCTCGTGATGGCGATGGGTCGGTCACAGCGAGGCTGGATGTGCTGACCTCTTCGCGAGCACGCTCGCTCCCACAGGAAATCCGGCCTCGGCGCTTGTCCGAGGCCGGGGGCACGCTACTGGAGATCTTCCAGTTCAGGGCTGCGTTGTACTTTGAACACCTCTTGTTCAGGCGCATTGCTCGCCTTCATCAGGTTAAGCGACTGGACTTTGGTGCAAGCATTCTTGCCGTCGGCATAGATTCCACTGTGGTTGCATTTCCATTCATAGAAGTTCGCCAGGGCGCCGGACAATTGCAGGCTGTAGTCCGTACTCCGGGTGCCCGGCGAAAACGGCTGTCCGGCCGGGATGTTCTGGAACCATTTCATCCATTGCTCGCCTCCCACCGGTGGCGGGTTGGCTTGGAAGGTCGGATTCATCGGCGCCAGTTGTTGATACTCAGCCGTCATATGGCAACTCAGGCAGGAAGCCTGGGGGTTGTCCACGGGGCCGTTGAGGCGCCCGTTCCAACCCAGGTGAGTCGGCGGCAGCTCCTTGACGTTGGCGTTGATTGCCGTCTGCTTCAGCGCCGGGTTGATCTTGGTTTCAGTCGGCGTCGGGTTGGTGAACGCGTTACCGTTCTCCTTCGGATCGTTCCCCCACATGATTCCCACCGGCACCAGGTTATCCCAGCCCGATTTACCGGTCATCGCACCGTTGTACTGGAAGGTACCGAACAACCAGCCGGTATCTTTCACGCGAGTATCCCGGACGGCGATGTCCATCTGAATCAACGCAACCTTGGTGATGGCACGCCTGGTTGAGTAGAAGTCCTTGGTGGTGTAGGCACTCCAAAGCACCGGATTGACCAGCGAGGGCACCGTATTGATATCGATGTCTGCGAACAACGCTTTGCACACCACTGTGCCGTTGGGAAAGCCCTTCGGTTGCGAGGTATAGCTCGGGTCAGGATTCTGCGGGTCCTTCCAGACCTGGCCAATGGTGTACGCCCCTATATCGTTATAGATACCTACCGCATAGGTCTGGCCATTCCCGGTTTGGGTGCTCGCCAACTGCTTGGGCTGGATCGGAGCCTCTTTGGTCAAGCCGTGGATAGCTTCACGACCGTTGGGACCGTAGTGCTGCCAGGGCATGTGATACCACTGACGAACCTTGTTTTTCTGCACGTTCCAGCCTACTTCCGTGTTGCCCTCCAGGCAGTACTTCTTTGCCTCGTTCATGTAGGTGCGCCAGCTTTCAAAGTTGCTGCTGAAATTGGCCGGCAGTTTCTTGAAGAACGACGGCATCGAAGAGGGGCCCGGCGCTACGGTGGGGTAGTCCTGACTGAGCCGGAAAAATGGAGAGGGATACGAACTTTTTGGCGGTGAGAAGCCGTAATCAGGGAACGTTCCAGCCTGGGCGCCAGCCATGGACAACGCACCTGTCAGGGCCAGCAGTGCAGCGATCTTTCCTTGGGGGTGGTTCATCGATATCTCCTTATAGGGAGACACCTGCCGTCCCATCGAACGGTTGAGCGATGCGCAGGGCCTCCTTCTGTTATCAGGCTTGGGCACGATGCCCAAGCTTGCTCACGGTCCACGTTCAGTGAGGTGAGGCACCTCCTTCTCGCTCAAACAATGGGCGCAGTCAGACCTGGCTCTGGTAGCCGGATGCGAACGATATCGAGGGAGTGTGGCGAAGACTTCGCGCGGTGATCGACCAATCAACCGCATGCCGACCTTGGCAATGCAATCCCTTGCCATAGGTGTAGATCATTTATTCAAAGGTGCCATCATGTTTCAGGCTTTTTGCGGCTATTGGCCACGATGCTGAATCGCGGACGAAAAAAAAGGCGCTTTTCCTTGTCAGGAGAAGCGCCGTGTTTCCAAGTGAAGAGCCTCACGCCAAAGCGGGTTCCTCACTCATCACCAATGCAATCAGTCGTCGCGACCCATCAGGCCGAACAGTTGCAGGAGGCTGACAAACAGGTTGTAGATCGATACATACAGGCTGACAGTAGCCATGATGTAGTTGCGCTCGCCCCCGTGGATGATGGCGCTGGTCTGGTACAGGATGCAGACCGACGAGAACAGCACGAAGCCGGCGCTGATCGCCAGTTGCAGGCCGCTGATCTGGAAGAAGAAGCTGGCCAGCGTCGCCCCCAGCAACACGAAGAAACCTGCAGTGATGAAGCCACCCAGGAAGCTCATGTCCTTGCGGGAAATCAGCACGTAGGCCGACAGGCCACCAAATACCAGCGCGGTCATTGCGAAGGCCGAGCTGACGACTTCGGCGCCGCCCTGCATTTGCAGGTAGCGATTGAGGATCGGGCCGAGCAGAAAGCCCATGAAGCCGGTCAGGGCGAAAGCCGACACCAGGCCCCAGGCCGAATCACGGAGTTTGTTGGTGAGGAAGAAAAGGCCGTAGAAACCGATCAGCACGACGAAGATGTTCGGGTAACCCACCCGCATCTGTTGTGCGACGTAGGCCATCACACCGCTGAAAGCGAGTGTGAGTGCCAGCAAGCCATAAGTGTTGCGCAGGACGCGGCTAACCTCTAGCTGCTCAGCCTGCACGCTGTTGTTCACTGCGTAATCCTGTTCGCGCATGGCGACACTCCTCCGGTTTTGAAACATTCAGTGGCAAGGATCATAACAGACGCTCTGTAACAAGCTACGTAGAGAGTTTGACAGTGTGTTTCATTCGGGTATTATGGCGCCCGCAACGCAATACGGAGGTGTGGCCGAGTGGTTTAAGGCAACGGTCTTGAAAACCGTCGACTGTAACAGGTCCATGAGTTCGAATCCCATCGCCTCCGCCATTTTTTAACGTTAAAGCCCTGATTATTCAGGGCTTTTTCGTGTCTGGCATTCAGAATGCCGATTGAAGCTTCAACATTGGACACAGCTATGGCAAACCCTCCCCAGCCGCTCAAGGAAAGAAAAGTGACCAGTAAAACCATCGGTTCCATCGTTGCTGCAATCGCGGGCATCGCCCTGTTGTGCGTGTTCTTCGGCAGTTGGTACACGATCGATGAAACCGAGCGTGGTGTGCTGCTGCGCAATGGGGCGCTGGTCGGCGTCATTGAACCAGGGCTGTCCTTCAAGACCCCCTTTATCGAGTCGGTACGCCTGATCAGCGTCCAGAGCCAAGTGACGGCTTATGAAGACCTCCAGGCCTACAGCAAGGACCAGCAGTCTGCCCAGCTCAAGGTGTCCGTGTCCTGGCACATCGCGCCTTCCGATGTTGCGAAGGTCTATACCCAGTTCAAGGACCTTGAAGGTATCCGCGACCGGATGATCAGCCGCCAAGTGCCTACCCAGGTGGAAAACGTCTTTGGCAAGTTCAACGCCGTGGCTGCCGTGCAGAACCGCGTCCAACTGGTCAACGATATTTCCACGGCCATCAAGGCCACCATTACCGGGCCGGTGATCATCGACAGCGTCCAGGTCGAAAACATCGACTTCAGTGACGCCTATGAAAAAGCCATCGAAGCGCGCATGGCCGCGGAAGTCCAGGTCAAGACCCGCGAGCAACAGCTCGCCACCGAACAGGTGCAAGCGCAGATTCGCGTGACTCAGGCCCAGGCAGAGGCCGATTCGCAAGTGGCGCAAGCCAAGGCAGACGCACTGGCGACCGAGTTGCGCGGCAAAGCCGAAGCAGAAGCCATCAAGGCACGGGCCCAGGCCCTGGCCAGCAATCAGAACCTGGTGGAACTGACCAAGGCCGAACGCTGGAATGGTGTCTTGCCCACCACCGTGTTGCCAAACGGCGCCCTGCCCTTCATCGACATCAAGTAACGCCACGGGCGCGGCCTGCCCGGCCGCGCCTGCTCCATTGCGCAGCGCCCCAGGCAAGCATCACCCCGCTCGTTAGCGCTACACTCAGCCATGAACCCGATGTTCATCGTTAGCAGGGAGCCCAACGTGTACCCAGGCCACAGCAGACCGGCACGCCAACCCGCACGATATTTACCTTTCCCCCCTTCCGGCTCCCGCCTCGAGCATCTCTCCCCCCTCGGGAATTCACCGACTCCTTCGATAAGCGCCCTGAACAGGAGAATAGCGTGACCACTATTATCAAAAAATATAAATGGCCCGCCCTATTGGCCGTCGCGCTTGTTGTGTTTTCCGCGCTGATATTCTTTTTGATCAAGTCATACACGTACGACTCATCGACCTACTTCGAATCCCGCGACTTCATTCGTCAACTCAAACAATCCGACGCGAACTGGAACGGCAAGATCCTGAGGAAGAAGATCGGCGTCAACAACAACCTGTCACTGGCCCCGCCACCAGAGGCCGACAGTCGCTGGCAACAGTTGGAGCGACTCAATAATTCCGGCCCCTTGGCGGCGCTTTGGGCCTCCAGGCGCAAGGGCTACGTGGATGCCGTCAACAACAAGACTTTGCTGGTGGAGCAGTTCGAACAGCACAACGCCAATCTACGCACATCCCTGGATGCGTTGCCGCAGGTCGAAAACCAGATTCAAGCGCTACTCAACGACATGAATATCGAAAACGCCATGGAGCGCCTGACCGCAGCGTCCAATGTGCGTGAGTTGACCCTGACAACACTGGAGTTCGCGCTTTACGTCACGACGGACAAGGCCAAGGAAGTGCAAGGCAAATTGACAGAGCTGGAGCCTTACATTCACCAGTTGCCCGCGATCTATCAGCCTCCCTTCATGACCCTGACCCAGCACGTCAAGACCATTGTCCAGGAACAACCTGTCGTCAATGACCTGCTTGACCGCATCAGTGTCATTCCGGTTGCCCAGGAGCTGGACAATATCAATGAGCTGTTGAACGAAACACAGCGCAGGACCGCCGCGACGGACCGTCAATATCATCTCTACCTGGCTGTGTGCGCCAGCCTGATGGCACTGTTGCTGGTCTACCTGGCAGTGCGGCTGGTTCGCAGTTACGCCGTCATCAACCAAATCAACCAGCAACTGCAAACGTCTAATGAACGGCTTGAAGAGCGCGTGCAAGAGCGCACACGAGAGCTGATGGAGGCCGAACGCGAACTGGTGGATGCAGCCCGAATGGCGGGTATGGCCGAAATAGCCACGAATGTGTTGCACAACGTCGGGAATGTGCTCAACAGCGTGAACATTTCAGCCGAGCTCGTGACCCGTAAGCTGAGGAACAGCAAGACGATCGGGCTCACCAAGGCGGTTAAAATGATGAATGAACATGCCGAGGATCTTGGCCAGTTCATCACCCATGATGAAAAAGGCCGGTTGCTGCCGCGTTATTTCAACGAACTGGTCGACGCCATCGCCGCGGAACAGGCAGTGCTTATCGATGAGCTGGCGCAGTTGACCAAGAGCATCGATCACATCAAGGAAATCGTCACCACTCAACAAACCTATGCAGGGGCCGCCAGGCTGATCGAGCCGCTCAATGTCAGCGATCTGTTCGAAGATGCGCTACGCATGAATTCGGGCGCGCTCAGTCGGCACCACGTCACTGTCTTCAAGGAATATCAGGACGTTCCTGCGATCATGGGGGACAAGCACAGGTTGCTGCTGATCCTGATCAACCTGATCAGCAACGCCAAATTCGCGATGTCGCACATCAGCGAGCACCCGCGGGAAATGACCCTGGGGATCCGCATCCTCGACGAAACGACGCTATGCCTCAGCGTCAAGGACCGAGGCGAAGGCATTTCCCCGGAAAACCTGGCCCGCATCTTCAATCACGGTTTCACGACCCGCAAGGACGGCCATGGGTTTGGCTTGCACAGCTGTGCCCTGGCGGCGGTTGAAATGAATGGCCGCCTCTATGTTCAGAGCGACGGACCGGGGCAAGGCGCACTGTTTACCCTGGAAGTCCCGCTGGAATTGGCACGCGCCTGATCACAATGACGGGTACAGGCTGACTAGCCGTCATCGCGAGCAAGCTCGTTCCCACAGGGGATTTTTGGTGACCACCCGGAAAATACTGTGGGAGCGAGCTTGCTCGCGACGGCGGTGTACCTGTCACCAAGATATTGGACGTACCGCCCTCACCTATTTGGTGTTCACAGGCCGGCCGCTACGGCTTCTGCGGGTCGGCAACGCGGCGGCGTAGGCCAGCGCTTCCTCACGGGAAGCAAAGGAACCCAACCGGTCAGCCTGGGTACAGACCCTCCATGGGCCGCTGTTTACGCTAAGCACGTCATAACCGTTGATGTGCATTTTCGTCAGCATTGCAGTACTCATTGGTTACCTCCGACTTTAACCAAGGGTGCACGGCCTACCATACACGCTGATTGCGCTGGGCGGCCAACCGAACGTCGCGACACCCGCCGCATTCATGGCGCCCTCAGTGTGAATCCGAATCCCACAACCAGTCCCATAGCCCCGGCAAATGTACAGGCTCGGTGCTGTGATCGACCGTCCGAGCCAACGCCGCTCGCTCCAGCGCCTGGTGGTCATCATAGAACGGCTTGGCGTCGGTCCTCACGCCGGTAGCCTCGGCACTGTCGAGCAGGATTTGCAGGTATTCGCGAGCATGCCGGGCGGTATAACGATTGATGTCGTGAAACGTCACCACCACCGGAATAACCCCATCCACCGCTGGCAGTTGCCCGGCGGCGATGCGCTCGCGCACCTCGGAGAGTTGTCGGGTCAGGTTGATCCGCCGCCGCGGGCTCATCGTGATACCCCAGACTTTGCCGTCATTTGCGCTCAAGTCGGTCAACAGAATGTGCAGGCCATGCTCTCGGTAGGCGGCAGCAGTGCGCCTGTCGAAGCTCCAGAATGGCGGCCTCAGCAAGGTCGGTGCAGCCCCCGTGATAGAGGCGATATCGCTTGCGCCATGGGTCAGCGATTGTTCCAGCTCCTCAGGATCCAGGGAGCGGTGATTGGTGTGCCAGTGGGTCGCCGTGTGAAAGCCCAGCACATGACCCTCCTGCTGCTCACGGCGCATCACTGAGCGGCCAATATCACTGCCACCGGCGCGCCGTGCGCGGGTCTGCAGGAAAAACACCGCCTTGATGCCGGGCTGTACCGGGTTGTCTGCGAGTGCGTCGAGCACCTCTAGGCTAGGGTTCCAGAGAGACGAGGCGCTGGGCCCATCATCGAATGTCAGCAGGAAACGGATCGGGGGTTGTTCGTGCAAGCGTTGTTCAGTTTGCGGCGTCAGTTCGATAGGGGCGCCAATGCAGCCCGACAAACCGATGGCGAGGGCTGCGATGAACAGCACCCTGGCGATGTTTTTCATGTTTTGCCTTTTGTTGATGCCGCGCTACGTCGCCTTTGTTCCCTGGCCTATGGTGTTGAAGCTCACCTTGGAGAAGGGTAACCGGGTTTGGTTCCTTGCCGCGAGTTCCGGCCGCTCGGGTGTTGCTCCGCGCTTGAGCCTGGGTCGTATTAAATTTGACCGTCTGGAAATTCGATGGAATTTTCCGCATGCCTTTGTATCCATCCGTATAGGACTAATTAGGGAGGATTTATGGGCGGGCCATCGCTTTACATTATCGACTACATGCTCCATGGCGAACCCAAGTCATTCATTATTCGCGCGGAAGTGATGAATAACTCCGAGGCTTGGCATTGGGCCAGCTGCGACGCGGGGGTCGGGCGCATCCCGAAATTCGGGAGAGAAAAGGTCAAGCGGGTCTCCAAGCCCCTTGCCGAAAAATACGGTATTACCGACGTGCGCTGGCGGGCGAGCGTCACGCCGTCCTGGGTCAAGGAATCCAGCTAACACCCCTCGCATTGTTTGCGGCGAACCGGCTGTCTAGCCGGACGCCGGATTCTTCGACAGACCTGAAATAACTCAACTACGCTTAAACCACGGCACAGCCCGCCCCTGGCGGGTTTCGTGCTGCCTCATCAACCCCTGAATGGAGGTGCGACATGTCCGAAAAAGAGTCCATCACCACCCTGCTCACCTTGCTCGAATCGCGTCAGGCCAGGCTCACGGCAGCCTGCAAGGAAATCGCCGACTGGGTCGACCACCAAGGCGGGCATCCCACCGCAGTGCGCATCCGGGACCGGCTCAATGATATCGAGAAAGACGCCCCGTCGATTCAAAGCGCACTGACGTCGCTAAAGCCCACTGAACGCCCTCTGCCCAAGTTTCGCTGAGCCACTGCGCCAGGCATGTGCCCCTTGAGTTCTACCGGTTGGAAAACTGATGGAACACGGGCTTTTTTGCACCTCGAAATTGATAGACAACGGTGCAAAGCCACAAAGAATGGCAACTGGATAAACCAGTGACCGGGGTAGCTCCCAATGCCGCTTGCGGGCTGCCCTTGCCGTGCTCCGGCGATGAGGGGCCTTCCTTGACTCCACGTGCCCCTCTAACTGACTAATTCAGACACGGCCCAGTCCTTTTGTCGGTCCAAGGATTAGGCACAGTCGTTGAGTCGCCGTTCAAAGAGTTTTCGCCTTCGGCGCCGACATGGCGCCTATCCCCGCTCATTCAGATAAGCGACCCACCGCTCATAAGCTTCGTGTTGACGCTGGACCGCCTCATCCCAGGTCGATCCGCTCATTTGATGGACACATATGAGTTTCATCATTTCCGACGTTGCCGTATCGAGCTCCACAAGGAGCTCATGGGACTTGATCTTGAAGTCTTCAACGGTGGTCATTTCTCGCTTCCTTCCCCTACCGGGGCCGGCCAATGCACCCAACATGGATTCATTTTTTTGAAGCTGATTCATTTGAGGCGATAACCGGTCGAAAGCCTAGTGCTAGCGGTCGGAGAGATTGGACTGGAACGACGGCGGCCTGAAATAAGCTCACTCTTTCCCGCTCCGTCGCGGTCGTATTGGATAAGACCTTGAAAAACTCGGGATTTGAGCGAAGCAGATAATGCCAGGCTCAAATATTGCAGTTATATTTCAGTTTAATGACAGTCACAGATCGAGCACGACCATGAAAATTCGAGCGACCGTCATCTGCGAGGAAAATCGCCACATCCTCCTGGTTCGCAAAGCCAATAGCCGCTGGGCGTTGCCGGGCGGTACCGTCGAGCGCGGCGAAACCCATGCCGGGGCAGCCATCCGGGAATTGGCAGAAGAAACCGGCCTGAACGTCGAGAACCTGCTCTACTTGATGCGAATCAGTGACGGGCAAACCGAACATCATGTGTTCGAAGCGTCGGTCAGCGACACGACGGCGGCCAAGCCACAGAATGAAATCAGCGATTGCCTCTGGCACCCGCTGGACGCCATTGCCCAACTGCAAATGAAAAAGGGGACGCGGGACATTCTTGAGGCGTTTCGGCGGCGGTTGTGAAGCACCAGCAGTGATGACCACCCGAATAGGTTGCATGAGAAACATCATGCAACCTATTGTTTTATAGAAATTAGATTATAAAAAGTTGCCCGAAAATCTGCCATCAGCCGCTGGACTGGAGGGCAACAGGCTCACTTTTTCTGCCAGGCGGTACTGATCGGATTGACCACAGTATTTTTTTCCTGCGTATAGGTCCCGTTCTGCTGGGCTATCGCCTCGCCAGTGTCGACAATTGCGTTCTGGATAAAGACGTTTTGTGCATCACCTCGAATGAAGGTGAGCTGGTGATACGCCGTTTTATTTCCCCAGTCCAGGGAAGGCAGGGAGATGAACTTCACGGTGTATGTCTCGTCGGTGTGCTGGCCCTGCAAGACGTAGACACCGTAATGATTTTCTCCCTGAGAGATGATTTTGTACAAACCGTTGCTGTAGTAATAAATTTCCGCATCGGGAAAGGGTTTCTTATCGTACATTTTCCGGTAATGCAGAACTTGTTTAACGGTCGGCTCGCCAAAGTTCACGGCCAGCGTTTTTCCATCAGCGGACGTTGTCTCCCCAGCGTATACAGCGCTGCTCATCAAGGCCAACAGACTCATCGTTGCGATTGCTTTCACTCGTTACCTCTCCATGGTTAAAGGATTAGCGCACTGGGCAGGGCCTGGAGGACATGACCGCCAGACCACTTACCTTGCTAATCTCAACGCCGAGTGTAGAGGCTTGCGCTTGAAAATACCCGCAGGCTTGGACTGCGTTCCGGCAGCAGTTTTCAGAAGCAGAAACGAACAAGGGTTTGCATTAGCTTTCGCTCGCAAACCCTTGATTTTAGATGGTGCCCGAAGCCGGAATCGAACCGGCACGCCCTTACGAGCGGGGGATTTTAAGTCCCATGCGTCTACCAGTTTCGCCATTCGGGCGGTAGCGCGATTAGCCATGGGAACGTCGGCAAAATCCAGAGGCCGATGTCCTGGCTCGTGCAGCAAGAGGGGGAATATATACATCCCTCCCCTGTGAAGCAAGGTCGCTCATGTGCTTTTAAAGACAAAAGCTTTCAATGCTTCACAAATAAAAAAGCTCCGTAAATCATAGATCTACAGAGCTTTTTAAAAGTGGAGGCCGAAGTCGGAATCGAACCGGCGTAGGTGGATTTGCAATCCACTGCATAACCATTTTGCTATTCGGCCTCAGAACGCTTGATGCGATACTGCCACATCAACCGCAGTACAAACTGATCGGGATACAGGGCACCTGGGCGCCGCTATCTCCTTGAAAACATTGAGATTTTTTACGTCCCAGTGCGTTCGATGGGCGCAATTATGTACTCATTTGCCTAGGCTGACAACCCCTTGATTTCAAAAAAAAATCGTCCAGCGGCCACTTCCGCCAGACAAACACATTCGGGTGTCAGGTGGAGGGTGGAAAGCTTTTTGGGGCTGCTGCGCAGCCCAGCGGGAGCAAGCTCCCTCGCCACAGGGAATGTCGCCGATCTTAGAGGTTGTCGCAGCCCTGCACCATTATGGGTAACATACCGGCCTTCCCCGCAGCCCTTCTGCGATCTGCTAAATAAGCCTATTCCATGCCTTTTGAACTCAGCGTTGACCTCACTACCCTCGCTATCCTTGCTGTTGTCGCGTTCATTGCCGGCTTCATTGATGCCATTGCCGGTGGCGGTGGGCTGTTGACCACGCCTGCCCTGCTGACGGCAGGTTTGCCCCCATCTGGTCCTGGGGACCAACAAACTCAGTTCGACCTTCGGTTCGGCGACGGCCAGCTTCACCTTCTACAGACGCAAGCTGTTTCATCCACGGCAGTGGACACATGCCCTCGTCGGCACCCTGGTCGGTGCCCTGACCGGCGCCATCGTCGCTCATTACCTGCCCGCCGAATGGCTGAACAAGATGCTGCCGGTGATCGTCTTCGCCTGTGGCCTGTACTTGTTGTTCGGCGGCACGCCCAAGGCACCGCTGGACAGCGATGCCCCGATCAAGAAGACATGGCAATCGTCCCAAGGCTTCAGCCTGGGTTTCTATGACGGGGTGGCCGGGCCGGGTACGGGCGCGTTCTGGACGGTCAGCAGTCTGCTGCTCTACCCCATCGACCTGGTCAAGGCCAGTGGCGTGGCACGCAGCATGAACTTCGTCAGCAACATCGCGGCGCTGTCGGTGTTCATCTTTTCCGGGCAAGTGGACTGGGTCATCGGCCTGAGCATGGGCCTGTCGGTGATGGTCGGCGCGTTCTTCGGCGCTCGCACCGCCATCAGTGGCGGTGCGAAGTTCATCCGACCGGTGTTCATCACCGTGGTGCTGGGCTTGACCGTGCGCCTAGCCTGGCAGCACTGGTTCAGCATGGCCTAGGCGCCGCGCCACATACAGGTCGATCAGGTAGCGGGCGATGGAACGTGAAGCCGGCAACGGTGGCAAGTCATGGACGTTGAACCACTGGGCGTCCTCGATTTCATCTTCCTGGGGCACGATATCGCCACCGGCATATTCAGCGTGGAAACCGAGCATCATCGAATGAGGGAACGGCCAGCACTGGCTGCCCATGTACTGGATGTTCTTCACCTCGATGCTGACTTCCTCGCGAACCTCACGCACCAGGCAATCCTCGGCCGACTCACCCGGCTCGGCAAACCCCGCCAGGGTGCTGTAGACGCCCGGGACGAAACGCGGCGAACGGGCCAGCAGGACCTCATCGCCGCGAGTGATCAACACGATCATGCTCGGTGAAATCCGCGGATAGTGGCGCAGGTCGCAGGCATCGCAGTACATGGCCCGTTCCAGCGGAATCTGGCCCATGCGCTTGCCGCAACTGCCACAGAAACGATGTTCCCGGGCCCAGGTGCCGATCTGCGCGGCATAGCCCAACACCTTGTACAGCGTGTGGTCGCCTTCGAGCATGAACGCCCGCAGGCCTTTCCAGTTGCAGCCTGGTATGTCCAGTGGGCTGTGCAACTCCAACAGGTAGACCGGTTCGCCATCCAGGTGACCGATGCCGTGCTCGGCGAGGATCGACAGGTCTTGGCGCTTGAGCCATTCGCGGGGAACAGCGCGCCGTTGTCATCGAACAGAAAGCCCTCCGGACAGCGGGCAACGGCCCAGCCGCCAGGAAGAGCGGTATCGAGTACTGCGGTGGTCCAGCGTGAAATCATGGTCAGTCAATCCAGAAATTCGGGTTTCTGTTTGCTCATATGGGCGGCCATGGCCCCGCGCAGGTCAGTCGATTGCAACATGGCGGCGTTCCAGGTGGCGACGTATTCCAGGCCGTCGTCGATGCGGTGGTCGCGCATGTAGCTGATCATTTCCTTGGTGCCGGTCACGGCAATCGGCGACTTGGCGGCAATTTCCCGGGCGATGCCCATCACGCCGTCGAGCAGGCTGGCGGTGTCACTGTAGACACGATTGACCAGGCCGATGCTGCGCGCTTCGTCGGCACCGAAGGTGCGCCCCGTATAAGCGAGTTCACGCAGCATGCCGTCCCCGATGATCCGGGGCAAGCGTTGCAATGTACCAACATCGGCGGCCATGCCGATATCGATCTCCTTGATGGAGAACTGGGCATCCTCGGCGGCATAGCGCATGTCGCACGCTGAAATCAGGTCGATGGCGCCGCCCAGGCAATAGCCCTGGATCGCGGCGAGTACCGGTTTGCGGCAATTGTCCACGGCGTTGAACGAAGCTTGCAGTTGCAGGATCTTGCGCCGCAGCAGCCGCGCATTGCGCCCCACATCCTTGCCCAGTTCGTTGGCCACGCCTGCCAGCATCATCAGGTCTATCCCCGAAGAAAAATGCTTGCCGGCGCCGCTGAGCACCACCACCCGTACGGCATCGGTGTCGTCGATCCATTGGAAGATCTCGATGATCTCGCTCCAGAACGCGGCGTTCATCGAATTGATCTTTTCCGGGCGATTGATCTGCACATGGGCAATGTTGTCTGCAAGTTCGACGCTGAACGCTTGGTATTGCGACATGGCAGTGATCCTTTACCGACTGAAAAGAAGCTTGAACTATAACAAGCCATCGCGACAGGACGTAGGCAGTGCATCGGCCAAAAGCGGGACTGACTCCACCGCAAGCCACTGTGGGAGCGAGCTTGCTCGCGATGGCTGCTGCTCAGTCAACATTTCTGCAAGCTGAACCACCGCTTCGCGAGCAAGCTCGCTCCCACAGGGACAGTGGTGGGTATCAGTGCGCTGCAGCTTGTTCGCTCGCCTGCATCTGCCCGTCCCATCCGCCGCCCAGCGCGGCGATCAACTGCACGCTGGCAATCAAGCGACTCTGTTGCAGGCTCAGCATGCTGCGTTCGTTGCTCAGCGCGGTGGCCTGGACGGTCACCACGTCGAGGTAGGCAATCAACCCGGCCTTGTACTGGTTTTGCGTCAAGCGCAGGGACTCGCGGGCGGCGTCCAGGGCTTCCTGGCGCACGCGGGCTTCGTCTTCCAGCACCTTGAGCTGGATCATGTAGTTTTCCACCTCGCGCAAGCCGTCAAGCACGGTCTGGCGATAGGTGGCGACGGTCTGGTCGTAGGCTGCGACGGTACGGTCGACCTCTGCCGAACGCTGGCCGCCATCGAACAGCGTCATCGCCAGTTGCGGCCCTACCGACCAGAAGCGGTTCGGCACGCTCACCCAGTTGTCGTAGGTACTGCTGCTGTAGCCGCCACTGAGGCTCAGGGTCAGGTCCGGGTAATAAGCGGCCTTGGCCACGCCGATATTGGCATTGGCGGCCATCACCGAGCGTTCTGCAGAGGCGATGTCCGGCCGGCGTTCGAGCAACTGCGACGGCAGCGCCACCGGGATCTGCGGCAGCGAGGGGATGTCCTGGGTCTCGGCCAGGTTGAATTCGGCCGGCGGCAGGCCGACCAGCACGGCAATGGCGTTTTCAAACTGGGCCCGTTGCCAGATCAGGTCGATCAGGTCGCCCTGGGTGGTCTTGAGCTGGTTTTGCGCCTGGGCCACCGCGTCCTTGCCGGAGACGCCGGCACGATACTGGTTCTCGGTCATTTTCAAGGAGCGCTGATAGTTGTCGACGGTGTTCTGCAACAGGCGCTTCTGTTCATCGATCACCCGCAACTGCAAGTAGTTCTGCACCAGCTCCGACTGCTGGCTCAGGCGCATCGCCGCCAGGTCGGCAAAACTGGCTTGGGCGCTCGCCTCGTCGGCTTCCAGGGTGCGGCGCAGCTTGCCCCACACGTCCGCCTCCCAACTGACGCCGGCCTGGGCGTTGTAGGTGTCGCGAATGCCGCTGGACGAACTGCTCAGGCTCGAACTGCTGCTGCCGGTGCCCTGGCTGGAGCGCGTCTTGCCAACGCTCAGGTCGACGGTGGGGAAAAATGCACCACGGGCATTGCGCACCAGCGCCCGGGCCTGCCGGTATTGGGCGTCGGCCTGGGCCACGGTCTGGTTGGACGCATTGAGCTTGTCCACCAGGCCATTGAGTTGCGCATCGCCGTACAGCTCCCACCAGGCGCCGCGGGCCAACGCATCGCTGGGGTTGGCCTGGCGCCAGCCCTGGGCCTCCTTGTATTGCACCGGGGCGCTAGCCTGGGGACGTTGATAATCCGGGCCGACGGCGCAGGCACTGAGCATCGCCACGCACAGCGCCAGGCTCAGCACCCGCGAGCCACGGGCGGTCGCCAGCATTGCGGCAAGATTGAAAGGCGAACGGTCGGTCATAGCGCAGTTTCCAGGGCAGCATCAGTGCGCACGCCACGCCAGCGATTGAAGCGATGGCGCAGCTTGTCGAGATAAAGGTAAACCACCGGGGTGGTGTAGAGCGTCAGTACCTGGCTGAACACCAATCCACCGATGATGGTCAGGCCCAATGGCTGGCGCATTTCCGAGCCTTCGGCGGCGCCGAGCAACAGCGGCAAGGCGCCAAGGATCGCCGCCAGCGTGGTCATCAGGATCGGCCGCAACCGCAGCAGGCAAGCGCTGCGGATCGACTCCAGTGGTGTCTGTCCGGCCCGTTCCAGTTGCAACGCCAGATCGATCATCAGGATGGCGTTTTTCTTCACCACGCCGATCAGCAGGAACAGCCCCAACAGCGAGATCAGGCTGAACTCGCCACCCAGCGCGTAGATCGACAGCAACGCGCCGACCCCGGCCGATGGCAACGTAGACAGGATGGTCAGAGGATGGATGTAGCTTTCATAGAGCACACCCAACACCAGGTACACCGCCAGCAACGCCCCAAGAATCATGAACGGCTGGCTTTTCTGGGTGGCGGCGAACGCATCGGCGGTGCCGGCCATTTTCGCGATGACATCCTCGGGCATCCCAACCTTGGCAAGCGCCCGCTCGATGGCCGCGGTGCCCTGCTCCACCGTGACACCTTCGGCCATGTCGAAGGAAATGCCCTCGGACGCGAACTGGCCTTCATGGCTGACCCGGTCGTCCTCCAGGCTGTTCTCGTAGTGGGCAATGGCCGACAGCGGTACGCGCGCGCCATCGGCGGTGATCACCTGGACCTGCTCGAGGGTACTCGGATCCTGGGCATACTTGGGATTGACCTCCATCACCACCTGGTACTGGTTGAGGCTGTCGTAGATGGTCGATATCTGCCGCTGGCTGTAGGCGTTGTTGAGCACCGCAGTGACCATGTCCATGTCGATGCCCAGGCGCTTGGCCTGGTCGCGGTCCACCACCAGCGTCACCTGCTGCGCCCCACCACCGTCGCGGGCATCGATGGCGGTCAGCTCCGGCAGGGCCCGGAAGGCCGCCACGACCTTGGGGTACCAGGTGCGCAGCGACGCCAGGTCCGCGCTTTGCAGGATGTAGGAATACTGCGAGGTGGTCTGCTCGCGACCGCCACCGAACTGCAAGTCCTGGTCGGCCATCAGCATCAACTGAGCGCCAGGGACCTTGGGCATTTCTTTACGAAGGCGCTCGATGACCTTTTGTGCAGAAATATTGCGTTCCTTGATCGGCTTGAGGCGCACCAGCATGAAGGCGTTGTTGGTGCCGTTGTTACCACCGATGAAACCGGCGACGCTTTGCACCGCCTCGTCCTTGAGCACGGCGCGGCGGAAGATTTCCATCTTCGGCTGCATCACGTTGAAGGACAGCCCATCGTCGCCACGCACAAAACCGATCAGTTGGCCGGTGTCCTGCTGTGGCATGAAGGTTTTCGGCACCACCACATACAACGCGACGTTCACGCCGATGGTCACCAGCAGGCTCAGCAGGGTCAGGCGTCGATGGCGCAGTACCCAGTCCAGGCTAATGGCGTAACCACGGACCATTCGTTCATTGAGGCGCTGACTCCAGCGCTGCAGGCGGTTTTCCTGCCCCGGCACGTGAGGTTTGAGCCAGCGGGCGCAGAGCATCGGCGTGAGGGTCAGCGAGACCACCAGTGAGACCACGATGGACGCCGCCAGGGTAATGGAGAATTCGCGGAACAGGCTCTCGATGATCCCGCCCATGAACAGGATCGACAGGAACACCGCCACCAGCGAGACGTTCATCGACAGCAAGGTGAAACCCACCTCTTCGGCCCCCCTGTACGCTGCCGTCATAGGAGGGACGCCTTCGTCGATATGCCGGGAGATGTTCTCCAGCACCACGATGGCATCGTCCACCACCAACCCGGTCGCCAGGATCAACGCCATCAACGACAGGTTGTTCAGGGAGAAACCGTACAGGTACATCACCGCAAACGTGCCCACCAGCGACACCGGCACGGCCAGGGTCGGGATCAGGGAGGCACGGAAGTTACCGAGGAACAGGAACACCACCAGCACCACCAGGGCGACGGCGATCAGCAGGGTCATTTCCGCTTCATGCAGGGTGGCCTTGATCACGGGCGAGCGGTCCATGGCCAGGTTCAGCTTGACGTTGGCCGGCAGCACGGCCTGCAACGCCGGCAACTGCGCCTTGATTTCATTGACCGTCTCGATGATGTTGGCCCCGGCCTGGCGGTTGATCACCAGCAACACGGCGGCATCGTTGTTGAAGAAGCCGCTGTTGTAGCGATCCTCGACGCTGTCGGTAACTTTCGCCACGTCCTTGAGCCGCAATACCGAACCATCCTGGTAACGGATGACCAGCGTTTCGTAGTCCTTGGCCTTCTCCAACTGATCGTTGGCCTGGACCTGCCACATTCGCTGATCGTCCTCCACCGACCCCTTGGGCCGGCGCACGTTGCTATCGGCAACCGCGGTGCGCACGTCATCGAGGGCCACGCCGTACTGGTTGAGCAGATGCGGCTCCAGTTCGATGCGCACCGCCGGCAACGAGCTGCCGCCAATCTGTACCTCGCCGACGCCCGATACCTGCGACAGGCTCTGGGACAGGATGGTCGACGCCAGGTCGTAGAGCTGGCCTTTTTTCAACACATCCGAGGTCAGCGACAACACCATGATCGGCGCCTGGGACGGGTTGACCTTCTTATAGGTCGGCATACTGCGCATGCCGCTGGGCAACAGGTTGCGCGACGCATTGATGGCCGCCTGCACTTCCCGGGCGGCACCGTTGATGTCACGGTCCAGGTCGAATTGCAGGATGACGCGGGTAGAGCCCTGGCTGGAACGGCTGCTCATGGTGTTGACCCCGGCGATGGCGCCGAAGGAGCGTTCCAGGGGCGTAGCCACCGTCGAAGCCATCACCTCGGGGCTGGCCCCTGGCAGGTTGGCCTGGACCACGATCACCGGGAAATCCATTTGCGGCAGCGGCGAAACCGGCAAAAGGCCGAAGCACACGCCACCGAGCAGCACGATGGCGAAGCTCAGGAGCATGGTCGCCACCGGGCGCCTGATGAACGGGCCGGAGAGGTTCATTGGCTGCCGCTCCGTGCTTCAGGCGCGCGGCTGTCGTGGCGAGGGAGCTTGCTCCCGCTTGAGTGCGCAGCACTCACAAAAGGGGCCGCTACGCAGCCCAGCGGGAGCAAGCTCCCTCGCCACAAAAAGCCTCCATGTCCCAGGATTCCGGACGCGGCCATCATACCTGGACCTCTTTCGCTTCCGGTCGGGCGAACCGGCGTCCCAGTCGATCGAAATACAGGTAGATCACCGGCGTGGTGAACAACGTCAATACCTGGCTCACCAACAACCCACCCACCATCACCAAGCCCAGGGGCTGGCGCAGTTCGGCGCCGGAGCCGGTGGCGAACATCAGCGGTATGGCACCGAACAAGGCCGCCAGGGTGGTCATCAGAATCGGCCGGAAGCGCAGCAGCGCAGCCTGGTAGATCGCCGTCTGCGGGTCGACGCCCTGGTTGCGTTCAGCGTCGAGGGCGAAGTCGATCATCATGATCGCGTTCTTCTTGACGATGCCGATCAGCAGGATGATGCCGATGATCGCGATCATGCCCAGGTCATTGCCGCTGAGGATCAAGGCCAGCAAGGCGCCAATGGCCGCCGAGGGCAAGGTGGAAAGAATGGTGATCGGGTGGATATAGCTTTCGTACAGCACGCCCAGGACGATGTACATGGTCACCACCGCCGCCAGGATCAGCAGCAAAGTACTCGACAGCGAGGCCTGGAACGCCTGGGCCGCGCCCTGGAACTCGGTCTGCACACCCAACGGCATGCCGATGTCCTGCTGGACCTTCTCGATCACATCCACCGCATGCCCCAGGGCCACGCCCGGCGCGAGGTTGAACGACATCATGACCGCTGGAAACTGGCCGATGTGGGCAATCGCCAGTTGCGCCTGGCGTTCTTCGACCCGGGCCAGGCTCGATAGCCGCACCTGTCCGCCCTCGGTGGTCTTGACGTGAACCTGGTCCAGCGCCTGCGGCCCGATCCGCTCCCCGGCCTGGGCTTGCAACACCACGCGGTACTGGCTGGCCTGGGTGTAGATGGTGGAAATCTGCCGCTGGCCGAAAGCGTCATACAGCGCATCGGTGATGTTCGACACCGAGACGCCCAGGCGCGAGGCAGCGTCGCGGTCGATGACCAGGTAAACCTGCAAACCCTTGTCCTGCAGGTCGCTGGCCACATCGGTCAGTTCCGGCTGCCGGGCCAGGGCCTCGACCAGCCGACCGCTCCAGAGGCTGAGCAACTCGGCGTCCGGCGACGACAGGCTGAACTGGTACTGGGTACGACTGACCCGATCCTCGATGGTCAGGTCCTGCACCGGTTGCATGAACAGGCGAATGCCCACCAATCGGTCCAACTGCGGTTGCAAGCGGGCAATGATCTGGGTGGCGCTGTCGTCCCGTTCGCTGTGGGGCTTGAGGTTGATCAGCAGGCGACCGCTGTTGAGCGTGGCATTGTCGCCGTCCACACCGATATAGGACGACAAGCTCTCCACCGCCGGGTCGGCGAGGATCACTTTCGCCAGTTGCTGCTGGCGCTCGCTCATGGCGGCAAAGGAGATCGATTGCGGTGCCTCGGAGATGCCCTGGATCACGCCGGTGTCCTGCACCGGGAAGAACCCCTTGGGCACGGCCAGGTACAGCACCACCGTCAGCACCAGGCTACCCACCGCCACCAGCAGGGTCAGCGGCTGATGCTTGAGCACCCACTGCAACTTGCGACCGTAGGCGGCGATCAACCAGTCGATCCAGGCGCCGCTGGCGCGGTAGAAACGCCCCTGCTCTTCTTCCTTAGGCTCGCGCTTGAGCAACCGCGCGCACATCATCGGCGTCAAGGTCAGGGACACCACCAGGGAAATCAGGATCGCCACCGCCAGGGTAATGGCGAACTCACGAAACAACCGCCCCACGACGTCAGCCATGAACAGCAGCGGAATCAGCACCGCGATCAGCGACAGCGTCAGGGAAATCAACGTGAAGCCGATCTGCTTCGCGCCCTTGAGCGCGGCCTGCAGCGGGCTGTCGCCCTCCTCGATGAAGCGGGCGATGTTCTCCAGCATGACAATGGCATCGTCCACCACGAAACCGGTGGCGATGGTCAAGGCCATCAGGGTCAGGTTGTTGATGGAGAAACCGGCCAGGTACATCACGCCAAAGGTGCCGATCAGCGACAACGGCACGGCCACCGACGGGATGATCGTGGCACTGACCCGGCGCAGGAACAGGAACGTCACCATGACCACCAGGACGATGGCGATCAGCAATTCATGCTGCACGTCGGTGACCGAAGCGCGGATGGTCTGGGTGCGGTCGGTCAGCACGGTGACATCCAGGCCGGCCGGCAGGTTGTCGGTAATGCTCGGCAGAAGGGCCTTGATCCGGTCCACCACCTCGATGACATTGGCCCCCGGCTGGCGCTGGATGTTCAGCAGCACGGCCTGGTTTTCGTTGGCCCAGGCGGCAAGGCGTTCGTTTTCGGCGCCGTCAACGATCTGTGCCACGTCCTTGAGCCGCAACGGCGCGCCGTTGGCGTAGGCCAGGATCAGTTCGGCGTAGTCCTTGGGCGAGGTCAACTGGTCGTTGGCGTCGAGCATCGAGACTCGTGTCGGGCCGTCGAAATTGCCCTTGGGCTGGTTGACGTTGGAAGCGCCGATCAATGTGCGCACATCGGCCAGGTTCAGGCCGTTGGCCGCCAAGGCCTCGGGATTGACCTTGATTCGCACGGCCTGGCGCTGGCCGCCGGCGATGGTGACCATGCCGACGCCGCTGATCTGGGCGATTTTCTGCGCCATGCGGGTGTCCACCAAGTCGTTGAGCTTGGGCAGCAGCATGGTCTTGGAGGTGATGGCCAGGGTCAACACCGGGGTGTCGGCCGGATTGACCTTGTTGTACACCGGCGGCGCAGGCAGGTCCTTGGGCAGCAGGTTGGTGGCCGCGTTGATCGCGGCCTGCACCTGCTGCTCGGCGACGTCCATGTTGATGTCGAGGTTGAAGCGCAGGGTAATCACCGACGCGCCACCGGAACTGGTGGAGGCCATTTGCGTCAGGCCTGGCATCTGCCCGAACTGGCGCTCCAGGGGCGCGGTGACGGCGCTGGTCATCACGTCGGGACTGGCGCCCGGGTACAGGGTCATCACGCGGATGGTCGGGTAATCGACCTGGGGCAGCGCCGACACCGGCAGCAGCCGATAGGCGATCAAGCCGGCCAGGATGATCGCCAGCATGCTCAGGGTGGTGGCGACCGGGCGAAGGATGAACAGCCGCGAGAGATTCATGCGCCGCCCTTTTTCGCCTTGTCGGCCGCAGCCGGCTCAGTGGGGGCCGCTGCGGACTTGCCCTGCAGGTGCTCGGTCGGCGTGGTGGGCACTTCCTGGCTGTCGCTGACCACTTCCACTTCGCTGCCTTCCTTCAAGCGATCGGTGCCTTCGAGCACCACCCGGTCGCCGGCGGCCAGGCCTTCGGTGACCACGGTATTGGCACCGTCGCTGGCGCCGATCTTCAGCTTTTTGAGGGTGACCTTCTTGTCGCCATCCAGGGCATAGACGAAGGTGCCATTGGTGCCGAACTGAATGGCCGCCGTCGGTGCCAGGGTCACGCCTTTGAGGGTGTCGGCCAGCAGGCGGACATTGACGAACTGGTTGGGGAACAGCGACTGGTCGCGGTTCTCGTAGCGGGCCTTGAACTTCAAGGTGCCAGTGGTGACATCGATCTGGTTGTCCAGGCTTTGCAGCACACCGCTGGCCTGCAGCTTCACATCGCCCCGGTCCCAGGCCTCGACGGGCAGTTTCGCCCCGCTGCGGTAACGGGCGAGTACCGTGTCGAGGTTGTTTTCCGGCAAGGTGAACACGACGTTGATGGGTTGGGTCTGGGTGATGACTGCCAGGGCCGTGGTGTCGTTGGCCGCCACCAGATTGCCGATATCCAGTTGCCGCAAGCCTACGCGACCGGTAATCGGCGCGCGGATCTTGGTGAATTCGAGGTTGAGCTTGGCGTCGTTGACTGCCGCTTGGTTGGTCTTGACCGTGCCCTGGTACTGGCCGACCAGCGCAGCGGCGGTGTCGAGGGTCTGCTTGGCAATACTGTCTTCGGCGTACAGACCGCGATACCGCTCAAAGTCTACCTGGGCATTTTTCAACTGGGCCTGGTTCTGCAACAGCGTGCCTTCGGCCTGGAGCAAGGCATTCTGGTACGGGCGCGGGTCGATCTCGGCCAACAAGTCCCCGGCCTTGACCATCTGCCCCTCTTCGAAGGCGATCTTGACCAGTTCGCCGCCCACGCGGCTGCGCACGTTGATGGTATTGAGGGCCGTGACCGTGCCCAGCGCCTTGAAGTACAGCGGGAAATCCCCGGTCACCGCCGGCGCCACCCGTACCGGAATCGGCCCCGTCGCCCCACCGAACCCTGGCCGCATGCCACCCGAGCGCCCCACGTGCCCCGCCGCGGCTTTATCCCCTGCCCCAGGCTTCTGCGCCGAGCCACTGGGCCAGAACTTCCAGGCCAGCGCCGCGACGACCAATACGATGAACAGGCCGAACAGCCAGCGGCGGGAATTGCGGGAAACAGAGGATTGCATGGAGTGATCAACCATTGGGCGCGTGGACTTCTTTTTACGGGAGGCTGAACGATAAGCACTGTCAGGTATTTAGCAAAGCGCCTTTACCGGCAATTTACGTTGGGCTTACCTTTCGGATAGTCGACTAAGGCCTTGAAGCACAAAAGAAAACGGCCTGGACAAAGCCAGGCCGTTAACAATTGTAATAAATACCTTATTTCATTCCACTTATTTCAGAACAGCCAGGGCAGCGTCGTAGTTCGGCTCTTCACCGATTTCCTTGACCAGCTCGCTGTGCAGCACGGTGTCGTTTTCGTCCAGCACCACCACGGCACGGGCGGTCAGGCCTTTCAGCGGGCCATCAGCGATTGCCACGCCGTAGTCCTGGATGAACTCGGCACCGCGCAGGGTCGACAGGTTCTGAACGTTTTCCAGGCCTTCGGCGCCGCAGAAACGCGCCTGGGCAAATGGCAGGTCGGCGGAGATGCACAGCACCACAGTGTTGGTCAGGCCGTTGGCCTGGGCATTGAACTTGCGCACGGAGGTGGCGCAGGTCGGCGT
Organism: Pseudomonas sp. St316; assembly: GCF_018325905.1. Classification (NCBI taxonomy): domain Bacteria; kingdom Pseudomonadati; phylum Pseudomonadota; class Gammaproteobacteria; order Pseudomonadales; family Pseudomonadaceae; genus Pseudomonas; species Pseudomonas sp. St316. The sequence goes on along the minus strand of NZ_AP021901.1, from coordinate 3,131,613 downwards.
GTCGACACTTGGGAAAATGTTCAGCACTTTGCGCTTGCCGGCGAAGTCTTTCAGGGAAACGTCCGACAGATTGCCGGCAACCAGGGAAAAGGCTGGCGCCTTGGAGCCGGCTTGTGGCAACTGGCCGTTGACTTGGACCGGGTTGCCTTTGAGGGTGACTGTAGCCATGAACGGATTCCTTCTGACAGGTTTGAAAAGATGAAGGCCGGAGTTAACCATGAAATGGGGCTGCGACCTATGCCCGGACATAAAAAGACATGACGTCCACAGGAGACATCCGTGGCTATTTAGCCTTGAACTTCAGAAACGACTGATGCAAATCCGACGCCCAGCCATCGATGACCCCTTTGACGTCATCGGGTTTCATGACTTGGGACTCGCTGGACAACGGTTTGCCCGTGCCTTTGCGCACCACCTGGGCGACCACTGCGTTGTTGCCTCCGTCGAGAAAAACCGCTTCGGTGCCCAAGGTGGTTTCCTGGTCGCGAATGCCGCTGGCCGTGCTGACTGCGGCCGCCACCAGCGCAATCGGGATCACCTCATAAGGTTTCAAGCCTTCGGTCTTGCTGCCGACAGCCGTGATGGCCGCCCGCATCACCAATACACCCGGCCCTGGAGCTGTCGCCAGGGGCAAGGATTTTCCCGCTTCCCGCTTGAGGGCCTGATCGTAATAACCGGTGATACCCGACAGCGTAGCCTGAGGGATCTTCACGGTGGGCTGCGCTTTGGGGTAAAGCTGTGTCGGCTCGATATAGAGACTGGTGTACTTGCCCGGGTCGATCTTCGGGTCGACCCAACGCATCACCTCGGCCCCCGACGGCGACTTCTCTTCCTTGAGCCGGCTGTAATCACCCAGGAACCCGGAGTACTCATCCGGCTGGGTGACTTTGCTGGAGCAACCCGCCAAAGCGAGCGAGGCGATGCAAACCGTGCCGATCGTCGACAAAAACTTCATGCTGTCACTCCTGTAAGCCACACGCGGCGGGGCCGGAACTACAGGTATAGACAATGGACAGGTTTTTGCCTGTTCTGATTTGCCCGCGCGCTGGGCCCTTCAGCGCAACCGCGCCATCGCCAGCGTGTCCACCCAGCGACCGTCACGCACGGCATAGTCGCGCATCAGGCCTTCGGTTTCGAAGCCAAACTTGCGGTACAGCCCGATGGCCGCTTCGTTGTCGGCGTAGACCGTCAACTCGACCCGCCGCAGATTCATCCAGTTGTCCGCGACATCCAGCGCCGCAGCCAGCAGCATCGAGCCCACGCCCTTGCCCTGCCAGGCGACAGCCACACCCATGCCGAGACTGCCGCAATGGGCACGACGCACGCGGGAAAACTGCTCCAGCCCCAGGTTGCCGATAACTTCACCCTCGTGCAGGGCCACCAGTTTCAACAAGCGTTCATCATCCATCGCCAGGCGCTTGCGCCAGATTTCGGTGGACTGGAAAGGCATCTGCAGCACTTGGCGCGTCACCGCCGGATCGTTGTAGAGCGCGGTGACACCGGCGACGTGGGCTTCAGAGAAACGTTCGAGGGTGATCGAAGACTCGGTCATGAGGGCTCCTTCCTGGAGGCGCGACAAGGCCGAGCACTATAAGCCGCGTCAGGCTGCGGGGGAAACCTGTGGGTCAGTTGCGGTGATACCGGATGTGCCGGCCTCATCGCGAGCAAGCTCACTCCCACAATGAGCCTTGTACCGAACACGTGATTTATCTCCACTGAAGATCCAGGGTGGGAGCGAGCTTGCTCGCGATGAGGCCCTTTCAGTCGGCATTTGATGTTGAATGAACGACCGCTATCGCGAGCAAGCTGACTCCCACGGGGGTTACGCCCTGTTTCGGTTAGGTCTGGAACCAGTCCCGGCGTTCATCCAGTGCGTGATGGATCAGCTCGACGAGCATCCGTACCTCTGGCGCACCTTCGGCCTGGGCATTGACGGCCATCCATAGGTGCCGCTGCATCGGCATGCCGAACACTTGCGGCAATGCCACCAAGCCTCGGTCGAAACGGCTCATGTACTGCGGCAACAGGCCGATGCAGGCGCTGCAGCGAATCATTTCCAGCATCAATTCGTAGGATTGCACCTGCACCACACCGGCCCGGCGTTGTTCTATCAGGGCGTTCCACGGGGCGAAGCCATCCACGCGTCGGTCCGCCTGCCATTGCACCAACATGTAGTCGTTCAGATCGTCCAGGCAATCCGGGCGCGTGGCCGGTCGCGAGTAGCGCTTGGCGATGTGCGGCACATAGTCCAGCCGCGCCAGTCGATCCGCTGACAACGTGGCGAAGCTTGGCCCTGGCGCCGACGCATGGGCGTCACTCAACCAGAGCACAAGGTCGGCGCTGACGGCTTGCAGTGCCAGTTCACTGTCAAGGGTGATGATCTGCAGTCGCACGCTGGCATTGCGCCGCAGCAATGCGATCAGGTCGCGTCCCAGGATGTCATGCAGAATCGACTCGGCCACGGCGAGGCGAATCAAGGGTTGATCGTTCAGCGGCGGCGCGCTTTCGTGGGCCAGAGTGATCAATCGAGCCTGCAACTGCCGGCCCTCCCGGGTGAGGGTCAAGGCGCTGCCCTGGAAGCTGAACAGCGAGCGTTGCAACCGCGCCTCCAGCTGCGCCAACTGCTTGCGCAGCCAGGTCGCCTTGACGTTGAGGCTACGGGCCGCTTGCATGAAGCAGCCGCAACGGGCACTGACCAGGAAACACTGCGCCACCTGCGGTTCAATAACGCCGGCCAATGTCAGCCAGGGATCAGGGACATGCAACGGCGTGCGGTATGCGGTGACAGCCTGGCGTCCTGCGGGCTCGGTGAAACTCATGGGTGACTCCCTGTCGGTTTTACGAATACGTAGGGCTGCGCGAGTCTTCCAGACAACGCTGCGCCCTGTGGCGAGGGAGCTTGCTCCCGCTGGGTTGCGCAGCAACCCCAAAACTTCTACCGGGTTCTCACTGAAGAACTGCGGTCAATTCGTGAGGGCTGCTACGCAGCCAGCGGGAGCAAGCTCCCTCGCCACGGGTTGGGTGTGGACCTGCTTAAAGCCCCTCCTCCAGCACCTTGCTCAACTGCGCGCCATCGATGCTCAACGTGGCCGTGTCGAGCATGCCGTCCAGGTAGGCTTTGGCGATCTGCTCCTGGCGCTGGGCGCGCAGCGCCTGGGTCAGGCGTTCGCGGACTTCGTCCAGGGTCGCTTCCCGAGACGGCTGTTGTTCGGTGAGCTTGATGACATGGAACCCCGCCGGGCTCTGCACCGGGTCCGACACCGCGCCAATCTTCAGACGTGCCACCGCCTCACGCACCGGCGGGACCAGTTGCTGCAACGGCTGGAAACCGCTGTCACCGCCACGCTCGGCACTGCTGCGATCTTGGGAAAAACGGCTGGCCAGGGCGGCAAATTCAGCGGGTGACGCCTGGGCCTTTTTACTCAGTTCCAGCGCTTGCCGGCGCACCGCCTCCACGGTTTGCGGTTCGGTGGCGGCCAGGAAAATCTGGCTGACACGGTACAACGCCGGCGCGGTCCAGTTGGCTTTTCCGGCGTCGTAAGCCTGCTTCAACTCGTCTTCACTGGGATACCCGGCCGGCACCTGGCTGACCGACTGCAAGTAGTCGCGAAACACAATCTGCTCCGCCGCCGCCCGCATCTGGCGCTCCACCTCCGGGCGCTGGCGCCAGCCCTGGGCGTCGGCCTGCTCCAACACGGCTTTTTCCGCCAGGCGGGCACGGATCCAGCCTTCCAGCGCAGCCCGATTGCTGCGCATTTGCTGACGAACCTCGGGGGCCAGTGCGGCCAGCAATGTCTTCAGTTCTTCGGGACTGACGTGCTGGTTGCCCAACTGGGCCAGGCTCGGCGAATCGGCTGAAACGACGCTGACAGTCTGTACCGCCGCGACCGGATTGCTTCCCGGGCGCAGGCCCAGCACCAGCGCCACGGCGAGTAGGCCCAGCGCTGCGGCGCTGATGACGAAGGTCGGCTTTTTCACGATGCAACGGCCTCCTCCGATGGCACCTCGACGGGCTCGCCAGGGGTTTGCAGGCGCGCTGCGTTCTGGCTGTACTCACGCAGGTAGACAATGAACTCCTGCAGCAGGCGATCCCACAGTTCCAGGTGGCTGCGCAAATGATCGGCGCTCACGCCTGCCGCGACCACCACGTCCATTTCCATCACCAGGAATTCACCCTGCAGCGACAACCGGGCGAAGCGACGTGAAGCGTTCCACAACGCCACCAAACCAGCTGGCAACTCGCCCTGTACCCGCAAGGCACAGCTGAAGGTGAAGTCCAGGTATTGGCCCGCTGTCGGCGCAGGATTGCCCAAACGCACCGCAAAGCCGATGCCCTGGCTGGCGCTAAGCAGTTGCACGATGCCGTTCTGCTCGGTTTCGTTGACCCGATAGCCCGCGGCCTGCAACCACTCGGTCAGGGATTTTGCACCGACGTATTCAATCATTGAGGTCATGCTCGCTGCTTCCTTGTGCTGTTCAGTGAGTGATCGAGGCCTGGGGCGCATCGAAACGGTTCTTGTAGAGATCATCGCCAAAGCCTTGCGCCAGCTCTTCGAAACGCACCCGGGCCTTGGCCGCGAACGGTTGGCGGATTTTCATGATGTCGGTCACATCGATGGTTTCGTAGGCATGCAGCAACGTCTTGGCGACTTCGTACATTTGCTGATTCTTGACCGAACATTGCTGCACTTGTGTGTCACGCTCGGTCAATTGCACCGCCAGGCGGGCGCGCTCGGTCTCTTTGCCACGGGCCAAGGCCAACAGTTCTTCGTAGGCTTTCTTGAACTTGTCGACCTGCTCGTTGCTGGCCGCCACCTGGGCCTGGGCCTGGTTTTGCAGGTTTTGCTGGTGCCCGGCCAGTTGTTCGGCCAGGGCCTGGGCCTTGGCCAACTGCGCGGTCAACTGCTTGATCTGCGCCTGGGCTTCTTTGGCCTGGCTCTCGGCAGCCTGACGCGCGGCGCTGGCCTGGGCCTGCTCGCTTTGCAGGGCCTGCAACTGGGCGGTGGTGCTGCGCAGTTGTGCCCGCAGCCGCTCTTCCAGGCCTTCGCCGTGCGCCATGCCGCTGAGCAGCACGCCCAGCATCAGCAACGCAGCCGGGCATGGGTATTTGGCTCGCCTTTTCATGAGGCCTCCCTGCGCTTAGAAGCGCGTGTTGATTTCAAGCTGCAAGACATCAATGTCGTACGGCGCGCCGTACACCGCTTCGGAACTCAACCAGCGACCGGTGGCAAAGACGTTGCTCGCCAGGCCGTAGTTGCCGCCCAGGAAATAACCCTTGGCGTTGGTGCCCCCCAGGTGGAATGACGAATCGTTGAAGCCGTCCGGCAAGGCGTCCGGCTGGATGTACTTGTAGCCGGCGAACAGGTTCCAGTCGCCCTCGCGCTTGAGCTCCAGGGAGTTGCCCAGGGTGAACTGGAGCATCCAGGCGTTGGCGCCGCTTTCCACCTCGCCATCGCCGTTCAGGTTGTTGGCAAATTGCCCTGCGGAGCGCTTGCGCATCTCGCCCTCGTCGTAGCCCAGGTTGTGGACGTAGTGGGCCTGGCTGCGCAGCTTCAGGTCCTGGGGCAGATCGGTGTCCCAGGCCAGGTTCAGGTCCAGCAGGTTGAATTGCGAAGCCAGGCCGACGTATTGCGGCTGTGGCGTGGTGGATGGGTTGAGCGGATTGGGCGCGATGTCGCGCAGCAGGAACACGGTGTTGCCCTTTTGCATGAACGCCACCCGCGAACCGTCGCTGTCGCAGCCTGGGTCACCGGCCCAAGGCTGGCACGGCGAAGAGCGCTGGCCTTCAATGTCGTCGAAGCGGTAATAGGCCATGGCCCCCTTGATCCGGTTGCTGTCGTTGATGGCCCAGTTGGCCCCCAGTTGCGCACCGTACAACCACTTGTTGTCGCTCTCTTCCTTGTCGCTGCCATTGCTGGTGCTGGTGTCGTTGGTGTACTCCACCGGGAACGCACCGACGGTGCCGAACACGCCCCAGTCCTGATTGAGCTTGTGGTTGAAATTCGCCGCCACGCCATCGAAGTTCAGGTCACCGGAGTACAACAGGTCGGTGGAGAAAAACGGGTTGGCGAAACGCCCACCGGTCAGGGTCAATTCGTCCGAGGGCTTCCAGGTCAGGTAGCCCTGGTCGAGCCAGATGTCTTTTTTGCCAAAGCCGCCACCGAGGGTCTGGGTGGTGGACACCGGGTTGTTGTCCGAGCCGGTGCCAATGCGAATGCCCGCCGTCCATTGCGGGGCAATCACGGCCTTCATGCCCAGGCGTGCGCGCAGACGGAACAGGTTCTCGCGGTCTTCACGGGTGTTGAGCAACGGCGGCAGGCTGGAGCTGCTGTTGGGGTTGACGTCGTAGGGGCCTTTATCATTGAGCCGGGCGAAGTCGACGATTTCGTTGCTGTTGGTGCCCGAGTAATAGCGCGACTCATCCCGCAGGCGAATGTCGCCATCGAAACTGATGCGCGAGACCCAATCCGGGAAGGTGTTGGGCTGGGCCCAGTTTTCCTGCTTGGCGGTGGCCATGACTTCGGCCTTGACCTGGTCGCGAATCTGCTCACGCACGATGTTCGGCACGTATTGCACCCGCACGTCCCCCGGCGCACCGGCCGGCGTTGCGGCCACCGCCGTGGCCGCCTGACGGGCCTGCACGGCTTCCCGCTCGGCCTGGGCGATCAAACCATCGGCCTGGTCCTGCTTCAATACGCCCTGCTGCACCAGCAGGCGGATCAGATTGATCGTGGCGTTTTCCGAAGGCGCCGCGGCGGCGACCGCGTGCCCGGCCAGGCCCAGGACCACCAGGCCGATCGCCCACGACAATCGATTCACATTGGAAATCATCTGCACACAACTCCTGTTGGCGAACTTTCAAATAGTCGGTTAACCCGGACGCCGTCCCTGCAAGGACAGGCGCACGGGCAAAGTCAGAGAGGCCGGTGGCCGTTCACTCAAATGGGGCGCGGCACGCAGGGCGGAAATCACTTGCTCATCCACTTGCGGGTTGCCACTGGACTTGATCAGCTCGACCCGGGTGATTTCGCCCACGGCACTGAGCCAGACGTCGGCCTGCAGCGAGAACGCCAGGCTGCGCAGGTCAGGGTTCTCCCGCAGCAAGCGCTGGAAGGTGAAGGCCAGGAACTGGCTGTAGGTGCCATTTCCCAGCCGGCCACCGCCCGCTCCCGCCATGCCGCCACCCTTGCCCGCGCCGATGTTGAACGCGTCGTTGCCAGACTGGGCGTCGCCGTCCATCTGCATCGGGTTCGCCAGGTCATCCACCGGTGACGGCGGCGCTTCTTCCTCGGGCTTGACCTCTTCGGGTTCCGGGGTCGGCTCTGGCTCGACCACCTTTTCCTCGACCTGGGGTTCCGGCTCCTTGGGTTTTTCCGGCGGTGGTGGGGGCGGAGGCGGCAGCGGGATGATGGTCGGCACTTTCGGCGCTTCGCGACGTACGCCACTCATGTCGTTGGCCCACTGCCACAGCAGCCAAGCCGCCACGGCGCCGAGCAGCAGGCCGGCAGCCCACTTGAGCAGGCGCAACGGCGAGGTCTTCACGGGAGGCGGATCGATGGGAAGTCTGGCGGTCATGGTCAGCCCTGGCTCGGTTTGCCGGTCACAAGGCCGACCTGGGACAATTCCAGGCGCCGCAACAGGTCCAGCACCTCAATGACTTTTTGGTACTGCACCGTCGCGTCGCCGCGCACGATGATCGGGAAGTCCGGATTCTGGGCTTTCTCGATGCGCAGGCGCTCTTCCAGCTCGGCCAGGGTCACCGGGTAGGCGTCGAGGAACACCTGGCCGCCGTCATTCACCGAAATCGCCTTGGTCTTGGCTTCGGACAACGACACCGAGGCGCTGGCCTTGGGCAGGTTGATCTGGATACCCGACACCTGGGCCGTGGCGGTGAGGATGAACATCACCAGCACCACCATGAGCACATCCACCAGCGGCGTGATGTTGATGCTATCGACTGCGGCATCATCGTCGTCATCGTGTGACGCGTTTACGCTAGCCATGGCGACCTCCTCAGGCCGGTACGGACGATTGGACGTGATGAGCGCGGCGATGCGCCGCTTCACCGGACTGGCCTTCGCCGTGCATCTCCGCCAGGCGGGTGATGAACTCGTCGACGAATACCCGCATGTCGGCACTGACTTCCTTGTTACGGGTGATCAGGCGGTTGTAGCCAAACAGCGCAGGGATCGCGACGAACAGGCCCATGGCGGTGGCGAGCAATGCCGCCGCCATGCCCGGGGCGATGGCGTTGATGTTCACGTCACCGGCCATGGCCGTGCCGAGGAACACCACCATGATCCCCAGCACTGTGCCGAGCAGACCAATGTACGGACCGCCGGCGATGGCGTTGGAGAGGGTCGATAGCTTCGAACTCAGTTGCTGGTTTTCCCGGGTGCGCACGCCGTCCATCGAGCAACGGATCGCTTCAATGGTGGCCGCCGACACCGACGAGGTATCGGCGCCCTGCTCACGGCGGGTGCGAATCTCCTTGACGGCCACCAGGTACAGGCGCCACAGCGACGAGTGTTGCAGGCGCTGGGCGAGGTCCTGATCGTCGGCGAACATTTCCAGGCGCGTGCCAATCCTGGCGAACTGCTCGCGAAACGCTTCGTTGGCCGCGCTGAGACGGCTGACCATGCGGTTCTTGCGGATCATGATGATCCACGACTGGAACATCATCAGCACCAGTACCCCGATGATCACCCAAGCGTCCAGCGGCACGGCCTTGAGCAAGAAACCCAGGCTGCCAAAACCGAAACCCGATTGCTCTTCATCGACCCCATAGGCGACCAGTTTCGATTCAGCGCCCTGGGCATTGGCGTCGGCCAACAGCTGTGGCGCCGGGCGGGCAACCTTGGACAGGCGCGCTTCATCCATGGCCCCACTGAAGGGCGCGAGAACACCGGCGGAAGCGTCAGCGCCCAAGGCAATCGGCGAATTGAACGCTGGCATCGCCAACGCCAGGCTCGCGGTTTCACGCCCATTGACGTACAGCACGACCCGGTCGCCCGAGGCGGTCAACGCCAAGTGCTGCCACTGGCCGGGGTTCAGCGGCTGGGTCGAGACCGCACGCTGATCATTGATCGCTACGAACGGCACACCCTGGTTTACGCCAATCAGCAGATGGCTGGCGCCTTCACGACGGGCCAGGATGATTTGCTCGCCACTGGCCTGGTCCTGGCGCAGCCAAGTGCTGAAGGTGAACGCCGCGCCGGGACTGTGTTGCAGCGACGGGCTGGCGGGCAACAGTAGCGGCTGGCCGTTGAACTGCAAGGCCCGCCCGATCACGCCGTCGATGCTCACTCCGGTTGCGCCCTGGGCATTGTTGCCATAGGCCGTGGTGTCCTTGGGCGGTATGCCAGTGGCGCCGTCGAAGTGGTATAGGCCGGTGTAGTCCGGGTCGAAGGTCAACTGGCCACTGCCTGTGGCCGGCGCCTTCTGGTTGCCGTAATACATCCACACGTCCTGACGCTGACCGCCCTCAACGTTCGGCACATCGACCCAGATCAGCGCCATACCCATCAGCGGGTCGAAGCTTTCGATCTGGTGGTTGAGCACCGTCTTGTCGTCGGCACTGACGAAGCGCAGGTCCGAGCCGTCATCCTTGACGCCGTCGAAGGTGAAGTTGCCGGTGTGCAGGCGCACCAGCAACGCTGTACGGCCCAAAGCCTGGGCGATGGCGGCGCCCTGGGGCGTGGTGTCCACGGAAATCTGTTTGCGATAGTGCCAGTCGTCCTGCCACCAGGCGTTGGCGGTCGCCGGAAGCACCAGCCCCAGGCAGATAAACAGGGATAACAATAAACGTTGCATGGACATGACTCCTGGGTTCAAAACGTCGCTTGCAGGTTGAAGTGCAGGCGCGATTCCTGTTTCGAGGTGTTCGGCCCTTCGAGCAGCGGATAGCCCCAATCGAGACTGCCGGACAGCCATTTGCTCAGGCTTGCGCGGGTGCCGAGGCCGACGCTGGCGAGGCTGTAATCGGCTTCCTGATCGGGCAGTTCGTCGCGCAGGTACAACTGCGCGCCTTCGGCGAAGGCGTAGAAGCGCCACTCCTGGACATAGCTGCCGAGGAACTTGGCCAGGGACGGGGTGCGCAACTCCTGGGACAGCAGGTAGCCGTCATCGCCGGTACGTTCGGCAGCCAGGTAGCCGCGCACCGAAGTGGCGCCACCGGCAGAGAATTGCTCGTTGGAAACCAGCGGCCCGGAGGCCAGTTGGAAGGCGGCCTTGGAGGCGGTCTGCCAATCGTTGGCGAAGGTGAAGGTGTAATTGCCGTCGCCCTTGAGCACGGCAAAGCTGGGGCTGGCGCGATAGCGCTTGTAGTCGAATTCTTCGTCGCTGCTGCCATAGCCCAGCAGGCTGCGCGTACCCGCCACCAGACTCAGGCCGAGCCCCAGCTGGCTGCTTTCGGTGTAGCGCAGGCCGTTATAGGCAAAGGTGAATGGCGCGTACTTGAGCGGCGCCTTGTCGCTCGCGCCGCCCAGGTTCAGCTCTTCATCGAAATCCTTGAAGTCCACGCCAACGGAGAATGTGTTGGCCCAGGCAGCGCTCGACGGCAGGCTGTAGATCGCCGAGACGCCGTAGGAATGGCCCTTGCCCAGCACGTTGCTGCCGCCCACGGTCGCCACGTTGCTGTCGGACTGGTAGCCGGAGAACTGTACGCTCCAACGCTCGCTCAACGGCGCCGTATAGGAGCCCGACCAGACCTTGGCGTTTTCGGTGTCCTGGGGCGCGGTGAAGAAGGTCAGCGAAACGCTGTGGCCCAGTTGCCAAAGGTTGTTGTAGCCCAGGCTGGCGACCGTGCGCAGCTTTTCGGTGTCGGCGCTGTAGTCGTTGTTCAGCCCCAGGCTGGCTTGCCAGGGGTTCTGGTCTTCGACTTGCAAATCGACATCCATGGTTCCGGGTCGCTGGCCTTCGCGCACCAGCGGCATGACCTGGCGTCCCGGGGTCTTGTTCAACTGCGCCAGCTCTGTTTGGACCTGGGCGAAATCGGGTACCTCGCCTTCCTTGAGCGCCGGCACATCATCACGGATTTCAACGGGCGAATAATGCTTGGCCCCCACCACCCGTACCCGGCCAATCTTGGTCTCGCTGACTTGCAGGTAGACGATGCCGTCTTCGACTTTTTGCTCTGGCAGTTCGACGAACACCGACTGATAACCGCGCGCCTGATAGGCCTTTTGCAGCGCTTCCCGGGCGCCTTCGATGTCGCTCAAGGCCTTTTGCGGGCCGAGGAACGGGTACACCGCTTCCTCGATGGCCCGGGCATCGAGCACGGTGTTGCCCCGCACGAAATACTCGTTCACGTCCACCAGGCGAGTAGGCGCGGCTTCGGCCTCCTGCCCTCCTTCTGCGGCGAATGCCGACGGCCCCCCGACCGCCAGCAGCAACCAGCCCCACAGCGCCGGCCGCGATTTGAAGAAATGCTCCACACCACCCCCTGAATTCAAGATACGGCTCAATTGCGTGCGGTCGATGGCGTGGCGTGCCGGGCCAGCCAGGTGTGCAGCAGCGCGAAGTTCAAGGAGAACTCCGGCATTTGCAGCAAGGCGCCACAGAACACTTCACCGATGATTTTCTGGATGAGCCGCACTGCCCGCGCGTCGCCCAACAGTGTGGCGAGGTCTTTGCTCAGGACGTTGAAGCTCCAGACCTTCTGGTTCAGATCCAGGCCGACGAACCAGCGGAACAGCAGGTTGTAGTTGAGTTGTTCGTAGAGTTGCTGCTCGCTGGGCACCGAATAGAGCAGCTGCAGCAGGAGGATATGCATGGCGGTTTGCGGTGCGATCAGCATCTGGGCACCGGCGTTGAGCCCTTGCAGCACATCACGATGGTCATCCAGCAGGTCGTCGATCTGCGGACGCAGCAAAACCAGTGAATGGCCTTGCGGAATGTAGCTGGACACTTCCTTGAGCGCGCCCTGCCAGTCATCCTGGGAAACGATCCAGACCCACGGCGCGCCGTAGCGATACACCGAGACCGGCTGCTTGCGCGCCGCCTCGACGATCTTCGACAGCCGCTGGTCAAGCTCCTGCATGCCCACTTTCGAATAACGTTCCATAGTCCCCATCGCCTCACTCCCGGCTTCGCGCCCCGGCTCCAAAACGACCTAGCAGGCCCCCTTGAGCACGTCACACAGGCATGACGGGAATGGCGATGTGCTACCGAACTTTTGTCATGAAAGCTTCATTTTTGAGATATTGAGGGAGTGAGATTTTGTGGGAGCGAGCCTGCTCGTGATGGCGGTGGATCAGCTTGCATTGATGCTGAATGTGCCGCCGTCATCGCGAGCAAGCTCAGCTCCCACAGTTTGATCTGTGGTGGTCCTCGATTTTTGTGGTGCCGCCAGTCCCCTTGTGGGAGCGAGCTTGCTCGCGATGGCGGTGGATCAGCTTGCATGGATGCTGAATGTGCCGCCGTCATCGCGAGCAAGCTCAGCTCCCACAGTTTGATCTGTGGTGGCCCTCGATTGTTGTGGCGCCGCCAGTCCCCTTGTGGGAGCGAGCCTGCTCGCGATGGCGGTGGATCAGCTTGCATTGATGCTGAATGTGCCGCCGTCATCGCGAGCAAGCTCAGCTCCCACAGTTTGATCTGTGGTGGCCCTCGATTGTTGTGGCGCCGCCAGTCCCCTTGTGGGAGCGAGCTTGCTCGCGATGGTGGTGGATCAGCTTGCATTGATGCTGAATGTGCCGCCGTCATCGCGAGCAAGCTCAGCTCCCACAGTTTGATCTGTGGTGGTCCTCGATTTTTGTGGTGCCGCCAGTCCCCTTGTGGGAGCGAGCCTGCTCGCGATAGCGGTAGGTCTGCTGGCAGTGATGTTGGCTGTGCTGCCGTCTTCGCGAGCAGGCTCGCTCCCACAGGGTTGGGTGTTGAGTCCGGATGCTTTGGGCACCCGCAATCCCTTGTGGGAGCGAGCTTGCTCGCGATGGTGGTGGATCAGCTTGCATTGATGCTGAATGTGCTGCCGTCTTCGCGAGCAGGCTCGCTCCCACAGGGTTGGGTGTTGAGTCCGGATGCTTTGGGCACCCGCAATCCCTTGTGGGAGCGAGCTTGCTCGCGATGGCGGTGGGTCAGCTTGCATTGATGCTGAATGTGCCGCCGTCATCGCGAGCAAGCTCAGCTCCCACAGTTTGATCTGTGGTGGCCCTCGATTGTTGTGGCGCCGCCAGTCCCCTTGTGGGAGCGAGCCTGCTCGCGATAGCGGTGGGTCTGCTTGTGGCGATGCTGGATGTGCCGGCGCCTTCGCGAGCAGGCTCGCTCCCACTGGGGTTCTCGGGTGGATACAAAGCTTGCTGTCCGCCACCGATTCCATGTGGGATCGGCTGTTGGCGATAAAGCCTGCCTTTATTGGTGCTGCACCTGCACCATCGAGCTCACCTGCACCCTTGCCTGCATCTGCTCCGCTCCGCCGCCCCGGCGCATGCCGCGTACCGGGCAGGCGTCGAGGTAGTCCAGGCCGATCGCCAGTTTCAGGTGGCGGTCTGGAAGGGTCAGGCGGTTGGTCACATCGAAGCTGTACCAGCCATCATCCAGCCAGGCTTCCGCCCAGGCGTGGCTCGCCAGGTGGCTTTCATCTTCGGTGCACAAATAGCCGGAAACATAGCGCGCAGGAATGCCCAGGCTGCGGGCGCAGGCCAGGAATGCGTGAGTATGATCCTGGCAAACCCCCGTCCCACCGGCAAACGCCTCGGCAGCGGTGCTGTTGACCGCCGTCGTGCCGGGGCTGTAGGGCATCCGCGCCGCCAAACCATTCATCAAATCGGTCAAGGCCGAACGATCGCGCCGGCCGGCACATTGCTCGACGGCGAAGGCGCTGAGGGTCTCATCCGCTTGGGTCAGGCGACTGGTGCGCAAAAAAGGCAGCGGCGACTGGCTGTCCGGCTCCATCGCGATGGACTGATGGATTTCCACCTCGCCATAAGCCGTCAGTACCAAGGCACCGTGGGGCTCGTCCATGGTCATCACATGCAAAATGTTGCCATAGGGATCGATCTGACTGCGCACCAGTCGCGGCAGCTCCAGGTGCCATTCCAGAATGCGCTGGCGCTGAGTGTCCCGGGGCGTCAGGCGTAGGAACTGGATGCTGGTGCAGACTTCATCGGCGTAGCTGTAGGTGGTGTCGTGGCGTATGGATAGTTTCATACGACCTCCAGGTAAGACTCATGGACGGTCTGGCCCAAGTGGCGGATCTGTCCAATCAAGTCGGTCAACCATTGATGCAGGCCCGACGCCAGGATCTCATCGATCCCCGAATAACGCAGGCGCGCATTCAGCTCGGCGGCCAGGCGTTGCGCCGGCCGGCCGTTGTTGCCTGGCAAGCTCGCGAGAATGTGGTCCAGCTCCTCGATACAGGCATGCAGCGAGCGCGGGACGTCAGCACGCAACAGCAACATCTCGGAAACCTGCTCGGCGTTCGGCGCATTGCGGTAGATCTCGTTGAACGCCTCGAACGAAGACAACGCGCGCAACAAGGCACTCCACTGGTAATAACCACGGGCCGAGTTGTCGCTGACCTCCTCCGATTCCTCGCCGAACATTTCATAACGGGCGTCCAGCAGGCGCAGCGTGTTATCCGCCCGCTCGATAAAGGTGCCCAAGCGAATGAAGCAGTAGGCATCGTTGCGCATGATGGTGCCCGACGTCGCGCCACGGAACAGGTGCGAGCGCTCCTTGACCCATTCGCAGAAGTGGCTGATGCCGTAGCGCCCCAGGCCGTTGCTGGCAATGTTGCGCATTTCCAGCCAGGTGGCGTTGATGTTCTCCCACATGTCGGCGGTGATACGCCCGCGCACGGCATGGGCATTGGTCCGCGCGGCACGCAGGCAGCTGTAGATACTGCCGGGGTTGGTTTCATCCAGCGCGAAGAAATGCAGCATGCGCTCGGTGTTGAGCGCGTCATAACGGGCGTTGTAGTCGTCCAGCGTGCCAGCCGCCAGCAGCGACATCGCCAGCTCCGCATGACCATCGCTGCGCCCGGCTTGGGGCATCAGCGACAGCGAATAGCTGACTTCGAGCATGCGCGCCAGGTTCTCGGCGCGCTCCAGGTAGCGGGACATCCAATAGAGGTCCGAAGCCGTTCTTGAAAGCATGTCTTAGTCCTCCACGACCCAAGTGTCTTTGGTGCCACCGCCCTGGGACGAATTCACCACCAGCGAGCCTTCGCGCAGCGCCACGCGGGTCAGCCCGCCAGGCACCAGGCGCGTTTCCTTGCCCGACAGCACGAACGGACGCAGGTCGATGTGACGCGGCGCGATGCCGCTCTCGACAAAGGTCGGGCACGTGGACAGGCTCAAGGTTGGCTGGGCGATGTAGGCTTCGGGACGGGCCTTGAGGCGTGCACGGAAATCCTCGATCTCCGCCGCGCTGGCGGCAGGTCCGACCAGCATGCCGTAGCCGCCGGAACCCTGGGTTTCCTTGACCACCAGATCCGGCAGGTTGGCCAGCACATGGGACAGGTCCTGGGGCTTGCGACACTGCCAGGTGGGCACGTTCTTCAGGATCGGTTCTTCGGTGAGGTAAAAGCGGATCATCTCGTCAACATAGGGGTAGATCGACTTGTCATCGGCCACGCCGGTGCCGACCGCATTCGCCAGCACCACATTGCCTGCGCGGTATACGGCGATCAGCCCGGGCACGCCCAACATCGAATCAGGGTTGAACGACAGCGGGTCGAGATAGGCATCGTCAAGGCGACGATAAATCACGTCCACCTGCCGTGGACCGGCGGTGGTGCGCATGTAGACGTGGTCGTCACGCACGAACAGGTCGGCTCCCTCCACCAGCTCCACGCCCATTTCACG
Source organism: Pseudomonas sp. St316 (assembly GCF_018325905.1). Taxonomy (NCBI): domain Bacteria; kingdom Pseudomonadati; phylum Pseudomonadota; class Gammaproteobacteria; order Pseudomonadales; family Pseudomonadaceae; genus Pseudomonas; species Pseudomonas sp. St316. The sequence goes on along the minus strand of NZ_AP021901.1, from coordinate 3,115,810 downwards.
GGCCAGGAACGCGTGCTCGAAATAGGCACTGTTGAAGCGCCCCGGGGTCAGCACCACGGCGGTGGGGTTCTCGAGGGGGCTTGAGCTCTTGAGGGTGTCGAGCAACAGGTTCGGGTAATGATCGATGGGGGCCACGCGCTGGGCGGCGAAGAGTTCGGGGAAGAGGCGCATCATCATCTTGCGGTCTTCGAGCATGTAGCTCACGCCGCTGGGGGTACGCAGGTTGTCCTCCAGCACGTAGTAGCTGCCGTCACCGTCGCGAACCAGGTCGACACCAGCGATATGGGCGTAAATGCCCCGGTGCAGGTTCAGGCCCTGCATCGCAATCTGATAACCCTCGTTGGCGAGCACCTGTTCGGCAGGAATGATGCCTTCCTTGAGGATGTGTTGCCCATGGTAGATGTCGGCCAGGAACATGTTCAGGGCCTGGACCCGCTGAATGCAGCCACGCTCGACCATCTGCCATTCGCTGGCCTTGATGCTGCGCGGGATGATATCGAACGGAATCAACCGCTCGGTGCCCTGCTCGTCCCCGTAGAGGGTGAAGGTGATACCGGCTCGATGGAACAGCAGGTCGGCTTCGCGACGGCGTTGTTCAAGCAGCTCAAGCGGCGTATCCGCCAGCCAGCGCGAGAAAGCTTGGTAATGCGGGCGGCAGTCACCCTTGGCGTCATACATTTCATTAAAAAAAGCGTGGGGCATAGCCAACTCCCAGCCGCGTTCTACACGGCATTTCTTATCACTTCGTCGTTCGACGGTTCGGCCTTGCCTTGCTTTAAGCCCTGCTTTATCGAGTGAAGTCCTGGATTACCCCTGTGTTTTCTTCATGGAGGGTGTGCCGAGGCCCGCAGGCCAGGTTTCAATGCTTAGCAAAGGGTGTGCCTAAGCGTCACGGCATCATGCCCAGGATAGAAAAAGCATTGCAAAAACACTAAAAGGCGAAATTATTTTTCGATATGGCGACATGCGTAGACATTAATGTGGGTGTCCGTTGCCTCGAATGCGAGCTCGAACACTGGATTGGAGGGCTCTGGGCGACTGGAATGGAACGGTTGCGCCCCAAGAGGGAAGTTTTTACCCATTCATCCATGACCGCCCGTGCCCCACCCCTGGCAACGAAAACCTGAACGCACTGCAACGTCGCAGGAAAATGCACGGATTCATACCCCTCGCCCCACCTTGAAGCAGCACGGCCGTTCCCTCAGGTAAACGCCGCCTCGACACTGGCGACGATCATCTCCAGGTCTGCTGGCAGGTAACCTCGCTTGACCTCCAGGTTCTCGTTATAGTTTCGCGCCCTCCAGGTAGACAGTTCGGACACCGGGATACGTTGGTAAAGCAGATTGGCATTGGTCGGCCCGGTCCACTTGGTCGTCCGTCCGATCTGATCGTTGCCAGCGTTTTCAATGAATCGAGTGCGCATGCCCAGCAACGCCGCGGCATCCATCGCACCGCTGCGCATGCCCAGGTGCACCAATTTGCAGTTCCATTCGGTACCTTTCATGCGCAGGAAAATGGCATATTCGGCAGCCCGGTTCGGCCCGATGATTTTCTGGTTGGGGTTGCCGTTCTCCAGCTTCCAATACTCACCCCAAATATGAAGATTGTCCCGGGATACCGGGCCATCAGCTTGATCGAGTTGAGCCAGATGGCCCGTCAGCTTCGCATTGAGGTCGCGGTTGGTCCTCGGGCGTCCGACCACGATGACGTTCCGACCTTTCTTCAACAGTCGGTGACACACCTGCCCCAACCCGGTCCAACTGTCGTCCAGTTCCGGATGGGCACCACCGTCCTTGCCGCTGAAACGGGTCCAGACGATGACGTAGCTCTGGCCCTTTACCACCCCTTTGAGCCCCAGGAACTTGTCGAGGCGATACGCCCAATAGCGATTGGTATTGGGATCGACATTGTCCCACTTGGCGATGCTGCCCTTGCCGTCGCCACTGAGCACCGACGCGGCGACATCCGTGGTAGCACCGCCCACCGGGCACAGTTTCGCACCATTGGCGACACTGGCCAGGAATCCCAGGGCCACGTCGGTGAAGGGCGGCAATGCAGTTTTACTGATCCTGGCGTCGACCACCAGACGACAGGTTTCGCAGGCCGCCTTGGCATCGGTGACCAACACCGGCAGCAAACGAGCGGCCTTTACGCCACAGGAGGAGCCGTAGAACTTGACCAGCCGCTTGGCCGCCGTCTCGTCAGCGGCCGCGTAGAGCAGGATCAGTCGTGAGTTGAGGTCATGGCTCAACGCCGCGCCGACAGCGAACTGATCGCCCGACATATACGCGCCTTGATAGTAATAGGTGCACTTCTGGGCGACGAATTGCGCCGGTGTGTTTTTCCGCGCATCGGTGAACAGCGAGCCACCCGTGGTATTCGCATCGTCCAACATTTCCTGGTATTTGCGTTTGTCCTGACCCCGTAAATACAACGCCAGTGCATCCAGGCACTGGTTGAGGCTTTGATTGGCCTGGACCAACGGATCGGTCCCCACCCGCCACTCGAGGGGAAACGCTTGAGCGGGCTGCGCCAGGGCTTGGACGGCTGCCGGAATCGTTGGAAAACGAACCTGCAGATCGCTTCCCAGGAAACGCTTGAGGAGGGCCTCGTGGGGTTTGAGCGTCACGTAGGTTGGGCTCATCAATGACCAGGCGGTGATTGATGTATTGAGGATTTCGAAGGGCATCCTTCCTCCGTCGGGACACGTTGCAAGGTTATCCAAAATAATCGCGTGTCCGCGCACCAAGCGTAGACCAGATTGGGGAGGTACTGGCCCAATCGCGAGCAGGCTCCCACAGGGCTTTTGCCGCAGCCCGATGTTGCATACACCAGGCCCCCGAGCCATCCAACTGAAACATATGTGTCAAATGTGACAATTGACCCCACTACCCCGCCGCCGCCTCGCAAACCACTATTAACGGCCCACAAAGCCGCATAACGTAACGCGCAAACGGATCAACTCTGATTAAGGATGATGCGCGTGGGGGTTTATCGGTTGCTGCTGGCCATGTTGGTGGCGGTTTCTCATATGGGCGTGACATTCATGGGGTTTAACCCCGGCGTCGTTGCCGTGGTGTCCTTCCTGATCATCAGCGGTTTCGTGATGACCTCGCTGATCGAGAGGAACTACAACACCCCGGGCCAAATCGGCCTGTTCTACGCGGATCGACTGCTGAGGCTGTACCCGCAGTTCCTGGTGTACTTCGTCTTGTCCTGCGCGGTGATCCATTTCCTGCTGCCGGGAACACCCCAGGCAGCCGCCCTGACGCTCGAAAATATCGCCACCAGCCTGCCGATCATGCCGTTGGGCTTCTACATGTTCGGCATCACCGTGCCCGAGATCCTGCCACCCGGCTGGTCCCTGGGCCTGGAAATGTGCTTTTACCTGCTGATCCCGTTCCTGATCCTCTACAAGGCGCGAGGCATCGCCTTTGCGGTGTCCGTGGCGGTGTTCATGGTCGCCTCGCTGGGCTACCTCAACACCGACATCTATGGCTACCGCCTGCTGCCCGGTGTGCTGTTCATTTTCCTCTGCGGCAGCTACCTGTATCAGGCACAGGCCAAGGGGCTGTGGATCGTGTCCATCACCCTGCTCGTTGCCGTCTTGATGTTCCTGGCCATTGTCGTGGGGATCATTCCCCGTCGACCTTTCAACGCCGAGGTGACCCTGGGCATCGCCCTGGGCCTGCCAGCGGTGCTTCTGCTCGGCAGACTGAAGCATCACCGGCTCGATGAATTCCTGGGCAATATCAGCTACGGCGTGTTCCTCAACCACTTTGTGGTGATGTACGCGTTGCGGGCACTCTGGCCGGTGGAGTACAACGCCCTGATCCTCACCGCGGTACTGGTGCTGTCATTCGCCTTGAGTGGCGTGTCGTACTACGGAGTCGAACGACCGGCGCTGAAGCTTCGCCATGCGCTGAGGGCAGGCGCGAAATACCGTGCGCAAGCTCCCATCGGCGGCACGGTGGCCTAGTTGCCGACAGCGACACAAAAAAATGCCCGGAACCAGGTCCCGGGCATTTGCATTTCAGTGCAGCAGGATCAGAACGTCACACTGGCGCTCAGCTTGGCCGTACGCGGCTCGCCGACGTTGACCTGCAACTGGCTGCCGGTAGAGGACGGGTAGTACTGCTTGTCGAACAGGTTGTCGACGTTCAGTTGCAACGACGTCTTGTACCCGAACACCGGCGACTCCCAACGCAGGAAGGCGTCGGCGACGGTGTAGCTGCTGAGCCAGAAATCGTTGGCGTTGTTGGCGGCGCGTTCGCCGACATAACGTGCGCCGGCGCCGGCGTGCCAGGCACCGAATTCAGCCGGCACGTTCAGGTGGTGGGTCAGGTAGAGGCTGGCGGTGTGCTTGGGGGCGTCGGCCAAGCGATGACCTTCGTCATCCGGGTCGTCGAGGATTTCCGTGTGGGTGTAGGCGTAGGTGCCGATCAGGTCCCAGCGCTCGGCCAGGCGACCGGTGATGTCGAGCTCCAGGCCTTGGGAGCCGACTTTGCCGGCGGCTTCCGAAAGAGTCACAGCGTTGACGGTGGTAGAAGTCACGACATTTTTCTTCACGATGTCGAACAGCGCAAGGTTGATATTCAAGCCCGGCAGCGGATCGTACTTGGCGCCGATTTCATAGCTGCGACCCTCTTCTGGATCGAAGGTATTGCCGGCATCATCCACCGTGTCATTTGGCTTGAACGACCGACTGTAGTTACCGTACAGCGACAAAGTCTCAGTGGCTTTGTAGACCACCCCCAGGAATGGCACGAAGGCGTCACCATTATCATCACGATTGACGTCGTAGTCCTTGCCTACACCTTGATCGCTGTACTGGTCGTAATGTTGATAACGACCTCCGAGCACCAGGATCCAACGGTCATCCAAATGCCAGTTATCCTTCAAATAGATCGAACTGGAATTCAACTGGTTGCGCAGATCACTGTCGGTAGAGCTGACCAGGCTTGGCTCTGGCAGGTTGCCATAGACCGGCGAAGTGACATCGAAACCAGGCTGAACTTTTCCACGATAAGTCTTACCCCGGAACTGATCGGACACCTGATTATCAACGCCAACCAGCAGGTCATGACGCTGGCCGAACAGTTCCTGCTTACCCATGAAATCCCAGCTGGCATAACGGGTTTCATCATCGTAATGAGCGCCATTGGCCCTTCGTCTCAACATATTTCCAGTCAGGGTAACAGGCTGCGCAATCGCAAGACTGTATCGATCATTGTTCCAACCGTAGGTCACGCGGGTCTTCCACGCCTCACTCAGCTCATACTCGAACCGCGCCGTCGCCGTTTCGCGAATGCCGACGCTCTTGGCCCACGGCTCATCCAGGCGCTTGTTGTAGTCAATGTCTGCTGGATGACCATCAGTGAATATCGTCCCACGATCAAACGGATTGGAATACTCGTTGTACTCATAACTCAGGTTCAACGAGGCCCGCTCCCCCGTCCAAGCCAGGGACGGCGCCACCAGCGTGCTCTCGTTGACGCCGTAGTTGCGCCAGTAGTCTTCATGCCCACGCTCGGCAATCAAGCGATAGGCCAGGCCCGTGTCACCCAATGGCCCGGTGGTGTCCAGGGCCATGGTGCCGCCGCCTTCGCTGTAGGCCGAGCCGCTCAGCGTGGTGCTTTGGGTATATTCCGGTTTCTTGCTGATGATGTTGACCAGGCCGCCGGGCTCCAGCGCGCCGTAGAGCATCGAGGCCGGGCCCTTGAGCACTTCGACCCGTTCGGTGGTGGCGCTGAAGTTGTGCCCCAGGTTCGAACGCACGCCGTCGCGCAGGATCGAGCCGTCGTCGTTGGTGCCGAACCCGCGCTTGACCAGCGAGTCCCGCGAGCCGCCCAGGGTGTTGCCCTGGCTGACGCCGCTGACGAATTTCATCGCGTCGTTCAGCGAGCGCACCTGGTAGTCCGCCAAGGTCTGCTGGGTGACCACGTTGATCGACTGCGCTTCTTCCTTGATCGGTACATCGCTCTTGCTCGCCGTGCTGGCTTGCGACGTCGTATAGCCCTCATCCTGGGTGACGCGACTGCCCTGGATGTCCGTGGCGGGCAGTTCGAGCGTGTCCTGCGCCCACAGTGGGCTTGCAATGAGGCAGCAAGACAACGTTGGCAATACACACTTGATGAAGACATTGCGATTGGCGAGGGGGGTGGAACGATTCAAGACGCGCACTCATAGAAGGGACGTTAATGAGAGCAAATATACTTTGAGAATCATTCCCAGTAAATCTTTTGTATCAAATGATGATCCCCCCGAACCCCTGTGGGAGCGAGCTTGCTCGCGATAGCGGTGGGTCTGTTGCATTGATGTTGGACGTATCGCCGCTATCGCGAGCAAGCTCGCTCCCACAGGTTTCGCGAACAGTGATATCAAATCGCCCTACCGCCCTAAAGCTTTTACGTTCGCGGTCGAATGTATTCCATTAAGCGATTTTTTTGCCCAGGAGCAGCGGCATGCAGACGTTGAAGGCCTTGTACGAGTCTATCGAAATGCAATTTTTCGATACCCTCACCAAAAAACTGTCGAGCCTTTTCCTGCTGGTGCTGGTCAGCGGCTTGCTGTACTGGGTGGCCCTCAGCGCCCGCGCCGAGATCGTGCTGCAATTGCGCAACGCACAGTTGGACAGTGCCTTGCTGGGACAGATCGAAGGCCGGCTCGATAGCCTCACCCATGCCCTGCTCTTCGGCGCGTTCCTGACACTGGCCATGATCAGCTTCATGGTCTGGTATTTCCGCCACCTCATCGTGCGTCCCGTCACCGCCATGACCAAGGCCCTGGAAGAGATCGCCAACGGCGAAGGCGACTTGTCCAAGGACCTGCCGCTGGTAACTCACGACGAGATCCGCGTGCTGGCCGGCACCTGCAACCGTTTCCTGGCCAAGCAGCGGGAGATCATCAGCAACGTCCAGGCGCTGACCGTGCACATCGCCGTCGAATCGGCGCGCTCGTTGAAGAACATCAGCGACTCCAGCGACAGTGCCACCCACCAGGCTCGCTTCGCCAAGGAAGTGATGGACCAGAGCAACACCGCCGTGGGCCGCATCGAAGAGGTCTCGCGCCAGACCCAGGGCATCTCCAGCACCACCGCCCAGAACCTGAGCATGGCCCGCGACTCCTACGCCGAGCTATTGGAAGTGACCGGCAATATCAGCGAAATCTCCAGCAGCCTCGGTGAATTCGCCACGCTGGTGAGCGCCTTGAACCAGCGGTCCTCAAGCATCAAGTCGATTGTCGGGTTGATCCAGCAGATCTCTGCCCAGACCAACCTGCTGGCTCTCAATGCCGCCATCGAAGCCGCCCGGGCCGGCGAAAGCGGCCGTGGCTTCGCGGTGGTGGCCGATGAAGTGCGGACCTTGGCACAAAACGTCAGCCGGGCCACCGATGATATCTCGCGCAACATCGACGCCATGCTCGACGAAGTCAGCTCCACCCACGAGCAAACCACCCAGATCAGCCACAGCGCCCGGGAAACCCAGAAAGTGGTGGAGCGCGCCTCCGGCCATTTTGAAAGCATGATCGGCGACTTCGAATCCACCAACGGCAAGCTGGCGGACATCGCCACCCATATCCAGCAGTTCGCCGACAGCAACACCGGGATCAACGACCGGGTCACCCAGATCCACGCCGACAGCCAGTTGATCGACCAGCGCATGCAGCATTCGGCGACGGCCACCCGCGACCTGTCCGGCGTGGCCGAAAAGGTCCAGGCGCTGCTGGGTCGCTTCGTGCTCGGCCACGGCAAGCTGGACGCCGCCATCACCCGCGCCAGCGAGTGCCGCGACACCCTCCAGGTCCGCCTGGAAGCGCTGCAACGCGAAGGCCTGAACCTGTTCGATCAGAATTACCAATTGATTCCCGGCACCGATCCCAAGCAGTACATGGCCAGCTATACCGAACGCTTTGCCCAGATATGCCAGGAAGAATGCGACAAACTCACCCGCAGCACGCCGGGTGGCAAGGTTTCGTTCATTGTCGACAGCAAGGGCTATTGCCCGGTGAACAACAGCTGGGTCTCAAAGCCGCCGACCGGCGACCGGGCGGTGGATTTACCGGTGTGCCGCAACAAGCGGATCTTCAACGACCCGATCGGCCTGCGCGCGGCGGGTAACGTCCAACGCTTCCTGCTCCAGACGTACCTGCGCGATACCGGGGAAATCATGACCGAGATCGACGTACCGTTCTTCTTCGACGGCCGCCATTGGGGCAACTTGCGGGTGGGCTTCGATGCGGCGGTGTTGTTGGCGGATTGATGTTGGTGGGTGGGTGTGGCGAGCCAGTCGACGTCATCGTAGCCGATATACCGCCATCGCGAGCAAGCTCGCTCCCACAGGGGATCTCTGGTGTACGCAAATCCTGAGAGCCCCCAAAAACAACTGTGGGAGCGAGCTTGCTCGCGATAGCGTTGGATCAGCCAACACCATCGTTAACTGACATACCGCCATCGCGAGCAGGCTCGCTCCCACAGGGAATCTGTGGTGTCTGCAAATCCTGAGAGCCCCCAAAAACAACTGTGGGAGCGAGCTTGCTCGCGATAGCGCCGGGTCAGCCAACACCATCGTTAACTGACATACCGCCATCGCGAGCAGGCTCGCTCCCACAGGGGATCTGTGGTGTCTGCAAATCCTGAGATTACCCAAAAACAACTGTGGGAGCGAGCTTGCTCGCGATAGCGTTGGATCAGCCAACATCATCACTAACTGACACTCCGCTATCGCGAGCAAGCTCGCTCCCACAGGGGATCTGTGGTGTCTGCAAATCCTGAGATTACCCAAAAACAACTGTGGGAGCGAGCCTGCTCGCGATAGCGGTGGGTCAGTCAACATCAATGCAGCTGATCCGTCGCATCGCGAGCAAGCTCGCTCCCACAAGGGGATTACCTCAACCCAAGCGGTGCTTCAACAGCACTTGGGCCCACCCTTGCCACCGTAACGGGCCTCCTGGCGTTCGCGAAAGAACGCCTCGTAGTCCATCAACGGTTTGTCCGGGTGTTTGGTTTGCATGTGCTCGACGTAGTTGTCGTAGTCGGGCATGCCGACCATCAGGCGGGCGGCCTGACCGAGGTATTTACCCAGGCGACTCAAGTCATTGAACATCGTTGCAATCCTCGCTTCAAGCGTCCGGCAGGGCCTGGAATGGCGCTTCTTTATCCGTGCGTTCTTTTGTGCCCCAGGCGGCGATGCCGACCTTGAGCGCGTAGAACAGGATGCTTAAGACCACGAACAGGAACAGCGCCGTCAGCGTCGCGTTGGTGTAGGCGTTGAGCACCACGTGCTGCATCTGGTCGATGTTCTTGGCCGGGGCCAGGACTTGCCCCGCGGCCAGGGCCTCGTTGTATTTGCGGGCCAGGGCCAGAAAGCCGATCGCCGGGTTGGCGTCGAACAGCTTGATCAGGCCCGCCGTAGTGGTGCAGATCAGCAGCCAGGCCGCTGGCAGCATGGTCACCCAGACGTAGCGCTGGCGCTTCATCTTGATCAGCACCACGGTGGCGAGCATCAGGGCAATGCCGGCCAGCATCTGGTTGGAGATGCCGAACAGCGGCCACAAGGTGTTGATGCCACCCAGCGGATCGATCACGCCCTGGTACAGCAGGTAGCCCCACAGTGCCACGCAACCGGCGGTGGCGATCAGGTTGGCGGTCCAGGATTCGGTGCGCTTGAGCGAAGGCACGAACGAACCCAGCAAATCCTGCAGCATGAACCGCCCGGCACGGGTGCCGGCGTCCACGGCGGTGAGGATGAACAGCGCTTCGAACAGGATCGCGAAGTGGTACCAGAACGCCATGGTGTTCTCACCCGGCAGCACCGAGTGCAGGATCTGCGCGATCCCGACCGCCAGGGTCGGCGCACCGCCGGCACGGGCCAGCACGGTAGTCTCGCCGATGTCCTTGGCCACCGCTTGCAGCGCCTCGGGGGTGATTGCAAAACCCCAACTGCTAACGGTCTGGGCCACGGCCACCACGTCACCGCCGACGATCGCCGCCGGGCTGTTCATGGCGAAGTACACGCCTGGCTCGATCACCGAAGCGGCAACCATCGCCATGATCGCCACGAAGGACTCCATCAGCATGCCGCCGTAACCGATGTAGCGGGCGTTGGTTTCGTTATCCAGCAGCTTGGGCGTGGTACCCGAGGCGATCAGCGCGTGGAAACCCGAGACCGCGCCGCAGGCGATGGTGATGAACAGGAACGGGAACAACCCGCCCTTCCATACCGGCCCCAAGCCGTTGGTGAACTGGGTCAGCGCCGGCATTTTCAGCTCGGGCATGGTCACCAGGATACCGATGGCCAGGGCGACGATGGTGCCGATCTTGAGGAAGGTCGACAGGTAGTCGCGCGGGGCCAGGATCAGCCACACCGGCAGCACCGCCGCGACAAAACCATAGCCGATCAGCATCCAGGTGATCTGGATCCCGGTGAAGGAAAAGGCCTTGGCCCAGACCGGGTCGGCGGCGATCTGCCCGCCCAGCCAGATCGAGCCCAGCAGCAACAGCACGCCGATGAGCGAGATCTCACCGATGCGGCCCGGGCGGATGTAGCGCATGTAGATGCCCATGAACATCGCGATCGGGATGGTCGCCATCACCGTGAAGATGCCCCATGGGCTCTCGGCCAGGGCCTTGACCACGATCAGCGCCAGCACCGCGAGGATGATGATCATGATCAGGAAGCAGCCGAACAGCGCGATGGTGCCGGGGATGCGGCCCATTTCCTCGCGCACCATGTCGCCCAGGGAGCGACCGTTGCGGCGGGTGGACAGGAACAGGATCATGAAGTCCTGCACCGCCCCTGCCAGCACCACGCCGGCAATCAGCCAGAGCGTGCCGGGCAGGTAGCCCATTTGCGCCGCCAGCACCGGCCCGACCAGCGGCCCCGCGCCGGCAATGGCTGCGAAGTGGTGGCCGAAGAGAATGTGTTTGTTGGTCGGGACGTAGTCCAGGCCATCGTTGTTGAGCACGGCAGGGGTGGCCCGGCGCGCATCGAGTTGCATCACGTTGTTGGCGATGAAGAGGCTGTAGTAGCGGTAGGCGACCAGGTAGATGGCCACGGCTGCGACGACGATCCAGAGGGCGTTGATGGGTTCGCCGCGGCGCAAGGCCACGACACTCAACGCACAGGCTCCAAGAACAGCCACGGCAAACCAGGCGAGGTGTTTAACCAGACGGGTTGTCATTGCGTGTCTCCTGCCGATATCCAGGGGATTGCGGCGATTGTTTTTATAGTGTGCCCCGGCTATTCGGAGCCGGCCCAATATCCCTGCAAGTCGTCAAAAAATAAATCCGTAGTACTACGTAGGCCTTTGATTACGCTTGTGGGAGCAAGGCTTGCCCGCGATAGAGTCAATACGGTCTTTTATAAACCGCGGCGCCTGCATCGCGAGCAAGCTTTGCTCCCACATGTCTGGCTCCACAGGTTTTATGCCTCCCCCATGGGTTTGGCTTATGATGCCGCCATTGGCCTCTCCGCCGAGTCCGGACAGGAGTACACATGCTGCTCAAACACAAAATCGTCGCCCTCGGAATTTTGCCGCTGGTCCTGGCTATCGCGGTCATCTGCGCACTGGTGATCTCGCTCAATCGCCAGTTGGGCGATCAACAGGCGCAACTGATCGAAGACAGCATCCTGGCGAGCAAGCGTGCCGAGCTGAAGAACTATGTCGAGATGGCGCAGAGCCTGATCGCCCCGCTGTATGACAACGGCCGGGGAGACGAGCGCGCGCAGCAGCAGGTTCTGGAAGAACTGCGCAAGCTCAGCTTCGGCATCAACGGTTACTTTTTCGTTTACGACCGCCAGGGCCGCAGCCTCATGCACGCCCGCCAGTCGGAACTGGTGGGCCAGTACCTCTGGGACATGAAGGACCCCCACGGCCTGCCGGTCATCCAGGCATTGCTCAAAAGCGCCGAGTCAGGCGAAGGGTTCCAGCGCTACGCCTGGAACAAGCCCTCCTCCGGCCAGGTGACCGACAAGTTGGCCTATGTCGTGATGCTCGATCAATGGGGCTGGATGCTCGGCACCGGGATCTACCTGGAGGATGTCGAGCGCGCAACCCAACAAGCCCGCGACGAAGTTGCCCATGGCATCCACAGCACCATGCAAGCCATCGCCGCGATCGCCTTGGTGGCGGTCCTGCTGGTATTTGCCGGCGGCATGACACTCAACGTCAGCGAACATCGCCTGGCCGACAAAAAGCTGCAGCGGCTGAACCAGCGCATTGTCAGCTTGCAGGAAGAAGAACGTTCGCGGGTCTCTCGCGAGCTGCACGACGGCATCAGCCAACTGCTGGTGTCGATAAAATTCCAGTTCGAACTGGCCAGCCATGTGTTGGAAAACGGCCAGGAAAACGGCCTGGGCATCCTGAAGAATGCGACCGACCGGCTGGGCGAAGCCATCGGCGAGATCCGTAGCATCTCCCACGATTTGCGCTCCTCCCTGCTCGACACCCTGGGCCTGCCCGCCGCCATCGGCCAGCTTGCGAGCGAGTTCCAACAGCGCAGCGGGCTTGAAGTGTCTTACCGAAGCAACGAATTCGATTGCCGCCTGGAAAATGGCGCCCCTGTCTCGCTGTTCCGCATTGCCCAGGAAGCCCTGACCAATATCGAGCGCCATGCCGGGGCGAAAAGTGTCGGTATCACCCTGTTCGGCTCCAGCCAGTCCTTGCGCCTGACGGTGGTGGATGACGGGATGGGCTTCAACGTCCCGCAAGTAGAGCGCGGCCACACCGGCATCGGCCTGCGCAATATCCGCGAACGGGTCGAGCATTTCGGCGGACGCCTGGAAGTGACCTCGGCACCGGGACGAAGCGAACTGGACATCCTGCTGCCCATGAATCTCTCGGTCACGCAAAGCTGATGCGCGCCCCTGCTAACAAGAGCACCTGCCGATGAACCTGCCTCCCGTGATTCGCGTCGCGCTGGTCGATGATCACTCCCTGGTCCGCGACGGTATCAAGGCCCTGCTGTCCGTCATGCCCGGACTGGACGTGGTGGGCGAAGCCGAGAACGGGGCGCAGGCGATTGAAATGGTCGCTCGCAGCCAACCTGACCTGCTGCTGATGGACATCAGCCTCAAGGACATGAACGGGCTGGAGTTGACCCGGCTGCTGGGCAAGCAACACCCCAGCCTCAAGATCCTCATCCTCAGCATGTACGACAATTACGAGTACGTGAGCGAGTCCGTGCGCTCCGGCGCCAGCGGCTACGTGCTCAAGAACGCGCCGTCGCGGGAAATCATCGCAGCCATCGAAGCCATCATCAGCGGTGGCACGTTCTACAGTGCAGAGATCGCCCAGCGGCTCGCCACCGACCCACACACCGATAACGAGCTGACACCACGGGAGAGCCAGGTGTTGTCCAAAATGGTCCAGGGCCTGAACAACAAGGAAATGGCCCGTGAACTGGACATCAGCGTACGCACCGTCGAGACCCATCGCCTGAGCATCCGCCGCAAGCTGAGCATCGACAAACCCGCAGCCCTGGTGAAATACGCGATCGACCACGGGATCATCTAGCGCTAGGCCCTTGTGGCGAGGGAGCTTGCTCCCGTTGGGTTGCGCAGCGACCCCGATATTTTACGGTCGCTGCGCAACCGAGCGGGAGCAAGCTCCCTCGCCACAGATCGTTCATTTCAATCGGCGTGGTAATAGCCTGGTTGGTCAAGATCGGCCAACAGACTCGGGCCGCTTGGCATCCAGCCCAGCAAGGCGCGGGTGTAGGCGCTGGACACGGCCATGTTCGCGCCCGCCATGTGGGCAAACCAGCCGAAATGCTCACGCTCCCGGGATTCCACCGGCAACCCCAGGCCACGACCGATTGCCTGGGCAATGTCCTTGAACGGCACAGCCTCGTCGGCGACGGCGTGGTAGACCGACTGCGTCACGCCCTGCTCCAGCGCAAGCCGATAGACCCGTGCGGCGTCCAGCCGATGCACGCCCGACCAGCAGTGGCTGCCATCCCCGAGATAGGCCGAGACGCCCGTCTCCCGGGCCAGGCGAATCAGGACAGGAACGAACCCATGATCGCCCAAGCCATGGACCGAGGGCGCCAGCCGCACCGTCGCGACCCGCACCCCGCGCTCGACCAGCGCCCGGGCCGCCGTTTCGGATTTACGCGGCGAGGCCGGGCTTGGAACCTCCAGCTCGCTCGCCCCCTGGGTCAAACCCAACAAGCCGGACGTCACCAGTAACGGCCGTTCGGTTCCTTGCAGCGCGCTGCCCAATACTTCGATTACGTGACGGTCCTGCTCAGCGTTCTCGGCAAACCGTGAGAAGTCATGATTGAACGCCGTGTGAATCACCGCGTCCGCCGCCGAGGCGGCGTTGTGCAGGATATCGAGATCATCCAGAGTGCCTCGGATCACCTTCGCGCCGGTCGCAGCCAGTGTGGCGCCCTTTTCTTCGCATCGGGCCAGGCCGGTGACCCGATGCCCGGCGTCGATCAGATCCTGTACCACGGCCGCGCCAACCCAGCCCGTGGCACCGGTAACGAATACGTGCATGTGCAACGCTCCTATTCAAAAAACGAGACCGAAAATCTTCTATAACCCATCAAGGGCTCAGGATTTGTATTGAACGTGTACTTCCCGTCCTCCCAGCAGCATCAGGGCCACCACGAAGGACAGCGCAACGGCCATGGCGCCGCCCAGGTAAACCGCACCGATCCCCCAGCCACTGGCCAACAAACCGGCCAGCGGGCTGGTGATGCCCAGGGAAATATCCAGAAACGCGACGTAGGCGCCCATGGCGAGACCGCGTGCCTGCGGTGGCGCACGCCGCACCGCCTCCACGCCGAAACCGGGAAACGCCAAGGAGTAACCGAAGCCGGCGAATGCAGTGCCCAAATAGGCCATGGTCGCGGTGTCGGCGCTCCAGATCAGCAGCAGCCCAACGGCTTCGATCAATACGCAGACCAGCGCGACGCGGGCGCCGCCAATCTGGTCCGGAAGGTGCCCCAAAAGCAGGCGCGCAGTGATGAAAGCCACACCGAACGCCGTAAACGCCAAGGAAGCGTTGCCCCAATCCCTCGCCGCAAACAACAGCGCGATAAAAGCCGTGATGACACCGAAGCCAACGCTGCAAAACGCCAACCCCATGCCGGGCACCCACACGGCGCCCATCACCTTGTAGAACGGTGTCCGCCGGGTCGCCGTAGGGGCGACCGCCCGGACACCCGCGACAATCGCCAGCGCCAGCAGCGGGATGAAAATCGTCGCGACGGCAATGCCGGTGAACCCCCAGCCGCTATTGAGCGCCACGCCGAGCGGAGCGCCCAGGGCATACGCGCCGTACATGGCGATGCCATTCCAGGCCATGACCTTGCCGGCATGCTGCGCACCGACCAGGCCGATGCCCCACCCCAACGCACCGGTGACGATCAGGCTTTCACCCAGGGCCAACAGGACACGACCGCCCAGCAAGAGCCAGACCGAAGTGACAGGCTCGGCAACGAACGCCAGGGAAACCAGATAAACCAACCCCGAGACCGCCGCTGTCACCAAGCCGACCATGACGGCGCGCTTGCCACCGCGCATGTCCGCAAAGTTGCCGGCCCAAGCCCGGGACAACAGCGCCGCGGCAAACTGTGCGCCGACCACCAGGCCAATGACCAGCGTGCCCATGCCCAGCGTGTCATGCAAATGAAGGGGCAACACAGGCAACTGCATGCCCAGGGTGAGAAAACCGATGAATACCGTCAGCGTGAGTGGCAACAGCTTGAGCACCGGCTTGATGTCAGCAGTTGCCTGAGGCGCCAAGGAGGCGCCCTGTTGAACGTTTTTTTGAGTCATAACCCTACTCACAGAAAGGATGCGATGTGACGTTGAACGTTGTCTGTGGAGCCGACTAGAATGCGATCAATTCGTCGCATTCAAGATACGAACAATCCGTCGCATTTCCTATTCGCATTCCCTTCCCAGGATCATGCCCGTATGTCCGAACGCTCAAGCCCGCAGATTTCCTCGCGTAAACAGCCGAAACAGGCACGTTCCACCGAGCTCGTCGCCGCCGTTCTGGAAGCAGCTGTTCAGGTTCTGGCAACCCAGGGCGCAACACGTTTCACTGTTGCCCGGGTTGCCGAGCGAGCCGGCGTCAGCGTCGGCTCGGTGTATCAGTACTTCCCGAACAAAGCGGCGATCCTGTTCCGCCTGCAAAGTGATGAATGGCGACAAACCAGCGATATGCTGCGCGAGATTCTTGAGGACAACCGCAAGCCACCCTTCGAGCGGCTGCGCAGCCTCGTGCGGGCGTTTATCCAGTCCGAATGCGACGAGGCCCAGATACGCGTTGCGCTCAACGACGCCGCGCCGCTCTACCGCGACGCCCCCGAGCACCAGGCCGCGCGGATGTCGGTACAACAGTCGGTGGACGCCTTCATGCTGCAAGCACTGCCAACCGTCCCGGCACAAGCCCGTGCCCTGGCAGGTGACCTGGTGCTCACGACGCTGAGTACCGTGGGCAAGCGATTTTCATTCGCGCCCCGCTCTCCTGTGGAAGTTGCGCTCTATAGCGACGCCATGGCCGATATGTTCTGCGCCTACCTGGAAAGCCTGCCTCGACAGAACTGCGAGACTACGCCCGGCTGACTGTTCACGAACAACACCGCAGTGACAGCGAGCAGGCGCTTTCACTACACTCCCCGGTCTTGTTCCCTTCCGTTGCGAGACGTCCAATCACTATGAAAAACATAACAAGCTCGATGACGCTCTGTGGCCTGTTGGCGCTCTCATTCGGCGCCCTCGCCGAACCGGCACCCTCGCTGCTGGATCAGGTCCTGCAACGCGGCGAACTGAAGGTCTGCACCACCGGCGACTACAAGCCCTATACCTTTAAAACCGAAACCGGCGAATACGAAGGCATCGACATCGACATGGCGCGCTCGCTGGCCGCCAGCCTGGGGGTCAAGGTGCAATGGGTGCAGACCACCTGGAAAACCTTGATGCCGGATATGGTTGCCGGTCAATGCGACATCGGCATGGGCGGGATCTCTGTGACACTGGAGCGCCAGAAAAAAGCCTATTTCAGTAACATCCTGGACGTGGATGGCAAGATCCCGCTGGTGCGTTGCGAAGACAAGGAGCGCTACCAGACCCTCGAACAGATGAACCAGCCTTCGGTGCGTCTTGTCGAGCCGGCCGGCGGCACCAACGAAGCCTTCGTCCGGGCGTTCCTGCCCAACGGCCAGCTCAGCTTCCACGACAACGTGACCATCTTCCAGCAACTGCTGGACAACAAAGCCGACGTGATGATTACCGACGCGTCGGAAGCGCTCTACCAGCAAAAACTCAAGCCAGGCCTGTGCGCGGTCAACCCGACCCGCTACCTGCAATATGGCGAGAAGGCCTACCTGCTGCCTCGCGATGACAACACCTGGAAGATGTACGTCGATCAGTGGCTGCACCTGAGCAAGGCCAATGGCAGCTACCAGAAAGTGATTGGGCAGTGGTTGGCTGTTCCGGCCGCCCAGTAAACCGTTGGCTGACAAAACAATATGCCTGTGGGAGCGAGCTTGCTCGCGATGACGTCACGTCTGCCGCATTGATGTTGGCTGACGCACCGCTATCGCGAGCAAGCTCGCTCCCACACTGGGTTGGGTCTGTTCAGGACTGACCGATTTACCTCACTGCGCCGCCCGCACCTTGGCGATCTCCTCGTACATCATCTTCACCAGCTCTCCATCCAGGGATTTGGCGAACTTGTCGATCACCGGTTTCACTCGCTCGCGAAAGCGATCTTTCTCGGTCGGGGTAATTTCATTCACGGTCATCGCGCCGGCCAACGTCACCTTGGCTTTGTCCATGCCCGCCGCCGTGACTTCACGCTGGAATGTCTGCGCTTCGGCCGCGGCCGCACGAATCATCGCTTTTTCATCGTCGTTGAGGCGGTTCCAGGTTTTCTGGCTGATGATCAACGACTGCGGGTTGAAGATGTGGCCCGTGACGGAGAGATACTTCTGCACCTCGTAGAACTTGTTGCCCTCAATCACCGTGAAAGGGTTTTCCTGGCCGTCGATGGTGTGCTGCTCAAGGCCGGTGTAGACCTCGGGGAACGCCATCGGCACCGGGTTGGCGCCCAGGGCGGAGAAGGTCTCCAGGTAGATCGGCGACTGGATGACGCGAATTTTCAAACCCTGCATGTCCTCAAGCTTGGTCACCGGGTGCTTGCTGTTGGTCAGGTTACGGAAGCCCAGGTCCCAGTACCCCAGCCCTACCAACCCCTTGCTGTCCAGTTGCGCCGCCAGTTTCTGCCCGACCGGCCCATCGATGACCGCATGGGCTTCCTCGACGTTGTTGAACAGGAACGGGAAATCGAGCATGGCATAATCCGGCGCCTGGGCGGCCAGGATGCCCGAGTTGAGCACGGTGATGTCCAGCGTGCCGCCCTGTAACGCCGACACCGTTTGCACGTCGCCGCCCAAGGTACCGCCGGGGAACAGGCGGACCTTGATCTTGCCACCGCTCTTTTCGCTGAGCAGGTCGGCGAATTTCTGCGCGCCCTGCCCTTGCGGATGCTCCTTGACGTTCTGGAAGGCGAATCGCAGGGTGCGTTCGCGGATTTCATCTGCGTGGCTGACCACGCTACCCAGCAGCAGTCCCGTTGCGCACGCCCCGGCCAACAGGGTTTTCATCAGTTGTCCCATGTCACTCTCCGATCATTATTGTTTTTAAGTCGAGTTACTACAGCTTGCACCGGCCTCAACCGGTGAAGAATTTCAGGGGTCCCAAGACCAATTGCGGGAACAGGACCAGCAGGAACAGCACCGCCAGTTGCGCAAGCAGGAACGGCCACACGCCACGAACGATTTCTTCGATATTGAGCTTGGAAACCCCGCTCACCACGTTGAGCACAGTGCCCACCGGCGGGGTAATCAGGCCGATGGCGGTGTTGATCAGGAACAACACGCCAAAGTAAACGGGGTCGATGCCCGCCTGGGTGATCGCCGGCATCAGCACCGGTGTAAGGATGAGGATGCTTGGCGTCATGTCCATGACCGTACCGACCAGGATGATCATCAGCATGATCACCACCAACAGCAGCGTCGGGCTATCCATGAACGGCTCGAGCACCGCCGCCAATTGGCCAGGCAAGTCGGCAATGGTCACCAACCAGGAAGAAACCATGGCGGCGGCGACCAGCAGCATCACCACCGAGGTGGTCTTGGCCGAGGACAGGATTACCTCGTACAACTGGCTGACTTTCATTTCCCGGTAGATCACCAGGGAGACGAATAGCGAATAGACGGCCGCCACCACTGCCGCTTCCGTCGGGGTGAAAATGCCGAACTTGAGGCCAAAAATAATGATGATCGGCAAGCCCATGGCCCAGCTGCCCTCAACCAAAGCCCGCAGGACCTCGGCACGGGATTGCTTGGGTGGCGTCTCGACATTCTCGCTGCGGGAAACGAACCACCAGGCAATGGCAAGCGCTGCTCCGAGCATGATCCCCGGCACAATACCGGCCAGGAACAACTTGGAAATCGACACCCCGGACGCCACGCCAAAGACAATGAAGCCAATGCTCGGCGGAATGACCGGCGCGATAATGCCGCCGGCAGCAATCAAACCCGCCGAGCGCGCCCGGTTGTGCCCGGCCAACACCATCATCGGCACCAACAAGGCCGCCAGTGCCGCCGCATCGGCCACGGCCGAACCGGAGAGTGACGCCAGCAGGCAGGACGCGATGATCGCCACGTAACCGAGACCACCGCGCTTGTGCCCCACCAGCGCCATGGCGATGTTGACGATACGTTTGGACAGGCCGCCGACGTTCATGATTTCGCCGGCCAACATGAAGAACGGCACGGCCATCAGCGGGAAGCTGTCCGCGCCGTTGAGCAGGTTCTGGGCAATGATTTGCGCGTCGAACAGATCCAGGTAGAACATCAACGCCAAGCTGACTACCAGCAAGGCAAACGCGATGGGCATGCCCAGAGCCATGCTGCCAATCAAGGACCCGAGGAAAATAACCAGTGTCATGGGCGGGTACTCTTGATGGGGTTCGGGGTGATGGGGTTCGGGGTGATCACCTCGGCGTCGTTGTCCTTGATCATCACCAGCTCGTCATCCCCCAGCTTGCCGAACAGCGCCAGGTAGAGCTCGTAGAGCAGGATCGCTGTGGCACTGGCGCCGAACACCAGGCCGGCACCATAAAACAACGCCATGGACAAACCTGACGCCGGGGCAACGACATTCAGGTTGATCGCTGCCTGTTGCCAACTGCCACTGAAGATCAGCCAGCAGATGTACAACATCAAAAGGTGACTGATGACCAGGCAGACGCGCTTGCCGGCTGGCGGCAAGCGCTTGACCAGGCTGTCCATGCCCAGGTGGGCACGGTCCTTGAGCGCCACCAGGGCGCCGAGAAAAATCATCCAGACGAAGAACCAGCGCGACAGCTCCTCCGACACACTGATGCCAGAGTTGAAGGCATACCGCAGCACCACATTGCCGAACACCAGCACGATCATCGCGACCATGCACAACACAATCAGTAGCTTGAGCAGCTTGAAATACAGATCGACGACCTTTGTCATCTTGAAGAACTCCGAGGCTTGTCGAGCGCCGACATCCCATTGGCGCGATAAGACCACAAACAGCGTGGGCCGCTAGCGGATCGAACCTGAAAGGCTGGAAGATGCTCCAGGGCTGGAACAACGGATCAAGGGGAGATGGAGGGCTCGCAGACGGATAGGCATGGGTATTCCTCTATTTTTATTATGGTCTTGGTCACGTCGAGCAAGACAATTGCCGATAAAATGTACCACCCGGTTAGTTTGGTCAATAACCCCGGTAGGCGTACCCCACAAAGCGTGCGATTATCGGCCGCAATGAGTGCACGACTTAGCGGCTCTTGCCTGTGAGCGGGGTCGTTCTACGCAACTAACTTATTGCAAGTAACGGCTCCGTCTAGTGCCATTGCGGCAGAAACCATTTCTCTGAACTATTAGTATAAAAGCTCAAATTAAATTGAACTTTTCGCCAAACAGCGAACTGCCCTCTAAAACTAATCACATAAAGACCGTTTTTAAGTCGACTTACAGGCGCCATTCGAATGACACACCGCGCACTGGCCGCGCAGGGAATTAGGCGCCAAAAAAACCACGGCGCACCTCTCTCAAACCTAAAGAGGCCATTAACCCGTCATATAACGACAAAAAAACCTTTAATTTCAACAATTAATAAAAGTTAAAGCACCCCTTCAAGTCCCCTCAGCCTGCCCATCAAACAACCCTCTAAAAAATTATTAATACGCCTCCACATATAAAACTTTGCGCTCATGATTTTTGATGTTATTAATCTGCCGCCCCGACTTTCAAGATGCCACTGCGTCACTTCCTGTGTACGTCAAACCGCTGTCTGACAACGGGCCACTACTTAACTAAATCGCTTGCCCGCTCGAATGCCTCGTCGCATCCGGGCGAGCTGTTGTGCGGCGCAGCAAACTGCGCGAGGAAGGGCGTCATGGCAACTAATCATCCACGAATCAAGATCCTCTCGATCTTCGGCACCCGTCCGGAAGCCATCAAGATGGCACCTTTGGTCAAGGCCCTCGCCGCCGAACCAGGTATTGAGTCGCTGATCTGTGTCACCGGCCAGCATCAAAGCATGCTCAAGCAGGTGCTGGATCTGTTCGACCTCAAGGCCGATTTCACCCTCGACGTGATGACGCCGCACCAGACACTCAACTCCCTGACGGCCGCGTTGTACGCAGCCATTGACCCGGTGCTGGAACAGACCCGGCCAGATCGGGTGTTGGTCCACGGCGACACCACTTCGGCCATGGTCGCGTCGATGGCCGCCTTCCATCGACGCATCCCCGTCGGCCATGTGGAAGCTGGCCTGCGCACGGGTGACATCTACAGCCCTTGGCCGGAAGAAATGAACCGCCGGTGCATCGATCTCAGCGCCGACCTGCTGTTTGCCCCCACCGGACAATCACGCGACAACCTGCTGGGCGAACGCCTGCAAGGCCGCTGCCTGGTGACCGGCAACACCGTGATCGACGCGCTGCAACTGACGGCCCGACGCATCAATGACGATGCCCGGTTGCGTGACGAACTGGACCAACAGTTCCCTTACCTGCAAACCGGACGCAAACTGCTGCTGGTGACCGGCCACCGCCGGGAAAACTTCGGCGAGGGCTTCCTGGACATCTGCAAGGCCTTGCGTCACCTGGCCCGGCGGCCGGATATCCAGATCGTCTACCCGGTGCACCTCAACCCCAACGTGCTCAGGCCGGTTACCGAACAGCTGGGCGACCTGCTCAATGTGCACTTGATCAAGCCGCTGGATTACCTGGCCTTTGTGCGCCTGATGCAACACGCCCACGTCATCCTCACCGACTCTGGCGGCGTGCAGGAAGAAGCGCCGTCCCTGGGCAAGCCCGTGCTGGTGATGCGCGACGTCACCGAACGCCCCGAAGCCGTAGCCGCAGGCACTGTGCGCCTGGTGGGCACTTCCCCGGCCTCGATCATCGCCGGAGTGGATGCACTGTTCGACGACGAGGCCTTGTGGCGCCGCGCCTCACAGGCCGCCAACCCCTATGGCGATGGCCAGGCCAGCCAACGCATCGTCGATACCCTGATGGGACGCCCGGTCGACGACTTCGTCGTGGCCCCGCTGCCCGCACAGCAGCTGACCGCTCCATCATCGTCGGTGCCGCGTGAGTTGCTCGCCGATTTCAACTGACCACTGTTATTCCTCTTATCAGATCGAGACTTGCCTGAATGAAGCCTTCCGTTGCCACCCCTACGGGTGCGCTCAGCGCCCTTGCCTGCGGCTTGAGCCTGCTCGCGCTCATGCCGACCTTTGCCCTGGCTGCGGACAGCCCGCTGACCCAGGCCATTCATCGACTCAACGCCGATACCCGCCAGACACGTGAAGTGCGCTTGAGCGACCTGGGCATCACTGCGCCGATCCTCCTCAGCGCCAGCGACGCCCGCCGCGAGCTCTACCTACCGGTACCCGCTGGCGTTGCGCTGGATGATGCCAGCTTGCAACTGGATGCCAACTACCTCAATGGTGAAGGTGGCCGCAACACCCTGCTGCTGTCCCTGGACGGCTACCCGGTGCGCGCCGAAGGGCTCAGCGAGGCACAAGGCGATGCCAGCGCCACGCTTGGCGTCGACAAAGCCGCGCGTGACAACGGCCTCGTGCGCCTGGGCATTGCCTGGTCCTCGGTGGTGTCCCGACCGTTGTGCGAAGACGATCGGGTCATCGGCAATGTGCTGCGCATCCAACCCGAGACGCGCCTGAACTACAGCTATGACGCCAGCCAGTTGCGCGACGTCGGTGCGGCCTGGGCGGCCCTGCCCGGCGAGCCCGGCATCCTCGTGGCCCCGGCTCGCTGTCCGCCGCCAGCTACGATTCGGCCTGGCGTCTGGGCGTGGCCCTGGAGCGCATCGGCAAACACAGTCGCATCCTGCCCTTCCCTGCCGTCCAGGACAGCGTGGACCTGAGCAGCCTGCGCATTCCTGCCGAGTTACTGAGCATTCCAGCCTTCGCCAGCCTCAACGGCAAAGGCCCGCACACTTTGGTCAACCCGGCTGAAATCGGCGCACTGCTGGTGTTGGGCCAGACCCCGAACGTAAAGGCTGACCTGGCGATCAACGACCCGGAACTGCTCAAGGCCATCAACCAATCCCTGGACGCCTTGCAAAGCCAGGTCCAGGGCCTCGACACAACGGCAGCCAGCGCCCTGACCCAATGGCGCGAACAGCGCGTCAACGCAGCGCTGGCGAGCGCCGGCACCGACAACGTAAGCCTGGCGCTGCTGGGCACGCGCCCGGTCCTGATGATCGCCCCGCAATCCACCGGCAAAGCCTTGTCGCTGCTCGGTTCGGCGTGGAACAAACTGGCGAAAAGTCGCCAATTGACCGTGAGCCAAGCGCAAACACCATTGAGCGACGATGGTCGTGTGGCCCTGTCGCGACTGGGCGGCGCCCCTGGCAACTTTGACGTGGCCTCGCGATTCGACTGGAGCACTTCGTTCCCTCTGGGCAGCGTGGCTTATGACGGTCGCCTGCCCGTCACGGCCGTGGTGGATGTCTCCGCAGCTCCGGGGGCTTCCGCTACAGCTCCAGTGGCCTCGCTGTTTTTCAATGATTTCCTGATCGGCGCGCAGCAACTGACCACCAATGGTGAGCCACAGCGCATCCAGGCCCACATCCCGCGCTACGCCCTGGGCTCGAAAAACACCTTGCGCGTATCGTTCCAGCGCCAACCAGTCAGCGACCGCTGCCTGGAAACGCCGCAAGCCTTCCCGGTGTCGGTCCTGCCGACCAGTCATATCGTCCTGGAAAAAACCTCGCTGGACGACGACTTCTCCGGCATGGCCGCACGCTTCGCCGTGGACACCCAGATCCTGGTCCCCCAGGCCTACCTCGATCAACCGGCCAGCAGCCTGGCGCGGGTCATTTCGGTGGCCGATACCAGCGGTGTATCGCCGCTGCGCGCGCAGCTCAAGGTCAGCGCTGATCCCAAAGCCGTCGTCAGCCCGGACAAAGCCTTCCTGGCCTTCGAGTTGCCGCTCAAGGACAGCCAGGAATCGGTCCAGGTCGACGAGCAAGGTCGTCTGCGCATCAACCACAAGGACCAGGTGTTGCTGGACGTACAACCCCTCAACCAATTGGCCTCGTTGCAAGTGGTGCAGACCGCAGGCCAGCATGGCCTGGTCTACCGGGCCCTGGGCAACCAGCCGCCAAGCCTGGCCAAACCGATTGTGCTGACCCGTGGCGACGTGGCGATTCTGGGCAACAACGGGGCCGTGGCGATCTTCGATACCCAAGACCCAAGCGGTAGCCTGCTGATCGGCCGCGAAGAACCCAAGGGGCTGGATGCCTGGCGCAAACCTTCGCTGCTCTGGCTGATCCCAGGCAGCATTATCCTGTTCCTTCTCTTGTTGCTGGCAGGCCGTAGCGCCCGTCGCAATCGCCAGTAACGGTACCCTTCGATGACGTCGCTTTATTGGCCCTATTGGCTGGCCCATTACTACAACTACCTGGAAATCGCGACCATCGTGGTCGCGGTACTGATCCTGATCTCCAGCCTGGACGATCTGATTGTTGACGTGTGGTACTGGTCTCGTCGCCTGTACCGCAAGTTCACCGTGGACCGCCGCTACCGGCCGCTGACCGTCGAACAATTGTTGGCCCGGGACGAACAGCCCCTGGCGATCATGGTGCCGGCCTGGCTGGAATACGACGTCATCGCGCCGATGATCGAGAACATGGTGTCGACACTCGACTACCAGAACTACGTGGTCTTCGTCGGTACGTACATCAACGACCAGCGCACCATCGACGAAGTCGAGCGGATGCGCAGGCGCTACAAACAACTGCACCGCGTGGAAGTGCCCCATGCCGGGCCGACCTGCAAGGCCGACTGCTTGAACTGGGTGATCCAGGCGATTTTCCTGCATGAGAAAACCCATGGGATGACCTTCGCTGGCGTCGTCCTGCACGACAGCGAGGACGTGCTGCATCCGCTGGAACTGCGTCTGTTCAACTACCTGTTGCCGCGCAAGGACATGATCCAGTTGCCCGTGGTGTCGCTGGAGCGCAACTGGTACGAATGGGTCGCGGGCGTCTACATGGACGAGTTCGCCGAATGGCATGGCAAGGACCTGGTGGTGCGCGAAAGCATGACCGACACCGTGCCCTCGGCCGGCGTCGGCACCTGTTTTTCCCACCGTGCCTTGCGGGTGCTGGCCGGTGAAACCGAGAACCAGCCGTTCAACACCGACAGCCTCACCGAGGACTACGACGTTGGCGCACGCTTGGCCAAGGTGGGCATGAATGCGATCTTCGTGCGTTTTCCGGTGCAGTTCCGGGTGCTGCGCAAATCCTGGTTCCGCAAACCCTACGAATCGACCCTGACGATGCCGCTGTGCGTGCGCGAGTTTTTCCCGGACACGTTCCGCACCGCCTTCCGGCAAAAGGCCCGCTGGACCCTGGGCATCGGCTTGCAAGGCTGGGAGCAGATGGGTTGGAACGGCTCGCTGGCCAACCGATACCTGCTGTTTCGCGATCGCAAGGGGGTGGTGACGGCGTTCGTGAGCATCATTGCCTACGTTATTCTGGTACAGCTGCTGGGCTTGATCATCCTGCGCAATAGCGGCCTGTGGGACGTCACCTTCCCTACGCCGTTCGAAAGCAACGGCCTGGTCAAATACCTGTTGCTGGCCAACGGCGTCGCGCTGGTCTGGCGAATCGTGCACCGCTATTACTTCACTACCGTGTTGTACGGCTGGCAGCATGGCTTGCTGTCCATGCCGCGCATGCTGGTGGGCAACTTCGTCAACTTCATGGCCGCCTCCCGGGCCTGGCGCATGTTCCTGGTGGGCAAGGTGATGAATCGCAAGCTGGTCTGGGACAAGACCATGCACGATTTTCCTTCCACCGATCTGGTTGCCATTGCGCCGCGCCGCCTGGGCAGCGTGTTGCTGTCCTGGCAGGCCATCACCGACACGGCCCTGCAAAGCGCCCTCAACGAACAACAGTCGCGCAATGTGCCTTTGGGGCGGATTCTGCTCAATAATGGCTGGCTGGATGATGAAACCCTGGCCGAAGCCATCGCGTTCCAGAATGACCTGCCACGGGTCTTTGATGTCGCCGAGAAAGCCGCTGCCTCGACGTCCCCGTTGAGTCCCGAGTTTGCCTTGCGTTGGCGAGTCGTGTCCCTGGGCCCCAACAGTGAGGGCCGCGAACAGATCGCCGTTGCCAACCCCTTGCCCGACGAAGGCCTGCAACAGGTCAGCGCCGCACTGGGTAGCGAGCCGGTGCAACTGATCGCCCGGGAAAGCGAAATTCTCGTGCTGTTGCGCAAGCTGCCTGCGCGCAACGGTCATGCCGTACCCAATGCCCGGGCGCCGCTGCTGGGCGACCTGCTGATCGAAATGGGTCTGCTCGATCGCGACGAATTCAGTCGCGTCATGCTCCAGTACCGGCCGCAGCACCACGGCCGCATCGGCGATTACCTGGTCGACAGCGGCGTGCTGCCACGCGCGACGATCGAACAGGCGGTGGCCCGTCAGCACAATCTCTACCCAACGGAGCTCCCGGCATGAACCGCCCCTTCCTGACCCTTTTGGCCACGGGGCTGAGCCTGATACCAGCGTTTGCGCTTGCCGAAACGTTGCCGCTGCCATTGTCTGGTCCGGCCTATACCGCCGCCAACGAAGCCTACAGCGCCTACGAACGCAAGGACTACGACCTGGCCATCGCCAAGGCACGCGAAGCCCTGCGCCAGCGGGCCGACGTGACGCGCCTGAACACCCTGATTGAATTGGCCGAGCGCGACAAGAAACTGCGCGACCAACCCCAGTCCCTGGCAGCGTCTCGCCCCGCCAGCGCAGCACCGGGTTTCGTCGCCGCGTCCCAGGGGTTCAAGGCCTATGACCGCGAACAATTCGGCCTGGCCGCGCAATCGGCCCGCAAGGCTGTCGCCCAGGCACCCCGGCGCCGTGAATATCGCCTGTTGCTGATCGATTCCTTGCAACGCCAGCAACACGTGGAAGAAGCCGATCGGGCCACCACCGATGCCCTTCGTGTCTTTGCCAACGACAACACGTTGTTGATGCGCCGCAAAGCCATTCGCCGCCAACTCGCGATACCGCTGGCGACCCAGGGCTATCACGCCCTGGAGCAAGGCAACACAGCCCTGGCCGTGGACCAGGCGCGCAAAGCCGTGGCCTGGGCGCCAGAGATCGCTGCCAACCAGCAACTGCTCATCAGTGCGCTGCTCGCGGCGAAGGATTACCCCGCTGCCGAACAGGCTGCCTCTGGCTCGCTGGCGCTGGACGATCGCCAAGCCGCGCCATGGATCCTGCGCAGCTATGCCCGGGATCGCCAGGGCAAGTTACAGCCAGCCCAAGCCGATCTGAACCATGCCCTGTCCCTGCCCGGCTTGTCGACAAGCGAGCGCCGGGACATCCGTCTCTTTGCCGTCGACGCCGCCCTGGCTCGTGGTGAACCTCAGCACGCGCTGGACCAGTTACAGGCGTTGGGCAACGACGACAGCGATGAGGTGACCCGTCGCAGCGGTGCGGCCCGCGCTGCGCTGCGCCAGAAAAACAAAGGCCTGAACCGCCTGGCCCAATTTCCACCACCGCCCCTGGAGTGCCAGGAAAGCACCTTCGGCCTGACCTGCGCGATCTGGCCAGGCAGTTCCCACGATGCCGGTACTGCGCTGGCGTCCCAGGCCTATGCCGCCCTCGCCCGCAAAGACCCCGCGACCGCCGTCGCCCTGGCAAACCAGGCCGTGGCGCGCGCCCCGCAGAACCCGGCGTATCGACACCTGCTGGTCAGCGCCCTGACGGATCAAAAGCGCGTGCCCCAAGCCATCGCCGCCGCCAGTGAAGGCCTGCAAACCCATGGCGACGACGCGCGGCTATTGGTCATGCGTGGACGCCTGCGCCAGCAATCCGGGGACGATGCCGGCGCCCGGGATGACTTTACCCGCGCCCTGGCGCTAGGCAGCCTGCCGGCCTACGAAGAAGCCGGGCTGTATGCCGCCATCGGCCAGCGCCGCACCGCCCGCGAACGTCTGCAAGAGGCACGGGCCACGGGCGAGCTGGCCTCGGCGAGCGATCTGCAGGTCGCCTACCTCTCGATGCAGGCCGGCGATGACGAAGCCGCCCACGCGGCGTTCCGCAAGGCCGACGCCAGCGCGCCACTGCCGCCGACGGCGGCCCAGGACGTAGCCTACAACGCCATGCGCCTGCACAAAGACGACGAAGCCGTGGCGTACTTCAAACGCGTCATCGATGGGCAAAAAACCGCTGAGTCGCCCCTCTCCCCGCAACAGCTATTCGATACCCGTCGCACCGTGGGCGATGTATCGCGCAGACTCGGCCTGACCAGCACCACCAGCTATCGCGGCAGCAGTTCCAGTGGCCTGAGCGCCGCCCCGGGCTCCAGCAGCAGCGGCAGTGAGAGCAATGACCTGCTGCAAAACAGCACCGAGCTGTCGTGGCGTCCGCTGGGCTATCGCAATGGCCGCTTTGTCGAACTCTACGGACGTATCACCGACACCCTGTGGAGCAAGAACAGCGATTCGGATACGGGCGCGGACGCCTTGCAAGGCGCCCTCGGCGTGCGGGTCAAGCCCTTCAGTTCGGTCAACATCATGGCCGCCCTTGAACGGACCTTCCCGCTTGGTTCTTCCAATGTCGACGGCGACTGGTTGGTGCGACTGGGCTATGGCTCGAGCATCGGCACCGATCTGCGGGTCGATGTGCCGAGCTGGTGGACCTCGCAGCTGTACGCCGAGGTCGGCCACTACATCAACGACTCGCGAGACTACTTCAACAGCGAATGGCAAGTGGGCCGCAGCTACGCCATCGGCGGAACCGGCTCGCGCTGGGTGACCTTCCCTCATGTCGTCGCGGCGATCGACTACGATTCCAAGATGAAGAGCGAAGCCGGCGGCGGCTTTTCTTCCGGCGACGCCGGGGGTATCGGGATAGGAAACAACGTACGTTACTGGTTCAGGGAAGACGCCTACAACGCACCACGCTCCTATGTGGACCTGTCCCTGCAATACCGGGCCAGGGTGTTTGGCGAGGATCGCGCCAAAGGCGTGTTCGCGCGCCTGACCTACTCCTATTGAGCGTGCTGGTGGGATATTGGATTCGTCGGTACGAAAAGCGGCTCGCCTTGCTGAGCCGCGACTACACTGCATCCAGAAGGGACTTGTTTGAATAGGTTCGCAAAGTTCGTCAATCGCAAGACCGTCGCGGCGCTGTTTCTGGCCGCGCTCCTCGGCGCAGGTACAGGGACGTACTACATAATGACCACCACGACACCGAACATCGTCGGCATTGTCTGGCAGCCGGACAACCAGACCGTCGGCATCAGCGGCAATTGGGAAAAACTGGGCGTACACGAGCTACTGGTGCAATGGACGGTGGTGGACGACCAGGCCTTCGTGTCCGGGACGGGCCTGCCCAGCGTACCGGTACTGCCGGACTGGGCGCGCATCGCCAAGACGCCCTGGGCCCAGGATGTCATCCTCGGGCTGGCTGGCTATTTCAGCGAGAACCGCTCACGAGAAAACATCGGGCAACTGGCGGCGCTGTCGGAGCGCATTGCCGGGTTGCCGACGCCATTGCATGTCACCGGTTGGTACTTTCCGGCTGAGGTCGACCCCAGTTGGTCGGGCGCCACGGAGCTGCCGGCCTTGCTGGCCAAGCTGCCACGCCCGCTATGGATCAGCGTCTACGACGGCGCCAACATCGGCCCCGCCGCTACCGCAGACTGGCTCAAGCAATGGTTGCCGAACGACATCGGCGTGTTTTTCCAGGACGGTGTCGGCGTCTACGCCCGTACCGCCCCGGTTGCCCGCAATTACGCCGATGCCCTGCGTGACCGGCTTGGCAAGAATCGCGTGCGAATCATCGTCGAAGCCTTTCGTCCCAAATACGGCGGCGGCTTCCGCTCCGCCACGGTCGACGAGCTCAAGCCACAACTGGCGGCCTATGCAGGCTATCCGCTGTACCTGTTCGACGGGCCGCACTACATGACGCCAACCTTGGTGGACCACTTGAAACAAGCCCTGGCCCAACCTTGACCGGGCCTTAGAGCCATCCGCTTACCCTCGCTGACTGAGTTTGTATCGGTCTGTATCTGAGAGGCGGACTGATACGAAACAATGAATTGCGCCCTCTCCTGGCACACATCGTCGATACATCCGCGCGTTTAACTGTGATCACCGGACAGCAACACACTCGCTGCCACGGACACACTCATCAAGCGCAAGGAGAATCACCATGTTCAATTTCTCGAAAGTATCGTCCCTGGCTATCGCCCTGACATTGGTTGGCGGTGTCGGCCTGGCCAATGTCGCCTCGGCCACCGCAGCCAGTGCATCGATTCACAACCAGGTGCAACAACTGGCTGAAGGCGGGTCTGATCGCTTGCTGGAAAATCGTGTGGCCGAAGGCGGTTCCGATCGCTTGCTCGAAAATCGCGTGGCCGAAGGCGGTTCCGATCGCCTGCTCGAGAATCGCGTGGCTGAAGGTGGTTCCGATCGCCTGCTCGAGAATCGCGTGGCTGAAGGTGGTTCCGATCGCCTTCTCGAGAATCGAGTAGCCGAAGGCGGGTCTGATCGCTTGCTGGAAAATCGCGTGGCCGAAGGCGGGGCTGATCGGTTGCAGGAGTTGCGTGAACGCAGCGCGGTGTGAAGCGATTTTGTGGCGATGGGCTTACTCTCGCATGACTCTGTAGGCGCTGGCGAAGCCTGCGATCTTTTGCTCTTGAGCTTTCGACTCAATGAGCGGTGGAAAGATCGCAGCCTCGCTGCGAGTGCCTGACAGGGCGGTTCAGGGCTTGATGTTCTTCAGTTCATTGAGCAACGCGAGCAGTTGCTGCATCTTTTCCTCGCCGAACTGCTCTTCGATCCGTCGATAATTGCTTTCCATGCCCTCGCTCATGGACACGAAACACTGCTCGCCGCGCTCGGTCAGCCCGACAAAGACCCGCCGCTGATCCTGGCTGGACTTCTGCCGCCGCACCAAGCCGTCACGCTCCAGGCGACTGAGCACACCGGTCATGCTCGGTTTGAGGATGCACGCCTGGTGGGCGAGCTGATGGCTTTCCAGTTCCCCTTGCTGATGCAGGATGCGGATCACCCGCCATTGCTGTTCCGTGAGGTCATGCTGGTTCAGCGCCGGTCGAAAAAAAGCCATCGCCGCTTCGCGGGCTTGCAACAGCGTCAGGGTCAATGAGGGTCTGGGGTTGGCCATGTTCGAACTGTATGGATGAGCGAGTCGGCAGCTTAGTGTCGCTATCACAGCGCTGCAAGAGTAAGTGCTCTCCACCAGTAGTGGCGCTCAGCGCAACCCAGATTGCCGCTGGCGATACTCCCCCGGAGTGAGCTGGGCGTAACGCTGGAAAAACCGACTGAAATACGCCGGGTCCTTGAACCCGAGCTGGTAGCAGATTTCATTGGCCGAGCTGCCGGTGAACAACAACAGGCGCTTGGCCTCCTGCATCAGCCGTTCCATGATCAGCCGCTTGGAAGGCAGGTCAGCGATGCGTCGGCACACGTCATTGAGGCGCGCCTCGG
Source organism: Pseudomonas sp. St316 (assembly GCF_018325905.1). Lineage (NCBI taxonomy): Bacteria > Pseudomonadati > Pseudomonadota > Gammaproteobacteria > Pseudomonadales > Pseudomonadaceae > Pseudomonas > Pseudomonas sp. St316. Next base: position 3,083,747 of record NZ_AP021901.1, on the reverse strand, counting down.
TCACGCCGATGCCTTCGGCGTAGCGCGACAACGGCCAATGCTGCAGGTAGTGGGCCTCGATCAACTCGTTGAAGCGGTGAAAGATCTTTAGGTCTTCATGCCGCGCCGGCCTGGCCTCCAGGGAGTTGGAACACAACCGTAGCAGGCTGATCATGATCAGCCGCGTCAAAGCGTCCAGTGTTGCGCTGCGCCCCGGGCGCCCGGCCGTCACCTCCTCGCTCAATTCCTCGAACAGGTATTCCAACCGCCGTACCTCCCCCGCCTGCCCAGGCCCCAGTTGCGCCAGCGCAACGCAGGCTGCCGGCATTTGCACACCCGCCGGCGCCAGGCTTGGGTCGGCATCGATCAACTGCCACACCAGTTGCTGGCGCACCGTCAGCACATGCCCGTCACTGTCGGCCTCGGTCACGAAGGAATGGGGAATGGTCGGCGGTGTGAGGAAGAACATCGGACCGGATTCGACGTACTGCTGGTCATCGAGATACACACGCACGGTGCCGCTCTTGACGTAGTGCACCTGGAAGAATCGGTCGTGACGATGGACCGGCATGTTGCGACCGAAAAAATCCGCCAGGTTGGCAAGCCGGTCGTAATGCACTTCGGCGTCGCTGTAGCGCTGGTCGTACACCTGACCAATGTTGATGTTGGGGATCGGCTGACGATCAGTCATCACGCAGTACTCGTTTTCTTATTCTGGTCCAGGCACCTGTCACCCCATCCTGCACCGAATCCGGCAAGGCAACCAGTGCACGCTCATTCTGTCACGCTTGACGATAGTTAACATCTTAATTATAACTGTTAACACATTAACAATAACCGCAGAGCCCTCACCCCTCTGCATCGCCAGGAGACAAGCATGAGCCGTGCCCTGCATGACGTCGCGACCGGCACCCTGTTTGGGGTCGCGCTGAACTACCAGGGGGTGCTGCAACAGCGCCTCGCCGAGTTCGAGCAGCCGCCCTACCAGAAACCGCCGCTCAAGCCGGTGTTGTTCATCAAGACCCCTAATACCCGCAACCGGCACGGCGCCGAGGTGATTCACCCCGGTCACGGCGAAAGACTGCAACCAGGGCCGGCGCTTGGCGTGGTCATGGGCAAGTCAGCCAGTCGCGTCAGCGCCGCCGAAGCCCTGGACTACGTGGCCGGCTACACCATCGTCAATGAATTCAGCCTCCCGGAAGACAGCTATTACCGCCCTGCCGTCAAGGCCAAGTGCCGGGACGGGTTCTGCGCCATCGGCCCGGAACTGGTGCCCATCACTCAGGTGGCCGACCCTCACAGCCTGGTGATCACCCTGTACGTCAACGGCGAGGTTCGCCAGCAGAACAGCACGGCCAACTTCGTTCGCAACATTGCCCAACTGATTGCCGAGATCAGCGAGTTCATGACCCTGCATGCCGGCGATGTTCTCATCACCGGTACGCCTGAGGGTCGGGTCGACGTATTGCCCGGCGACCGTGTTGAAGTGGACATCAGCGGCCTGGGCCGTCTGGTCAATATCGTCGTGGCCGAGGAAACAGGAGCAGGTTCATGAAACACGCGCGCATTCGTTTTGAAGGCCAGGATCATGCCGTCACCGTTGAAGCTCACAATGCCGTACGCCTGGCCGACGGCCGCCTGCTGGCCGAGGACCAGGTCCAGTGGCTGCCACCGGCCACCGGCAGCATGTTCGCCCTGGGGCTGAACTACGCCGATCACGCCGCCGAACTGGCGTTCAAGCCACCGACCGAACCCCTGGCGTTCATCAAGTCCCCCGGCACCTACACCGGCCATAACCAGGTGACCTGGCGTCCCGACAACGTCGCCTACATGCATTACGAGTGCGAGCTGGTGGCGGTCATCGGCAAGGCCGCGCGCAACGTCAAGCGCGAGGATGCGCTGGGCTACCTGGCCGGCTACACCGTGTGCAACGACTACGCGATCCGCGACTTCCTGGAAAACTACTACCGCCCCAACCTGCGGGTGAAGAACCGTGACGCGACGACGCCCGTCGGCCCCTGGATCGTCGATGTGGCCGATGTACCAGACCCGAGCGACCTGACGCTGCGCACCTGGATCAATGGCGAGCTGCGCCAGGAAGGCTCGACCCGCGACATGATTTTCGATATCCCGTACCTGATCGAGTACCTGTCCAGCTTCATGACCTTGCAACCCGGCGACATGATCGCCACCGGCACGCCGGAAGGCCTGGCGGACGTGGTGCCCGGTGATAAAGTGGTGGTGGAAGTGGAAGGCGTCGGCCGTCTGGTCAATCGAATTGTCAGCGAAGCCGAGTTCTTCGCATCCCGTAAAGAGGCTTGAGCAGCATGATCAAACACTGGATCAACGGCCGTGAGGTCGAAAGCAAAGACGTCTTCGTCAACTACAACCCAGCCACCGGCGAAGCCATTGGTGAAGTCGCCAGCGGTGGTGCCGAGGAAGTCGCCCAGGCCGTGGCCGCGGCCAAGGAGGCCTTCCCGAAATGGGCCAATACGCCCGCCAAGGAACGCGCCCGGTTGATGCGCAAGCTCGGTGAACTGATCGAGCAGAACGTGCCGAAGCTGGCCGAACTGGAAACCCTCGACACCGGTTTGCCGATCCACCAGACCAAGAACGTGCTGATCCCACGCGCCTCCCACAACTTCGATTTCTTTGCCGAAGTTTGTACGCGGATGGATGGCCATACCTATCCGGTCGACGATCAAATGCTCAACTACACCCTGTATCAACCGGTGGGTGTCTGCGCGCTGGTCTCGCCCTGGAACGTGCCGTTCATGACCGCGACCTGGAAGACCGCACCGTGCCTGGCGCTGGGCAACACGGCCGTGCTGAAGATGTCCGAGCTGTCGCCGCTGACCGCCAACGAGCTGGGTCGCCTGGCGGTCGAGGCTGGCCTGCCCAATGGCGTGTTGAACGTGATCCAGGGTTACGGCGCAACCGCCGGCGATGCGCTGGTGCGCCACCCGGATGTGCGGGCGATCTCCTTCACCGGCGGCACCGCCACCGGCAAGAAAATCATGCAGACCGCCGGGTTGAAGAAGTATTCGATGGAACTGGGCGGCAAGTCGCCCGTGCTGATTTTCGAAGACGCCGACCTTGAGCGGGCCCTTGATGCGGCGCTGTTCACCATTTTCTCGCTCAACGGTGAACGCTGCACCGCCGGCAGCAGGATCTTCATTCAAGAAAGCGTCTACCCGCAGTTCGTCGCCGAGTTCGCCGCCCGCGCCAAGCGCCTGATCGTGGGTGATCCGCAGGACCCGAAAACCCAGGTCGGCTCGATGATTACCCAAGCCCACTACGACAAGGTCACCGGCTACATCAAGATCGGCCTCGAAGAAGGCGCCACCCTCCTGGCTGGCGGCCTGGAGCGTCCGGCCAATTTGCCGGCGCACTTGAGCCGCGGCCAGTTCATCCAGCCGACGGTGTTCGCCGACGTGAACAACAGCATGCGCATCGCCCAGGAAGAAATCTTCGGCCCGGTGGTGTGCCTGATCCCGTTCAAGGACGAGGCCCAAGCCCTGCAATTGGCCAACGACACCGAATACGGCCTGGCCTCGTACATCTGGACCCAGGACATCGGCAAGGCCCATCGCCTGGCCCACGGCATCGAAGCCGGCATGGTGTTCATCAACAGCCAGAACGTGCGCGACCTGCGCCAGCCGTTCGGCGGCGTGAAGGGTTCCGGAACCGGCCGCGAAGGCGGACAGTACAGCTTTGAAGTGTTTGCCGAGATCAAGAACGTTTGCATCTCCATGGGCAGTCATCACATACCGCGCTGGGGTGCATGACCCAGGCCGAGTGATTAACCTGTAGTCAATGAAACATTTTTGGCAGGTGATACCCCCTGTGGCGAGGGAGCTTGCTCCCGCTGGGCTGCGAAGCGGCCCCATTTTGCGATTGCTGCGCAATCGAGCGGGAGCAAGCTCCCTCGCCACAGGGTTCATCGGCAAGACTTGATTCACCGGCTGTCCCGAGATTCAACAAGAACAATCTTTTCAGGAGAATCATCATGGGCGAAGTCGTCCTCGCTGCGAAAATCTGCCACGTTCCCTCGATGTACCTGTCGGAACTGCCCGGCAAGCACCACGGCTGCCGTGCCGCAGCAATTGCCGGCCACAAGGAAATCGGTCGCCGCGCCCGTGAACTGGGGGCCGACACCGCCGTGGTATTCGACGTGCACTGGCTGGTCAACAGCGCCTATCACGTCAACAGCGGCGAACAATTCAAAGGCATCTACACCAGCAACGAGCTGCCGCACTTCATCAAGAACATGGAGTACCAATACTCAGGGGCACCGGAGCTGGGCGAGTTGATCGCCGCCGAGGCCAATGCCGCCGATGTACGCACCCTGGCCCACAACATCCCGAGCCTTGAGTTGGAATACGGCACCCTGGTGCCCATGCGCTACATGCACATGGACGTCCCGCAAGAACAAAAACTCAACGTCGTGTCGATTGCCGCCTGGTGCGCCTGGCATCGCTTGCAAGACAGCTTCACCTTCGGCGCCGCCGTGCGCCGAGCCATCGAAAAAAGCGACCGCAAGGTGCTGGTGCTCGCGTCCGGCTCGCTGTCGCACCGGTTCTCCGATGATCGCAACGCCGAAGCCAACATCCACAACTGGACGCGGGAGTTCGACAAGCAAGTCGACCTGCACGTCGTCGAGATGTGGCGCCAAGGCCGCTGGAAAGAATTCTGCGCCATGCTCCCGGACTACGCCGAACACTGTTTCGGCGAAGGCAAGATGCATGACACGGCGATGCTGCTGGGGTTACTCGGCGGGCCGGACTACGACAAACCTGCCGAAATCATCACCGAGCCTTTCGGCAGCTCCGGCACCGGCCAGATCAACGCCATTTTCCCGGTTTGAACAACCCGCGCAGGAGTACCGACGATGCCGCACTTCATCGCTGAATACACCGACAACATCGAACAACAAGCCGACCTGCCCGGCCTGTTTGAAAAGGTCCACGCCCTGCTGGGCGACAGCGGCGTGTTCCCCCTGGGCGGCATCCGCAGCCGCGGCGTGCGCCTGGACACCTGGCGCATGGCCGACGGCAAGCACGACTACGCCTTCGTGCACATGACCTTGAAAGTCGGCCACGGTCGTGACCTGGCCACCCGCCAGAAGGTCGCGCAAAAGCTCTTCGAGGTGATCACCGCGCACTTCGCCGAGCTTCAGGCCCAACGCCTGCTGGCCCTGTCGTTCGAGATGATCGAGCTGCACGAACAGCTCAATTTCAAGGCCAACAACGTCCACGCCTTTCTCAAGGGCCAGGCCAACTGAATCCGTCTGCCCCGCACACCCCATCGGCCCCTCTGACAAAAAGTACAAGATCATGAGCACAGCCAATACCGCCGACACTGCCGGCACCGTCGCGCACGACCGCACCCATGCCACCATTACCTGGCGGCTGATGCCACTGCTGCTGGTCTGTTACCTCTTTGCCCACCTGGATCGCATCAACATCGGCTTCGCGAAGATGCAGATGAGCGCCGACCTGCAGTTCAGCGATACGGTCTACGGCTTCGGCGCCGGGCTGTTCTTCATCGCCTATGCGCTGTTTGGGGTGCCCAGCAACATGGCCCTGGACCGGGTCGGTCCGCGGCGCTGGATCGCCACGCTGATGGTGGTCTGGGGCGTCTTGTCCACCGGTATGTTCCTTATCGAGAGCGCCGCCGGTTTCTATGTGTTGCGCTTTCTGCTGGGCGTGGCCGAGGCCGGTTTCTTTCCTGGCATCCTGGTCTTTCTCAACCGTTGGTATCCGGCCCGGCGTCGGGCCCAGGTGACCGCGTTGTTTGCCATCGCCGTACCGATGGCCGGGGTGATTGGCGGGCCTTTGTCCGGCGGCATTCTGGAGCACTTCCATGATGTTGGCGGTTTGCGCGGCTGGCAGTGGATGTTCGTCATCGAAGGGCTACCGGTGATCCTGCTCGGGCTTGTTGTGCTCAAGTGCCTGCCGGACAATTTCGAGACGGTCAGGTGGCTCACACCGCACGCCAAACAGCAGCTGCGCGAACAACTGAGCCTTGAGGAACAGCGCAAATCCATCAACTCGTTTTCGGCGATTCTCAACAATCCGCAGGTCTGGTTGTTGGTGGCGGTGTACTTCGCCGTGATGCTGGCGGTGAACACCCTGGCCTTCTGGATGCCCACCTTGATCCATGGCGCCGGCATCGGCAGCGACGGCAAGGTCGGGCTGCTCAGCGCGATGCCCTACCTGGCCGGCTGTTTCTTCATGATCGGCTGCGGGCGTTCCTCCGACCGCCATCGCGAACGCCGCTGGCACCTGTGCGTACCGCTGTTGATGGCAGCGCTGGGCATTGCGGTCACCGGGCTCTCACCTGGCAATCCGACACTGGTGCTGAGCGGCCTGATTGTCGCCGGCATGGGCGCCAGCGCGGCGTTGCCGATGTTCTGGCAACTGCCGCCGGCCTTCCTGTCCAACGGCACCCAGGCCGCCGGTATCGCGCTGATCAGTTCCTTTGGCAGCATCGCCTCATTCTTCGCGCCCTACCTGATCGGCTGGATGCGCGACACCACCCAGAGCGCCAGCCTCGCCCTGTATGTGCTGGCCCTGCTCATCGCCCTTGGCGGCTTGCTGGTGCTGCGTACCCGGGCCGCCATCGTCAACCCTCAATAAGAGACCCTTGCCATGCTTGACCAGAACCTCATCCAGCAAGCCGCCACCCGCCTCGACCAGGCCGAACGCTCCCGCGAGCAGGTGCGGCAGTTTTCCCTCGACCACCCGGACATCACCCTCGAGGATGCCTACGCCATCCAGCGCGCCTGGGTCGCGCAAAAGATCAAGGACGGCCGCAAACTGGTCGGCCACAAGATCGGCCTGACCTCTCGGGCCATGCAGGTGTCGTCGAACATCACCGAGCCGGACTACGGCGCGCTGCTCGACGACATGTTTTTCGATGAAGGCACCGACATCCCGTTCGAGCGTTTCATCGTGCCGCGGGTGGAAGTGGAACTGGCGTTCATTCTCGGCAAGCCGCTGAAGGGCCCGAACGTGACGGTGTTCGACGTACTCGACGCCACCGAATGGGTGATCCCGGCGCTGGAAATCATCGATGCGCGCATCCAGCAGATCGACCCGCAGACCAAGGTAACCCGCAAGGTGTTCGACACCATTTCCGACAACGCCGCCAACGCCGGCGTGGTCATGGGCGGTCGCGCCGTACGCCCGACCGAGATCGACCTGCGCAAGGTGCCGGCGGTGCTCTACCGCAACGGCGTGATCGAAGAGTCCGGCGTCTCGGCAGCGGTGCTCAATCACCCGGCCAAAGGCGTGGCCTGGCTGGCGAACAAGCTGGCAGCCTATGACGTCACCCTGCAACCGGGACAGATCATCCTCGGTGGTTCCTTCACCCGCCCCGTGGCAGCCAGCCCCGGTGATACCTTTCATGTCGACTACGACATGCTCGGTTCCATCGCCTGCCGTTTCGTCTGATCGGAGACCACTTCATGGACATGCCCATCAATACCTTCAAGCAACGCCTGTGCAGCGGCGAGGCGCAAATCGGCCTGTGGCTGGGGTTGGCCGATGCCTACTGTGCGGAACTGGCGGCCAACGCCGGCTTCGACTGGCTGCTGATCGACGGTGAACACGCGCCCAACGACTTGCGTACATTGCTCGGTCAGCTCCAGGCGGTGGCGCCCTACTCCAGCCAGCCCGTGATACGTCCAGTAATCGGTGACACGGCACTGATCAAGCAAGTGCTCGATATTGGTGTGCAGACCCTGCTGGTGCCGATGGTGGAAAGCGCCGACCAGGCGCGCGACCTGGTGCGCGCCATCCACTACCCGCCCCATGGCGTACGCGGCGTCGGCAGCGCATTGGCCCGGGCGTCACGCTGGAACAGCATCCCCGGTTACCTCGACAAGGCCGATGAACAGATGTGCCTGTTGGTCCAGATCGAAAGCCGCGAAGGCCTGGCCAACCTGGATGAAATTGCGGCAGTGGAAGGTGTGGATGGGGTTTTTATCGGCCCGGCGGACCTGAGCGCGTCCATGGGTTTTCGCGGCAACCCCGGTCACCCGGTGGTGCAAGCGGCCATCGAAGACGCCATCGCCCGCATCCGCCAGGCCGGCAAGGCAGCCGGAATTCTCAGCGCCGATGAAAAACTGGCCCGGCGCTATATCGAACTGGGCGCGGCGTTTGTCGCGGTGGGCGTGGATACGACGGTGCTGATGCGGGGCTTGCAGACGCTGGCGGCGACGTTCAAAAACACACCAGAACCTGCGGCTGGCGGCGTGTACTGATCGGTATCAAAGACCTTGTGGCAAGGGGATCTGTGGGAGCAAAGCTTGCTCGCGAAACAGGCACCTCGGTCTCTGAAAGACCGCAGCGTCTTCAGCGCGGGCAAGCTTTGCTTACACAGAAAACAACCAGCCCGGGATCTCAGCGCCTGATCGCCTTCAGGTCATTGAGCAAGCCCAGCAACGTCTGCAATTTTTCCTCCCCTAACTGGTCCTGCAGACGCTGGTAATTCTCTTCCATGCTCTGGCTCATCGAATCGAAACTCGCCCGCCCTTGGGGTGCCAGGCGCACCAGCACTCGCCGCTGATCCTGTTCAGCCTTGCGCCGCACCACCATGCCCGCCGCTTCCATGCGCACCAACACGCCGGTCATGCTGGGCTTGAGGATGCAGGCCAGTTCGGCCAGGCGATTGATCTCCAGCTCATCGTGCTGGCTGAGAATACGGATGACCCGCCATTGCTGCTCGGTCAAGCCATGTTGATTGAGGGAAGGCCGGAAAAAACCCATGGCCGCTTCACGGGCCTGTAGCAGGGTCAGGGTCAAGGATTGGCGCGGCTTGGGCATGAGTATGTTCGCGAGAGGGATTTAGTTAATGAGTTAACTAAATCTTAACAGCTTCAGCGCCGGGTTACCTGTGGCGAGGGGATTTATCCCCTCGCCACAGGCCCTCGATGCCTATCTCAGCTCAAGCCCCCTTGATCACACCCTTGAGCACCGCCTTGAAATGTTCCAACTGGGCCTCGCCGAACTGACCGAACACCTTGTCCTGCTGCTCCTTGGCAATCGCCCAGAGCCCTTCAGTCTCATCGATGCCCTTGGCAGTCAGGCGTACCCGCTCGCCTTCATCGCTCACCAGGCCCTTGCGCTTGAGGTTGGCCACGGCTTCTTCGATCTCGCGCGCCGGCATTGCCACTTCCCGCTGCAGGTCGCACAGGTTCAGCCCGGCGTCGTTCTCCAGCACCATCAACATTCGCGCCTCGCTGGTGCGCAAGCCGGTGGACAACTGACGCGGCTGGTAGCTGGCCTGATAGGCCCGCAGTGCCTGGGTCATCAGGTAATACAGGTTGTGGCTCAAGCGCCCCTGGAAGTGACTGCTGGGGGACTGCCCCTCTTCCCGTTTGGTCATGCGAGTGTGAGGCAGCACCATCGAGTAGGCGCCCTGGTGATAGAGCAATGGAGAGCGTCCGAAATCATCAAACGCCACGACCTTGCCGATCATGATCCAGTGATCGCCGCCATCAACCTGCTGGAATTTTTCACAGTGAAAACGCGCCGAGCAATCAACAAACACCGGAGCGCCGCCTTCGCCGGTCTCGAATTCGATTTCAGCGAAGCGGTCCTCCTTGGGTCGTGCGAAGTTGTTCGACAGGTCGATCTGGTCGGCGGCCAACACGTTCACCGCAAAGTGGCTGGCGGCTTCGAACACGCCATGGCTGCTCGAACGCTTGTCGATGCTCCACAGGATCAATGGCGGATCGAGGGACACCGAGTTGAAACTGTTGGCCGTCACACCGACCTTGCGGCCATCTTCAGTGGCAGCGGTGACCACGGTCACGCCGGTGGCGAAGTTACCCAGGGCCCGGCGGAACGCCCGGGTATCGAAAGCGGTATCACAAAGACTGGACATGCAAGACTCCCGGCCGCCTCAAGCGACGGCCTCGATTATTGTTCTAGGGTTCAGCGAACAGGCGGTCAAACCATGGAAGGATCAGGCTCAAGGCCCATCAGCTCACGACCGAGAATCTGCGCGCAGACGTCGTAGTCGGTATAGGCATGAGCGCCGGTCAGGTGAGCGTCGCGGAACAGTCGTTGCAACTCATTGCTTTCGAACCAGGCACCGCCGCCGGCCGCCTCCATCAAGCGGTCGACGGCCTGTATGCACATCTTGGTGGCGTAGCCCTGGTTGGTCCGCCAGAACGCCAGGGTTTCCCGGCTGGGGTATTCGTGGCGCTCGCCGTACTCGGCGTGCTCCTGCCAGGTTTTTTCCAGGAAGGCACGGGCCGCTGCCACCTGATGGGTCGACTCGGCCAGGCGCATCAACGCCGGGGTAGCAGCACCGACGGCCGCGCCGGTGTAGGCCCGCACGCGGTTGCGGGTTTTCTCGCGAAAGACCTCCAGCATGCGTTCGGCCACGCCGAGGCTGACCGTGGAGAAACCACTGGCGAAGTACGGCCGGTATGGCGAGTAGAAAATCTTGCTGTCGGGGTAAAGGCCGAATCCGCCGGACTTGCCCTCCATCATGTCCTTGGCTTTCTGGATCCGGTGTTCCGGCACGAAAGCGTTGTCGATGATCAACGTCTTGCTGCCACTGCCGCGCATGCCCACCGCGAACCAGTCATCGCGAATCTCATAGTCGCTGCGCGGCAGCACCGCAAAGCAATAGTCCTGGGCGCCTTCGGCGTTTTTACGGCGAAACCCCACGATCGCCCATTCGGCATGATCGCAACCGCTGCTCCAGCCCATTTCACCGCTGAACATCACACCGCCCTCGACTTCCTCGGTGCGGCCGAACGGCGCGATGCTGCTGCTGGCGGTGGCATCGGGGTCATCGCCCCAGATCTCCTGCTGGGCTTTGGCCGGGAACATTGCCAACTGATGGCTGTGGGTGCACAACAGGCTCATGGCCCAGGCCGTGCTGGCACAGGCTCCGGCCAGCAGCGCGATGCAATCGGCGAACTGTGGCAAGGAAATCTCCATGCCCCCGTACTTTTTCGGCTGGAAGGCCTTGTGCATGCCGATGCCTTTGAGCAGGGCTATATTCTCGGCAGGAACGGTACGGTCCTTTTCCGCCTGGAAGGCGTTGGCGGCAATGACCGGCAGGATAGGCTTGAGGTCTTCGAGCAGCGGGTTTGGCTTTTTCATGGACAGGCTCTTTTATTATTGGCATCTGCCAATCCCGCCTTTGCCCGGCAACCTGAGGTTGCCCAAACAGCGGGATCAGTGATTAAGGCCGGTCCAGTATGGGCAATCACGGGCAGGTGAAAAATGCACCTTCCAGATCCAAGATTGTACTTTTCATGGGCCGGTTTCGGCGCCCTGGCGCGCTCGGTCAAATACCCCGGCACGGATGATCAAGACAGGCGCCCCCATCAGGGCTCTTAATAGGGCCATCCCCTGCAATGCCTTGCGTAGGTGTTGCAACGGAGTTTCCTTTCACTCTGTCAGGTTGCGTCATGATCAATATCGAAACGCCCACCTATTACACGGCCACCAAGAAATACAACCTCAGCTTCCCCACGCTGGAACAGGACGTGGACGCCGATGTTGTGGTCATTGGCGGCGGTTTCTCCGGCATCAATACCGCGCTGGAGCTCGCCGAAAAAGGCATCACCAACATCGTGGTGCTGGAGGCGCGTTACCTGGGGTTCGGCGGCACCGGGCGCAATGGCGGGCAGATCATGGCCGGCATCGGTCATGACCTGGAAAAGATCAAAAAGGACGTGGGTGAAGACGGCCTGCGCCAAGTCTTCGAGATCAGCGACCTGGGCGCCGACATCATCAAGGACCGTATCGCCAAGTACGCCATCGATGCCGACTTCTGCCACGGCTACGGCTACATGGGCTTCAACGCGCGCCAGGAGAAAACCTTGCGGGCCTGGGAAAAAGACTTCAAGTCAATCAACACCAAGCACGAGATTCGTTTTCTCGGCGGCTCCGATGTACAGCAGATCATCGGCTCCAAGGCTTACGGCAGCGCCTTGCTACACATGGGCGGCGGACACGTGCACTCGTTGAACCTGTTACTGGGTGAGGCCAAGGCCCTGGTCAGCCACGGCGTGCGGATTTTCGAGAACAGCCCGGCCCTGGAAGTCAGTTACGGCGAGCGCATCACCGTACGTACCGGGCGCGGTTCGGTCAGGGCCAGCAAGCTGTTGTGGGCCTGCGACAGTTTCCTCAACAAGCTGGAACCGGAGCTGCATCGCTCGACCATCAACACCTACGCCTTCCAGATGATGACCGAGCCGTTGTCGGACGAACTGATCCAGCGTATCAGCCCGATTCGCGGAGCCTACAGCGACATTCGCCCGGTGATCGACTACTACCGCGTCACCAACGAAAATCGCCTGCTGTTCGGTGCCGCGACGCCGCTGGTGGAGCACATCCCCCAAGATCTCAAGGCCTGGAACCGGCGGCTGATGCTCAAGATCTTCCCATACCTCAAGGACGTGAAGATCGACCTGGCCTGGGGTGGCCCGATGGCCTGCAGCCCGAACCTGTTCCCGCAGATCGGCACCCTGCCCGGCCGCAGCAACGCGTTTTTCGTGCAGGGTTACTCAGGCTTTGGTGTCACGCCGAGCCACATCATCTGCAAGGTGCTGGCCGAAGGCATGAGCGAAGGCTCGGCGCGCTACGACCTGGTCAGCTCGATCCATCGCCCGACCATCATCGGCAAAGACGCCATTCGCCCATTGCTGCTGACCGCCGGCAAGTCCTGGCATCAGCTGTCGGGCTACTGGAACGGCCGTCGCTGATGGCCGTGATGCCAGCCAATCAGGCAACCCCCCTGTGGGAGCGAGCTTGCTCGCGAAAGCGGTGGGTCAGGCAGCGCTGATGTTGACCGTTGCGCCGTCTTCGCGAGCAAGCTCGCTCCCACAGGGCTCCACTTTGCACATCTACACCCTCTTTTTTACTCATCAGGAGTCACTGCCATGCCCCTTATCACCCTCGAAAAAGACACCCAGCTGTCCGACCTGGACGCCTGGGGCACCGTCGCCGATCTCGGTTCGCAGATTCTCGAAGGCGACGTCAAAGCCTTCGGCAAGATGACCTTCGGCGCCCCGACCGATCCCGTCAGCAGCGCCTACTTCGGCACCACCCAAGGCAAGTTCCGGATGGTCTACCCCTTTGCCGAACAAGCCACCGTGGTCACCGGTGAAGTAGTGCTCACCGACGAGGCCACCGGCCAGAGCACCCGCTACAAGGCCGGCGACAGCTGGTTCGTGACCAAGGGCACGCCAGTGCTGTGGGAAGTGGTCAGCGAGAGTTTCGTCAAACACTACTTCGCGGTAGCCTGATCGGACTTGGCTGCCGGCCCCACCGGCAGCCCTCTCGGCGAAGGTGCGACCATGAACGTCATCCCCACCCAGGACATCGCCGGCCAGTGCCTGCAGGCATTTACCCAGCTCGTTCCCGTCAGCCGGGCGGCGTTCTACTGCGTTGATCGGCAGCTGCAGGTCCATGACTTCAGTCTGCACAGGATGAGCGGCGAGATGCACCGCGACTACCTGGACAACTATCGCCAATTTGATCCGCTGCACCCGCGCCACTGCGTGTCCAGCGCCTTGGCCGTGGTGCCGTTGAGCCTGGCGATGACCCGCCAGCCGCGACGTGACAACCATCGTTATCGCGACTTCCTGCTGCGCTACGGCGTGGTCGACGTGGTGGAAGTCTTCGCCCATCGGGACGGTCGGCCCCAAGCGGCGATTTCATTGCTGCGCACTGCCGAGCAAGGTGTCTTCACCAGCCACCAGCTGAGTCAACTCAGCGCGTTGCAGGCCTTGCTGCAACTGGCCGTGGCCCATTTGCCCAGCCATGAGGACCCACTGGGCGACCTGACGCCCAAGGAGCGCCAGATTGCCTGGCTGCTGCGCCAAGGCGTCAGCAACAAGCAATTGGCCCGGGAGCTGGAGGTGGGCTTGCCGACCATCAAGACTCACCTGATCCACCTGTTTCGCAAGGTTGGCGTCAGCAGCCGTACCGAGTTGGTCAGCGCACTGTTCCTCTGATCAACCATTTGGTTGATAGGCCGCCGGTGCCCGGCATCGCATGATCCGAGTGCTTAATTCAACCACCGGAGCCTTGCAATGAGCACATCTTCAGACTGGATCACCGTCGGCGCCCTGGCCGATAGCTTTGCCCCCGAAAGCTTCATTCTGCCCAACCTAGCCGACCTGGACGGCAAGACCTTCACCCTGCATTTTGCCAATGGCTGGCAGATCGAGCATCGCTTCGAGCAGGACACCCTGACCTGGAGCGCCGCCGATGGGCACTCCAGCGGCACCGCGACCTACCGAGCCACATCCGTACGCCCGGGTCTTTACCTGGTGGACTTCATCAAGCGCGAAGGCGAGCTGACGCTGTCGGTAAGCCTGGTGCTCGATACCGCCAGCGCCGCCTTCACCGCCGTGCTCGGCCGCATGCCGAGCCAGCAAGAAACCGGTGAAGGCCTCTACAGCCGGGCGCTGGCCGGCAAGCCACTGACTTCGGTGCAAGTGCAGTTCCTGCACGGCAGCCTCGATCGTCCCTGGCAGCCTGGCCTGTGCTCGCATGCACCGACCAGCGAACTGGTGGGGCTGCGCAACCTGTATCGCTACAGCCCGAGCGAAGTCTACGAACACATTTACCTCAACGACCAGTTCTACTCGTGGCAGTGCCTCAAGGGCGTCGAACAAGGCCTGTGCGACACCGATCGCTGCGACACCTACAAGATCGCCGATCAGTTGTACCTGTTCGTGTGGCGGGAAAAAATCATCCCGACCCTGGGCCTGGTGCTGATCGACCTGCAACAGCACCGCAGCGACGGCAAGATCTTCGGCTACGCCGCTGCTTCGTTCAATGAGTTCTCCAACTTCCCGGTCAGTTCGTACTGCCAGGTGCTCAACCAGACGGAGTACCCCGATGCCTGAATTACGCACCGTCGTGATCACGGGCGCCGGCACCGGTATCGGTGCGGCCTGCGCCCGACTGTATGCCGCCGAAGGCGCCAACCTGGTGCTGATCGGTCGACGTCGCGAGCCCTTGGAAGCACTCGCCGAGGACATCGGCGGCCTGGTGCTGGTGGGTGACGCGGCCTGTCCGAACACCTGGGATGGCTTCGTCGAGCAGATTCGCACGCGTTATGGCCGACTCGACGTGCTGCTGGCCTGTGCCGGTGGCTTGGGCATGGGCAGCGCCACCCAAACCCAGCCATCGGCCTGGGAAGCGGCCCTGCGCAGCAATCTCGACAGCGCCTTCTACAGCGCCCGGGCGTGCCTGCCACTGCTGCAGGAAAGCGCCGGCAATATTGTGCTGATCGCCTCCATCGCTTCATTGGCGGCGGGCCCCCACGTGTGCGGCTACACCACCGCCAAACATGCGCTGCTGGGCCTCAACCGCTCCCTGGCAAGGGATTACGGGCCTCACGGCGTACGGGTCAATGCGATCTGCCCAGGCTGGGTCCGCACGCCCATGGCCGATGAAGAAATGCAGGCATTGATGCAGTTCCATGGCGAAACGTTGCAGCAGGCGTATGAGCGGGTCTGCGCCGACGTGCCGCTGCGCAGGCCGGCCACTGCGCAGGAAATCGCCAACGTCTGCCGTTTCCTGGCCTCGCCCGATGCGTCGATCATCACCGGAGCGACGCTGGTGGCCGATGGTGGCTCCAGCATCGTCGACGTGCCGACACTGGCCTTCAGCCGGATGGAGGCCAGCGATGCCTGAGGATCTGGATTTCAGCGGCCAGACCGTATTGGTCACAGGCGGTGCCCAGGGCATTGGCCGGGCCATCGTCGAAGCGTTTGCCCTGCGTGGGGCTCGCGTGGTCATTGCCGACCTGGGCCTGGCCCGGGCCGAAGCAGTGGCCGGCGAATTGACCGTCATGGGCTGTCAGGTGCAAGCGGTGGGGGTTGACCTGGCCGACGCAACGGCAGTCTTCGGGATGATGACCGAGCTGGAGCAGCGCTTGGGGAAGCTGGATATCCTGGTGCACAACGCCGGGTATTTTCCACTGACGCCATTCGCCGAGATCACCCCATCGATGCTTGAGCGAACGCTGGCGGTGAACTTGTCGGCGCTGTTCTGGCTGACCCAGGCCGCGTTGCCGATGTTCCGGCGCCAGGGCCAAGGCTGCGTGCTGGTGACCTCCTCGGTCACCGGCCCGCGGGTGGCGTATCCAGGGCTCAGCCACTACGCGGCCTCCAAGGCCGGAGTCAATGGTTTCATTCGCAACGCCGCGCTGGAACTGGCGGCCGAGAATGTCCGCGTCAATGGCGTCGAACCAGGCATGATCGCGACACCGGCCATGACCAACCTGGGCGACGATGACGTCAACCAGGACATCGCCCGCCGGGTGCCGCTGGGTCGATTGGGCCAACCGAGCGACATCGCTGGCGCCATGCTGTTCCTGGCGTCGAGCCTGGCCGGCTATGTGACCGGGCAGACCTTGGTGGTCGATGGAGGGTCGACCTTGCCGGAGGTTTGAACCTTTGTCGGGGTGAGTCAGCTTGCGGTGAGGGTGGATGTACCACCGTCATCGCGAGCAAGCTCGCTCCCACAGTTTTCCTCCTCAGGTCCCCTGTGAGCGAGCTTGCTCGCGATAGCGGTCGTCCAGCCCGCGACGACCTTGTTCAAGCCACTCCCTGCCCCACCTGCAAACGGCTGGAACGAAACTCCTTGGGCGAGAGCTCGAACTGCTTCTTGAACGAACGGCTGAAATGCGCCGAATCGGTAAAACCCCATTTGTAGGCGATCGAGGTAATGGACTCGTCCCGCAGGAACGGGTTGGTCAGGTCATCAGCGCTGCGCTTGAGGCGGGCCCGCTGGATGTAGCGGCAAACACTGTCATCCTGCTCTTCGAACAAACGATACAGATGCCGCACCGAAATATTCAGCCGATTGGCCAAGCCCACCGGGCTGAGGCCGGGCTGGGTCAGTGACTCGTCGATGACCTTCTGCACATAGCTGCGCAGATGGCTGCCCTGCAACGCAGCCCCTTCATCACGGGTATCGCTGCTGTGTTCCAGGGCCAAGCCCAACAGCGAAACGAAGGCACTCTGCAAGGCTTCGCCCTCGCCCACCGCGCCTTCGCCGTCCGGAGTGTCCCTGCACAACTGGTCCATCAAGACATGCAGCATCCGCCCACACGCCTTGCTGGACGAAACCTTGCCGAAGGTCTTGGCCTCCCCGCCCAGCTGCCTCGACACGTCCTGGCGGGACAAGGACAGCACGGCGTGCTCGATCAGGCCGAACGGGCTGATCTCAAGCGCTCCCACGGAATCCATCAGCAGCAGTTCACCGGGTGCCAACTGAATGCTCAGGCCGTTCTGGGTAATGCGGCAGTAGCCGCTGCGCTGGCTGACCAGGAAGCAATCCTGGTCATCATCGTGATCGGCGTTGGGTGAGTGACGCTTGATGCTACCGGCGTTGGTGCGCAGGTTCGCGAGGGCAAGGCCACCACGATGGAAGTTCGACACTTCACCGATAAACAGCGAACGATTGAAGGCCAGCTCGGTATCGAAGTGACCGCAAGTCGCCCGCAGATCCCGGTTCCAGGTGTCCAGACCGTCCTGCCCAACCTGTTGCATGCTCATGGCATTCTCCGCAGTGGCTTATTGTTTTTGTACGGCAATAGTTAACATGTTATCTATATGCGCGCAACAAGTACCTGATCGCCAGAGCAGTAGCAGGAATGATGCCAGGTAGAGCAGAGGAATCAGAGCGCTGCCAACACCCGCTGCAGGCCGCTCAAGGTCGCCAGCAAGACGCTGCGCTGCTCCCGGCTCAACGGGATATAGCGACGAAAGGCCGGCATGCGATTCACCACTTCGCTACCGCCCATGTGTTCCAAATGCACGCACCACTGGCGTTCTTGCAGATCGATGCGCAGACGCTTGAAATCCAGCGGCATGAGGGCCTGATACAGCACAAGATCCTGCTCCACGGCCGCCTGCAACCGGGCCGCCAGGTCAATGCTCCCGTCCCGCTGCCGGCAACGAATGCCGCTACGCCGAACAGCCCCGCCGTGGTGCAGCTCCAGGCGCGCCGTGCCCTCTCGGGAGGCAGGCACGCGCAGGACGAACTCGGTCATCACCAGGTGCATCAACAGCTGCGACTCGGTGCGTTCGACAACCTCCAACTGCAAGCTGCCGTCGTCGGTGGCTGCCGTCGCCGTAGCCGGGCCCACCACCTCGAATCGCGCCAGCGCCAGGTTGCGCCGCAGGTGCTCCAGGGTCACCCCAGGCCGATAACCGACCGGGGCGCGCCGGGCGCGGAACAACTCAGACAGCTTTTGCAGCTGGGTCGACAAACTCGCCCGCAGGTTGCCCTGGCTCATGGGAGAACTCCTTGGCCAACACGTCTTCTACCGACGCTGGCATGAATGGATTGACCTTCTGCACCACCAGGGTCCAGAACAAGGCGTACGCGGCCGTGCCACCGAGCATCACCGCGAAGGGCACGTAGATGTCCGCCGGATTCATGCCGGGCGGTGTGATGAACCACATGCCCAGCACAATGCCGACACTGGACAGGATCTGTGGCAATGGGAACCACGGCGAGCGATAGGCCCGCGGCAGATCGGGGCGACGAATCCGCAGGCTGACCACCGACACGGTCACCAGCAGGTAGGCAAAACTCCAGGCGCACACCGCGGCCAGCACCAGGTGCATGATGTTGTCGGTATTGCCGCCCAGCCACCACGCATGCAGGCACGGAATCAGCATCGCCACCAGGATGCACAGCAACGGCGTCTTGAAGCGCGGGTGCAGATAGGTGAAGACCTTCGGCAACGCACCGTCCACAGCCATGCCGTAGAGAATCCGCGGCACGCCGGCCATCAGGGTGTTGATGGTCGCCGCACCGGCAAACAGAAAACCGATGCCCAGCCACATCGGGCCAATATCGCCCATGACCTGTTCGGCGAAGCGTGGAATCGCCATGGGCGTGTCCAGCAGATGCACGCCGCTGGAGGCATCGAGCAGCACGTTTTCCACTTGGCGCTTCATCGCCGCACCGTAGATGAACATGCAGGTGGCGACGCTGAACAAGCCCAGCATCATGGCCCGGGGCATGGTCCGGGCGGAGCGGCGCAGGTCCGGTGCCAGCGGCGTGACGAATTCGCAACCGACAAACATGAACATGGCCATGCCCACCAGCGACAGCACCGTCACCATATCGGTGCCCACCACGGACGCGCCGAACCAGCCCTCCAGCTCCACCGCCGGTGCGGCGATCAGGCCCAGTACGCCGAACACCATCAGGGTGGTCCACATGCCGAACGTCAGGATGATTTCGGCCCGACCAAAGGCACTGACACCGAACGCATTGAGCACGCCAAACACCACCACGAACCCCACGCCCAGCAACCAGGAGCCACCTGCCGATTCGGCCAGGGTGTTGAGGTGTTCGAAGTTCACCAGGGCCATGACACCGGCCAGGATGGTCTCGGCGGTGCCGGCGAACACATGGACAATCAGATAGGCCGACAACGTCCCGGTAATCGCGAAGAAACGTCCCATGCCACAGTTGATGTAGTCATAGACCGAGCCAGTGGTCGGGAGCATCGACGCCGCCTCGGCAAACGTCGTCGCCTGGGCCGGCATCATGACCACGGCGATCAGCATCGCCACGGCAAAGGCGCTGCCGCCAATGCCAAAGCCCATGGTCGCGGTGAGAATCACGGGGCTTGCCATGATCAGGCCAATGGTACTGGCCAACGCGGTGGGAAAACCCACCGAACCCCGGTTCAAGTGCTCGGTGAGCCTGTCATTGATCGACATGGTGCAAGGTCCTCGAAAGCGGATTTTTAGTATGTTTGCCACAGCCGTCCAGGAACCGGCGATCATGCCTTCCCCAACCGGTCACTGATCGAAACGGCGTTGCGTGCAGCATTACTCTGCGCCGCGCCACCCTGGGCGTCTTGCCCATGTCTGCCGCCGGTTTTGTTGCTGCCTGCCAACACCGCCGCGCTGGCGGTCTGAGTCAACTCCATGGCAGGCAGGTGAAAGACATCCCCGGGTAGCACTCCCCTTAATGCGCGCTCTACTGTCCTATCGCACTGGGGAATCCACCATGGAGCACACACGCCGTACACCTTTGCTGCGCAACGCCATCGGCCTGGGCATTGCCCTGCTGGTCGCCGATTCATCGGCCCAGGCCTATGAGCTTTACGCCGACGAAGACACCACCGTCACCGGTAACTTCCTGGCGGTCTACGGGCTGTTCAACAGCCGCAAGAACTACGACGGCACCGCCGGCGGTTCGAGCTGGCGCGAAGGTTTCATCAAGTATGGCCTGAGTATCGACCAGACACTCGGCGGCCTGGGCAGTGTCTACGGCACGGCCAACCTGGTCAGCTCCGGCACCTGGGGCGATGGCGACGCAGCCGGTTTGAGCGATGGGTCCGAACGCACCACCCAGTTCGATGAAGCTTTTGCCGGCTGGCGTTCGGGGGATCTGTTCCCGGCATTGGGCAAAGACGGTGTCGACCTGTCCTACGGCCGCCAGGTAATCACCCTGGGTGACGGTTTCATCATCAACGACGATGGCCTGAACCTGGGCAAAGGCGTAGCCGATGGCGACCTCAACCGTGGCGGTGCCTATTACCTGGCGGCCCGGCATGCCTTCGACGAAACCGCTGTAGTGCGTCTGGGCGGCAAGGAAGGCGTGCATGGCAGCCTGATGTGGATCAAGTCCGACAACCGCGCCCAGGCCAACACCGAGATGGCCGCCAGCACCCTGGAATACACTGCCGCGCCTGGCACCCTGGGACTGACCTACATCCACGGCATCAACGTCGATGACCGCTACGCCAGCGACTTCCAGAAACAGCGTGAAGGCATGGACATCTACAGCCTGCGCGGCGCCGGGAATGCCGGTATCGAGAATGCCCACTTTTCCTTCGAGTATGCCTGGCAGGACAAGGACGCGGGCCCGGAGAAAGCCTGGTACACCGAAGCCGGCTACACCTTCGCCGACCTGCCCTGGACGCCGGACCTGACCTATCGCTACAGCCGCTACTCCAAAGGCTGGGACTCGATGTTCAACGGGCAGAACCGCGGCTATGGCACCTGGTTCCAGGGTGAAGTGGCGGGCAACTATGCCGGCCCGTTCAACAGCAACACCGCCATCCAGCACGTGGGCCTCAAGCTCAAGCCGGCAGAAACGGTGACCATTGGTGCACTGTTCTTCGACTACCAGACCCTGCATACCCGTGAAGCGCTGAATCTCGATGCGCAGGAGCTGGACCTGTACGTGGAATGGGCGTTGAATGAGCACCTGATCGTCACGCCGCTGGTGGGCCTGTACAAGCCTGAGAAGGATGCGGACAGCGGTGGCAATCAGGTCGGCGGCAACGGCACCAACGTCTACAGCCAGTTGGTGGTGGCGGTTCCGTTCTAGACGGCCGACCGTGGGAGCTGACGAAGGCTGCGAGCTTTTGATCTTTCGCTTGGGACTCAAGTGCCTGGGGAAAGATCGCAGCCTCGTTGCACTCGACAGCGCCTACGCAGCGCCTACGTAGCTGCGGGGTAGCGATTAGCCTGTTATCTGTTATCTGTGCTGATGCAACATGGTCTGGATCTGATGGGTCGCCTGCCGGGTACTCTGCGCCAGCTTGCGCACCTCATCGGCCACCACCGAGAAACCGCGCCCGACATCTCCGGCCCTGGCCGCTTCAATCGCGGCGTTCAAGGCGAGCAGATTGGTCTGGTCGGCAATGCCCTTGATCACCGCCACCACCGTGGCGATCTGGGCGTAGGTCACCTGGTTCTGTTCGAGCATGCGCTGATGGGTGGACTGGGCCGAACGCTCATCGCTGATATCACGCACCGCACCAATGACTCGCACCAGTTGCCCATGCGAGTCGCGTACTGCCCGACCGCGTTCACGACACCAGATGTAATCCCGGGTCTTGTGGCGCATCCGGTATTCAAAGACGTACTCACCGCTGCCCTGGGAGCCAAGGATTTCCCGGTCGAAAATGGCCATGATCTTGGGCAAGTCGTCCGGGTGAGTGATGCCGACCTGGGCATCCCAGCCATCGGGCAAGTCATCCGGCCCATACCCCAGCAGCGAACGGAACTGACTGGAAAAGCGCATGCCACTGGCCGGGTGCTGGAGATCACCGTTGACGACCGTGATATCCCAGCAGCCTTCTGTCAGGGTCGATTGCAGCAACTCCCAGATCTGCGCATCCTGGCGTTGTTGCTGCAGCTGCTGGCTGAGTTCGTCCAAGCGGATGTCAAGCACCTGCTCGCGCGCACGGGTTTGTTCCAGTTGCTGGCGAGCCATGTGCAACTCACGCTCGCTCTGCTGCCATTGCAGCGTTTGCGCCCGTACCTGTGCTTCGACCTGTTGCAGATGTGCAGTCGCGCTCACCATCTGCCGTGCATGCTGCTCAAGGAGGGTGCGCAGCTGCGGATAAGCGTCGAGCTGCGGCGTGTGCTCCGTTTCGCCGGTCAGCACGCGGTGCACTTGTGCAGTCAACGCCAGTTTCTGTTTGTTGGTCTGGAGAAACATCGCCCGCCCCTATGCCATCAAGTCGAAACCCGGATCTGATCGCAAACCGGCCAGGCTGGCTTGTTCCTGCCTGCACGGGGCCTTGCTCCTGGCTGCCAACACGCAGGCTGGCAGCCACAGACATAGGGCGCGGCAGGCACAGTCAAGCTGGACGGTCCTGCCGGGATTACCCTCGAGGCTTTCCCTATTCGTGATCAGGAAACCCTCATGAGCGATATTGCCCTGCTGCCTCAGGTTCAAGACTTCCTCGGTAGACATCACGCCCTGTTCATCGACGGTGGCTACGTCGAAAGCCAGAGCAGCCAGACGCTGGACGTCGTCAACCCCGCCACCGGCCAAGTCATCGCCCAGGTCAGCGACGCCACGCCCGGCGACATTGATGCAGCGGTGGCGTCGTCCCGCCGCGGCTTCAAGCAGTGGTCCCAAACGGCACCCGCGGTCCGCGGCCATGTGTTGCTCAAGTTGGCAGACCTGCTGGAACGTAACCGCGAAGAGCTGGCGCAGATCGAAACCTGCCAGTCCGGGAAGATCATCCACATCTCCCGGGCCTTCGAAGTCGATCAGGCCGCGCACTTTTTGCGTTACTACGCCGGCTGGGCAACCAAGATCAATGGCGAGACGATCACCCCATCGTTGCCCTCCTTCGCCGGTGAGCGCTACACCGCGTTCACCTTGCGCGAGCCGGTCGGGGTGGTGGTCGGCATCGTGCCGTGGAATTTTTCCACCATGATCGCCATCTGGAAACTGGCATCAGCCCTCGTGACCGGTTGCAGCGTCATCATCAAGCCCAGCGAGTTCACCCCGCTGACCATCCTGCGCATCGCTGAACTGGCGATGGAAGCCGGCCTTCCGGCGGGTGCCCTGAACGTGTTGACCGGCGGCGGCCAGGTGGGCAAAGGGCTGATCGAACACCCGGGCACCAACAAGGTTTCATTCACCGGTTCCGTGCCCACTGGCCTGGCGGTGGGCCAGGCGGCCATGGGCGCCGGATTGACCCGCGCGACCCTGGAACTGGGCGGGAAGAATGCAGCGGGGTTCCTGCCTGATATCGATCCCGAGGTGGCGGTCAACGGCATCATCGAGGCGGGGTTCCTGCATTCGGGGCAAATCTGCGCGGCGGCGGAACGGTTCTTCGTCCATCGCTCGCAGATCGAGTCGATCACGGACAAACTCACCCAGCGCCTGAGCAAGCTCACCATCGGCTCGCCCCTGGACGAACGCACCGAATTCGGTCCAGTAACCAACCGCCAGCACCAGCTCAAACTCGCGGAATTCTTCGCCAAGGCCCGCGCGCAGAACAACATCATCATCCATGGAGGCAAGCTGATCGATGGGCCGGGGTGCTACGTCGAACCCACGATCATCCTCGCCAACCACCGCGACGATGCCCTGCTCAACGAAGAAACCTTCGGCCCGATTGCGACTTTCTTCCCTTACGACACTGAGGAGGAACTGCTGGAACTGATGAACGACACACCCTACGGCCTCAGCGCCAGCCTCTGGACCAACGACCTGGGCAAAGCCCTGCGCATGGTTCCCGCCATCGAAGCAGGCACGGTCTGGGTGAACATGCACACCCTGCTCGACCCGGCGGTGCCTTTTGGCGGCAGCAAATCTTCAGGGATAGGCCGGGAATTTGGCAGTGCATTCATTGATGACTACACCGAACTGAAGTCGGTGATGATCCGCTACTGACGTTCAAGGGCTCTGGGACACCCCCAGAGCCCTACCCAGCAAAATCCCCTTGTAGGAGCGAGCTTGCTCCCACGATTTGTTCCGGGTCGTCCAAGGGTATTCGCGACCATCACAAATCCCCTGTGGGAGCGAGCTTGCTCGCGATAGCGGAGGGTCAGTTAATGAGGATATCGACTGCCCCGACGCCATCGCGAGCAAGCTCGCTCCCACGGTTTTAACGCCGGCAGGCGTTGACCGGTGGGACTCGGCCGCGCCAGGGTTGGGCGCGTTCCAGTTGGCCAGCCAGGGCCAGCAAGGTGCTTTCCTCGCCAAAGCGACCGGCAAAATGCGCCCCCATCGGCAGGCCATTGGCGCTCCAGGACAATGGCACCGACATCGCCGGCTGACCGCTGGCATTGAACAATGCAGTGAACGGCGCATAGCTGTGGTAGCGCTCGATCAGTTGATCCAGGCTCATGCACACATCCTGCAGATCAAGCTCGCCAATCGTCATCGGTTCACGGGTCAGGACCGGGGTCAGGATCACGTCGTAATCCTGCATGAACACCGCCAACTGCCGGCCGAGGGCGTGAATCCACTCCACCGCCGCCGCATATTGGGCGCCGCTGACGTTGCCCTTGTCCCGCAAGATGATCCGGGTACGCACCTCCAGTTCTTCGGCCTGTACGGCAAACCCGCGCATCTGGCCCAGCAGGTCGACATAGTGACGGGTGCTGGCACCAATGATGGTGAACACCTGGTCGAGGAACTCCAGCAACCCCACCGGCAGGCTCACCGCTTCGACACGATGCCCAAACGACTCGCACAACCGCGCGGCCTCGCCCACCGCCTGAAGGCTCTGTGGTGACGTAGGCCAAGGCCCGAGCTGCTCGACCAGGGCTATGCGCAGCGGTTTGGGATCAGCCTGCACCGCCATCACATACGGCAACGCCTGCATCGGCGCAGCGTAAGGCGCGCCCAGGTCCATCCCGGCGGTGGCGTCCAGCAGCGCCGCACTGTCGCGCACCGACAAGGTGATCGCATGAGGCGTGCCCATTCCGGCCCAGCCCTCGCCCACCATTGGGCCCGACGGCAGCAAGCCACGACTGGGCTTGAAGCCGAACACGCCACAGCAAGACGCCGGCACACGCAATGAACCTCCGCCATCGTTGCCATGGGCGAATGGCACCACGCGGGCCGCCACCAGCGCCGCCGCGCCCCCGCTGGAGCCACCAGCGCTGTGATCGGTACTCCAGGGATTGCGCGTGGCACCAAAGCGCGCGGACTCGGTGGAATACGAGGTGCCGAACTCCGGCGATGTGCTGGTGCCCATCACCTGGCATCCGGCACGGCGCAAACGCGCCACGACTTCCGATTCGAAATCCGCACGAAAGTCACCCAGTGCGCGAGAGCCGTTGGTCATCGCCGCGCCGTGGACCGGCGAAAACAGGTCTTTGATCAACGTCGGCACACCGGCCAGCAGGCCTTGGCCAACCTGTGGCGTGCGGGCCGCCTGCCGGGCCGAATCGTACAAGCGCTCGGCCACCGCATTGAGCTGTGGCTCGACCCGCTCCAGACGCTCGATGGCGGTTTCCAGCAACTCGCCAGGCTGGACCTCGCCACGCCTGACCCACTCGGCCAGCGCCGTGGCATCTTCACTGTCCATCAACTGGTGGATGTCTTGCATACCCATGTTCAAGGTTCCTTGTGTCATGACGATTGATGTGATCCAACGGTGCTCGCCTGCCCTTGGCCCCGTGCTCGCAGGCCGGCAACGACCCAGAGCAGCGCCAGGGCAAAACTGGCCAGGGCCAGCCACTCGATGGCGTGCCGCAGGTCACCGGCGAAGACAACCACCAAGGCCACCACCAGCGGACTGACGAACTGGCCGATATACAGGCACGAGGTAAACCCGCCCAAGCCCCGGCCACGGGTACTGGCGGTCAGGGCATTCATCACCGGCGCCATCACATTGGGCACCAGCAACCCGGCCCCCAGGCCCTGGATGAACACTGCCACCAGCACGGCGTTGTAGCTCTGTGCGCGCATCAGCAGCCACAACCCCAGGCCCATCAGGCCGAGCAACAGTGCGTTGCAACCAGCGATGCCGAAGCGGCGGCGCAGCAACGGCCACATCAGCGAACCGCCCAGGGTCGCCAACAGGCTCAACCCCGCAGCCAGGCCGATCATCGTGCTGGAGGTGACGCCCAGGCTTGCCAACAGCATCGGCGCCTGGATCGGCATGATGAACGTCAGGACCATGCCGCCCAGGATCATCAGGTAGCCGACCATCAGTTGCAGCACGGCGACCTTGGCCGGTCCCGACTCATCGACGCTCTGCTCGACCCCCTGCAGCTTCGCCACCGGCGGCTCCCAGAGCACCTTCATCATGGCCGGCACCAGCAGCAATGGCAGCAAATACAGGAGAAACGGCGCCCGCCACGAATGCTCGCCGAGCACCCCGCCCACCACGAAAAACAGCGCCCCCACCAGGCCGATGGTCACCACCTGCCGGTTGACGTAGCGCAACCGCTCCTCGCCCTGCCAATAGTCAGCAATCAAGGCTGCGCAGCAGGTCATCACCGCCGCCTCCGTACAACCGAACAACAGCCGCGCACCGACAATCGAAGGCAGGCTATCGAGCAGCGCCGGCAGCGCGCCGAGCAAGGCGTAGAGCACCGTGGTAATCACCAGCAAGGCCTTGCGCCCAACCCGGTCGGCCAACCAGCCGGCCAAAGGCGCGCACAAGGCAATCGCCAGGGCTGGCCCAGTGACGGCCAACGGCACCAGCAGATCGGCGCGAGGTTCCATGGGGCCGAATTCGGCGCCCAACCTGGGCAGGATCGGCGCGACCATCACCGAGCCCATGATCGTCAGGCTGCTGCCCAGCATCAGCACCAGCCCTTCACGCCAACCGGCCTGGCGCGACGGGCTGGCCGTCGTTGAAACGGAACTTGATTGGTTCATGGCGAGCCCCTTTTAGAAACTTTGAGAAATACGCAGCGCCGCGGTATAGCCCTCGGCGCGGTTTCGCGCATCGAGCTCCTTGTAGACATGCAGCCACACCGGAGGCATGCCGGGCTTGAAGTAGCTCACTGCCGGACCGACCGCCAATACCCGGGCGCGATTGGCCGCTTCCAGACCCGGCGCATCGTCATCGGTGAATTGCCGGTAGTAATAACCGCCCACACCCACGGTCCATGGGCCAACGTGTTGACCCACGGCGAATTCGTGGCGGTACTCGACGCCATTCTTGTAGTCGGTGGCGTGGTTGCGGGTGTTGATGTCGGCTTCAAAGCTGGACGACACTTCAAAACCGCTGTCGGAGAGGTAGGTGGCGTTGATGATCGGCGAGAAGGTCCAGTGGTTGAGGCCCGGCGAGATCAAGCGATCCTTGTCGTAGTCGCCTGTGGGGGCCTGGATCTGGAACTGGGCGTTGACGAACAGGTTCGGCGACAGGGTCCATTGCAGGATTACCGGCAACACCTGGATGTCAGCCAGGCGAAACGGATCTGCCGCAAGGTCCAGCGGACCGACAGGCGTCGGCACCTGTACCGAGGCGTCCATCTGGAAAAACGGCACGACGGCGCCGAAGCCATACTTGGCACCCAGCACGGTGTAATCGGTCATGCGCATGTAGGCGACGCCGATGGACAAGACATCCAGGGAGAAATTGTTGTCCGCAGACTTGCCGTGGCGATCTTTCTGCACGTTGGCAGAATAGAACGCGGTTCGCAGGCCGACGGTGCCAAAGGGCGTGGCCGGCGGCATCATGCCTGCGCCGAAATCGTAGACCCCGACTGCCGTGGTCGGTGCGCCGTTTTCGGTACCATGGGCAGCGCTACAGACAGCGATCAATCCCAGGGTCAACCCAGTACAGCGCAAGACGTTTGTTTTATTCTTCTGATTCATCGAATGCCCCTCCCGACCATGTGGTGTAGGGGTCATCCTAGGGAGCCGACCGGTCAGCCGTTATCCGTTTTCAGCACAGATACGTGCGACGCAGGGTTTGTGAAGGTGTCTCGCCGAACAGCACTCGATAGTCGCTGGAAAACCGGCTCAAATGCCAGAAACCCCAGCGTGCTGCCACTTCCTGTACACCCTGGGCCTGTCCGCCGCTGCGCAGTTCACGACGCACGGCATTGAGGCGCAATGCTCGTAAATAGGCCACGGGGTTGATGCCCAGCGTCTCCTGGAAGCAATACTGCAGTTTTCGCCGGCTGGCACCGATGTGGTTGCACAGGTCGAGGATCGACAGCGGCTCATCGACATGGGTCAAGGCATATTCCCGGGCGCGGTCGACCATGCGTTTGCGCGCCGTGGGGTTGAGCGGCGGCACCTCATCCGGCGCCACCAATTCCAGTATGTGCAGCATCACCGTGTCACGCAGGCCACGGCGGATCGACTCGTAACCCAGTAACGAGTCACGCCCCTGCTCGCCACCTTCAAGCTCACCGAACAACGCCGCAAGCTCGGCGGGCAGCGTCGAGTTGCCGAGACGGTAACACTTGGGAAGATCGGTAATTCGAAAGCGACTGCCCTGTCGTTCCAGCACATGCTCCAACGCCTGCTCGTCGATGGCGACACCGAGCAGATCGAGATGCTGGGGTGTGCGCAGCTCGGGCAGGTTTTGGCCACGGGCGACCAACAGGCTGGGCTCGATAATCGGGTGCCCAGAGCAAAAGACCGGTCCATCGGCACTCAGCGGCACGCTGAAGGTGATGGCGCCCTCCCAGGCCATGCCTTGCTTGGTCATGGCCTGATTAGAGCGGTCGCGCACCAGTTGCATCCAGTCCGAGCGGAACTCGATCAACTCGCCTTCGAAGCGCCCGGGGGTCAACTGGTCATAGCAAACCTGCCAACCACCCATGTTGCGGGCGTGTTCATCGATGTCTGCGGTGCGGAACCGATTGATCGGCAGCGTCGGCAACAGGTCCGACGAGACCGCTGGCTGCAGCATGTAGGAATTGTTCATTGACCCGACCTTTGATGATTCCAGGGCTTGCGGGTCAAAGCTCAGGCAAGTTCCATTCCGCCCCGTGAGCCGGTCGAGCAATTGTGCCGAAAACGGATAATCAGTCAGGACTCAACTGCCGGCGCCGCCATGGGCCTCTTCAAAGAAATAGTCCTTCCAGCTGTCGGCCTGGTTTTTCAGCACACCCAGCTCATGCAATTTCTCGGCATAGATGTAGGTGCGTTGCGGGACGACAGTGAAGTCGATTTCGGGGTCAGTAACGATTTTCTCCACCAGCGACAGCGGCAATTTGGACTGCTCTACGCGAATGTAGGTCTGGGCCGCAGCCGGCTTGTCGGCCTTGATGATGCCTTGTGCCTCCACCAGGGCGTCGTAGAACGCCTTGTAGGTCTTGGGGTTTTCGTCGTGGAATTTTTCCGTGGTGTAGAGCACGTTGAACGTCGCCGGCCCGCCCAGTACATCATAGGAGCTGAGCACCTTGTGTACGTTGGGGCTTTGCAGTGCCTGGTACTGGAACGGTGGGCTGGAGAAGTGCGAATTGATTTCCGACTGACCGGCAATCAGCGCCGCCGTGGCATCCGGGTGTGGGAGGCTGACTGAAATGTCGTCGAATTTCTTGAAATGATCGTCGCCGAACACCTTGGCTGTTTCGATCTGCAATGTGCGCGACTGGAACCCGACGCCCGCCGCTGGAACAGCGATCCGGTCCTTGTCGGTGAAGTCCTTGAGGCTTTTCACGTTCGGGTTATTGGTCAACAGATAATTGGGCATCGACCCCAGCGAGGCGATGGCCTTGACGTTCTGCTTGCCCCGGGTCCGGTCCCAGATCGTCAGCATCGGCGGAACGCCCGCCGACACCACATCCAGGGCGCCGGTCAGCAGGGCTTCGTTCATCGCGGTCGCGCCGGAAATGCTGTTCCAGTCCACCTTGATATCGAGGCCCTGGGCCTTGCCATGTTTCTCGATCAACTGCTGGTCACGCACCACGTCGAGGATCAGGTAGCCGATACCGAATTGCTGGGCGATGCTGATCTTGCCTTCGGCATGGGCCAAAGGATTGAGCAGCGCAGTGGCCGCCAGGGAAACCAACAAGGTCAGCGCAGAACGCTTGAAAGCCATGGTCGAGAACCTCACAGTAAAGTGCACAAGACTGAAGGTCACGACTTTAAAGCTATAAAAATATTAATTTAAATACCTTAATAGCATATCAATAGCACCTAACGGTTCGGCGCCTGGGCCACGAACCTGACAGCGCAACATCGACCAGATCGCCCGATCCTGCGGCTTCGGTGACGAGGAACGAATGCGTCACACCTTCCAGCGCCATCTCTCGATTTCCCCCGGGAGTATCGCAACCGGTTTGCCCGCTGAGCGCGCCTCCTTACGGTACGGTCCCGTCAGGCCACTCTTCTCGAGTGCTCCCGCGGGTCGGCCTGCTCGGCCAGGAACGCGCTGCAACGCGAACGCAGCCACCGCTCCCCCGGATCATTGTGCGAAGCGCCGCGCCAGACCATGGAAAGCTCGTGCTGTGGCAAGCAGATCGGGACCGCTTGCGCCCTCATGCCGGTCGTCACCGCCATCGCCTGGGCAACGTAATCCGGCACGATGGCGATGATGTCGCTCTGGGCCAACAGCACGGGCAAGGCGCTGAATTGCGGCACGGTCAACACCACCCGGCGCTGTCGGCCCATCTGGCATAACGCGCGGTCCGAGTCATCGATGACATTGCCCATGGACGACACAATCGCATGGGGCCGACGGCAGAATTCGTCCAGCGTCAGTTCACCGGGCTGCGAATCGGCGCGCAACAACATCGGTCGAATCGGCCGCAGCGTCTTGCGTCGGGCATTGGCCGGCAGTTCCAAGGCCGGGCTGATTCCCAGGGAAATTTCACCGCTGGCCATCAGCTGGGACAACTGCCATTGATCGGCCCGGCGCACCACCAATGTGGTGCCGGGGGCCTCGGCCCGCAGGCGGCGCAACAACTGGGGCAACAGGGCGTACTCGACGTCATCGCACAGCCCGATATGGAAGGTCGCTTCGCTGGTGGCCGGCTCGAACGCCTGACAAAGGCTCAAGGCGGCAGCGATGCCGTCCAGCGCCGGTGACAGATTGGAGAAAATTTCCTGGGCCCGGGAGGTCGGCTCCATCAGCCGTCCCGAACGGATGAACAACGGATCATCGAACATCAACCGCAAGCGCGCCAAGGCACTGCTGATCGTGGGCTGGCCGAGAAACAGCTTTTCGCTGACGCGGGTAACGTTTTGCTCGTGCATCATGGTTTCGAAGACCACCAGCAAATTGATGTCAGCACGACGCAAGTCATTTCTGTTCATCATAGTCATCGCCTCAGGCCCCAGGCCATTGAGTCAGAAGTGAACAAGATCATCGCCTGCGCCCTCCATCAAGGCCTGCGGCGACGAGGTGATGAAAGCGTAATCCCCGCGGCGGGCTGATGTCTGTTGTACGTGGGGACACTTGACTCACCCTTTGGGCAACATCATCGATACTTCGGTATAGCTCCAGCGCCACAGCCAACAGCGCCTTGTGTGAGCGCGTCCTTCTGTGGCGAGGGGATTTATCCCCGTTGGGCTGCGTAGCGGCCCTAAAGCCTTGACCCAAGGCCTGCAGGTCCACTTGTTCGATTCGGTCGCGCAACTCATGAACCATCCCCGGCTCGACCTTTGAGTGAAATCACAGTCAAGATTCACCGCGGCCAAGCCACGCGCAAAATGTGCGCACGTTCGTTCGCCGATCTGGTGCGCATGACCCAAGTGCTGGAATTGCGTGGCGAGCAGTAGAAAGTTCATACACACGTATAATTGGCGGGCACATTGGACGGCGTATCTTGCACTGATAACGGTCGCCTTTATGGCTACCTGATATCATCCCAGGTATCGACATGTCCAACACCGCAACTATTGCAATTATTGATGATGATGCATCAGTTAGAATTGCCCTGGATGGTTTGTTACGTTCCCACGGATATCGGGTTGAAACATACGCCAGCGCCTTGGACTTTTTATCTTCCTGCGAACTTGAAAATACAGCCTGCCTGATATCGGATATACAAATGCCCAGCATGACGGGTATTCAGATGTACGATCGCCTGTCGACCCTGGGCATTCATATTCCGATCATTTTCATTACCGGATACCTTGGCGTGCCGCCCCGTACCAGCGCTGCTGCGCCCGAGCCGGTGGCGTTTTTCCCAAAGCCCTTCGACTGCGCTGAATTGATCGCCTGTATCGAATCGGTACTGGCCCGGCCTGCTTGACTGTCCGCCCCCTCATACCTTCGTATAGATCACACCTACCCAAGCATGGGCCCGATGACCTTATGTAGAAGTGTTAAACACAGTCCCGGCCAATATGATTTCCTACAGCGAACCGAAACTGAATGTGCTCGATGTGAATACATTGAAGCCAGGCGTTTCTGGAGTACTTCGCGCCACGGTCACGCTGAACAGTTTAATTCATTCAACGTATCGATTTTGTCTTCGGGAGCAAATCATGAAACAGCAAATTCTGGTTATTGGTGCTGGTTTCGGCGGAGTATGGAGCGCATTGAGCGCGGCCCGCCTGCTGGACCAGCATGATCGAAATGACGTGCAGATTACTGTCCTGGCGCCCCAGGCGGAACTGCGCATGCGGCCTCGTTTCTATGAGCCGGACGTCCACACCATGATGGCTCCGCTGGACGGACTGTTCGATGCTGTGGGCGTGAAATTCGTACAGGGCTCGGCGAGCAGTATCGACGTCGAAGGCAAACGGGTCGGCTACGTGGACGTATTCGGTACCCAGGGCAGCCTGGGTTACGACCGATTGGTACTGGCGGCGGGCAGCAAACTGTTTCGCCCCGATCTCAAAGGCATGCTCGAACATGCCTTCGACGTCGATGAGATCGAACAGGCAACGCGCCTCGAAGCCCACATCAAGTCCCTCAAAAACCTGCCGGACAGCCCAGCCCGCAACACCGTGGTGGTAGCCGGTGGCGGCTTCACCGGCATCGAAACCGCCACCGAAATGCCGACCCGCCTGCGGGCCGCCCTGGGTGAGGATGCGAACATCCGGGTCATCGTGGTGGATCGCGCGCCGCAGATCGGCGCGTCGTTGGGCGACGGCATTCGCCCCTCCGTGATCGAAGCGTCCGATCACCTGGGCATCGAGTGGATCCTCAATGCTTCGGTCGATTCGGTGGATGCCGGCGGTGTCACCCTGTCGAACGGCCAGCGTATCGAGTCCAAGACCGTGATCTGGACCGTCGGTTTCCGTGCCCACCCGCTGACCCAGCAAGTGCCAGGCACCCGCGATCACCTGGGCCGCCTGCACGTCGACAGCCATCTGAAAGTGCTGGGACAAAACGCCATATTCGCCACCGGTGACGTGGCCTATGCCGCCACCGACACACTGGGCAATTACGCGGCGATGTCTTGCCAACACGCCATCTCCCTGGGGCGCTACGCCGGCAACAACGTCGCGGCCGACCTGCTGGGTGTGGCGCCGATGCCCTACAGCCAACCCAAGTACGTGACCTGCCTGGACCTGGGCGCCTGGGGTGCGGTGTATACCGAAGGTTGGGATCGCCAACTCAAGCTGGTCGGGCAGGAAGCCAAGGATCTCAAGACTCAGATCAACAGTGTGTGGATCTACCCGCCCGCCGCCGACCGCGCGGCGGCCCTGGCAGCGGCTGACCCGTTGATTCCGGTGGCCTGACCCTTGCCCCCTACCCCGGCCAGTTTCTCCTTTGTGTGCCGGTCTTTCCCAGACGCCTGCCAATGATTCTTCGGCGGGCGTTTTTTTGGGCTGGCTTCTCCCCCAAGCCAGTCTGAACATCGTCACGGCCCAGAAAAATCCGTATCAATGCCCACCCCCGGTCCCCTGAACACAAGGCAAGGTAGGCAGAACCATCCGGATCGAGGTGGGCCGTGGCGTCCTGCTCCTTGCGTCAGCTGAAGCTGCGACCGGGCGTAATAGTCACTGGCCCATCGTGGCGAAGGGCAATGGCCGACTCATGTCATCCGCGCCGGGAACGCCTTGAGCTCCAGCTTTTCCATCACCAACCCGATGAACGCCGAAACCGCCAGCGGCAACTGCCGCCGGCTCGGATAAAGCACATTCAGGCCAAAGCCGGTGCGTTGGTACTGCGGCAGCACGCGCACCAGCCTACCGGCTTCCAGGTCGAGCGCGCTCAGTGCCCCCGGCAGCACGGCGATGCCCAGGCCGGCGACGGTCGCCCTGCGCAACGCTTGGGCGGTGTTGGCGTGGAACCGGCTGGCGATCTGCACCTGTTCCTCGATGCCGTCCGGGCCAACGAATCGCCAATGGGTCATGCCGCCGGGATGAGCGAAACTCACCCCGTCGTGGTGCGCCAGGTCCTGCAGCGAAAGCGGTGCGCCGCGCGCGGCAATGTACGCGGGGCTGGCAACCATGCCGTCACCGTCGTTCTTGAGCAGTTGGCGACCGACATACCCCGAGTCCTGCAAGGGACCGCCACGAAAGGCAACGTCGATGCGGTCGGCAATCAGATCGACCCGGGCATCGCTGAGCACGAAGTCAAGTTGCACGCGCGGATGCGCGGCTAAAAAGTCGGCCACCCATTCCATCGGGAAGAAATCGAAAAAATCCGCCATCGCCGCGATGCGCACCAGGCCGCTGGGCTCCTCGCTGCCCATCATCAGTTCCTGTCCGGCGTCCATCAAGCCGTCCACCGCATCCACGCAGCGTTCATAAAACCCCTGGCCTGCATGAGTCAGCGTGAGTTTGCGGGTCGAGCGCTGCAAAAGTCGCGACGCCAGTTGCGCCTCCAACTGCTGAACCCGTCGGCTGACAGTATTGGAAGGCATGCCCAAGCGCCTGGCAGCTTCGGCGAAGCTGGCGCTGCGCACCACCTGGACAAACAGCGCGACATCGTTGAGATCGAGCATGGCGCCGACATTCCTTCGTTTTATGGATGAGTTCAATCCCATTGTATCGGCTAATCAATCTATTGGCAGGCCCTTATCCTTCTCGCATCAAGGCCCACCGCCCAAGACTTGGAGGCACCCCATGAACAGCATCGTCGCAGCGCCACCACGCGCCATCGTCCATCGCACCTCCGGCAGCAGCCATGGGTCGATCACCCGGCTCATGAGCCCCGGCGACCTGGGCCAGCTCTGCAAGCCATTCGTGTTTCTCGATCACTTCGCCTTCAACGCCGATGCCATGCAACGAGGTTTCGGTATGCACCCTCATTCCGGGATCGCCACGCTGACCTACATGATCGAGGGCCAGGTGATCTACGAAGACACCACGGGCCAGTCAGGCACGCTGCCCAGCGGCGGCATGGAGTGGATGCAAGCTGGTAACGGCGTATGGCACACCGCCCGACCGGTCGCAGGTTCGCCGATCCAAGGCTTCCAGCTCTGGGTTGCGCTGCCGGCGGCAGAAGAAAATGCCCCGGCCCACAGCGTTTACCTGGCGCCCTCCGAGATCCCCCGTGAGGGTCCGGCGCTGGTGTTGCTCGGCCAATACGGCGCAGCCCGCAGCAGCGTCGCCTCCCCGGCGGGCATGAATTATCTCGCCGTGCAGTTGCAGGACAACGAGCACTGGCGCTATACGCCACCGGCCGGGCACACCGTCGCCTGGCTGGCGGTCAACAACGGCAGCCTCGATGCTGGCGGCAACGTCAATGCCGGGGAAATGGTGGTATTCGAAGCCTGCGGCGAGGCCATCGACATCGTTGCCCGGGGCGCGACCTCCTTCGTGCTCGGTTCGGCGGTCACGCATCCCCATGACCTGGTGATGGGCTACTACTCGGTGCACACCAGCGAGGCCGCCCTGGAAAAAGGCGAGAAAGAAATCCAGCGCATCGGCGCCCTTTTGCAACAAGAGGGCCGGTTGGCTTAGCCGACCCTCGACTTAACCCCATCCATACCCATCCCCTAGAGGTGAATCATGACCGACATTGGTCTCGATCTTCTGCTGTCCCGTGCTCAGGTCGGCAAGCTGTCCCTGAACAACCGCATGATCATGGCGCCAATGACCCGCAGCCGCGCAGGCACGGGCGATGCAGCCACGCCCCTGATGGCCGAGTACTACAGCCAACGGGCCAGCGCCGGCCTGATCATCAGCGAAGGCTCCCAGGTGTCGGCCCAGGGCAAGGGTTACCTGAGAACGCCAGGGATCTTTACCCCTGAGCAGATCACCGGCTGGAAACAGGTGACCGACGCAGTCCATGCCGAGGGCGGGCAGATATTCTTGCAGCTGTGGCACGTAGGCCGTCTTTCCCATCCTTTGGTACAGGTCAACGGTGCCCAACCCGTAGCCCCCTCGGCAATCAAGGCCGATGGCGAGATCTACACCCCCGAAGGCCTCAAGCCGTATGAACTGCCACGGGCCCTGGAGCTCGATGAAATCCCCGGTGTGGTCGCCGACTTCCGCCAGGCCGCGGCCAACGCGAAGCTGGCCGGCTTCGACGGCGTCGAGATTCATGGCGCCAACGGCTACTTGATCGACCAATTCCTGCGTGACGGCACCAACCAACGTACCGATGCCTACGGCGGCTCGATCGAGAACCGTGCACGTTTGCTCAAGGAAGTGGTCGAGTCGGTGATCGAAGTCTTCGGCGCCAGCCGTGTCGGCGTTCGCCTCTCGCCGATCTTCAGCTACTTCTCGATGAGCGACAGCAATCCGCAAGCGACATTCGACTACACGGCCAGAATGCTCAGCCGCTATGGCTTGGCTTACCTGCACATCGTGGAAGTGGGCGAAGGCCCGTTCGACTTCCTGGAACTCAAGCGTCGCTTCGGCGGGACGTACATTGCCAATGGCGGCTACAGCGCCGAACGCGCCGCCACTGCCATCAGCCGTGGAGAAGCAGACCTGGTGGCATTCGGCACGCCGTTTCTGGCAAACCCGGACCTGGTGGAGCGCTTCAAACAAGGCCAGGCGCTGAACACCCCTGATGCATCGACGTTCTACCAAGGCGACGAGCGCGGTTATACGGACTATCCGACTTTGGCCGGGGCTTGACGCCCCGGGTCCAGCGCATGCCTCGCCTGGACTTGTACAAAATAGCAAAATTACTTGTACAAAATACTTTGATTTGTACAAGGCGTGCAGTAGGCTTCTGAAAACTTGTACATGAATAGTTTCTTGTACAACAATCGGAGCCTATGCATGTCCGTCTACCTCCAGCGTTTCGCCCACGCTTTCGCCGAGCTGGACGCCAGTCGCCTGGCTGAGCTCGATGAGCTCTACAGCGCCGACATACAGTTCCAAGACCCTTTGCACCGGATCGAAGGCTTGCCGGCCCTGCGCACTTACTTTGCCCAGTTGTACGCCAACGCCAGCAACCTGCGCTATGACTTCCACGCCTTCGATGAAGTCGGTCCCGGGGAAGGCTATCTGCGCTGGACCCTGCATTTCAGCCATCCTCGCCTGGCGCAAGGAGCACCCATCGCGCTGCAAGGCTGCAGCTATCTGCGTTGGAATGATCGAATCTACCTGCATCACGACTTTTTCGATGCTGGCGCCCTGCTCTACGAACATCTGCCGCTGTTTGGATCGGTGATTCGCTGGCTCAAGCGGAGGTTGGCATGAGTCGTGTCTGGCTGACCGGCGCCAGCAGTGGTATTGGCGCGGCATTGGCAGCAGTCCTTCTGGAACAGGGGCATCACCTGGCTGTGAGTGCGCGCCGGACCCAACCACTGGAGACGTTGGCCGCGCGCTATCAAGACCAGATGTTAGTGCTACCCGGCGACCTGACCGACCCGCACCAAGTCGCCACGATCTGCCAGCAGATTGACCTTCACTGGGGGGCGCTCGACCTGGTGATTCTCAATGCCGGCACCTGCGAATACCTGGAGCCGGGGCACTTCGACACCCGCCTGGTAGAACGGCTTATCAACACCAACCTGCTGGGTACTTGCCATTGCCTGGAGGCCGCCTTGCCCATGCTGCGCCGGGGCCAGCGTCCACATCTGGTGGCAGTGAGCAGCGCGGTCACCTGGCTGGCGCTGCCTCGCGCCGGCGCCTACGGTGCGTCCAAAGCCGCGCTGCGCTACCTGATCGAATCCTTGCGCATCGACCTGGCCGCCGAGGGTATCGATGTCACCCTGGTCAGTCCCGGCTTCGTTGATACGCCATTGACCCAACGCAACGACTTTCCCATGCCCATGCGCTGGTCGGCGCAACGAGCCGCCCGCCATATCGCGCGACGCCTGCCGGCGCGGCCGCTGGACATTACGTTTCCATGGTTGTTCACGCAGGTCCTGCGTCTGCTCGGGCATTTGCCCGCCCGTTGGCGGCTGGCCCTGGGTCAACGCCTGGCACGCCCTTCCAAGGAGTCTTGAAGCATGCGCATCGCGATCATCGGCAGCGGCATTTCCGGGCTGACATGTGCTTACTTGCTGGCCCGCAGACACCAGATCACCCTGTTCGAGGCCGACGACAGGATCGGCGGCCACACCCACACCGTGGATGTCGAATGGCAGGGGCAGCGCTATGGCGTAGATACAGGCTTCATTGTGTACAACGACTGGACCTACCCGAATTTCATCCGTCTGCTGGACCAGTTGGGCGTCGCGTCTCGCCCCACTGAAATGAGCTTCTCTGTGCATGATCCGGCCAGCGGCCAGGAGTATAAGGGCCATACCCTGCGTAGCCTGTTCGCCCGCCGCCGCAATCTATTTTCGCCGCGGTTCTGGGGCATGCTGTGGGACATACTCAGGTTCAATCGGCAGGCCACCGCCGACCTGGAGGCGCAGCGCATCGACCGCAGCGCCCGGCTCGGCGACTACCTGCACAGCCAAGGGTATAGCCAGCGCTTCATCGATCACTACATCGTCCCCATGGGCGCAGCCATCTGGTCGATGTCCCCAGCCGGGATGCTGGATTTTCCGCTCGAGTTCTTTGTGCGCTTCTGCCACAACCACGGCCTCATGTCGGTCAATCAACGCCCCCAATGGCGAGTGATCGCGGGCGGCTCACGTGGCTATATCGAGCCCTTGTGTGCATCCTTTCGCGAACACATCCGGCTCAACTGCGCAGTGCAGCGTGTGAGCCGCGACGCCACTGGCGTAAGCGTGACCAGCAGCGCTGGCACCGAGCATTTCGATAAAGTGGTGTTCGCCTGTCACAGCGACCAGGCCCTCGCCCTGCTCGAGGTGCCAAGCATGGCGGAGCGTGAAGTACTCGGCGCCCTGGCCTACGCCAACAATGAAGTGCTGCTACACACCGACACCCGCCTGCTGCCCCAGCGACCCCAGGCCTGGGCTAGCTGGAACTACCGCCTCGGCGGCCCTGCGCAAGCACCTGCCGCAGTGACCTACAACATGAACCTGCTCCAGAGCCTGGACGCCCCGGTGACCTTCTGCGTAAGCCTCAACCTGGGCGATGTGGTCGACCCGGCCAAGGTCCTTGCGCGCTTCAATTATGCGCACCCTCAGTACAGCCTCGCCGCCATTGCCGCCCAGGCCCGCCAAGGTGATCTGCAAGGGCATCAGCACAGCTATTTCTGCGGCGCCTATTGGGCCAACGGCTTTCATGAGGATGGCGTGGTCAGTGCGCTCCACGTGGCGAAGCATTTCGGAGAGCAGCTTTGAACAGCAGTGTGTGTCGCGGCTGGATTGATCATCGGCGCCATACGCCGCGAATCCACGCCTTCCGCTATCCGATCGGCATGCTTTACGTGGACCTCGCCGAACAGGAACACATGCTGGGGTTGTCGCGTCTGTTGCGCCCCTGGTCCTGGGCGCCCCTGTGCTGGCGCGAGCGCGACTACCTGCCATCGCGCACCCGCCGTGGGGTTCCCTTGGTCGATGCCGTGCGCCAGATCCTCGACGAAGCCCTGGGCGCCGCTCCCCAAGGGGCGATTCACCTGCTGACCCAACCGCGCAGTTGGGGCCTGTCGTTCAACCCGGTGAGCTTCTATTTCTGCCATGAAGCCAACGGGCGGCTGGCGGCGATCCTCTGCGAAGTGCGCAACACCCCATGGCGCGAGCGCTATCACTATGTATTGCCAGTGCCTCCTGGCGAGCCCTGTGCCTTCAGGGTGGCCAAGGCGTTTCATGTATCGCCGTTCCTGCCCCGGGATATGGACTATCACATGGGGTTCCTGATCCAGGCCACGCACATCCGCATACGCATGGAGAACTGGCGCGACGGCCACAAGGTGTTCGAGGCCGACCTGGCACTCAAGCGCCAACCCCTCGACGCCTCCTCGCTGCGCCGACATGTCCTGGCCTTCCCCTGGATGAGCCTGCGCACCGTCAGCGCCATTTACTGGCAGGCCCTGCGCCTGCTTTTCAAACGTACGCCCCTTTACACCCACCAGGCCAGCGAAGGCAGCCTGAGCCTGGGTCAAACCGCTCACAAGGATCCCAATCATGTCCGAACCGACCCTGAGCGCTACCAAGACTGGTAGTGGCGACCTCTTTAACGGAGGCTTTTTCAAGCAAGCCGTGCTGGGTCAGTTACGCCGCCTGCGTCACGGCCACCTGCGGCTGCTACTCAATGGCGAGCCATCGAGCTTCGGTGACCTGGCCAGCCCCTTGATGGCCGAGGTCGAGATCCTCGACGACGCGGTCTGGAGCATGGTTGCCTGCAACGGTTCCATCGGCGCTGGCGA
The DNA here is from genome assembly GCF_018325905.1 of Pseudomonas sp. St316. Taxonomy (NCBI): domain Bacteria; kingdom Pseudomonadati; phylum Pseudomonadota; class Gammaproteobacteria; order Pseudomonadales; family Pseudomonadaceae; genus Pseudomonas; species Pseudomonas sp. St316. The sequence continues at coordinate 3,043,028 of NZ_AP021901.1, read as the reverse complement.
GGCTTACGTCCATGGCTATTGGCGCAGCGGGGACCTGACGGCGGTTACGCGCCTGTTCGTTGCCAACCTGGAGGTGCTCGATGCCATGGACAGCGGCCTGGCACGCATCGGCCGCCCGCTGCTGCGCGGGCTGCACTGGCTCAACCGCAACAGTCGGCGCGGCTCGCGGCGCAATATCATTGCCCACTACGACTTGGGCAATGCGCTGTTCGAGCGCCTGCTCGACCCCACCATGATGTATTCAGCCGCGCTGTTCCAAAGCCCTGAACAGAGCCTGGAAGAGGCCCAGCTCAACAAGCTCGCCCATATCTGCCGCAAACTCGACCTGCGCCCCAGCGACCATTTGCTGGAAATCGGCACGGGCTGGGGCAGCCTCGCCATCTACGCTGCCAGCCAGTATGGCTGCAAGGTGACCACGACCACGCTGTCCCTGGAGCAATACACCCACACCTGTCGACGTGTCGAAGAACTGGGCCTGCAACAGCAGGTTCACGTGTTGCGCAAGGACTACCGTGACTTGCAAGGGCGCTACGACAAGTTGGTCTCCATCGAAATGATCGAAGCCGTCGGGCATCGCTATTTGCCCGAGTACTTCCGGCGCTGCGCCGCGCTGCTCAAGGATGACGGGCTGATGCTGCTGCAATCGATCACCATCCGCGACCAGCGTTACGAGCAGGCCCGACGCTCGGTGGACTTTATCCAGCGCCATATTTTTCCCGGTGGCGCGTTACCGTCACTGGCGATCCTGCTCAAGACCGCCAGCACCCAGACGCCGCTCAACCTCCTGCATCTCGAGGATTTCGGTGCGCACTACGCCCGCACACTGCGGCATTGGCACGACAACTTTCGCCAATCGCACCAGGCATTGGCGCAGTTGGGTTATGACGAAACCTTCCAGCGCCTGTGGGAGTTCTACTTGTGTTACTGCGAAGGTGGATTCATCGAGCGCGCCATCGGCGTGGCCCAACTGCTCTTCGCCGCGCCCGGCGCCCGTCGCCCCGCTCTGCTGGAATACCAGGGTACGTGATGAGCCGCACCGGTCTGATCGTCAATGCCCTCTGGTTGCAACTGGGTTGGTGGGGCTGTGTGCTCGGGGCGCAGGATCCGTGGTGGCTGTCGCTGGTGGTCATCGGATTGCTGGTCCACCTGTGGCGGTGTCCTGCTCCCCGGGCAGAGCTATTTGCGGTGATGCGTGTCGGGCTTTGTGGCATGTTGCTGGACTGGAGCCTGGGCACCCAGGGCTTGTTCATATTCAAGCAAACCCCGCTGCCGCTCTGGCTGGCGCTGCTCTGGCTGGTGTTTGCCACGGGCTTGCGTCATAGCCTGGCCTGGGCCAGGCGGCCGGTATGGCGCGGGGTACTGCTGGGTTTGGTCGGTGGCCCGCTGGCTTATTGCGTGGGGGCGCCACTGGCGGGCGTCACATTGCCACTGGGGGTCATTGGCACCGCCCTGTTACTGGCCCCGCTATGGGCGTTATGGCTACCCCTGGCGCTGCGTCTGGCCGAGCCGAACTGAACTGAACTGAACTGGCCCCGGAACGCCATCGCTACCAGGGCTCGTCAAGGAAAAGCGGCATGCGCAGCGGCTCGATCGGCCCCTCACGCTGGCCGCACATCTCATCATGGACAACCTGTTGCACCAGCGTGCAGGGCAGCCGCGGGACGAAACGCATCAGCTCACGCAAATGGGTGGTGGAACGTATATGCAATGTCTTTCCAGACTCATCGAGCAACGTACGCAGGCCACCGTCCAGTCGGGCGCGCAATATGTAGATGCCACCCTCCAGCGACAGCAACTCCAGTTCATGGATCCGCCCCTCGACGGCCAACTCGGTCAGCGCCTGCAAATTCATGGCGAACTCACCGCCTGACGACGGAAAAACAGAGTCACCTGGCCCAATTCGACACCCAGCTTGCTCATGCTGGAGCGGTTGATCAGCGTGTCCTCGTCCATCAGGTACATCCAGTCATCGAAGTCCACCTCGTAGGTCGAGCCATCGACCGGCAGTTTCAACCGATAACGCCAGCGCAGCGCATTGCCGGCCACTTCGCCTCGGGCCAGGCCGATCACATCGTCAGCGCGACCACGCCACAGGCCGGGCCGCTCGGGGGTCAGCGTCCAGACCCTTCGCTGGCGGCTGCCGTCGCTGTAGAGAAAGCGCTCATCGAGAATCAGGTCCCCTCCCTCATGTCGGCTGGAGATGTCCACCTCAAAGCGCTTGATCACTTCGCCCGAGCGCTTCTGATAAATTCCCCAGGCCTTGACGGGCTGGCTGAAGAAGCGCTCCAGATCCAGCCGGGGTTGCTGGTCGGCATAACGTTCGACATTTACATTCCCGCAACTGGTCAGGCCTAGCACCAGCAGCGACGCCATCAAAAAATGTCTCACTGATTTCCTCTCCCTTCACTTGATATTTTTGTTCCAAGCAATTGATTTCTAAGGTTTGGCTCTCGAGTTCGAGGATCGAGCCAGATGGCAAAAAAAGCCCGGGCGAATCGCGGGTCTGTAACCGCAAGAGACAGTGTTTCGCCCACATAGAAACGACAGCCCTGCCCCGGCAGGTACAGGCCAGTGATACGGCTTCCAGGTTTCACATCAATAAAGGCACGGCGCATTTGAGCGGCCCATTCGTCGCGGCGCCCGGCGTCCAGGGGCGCGCCGTTGAGGCGTTGCATTTCCTTCAGGCTCGTTTCGACCAAAGATTCTTTGTCGATGGCGCGTCGGTAATTGAGTTCCAGGGCAAACGCCGTTTCCAGGCTTGGCGCGGCGGCCGCACTCCAGAGCCTGGCCTGATAGAGGTCGAACCCATACCAGTCGAAATCGGCTTGCCCCACCAGGCGCGCGCCTGGCAATACGTCGCGCCAGTCCGACAAGGCTTGGGTGCCATAAAGCGAAAACATGCAAAACGCTATGGCGACCAGGCTTTTCCTGAGCGCGAACGACCGGGCCATGAAGGCGTTACCCGTTTATCAAGGGAGCCCTTATAGTTGTACAAGAATTTAGATTTGTACAGCTTTTCGAGAAGTCATCGCTTAGTGGTCACGATGCTCAGTTCGCAGGATGAATAAACCGGCTCGAATGTTTCGCTATACGCTTTCTGATACATCAATCTGAAGCGGCACCACCCGCCTCGGCGCCGGGCCAGGCAGCGTAGCAGTGGCCGCTTCGAGCAGGGCTTGGACTGCCTGTTCGGCCATGGTCACGACGGGATGGGACAGCACCGCCTGGACCAGCCCCGTCTTCAACGCCTCGCGTGTCAACGGCGTCAAGTCGTGGCACACCACCACGGGCAAGCGAATCTGCTGGTCCTGGAGGCTGCGCAAGGCCCGCAACACGCCGGCGATGCCACCACCGGCCACGTAAAGCCCCACCAGGTCAGGCTCTGCGCTGAGCAAGTCCAACGTGTTGCCATACGCGAACTCATCGTCCTCCAGCGTCAGGCGCGATGCGAGCAGCTCCCATTCGCTGGAGTGCTCGGCCAGATAACTGCGAAAGCTCAGCTCACACAATTCCTGGCACTGGAAACGCTGGCTGCTGAGCATCACCGCCACCGCCCCGGGTTGCCTCGCCAGACGGCTGATGAACCAGCCTGCCGTGCGGCCCGTGAGTCGATTGTCCAACCCGACATACCCCGTGCCGCTGGCGCTGGACAACTCCGACAACAGCGCCACCACCGAAACACCTGTCTCGCGCAATTGCGCAACCGCCTCTCGGACCCGGGGATGATCCACCGCCACCACACCCAGCCCGTCCACTTGATCGCGCAGGGCCAGGATGCGTTGCGCCACGATGACCGGGTCGAGGTCGTCCAAGTAGCCGATGACCACGCGAATCCGTGCTCGCGTGCAGGTCGCGGCAGCATCCGACAACGCGTGGGCAAGTCCTTGGTAAAAAGGCACGCCGCTTTTCTGCAACAGGAAGCCAAGCCGCAAGGTCGGGCGGTCGTTGAGCACCCGCTGCTCGATAACGCCCTTGGCATGGAACCCCAACCGCGCGGCCGCCGCGGCAATGCGCTGGGCGGTGTCGGCGCGCACATCAGCGCGCAGGTTCAGCACCCGGTCGACGGTAGACAGGCTGACGCCGGCTTCCCGGGCGACATCGGCCATGGTGGGGCGAAGCATTCGGCGTGGCTTTTCTGACATGTCTTGACACCTCTTAGGGGCATCATGAGGGGTTTTGACAGATTAAGCCAACACCCCATGGCCCCCTTCCCGGCAACGCAATAGCATCAGGCCCAGCCCATAACAATAAACACGGCGGAGTACCTCCATGGCGATCCATATCTGCACAGCGCCCTGCTGTTGGGGCGTCGACGACGTCAAGAATCCGTTCCTGCCACCGTGGCGCCGAGTGCTTGGCGAGGCCGCCGAGGCGGGTTATCGCGGCATTGAACTGGGGCCCTATGGTTACTTGCCACTGGACGCCGAAGGCGTAGGCTCGGCCTTGTCCGAACACGGCCTGCACGTGGTTGCGGGGACGATTTTCGACGACCTGGTCAACCCCGCCAACCTGCCTGAACTGCTGCGCCAGGCCCACGACATCTGCGCACTGCTCAAGCAGTTGCCCGCCATGGAAAGACAGGTCGGCCAACGCTTTGCCGGTCCCTACCTGGTGATCATCGACTGGGGCCACGAGACGCGCGATTACGCAGCCGGTCACTCGGACCGCGCCCCGCGCCTGGACGATGCGCGCTGGAACACGATGATGGCGCACATCTGCGCCATCGCTGACATCGCCTGGCATCAATACGGCATCCGCGCCGTCATCCATCCCCACGCCGGTGGCCACATCGAGTTCGCCGACGAGTTGGCGCGCCTGGTAGACGACATTCCCGACGACGTCGCCGGGCTGTGCCTGGACACCGGGCATCTCTATTACGCGGGCATGGACCCCGTCGCGTCGCTGCGCACCTACGCCCACCGCCTGGACTACCTGCACTTCAAGGACATCGACCCGATGGTGTTCGACCAGGTGCTGAACGAACACATCCGTTTCTTCGCCGCCTGCGCCCGCGGCGTGATGTGCCCTATCGGGCGTGGCGTCATCGATTACCCGGCACTGCACAGCCTCGTACATGAACTGGGTTATGTGGGCTGCATCACCGTCGAACAGGAGCGTGACCCACGCAACGCCGCAAGCAGCCTCGACGACGTGGCTGCCAGCCGCGCCTACCTGGCCCGCATCGGTTTCTGATCACACAAGGACAACGTCATGATCAACGGCAGCAAAACAATCACGCGCCCCATCCGTTGGGCCATGGTCGGTGGCGGCGAGCACAGCCAGATCGGCTACATCCACCGATCGGCCGCCCTGCGCGACCGGAATTTCGAATTGGTCGCCGCGGCGCTGGACATCGATCCCGCCCTTGGCCGAGCCTTTGGCGAGCAACTGGGTATCGACCCCAAGCGCTGCTATTCGGACTACCTCAGCCTGTTCGAGCTGGAAGCACAACGTCCCGATGGAATTGAAGCGGTGTCGATTGCCACGCCCAACGACACCCACTACGCCATCACCCGAGCCGCCCTGGAAGCCGGGCTGCATGTGGTCTGCGAAAAGCCGCTGTGCTTTACCTTCGAGCAGGCCGAGGTGCTGCGCACCCTGGCGCACTCCAAGGGACGCATCGTTGGCTTGACCTACGGCTATGCCGGGCACCAGTTGATCGAGCAGGCCCGGACGATGATCGCGGCGCAGGCACTGGGCGAGATCCGCATGGTGCACATGCAGTTTGCCCATGGTTTTCACAGCGCACCGGTGGAGGCGCAGAACCAGGCCACCCAGTGGCGCGTCGACCCGCGCCAAGCCGGGCCCAGTTACGTACTGGGGGATGTCGGCACGCACCCGTTGTATTTGTCCAAGGTGATGCTGCCCGATCTCAAGATCAAACGCTTGATGTGCAGCCGACAGAGCTTCGTCGCCAGCCGCGCCCCGTTGGAAGACAACGCCTACACCTTGATGGAATACGAAGGCGGCACCATGGGCATGGTCTGGTCCAGCGCCGTGAATGCCGGTTCCATGCACGGACAGAAAATCCGCGTGATCGGCTCCCGGGCCAGCCTTGAATGGTGGGACGAGCGGCCCAACCAGCTGAGCCTCGAAATCCAGGGCCAACCCGCGCAGATCCTGGAACGCGGCATGGGCTACCTGCACGCCGACGCGCTGCAGGACGACCGCATCGGTGGCGGCCACCCCGAAGGGCTGTTCGAAGCCTGGTCCAATCTCTATCGCCGCTTCGCCCTGGCCATGGATGCGGCGAACCGGGGCGACAGCGAGGCGCTGGCCGCCCTGCGCTACCCCGACATCGACGCCGGCGTGGAAGGCGTGCGCTGGGTCGAACGCTGCGTGGAATCAGCCAATCAGGATTCCATCTGGGTCGCCTATTGACCCCTCGCCACGGTACTGAGCATTACTTGACGGAGAACAACAATGAAAATCGCTCTTGACCCCTACATGCACCGCCACCTGAGCCTGCCGGACCTGTGCCGCAAAACCGCCGAACTTGGCTACCAGTACCTGGAGTTGTCGCCACGGGAAGATTTCCTGCCTTGGTGGGTACGCCCCCGTGCCCACAAGGCACGCATCGCCGAATTCAAGAAAGCCCTGCGCGACCACGATCTGCAACTGGCCTCCCTGCTGCCGATGTATCGTTGGGCCAGCCCCCACGAAGACGAACGCCGGGCAGCGGTGAACTACTGGAAGGAGGCCATCCAGATCGCCGTGCAAATGGGTTGCACGACGATGAACTCGGAGTTTGGCCGCGGGCCATCGCCTGATCGCGGGCATAAAGTCAGCTGTTGCGGTGGCGTGCACAGCCATGAGTCGAGCGAAGCGGCCTGGTGGCGCTCGATGGAAGAACTGGTGCCTGTCCTGGAGGCAGAAGGCGTCACGCTGAACGTCGAACCTCACCCGGAAGACTGGTGCGAGACCCTTAACCCGGCCCTCGACATGCTCAAGACCCTCGGCTCGGACAACGTCAAGTTCCTCTATTGCACGCCGCACACCTTCTATTTCGGCGATGACATGAAAGCCATGATCGCCGAGGCCGGGTCGATGATCGCCCATGTCCACATCGCCGACACCTACAACCACAAGGCCTCGTCCGGCCTGCGCTACATCGTCAACCCGCCCGGTGCCAAGGTCACCGTCCACCAGCACATGGACATGCACCAGGGCGAGATCGACTGGGACCTGTTTTTCAGCGAACTGGCCAAGACCGGCTTCGATGGCATCGTCACCGCGTGCGTGTTCGGCTGGGAAGAGCGGGCCGATGATTCCGGGCGCTTCATGCGCAAGGAAATCCAGTCCTACGTCGACAAATACTTCAGGTAAGCGTGTTCATTCCAGCAAGTGGACTAGCCGCGGCTCGATCGCGTTAACACTCACCTCGACCAATGCCAGCGTCACCGGCAGCGTGAACCGCTGCCGGCCTGCATTTCTCTGTCCCTCGCCACAAAAGCCCATGTGCCCCAACTCCGTGTGTACTCCTCGCCACAATGGCGCAGACAAGGCCTTGCGGCAGCAGCATAGGTTTGACTGATCGGTATTTGGCATTAACAAAGGGCGTTTGTGTCCTTAGTTTATAACGTGGCATCTCAATGAACATCGCCCCCCGCAGCGGCCTCGTTGCAGTTAGCTAACATGCTGAAATCGAATAGGATAGGCTGCGCCCTGAAAGGCGCAGACCCGTCGTGGAAAGGATATGTCAATGCTCGGACGCAAGCAGCCAGAGCCCAAGATCGAAAGCCCCGATGAAGCCTTCTCCCAGCAGGCTGTGCGGGCCGGTGCTGTATTTCGGCTGACCGTGAGTTTCATGCTTGTGGTCGTCATCGCCTTCCTGGCGGTTGAAGGCTGGCGGACCTGGCGCGATTACCGCGCCGTTTTTGCCTCTGCCCAGGATTCGGTGACGAACCTGGCACGGGCGACGGCCCAGCACGCCGAAGATACCATTCGACAAGTGGATGTGGTCACCGCCGCCCTCAGTGAACGGGTGGAAGGCGATGGCCTGCAGAACATGGACGTCCCGCGCATCCACAGGCTATTGGTGCAACAGGCCGCCATCATGCCGCAACTGCATGGGTTGTTTATCTATGGCCCGGACGGCCAATGGCTGGTAACGGACAAGGAAGTCATCCCGGAAACGGCGAACAACGCCGACCGCGACTACTTCCAGTATCACCGTACCCACGAGGACCGGGGCGTGCGCATCGGCGAAGTGATCAAGAGCCGATCCACCAACGAGCTGATCATTCCGGTGTCCCGTCGCTTGAACAATCCCGATGGCTCGTTCGCAGGTGTGCTGCTCGGAACGGTCAAGGTCAGTTATTTCGTCGACTACTACGGCGATTTCAAGATCGACGACAAGGGTGCGCTGGTCCTGGCCACACGCAGCGGAACCATCCTGGTACGGCGCCCCTTCGTCGAATCAGTGATCGGCAAGAGCCTGGTCAACAGCGTGATCTTCAGGAACTACCTGCCCACGTCGAACCAGGGCATCGCGCAGGCCAGGGCCGTGGTCGACGACACCGAGCGCCTGTATGGCTATCGAGCCCTGACCACCTACCCGCTGGTGGTAGAAGCCGGATTGTCGCGCGAGTCCATCATCGCCCCGTGGCGCCGTGACCTGTTCAAGACCAGCTTCGTGCTGATTTTCCTGATCGTGATCCTCGTCGGCTTCGGGCTCATTGTGCTGAGCCAGTTGCGTTACCGGATGACCATGGAAAAGCAGATCCGCAGCGCCCACCAGACCATGCGCGACATGGCGCTGACCGACAGCCTGACCGGGCTGGGCAACCGCAGGCGGCTGGACATCGCGTTGGCCGACGAGATTCGCCTGGCCAAGCGCCAGGGTTCTTCCCTCGCATTGATCATGCTCGACGTCGATTACTTCAAGCGTTTCAACGACAGATACGGCCACGCTGCCGGGGACGATTGCCTGCGCGCGATAGCCGCCGCGGTCAGCAAGACCATCAAAAGGCCGGGCGACCTGGCGGTCCGCTATGGCGGCGAAGAGTTCACTGTGTTGCTGCCCAACACCGACAGCACGGGTGCCGCCAAGGTCGCGCAGCAAATCCTCGAAGCCGTCAGGGCCCTGAACATCGAACATGGCGATCACCCCTTGGGCATTGTGACCATCAGCGCGGGCATCACCACCAGCCAGCCGGGCGGCGAGGACGTAACCCCAGCCATGCTGATCAAGGCGGCGGACGCCTTCTTGTACCTGGCCAAGAACACCGGGCGCAACCGTTGGTGCAGCGCCGGTTCGATACCTGGGTAAACCCCGCGGGACCGCCGCGTATCGGTCAAGGTCGCGCAAACCCAAGTCCACAGGTGCCTGCAAGGCGCCTGGCGGCTACAATGCTCGCTTCGACCGTGACCAGCCTGACTAAAAACAAATGTCCTTGCCCAAACATCATCTGGAATTGCTCAGCCCCGCCCGCGACGTGACCATCGCCCGCGAGGCCATCCTGCATGGCGCTGACGCCGTGTACATCGGTGGCCCGAGTTTCGGCGCGCGTCACAACGCTTGCAACGAAGTGGGCGATATCGCCCAGTTGGTGGAGTTCGCCCATCGCTACCATGCCCGGGTGTTCACCACGATCAACACCATCCTGCACGACAACGAGCTGGAACCGGCCCGCCAACTGATCCACCAGTTGTACGATGCCGGCGTCGATGCGCTGATCGTCCAGGACCTGGGGGTGATGGAGCTGGATATTCCGCCCATCGAGCTGCACGCCAGCACCCAGACCGACATCCGCACCCTGGCCCGGGCAAAGTTCCTCGACCAGGCGGGTTTCTCGCAACTGGTATTGGCCCGTGAGCTGAACCTGCAGGAAATCCGCGCCATTGCCGATGAGACCGACGCGGCCATCGAATTCTTCATCCACGGCGCGCTGTGCGTGGCGTTTTCCGGCCAGTGCAACATCTCCCACGCCCAGAACGGCCGCAGCGCCAACCGTGGCGACTGCTCCCAGGCCTGTCGCCTGCCCTACACCCTAAAAGACGACCAGGGCCGGGTGGTTGCCTACGAAAAACACCTGCTGTCGATGAAAGACAACAACCAGAGCGCCAACATCCGCGCCCTGGTCGAAGCCGGCGTGCGCTCATTCAAGATCGAAGGGCGCTACAAGGACATGGGCTATGTGAAGAACATCACCGCCTATTACCGCCAGCGCCTGGACGATGTCCTCGAAGACCGTCCGGACCTGGCCCGCGCGTCCAGCGGCCGCACCGCGCACTTCTTCGTCCCCGACCCGGACAAGACCTTCCACCGTGGCAGCACCGACTATTTCGTCAGCGAACGCAAGATCGACATTGGCGCCTTCGATTCGCCGACCTTTACCGGCGTGCCGGTGGGCGTGGTGGAGAAAGTCGGCAAGCGCGACCTGCAGGTAGTGACCTTCGATCCGCTGTCCAACGGCGACGGCCTCAATGTGCTGGTCAAGCGCGAAGTCGTCGGTTTCCGTGCCAACATCGCCGAGCCCAAGGGTGAGTTCGAAGAGGACGGCCAGAAGCGTTACCGCTACCGCGTCGAACCCAACGAGATGCCGGCCGGCATGTACCAGTTGCGCCCCAACCACCCGTTGAGCCGCAACCTGGACCACAACTGGCAGCACGCATTGCTCAAGACCTCCTCCGAACGCCGCATAGGCCTGTCCTGGGTTGCACGCCTGCGTGAAGCGCGCCTGGAACTGACCGCCACCAGCGAGGAAGGCATCAGCGCCAGCGTCGCCCTGGATGGGCCGTTCGGCGTGGCCAACAAGCCGGAACAGGCCCTGGAGCAGTTGCACGACCTGCTTGGCCAGCTAGGCACCACCGAATACCACGCCACCGCGATCGAGCTGGATGCGCCCCAGGCGTTCTTCATCCCCAACTCGCAGCTCAAGGCTTTGCGTCGCGAAGCCATCGAGGCCCTGACCGCCGCCCGCATCCAAGCCCACCCACGCGGCGGCCGCAAGGCCGAGACCAGCCCGCCGCCGGTGTACCCGGAATCGCACCTGTCGTTCCTGGCCAACGTCTACAACCAGAAGGCCCGCGACTTCTATCATCGTCACGGCGTCAAGCTGATCGACGCGGCGTTCGAGGCCCACGAGGAGACCGGCGAAGTGCCGGTGATGATCACCAAGCACTGCCTGCGCTTCTCGTTCAACCTCTGCCCCAAGCAGGCCAAGGGCGTCACCGGCGTGCGCACCAAAGTGGCACCGATGCAACTGATACACGGGGATGAAGTGCTGACGCTGAAGTTCGACTGCAAGCCCTGCGAAATGCATGTGGTCGGCAAGATCAAGGGACACATCCTGGACCTGCCACTGCCCGGCAGCACGGCGCAGCCCGTGGTCGGCTACATCAGCCCTGAAGACCTGCTCAAGACAATCCCTCGCGCACCGCATTAAGCAATGCGCACCTGTGGGAGCACTTGCTCCCACAGTGGGTTGCGGGTGTTCACGACACTTGGTGTCCGGCACCGATTCCCTGTGGGAGCGAGCTTGCTCGCGATAGCGGTGGGTCTGCCTGCATCGATGTTGAATGTGGCGCCGCCATCGCGAGCAAGCTCGCTCCCACAGTGGATTGCGGGTGTTCACGGCACTTGGTATCCGGCACCGATTCCCTGTGTGAGCGGGCTTGCTCGCGATAGCGGTGGGTCTGCCTGCATCGATGTTGAATGTGGCGCCGCCATCGCGAGCAAGCTCGCTCCCACATAGGTTCTCGGGTATTTGATGGCCCTGCGCCATTTTTCATTTGTGCGCCGTTTTTGCTTCGCTGTGCGACAGATTTTCCTGCAGGACTCCCCCACTACTTCCTCGCGGTGTTAGGTTGCAAGCGTTTGTGTCATCAAATCAGACACTTCCCACCTACCGCCTGCAAAGGAATGCCCAGCAATGGACTTCTCGCTCAAACACCTGGCCATAGCCACCCTGATGCTGTCCGGCCTTGCATCGATGGCCACGCCGGCCTTCGCCAACATCACCGCCCAACAGGGCGCAGCCCTCGTCAAAACCTTCTCCAACACCTCAGCCCCCGATTTCAGGCAATTCCTGACAGAGGTGGCCAAGAGCGACCTGGGCAAAACCGCCAACCTCGGCCCGGCCATCAGCGCGTTCGAAGGCAACAAAGCCCTTTCCGCTGAACAGCAGAACGAAATCCACCGCCTGCTGGGCCTCTATGCCCGAGTCAAATACGGCCAAGCGGCCACCGAGACACTCAAGGAACTGGTCGCCATCCCGACCTTTCGCAAGGACGGCGTTGCCCAGCACGAGAACCCGGAGTTCCTCAAGATCGCCGACAAGATCAAAAGCCTGGCCGAGGCGTTCAACCTCAACTTCCGCAATGTCGACAACCGCGTCTATGAGATTTCCCTCGAAGGCAGCGGCGACGAAGTCGTGGGCATTCACGCCCATGCCGATGTGGTGCCGGTAACGCCAGAAAACTGGGTGTTGAAAGATGGCACCCGCCTCGACCCGTTCAAGGTCACCCTGGTGGGCGACCGCATGTATGGCCGCGGTACCGAAGACGACAAGAACGGCATCGTGGTCGCGCTCTATGCCATGAAAATCATCAAGGAAGAAAAACTGCCGCTGGCGCGCAACTTCAAACTGCTGGTCGACACCACCGAGGAAACCAGCGGCGACGCCATCCCCTATTATTTCGAACGCAACCCGACGCCCAACTACAACCTGGCGCTGGATGGCGGCTACCCCGTAGTGATTGCCGAGAAAGGCTACGGCACCGTCATGGCGAACTTCACCCGGCGCGCCGCACAGGGCAAGGGGGCAGAAATTACCGCGCTGACGGGCGGCCTGGCGACCAATCAGATTCCGTCGACGTCCGTTGCCACCTTCGCCAGCGACAAGCCCGCCGAACTGGCTGCCAGCCTGCTCAAGGCCGGTACCGACTATGCCAAGCGCAATGGCGGTAACTTCGAGGTGACCAGCCAGGTCGTCGGCAAGGACGTTCAACTGACCTTCACCGGCGTTTCCGCCCACTCCTCCGAGCCCGAGTCAGGCGTCAACCCGGTGGCAAGGATGCTGGACTTCATCAACGGCCTCGATGGCAAGGTCGCGCTCAAACGCAACCACATCACCGACGCCGCCCGCTATGCCGCCGACAACTGGGGCCTGGACTATCTGGGCAGCAAACTGGGCATTGGTTTTTCCGACGCCTTCATGGGCCCGCTGACCGCGTCCCTGACCTACGTCGGCATGGATGAGAAGACCTTCAAGTTGGCGGTCAACCTGCGGGTGCCGGTGGGCAAGTCCACGCAAGCCCTGAAGACTGACATCGCCGACAAACTGGCCGCCTGGAGCAAGAAGTCCGACGTCGCGGTGGCCTTCGACTATTCCATTGACGAACCGATGTACCGCAACCCTGAGGGTGAATGGGTCAAGGCACTGCTGGCCGTGGCAAGTGAAAACCTGGGCATGGAACACAAGTACGGCACCTCTGCCGGCGCCACTTCGGTTCATGACTTGCCCAATGGCGTGCAGTTCGGCCTGGCCATGCCCGACGTCAAGTACACCGGTCACAACGACAATGAGTTCAAGACGGTGGAGCAGTTCCTGCTGGACTTGCAGATCGTGACCGAGATGATGGGGCGGATCGGGCAATTGCCGAAGCTCTAAGACAAGTGTGATCCACTGTGGCGAGGGAGCTTGCTCCCGCTGGGTGCGCAGCAGCTCCAAGAAGTTGCGGTCACTGCGCAACCGAGCGAGATCAATCCCTGGCCACAGGTTTGCCTTCTTCCTTCACGTGAGTGGCGCTTGGATCGATGACCTTGGCGGTAATGTCGACCAGCTCCAACCCCCAATCCCCATGCAGGTACCAATCCTCCCCGATCATCTCGGCCGGGTGCATCGTGCGATCGGCACCGTTGCCGCAGGCCAAGGCACTGGTCGGACAGTAACGGTCACACCCCCAGCAAATGCGCTCGGGATGTTTGGGACTGATAGGAAAGGGCTTTGCCATGACGACCCCGTATAACTGATGGGTGTACCCGCACCCTACAGCGTCGGGGCGCAGTGCCCCTTGATCCCGATCAAGAACAACCGTGCAGAATCGAATCGGCATTCGGCGTTCAAAAATTCGCGCTGAAAATTGACAAGAATCATTATTATTCGCAGCAAAGCTTCCTAGACTCGGCGCCATCATTTAGCCAACCAGGAAGTCATCATGCGCACACTTGCAACTCTGCCTCTGGCCTTGCTGTTTCTCGCACCACTGGCCCAGGCCAAGGAATACCCCATCGGCGAACCGCAACTGTGCCCAGGACTGGAGGTCGGTGCGGTGTATTTGCAGCCGATTGAAATGGCCCCGGCCGGTATGATGCGCGCCACAGCCGATTCCGACGTGCACCTGGAAGCCGACATCCGCGCCACGGCGAACAACCAGCAGGGTTTCCAGGAAGGCAGTTTCGTGCCCTACCTCAATGTGTCGTTCCAACTGAAGAAACAAGGCAACGACACTGAGCTCAAGGGTGACTTCCACGCCATGGTCGCCAATGACGGGCCGCACTATGGCGACAACGTCAAGCTGCTCGGCCCTGGCAAATATCAACTGACGTTCACCGTCCTGCCACCTGGCGGCCATGGCTCCCTCGGCCGCCATACCGACAAGGAAACCGGCGTGGCACCATGGTTCGAACGCTGCGAACTGCATTACGAATTCGTCTACGCCGGGATCGGTAAAAAAGGCGGGTACTGAGCATGCGCTGCTCTTCCTGCCTCCGGCACCTCGCGCCTCATCGACGCCTGGCCTGGTTGACGCTGGCCGGTTTGCTACTGCCCTCGATCGCCCATGCCGAATTGCCGACCTACGAGCTGAGCATCCGCGATGGGCATTTCACACCGTCGCAACTGCAAGTGCCGGCCGGGCAACGGTTCAAGATCGTGCTGAAAAACATCGGCCAGGGTCCGGCGGAGTTCGAAAGCACACCATTGCGCGTCGAGAAAGTGCTCTCGCCCGGCGTCACCACGTTCGTGGTCATCCACCCGCTACGCCCCGGGCACTATCCGTTTTTCGACGAATTCAATCCGCAACTGCCCGAGGGCGGGATTCTCGCCCAGTAATCGGCCAGCAAGAGGCATTTGCATGACTCAATCAATGTTTATTGTCTGGCGCGAAAGCGTCGAGGCGTTATTGGTGATCGGGATTCTCCAGGCCTGGGTCAGCCGGCAACAACAGTCCAGCCAGCTGTTGCGCTATGTATGGACCGGCGCGGCGCTGGGCCTGTTGCTTTCGGGCGTACTGGCCGGCCTGATCCTGCTGGCCGGCGAGGCCATGAGCGGGACGGCCAATGAATGGTTCCAGGCATCGTTGGCACTGGTCGCCAGCCTGCTGATCGTGCAGATGGTCGGCTGGATGCACCGAAACGCGAGGACGCTCAAGCATGACCTGACGCGCCACGCCGACCTGCGCCTGAGCCGCCAGGGCGGCCTGGGGCTGTTGGTGCTGGCGTTGCTGGCGGTCAGCCGCGAAGGCAGTGAAACCGTGGTGTTCCTGTATGGCGCTGGTGCGCGTCTGCAAGGGCCGCAACTGGGCTTGTTCGCTGTGGGCGCGCTGGCCGGGCTGGTGCTGTCGCTGCTGACCGTCTCCTTGCTGCACAGCAGCCGCCGGTTCATCTCATGGCCACGTTTCTTTGCCATCAGCGAAGCGATCCTGCTGCTGTTGGGGGCGGCGTTGCTGGTCAGCGGTATCGAGCGGGTCGGCGGGCAACTGCTCGCGATGGATTGGCCTGAGGCGGTGTATCGCGGCATTGGCGACGCACTGTGGGACAGCAGCGCGATACTCGACGACGGCCATGGTCTGGGCGGGTTCCTCGCGGACTTCACCGGGTATCGCGCAAGCCCGAGTGCGATGACGCTGCTGGTGTGGCTGGGCTATTGGGGCGTCGTCGCAGGCTGGCTGTGGCCGCGCAAGGCGGAAAACCTGCCATGCCCGACCTGAACCCCTGGCTCCAACGCCTGGGCGACGGCATGCGGCGCCATGGCGCAACCATTCGTGCCGTGCAATGGGCGGTGGTGCTGTTCTACGCGGTGCTGCTGGTGGTGCCGGCCCTGCTGCCATTGCCCAGCGGTCAGGCACGCCTGTTCGACAATCTCACGCTGCTGGCGCAGTTCCTGTTCTGGGGCCTGTGGTGGCCGTTCGTGTTGCTGTCGATCGTGTTGTTCGGTCGCCTCTGGTGTGGCGTGCTGTGCCCCGAAGGCGCCTTGAGTGAATGGGCCAGCCAGTATGGCAAGGGCCTGGGAATGCCACGCGGGTTGCGCTGGGCTGGGTGGCCGACCTTGGCGTTCAGCCTGACCACCCTCTACGGTCAACTGATCAGCGTCTACGACTACGCCCAGGCTGCGCTATTGATCCTGGGGGGCTCGACGGTCGCCGCGGTGATCGTCGGCCTGTTGTTCGCCCGGGGCAAGCGGGTGTGGTGCCGGTACCTGTGCCCGGTCAGCGGCGTCTTTTCCCTACTCGCTCGCTTGGCACCGGTGCACTTTCAGGTCGACGAACAACGCTGGCTGGAAAACCCGGCACCACGTCGCCCTCCTCCCAACTGCGCGCCCTTGCTGGACATCCGCCGTATGCGCGGCGCCGCCGATTGCCACGCCTGTGGTCGATGCAGTGGCCAACGCGATGCGGTGCGGTTGATTGCCCGCTCCAGCAACGAAGAAATCCTGCACTCCACGGCTAACACCCTCTCATCCTGGGATGTTCGCTTGCTGTTGTTCGGTGTCATAGGCCTGGCCATGGGCGCCTTCCAGTGGACCGTCAGCCCTTGGTTCATTGCCCTCAAACAAAGCCTGGCCCAATGGCTGGTCAGTCACGATTGGCTCTGGGCGCTCCAGGACAACGCGCCCTGGTGGCTGCTGACGCACTATCCGCAACTCAATGACAGTTTCAGTTGGCTCGATGGATTTTGCATCGTCGCGTACCTGGGCATGAGTGCGCTGCTGATAGGCACTTCGCTGACGCTGCTGATGCGCCTGGCGGCACGCCTCTCGGGGATAGCGCACAATATTGGCCCTTGGCCATCACCCTGACGCCCCTTGGCGGTGCAGGGTTGTTCCTCGGCTTGTCGGCCACCACGGTCAAACTGCTGCGTTATGAAGGGTTGTTGCTTGAATGGGTCCAGCCGGCGCGAGCCGGTCTGTTGCTAGCGGCGATTGCCTGGAGCCTGTGGCTGGGTTACAAACGCCTGGAACAGACCGCCGCATCACCCGTTCAGCGACTGGCCGCCATGGCCTGCCTGGTATTGGCCAGCGGCCTGGTGGGGTATGGCTGGTGGCTACAGTTCTGGGGATGGTGATCCCCCGAACTCGACACAAAACCCTGTGGGAGCGAGCTTGCTCGCGATGACGTCGGCAAGTTCGGCATCAATGCAAGCTGACCCACCGCTATCGCGAGCAAGCTCGCTCCCACAGGGCGATGTGTACAGCGCTCGATTTCGCTGAGCACCTCACTCTCGCAATGGCTACACCTTGAACCGCGCCACCGTCTGATGCAGTGACCCGGCCATCTGCGCCAAGTCCTGGCCGGCGGTGTCGGTGTGCCGGGCGCCCAGCATGACCTGTTCGGACAGGTTGCGAATGCCCACCAGGTTACGGTCCACCTCTCGTGCCACCAGGGCCTGCTGTTCCGTGGCGCTGGCGATCATCAGGTTGCGCTCGTTGATCTGCGAGATCGAGCGGGCGATTTCGTCCAGGGCATCGCCGGAACGCTGGGCCACTTGCAACGTAGCCTGCACCAGCTCGCTGTTGTTTTGCATGGAGCTCACCGCGTGCCCGCTGTCCAGGCGGATGTTACCGATCATGCCCTCGATTTCCCGAGTTGAATCCTGGGTCCGATGAGCCAGCGCCCGGACTTCATCGGCCACCACCGCAAAGCCACGCCCGGCATCGCCGGCACGGGCTGCTTCAATGGCAGCGTTCAGTGCCAGAAGATTGGTCTGCTCGGCAATGCTGCGGATCACATCCAACACCGAACTGATGTCCTGCACCCGCCCGGCCAATTGCTGGATTCGGCCGGAACTGTCCGTCACACCTTCGGCCAGCGCGGTAATGGAAGCGACCGTTTCCTGGACCTGTTCACGCCCGCGCTGGGCCGTTTGCTCGGACACTCGCGAGGCTTCGCTGGTGCTCACCGCATTGCGCGCCACTTCATCCACCGCAGCGGTCATCTGGTTCACGGCCGCGGCGGCCTGTTCGATTTCATGCCCTTGCAACTGCAAGGTGCTGCTGGTCTGGCTGCTCACCGCGCTCAGTTCTTCGGAGGAACTGGCCACCCGATCCACCGAGGCCGCAATGTGCCGAACCATGCTGTTGAGGCTCTGCTGCATGTCATGCATGTTGCTCATCACACTGTCGTTGGCGCCGACACCCACCGGCACGCGGATCGTCAGGTCACCCTGGGCGATGAGGTTAAGCACCCGCGCCGCGTCATTGGGTTCACCGCCCAGGGGACGGGTCACGCTGCGGGTCACCAGAATCGCCACGGTACTCACCAAGGCCAGGCAAGCCAGCACCAACGCCAGCATGTTGCGCCGCGCATCGCTGTAACGCGCCTGGGCCAACTGTTCACGTTCGACAAAGACCTTGCCCTGCATCGCCATCAGCACATCCAGGCTTTTGTACACCTCAAGCTCTGCCGGCATCACGCCTTGCTTGAGCTGCGTCATCGCCTCGTCCGTAGCGCCTTGGCGGATCAACGCCTGCACCTGGACGAACGCCGCCACATAGGCCTCGCGGCGCTTCTTCAGCTCGGCATACGCGGCCTTGCCTTCAGGCTGATCGAACAGCGGCTCCAGCGTGGCAAAAGCCTGGGTAATCCGTTGCCGGGTGGCATCGATCGATTGTTGGACCTGCGCATTGTTCTTGTCGATCAGCAAGTCCCGGGTGTTCCTGGCGTTATCGCGCACGCCTGTGGCGATTACCATGATCGGATCGATCTTCGGCCAATCCTGCCTGACGATCTGTTCGGCCTGATCGCGCAACATCGCCAGGTCGCTCAAGGCGTAGATCGTCAAGGCGATCAAGGCCAACGGCGCGATGGCGAAACCAAGCACGATACGTCGGGCGGTGGTGAGTCTGGTCATGTCAAATGCTCCCTGTTCAACTACCTGCCCACTGGCAGCGCATTTGAAAACCATGAAAAAAGAGTGGCCCGGTGATCCCGGACCGCTGTCGGTCGCTCACGCCGACACTCGGTCAACTGCGCAACACGAACGAAGGAAACAGCTCGCGCATCGCGGCCCACAGTTCAGGTTGCAAGCCGTGTGCCGAGACGCTGGAAAGATGCGGATCGAGCATCCGCGCGGTACGTACCAGTTGCACGGCAAACCGGGTGACGCCCCGTTCGCTCAAGCGCCGGGCGAGGGTCAACAGGCGCTCGGGGTCGAACAGATGCCAGTGCACCGTGGTGCGGCATTCATAATCCACGCCGCTGGCCAGCAGATGGTCGAGACTGCGCCAGTTGGCGGCGCCGCTGCCTTCGACCCGGGTCACGTCCAGGGCATCTTCGGGCAAGGCCTTGATGTCGAAACCCACCCAGTCGGCTTGCCCGACCACTTTGGCGAAGGCCGCCGGCTTGATGCCAGCGCTGTGCAGGCCGATGCGAAAGCCCATCTGCCGCACTTCCTCCATGGCCGGCGCCAGGCCGTCTTGCAGGGTTGGCTCACCGCCGCTGAACACCACGGCGTCGAGCAGATCCTGACGGCGTTGCAAAAACGCCAGCACCCGGCACCAATCCACCTCCTCGCTACCGCGTGGCGGGATCAGTTGCGGGTTATGGCAATAACGACAACGCCAGGCACACCCCTGGCAAAACAGTACGCACGCCAGTTGGCCCGGATAATCGAGGGTGGTCAGGGGCACCATGCCCCCGACCCGTAGCACTCGACTCATGGACGCCCGGCCGCGCGTTCGGTGAAGTGCACCCGCTCACGGTGCTCAGATTGCTTGCCCGGGTTGAAGGCCGCCACCGGGCGGTGATACCCCATCACTCGGGTCCAGACTTCGCAACGTTGACGCTGTGCCTGCGGAAGAGATTGTGATGCGCTCATGGATGAAGCTCCTTGCGGTGGATGGATCGGATCAGTGAACGCTGCCTGCCAACTGCTGTTGCAGCAGCAAGGCTTCGTCGCATTTGGGGCAGAACTCGTGTTCGCCGGCCAGGTAACCGTGCACCGGGCAGATGGAAAAGGTTGGCGTGATGGTCAGGTACGGCAGGCGGAAACGCCCCAGGGCCTTGCGCACCAGCTGTTTGCAGGCCTGGGTCGAGGAAATCTGCTCGGCCATGTACAGGTGCAACACGGTGCCGCCGGTGTATTTGCATTGCAGTTCGTCTTGCAGCTCCAGGGCTTCGAATGGATCGTCGGTGAACCCCACCGGCAGTTGCGACGAGTTGGTGTAGTACGGTGCGACCGGGCTGCCGGCCTGCAGGATGTCGGGGTAGCGCTTGAGGTCTTCCTTGGCGAAGCGGTAAGTGGTGCCTTCGGCAGGCGTGGCTTCGAGGTTGTAGAGGTGGCCGGTTTCTTCCTGGAAACGCAGCAGCGTGGCCCGCACGTGATCCAGCAGTTTCAGGGCGAATGCCCGGCCCTGCTCGGTGTGCATGCCTTGCTGGTCATCAGTGAAATTGCGCAGCATTTCGTGCAGGCCATTCAAGCCAATGGTGGAGAAGTGATTGCGCAGGGTGCCCAGGTAGCGCTTGGTGTAGGGGTACAAACCGGCATCCATGTGATGCTGGATAACCTTGCGCTTGACCTCCAGGCTCTCCATCGCCAGTTCCATCAGCGTATCGATGCGTTGCAGCAATGCGCTGGTATCACCTTTGTACAGGTAGCCCAGGCGCGCGCAGTTGATCGTCACCACCCCCAGGGAGCCGGTCTGTTCCGCTGAGCCGAACAGGCCACCACCACGCTTGAGCAATTCACGCACGTCCAGTTGCAGGCGGCAGCACATCGACCGCACCTGATTGGGCTGCATGTCCGAATTGAGGAAGTTCTGGAAATACGGCAGGCCGTAGCGGGCGGTCATTTCGAACAGCCGATCGGCGTTCTCGCTGTCCCAGGGGAAGTCATGGGTGATGTTGTAGGTTGGGATCGGGAAGGTGAATACCCGCCCTTTCGCGTCGCCGGCCTGCATCACCTCGATGTAGGCGCGGTTGATCAGTTCCATTTCCGTTTGCAGGTCACCGTAGGCGAACGGCATCTCCTCGCCACCGATCACCGGGATCTGTTCGCGCAGATCGTCCGGGCAGACCCAATCGAACGTGAGGTTGGTGAACGGGGTTTGCGTGCCCCAGCGCGACGGCACATTGAGGTTGTAGATGAACTCCTGCAACGACTGGCGGACCTCGTCGTAGCTGAGCCCGTCCTTGCGCACGTAGGGCGCCAAGTAAGTGTCGAACGAGCTGAACGCCTGGGCCCCGGCCCATTCGTTTTGCAGGGTGCCGAGGAAGTTGACCATCTGCCCCAGGGCGCTGCTCAAGTGCTTGGGTGGCCCAGCCTCGACCCGACCCGGTACACCGTTGAGGCCCTCGTGCAACAGGGTGCGCAAGGACCAACCGGCACAGTAGCCGGCAAGCATGTCCAGGTCGTGGATGTGCAGGTCGGCTTCGCGGTGCGCCTGGCCGATGGCCTGGCTGTAGACCTCGTCGAGCCAGTAGTTGGCGGTGACCTTGCCCGAAACGTTGAGGATCAGCCCGCCGAGGGAATAACCCTGGTTGGCGTTGGCCTGCACGCGCCAGTCTTCGCGGTCCAGGTATTCGTTCATCGAGGTGGCGACTTCCACCAGGGTGCGACGGTCCCGACGCAGGCGTCCATGTTGTTCGCGGTAGACGATATAGGCCCGCATGGAGAGGAAGAACCCAGCGTCCATCAACACCCGTTCGACACGGTCCTGGATCTGCTCGACGCTCAAACGCGTTTGCCCTTCCAACCGGGCCAGCACCACCTCCAGCAACCCTTCGGCCTCGGCTTCGGCGTATTCGCCAGTGGCCTTGCCAGCGGCGATCAGCGCCTGGCGGATCTTGTCCGCGTCAAAGGCAACCACACTGCCATCGCGCTTGTGCAAGCGGTTACATCCTACTGCGATCAACGTGCTCTGCATTTTGGCTCCAGACACTACATATAGGCTTTTTGATTTTTACAAACACAATATGCAGTGGAGGGTACGGGCAAATGGCAGGGTTGCAATTGATCGGCATCAAGAATCGGGAGCGAGCCACATTCAGGCTCGAAAAGTCATTTTTGCAACCACCACAAATCCCCTGTGGGTGTTGGGTTGACCGCAGGATCCGCACCGCCGCCGCCCCTGTGGGTGTTGGGCTGACCGCAGGATCCGCACCGCCGCCGCCCCTGTGGGAGCGAGCCTGCTCGCGATGAGGCCAGCACAGTCAACATCCATGCAAGCTGACCCACCGCCTTCGCGAGCAAGCTCGCTCCCACATTGGTTCTGGGCTGACCACAGGATCCGCAACCACCACAAATCCCCTGTGGGTGTTGGGTTGACCGCAGGATCCGCACCGCCGCCGCCCCTGTGGGAGCGAGCTTGCTCGCGATGAGGCCAGCGCAGTCAACATCCATGCAAGCTGACCCACCGCCTTCGCGAGCAAGCTCGCTCCCACATTGATTCTGGGCTGACCGCAGGATCCCACCGCCGCCCCCCCTGTGGGAGCGAGCCTGCTCGCGATGAGGCCAGCACAGTCAACATCCATGCAAGCTGACCCACCGCCTTCGCGAGCAAGCTCGCTCCCACATTGGTTCTGGGCTGACCGCAGGATCCGCAACCACCACAAATCCCCTGTGGGCGTTGGGTTGACCGCAGGATCCGCACCGCCGCCGCCCCTGTGGGAGCGAGCCTGCTCGCGATGAGGCCAGCACAGTCAACATCCATGCAAGCTGACCCACCGCCTTCGCGAGCAGGCTCGCTCCCACATTGGTTCTGGGCTGACCACAGGATCCGCAACCACCACAAATCCCCTGTGGGTGTTGGGCTGACCGCAGGATCCGCACCGCCGCCGCCCCTGTGGGAGCGAGCTTGCTCGCGATGAGGCCAGCGCAGTCAACATCCATGCAAGCTGACCCACCGCCTTCGCGAGCAAGCTCGCTCCCACATTGGTTCTGGGCTGACCGCAGGATCCGCAACCACCACAAATCCCCTGTGGGCGTTGGGCTGACCGCAGAATCCGCACCGCCGCCGCCCCTGTGGGAGCGAGCTTGCTCGCGATGAGGCCAGCACAGTCAACATCCATGCAAGCTGACCCACCACCTTCGCGAGCAAGCTCGCTCCCACATTGGTTCTGGGCTGACCGCAGGATCCGCAACCACCACAAATCCCCTGTGGGTGTTGGGCTGACCGCAGGATCCGCACCGCCGCCGCCCCTGTGGGAGCGAGCCTGCTCGCGATGAGGCCAGCACAGTCAACATCCATGCAAGCTGACCCACCGCCTTCGCGAGCAGGCTCGCTCCCACATTGGTTCTGGGCTGACCGCAGGATCCGCAACCACCGCAAATCCCCTGTGAGACCTGTACTGCTCAGCCCCCGCTCATGTTCATGAACCGCACAATCTGCACCTCCCCGTCCGGGGTGAAGTCATGGCGCAACGGTTTGCCACGCAGCGCCTGTTGCACCGCCTGGATCAGCGGTTGGTCATCCAGCGGATAACGCCGCAGCAAGCCCCGCAGATCCAGGGAGTCCTCCTGCCCCAGGCACAACAGCAACCGCCCTTCGACGGTCATGCGTACGCGGTTGCAACTGGCGCAGAAGTTATGGGTGTTGGGTGAAATGAAACCGATCCGGGTATCCGGATGACGCTCCAGGCGCACATAGCGCGCCGGCCCGCCGCTGTTCTCGGCACTGTCGAGCAGCCGGTGATGGCTGGCGATCACGGCCCGGACCTCGTCGCTGGAACAGAACGACTCGCCCCGGGAACGCCCGACCTCACCCAACGGCATTTCCTCGATGAAGCTGATGTCGATGCGTTGGTCGATGGCGTATTGCACCAGGGCCGGAACTTCGTCGAAGTTGCGCCCTTTCATCACCACGCAGTTGAGCTTGATCCGCTCGAACCCGGCCACCTTCGCCGCTTCAATGCCGGCCAACACCTGGTCCAGGTTGCCGTTGCGGGTGATCGCCCGAAAGCGTTCGTCGTCCAGGCTGTCGAGGCTGATGTTCATGCGCTTGACGCCCGCTTCGACCAGCGGCTGGGCCAGTCGCCCCAGCTGCGAGCCGTTGCTGGTCATCACCAGTTCCCGCAGGCCGGGCAGCGCCGCGATTTCGCGACACAACCCGACGATGCCCGGACGAATCAGCGGCTCACCACCGGTCAGGCGGATTTTCTTCACCCCCAGGCCGACGAACAGCCGCGCCAGGCGCTGCAACTCCTCCAAGGTCAACACTTGCTGGCGCGGCAGGAAAGTCATGTTTTTCGCCATGCAATACACACAACGAAAATCACAACGATCGGTCACCGACATCCGCAAATAATCGATCTGGCGCCCAAATCCGTCCTGCAACACCGCGTTCATGAAGATCTCCCGATTGAGCCCGTGCTCACTGCACCAGCGGCGAGTCGGCGCCCTGAAGGTGAATGCCGCGAATGTCCGCCGCACCGATCAGGGTTTGCAGGTACTGCACCAGTGCCTTTTGCCACACTCCCTGCTGCAACTGGGTACGAATCGCCGTCGCCACGGCTTCATACGGCAATGGTTGGCCATCGATTCGCTGGTCGATGCTGATCACGTGCCAGCCGTAGCGACTTTCCAGCGGTTTGCTGGCCAGGCCCGCCGGCAGGGTGAACAACTGGCGCTCCAGCTCAGGCACGGTCTGGCCCTTGCTGATCTGCCCCAGAGAACCGCCCTGCTCCTTGGACGGACATGCTGAATACTTCAGCGCCAGCTCAGCGAAGCTGCCCGGGAACTGGTCCAGCCGCTCCAGCAGCAGCTCGGCCTGGACATGAGCCAGGCTGCGCGCCTCGGCATCGTCCGGCGCACATTCGAGCAGGATGTGCCGCACCGCCAGCAACGGTGCGCTGTGAAAGCGCGTCCGGTTGCTTTCGTAGTAACGCAGGCAAGTGGCCTCGTCACACTGCGGCACCTGCACCTCACGTTCGAGCAACAACCGCGTCGCTGCTTCCTCTTCGTTTTCACCGGCACCGACCTGCAACGCCAGGCCCAACTCGGCAATACGCTGCTGGAGCAACTCGCGAATCACCAGAGCCCGCGCGGCCTGGTAGACCGCCTCCTCGCGACTGTCAGCCGGGTGATATTGCAGCTCCTGGGCCATCACCTGCGGGGTGATCGAGACCCCGTTAACGCTGATGATCGGCCATTCCTGCTCACTGCTGGCAATCAATTGAGGCTCGGCTTCATCGCCTGTCGCCGGCCCGGCCTGGGCCGGCTCGAACTGCACCGCCCCGGTCGGTTCGACCTCGGCAACCGGCGCCATCACCGGTGCCGCTTTTGCCGAAGAACCACAACCGCCGCTGCCGCCACCACCACCGCCACATCCGCATCCACTCGCCATGATCTTCTCCTCAAAACTTCTGCCGAACGATTTGATAACGACGCCCCAGGTACCAGACCGGCGCACTGACGATATGGACCAGACGGGTGAACGGGAACAACACGAACAGGGTCAGGCCCAGCACCACATGAAGCTTGTAGACCAAGCCCACCGGTGCGATCGAGGTGGCCGCTTCCACCGGACGCAACAGCACGGTGTTCTGGGCCCAGTCGGCCAGCATCACCATCACCGAGCCGTCCATGTGGGCGGTGGACGCCACGATGGTCATCAGCCCCAGCACCAACTGCACCAGCAACACCACCAGCACGAGGATGTCCGAGGGATTGGACGTGGCACGCACCCGTGGGTCGGTCAGGCGACGGTTGAGCAACATCACCAGGCCGATCAGGCCCAGCACGCCGAAGAAACCGCCGGAGACCATCGCCAGCAACTGCTTGTTCTCGGTGCTCAGCACGTGGTGGTAGATCGCCGCCGGTGTCAGCAGGCCGACGAAGTGGCCGGCCAGCACGAACAGCACGCCGACATGGAACAGGTTGCTGGCTACGCGCATGCCGCGCTTGTTCAGCATCTGGCTGGAACCGGCCTTCCAGGTGTACTGGGACAGGTCAAACCGTGCCCAACTGCCCAGCAGGCAAATCGCCAACGCGACATAGGGGTAGACCCCGAACAACAACAGATCCCATTTAGACATTACCCACCTCCCCGGCTGGCGCTGCGGCCAGCCCTTCATGCTGAAAATCCACCCAGTGCAACGGCACCGCGCTTTCGCCCCGCGCCTTGCCTGGCGCGCTGGGCAGTGAACTGCAACGGTCCTGCTGCTCAGCCTTCATGAAATCCACCGCCTCTTCCTCCCAGATCTTGTCCAGGGCTTCGAGGGAGTCGTCCCGTGGCTCGGCCTTCACTTGCTCACGCAACTCGGCGACCGCGCCCTGGGGTTCGGCCCCGGCGATTTGCAACAAGGCCCGGAAGCAACTGGCGTAGACGCTTTCACGCTCGTCCAGGCGCGCCGCGAGCAAGGCCAGCAGGTGCGCCACATCGGCCAGGCCCTCGCGGGCCTCGATGTCTTCGCGGGTGGAGAGGTACTCCAGGTACAGCGGGATGTAGTCGGGCAGTTCCTTGACGCCGATGGCGAAACCGGCTTCCTCGTACTGGGCCATCATGTCGACCATGGCCTGGCCCCGATCACGGGATTCGCCGTGCACGTGTTCGAACAACAACAGTGACAGCGAACGCCCCCGGCCGAACAGCGCACCGTAGTGCTCCTGGCCGTCCATCAGGTCCTTGCCGCAGATCACTTCCAGCAATTCAAACAGCCCGGCACGCTGGTTGGGACTGATTTCCCGTGCTTGGACAATCGCTTGTTCCAGCTCATCCCGACCGGCCACCAGGGTCTCGGTCGGGTAATCGAGCAGCAACGAAATCACCTTGAGAATGCGCATGCTCATTCCTCCCACAACTGCACGGTTTTGATCACGTCGCGGCGGTTGGCCTTCTTGCCACCGAACATGTTGGTGTCGGAGCTGCCGCTGCAACCGCTGCCAAAGCTGAAGCCGCAGCCGGAGCGCTCGGCGAATGCGTCGCTCATGGCGTCTTCGCGGTGGGCGCTTGGCACGACGAAACGGTCCTCGTAGTTGGCGATGGCCAGGTAGCGGTACATCTCTTCCACCTGGTTCACGCTCAAGCCAACGTCGGCCAGCACTTGCAGATCCTGTACGCCGTCGACCTGTTCGGAGCGCTTGTAGGCGCGCATCGCCAGCAGACGCTTGAGGGCGCGCTTGACTGGTTTTTCATCGCCCGCGGTGAGCATGTTGGCCAGGTAACGCAGCGGAATGCGCAGGCTGTCGACATCCGGGATCACCCCGTTCATGCCTACGGTACCAGCAGCGGCGGCGTTCTGGATTGGCGACAGCGGCGGCACATACCAGACCATTGGCAAGGTGCGGTATTCCGGGTGCAGCGGCAGCGCGAGTTTCCAGTCCACGGCCATCTTGTAGACCGGCGAGCGTTGCGCCGAGTCGATGACCGACTGCGGTACGCCATCGGCCAGGGCCTGGCGAATCACCGCCGGGTCGTTCGGGTCGAGGAAGATCTCCAGTTGTTTCTCGTACAGGTCCTGCTCATTGGCAGTGCTGGCCACTTCGCTGATGCGGTCGGCGTCATACAGCAACACGCCGAGGTAACGGATCCGGCCAACGCAGGTTTCAGCGCAAACGGTCGGCATCCCGGCTTCGATGCGCGGGTAGCAGAAGATGCATTTTTCCGACTTGCCGCTCTTCCAGTTGAAGTAGATTTTCTTGTACGGGCAGCCGCTGATGCACATGCGCCAGCCGCGGCACTTTTCCTGGTCGATCAGGACGATGCCGTCCTCCTCGCGCTTGTAGATCGCACCGCTTGGGCACGACGCCGCGCACGCCGGGTTCAGGCAGTGCTCGCACAGGCGCGGCAGGTACATCATGAAGGTGTTTTCGTACTCGCCGTAGATGTCCGCCTGGATCTTGTCGAAGTTCTTGTCCTTGCGCCGCTTGGCGAATTCGGTACCCAGGATTTCTTCCCAGTTCGGGCCCCATTCGATTTTCTGCATGCGTTTGCCAGACACCAGCGAACGCGGCCGTGCAGTGGGCTGATGCTCGCCCAGTGGCGCGGTGTGCAGGTGCTGGTAGTCGAAGTCGAACGGTTCGTAGTAATCGTCCAGGCTCGGCAGGTCCGGGTTGGCGAAGATGTTCGCCAGCACGCGGAACTTGCCGCCGATGCGCGGGTTGATCGAGCCGTCAGCGTTGCGGATCCAGCCGCCCTTCCACTTGTCCTGGTTTTCCCACTCCTTGGGATAGCCGATGCCAGGCTTGGACTCAACGTTGTTGAACCAGGCGTATTCCATGCCTTCACGGCTGGTCCAGACGTTCTTGCAGGTGATCGAGCAGGTGTGGCAGCCGATGCATTTGTCCAGGTTCAGGACCATGCCGATTTGTGAGCGAATCTTCATCTCAGTTCTCCTCGATATCAGTCGGCAGTGGACGCGGCAGATCATCGCCACTGGAACCGTCGAGCCAATCGACCTTGGACATCTTGCGCACCACGACGAATTCGTCGCGGTTGCATCCGACCGTGCCGTAATAGTTGAAGCCGTAGGCCTGTTGGGCGTAGCCACCGATCATGTGGGTGGGCTTGAGCACCACGCGGGTCACCGAGTTGTGGTGGCCGCCACGGGTCTTGGTGGTTTCCGAGCCCGGCACGTTCACGATCCGTTCCTGGGCGTGATACATCATCACCATGCCTTCCTTGACACGCTGGCTGACCACCGCACGGGCGGTCAGTGCACCGTTGACGTTGAAGCATTCGATCCAGTCGTTGTCCTCGATACCGGCGCGCTTGGCGTCGATTTCCGAGAGCCAGACAATCGGTCCGCCACGGCTCAAGGTCAGCATCAGCAGGTTGTCGCTGTAGGTGCTGTGAATGCCCCACTTCTGGTGCGGGGTGATCCAGTTCAGGACAATCTCGGTCTCGCCGTTGCTGCGCTTGCCTTTCACGCCTTCGATGGTGCGGGTGTTGACCGGTGGCCGGTAGCTCATCAGCTGCTCGCCGAACGCCTGCATCCACGGGTGATCCTGGTAGAACTGCTGGCGACCGGTGATGGTGCGCCATGGGATCGCCTCGTGAACGTTGGTGTAGCCAGCGTTGTAGCTCACGTGATCGTCTTCCAGGCCAGACCAGGTCGGGCTGGAAATGATCTTGCGCGGCTGGGCCTGGATGTCGCGGAAACGAATCGCCTCGTGCTCCTTGGACACGGCCAGGTGGCTGTGGTCGATACCGGTGAACTCCGACAGCGCCGCCCAGGCTTTCACCGCGACATGGCCGTTGGTTTCCGGGGCCAGGGACAGGATCACTTCGGCAGCGTCGATGGCGCTGTCAATCTTCGGCCGCCCTTGGCTGATGCCGGCCTCGACTTCCTTGTGGTTCAGTTCACCAAGGAATTTGACTTCAGTGTCGGTGTTCCAGTTGATGCCCTTGCCGCCGTTGCCGAGCTTCTCGAGCATTGGGCCCAGGGACGTGAACTGCTTGTAGATGTTCGGGTAGTCGCGCTCCACCACTTGCAGGTTCGGCGCGTTCTTGCCCGGCACCGGCGCCACACCGGCGCTTTTCCAGTCGGTACCGCCAAAGGGCTGGGCCAGTTCGCCGACGCTGTCATGCATCAACGGCACGGTGACCAGGTCTTTCTCGACACCCAGGTGCCCGACCGACATGGCGGAAAACGCCTTGGCGATGCCTTTGTAGATTTCCCAGTCCGAACGCGACTCCCAGGCCGGATCGATAGCGGCCGACAGTGGGTGGATGAACGGGTGCATGTCCGAGGTGTTCATGTCGTCTTTTTCGTACCAGGTAGCGGTCGGCAAGACGATGTCGGAATACACGCAGGTCGAGGACATGCGGAAGTCCAGGGTGGTCACCAGGTCGAGCTTGCCAATGGCGCCTTCGTCGACCCATTCGGCCTCGGTGGGCTTGCACTCGCTGCTATGGCCGATGTCTTCGTTCATCACGCCGTTCTTGGTGCCCAGCAGGTACTTGAGCATGTACTCGTGGCCCTTGCCCGAGGAGCCCAGCAGGTTGGAACGCCAGATGAACATGTTGCGCGGGAAGTTCACCGGGCTGTCAGGCTGCTCGCAGGCAAAGCGCAGCGAACCGTCCTGCAGCGACTTGACCACGTAGTCCTTGGGGTCCAGACCCGCGGCGGCGGCATCACGGCAGATGTGCAGCGGGTTGGTGTTGAGCTGCGGTGCGCTCGGCAACCAACCGGCCCGTTCAGCGCGGATGTTGTAGTCCAGGGCGTGTTCGGGGAACTGTGATTTGTCGGCCAAAGGCGAGAGCACGTCGTGCATGCTCATCTTCTCGTGGCGCCATTGCGAACTGTGGCCGTAGAAGAAGCTGGTGCCGTTCATCTGCCGTGACGGACGGTTCCAGTCCAGGCCGAAGGCCAGGGGCAGCCAGCCGCATTGCGGACGGAGTTTTTCCTGGCCGACGTAGTGGGCCCAGCCACCACCGGTCTGGCCGACGCAACCGCAGAGCATGAGCATGTTGATCAGCCCGCGGTAGTTCATGTCCATGTGGTACCAGTGGTTCATCGCCGCACCGACAATGATCATCGAGCGTCCACGGGTCTTGTCGGCGTTGTCGGCGAATTCGCGAGCGATCTGGATCGCCTTCTCGCGGCTCACGCCGGTGATCTGCTCCTGCCAGGCCGGGGTTCCAGGCACCGAAGCGTCGTCGTAATCCTTGGCAACGTTGGCGCCGCCCAGGCCACGGTCGATGGCCAGGTTGGCGGCCGACAGGTCGAATACGGTGGCGACTTTCGCCACGCTGCCGTCGGCCAGCACCACGCTGTGCACTGGCACGCGACGGTACTGCACCGCGTCACCGGCCACGTGCTGGAAGTACTCTTGGGCTTCGCCGGCGAAGTACGGGAACGCCACCTCGGCGACGTCGCCGCCGATCAGGCTCAGCTTGAGGTCGATCTCACGCCCCTCGCCGCCTTCGCGCGGCAGGATGTTCCACTTGCCCTTCTCGCCCCAGCGATAGCCGATGGAGCCTTGAGGTGAAACCAGTTCGCCGCTGGCATCCAGGGCGATGGTTTTCCATTCCGGGTTGTTTTCCTGACCCAGGTTTTCGGTCAAGTCACTGGCGCGCAGGAAGCGATCGGGCTGGTAGCCCGCACCCGGCGCCACGCCGAGCATTGGCTTGAGCATCACCAGCACCGGCAGGTCGGTGTAGCGCTTGGCGTATTCGGTGAAATAGGCGCTGGGCTTGTCCAGGTGAAACTCTTTGAAGATCACATGGTTGAAGGCCTGGGCCAACGCGGCGTCGGTGCCCTGCTTGGGGTTGAGCCACAGGTCGGTGAGCTTGGCGACTTCCGAGTAGTCCGGGGTGATCGCCACGGTCTTGGTGCCCTTGTAGCGCACCTCGGTGAAGAAGTGGGCGTCGGGGGTACGGGTCTGCGGGACGTTGGAGCCCCAGGCAATGATGTAGTTGGAGTTGTACCAGTCGGCCGATTCCGGCACGTCGGTCTGCTCGCCCCACACCATCGGCGAGGCGGGCGGCAAGTCGCAATACCAGTCATAGAAGCTCAGGCACACGCCACCGATCAGCGACAGGTAACGCGAGCCGGCGGCATAGCTGACCATCGACATGGCTGGGATCGGCGAGAAGCCCACCACCCGGTCCGGACCGTGTTCCTTGATGGTGTAGACGTTGGCTGCAGCGATGATCTCGTTGACTTCTTCCCAGTTGGAACGGATGAAGCCACCCATGCCGCGCTTGCTTTTATAGGAGTCGGCCTTGACCTTGTCCTCGACGATGCTGGCCCAGGCTTCCACCGGCGGCAGGGTCAGCCGGGCTTCGCGCCACAGTTTGAGCAATGGCTTGCGGATTTTCGGGTACTTGAGCCGGTTGGCGCTGTAGATGTACCAGCTGTAGCTCGCGCCGCGAGGGCAGCCGCGTGGTTCGTGGTTGGGCAGATCGTTACGGGTGCGCGGGTAGTCGGTCTGCTGGGTTTCCCAGGTGATCAGGCCGTTCTTGACGTAGATCTTCCACGAGCACGAGCCGGTGCAGTTCACCCCATGGGTGGAGCGTACGATCTTGTCGTACTGCCAGCGGGAACGGTAAACGTTCTCCCAGTCCCGGGATTCCTTGCGGGTCTCGCCGTGACCATCGGAAAACTCGCCTTGCTTGCGGTTGAAAAACCGCAGTTGATCCAATAAATGACTCACAGTGTGTTCCTCTCAGGCTTGCTCCGCGGGGTCTGCGCCCCGCCCACGCAATAGTTGAATTCGTCTTAGCAGGGTGTCGCCGCGCCCTTGCGGGCGTACCACCACCAGGTCACCACGATGCAGCTCAGGTAGAAGCCGACGAACATGTAGAAGGCCATCTCCGGGCCGCCAGTCAGGGCCATCGAAGTGCCAAAGGATTTGGGGATGAAGAACGCTCCGAAGGCGCCTATGGCAGAGCTGAACCCCAGCACCGCGGCCGACTCCTTGCCGGCGTTCTTGAGCGCTTGTTCGCGCACCTCGGGCTTTTTCCCCTTGGCGGACTTTTCGTGCAGGGTGCGGAAGATCACCGGGATCATGCGGAAGGTCGAACCGTTGCCAACGCCGGTGGTGATGAACAGCAACATGAACATGCCCAGGAAACCGTAGAAGTTGCCGCCCTGGCCGCCTTGCGGGAGAAAGTGCAAGACACCGAACACCATCACGATCATCAGCACGAAGTTCCACAGGGTGACCTTCGCACCACCGAGCTTGTCCGCCAGCCAACCGCCCAACGGCCGCACCAGTGCACCGACCAGCGGGCCGAGGAAGGCAAATTTCAGGGCGATGACCTCTGGGAACGAGGTTTTGATCAGCAGTGGAAACGCGGCGGAGAAACCGATGAACGAACCAAAGGTCGCCAGGTACAACCAGCACATCAGCCAGTTGTGCTTGCGCTTGAAGATCACGGCCTGCTCGCTGAACGATGCCCGGGCGCTGGACAGGTCGTTCATGCCGAACCAGGCGATCAAGGTGACGGCGGCAATGAACGGTACCCAGATAAAGCCAGCGTTCTGCAGCCACAGCGAGCTGCCGTCAGCCAGCACCTGTGGCTGCCCGCCCATAAAGCCGAACACACCGAAGGAAATCACCAGCGGCACGCAGAACTGCATCACCGACACACCCAGGTTACCCAACCCGGCGTTCAAGCCCAGGGCCGTGCCCTGTTGAGACTTGGGGTAAAAGAAGCTGATGTTGGACATGCTCGAGGCGAAGTTGCCGCCACCAAACCCGCAGAGCAACGCGATCAGCACGAACACGTTGTAGGGTGTAGCCGGGTTCTGCACCGCGAAGCCCATCCACAGTGCCGGCACCAGCAGCGACGCGGTGCTCAGGGCGGTCCAACGCCGGCCGCCGAAGATCGGCACCATGAACGAATAGAAGATGCGCAAGGTGGCACCCGACAACCCCGGCAGGGCCGCCAGCCAGAACAACTGGTCAGTGGTGAAACTGAAGCCGATGGCGTTCAGGCGCACGATCACCGTGCTCCAGACCATCCATACCGCGAAGGCCAACAGCAGCGCCGGGATGGAAATCCACAGGTTGCGCCGGGCAGTCAGTTTGCCGCTACTGCCCCAGAAAGCAGGGTCTTCCGGACGCCAGTCATGAATGACCGGGCCT
Organism: Pseudomonas sp. St316; assembly: GCF_018325905.1. Classification (NCBI taxonomy): domain Bacteria; kingdom Pseudomonadati; phylum Pseudomonadota; class Gammaproteobacteria; order Pseudomonadales; family Pseudomonadaceae; genus Pseudomonas; species Pseudomonas sp. St316. The sequence continues at coordinate 3,009,331 of NZ_AP021901.1, read as the reverse complement.
TTTTCAGGCGTTTGTAGAACGGACATGTTCTTCTCCTTGGGCAATGCTGGAAAACGAGGATTGGCTGGCCGACGACTGCTTACCCAGCAGTGGGCGCTTGCGTATTTCGCTGAAGTACATCCAGATGAGGGAGACCCAAACCACGCCGTACATCAACATGAAGCAGGACGAGCGCACGCCGGTGAGGTCCATCAAGGCGCCAAACATGATGGGCAGCACGAACCCGCCCAGGCCGCCGGCCAAGCCGACAATGCCGGACACTGCGCCCATGTTTTTCGGATAGTCGTTGGCGATGTACTTGAAGACCGAGGCCTTGCCGAACGCGAAGGCAATGCCCATCACGAACAGCAGCACGGTGAACAGCGTGGGGCTGAGGCCGATGTGGAAATCGACGATGCCGTTGACGGTCTGTACTTGCAGTTGAGTCTGGGGATAGGACAACAGGAACAGGCAGATCCAGCTGACCCACAGCACCCACCAAGTCACGCTCTGGGCGCCCCAGCGGTCGGACATCCAGCCACCGACAGCCCGCAACACGCCACCGGGCAGGGAGAAACATGCCGCCAGCAACGCTGCGCTTTGTAGGTTGAAACCGTATTCCTGCACGTAGTATTTGGTCATCCACAGGGCCAGGGCCACGTAGCCACCAAACACAATCGAGTAGTACTGGCAGTAGCGCCACACGGCCGGTTCTTTCAGGGTTTTCAACTGCTCGCGCAAAGTGGCGCCACCCGCGCCGCTGTGTTCCTTTTTCTCGCTGGTGAGAAACCAGAACAGCAGCGCGGTAATGAAGAGGATGGCGCTGAACACTTTCGGCACCAAGTGCCAGGAGCCAAACGCGATCAAGGCCGGGGCCAGGAACTTGGTTACCGCGGCCCCCGCGTTGCCGGCGCCGAAGATGCCCATGGCGAAGCCCTGGTTCTGTTTATCGAACCACTTGGCGACGTAGGCAATGCCCACCGAGAACGAACCGCCGGCCAGGCCGACGAACAGGCCCAGCACCAGGAACTGCCAGAAGGCGGTGGCCAGGGTGATCAGGTACAGCGGCAATACGCAGGACAGCATCAACAGGAAGAACACGATCCGCCCGCCGAAGCGGTCAGTCAAAAGCCCCAGGGGCAAGCGCACCAGCGAACCGGTCAACACCGGTGTGGCGGCCAGCAGGCCGAATTGGGTTTCATTGAGGGCCAGCATTTCCTTGATCGGAACGCCCAGCACAGCAAACATCATCCAGACCATGAAGCACACGGTGAAGGCCAGGGTACTCATCCCTAGTACCAGCCCTTGTTGCACTTGCGCTCGCATCACGATGCACTCCGTCAGTTCGATGAGCGCAGCCTAGTGATACGAACCCCGCGAAAACTTGACCTGGGTCAACGTACGCCGAGGCGGTCCAGGTCTATGCTTGGCCCATCTACCTCCAAGGAGGTAGACCCGGATATTGATACAACCCTTTATTTATCAATACCTTGATCAAGTCTGCCGAAGCTTTTATGGAAATGGAGCGGCCGACAACTCTTTAGAGGTAGTGCGCCCAGGATTGGCTGCTACACCCCCAGGTCCAGGGCGCCCCCTATGCTCGGTTCACAGTTTTGCCTCGCAGGCCCGCGTCGATGATGCGTTGGCTGCGCAGTTCCCTGCCCGCTCGCGCCGGGCTGGCGGTGATCCTGATCGCCATCCTGGCCCTGGCCAGTTCCTTGAGTGCCGGATTGATCGCCTGGTTCAGCCAGGGCGACGCTGCCGCCATCAACACCGCCGGTTCCGTGCGCATGGAGACCTACCACCTGAGCTGGAAGCTGGCGGCGGGAGACAACGAGGACATCCCGGCGATCATCGCCAGCCTGCAACAACGCCTCGACAGCCCTGCCCTGCGCGCCGTACTGGAAGACGGGCCGACAACCTCCCTGCGCCAGAGCTACCAGAACCTTGTGCAACGCTGGGACCAGACCTTGCGCCCGGCCATCGAGCGCGGCGATTCGGCGTTTTTCCAAAGCAGCGCCAGCTCTTTCGTTGAGCAGTTGGACCAGTTCGTTACCCTGCTGCAACGCCAGAGCGAACACAAACAAGGCTGGCAACAGACGATCCAGGGCGCGGCGCTGTTCAGCACCATGATCATCCTGCTGATTGGCCTGTATGAGTTGCAGTACGGCGTGGTCACGCCCTTGCAGGAGTTGGTGGACGCCACCCAGCGCTTTCGCCGTGGCGAATTCCAGGTGCGGGTCAATCACCAGTCCGAAGATGAGCTGGGCCAGTTGGCGACCAGTTTCAACACCATGGCCGAAACCATCGAACAATCGCACCGCACCCTGGAAAACCAGGTCCAGCAAAAGACCCTGAACCTGCAACAAGCCAACGCCGCCCTGGAGCTGCTGTACCAGAGCAGTCGCAGCCTGGCGACGCGACAGGCCAATGCCGAAGGGCTGGACGAGTTGATCCGGCGCTTCCAGCAGCGCCTGCCGGGCCTGCGCCTGACGCTGTGCCTGCAAGGGCAATTGCAGACACCGGCCAGGCATTTGCTGGCCCTGCATGGCGCCGACAGCCGTCAGGTCTGCGCCAGCAGCGATTGCGCCAGTTGCCATAAACACAACGCTGCACGCCCGCAGGCCTTCAGCATCAGCAACCAGGGCAACGAGCTGGGTGAGCTCAAGGCGCATTTTGTCGACGGCCACGCCGCGCAGCCCTGGGAAACCGCATTGATCCAGGCCCTGGCCAACCTGATCGGCACGTCGCTGTCCCTCAAGCGCCAGCGGGAACAGGACCATCGCCTGCTGCTGCTCGATGAACGCACGATCATTGCCCGCGAGCTGCATGATTCCCTGGCCCAGGCCTTGTCGTACATGAAGCTGCAAGTCAGCCGCATGCAGACCCTGATGCGTCGGGGCGAGCCGGTGCAGACCTTGGAAACCGTCACCGGCGAGCTGCGCGAAGGGCTGAACAACGCTTATCGCCAACTGCGTGAACTGCTCACCACCTTTCGCTTGCAGATCCACGACGATGGCCTGGTGGAGGAGCTCAAGGACACCGCCGAGGAGTTCTCCAACCGAGGGGATTTCCAGGTGCACCTGTTCGTCGACACCTTGGCCTTCGAGCTGTCGGCCAGCGAGCAGATCCACATCCTGCAGATCACCCGCGAGGCTTTGTCCAATTGCCTGCGCCATGCCCATGCCGAGAACGCCTGGCTTGAACTACGCCAGGAAGGCGAGACCGTACGGCTGTCGATCGAAGACGATGGCCGCGGCTTCAGCGGCGAAGTGGACCAGCGCGAACACCATGGCCTCAACATCATGAACGAACGAGCCCGCAGCCTGCGTGGCCAACTGCAGATTCTCTCCCGTACACCCCAGGGCACCCGTATCCAGGTGCATTTCCAACCGGAATTCCTGGGCCAACACACCGAAGGCCTCGCAACATGAACGCCCCCCTGCGCCATACCCTGCTACTGGTCGACGATCATCCGATGATGCGTCGCGGCATCCGCCAGATGCTTGAACTTGAAGACGATCTGCAGATTGTCGGCGAAGCCAGCCACGGCGAAGAGGCCCTGACCCTGATAGAGCCGCTCAAGCCCGACCTGGTGCTGCTGGACAACAACATGCCGCAGATGAACGGCATCGAGACCCTGCGCCGGCTGCGTGCCATGCACTACACCGGCAAGGTGCTGCTGTTCACCGTGTCCGATGCCGAGGACGACATCCGCGATGCCCTGCGCCTGGATGCCAATGGTTACCTGCTCAAGGACATGGAGCCCGAGTTGCTGATCCAGTACATCCGCGACGCCCTCAACGGCGCCCTGGTGATCAGCCCCGGCCTGACCCGCGTCATGGCCCAGGCCCTGCGCTCCCCGCCGCGCCAGGCCGATGTGGAACTGACCGAGCGCGAACGCCAGGTGCTCAAGACCATCGCCGGCGGCTACAGCAACAAGGTCATCGGGCACAAGCTGGGTATCACTGAAGGCACGGTCAAGGTCCATGTGAAGAACCTGCTGCACAAGCTCGGCTTGCGCTCCCGGGTAGAAGCGGCGGTGTGGGCGATGGAGCATTTGCGCGGAGCGGGCTAACCCAGCCAACCCCTACCCCTACCCCTACCCCCTGTGGGAGCACAGCTTGCTTGCGATGACGGCGGCACATTCAGCATCCCGGCAAGCTGACCCACCGCTATCGCGAGCAAGCTTTGCTCCCACAAGGTTTGTGTTTTGAGCGGGGCTCATCCCTCTTCCGAGGTAGGCCTGCCGAGGCATAGGCCCACGGCGATTTGGGCTCTACCATGACGGCACGCGGAGGTACGCCATGCTGACCCACCCTTCCATCGTTTTACTGTTGCGTCGTCATCACCTGTTCAGCCAACTGCCGGAGCGGGTCTTTGAAGATGTCTGCAGCCTGGCCGTCCTCAGGCGCCTGGAATGCAACAGCACGCTCATGCACCAAGGCGATCCGGCCAAGCGGTTTTTCTTGCTGGTCAGTGGCCAGATCAAGCTGTTCCGAGTCACTGGCGAAGGCCAGGAAAACCTGGTGGAGATCATCCAGCCCGGACAGACCTTCGCCGAGGCCCTACTGTTCAGCCAGGCCCGTTGCTACCCGGTCAGCGCGTCGGCGATCAAGGACAGCGTGCTGGTGAGCATCGAGGGCACGCATTACCGCAAGGCCCTGGAGGACCAGCCCAAGGTTTGCCTGGCGATCCTGGCAAGCATGAGCATTCATCTGCACCAGCGCCTCAAGGACATCGACAACCTGACCTTGGCCAGCGCCAGCCGGCGGGTGATCAATTTCCTGCTGCAAGAGCGCGATCCGCGGGATGGTCAGTTGGTGTTGCAGGTATCCAAACGCTTGGTGGCTTCCAAGCTGGGGATTCAGCCGGAGACCTTTTCGCGGATTCTTCATCGGTTGGTGGATGGGGGGTTGATTGCCATGGAGCGACGTCAGATTCGTATCTTGTCCGAGGATGGGCTTGAGGGTTATCAGCAGTAGGTTTGTGTGAGTATCCGTTATTTAGGTCACGGCGACTTATGGTTCCGCCCTTACAGCGGGTCACTTTCGAAAAAAGCGCGAAAGTAACCAAAGCGCTTCTGCCCCACCACTCGGCACCTCGCCCAGGCTCGGTGTGCCTGAACGAAGGCATTGCTCCGTGGGCCGCCGCGAGGCCGACCTGGTTCTTGGTGCAGACCGCGTTTCTCCTGTGGGAGCGGGTAGCTCGCGAAGGCGTTGGCACAGCCACCTCACCACAAACTGATACTCCGCCACATGGGGCTGCGGATATTCAAAGCATCTGCACACGACACAAGAACCTGTGGGAGCGAGCCTGCTCGCGATGACGTCGGTACATCCAACATCACCGCAAACTGAACCACCGCTTTCGCGAGCAGGCTCGCTCCCACAGGGGGCAGCGGGTGTTCAACGCATCCGCACACGACACAAGAACCTGTGGGAGCGAGCTTGCTCGCGATGACGTTGGTACATCCAACATCACCGCAAACTAAACCACCGCTTTCGCGAGCAGGCTCGCTCCCACAGGGGGCAGCGGGTGTTCAACGCATCCGCACACGACACAAGAACCTGTGGGAGCGAGCCTGCTCGCGATGACGTTGGTACATCCAACATCACCGCAAACAGAACCACCGTTTTCGCGAGCAGGCTCGCTCCCACAGGGAAACGCGGTCTGCACCAAGAACCAGGTCGGCTATAAGGCCGCCTCGCGGTGGGGCAAATGTAAGGGCGGAACCATAAGCCGTCGTTACCGAAGAAATGGATATTCACCCAACCCTAGCCCACATCAATCAACGCAACCACCCGCGAAAACACCAACTCCATCTCGGGCTCACCACACTCAACCCCAAACCGCTTGCGCAACCCCAGCTGGTTCAGAATCACATGCACATCCGCCTCGAGGTCATGCTGCTGCAAGCACGCCTGGACGCATTGCAAAGGACACCCATCCAGCGCAATGATCCGCCGCCCCGAGCGGGCCTTGTTGACCAGCGCTGCGACATGCCCGCCGACCCCGACGATGCAGGACATCTCGGCCAGGCCGGCGCGGTCCAGGCGCAGGGCGACAGTGTTGGCCAGTTGCGCCACATTGGAACAACCGGAACAGGAATACACCAGGGGCAGCGGGCTCGGCGCTTTCATCACACGGTCGCCAACCCCTTGCCCGCCCGCTCCAGATTGCGCCACAGCCACGGCGGCAATACATCAGGATCGAGGCTGTCGATCAGATTCTTAAGCGCCAGCCCCAGTTCGGTGTCGCCCTCGATCACCAACCGCCGCCGAAAGAACAACGTGTCCGGATCCTCCTGACGGCTGGCCAGCAACAGGAACTCGCGCCAGTTGCCGCTGATGGTGACCTGGGCCTCAGCCCGCTCGGCGATGCGTAAGCCGTCGCGCGCCAGGGTCAGGTACCAGCAGAGCTTGAGGTCCGGCACGCGCAGGCACAACCAGCGTCCACGCAGCACATCGAACCCGCCATCGCGCAGCGGCTCGGCCAGGCAACGATTGAGCGCCTGCTGCAACGCCAGGCGCTGCACCACGAACGGTACCTTGCCCACCAGCGGCAGCAAGCGGTCGGCACCTTTGAGCACCCACTTCTTTGGACTCAACACAGGCCCGCCTCCTCTACCTTCAACATGCCGGCATGGCCGTGCCAGTAACCATTGCAACCGTCCACGAACAACGGTGGTGCCTCGCCCTGGCGAACTTTGTCAAAGGCCGTGACCACCTCGGCCATGCCCTGGGCGCGCGGGCTCAGGCGCAGCACATCGGCGCCGCAGGCCATCAGCGCGTTGTAATCGGCCAGCAGGTTCGTCACCTCGCCGGACATCGTCTGGATGCCGTTGAGGGTGAACAGCTGTTGGCCTTCCTGACTGCTCAACGCCAGGCCGTCGGGGTAGTTGATGCAGCAGAACTGACAGTCGTCCTTGGGGCGATTTTCGGCTCGGGCGGTAAAGCAGCGCGCCGAGTACGCCAAGGGCAGATGACCGTAGGCGAAAATCTCCACCTCGGGCACCTCACGGTCCATGTCCCGTACCTGCTCCAGCACATCGCCGATCAGCGCCGCCGAGCACTCGACGGGCGGCACCCAACGGATCATGCCGCTGTCGAGCAATTGCCCCAGGGCGTGGCCGTTGTACAAGTTCAGCGCCGGGCCGCCGACGAAAGGCAGCTTGCGTTCAGCCATGAACTGCACCGCGCCCATGTCATTGGCTTCCACCAACAACTGGCCGTTGTCACACAGGCGTCGCAGTGAGGACAGCTCCGAGGCTGCTTCGATCAGCGTCAGGCTCGACAACACAATCTGCGCCTGGCTGCACGCTTGCAGCTCGCGCGCCAACCCCAGCCACTGATCCAGGGAGAACGCCCGGCGTTTCGAACACACGGTTTCCCCCAGGTAAATCACGTCCAGCGGCAATGCCGACATCTCGGCATAGAAATTCCCCAGTTGCGCTTTGTCCCAGTAAAACAGGACCGGTCCCAGGCTGAGTTTCATCTGGCCTCCTTCATTGCCATGATCGATGGTAGGCACCCAGGGTGGTCTGGCTGCCTTCGGACAAGCCAGCCAGCACCTGGCGCCATTCTTCCTGTACCCGGAACCGTTGCGGCGCGACCTGGTGAGCATCCAGTGCGGCGCGCCAGACCCGGGTGACTTGTTCCACGTAGGCCGGGCTGCGTTGGCGCCCCTCGATCTTCACCGCTTCGACGCCGATGGCCGCCAGCTCCGGCAGCAGGTCGAGGGTGTCGAGGCTGGTGGGTTCTTCCAGCGCATGGAAGCGCTTGCCGCCTACCAGGAAGCGGCCTTTGCACAAGGTCGGGTAACCGGCCGGCTCTTCGGGGGTGTAGCGGTCGATCAGCACCTCGCTCAGACGTGCGCTGAGGCCTTGGGCATCCTCGCTCCAGCGCACCGCCTTGGCGGGCGAACAGACGCCGCACAGGTTCGGCGACTCGCCAGTGATGTAGGAAGACAAGTGGCAACGGCCCTCGGCCATGATGCACAGGCTGCCGAAACCAAAGACTTCGATCGGCACCGGGCTGGCCGCCGCCACCTGCCGTACCTGGGCCAGGGACAGTACCCGTGGCAGCACAGCGCGACGGATACCGTAGCGCTCGGCGTAAAACGCCAGCGCCGCGGCGTGGGTCGCCGAGCCCTGTACCGACAGGTGCAGCGCCAGTTGCGGATGGCGCTGGCTGGCGTAGCTGAGCACACCGGGATCGGCGGCAATCAGCGCGTCCACGCCGAAATCGGCGGCACGGTCCACGGCACGTTGCCAGCGCTCCCAGCCCTTGGGTTGCGGGTAGGTATTGACCGCCACGTACAGCTTGCGTTGGTGCTGACGGATGTGCGCGACCGCTGCGTCGAACTGTTTGTCGTCCATGTTCAGCCCGGCGAAGTGCCGGGCGTTGGTGTCATCGCGAAAACCGACATAGACAGCATCGGCGCCTTGGCGCACCGCCGCTTTTAGGGCAGGCAGATTCCCTGCCGGGCAAACCAGTTGCATGGGGCATCCTCGTGAGAAAACTAAGGCCGCCGCCAGTCTAGCCAGCCCTTGGCCGGCGACCTTGACGGCAATCAATTGCCGTCAATGCATCAGTTCGGCGAATGGCAGGTACAGCACTTTGTCGTGCTTGTGCAGTTGCGCCTCACACTCCACCACCGCCAGCCCATCGGCCCAGCAGGCGGCCGTCAGCATTGCCGAACTTTGCTGCGGGTGCAGTTCCACGCACAGGTGGCCGTTGGCATCCGGAACCAACCTGGCCCGCAGGTACTGTCGGCGCCGGTTGCGCTTGAGCCAGTCGAACCCGGCCGGCACCTGCAACGGTACCGGCAACACGTCGCCCATGCCCTGGGCCCGGAACAGGAACGGACGCACGACGATCAGCGCGGTAATCAATGCCGCCGACGGATTGCCCGGCAGCCCGATCCAAGGCTTGCCTTCCACATCCCCAAAGGCCAAGGGCTTGCCCGGCTGGATGGCGAGGCGCCAGAGGTCAATGCTGCCCAAAGCTTCGATGGCTTGCTTGAGATGGTCTTCTTCACCCACCGATACACCGCCCGATGTGATCAGCACATCGCATTCGGCGGCGGCCAGGCGCAACGCTTGTCGACTGGCCAATAACTGGTCGGGCATGACCCCGAAGTCATGCACCTCGACACCCCAGCCGCGCAACAGTGCGGCGAGGCTATGACGATTGCTGTTGTAGATCTGCCCCGGCGCCAGCGGCTCGCCCGGTTCGCGCAGCTCATCGCCGCTGCTGAGCAAGCCCACTTGCAAGGGGCGATAAACGTCCACTTGGCCGACTCCGGCGCCAGCGAGCAAACCCAACTCCTGGGCGCGCAAACGCCTGCCGGCCGCGAGCAGGCGATCACCTCGACGCAGCTCCTCACCTTCCTTGCGCACATGGTCACCCCCGTTGACCGACGGCAACCAGACCCGCTCGCCATCGACGCGACAGCTTTCCTGTGGCACCACCGTATCGGCCCCCGGCGGCAGCGGCGCGCCGGTGAAAATCCGCACGACCTGCCCTGCCTGCAACGGTTCGCCCGGATCGTCACCCGCGGCGATCCGCCCGCCCAACAGCAGGTAGCCGCCGTCAACCGGCAGGTCAGCGGCACGCAGGGCATAGCCGTCCATCGCGCTGTTGTCCCAGGCTGGCAGGTTCATCGGGCAGAAAATATCGGTAGCCAGCACACGGGCCAGGGCCTGGTCCAGGCCAACCCGCTGCACGGGCGGTGGCGGCGGAGCCTGGTCGAGCAAATGACGGATCGCTTCATCCACAGGCATCAGCACGCCGCTGTCGCACACCCGGCCGCTCATGAGCGCGTCTCGCAAGCCGTCGGGGCGATGCCGTCCTGGGGCTTGAGGTGCGGGGTGAAATTGCACGGACCGGTGCGGCTGTCCAGCTGCCCGGCCAGGATCTGCTCCCAACCGGTCCGGCAAGCGCCCGGCGAACCCGGCAAGCAGCACACCAGCACCCCATTGCTCATGCCCGCCAAGGCGCGCGATTGCAGGGTGGACATGCCGATCTCTGCCAGTGACACCTGACGGAACAGCTCGCCGAAACCGTCTACCTGTTTGTCCAGCAACGGCGCCACCGCCTGGGGCGTGTTGTCGCGCGGGGTGAAACCGGTACCGCCGGTCATCAACACCACCTGCACCTTGGGGTCGGCGATCCACTGTGAGACCTGGGCACGGATCTGGTAGATATCGTCCCTCACCAGCCCACGGTCGATCAGCACATGCCCGGCCGTTTGCAGCAGGTCCGCCAGGGTCTGGCCCGAGGTGTCGGTCTCGAAGGTGCGGGTGTCACTGATGGTGAGGACCGCGATGTTCAGCGGTTGAAAGAGGCGTTGCGTCAGATGGGCCATGATCAGCCGTCCTGTCAGAAAAGATGGCCCAGCCTGAACTGCAATCGTTGCCGGGCCTATTCCTCCTTGGAGGTACCTCCCTCGGCATCAGCAGGAACGATTCTGTCCCCGTAGGAGCTGCCGAGCGTAGCGAGGCTGCGATCTTTCCCGGGCCACTTGAGTCTCAAGCGAAGATCAAAAGATCGCAGCCTTCGGCAGCTCCTACAAAGGCATCCCTTCAGGGTGCCAGGCGGCTGCGCTGCCAGGCGCCATCTTGCAGGCGGTAGTCGAGGCGATCATGCAAACGGTCGGCACGGCCCTGCCAGAACTCCAATCGTTCCGGTCGCAGGCAATAGCCACCCCAATGTGCGGGACGCGGCACCGGTTGCTCGGCGAAGCGTTGTTCAGTCTGCGCGAGCAAGGTGTCCAGCGCGGCACGATCTGCCAGTGCTCGGCTTTGTGGCGACGCCCAGGCCCCCAGGCGACTGGCCACGGAACGGGACTCAAAATAGGCATCCGACAACGCCGGGGCGAGCTTGGCGACCGGCCCTTCGATGCGCACTTGGCGTTCCAGTCCTGGCCAGAAAAACGTCATGGCCGCCCAGGGATTGGCCGCCAGGTCCTGCCCCTTGCCGCTGTCGTAGTTGCCAAAAAAAGAAAAGCCTTGGGCGTCGAAGCCCTTGAGCAACAACACCCGACAGTGAGGCCGGCCCTGCTCGTCCACGGTCGCCAGGGCCATGCTGTTGGCTTCCACCGGAGGGCTTTCGGTGTCGCGGGCCTGCTGCATCCAGAGCGCGAACAATGCCATGGGGTCGGCGGGTGCCTGGGCTTCACCCAGCCCATCGAGGGTGTACTGACGGCGCATGTTGGCCAGGGAAAGGGGCATCTGGGGTGATCTCCACTGTGGGTTTGAGCCAGTGTGGAGTCGACTGCGTTAGCTGGCCTTGATCGTTGTCAATGGCACCTCTTGTGGTGAATGGGAGGCTGCCTTCGCGAGCAAGCTCGCTCCCACAATTGATCTGCGGTGTTCACACCACCCCTGTGGGAGCGAGCCTGCTCGCGATGAAGGCAACTCGGTCTCCCACAGAGGATCGGCGGTGTTCACCCCCCCTGTGGGAGCGAGCTTGCTCGCGATGAATGCAACTCGGGTTAACAGGTAAACAGCTACTTGAGCCCCAACCGCCGCGCCAGTTTATGCAGGTTGCTGGGATCAACCTCCAACAGCCGCGCCGCGCCCGCCCAGTTTTGCCCACAGCGTTCCAAGGCCCTGAGGATCGCCTGTCGCTGGCAACCATCGACAGCCTCGCTCAAGGGTTGCACGGGCGCATCCAACGCTTGCAGGGCCTGCTCCGGTATCGCTTGCATCACGCCTGCGCTGGCATTGACATCGAGGTCCAGCACCTGCGGCTCCAAAGTCATGATCAAGCTGCGACTGGCGCCATGGCTCAGTTGCTTCAACGCGGCGCGACTGATCACATGCTCCAGCTCCCGGACATTGCCGGGCCAGCTGTACGCCAACAACGCCTGTTCGGCGGCCGGTGACAGGCGCAAGCCGCGCAGGCCCAGGCGCGTACGATTCAGTTCGAGAAAGTGCCCGGCCAGCATCAACACATCGTGGCCGCGCTCGCGCAGCGGCGGGATCGGCACCGGGTAGACCGAAAGCCGGTGGTACAGGTCGGCGCGAAACAGCCCGTCGCGGATACTGTCGGGCAAATGCCGGTTGGTGGCAGCGATGATCCGTACATCGACGTGCAGCGGCTTATCCGCCCCCAAGCGCTGGATCTCACCATTCTGCAAAGTGCGCAACAACTTGGCCTGCACGCTCAGCGGCAATTCACCGACCTCATCGAGAAACAACGTGCCGCCATTGGCCGCATCGAAACGCCCGGCACGGTCGGTGGTCGCGCCGGAAAATGCACCTTTGACATGGCCGAACAACTCGCTTTCGGCCAGGGACTCCGGCAACGCCGCACAGTTGACCTGAACCAGCGGCTTGTGGCCGCGCCGGGACAAGCGATGCAAGCGCCGGGCGAACAACTCCTTGCCGACACCGGTTTCCCCCAGCAACAGCACCGGCAGTTCGGAGTCGGCCAGCACATCCAACTCATTGAGCAATTGCTGTAAACCTTCGCTGCGCCCGAGGATCTCGCCCTCCTCCGCTGGTAACCGCAGGTCGGTCTGGTCGCTGCGCGACGCCCGCAAGCTACGGTTTTCCTGTTCCAGCCGAGTGACTCGCACCGCTGCCTCGATCTGTAACGTACAGCGCTTGAGTTCCTCCCGGGCGCGGCTGTCAAAGGTACCGGCGTGCAACGCATCCAGGGTAATCGCGCCCCAGAGCCGGCCCTCCACGTACAGGCTTACGCCCATGCAGTCATGCACCGGCAGCGGCTCGCCGACGTGGTTGTCGAGCAAGCCGTCATAAGGGTCCGGCAAACGGCTGTCCGGCTCGAACCAGGTGGGTTCGCGCGACGCCATGATCGCCGCCAGGCGCGGGTGCTGGGCAATCACGAAGCGCCGGCCCAACGCCTCGTGGACCAGCCCTACGGTGGCCACGGGCCTGAGGCTGTCATCGTCCAGGCGCAACAAACCCACGGCGCCACTGTTGAAGTATTCGCGCAGGGTCTGCACCAGGCGCTGCAATCGCACCGCATTGGGCAACTCGACGATCAGGTCGGCGGCCAGGCTTTCACGCAGCATGGTAATGATGACCCTCCAGGGTTCGTTTGACCCTTCACAATCAGGGTGACAATCACCCTTCAAAAAATTTAATGCTTTATTTTCAGTCAGTTAAATCTGGCACACCGGCTGCAAAGTCCACTCATCTGTCCCTGCCGGGATTCAACCCAAGGAAACACGATGAGCCTCGATCTGCTGGAACAAAGCCTCGGCCAACTGGCCTGCGACATTCCCGGTGCTACCCGTACCTTCCATCATTACAACCTCGACTTCTGTTGTGGCGGGCGAAAATCCTTGCGCGAAGCCGCGCTCGGCAAGGGCCTGAACCCACTGCTGATCGCCGATGCCCTGCGCACCCTGCAAGCGGCCGGAGAGCTGGGCCATGACTGGCGCGACGAACCCCAGGCAACCTTGATTGCCCACATCCTGGAGCGCTACCACGCGCGTCATCGCGAACAACTGCCGGAACTGATCCGCCTGGCCCGGCGCGTCGAGCTGGTCCATGGCGCACGAGCCAGTTGCCCCAACGGCCTGGCCGATCACTTGCAGGACATGTATCAGGAACTCGAAGGCCACATGCTCAAGGAAGAACAGGTGCTGTTCCCGATGCTGCAACAGGGCCTGGGCGAACGGGCCTCGGCGCCGATCCAGGTCTTGCGCTACGAACACGACCAGCACGGTGAAGCCCTGGAAACCATGCTCACCCTGACCGACCAGATCACCCCGCCCTCCGACGCCTGCAACACCTGGCGCGCCCTGTATCGCGGGCTGGTGGAATTTCGCGACGACCTGATGCAGCACATCCACCTGGAAAACAACGTGTTGTTCGTCAATGCGATGAAACCAGTACGCTGAGCCTCAAACATTGCCCATTACTCCTGTGGGAGCAAAGCTTGCTCGCGATGGCGTAGTGTCAGTCAATATCAATGTTGACTGATTCACCGCTATCGCGAGCAAGCTTTGCTCCCACAGGCATCTTCAGCTCTCATTTGCCGCCCTCATCCGCTGCTCAAAACTGCCAATAGAACATCGCCTTGGCCAACACCACGATCAGCACCATATGCCCCAGGATGCTGCGCCGCAGCCAACAGGCTCGGCGCGGGGTCAGCCGGCCGCTCTTGAGCCAATACGCCAACCACAAATAGTGACCGATGATGCTCAATGCCAGCAGGATCTTCAGGCTCAGCAGCAGGCCGAAGCTGTTGTTAAATGGCTGGCTCAATGCGCCGCGATGCTGCCAGGCCAGGGCCATGCCGGCGCCGTACAGCACCAGCACGACGCCGTGCAACACATGCCGCGAACGCTGGGCGATGGCTTGGTCGGCAGCGTCCTTGACGCCTTGGGCCAAGGGCCGGCGGGCGCTATGCCAGATGAAGACCTCGAAAAACAGCGTGCCAATGAAAGCGATGGCCGCCAGCAGGTGCGTGACCAGCAAGATCCCATACATTATCGATCCCCTCTGCCCAACCGGCTCATCCCGGATGCCCGTCCACCCGGGCGCGCAACAGCATCGGGCCATAACGCCAGGCGTATAGACCGAACCCCAACGTCCAGCACAGCGCCGCCAGCCACAGCCCGGCCAACGGCAACAGCAGCACCAACAGCACGCGGCTCAGGCACGCCAGGTTCAGCAGGATGAATGCCAGGGTCATGCCCGTCGGCGGCTCGAGGGCGCGCCCGGTATGGCCCAGGCTGACACGGGCAATCATCGCCAGGATCAACCCGGCCATGGCGCCGATGGTCAGGCCGTGCACCGCCAGGCTCGGGTTCACCGGCACGCCGAAGTGCCACAGCGCCATGCCCAGGCAGGCAACCGCCAGCCAGGCGTAGGCCAGGTGCAACGACCACAGCAGCGGCACCCGCCACAACTCCCGATCATGCCAACGCACCAGTCGAATCCCGTGGCCCACCGCCAACGCGGCGAACAACAGGCCGACCCAGACGCTGGTCACCAGCGCCGGACCGAAGGCATACAACAACGCCACTAACGCCGACCCTGCCAGCAACAGGCGATCGAGCCACGGCCAAGGGGCAACGCCCTCCACCCGACCGAGGCCGCGCTGGGTAAAGAATGGAATCACGCGCCCGCCGATCAACCCCATCATCGCCGCCACCAGCCACAGGCCGGTGAGCACGCTCTGGCGCTGCAAGCCCTCGTTGTGCTGCACCAGACCGTATACGGATAACCCATCGGCGGCGGCCAACAGCAGCAATACCAGCACAATCGGGTAATTGCGCTTCTGCCGCACACGCCACAACATCACGCCCATCAACGCCGCGACCGCCAGGGCAAAACCCAGCTCCAGCAGCGTCAGTAACGGCCAGGGCGCATCGACCAGCCAGGCCAGCCGCGCGCCCAGCCACAATAACGCCAGGGTGGCCAGGCGCTTGCCGCTGAGGCCGGGGATTCCCGTCCAGGTTTGCACCGCCGTCAGCAGGAACCCGGCGATGATCGCCAGGCCGAAACCGAACAACAGTTCATGCCGGTGCCAGGCCAACCAGCCGCCAGCCGGCTGCCAGGCCGACAAGCGTCCAGTGAACGCCGCGAGCCAAAGGGGAACGACCAACAGCGCCAATACACACCCGGCCAAAAAAAACGGCCGGAACGCCAGGCGCCACAACGGCGAAATGGCCATGGCCTTGCGACGGTCAAGCACTTGCATACACCACTCCTTTGCCTCGCTGAACCGCCAGCGAGGTACGACAAACCAGGGTTCGAATGATCGGCTATCGACGCCGGCCGGCCTTGTCTCAGATCAAGCCAGCGCATCGGCAACCTCCCGTCTCGAACAGGTACTTGCAAGGGGCTTGCCGTTGTGGGAGCCGAGCTTGTTCGCGATGAACGATAACGCCGTCCTGCGTGGACCGCGGCGCTTTCATCGCGAGCAAGCTCGGCTCCCACAGAAGCTCGGCTCCCACAACGACTGTAGCTGATAAGGGTACTAAATACCCTTTCGTGGTTGTTTTTACCCTATCTCGCCAGGGTCATTTATACCCTCATCGATCCTAAAGCCCGACGAATCAATGCCCGCAAGCATGGCCCGTCTCTTGCTCAGGCACTGCATCACCTTTCTTGTCGGGGTCATCCATGAAATCCGTAGTTCTGCCGCTTACCTGGTTCGTCTTGCTCTCCTGCGTCGTGGCGCTTGCCAGCGGCCTGTCCCTGACCCTGGTCTGACCCCGATCACCTCTTTCGCCCTTACAAGGATTCCATGCCATGGTGCTCCACCGCGTCCATCACCAGATTCTGCGCAGCCATCACCTGTTCGAGCCCTTGAACGAAGAAGAGCTCAACGAATTGATGAGCAACAGCCAACTCCTGAACATCGATAAGGGCGACCCACTGTTCCGTCAGGGAGAGCCGGCGCAGGCGTTTTACTTCGTGATTTCCGGGGCCGTGAAAATCTACCGGCTGACCCCGGATGGCCAGGAAAAGGTCTTCGAGGTGATCGGCGAGCGCCAGACCTTCGCCGAAGCCATGATGCTGATGGACACACCCAACTACGTGGCGTCCGCCGAAGCCGTTGGCCCGACCCAGGTGTACCGACTGTCCAACGCCACCTACATGCGGCTGCTGCAAAGCAACAGCCGGCTGACCTTCGCCCTGCTCGGCAAGCTCTGCGTGCGCCTGCACCAACGGGTCAACGAGATTGAAACCCTGTCGCTGAAGAACGCCACTCACCGCGTGGTGCGCTACCTGCTGACGCAGCTGGTGCGCCTGCAAGCGGTGGATTGCCAGTTCGAATTGCCGATGGCCAAGCAGTTGATCGCCGGGCACTTGTCGATCCAGCCGGAAACCTTCTCGCGGATCATCCGGCGCCTGATCGATGAAAAAATCATCACTCAGGACGGTCGCCAGATCGCCATTCTCGATCGCCTGCGCCTGGAGCAATTCGAATGAGCGCGCAGCCCACCTGCCTGTATTGCCAGGAGGCCAACCCTGCCGATGAAACCGAGTGCCACCAGTGCGGCATGCCCCTGCCGGCCGAAGCGGCGATGGCCGGCGAACGCCGGCTGCGGCGCTTCACCTGGTTTTGCGTCGGCTTGACGATCTTCTGCATCGTCATGTTCTTCTGGCTGCCCCGCAGCATCGCCTGAGCCCTCAATCCTGAGTCAATTGCCGGTACAACTGCGGTAAACGCAGCGGCAGTTGCTCGGGCTGGCGAATCAAGGTGTAGCCGTTGGCCCCGAACATGTACGGCAGGTAATCCCCCGCCTCCCGATCAATGGTGATGCAAAACGGCGTCAACCCCTGGCGCCGCGCTTCCAGCACCGCCTGGCGGGTGTCTTCCACACCGTAGCGGCCCTCATAGAGATCCAGGTCATTGGGCTTGCCATCGCTGAGCAGCAACAACAACTTGCGCCGTCGCTTGCACCCTTCCAGGCGCTGCGTGGCCTGGCGAATGGCGGCGCCCATGCGCGTGTAGTAACCGGGCTTGAGCCCCTGGATTCGCCCCCGGGTGTGGTCGTCATAGCGCTGGTTGAAGGCCTTGAGTTCATGCATGCGCACCTGCTGACGACGCAGGGAAGAGAACCCGTACAAGGCAAAGTCGTCTCCCAGCACCGACAGGGTTTCGCCGAACAGCAACAGGCTGTCGCGAATCACATCGATCACCCGGTGCTCATCATTGAGGTGCGCGTCGGTGGACATCGACAGATCGGCCAGCAGCAAACACGCCAGGTCGCGGCGAGTCTGGCGCTGGTCCATGAACAACCCGCGCTCGCTGCATTGCCCGTGCTGGCGCTCGACATGAAAGTCCAGCCAGGCTTGCAGGTCCAGCTCCGAGCCTTGGGTTTGCTGGCGCAACCACTGGCGATCGTTACGCAAGTGTTCGAACTGGCGACGCAAGCGCTGGGCCGAGCTTCGCAGACGTGCGGGCAACGGCTGGGGCTGGCAATCGCGAGGGGTGAAGGTTTGCAGGCTGACGAAGTCGTCCTGTAGGCGCTGTTTGCGGTAATCCCATTCCGGCAAGAGGATGCCTGCGCCCAACGGGATGTCATCCACATCCGCCGGGGGCAGGTCCAGGTGCAGTTTCAAACCACCGCCCTTGCGCACGCGGGTGCGCGATAGAGTCAATTGGTCCAGGTCCTCGGCGACGCGGGCAGCGTCCGGGTCTTCGCTGTCATCCGCCCAGCGATCCAGGTCCACGTGTTCGGTCCAGCTGAACAGGTTTTCCAGGCGCACGATCAGCAACCCACCGTCACGGGTGGTGTCGTCGATTCGCTCGGCGCGCTTGCGCCCGCCCTGCTGTTCACCGGGTGGCGTCGCCAGGTATTGCTCGGACTCCTCGAGGTTGGCGGCCTGGGGATTGGCCAGGTGTTGGGGTGGGTACAGCCACAGCGGCAACGGCCAGGCCGCCCGCTCGCTGCGTGGAAAATGTTCGACACTGCCCGGTTCGCGCAAGGCTTGGCACAACGCCCGTTCCAGGGCCGCTTCGGCCAGGTTGAGCGTGGCCGGATCGGGGCGCAGGGACAGGTGCGCGTCCACCAGTCGCCGGTAGCGAGGACGCAGCGCCGGGTAGCGTTTCAACACCGCCAGGGTCCAGCGCTGATTGTCCCGCCCCCAGTGTTTCATCGGCCCGGACTGCGCGGCCAGCAACGCAAGCCAGCGATACAACTCTTCGTTGAGCCCGACATCGGGAAACGCCGCCAGGCTCGCCGGCAACCGTAGATTGTCGCCATCGCAACAGGCCAGAGGCACTTGCTTGCAGGTGCCAGCGATCTGCTGCAACAGGTTGCGACGCAGCAACAGGTCGCGGTCGCTGACCGCTTCCACTCCCAGGTGAGGCGCACCGCCGGTGGCGCGAAACAGCACCTGCAACGAGCGTTGCCGGGGGATCAGCTCCACCCGCGCTTCGGGAAAATCCACACTGGCGCGGCGAGTGATAAACCGGTGCCAGACACTGCCGACCCATTCTTCCAGCTCAAGGGTGAATGCCATGGTTATTCTCCTCTTGAGCCGAACCCATTGTGGCGAGGGGATTCATGTGGGAGCAAAGCTTGCTCGCGAAACAGGCGCCTTGATCTCTGAAAGACCGCATCGCCCCCATCGCGGGCAAGCCTTGCTCCCACATAGGCCCTCTCATCACAAATGAGTCCGGCTCAGTAGTTGTGGTGATTCACGAAGGCACCACCGCCGCCGGCGCACGCAGTGCCGCACGGCCACGTTGACGGAAGCTGAACAGGTAGCAGAGCAACCCGGCCAGGAACCCGACACCGCTGACCAGTCTTGCCCAGAACAGCGGCTTCAAATGGTCCACCGTGGCCATGAACGGCAAGGCACTGCCATCGGTCATCCAGCGCTGCAACCACACCTGGACCACACCGGCCGCGGTGAGGAACAAGGTGATCATCACCATCGACAGGGTCATCAACCAGAAGCCCCAGATCTCCAGGCGCTGCGAACGTTCGTCTGCTGCTTCACCCAAGCCGCGCAAGCGTGGCATGGCGTAGCTGATCAGGGTCATCACGATCATTGCGTAGGCACCGTAGAAGGCCAGGTGACCGTGGGCCGCGGTCAGTTGCGAACCGTGGGTGTAGTAGTTGACCGGTGCCAGGGTGTGCAGGAAACCCCAGACGCCGGCGCCGAAGAACGCGGTGACCGTGGTGCCCTTGGCCCACAACGTGGCGGCGCGGTTCGGGTGTTGCCGCCGGCGGTTTTTCACCATGCTGAAGGCGAACACCACCATCGCCAGGAACGGTAGCGGTTCCATCGCCGAGAAGATCGAACCCACCCACAACCAGACCTCGGGCGCACCGATCCAGAAGAAGTGGTGACCGGTGCCGATGATCCCGGTGATCAACGCCATGGCGATAATCACGTACAGCCATTTTTCGACCACTTCGCGGTCCACGCCGGTGATCTTGATCAGGACGAAGGCAAGCATCGCCCCCATGATCAGTTCCCAGACGCCTTCCACCCAAAGATGCACCACCCACCACCAGTAGAACTTGTCGCGAGCGAGGTTTTCCGGGTTGTAGAAGGAGAACAGGAAGAACACCGCCAGGCCGATCAGCCCGGTCATCATCACCATGCTGACCGTGGTCTTGCGACCTTTGAGCAGGGTCATGCCGATGTTGTAGAGGAACCCCAGGCACACCACCACGATGCCCATCTTGGTGATGGTCGGCTGCTCCAGGAACTCGCGTCCCATGGTGGGCAGCAAGTCGTTGCCGGTGAACTTCGCCAGCGTCGCGTAAGGCACCGAGAGGTAGCCCAGGATCGTCGCCACGCCTGCGGCGGCGAATACCCAGAACAGCACCAGCGCCAGTTTCGGGCTGTGCAGTTCGCGATCGGCCTCCTCCGGTATCAGGTAGTACGCCGCGCCCATGAAGCCGAACAGCAGCCAGACGATCAGCAGGTTGGTGTGGACCATGCGGGCCACGTTGAAAGGGATCAGCGGGAACAGGAAGTCGCCGACCACGTATTGCAGGCCCATGATCAAACCGAACAATACCTGCCCCAGGAACAGCATCAGGGCAAACACGAAGTAGGGTTTGGCGACGGCCTGCGAGGCGAATTTCAGATGCGGATTAGCCATGCTCATCTCTCAGCCCTCCTTGTTTGGCGGCCAGCCATTGGTATTGATTTTCGAGCTCCATTTAAGGAACTCGGCGATGTCGTCGACTTCTTGCTCGCTCAGGTTGAACTGCGGCATGGCCCGACGCCCCGGAACGTTCAGCGGCTGCATTTTCATCCAGGCCTGCAGGAACGGCTTGAAGGCTTCCTCGCCACCGCGACGGTTGACCACGTTGCCCAGCTCCGGCGCAAAGTACGCGCCCTCGCCCAGCAGGGTATGGCAGCCGATGCAGTTGTTGCGCTCCCAGACGCCCTTGCCGCGTATCACCGATTCCGTCAATTGCGCCTGGTTGCTGCGTTCTGGAAAGGTCTGTTCCGTGTGGTAGGTCAGGGCCAGGAATATCAGGAAGAAGAAGATGCTTCCCCCGAAATAAATATTCCTGGCCATGCCTTTGGTGAAGGTATCTGACATGGTCACTTCCTCATTGCTTGGCGTGTTCATTCTAGGAAGCGCGGGGTCGGAAACCGCTTGATGGCGATCAAGAATCTCCGATGGTTTTGGTGGGTTGTTCGCGCTCGGGTGGCGAGAGAGCTTGCTGTGGCGAGGGGATTTATCCCCTCACCACAGG
The DNA here is from genome assembly GCF_018325905.1 of Pseudomonas sp. St316. NCBI lineage: Bacteria > Pseudomonadati > Pseudomonadota > Gammaproteobacteria > Pseudomonadales > Pseudomonadaceae > Pseudomonas > Pseudomonas sp. St316. The sequence goes on along the minus strand of NZ_AP021901.1, from coordinate 2,988,178 downwards.
TTTGTGCTTGCAGGGGTCAGAGCGTGGATGAGATGACGATCCCGATCACAACCGCCAGCAGCGCCGCCCAACTCAACACCAACCGTCGCCACAACCGCGGCGCGTGGCGCAGTTCCATGAAGCCGTCGGCGATCAGCCAGGCCTTGGTCACCGCCAGCACCAGGATGGCGATGGACACCAGCCCGGTAGCCGCGACCTGGCCCAGGGCGACGGTGCCGGTGCTCAACACGGCCAGCGTCATCCAGCAGGCGATCAAGACACGGGAAGCCGACATGAGCACCTCCGCTCAATCAAGGATGTAGACAACCGGGAACAGCAGCACCCAGACCAGATCGACCATGTGCCAATACAGCACGCCGGATTCCAGCCCACTGCTGCGCTGCGCCCCATGACGACGTCGCCGACAACCCTCGGCCAGCCAGGCGAGGATCACCATGCCCAGCAGCACATGGAGGAAATGAAACGCGGTGAGGATCCAGTACAAGGTGAAGAACGTGTCGTGCTCCATCCCCAGGCCGTTCGCCAACAGATGGGCATACTCCGTGAGCTTGATCCCCACGTAGCCGCAAGCGAGCAACAACGCCACACACAACAACAGCGCGCCTCGACGCGGCCGGTCCTGCCTGACTTGCTCCTGGGCCAGGGCCGCGAACAGGCCAGCGGTCAGCAGGCTGAGGGTCATCGCCAGGCCCGTGGAGCGGTCCAGCAGCTGCCGGCCTTCGCTGAAAGTCTGCGGGTACAACGCCTGAGCGACGGTGAACGTCAGGATCAACAATGCGAACACCGACAGCTCGGCGAGAATGAAAAACCACATCGCCAAATCCCCGGGCAACCGCCGGGACACCGTCGCGGGTTCAGCCGAAGTGGACATCGACCACATCCATCAGCGCGGCAACAGTCTGCGGGTCGTCACTCAATGGCTCGGCCAGGCACGCCAGGCAGGCTTGGCGCGGGTCCATGCCGGAGCCGATCATGCGCGCGGCGAAAATCAGCAAGCGCGTCGAGGCGACTTCCTCCAGGTCATGCTGATCCAGCCGGCGCAGCGCCTGCCCCAATCGCACCACCTGGGCCGCCAAGGCCATATCCACACCCGCTTCACGGGCAACGATGCGCTCTTCATCGGCCACCGCCGGATAACCGAAACGCATCGCCACGAAACGCTGGCGAGTGCTGGGTTTCATGCCCTTGAGCAGGTTCTGGTAACCGGGGTTGTACGACACCACCAGCATGAAGGACGGCGGCGCCTGCAGTACTTCGCCGGTGCGCTCCAGGTACAACTGGCGACGATCATCGGCCAGCGGGTGCAACACCACGGCCGTGTCCTGACGCGCTTCGACCACCTCATCCAGATAACAGATACCGCCCTCGCGCACGGCCCGGGTCAAGGGGCCGTCCTGCCACCAAGTGCCCTGGGCACCGATCAAGTGACGGCCCACCAAATCGGCCGCGCTCAAGTCATCGTGGCAGGCCACGGTGTACAGCGGCAGTTTCAGGCGGTGGGCCATGTGCTGGACGAAACGGGTCTTGCCGCAGCCGGTAGGGCCTTTGATCAGCACCGGCATGCCGTGATGCCAGGCCTGTTCGAACATCGCCTGCTCGTTGTCCTGGGGTTGATAAAAGGGTTCGTCGGGGTGCTGCAAAGTGTGGATAGCGTTCATGGCAGGGCCTGATCAGACAACACGATTGCAGGCCACGCTACGGTGCCCTGCGACAACCTGGCAAGGGCTGCGGCCGGCAAACTTGATCGCGGTCAAGCGGCTAACCACCGGCCTGGGCATAGCCTTGCATCGCACCAAGAACCTGCGCGCCGAACGTCAATTACAGCGCAGCGCGGGTCACGCCTGAGGAGAAATGGAATGCTGATCAGCCACAAAAAATCGTGGGCCCTGCGGGTCACGGCGCTGTGTACAGCGCTGGCCGCTCCCTACACCTTCGCCGACCAACCCACTGCGCCGGAGCAACCGCGCATAGTCAAGACCGAAGGCGCGCCCGACCTGAGCCAGGCCGACTTCGACTCGGCCAAGGAAATCTACTTCCAGCGCTGCGCCGGTTGCCACGGGGTCCTTCGCAAAGGCGCCACCGGCAAGCCGCTGACACCCGACATCACCCAATCGCGCGGCCAGGCCTACCTGGAGGCGCTGATCACCTACGGCTCGGCCGCCGGCATGCCGAACTGGGGCACCTCCAATGCCCTGACCAAAGACCAGATCACGACGATGGCCAAGTTCATCCAGCACACCCCGCCGACCCCACCGGAATGGGGCATGGCCGAAACCCTCAAGACCTGGAAAGTGCTGGTCAAGCCTGAGGACCGGCCGACCAAGCAGCTCAATTCCCTCAACCTGCAGAACCTGTTCTCGGTGACCCTGCGCGATGACGGCAAAATCGCCCTGGTCGACGGCGACAGCAAGAAGATCGTCAAGTTGATCGACACCGGTTATGCGGTGCACATCTCGCGCATCTCGGCGTCGGGTCGCTACCTGTTGGTGATTGGCCGGGACGCCAAGATCGACATGATCGACCTATGGCCGAAAGAACCGACCAAGGTCGCGGAAATCAAGGTGGGTATCGAAGCCCGTTCGGTGGAAACGTCCAAGTTCAAGGGCTACGAAGACAAGTACACCATTGCCGGTTCCTACTGGCCGCCGCAGTTCACCATCATGGACGGCGAGACCCTGGAGCCCAAGCAGATCGTCTCGACCCGCGGCATGACCGTCGACACCCAGCAATACCACCCGGAACCTCGGGTCGCGGCCATCATCGCCTCCCACGAATGGCCGGAGTTCATCGTCAACGTCAAGGAAACCGGCAAAGTGATGCTGGTCAACTACCAGGACATCAAGAACCTCACCATCACCAGCATCGACGCCGCGCCGTTCCTGCATGACGGCGGTTGGGACAGCAGCCATCGCTACTTCATGACGGCCGCCAACAACTCCAACAAGGTCGCGGTGATCGACTCCAAGGAACGCAAGCTCACCGCCCTGGTGGATGTGGGCAAGACCCCGCACCCGGGACGCGGCGCCAATTTCAACCACCCACTCTACGGACCGGTCTGGGCCACCAGCCACTTGGGCGATGCCGGGGTTTCGCTGATCGGCACCGACCCGGTCAAACACCCGCAATACGCCTGGAAGCAGGTGGCTACGCTCCAGGGCCAGGGCGGCGGCTCGCTGTTCATCAAGACCCACCCCGCGTCTCGCCACCTGTATGTCGACACCACCCTCAGCCCTGACGCCAAGCTCAGTCAGTCGGTGGCGGTGTTCAACATTGACAAGCTCGACGCCGGCTACACCGTGCTGCCGATTGCCGAGTACGCCGGCATCAAGAAAGGCGCACTGCGTGTGGTGCAGCCGGAATACAACAAGGCCGGCGACGAGGTCTGGTTCTCGGTCTGGAGTGGCCAGGAAGACGAGTCGGCGCTGGTGGTCATCGATGACAAGACCCTCAAGGTCAAGAACGTGATCAAGGACAAGCGCCTGATCACCCCAACCGGAAAATTCAACGTCTACAACACCCAACACGACATCTATTGAGCCCCATCAATAAGAGGAAAAACCATGAAGCCTATTCTGATTGCCTTGGCCCTGACCGCCGCCTACAGCCTGCCGGCGTTGGCACAAGACGGCCCGACACTGTTCAAGAGCAAGCCCTGCGCGGCCTGCCATTCCATTGATACCAAAGTGGTTGGCCCGGCGCTCAAGGACGTCGCGGCGAAAAACGCCGGCGTCGCCGGAGCACAGGATTTACTCGCCAAGCACATCAAGGAAGGGACGCAAGGCAACTGGGGACCGATGCCGATGCCGGCCAACCCTGTGACGGAAGAGGAAGCCAAGATCCTGGCTGCGTGGGTCTTGACCCTTAAATAACACTAAAGAGCACACCTGCGTGGCGACGGGAATTATGTGGGAGCAAGGCTTGCCCGCGATGGGGACGGTACGGTCTTTGAGAGATCAAGGCGCCTGTTTCGCGAGCAAGCTTTGCTCCCACATAAATCCCCTCACCACAGGGGCCGCGCCCGACTTTATTGCTTGATCAGGAGGACGTCATGGAACGACACAGCTCTGCAACCTTGATCACCACCCTCCTCTTTGTTTTCTCCTCCTGCGTGCTGGCCGCTCCCGACAGCCAGCGCCAGGCCCAACTGCAACACCTGCTGGACCAGGATTGTGGCGCCTGCCACGGCCTGTACATGACCGGCGGCCTCGGCCCACCCCTGACCCTCGAGGCCCTGGCTGGAAAATCCCGCGACAGCCTCATCGCCACCGTCACCCTCGGACGGCCCGGCAGCGCCATGCCCGGTTGGGCACCGCTGCTCGCGCCCGACGACATTCGCTGGCTGGTGGACCGGCTCCTTCAAGGAAAACCCGCCTCATGATCCGTTTTTTCCTCTCCTCCACCGCCATCGCCCTGCTGCTCTGCGGTTGCGCCCAGACACCGTTGCGCGGCACCGGCGATTTGGGCGTGGTGGTGGAGCGTGCCAGCGGCAGCCTGCAAATCATTGAAAGCGACACCCGCACCGCCCTGGGCCGCGTCGAAGGCCTGGGCGACTTGTCCCACGCCTCGGTGGTGTTCTCCCGCGACCAGCGCTACGCCTACGTGTTCGGCCGCGATGGGGGCCTGAGCAAAGTCGACCTGCTGAGCGCACGCATCGACCGCCGGATCATCCAGGGCGGCAACAGCATCGGCGGCGCAATCAGCCAGGACGGCAAGCTGATCGCCGTCTCCAACTACGAGCCCGGCGGGGTCAAGGTGTTCGATGCCCGGACCCTGGAACAGGTCGCTGACATTCCAGCCACACCCTTGCCTGACGGCAAGAAACGTTCGCGCGTGGTGGGGCTGGTGGACGCCCCGGGACAGCGCTTTGTGTTCAGCCTGTTCGACACCGGCGAAATCTGGACCGCCGACTTCAGCCTGGGCCTAACCCCGCGCATCGAGCGTTTCACCGCCATCGGCCAACAACCCTACGACGCACTGATCACCCCGGACGGGCGTTATTACATGGCCGGGCTGTTCGGTGAAGACGGCATGGCCCAACTCGATCTCTGGCACCCGGAGCGCGGGGTGAAACGGGTACTGGGCCATTACGGCCGCGGCCAGGATCGGCTCCCGGTGTACAAGATGCCGCATCTGGAAGGCTGGGCCCTGGCCGACCAGCAAGCCTTCGTGCCTGCCGTCGGGCATCACCAGGTGTTGGTGATGAACGCCCAGGATTGGCAGCAGACCGACGCCATTGCCGTGGCCGGCCAACCGGTGTTCGTCACGGCGCGCCCGGACGGCCGGCAGCTGTGGGTCAACTTCGCCTACCCGGACAACGACCGCGTCCAGGTCATCGACACCCAGACCCACGCCATCGTCGCCGACCTGCGGCCAGGCCCGGCGGTGCTGCACATGGAATTCACCGCACGGGGTGACCAGTTGTGGTTGTCCGCCCGGGACGGTGGCGAGGTACAGGTTTGGAACCCGTATCGGCTCGAGCGCCTGGGCAGCCTGCCGGCCCTGAGCCCCAGCGGGATTTTCTTCAGCAGCCGCGCGCACAAGCCGGGGTACTGACCATGACCTCCAGCTCACTGGCCCGGCGCCTGATCGATCAGTTCCAGCATGGCCTGCCGTTGTGCGCCGAGCCCTATCGGGCCATGGCCGAGACCTTGGGTTGCAGCGAGGCCCAGGTCATCGACTGCCTGCAGCACCTGCAAGTGGCCGGGACCTTATCGCGGGTCGGCCCGGTGTTCGAACACACCCGGGCCGGGGCCAGCACCCTGGCCGCCCTGGCCGTGCCCGAAGACCGCTTGCACCAGGTGGCCGCACGCATCAGCCAATACCCGGAAGTCAATCACAACTATGCCCGGGAACATCGCTACAACCTCTGGTTCGTGCTGACCGGCCCCAACCGCGCCCACCTGGAAAACATTCTCCAGGAACTGGAGAACGACACCGGTCTCACGCCACTGGACCTGCCCATGCTGACCGCCTACCGCATCGACCTGGGCTTCGCCCTGGAGGCCACCTCATGAAAAACACCCTGAGCGAACAACAGTCACTGGCGCTGCGCCGTTTGCTGGAAACCGGCCTGCCCCTGACATCGCGTCCCTTCCAGGCCCTGGCCGAGCAGATCGAGGCCAGCGAGCAACAGGTGCTCGAGCAGGTGCAACATTGGCATGAACAGGGGCTGTTCCGTCGTGTCGGCCTGGTGGTCAACCATCGCGCCTTGGGGTTTGCCGCCAACGCCATGCTGGTGCTGGATGTGCCGGACGCCTTGGTCGATGAGGTCGGACGCCGCCTCGGAAAAGCCCCGGGCATCAACCTTTGCTACCAACGTCCTCGGCGCCTGCCCCAGTGGCAATACAACCTGTTCTGCATGATCCACGGTCGCCAGCGTGACCGTGTCGAAGCCCAGGTCCAGGCGCTGCTGGAAGAACATCGGCTAGACGACCTGCCCCACCAGTTGCTGTTCAGCACGCACCTGTTCAAGCAATGCGGCGCACGTTACGCCGCGCCGGCCGGAGCCCGTATCGATGGATGACCTGGACCGGCGCCTGATCAACCGCCTGCAACTGGGCCTGCCGCTGGTGCGCCACCCTTGGCAGGCCCTGGCCCAAGAGCTGGACAGCAGCAGTAGCGAATTGCTCGATCGCGTGCATGAGCTGCTCAACGACGGCGTACTCACCCGCTTCGGCCCGATGTTCGACATCGATCGCCTGGGCGGTGCCTTCACCCTGGCGGCGCTGGCGGTGCCCGAGCCGCGCTTCGAGGCCATCGCCGAACTGCTCATGGACATGCCCGAGGTCGCCCACAACTACCGCCGCGAGCACACCTGGAACATGTGGTTCGTGCTGGCCTGCCCCAGCGAACAGGCGATCAACGACACCCTGCTGCGCATCGAACACCTGACCGGCCTGGTGCCGCTGAACCTGCCCAAAGAGGAGACCTACCATGTCGGCCTGTATTTCCCCGTCTGAGTCTTTGTCGCAAGCGCCACCACGACTGGATGAAACGCCCTTGGCGCTGCGGCTGGTGGAGTTGACCCAGGCCGGCCTGCCCTTGCTTGAAGACCCTTGGGCCTGGCTGGCTGAGCAACTGGGCTTGAGCGTGGAATCCACCCTCGACCTGCTCAAGCGCTTGCAGGCCGAAGGCGCGATCCGCCGCATCGCTGCCGTGCCCAATCACTATCGCCTGGGCTATCGCCACAACGGCATGACGGTCTGGGACGTGGCCGACGTCGACATCTCACGCCTGGGTGCCCTGCTGGGGGCGCAGCCCTTCGTCAGCCACTGCTACCGGCGCCCGCGCCGGCCCGGCTGGCGCTACAACTTGTTCGCCATGGTCCATGGCCGCAGCCGCGAAGAAATCGACAGCTACCGCGAACACCTGCGCTACCTGCTGGGGGACGCCTGCGCCGCCGACGACATGCTGGTGAGCAGCCGCATCCTGAAAAAAACCGGCCTGCGCCTGTCGCCTGTGGGAGTAAAGCTTGCTCGCGAAACAGGCGCCGGTTTCTGAAAGACCGCATCGGCTTCATCGCGGGCAAGCCTTGCTCCCACCAAGGGGAGATAAGCCGCGCTCAAGCCACACGCCGACTCAAGGAGCGTCTTATGTTGAGGATCAGTCACTACCTGCGAGCCCTGGCCGGGCATTGCCCCGCCCCACGCGTCGCGCCACCGGGCAGCCACCGCCCGCCCGTGGTGATCTGGAACCTGCTCAGGCGCTGCAACCTGACCTGCAAACACTGCTATGCAACGTCGGCCGACAGCGTGTTTCGCGATGAACTGGACACCCCGGCGGCGCTCCAGGTCATCGACGACCTGCACGATGCCGGCGTGCGCGTGCTGATCCTGTCCGGTGGCGAACCCTTGCTACGCGACGACCTGTTCCAGCTCAGCGCCTATGCACGCGGCAAGGGCTTTTTCCTCGCCCTGTCCACCAACGGCACGCTGATCGACGCGAGCAATATCCAGCAAATCAGCGAATCACACTTCGACTACGTCGGCATCAGCATCGACGGCCTGGAAGCCATCCACGATGAATTCCGCCAGCTCAAGGGCAGTTTCGCCAGCTCCATGGCGGCCATCCGGCTTTGCCGCGAGCAAGGCATCCGGGTCGGATTGCGCACCACCCTCACCCAACAAAACCATGCCCAGTTGCCGCGCCTGCTGGACTTGATGAATGAGTACGACGTACAGAAATTCTACCTGTCGCACCTCAACTACAGCGGGCGGGGCAAGCGCAGTCGCAAGCTTGATGCCCATCAGCAGATGAGCCGCGAGGCCATGACCTTGATCTTCGAGCGGGCCTGGCGCGACATCGAACAGGGTCGCGACAGTGACTTCGTCAGCGGCAACAACGACGCCGACGCGATCCTGTTGCTGCAATGGGTCTCCCGCCGCCTGCCTCAACACTACGCCGCACTGGAGCAGATGCTGCGGGCCTGGGGCGGCAACGCGTCGGGTAGCGGCATCGCCAACATCGACAATACCGGCGAGGTCCATCCCGACACCTACTGGTGGCAGCACTCGGTGGGCAATGTCCGCCAGACGCCATTCAAGACACTCTGGCTCGATCGCCCCGATGCCCTGCTGCTCAAGCTGCGCGAACACCCACGGGCCGTGGGCGGTCGCTGCGGGCAATGCCGCTGGCTGGCGATCTGCAACGGCAATACCCGCACCCGGGCCTGGGCCGACGGCGACCTGTGGGGCCAGGACCCCGGCTGCCACCTCAGCGACGAAGAAATCGGCTTGCACGCGATCCCTAGTGTTGCGATGCCCTGCGCCTGATAACCGACGGCGAACCTGATACCGAACCAAGGAATTTCCATGCCCTCCTCTATCGTTTTGCCCGCTGCCCTGCAATCACCCTTCAGACCGGGTGAAGTCGCCCTGGTCGGCGCCGGCCCCGGTGACCCGGGCCTGCTGACATTGCGCGCCTGGAGCCTGTTGATGCAGGCCGACGCGGTGGTCTACGACCGTTTGATCAGCGCGCAATTGCTCAGCCTGATCCCGCTGACCTGCGCCCGGCACTACGTCGGCAAGGCCGCCGGTTGCCACAGCCTGCCCCAGCCGCAGATCAACGAACTGCTGGCCGACCTGGCCGAACAGGGCCAGCGGGTGGTGCGACTCAAGGGCGGCGATCCGTTCATTTTCGGTCGCGGCGCCGAGGAGCTGGAGTATCTGCTGGCCCGAGGTATCGATTGCCAAGTCGTGCCCGGCATCACCGCCGCGGCCGGTTGCAGCACCTATGCCGGCATTCCCCTGACCCATCGCGACCTGGTCAATTCCTGCCGGTTCATCACCGGTCACCTGCAACGCGAAGGTGATCTGAACCTGCCCTGGCAAAGCCTGGCCGATGACAGCCAGACCCTGGTGTTCTACATGGGTCTGTCGAACCTCGGCACCATCGCCGCACGGCTGATCGCGGCGGGCCTGGCGGCTGATACGCCAGCGGCGCTGATCAGCAACGGCACGCGCCCCGACCAGCAGGTCCTGCGCGGCACCCTCCAGCAACTGCCGCAGATGGCGTTGGCATGCGCCGAGGGCCTGCCGACCTTGACGGTGATCGGCAAGGTGGTTGGCTTGTTTGCCCATCAGGTATTGGAGCATCCGGCTCGCCTGCACCCGGCACTACCACTCCAGCCAAGTGTCGCGAGGGCGGCCTCATGAGAATCGGCTGGCTTGCCCCCTTGCTGTGGATCGGTGCCGTCCACGGCGCCACGGCGCCTGAACCGGACCTGGCCTTGGCCGAACAGAACTACCAGCAACACTGCCAGCAATGCCACGGGGTGAATCGCATCGGTGGCCCCGGGCCGGCGCTGTTGCCCCAAAGCCTGAGTCGGATCAAGCCCGACGAGATCCGCCAGGTGATCGAAAATGGTCGCCCGGCCAGCCAGATGGCGGCGTTCGGTGCGGTATTGGAGCCTGCGCAGATCGATGGCCTGACCCACTATCTCCAGCGTCCGCCCGCGGTCGAACCGACCTGGAGCGAGGACGACACGCGCCGCAGCCATCGCCTGCTGGCGGATGTCGCCAGCCTGCCCGATAAACCCCAGCACCACGCCGACCCGCTGAACCTGTTCGTGGTGGTGGAGGCTGGCGATCATCACATCGACATCGTCGACGGAGATCGCTTCGAAGTCCTGGCGCGCTTCGCCTCACACTTCGCGGTGCATGGCGGACCGAAGTTTTCGCCGGATGGACGCTTCGTCTATTTCGCCTCCCGGGACGGCTGGATCAGCCTGTATGACCTGCACAACCTCACGCTCATCGCCGAAGTACGGGCCGGGCTCAATACCCGCAACCTGGCGGTCAGCAAGGACGGGCGCTGGGTGCTGGTGGGCAACACCCTGCCCGGCAACCTGGTGGTGCTTGATGCCCGCGACCTGTCATGGGTCAAGACCGTTGCAACCGTGGGGCTGGACGGCCAGGCGTCGCGGGTCAGTGCGGTCTATACCGCGCCGCCGCGCAACAGCTTCATCGTGGCCTTGAAAGATGTGAAAGAGCTCTGGGAGCTGTCCACCGGCCCGAATCCGGACTTTGTACCCCGGCGGATCGAGGCCGAGGATTACCTTGATGACTTTTCCTTCTCGCCCGATTACCGGCAATTGCTCGCCACCTCGCGCAAGGCCCAGGGCGGCCAGGTGATCGACCTCGACACGGGGCGGATCGTCACCGACATCGCCCTGCCGGGTATGCCGCACCTGGGCTCGGGGACCTATTGGAAACGTAATGGGCACTGGGTGTTCGCCACGCCCAATATCAGCAAGGGGCTGATTTCGGTGATCGACTTCGACACCTGGAAAGTCATCAAGCAGATCCCCACGCTGGGGCCGGGCTTCTTCCTGCGCAGCCACGCCAACTCCCGCTACGCCTGGACCGACGTGTTCTTCGGCCCGGACAACGATGCCATCCACCTGATCGACAAACAGACCCTGGAAATCGCCCACACCCTGCGGCCCATGCCCGGCAAAACCGCCGCCCACGTCGAGTTCACTCGCGACGGCCGCTACCTGCTGCTGAGCATCTGGGATACCGATGGCGCGCTGATCGTCTACGACAGCAACACCCTCAAGGAAATCAAGCGCCTGCCCATGAACAAGCCTTCGGGCAAGTACAACGTCGGCAACAAGATCGAATTCGCCGAGGGGACGTCACACTGAAAAAAGGGGGCTGATGCGCAGCCCCTGGAGCAAAAGCCTGTGGGAGCAAGGCTTGCCCGCGATGAACGATAACGCGGTTCCGCTGTTTGACCGCGGGGCGGCTATCGCGGGCAAGCCTTGCTCCCACAGACGGCGCCGGGTCAAAAGGATCCAACCCTCACCAGGTGAGCACCGCCCCCACCGCAAAGGTGTCGGTGTCTTCATTCTGGGCGCTGGTATCGTGGCCGTTGATTTCGAACTGGTTGTACTCGGCCACGAGCTTGAGGTTGTCGTTGATGTCGTGGAACAGCGCGATGCCACGGGTTTCATAATCGGCGCCACTGCCCACCACGCCGTTGCCGTCGTCATCGGTCTTGCCATAGGACAACGCCAGGCGGTTCTTGCCCAGCTTGTAGGAGCCCTGCAACAGGTAGCCCTTGCTGTCGACATTGCGCAGCGTGGCTTCACCGGCGTTGTTGGTGAAGAACGGATTGATGCCCTTGGCCTGGAACCCCGAACCGGTGAGCGACAACCCACCCATCTTGGCCTGCACACCATACCCCAGGCCCTTGGAAGTGACCGACTCGACGGTGGAGTCGGTGTTGTCGGAGGTCTGGTAGCTGCCGTTCAGCCAGCTGTAGATCTTCGCCCCGCCCAAGTCGAACTGGTAGGTGATCTCGCTCTCAGTGCGCGGGTTTTTCTGGTAGGCCTTGCCGGTGGCGCTGTTGTCGTTGGTGTCCACCGGGTCCATGATCCCCACCGCCACCCGCAAGCCCTCCATCACCGGCGTGCGGTAGGTGATCTGCGAGGTCGGGAACGGGTACGGATAACCGCTGCCGATGTTGCCGAACGACACGCCGCCGCCGTCCACCAGCCCCAGGGTGTCGCTGACCTGGCCGTAACCGGTGAGCAGTTCGTCCAGCAGGATGTTGGAGCGGGCAAACAGGCCGAAGTCCTTACCGATCAGCACCTCGCCCCACTCCGGGTTGGCCACGGTGCCGTAGAACTGGCGCACGTCGATGGCGGTGTCGGTGCCGTTGGTTTCACTGTCGTTGATGGTCACCCAGAACGAGGCCCGGGCACCGAGCTTGAGGTCGTCGACCTGCTTGCCCATGTTGAAGCCCAGATAGTTTGGCAAGAAACCCATCTTGACCCGCGCCTGCCTACGGTCGTACTGCTCACCCGCGCGGTCGACGTCGCTGTTGACGTAAAACGCATTGATGTAGCCGTCGGTGGAAAAGGTCGTCTGGTCCTTGTCGTACAGCATGATTTCGGCGTTGGCCCAAGGCATCAGGCCCAGGCTCGAAACACCTGCGATGACCGCAGGCAAAAAACGTTGGCGGGTATTTTTATTGTTGTGCATGGCGCGCTCCGCAACAGGGGACGGGATGTCGGAGGCGATTATCGAAAGGTGCCCGGGCGCGTCATACGCTGCCTTGGAGGCAATTGGCGGAGGCTTTGGAAGCGCCGGCCCGGCGCGGCAGTTTGGGAGTAGGACCGGGCTGCCGACGGGCGCGGTACTTTGGGTGTGGGCCGCAGGATAGCCGGGGGAATGTAGGGGCAGATGAGGACCCCCGACCTGTGGCCAGGGGGTATCTGTGGGAGCAAGGCTTGCCCGCGATGAACGATAACGCGGTTCAGCTGTTCGACCGCGGCGTGGCTATCGCGGGCAAGCCTTGCTCCCACAGATACCCTCTAGCCACAGGCGGCCTCTCACCTTCAGAAGCGCGGCTTGACGGTTTTCCAGTCTGGCTTGTAGCGCTGCATCTGGCGCACATCGTCGCGCTGGCGGATGCCGCAACTGAGGAACTGCTCATGCAGCTTGCCCAGTTGATCGCGGTCCAGTTCCAAGCCCAGGCCAGGCGCCCGGGTGATCTTCACGCAGCCGTCGACAATCGGCAGCTTGCCGCCCTTGATCACCTCTTCATCCGGTTCCTGCCACGGGTAGTGGGTGTCACAGGCGTAGTCCAGGTTCGGCACCGCCGCCGCCACATGGGCCATGGCCATGAGGCTGATGCCCAGGTGCGAGTTGGAATGCATCGACACGCCCAGGCCGAAGGTGCTGCACATTTTCGCCAAGGCCTGGGTGTCGCGCAGGCCGCCCCAGTAATGGTGGTCGGCCAACACGATCTGCACACTGTTCAGCGCCACGCTGCGGCGGAACTCATCGAAATCGGTGACCACCATATTGGTCGCCAGCGGCAGCCCCGTGCGTTTGTGCAGCTCGGCCATGCCCTCCAGCCCCGGCGTCGGGTCTTCGTAGTACTGCAGGTCATCGCCCAGCAGCTCGGCCATGCGAATCGAGGTTTCCAGGGACCAGTTGCCGTTGGGATCGATGCGCAACGGGTACCCTGGAAACGCCCGTTTCAGCGCCTTGATGCAGGCAACTTCATGCTCCGGATCGAGGGCACCGGCCTTGAGCTTGATGCTCTTGAAGCCGTAGTCCTGGATCATCCGCCGGGCCTGGGCGACGATCTGCTCCTCGTTGAGCGCTTCGCCCCAACTGTCTGGCGGATAGGGTGAATCGATGTGCTCGGCATACTTGAAAAACAGGTAGGCGCTGAACGGAATCTCGTCGCGAATCGCGCCCCCCAACAGGTCCACCAGCGGCACATTCAGGTAATGGGCCTGCAAGTCCAGGCAGGCCACTTCGAACGCCGAATAAGCATTGCTCACCGCCTTGCTCGCATGGGAACCCGGCGCCAGTTCGGCACCGGCAACGCTGACCGGTTTCTGCGCGGCGACGGTCGCCTGGACGATAGCCCGCAACTGGTTGAGGTTGAACGGATCCAGACCGATCAACTGGCTTTGCAACTGCTGCTGGATCGCCAGGGCCGGCGCATCGCCGTAGCTCTCCCCCAGGCCGATGTAACCGTTGTCGCTCTCGATCTCGATGATCGAGCGCAGTGCGAACGGCTCATGAATGCCGCTGGCGTTGAGCAAGGGGGGATCGCGAAAAGCAATGGGGGTGACGGTGACGCGTTTGATCTTCATACAGCGGCTCCCGATGGGACAGGGTTCAAGGCTTGGTTTTTTTCCGAGTGGTCGACAGCGGTCTGGGCAACGGTTTCAGGTCGGCCAGACAGTGAATTCGGCGTATCACGGCCCGGCTTGGTGCGGGCAAAGAAAATCACCACGGCGGCAACCAGGGAGGTGATAGCCAGCCCATACAACCCACCTTCGATGGACCCGGTGGTCTGCTCCAGGAAGCCGAAGGCCGTGGGCGCCACGAAGCCACCGAGGTTACCGATGGAGTTGATCAGGGCGATCACTGCCGCGGCGATGCGCGCATCCAGGTAGCCTTGGGGAATCGGCCAGAACAGCGCCGAGGCGGCCTTGAAACCGATGGCGGCGAAACAGATCGCCACGAAAGCAAAGATCGGCCCGCCGGTGGTGGACATGAACATGCCGAACGCGGCAATCACCAGCGTCACCGCGACCCAGGCCTGCTGGAATTTCCATTTGCCGGCCAGGGCGGCAAAGCCGTACATCGCGATGATGGAAATGATCCACGGAATGGAATTGAGCAAACCGACCTGGAAGTCTCCCAGGTTGCCCATTTTCTTGATCATGCTCGGTAGCCAGAACGTGGCGCCGTAGATGGTCAGGGCGATGGAGAAGTAGATGAAACAGAACAACGCGATCTGTCGGTCGGCCAGCAACTTGAACACCGACGGTTTGATCACCTGCGCCGCTTCCCGGGCCCGCTGCTCCTCGGCAATGGCCGCGATCAGCACGGTCTTCTCTTCTACGCTCAGCCATTTGGCCTGGCTTGGGTGCGATTGCAGCCAGAACCAGACAAACCCGCACAACACAATGGAAGCGAAGCCTTCGATCAGGAACATCCATTGCCAACCGTGCAGGCCCATCCCACTGACCTGCAACAGCGCCCCCGACACCGGCCCGGAAATCACCGAAGCGATGGCCGAACCACTGAGGAAGATCGCCATCGCCTTGCCACGCTCGTTGGCCGGCAACCATTGGGTGAAGTAGTAGATGATGCCAGGAAAGAACCCCGCCTCCGCCGCACCGAGGATGAAGCGCAGCACATAGAAACTGGTCTCACCGCGCACAAAAGCCATGGCCATGGCCGCCGCGCCCCAGGTGAACATGATGCGTGTCAGCCAGGCCCGCGCGCCGTAGCGTTGCAACAGCATGTTGGACGGCACTTCGAACAGCGCGTAGCCGACAAAGAACAGCCCGGCGCCGAGCCCATAGGCTGCGGCGCCGATGCCCAGGTCGGTTTCCAGGTGACTGCGCACGAAGCCGATGTTGACCCGGTCGATGTAGTTGACGATGAACATCACCACCACCAACGGCAGTACATGACGTTTGACCTTGGCCGCCGCGAGCGCCAGGGTGCTGTCATGGGTGGAGTCCGTTACGTTATTCAAGGGTGCCTCCCGATCATTGTTTTTGTGAGGAACGGGACGATGATGGACGCGGCGGATTGTTCCCGTCTAATCTAACTTGGCACTTGATTGATACTCGGATTGAATCAATGTTTGAACTGGCCCAGTTGCGCTGCTTCACCACCGTGGCGACCGAACTCAACTTTCGTCGAGCCGCCGAACGCCTGAACATGACCCAACCACCGCTGAGCCGGCAGATCCAATTGCTGGAGCATCACCTGGGCGTCGAGCTGTTCACCCGCAGCACCCGCAGCGTGGCGCTCACCGCCGCCGGCCGGGCGTTTTTCATCGAAGCGCAGAACCTGCTGGAACAGGCGCAACAGGCCGCCATCGCCGCCCGGCGCTTTGCCCAGGGTGACATCGGCTCGGTGACCATCAGCTTCGTCGGCAGCGCGGTATACGAGTTTCTGCCCAAGGTGATTGCCGAGGCCCGGCTGAAACAGCCTCAGGTCAAAATTGTCTTGGCGGAGATGAACACCTACCAGCAACATGAAGCCCTGCGCGCCCGGCGCATCGACCTGGGCATCGTCCGCTCGCCACTGCTGGAAACCGGCTATGCCACCGAATGCCTGGTGCGCGAGCCCTTCGTGCTGGCGGTGCCCGCCGGACATCCGCTGGCCAGCGCCGAGACCGTGAGCGTCCAGGACCTCGACGCCCAACCGTTCCTGATGTACTCCCACGCCGCCTACCCGCCCTTCAACGAATTGCTCACCGGCATGCTCCGCTCGGCCCAGGTCGCGCCGCAATTCGTGCAATGGCTGGGGTCGTCGCTGACGATCCTGGCCCTGGTCAACGCCGGCATGGGCCTGGCGCTGGTACCGCGTTGCGCCACCAACGTGGTGTTCAAGCAGGTGGTGTTTCGCGAGATCGACCTGGGCGAAGGGGTGCAGAGCGAGTTGCACTTGGTGTGGCGCGAAGACAACGACAATCCGGCGTTCACCATGTTGCTGGAAGGGATTCGGGGGGCGGTGCGGGAAGGCTTGTGAAGGCGGAGCAACAAGGCCCATGCGCTTGGCAGTGCCTGACGGAACCCAACGTTCCACCGATCGTCGTGGACCTAGGTTGTGAGGGCGCTTGCGGCGCCCCCCACAACACTACCTGGCGACTACCCAGGCTTGTGGTTATCCAGTACTCGATTGACCGCTAACTCACCCAACATGATGACCCGTTGCAGCACCAGCATCGTTTGGCGTCTTGGGCCGTCCGTCAAATCGGTGAGGTCACTGACCATCACGCTGGCGGATGCCAAGGATTCGCACGCCTCAACGAGCAACGTTTCGTCATCCACCGCTGCGTCGATGGTGAAGATCGTGCTGGGCTTGCGGGGCTGTATCTGCGTTTTCGTCGCCCCGGGGTTCAGGTAGAACTTGAGCGCGCGGTCTGCCGCCTCTTTCAACTTTTCGGGGTCGAGAGAGTCGCCGTAGAGTACCGAATCGATATCCGGAGGGTTGGGAGTAACCTTGAACATATGACTAATTCCAGAGTTGGGGCCGCAACCGCTCTCGACTAAAAGAGGGTGGCGGCTGTACGCAGGTTAGTCGACCGGTGGAATTAGCAAACCCGGCGCGCCCAAGGGCGCCCTGCGCACAACCACCATCAAGTACAGGAATAAATGACCTGACTGAATGGTACTTATACACTTTACTAAAACCGACCGAGCGACTAAACCCGACCACTGATGGGCAGTGGCAGGGAAACGATAGAGGCCAGGGGCAAAGCGCACAAGCCAGCGGATTCTGACGCATGCGTAAGTAAGGACGCAAGGTCTCGTAGCCTTTAGGGCGTAATGTAGAATGTATTTAAACGTGTCGCGCCGGATATGTTTACAGCAATTAAACGGGGCGACTTTTCTTCGTTATTTCTTGGGGCTGTATTGGTGTAAATACAGTGTCTTATGGGACGCTTTGGCCTCATCGATATTAAACGAGGTCATGCAGTAGATAATACGTTGACGGATGCTATAGGGAATTTTCCTATAGCTGACCGGCTACAACTTGTTGCGTTATCAAATGGTGGAAAAAAATGCCAGACAGCTTAACTGACTGGCATTGCCTTTTTTTGGCTCAACTTTTGGTGCGCCGGCACCTACTGGATTAGCCGGTATCTTATTTGGACAAGAAGTAATCGGTGGTGCGCAATTGAAGGCTATAGACCCAGATCCCGAAGACCAACGCGTACTCCTTAAACATCGGCAGCGTGAGCAGATGGACAATAGAATCGCTTCCCATCCGGCTAACTGAGATCGTTACGCCTAACGCCAAGGCAAGAACGAAGCAAAGCGAGCTGCCCTTTTTCCTCGCGAAAAGCATCAATCCGCCTACGAACATCAGCAGCGCTACCGTGCAGATATTGAGAAACACCAAGATAGAAATGTCACCAAAACGTGCCTGCTCGAAACCTTCCTCTGCTACCCAAACGCCAGCTTGGATCAAGACGATGAAGCAGTAAAAGACGGTCATGAAGACGGGGGCGGGACGAGTGTTGTACCAAGGTTGGGGCATAGTTACTTCCATAGTGATGAGGCTCCTGGGGATTGCAGCCACGGGTTATAGGGCGATGGCTATGAATATGACGCAGGGCGACCTTGCCCGCGGCTCAGACCTGCAAGTGAAGCGCATCCGCCATGGCTTCAATCTCCTGTCGCATCCACAATTTCTGCAACCAATCGGAGGGAATAGCCTGCACCCCATAAAATGCCCCCGCTACCTGACCGACAATGGCAGCGGTGGTGTCAGCGTCGTCGCCCAGGTTCGTCGCGGTCAGCACCGCATCAGTGAAACTGTCCGTCTGATGAAAGCACCACAGCGCCGCTTCCAAGGAAGCCACCGAATAACCAGAGCCTGACACTTCACTACGACCTTTTCCCTGATAGGCCCCTTGGGCGAGCGCTATCACTTTGGCCTCGGTCAGTTGCTCGGACGCCACACGCAACACCTCCGTCTTTGAAGCGCCGTTCAATGCGTTGCCAATGACATCGGCTAACACTTGGCAACACTCCACCGCCTCTGTTGCCCCATGGGTTGTGCGTGAACTCAGAGCCGCAAAATCGCGAATGCGTTCGCGATCCGGATAAAAGAACAACACGACCGGTGCCAGTCGCATCAGCGAGCCATTGCCAGCCGTATCAGGAGCGGTATCCCCCGCGAAGGGGTTGCCATGGGACTGATAGCTTTCCAGTGCACCGCGAACGGTCATACCAATGTCAAAGCAATCGCCAGTGGAACTCAGATAACCCCAACGCCACCAATTGAGGTATCGGCCCATCTGGTCAGCCGCATCAAAACCACGCTTTTGCAACAGGCTCTCAGCCAGACACAAAGCCATCGATGTGTCATCGGTCCATTGGCCAGGCTTGAGACTGAAGGGGCCGCCACCGACCATGTCGGTCACAGGGGCAAAGGAATTCCGTGGCTGGAATTCAACAGTTGTGCCAACGGCGTCACCACATGCCAAGCCTAGTAAGCATCCGCGATAGCGGTCTGAAAGTGTCGGGGACATCCTGATTCCTTCTGTTCCGAGTTCGTCCGCGCAAGAGCAGCGTACAACCCGCGAGATCATAACGGCTGGGCATGCCCAAGGAACCTGATTGGCAAATCTTTTTTATCGAAAACACAACGTACATTCATTCGGCAGTTCCCCCCTCTCAAAACAAGTTGTACGATGACAGACGAGAACGTATCGCTAGCGTTCTCGCCACCTACAAAAATAAGGAAATCCCCATGAAAAAAACCACATTGGCCATCGGCTTCCTGTGCCTGTTCGGCGGCTACGCGGCGACAGCGTCTGCTTCGGCCGAGCAAGACGTGGCCCAGGCCGTCGACCATTTGACCCAAGCCATGCTGCACAAGGACATCCCACAACTTCAGGCACTGGCTGCCGAAAACCTGACCTACGGGCACTCCAGCGGTAACATCCAGGACAAGAAAGCCTTCATCGCCGACATCGAAACGGGCAAGAGCGCGTTCAAGACCCTGGAAATGCAGAATCAGAAGATCACCCTCTCGGGCGACACCGCCCTGGTGCGCAATCATTTCTCGGCCCAGGCGATCAAGGGCGGCGACATCGTGCCGACCGAAATCGAGAACTTCCAGATCTGGCAGAAACAGAAGAACGGCAAATGGCTGCTGATCGGTCGCCAGGCGTTCAAGTTCTGATAGCCGGTTGGCCGGAAATACCTCTGTGGCAGACGCTCACTTGAGGCGGCAGTGATACTCCGTGGCGAGGGAGCTTGCTCCCGCTTGAGTGCGAAGCGCTCATAAAAAAGGGCCGCTACGCAGCCCAGCGGGAGCAAGCTCCCTCGCCACGGGTCGCCGGTTGTTTTCCGCCTTAAATCGCGGCCCACTGCTCCCGGTACTGCAGCAGGAAATCCACAAACGCGCGCACCCGCTGCGGTACATACCGGCCGTGGGGATAGAGCAAGGTGAACGGACGTGAGCGCCCCGCGAAAGGCGCAAGCACCTCCACCAGTTGCCCGTTGGCCAACTCCTGTTCCACGATGAATTTGTAGGTCTGGAACAAGCCCGCGCCATGCTTGGCCAGCGTCACGCCGCCGAGCACATCGTCCGAACAGCAATAGCCCCCTTCGCCGAACACTTCCTTTTCCTTGCCCTCGACATTGAACAACCAGGAAATCCGTCGCCCGCTACTGGGCAATTCGAACTGGATGCACTCGTGGTCGTCCAGGTCTTCGAGAAGCTGCGGCGTGCCGGTCTTGCGCAGATAGTCAGGGGACGCGACCACCACCAGTTTTGCGTCTTCCAGCAGCCGGGCGATCATCGACGAATCGGGTTGGGCCCGCACCCGGATGGCAAGGTCATAGCCTTCGGCAACGAAATCGATGTTTCGATTGCTCAGGTGCAGGTCCACAGTCACTTGCGGGTACAGCGCCCGAAAGGCCGGCAGCAAGGGCAGGATGCGGTGATGACCGTAGGTGGTGGGCAGGCTGATGCGCAGTTGCCCGGACGGCACCGATTGCGCACCCATCATTTCCTGTTGCGCCTCGACCAGTTGCGTCAATGCCTGCCGGCATTGCTCGAAATAGGTCTTGCCGGCTTCGGTCAGGCGAATGCTGCGGGTGGTGCGCACGAAAAGCCGTGAACCCAGGCGCTCTTCCAGGCGAAAGATCGAGCGGCTCACAGCAGCCGGGGTAACCCCTGCCAACTGCGCCGCCGCCGTGAAACTGCCCGCCTCCGCCGCCAGGCAGAAAAGTTCTATGCTGCCCAACTGCAGGTCTTCGAAATGACGCTTCATGATTCATTACACCGCGTATCAACTGAAGTTTCCAAAGGCTTGTTTATCAGTCCGCGGCGTATAAATACAGTGGCCTTCCACCGCGCAGGGTTGTCCTGCGCTCATTTCCATCATTTGGAGTGCAACATGCCTTTCGTCAATGTGCGAATTACCCGAGACGGCGTCACCCGTGAACAGAAAGCCCAAGTGATTTCCGAGATCACCGAAACCCTCCAGCGCGTACTGGGCAAGGACCCGCATTTGACCCATATCGTGATCGAGGAAGTCGACACGGATAACTGGGGATACGCGGGGGTGACCACGACGGAGTTTCGAAGTCTTCCCAAGGAATAACGCTTTGCCCTCCCGAGCCCGGTCCAACTGACCGGGCTTTTTTCTGACAATCCTGTGGGAGCGAGCTTGCTCGCGATGGCGGTGTGTCAGTCAACATCAATAGCGACAGGCCTGACGCTATCGCGAGCAAGCTCGCTCCCACAGGGGTATGTGGCCTTGGTCATTAATTACATGACGTATCAACTCAAGTGCCAGCAGCCGTATTTATCAAACCCTGACGCATCAATACCCTGAGCTCAACCATCGCCAACACAGGCGCACCGGTTCAACTCAATGTGATCAGGAGTCAATCATGAGCCTCAATAAAACCGTCATCATCACCGGCGCTTCCAGCGGGATCGGCCTGGGTTTGGTCAAAGCGTTCCTGGGTCGGGGTTATAACGTGGTGGGCAATGCCCGCTCCCCGTCCGGCCTGGAGGCTGCCGCCGCCGACCTCGGCCACCCGGCTGGTTTCATTGGCGTGGCCGGCGACATCGCGGACCCGGCCACTTCAACCGCCCTCATCACCCAAGCCGTCGAGGCGTTTGGCGCCGTTGACGGGCTGGTGAACAATGCCGGTTTCTTCCTGCCAAAACCCTTCGTCGAATACAGCCCCCAAGACCTGGACGCGCTGCTGGACACCAACCTCAAGGGTCTGGTCTACGCCAGCCAGGCCGCTGCCGCGCACATGATCGGGCGCCAGCAAGGCTTCATCATCAACATTTCCGCCGCCGTGGCCCTGCAACCAAACATCCAGGTGCCAGCAGCACTGCCGGTGTTGATCAAGGGCGGCGTCAACCAGATGACCCGCGCCCTGGCCCTGGAACTGTCGCCCCACAACATCAAGGTCAACGCGGTCGCCCCCGGCATCATCGACACGCCCATGCACGACCCGGCTCATCGCGAGTTCCTCGACAACCTGGCCCCAGCCGGTCGCGTGGGCACCATCGAGGAAATTGCCGAGGCCGTGTTGTACCTGGCGGGCGCTGATTTCACGACTGGCGCGATACTGCCGGTGGACGGTGGGATGAGCACCGGCAAGTGGTAGAAAAAATGTGGGAGCGAGCTTGCTCGCGATGGGGCCTGGTCAGTCAATAGTTCATTGGCTGACCCGACGCCATCGCGAGCACGCTCGCTCCCACAAGGATTGCACGCGGCCTCAGAGGGTGTAGGAAATCCCGGCCTGCACGGTGCGCGGTGCGCCTGGGTAGGCATAGACGTTGCCGAAAGCGCCTTCTTCGTAGTCAGCGTCAAACAGGTTTTTCAGGTCCAGGTTGAGACGGATCCGCTCGTTGACCTTGTAGTAGCCGAGCAGGTCGACAACGGTGTAGCTGTCCATGGAAAACGCATTCGCCGCGGTCTGGCCGGCCCGTTCATCGACATAACGGGCGCCCATGCCCAGGCCCAAGCCCTTGAGGCCGCCGTCCTGGAATTCATAGACGTTGAGCAGGCTCAAGGTGTGTTCCGGAACGTTGAGCAGACGGGTGCCGGTCGGGATGCGGTTGTCCTTGGTCACTTCGGCATCGACGTAAGCGTAGCCACCGATCATGCGCCACTCGGGGGTCAGGTTGCCCGCCACGTTCAGGTCGAACCCACGGCTGCGCACTTCGCCGGCAGCCACGCTTAAAGTGGAATCCACCGGATCGCTGGTGAGCACGTTACGTTTTTCTATCTGGTAAATCGCCGCATCGACGCTCAACTGACGGTCAAGGGCCTCCCACTTGACACCCATTTCGTAGGACTTGCCCTCTTCCGGCTTGAATCCACCCCCCTGGCGACTACGCCCCGTGTTGGGTTTGAAGGAACGGGCCGTGTTCGCATAAACCGCCACGGTGTCGGTCAGGTCGTAGATCACGCCCAGGCGCGGAGTGGTGGCGTTATGGCTGGCATCCCAGTCCCCGTTGCGGGTGGTGAAGTTCTCGTACTGATGCTCGAACCGCTCGAAACGCGCACCGGCCAATAGTTTCAGGCGTTCGGTGAGCGCCACCTGGTCCTGGATGAACACACCCAGGGTCTTGAGGTTTTCCTGGTCGTTGGTCGGCGTGCGGGTCAGCGCCGGGCGCGACTGGCCATAGACCGGATCGAAGATGTCGATCGGGTAGGCACCGGTGCCGGCGGCGGAACGCTGGATAATGGACTGATAGTCGTAGTCTTCATACTCGATGCCCGTCAACAACGTGTGTTCCAAGCCCCCGGTGGAAAAATGCCCGGTGAGGTTGAGCTGGGTGTCGCGGTCGGTCCACTCCAGCTTGCGGTAGTTGAAGTTGCGACCCAGGGTGCGGCCATCGGCGGCGATGCCGTTGCCTTCCACCGCGTTGCCCTGCAAGGTGCCGTCGAGCCACTGGGTACCGCCGGCCAGGGTCCAGTCATCGTTGAGCATGTGTTCGAAGCGCACCTGCAGCATGTTGTTGTCGTTGTGCAGCTTGCCGGCGTCTTTTTCGCCGAAGAATGTATCGCGCGACGCAGTGCCGCGCTGGCCAGGGTAATGGGTCAAGCCACGGTCCAGGGGCGCATTGTTGCGCATGAAGTCGCCTTCGAAGGTCAGGCGCGTGGTGTCGTTGACCTGCCAGGTCACCACTGGCGCAACGCCGTAACGCTCGGTCTCGACGTGGTCGCGGAACGTGTCGCCGCCCTCGCCGATCACGTTCAGACGATAAGCCAGGCGCCCTTCTTCATCCAACGGACCGGACGCGTCCAGCGTACCGCGACGCATCCCCTGATCGCTGACCTGGCTGCCCAGCGTCACTGTGCGCTCGGCCAATGGCTGCTTGGACACCACGTTGAAGGTACCGCCCGGGTCGCCACGGCCGTACAGCATGGTCGCCGGCCCCCGCAACACTTCCAGCCGCTCGATGGTGTTGGCGTCCGGCATGTTCGGGTAGCCACGGTTGATCGGGAAACCGTTACGGTAGAACTCCCCAGTGGTGAAACCGCGTACGGTGAACGTGGTCAGGCCCTGGCCGCCGAAGTTATTGGCCCGGCCTACCCCGCCGGCATAATCAAGGGCATCTTGCAGGCGCGTGGCACCGAGGTCTTCGACAACATCGCGAGACACCACGGAAATGGATTGCGGGGTTTCATGGATAGCCGTGTCGGTACGGGTGGCGCTGGCCGAACGGGTGGCGTGATAGCCCTTCACCGGGCCCTGTGCTGATTCAAAGTCTGCAGTGCCGACAATGTCCGTGGCTTGCAGCTCAAGGGTCGCCGGGGTGGCAGGGGCTGGCTCTTGTGCCCAGGTGGAAACGGAGTAAGCCTGGAGCACACACAGTGAAACGAGAATCCGACGCATCGATGCACAATCCTAATGGAAAAAAAGCCACCCCATCGGGAGGCTGACAAGAATGTGTTGCGAAAGATACAGCAACTCATTCACGTTTGATATTTATTCCCATTAACGTCAGCTTTTTTTGTTGCCTGTCAGTCTGCTATCGCGAGCAAGCTCGCTCCCACAGGGGGATTGGGTGCAGTTCAACCTGTGTGAGCGAGCTTGCTCGCGATGGCGCCAGAACAATCCCCCATTGCCTATTGGCCCGCCGCTATCGACTCCTGCTCCACCCGCTGGAAGAACATCTGCGCACGATGATCCTGGGTATAAGCGACGTTCAACCGCAACCAGTCGCACGCCTCGCCCTGGGGCAGGAACGTCGAGCCCTGGGACAGTTGGATTTGCAGCTCCCGGGCGATCTGCTGCACCCGTTGTGCCGCCAGGCACCTAGGCCGGGTCCAGACGAACAAGCCTCCCATCGGCTCGGCAAATACCTCCCAGTGGGCCGGGTCCAATTGGCGCAGCGTACTTGCCATCTGCTTGTTCAGGCGCTGGCGCAAGCGCTGGATCAGCTTGCGATAAGCACCGTTGGCCAGCAACGTCGCCACCACGTTTTCAGCCAACAACGAACAACCGATGCCGGTAATCATCTTGACTTCGGCCAGGCGCTGGATGATCTCGGGATGGGCGACCACGTAACCGATGCGCAACGAACTGGACAGCGTCTTGGAAAAACTCGCCAGGTAGATCACCCGGTCCAGGGCATCCAGGGTGGCCAGGCGGGACGTCGGGCCATTCTGGAAATCGGCGTAGATGTCGTCCTCGATGAGACGAAAGTCATGGGCCGTCGCCAGTTGCAGCAGACGATAGGCCACGCTCGGCGCCAGGCTGGTGCCGGTGGGGTTCTGATACATGCTGTTGATGAAGAAATACGAGGGTTTATGCTCGCCGAGAAGCTGCTCCAAGTGGGCGATGTCCGGGCCTTGCGTGGTTCTTGGCACCGCCACGGTCTTGACCCCATGCAGCTTCAGCAGATTGAACAGGTTGTAGTAGCCGGGGCTTTCCACCAGCACCAGGTCACCGGGCTTGAGCAAGGTGCGCACCAGCAGGTCGAGGCCCTGGCTGGCCCCTTGGGTGGTGATGATTTGCGCCGGGTCGACATGGATATCGATCAGGCCCAGGCGCTTTTGAATGTGCAGGCGCAGATGAGGTGAGCCCAACGGGGTGCTGTAGTTGAACAACGCGTGGCTGTCGTTGCGCACCACTTGGCGGATCGCCTGGCCCAGGTCGGTGTCATCGCGCCAGGCATCGGGCAGCCAGCCGCAACCGAGCTTGAGCTGCGTCGATTCATTGTCGAACAACCGCCACGGTGCGTTATCCGCTTCAGGTGCAGGCTCCACCGGCTGGGCCAACTGCTGCGCGACAAAAAAACCCGCGCCATGCCGGGACTCCAGCACCCCGCTGGCGACCAGTTGGTCGTAGGCCTTGATCACGCTCGACTGGCTCAGGCCGTTTTCCCGGGCCAGTTGACGAATGGACGGCATACGCGCGCCGGGGCGGATGCCATGAGCGTTGATCCAGCCCATGAGGTGCGTCACGAGCTGCCGGATCACGGGCTCGGCAACGTTGCGATCGATCTTCAGGTCCACGGCCGGCACTCTTGGCTAAGTGTTCTCGAATTTTGAGCGAACAGTTAAGCACAAATGGCCTGGGGCTGTTCCTTGTTTGCGCTGTGCCCGGCAGTGATAGTCCCCGGGACTTCAATGCACACCCTTAAAGGAACACCCTTGAACCCATCGCGTCGACATTCCTGGGGGCTGGCTTTCGGCCTTTGCCTGATCACCCTCGCGGTCAACCTGCAGGCGCCGCTGTACACCACCTACGCGCAGTTGTCCGGCTACGGGGCTGGCGCCACGGCGGTGGCGTTTTCCGGTTATGTACTGGGCGTACTGCCTGTCCTGCTGGCGTTCGGCGGGCTGGCCGACCGGGTGGGACGCAAGCCGTTGATCCTGGTCGCGCTCGGGCTGTCGATGCTCGCGACGCTGGTGACACTGCTCTGGCCATGCCTGGAGGCGCTGGGCGTAGCGCGTCTGATGATGGGGGTCGGCACAGGGCTGGCCTCGGCCACATCAACCGCCTATATGGCCGAGCTCATGGCGACCCGCGATCCCCGCTCGCCCGCCAACCGGGTCACCGCAAGCACCTCCCTGGGCTTTGGCCTGGGCGCGGCGTTGACCAGTCTGTTCCTGTTCGTCCATCACAGCGCCACGCCTGGCAGCTTCTGGTTGCAGCTGATATTGGCCACCCTGGCGATCGTCGTGGTCTGGCGGCTACCGGACCCGGCGCTGAAAATCAAAGACGCACCGCTGCTGCGCCTACCTGTGTTTCCCGCCGGCAGCCTGCCCTACAGCTTTTCCATGCTGTTGGCATGGGCGACGTCGGGCCTGGTTATCGCCATATTGCCCTCGGTACTGGCGACCCACGACTTGCAGCGTTGGTCGGGCCTGTCGACCTTCACGGTCATCAGTTGCGGCTTGCTGTTCCAGCCCTGGGCGCGGCGCATGCAGCCGGCCAGGGCCACGGGCTTGGGATTGCTGATCCTGCCGTTGAGCTACGCCTTGCTGGCCTGGGGTGCGAGCGTCGGCTCCCTGCTCGCCGTGCTGCTGGGAGCACTGGGCGCCAGCAGCGCTTGCTACGGTTTCCTGTACCTGGGCGGGTTGTCAGCCGTCACGGCCATGGCCGGCGCGGAAAAAGCCAGGGTCAGCGCCGGGTTCTTCCTGTTCGCCTATGTCGGGTTCAGTCTCCCGGTGGTGGTGACCGGTTTGTTGGCAGATTATTTCGGTGCCGATGTGGCACTGGTTTTATTCGGCCTGGCGCTGACTGTCGGCGCGTGCATCACTGGATTGATCATCGTCCGGACGCAGGCCGATGCCACCCAACTGTCCCACGGTTGAACCCAGTTACTCTAGGGTGAGGGATTTGTCTGTGGGAGCAAGGCTTGCCCGCGATGCAGGCGCCTCGTTTTCCCTGCGACCGCATCGTCTTCATCGCGGGCAAGCCTTGCTCCCACATAAGCGTCTTCGCCACAGGTGTCGCTCGAACTGGGCGCGACGACCACCCCGCGAAAGTCGTATACCATATCCCCACCTAAGCCGAACGACCCGCCGCCGTGACTTTATCCAAGTTCAACCTGCCTGACCTGGGCAACACCCCTTCCACCTCGGAGATCATCACCCGCCACCTGCGCGATGCCATCGTGGCCGGGCACTTTGCCGAGGACGAGCCGATTCGCCAGGATGACATCGCCCGGCAGTTCAACGTCAGCAAGATCCCCGTGCGCGAAGCCCTCAAGCGTCTGGAGGCCGAGGGCCTGGTGATGTTCCAGCGCAATCGCGGGGCAATGGTGACGCGCATTTCCGAGGCGGAGCTGGCGCAGATGTTCGAGGTACGGATGTTGCTGGAAGACAAAGTGCTGCGCCTGGCAATTCCCAACATGACCGAAGCCACCTTCACCCGTGCCGAAAGCATCTGCCGGGAGTTCATCGGTGAAGACGACGTAGGGCGCTGGGCGGAACTGAACTGGCAACTGCATGCCTGCCTCTACGAACCGGCGCAACGGCCCTTCATGGTGGGTTTGATCCGCTCGGTCCACGACAAGCTGGAGCGCTACTTGCGCATGCAGATGAGCCTTTCGGCGGGCAAGGAGCGCGCCGATCACGAGCACCGGGAAATCATCAAGGCCTGCCGCGCCGGTGATGTCGAGCGCGCCGTGATGCTGCTGGACGAACACATCGCCGGGGTCTGCGAGACCTTGTTCAAGTTCCTGCCTTCAAGCCATTGATGGGCCGGCACTGTGCCGATTTCGTCATCGGCGACAGATAAAACCATCAAGCCGTCACCCCCGGGCGCGGGCCACGCTTGCCGTCACTCATCTGAACGGACGTGGCCCTCCCATGAAACGCATCACCGTGATCGATTCCCATACCGGCGGCGAACCGACCCGACTGGTCACCGACGGTTTTCCTGACCTGGGCCAGGGCAGCATGGCCGAGCGCAAGCAACGCCTGGCCACGGACCACGACGCCTGGCGCACCGCCTGCGTGCTGGAACCCCGGGGCAGCGATGTGCTGGTGGGGGCGCTGCTCTGTGAGCCGGTGGACCCGAGCGCCTGTGCGGGCGTGATCTTTTTCAATAACAGCGGCTACCTGGGCATGTGCGGCCACGGCACCATCGGCCTGGTGGCGTCATTGGCCCACCTGGGCAGGATCGGTCCCGGCGTGCACAGCATCGAAACCCCGGTGGGCACGGTACAGGCCACCTTGCACGAAGACCGCTCGGTCAGCGTGCGCAACGTGCCGGCCTACCGTTACCGCAAGGCCCTGGCGCTGGAGGTGCCTGGCATCGGCCAGGTGGTGGGCGACGTGGCCTGGGGCGGCAATTGGTTTTTCCTGATCGCCGAACATGGCCAACACGTGGCCGGCGATAACCTCGACGCGTTGACTGCCTACACCTACGCCGTGCAGCAAGCCTTGGAACAGCAGGGTTTTCGCGGCGAGGACGGCGGCCTGATCGACCACATCGAACTGTTTGCCGACGACCCGCAAGCCGACAGCCGCAACTTCGTGCTCTGCCCGGGAAAGGCCTATGACCGCTCGCCGTGCGGCACCGGCACCAGCGCCAAACTGGCGTGCCTGGCGGCCGATGGAAAACTGCAACCCGGCCAGATCTGGCGCCAGGCCAGTGTCATTGGCAGCGAGTTCGAGGCTTCCTACGAGGGCTCGGGCGAGCGCATCGTGCCGACCATTCGCGGCCGCGCCTATATCAGCGCCGAAACCACACTGATCATCGAAGCGGATGACCCGTTCGCCTGGGGCATTCGTCCGTGAGCGAGGGCCAGGTCGCCGACGTGATCATCATCGGTGCCGGCATCATCGGCGCTGCCTGCGCCCGGACATTGGCCCAACGCGGCTTGAAAGTCCTGGTGCTGGACGCTGGTTGGCACGGCGCGACCGCGGCCGGCATGGGCCATCTGCTGGTGCTGGATGACAACCCGGCGGAACTGGCCCTGAGTCAATATTCCCTGCAACGCTGGCGCGAGCTGGCCCCGGCCCTGCCCGAGGCCTGCGCCTGGCGCAACAATGGCACCCTGTGGCTGGCGGCCAATGCCGAAGAAATGGCGGTGGCCCATAGCAAATACCTGAATCTGCTGGCCCATGGCGAAGCCTGTGAATTGATCGGCCATGCCGCGCTGCATCAGCGTGAGCCCGAGCTGCGCCCGGGGCTGGAAGGCGGGCTGCTGATCAAGGGTGACGGCATTCTGTACGCGCCGGCGGCGGCTCGCTGGATGCTGGACGCGCCCAACATTCGCCAGCAACGGGTGCAAGTCAGCGAAGTCGACGGTCATCGCGTGCGCCTCGACGACGGTCGCTGGCTGAGCGCCGAAGCGGTGGTCCTC
This sequence comes from Pseudomonas sp. St316, assembly GCF_018325905.1. NCBI lineage: Bacteria > Pseudomonadati > Pseudomonadota > Gammaproteobacteria > Pseudomonadales > Pseudomonadaceae > Pseudomonas > Pseudomonas sp. St316. Next base: position 2,958,359 of record NZ_AP021901.1, on the reverse strand, counting down.
GCCAATGGCATCCAGGCCACTGAATTGTGCCCGGAGTTGCCGATCGTGCCAAAGAAAGGCCACCTGCTGATCACCGACCGCTACCCCGCCACCGTCACCCATACCCTGGTGGAACTGGGCTATGTCACCAGCGCCCATAACGCCAGCGGGCCGTCGGTGGCGTGCAATATCCAACCGCGTCCGACCGGGCAATTGTTCATCGGCGCCTCGCGGCAGTTCGACACCGTCGACCCGCAGGTGGAAGGCTGGATGCTGGCGAAGATGCTCAAGCGCGCCGTCGATTACCTGCCGGGGTTGGCACATCTGAACGGCATCCGGGCCTGGACCGGTTTTCGCGCAGCGAGCCCCGACGGTTTGCCGCTGGTAGGCGAGCATCCGCAGCGCAAGGGGCTGTGGCTGGCGGTGGGTCATGAAGGCCTAGGCGTCACCACAGCGCCCGCGACGGCCGATTTGCTGGTTGCACAGTTGTTCGACGAAACCTCGCCACTGCCCGTGCAGCCTTACCTGCCGCAGCGTTTCCTGGGAGAACCTGTCCATGCCTAAAGCCCGACAAACATCCCTCGCCACAGGTTTGGGGGGTGCTTCTGACATTCGCTTAGCCAAGGAGGATTGGCCCCATGCCTGATCTATTCCTCGACGGCCGCCCGCTGTCAGTCGCCAACGGCACCAGCGTCGCGGCAGCATTGGCGCTAGGCGCGGACGGTTGCAGCCGTACCTCGGTCAGCGGCCAGCGACGTGCTCCCCTGTGCGGCATGGGCATCTGCCAGGAATGCCGCGTGCTGATCGACGGCCATCGACGCCTGGCCTGCCAAACCCTCTGCCTCGACGGCATGCAGGTGCAGACCCGACCATGAACGAAACCACCGACCTGCTGATCATCGGTGCCGGCCCCGCAGGCATGGCCGCCGCCCTCGCCGCAGCCAGCAGCGGCGCGCGCATCGTGCTGCTGGACGACAACCCGCTGCCCGGTGGGCAGATCTGGCGCGACGGCCCCCAGGCCAACCTGCCCAGCGCCGCCCGACGCCTGCGCGAGCAACTGCGTACCCATGCCAACATACGCTGCCATTCTGGCACCCGCGTGATCGCCTGCGCGGCGGATAAAACCTTGCTGGTGGAAGATGCCGAGCGCGGCTGGCAGATCAGCTACGAGCGCCTGATTCTCTGCACCGGTGCCCGCGAACGGCTGCTGCCGTTTCCCGGTTGGACACTCCCCGGCGTGACCGGGGCTGGCGGCTTGCAGGCGCTGATCAAGGGGGGCTTGCCGGTGCGCGGCGAACGGCTGGTCATCGCCGGCAGCGGCCCCTTGTTGCTGGCCAGCGCCGCCACCGCGAAGCATCACGGTGCACAGGTGTTGCGCATCGCCGAGCAGGCCAGTCGCACCGCTGTCGCCGGTTTCGCCGCGCAACTGCCGCGCTGGCCGGGGAAGTTTTACCAATCGCTCAGTCTGTTCGACCGGCACTACCGCACCGACACCCATGTGGTGGAGGCGCTCGGTCGGGATCGGCTCGAGGGCGTGCGCCTGCAGCAACAAGGCAGGACGATTGAGTTGGCCTGCGACCGGCTGGCCTGTGGCTTTGGGCTCATTCCCAATATTCAGCTGGGCCAGGCCCTGGGCTGCGCGGTTGAAGACCAGGCGCTGGCGGTTGACACCTGGCAAGCCACCACCCGCGTCGAACATTACGCCGCCGGAGAATGCACTGGTTTTGGCGGCAGCGAACTGGCGCAGGTGGAAGGCGCCATCGCCGGCCATGCCGCCGTCGGCGATAGCACAGCTGCCCAGCAGCTGTGGCCGCGCCGCGCCCGTTGGCAGGGTTTCGCCGAGACATTGAACAAGGCCTTCGCCCTCGATCCACGGCTCAAGACCTTGGCCCGCAACGACACCTTGGTCTGCCGCTGCGAAGACGTACCGTATGGCGAACTGGTCGGCCACGAAAACTGGCGCGAAGCAAAACTGGCCAGCCGCTGCGGCATGGGCGCCTGCCAAGGCAGGGTGTGCGGCGCAGCCCTGGAACACCTGTTCGGCTGGACACCGCCCACACCCCGCCCGCCCTTCAGCCCGGCGCGAATCGAAACCTTGCTGAACCTGGAAGAAAGCCCACCCACCTGAACCCACACAAACTCTTCTGTGGAAGCGGGCTTGCTCGCGAATGCGGCGGCATATCCAGCATCGATGCAAGCAGACCCAGCGCCATCGCGAGCAAGCTCAGCTCCCACAGGGGATGTGTGGTGGACGCCAGACTTGTGAAGACCCGAGTCAATGTGGGAGCAAGGCTTGCCCGCGAAGGCATCGGGACATTCAACATCAATGCAAGCAGACCCACCGCTATCGCGAGCAAGCTCAGCTCCCACAGGGGATTTGTGGTGGACGCCAGACTTGTGAAGACCCGAGTCAATGTGGGAGCAAGGCTTGCCCGCGAAGACATCGCGACATTCAACATCAATGCAAGCAGACCCACTGTAGTGGTCAACTTTTTCCGGACACCTCAATCGGTGTTTTTCAGGCTGCTTGCCGCTCATACTGATTGGGCGGCAAATAGCCCAAGGATGAGTGCATTCGCCTTTCGTTATAGAACCGCACAATGTAGTCCGTGATGTCCTTGATCGCTTCGCCATGGTTGGCGTAATCCTTCCTCCAAACACGCTCCATCTTCAGATTCAAGAAGAAGCGCTCCATGACCGCGTTGTCCCAGCAGTTACCCCGGCGACTCATGCTGCAGCGCATTCCATGCCGCGTCAGCAAGTCCTGGTAAGCAGTGCCCGCATATTGGCTGCCTCGATCCGAATGCGCGGTCAGACCCGGTTCAGGTTGTCTCTGCGCGATGGCCAGTTGCATCGCACTACACACTAACTCTGCCCGCATGTGCGGTGCCATGGCCCAGCCCACGATCTTGCGTGAGTACAAATCCATGACGGCCGCCAAGTACAACCAACCACTTCGGGTGCGGATGTAGGTGATGTCAGCGACCCATGCCTGGTTGATGCGCCCGGGGTTGAACTGGCGATTGAGTAGGTTCTCAGCCACCGGAAAATTGTGATTGCTGTCGGTGGTATGAACGAACTTACGCTTCCAGATCGGACGCAAATCCTGTTGTTTCATCAGGCGACGGACCTTGTGTCGTCCGATGGACACGCCATCGCCGCACAGTGCTTTCACCAAACGACGGCTGCCGTAACAGTGCTCATAGGACACGAATGCAGCCTTGACCTGGGCCGCAACCGAGCAGGCAGGTTTTGGCTTCAGGCGCCGCTGACGAGCTTCATAGAAGCCCGAACGACTAATCCGCAACACCCGGCAGACACGCGCCACCGGGTAGGCCTTGCATTGTATTTGGTGAACCAGACGATGGATCACTTCAACTCGCGGGCAAAGAAGGCCGTAGCTTTTTTTAATATTTCATTGTCCGTCTTCAGCTCGCGGACTTGCTGTTCAAGCTGGCGAATACGCTGTTGCTCGCTGGTCAATGGCTTACCAATCCCTGCACCGCCCAATTGCTCGGCTTGGTACTGCTGAACCCAGCGGCGCACGGCCGTGTCGCTCAAGCCTAAGTCTGTACAAACTGAATTCACACTGAGGCCTTGATCGACAATCATCTTGCAGACCTTCAGCTTGAAATCGGGGTCGAACTTTCTGTACTTCTTGGTCATGAAATATTCCTCAATAGGTGTAGTTTCACCTATTGAGGTGTCCGGGGTCATTAGACCAGCTCAAACCGCTATCGCGAGCAAGCAGCTCCCACAGAGGATGTGTGGTGGACGCCAGACTTGTGAAGACCCGAGTTAATGTGGGAGCAAGGCTTGCCCGCGAAGACATCGCGACATTCAACATCAATGCAAGCAGACCCACCGCTATCGCGAGCAAGCTCAGCTCCCACAGGGGATGTGTGGTGGACGCCAGACTTTTGAAGACCCGAGTGTCAATGTGGGAGCGAGCTTGCTCGCGATGGCGGCGTGACAGGCAGCACATTTTCGATTGACACTCCGCCATCGCTCCCACAAAAAAGACGACGCCGGCCATGTACCCCTCGCTCACCTCCTTCGCCCCCTGCGACCTCGACACCCTGCTGCGCAGCCTGCAGCCCATCGCTCCGTTGCTGGACACCCTCGCGGACGTGGTGTTTTTCATCAAGGACAAGCAAGCCCGCTACGCCTTCGTCAACCAGACCCTGGCCCGGCGCTGCGGTTTCAAACACAGCGGCGACCTGCTCGGCCGCACCGCCGAACAGGTGTTTCCCGAGCGCTTCGGCCCGCTGTACACCGAACAGGACCGCCGGGTGCTGGCCAGCGGGAGGGAGTTGGCCGACCAGCTCGAACTGCATTTGTATTACGGTAACCAGCCCGTATGGTGCCTGACCCGCAAGCTCGCCCTGCACGATCCAAACGGCCAGATCGTCGGCCTGGCCGGTATTTCCCGCGACCTTCAACTGCCGCAATCGAGCCATCCGGCGTTCCACAAACTGGCCGCGGTGGACGCCCATATCAAGCACCACTTCGCCCGCCCCATCAGCCTCGCCGAGCTGACCGCCATTGCCCAATTATCGGCGGCGCAACTGGAGCGGCACTGCAAACGTATCTTCCAACTCACGCCGCGTCAGATGATTCACAAGGCACGACTGGAAGAAGCCTCGCGGCTGTTACTCGACAAAGACCTGCCGATCACCGAGATTGCCCTGCGCTGCGGTTACACCGACCACAGCGCCTTCAGCCGCCAGTTTCGGGCCCTGACCAGCCTGTCGCCCAGCCAGTATCGCGAGAATCAACGCTGATTCCTGTTCCCTGATGGGGCGTCGGGCCCCGTGGTTGCTCCCATCTGTAACACCCCACCCCAGCACCGCCTCCTTGCCCTGCTTGTTACCGCCCGGCATGAAAGCCTCTAGACCAGCCCTGCGGTGGCATTACTGCCGCTCTGCCAGAAACAGGCACGCTGATTGCTTATCTAATATCGTATACGAAATCCTCAATACGATATCTCACCGCACTTATTCGACAGCGAGGCACTTATGAAAAACCCTGCATTGGCCGTAGCCCTCAGCGTTGTTCTCACCCCGCTTTTCATCGCCCCCGCCCACGCTGACAAGCTCGATGACATCATCGGCTCCGGCAAGCTGCGTTGCGCCGTGACCCTGGACTTCCCGCCCATGGGCTTTCGCGACGAAAGCAACAAACCGGCGGGATTCGACGTGGACTATTGCAACGATCTGGCGAAGGTCCTCGGTGTAGATGCCGAAGTGGTGGAAACCCCATTCTCCGACCGAATCCCCGCGCTGCTGTCCGGCCGCGCCGATGTCATCGTCGCCTCCACATCCGACACCTTGGAACGGGCCAAGACCGTGGGCTTGACCGTGCCCTACTTCGCCTTCCAGATGGTCGTGCTGACCCGCGACAACACCGGCATCAACAGCTACGCCGACCTCAAGGGCAAAGCCCTGGGCAACACCAGCAGCACCTATGAGGCCATCGCCCTGGAGAAGGACCAGAAGAGCTGGGGCAGCGGCAGCTTCCGCGCCTACCAATCGCAGAACGACACCTTGCTGGCCGTCGCCCAGGGGCACATCGATGCCACCGTGGTGACCAACACCGTGGCCGCCGCGACCCTCAAGTCGGGCAAGTACAAGGGCCTGAAGATCGCCGGTGACGCGCCCTACGTCATCGACTACGTGTCCCTCGGCGCCAAGCGCAGCGAATACGGCCTGCTCAACTACCTCAACCTGTTCGTCAACCAGCAGGTGCGCACGGGTCGCTACAAGGAACTGTTCGTCAAATGGGTGGGCACCGACATCCCGCCGGCCAACCTGACCGTTCCCCAGGTCTATTACTGAGGATCGGCGCATGCCAAGCACGCCTGTCCGTCTGAAAGGCCGCAGCCTGGTGGAGGGTGCCGCCCAGGGCGCCCTGCTGTTCGCCGAGGTGGGGCTGAGTTTCTGGGGCGGGGTCGATCCAGCCAGCGGCGAGGTCATCGACCGGCACCATCCCTTGAGTGGCCAGCGCCTGGCCGGGCGTGTGCTGGCGATCCCCAGCGGACGCGGCTCCTGCACCGGCAGCAGCGTCTTGATGGAACTGATCAGCAACGGCCATGCACCGGCAGCCCTGGTGCTCGCCGAAGCCGATGAAATCCTGACCCTGGGCGTGCTGGTGGCGCAGGTGATTTTCCAACGCTCGCTGCCGGTGGTGTGCATGGGGCACGAGGCCTTCAACAGGCTGCGCGGCCACGGTTTCGTGCGCCTGGAAGGCGACCTCCTGACACTGTCTGGCCGGCCCCCAAATGACGGTTGGCAAAGTTCTGACCCAACGCCGCAGCCGCCCACGTCCTCAACCCTGGAGCTGAGCGAACAGGACCGGGCGTTACTGGACGGCACCCACGGCAAGGCCGCCCAAGTGGCGATGCAAATCGTGCTGCGCATGGCCCAGATCCAGGGCGCCACGCAACTGCTGGACGTGACCCAGGCCCACATCGACGGCTGCATCTACACCGGCCCGGCCAGCCTGCGCTTTGCCGAACAACTGGTGCAATGGGGCGCGAAAGTCCGCGTGCCCACCACCCTCAATTCCATCTCCGTGGACCAGCGTCGCTGGCGTGAGCTGGGTGTCGATCCGACCCTGGGCGAACCGGCCAGCGCCTTGGGCGATGCCTACATGGCGATGGGCGCGCAACTGAGTTTCACTTGCGCGCCCTACCTGCTGGACACCGCGCCCAAGGCCGGCGAACAAATCGTCTGGGCCGAATCCAACGCCGTGGTCTACGCCAACAGCGTGCTGGGCGCGCGTACGCAGAAGTACCCGGACTTTCTCGACATCTGCATTGCCCTCTGCGGGCGGGCGCCGTTGACTGGCTGCCATCTCGACGCCCAGCGTAAGGCCCAGTTGATCGTCGACGTGCCGGCGCTGGGTCAGGTCGATGACAGTTTCTATCCGCTGCTGGGCTACCACATCGGCAACCTGGCCGGCCGGCGCATCCCGCTGATACGCGGCCTGGAACATGCCGCCCCGAGCCTGGACGACCTCAAGGCCTTCGGCGCCGCGTTCGCTACCACCAGCGCCGCGCCGTTGTTCCACATCGCCGGGATAACGCCCGAAGCCCTCGACCCTGCCGATGTGCTCGAGAACGACACCACCTTGGCGCAGGAAAGCGTCGACGCCGTCGGCCTGCTTGCCAGTTGGCGCGAGCTCAACAGCGCCCGGGACAACTGGGTGGACGTGGTGTCCCTGGGCAATCCGCACTTCTCCCTCAGCGAATTCGCCACCCTTGCGTCCTTGTGCGCCGGCCGGGTCAAACACCCGTATGTGGTGCTGGCGATCACCTGCGGTCGGACGGTGTTGGAACAGGCGCGCAAAGCCGGGTATCTGGCCGCCATCGAGACCTTCGGCGCGGTGCTGGTAACCGACACCTGCTGGTGCATGTTGGGCGAACCGGTGATCCCACCCCACGCCACCACCCTGATGACCAACTCGGGCAAATACGCTCACTACGCACCCGGCCTGGTCGGTCGCGGCGTGCATTTTGCCGCCCTTGCCGAATGCGTCGAGGCCGCGTGCACCGCCGCTACCGCCGGCCAGCCGCCGGCGTGGCTGCTACCCACCACCCGCACGGGGAGCCCGACCCATGTTTGACTACAGCTTCCAATGGCGCCCGGCCTTGCGCGCCCTGCCCGACATGCTGGCCGGGGCCTGGGTGACGTTCGAGACGGCCGCACTGTCGATGATTTTCGGTGTGCTGATCGCCCTGGTGCTGACGGTCATGCGCCAGGCCCCGAATCGCTTGCTGCGAGGCGTGGGCAATGGCTGGGTGTCCATCGCCCGCAACACGCCCTCGCTGTTCCAGATCTACATCCTCTACTTCGGCCTCGGCTCCCTCGGGCTGCACGTCAGTTCCTGGCTGGCCTTGCTGGCCGGGATCACCTTCAACAACGCCGGCTACCTGGCGGAAAACTTTCGCGGCGGCCTCAAGGCCGTGCCGGGTACGCAAATGCGCGCCGCCCGTTCCTTGGGGATGAGCGCCTTCCAGGCTTACCGGATGATCATCGTCCCGCAACTGTTGCGCATCGTGTTCTACCCGTTGACCAACCAGATGGTCTGGGCGGTGCTGATGACGTCCCTTGGGGTGGTGGTTGGCCTGAACAACGACCTCACCGGTGTCACCCAGGAATACAACGTCAAGACCTTCCGCACCTTCGAGTACTTCGCCCTCGCGGCGGTGCTGTATTACCTGATCGCCAAGCTGATCGTCGGGCTGGCCCGACTGTTGTCCTGGCGCTTGTTCCGTTATTGAGGAGGGTGGGACATGTTTTCTACAAGCCTCAGCGTTAACGACCTGCTGTATTTGCTCGAAGGGGCCTGGGTCACGCTGCAACTGACCGTATGGTCGATCCTGCTGGGCACCCTGGCCGGGTTGCTGTTCGGCCTGTTGCGGGCGTTGTTGCCGCGGGCCAGCCTGCCACTGGCCTGGTTACTGGACGTGTTCCGCAGCGTGCCGCTGCTGATCCAGTTCGTGCTGTTCAACTCGCTCAAGAGCATCGCCGGCCTGAACCTCAGCGCCTTCGCCGTCGGCTGCATCGTCCTCGGAGTCTACGCCGCCGCTTACTTCACCGAGATCGTCCGCGGTGGCGTGCTGGCGGTGCCGTTGAGCACCCGTCGGGCCAGTCGGTCACTGGGCCTGAGCTATGTGCAAGACCTGCGGTTCATCGTCCTGCCGATTGCCACGCGGGTGGCCTTTCCCGGCTGGCTGAACCTGGTACTGGGCGTGATGAAAGACACCGCGCTGGTGATGTGGATCGGCATCGTCGAATTGCTCCGGGCTTCGCAAACCATCGTCACGCGCATCCAAGAACCCCTGTTGGTGCTGTGCATCGCGGGCCTCATTTACTACGTCATGAGCCTGGTGGTCGCCCGCCTTGGCGCACGCCTGGAAAGAAGGTGGCAGGAAAATGATTGAGATCGAAAACGTGCACAAATCCTTCGCTGCCCTGGAAGTGGTCAAGGGTGTAAGCCTGACGGTGAACAAGGGCGAAGTCGTGTCGATCATCGGCGGATCCGGCTCTGGCAAGTCGACCTTGCTGATGTGCATCAACGGCCTGGAACCGATCCAGAAAGGCAGCATCCGCGTGGACGGCATCGAGGTCCATGACCGCGCCACCGACCTCAATCGCTTGCGGCAGAAGATCGGCATCGTGTTCCAGCAATGGAACGCCTTCCCCCACCTGACCGTGTTGGAAAACGTGATGCTGGCGCCGCGCAAGGTGCTGGGCAAGAGCCGGCAGGACGCCGAAGCCCTGGCGGTGAAGCAACTTGAGCACGTGGGCCTGGGGGACAAGCTCAAGGCCTTTCCCGGCAAGCTTTCCGGCGGCCAGCAGCAACGCATGGCCATTGCCCGGGCCCTGGCGATGTCGCCGGACTACATGCTGTTCGACGAAGCCACCTCGGCCCTCGACCCGCAACTGGTGGGCGAAGTACTGGACACCATGCGCATGCTCGCCGAAGACGGCATGACCATGGTGCTGGTGACCCACGAGATCCGCTTCGCCCGAGACGTGTCCGACCGCGTGGCGTTCTTTTGCAATGGCCGGGTCCATGAGATCGGGTCGCCGGACCAGGTGATTGGCAATCCGGTGCAGCCGGAGACGGCGGCGTTTCTCAAGTCGGTGAAATAGCGAATGGCCCTATCGCGAGCAAGCTCGCTCCCACAGGGTTCGGTAGTGCTCACCAATCAGTTGGTCACTTTCACAGATTCGGTGGTGCACCCAAATCAGTGTGGGAGCGAGCTTGCTCGCGATGAAGCCCGCCAAGACAACACAAGGAGCAGCCAATGCGCTCATCGAAAATCATCCATGTAGTCAGTTGCCACGCCGAAGGCGAAGTCGGCGATGTGATCGTCGGCGGCGTCGCCCCACCCCCGGCGCCACGGTGTGGGAGCAATCCCGCTGGATCGCCCAGGACCAGACCCTGCGCAATTTCGTCCTCAACGAGCCCCGTGGCGGTGTGTTCCGCCACGTCAACCTGCTGGTGCCGGCCAAGGACCCACGGGCGCAAATGGCCTGGATCATCATGGAACCGGCCGACACCCCACCGATGTCCGGCTCCAACTCGTTGTGCGTGGCCACCGTGCTGCTGGACAGCGGCATCCTGCCGATGACCGAACCCCAGACCCGCCTGGTGCTGGAAGCGCCGGGCGGCCTGATCGAAGCGGTGGCCGACTGCCGCGACGGCAAGGTGCAACGGGTCGAGATCAAGAACGTGCCCTCCTTCGCCGACCGCCTTGATGCCTGGATCGAAGTCGAGGGCCTGGGCTCGTTACAGGTGGACACCGCCTACGGCGGTGACAGTTTTGTCATCGTCGACGCCCAGCGCCTGGGCTTTGCCATCCGCCCCGATGAAGCCGCCGAACTGGTGGCCGTGGGCTTGAAGATCACCCGCGCCGCCAACGAACAACTGGGCTTCGTGCATCCGCTGAACCCCGACTGGTCGCACATCTCGTTCTGCCAGATTGCAGCGCCCATCGTCCGGGAAAACGGCATCGCCACCGGCGCCAATGCCGTGGTGATCCAGCCCGGCAAAATCGACCGTTCCCCCACCGGCACCGGCTGCTCGGCGCGCATGGCGGTGTTGCAGGCCAAGGGTTTGATGCAGGTCGGCGAGCGTTTTATCGGCCGCTCGATCATCGGTTCCGAATTCCACTGCCGCATCGACTCACTGACCGACGTGGCCGGACGCCCGGCGATTTATCCGTGCATCGCCGGCCGCGCGTGGATCACCGGCACGCATCAGTTGTTGCTCGACCCCGCCGACCCGTGGCCACAGGGTTATCGGCTTTCGGACACCTGGCCCGGCGCATGACTCTTTTTGAACTGGCTTCGCCCCCTGTGGGAGCAAGGCTTGCCCGCGATGAAGATGACGCGGTCTTCCAGGGGAAACGAGGCGCCTGCATCGCGAGCAAGCTGTGCTCCCACAAATTCCCTCGCCACAAACCATTAACAACCGGAGACAACCATGAGCAAACGCATCAACTGGAGCGGCGTCTTCCCAGCCGTCACCACCCAATTCAACGATGACTTTTCCATCAACCTGGAAAAAACCCACCAAGTGATTTCCAACGTCATTCGTGACGGTGTTTCCGGCCTGGTGGTCTGCGGGTCGGTGGGGGAAAACACCTCCCTGAGCGCCGAGGAAAAAATCGCCGTGACCGAAGTGGCGGTGGATGCCTCCCGTGGCCGTGTGCCGGTGATCTGCGGCGTGGCCGAATTCACCAGCGTGCAAGCCGCCAAGGTTGCCAACGCGGTGCGCAAGGTCGGCGTCGATGGGGTGATGCTGATGCCGGCGCTGGTCTATGGCTCCAAGCCCTTCGAGACCGCCGAGCATTTCCGCTACGTGGCCCGCCACGCCGACGTGCCGCTGATGGTCTACAACAACCCACCGATCTACAAGAATGACGTGACCCCGGACATCCTGATTTCCCTGGCCGATTGCGACAACGTGGTGTGTTTCAAGGATTCCTCCGGCGACACCCGGCGCTTTATCGACGTGCGCAACGAAGTCGGCGATCGCTTTGTGTTGTTCGCAGGTCTCGATGACGTGGTGCTGGAAAGCCTCGCCGTGGGGGCCGAAGGTTGGGTCTCGGGCATGTCCAACGTATTCCCGCAGGAAGGCGAGACCATTTTCCGCCTGGCCCGCGCCGGGCGCTTCGCCGAGGCCATGCCGATCTACGAATGGCTGATGCCGATCCTGCACCTGGACGCCCGCGCCGACCTGGTGCAATGCATCAAGCTGTGCGAAGCCATCGCCGGCCGCGGCAGCGCCCTCACCCGCCCACCGCGCCTGGCCTTGCCGGAAGCGGACCGGGTGTATGTGGAGCAGATCATGGCCAAGGCCCTGGCCAATCGGCCGGTGTTGCCGGATGTGGGGCTTTAGGTCCGCCTCTTCCCGAAGCGGATGAAATCCATGTGGGAGCGAGCCTGCTCGCGATAGCGGAATGTCTGGCCCGATGGTGCCAAATGTGCCGGCGCCATCGCGAGCAGGCTCGCTCCCACAGGGTTCACCCTGTGCCCTGGAACCAGCCGACCAGCCGCACGTCCCCGTTGACAGACTTTGCTACTCTTTTGCACCGGCGCATCGACGCGAACGGGAGACTCCCATGAATTATTTCCTGGCCCAGGCCCTGAACAATCAATGGGCCAATCACCGACTGCTCACTGCCTGCGCGCAGTTGAGCGAGGCCGAATACGTGGCGCCGCGCACGGGGTTCTTCCCGTCCATCCAAGCCACGCTTTGCCACATCCTGGAAGTTGACCGCTATTACCTCACCGCCCTGGAAGGCGACCGTGAGGGCCAGATCAAGGACTTCTCCCAGACCCTGGTCTTTGCCCAACTGAAGGAAAGCCAAACCCGAACCGACCAGCAACTGCTGGCATTGTGCGAAACCCTACGAGAAAAAGACCTCGCCCGCTCCGTTGATCTGGTACGCGTGGATGGCGTGGTCCGCGAACGGATCGACCGGCTGTTGCTGCATCTGTTCGAACACCAGATCCACCACCGTGGCCAAGTCCATGGGATGCTCAGTGGCACCGGCATCAAACCGCCGCAGCTCGATGAATTTTTCCTCGATTGCGACCGTCGGTTCCGCGAAGGCGAGGAACAGTTGCTTCAACTCGATGAACGGAAGGTCTGGCGCCAATACCTGCCCGGTTGAACCCACCAGCCAAAGGAGACCTTGCCATGAACGTTATCCTTTGCTGAATCGGTTTTGCGTAATACCGATGACCACGGCAGCACTGGCTTATCACGACTGGAGCGAATACAACGCCAGCAACCCCGTGAAACTCGACGGCGCCCTCAAGGATGTCCGCTGCCGGCCATCACCCACGTCAGGCGCTGCTCGTGCCTAGGTGCGCCATCGCTGCAAACCCACCGCCGCAGCCCAGCCTGAGGACCTATCGTCGCGCCAGCTCATGACGGACACATTGTTCGTAGTAGGTCTGCTTGACCGCAACCGGCTTGAGGCGCGAAGCGCTGTTGTAGGTCTGCTCGGTAATGCCCAGGGCGGTCATGCGCATCCAGGGCCGGGAAAACTTGCGCACTTGCAGCTTCTTGCGCGCGCCGTACAGGCTGACGCCAGAGAGCTTCGACGCCTGCGCCCCTGCCGCGATATCCGAACCCCAGCGGCACACCGACTGCTGGTTTTGCGTCAGTGCCCTGGCCTGGGCCTCAAGCGAGACGGCAACCAGGAGAAACGTCGCTACGACCCACATAGAAATACGCATAGGTTTGTCGCCCAACTTTCTGAAAGGAAAGAAGTTTGACTGTATGCAAATGAGCAAGGGGCCAGCACGGCTGGGCAATTTCTTGTGCTGAGGAATTTATCTGTGGGGCAACTGTGGGAGCAAGGCTTGCCCGCGATAGCTGCGCCGCGGTCTAACAAGTGAACCGCGTTATCGTTCGTCGCGGGCAAGCCTTGCTCCCACAGTTGCTCACACAGGTCCCCTAGCCACCCACAAGCGCCTCGCCACCGATCTCAGCCCGCCTTCGCCTCCTGCAACAACTGCTGGATCACCTGCTCCTGCTCGCCATAACGTCCTTCACCAAAATGGCTGTAGCGCACCTGCCCCTTGGCATCGATGAAGTAATGAGCCGGCCAGTACTGATTGTTGAAGGCGCGCCAGATCGCATACTGGTTGTCGATCGCCACCGGGTAATGGATGTCCAGCTTGCGCACCTGCTCGCGCACGTTGTCGATGATCTTCTCGTAGCCGTATTCCGGGGTGTGGACACCGATCACTACCAACCCGTCCTTTTCATACTTCTTCGCCCAATCGTTCACATAGGGCAAGGTGTGCTGGCAGTTGATGCAGTCGTAGGTCCAGAAATCAACCAGCACCACCTTGCCCTTGAGTGATTCGCTGCTCAGCGGGGGCGAGTTCAGCCATTGCACCGCGCCGTCCAGCGCAGGCATGGCGCCCTGGGATTCGAGGGCCGGCATGGAACTTGCGCCAGCCTTGCTCACCACATAGTCGATGGCCTTGGGCACGTTCTCCAGCAAGCTTTTTTCCAAGGAAGCCGATTGTTGCGAGGAAGTCGCCGCCAGCAAGCGGTCATCCGCCCCGGTGCCAATCGCCACGGCCGCCAGCAACACCACCGCTCCTGTTCCCCGACGCAACCAGGTGGTGATCGGCAGCGAGAGTCTCAGGCGTGTGGCCAGTCCGCGCCCGGCCAGAATCAGCGTCCCCAGGGACAAGGCACTGCCCAGGCCGTAGGCGAGCAGCAGCAGGCTGGTTTGTGCGCTGGCGCCTTGCAGCATGGCCCCGGTCAGAATCACCCCGAGTATCGGTCCGGCGCACGGCGCCCAGAGCAACCCGGTGGCGACTCCGATCAGCACTGAAGCCACAGGCCCGGCCATCCGCCCGGCACCGGCGTCCAGGCGATTGCCCAGGCTGACCAGCGGTCGCGCCAGCCAGGTGCCGACCCGACTGAAGATCAGCGACAAGGCAAACACCACCATCACCACCAAGGCAACTTGCCGGCCGACGCTGCTGGCACGCAGCACCCATTCGCTGCTGGCCACCGCCAGGCTCGACACCAGGGCGAACGTCAGCACCATGCCGACCAATGTCAGCAACACAGAGCCACGGGAGCGATTGGCCCGGGCAAACAGAAACGGCACCACGGGGAGGATACAAGGGCTGAGGATCGTCAGGACCCCGCCGAGAAAAGCGATCAGAAACATGGCATCACCTCAATGTAGGTAGATAGACAGAACACACCAAATCGGGCAGCGCCTCTGTGGGAGCAAAGCTTGCTCGCGATGCAGGCGCCTCGATTACTGGTAATAACCGCGTCATCGTTTATCGCGAGCAAGCTTTGCTCCCACGGGTTTACTGTCACAAGTTGGCTTCCACGGCGACTCAGTTATCGTCACTGCAATGATCGGAAAACTTGCGGTAGTCCAAGGCTTGCTTGTGACCTGCCGAATCCAGGTAGGTCATATGGGCGTTGACCACGCCGCAGGTCGGCTCGGAGTCTTCGCTAAGGGACAGCACGTTCTGGATGTCCAGGTGGGTGCCGTAGGTGTAGGTTTGCGCCTGCACGTTGCTTTCGGCCCGGGCCGACAGGGTGCAAATGTTCAGTGCAGCGAAAAGGCAGGCGGCGTAGATGGCTTTGCTGTTCATGGCGAGTCCTCGATTCAATGGGTTTATCTGCCGAGGCCTGTTGTGTGGCCTCGATGGACGCCATTGAATGCCGCGCAGGTATCGCGCCTGTATCGAGCCAGGTGGCTTTTTGCATCGCTGTGTATCCGTCGCGTGCCAGATACACTGCAATACAAACCGCCGCGAGCCGGGCCGTCCGGCGTCTGTAGACTGCTCACAACGAAACGTCGAGGAGCTGGGCACCATGGATCATGTCGATCACGTGTTGATAGTGGATGACGACCGCGAGATTAGAGAGCTGGTTGGCAACTACCTGAAAAAGAACGGCCTGCGCACCACCGTCGTCGCCGATGGCCGGCAGATGCGCGCCTTCCTGGAAACCACCCCGGTGGACCTGATCGTGCTGGACATCATGATGCCCGGCGACGACGGCCTGGTGCTGTGCCGGGAATTGCGGGCTGGCAAGCACAAGGCCACCCCGGTGCTGATGCTCACCGCGCGCAACGATGAAACCGACCGCATCATCGGCCTGGAGATGGGCGCCGACGATTACCTGGTCAAGCCTTTCGCCGCCCGCGAGCTGCTGGCGCGCATCAACGCCGTGCTGCGCCGCACCCGCATGCTGCCGCCCAACCTGGTGGTCACCGAAAGCGGTCGCCTGCTGGCGTTCGGGCGCTGGCGCCTGGACACCACCGCCCGCCACCTGCTGGACACCGACGGCACCCTGGTGGCCTTGAGCGGCGCCGAATATAGGTTGTTGCGGGTATTTCTCGACCATCCGCAACGGGTGCTCAACCGCGACCAGTTGCTAAACCTGACCCAGGGGCGGGACGCCGACTTGTTCGATCGCTCCATCGATCTGCTGGTCAGCCGCTTGCGCCAGCGCCTGCTGGACGACGCCCGGGAGCCGGCCTACATCAAGACCGTGCGCAGCGAAGGCTACGTGTTCTCGCTGCCGGTGGAGATCCTCGGGGCCTCGGTATGAGCCTGTCGTTGCGCTGGCCGCGTACGCTGGCCTCGAGGCTGTCGCTGATCTTCCTGATCGGCCTGGTCCTGGCCCAGGGGCTGTCGTTCGGCGTCCAGTACTACGAGCGCTACCAGAGCGCCAAGTCGACCATGCTCGGCAACCTGGAAACCGATGTCTCGACCTCCGTCGCCATTCTCGACCGCCTGCCGGCCGCCGAACGCCAGGCCTGGCTGCCGAAGCTCGCCCGGCGCAATTACGGCTACCTGCTCGACGAAGGCCAGCCCGGGCAACCGATGGATCTTGCCGACGCGCCGATCTCGGTCAGCTCGATCCAGGACGCCATCGGCCAGGCCTATGGCCTGGCTTTCAAACGCATACCCGGGTCGAACATGCACTATCAGGCGCACTTGCGCCTGGCCGACGGTAGCCCACTGACCATCGACGTACGCCCGGCAATGACGCCCCTCTCCCCCTGGCTACCGGTGGTCTTGCTGGGGCAATTGGCGCTGTTGATCGGCTGCACCTGGCTGGCGGTGCGCATTGCCGTGAGCCCCCTGACTCGGTTGGCCGACGCGGTGGAAACCCTCGACCCGAACGCCCACAGCGTGCGTCTGGACGAGAAAGGCCCGACCGAAGTGGTGCATGCCGCCAAAGCATTCAACGCCATGCAGGACCGCATCGCTGCCTACCTCAAGGAGCGCATGCAGTTGCTGGCGGCGATTTCCCACGACTTGCAGACCCCGATCACGCGCATGAAGCTGCGCGCCGAATTCATGGACGAGGGAATCGAAAAGGACAAGCTGTGGAGCGACTTGAGCGAAATGGAGCATCTGGTGCGTGAAGGCGTGGCCTATGCCCGCAGCATCCACGGCGCCACCGAGGCCAGTTGCCGGATCAGCCTGGATGCGTTCCTCGACAGCCTGGTGTTCGACTACCAGGACACGGGCAAGGACGTGCAATTGTCCGGAAAAAACGCCGCCGTCATCGACACCCGCCCCCACGCCCTGAGGCGGGTGCTGGTCAACCTGGTGGACAACGCCTTGAAGTTCGGCGGCGCGGCGCAGATCCAGGTGCAACCGGCCGACAACGGCCAACTGGCGATCCAGGTACTGGACCGTGGCCCCGGGATCAGCGAACAGGAACTGGCCGAAGTGCTCAAGCCATTCTACCGGGTGGAAAGCTCGCGCAACCGGGAAACCGGCGGCACCGGCCTGGGCTTGGCCATCGCCCAGCAACTGGCGATCGCCATGGGCGGCTCACTGATCCTGAGCAACCGCGACGGCGGCGGCCTCTGTGCCGAATTGCGCCTGGCATTCGCTGGCTGATACACCGCTATCGCGAGCAGGCTCGCTCCCACAGGGGCTTGGCACGAGGTTGGTAGGCGGGTTTGTATGTCAGTGTGTCTGCGGTTCACCGGCATACACAAACTTGCACAGTGCTGCGTTAGGGGACACACCCCGCTTACATCGGCTTGAAAGACTCCTGCGTATCCCGGCGACTGTCATGACCGGGCCCATGGAGTCCTCCGATCATGTATTCAAAAACGCTGAACACACTGCACCTCCCTCTCGATAATATTGGCGCGTGGCTGGCGCCGCTGGGCCTGCGCCTGTTCCTGGCCTGGGAGTTCTTCGAATCCGGCCTGGAGAAATGGAATGGCCAGAATTGGTTCGCCGAAATCCAATCCGCCTTCCCGTTCCCCTTCAATCATGTGCCGGCCCAGTGGAACTGGGAACTGGCGATGTGGGCCGAGCTGATCGGCGCCATCGCCCTGTTGATCGGCTTGGGTACGCGCCTGTCGGCGCTGGTGCTGCTCGTCGTCACCGTGGTGGCGACCGCCGCCGTGCACTGGCCAGCGGATTGGTCAAGCTTGAGCGAGTTGGCCCAAGGCTATGGGATTACCAATAAAGGCCATGGCAACTTCAAGCTGCCGGTGATCTACCTGGTGGCGTTGCTGCCATTGCTGCTGCAAGGGGCTGGGAAGTTGAGTGTGGATGCCCTGCTCAAGACCGGTGTGCACCAGCGAAACAAGGCCTGACAAAAATCCCTTGTGGGAGTGAGCTTGCTCGCGATGGCAGCGGATCAGTCGACCTCAACAGTGACTGATGCACCGTCATCGCGAGCAAGCTCGCTCCCACACTGGTTTCGAGTTAATTGTCGAGGTGTTGCTGTACGCCAACAACCCCTTCTTCCTGCATCCGCCGTAACAGCGCCACGGCGCTGTCCATGAACTCGAATGATGCCACCCCCGCCTCCCGCGCCAACGCCAGCAACTGTCCTCGCCCCGTCAACTTGGGATACGCTTCGATGCGCTGCAAAAGCCGCCACGCCAACGGGCTGAGTTCGGAAAAACGCACATCGAACCCCGGCGTTCGCCGCACCAGCAACAACGTCGGCTGTGCCGGCGGCGTCGAGGGCTGGTGGCTCGGCGCCAGGCGATGCACCGGCCATTGGTACGCCAGCGGCCACGCCAGGGGCGAAACACACAGCGGTGAGTCGAGCAAGGAGGCCTCGTCACAAGTCGGCAACGGCTCGGCCTGGGATTGCTGCAGTGCCATTTCGACCCACTCGTAATGCGCCAGCTCTGCCGCAAACGGTGGCCAGTCCGGCGACGCGTGGGTCGCGAGGTATCCGACGAACTCCTCGGCGATTTCACCGAACCTGGGGGTGGCACAGCGATGTTCGCGCAGGAAACGGCGCACGCAGGCACGCCAGTGGCCCTGCCCCAGCACACTCACCAGCACCGGGAAGGTGCCGCTGAGCAGCGAGCGCATGTTCTCGAAGATCAGGTCGCGGTACACCTGCGCCCGCACCGCATCCATGCCGGCCGGAACCGGGCAGTGCTCAGGGTCGCGCAGGTAACGGGTCAGCGCCTGTTGCTGCTGATGCAGCGTCTGCCGGGGATCAGCCATGGGACACCGCCTGCCGGGTAACGGCTTGGTGTTGCAACTGGCGAATGGTCTGCAATTCGACCACCAGCTCGGCATAGGGCGGGAAGTTGAAGTCCCGTTCGAGCAAGGTCGGCTGCGCGCCGAAACGGGCGTAGGCCTGCTCCAGCAGCGCCCAGACCACCGGCTTGACCGGCGCGCCATGGCTGTCGATTTTCAGCGTGTCGGATTCGTCGTAATGCCCGGCCACATGCATCGCCACCACCCGCCCCAGCTCAAGGCCCGCCAGGAATGCCTGGGGATCGAAGCCGTGATTGATCGAGTTGACGTAGACATTGTTGACGTCCAGCAACAGGTCGCAGTCGGCTTCGCGCAACACCGCCCGGGTGAATTCCAGCTCGCTCATGTCTTGTTGGGGGGCGGCGTAATAGGAGACGTTTTCCACCGCCAGGCGCCGCCCCAGCACATCCTGGGCCTGACGAATCCGCGCCGCCACGTGATGCACCGCTTCCTCGGTAAAGGGCAGCGGCAAGAGGTCGTACAAATGCCCTTCATCGCCACAGTAGCTCAAGTGCTCGCTGTACAACGGCACGTTGAAACGTTCGAGAAAAGCACGCACCTGGCCGAGAAACGCCAGGTCCAGCGGCGCCGGCCCACCCAGGGACAACGACAGGCCATGGCACGACAGCGGATAGCGCTCGGCCAGCCAATGCAAGGCGGCGCCATGGGCGCCGCCGATTCCGATCCAGTTTTCCGGGGCCACTTCGAGAAAGTCGAAATCCCCGGCCGGCGCCTGGCGCAGTTCACCGAGCAAGGCCCGGCGCAGGCCAAGGCCTGCCGAGGGTTGCGTGGTGGGCCACTCCAGGCTGAGTTCTATAGACATGACATATCTCTGGAATCAAGAGATGAAGGGGCGCAGCTAATGGCACCAATCGATCGCCACGGCAGACGTTGGTCCCATTACGCGCAATCGCCCCCCAAGGATGAAGATCAGGACTCGATAGCCGCCCCACACTTGCCTTCGCCACATTTGCCCTCTGCGGTTTTCGCCTGGGCCGACAGGTATTGCTTGGCTTCCGGCAATGAGATACCGCCGTCGTGGTCGGCGTCGATCTTGTCGAACTCAGCGGCGCGCTGCGGCGCTGCGGCGATGAACTCATCGCGTGAGACCCGGCCATCGTGGTTGGTATCGGTCTTGGCGAACTTGTCTTCGCCACACTTGCCTTCGGCGGGTTTCTTCACGGTATCGGCGGCCGCCAGGGTGTAGCCCTGGGCCAGGTCGTGCATGGTCAAGGCCGAAGCCGCCGTGGAAAGACCCAGGCCGCCGACCAGGGCCAGGCCGAGTGCAAGGGATGAATGGCGGGAGAAGTTGAGCATGGGGTATTCCTCTGACGATTGACGATAAATGTGCCAGTCACCCGCACCGAGGCTCGGTGCCGGCTGGCTGGCGTAGTTAATCGCCGGTGTGTATCCGGCCTGTGTCGCTGGCCCGGGCCTTCGTCAAGCAGATGTATCTGGACCTGCGTGGTACACACTGCGATACACGCCCGCCCGGGGGGAAATCCGCTCATCCAGGCTCGCCACGAGGAAATGGCCGCGTTCATGGCCTGTGCCCACGCCACGTTCACCGGCGAGCTGGGGGTCTGCATCGCCACCTCCGGACCCGGCGCATCCCACTGGTGACCGACGTCTACGACGCGCGGATGGACCACATGCCAGTGCTCGCCATCAGCGGCCAACAGGCACGCGCCGCGCTGGGCGGGCACTACCAGCAGGAATTGGACCTGGTCAGCCTGTTCAAGGACGTAGCCGGGGTCAGTCACCTGCGCCGTCGGGACGTCGCCCTCGCGTGGGCATCACACTTCAAGACCCGTACATGACGGCGATGACCCGGCCCGTCAGCCCCATCGTTAACACGACTAAGTAAATCAGCGCGACTGCCGATACAAGATAGGTGCGGGTGAAATCGCTTTTTGGCTGATGACTTATTTCTATGAATGAAGATGCTGACAATGACTCGACTGTCCTTTCTCCGGGCTCGCCAACCCGAAGCTTCACCCGTCGCACCTTCCCGGCCATCATGCTGCTGCTGTTTGTCATGTCTGCACTGGCGATCGCCGTGCTGCTCAACATCACCGCTGCCCAGGATCGGCGCGCCCGTGAACAGAGCCTGTTTTTCGCCCAGCGGGCCATCGAGGGGCTTCGCAAGGGTATCGGACGGGACCTGAGCGACTACTCCAAGTGGAGCGACGCCTACCGACATCTGCATATCAGCGTGGACAAGGAATGGGCCTATGACCAGGAAAACGTCGGCAGCAGCGTGTATTCGCTCTATGGCTACCAGGCCGTGTTTGTCATTTCCCCAACCGGCAAGACGGTTTATTCGGTGATCGATGGCCAGATGAGCGAGGTCGATGCCGACACCTGGCTGACCGGCGACTTGCGAGCGCTGTTGAAAAAAGCCGCCGCTGCGCAAAATCACGACGAAGTGGTCGTCGAGATGCTCCATCACGAGGACGCCCCGGCGTTTGTCGCCGCGTCCGCCATCACCGTCGGCACGGATAGCAGCGTGCCCGAAATCCCCGGCCCGCCCAGCCTGATGCTTTTCGTCAAGGTCCTTGATCCCGCAGCCCTGGAAAACCTGGCGCGGGACTTCGCCTTGCCCGATGCCCATATCGCCAGGACGCCGGGCTCGGGCGATACCGCTCAGCTGCTGCTCGACAACCTGACCCTGGAAGCCTTGGCCTGGCGGCCGCAAACCCCGGGCCAGGATCTGCGCAAATTCCTCCTGCCGTTGCTGGCCGTGGCGCTACTAGTGCTGGGGATCCTGGCGCTGGCGGTTCTGCGCCATGCCTTGGCCATGCTCCGCGCCCAGGAACGCCAGTACGCCAGCCTGCTGGACCACCGCAAGGCGCTGGAACGCAGTGAAGAACGTTTCCGCGACATTGCCGAAGTCTCATCCGACTGGTTGTGGGAGGTCGATTCGACCGGGACCCTGACCTATCTGTCGGAGCGCTTCGAACAAGTGACCGGTTTCAGTCCCACGGAATGGCTGGGCAAACCTCTGCACCGGCTGCTTCACCCCCATGGCGGCTCGATCTCGATTGCCCAATGGCTGCTCGGTGGTGCCAACAGCGTCTCTTCGGCACCACTGCTGTGCGAGTACACTGCGCGCAACCAGCGCATCCGCACCTGCAAACTCTCGGTGCGGGCCATCGAAGCCGGCACCCTGGGTTTTCGCGGTACGGCCACCGATATCACCGACGAATTGCGGGCACTGGCCCAGATCAAGCACCTTTCCCTGCATGATCCACTGACCGGGCTGGCCAACCGCAATCGCCTGTTCGATTGCCTGCGCGAACACCTGGACCGACCTGACCGCCCGTCCCTGGCGCTGTTGAACCTGGACATGGACCGATTCAAGCCGGTCAACGACTCCCTGGGCCATGCCGTGGGCGACAAAGTGCTCAAGGAAGTGGCGCATATTCTCCAGCAGAACGTGCGCGGCACCGATCTGGTGGCGCGGCTGGGCGGTGATGAGTTTGTCATCGTCATGCCCGATCCGGGCGATGCCGACGATCTCGATCAACTCTGTGAACGACTGATCGATTGCATGCAACGGCCCATGCACCTGGACGGCAATACGCTGTACCTGGGGGTGAGCATCGGCGTTGCCTGGTCGCAACCCGGTGACGAGCGTGCCGATGAACTGTTGCGCCACGCCGATATCGCCCTGTATGCGGCCAAGGCAGCGGGCCGCAATACCTGGCGGGTGTATGTGGAAGCCATGGGCAACCTGGCCCGCGACCGGCGGCAATACGAACAGCAGCTGCGCGACGCCATGCAGCGGGATCAGTTGGAACTGCGTTACCTGCCCCGCTTCGATGTGAGCGCTGAACAACTGCACGGTTTCGAAGCCCAGACCTTCTGGCACCACCCCGAAAAAGGTGAGCTGGGCGGGGCCGACTTCATACCGGTGGCCGAAACCTCGGGCCAGCTTGAAGAACTGGGCACCTGGATGTTGATCAACGTCTGTGAAGAGGCCACCACCTGGCCGAGCGCCATCAGTGTCTCCATCGCGGTTTCACCCCGGTGGTTCAACAGCAGCTTCCTGCTCAACCAGGTGCAAGAGGCCCTCGAAACAAGCGGCCTTGAGCCCCACCGGCTGACCCTGGAAGTGGCCGAAGGGGTCCTTCTGGCCGACCACAAGACCGTCGCCAACACCCTCCATGCGCTCAAGAACCTCGGCGTGCGGATCAACATCGACAAATTCGGCACCAGCATCGCCTCCCTGCGCGAAGTACTGGACCAGCCGTTCGATGGCATCCGCTTCGATCGCAACATCCTGTCGCAGCTGGGCCTGGAGGACGACAAGGAAGGTGTCTTGGCGATGATCAGGTTGAGCCGCAGCGTAGGGCTGATGGTCACCGCAGAAGGCATCGAAAACGCGCGACAGTTCAGCCAACTGCGCAACGTGGCCTGCGACCATGTCCAAGGCCCCTACTTCGGCGCGGCCCTGGCCCGCTCGGAAATGGCCTCGTTTTTCACCACGCCGCGGTGGCTGTAACCCACCTCCCCGACGCCATCGCGAGCAAGCTCGCTCCCACACTGGGTTCCGGTAACCGCATGCTCCCTCGCCACAAAAAGCTTTTAACCATCCGCGCCCACGAACATTCCCAGCGCCCACAACGATTCAGCGCCGGACACAAAGCCCATGAACACCTCAAATCCAGTGTGGGAGCAAGCCTGCTCCCACACTGGGTTCCGGGAACGGCGTGCTCCCTCGCCACAAAAAGCCTCTAGCCATCCGCGCCCATGAACACTCCCAACGCCCACAATGATTCAGCGCCGGACACAAAGCCCATGAACACCTCAAATCCCCTGTGGGAGCAAGCCTGCTCCCACACTGGGTTCCGGGAACGGCATGCTACCTCGCCACAAAAAGCCTTTAACCATCCGCGCCCACGAACACTCCCAGCGCCCACAATGATTCAGCGCCGGACACAAAGCCCATGAACACCTCAAATCCAGTGTGGGAGCAAGCCTGCTCCCACACTGGATTCCGGGAACGGCATGCTCCCTCGCCACAAAAAGCTTTTAACCATCCGCGCCCACGAACATTCCCAGCGCCCACAATGATTCAGCGCCGGACACAAAGCCCATGAACACCTCACCCCCCCTGTGGGAGCGAGCTTGCTCGCGATGGCGCCAGCACAGCCAACCCCACTGCAAGCTCAATCCGCTTACAAACTCAACCGCCCCCGCTCTTCCTCGGTCAACCGCTGGCGGCTCTGTTCATCCAAAGGCCCTGCGCCCAGGACTTGAACCGGGCTGGCGGGGTCGTAGGCGCGGGGGGCTTCGCGGCTGGCGCCATCGCGTGAAGGTGCCAGTTGCTCGTTGCCAAAACTCACCACCTGCACGGTAAACACCGACGCCTGGTTCTGCCGCGCCGCGTTCTGTTGCTGACGGGCCACGTCCTCAGCCGCCTGCGTCGCCGACGACGCCGCCGAACTGGCCGAGGTGATGGCCCCGGTGTTGACCGAGGCCGCCAGCGGCACGCCGGAGGATTTGCCCTGGGTCTGGATGTTGGCCGCATTCACCACGGTCAACGCCGCGATGTTGACGTTGCCCGACACCCGGATCCCCGCCTCGCCCGCATCAATAGTGCCCAACGGCGCGATCAGGTCGATGTCCCCCGGCGCCACTTCGGCGATCGGGTTGAGGGTGGCAATACCGGCCCCGGTGCTTGGCACCGACGGCGACAGGGTCACGTTGCCCCAGGTGTCGTACAGGCGCTTGGGCGGCGTGTACACCACGGTGGTCTTCGACCCACGACCGGCGTTGATATCGCCCTGGGCCGACCAGCCGAGGATCGAGCCACCGAAGGTGGTCATGATCCGGCTCTGCCCCAGCAGGATGCTGTTCTGCGCATACAACTGAATATCGCCCTCGCCCTGGGTGATCACCCCGGCGGTGGACGGCGGCGCATTGCCCTCGATGCCGAAGGTCTGCCCGCCACCCGGAGTGAGCATCTGGATATTGCCACCGAAATCGGTGTGCACGCCCGCCCCGCCGAACATCGTGATGTCGCCCTTGTAGCTGATCGGGTTGCCCGCCACATCCTTGGCCGGGAACAACAAATCGATAGCCTCCCGCCCACGCAGGTAGCTGCCCTGGCGCACGCCACCGGCTTCGTTGTACTCGCGGCCACCGGCCTTGAGTTCGGCGAAGTACACATCGCGGGCAAACACCCGCTGCTGCTCGGCCGGCAGTGCCGCGAAGTAGGCACGGGCCTGCTCGGTGTCGCCACTGAAGCCGAAGCGTTCCTTGAGCCAGGCCACCAGCTCGGTCTCATAGGTCTTGGCGACCTTGCCCGCCTGGCTCGCCAGCGGCGTGCCGGCCAGGGCCTGGTTGGCCGGGTCCAGGTAGGCCTTGACGAAGCGCTCGTAGTCCGCCCCGTCGAGACCGGCGCCAGCTTGCAGCACCAGGCTCGCGCCAGGGCGAGAATCACCCGGCACCACGGCGCCGAGGCTGGTGATGCTGACCTTGTCGTCCATCAGGATATTGCGCCCGGCGGTGATCTCCAGCAGGCCGGGACCGGCGACATTGAAGCTGCTGTAGAGGATGTCGCGCCCAGCTGAAACGATGGAGATGTCGGCTGGGTTGTTGTGGATGAAGAGGTTGCCGGTGCTGGTGTAGTTTCCCACGTCGGGTAAACCACCCTTGCCGCCGCTCAGCGGTGTACCACTGCTGACAATGTCCCGCCCGGCCATCATCCATACGGGCCCTGCACCTTCGTAGTAGGTTTGGCCGAGTCGGCTGTCGTTCGTGGTGGTGAACGTCATCGCCCGCCCGCTATTGACGGCCAGCAAGTCGCCTTTGAGCGCATAGAAGCGTGCGGGATCGGTGTTAAGAGCCCATTCGCCGGAGGCGCTGGTGCTGTCAAAGGCAAACAGCGGGAATATACCCGAGCTGGGACGCACACGATTAGCATCGGCGGAGAGGTTGCTGACCACCACGCTGCCATTGACGAGCCCGGCAAAGGCCGGCCGCAACGGCGTGGCAAGGGCGGCGGACGAGGCGCCAGAACGACTGACCGTCAGGTCGCCGCCATAAATGGAATCGCCAGCCAGGAACTGCAACTCGCTGTTGATGCCGGGTGCGAGCAGCAGCGCTGGACGCGTACCAGCATCGAAGTTTCCGTTTTGAGTCGTTTTGGCCGCACCGTAGTAAAGGCTGCCACTGGCTGCCACAGCCCGCAGGATGGATGGGTAGACCACTGCCAGATCCGTAGACTTACCGACAGTCATCGGCGTCAGATTGCCTCCCGAAGACCACAAGTCCACCGCTGTATTGGCCGTCCATAACGTAAACCAGCTCACACCCGATCCGTTACTATTTCCGTCTTTGAAGGGTGACACACTCATCGCCAGTGCCCTGCCCGGATCGGTAACCTCCTGTACCACCAAGTCGCCCAAGGTGGTCAGATCAAAGGTGGCATCGCCCGGCACCAGGGTCAGCCCACCCGTTGCTATGCCACGAGTAGCCTGGAAGGAGTCATAGGCCCGTGTTTCTCCTGGGGATTGATCAGCGACCGTATTGCCGTAGATCAAATTGATTCGGCCGATGGCACCGCTGTCGATCCGGGCATGCCCACGCAGGTTGGTTACCGAGCCGTTGAGAGATCCGCTGATAAACTCACTAGCGGGATTCAAAGCACCGCCGACCCGCAGATTGAGGTCACCGCCACCGGTGAGCTGCAGCTTGCCGTCGGCGCCCACGCGCCCGGTGCTGCCCACCGCCAGCACCAACCCCTGGCTGCGACTGTTACTGCCAGGTTGAAGTTTGCTGCCCGCCAGTTGATCGAGTACCCCGGCATCGCCCGCTACTTGAACATTCAGGTCACCACCGCCCAGGGTACCGAAGCCGGTAAACCCAACCATCAGGTCAGCCTTGCCATTATCCTGGGCGGTGTAACTGCCAAAATTGATCCACCATGCCGTAGGCTGGGTCGAAGAGCCCGTTGCGACGTTACCGTTGCCCTGACGCCACAACCAGTTGCCGACATTTGCAGTGTCGTAACCCCAGTCGCTCGTATTGGGTCGCCCAAACCCTGTGGCGGAGGCATCCAAACTGTTGCCGGTCAGGTTCCCACCAACCTTCAAGGTCAGGTTGCCGCCAAAGTCCGGGTACCAAGCGCGATAAAGACTGTTGGTACCGCCATCCACAAACTGCTCGTTTTCACCCAACGCGTCATTGAGCACCCGGCCCGCCGTCCCTTGCGCCTTGCGCTGGTTGTATGGGTCGTTGGCGTGAGTCTCGCTGGCTGAACTGCCTGCGGTGTAGACGCCGTACAGCGAGTCCATTTTCAAATCACCCGCCGATAACAGCTCAAGATCTGCCGCACCGGTACGAATAACACTCCAACGCTGGCTGCCGGGCTCGTATTCAGGTAATCCGCCAGCTTCACAGTGAAGTGGATTGTCGATGCATAGGGTGGGGTAACCAAATGCCTCATAATCAACCGGCTGCCCTACCATGCTGGTGTCACCGTACCATTCCAGCGATCCTGCTTCGGTCCACACCATTGACGCCACGCCAAACGTCCCGTAGTGACTGTCAGCCAGATGAAGGTCACCACCCGCCAACACAGGCCGCACGACCCGACTGTCCGCCGCCTGCGTATCGGCCCCCGCCACCAGTCGCAACGACCAGGACTGCGAACCCTCGGCCAGCATCGGTGCAATGGCCCAGTTGCTCCCCGCTACTTCCGGACGCAACTGCACCGACTCGACACCGGCCGGCAACTTGATGTCGGTACCGGAAGGAATTTTCGCACCCACGCTCAGTGCCAGGGCGCCGTTGAGACGCAGGACGTTGGTCAGGCCGTTGCTCGCGTCCGCAATACTTGGCAACGCAACCCCTTTAGGCCAAATCAGGCTGCCTAGGGTTGCGCTACTGCTCAGCAGGCTACCTGCTCCCAGCACTGTGCCCGCCTCAAGGGTCTGGGTCGAAGCCACCAAAGTGCCAGCCGCGAACAACAGGTTGCCCGAGGCGTCATGCACAGAGGCGGCCAGCACCGTGCCCGCTGGCAGCACCAGCGGTTGATCAAGCGTCGCGGCCACCGGCAGACGCGTTCCCGCCGCCAGGGTGGCACCCTTGAGCGGCACGTCGAAGTTGAGCACCGAGCCCGCCGGAAACGCCGTGTCGTCCGCCAGGGTCACGCCGGTACCGGGTACGACAATATCCCCCGCCGCGAAATCGATTCCCGGCAACAGCACCCAGCCCTTATCGTCGTTGGTGGCGGGCGGCCGGGCAAAACCGTCGGTGATGCTGCCGTAGATGTTCAGGTCACCCCGGCGCGCAGCGTCAGCGCACCCGACTCACCGGAGCCGTACACGGCGGTTTTACGAGTATGCGGATTCACACTGGTGTAGCGATAGCCGGACAGGTCCAGGTCCCCCGCACCACCAGGTCACCGTCGGCCGTCGCACTGACGATCTCCACACCGGGCCGTAGGTGGAACGCATCGGCATATCGAGCGTTGTACAGCCCGGCGAGCTTGCGTTGCATCAAGTCACCGTTGGCCAGCGCCCCGTCGATGAAAGCGATACTGTCCTGGTGCTTGCCATCCAGGTACGCCTGGTCGATGACCTGATAAGGGCGCCCGCTGGCCGCCGGATCGCTGCCGTAGGCTGCGTCGTTGTACTGCCACGTACCGTTGACAGCAATCGAACGCGCGCCCTGGATGTCCAGGCTACCGCTGGCGTCGATGGCAATGTCGCCCTGGGTCGGAACCGAGCCGGCACGCCGTGCATTGAGTTCCAGCGTGCCGCGGGCACGACCGTCATGCTGCCCGGCAGGCGCCGCCGTGCCATGACGCAGATCGATACGTGCACCGTCGGCCAGGGTCAGCACACCGTCGCGGGAAGTCAGGTCAACGATGGCGCGGTTTGGCGAATCGATGATCTTGCCGTAGCTGTCCACCCGCAGACGGCTGCCGTGGGCATCGAGCACCGCGTCGCCGCCCAGGGTCAGGGATCGTCCGGCCGCGAGCCGGATGCTGCCGACCCGCTCGCCGCTGGCGTCCACCTTACCGTTGACCAGCAGGCTGCCATTGTCCAGGGAAACGCTGATGGACGAGGCTTTGAGTTCGTTGCCAATCACCAAATCGCCCTGTTTGAGCTGGAAGCTGCGGGAACCGAATACCTGCCCGTCATTCAACCGTTGGTTCAACGCCGCAAATTGCTCGCTGAGACTGCCGCTGCCGCCCAGGCGCCGGGCCTGGACCGCCACGCCGCCGGCCAGGTAAGGCAGGACGGTGCCCCCGGCGTCATATTCGCCGGTGCTGGTGCCGAGAATCCGCCCCTGCAAATCAACGATTCCAGCCGCCTCGCCCAGCGCCACCGCACTGAGGCGACCGGCCTGGTTGTTGCGAGCCGAGAAGTCGATGCTCGATCCATCGGCCTGGCGAATGTCGCCATTCTGGCTTTGCAGAATCACCTCGCCACCGGCGCTGTAGCGGGTCACATCGTTGAAGGTGACTGAGCGGCCAGCCACGTCGATCAGCGCCTCATCAGTCAGGGTCAGATCATCCGTTGCGCTCAGGGTCAGCTTGCCGCTGGGCAGTACCACCGCGCTGGCCAGGTTGAGGCTCGCCCCCTTGAGGGACAGCTCGCCGCCGAGCCCGGAAACGCTGCCCGGCTTGGCGGTGGTGCCCGTCACATTGACCGCGCCGCCCGCCGTGATGCGATTGACCGAGCCGGCTTCACCGGTTAGCAGCGGGGTGAGGATGTTCAGGTTGCCGCCGCTGTAGGCGTAGCCCGTTTTCGCGTCATAGGCCCCCTGGCTCTGATATACCGCCAGGCTGCCTTTGTGATTGGCGGTCAGGCGTTCGCTGGCGTTGAGGTTGACATTGGCAAAGCCCAACGCCAGTCGGTCCAGGGTAGTAACCGAGCTGGGCTGGGCGAATTCACCGTAGCCGAACTCAATACGCTGGGCCTGGATGTCCAGGCGACCGGCTCCGGTGCCGGCCCCGCCGGCGATGACCGAGCCCGGCGTATCGACGGCACCGTTCCAGATCAGGTTGGCGGTACGGATCGTCGCCACGTCGCTGGCGCTGCCCGCGCCATAAATGGCCGGCGTGCTGAGCATCAGGTTGGCCAACCGCGACTTGCCCGTCGCCGGGTCATAGGTGTCGAGACTGACAGTGCCATAGAAATTCAACGCCTCACGGGCCGACAGTTCCAGGGTTTCCAGGGCCGGGGCGCCGTATTCGGTGTCCCCGCGCAACAGGCGATCGAGTACCGTCTGGCTCAGGGTCAGACCGGCCGGCAAGACCTCGCGCGCCGCTGCGTCGCTCAATGCCGGGGCGGTACCGACGTTGATATTGCTCAGGGCCAGGGTCAGGTGGCGGGTGCCATAGCGCACTCGATCGTCCAATTCCAGGCTGCCCCCGGTAGCGGCGACGATGCTGCCTTCGGAATGAATCCGGGTGACGCCGCTGCAGGGCGTCAGGCTGCATCCACCGATGTTGATCGTGCCGCTGCTGCCCGATGAAGGTGCCAACACGTTGAGCACGCCGTTGGAAGCGGCCAGCAAGCTCATATTCTGGCCATTCACATTGAGGTCATAGACAAAACCATCACGGGCATCGTAGGCAGCCGCGCCACGGCCGATGGTGTTGATGGCCGCGCCTTGTTCCATCGACAACTCGCCGTTGGCCAGCAGGAAAACTTCCGGTGCCGCTAACGTCGCGCCTTCACGCAAGATCACCCTGGACGACGCTGCAAATGTCGGCGTGATGTATTTTGCGCCCTGGCCATAAAGTGCATAGAACTGGCCGCCAATCACCTGCCGCGAGGCATTCAACGCATTGA